>OZ242359.1:0-2906700 GCA_965208855.1 Candidatus Azotimanducaceae bacterium | reverse complement strand
GGACGACATCACGCGCCACACCGGCGCGGGCAGAATATCCCGGCTGCGGCTGCGCCCCATGAGTTTGCAGGAAACCGGCGACTCTTCCGGTGAAGCCTCATTGCGGGATTTGTTGCAGGGAAAATATCCAGGCTGCGGGGATACCGGAAATAACCCGCATCCGCTCATCGAGCGGTTGTGCCGGGGCGGATGGCCGGGCAATTTGAACAAATCATTAGCGGCCGGCTTGGACGCACAGGCGGATTACCTGCGGGAGATACAGGGAGTGGACATCGTTCGCGTGGACGGTGTGCGGCGTGACCCCGACAAAGTGGGCCGGGTCATTCGTTCTTTGTCGCGCAACATCGCGACAACGGTGAGTGTGACAACCATCGCCGCCGATGCGGGCGGCGCCGACGGCTCGCTGGATGATGACACGGTGCGGGATTATTTGAATGCGCTGCAGCGGTTGATGATTCTGGAACAACAACCGGCCTGGTCAACGCACCTGCGTTCCCGTGCCACTCTCCGCAAGTCGCCGAAACTTCATTTTGTTGACCCGTCGCTGGCGGTGGCCGCTTTGCGGGCAACCCCCGAACGGTTGTGGAACAATATAACCCTGCTTGGCTGCCTGTTCGAGTCATTGATATTCAGAGATTTGTCCATCCACGCCCAACTGTCGGATGCCAACGTCTATCATTACCGTGACAACACCAATCTGGAAGTGGACGCCGTCGTCGAAAGTCGCAGCGGCGAGTGGTGCGCGTTTGAAATCAAACTCGGCACCGGGCAAATCGATCAAGCCGCCGCCACGCTGTTGAAATTCAAAAAACTGGTTGATACGCGCAAGTCAGGAGAACCCCGGATGCTCGGCGTAATCGTAAGTTCCGGGTATGGCTACCTGCGCGATGACGGCGTGGCGGTCATACCCGCCGGCGCACTTGGCGCATGAGCGGATGACGACAAAGGAAAACACACGTCAGCCCCGCCGTCATCCCCATATTAAAGAACAATACGTCTGATGTCCGTCAGCACCCGGGCAAGGTGAGTCGTAAACCTGGCCGCATCTGCGCCATCTATCGCCCTGTGATCATAAGATAACGACAAAGGCAGGATGGTGCGTGGCGCAAACGCTTCCCCGTTGAACACAGGCGCTATCTTCGAGCGGGACACGCCAAGAATGGCAACCTCCGGCGCATTGACAATCGGCGTAAATGCCGTCCCGCCTATGCCGCCAAGGCTTGAGATGGTGAAGGTCGCGCCTTGCAGGGCATCCATCGGCAGCTTCTTCTCCCTTGCCTGAGCCGCCAGCGCCGCACTTTCCTCTGCCAGTTGAATAACGCCCTTGGCATCCGCGTCTTTAAGCACCGGTGCCAGCAGACCGTCGTCCGTTTCAACGGCAATGCCGATGTTGTAGTACTTCTTGAGTATGAGATGGCTCTGGTCTGCGGACAGGGACGCATTGAACCGGGGATATTTTTTCAACGTGTCCACCACCGCCTTCAGCAGAAACGCCAGTGGCGTCAGCTTGACGCCGCTCGGCTGCAATTCGATATTCTGTTCGCGGCGGAAGGCTTCCAGCGATGTTATATCCGCCTCGTCGAACTGAGTTACATGCGGCACATTCAACCAGCTCCGATGCAGGTTCTGCGCACTGGCCCGGCGAATCCGGCTGAGCGGTTCCTGCGCCGTCTCTCCCCATCTGCTGAAATCCATCTCCGGCATTACCGGAATGCCGCCCACTGATGTACCGCCGCCGGCAAGCCGTGATTTGACATGTTCCTGGATATCCCCTTTCAGGATGCGGCCTTTACGGCCTGAACCCTGCATCTGTTCAATATCAACGCCATACTCCCTTGCTTGTTTCCTGACAGCAGGGCCGGCATGCACGCTGCTCTCCTCCCCGGAAGCAACCGGGGTGATGGCAGGCGGCGCGGGAAGTGTGGGCGGTTCGGGAAGGCCGGAGGATTTATCCGGCTGGCTCTCAGGCCCGGCATCCGGTTGGGGTTCCAGCAGAGGTTCCAGCATCGGCGCGGCGGATTCTTGCACAGGTTGCTTGGCAGGCGCAGGCTGTTCGATTTCTATTTCAACCAGCAGGCTGCCCTCTGCCACCTCGTCGCCCGCGGTAACGGCAATTGCCGTAATCTTCCCCGCGGCGGGAGACGGCACCTCCATGCTGGCCTTGTCCGATTCCAGCACGACGAGAGAGGCGTCAAGTTCTATAACATCACCGACTGCTACCAGTAGCTCCACGACCTCCACGCCCTGGGCTTCGCCTGTGTCCGGCACAAATACCTTTTCAGTCATGTCAGCCATCCTACAGGGTCACCGGGTCCGGCTTATCCGGGCTGATGCCATAAAGATCAATGGCCCGGGCAACCTCGCCGGCTTCAATGATATTGTTCTTTACCAGCGCCGAGAGCGCCGCAACCGTAATGTGGTGCCGGTCCACCTCAAAAAATCTGCGTAGCCGCGCCCTGGTGTCGCTGCGACCAAACCCGTCCGTACCCAACACCGAATAGACGCCGGGAACAAACTCACGAATCTGGTCAGCATAGGCTTTCATATAGTCTGTCGAGGCTATCACCGGGCCGCGGGCATTCCCAAGGCATTGTTCGACATAACTCTGCCTGGGCTTTTCTTTCGGGTGCAGCATATTCCAGCGATGCGTGCTTAAGCCTTCTCTGCGCAACTCATTGAAGCTGGTCACGCTCCAGATATCCGCGGCGACGCCAAAATCATCTCGCAATAAATCCACAGCGGCGATGGCTTCTCGCAGGATGGCGCCTGAACCCAGCAACTGCACAACCTTCTTCGAGTTTTTGCCGGCGTTTTTCTGCAACAGGTACATGCCCTTGATGATCCCCCCTGCAACGCCCTCTGGCATGGCGGGCTGCGCATAGTTTTCGTTCGCCGTGGTGATGTAGTAGTAGCGCGGCAGCTTCTGTACATACATCTCCTTCAAGCCCTGGTGAATGATCACCGCCAACTCATAAGCATAGGCGGGATCATAGGCGATGCAATTCGGCACGGTGGATGCCAGCAGATGACTATGGCCATCCTGATGCTGCAAACCTTCGCCATTCAGCGTTGTCCGGCCCGATGTGCCACCGAGCAGGAAACCCCGCGCCTGCAAGTCTCCGGCGGCCCAGCAGAGGTCACCGATACGCTGGAAGCCGAACATCGAATAGAAAATGTAGAACGGGATCATGGGCGTTGCATTGTTGCTGTAGGAAGTCGCCGCCGCCAACCAGGCGGCAAAGGCGCCACCTTCATTGATGCCCTCTTCCATGACCTGGCCCGTCTTGTCTTCGCGGTAATACATGATCTGGCCGGTATCCGTCGGCTCGTATAGCTGACCCATGGATGAATAAATGCCGAGTTGCCGAAACATACCTTCCATACCGAAGGTACGCGCCTCGTCCGGCACGATAGGCACGATGCGCTGCCCTATCTGCTTATCCTTGATCAGCGTGGAGAGGATTCTCACAAAGGCCATGGTGGTGGATATCTCCCTTTTTCCCGTGCCCTTGAGCAGAGTGTCCATGACGGACAGCGGCGGGATTTTCATGGCGGTAAAGTCTGCTTTACGCCTCGGCAAGGTACCGCCAAGCGCCTCCCGCCTTTGCCTGAGATAACGCATTTCTATGCTGTCTTCCGGCGGACGATAGTAAGGTGCCTTTGCCAGTTCAGCATCCGGAATCGGGATATCAAAGCGGTCGCGAAATTCCCTGAGGGCGTCAATGTCCAGTTTCTTCACCGAGTGGGTATAGTTCTGGGCCTCACCCGCCAGGCCAAGACCATAACCTTTCACCGTCTTGGCCAGCACAACGGTCGGCTGGCCGCTGTGCCTGACCGCGGCATCATAAGCAGCGTACACCTTGTAGGGGTCGTGGCCGCCCCGATTAAGGCGGTAAATATCTTCATCCGTCAGGTCTTCAACAATCTTCAAGAGCTCCGGATACTTGCCGAAAAAATGCTCACGGGTATAGTCGCCGGTGTGACTCTTGTAATTCTGATATTCACCGTCAACGGCTTCATCCATGCGTTGTTGCAACAGGCCCAACTTGTCTTTTTCAAACAACGGGTCCCACAGCCTCCCCCATACCACCTTGATGACATTCCAGCCGGCGCCCCGGAACACGCTCTCCAGTTCCTGGATGATCTTGCCGTTCCCCCTGACGGGCCCATCAAGGCGCTGCAAGTTGCAGTTGACCACAAAGATCAGGTTATCCAGTTTCTCCCTTCCGGCCAGCGCAATCGCCCCCTGGGATTCCGGTTCATCCATCTCGCCATCACCGACGAAACACCAGACCTTGCGGTCACCCATATTCGCCAGCCCCCTGGCGTCAAGATATTTCATGATGTGCGCCTGGTAGATAGCCTGCAGCGGGCCCAGCCCCATGGAAACCGTGGGAAATTGCCAGTAATCAGGCATAAGCCAGGGGTGCGGGTAAGAAGACAAACCATCGCCGTCAACTTCCTGGCGGAACTTATCGAGTTGTTCCTCACTCAGACGCCCTTCCAAATAGGAACGGGCATAAATGCCCGGCGCTGAATGTCCCTGGAAATAAATCAGGTCCCCTTGTTGTGCGTCCGTGGAGCCTCTGAAAAAATAATTGAAACCAATGTCATACAGTGTTGCGCTGGACTGGAAAGTCGATATGTGCCCGCCCAGAGTGCCGTCCTTGAGATTGGCACGCATGACCATCGCCATTGCATTCCAGCGAATCAGAGAGCGGATGCTGCGCTCCACGAAGAGATCACCCGACATTCTCGCTTCTTTACTGGTGGGGATGGTGTTGCGATACGGCGTGTTGATGGCATAAGGCAGTTGTGCGCCGGTTTCCGTGACCTTGGCGGACAATCTCTGCAACAGGTACTGCGCCCGCTCGACGCCTTCAGCTTCCAACACCGAATTGATGGCCGCAACCCACTCCTCGCTCTCTGTCGGGTCTATGTCAGTCAAGGGTTCGTTGGCCATCTGTATCTCCGGAAATACTGCCCGTAAGACGCAATTTTAGCGGAAATGGCGAAAAATGCCCGCCGAGAAACGACTAATGGATGGCTACACACACATTTTCCATACCCCGAAGCACCCTCAGACCGAGACCTGTAATCAGTGACGTATTTTGTGGATGGAAGTGACGAGGGGAGTGACGGCTTGCGCCGCCACTCACTTTCCCGCCGGCGGCGAAGCCAGGTTTTGCCGCAATTTATCCCAGTCAAACGCGGGGCCGGGGTCCGTCTTCCTGCCAGGCGCAACGTCACAGTGACCGCATACATCGGTAATGGAGTAAGTCTCCATGAGCAGCGCGCAAACCCGTGTCAGGCGTTCGTATTGCGCATCCATGTAAGGCAGATCATCCATCCCTTCCAACTCAATGCCAATCGAGAAGTCGTTACAGTTGGCCCTGCCTTTGAAAGTTGATTCCCCCGCATGCCAGGCCCGCCTGTCAAACGGAACAAACTGGATCATCTCGCCATCTCGCCTGATAAACAGGTGGCTGCTCACATTCACGCCTTCAAGGTCTGCAAACATCTCCTGGTATGCGGGCAAAGAGGTGTCCAGGGTATTGGTAAAGAGTTGCACAACCTCGTCTCCACCAAACCGCCCCGGTGGTAAGCTGATACCGTGGAGCAGGATCAGGCTAACCTCCCCCGCCGGCCTGGCGTCCTGATTGGGACTATCAACCCGGATGGCTGCGCCCAGCCTGTGTGCAACGAGTTTCATCGACGTCATCATATCATCCCGTTAGAATGTCGGCCTGTTCACAAGTCATTGGCCACTTATGAATCCCACCGGAGCCGGACCGGGCATGATGATCATTGCCGCGATTCTCGGTATGACACTGATACTGACTCTGACACTAAAAAAAAGACCGGGTTGATGGACTATCTGGCCGGCATAGAACAAACAGTGGCGACAGCCCTGGCGGAAGATATAGGCGATGGAGACATTACAGCCTTGCTGATTGCCGGGGAGAAGCAGGCAACGGCAAAGGTCATCGCCCGAGGCAGCGCCATTGTCTGCGGCCGGCCATGGGCCGATGAGGTGATGCGCCAGGTAAACCCGGCAATCCATGCTGAGTGGATGCTTGCCGAAGGCGACGCCGTCAATCCCGGCGACCTGTTGTTCCGCCTGTCCGGCCCGGCGAGAAGCATGCTGACCGCCGAACGGACTGCGCTGAATTTCTTGCAGACCCTTTCCGGTACGGCAACGCGCACCCGCGCCTATGTCGATCTCGTCAGGGATACGGGCGTAACGCTGCTGGACACGAGAAAAACCCTTCCCGGATTACGCCTTGCGCAAAAATACGCGGTAAAGACGGGCGGCGCGGAAAATCATCGGGTCGGCCTCTTTGATGCTTTTCTCATCAAGGAAAACCACATCAAGGCCGCAGGCTCGATTACCGACGCCATATCGAAAGCGCGGCGGATCAGGCCCGGCTCAAGGATTGAAGTCGAGGTGGAGACAAGGCGCGAATTGCAGGAAGCCATCGACGCCGGGCCGGATTGGATCATGCTGGATAACTTCTCGCTGGAGAACATCCTCGCGGCAGTTGAACTTCGTGGCGACGCCGACATCAAGCTGGAAGCATCCGGGGACATTGCAACGGCGGAGGCGCTGAAAAAGGTCGCCGATACGGGCGTTGACTTCATTTCCATGGGTGCGCTGACCAAGCATTGCAAGGCCATAGATTTATCCATGCGGATGGAATGACGGAAAATGCTGCCGCGTGGTAGTTTCAGCGCTCATTGCGGTTTCGCTGCGCGAAACCGCAACTCTGGATCCCCGCCTTCGGCCTCGGCGAGGATGACGGGATGACGGGATGACGGGATGACGGGATGACGAGGCTTCGATGAAATTCGCAATGTACATGGTGGTTTCAATATTCATTGCGTTTCCGCCGCTGGCGGCAGCCGCTGACTATGTCGGTTCCGCCAGTTGCACAGGCTGCCATCAGAGCATCTATGAAGACTGGCGGCAGTCGGATCATTTTCGCGCCATGCTGCCCGCCGACGAGCAATCCGTTTACGGCGACTTCGATAGCCGGGCCGTCAACTTGCATGGCGTGCATTATCGGTTTTTTCGTGAGGATGGCCGCTATCTGATAGAGACAGGCGGCGGCGTCGATAAACAAACCCACGAACCTGCCTATACCTTTGGCCACCGGCCCTTGCAGCAATACCTGATAAAGCTGGCCGGCGGTCGCTTGCAGGCCCTGAACGCCGCCTGGGACAACAGGCCAAGCGATGCGGGCGGCCAGCGTTGGTTTCACCTGCGCGATGAACTACCGGCAGATTCTCCTTTCCACTGGAGCAGGCATTTGCAGAACTGGAACGCCAACTGCGCCGAATGTCACAGCACCGGCGTCAGCAAAAACTATGACCCAAGCAGCCAGACCTATGACACCACCTTTGCGGAGGTCAATGTCGCCTGCGAATCATGTCATGGCCCGGGCGCTGAACATGTGACGTCCGCCAGGTCCGGCGAGAAGATCATCCCGCCCCTGAACACGCCTGCACCGCCGCTCTGGGCCCATGTACAAAATGAGCCAGTCGCCAGGCCAACCAGTGAGCCATCCCGCGCCTATATCAATATGTGCGGCGGGTGTCATGCCCGGCGCACCGTGATCGGCGACATTCATCCAGGCAAGCCTTTTACGGAGCAGTTTCAATTAACCCTGCTCGAAGGCGATCTTTATTACGCGGACGGTCAGATCCGGGACGAGGTTTTTGTTCTGGGCTCCTACATGCAGAGCAAGATGTACGCGGCAGGCGTCACCTGTATGAATTGCCACAACCCGCACACCGGCGCCGTCCGTTATGACGGCAATAAACTTTGCGCACAATGCCATGCGCCCGCTCGCTATGAGACCTTGACCCACCTGCGTCACGCCCTTGGCACGCCCGGTGCTCAGTGCGTAGATTGCCACATGCCCGCAAGAACCTATATGCAGGTCGATGATCGCCGGGACCACAGGTTCGGCATCCCTGACCCTTCCCTCACGGCCAGCGAAAACATTCCAAATGCCTGTACAAACTGCCATCAGGGCAAAAGCCCCGAGTGGGCCATGGCAGCCATCAGCCAGCCTCCGCCGATGGACAGGTTCGCGCTGATCAACGCAAGGCTGCGCCGTTTTGACCCATTGGCTATCAAGGACGCCGCCGCCTTCATCAAAGATGTGTCCCAGCCTGTCATTGAGAGAGCGACGCTGCTGGCCAATTTACCCCCGGCGGATGCGTCATGGAAACTGGCGGTGGATTACCTGCAATCCACCCCGGAACTCCTGCGTTATGCGGCGGTCCGGAAACTGGCTGAGGCGCCAGCGGCAGTTCGCCGGTCACATCTGACCGATATGGTCAATGACAGTTCTCTGCTGGTGAGGCGGGAAGTCAGCAAGGCAATGGCAGACATTGTCCCGCAGGCAAGCGCAACATTCACGCAGTCCCTTGAGCCTCGTCTGGATACGCCATCCGCCCAGTCGGAGCTTGGGCTGCTGGCGCAACGGCTGGGCAGGCATGAGGATGCGGCCGCCGCCTATGAACGGGCTATCAGCATAGAGCCCCACTATCTACCCGCTCTGCTTAACCTGGCGGACTTGCGCCGGGGATTGGCGGAGGATGAAAAGGCCATCACGCTGCTCAGGCAAGCGGTTCAGGTGGCCCCTGACAGCGGCGCCGCCAATCATAGCTATGCCCTGGCGTTGGTTCGCCGGGGGCAAACGACGGAAGCCCTGGCCTTTTTTGAGGCGGCAACCCGGCAACAGGACAGGCAGCCGAGATATGCCTATGTATATGCCGTAGCCCTGGATTCACTCGCCATGACGGGCAAGGCCATAGCAGTGCTGCGGCGAGCCTCCGTTGAATGGCCGCATCAGTATGACCTGCTCATGCTGGAGGTGTTGTACCTTGAAAAATCAGGCGACCGGGCCGGCGTCAGAGTGCCGCTACTGGCGCTGGCAAAGCTGGCACCGGATGCCCCGGCTGTCCGCCAGCGCCTGGAAATCGAGTCGGCGACAGAAAACAAACCACAATGTCGCCTGAAAATCCAGGTTCGCCCTCCCAGCCCGTCATCCTCGCCGAAGGCGGGGATCCAGAATGGCGGCGCAAGCCGCCATTAACTAAGCCGCGTGCCTCGCCGTCATCCTCGCCGCAGGCGGTAATTCAGCAGGATGAAACCCGCAGCAGCGGGTTACGCAACCGTTTACGCAACCTGGCCGATAACCATGTCGGCGAGCCTGGCACGCTGGTATTTACCATCGCCGAACAACACCTGATTGTGCATCTGCCGCTTGAAGAAGATTTGCACATAACACTCCCAGGTAAACCCGATACCGCCATGAAACTGCACCGCCCGGCTGGAAGAAAAAACAGCCATGTCACTGGCCTGGGCTTTCGCCATTCTGGCATTCAACTCGGCTGCGCTTTCCTCACAATCAATGGAGCAGGCGGCGTTGTAGGTCAGTGACCTGGCCTGGTCTATGCTCAACATGACGTTGACGAGGGGATGTTTCACCGCTTGGAAGAACCCCAGGGGGCGATCAAACTGAACCCTTGTTTTGGCGTACTCCACCGTGGTCTGTAACAGCCATTCACCCGCCCCGACCATATCGGCAGAGAGGAGCGTCAGGATGGAAGGCATGGCGGCGTCTATAGCCTGGTCACCCGCGCCTTCCGAGGCAAGTTCGATGCAATCCACCTTGTCAAATCGGATATGGGCCTGGTCCCGGGTGAGGTCAATAATACCGTCAGCGATAATATCGAGCCCCGGCGCATTCGCCTCCACCAGGTAGAGGCCAACACCTTTTTTGCCCCTGGCGCTGACAATAAATCTCGCCGCCTTTTGGGCGTCCTGTACAAACCAGGCAGCGCCATTCAATTTGCTGCCACTGATGGCGACATCAGTAGCTGTTGACGCCCAGGAACCCTGCTCATTGGTAATCGCCAGGCTCACCGGCGCGCCCGCCGCTATATCCGCAAGGGCGTTGTTGACGTTGTTGGCATTGTTGGCGCTGTTGGGATTGTTGGCATTGTTGGCGGCCTCGGCCCCGCAGGCCTTCAACACAGCGGTCCCGCAATAGGTGCTGATCAGGGGAGACGGGAAAGCCACCCTGCCCGCTTCCTCGGTTATGGCCACGGCCGCCACCAGCGGCATGCCCACGCCGCCGGCTGCTTCCGGCACACATACGGCTGTCCACCCCAGTTCTGTCACCTGCCGCCACAGATCTTGGTCCCAGATACACTCGATGGGCCTGTTGATATTCGGGTCCTGCGCAACCAGTGTGTGTATTTTGTCCGGGCCGCACTGGTCTGTGAAGAATTTCCGAGCGGCATCGCGCAGCATGGTTTCGTCTTCGCCGAAGCCAAAGTCCCTGGGTTGTTCCGACATCTTTTCTCCTTGTCTTGTTTATCTTGTCTTGTTTATTTTGACTTGGGCAGACCCAGCACACGTTCGCCCAGGATATTGCGCTGAACCTCGTTGGCCCCCGCCGCTATGGTGACGCCAAAGGAGTTCATGTAAGCCAGCGGCCAACGGCCCGCCGCCGGCGCATTGTCGTCATTGGTGTAAAGCGTACTGTATGCGCCTTCAACTTCGTAGGCGATCTTCTGCAGGTCCTGGTTATATTCCGTGCCCACCAGTTTGAATTGCAGGGGAATCCGCATCGGGTGGTCCGTCAGGGCGGGTACGCTGGCTCTCCGCTGGTTATGCCGCAGCGCCTCCTGGCGAATCAGCATGCGGATGATGTCGTCCCTGATCAAGGGGTCATCCGCCGCCGGCTTGCCGTTGCGGGTTTGCTTCCTCGCCATCCCTATCAGTGCCAGGACACTGCTTGTCTGCGCGTCCTCCTGCTCCTCCAGCGCCATGCCGCCGGAAGCGGGCGTCACCAGTGGGCCTGCGCCCCGCTCATGCGCCAGGGTTGTCATAGCGACCTTCCAGCCGGCACCCACCTCATCCAGGCGATAGCGGTCATTGACCACAAGATTGTCGAAGATAACTTCGTTAAACCCGGTTTCCCCGGTCATCTTGATCAGCGGGCGCACTGTCACGCCCTTGTCGAGCGCCGTCTTGATGGGCACCACAAAATAGGATAGTCCGTTGTACTTGTCGTCTTTGCTGGTGCGGCACAAGAGGATCATCCAGGTGGCGAAGTGGGCAAGAGATGTCCATACCTTGTGGCCATTGATAACCCAGTTGTCGCCGTCTTTTTCCGCAAAAGTCTGCTGGTTCGCGAGGTCGGAGCCGGCCCCCGGTTCACTGAACCCCTGGCACCAGATGTCTTCTCCTGACAGCAGCTTGGGCAGCAGTTCAGCCTTAATATCGTCACGGCCATGGAACAGGATGGTCGGGGCCGCCATGCCCATGCCAATGATATTAGGCAGATAGGGCGTCTTCGCCTTCGCCATCTCGACATTGGCGATAGCCTGGCAGCCCGTCTTGCCGCCGCCGCCAAACTCACCGGGGTAATCACAGCCTATGAGGCCGGCATCGTATGCGGACTTCTGCCATTTTTGCAGCCAGCCCAGAGCTTCCGGGTCGCTTAGTTCGAGGGCGCCCTGCGGCAGCCTTACCGGGGGTCTCCCTGGGTGATTGTCTTCCAGCCAGGCTCGACAAAAAGAACGAAATTCCGACTGTTCCTGAGTATCTGTGCTTTGCGCTTGGGACATGGGTTTTCTTGCCTGATGTTAAAAATGAGCGTGTGGCCCAGGTGGGCGTCAAGATGCGTTTGTACCCTATTGCTGATAATTTGTCAGTTACTTTCGCCTGAAGGGCGGGTTCGCCCTCCCCCTCCCCGTCATTCTTATTGCGCTCCCGCTTCGCGGAACCGCAACCCTGGACCCCCGCCTTCGGCCTTCGGCCTTGGCGAGGATGACCTCACCACCGTCATTCTTATTGCGAATTTCGCGAAGCGAAAACGCAATGGGGATGGTAATTCCCCTACTTTTTATTTTACGTAAATCGCAATTTCCACTAGAGTAAGCACACGCATGACGCCAGCTTATTTTAGGGAACAACAGTACTTTAGGGAACGACAGTTAAAACGACGGGTGAACAAACATGACCAATTATTTCAACGACCTGCCACTGCGCAAGCAACTGGCGCAGCTTGGCCAGTGTGAATTTCTCGACCCCCGGGAATTTGCCGATGAGGTGCAGTATCTGGCGGGTAAAAAGCTGGTGATCGTCGGCTGCGGCTCCCAGGGGTTGAATCAAGGGTTGAATCTCCGTGACAGCGGCCTGGACGTGTCCTATGCCCTGCGTCAATCGGCGATAGAAGAGCAGCGGGACTCCTGGAAAAACGCCACGGGAAACGGCTTTACTGTCGGCACCTACGGTCAGCTCATCCCGACGGCAGACCTGGTGCTGAACCTGACGCCGGACAAACAGCACACAGCCGTTGTTACCGAAATCATGCCGCTAATGAAAGAGTACGCATGTCTCTCCTATTCTCACGGCTTCAACATAGTCGAGGAAGGCATGAAGGTCCGTGACGACATTACCGTGATCATGGTCGCCCCCAAGTGCCCGGGGACGGAGGTGCGCGAGGAATACAAAAGGGGCTTTGGCGTACCCACGCTGATAGCGGTTCACGAGGATAATGACCCGCGCGGCGAAGGCTTGGCGATTGCCAAGGCATACGCGGCGGGTACGGGCGGGCACAAGGCTGGCGTGTTGTTGTCTTCTTTCGTGGCGGAAGTGAAGTCAGACCTGATGGGTGAGCAGACCATTCTCTGCGGCATGTTACAAACCGGGTCACTGCTCTGTTTCGACAAGATGGTGGAAAAAGGCATTGACGAGCAGTACGCCTCCAGGCTGATTCAATATGGCTGGGAAACCATCACAGAGGCTCTGAAACACGGCGGCATCACCAACATGATGGACCGCCTTGCCAACCCGGCGAAGATCCGGGCTTATGAACTGGCGGAGGAACTCAAGGGAATTATGCGTCCTCTGTACGAAAAACACATGGACGACATTATGACTGGCGTCTTTTCTTCCGGCATGATGAAAGACTGGGCCGACGACGACAAGAAGCTACTCGCCTGGCGTGCCGAAACAGGTAAAACGGCTTTTGAAACCGCTGGCAACACAGGAGAGGAAATTTCCGAACAGGAGTTCTTTGACCACGGCATCCTGATGGTGGTAATGGTCAAGGCCGGCGTGGAATTGGCCTATGAAGTCATGACGGCGACGGGCATCAGGGAAGAGTCCGCTTATTACGAGTCTTTGCACGAGGTCCCGCTCATTGCCAATACCATCGCACGGAAAAAGCTGTATGAAATGAATCGCATCATTTCCGACACCGCCGAGTACGGCTGCTATCTCTTTAATAACGCCTGCTATCCCCTGCTGCAGAACTTTATGGCGCAGCAGGACGCTGATGTTATTGGCCGCGGCCTGGGTCTGAATGACATGAGCGTCGATAACCGGCGGCTGATAGCGGTTAACGCCGCCATCAGGAGCCACAGTGTTGAACATATTGGCCGGGTGCTACGCGGCTATATGAGCGCGATGCAGAGCATCGTTTGACGCAGGCCCGGCGAATAGCCGCCTGGCCTGGCCTCCCGCCTTTCAGGCAATAATCTCCGCCATGGCATCGAGCACTCTGTTGGGTTGCTCTGACAGCATGGAATGTCCGCAACTCTCCAGCCCCACTATCCTCGCGCCCTTGATGGCGGCAGCCAGGGCGCGGCCCTGGCCCGGGCTGGTCATCCTGTCTTCAAGACCGAGGATAACAAGCGTCTCTATCCTCAGGCGGGCCGCCAGTGCTTCGCCATCGGTGAAGTTGTTACAGGCCGCCAGGTCCGCGTAAAAAACGCCGGGGCCGGCTCGCTCCAACAGCCTCTGCCCGCTCATAGTCATGCACATGCCCGGATTCTCATTACCGCCCTGCTGGCCAAAACTGCTATGACTCCATGTATTTAACATGTCGACGGTGGCGGGCGCGTCCTGCCGCGCCGAGTCAAGCAAACGGTCGGATACCGGCATGGGCGTCGAAACACCGAGCATCACCAGATTTCTCACACGTTCGGCGTGGGTGGCGGCCAGGGTCATTGCCACCAGTGACCCCATGCTGTGACCGACCACCGACACCTGCGCTATGCCCAGTTCGCCCAGCAGCTTGCAAAGCCATTCCGCCATGGATTCGATGCTCTCCAGAGGCGCGCCTGCGGACCGACCATGACCAGGCAGGTCCACCGCCACAACATTCAACCCCTGCCGGGCAAAATAGCGGGCGGGCATTGTCCATACCGTATGATCGAAGCCAACGCCGTGTATAAACAGTACGCTGTTGTTTGCGGCATCATGCCGGCCACTACCGACACTGAAAAAAGCCCTTTGCCCGTCTACCGTGACATACATCAGGCTTTCCCTGCCGCCCGCAAACCACGCCCCAGGTCGTCAAGCAGATCATCCGGGTCTTCGAGCCCGATGGACAGGCGGACCAGGCCTTCTGATATTCCCGCGCTCTCAAGGGCCTTCGCGTCCATTCGATGATGGGTGGTGCTTGCCGGATGTATCACCAGCGACTTGGCATCACCGACATTGGCCAGGTGTGAAAAGACCTGCAGACTTTCAATGAAGCGAATGCCGGCTGCACGCCCGCCTGCCAACTCAAAGCCAAAGACAGCACCGCAACCCAGGGGCAGTATCTCTTTTGCAAGCTCATGGTCCGGATGCTCCGGTAACGATGGATGATTCACCCTGGCCACCTGTTTATGGCCCGAGAGGTAATCCACAACCTTGCCGGTGTTTTCAACATGACGCTGCATTCTCAAGGGCAGGGTTTCGATGCCCTGCAAGATATGGAAGGCCGTCGTCGGGCTCATGCAGGCGCCAAAATCCCGCAGACCCTCCCGTCGCGCACGGATGATAAACGCCGCAGGGCCAAATTCCTCGACAAAGCTCAGGTTATGAAACCCGGCGTAGGGTTCCGTCATGGTTGCAAACCTGCCGGACGCATGCCAGTCGAAAGTGCCGCCATCCACCAGCAGGCCGCCGATAACAATGCCGTGGCCGGAAAGAAACTTAGTGGCCGAATGCATTACGATGTCCGCGCCCAGTTCTATGGGTCTGCACAGGTAAGGTGTGGCAAAGGTCGCATCGACCATAAGCGGCAGGCCCGCCTCATGGGCGACCTGCGCTACCCGTGGCACGTCCAGCACCTCCAGCCCGGGGTTGCCAAGAATTTCACTGAAAACGAGGCGGGTATTGTCCCGGATGGCGCTGGCAAAGGCCGCAGGCTCCCTTGGGTTCACAAAAGTCGTCTCAATGCCAAATCGACGCAGCGTATAGTCCAACAGGTTATGCGTGCCGCCATACAGGCTCCTTGACGCCACGATATGCTCACCTGCGCTGACCAGGGTCGCAACTGCCAGGTGCATGGCCGCCTGGCCGCTGGCGGTTGCTATGGCGCCGATGCCCTGGTCCAGCATGGCAATCCTTTCTTCCAGCACAGCGTTGGTCGGGTTCGACAGCCTGGAGTAGACATGCCCCGCCCGTTCGATGTTGAACAGACCCGCGGCATAGTCAGTGTCACGAAAAACATAGGCGGCTGTCTGGTAGACAGGCGTCGCCCTGGCACCTGTTGTCGGGTCCGGTTGTTGCCCGCCGTGAAGGCTCAGCGTATCGAAACGTAAATCGTCCGCCATACTTTGCTTACTCCGGAACCCAGAAACGGCCTACCATACCGCTATTACTTCACAGCCTGCAACGGCATGTGAATTCGACTCTTATTCGTCATTCCCATTGCGGCGAAGCCGGGGGTCCAGTCCGTCATCCTCGCCGAGGCCGCCCCGCCTTATTCCGTCATCCTCGCCGAGGCCGAAGGCCCCCCCCCATCCCGTCATTCTTGTATGTGTTCACTAATTCGATGACAGATTTGAATAGTATCATTGACTAAGTGACACACCCAGGAGGGCAGCATGAGAGACAACAGCAAAGACAGCACGATCGAGAGGAATTTGATCCGCGACTGGCAACATAGGTGCCAGGAATACGAACAGGTCAAGGCCGGCAAACATCCTAAGTTTCGTTTTGTATCGGACTTCTACAAGCACTACAACACTCATCGGCAGGTGTTCTTGAAGTATTACCACCGCTATAAGGCCAGCGGTGATGGACAGGACCTGCTGCCGCAGCGCCGCGGTCCAAAGTGGCAAGCGCGGCGTGGTATGACTAAGGTGGAAGAACTAGTGCTGGAGCAGCGCCGGCTGGGTAATAACCGCTACGAGATCTATGCGATACTATTGCCTCAACTGCATGATGACTGTCCATCACCGAGTACCATCTACCGGATCACGCGCCGCTATAATCTGAATCATTTGAAGCCAAAGATGCAAGCCAACAAACGCAAGATAATCAAGCAAAAGGCAGGTGAAATGGGGCATATAGACTGCCATCACCTGAGCCGGGACCTGTTTCCCGGGCAGCCCCGCCACTATCTGGTGTGTCTGCTGGACGATTGCACGCGCCTGGCTTGGGCGGAGGTGGTGTCGGACATCAAGAGCCTGACGGTGATGTTCACCACCCTGCGGATGATCAACCTGCTCAACAGTCGTTACCAGATCCGGTTTGAGGAGCTGCTGAGTGACAACGGTGCGGAGTTTGCTTCCAGGAAGAACCTGGACGGGCATCCGTTTGAGCGGATGCTGCAGGAGTTGGGCATCCGGCATCGCTACACTCGTCCCTACCGACCTCAGACCAATGGCAAGGTGGAGCGCTTCTGGCGGACGCTGAATGATGACCTGATAGACGACACGGTGTTCGAGAGCGTAGCTGACTTCAAGAAAGAACTGGAACTCTACATGTTGTACTACAATGAACACCGGCCGCACCAGGGGATCGGCGCTAAAACACCGCTGGAAATGAACAAACTGCGGCAGTGAATTAGTGAACACATACAATTCTCGCCGAGGCCGAAGGCCGAAGGCGGGAATCCAGAGTTGCGGTTCCGCGAAGCGGGAGCGCAATGGGTGTAACGCGGGGCACGCTGCTTAGTTTATGGCGGCTACGCCGCCACTCTGGATTCCCGAGGCAATGGGAACGGCCCGCGTCGACGCCTCAAGCCACTGAACATCTTCGCCATTCAGTGCCGGTGTCAGCTTTTCCCTGACCAGCGCATGATAATCATTCAGCCAGGCAAGCTCTTCTTCCGTCATCAGTGAGGCATCGACCAGCCGGGTATCGAAAGGCGCCAGGGTGATAGTTTCAAACGCCATCATGCCGCCTTCACGTTCAACCACGACCACCAGGTTTTCGCAGCGAATACCATAGCAATCTTCCCGGTAATACCCCGGCTCATTGGATATCACCATGCCGGGCAGGAGTTCCTGTTGCGAGCCTGATTTGCCGATTCTTTGCGGCCCTTCATGTACCGAGAGAAAAGCACCGACGCCGTGGCCGGTGCCATGATCGTAATCCTGGCCTTCCCGCCAAAGATACTGGCGGGCCAGCACGTCCAACTGGCCGCCGGATGTCCCTCTCGGGAAGACCGCCCTTGCAAGGGCGATATGGCCTTTCAGCACCAGTGTGAACATCTTCCGGTGCTCGGGGCTGGGCTTGCCGACCACAAGGGTGCGCGTGATGTCCGTCGTGCCGTCAACATACTGACCACCGGAATCAACCAGATAGAGGTTGTTCATTTCCAGCATGGCAGGTTCGCCGTTCAGATGATTGTAGTGGCACA
The DNA here is from genome assembly GCA_965208855.1 of Candidatus Azotimanducaceae bacterium. Taxonomy (GTDB): domain Bacteria; phylum Pseudomonadota; class Gammaproteobacteria; order Pseudomonadales; family Azotimanducaceae; genus UBA9659. The sequence continues at coordinate 2,889,025 of OZ242359.1, read as the reverse complement.
GGGCGCCATTGGCCCCGGCCGCGGAAATGGTGTCGAAGGACAGGTCGTGAAGGTCACCCGGTTCACGCCGGAAAGCCTCCAGCTTGTCCGCAAGTTGCGCTTCATCATAGAGGCGGCCATTGCTGACCTCGCGGTCCATCCATGCAAGGTATCGGGTGACTGCGGTGCCATCGCGAACATGGCAGTTGCGGATGCCCTGTAATTCCACTGGATTCTTTCGGGCCTTTGGCGTCAGCACCGGGTCTTCACCGGCGATGAGTTCAGCGCCGGCTTCCTGGCACCGCAACTGGCACCAGGCGTTGGTCGCTCCCGGGTCCGCCAGCACTTTTGCGCCGGATGCCCCAATCGCCCGCAGGGCTTCAGACAAATGGCCCGCCTCGCTGACCGTCACCCCTTTACCGACGTGTCGGGTGAAATCATTCGGCAGTTTTCCGGGGTCTGTATACAGCACCATATCGCCCTCGTTGGTCAGGGTGGCGAAAGCCAGCAATACGGGCAGCCGCGGCACGTCCGCTCCTCTGATATTCAGGAGCCAGGCGATGGAGTCCAGTTGACTGATGAGTGCCAGGTCCGCACCGGCCTGCGCCACATCTTTGGCGATTCGCCGCCTTTTATCCTCGCTGTGTTCCCCGGTGTAATTCTGGCCGAGCAGCATCGCCAGCCGATGTTCAGGCCGGGGGCGCTCCCGCCAGTGAATATCTATCGGGTTTTCATCAACTTCAACGAGGCTAATGTTTTTTTCGCCGAGAGACTCGCACGCAGATTCATACCACCCAAGCGTGTGCATCCTGGCATCAAAACCAACGCTCGCGCCGCCTGCCAGGTTTTCCCGAAGCCATTGCAGCGGCGGCTCCTCAAGCAGATGGTGATACTCGAAAATCTCAACGGGGGCCTGCTGCCTCACCTGAAGTGTGTACCTGCCATCGACAAAAATGGCGGCGGACTCTCTGAGGATGATTGCCATACCCGCGGAACCGCTGAACCCACTGACCCACTTCAGTCTCTCGTTCTGTGGCGGCAGATATTCACCCAGATATTCATCACTATGGGGCACGATAAATGCGTCCAGTTCCCGGCCCGCCACCTCGGACCTCACCCGTTGGAGACGCTTTTGAAAAAATTGTCGGTGGGATTGCTGCCTGGGTTCGTTCACTGTTGCCATACCTCGGGGGACCAGGGCGAATTATACAGCCAAAATGCGGGGGACTCTGGATTGTCCGGGCAACAATTCTTATTCCGTCATCCAAGGCGATGGGGGGTATCCATCGCCGACAGTTCCCCCAAGGCGATGGGGGGTATCCATCGCCGACAGTTCCCCCAAGGCGATGAGGGGTATCCATCGCCGACAGTTCCCCCAAGGCGATGGGGGGTATCCATCGCCGACAGTTCCCCCAAGGCGATGGGGGGTATCCATCGCCGACAGTTCCCTCAAGGCGATGGGGGGTATCCATCGCCGACAGTTCCCTAAGGTTGCGGCTTTCGCGAAGCGAAAACGCAATATAAATGGCGGAGAGGGAGGGATTCGAACCCTCGATGGGCTTTTAACCCATACTCCCTTAGCAGGGGAGCGCCTTCAGCCACTCGGCCACCTCTCCGGATTTCCCCCGGGAGACCCGGGTTACGAACTGCACGGGTACGGAAAGGAACCGTGCAAAATGGCGCGCTGGGAGGGATTCGAACCCCCGACCTCCTGGTTCGTAGCCAGATGCTCTATCCAACTGAGCTACCAGCGCACAACGAACGGCAAATTATAGTGGCATCCCTATCTTATCACCAGCGCTGCGCAGGAAGGCGGACGCCCGTTATCGAGCGGAATTCCACGGCTATTGCGCCAAGAACCCGCAATGGGAGTGACGGGGAGGCGAGGATTATTCGCTCAGAAGAGGCTTCCCGCTTGGCATTAAATCCTGCCCTGTGGTATGTAAGTGCTTTGCTCATCGCAAATGATGAAACCGGACGGGGGCCAACAGGCCCCTGCAATGGAAAGCACCCTGACCGGAGTTAACAACAGGGTTAACAAGAAGGCTGAGCATGAACGCCAAGAAACCTCTCGGCATCACCGATGTAGTGCTGCGTGACGCCCACCAATCGTTGTTTGCCACACGCATGCGTATCGATGACATGCTGCCGATCGCGGAAAAGCTCGATAATGTCGGTTACTGGTCCCTGGAAAGCTGGGGCGGGGCGACATTTGACGCCTGTATTCGCTTCCTCGGCGAGGACCCCTGGGAGCGCATCCGCGAACTGAAAAAAGCCATGCCCAGAACACCGCAACAGATGCTGTTTCGCGGGCAGAACATTCTCGGCTACCGGCATTATGCGGATGACATAGTGGACAAGTTCGTTGAACGGGCGGTTGCCAATGGCATCGATATCTTCAGAACCTTCGATGCCATGAACGACCCGCGGAACCTGGAAAGCTCAATTGCGGCAGTTCGCAAACAAGGCAGGCACGCCCAGGGCACCCTTGCTTATACCGTCAGCCCCGTGCATGACATAGACACATGGGTGCAAACAGGTCGAAGGCTGGCCTCTATGGGCGCGGATTCCATTGCGATAAAAGACATGGCGGGTCTGCTGACGCCCTATACGGCCTATGATCTTGTGAGCCGTTTGAAAGCCTCCGTCGATGTGCCGATTCACATGCAATGCCATGCGACCACCGGCCTTTCCAGTTCAACTTACCTCAAGGCAATCGAGGCAGGCATCGACAATGTTGACACCGCCATTTCGTCGATGAGCATGACCTATGGTCATTCGCCAACCGAGTCCATCGTCGCCATGCTCAAGGGCACTGATCGGGATACCGGCCTGGATATCGGCAAGCTGGGAGAAATTGCCGCTTATTTTCGCGCGGTACGAAAGAAGTATGCGAAGTTCGAGGGCGTCCTGAAAGGCATAGACGCACGTATCCTGATAGCCCAGGTGCCCGGCGGCATGCTGACCAACCTTGAAAGCCAGCTTCGTGAACAAAACGCCATCGACAGGCTGGATGAAGTGCTGGAAGAAATACCGCGCGTTCGCGAGGACCTGGGTTTTATCCCGCTGGTTACGCCGACGTCACAGATAGTCGGCGCCCAGGCGGTGTTCAACGTGCTGCTCGGGGAGAGGTATAAAAGCATCACCAGGGAAGCCGAGGGCGTGCTCAAGGGTGAATACGGCGCAACGCCGGCCCCGGTCAACCAGGCATTGCAGACGAGAGTACTCAAGGGCGCGACGCCCATAACTTGCAGACCGGCGGACAGGCTTGACCCTGAGTTTGACCGGCTGAAGAAGGAACTACTGGAACTCGAGCAGGAAGCCGGCCTCACATTCGGTGAAAATATAGATGATGACGTACTCACTTATGCGCTCTTCCCGCAGGTCAGCTTGAAATTCCTGGCAAACCGCGATAACCCGAACGCCTTCGAGCCGCGCCCTGATGATGAGCCATCGCCCGCTACGGCAGGGCAGGCGTCCGCCGGGGGTGTCGGTGTTTATAAGGTTGAAGTCGGGGGTGAACAGTTTGTCGTCAAGGTTTCGGCAGGCGGCGACATTCAGTCAACAACGCCGGTTGCTGCAAAACCAAACGTGACTGCAGGCAATACGGAGATAATCGCGCCGCTTGCAGGCAGTGTTTCCAATGTGCATGTCCGCCCGGGAGACAGGGTGGCCAGCGGTGACGTCGTGCTGGTGCTTGAGGCCATGAAGATGGAGACGGAAGTTCGCGCCTTCGATGCTGGCACCGTCATGCAGGTGCTGGTGCATGAGGGCGATACGGTGGATGCCGGTGATGCCCTGATGACCCTCGACTGAGCCATGGCGCAGTTACTGACACTCTGGCAGTACTCCGGCATGGCGCAACTTGGCGCTGATCAGTTTGTGATGATTTTGCTCGGGCTGGGATTGCTGTACCTTGCCATCGCAAAAGGATTTGAACCACTGCTGCTGCTGCCAATCGGTTTTGGCGGGATACTCAGCAATATCCCCGGTGTCGATATCGCCGTTGGTAACGGCATTCTTCATCAGTTTTACGCGATGGGCATTGCAACGGGTGTCTTCCCTCTGGTGATTTTCATGGGTGTGGGTGCCATGACGGATTTCGGCCCCCTGCTCGCCAACCCGAAAACACTGCTCCTGGGCGCTGCGGCGCAGTTCGGTATTTTCGCCACACTGATGGGCGCACTGGCGCTGACCGCCACGGGCATATTCGACTTCAGCATTGCGGAAGCCTCCGCCATTGCCATTATCGGCGGCGCGGACGGGCCAACGGCGATCTATGTGGCAGGGCAACTGGCGCCTCAGTTGCTGGGCGCAATCGCGGTATCGGCCTATTCTTATATGGCGCTGGTGCCGATCATCCAGCCGCCCATCATGAAGTTGCTGACCAGCAAGACCGAGCGCAAAATTCAGATGCAGCAACTGAGAGAAGTTTCCCGGCGGGAGAAAATTTTCTTTCCCCTGGTGCTGCTGGTACTGGTTGCCCTGACGGTGCCCGGTGCCGCGCCCTTGCTGGGGATGTTCTGCTTCGGCAACCTGATGCGCGAAAGCGGCGTGGTCGACAGACTGAGCGAGACAACTCAGAATGCCTTGATTAACATCACGACGATATTCCTCGGGCTGGCGGTGGGCTCCAAGCTACAGGCGGGCGAGTTCCTTGTGGCGGATACACTTGGCATACTGATTCTTGGCGTCCTGGCCTTCGGCATGGGCACAGCCGCCGGTGTATTGATGGCGAAATTGATGAACCTGCTTTCCCGGCAGAAGATCAATCCGCTTATCGGGGCCGCCGGGGTGTCCGCCGTGCCGATGGCGTCAAGAGTCGTCAACCGGGTCGGGCTGGAAGAGAACCCGCATAATTTCCTCCTTATGCATGCGATGGGCCCCAATGTTGCCGGGGTAATCGGTTCGGCAGTGGCCGCCGGCATACTGATACGTTTCGCTTCCTGAGCTGGGGTGCGGCGGGAAACACTGTCGGCGATGGTGACACTCCCCTTTCCCGTCATTCTCGGGCGTAGCCCGGGAATCCAGACGGGGGCGGGACTGCCGGCGCGGGCGGCGGGGAGCTGCCGGGTTACCAGGTGTCTATGAAGGGGGTTTTCTTGGTGTCTCTCGGCGCTGGCGCCGGGAAGGATTTCAGCCCCGCCATTATCCAGCGACGGGTGTCCGCCGGGTCTATGACCTCGTCTATCTCAAAGGCGGTTGCAAAGTTGACGGCCTTGCCTCGCTCGTACATCTGGGCGACCCGTTTTTCGTATTCAGCGAGCCTTTCCTCCGGGTCATCAATGGCCTCGAGTTCTTTGCGGTAGCCAAGTTTTACCGCGCCTTCCAGGCCCATGCCACCAAACTCACCCGTCGGCCAGGTGACGGTAAAGGTTGATGCCTTGAACCCGCCGCCAGTCATGGCCTGCGCGCCCAATCCGTAACCTTTGCGGATAACGATTGAAAGCAAGGGTATGGTCAGGCTGGGGCCTATAACGAATAACCTGGCAGCATGTCGCACCAGCGCGGTTTTTTCGATTTCCGGCCCCACCATGATGCCCGGGCAATCCACCAGAGTGACTATCGGCACATCGAAGGCGTCACAAAGCTGCATGAATCGCGCCGCCTTGTCCGCGCCATCACTGTCGATGGCCCCGGAGAGATGAACCGGGTTGTTGGCAATTATGCCTATCGGCCTCCCCTCGATGCGGGCAAAGGCCGTGATGATGCCGATGCCAAATGTCGGTCTCAGTTCCAGTACGGAATCATCGTCTGCAAGCGTGTGAATGATTTCCCTTATGTCATAAACACGCAGCCGATTTTCGGGAATGGAAAACCGCAGTTTACGTTGATCCTCACAATGCCAGTCTCCGGTTGGACCCTGGAAGTAGGAGAGCAATTTTTTTGCGGCGGCCACCGCTTCCGCCTCATCTTTCACCGCCAGGTCCACAACGCCATTGGGTACCTGGACATCCATGGGGCCGACTTCTTCGGGTTTGAAAATGCCCAGCCCGCCGCCTTCAATCATTGCCGGGCCGCCAATGCCAATGTTGGCATCCTCCGTGGCTATGACGATATCGCTTGAACCCAGCAGCACGGCATTACCCGCAAAGCATCTGCCGGTTGTGATGCCGATTCGCGGCACCAGCCCGCTCAGTGAACCGTAAAGCTGAAAGGCAAGGCAGTCGAGGCCCGCAATGCCGGTGCCATCCGTATCCCCCGGCCTGCCACCGCCGCCCTCGGCCAACAGGATGATGGGCAACCTGAGACTGGCGGATATCTCGAACATGCGGTCTTTCTTGCGATGATTCTGTAACCCCTGGGTGCCGGCAAGCACCATATAGTCATAGGACATGACAACGCAGCGGGTATTTGCGTCGGGGAAAAGCGCTTGATTGACGCTGCCGATACCCGCCACCATGCCGTCACCCGGCGTGTTCTCCATCAGGTCCTGCACCGTTCTGCGCCTTCGCTGGGCGGCGATTGCGAGAGAGCCATACTCCACAAAGGTGCCGGGGTCGCAGATGTCATCAATATTCTCCCGCACCGTCCTGTGCCCGGTCTTCCTGCGTCTTGCCACGGCGGCGGCGCGGTTTTCATCGAGCTTGTAACCATGGCGCGTCAGCGCTTCCTGCAGATCAGGCCGGATGTCATCCAGGTCTTGCTCGGCGGCCTGTTGTTCCTGTTCATTGGAAACATCCTTTTCCTCGATGAACAGCAGCGGATGACCCTCGACTATGGCATCGCCCACCGCCGCGGTAACCAGGGTGACTTCCCCGGGTATCGGCGCCTGTATAACGTGTTCCATTTTCATCGCGTCCATGACGGCCAGTTCCTGGCCGACAAATACCAGGCTGCCTTCATTGACTGACAGTTCAATGATGGTGCCCTGTAGAGGCGCGGGTACCGGTGTGCTGCCGACCGGCCCTGCCACCTTCGATGAAATACTTGCCAGCTCCGGGGCCGGCCCGGCGGCAGGCGCATCGGATTTACCCAGGGCCAGCACCGCCAGGGGGTCACTTGTTTTCAACTTTGCGCCCGCCAGCCCCTGTTTGCGGGTATCGCCCTCTTCCGGTGAAGTGGCCGCCAGTTCCTCCAGATGTTCGTCTATGTATCGGGTCGTTATTGTCCCCTGCCGGAATTCATCTGCGGCCAGAAGATTTACCAGGAAGGGAATGTTTGTCTCAAACCCTTCTATCCGACAATGCGTCAATGCGCGGCGGGCTTTTTCAGCGGTAACGGCCAGGTCGCTCGACCCGGAATGGACAATCAGTTTTGCCAGCAGGGAATCATAGCGGGTCGATGTTCTGTAACCGGCGTAGCCGAAACTGTCCATGCGAATGCCCGGGCCGGTGGGCGGCTCAAATACTGAAATGACGCCGCCGGTTGGCTTGAATACGCCCTTTCCACTTGGCGTTTCCATGTTGATGCGAACCTGTATGGCACTGCCCCGGTAAGGCGGCGGCGCATCGAGCCCCATATCCGACAAGGACTTGCCGGCGGCAATATCCAGTTGTGCCGCCACCAGATCAAGCCCGGTAATCGCCTCGGTGACAGTGTGCTCAACCTGCAATCGTGCATTGGCTTCGATAAAACAGAACGCCTGCTGATCATCTAGATTGACCAGAAATTCAAAGGTGCCGACGCCACGGTAATCGGCGCTGGCGGCCATGGATACGGCGGCCTCCAGCAGCGCATTTCTGGTTGCTTGCGGCAGTGTTGGGCTGGGGGCGACTTCCACCAGCTTCTGATTCTGGCGCTGGGCGCTGCAATCCCTCTCCCACAAGTGGATAACATGACCTGAGCCGTCCCCCAGAATCTGCACCTCCAGATGCCGGGCGCGGGGAACGAACGCTTCCACATAGACGGCATCATTACCGAAGGCCATGCCAGCTTCAGACCGGCATCTGGCGTAGGTTTTTTCCACATCATCATCCGGCCCGACAATACGCATACCGCGACCACCACCACCGGCTATCGCCTTGATGACCATCTGCCCGCTGTCCTGTGCGTCCCGGAATGCACACGCCTCTTCCAGGGTCGTAGCGTGATTGATGCCGGGCGCGAGCGGGATACCCAGGTCTGCGGCAAGTGTGCGGGCGCTCACCTTGTTGCCAAAAATCTCAAGCTGCTCCGGCGTGGGGCCAATGAATATGAGACCGGCGGATTCACAGGCCCTGGCAAATGCCGGGTCCTCGCTGAGGAAACCATAGCCAGGGTGAATCAGCTCTGCGCCGGCGCCCTTTGCCGCCGCTATGATGGCGTCGATATCCAGATAAGCCCGGGCCCCGCTCCCCGGAAGCAGCACCGCCTCGTCTGACTTTTTCACATGCAGCGAGGCTGAGTCATCCTCGGGATACACCGCCAGGGTCGTGTATCCCAATTCCACCGCCGTCTGCCCAATGCGGATTGCTATTTCTCCACGGTTTGCGATCAAGAGCTTCTTCATTCGGCCATCCACAACAACAAAACCTCAAATCTACTGGAATGGATGCAGCCTGTCATCTCCGATTACTCACATGAATGCCGCCTGCCGTCATTCCAGGCGATGGGAACAACCCCTAAGAGTCGAGAATGCCGCCGGAATGCCGGAAGTGGTTTATCATGCGGGCTGGCGGTCAATAAACGTATACATCATGGCAGTTGCATATCTGAATGGGGAATGGATGGCACCGGAGCAGGCCCGGGTTTCGGTATTTGATCGCGGTTTCATGTTTGGCGACGGCGTCTATGAAGTGATGGCGGTATATGGCCAGCGGGTGTTCGCGCTGGATGCACACCTGCAACGGCTCGGGCGCAGCCTTGACGCCATCAGGATTGCATCGCCACATAGTGACGGCGAATGGCGGGAACTCATTGCACAGGCCGTTGAGCAGGGCAAGGAGAACCCTGCCCAGCTTTACCTGCAAGTGACCCGTGGCGTTGCCATGCCGAGGGACCACACCTACCCGGCGGCGACGAAGCCCACGGTACTCCTTACCCTGATGGCCGCGCCATTACTCTCGCGGCGCTCGGTCGTACCTTACAAGATAGTGACCAAGGAAGACTTTCGCTGGGCGAGGGGCGATATCAAGGTCATCAGCCTGATTGCCAATGGCCTGTTGAGAAATGACGCACTGGCAGATGGGTATGACGATGCGATACTGGTGCGGGCGGGCAAGGTCACGGAAACGCCCGCCGCCAACGTGTTTATCGTCAGGGATGGTACAGTGGTCACACCGCCGAAAAGCAACTATCTGTTACACGGCATCACCCGCGATCATATCGTCAAGCTCTGCCGAGACGCGGGGATTCCCGTTGAGGAAAGGGAAATAGCGGAGGCGGAGCTTCTGGCAGCGGATGAAGTCTGGATAAGCTCCACCGGGCATGAAGTCTGGCCGGTGGGCCAGGTCAACCAGATAACAGTCGGCAACGGCTCCGCCGGGGTACTCTGGCAGGCGGTGGATGCGCTTTTCCAGGCGTCGAAGGTTGATGGTTGATGGCTGATGGCTGATGGCTGATGGCTGATGGCTGATTTATAATTTCGATTGATTTGACATAAAATATTCATTGGAATAATCATACCCGGTTGCCTACTCTAGTCATCCAATCCAGGAGAGCAACAAAAGGAGACTACCGTGTCACTGAAAGATTCAAAAACGGCACTGAACCTGAAAGACGCCTTTGCTGGACAATCTGGACGGCTAACAGGCGGGCCAAGAGGAAGACGACAATGAGCGAGCAACGCGAAGGGAGCCTCGAAGCGCCAACCCGGCACCCCATCGAATGGCGCACTGAGAAGTTCTGGGACAAGGACGACCTTGCCTCGGAACTGGAACGGGTCTATGACATCTGTCACGGATGTCGTCGCTGTGTCAATCTCTGTGACGCCTTCCCCACCCTGTTCGACCTTATCGATGAAAGCGAGACGATGGAAGTCGATGGCGTCGACAAGGCGGACTTTTTCAAGGTGGTCGATCAGTGCTACCTGTGTGACCTGTGTTACATGACCAAGTGCCCTTATGTGCCGCCCCATGAATGGAATGTTGATTTCCCTCATCTCATGCTCCGCGCCAAGTCGCAGCGATACAAGAACGAAGGGGCTCCCCTGCGGGACAAGCTGCTGACCAGCACCGACGCGATTGGCAGGCTCGCAACCATCCCGTTGGTGGATGTGACGGTCAACGCCGCCAATCGTCACAAGCCCTTCCGCCACCTGCTGGAGAAAACCCTCGGTGTGCATCGGGAAGCACCCGTCCCGACATACCATTCCAGCACCCTGCGCAAGCGTTTCCGCAACAACGACATCACTCCCATGGCCGTGGGAAAAACCACCGGCAAGGTTGCTTTCTATGCAACCTGCTACGGCAATTACAATACCCCGCACCTGGGAGAGGATTTTGTAAAGGTCTTTGAGCACAACGACATTCATATAGAACTGACTCCCAAAGAAGCCTGCTGCGGTATGCCGAAGCTGGAGTTGGGCGACCTGGAGAGTGTCAACGCCCTGAAGGAAAAGAACATTCCCATACTGGCGAAACTGGTCGACGAGGGCTTTGATCTGATTGCCCCCATACCTTCCTGCGTGTTGATGTACAAACAGGAATTACCGTTGCTCTACGCTGAAGATCCTGATGTAAAAAAAGTGCAACGGGCGTTTTATGACCCGTTTGAATATCTGTTCCTGCGTCACAGGGAAGGCGAGCTTAATACGGATTTCAAGCACCCGCTGGGTGACATCAGTTATCAGGTGGCCTGCCACCTGAGGGTGCAGAATATCGGTATCAAGACCAGGGACATCCTGGCGCTGGTGCCGGGTACGCAGGTGCACGCCATTGAGCGTTGCTCCGGCCATGACGGAACCTATGCCGTGAAGAAGGAAACCCGCCAGAAGTCCGTGAAAATTGCCGCGCCGGTGGTGCGCCAGGTAGACCGACAGGAGCCGCAACACTTCGCCTCGGACTGCCCGATGGCGTCAGTGCATATAGCTACGCTGTCTGAAAAAGCGCACAAGCCGGAGCATCCCATGTCCCTGCTGCGGATGGCTTACGGCATATAGCTTACGGCATATCAGTGGAGACGAGCGATGCTGGCAAGAGAAGATCTATGGGGCCTTGAAGATTACGCAGAGAAGCGCGCTGAGTTTCGCGAACAAGTAATGGCGCACAAGCAGAACCGGCGGGTGCAAATTGGCGCTCACGTTGTGCTGGTGTTCGAGGACCTGCTGACGATCAGGTATCAGATTCAGGAGATGCTGCGCATCGAAAAAGTATTTGAATCGGCGGGCATCCAGGAAGAGCTGGACGCATATAACCCGCTGATTCCCGACGGCGACAACTGGAAGTGCAGTATGCTGATTCAGTATCCGGATGTGGACGAGCGGAAACAGCGCCTGAAGGAACTCATTGGCATTGAACAAAAAGTGTGGGCCAGCATTGGCGAGGGCGAAAGGCTTTTTGGTATTGCTGATGAAGATATGGAACGCGCCAACGAAACCAAAACATCAGCGGTGCATTTTCTGCGCTTCCAATTGGGCCAGGAAGACATGGCGGCAGCGCAGCGTGGAGAGCGGATTACCTTTGGCATTGAGCATGGAAACTACGCTGCGCCGGAGGTCACCCTCAATGATGCGGCCAGAGAGGCACTGGCCGCCGACCTGGGTCCCTTCCCGTCATCCTAGGCGATGGGGGGTTGTTCCCATCGCCTGGGGCTATCGCAATTTTCCTTCGGAAAATGCTGTCGCCGTGGGGGCTTCAAGGCTCATTGCGTTTTCGCTTCGCGAAAGCCGCAATGCGCATCTCCGTCTTGAGAATCATCACCGGTTCATTCGGCACATCGCCATGCCCGCCGACATTACCGGTGGCAACGCCGCCGATTTTTTCAACCACATCCATGCCATTCACCACCTTGGCGAATACCGCGTAGCCCCAGCCCTGCGACGTTTTAGCAGTGTGGTCGAGAAATGCGTTGTCTGCCAGATTGATAAAAAATTGCGAGGACGCGGAATTCGGATCGGAAGTGCGTGCCATGGACAATGTGCCGACCGTGTTTTTCAAACCGTTGTCCGCTTCGTTGATAATCGGCGGTGCGGTTTTGCGTTGTTGCATATCTGCGGTGAAACCGCCGCCTTGAATCATAAAGCCGGGGATTACACGATGGAAAATCAGGTTATCAAAGTGACCTTTTTGCACATAGTCAATAAAATTTTTTACCGTTTTCGGTGCATCGTCGGGATACAGTTGGATGTCAATTTCACCCAGCGTGGTTGTCATTTTTATCAGGGTGTTTCTCTGGTTGGTTTGGCTATGAAGCGGCGAAGAAAAAGTTGCCGCTGTGATTGAAAATATCACGACGACAAAAAGAAAATATTTCATCGAGTGTTTGGTTACTTGTTCGGTTATCTGTTTCATGACGCAATCATCTCCACAATGTGTTTCCAATGTTTTTCATCAAGCGGAAGAACTGACAAACGGTTGCCGCGTTTGAAGTCGCATATCCGCCAACCTGGTACGTTTATTAGGTTCTAAGGATTCCAGCAAGCATCACAAACACGCAGGCAACGCTGTGAGTGATTTTAGCAGAATTGGGGGGATGACGGCAAAAAACATATGGCGGCTACGCCGCCACTCTGGATTCCCGAGCAAGCTCGAGAATGACGGGCTGGGGGGGGTTCGCTGCGCGAAATTCGCAAACTGCATGGCGGCTACGCCGCCACTCTGGATTCCCGAGCAAGCTCGAGAATGACGGGCTGGGGGGGTTCGGCCTGGGGCTATCGCAATTTTCCTGCGGAAAATGCTGTCGCCGTGGGGGCTTCAAGGCTCATTGCGTTTTCGCCTTCGGCGAAATTCGCAATGTGGATGGGAACAACCCCCCATCGCCTGGAATGACAATTAAAAGTGCAGTTCGCCCTCAAGGTAGATGCGGTGGTCAGCGGTGATGCGGTGGCCGGAGGTTCCGCTTTCTTCGCGCTCGGTGACAAGTTTCAGCTCAAACAACAGGTTGCGCTGCCACTGCAAGCCCAGGCGATAGATGTTCCTGTCGCCGATGCTGAGTTCAGTGTAGGGCGTCAAGAGACCAAGTCCCCTGGGCGCGTTCATGCCGTAATCAAGGCGGACATCCAGGGTCGGGCTGTAGTCGTAGCTGTTCGCCCCACCGCTGCCCTGGCCGTTAGCACTCAGGTCATCAATCAGCCCTTGCTGCCAGAGTTGTTGCATGCTGCTGGCGGTCACGCCATAGCCGGGCGTCAAACTAAACGACAGGCCGCTTCCGTCTGCCGAGGGGCGCAGGCTAATCACACCGCTCAGCCCCCATTCCTTAGCATCACCTTTGCCAGCTACCAGAACCCGTGCCTTGCCCATCATGGTGAGGCTACCACCCGGGCTGGTGTAGAGCAGGCTGCCGCCCAACTCGGCACCAGCACCCGTCTCGCCGTCGCCGCCATCTTGCCGCGCTCCGACTTCCAGGCTGGATTCCAGTCGCCCTCCCCCGCTCAGGGTTTGGTTGCGCGTTGCTTCCAGAGCCAGCCGTAGGCGGCTGGCTTTCTGAGTGATTGCCGCTATCTCTTCACTGGCATCCACTTCCAGTTCGGTGCTCAAGACCTCAGTTTTGAGTCGCAGCGTGGTGATGCCAGTCTCTGCCAAGACACCACTGGTACCCACCCCAAGGGTCTGCATGCTCAGGTCGCTTGCGGGGATGTCCGTCTGGCCGCCGTTTTCACTGATCTCCAGTTCGCCTTCGCCATAGCCGGCAGTCGCCCAGAAGTCCAGGCCGCCCGTTGTCCAGCCCAGATAGGGATGCACACTGGTCATATCCAGGTCATAGTCGCCACTGGCTTCCAGGCTGGGGTCTGTGTAGTCCAGTCTCACCTGGCTGCTGGAAACAGACACACCAAGGATGGTGCGTTCGCTCAACTGCGCATCCAGGCCTAGGTGCAGGCTGAAGAAGTCGCCGCCCCAACGCACCTCATCAGCACCCTTCAGGTCGCGGTAGTCGCCCGCACCCCAGAAGGTCATGCCCTGGTAGCCACCGTCACCACCAGAACCACCACGAGCGCCATTGGCGTTCAAAGGCATAACAAAGTCAGACCCGGCCAGGACTCGCTTCAAGTCAAACTGGTCGTCGGCAACGGTGCGTCCCTGAGTTTTGATGATGTCCGCCAGGCTGCTGGCGCCACCAAAGCTGGCACTGCCCGCCATTGTTGTTGAGAGCCGTGCTTGCTCAAGGCGCTGCGTAATAGCACTGACGTTCTGCTCAGCCATGGCGCGTGCGACTTCCGGCAGGATCACTTCATTAAGCCTGGCAAGGTCGCGTGCGATGACTACGCGGACGATGCGCGTGACCGTCTCGGCAGCATTGCCGGCGGCATCGGATACATTGTATGTCAGGGTGTAGTCCCCAAGCGTGTCGGTATCCACTGTGTCGCCGCCAACGACGATGTCAGCACTGAGATCGCCATCTACATTATCATTCGCCGTGGCTCCCGGGTCAGTGAAGGTGGTGCCTTGATTGACCTCCAGGGGACTGGCACCCAGGAGGGTAATCTCTGGGGCGGTGTCGTCGTCTACCGCGGTGCCGGTCACGCTCACCGCGCTGGCGGAGCCCATGTTGCTGGACGCATCCATCACGCTGTTGGCGGCAAGGGTCAGGGTGAAGGCTGCCGCGGTCGGGGTGAAGGTGATGGTGTAGGTGGTGCCGGAGCCGGAGACGCTATCCACTGTGGCACCAGTGGCGGTGATGTCGGCGGCAGTCAATCCGGTCACCGCTTCGGAGAAGGTAATAGCGTGCGTCTGCGCGATGCCAATCGTACCGACGGCGGCGATATCTTCAAAGGTCGCGGTCGGCGGGGTGGTGTCCGGCACGGTCACGGTGCCGGTCACGGTGCTGGTGAGCATCTTGCCGGTGCCTTCCCCATCGGTGTAAGTGACGATGACTTGAATGGCCTTGCCGGCATCCGCTGCCGTCAGGGTATAGGTCGCGCTGGTGGCGCTGTCTATGTTGGTGCTGTCGCCTTGCCATTGATGTGCGGTAACCGTAACCGGCCTAGACGGATCCGGCGAATCCGGGTCGGTTACCGTGCCCGCGGTCAAGGTCTGCCCGACCTGCACGGTGCCGCTAATGCCGCTGATGGTGCCCGCTTCATCCGCATTGGTAACCGTAATCTTGACGCCATGTGGTCTGCCGCTCTCATTCGGCGTGCCGTTATCGGTGGCGGTCACGCTGACTTCATATACGTCGTCGGCGTTAGCGTCCTGCTTGTTTTCAAAGTCCGGCACAGTATTGAAAGTCAATACGCCATCAGTATCAATCATAAAGAGCCCCGCATCATCGCCCGAGAGACTCCAGGTTGAGGTATCGCCCTCGGGATCATTCGCGGTGTAGGTCGCTACTGCCGTGTTACCATTTTCTTCATAATCCACAAACTGTTCGCCGCTGACGCTCGGCGGTCTGTTGTCCGGCACGGCGCGCGTTACCGTGACGGTGTAGGTTTTCATAGCAACGCCGTTTTGGGCGGTAACGATGATGTCGATGGTGTTTGCGCCGACGGTCAGCGCAATCGCACCGGAAGTTGCACCGCTGGCAACCGCCGTGCCAGCCACGGTTACAGTCGCGGTGTCAGCCGTGGTCGGCGTGACCGTGGTGCTTGCCACAATACTCCCCACGCTGATGGTGTAGCCCGTGAGGGTGTCGGCATCAAAGGTGGGCGACAAGGCACCGACCGAGAGCGTTAAGCCGGACAAGTCCGCATCCGTGGACAGGTCCGCATCCGCGGCAACCACGGTTACGGTCGGTGCGCTGGTAACGCTCTTGTTGGAACCATGACCATCGGTGTAATCGGCGAACACTTGAATGGTCTTGCCCTCTTCGGCTGCCGTCAGTTCGTAGGTCGCGGCGGTGGCACCAGTGATGTCCGCATAGTTTCTCTCGCCAGCCACCACACTTTCCCATTGCCAGGTGATGCCAGTTACTCCGCCATCCGGGTCGGTTACCGTGCCCGCGGTCAAGGTCTGCCCGACCTGCGCGATGCCAGTGATGCTGATGGCGCCAGATTCATCCACATTGGTAATCGTAATCGTGACATTAAGGGTGCTGAACTCATTCGGCGTGCCGTCATCGGTGGCGGTCACGGTAACCTGATAGTCGTTGTCGTTGTCGGTGTCCTGCGCGTCTTCAAAGTTCGGCGGAGTATTGAAAGTCAATGCGCCGCTTGCGGGGTCAATGGTAAGCAAGCCCGAATCCGCGCCAGTGAGTGCCCAGGTAAAGGCGTTGCTCTCGGCATCAATCGCGGTGTAGGTCGCTACTGCCGTGTCGCCGTTCTCGGCATAATCCACTGCCGCATTTTCGATGGCGATGACCGGCGCGGTGTTGGGCGCGGTTACAGTGATGGTGCGTTCCACCTGCACGGCACCATTACCGGCGGTGTCGGTTGCGTCGTAGGTAATCAAGTAGGTGCCGGCGACGGTGTTGATGTCTAGTGTATCGCCACCGGGAACGACATCCACGCTGGTATCCACATTATCCGTGGCGGTGGCGCCCGGGTCAGTGTAAGCGGTGCCGACCACGCCGGTGTTGCCCGCTACGGTGTCGTTCTCCAAGGTGATGACCGGCGCGGTGGTGTCCACGGTAACCGCAGCCAGGCTGGTTGCCAGCGAGTCAACGCCGGATACGCTCTGCACGACCTGCACATCTTCATCGTCGGCGCCAGCAGCATATACGCCTTCGGGCAGGGTGAAACTGGTGCCGGTGCCGGGGGTGAAAGTGCTGCCGCCATTGATGGTGTATCTCCAAATGGCATTGGTTGCCAGATCCGTTACATCCACCTGCCCATTGCTGGTGATGCGATCCGTTGGCGAGGCACCGGTGTCCGCAGCCAGCGCGAGGGTTACTGGCAGCGGGGCGCGGCGCACGGTGACGGTGTAGGTTTTCTCTGTGGTGCCATCCGCGGCGGTAACGACGATATCAAGGGCGTTTGCGCCGACGATCAGCGCAATCGCGCCGGAGGGGGTGCCGCTGGTAACCGCCGTGCCAGCAACGGTTAGGGTTGCACCAGCGATAGCAGTCGGCGTGATCGTGGTGCTGGTTACCCTATTCAATACGCTGACGTTGTAGTTTATGACGGCGACATTAAAGATGGGCGACAAGTCACCGGCTGTGGTAGTCAGCGATGACAAGTCGGCAGCCGTTGTCGTGGGTTGTGTCGCGCTGCCGGTCACGCTTGCCGCCGTCGCCGGACCGGTGAGTCCGGCGAGGTCGCTCACCGCGTTGGCGGCAAGGGTGATGGTGAACTCGGTCGCGCTCGGCGTGAAGGTGATGGTGTGGGTGGTTTGGTCGCTGCTGGTAACGTCCGTTATCGTAGCACCGGTGGCGGTGAAGTCGTCAACTCCCAGAGTTGCGCCGCCCGAACCGGTCACCGCTTCGGAGAAGGTGATGTCGTGCTCCTGCGCGGTGCCAATCACATTATCATCGGCAAGGGCAGCAAAGGTCCCCGTCGGCGCGGTGGTGTCAAATCGAATAGCACTGTCGGTATCGCCAAGGCTATGCGTATTTCTGGCGGAACTGGCTGACACTAATCCGGTAATGCTATACGCCACCAGGTTACCGTCATTCGCCGCGGCAACCGCCTCGGTTACCGTCCAGGTCGCGGTGTAACTGTTGCCATCGCCTTTGACCACCGTGGCTGACTGCCCGGCGATGGTCACCGTGGGGTCGCTTGCCAATGGCAGATTGACGCTGAAGGTCAGGGTCAGAATGTTGCCGACTATGGCAAAGTTTCCAGGGTTATTGCTCGTTAGCGCATGGTCTCCTTCAAAGGCGAGGACAGCTTGCGCAGTGCCGCTCGCGGTCACATCGTTTGCCGGACCGGTGAGGCCCGCGAGGTCGGTTACGCTACCCGCGTCAAGGGTCAGGGTGAAGGCTAGCGCGCTTGGGGTGTAGTAGATGCTATAGGCGGTGCCGGAGCCGCTAACCCTATCTACTGTGACACCGATGGAAGTGGCGAAGTCGGTCTCAGTCAGTGCGGTAACCGCCTCATTGAAGGTGAGGCTGACCGGCGTCGGCTGCGCGGTGCCAATCACATTATCATCGGCAAGGGCGCCGAAGGTTGGGCTCGGCGCGGTGTTGTCAAATCGAATATCACTGTCGGTATCGCCAAGGCTAAGCGTATTGCTGGTAGAACCGGCGGCCACTAATCCGGTAATGCTATACATCACAAAGGCACCGTCTTTCCCCATGGCAAGGCTCTCGGTCACCGGCTGGGTCGCGGTGTAAGTGTTGCCGCTGCCTTGGGTCACCGTTGCCGCTTCGCCACCGATGCTCACGTTCGGCAGACTTTCCAATGCCTGATTGACGCTGAAGGTCAGGGTCAGGGTATCGCCGACTGTGGCGAAATTTCCATTACTGCTGGTCAGTCCAGGTCCTGCGGTAAAGGCAAGTTCCACCGCTCTGGGTCCCGCAGTGCCATCGATGAACACCGGCTCGGCGGGTCCGGTTGCCCCGCTGGAGATGATGGTTACGCTATCGGCGACAAGGGTCAGGCGGAAGGAGGCCTCGTCCGGGGTGTAACTGACGACATAGAAGTCATCCTCGAATTCGTTAAGGCCAGTTATTGTGGCACCGCGGGCGGAGAAATCAGTTTGATCCAAGCCGGTTACTCCCTCGGAGAAGGTGATGTTGACCTCCTCTGTCCCGCCAACAAGGGCGCCAGTGATGTTCGCAAATTCTGCGGTCAGTGCGGCGGCGGCCGGTTCGGTTACGGTGATGGTTACCGTGTCGCTGTGGGTGTTGGTGTCGGCGTCACCGGAATCATCGGTTACGGTCAGGGTGAACACCAGGACCGCGGCGGTGTCCGGGGTGAAGGTCGCGGTCTCGCCATTTGCCACGATGATGGGCGTGCTGGGCGCACTACCATCGGTTGAAGTATGCACCCATTCATAACTCTGGATAGTGCCATCGGAGTCGCTGCTACCGGCGCCGGTCAGCGTTACTTGCGTGCCGGTGGTCACGCTCTGCGGGTCGCCCGCCTCGGCAACCGGCGGCTGATTGTCGGCGGCCGGTTCGGTTACGGTGATGGTTACCGTGCCGGTGCTGGCATCGGTGCCATCGGTTACGCGCATGGTGAAGACCAGGACCGCGGCGGTGTCCGGCGCGGTGAAGGTCGAGGTCACGCCATTTGCCACGATGATGGGCGTGCTGGGCGCACTACCATCGGTTGAAGTATGCGTCCAGGAGTAGGTCAGGGCATCGCCATCGGGGTCGCTACTGCCAGAGCCGTCCAGCGTTACTGTTGCGCCGGTGGTTACATCCTGCGCGGCGCCGGCATTGGCAATCGGAAACTGGTTGCCCGGCAGCGCGGTGCCGCTCACGCTCGCCGCCGCGTTCGGGTTGCCGGCGGCGTCTGTCACGCTATCCGCGTCAAGGGTCAGGGTGAAGGCTATTGCGCTTGGGATGAGGGTGAGGGTGTAGGCATTGTCGACGCCACTCACGGCAGTTACGGCGACACCGGTGCTGGAGAAATCACCCCTCGCCAAACCGGTTACCGCTTCGGAGAAGGTGATGTCGTGCTCCTGCGCGACCTCAACCTCACCTTCGGCAATAGTGCCGAAGTTCACAGTCGGCGCGGTGGTGTCCGGTGCGGTTACGGTGACGGTGCGTTCCACCTGCACGGCGCCATTACCGGCGGTGTCGGTTGCGTCGTAGGTAATCAAGTAGATGCCGGCGACGGTGTTGATGTCGAGTGTATCGCCACCGGGAACGACATCCACGCTGGTATCCACATTATCCGTGGCGGTGGCGCCCGGGTCAGTGTAAGCGGTGCCGACCACGCCGGTGTTGCCCGCTACGGTGTCGTTCTCCAAGGTGATGACCGGTGCGGTGGTGTCCACGGTAACCGCAGCCAGGCTGGTTGCCAGCGAGTCAACGCCGGATACGCTCTGCACGACCTGCACCACGCCAGCAGCATATACGCCTTGGGGCAGGGTGAAACTGGTGCCGGTGCCGGGGGTGAAAGTGCTGCCGCCATTGATGGTGTATCTCCAAATGGCATTGGTTGCCAGATCCGTTACATCCACCTGCCCATTGCTGGTGATGCGATCCGTTGGCGAGGAACCGGTGTCCGCAGCCAGCGCGAGGGTTACTGGCAGCGGGGCGCGGCGCACGGTGACGGTGTAGGTTTTCTCTGTGGTGCCATCCGCGGCGGTGACGACGATGGCGATGGCGTTTTCGCCGACATTCAGCGGAATGTCGCCGGAGGGGGCGCCGCTGGTAACCGCCGTGCCAGCAACGGTTAGGGTTGCACCGGCGACAGCCGTCGGCGTGATCGTGGTGCTGGTTACCCCATTCAATACGCTGACGTTGTAGTTTATGACGGCGACATTAAAGATGGGCGACAAGTCACCGGCTGTGGTAGTCAGCGATGACAAGTCGGTAGCCGTTGCCGTGGGTTGTGTCGCGCTGCCGGTCACGCTTGCCGCCGTCGCCGGACCGGTGAGTCCGGCGAGGTCGCTCACCGCGTTGGCGGCAAGGGTGATGGTGAACTCGGTCGCGCTTGGGGTGTAGTAGATGCTATAGGCGGTGCCGGAGCCGCTAACCCTATCTACTGTGACACCGATGGAAGTGGCGAAGTCGGTCTCAGTCAGTGCGGTAACCGCCTCATTGAAGGTGAGGCTGACCGGCGTCGGCTGCGCGGTGCCAATCACATTATCATCGGCAAGGGCGCCGAAGGTTGGGCTCGGCGCGGTGGTGTCAAATCGAATAGCACTGTCGGTATCGCCAAGGCTATGCGTATTTCTGGCGGAACTGGCTGACACTAATCCGGTAATGCTATACGCCACCAGGTTACCGTCATTCGCCGCGGCAACCGCCTCGGTTACCGTCCAGGTCGCGGTGTAACTGTTGCCATCGCCTTTGACCACCGTGGCTGACTGCCCGGCGATGGTCACCGTGGGGTCGCTTGCCAATGCCTGATTGACGCTGAAGGCAATGGTCAGGGTATCGCCGACTGTGGCGAAATTTCCAGCGTTACTGCTGGTCAATACCGGGTCTCCTTCAAAGGCGAGGGCAACTTGCGCAGTGCCGCTCGCGGTCACATCGTTTGCCGGACCGGTGAGGCCCGCAAGGTCGGCAACGCTGTTGGCGGCAAGGGTCAGGCTGAAGGCTGTCTCGGTCGGCGTGAAGGTGATGGTGTGGGTGGTTTGGTCGCTGCTGGTAACGTCCGTTATCGTAGCACCGGTGGCGGTGAAGTCGTCAACTCCCAACGCATCGCCGCCCGAACCGGTTACCGGCTCGGAGAAAGTGATGTCGTGCATCTCCGTGGCATTGTCAAGGATGCGCTCACCGACGACGGGGTCAAAAGCCGTCACAGTCGGCGCGGTGGTGTCAAATCGAATAATACTGTCGGTATCGCCAATGCTAAGCGTATTGCTGGTAGAACCGGCGGCCACTAATCCGGTAATGCTATACGCCACCAGGTTACCGTCATTCGCCGCGGCAACCGCCTCGGTTACCGTCCAGGTCGCGGTGTAACTGTTGCCATCGCCTTTGACCACCGTGGCTGACTGCCCGGCGATGGTCACCGTGGGGTCGCTTGCCAATGCCTGATTGACGCTGAAGGTCAGGGTCAGAATGTTGCCGACTATGGCAAAGTTTCCAGGGTTATTGCTCGTTAGCACATGGTCTCCTTCAAAGGCGAGGGCAACTTGCGCAGTGCCGCTCGCGGTCACATCGTTTGCCGGACCGGTGAGGCCCGCGAGGTCGGCAACGCTGTTGGCGGCAAGGGTCAGGCTGAAGGCTGTCTCGGTCGGGGTGAAGGTGATGGTGTGGGTGGTTTGGTCGCTGCTGGTAACGTCCGTTATCGTAGCACCGGTGGCGGTGAAGTCGTCAACTCCCAACGCATCGCCGCCCGAACCGGTTACCGGCTCGGAGAAAGTGATGTCGTGCATCTCCGTGGCATTGCCAAGGGTGTGCTCACCGACGACGGGGTCAAAAGCCGTCACAGTCGGCGCGGTGGTGTCAAATCGAATAATACTGTCGGTATCGCCAATGCTAAGCGTATTGCTGGTAGAACCGGCTGCCACTAATCCGGTAATGCTATACACCACCAGGTTACCGTCATTCGCCGCGGCAACCGCCTCGGTTACCGTCCAGGTCGCGGTGTAACTGTTGCCATCGCCTTTGACCACCGTGGCTGACTGCCCGGCGATGGTCACCGTGGGGTCGCTTGCCAATGGCAGATTGACGCTGAAGGTCAGGGTCAGAATGTTGCCGACTATGGCAAAGTTTCCAGGGTTATTGCTCGTTAGCGCATGGTCTCCTTCAAAGGCGAGGACAGCTTGCGCAGTGCCGCTCGCGGTCACATCGTTTGCCGGACCGGTGAGGCCCGCGAGGTCGGTTACGCTACCCGCGTCAAGGGTCAGGGTGAAGGCTAGCGCGCTTGGGGTGTAGTAGATGCTATAGGCGGTGCCGGAGCCGCTAACCCTATCTACTGTGACACCGATGGAAGTGGCGAAGTCGGTCTCAGTCAGTGCGGTAACCGCCTCATTGAAGGTGAGGCTGACCGGCGTCGGCTGCGCGGTGCCAATCACATTATCATCGGCAAGGGCGCCGAAGGTTGGGCTCGGCGCGGTGTTGTCAAATCGAATATCACTGTCGGTAAAGGGATAAGACAGATTGCGGGTAGAACCGACGGCAAACAGTCGTGAAATGCTATACGTCACAGGGGCACCGTCATTCGCCTCGGCAAGCTCCTCGGTCACCGTCCGGGTCGCGGTGTAATCATTGCCCGCGCCTTTTGTCGCTGTGAATCGCCGGCCAGCGATGTTCACCTGCGACGTCGCTATTGCCTGATTGACGGTGAAGGTCAGGGTCAGGGTATCGCCGACTGTGGCGAAATTTCCATTACTGCTGGTCAGTTCAGGTCCTGCGGTAAAGGCAAGTTCCACCACTCTGGGTCCCGCAGTGCCATCGATGAACACCAGCTCGGCGGGTCCGGTTGCCCCGCTGGAGATGATGGTTACGCTATCGGCGGCAAGGGTCAGGCGGAAGGATGCCTCGTCCGGGGTGTAACTGACGACATAGAAGTCATCCTCGAATTCGTTAAGGCCAGTTATTCTGGCACCGCGGGCGGAGAAATCAGTTTGATCCAAGCCAGTTACTCCCTCGGAGAAGGTGATGTTGACCTCCTCTGTCCCGCCAACAAGGGCGCCAGTGATGTTCGCAAATTCTGCGGTCAGTGCGGCGGCCGGTTCGGTTACGGTGATGGTTACCGTGTCGCTGTGGCTGGCACCGGCATCATCGGTTACGGTCAGGGTGAACACCAGGACCGCGGCGGTGTCCGGGGTGAAGGTCGCGGTCTCGCCATTTGCCACGATGATGGGCGTGCTGGGCGCACTACCATCGGTTGAAGTATGCACCCATTCATAACTCTGGATAGTGCCATCGGAGTCGCTGCTACCGGCGCCGGTCAGCGTTACTTGCGTGCCGGTGGTCGCGCTCTGGTCGCCGCCCGCATTGGCAGTCGGTGCGATGTTGGCGACCACTGGCACGACGGTGATGGTTACCGTGTCTTCGCCGGTGTTGGTGGCGGAGTCACCGGAATCATCGGTAACGGTCAGGGTGAAGATCAGCACCGCGGCGGTGTCCGGCGCGGTGAAGGTCGAGGTCTCGCCATTTGCCACGATGATGGGCGTGGTGGGCGTAGCACCATCGGTTGAAGTATGCGTCCATGCATAACTCTGGATAGTGCCATCGGAGTCGCTGCTACCGGCGCCGGTCAGCGTCACTGTTGCGCCGGCGGTCACGTTGGGCTGATCGGCACCCGCATTAGCCACTGGCGGCTGGTTGGTGGCGACCGGCTCGGTTACGGTGATGGTGCGTTCCACCTGCACGGCGCCATTACCGGCGGTGTCGGTTGCGTCGTAGGTAATCAAGTAGGTGCCGGCGACGGTGTTGATGTCGAGTGTATCGCCACCGAGAACGACATCCACGCTGGTATCCACATTATCCATGGCGGTGGCGCCCGGGTCAGTGTAAGCGGTGCCGACCACGCCGGTGTTGCCCGCTACGGTGTCGTCGGTCAAGGTGATGACCGGTGCGGTGGTGTCCACGGTAACCGCTGCCAGGCTGGCGGGGACGGAGTCAGCGCCGGATACGCTCTGCACGACCTGTACATCTTCATCGTCGGCGTCAGCGGTGTAGTCGCCTTCGGGCAGGGTGAAATTGGTGCCGGTGCCGGGGATGAAAGTGCTGCCGCCATTGATGGTGTATCTCCAGGTGGCACTGGTTGCCAGACCCGTTACATCCACCTGCCCATTGCTGGTGATGCGATCGCTATCTGAAGCACCGGTGTCCGCAGCCAGCGCGAGGGTTACTGGCAGCGGGGCGCGGCGCACGGTGACGGTGTAGGTTTTCTCTGTGGTGCCATCCGCGGCGGTGACGACGATGGCGATGGCGTTTTCGCCGACATTCAGCGGAATGTCGCCGGAGGGGGTGCCGCTGGTAACCGCCGTGCCAGCAACGGTTAGGGTTGCACCGGCGACAGCAGTCGGCGTGACCGTGGTGCTGGTTACCCCATTCAATACGCCGACGTTGTAGTTTATGACGGCGACATTAAAGATGGGCGACAAGTCACCGGCTGTGGTAGTCAGCGATGACAAGTCGGTAGCCGTTGCCGTGGGTTGTGTCGCGCTGCCGGTCACGCTTGCCGCCGTCGCCGGACCGGTGAGTCCGGCGAGGTCGCTCACCGCGTTGGCGGCAAGGGTGATGGTGAACTCGGTCGCGCTCGGCGTGAAGGTGATGGTGTAGGTGTTGGGCTCGGCGCTGGGGTCGGTGTTGAGGGCAACACTACTCACCGTGGCACCGATGGAAGTGGCGAAGTCGGTGTCAGTCAGTGCGGTAATCGCCTCATTGAAGGTGATGTCGTGATCCTGCGCGGTGCCAATCACACCTGCGGCAATGTCGCCGAAGGTTGGGCTCGGCGCGGTGAGGTCAAATCGAATAGCACTTTCGGTATCGCCAAGGCTAAGCGTATTGCTGATAGAACCGGCTGCCACTAATCCGGTAATGCTATACATCACAAAGGCACCGTCTTTCCCCCTGGCAAGGCTCTGGGTCACCGGCTGGGTCGCGGTGTAACTGT
Organism: Candidatus Azotimanducaceae bacterium; assembly: GCA_965208855.1. Taxonomy (GTDB): domain Bacteria; phylum Pseudomonadota; class Gammaproteobacteria; order Pseudomonadales; family Azotimanducaceae; genus UBA9659. The sequence goes on along the minus strand of OZ242359.1, from coordinate 2,863,959 downwards.
TGCCCGCGCCTTGGGTCACCGTTGCCGCATCGCCACCGATGCTCACGTTCGGCAGACTTTCCAATGCCTGATTGACGGTGAAGGTCAGGGTCAGGGTATCGCCGACTGTGGCGAAATTTCCAGCGTTACTGCTGGTCAATACCGGGTCTCCTTCAAAGGCGAGGGCAACTTGCGCAGTGCCAGTGCCGCTCGCGGTCACATCGTTTGCCGGAGCGGTGAGGCCCGCGAGGTCGGCAACGCTGTTGGCGGCAAGGGTCAGGCTGAAGGCTGTCTCGGTCGGGGTGAAGGTGATGGTGTGGGTGGTTTGGTCGCTGCTGGTAACGTCCGTTATCGTAGCACCGGTGGCGGTGAAGTCGTCAACTCCCAACGCATCGCCGCCCGAACCGGTCACCGGCTCGGAGAAGGTGATGTCGTGCATCTCCGTGGCATTGTCAAGGATGCGCTCACCGACGACGGGGTCAAAAGCCGTCACAGTCGGCGCGGTGTTGTCAAATCGAATATCACTGTCGGTATCGCCAAGGCTATGCGTATTGCTGGTAGAACCGGCGGCCACTAATCCGGTAATGCTATACGCCACCAGGTTACCGTCATTCGCCGCGGCAACCGCCTCGGTTACCGTCCAGGTCGCGGTGTAACTGTTGCCATCGCCTTTGACCACCGTGGCTGACTGCCCGGCGATGGTCACCGTGGGGTCGCTTGCCAATGGCAGATTGACGCTGAAGGCAAGGGTCAGAATGTTGCCGACTATGGCGTGATTTCCAGGGTTATTGCTCGTTAGCACATGGTCTCCTTCAAAGGCGAGGACAACTTGCGCAGTGCCGCTCGCGGTCACATCGTTTGCCGGACCGGTGAGGCCCGCGAGGTCGGCAACGCTGTTGGCGGCAAGGGTCAGGCTGAAGGCTGCCTCGGTCGGGGTGAAGGTGAGGGTGTAGGTGGTTTGGTCGCTGCTGCTAACGTCCGTTATCGTAGCACCGGTGGCGGTGAAGTCGCCGACTTCCAAACCGGTTACCGCTTCGGAGAAGGTGATGTCGTGCATCTCCGTGGCATTGTCAAGGATGCGCGCACCGACGACTGGGTCAAAAGCCGTCACCGTCGGCGCGGTGGTGTCAGCATCGCGGGTTATGGTAACGGTGTAGGTTTTCGTGCTGGCATCTTCGGCGGTAACGGTAATGTCAATGTTATTTGCGCCGACCATCAGCGGAATCGCGGCGGAGGGTGTGCCACTGGTAACATCGGTGCCAGCAACGCTTACGCTGGCGGTGACGGCGGCATTTACGGTCGGCGTGACCATAACGCTTGCCACATCACTGTCTACGCTGACGGTGTATGCCGTGGTGTCGGCAGCAAAGACGGGATCCAGAGTGCCAGCCGAGAGAGTTAAAGCAGCCAGATTGGCATCCGTAGACACGGTCGCGGCGCGAGTAACGACTACGGTATACCTTTTCTTGAAGGTGATGCCATCGTCAACGACGATGTCGATTGCGTTTTCGCCGACAGTCAGGGCAACCGGCGCGGAGGGGGTGCCACTGGTAACCGCAGCGCCATCCACGGTTACGGTTGCGGTTGCTTCAGTCGTGGTCGGCGTGAAGGTAACGCTGGTCACAGTATTGCCCACTTCGGCGGTGTAATCCTCGTTGCCCCGAGTAAAGGCGGGATCCAAAGTGCCTTGCGAAATAGTCAAGGCGGACAATTCTCTACCGCTTGGCGCGACGTCTCTCGGAGTGCCGACTATGCTCACCGGCTCGGCCGGTCCTGGGTTGCCTCTGGTGCCGGTTACGCTGTCGGCGGCAAGGGTCAGGGTGAAGCTTGTCGATGTCGATATGAAGAAGATTGGATAGGTGCCGGTGGGGCTGGGGCTACCAATGCTAAATACCACGACCCCCGTGGAATCGGAGAAATCTGCTATCGCCAAGCCATTTACATTTATCGGCGAGTTGGATACCGGGTCGGAGAATATGAGGTCGACGCGCCCTGTATCGCCGACCGCCTGATCAACGAGGGTATCCTCATCAAATTCCGCGAGCGGACCCGGACCCTCAGGCTCGGTTACGGTGATGGTTACCGTGTCGGTGTCGCGGGCAGCGTCATCATCGGTTACGGTCAGGGTGAAGACCAGGATCGCGGCGGTGGCCGGCGCGGTGAAGGTCGAGGTCTCGCCATTTGCCACGGTGACTGCCATGGGCGACGTAGTGCCACTGGTTGAAGTATGCTCCCATGCATAACTCTGGATAGTGCCATCGGAGTCGCTGCTGGCGCTGCCGTCCAGCGTTACGGTTGCGCCGGCGGTCACGTTGGGCTGATCGGCACCCGCATTAGCCACCGGCGCGATGTTGGCGGCATCGTCGTCGGCTTCCACGATGACGGTGCGGGTCACCTGCTCGGCTTCATTACCGGCGAGATCCTGCGCGTTATAGATAATGGTATAGGTGCCGAGGATGTTGGTGTCTACTGCATCGCCAGTTGTGACCAGCGGGACCTGGTTAAAAGCAGAATCAATGGCGAAGGCTTTATCCACAAAGGGATCGCCTACCGTCAGGGTGAGGTCGCCCGCCGCGTTGATGACCGGTGCGGTGGTATCCACGGTAACTGGTGGCAAGTAGGCGGCGGCGGAGTCAATGCTGCCTAAGGTCTGCACGGCTTGCACCTGGCCAAGGGCATAACTACTGCTGCGAGGCAGGGTGAAGAAGGCGACGCTGGTGCCAGAGTCGATGTCGGTGCCGTCGGTGAAATCAGTGCCGCTATTGGTGGAGTATTTCCAGGTGGCGCCGGCTGCCAGAGCAGTCACATTCACTCGACCATCGTTGGTGATGCCATCGTCTGGCAAGAGACCGGTGTCCAGAGTTAACTCAAGGGTCGGTCGCGCGGGTGCGGCATCGGAGACCACGTCTCCCGTTTCCCTGCTGGTGACTACTTTGCCGCTGCCATCGTCGTCGTCGGCGTAGTCGCCGCCGTCGGTGTAAGTGACCATGACTCGAATTTTCTTGCCCTCTTCGGCTGCCGTCAGGAGGTAGGTCTCGGCGGTGGCACTGCCGATGGCGGTGCTGTCGGCTTGCCATTGATGTGCGGTAACAGCAACCACGCCGTCCTGGTCGATTACTGTGGGCGCGGTCAAGGTCTGCCCGACCCGCACGTCGTCGTCAATGATGCCGATGCTACCCGGATCATCCGCATCGGTAATCCTAATCGTGACCGCCAGTTCGTTGTTCAAAGGCGGCACGCCGTCATCGGTGGCGATAACCGTAATCTCGTAGACGCCATCCGCGTTTGCGTCTATCGGGTTTTCAAAGTCCAGCGGATTGTTGATATCCATTTGGCCGGTGGTGGCACTAATCGAGAATAACCGATCATCGCCAGCCAACGACCAGGTAATGGCGTCGCCCTCGGCATCAGTCGCGGTGAAGGTCGCCACCCTATCCTCGCTGTTCTCGGGAAATTCCACCGCTTGGTTGTCAGTGGCGATGACCGGCGGCGCGGTGTTGGCGGTAACCGGCACGGTGATGGTTACTGCGTATTTTTTAGTGGTGGTGCCGTCCTCGGCGGTAATATCAATAACAAACCTGGTCGTTCCGGTGTTGATTCCAAAACGCTCGGAAACGGAACCCGTGCCGAGTTCGGCACCGTCAAGATCCAGTCCTGCATTGGGATTAGCAGAAGTCGCCGTGATGACAACCCCGGTCGTACCGGCCGGCACCCTCGCGGTGTATTCGAGCAGGTCGGGCGCGACCGTTTCATTCAGCATGATCGGGTTGCCGCCAACCATTAGGGTCAGGCTAGCCAGATTGGCATCCGTAGACGCGGCGCGGGTCACGGTAACGGTGTAGGTTTTCGTGGTGGTGGCGTCCTGGGCGGTAACCACGATGGGGATGGCGTTTTCGCCAACATTCAGGTCAATCGGCGCGGAGGCGCGGCCACTGGCAACCTGATTCGGATTCCTATTCACCGTTACCGTTGCGGTGTCATATTCCGGCGTAACTCTGATGCGGGTTACCGCATTACCCACCTCGGCGGTGTAGTCCACGGTGTCGGCAGCAAAGGCGGGCGACAAGGCGGCGCCAGCCGAGAGCGTTAAGCCGGTCAAGTTCGCATCCGAGGACAGGGTTACGTCCGCGGCAAGCACCTCGCCAGTCGGCGCGCTGGTAACCGTCTTGTCGGGACCATGACCATCGGTGTAAGTAACGATGACTTGAATGGTCTTGCCCACCTCATCTGCGGTTAGGGTGTAGGTCGGCGCGCTGCTAGCAGCGGCGATGTTGGAGTCGTCTGCCGCGTCTTGCCATTGCCAGCCGGTAGGCGTAACCGGCGAAGACGGATGCGGCGAATCCGGGTCGGTTATTGTGCCGGCGGTCAATTCCCGCCCAACTTGAATGGCGCCGGTGATCGCGCTGATGCGGCCCGGCTCATCCGCATTGGTCACGGTTACCGTAACCTCAAGTTCACTGCGCACACTCGTGGTGCTATCGGTGGCGATCACGGTAATCTGATAGACGTTGTCGGCGTCAGCGTCCTGCGGGTCTTCATAGTTGGGGTCATTCGCAAAACCCAACCTACCGTCGTCACTAATAGCGAACAAGCCCGCATCCGCGCCGGAGCGTGTCCAGGTAACGCTAATGGGGTTGCCATCGGCATCTTGCGTGGCGGTGTAGGTCGCCACTGTCTCTGTGTTCTCGAAAAGACTCACCGCTTCACTGCCAACGATAACCGGCTTGGCGCCCACGGCCGGGTTCACGATGACGGTGCGGGTCACCTGCTCGGCTGCATTACCTGCCGCATCGGTTGCGCTGTAGGTAAGGGTGTAGGTGGCGGCGGTGGTGGTGTCCACTGTCTCGCTTGCGACCAGCACGACGTCGTTGTCAATGTTATCCGTGACGGTGGCGCGTTCGGTATAGGTATCGCCCACGGTCAGGGTGATGCTGTCGCTGCCCCTTAGGTTGATGCTCGGTGGCGTTTTGTCCACGATCACAGAGCCGAGCAGTGCCGGCATGGAGTCAACGCCGGATACGGTCTGCACGACCTGCACATCGTCATCGTCAGCCTCAGCGTCATACTCGCCTTCGGGCAGGGTGAAGGAGGTAGCGCCGGTGCCAGTGCCGGTGGTGAAGTCGGCGCCGCCATTGAGGGAGTATTTCCAAGCCGTAGCAGTCGCTGCCAGCGTTACATTCACCAGCCCATTGCTGGTGATGCCATCGTTTGGCAAACCGGTATCCGTGGCCAGCGCGATGACCGGTGCCGCGGGTGCGGCGCGGGTCACGGTAACGGTGTAGGTTTTCGTGGTAGTGGTGTCCGCGGCGGTTACGATGATGGCGATTGCCGGGTTTTCGCCGACCTCCAGAGTGACCGCGCTGGAAGCCGCGCCACTGCTAACCCCGATGCCGCGCACGATTATGCTTGCGACATCGCCAGCCGTAGTCGGCGTTAGTCTGACATTTACCACATCATTTTCCACCTCGGCGGTGTAGCCCAGCACCGAGGCAGTAAAGGTGGGCGACAAGGTGCCGGCTCTGGTAGCCGCGCCCGATGTTTGTTGCGTGATCGTCAGCGATGACAAGTCCGCAACCGTTGACGCGGATGGTAGCGCGCTGCCACTCGCACTCTGCGCGCTTGCCGGGCTCGGGTTGCCGGCGATGTCGTGCAGGCTATTCGCGGCAAGGGTCAGGGTGAACGATGTCTCGGTCGGGATGTAATGGACGCGGTAGTCGGTGCCGGAGCCGGACACGTTATACACCGAGGCACCGGTGGATTCGGAGAAATCCTGCGCGGTCAAACCGGTTACCGCTTCGCTGAAGGTGATGCGGTGCGTCTGTGTGGTGTCGCCAATGAAACGCGCCGGGTTGGAGTCGGGAATCGGGTCAACAAAGGTCACTACCGTGGCGGCGGTCATGTCCCAGGTAGCCGTGCCGAGCCGTGCCGGGTCGGAGTCCGCGCCCGATTGAATCTGCACGACCTGCACATCATCCGCGGCATAGTCGCGTTCTGTCGGCAGGTCGAAGAATACTCTGCCGATGGTGCCGTCTATGAACGCGGTGGTGTCGCCATCGGTGGTGTATTTCCAAGCCGTAGCATCCGCTGCCAGCGTTACCTCCACCCGAGGATTGCGGGTGATGCGGTCATCACTTGAGACACCGGTGTCCATAGTTAACGCGATGAGCGGCGCGCTGGAATCAACAATGCTGGCGCTGCCGCGCGCGCTCGCCACAGTTGTCGGACCGCGGTTGCCGAGGCCCTGGTCGTCGTCGCCGATGTCGCTGACCCCATCAACAGCCGTGTCGGTTACTGAGTTCATGGCAAGCATCAGGGTGAAGTCTGCCGCGGTCGGCGTGAAGTCAATGGTATAGGTGGTTTGGTCGCCGGAGTCGGTCACCTTAGTTACGCTGGCACCGGTGGAAGCGGCGAAGGCACGGGCATCCAAACCGACCACCGGCTCACTGAAGGTGATGGTGTGCGTCTCCGAGTTGCCAATCCTACGCACGACCGGGACCGGGGCAAAGGTGGTTACGCTCGGCAGGATGCCGTCCAGAGCAATGTCGTAGGTCAATAGCGCCGTTTCATCAAGCGGGTTGCCGGACACATCCGTAATACCGTCACCACTGCGCACGGTCAAGGAGACATCCTGCGTGTTGTCGTCGGCCTGCACCGTATAGGTTAGGGTGTATTCGAAGTCCTTGTCGCCGACCTGCAAAGACAATACCTCATGCCCTGCGCCATCGCCCCCTGTGCCATCGCCGAGTAACACGGAATGTGTAAGCGAAGCCTCGTTCAACGCTTCGCTGGCGAACAGCGTCATGGTGACCTCATCACCGATCTTCAGGCGCGTGGTGCCATCTGATTTCATCGGCGTGAAGGTGGGCGGAGCGTTGCCGATAGTCGGCGCGGTGGGGTCTCCGCCCCTGCTGGCCACGATGGCGGTCGGGTCGCTGGTAACCCGCTCGCTGGAGCCGAAGGCGTCGGCGTAAGTGGCGGTTACTCGAATGGTCTCGCTCAAATCAGCCGGCACTATGAGGTAGGTCGGCGCGTTACTACTCGTGTCCGTCTCGGAATATACATTGTCCGCGCCCGCGCTTTGCCATTGATAGGTGGGGTCAGTAATCCCGCCGTCCGGGTCGATTATTGTGGCGGTCAAGGTGGCCCCGATCTGCGCCGCGCCACTGATGGTCACCGCGCCATCATCGTCCGCATCGGTAAGCGTAACCGTTACCGCCAATGTGCCTGCCACATTCGGCGCGCCGTCATCGGTGGCGGTTACGGTAACCGCGTAGATGGGCGTGGCTTTGGCTTCAAAGTCCGGGCTAGCGCTGAAACTCAATGCGCCGCTGCTGCTGATTTCAAAGAACCCCGCATCCACGCCAGCGACCGACCAGATCAGGGCGGCGTCATCGCTCTCGGCATCAGTCGCGGTGTAGGTCGCTACTGCGCGGTCGGCGTTTTCGGCAAGACGCACTGCCGCCCGCCCGCGCACGACCGGCGCGGTGTTGACGGCGCGGCTAATGGTAACGGTGTAGGTTTTCGTGAAAGCACTGGCGCCGGTTACAACAATGCGGATGTCGGTTGGGTCGCCATTCGCATCCAGATTGACCGCGCCGGAAGTGATGCCACTTTCAACCACCGTGCCTTGCACGGTTATGCTGGTGCCGGCGACCGCCGCGGTCGGCGTGACCGTGGTGCTTGCCACCTCATTCGCCACATCGATGGTGTAGCCGATGGTGTCGGCGTCAAAGGCCGGCATCAAGGCGCCGACCGAGAGCGTTAAGTCGGACAAGTCCGCATCCGTAGTCGCGTTGCCGCTCACGCTCTCCGGGCTGATGGGACCGGCGGCGCCAAACCGGTCGCTTACGCTGCCTCTATTAAGGGTCAGGGTGAAGGCTGCCAAGGTCGGCGTGAAGTGGATGGTATGCACCTCGGCGGCGATCGGGTCAGTGGGGACATCAGGGGTGGCGGGGTCAACTTGAGTTATCCTATTCACCGTAACCCCGGTGGAAGTGCTGAAGTCGTTGAGCGACACATTGGTCACCAACTCACTGAAGGTGAGGCTGATTTCCTGTTCGGCGCCAATAATACTCTCATCACTAAGTGCGCCAAAAACCGCGCTCGGCGGGGTGGTGTCCTGCGCGGTGCCGGCCACGCTTGCCGCTGCTGTCGGACCCTCGTTGCCGGCGAGGTCCAGCACACTATTGGCGGCAAGGCGCAGGGTGAAGCCTTTCGCGGTCGGGGCGTAGAAGAGGTCGCGGATATCCAGGATGGGAGGCACGAGGTGGTCAAGACTAATTAGGGTAACACCGGTGGAAGTGGCGAAGGCTTCCAGCCCGACGGTTACCGCTTCGGTGAAGTGTATGGTGCGGAAATTTTTCGTGCCAATTTCACGACCCGTGGGGGGCTCGCTGGCAAAGTTCCGCACCTGCGGCGGCGTAACATCAAGGGTAAAGGCGGCAAGACCGGCGTAGGCGGAAGTCTGGTCATCCGTCTTCTGGCGCACGCGCACCTGATCATCGGTATAGACCGCTTCAGGCACTGTGAAACTGCTACCGCTGCCGGCGACGAAATCGGTGGCACCGCCATCGGTGGAGTATTCCCAGGTGGCGTCGTCCGCCACATCCAGCACATTCACCACATTATCGTTGGTGAGGCGGTCGCTATCTGAAACACCAGTGTCGCTGTTGAGCGCGATGCGCGGGGTAGGCAGTGCGTCCGCGCCGACCACGGCGTGGGTTGCCGCGCTGGTAACTTCCTTGAAGGGACCATGACCGTCGGCGTAAAGGGCGACGACTCGAATGGTATGGGCAAGATCAGCGGCTATCAGCGTGTAGGTTTTGAGGGTGGTAGAGCCACGGGTACTCAAGATGGTAGTGTAGGCGGTGCCGTCTGACGACCTTTCCCATCTATAACTATTGACCGTAACCGGCGTAGGGCCACCCGGCGGCGAATCCGGGTCGGTTACTTCGCCGGCGGTCAATTCCTGCCCGACCTGCGCGTTGCCGTCTATGACGCCGATGTTGCCCGGCTCATTCGCATTGGTCACCGTTACCGTGATGTTAGCGGCAACGCTCATAGGCGGCACGCCGTCATCGGTGGCGATAGCAGTGATTTGATACCGATTATCGCCAGCGACGACCGTGTCATCGGCCGGGTCAACGCGGTCGGTCGGGGCTTCAAAGTCCGGCGACTGATTGAAAGTCAATACGCCGCTTTCGCGGTTGAGCGTAAAGAACTCCGCATCCACGCCCGTGAGGCTCCAGCGAATGGTGCCGCCCTCGGCATCATCCGCACGGTAGGTCGCTACGGCTATGCTGTCGCCCTCGGTATACTCCGGCGACGCTGCGGTCATGGGGTCAAGGGTCGGCGCGTGGTTGGCGATGGTGATGGTTACGCTGTCGCTGTCGCTGTTGGCGACCACGGCAGCATCGGTCACGGTCAGCGTGAACACCAATACCGCGTTACGCTCGGGCGCGGTGAAGGTCGGCATGGCGGTGGTGCCGCCGCTCAAAATAATGGGCGGGGTGGGCGCAACGCCATCGGTCAAAGTATGCGTCCATGCATAATCCAGCGTATCGCTCGCTTGCTCGGGGTCACTACTGCCAGAGCCGTCCAGCGTAACTTCCGCGCCGACCAGCACCTGCTCCTGATCGTCTCCCGCATCGGCAACCGGCGGCTGGTTGATCGCCGCGTTGCCGCGCGCGCTTCTATCTGCTGCTGGCTCGGTCGCGGGACCTATGTTGCCGGCGATGTCGCTCATGCTATCCGCGGCAAGGGTCAGGCTGAAGGTGGTATCGGTCGGGGTGAAGGTGAGCGTGCAGGTGTCGCTATCGCGCCGGCAGTGTACGCGATCCAGCGTGGCGCCAGTAACCGAGAAATCCGCATCTCCCACATCGGCTACTGGCTCATCAAAGATGATGGTGTGCGTCTGCCGCGCGCCAACCTCACGCGCGGGGTCGGTGTCCGGGAGGTCGTCAAAGGTCGCCACCGTCGGCGGCGTAGTATCAATGGTAAAGGCGGCAAGACCGGCAAAGGCGGAAGTCTCGCCAGCCAGAGTCTGGCGCACGCGCACCTGATTATCGGTATAGCCGCCTTCAGGCACCGTGAAACTGCTGCCGCTGCCGGCGGTGAAATCAGTGCCGCCATTGATGGAATATTCCCAGACGGCACCGCTCAGCACAATCACATTCACCACATCATCGTTGGTGGTGCGGTCGCCAGAATAAATACCGGTGTCGCTATTGAGCGTGATGCTCGGCGTGGCGAGTAGCGCCGCAGTCGCGCTGCCGGTTATGCGCACACTCCTTGCGGGCCCGCGGTTGCCGGCGATGTCATGCACACTATTCGCGGCAAGGGTCAGGGAGAAATTTGCTTCGCGTGGCGTGATGACGAGGGTATAGGTGGTGCGGTCGGCAGCGGCGGTCAGGCTTGCCAGATTGACACGCAAGAGGAAGAGGTCGCTGGCAACAAAGTCGGTAACCGCTTCGGGGAAGGTGATAGTGAATGACTGTTCGACGCCAATCACACCCGCGACCGTCATGGGGGCAAGGGTCGGCGACGTGGTGTCCACGGTCACCGCGTCCAGGCGGGCTGCCGCGGAGTCGATGCCGGATACGGTCTGCACGACCTGCACCGCGTCCGCGGCGTATATGCCTTGCGTCAGGGTGAAACTGCTGCCGCTGCCAGCGATGAAATCAGCGCCGCCATTGGTGGAGTATTTCCAGGCGGCAGCGGCCAGCACGCCCACATTCACTCGTCCATCGTTGGTGATGCCGTCGCTATTGGATTCACCGGTGTCGCTATTGAGCGCGAGGGTCGGCGACGGCAGGCTGCCCACGATTACGGCGCGGCTGAGTGTAACGCTATTGCCAGCCACATCAGTCGCGGTGTAGGTGTAGGTGAATCTGCCGTCCTCGCTGGTATCCACTGCGGCAACGACCCCGTTAGCAGAATCGGTAATCACCGTGCTCAAGGTGTCGGGCTCGTCCCCGTCCAACACAGCACCCGTGGTGCCCAGATCGGTATAAGCGCCGTCAACTGCCACGCGCACGATCGCCGCCCCGTTCAGAGCCAGCGGCACCGGGGTGGTGTCTACGATATGTCTTATTATGAAATTAGCGGTCGTGAAATCTATATCCGCGGCGCGATTTCCGGACTCATCGCGGACATCGCTCACGCGCAACCTTAAGATGTTCGAATCATCACTAGTGCGCGGCGGCGCGGCGGTGATGGTATAGGTTACGCTATATCGGTTGGAGTCCTCGGCGGTGTCGGGGATGGCAACCATATCCAGTTGCCCGCTATAGGCTGCGGTATTAAGAAGGTAACGGGCGGCACCCGCGAGAGAATCCGTTGCCAGCGGTTCGGACGACTGCAACACCACGGTCACGGTGTCATCAAGGTTCAGGAAGACATCGCGAGCGACCGCTACACCGTTGGTGTGCGTAATCTCGGCAAAGGAAAGTATTGGCGCGGTGGTGTCGCGCAGGATGGCGCTGCCGCGCACGGTGGCTTCGCTGGCGGGTCCGGTGCTACCGCCGGCGTTGGCAACGCTATCCGCGGCAAGGGTCAGGCTGAAGGCTACCGCAGTCGGAATGAAGGTGATGTCGTATTGCTTACCTCGAGTGGCACCAGTAGTGAATTGTATGGTAACCACTACGGCGCCGGAAGCGGCGGTGTCGATGATCCTCAAGCCGGTTACCACTTCGGAGAAGGTGATGCGTGCCGTCTCTGCCGTGCCAATCACCTGACCGGTGGCGGGGACAAGCACAAATTCTTCCACCGTCGGCGCGGCAGGTGCCGCGGTGCCGCGCACGCTGACATCAACGGGGGGTCCCTGATTTCTGTTGCGAGTGGTGTCCCGAACCCCGTTGGCGGCAAGGGTCAGGGTGAATTCGGTCGCAGTCGGGGTGAAGGTGATGGTGTAGGTCGTGTTGCTGCCGCTCACCTTAGTCACCCTGGCACCGGTGGAAGTGCGGAAGTCTCCCCTCGCCAAACCGCTAATCCCTTTGGTGAAGGTGAGATCGACCGTCCCTCGCGCGTTAATCATGGCATCGGTGATCACATCAAAGTGCGCGTGCGGCGCGGTGGTATCAGTATTGAAGTCAGGTCGGGTCGCGGTGCCGCTCACGCTCCGCGCAGCCGCGGGCTCTGCCGCGGGACCGGCGTTGTCGGAGAGGTCGACAACGCTGTTGGCGTCCAGCGTCAGGGTGAAAGTTTCCGCAGTCGGGATGATGGTGATGGTGTAGGCGCTACCGGAGCCGCTCAGGGTAATTCTGCCGAAGATACCGGTGCCGGAGAAGTCGCTCGCTTCCAAACCAGTTACTGGCTCATCGAAGGTGAAATCGTGATCCTGCGCGGTGCTAATCACACCGTCCGCAATCTCGCCCAAGTTCACGCTCGGCGCGGTGTTGTCGGTAGTCAATGTCGCGCTGCCGCTCGCGCTCGCCGGGGTTGCCGGACCCGTGTTCGGGGTGGCGGCGCCGTCGGCAATGCTATGCGCAGCAAGGGTCAGGGTGAAAGTTGCCGCAGTCGGGGTGAAGGTGATGGTGTAGGTGGTTTGGTCGCCAGAGTCGGTAACGGCAGTTACCGTGGCACCGGTGGAAGTGGCGAAGTCGGTTTCATCCAAACCGGTTACTGCTTCGGAGAAGGTGATGGAATGTGTCTCCGAGGCATTGTCAATGGTGCGGACAGCGGGGATGGGGTCGACAAAGGTTATCACCGTCGGCGCGGCGGTGTCGGTGGTCAATGTCGCGCTGCCGGTTACGCTCCTCGCGGCAACGGGCTCTGCCGCCGGACCGGTATTACCGGCTTCGTCGCTCACGCTATCCGCGTTAAGGATCAGGGTGAAGGTTGCCGCCCTCGGGGTGAATACCATGCGGTAGGTGCTGGCGGTGTCTCGGGAAATCTGTTCCACATCGACACCTCTGGAATCACTAAAGTCGGTTTCATCCAAACCGGTTACTGCTTCGGAGAAGGTGAATGCATATACCTGCCCACCGTTAATCACACCGATTTCCGTAATCTCGGGGAAGATCACGCTCAGCGCGGGCGCCGCCGCGGTGGCACTCTCGAGCAGGAAATCTGCTACGGGTCCCGCGTTACCTTGCTCGGTCAGACCATCATCAGCCAAGTCATACACTGCTCCCGCTTTGAGGGTCAGGGTAAAGTTTTCCGCAATCGGGGTGAAGATGATGAAATGGTCGAATCCATCGCTGGAAACTCCATCCACGGTAGCACCCTCGCCAACGAAATCTTCCCTCTCCAAACCGGTAATCTTTTCGGAGAACTCGAGGAGCAGCCTCCGCTGGTTGTTAATCATATTGCCGCTACTGTCAAGGGGATCCACTCTCGGCGGAATGCCGTCAAGGTGAATGTCATAACTCCAAGTCGTTTCAGCAAACTCGTTGCCAGCAGGATCGGCAACACCGCTCAGGGTAAGAACGGTGTTGAGGTTGTTGTCGCCAGCCTGCACCGTATAGACCACTTCATACCGGAGGGGGTCGCTGGTTGCCTGCAAATTCAGGGGGTTATCGGCGAGTTGGACGGCAGCCACAAGCGACTCCGCGCTCAACGCTTCGCTGGAGACCAGCGTTATCGTCAGTTCATCACCGGTCCTTATATGGGTACTCTCGCCACCGGGCGCGCGCGGGGTGAATGTGAAGGGCTCTTGGTTGGGGATGCTCGGTGGCGTTTTGTCCACGATCACAGAGCCGAGCAGTGCCGCGATGGAGTCAACGCCGGATACGGTCTGCACCACCTGCACATCGTCATCGTCAGCCTCAGCGTCATACTCGCCTTCGGGCAGGGTGAAGGAGGTAACGCCGGTGCCGGTGCCGGGGGTGAATGTTGCGCCGCCATTGAGGGAGTATTTCCAAGCCGTAGCAGTCGCTGCCAGCGTTACATTCACCAGACCATTGCTGGTGATGCCGTCGTCGTTTGCGAAACCGGTATCCACCGCCAATTCAATGAGCGGTGCGGCGGGTGCGGTGGTTACGGTGATGGTAACCGTATCGGTGTCGGTGTCGGTGGCGGAGTCAGCGGAATCATCGGTAACGGTCAAGGTGAATATCAGCACCGTGGCACTAGCCGGCGCGGTGAATTCCGCGGTAGCGGTGTCGGCAGCGTTTAAGGTTACCGCCGGGGTGCCGCTGGTCTGCGTCCAAGCGTATGTCAGGACACCAGATTCGGGGTCGCTGCTGCCAGAACCGTCCAGCGTTACGCTCGCGTCGATGGTCTCGCTTCGGTCGTCGCCGGCATCAGCAACGGGCGGCTGGTTGGGCGCGGGTATCGCGCTGCCGGTTGCGCTCACCGCGGTTGCCGGACCCGTGTTCGGCGGGTCGGCGCCATCGCTCACGCTACCCGCGGCAAGGGTCAGGGTGAAAGTTTCCGCGCTCGGGGTGAAGGTGATGGTGTAGGTGTCGCCGGAGCCGCTCACGTCAGTTACCGTGGCACCCGTGGAAGTGGCGAAGTCGGTTTCATCCAAACCGGTTACGGCTTCGGAGAAGGTGATGGAATGTTCACCCGCGATGCCAACCATACGCGCGGGGACGGTGTTGGGGATGGGGTCGACAAAGGTTATCACCGTCGGCGCGGTGGTGTCCGGCGCGGCAATCACGACTTCGGTCGGCGCGCTTTCGACGACTCTGTTACCGAAGGCTCCGTTGGGGGCGATGTGGTCGTAGTTGACGAGGACTCTAAAGGTATAGCCAATATCATCGGCTACCAGCATGTAGGTATTGCTGTCGGGGCCAATGAGGACATTGTCAGAGCCGACGCCGCTTAACGTTCTTTGCCATACATATTGGGTAACCCTAACGCCGCCATCCGGGTCGGTTACCGTGCCGGCGGTCAAGACCTGCCCGACCTGCGTGATGCCGATGATGGGGCCGATGCGTCCCGGCTCATTCACATTGGTCACCGTTACCGTGACTTCAAGTGTGCTGCTCTCACTCGGCACGCCGTCATCGGTGGCGGTCACGGTAACTTGATATGAGTTGTCGGCGCCAGCGTCCTGCGCGTCTTCAAAGTTCGGCGGAGTATTGAAAGTCAATACGCCGCTTGCGGGGTCAAGCGTAAACAAGCCCGAATCCGTGCCAGTCAGTGACCAAGTAATGGCATCGTCATCGCTCTCGGCATCAGTCGCGGTGTAGGTCGCTACTGGCGTATCGCCGTTCTCGGCATAATCCACCGCCGCATTTTCGATGGCGATGACCGGCGCGGTGTTGGCGACCGGCGCGGTTACGGTGATGGTTACTGTGTCGGCGTTGGTGTTGGTGGCGGAGTCACCGGAATCATCGGTGACGGTCAGGGTGAATATCAGCACCGCGGCGGTGTCCGGGGTGAAGGTCGCCGTGTCGGTGGTGGCGCCGCTCAAGGTAATTGCCGGGCTGGGCGTACCACCATCGGTTGAAGTATGCACCCAGGCATAAGTCAGGACATCGTCCGTATCGGGGTCGGTAGCGGAGCCGGTCAGCGTTACGACCGTGCCGGTGGTCACGCTCTGCGGGTCGCCGGCCTCGGCAACTGGCGCGGTGTTGGCGACCGGCGCGGTTACGGTGATGGTTACCGTGTCTTCGCCGGTGTTGGTGGCGGAGTCACCGGAATCATCGGTTACGGTCAAGGTGAATACCAGGACCGCGGCGGTGTCCGGCGCGGTGAAGGTCGCCGTGTCGGTGGTGGCGCCGCTCAAGGTAATTGCCGGGCTGGGCGTACCACCATCGGTTGAAGTATGCGCCCAGGCATAAGTCAGGACATCGTCCGTATCGGGGTCGGTAGCAGAGCCGGTCAGCGTTACTTCCACGCCGGTGGTTACATCCTGGTCGGCACCCGCATTAGCCACTGGCGCGATGTTGGCGGCGGTGCCGGTCGCGGTGCCGCTCGCGCTCACCTCGTTTGCCGGACCGGTGAGGCCCGCGAGGTCGGCAACGCTATTCGCGGCAAGGGTCAGGCTGAAAGTTTCCGCAGTCGGGGTGAAGGTGATGGTGTAGGTGGTTTGGTCGCTGCTGGTAACGTCCGTTATCGTGGCACCGGTGGCGGTGAAGTCGTCAATTCCCAACGCATCGCCGCTTGAATCGGTTACCGGCTCGGAGAAGGTGATGGTGTGCGTCTCCAAGGCATTGCCAATCGTGCGGACATCGGGAATGGGGTCAAAGGTCACCACCGTCGGCGCGGTGTGGTCAAATCGAATATCACTGTCGGTAACGAAAACAGACAGCCTATTCTGGACAGAACCGACGGCAAACAGTCGTCCAAGGCTAAAAAACACAAGGTCACCGTCATTCGCGCTGGCAACCTCCTCGGTCACCGTCCAGGTCGCACTGTAATCATTGCCATCGCCTTTTGTCGCCGAGATTGGCTCGCCAGCGATGTCCGGCTCCGGCGTATTTCCCAATGCCTGATTGACGGTGAAGGTCAGGGTCAGAATGTCGCCGACTGTGGCGAAACCGATGTTACTGCCCGGCACGGGGTTATTGCTCGTCAGTTCAGGGGCTGCGGTAAATTCGAGGACAACCTCCGCAGTGCCTTGCACACTCACCGGCTCGGCGGGTCCCATTGCCCCGCTGGAGATGATGGTTACGCTATTGGCGGCAAGGGTCAAGGTGAAGGATGCCGCGGTCGGGGTGAAACTGACGATATAGAAGGTGGGCTGGAATTCGTTAAGGCCAGTTATTGTGGCACCGCGGGTGGAGAAATCAGTTTGCTCCAAGCCAGTCACTCCCTCGGAGAAGGTGATGGTGACCGTTGCTGGCTCGCCAACAAGGGTGTCAGTGATGTCCACAAATTCCGCGGTCAGTCCGGTGGTGACCGGTGCGGTTACGGTGATGGTTACTGTGTCGGCGTTGGTGTTGGTGGCGGAGTCACCGGAATCATCGGTGACGGTCAAGGTGAACACCAGCTCCGCGGCGGTGGCCGGTGCGGTGAAGGTGGCCGTGGCGGTGGTGGCGCCGCTCAAGGTAATGGGCGTGGCGGGCGTATCACCATCGGTTGAAGTATGCACCCAGGCATAACTCTGGATAGTGCCATCGGAGTCGCTGCTGGCGGCGCCAGTCAGCGTTACTTCCGTGCCGGTGGTCACGCTCTGGTCGTCGCCAGCATTAGCCACTGGCGCGATGTTGGCGGCGGTGCCGGTCGCGGTGCCGGTCACGCGCCTGTCTGCCACGGGATCTGCCGCCGGACCATCGTTGCCGTTGAGGTCGGTTACGCTATTCGCGGCAAGGGTCAGGGTGAAGGTGTTCGCGCTTGGGATGAAGGAGATGGTGTAGTCGGCGCCGGAGCCGTCAAGGTTGGTTATCCTGGCACCAACCACGGTGAAGTCGCTGACCGTCAGCCCGGTTACCGCTTCCGCTTCGAAGAAGGTGAAGTCGTGCTCCAGTTCCTCGCCAATCTTACCCTCGGCAATGGTGCCAAAGTCCACGCGCGGCGGGGTGGTGTCAGCGGCGCGGGTTACGGTAACGGTGTAGGTTTTCGTGGTGGTGCCGTCCTCGGCGGTCACGACAATGGCGATGTCGTTTGCGCCGACATTCAGGTTGATCGCTTCGGATGCTTCCTCATCGACAACCGGAGTCAGATTCACAGTCACCGTTTGGGTGCCGCTGCTGGTGGCGTAGTCCGCCGTAACCGTAACGCTGGTTACCTCATTATCCACGCTGGCGGTGTAGTCCACGGTGTCGGCATCGGCATCGAAAATCGGAGTCAGAGCAACCGCCATGCCGTTGTGATCCGCGATAGTCAAACCGGACAAGTCTGCATTCGTGGACAGGGGCGCGGTCGCGGTGCCGCTCGCGCTCACATCGTTTGCCGGAGCGGTGAGGCCCGCGAGGTCGGCAACGCTATTCGCGACAAGGGTCAGGTCGAAGGATGCCGCGGTCGGGGTGAAGGCGATGGCGTAGGTGGTTTGGTCGCCGTCGGTGTCGGTAACGCTATCCACCGTGACGCCGCCAGTGGTGGTGATGACGGTGGCGAGGGTGGTGCTATCCAATCCGGTTACCGGCTCGGAGAAGGTGATGTCGTGCGTCTGCTGTATGCCAAACACACCGTCGGCGTCCGGGGTGATAAAGGTCACCACCGTCGGTGCGGTGTGGTCAAATCGAATAGCACTGTCGGTATCGCCAAGGCTATGCGTATTTCTGGCGGAACTGGCTGACACTAATCCGGTAATGCTATACGCCACAAGGTTACCGTCATTCGCCGCGGCAACCGCCTCGGTTACCGTCCAGGTCGCGGTGTAACTGTTGCCCGCGCCTTCAGTCACCGTGGCGTTCTGCCCGGCAATGCTCACCGTGGGGTCGCTTGCCAATGGCAGATTGACGGTGAAGGCAAGGGTCAAAAGGTCGCCGATTGTGGCGTAATCTCCAGCGTTACCGCTGGTCAGTATCGGGTCTCCTTCAATGGCGAGGGCGGGTTCCGCAGTGCCGGTTATGCTCACCGGCTCGGCGGGTCCTTTTTTGCCGTTGTCGCCGGTTATGCTATTCGCGTTAAGGGTCAGGGTGAAGGATGGCGCGGTCGGAGTTAAGTCGACCCTATAGAAGCCGCCACTAACATGTGGGGGGTCTTGAGCATTTACGCGGACACCTATGGAATCGGAGAAATCACCTCCATCCAAGTCCTCCACCATCTCGGATAAGTTGATGAATACGCCCGCCCTCTGTTCTACGCCAACAATCAGACCACCCTTGTTCAGTATGTCGGTGCGGTCCTGCCATGATGCCGTCGGCCCCGGCTCGGGCTCGGTTACAGTGATGGTTACCGTGTCGCTGTGGGTGTTGGTGGCGGAGTCACCGGAATCATCGGTAACGGTCAAGGTGAATATCAGCACCGCGGCGGTGGCCGGTGCGGTGAAGGTCGCCGTGTCGGTGGTGGCGCCGCTCAAGGTAATGGGCGTGGTGGGCGGTGCAACATCATCGGTTGAAGTATGCGTCCAGAGGTATGTCAGGACACCAGATTCGGGGTCGGTAGCAGAGCCGCTCAGCGTTACTTCCACGCCGGTCTCCACTTCCTGCGCGTCTCCCGCCTCGGCAACTGGCGGCTGGTTGGGGGGTGGCACCGCAGTGCCGGTCGCGGTTACCGCGGCGATCACATTGCCGGCGCCATCGGTTACTCTGCCGGAGTTATTGAAGGTGACGCTCACCAAGCCCGCCGCTAGCGGCGTGAAGGTAACCGCATGCTCGCTAGATCCCGAAACAACAGCAAAACTCAGGTCTTTGGCATTGACTGCCGTGAAATCGGTTAACGCCAGCGACTGGTGTTCCCCTTCGTCTGATATGTTTAATGTGATCGTCGCCGCCGTATCCACGAGCAAGCCGGTGAGCGAGTCGGGGGTGAAGGTAGCGGTCGGTGCGGTTATATCAATTTGAATCGCACTCGTGGCAACTTCAGGGTCAAGCCTATTGTCGGCATTATCGGCCGCGGTCATTGTGCCGATGTCATAACTTACCAGTGCGCCATCCGTAACATCCGCCGCGACCACGCTATAGGTCGCGGTGTAACTGTTGCCCGCGCCTTCGACTACTGTGGCGGCCTGCCCGGCAATGGTCACGCTTGGTACGCTTGCCAAGGGCAGATTGACGCTGAAGGCAAGGGTCAGGGTATCGCCGATTGTGGCGTAATTACCATCTGCTGTTACGGTGTTAGAGTTTGTGAGCGTGGGCCCTGCGCTAATGGCGAGCGGCGCGGTTACGGTGATGGTTACCGTGTCTTCGCCGGTGTTGGTGGCGGAGTCACCGGAATCATCGGTGACGGTCAAGGTGAATATCAGGACCGCGGCGGTGGCCGGTGCGGTGAAGGTCGCCGTGGCGGTGGTGGCGCCGCTCAAGGTAATGGGCGTGGTGGGCGCACTACCATCAATCATAGTATGCGTCCATGCGTATGTCAGGGCATCGTCATCGCCATCGGGGTCGGTAGCGGAGCCGGTCAGCGTTACTGTTGCGCCGGTGGTCACGCTCTGCGGGTCGCCCGCCTCGGCAACTGGCGGCTGGTTGACCGTGACGGCCACCGCGGTGCCGCTCGCGGTCACATCGTTTGCCGGACCGGTCAGACCCGCGAGGTCGGCAACGCTATTCGCGGCAAGGGTCAGGCTGAAAGTTTCCGCAGTCGGGGTGAAGGTGATGGTGTAGGTGTCGCCGGAGCCGCTCACGTCCGTTACCGTAGCACCGCTGGAAGTGGCGAAGTCGCTCGCTTCCAAATCGGTTACCGCTTCGGAGAAGGTGATGGTGTGCGTCTGTCCGGTGTCGCCAACCATACGGGTGGGGACGGTGTCGGGGATGGGGTCGTCAAAGGTCGCCACGCTCGGTGCGCTCACATCAATTCGAATAGCACTTTCGGTAGCTTCAGGGTCAAGGGTGTTGGCGGGAACACCGGCGGCGGCCATTGCACCGATGTCATAACTCACGAACTCGCCGTCAAGTCCCATAACCTGCGCAGATGCCACCAGATAGGTCGCCGTGTAATCATTGCCCGTGTGGGTCGCCGTGACGGTCTGCCCGGCGATGGTCACCGTTGGCGCACTTTCCAATGCCACATTGACGGTGAAGGTCAGGCTCAGGGTATCGCCATCTGTGGCGAAATTTACGTTGGCGTTACTGCTCGTGAGCGCGGGCCCGGCGCTAATGGCGAGCGGTGCGGTCACGGTGATGGTTACCGTGTCTTCGCCGGTGTTGGTGGCGGAGTCACCGGAATCATCGGTGACGGTCAAGGTGAACACCAGGACCGCGGCGGTGGCCGGTGCGGTGAAGGTCGCCGTGGCGGCGTCGGCGTTGGTCAAGGGGATAACCGTGGCGGGCGTATCACCATCGGTTGAAGTATGCGTCCAGGCATAAGTCAGGACATCGTCCGTATCGGGGTCGGTAGCGGAGCCGGTCAGCGTTACTGTTGCGCCGAAGGTCGCGCTCTGCGGGTCGCCCGCCTCGGCAACTGGCGGCTGATTGGTGGCGACCGGCTCGGTTACAGTGATGGTTACCGTGCCGGTGCTGGCATCGGTGCCATCGGTTACGCTCAGGGTGAAGACCAGCACCGCGGCGGTGTCCGGGGTGAAGGTCGGACTGGCGGTGGTGGGATTAGTCAAGGTAATGAGCGGGCTGGGCACACCGCCATCGGTTGAAGTATGCGTCCATGAATAAGTCAGGGCATCGTTATCGGGGTCGCTACTGCCAGAGCCGTCCAGCGTTACGAGTGCGCCGGTGGTTACATCCTGCGCGGCGCCGGCATTGGCAATCGGAAACTGGTTGCCCGGCAGCGCGGTGCCGCTCACGCTTGCCGCCGCGTTCGGGTTGCTGGCGGCGTCTATCACGCTACCCGCGTCAAGGGTCAGGGTGAAGGTTATTGCGCTTGGGATGAGGGTGAGGGTGTAGGCATTGTCGGCGCCACTCACGGCAGTTACGGCGACACCGGTGCCGGAGAAATCATCCCTCGCCAAACCGGTTACCGCTTCGGAGAAGGTGATGTCGTGCTCCTGCGCGACCTCAACCTCACCTTCGGCAATAGTGCCGAAGTTCACAGTCGGCGCGGTGGTGTCAGCCGGCTCGGTTACAGTGATGGTTACCGTGTTGGTGTCGGTGTTGGTGTTGGTGGCAGCGTCATCATCGGTTACGGTCAGGGTGAAGACCAGCACCGCGGCGGCGCCCGGCGCGGTGAAGGTTGAGGTCTCGCCATCGGCCACGATGATTGCCGTGGCGGGCGGCGCATCATCGGTTGATGTATGCACCCATTCATAACTCTGGATAGTGCCATCGGAGTCGCTACTGTCGGAGCCGGTCAGCGTTACTGTTGCGCCGAAGGTCGCGCTTTGATCGACACCCGCATTAGCAGTTGGCGGCTGGTTGATGACCTGTGCCGCAATCACCGCGTCGGTAGGTGCGCTGGTAAGGGTTTTGCCGGGGCCATGACCGTCGGTGTAAGTGACCATGACTCGAATGGTCTTGTCGAGATCCGCTTCTGCCGGGGTGTAGGTCGCGCTGGTGGCACCGTCTATGTTGGTGCTGTCGCCCGCGTCTTGCCATTGATAGATGATGCTCTCAGCAACCACGTTATCCGGGTCGGTTACCGCGCCGGTGGTTAATTGCTCGCCGACCTGCGCGCCGCCGATGATGGCGCCGATGGTGCCGGGCTCATCCACATTGGTCACCGTTACCGTTACCGCAAGTTCGCTACTCGCATCCGTGGCGCTATCGGTGGCGGTAATGGTAACCTGATAGTCGTTGTCGTTGTCTGCGTCCAGCGGGTCTTCAAAGTCCGGGTCATTCGTGAAACCCAACCTACCGCTGCTGTCATCAATAGAGAGCAAGCCCACATCCGCGCCAGTTAGTTCCCAGGTAACGCTAACGGGGTCGCCAGCGGCATCAGTCGCGGTGAAGGTCGTTACTGTCTCGGTGTTCTCGGGATGACTCACCGCTCCACTGCCAACGATGAGCGGCTTGGGCGGTGCGGTCACGGTGATGGTTACCGTGTCTTCGCCGGTGTTGGTGGCGGAGTCACCGGAATCATCGGTTACGGTCAGGGTGAACACCAGGACCCCGGCGGTGGCCGGTGCGGTGAAGGTCGCCGTGGCGGTGTCGGCGCCGCTCAAGGTAATTGCCGGGCTGGGCGCACCACCATCGGTTGAAGTATGCGTCCATGCATAACTCTGGATAGTCCCATCGGAGTCGCTACTGCCGGTGCCGGTCAGCGTTACTTCCGTGCCGGTGGTCACGCTCTGGTCGTCGCCGGCATTAGCCACTGGCGGCTGGTTGGTGGCGACCGGTGCGGTCACGGTGATGGTTACCGTGTCGCTGTGGCTGAGGGGGGCATCGGCATCATCATCGGTTACGGTCAGGGTGAATACCAGCACCGCGGCGGTGGCCGGTGCGGTGAAGGTGGCCGTGGCGGTGTCGGCGCCGCTCAAGGTTACATTCGGGGTGCCGCTGGTCTGCGTCCATGAGTATGTCAGGGCATTGTCGTCGCCATCGGGGTCGGTAGCAGAGCCGGTCAGCGTTACGACCGTGCCGGTAGTCACGCTCTGCGGGTCGCCCGCCTCGGCAACTGGCGGCTGGTTGACCGTGGCGGCCACCGCGGTGCCGCTCGCGGTCTGCGCTGTCGCCGGAGCGGTGAGGCCCGCGAGGTCGGCAACGCTATCCGCGGCAAGGGTCAGGCTGAAAGTTTCCCCGGTCGGGGTGAAGGTGATGGTGTAGGTGTCGCCGGAGCCGCTCACGTCCGTTACCGTAGCACCGCTGGAAGTGGCGAAGTCGCTCGCTTCCAAACCGGTTACCGGCTCGGAGAAGGTGATGTCGTGCATCTCCGTGGCATCGTCAATGGTGCGGACATCGGGGATGGGGTCAAAGGTCGTCACGCTCGGCGCGGTTACATCAATTCGAATCGTGCTTGTGACCGCATCAGGGTCAAGGGTATTGGCGGCATTATCGGCGGCGGTCATTGCACCGATGTCATAACTCACGAACTCGCCGTCAAGTCCCATAACCTGCGCCGCCACCACCAGATAGGTCGCCGTGTAATCATTGCCCGTGTTGGTCGCCGTGACGGTCTGCCCGGCGATGGTCACCGTTGGCGCACTTTCCAATGCCACATTGACGGTGAAGGTCAGGCTCAGGGTATCGCCATCTGTGGCGAAATTTACGTTGGAGTTACTGCTCGTGAGCGCGGGCCCGGCGCTAATGGCGAGCGGTGCGGTCACGGTGATGGTTACCGTGTCTTCGCCGGTGTTGGTGGCGGAGTCACCGGAATCATCGGTGACGGTCAAGGTGAATACCAGGACCGCGGCGGTGGCCGGTGCGGTGAAGGTTGAGGTCTCGCCATCGGCCACGATGATTGCCGTGGCGGGCGGCGCATCATCGGTTGATGTATGCACCCATTCATAACTCTGGATAGTTCCATCGGAGTCGCTACTGTCGGAGCCGGTCAGCGTTACTGTTGCGCCGAAGGTCGCGCTTTGATCGACACCCGCATTAGCAGTTGGCGGCTGGTTGATGACCTGTGCCGCAATCACCGCGTCGGTAGGTGCGCTGGTGATGGTTTTGCCGGGGCCATGACCGTCGGTGTAAGTAACCATGACTCGAATGGTCTTGTCGAGATCCGCTTCTGCCGGGGTGTAGGTCGCGCTGGTGGCACCGTCTATGTTGGTGCTGTCGCCCGCGTCTTGCCATTGATAGATGATGCTCTCAGCAACCACGTTATCCGGGTCGGTTACCGCGCCGGTGGTTAATTGCTCGCCGACCTGCGCGAGGCCGGTGATGATGCCGATGACGCCCTCTTCATCTATATTGATCACCATAACCGTAATAGGAGCACTGACGCTCAGGGGCGGTGTGCCGTTATCGGTGGCGGTCACGGTGAGCTGATACTGATTATCGCCGGCGACGACCGTGTCATTGGCGGGGTCAGTGCGATCGGTCGGGGCTTCATAGTCCGGTGACTCCTTGAAAGTCAATACGCCGCTTTCGGGGGCGAGCGTAAAGAAATCCGCATCCACGCCCGTGAGCGCCCAGGTAATGGTGTTGCCCTCGGCATCCTCCGCACGGTAGGTCGCTACTGCTATGTTGTCGCCCTCGTTATACTCCGCCGTCAACGACGTACTGGAATCGATGGTCGGCGCGGTGTTGGTGGCGACCGGCGCGGTCACGGTGATGGTTACCGTGTCTTCGCCGGTGCTGGTGGCGGAGTCACCGGAATCATCGGTTACGGTCAAGGTGAATACCAGGACCGCGGCGGTGTCCGGCGCGATGAAGGTCGCCGTGGCGGTGTCGGCGTTGGTCAAGGGGATAACCGTGGCGGGCGTATCATCATCGGTTGAAGTATGCGTCCATTCATAACTCTGGATAGTCCCATCGGAGTCGCTACTAGCGACGCCGGTCAGCGTTACTGTTGCGCCGGTGGTCACGCTCTGCGGGTCGCCCGCCTCGGCAACTGGCGGCTGGTTGGCGGGTGCGGCGCGGGTCACGGTAACGGTGTAGGTTTTTGTGGTGTCGTCCTCGGCGGTCACGACGATGGCGATGGCGTTTGCTTCGCCGGCCGTCAGGTCAATCGCTGCGCTGGCTTCGCCGCCAGCCACGGTTACGGTCGCGGCGGCGTGATTGGTGGTCGGCGTAACCGTAACGCTGGTTACCTCATTTGCCACGCTGGCGGTGTAGGTCTGCTCGTCGGACGCGAAAGTCGGGTCCAGAGCAACCACAGCGCTGTTGTTATCAGCAATGGTCAGAGATGACAAGTCCGCATCCGCGGACAGGGTTACGGGCGCGGCGGTTACGGCTTCGGTCGCCGCGCTGGTGATGGTTTTGCCGGGGCCATGACCGTCGGTGTAAGTAACGATGACTCGAAGGGTCTTGCCCACCTCGGTTGCGGTCGGCGTGTAGGTCGCCGCGTCGGTAGTACCAGTGATGGCGCTGCCGTCCGTGTTTTGCCATAGATGGCCGGTAACCGTAACCGACGTAGACGGCGAATCCGGGTCGGTTACCGCGC
This sequence comes from Candidatus Azotimanducaceae bacterium, assembly GCA_965208855.1. Taxonomy (GTDB): domain Bacteria; phylum Pseudomonadota; class Gammaproteobacteria; order Pseudomonadales; family Azotimanducaceae; genus UBA9659. Next base: position 2,838,552 of record OZ242359.1, on the reverse strand, counting down.
CGGTGGTTAATTGCTCGCCGACCTGCGCGAGGCCGATAATGGCGCCGATGGTGCCGGTCTCATCCTCATTGATCACCGTTACCGTAACCTCAAGTGGTTCGCTACGCGCATCCGTGGCGCTATCGGTGGCGGTAATGGTAACCTGATAGTCGTTGTCGTTGTCTGCGTCCAGCGGGTCTTCAAAGTCCGGGTCATTCGTGAAACCCAACCTACCGCTGCTGTCATCAATAGAGAGCAAGCCCACATCCGCGCCAGTTAGTTCCCAGGTAACGCTAACGGGGTCGCCAGCGGCATCAGTCGCGGTGAAGGTCGTTACTGTCTCGGTGTTCTCGGGATGACTCACCGCTCCACTGCCAACGATGAGCGGCTTGGGCGGTGCGGTCACGGTGATGGTTACCGTGTCTTCGCCGGTGTTGGTGGCGGAGTCACCGGAATCATCGGTTACGGTCAGGGTGAATACCAGCACCGCGGCGGTGTCCGGCGCGGTGAAGGTCGCCGTGGCGGCGGTGCCGCCGCTCAAGGTAATTGCCGGGGTGGGCGCACCGCTATCGGTTGAAGTATGCACCCATGAGTATGTCAGGGCATCGTCGTTGTCGTCGGGGTCGGTAGCAGAGCCGGTCAGCGTTACTTCCACGCCGGTGGTTACATCCTGGTCGGCACCGGCATTAGCAGTTGGCGGCTGGTTGATGACCTGTGCCGCAATCACCGCGTCGGTAGGTGCGCTGGTGATGGTTTTGCCGGGGCCATGACCGTCGGTGTAAGTAACCATGACTCGAATGGTCTTGTCGAGATCCGCTTCTGCCGGGGTGTAGGTCGCGCTGGTGGCACCGTCTATGTTGGTGCTGTCGCCCGCGTCTTGCCATTGATAGATGATGCTCTCAGCAACCACGTTATCCGGGTCGGTTACCGCGCCGGTGGTTAATTGCTCGCCGACCTGCGCGAGGCCGGTGATGATGCCGATGACGCCCTCTTCATCTATATTGATCACCATAACCGTAATAGGAGCACTGACGCTCAGGGGCGGTGTGCCGTTATCGGTGGCGGTCACGGTGAGCTGATACTGATTATCGCCGGCGACGACCGTGTCATTGGCGGGGTCAGTGCGATCGGTCGGGGCTTCATAGTCCGGTGACTCCTTGAAAGTCAATACGCCGCTTTCGGGGGCGAGCGTAAAGAAATCCGCATCCACGCCCGTGAGCGCCCAGGTAATGGTGTTGCCCTCGGCATCCTCCGCACGGTAGGTCGCTACTGCTATGTTGTCGCCCTCGTTATACTCCGCCGTCAACGACGTACTGGAATCGATGGTCGGCGCGGTGTTGGTGGCGACCGGCGCGGTCACGGTGATGGTTACCGTGTCTTCGCCGGTGTTGGTGGCGGAGTCACCGGAATCATCGGTTACGGTCAGGGTGAATATCAGCACCGCGGCGGTGGCCGGTGCGGTGAAGGTCGCCGTGGCGGTGTCGGCGCCGCTCAAGGTTACATTCGGGGTGCCGCTGGTCTGCGTCCATGAGTATGTCAGGGCATTGTCGTCGCCATCGGGGTCGGTAGCGACGCCGGTCAGCGTTACTGTTGCGCCGGTGGTCACGCTCTGGTCGTCGCCGGCATTAGCCACTGGCGGCTGGTTGACCGTGGCGGCCACCGCGGTGCCGCTCGCGGTCACATCGTTTGCCGGACCGGTCAGACCCGCAAGGTCGGCAACGCTATTCGCGGCAAGGGTCAGGCTGAAAGTTTCCCCGGTCGGGGTGAAGGTGATGGTGTAGGTGTTGGGCTCGGCGCTGGGGTCGGTGTTGAGGGCAACACTACTCACCGTGGCACCGCTGGAAGTGGCGAAGTCGCTCGCTTCCAAACCGGTTACCGGCTCGGAGAAGGTGATGTCGTGCATCTCCGTGGCATCGTCAATCGTGCGGACATCGGGGATGGGGTCAAAGGTCACCACCGTCGGCGCGGTGTGGTCAAATCGAATATCACTGTCGGTAACGAAAACAGACAGCCTATTGCGGACAGAACCGACGGCAAACATTCGTCCAATGCTAAAAAACACAAGGGCACCGTCATTCGCTCTGGCAACCTCCTCGGTCACCGTCCAGGTCGCACTGTAATCATTGCCATCGCCTTTTGTCGCCGGGATTCGCCCGGCGCCAGCGATGTCCGGCTCCGGCGTATTTCCCAATGCCTGATTGACGCTGAAGGTCAGGGTCAGCATGTCGCCGACTGTGGCGAAACCGATGTTACTGCCCGGCACGGGGTTATTGCTCGTCAGTTCAGGGTCTGCGGTAAAGGCAAGGGCAAGCTCCTCCGCAGTGCCTTGCACACTCACCGGCTCGGCGGGTCCCATTGCCCCGCTGGAGATGATGGTTACGCTATTGGCGGCAAGGGTCAGGCGGAAGGATGCCGCGGTCGGGGTGAAACTGACGACATAGAAGGTGTCCTCGAATTCGTTAAGGCCAGTTATTGTGGCACCGCGGGTGGAGAAATCAGTTTGCTCCAAGCCAGTCACTCCCTCGGAGAAGGTGATGGTGACCTCTGCTGGCTCGCCAATAAGGGCGCCAGTGATGTCCACAAATTCCGCGGTCAGTCCGGTGGTGACCGGTGCGGTTACGGTGATGGTTACTGTGTCGGCGTTGGTGTTGGTGGCGGAGTCAGCGGAATCATCGGTAACGGTCAAGGTGAATATCAGCACCGTGGCACTAGCCGGCGCGGTGAATTCCGCGGTAGCGGTGTCGGCAGCGTTTAAGGTTACCGCCGGGGTGCCGCTGGTCTGCGTCCAAGCGTATGTCAGGACACCATTTTCGGGGTCGCGGCTGCCAGAACCGTCCAGCGTTACGCTCGCGTCGATGGTCACGCTTCGGTCGGCGCCGGCATCAGCCACGGGCGGCTGGTTGGGCGCGGGTATCGCGCTGCCGGTTGCGCTCACCGCGGTTGCCGGACCCGTGTTCGGCGGGTCGGCGCCATCGCTCACGCTACCCGCGGCAAGGGTCAGGGTGAAAGTTTCCGCGCTCGGGGTGAAGGTGATGGTGTAGGTGTCGCCGGAGCCGCTCACGTCAGTTACCGTGGCACCGGTGGAAGTGGCGAAGTCGGTTTCATCCAAACCGGTTACGGCTTCGGAGAAGGTGATGGAATGTTCACCCGCGATGCCAACCATACGCGCGGGGACGGTGTTGGGGATGGGGTCGGCAAAGGTTATCACCGTCGGCGCGGTGGTGTCCGGCGCGGCAATCACGACTTCGGTCGGCGCGCTTTCGACGACTCTGTTACCGAAGGCTCTGTTGGGGGCGAGGTGGTCGTAGTTGACGAGGACTCTAAAGGTATAGCCAATATCATCGGCTACCAGCATGTAGGTATTGCTGTCGGGGCCAATGAGGGCATTGTCAGAGCCGGAGCCGCTTAACGTTCTTTGCCATACATATTGGGTAACACTAACGCCGCCATCCGGGTCGGTTACTTCGCCCGCGGTCAAGGTCTGCCCGACCTGCGCGATGCCGGTGATGGGGCCGATGCGTCCCGGCTCATTCTCATTGGTCACCGTTACCGTGACTTCAAGTGTGCTGCTCTCACTCGGCACGCCGTCATCGGTGGCGGTCACGGTAACTTGATATGAGTTGTCGGCGCCAACGTCCTGCGCGTCTTCAAAGTTCGGCGGAGTATTGAAAGTCAATACGCCGCTTGTGGGGTCAAGCGTAAACAAGCCCGAATCCGTGCCAGTCAGTGACCAAGTAATGGCATCGTCATCGCTCTCGGCATCAGTCGCGGTGTAGGTCGCTACTGGCGTATCGCCGTTCTCGGCATAATCCACCGCCGCATTTTCGATGGCGATGACCGGCGCGGTGTTGGCGACCGGCGCGGTTACGGTGATGGTTACTGTGTCGGCGTTGGTGTTGGTGGCGGAGTCACCGGAATCATCGGTTACGCTCAGGGTGAAGACCAGGACCGCGGCGGTGTCCGGGGTGAAGGTCGGACTGGCGGTGGTGGGATTAGTCAAGGTAATGAGCGGGCTGGGCGTATCACCATCGGTTGAAGTATGCGTCCATGAGTAGGTCAGGGCATCGCCATCGGGGTCGCTACTGCCAGAGCCGTCCAGCGTCACGGTCGTGCCGGTGGTCACGCTCTGGTCGGCACCCGCATTAGCCACTGGCGGCTGGTTGGGCGGTGCGGCGCGGGTGATGGTGACGGTGTAGGTTTTTGTGGTGCTGCCGTCCTCGGCAGTAACGACAATAGCGATGGCGTTTGCGCCGACCATCAGGTCAATCGCTACGCTGGCGTCGCCACTGGTAACCGCCGCGCTTTGTACGGTTAGGCTTGCGGCGGCGTCAGCCGTGCTCGGCGTAACCGTAACGCTGGTTACCTCATTATCCACGCTGGCGGCGTAGTCCACGATGTCGGGGGCGGCGGCATCGAAAATCGGCTCCAGAACAACCGCCATGCCGTTGTTATCCGCGAGAGTCAACGATGACAAGTCCGCATCCGCGGATAGCACCGCAGTGCCGCTCGCGGTCGCCGCGGCGATAACATTGCCAGCACTATCGGTTACCCGGCCGGTGCTATTGAAGGTGATGACCACCTCGCCCGCCGCCATCGGCGTGAAGGTAACCGCATACTCGTCAGTTCCCGTAACCCTAGCCAGTGCCAGGTCTTTGGCATTGGTTGCCGTAACATCGGAGGTCGTCAGCGACTGATGCGCTCCCTCGTCGTCTATGGTTAATCTGACCGCCGCCGACCTATCCACGAACAGGGCCGGGAGAGAGCCGAAACTGGCGGTCGGTGCGCGCACATCAATTTGTATATCAACATCGGCAGGGACAGGGTCAAAGGTATTGTCGGGATTATCGGCGGCTACCATTGCGCCAATGTCATAGCCAACCACCTGGTCCTGCTGAGGATCAACCTCTGCCGCGACCACCGTATATTCCGCCGTGTAATCATTGTTATCGCCCACGTCTTTTGTCGCCGTAACGGTGGCGAACGGGGTGTAGACATCGGTGAAGCGGTCGTGGCCAGAGAAGACCACGCTCGGCGGGTTTGCCAATGCCTGATTGACGCTGAAGGTCAGGGTCAGGGTGTTGCCGTCTGCGGCGAAATCACCACTGGCGAAAAGGCTATTGTTTGTGAGCGCGGGCCCGGCGCTAAAGGCGAGCGGCGCGGTTACGGTGATGGTTACCGTATCGGTGTCGCTGATACCGGCATCATCGGTGACGGTCAGGGTGAAGACCAGGACCGTGGCGACGTCCGGCGCGGTGAATTCCGCGGTAGCGGTGTCGGCAGCGTTCAAGGTTACCGCCGGGGTGCCGCTGGTCTGCGTCCAGAGGTATGTCAACGAATCGCTCGCTTGATCGGGGTCGGTAGCGGAGCCGCTCAGCGTTACTGTTGCGTCGGTGGTCACGCTCTGGTCGGCACCCGCATTAGCCACTGGCGGCTCGTTGGGCGGTGCGGCGCGGGTGATGGTGACGGTGTAGGTTTTTGTGGTGCTGCCGTCCTCGGCAGTCACGACGACTCTGATTTCGTTTGCGCCGACCGTCAGGTTGATCGGTTCGCTGGTTGCGTCACGGGCAACCGCCGCGCTTTGCACGGTTACGCTTGCGGCATCGTCAGCCGTGGTCGGCGTAACCGTAACGCTGGTTATCCCATTTGCCACGCTGGCGGTGTAGTCCTCGGTGTCGGCAGCAAAGGCGGGCGACAAGGTGCCTTCAGAGATAGTCAAAGCGGACAAGTCCGCGTCCGTGGATGCGGGCGCGGCGATCACGGCTTCGGTCGGTGCGCTGGTGAGGGTCTTGCCGGGGCCATGACCGTCGGTGTAAGTGACCATGACTTGAATGGTCTGGTCAATATCCGCTACTACCGGCGTGTAGGTCTCGCTGGTGGCACTGTCTATGTCGGTGCTGTCGCTTTGCCATTGATAGGTGATGCTGTCAGCAACCACGTTATCCGGGTCGGTTACTTCGCCGGCGGTCAAGGTCTGCCCGACCTGCGCGGTGCCAGTGATGGCGCCGATGACGCCCTCTTCATCCTCATTGGTAACGGTAACCGTCACCTCAAGTGTGCTGGTCTCACTCGGCGTGCCGTCATCGGTGGCGGTAACGGTGACTTGATATTCGTTGTCGGCGTCAGTGTCTTGCGGAGATTCATAGTCCGGTGAAGTATTGAAAGTCAATGCGCCGCTTGTGGGATTAAGCGTAAAGAATGACGCATCCGTGCCAGTGAGTGCCCAGGTAATGGCGTTGTTCTCGACATCAGTCGCACGGTAGATCGCCACTTCTGTGGTTATGGGCGTGTTCTCGGCGACCATCGGACTCGCTTCATTGCCAGACAAATCCGGCGCGCTGTTGCCGGCGCGGGTCACGGTAACGGTGTAGGTTTTTGTGGTGGTGTCCTCGGCGGTCACGACAATATCAAGGGCGTTTATGCCGACCATCAGGGCAATCGGATTTGAGGCTTCGCCACTGACAACCGTCGTATCATCCACGGTTACGCTTGCGGCATCGTCAGCCGTGGTCGGCGTAACCGTAACGCTGGTTATCCCATTTGCCACGCTGGCGGCGTAGTCCACGGTGTCGGGGCTGGCGGCATCGAAAGTCGGATCCAGAACAACCGCAATGTCGTTGTTATCAGCAATAGTCAAACCGGACAAGTCTGCATCCGTGGACACGGTTACTGGCGCGGCGGTCACCGCGGCGGTCTCTGCGCTGGTGAGGGTCTTGCCGGCAGCATGACCGTCGGTGTAAGTGACCATGACTTGAATGGTCTGGCCAATATCCGCTACTACCGGCGTGTAGGTCTCGCTGGTGGCACTGTCTATGTCGGTGCTGTCGCTTTGCCATTGATAGTTGGTAACAGTAACCGACGTAGACGGCGAATCCGGGTCGGTTACTTCGCCGGCGGTCAAGGTCTGCCCGACCTGCGCGGTGCCAGTGATGGCGCCGATGGTGCCCTCTTCATCCTCATTGGTAACGGTAACCGTCACCTCAAGTGTGCTGGTCTCACTCGGCGTGCCGTCATCGGTGGCGGTCACGGTGAGCGCGTAGGTGGACTGGGTTTCATAGTCCGGCGAAGTATTGAAAGTCAATGCGCCGCTTGTGCCGTCAAGCGTAAAGAATGACGCATCCGTGCCAGTGAGCGCCCAGGTAATGGCGTTGTTCTCGACATCAGTCGCACGGTAGATCGCCACTACTGTGGTTATGGGCGTGTTCTCGGCGACCATCGGACTCGCTTCATTGCCAGACAAATCCGGCGCGCTGTTGCCGGCGCGGGTCACGGTAACGGTGTAGGTTTTTGTGGTGGTGTCGTCCTCGGCGGTAACGATGATGGCGATGGCGTTTGCGCCGACCGTCAGGGCAATCGGATTTGAGGCTTCGCCGCCAGCAACGGTTAGGCTGGCGGCATCGTCAGCCGTGGTCGGCGTAACCGTAACGCTGGTCACCTCATTATCCACGCTGGCGGTGTAGTCCAGGGTGTCGGGGCTGGCGGCATCGAAAATCGGGTCCAGAACAACCGCCACGCCGTTGTTATCCGCGATAGTCAAACCGGACAAGTCCGCGTCCGTGGATGCGGGCGCGGCGGTCACGGCTTCGGTCGGTGCGCTGGTGAGGGTCTTGCCGGGGCCATGACCGTCGGTGTAAGTGACCATGACTTGAATGGTCTTGTCGAGATCCGCTTCTGCCGGGGTGTAGGTCGCGCTGGTGGCACCGTCTATGTTGGTGCTGTCGCTTTGCCATTGCCAGCCGGTAACCGTAACCGGCCTAGACGGATCCGGCGAATCCGGGTCGGTTACCGTGCCGGCGGTCAAGGTCACGCCTACCTGCGCGATGCCCATGATGGCGCTGATAGCGCCATCTTCATTCACATTGGTAACGGTAACCGTCACCTCAAGTGTGCTGGTCTCATTCGGCGTGCCGTCATCGGTGGCGGTCACGGTAATCGCGTAGGTGGCACCGTGCGCGTCTTCAAAGTCCGGCGAAGTATTGAAAGTCAATGCGCCGCTTGTGCCGTCAAGCGTAAAGAATGACGCATCCGTGCCAGTGAGTGCCCAGGTAATGGCGTTGTTCTCGACATCAGTCGCACGGTAGATCGCCACTACTGTGGTTATGGGCGTGTTCTCGGCGACCATCGGACTCGCTTCATTGCCAGACAAATCCGGCGCGCTGTTGCCGGCGCGGGTCACGGTAACGGTGTAGGTTTTTGTGGTGGTGTCGTCCTCGGCGGTAACGATGATGGCGATGGCGTTTGCGCCGACCGTCAGGGCAATCGGATTTGAGGCTTCGCCGCCAGCCACGGTTACGGTCGCGGCGGCGTGATTGGTGGTCGGCGTAACCGTAACACTGGTCACCTCATTTGCCACGCTGGCGGTGTAGTCCACGATGTCGGGGCTGGCGGCATTGAAAATCGGATCCAGAACAACCGCAATGTCGTTGTTATCCGCGATAGTCAAACCGGACAAGTCCGCGTCCGTGGATGCGGGCGCGGCGATCACGGCTTCGGTCGGTGCGCTGGTGAGGGTCTTGCCGGGGCCATGACCGTCGGTGTAAGTGACCATGACTTGAATGGTCTTGTCGAGATCCGCTTCTGCCGGGGTGTAGGTCGCGCTGGTGGCACCGTCTATGTTGGTGCTGTCGCCCTGCCATTGATAGGTGATGCTGTCAGCAACCACGTTATCCGGGTCGGTTACCATGCCGGCGGTCAAGGTCTGCCCGACCTGCGCGGTGCCAGTGATGGCGCCGATGGTGCCCTCTTCATCCTCATTGGTAACGGTAACCGTCACCTCAAGTGTGCTGGTCTCACTCGGCGTGCCGTCATCGGTGGCGGTCACGGTGAGCGCGTAGGTGGACTGGGTTTCATAGTCCGGCGAAGTATTGAAAGTCAATGCGCCGCTTGTGCCGTCAAGCGTAAAGAATGACGCATCCGTGCCAGTGAGTGCCCAGGTAATGGTGTTTTTCTCGACATCAGTCGCGGTGTAGGTCGTCACTACTGTGGTTATGGGCGTGTTCTCGGCGACCATCGGACTCGCTTCATTGCCAGACAAATCCGGCGCGCTGTTGCCGGCGCGGGTCACCGTAACGGTGTAGGTTTTCGTGGTGGTGTCGTCCTCGGCGGTAACAATAATGTCGATGGCGTTTGCGCCGACCGTCAGGTTGATCGGTTCGCTGGTTGCGTCACGGGCAACCGCCGCGCTTTGCACGGTTACGCTTGCGCCATCGTCAGCCGTGGTCGGCGTCAGCGTGACGCTCGTTATCCCATTTGCCACGCTGGCGGCGTAGTCCACGGTGTCGGGGCTGGCGGCATCGAAAATCGGATCCAGAACAACCGCAGTGTCGTTGTTATCTGCGATAGTCAAACTGGACAAGTCTGCATCCGTGGACACGGTTACTGGCGCGGCGGTCACCGCGGCGGTCGCCGCGCTGGTGATGGTTTTGCCGGGGCCATGACCGTCGGTGTAAGTAACGATGACTCGAATGGTCTTGCCAATATCCGCTACTACCGGCATGTAGGTCTCGCTGGTGGCATCGTCTATGTTGGTGCTGTCGCCCTGCCATTGCCAGCCGGTAACCGTAACCGGCCTAGACGGATCCGGCGAATCCGGGTCGGTTACCGCGCCGGTGGTTAATTGCTCGCCGACCTGCGCGAGGCCGGTGATGATGCCGATGACGCCCTCTTCATCTATATTGATCACCATAACCGTAACAGGAGCACTGACGCTCAGGGGCGGCGTACCGTTATCGGTGGCGGTCACGGTGAGCTGATACTGATTATCGCCGGCGACGACCGTGCCATCATCGGGGTCAGTGCGATCGGTCGGGGCTTCATAGTCCGGTGACTCCTTGAAAGTCAATACGCCGCTTTCGGGGGCGAGCGTAAAGAAATCCGCATCCACGCCCGTGAGCGCCCAGGTAATGGTGTTGCCCTCGGCATCCTCCGCACGGTAGGTCGCTACTGCTATGTTGTCGCCCTCGTTATACTCCGCCGTCAACGACGTACTGGAATCGAAGGTCGGCGCGGTGTTGGTGGCGACCGGTGCGGTTACGGTGATGGTTACCGTGTCTTCGCCGGTGTTGGTGGCGGAGTCACCGGCATCATCGGTTACGGTCAAGGTGAATACCAGGACCGCGGCGGTGTCCGGTGCGGTGAAGGTCGCCGTGGCGGTGTCGGCGTTGGTCAAGGGGATAACCGTGGCGGGCGTATCACCATCGGTTGAAGTATGCGCCCAGGCATAAGTCAGGACATCGTCCGTATCGGGGTCGGTAGCGGAGCCGGTCAGCGTTACTGTTGCGCCGGTGGTCACGCTCTGCGGGTCGCCCGCCTCGGCAACTGGCGGCTGGTTGGCGGGTGCGGCGCGGGTCACCGTAACGGTGTAGGTTTTTGTGGTGCCGTCTTCGGCGGTAACGATGATGGCGATGGCTTTTGCTTCGCCGGCCGTCAGGTCAATCGTTGCGCTGGCGTCGCCACTGGTAGCATCCGTGCCGGCAACGGTTAGGCTTGCGGCATCGTCAGCCGTGGTCGGCGTAACCGTAACGCTGGTTACCTCATTATCCACGTTGGCGGCGTAGTCCACGGTATCGGGGCTGGCGGCATCGAAAATCGGATCCAGAACAACCGTAGTGCCGTTGTTATCCGCGATAGTCAAACTGGACAAGTCTGCATCCGTGGACACGGTTACTGGCGCGGCGGTCACGACTTCGGTCGCCGCGCTGGTGAGGGTCTTGCCGGCAGCATGACCGTCGGTGTAAGTGACCATGACTTGAATGGTCTGGCCAATATCCGCTACTACCGGCGTGTAGGTCTCGCTGGTGGCACCAGTGATGTCGGTATAGTCGCCGCCACTTGCCGCGCTTTGCCATTGATAGGTGATGCTGTCAGCAACCACGTTATCCGGGTCGGTTACTTCGCCGGCGGTCAAGGTCTGCCCGACCTGCGCGGTGCCAGTGATGGCGCCGATGGCACCCTCTTCATCCTCATTGGTAACGGTAACCGTCACCTCAAGTGTGCTGGTCTCATTCGGCATGCCGTCATCGGTGGCGGTAACGGTGAGCGCGTAGGTGGACTGGGTTTCATAGTCCGGCGAAGTATTGAAAGTCAATGCGCCGCTTTCGGCATTGATGGAAAGTTGGCCCGCATCTGTGCCAGCGAGCGTCCAGGCAATGGTGTTGTTCTCGACATCAGTCGCGGTGTAGGTCGTCACTACTGTGGTTATGGGCGTGTTCTCGGCGACCATCGGACTCGCTTCATTGCCAGACAAATCCGGCGCGGTGTTGCCGGCGCGGGTCACCGTAACGGTGTAGGTTTTTGTGGTGCTGCCGTCCTCGGCAGTAACGACGACTCTGATTTCGTTTGCGCCGACATTCAGGTCAATCGCGCCGGAAGTTGCGTCACTGGCAACCATCGTGCCATCCACAGTCACGGTCGCGCCATCGTCAGCCGTGGTCGGGGTGACCGTGGTGCTTGCCACATCATTGTCTACGTTAGCGGTGTAGCCCTCGGTGGCGGCATCGAAAGTCGGAACCAGAGCAACCTCAGTGTTGTTGTTATCCGCAATAGTCAGAGATGACAAGGTCGCATCCATGGACGCGGGCGGGGTCAAGGTGCCGTCGGCGCGGGCCGCTGTTGCCGGACCAATGAGGGCGGCGCGGTCGGTAACGCTCTCCGCGGCAAGGGTCAGGGTGAAGATTGCCGCAGTCGGGGTGAAGGTGATGGTGTAGGTGTGGTGGAAGCCGCTGTCGGGGGCAATGCCATCCACCATGGCACCGGTAGCGGAGAAGTCGCTAGCTGCCAAACCAGTTACCGCTTCGGAGAAGGTGATGGTGTGCTCGTACTCCTGCGCGTCGGCAAGGTTACCGACGGCGGTGATATCTTTAAAGGTCGTTACGCTCGGCGCGGTGGTGTCCGTCGCCGCGGTGGCACTCTCGAGCAGGAAATCTGCTACGGGTCCGGCGTTACCTTGCTTGGTCAGACCATCATCAGCCAAGTCATACACTGTTCCCGCTTTGAGGGTCAGGGTAAAGTTTTCCGCAATCGGGGTGAAGATGATGAAATGGCTGAATCCATCGCTGGAAACTCCATCCACGGTAGCACCCTCGCCAACGAAATCTTCCCTCTCCAAACCGGTAATCGATTCGGAGAACCGGAGGAGCAGCCTCCGCTGGTCGTTAATCGTATTGCCGCTACTGCCAAGGGGCTCCACTCTCGGCGGAATGCCGTCAAGGCGAATGTCATAACTCCAAGTCGTTTCAGCAAACTCGTTGCCGGCAAGATCGGCAACACCGCTCAAGATCAGATTGGTGTTGAGTTTGGCGTCGCCAGCCTGCACCGTATAGACCACTTCATACCGGAGGGGGTCGCTGGTTGCCTGCAAATTCATGGCGGGGTTATCGGCGAGTTGGACGGCAGCCACAAGCGACTCCGCGCTCAACGCTTCGCTGGAGACCAGCGTTATCGTCAGTTCATCACCGGTCCTGATATGGGTACTCTCGCCACCGGGCGCGCGCGGGGTGAACGTGAAGGGCTCTTGGTTGGGGATGCTCGGCGCGGTCACATCAATTTGAATAGCACTCGTGACAACTTCAGGGTCAAGGGCATTGGTGGGATTATCGGCGGCGGTCATTGCGTCAATGTCATAAGCCACCAGTGTGCCATCCGTAACATCCGCCGCCACCACGGTGTAGGTCGCGGTGTAACTGTTGCCGGTGCCTTTTGTTACCGTGGCGCCCTGCCCGGCGATGCTCACCGTTGGCTCGCTTTCCAATGCCACATTGACACTGAAGGTCAGGGTCAGAATGTCGCCGTCTATGGCGTAACTGCCAGCGTTACTGCTGGTGAGCGCGGGTTCTTCGTCGACGACAAAGGCAAGTATCGGCTGCACTAAGACGAGGCGGACCTTCCGCGCGGCATTACCGGCGACATCGGTTGCGGTATAAACAAGCCGGTATCTACCGGCGGTGTTGGGGTTCACTAGCTCGCCAGTGGTGATGATAGCCACGCTGGCATCCAGATTGTCCGTGACGGTGGCGCGTTCAATGTAGGCATCGCCCAGAGTCAGGGTGATGGTCGCGGGGTCAGTATTCACCTCGATTTCTGGCGCGGTGTTGTCCACAGTAACCGGGCCGAGGCTGGCGGCGGCGGAGTCAACGCTCAATAGGGTCTGCACGACCTGCACCGTGCCATCGGCATAGTCGCCTTCTGCCAACGTGAAGGAGGTGGCGGAGTCAGTGACTTCGGTGAAGTCGCCGCCGCTATTGGTGGAGTATTTCCAGGTGTCTCCCCGTGCGGCATCAAAATCGCCCGCCAGAGTCACATTCACCTGACCATTTTGGGTGATGCCATCCGTTTGCGAGGAGCCGGTGTCCAGAGCCAGCGTGAGGCTCGGTGGCGCGGGTGCTGGCACCGCCACCACGGTGCCGGTCGCCGCGCTGGTAAGGGTCTTGCCGGTGCCATGACCGTCGGTGTAAGTGACCATGACTTGAATGGTCTGGTCAATCTCATCTGCCGTCAGGGTGTAGGTCGCCGCGTTAGTGGCACCGCTGATGTCGGTATAGTCGTCGCCGCCGCCACTTGCCGCGCTTTGCCATTGATAAGTGGTAACAGTAACCGGCGAATCAACATCCGGCGAATCCGGGTCGGTTACTTCGCCGGCAGTCAATTCCTGCCCCACTTGAACGATGCCGGTGATGGCACCGATGGCACCCTCTTCATCCTCATTGGTAACGGTAACCGTTACCTCAAGTGTGCTGGTCTCATTCGGCGTGCCGTCATCGGTGGCGGTCACGGTGACTTGATATTCGTTGTTGGTGTCAGTGTCCTGCGCGTCTTCATAATCCGGCGAAGAGTTGAAAGTCAATGCGCCGCTTGTGCCGTCAAGCGTAAAGAATGACGCATCCGTGCCCGTGAGTGCCCAGGTAATGGTGTTGCTCTCATCATCATCCGCAGTGTAGGTCGCCACTGCCGTGTCGCCGTTCTCGGCATAATCCACCGCCGCATCGTTGTCGATACGCGGCGCGGTGTTGATTGCCGGCTGTCTGGCCTCGGGCGGCGTGGTGGTAACGGCGGCATCATCGGGGAGGGCTTGGCCAGTGGCGGTGCGTAACGTCGCCAGAGTAGCGGCAGATAATGCCGTTGCCCGTGCATCGCGCGCGGCGACCGTGTCCGCTATTACTTCATAATCCACCACCACGCTACCGGCGGCAATGCTGAGGACGCGCACATCGGCGGCATCAATAGCCAACAAGCCCGCAATGCCCATGACGAATTTGTCTTCATCAAACTCGGCGGTGGTGAGACCGGCAATGGTCATGCGGGCAATGAATCTCGGTTTGTCTTCGGTGTCCATTGCCGCTGCCACCGCGGTGCCGGTCGCGCTTGCCACGAGGTTGGGGTTGCCATTGGTATCGGTCACGCGGTCCGCGGCGAGAGTCAGGGTTACCGCGCCCGCCGTGGTCGGGGTGTAGACCAGGACATAGTCGGTGCCACTACCGGAGAGGGTTCCCAGGCTGGCGTTGGTGACTTCAAAGTCGTCAGCCATCAAACCGGTAACCGACGCACCCAGGCTAATCCTCACGTTTGCCGGTTGACCGACCGTGGATTTGCCCAGGGCCGGGATGGTCACTGCAAACGGGGTCGGCGCGCTCACGACCACGGCGCGCTCCACCTGCATGGCGGCATTACCGGCGAGGTCGGAGACGTCGTAGGTGATGGTGTAGTCCCCGACCGTGTCGGTGTCCACTGTGCTAACTGTGTCGCCAGCAAAAGTAATCAGCGTGGTAATTGCGCTAGTGAGATCGACCGGGTTGCCGCCGACATCAGTCGCCGTAGCGCCCGCATCTGCGTAGGCGGGGTCGCCCAGAGTCAGGGGGACCGTCACCTCGCCAAGCAAGGTGATTTCTGGTGCTCTGCTGTCCACGGTAATCACGCGGTCGCCGAGCGGGTTGGCGGCGGACCTAACGCCGTCCAGGGTCTGCACGGCTTGCACCCAGCCAGAGGCATAACTGCGGTTAGCATCCAGGGTGAAACTGGTGTCGCTACCAACGGTGAAACTGCTCCCGCTATTGGTGGAGTATTCCCAGGTGTCTCCCCGTGCGCTATCAAAATCGCTCGACAGCAGCACATTCACCACGGGATTGCTGGTGATGTAATCGCCATCGATATTGGTGTCATCAGCCAGCGCGAGGGTCGGTGGCTCGAGCACCGTCTCGGCGACTACGGCTACAGTCTCCCTGCTGTTGGCGGTCTCGGTACCATGGACGTCGGTGTAAGTGACGACCACCAGAATTTTCTTGCCCTCTTCGGCTGCCGTCAGCATGTAGGTCTCGCTGGTGGCACCGCTGATGGCGTTGCGGTCGGCTTGCCATACATAAGTAATGTCGGTATATGCGCCATCCGTGCCCGTGCCGACATCCTGGTCGCTTATTGCGCCCGCGGTCAATTCTTGCCCGACCTGTGCGCGGCCGCCGATGACGCCGACGCTGCCCCGATCATTCGCATCTTCCACCGTAATCGTCACCTCAAGGTCGTCGCTCGCGCCGTCGCTATCGGTGGCGGTAAGGGTGATTTCATAGATGTTGTTGCGGTCTGCATCTAACGGGTTTTCAAAGTCCGCGTTAGTGTTGACTGCTAGACTCCAAGCCAATTCATTGTCGAAAAACTCCCCTATCGCGCCCCTATCCGCGCCGCCCGTTACCGTCCAAGTAACGGCGGTGCTAATGTCGTTGCCGTCGGCATCTTCCGCGGTGAGGCGCGTCACTACCTGGTTGTTCTCTTTGACTACCAACGCCGGTAGGGTAGTGATGGTGACTGGCGGGCCGACCGCGACGCCGCCCACGGTCACCTCGCTTGCCGGACCGGTGCGCCCCGCGAGGTCGGTAACGCTATTCGCGGCAAGCGTCAGGTCGAAGGTTCTCTCGGTCGGGGTGAAGGCGATGTCGTAGGTGGTTTGGTCGCTGTTGGTGTCGGCGACGCTATCCACCGTGACGCCGCCAGTGGTGGTGATGACGGTGGCGAGGGTGCTGCTATCCAATCCGGTTACCGGCTCGGAGAAGGTGATGGAATGTGTCTGCTGTGTGTCAAGCATACCGTCGGCATCCGGGGTGATAAAGGTCGTCACGCTCGGCGCGACCACATCAATTCGAATCGAACTCGTAACCGCCTCAGGGTCAAAGGTGTTGTCGCCGTGATTGGTGGCGGTCATTTCGCTAAGGTCATAAACCACCGCGCCGTCCGTAACCTCCGCCGCCACCACGGTATAGGTCGCGGTGTAATCATTACCGCTGCCTTTAGTTACCGCGGCACCCTGCCCGGCGATGGTCACGCTTGGGTCGCCGGTCAATGGCAGACTGACGGTGAAGGCAAGGGTCAAGGTATCACCGTCTCTGGTGTAATCGCCCGCGTTGCTGCTTGCCAATACCGGGCCGGCGGTAAATACAAGGGCGGGGAGCGCAGTGCGGGTCACGCTCACCGGCTCGGCGGGCCCCATGTCCCCGCTGGAGGTGATGGTTACGCTATTGGCGGCAAGGAGCAGGGTGAAAGTTTCCTCGGTCGGGGTGATACGGAGTCTATAGTTGGTGGTGCTGGTGCCGACCGGGCGAACGCTATCTATCGTGACACCAGTGGAGCCGGAGAAAGCCGCCACATCCACGCCAGTCACAGCCTCGCCGAAGATAAAGGAGGCCGGACCTTGCTTGCCAACAATGCTGGCGTCAAAGAAGGTGCCGAATTGGTGCACCACGGCAGCGGGAGCCTGCGCCCTGCCGCTCGCGCGATTATCTCTCCTCGGACCGATGTTGCCCGAGAGGTCTCTCACCGAGAGGCCGGTAATGATCAGGGTGAAGGAGGTCGCGGTCGGGGTGAAGGTGATGGTGTATCTGGTTTGGTCGCCGGAGTCGGTCAAGGCGGTTACCGTGGCACCGATGCTCTTGGAGAAGATATCATGCCCCAGAGGTGTGCCGCCCGGAGCGGTCACCGGCTCGGAGAAGGTGACGCTATACGTCTCCAGAGCATTGCCAATGGTGCGGATACCGGAAATATTGTTGGTTTCAAAGGTCATCACGCTCGGGTTTTTGGTGTCCGCCGGGGTGTCCGGCGGCGCGGTGACGGTGATGGTTACCGTGTCGCTGTGGGTGTTGGTGGCGGCGTCACCGGAATCATCGGTGACGGTCAGGGTGAAGACCAGCACCGTGGCACTTGCCGGCGCGGTGAAGGTCGCCGTGTCGGTGTCGGCGCCGCTCAAGGTTACATTCGGGGTGCCGCTGGTCTGCGTCCATGAGTATGTCAGGGCATTGTCGTCGCCATCGGGGTCGGTAGCAGAGCCGGTCAGCGTTACTGTTGCGCCGGTGGTCACGCTCTGCGGGTCGCCCGCCTCGGCAACTGGCGGCTGGTTGACCGTGACGGCCACCGCGGTGCCGCTCGCGGTCACATCGTTTGCCGGACCGGTCAGACCCGCGAGGTCGGCAACGCTATCCGCGGCAAGGGTCAGGCTGAAAGTTTCCCCGGTCGGGGTGAAGGTGATGGTGTAGGTGTCGCCGGAGCCGCTCACATCCGTTATCGTGGCACCGCTGGAAGTGGCGAAGTCGCTCGCTTCCAAATCGGTTACCGCTTCGGAGAAGGTGATGGTGTGCGTCTCCGTGACATCGTCAATGGTGCGGACATCGGGGATGGGGTCAAAGGTCACCACGCTCGGTGCGGTGTGGTCAAATCGAATAGCACTGTCGGTATTGCCAAGAGCCAGCCTATTGGTGGTAGAACCGAATGCCAACATTCGAGTAATGCTATACACCACAAGGTCATCGTCATTCTCCCCAGCAACCATCTCGGTCACCGTCCAGATCGCACTGTAATCATTGCCGCTACCTTTTGTCGCCGTGATTGCCTCGCCAGCGATGTTCACACTCGGCGCGCTTGCCAATGGCAGATTGACGCTGAAGGCAAGGGTCAGAATGTCGCCAACTGTGGCGAAACCGGGGCTACTGCCCGGCGCGGGGTTATTGCTCGTCAGTTCAGGGTCTACGGTAAAGACAAGGGCAACCTCCGGCTGCGTCGCGGTGCCGCTCACGCTCACCGGCTCGGCGGGTCCCGTTGCCGGGCTGCTGGCGGTGATGGTCACGCTGTTGGCGGCAAGGGTCAGGGTGAAAGTTTCCGCTCTCGGGATGATGCTGATTTGATAGATGTTGCTGAAGGGTCCAGCAACGCCAGTTACCTCGACATCCCTGGAACCGGAGAATGAATCCACATCCAAGCCAGTCACCGCCTCGGAGAACTCGATGGTGGTGAACCCTCCCACGCCAACATTGGGAGCAGAGACGCCGCCGAAGGTCGCGGTCAGCCCGGTGGCGAGCGGCGCGGCGCGGGTTATGGTAACGGTGTAGGTTTTCGTGGTGGCATCTTGGGCGGTAATAACAACAGTAAGGGATACCGAGTCGCCGGTGAATATAAAAGTCTGGCTATCTTCACCAGAATCGGCAACATCTACAGAAAGCGCAGCCGAATCATCAGGCGTTGCCATAACCGTAAATTCGCTCGCATCGTTCGCCACGGTCGCGGTATAACTTGTTTTCTCCGCAGTAATCGCTTCATTCAACCCGCTAACCATGCCGTTGACATCCGTTATGGTCACGCCACCCAAGTCCGCATTAGCGGAGACCACCTGGGTGCGGATGATGGTGAAGGTATAGGTTTTAGTGAATTCACCGACCGTAACGACAACGTCAAATGAGTTTGCCCCCGGAGTCAGAGTAAGCGACTGACTGGCTACACCACTGGCAGCCGTCGTCCCATCCACAGTCAGGCTTGCCGAGGCATCATTCGCGGTCGGCGTGATGGTGATACTTTCCACATCGTTCGCCACATTGACGGTGTATGTGTAGACGCCACTCTGAAATGCTGGGGTTATGCTGTCAGGTGTCGGCGTGAACACCACACCGCTCAAGTTGGCGTTAATAATCGTGGCGGTCGCCGCGCTGGTAACGCTCTTGCCGGTGCCTTCCCCATCGGTGTAAGCGGCGACCACTTGAATGGTCTTGCCGGCATCCGCTGCCGTCAGCGTGTAGACTAGGTCGGTGGCGCCGTCTATGTTGGTGCTGTCGGCTTGCCATTGATAAGTAACGGCACTTACTTCGCCATCCGGGTCGGTTACTGCGCCCGCGGTCAATGCATCCCCGACCTGCGCGACGCCAGTGATGCTGATGGCGCCCGCTTCATCCACATTCATAATCGTAACCGTGACATTAAGGGTGCTGCTCTCATTCGGCGTGCCGTCATCGGTGGCGGTAACGGTGATTTCATATACGTTGTCGCTGTTAGCGTCCTGCGGGTCTTCATAGTCCAAGGGATTCGTGAAACTCAACCTACCGCTTGATCTATCAATGAAGAACAACCCCGCATCCGTGCCACCGAGTGACCAGGTAATGGTGTCGCCGTCATCAACATCAGTCGCGGTGAAGGTCGTTATTCTCTCGCTGTTCTCGGGTTGAGTCAGCGTCTCACTACCAGTGGCGATGACCGGCGCGGTGTTGGCGGGCGGCGCGGTTACGGTGATGGTTACTTGGGCGGTGCTGGCATCGGTGCCATCGGTTACGTTCAGGGTGAAGACCAGGACCGCGGCGGTCGCCGGTGCGGTGAAGGTCGGACTGGCGGTGGTGGGATTAGTCAAGGTAATGAGCGGGCTGGGCGCACTACCATCGGTTGAAGTATGCGTCCAGGAGTAGGTCAGGGCATCGCCATCGGGGTCGCTACTGCCGGTGCCGTCCAGCGTTACGAGTGCGCCGGTGGTTACATCCTGCGCGGCGCCGGCATTGGCAATCGGAAACTGGTTGCCCGGCAGCGCGGTGCCGCTCACGCTTGCCGCCGCGTTCGGGTTGCTGGCGGCGTCTGTCACGCTATCCGCGTCAAGGGTCAGGGTGAAGGTTGTTGCGCTTGGGATGAGGGTGAGGGTGTAGGCATTGTCGGCGCCACTCACGGCAGTTACGGCGACACCGGTGCCGGAGAAATCATCCCTCGCCAAACCGGTTACCGCTTCGGAGAAGGTGATGTCGTGCTCCTGCGCGACATCAACCTCACCTTCGGCAATAGTGCCGAAGTTCACAGTCGGCGCGGTGGTGTCAGCCGGCGCGGTTAGGGTGATGGTTACCGTGTTGGTGTCGGTGTTGGTGTTGGTGGCACCGGAATCATCGGTTACGGTCAGTTCGAATACCAGCATCCCCAGCCCCCCGGCGGTGTCTGGCGCGGTGAAGGTCGGGGTCACGCCATCGGCCACGATGATGCGTAATAACTGACCCGGTCGATGTTTATGCACCCATTCATAACTCTCGATAGTGCCATCGGGGTCGTTACTAGCGGAGCCGTCCAGCGTTACTGTTGCGCCGAAGGTCACGCTTTGATCGACACCGGCATTAGCCACTGGCGGCTGGTTGGCGGCGCGGGTGATGGTAACGGTGTAGGTTTTCGTGGTGCCGTCCTCGGCGGTCACGACAATATCAAGGGCGTTTATGCCGACCGTCAGGGCAATCGCTGCGCTGGCTTCGCCGCCAGCCACGGTTAGGGTCGCGGCGGCGTGATTTACAGTCGGCGTCACCGTAACGCTGGTTACCCCATTAGCCACGCTGGCGGTGTAGTCCACGGTGTCGGGGGCGGCGGCATCGAAAATCGGCTCCAGAACAACCGCAGTGCCGTTGTTATCCGCGATAGTCAAACCGGTCAAGTCTGCATCCGCGGACTGGGTAACTTGCGCGGCGGTTACGACTTCGGTCTCTGCGCTGACGACGTGGACGTTACCGAAGGCTGCGTTGGGGGCATCGTGGTCGTAGTTGACGGCGACTCGCATGGTAGCGCCCATATCAGCCGCTACCAGTGTGTAGGTATTGTTGCTGAGGCCCTCGGAGACATTGCTAAAGGTGTCGGCGCTTGCCACTCTTTGCCATATATATCTGGTGATAGTAAACGCGCCATCCGGGTCGGTTACCGCGCCAGCGGTCAATTCCTGCCCGACCTGCGCGCTGCCGATGATGTCGGCGATGGTGCCGGGCTCATTATCATTGGTCACCGTTACCGTTACCGCAAGTTCGCTACTCGCACCCGTGTCGCTATCGGTGGCGATCACGGTAACCTGATAGACGTTGTCGGCGCCTGTGTCCTGCGGGTCTTCATAGTCCGGGTCATTCGTGAAACCCAACCTACCGCCGAAACTAATAGCGAACGAGTCCGCATCCGCGCCGGAGCGTGACCAGGCAACGCTAACGGGGTTGCCCTCGGCATCAGTCGCGGTGAAGGTCGTTACTGTCTCGGTGTTCTCGAGATGACTCACCGTGGCACTGCCAACGATAACCGGCTTGGGCGGTACGGTTACGGTGATGGTTACCGTGTCGCTGTGGGTGTTGGTGTCGGCGTCACCGGAATCATCGGTTACGGTCAGGGTGAAGACCAGCACCGTGGCACTTGCCGGCGCGGTGAAGGTCGCCGTGTCGGTGTCGGCGCCGCTCAAGGTAATGGGCGTGGTGGGCGGTGCAACATCATCGGTTGAAGTATGCGTCCAGAGGTATGTCAGGACACCAGATTCGGGGTCGCTACTACCGGTGCCGTCCAGCGTTACTGTTGCGCCGGTATTCACTTCCTGCGCGCCACCCGCATTGGCAACTGGCTCTTGGTTGGGCGGTGCGGTTACGGTGACCATGCGGCTCTTCTGCACGGCTTGATTACCGGCGACATCGGTTGCGTCGTAGATAACCATATAGGTGCCAACGGTGGTGGTGTCTACTGCATCGCCACTTGTGACCAGCGGGACGGCGATACCAAAATCATCATCTACGGTGGCTTTCTCGGTATAGGTTTCGCCCATAATCAGGGTGACGTCGCCACCATTCAAGTTAATGACCGGAACGTTAATATCTACGAGAATATTCCTGCCAAGTCTAGCGACGTCGGATTCAGCGCCGAATACGGTCTGTCTGACCGTTGTCTCGTTACGATAAAAGCCCTGGGGCAGGACGAAACTGGTGCCGATGCCGGGGGTGGCATTGAAGCCCTGACTGGGATCGGGGTTCCATTCCCAGGTGTCGCCGCGGCTCGCATCAAAATTGCTCGCCAGCGTTACATTCACCAGACCATTGCTGGTAACGTCGTCCGTAGCCGAGGAGCCGGTGTCTTCAAACAGCGTGAGTATCGGTCGGGGCGGTCGGGGCGCGCCAGCCACGGCTGCGGTCGCCGCGCTGGTAACCACCTTATTGCCGCCGCCGAAGTCGTCGGTGTAGGTGGCGACCACTCGAATGGTCTTGCCAAGATCGGCTACCATCAGGGTGTAGGTCTCGCTGGTGGCGTCGTTCAGGTCGGTGCCGGCACCCGCGTCTTGCCATTGCCAGATGATGTCGGTTACGCCGCCATCCGGGTCGCTCAAGATGGCGGTCAATTCCTGCCCGACCTGCACGTTGCCGTCGATGACGACGGCACCCGCTTCATCCTGATTGACAATCGTAATCACCACATCAAATCTGCCGGTCAAACTCGGCGTGCCGCGATCGGTGGCGGTCACGGTGATCTCGTAGGTGGGCTTGGTTTCAAAGTCCGGCGCAGTCTTGAAGGACAATATGCCGTCGCCAATCGTAAACGAATCCGCATCCGCGCCCTCCAGCCCCCAGGTAACGGTGCTGATGCTGTCATCGTCATCTGACACACCGTAGGACGCCACTCCCCCGGGAAGGTTCTCGGCATAATTCACCATTGGAATGCCATTAGTAATGCGCGGCGCGGTGTTGACGGCGCGGGTCACGGTAACGGTGTAGGTTTCGGCGGCGGCGGTGGTGTCCGCGGCGGTAACAACGATGACGATGGCTTTTGCTACGTCGGGAACCAGGTCAATCGCATCGGAGGGGGCGCCACTGCTAGCCTCCGTGCCAGCCACGGTTACGCTGGCGCCATCGTTAGCCGTGGTCGGGGTCAGCCTGACGCTGCCCACATCATTGTCCACCTCGGCGCTGTAACTCATCGTGGCGGCAGCAAAGGCGGGCGACAAGGTGCCATTCGAGATAGTCAAACCGGACAAGGTCGCATCCATGGATATGGCAACCACGGCTACGGTCGGCGCGCTGGTGAGGGTCTTGCCGCTGCCCTCGCCGTCGGTGTAGGTAACCATGACTTGAATGGTCTTGCCAAAATCCGCTTCTACCAGAGTGTAGGTCTCGCTGGTGGCAGCGGCGATGTCGGCATAACCTTCGCCAGATGCCGCGCTTTGCCATTGCCAGATGATGTCGGTTACGCCGCCATCCGGGTCGGTTACTTCGCCGGCGGTCAATTCCAGCCCGACTTGAACGGCGCCGATGATGGCGCCAATGGCACCCGCTTCATCTGTGTTGAGCACCGTTGCGGTCGCCGTGCTGGTGAGGGTCTTGCCGATGCCATGGCCATCGGTGTAGGTAACCATGACTTGAATGGTCTTGCCACGATCCGCGTCTGCCAGAGTGTAGGTCGGCGCGCTGGTGGCAGCGGCGAGGTCGGAGCCGTCGTCCGCGTCTTGCCATTGCCAGATGATGTCGGTTACGCCGCCATCCAGGTCGGTTACTGCGCCCGCGGTCAATTCCCGCCCGACCTCCAGGTCGCCGCTGATGGCGCCAATGGCACCATCTTCATCTGTATTGACCACTATAACCGTAACATTAGCGACGGCGGTCAAGGGCGGCGAGCCGCTATCCGAGCCGGTCACGGTGAGATGATACGTATTATCGCCAGCCACGACCGTGCCATCGTCGGGGTCAGCGCGGTCGGTCGGGGCTTCAAAGTCCGGCGACTGCTTGAAAGTCAATACGCCGCTGTCGCGGTTGAGCGTAAAGAACTCCGCATCCACGCCGGTGAGCGCCCAGGTAATGGGGTCGCCCTCGGCATCAACCGCACGGTAGGTCGCTATTTCTGTGGTGTCGTTCTCGGTATACTCCGACTCCGCTGACGTACCGGAACCGAAGGTCGGCGCGGTGTTGCGCACGGCAGTGCCACTCGCACGGAAATCTATTGCCGGACCGTGGTTGCCGTCAAGGTCGGTCACTCTATTTATCGGAAGTGTCAGGGTGAAATCTGTTTCGCCCGGGATGAAGGTGATGGTGTAGGTGGTTTGGTCGCCAGTGTCGGTTACCTCATCTACTCTGGCACCGTGCGTAGCAGCAGCATCATCGTGGAAGTCATTGGCAATGAAACCGGTTACCGGCTCGGAGAAGGTGATGGTGTGCTGCTGGCTGACGCCAATGGTACCGATGGCGGTGATATCGTCAAAGGTCGCCACCGTCGGATTGGCGTTGTCGCGGCGGGTGATGGCGATCTCGTAGTCTTGTCTGTTGCTTTCGTCCTCGGAGGTAATAGAAAAAGTAACCGAGAGCCGCCCCGTATCCGGGACTTCATAGACCCGGGTAGCGCGACTGGCTACGCCGCCAAGCTGAAGCATCACGATTGCACCGAGATCAGCAGAAACCACCGTAACGTCAAGACTGGTCGCATCATGCCGCACACTCGCGCTAAAGTTTCGTGTGTCTGGCTCGATGGCTTCCCTTAGCATGACCGGGTTGTCGTTCTGATCCAGAATGGTCACGGAACGCAGGTTCGCGTTGGTCGCATCCCGATTAACAACGTTGACGGTTACCGTATCGGTGGTGCTGGCACCGGCAACATCGGTTACGGTCAGGGTGAACACCAAGGGTCCGAGTGCAACCGGCGATGTGAAAATCAGGCTGGTGACATCGGTGACGCCCAGGGGTATTGGTGTGCCGCTGGTCTGCGCCCATGAATAAATCAGCACTTCGCTCGCGACCGCATCGGGGTCGTAACTCGCGCCGCCACTTAGCAACACAGCCTCATTGCCACCCACGTTTTGGTCGGGACCCGCATCAGCAACGGGCGGCACGTTAGCCACCACACTACCCGCCGTCACATCGTTGGCGGGACCGGTGTTGCCGGCAAGGTCGGTAATGCTGTGCGCGGCAAGGGTCAGGGTCGCGTTTCTCGTGCTTGGGGTGAAGTTGACGGCGTAGGTGGTGGGGTCGTCCTCGCGCACGTTCACGCTATGCACCACGGCTTCGGTAGCGGAGAAGTCGCTGCCAGCCAAACCGATTACCCGCTCGGAGAAGGTGATGAACTCATTCCGCGGGGTGTCCAACGTAGTAATGACGACGCGGTTAAAGGTAGTCACCTTCGGTGCGGTCACATCAATGAGAATAGGGCTGGTAGCAGATACACCGGCAAGGGGGCTGAAAAACGTGCTGATCAGTGAGCCAATGGCATACACCACCGGCGAACCGTCATTCAGTTGAGGAAAATCCGCAACGGCAAGCGTATGGGAGTAGGTATACCTATAGTTAGTGCCGTCCTGGGTGCCTGTTTGACGCCGGAATTGGGCGAACTGCTTGGGGCCGAGGAAATTCACATTCGGCTGGACTGCCAATGACTGATTGACGGTAAACGTCAGGGTCAGAGTGTCGCCGACTTTGGCGTAATCGTTGTCGTTACTGGTCGTGAACGTGGGGCCTTCGACAAAGGCGAGCGCGGTGCCCTCCTGCGCGTGTGCCGTGCTTATGCCGACATTGATGCCAAAAATGGAAGGGGCGGCGATGCTTGTTACCAGTAGCGCGAGGAGTAGTGCCGAGGCAGAGAGCCGACGCGAGATGGCTCGGTGACCCGCCGTCATTCTCGAGCTTGCTCGGGAATCCAGGGTGGCGGCGAAGCCACCATGCCTTTTCTTCCCGTCATTCCAGGCGATGGGGTTGTTCCCATCGCCGACAGTGTTTCCCGGCGCAGCCCGGGGAACCAGGGTGGCGGCGAAGCCGCCATTGCTTCGCTGGGCAATGCGCTGGCTTATGGTTCGTTGGCAGTCTTGTTTATTCATTCATTTTCTATCCATAAATCAACAACATTACCCTCCCCCTACCCGGCAAAATGCGAGTAAATTGGGGGTGGAAAGCGAAACTATTTCGAATGCTACGACAAAAACAGACCTACAACAAGGGCCAAAGCATGCGTGGGCGTGTTCTTTTGCTGGCCTTGTCCGGGCCCCCTCGTCATTGTCCGGCTTGTTTTTTTGCTGCCATCCTCGGGCGTAGCCGCCATGCAGTTTGCCGTCCCCCCCCCCCCCCCCGCCATTCTCGCCCCTTCCCGTCATCCTTGGGTTTGCTTTTTCCCGCCATTATTTGGGGAATCATCAATAAAAGTTGATACACTTAAAACTGCGGAGATTAATTGGCAATACTGTCGGCGATGGGCACAACCCCCCATCGCCTGGAAACACTGTCGGCGATGGGCACAACCCCCCATCGCCTGGAAACACTGTCGGCGATGGGCACAACCCCCCATCGCCTGGAAACACTGTCGGCGATGGGCACAACCCCCCATCGCCTGGAAACACTGAGAAACCTGTTATGACATCAACCAAACACTCAAATCCATTTAGACCTGGGGCTGGGCTTCCTCCCCCTTATTTGGCCGGACGAGAAAAGGGGAAGGACGCATTTAGAAAAAATTTGTCCGATATATCTGGTGGTAGATCACCTCATGCCCCAACAGTTTTGTATGGCCCACGAGGGATGGGTAAAACTGTGTTGTTACGTTGGTTTAAAAATGAAGTTGAGCAGAGCAAGGCAAAGGATGATTCAATACGTGTAGTTTGGATGACTCCAAATAAGTTAAAATCATCAATGGATTTGTGGAAGTGTTTGTCGCCACCTGCGACTTGGATAAAAAAATTCATACCTGAAGGGGTGAGTGCTGGTTTTAATGCAGTATTATTTTTTTCTGCTACCTGGGGGTCAGAGAAATTAGCCCAGCAAACAATTCAAAACACTTTAATTAGTAAGGGTAAAAAACATCCATTAATATTGTTAATGGATGAGGCGCATAAAATGGATGCTGGTATGTGTAATGATTTATTAAATCTCCATCAAGAGATTAGCCCTGAATCTCCATTTATGTTGGTTTTGGCTGGTACTCCTGGGTTGCACAACTTTCTATCGGGAGTAAACGCTACCTTTGTTGAGCGTTCCAGAAATATTGGTCTTGGGCGTTTGGATGAACAGGCTGCCGCGGATGCGATAAGTAAACCCTTAGCGGAACAGGGCATACAAATAACGGACGCTGCTTTGTCCCTCATTGTTGAAGACAGTCAATGCTACCCTTACTTTTTACAAGAATGGGGTAGTTCTCTTTGGGAGGAAGCAGACAAAGAAAATTTGACATGCATAACTGATGAACAGGTTGCGGTTGTAAAGCCAGATATTACCATTATAAAAAATAACTTTTATGAAAACCGTAGAGATACATTAGATGTGCTTGGGTTGCGGTCAACGGCTATTGCTATTGCACAAGTATTTCAAGATACACAAGCAATGACAAAGGATGCGATTATGGAAGTCATTACAGACAATTTATCGGTTGATTCATTGAACACACAGTCAGCTATTGAACATTTACAAACATTTATTGATACTGATTTCATTTGGCGCCCACTGGAGTCGGTTTTATATGAACCCGGCATTCCAAGTTTTATGACTTATATACTGGATCAGCAACCGTCGATTGCTAAAACAAAATAAAACCCACGCAGATGAGTCATGCTTGGCCCCTCGCCGACAGTGTTTCCAGCCAAGGCCGGCAGTCCCGCCCCCCAGCCTGTCATTCTCGGGCGTAGCCCCCCCAGGCCCCCCACCGCCATTATTTGGGGAATCATCAATAAAAGTTGATAAACTTAAAGCTGCGGTGATTAATTGGCAATACTGTCGGCGATGGGCACAACCCCCCATCGCCTGGAAACACTAAGAGACCGTTATGAAACCTACAAAATTTTCAGATCCATTCACCCCGGGTTTTGGGGCGATTCCGCCGTATCTGGCCGGCCGAGCAGATGAGCAAGCTGTGTTTCGAAAGAGTTTAGCTAAAATGTCTGCTGGTAAATCACCTCCGGCAGCAACAGTTTTGTATGGCCCGCGAGGGATGGGTAAAACTGTATTGTTACGTTGGTTCAAAGATGAAGTTGAGCAGGGCGTTGAGAAGGATGACTCAATACGTTTGGTTTGGATGACTCCAAATAAGTTAAAGTCATCAATGGATTTGTGGAAGTGTTTGTCGCCGCCTGCGACTTGGATAAAAAAATTCTTACCTGAGGTAGTGAGTGCTGGTTTTAATGCAGTATTATTTTTTTCCGCTACTTGGGGGTCAGAGCAATTAGCCAAGCAAACAATTCAAAACACTTTAATTAGTAAGGGTAAAAAACATCCATTGATATTGTTAATGGATGAAGCGCATAAAATGGATGCGGGCTTGTGTAATGATTTATTAAACCTCTATCAAGAGATTAGTCCGGAAACGCCTTTTATGTTGGTTTTGGCTGGCACTCCCGGGTTGCGACATTTTCTATCGGGAGTAAACGCTACCTTTGTTGAGCGTTCCAGAAAGATAGGTCTTGGGAGATTGGATGAACAATCTGCGGCGGATGCTATAGTCAAACCGTTTGAGGAGCAAGGCATACAAATAACGGATGATGCTTTGTCCATCATTGTTGAATATAGTCAATGCTATCCATACTTTTTACAAGAATGGGGTAGTTCTCTATGGAATGTAGCAAACAAAGAAAATGTGACTTGTATCACTGAGGAACAGGTTGCGGTTGTAAAACCAAATATCACCATTATAAAAAAGAAATTTTATTCGAAACGTAGAGATACATTAAAGAAACTTGAGTTGCAGTCAACGACTGTTGCCATTGCAAAAGCGTTTCAAGATACAAAAGAAATGTCAAAGAATATGATTATGGAAATAATTAAAGACAATTTATCGGTTGATTCATTGAATACACAATCAGATTCCGAGCGACTACAAACATTTATTGATAGTGATTTTATTTGGCGACCATTGGGGTCTGATTTTTATGAACCGGGTATTCCCAGTTTCATGACTTATATACTGGATCAGCAGCCGTCGATTGCTAAAACAAAATAAAACCCACGCAGATGAGTCATGCTTGGCCCCTCGCCGCCCTCCCCTTATTCCGTCATTCCAGGCGATGGGGGGTTGTGCCCATCGCCGACAGTTCCCCCAGGCCCCCCACCGCCATTATTTGGGGAATCATCAATAAAAGTTGATAAACTTAAAGCTGCGGTGATTAATTGGCAATACTGTCGGCGATGGGCACAACCCCCCATCGCCTGGAAACACTAAGAGACCGTTATGAAACCTACTAAATTTCCAAATCCATTTCGACCGGGTTCTGGCCATCTTCCGCCTTATCTCGCTGGGCGAGAAAACGAGCAAGATGTATTTAGAAATAACTTAGTCGACATGTCTGCTGGTGAATCACCTCCGGCAGCAACAGTTTTGTATGGACCCCGAGGGATGGGTAAAACTGTATTGTTACGTTGGTTTAAAAATGAAGTTGAGCAGGGCGATACAAAAGATGATTCAATGCGTGTAGTTTGGGTGACTCCTAATGAGTTAAAATCATCACTGGATTTGTGGAAGTGTTTGTCGCCGCCTGCGACTTGGATAAAAAAATTCTTACCTGAGGTAGTGAGTGCTGGTTTTAATGCAGTATTATTTTTTTCCGCTACTTGGGGGTCAGAGAAATTAGCCAAGGAAACAATTCAAAACGCTTTAATTAGAAAGGGTAAAAAATATCCATTGATATTGTTAATGGATGAAGCGCATAAAATGGATGCGGGCTTGTGTAATGATTTATTAAATCTCCATCAAAAGATTAGTCCTGAATCTCCTTTTATGTTGGTTTTGGCTGGCACTCCCGGGTTGCGACATTTTCTATCGGGAGTAAACGCTACCTTTGTTGAGCGTTCCAGAAAGATAGGTCTTGGGAGATTGGATGAACAATCTTCAGCGGATGCTATAGTCAAACCGTTTGAGGAGCAAGGCATACAAATAACGGATGATGCTTTGTCCATCATTGTTGAAGATAGTCAATGCTATCCATACTTTTTACAAGAATGGGGTAGTTCTCTTTGGAAGGAAACAAACAAAGAAAACTTGACATGCATAAATGAGGAACAGGTTGCGGTTGTAAAGCCAGATATTACCATTATAAAAAAAGATTTTTATGATGAACGTAAAGATAAATTAAAAACATTTCGGTTGCAGTCAACGGCGGTTGCTATCGCACAAGCATTTCAAGATACAAAAGCAATGACAGATGATGCGATTATGAAAATCATTACAGATAATTTATCGGTTGATACATTGAATACACAATCAGATATTGAACGCTTACAAACATTTATTGATAGTGATTTTATTTGGCGACCATTGGGGTCTGATTTTTATGAACCGGGTATTCCCAGTTTTATGACTTATATACTGGATCAGCAACCGTCGATTGCTAAAACAGAATAAAACCCACGCAGATGAGTCATGCTTGGCCCCTCGCCGCCCTCCCCTTATTCCGTCATTCCAGGCGATGGGGGGGTATCCATCCACATTGCGGCTTTCGCCGAAGGCGAAAACGCAATGAGCCTTGAAGCCCCCACGGCGACAGCATTTTCCGCAGGAAAATTGCGATAGCCCCAGGCCGAATCCCCCCAGGCCCCCACCGCCATTATTTGGGGAATCATCAATAAAAGTTGATAAACTTAAAGCTGCGGGGATTAATTGGCAATACTGTCGGCGATGGGCACAACCCCCCATCGCCTGGAAACACTAAGAGACCGTTATGAAACCTACAAAATTTTCAGATCCATTCACCCCAGGTTTTGGGGCGATTCCGCCGTATCTGGCCGGCCGAGCAGATGAGCAAGCTGTGTTTCGAAAGAGTTTAGCTAAAATGTCTGCTGGTAAATCACCTCCGGCCGCAACAGTTTTGTATGGCCCGCGAGGGATGGGTAAAACTGTATTGTTACGTTGGTTCAAAGATGAAGTTGAGCAGGGCGTTGAGAAGGATGACTCAATACGTTTGGTTTGGATGACTCCAAATAAGTTAAAGTCATCAATGGATTTGTGGAAGTGTTTGTCGCCGCCTGCGACTTGGATAAAAAAATTCTTACCCGAGGTAGTGAGTGCTGGTTTTAATGCAGTATTATTTTTTTCCGCTACTTGGGGGTCAGAGCAATTAGCCAAGCAAACAATTCAAAACACTTTAATTAGTAAGGGTAAAAAACATCCATTGATATTGTTAATGGATGAAGCGCATAAAATGGATGCGGATTTGTGCAATGATTTATTAAACCTCTATCAAGAGATTCGTCCGGAAACGCCTTTTATGTTGGTGTTGGCGGGCACTCCTGGGTTGCGACATTTTCTGTCAAAAGTTGGCGCTACTTTTGTTGAGCGTTCAGAAATGATTGGTCTTGGACGCTTGGATGAACAATCTGCGGCGGATGCGATAAGTAAACCGTTTGAGGAGCAGGGTATACAAATAACTGGAGATGCTTTATCCATCATTGTTGAGGATAGCCAATGCTACCCTTACTTTTTACAATTGTGGGGCAGTTCTTTATGGATGGAAGCAGACAAAGAAAATGTGACATGCATAACTGATGAACAGGTTGCCGTTGTAAAGCCAAAGATTGGTATTAAAAAAAATAAATTTTATGATGAACGCAAAAGTAAATTGAACGCGCTTGGGTTGCGACCAACCGCCGTTGCTATTGCAAGAGCATTTCAAGATACAAAAGAAATGTCAGAAGATATGATGCTGGATATTATTTCAGAGAATTTATCGGTTGATTCATTGAATACACAGTCAGATTCCGAACGACTACAAACATTTATTGATAATGATTTCATTTGGAAATCACCGGAATCGGTTTTATATGAACCTGGTATTCCCAGTTTTATGACTTATATACTGGATCAGCAGCCGTAGCCTTTCCCGCCATTCCAGGCGATGGGGGGTTGTTCCCATCGCCGACAGTGTTTCCAGCCAAGGCCGTAGGCCGCAGGCGGGAATCCAGGGTTGCGGTTTTCGCGCAGCGAAAGCCGCAATGTATATGGTGCCGGAAAGAGGACTCGAACCTCCGACCAATTGCTTACGAAGCAACTGCTCTACCAACTGAGCTATTCCGGCGCAGGTCGGGATTATAGCCGGGTTGTCCGCTCGCTTGCATGGCGCAGGCAGATTTCAATATCCGCAGAGGGTCGGGTCAGGGCTGGAAGGTCATCACAACAGGCTTGCTGGGCGCGTCAATATGCGTCGCCGTGACTGTGTAACCACTCCGCCTTGTACATTCACCCCGTGCCGCTGCGGCGCTTGCCACGGCTGAAGCATCACATGCAACGGCATAGGTGATGCTCACCTCACCCACCGCCGGCGGCGCCCCCGCTGGTCGCCAGCCCAGGTTGGCGACCAGAGAAGTATCGTTATCAACCGGGTCATATACGCCTTCCACATATTCCCCCCGGTCCATCCGGCGGCTGTCCTGCATCAACCGGATGGCGTGGATATTGTCCCGTAACAGCGTGACCCGGGCGGTGGCAATATAATCCCTGTAAAGCGGCAAGCCCACTGCCGCCAGAATACCCACCAATGCGAGGGTTATCGCCAGTTCAACAAGCGTAAAACCCGGCTGCCGGCATCCGTCATACATTATCGCCACTGATGGCTTCGGTGTCGGTTGGCAGGTCTTCGTAGGCGGGCCTGACTATCGTCACCACGCCTTCTGCAACGGTGACCTGTATAACGCCACTGGCCCCGTTGGCGGTTTCCGCATAGGCCGGGTGCCCGCCAGGAGACAGTTTCTCACCGGGATTATAGATCTCAATCCAGCCAGCCGCGGTCGTGGGTATTGTGCTTGTAAGCCCGAGCGCAACCTCCGTGTTGCCCTTCACAAAAGTAATACGCGTCAGGCGAACCGCCTCCTCGAAGTGAGACGTTACTTTCGCCATGTTCGCCTGCTTGATGTAATTCCGGTAAGTGGGCAGAGCCACAGTGGCGAGTATGCCGACGATCGCTATCACAATCATCAGTTCAACCAGTGTGAAACCCCTTGATGGTTTGTTCATTGAATACGCTCCTTGGGTTGCAGTAGAGAACGGAAATATATAGCCCTTTGTCACTGAATTGATGCAAAAAAACCTGGCTCACGCAAAGTCTGGCCATTGTCTTACATCCGAAGTAAGCCATCTCTTACACACTTTTCAGACATCAGCCTATTCATGCCGTATTGGCCCGGCAGGTACACTTTCATGGATATTTCACTCTCGTATCTGTGACCTGTTATCCATGACATGACCCATGACCTATGACCTCCCTAGCCGAGAAGAATCGTTGCTATGACTGCTAGCGCCACAACCTTGAGCGGCCTGGCAAGGCGGCTGGTTAAAGATGACTTGCTGGAAGAAGCGGCCGCACAGGAGGCCACCGAAGCAGCCAGAAAAAACCGCTTGCCTTTCGTGACCCACCTGGTGCGGCATGAGATGGTGAGCGCCAGAGCCATCGCCAATTCGGCGCTGGAAGAGTTTGGCGCTCCCCTGTTGGACATCGCCAGCCTGGACCCGGAAGCCATCCCGATAAATCTGGTGGACGAAAAACTGGTCCGCACCCATCACGCCATGCCGATATTCCATCGCGGCAATCGCTTGTTCGTCGCCATATCGGACCCCACCAACAGAGCCGCCCTGGATGAGATCAGGTTTCAAACGGGCATTGCAACGGAAGAAGTGCTGGTTGAGGAAGACAAGCTCACGGAATTTATCGGCACTTTTCTCGAGTCCCAGGAAAGCGATGGCCTGGGTGACCTTGGTGATGATGACGTCTATCTAGACCTGGAAGCCGTGGATGATGAAGCCGCCCGAACGGATGCGGATGAGAGTTCGGCGGCGGACGATACGCCGGTGGTCAGGTTTATCAACAAAATGATGATGGACGCCATCAGAACGGAGGCCTCGGACCTGCACTTCGAGCCATTTGAAAAGTCTTATCGCGTGCGATTTCGCACCGATGGCATACTGCACGAGGTTGCCAGGCCGCCTGTCAGCCTGGGCCCAAGAATCTCTGCACGTTTGAAAGTGATGTCGCGCATGGACATTTCCGAACGGCGCCGGCCGCAAGATGGCCGCATCATGCTGAAGATTTCCGGGTCGAAGACCATAGACTTTCGCGTCAACACGCTGCCGGTTTTGTTTGGCGAGAAGATCTGCCTGCGTATCCTCGACCCAAATGCAGCCAAGATGAGCATAGAGGCGCTGGGGTACGAGGAAGCCCAGAGGCAACTGTATCTGGAGGCGCTGCGCAGGCCCCAGGGCATGTTACTGGTCACGGGGCCGACGGGTTCCGGTAAAACTGTTTCACTTTATACCGGGCTCAATATTCTCAACACGCCGGAATTGAACATTTCAACAGCGGAAGACCCCGTCGAAATAAACCTTGAAGGCATCAATCAATGCGCCGTAAACCAAAAGGCGGGGCTTGGCTTCAGCGAGGCGTTGCGCGCCTTCCTCCGGCAGGACCCGGACATAGTGATGGTCGGCGAGATCAGAGACATCGAAACCGCCAATATTGCGATCAGGGCGGCGCAAACCGGCCACATGGTCATGTCCACCCTGCATACCAACAGTGCGCCGGAAACACTGACCCGCCTGAAAACCATGGGCGTACCGGCCTTCAACCTTGCCACTTCCATTAATCTGATTATCGCCCAGCGTCTTGCCCGCCGCCTGTGTGATTGCAAGGTGAAACTGGACATACCGGCAAAGGCCCTGGTGGAAAAAGGCTTCACAGAGCGGGAAGTGGACGATGGTCTGGAAGTTTTCGGGCCGGCCGGCTGCCGGAAATGCTCCGGCGGATACAAGGGGCGGGTCGGCATTTACGAGGTCATGAAAATCACGCCGGATATTTCCAGGCTCATCATGGAAGACGGCAATGCGCTGCAGATTGCCGAGGCCAGCAAGCGGGCGGGCTTCAATAACATCTTCCACTCCGCCCTGCTGAAAGTGAAACACGGCCTGACCAGCCTCGATGAGATTGATCGGGTTACCAGCGGCAACTAGCAACCGGCCTGTTTCACAGGCAAGAGGAGACCATGGCGACAACCAGGCAGATTTTCAATTACAACGGGACCGACAGGTTGGGCAGAAAGACCAGCGGCGAGATCACTTCCCCCAATGCCAATCTCGCCAGGGCCATGCTGCGCAAGCGGGGCATCCAGCCCACCCGGGTCTCGAAGAAAGGCTTGGGATTCAGGCTGGGCTTCCCCGGAGCCAAGGTCAACCAGCGAGATATTGCCCTCTTCACCCGGCAACTGGCGACCATGGTAAAGGCGGGTGTGCCTCTCGTACAATCCTTTGAAATCGTGGCCGATGGCATGGATAAACCGGCGATGAAAGACCTGATTCTGAAAATCAAAGATCGGGTGTCCGCTGGCGACTCTTTTACCCATGCCATCAAGGCGCAGCCCGGGCACTTTGATGATCTTTTCTGTAATCTGGTCAGGGTCGGGGAGCAGTCCGGCACACTGGAAACCATGCTGGACAGGCTTGCCATGTACAAGGAAAAGACGGAAGCGTTCAAGGCCCGGACCAAAAACGCCATGACCTACCCCCTGGCCGTGCTTGTGGTGGCCGGGGCCGTATCCGGCGTTCTGCTTGTCAAGGTTGTGCCGCAGATAGAGGCATTTTTTGCGGGTTTTGGCGCGGAACTCCCGGCGCTGACCCAGGTGGTTGTCGCCATGTCCCGCTTCATGCAGACATGGTGGCTCGCCCTGGTCGCCGCCATGGTGGCGATTTTCTTTGCCTGCCGGGCGGCTCACAAGCGGTCCCCGGCCCTGAGAGACAGGCTGGACAAGCTGGCACTGAAAACTCCCATCCTCGGCAACCTGCTCGACAAATCCTGCATTGCGCGGTTTGCAAGAACACTTTCAACCACCTTCGCCGCCGGTGTGCCACTGGTTGACGCCCTGGATTCCGTGGCGGATGCCACCGGTAACGCCCTGTATCTGGAAGCAATCACCAAAGTCAGGGAAGAAGTTTCCGGCGGCATCCAACTGAATGTGGCCATGAAGAGAGCCGGCGTCTTCCCCGGCATGGTGTTACAGATGGTGGCCATCGGCGAGGAAGCCGGCGCCTTGGATACGATGCTCGACAAGGTGGCGGTCTATTACGAAGAGATGGCGGATAATGCAGTGGAAAGACTCGCCAGCCTGATGGAACCCTTGATCATGTCTTTCCTCGGCCTGGTCATCGGCGGCCTGGTTATCGCCATGTACCTGCCCCTGTTCACCATGGGCGACGCCATAGGTGCCGGCGGCTACTAGGCTCTGTTCCTGATGACAATAGTGACCGATATGTTCGCCGCCTTGCAAGCGCACTATCTTCTGGTGCCGGGCGCGTTTGCGGTGGGCGCCATGGTTGGCAGCTTTCTCAATGTGGTGGTGTATCGCCTGCCGATCATGCTGAATCGGGAATGGCTGAGTCAGGCGGCGGAGGTTATTGAAGCAGCCCTTGAAGACGAGGCTTATAGCGCCGAACTTCGCCAGCGGCTGCCTACCGACAAAACTGCTTCCCACAAAACAGGGCGAGGCAATCGTTTTAACCTGCTGTGGCCCCGGTCGCACTGCCCTCATTGCAGCAATGCCATCAAGCCCTGGCATAACATACCGATACTTGGCTACTGGCTGGTCGGCGGCAAGTGCGCCAACTGCAAGACCAGAGTCAGCAGCCGATACCCTCTGGTTGAGTTGGCAACCGCGCTACTGACCCTGACCCTGGTTCTTGCCTTTGGCGCAACCTGGGCCGGGCTTGCCGCCTGTGTGCTGACCTGGGTTCTCATTACCCTGGCGCTGATTGATCTGGATACGCAACTGTTACCCGATAACATAACGCTGCCTTTCCTCTGGCTGGGTCTGGCGGTCAATTACCATGGCGTCCTGACGACCTTTGGTAATGCCTTCCTGGGCGCCTGCGTCGGGTACATCATTCTGTGGTCTGTCTTTCACATCTTCAGACTGGTCACCGGCAAAGACGGCATGGGCTATGGTGATTTCAAGATGCTTGGCATGCTGGGCGCATGGCTGGGCATACAGGCGATTCCGTTGATCCTTGTCTTGTCTTCTCTCGCGGGAGCCCTGATGGGCGGCGTCATGATTGCGCTTGGGCGAGACAGGAAAAAGCCCATCGAATTTGGCCCCTTTCTTGCCGTGGCCGGCTTCATTGCCCTGCTCTGGGGAGACGCCATCGTTCAGGCCTGGCTTGGATTGGCGCGCATCATCTGAAGGCGAAGAACCCTTCCTATTCTTGTCATCCTCGCCGAAGGCGAGAATGACGGTGGGGGGGCGGCCTTCGGCCTTGGCGGGAAACACTGTCGGCGATGGGGAGAACCCTTTCCGTCATTCTCGGGCGTAGCCCGGGAAACACTGTCGGCGATGGATACCCCCCATCGCCTGGAATGACGGGGTGGTGGGCTGAGGCGGGATTCGGCCTAGGGGCTATCGCAATTTTCCTGCGGAAAATGCTGTCGCCTGGGGGGGCTTCAAGGCTCATTGCGTTTTCGCCTTCGGCGAAATTCGCAATGTGGATGGATACCCCCATCGCCTGGAATGACGGGAGGCGCGGTGGCGGGATGACGGCAAAGTGCATGGCGGCTACGCCGCCACTCTGGATCCCCGGGCTACGCCCGAGGATGACGGGAGGCGCGGTGGCTTCAAGGCCCATTGCGTTTTCGCTGCGCGAAAGCGCAACTCTGGATTCCCGCCTGCGGCTGGGAAACACTGTCGGCGATGGATACCCCCCATCGCCTGGAAACACTGTCGGCGATGGGAACAACCCCCCCATCGCCTGGAATGACGGGTGTGAGGGGCCTGGGATGACGAGAAGGGCGAGAATCCAGGCAAAAAACAGTTAAGATAGTGGACTCAAGCTACCAGCCAAACAAAGCAGAGCTTGAGGAAGATATGCGGGTAAATGTCTCATTCGAGGATGCTGTGGACGCATTGGTGAAACCAGTTCAGATTGAGTATGTGGAAGTATGAGTTGGAAATTTGCCTCACTATTTCCAGTCGCCATTTTCAAGTTGCCGCTTTCAGTTATGATAGATGCAGCGTGAGAATTTTGCTGCTTGGGCAGCGCTGATTCAACCCTGAGATTTTACTAACGGGGAGGAAAATGACGAATCACAATCAGCCGGAGAGGTCAGTGATAAATGGAATAATTGACACTCATCTCAACGAATATCGGGTAATGCGCGAAGAAATCAGCCTTTACCAACAACAACAGAACCAGGCGGTTAGTTTTTGTATTGTCGTTCTGGTCGGCTTTCTGACCCTGCTGTCAGAGGGGATTTTCCCTTCTGCCAATACCGCCACCAATGCCATGTTGCTTTTGCTACCCGTTTTCATTCTTGTTGTCGGTCTGTTGCATATAGACAGAACCATGCGAATCAACCGCATTGGTGGGTATATTCACAATGTATTGCGGGTACGCATAATAGCGGAGTTGAAAGGACACGATGTGTTGCTGTGGGAGGCTTACAAACGAGTCGTGAGCGATGAATATAAGGGTGTGGAAAAATGGATGATATGGACACTTGAACGAATCAGGGTTACTATCTTTTTGTTTTTGTTTTTCGTGCCTTTATTTTTATACACGATGGCCAAATATCAACAAATCTCATTTGTCCCCCCGACATTGATTGAATTCGTGTTGCTTTTCGTCAATGCGGGCATTTTTCTTGTATTCGTCGTGTTTGCGTGGAAACCGCAGGAAACCAAGGGCGCGGATACGAATGTTTCTTTGTTGGAGAAAGTCCTGGCGAAAAGTCGTCAGCAACGGGGGGTGAAATGATTATGGCGGCGCGGCGGAAATTTCCTACCTTCAACCAAAATGTTGATGAAACCTTTGCGGAGTTGCGGGACTACATGGAAAGCATTGAACTACCCGGCAAAATCGGAAATATTGACCGCAAAACGGGGAGAGATATTGTGACCGATATGGACCGCAGGATAGAGAAGGATATTGTCAATGTCATTCAAAAGAAATTTCCCTCGCACGATATCCTGACCGAGGAATCCGTCTACCAACCAACTGGCAGCCGGCATCTTTGGGTTATTGACCCGATAGACGGCACGGTAAATTTTTCTAAAAATTACCCTCTCTACGCAACTTCCGTCGGGCTGATGGAAAACAACACCATATTACAGGGAATCGTATATGTGCCACCGCTGGGTAAATTCTATTCGGCGACTAAAAACCAGGGGGCTTTTTGCAACGACAATCCAAT
This sequence comes from Candidatus Azotimanducaceae bacterium, assembly GCA_965208855.1. Lineage (GTDB taxonomy): Bacteria > Pseudomonadota > Gammaproteobacteria > Pseudomonadales > Azotimanducaceae > UBA9659. The sequence continues at coordinate 2,799,425 of OZ242359.1, read as the reverse complement.
ACACACCAGCAACACAACGCGACTTGAGGAAAGTTTGGTCAGTATCATGCTAACAACACATTACAATCTGGAAGAAACAAACATTGCAGTGGGAGCCATACAAAAGGCAAATATGAATACGCGCGGGGCGCGGGTTGTCGTGTCCGAAGCCGCGGAGCTGTGTCTCATCGCCGAAGGCGTTCTGGATGCCAATGTCGTGTGCATCAAAGCCGACCGTTATGGCGCTATCGCGGGCCAACTGATACTTGAGGAAGCCGGCGGTAAATTAACGGACCTGAGTGGCCAGCCGTTTGGTGCCGCGTCAAGGACTATTTTGGCAACCAACACGCTGCTGCATGAAGAGTTGATTCGGTTGTATGTTGCCGCTAAAAGCGAAGATTCGGCATCAAAAAGCGGAAACCGAATCCCGCCGCTTTAACCACTTACGCCGTTACACTATCAGCCGCGTCTGGTATTGACTGAACCAGGCAGTTCGGTCGACCGGTGGCCACTGCGGTGATGCTGGCACTGACGAACAATTCACCGTCATTCCCATTGCGTTTTCGCTGCGCGAAAGCGCAACTCTGGATTCCCGGGCTACGCCCGAGAATGACGAGAAGGGGGCGGCCTTCGGCCTTGGCGGGAAACACTGTCGGCGATGGGAACAACCCCCCCATCGCCTGGAATGACGGGCGGCGGGTGGCGGGATGACGGCAAAGTGCATGGCGGCTACGCCGCCACTCTGGATCCCCGGGCTACGCCTGGGAAACACTGTCGGCGATGGGAACAACCCCCCCCCCCATCGCCTGGAATGACGGGAAGGGGGCGGGAGACGGGAGGCGGGAGCCGGGCTAGGTTCTGTAATCGGCATTGATTGACACATAGTCGTGAGACAGGTCGCTGGTCCACACTGTTTCCGTTACGTCCGCAAGGTTCAGGTCAACGGTGATGGTGATTTCTTCCTGCGCCATGACACGCGCGCCCGCTTCTTCGGTGTAGGTCTCATCCCTACCCCCCGCATGTACGAGGCGCACATCATCCAGGAAAACATCCATCCTGTTGATGTCCATTTCCGCATCGGCCTTGCCGATGGCCATGATGATTCGCCCCCAGTTGGCATCGCCGGCAAACAGCGCCGTTTTCACCAGGGGCGAGTTGGCGATTGAGTAGGCAATGGCGAGGCAGTCTTGCGAGGATTTACCGCCACGGACGGTCACCGCAACAAATCGGCTCGCGCCTTCGGCATCCCGGATAATGCCCTGGGCAAGTTCTTGCATGAGGGATGTCAGCGCATCGGTAAACGCTGGCTTGTCTTCCACCTCTACGCCGGATGCGCCGGTTGCGGTCAACATGCAGGCATCGTTGGTGGAGGTGTCGCCGTCAACGGTGATTCTGTTGAAGGATTTTTCGGCGGCGGCCAGCAGGGATTCTTTCAGATAGGCGCGGCTGCACAGTGCGTCGGTTGCAATGTATGCGAGCAGCGTCGCCATGTTCGGCTGTATCATGCCGGCACCCTTCGCAATGCCCGTGATGGTGACCGTTGCACCATCCATTTCAAACTGGCGGGTGCTGATCTTTGGTCTGGTATCCGTTGTCATAATGCCGGTGGCGGCGGCAAGCCAGTTTGTTTCATTCAGAGAAGCCGTCAGGCTCGGCAGGGCGTCGATTATCCGGCTGATCTGTAATCTTTCCCCGATCACGCCGGTAGAAAAGGGAATAATTTCTTCCGGCAAAGCGCCGGTGTACTGGGAAAGCGCCCGGCAACATGCCTCGGCATCAGAGGCGCCCTGCTCGCCGGTGGCTGCATTGGCGTTACCGCTGTTGACCAGGAAGTAGCGGCTGTCTTTCTGCCGCAGATGACGCATCCCCACCTGCACCGGTGCCGCCGCAAACTTGCTGCGGGTAAAGATGCCCGCCGTGACGCTGCCCGGCGCAAACTCAAACAAGACAAGATCAGGCTGGCTCCCTTTCTTGAGGCCGCAGGGAACACTCGCCAGGCGCACACCGGGCACCGGGTGGAAGTCCGTGGATGCTTCGCCAACCGCCATCAGTCCGGCTTGCCGTGACAAACTTTGTACTTTTTACCGGAGCCGCAGGGGCAGGGATTATTGCGGCCGACTTTCTTCTCCTTCCTGACGAACGGCTGCTTGACGGTAGCGCCCTGCTCTTCTGGTTGGCTGCTCTGTTGCTTCTCGAAATTCAGGCTGGCGTTGCTTGCTTCCAGCCTGCGTCTGTTCTCCAGCGCTGCCGCGCTTTCTCTGGTCTGAAACTGCACACTAGAGAGAAACTTTACAACTTCAAAGCGTACATTGTGCAGGAGGTTCTCGAACAGTTCGAAGGCTTCGCGTTTGTATTCGTTCTTCGGCTGTTTCTGTGCATAGGCGCGGAGGTGTATGCCCTGCCTGAGTTGGTCCATGGCCGCCAGATGTTCTTTCCAGAGGTTGTCCAGGGTGTCCAGCATAATGCGCTTCTCGAACAGCCGGATATCCGGGCCAACCAGTTGTTCTTTTTTTGCGTATTCGCCGCGTATCTCCGTGACTATCTTCTCTCGCAGCGGGTCTTCATAAAGAGACTTGTCGGCGTCCAACCAGGCGCGTATCGGCAGGCGGATGTTGAATTCCGTATGCAGCGCCTGTTCCAGCCCGGTGGTATCCCACTGTTCTTCCAGGCTCTGGGGCGGGATGAAGCCGTCTATGACCTGGTTGACGACATCATTCCAGATGACGTTGATGGTTTCTGAAACATCATCGGACGCCATCAGTTCATTGCGCTGGCTGTAAACCATTTGCCGCTGATCGTTAGCCACATCATCATATTCGAGCAACTGTTTGCGAATGCCAAAGTTGCGCTCTTCCACTTTGCGCTGGGCCTTGACGATGGCGTTGGTCACCATTCTGTGTTCAATCGCTTCCCCCGGTTGCATGCCCATGTTCATGAGATTGCGAATGCGCTCGGAGGCGAAAATCCGCATCAGGTCATCTTCCAGGGCAAGGTAAAAGCGCGAATGACCCGGGTCACCCTGGCGACCGGAGCGGCCACGCAACTGGTTGTCTATCCGGCGGCTTTCGTGCCGTTCTGTGCCGATGACATGCAGGCCGCCCGCCTGCAATACCCTGCCATGGTCCCGGGCCCAGGCGTCTTTGATCTTCTCGACTGCCGCCGCATCGGGATCATTCGGCCTGGCCGCATCCGCCTCTGCCTCTGCCTCCCAGTTGCCGCCGAGAATAATGTCTGTACCGCGACCCGCCATGTTGGTGGCAATGGTAACGGCGCCCGGCCTGCCCGCCTGGGCGATTATCTCTGCCTCTCGTTCATGGAACTTGGCATTGAGTACGTTGTGCCGAATCTTTTTTTTCTTCAGCAGATTCGAGAGCAGTTCGGATGTTTCTATGGACGCGGTACCGACGAGCACGGGCGCATCTTTGGCGAGGCAATCTTCTATTTCCTGGGTAATCGCCTCGAACTTCTCCGCTTTCGTCAGGTACATGAGGTCGTCCAGGTCTTCGCGGACCATGGGCAGGTTGGTTGGAATAACGACCACGTTCAGGCCATAGATCTGCTGAAATTCAAACGCTTCCGTGTCGGCGGTGCCGGTCATGCCGGAAAGCTTGCCGTAGAGCCGGAAATAATTCTGGAAGGTGGTGGAGGCGAGCGTCTGGCTCTCGTTGGTAATGGTGACCCCTTCCTTTGCCTCAACGGCTTGATGAATGCCGCCGGACCAGCGGCGGCCGGGCATGGTTCTGCCGGTATGTTCATCAACAATCACTACCTCGCCCTTGGCGACTAAGTAATCAACATCCTTGTGGTAGAGGCTGCTGGCCTTCAAGGCGGTGCTGACATGATGCAACAGCGACAGGTTGGCGGCGCCATACAGACTTTCACCCTCGTTCAGGAGGCCTTTGCGCATCAGCAGTTGTTCAATCTTTCGATGGCCGTCTTCGGTCAGTTCCACATCCCGTTGTTTTTCGTCCACATAGTAGTCGCCGGCGGGTTCGCGCTCTTCCGCAATATCCTCCTGGGTCTTATGTTGCCTGTCGAGCTTCGGGATGATGTCGTGAATGGCTTTGTAGATGTGCGCGGTGTTTTCCAAGCCGCCGGAAATAATCAGCGGCGTGCGCGCTTCGTCTATCAGGATGGAATCAACCTCGTCAACTATCGCAAAATTGAGCAGTCGCTGAACTTTCTCTTCAAGCGAGAAGGCCATATTGTCCCGCAGGTAATCGAAACCGAATTCGTTGTTGGTGCCGTAGGTGATGTCTGCCTGGTAAGCTTGCTTCTTTTCCTCCCCGGACTGCTGCGCATAGACCACGCCCACCGTCACGCCAAGCGCATCGTAAACCGGCCCCATCCATTGCGCGCCCCATTTCGCCAGATAGTCATTCACCGTAACCAGATGAACCCCTTCCCCGGTGACCGCGTTCAGGTACAGCGGCAGGGTGGCTACCAGTGTCTTCCCCTCGCCTGTTCGCATTTCGGCGATACGACCTTCGTGCAGCGCGACCCCGCCAAGCATCTGTACGTCAAACAGCCTCAACCCCAGGGCGCGTTTGCCGGCCTCGCGGACAATGGCAAAGGCCAAAGGCATGATGTCTTCAAGGGATTCTCCGGCTTCTATTCTCGCCCGCAGTTCGCCCCGCTGGGCTTTGAGTTCCGCCGGGGAAAGTTTTTCTACCGCTTCTTCCAGCGCATTGATCTTCTGGACAACCCGGCCCATGCGCTTGAGTTGGCGCTCGTTCTGGCTGCCGAATATCTTGCTGAATGCTCGAAATACCATGCTTTCAATCTCTGACCGGGATGGATGGGGCGCGGGAGACGCGCCACCAACACCCCGGCATCATTCACCGACGGCGCGGTGAATATAGGTGGAGGGGTCAACTATGCGACCGTTTTTGAAGACTTCAAAATGGACATGGGGGCCGGTGGAGCGGCCCGTATTACCCATCAGACCTATAAGCTCACCTCTGTGGACAATATCCCCCGCCTTGACGACAAGTTCTTTGTGATGACCATAACGGGTTGAGTAGCCGCCGCCATGATTGATTTCAACCAACCAGCCGTAACCGCTGCGCTCCCCGGCAAATACGACAAGGCCGGCGGCCAGGGCGGTAACATCGGCGCCACCCCTGCCGGCGAAATCAACACCATTGTGCCAAGCCTGCTGGCCGGTAATGGGGTCAACACGGTGACCAAACCCGGAACTTATCCAGCCCTTGCGTATGGGACGCCCGGCCAGAAAAACATCACGCTGCACTTTCTGTTTGGCAAGCAATGTTTCGAGCACGTTCAGTTGCTTTTCACGGTCTGCCACATTTCTGGTGAGTTGGTCCAATACATCCATGTAGGCGGGCGGCCGATAGGCGGCGACATCCATGGCGCTTTCCGGGCCGCCCATGGCGGGAAACAATGAGAAATCAAATTCACCTTCATCCAATCGCCCCATTCTGACCATGCGCTCACCCAGGGCGTCGAGCCGCATGACCCGCGCCTGCAACCTGGCTATCCTGAGCGTGGAGGCATTCAGCCTCTGTTCCACATCCTGGCGGGTGGCCGCAATACTGGCTTGCTGTTCATCCAGCGCATCTCGCCAGCCGGCAACGGCTGCGCCATTCAGCCGGGCATCCCCGACCCCGAAACGATAGGCAACATAGCCGGCAAGCAGCGGAATCGACAAGAAGCCGGCAAGGGCGACGCCAAGCATGAAAGCATTGGCGTTGAATGCGCCATGCCTGCCGTTCTTATTGTCAATCGCGATGAATTTCATGGGTTCTCGTTACTTGATTTTTTAGCTTCTAGCTTTTAAACCTGTTCAGACGATGCAACTTTATCTACAATTTCTATCTATATTATCTACAATTTCTATCTATATTATCTACAATTTCTGTCTATACTTAAATCCTGACACCTGACTTTACACGGTTGACCTGCAATGTTGCGCATCCCCAAATCCATCAAGTCTACACGCCAGCTTCTTGAAGGGCCTAATCATATACTGCATTCTCTCTATGCCCAAACCCGCCAACTGCTTGCCATTGAGCAGCAGGTCAAGGCTTATGTCGAGGATGATATATCGGTTGCCTCCCTGAAAAACAACGAATTGACACTGATGACCACCAGTGGCGCCCTCGCCACCAGGCTTCGCTACCGGCAACGCAATATCATCGATTCGTTGCAGCGTAGCGGGATGCATGTCAGCGCCCTGAAAATAAAGGTGCAGCCAGTCACGACGCCACCGAAGCAGGTGACTGTTGCCCGGCGTATTTCCTCAGAAAATGCCCGATGCCTGGCGGAAGCAGCCGCGCATATACAAGATGAACCTCTGCGCAAGATACTCATACAATTGTCCAGAAGAGCCGATTAGCGTTGGTTGAAAGCCAGGCCGCCATATGAAGCCGGTGCATCCTCGGCATCGTCGAAGGTCACTACTTCCCAGGCGTCGGTTTGCGCGAGAAGTTTTCTACGCAGCGCATGGTTTTCCGTGTGGCCTGATTTGTAGCCGATAAACTCGCCTATGACGCTGTAACCCAACAGATAAATGTCGCCGATGGCGTCCAGAATCTTATGGCGAACAAACTCGTCTTCATGGCGGAGCCCGTCGTCATTCAGGATGCGATAGTCGTCAACGACCAGGGCATTATCCAGGCTGCCGCCCTGGACCAGATTCTGCTCTCGCAGATGCTCAAACTCGTGCATCAGGCCAAAGGTGCGGGCCCGGCTGACTTCCTTGACATAGGATGTGGTTGAAAAATCGATACTTGCCCGTTGTTCCTTGATGACGGCATTGTCATAAACAATGGTGTGACTGACCCTGAAACCATCATAGGGGAGGATTGTTGCGAACTGCCCGTATGATCTGGAGATTTCATCATCATTCGCCGCCACCTTGATGGGCTTTTTGATCCGCATGAATTTTTTCAGCGCATTCTGTTCTTCAAACCCGGCGGACTGAATCAGGAACACGAAGGTTGCCGCACTGCCGTCCATAATGGGCATCTCCGGGCCGCTGACTTCAACGAAAGCATTGTCAATGCCGAGGCCGCTGAAAGCCGACATCAGATGCTCGATGGTGGATATGCGGTGGCCGTTCCGGGCGATGGTGGTGGCCAGGGTGGTATCGTCAACAAATTCCGTCAGCGCGGGAATTTCCACAACAGGGTCTACATCGACACGCAGAAACCTGATGCCAGTATCAGCGGGCGCGGGTCTCAGGGTCAGGTAGATTTTTTCACCCGTGTGCAGGCCAACGCCAGTTGCACGGATGACGTTTTTCAGCGTCTTTTGATTGATCATTATTGTCCCCTGGGATACGGCGCGAATACTAACAAAACCCCGTGCTCGACTCTAGGCCCGCCTTCCATTTATGACCGCAAAATCGTCAATTAGTTGCGGCGGCTGGTCTCTCTCCCGTCATCCCAGGCGATGGGGGGTTGTTCCCATCGCCGACAGTGTTTCCCGCCGCAGGCCCCCCACACCGTCATTCTTGCCGAGGCCGCAGGCCCCCCACACCGTCATTCTCGCCGAGGCCGAAGGCCGAAGGCGGGAATCCAGGGTTGCGGTTTCGCGCAGCGAAAGCGCAATGGGGGGCGGCGAACTGCATGGCGGCTTCGCCGCCACTCTGGATTCCCGGGCTACGCCTGGGGGGAACTGTCGGCGATGGATACTCCCCATCGCCTGGAATGACGGGGCGGTTTTCGCGAAGCGGAAGCCGCAATGTAGCTAATCCGCCTGGCGGCGCAGGAAGGCAGGAACATCGAGGAATTCCAGGTCTTGCCCTTCCTGCTCGCCCGTCTTCTCTGGGCTGTCTGGGCTGTCTGGCTCCGTTTGGCGAATTACCGTCGGCCTGTCGAAATTGGCGTAATCCGGCTGGCCCTTACCGGCCATTGACCGCTGGAACTCGTTGGCAATTTTCGACGGCTGGGACGCCAGGGCACCGAGACCCAGGCCGGTGGCAACCACCGTGACCCTCAGCTCGTCGTCCAGGCTTTCATCAATGACCGTGCCAAGGACGATAGTCGCGTTGTCAGAGGCAAATCCGTCGACCGTGGCGCCCACCTTCTCGAACTCTCCGAGGGAAATGTCCGAACTCGCCGCTACGTTGACCAGCACACCCTTGGCGCCGCTGAAGTCCACATCTTCCAGCAGTGGGCTGCAAATTGCGGCTTCAGCGGCGACAATGGCTCTGTTGTCACCTCTGGCATGACCGCTGCCTATCATCGCCATGCCCATTTCGGACATGACTGTCCTGACATCGGCAAAGTCCACATTGATCATTCCCGGCCGAATGATGAGGTCTGCAATGCCCTGGACGGCACCGGACAAGACATCATTGACCCTGGCGAAGGATTCGAGCAGGCTCGTGTCCTCGTCCAGTGTCGCCAGCAGCTTTTCGTTCGGTATGGTAATCAGTGAATCAACATGCGGGGCAAGTTCGGCTATGCCCGCCTCAGCAACTTTCATTCGCCGGTTACCCTCGAACTTGAAAGGCTTGGTAACCACCGCAACCGTGAGGATGCCAAGTTCCTTTGCGACTTCCGCAACCACCGGCGCGGCACCCGTGCCCGTGCCGCCACCCATGCCGGCGGTGACAAAGATCATGTCGGCACCCATCAAAGCCTCGGCTATACGCTCACGGTCTTCCAGGGCCGCAGTTTTACCCATGTTCGGGTCAGCGCCGGCCCCCAGGCCACGGGTAACCCCTGAGCCAATCTGCAACAGCATCCTCGCGCTCATGCTTTTCAGGGCCTGAGCGTCCGTATTGGCGCAGATGAAATCCACGGCCTGTATATCCTGCTTGACCATGTGTTCGACAGCGTTACCGCCGCCGCCGCCAACGCCTATCACCTTGATGACGGCATTTGGTGATCTACTATCAGCCAGTTCAAACATGATTAACCTCCTCGGGTTTCAATAATTCCCCATAAACCAGTTTTTCACTCTGCCCATCATCGAACCCATCGGCGATGCAGGGTGCGGGATTTTCTCCAAGCGATGTTTTGCGCCGTAGTGCAACAGCCCGACGGCGGTCGAGTAGATGGGATTGCGCACGATGTCAGTCAGCCCGGATACATGCTTTGGCTTACCCAGGCTAACGGGCATGTGAAAAATTTCTTCGGCAAGTTCGACGGCGCCATCCATCTTGGACGTGCCCCCGGTCAACACAATGCCCGCGGCAATCAGACCTTCAAAACCGCTTTTCCTCAGTTCCGCCTGAATGAGCGTGAACAATTCGTCATAACGAGGCTCAACGACTTCCGCCAACGCCTGCCGGGACAGGTCCCTGTCTGTCCTGTCTCCGACGCTGGGCACCTTGATTGTTTCGTTTTCCCCGGCGAGGCTTGCGAGCGCACACGCATACTTGATCTTTATATCTTCCGCATGGGGCGTCGGCGTTCTCAGCGCCATTGCAATGTCGTTGGTAACCTGGTCCCCGGCAATGGGTATCACCGCCGTATGCCTGATGGCTCCATCCGTAAAGATGGCAATGTCCGTGGTGCCGCCGCCTATGTCCGCCAGGCAAACGCCAAGCTCTTTTTCGTCTTCCGTCAATACCGCGTAGCCGGAGGCGAGTTGCTCAAGAATGGTTTCATCAACCTCCAGGCCGCACCTGCGCACACACTTTTCAATGTTCTGCGCCGCATTCACCGCGCAGGTAACCAGATGAACCTTGGCCTCCAGCCGGACGCCGGACATGCCCAACGGCTCTCTGACCCCTTCCTGGGTATCTATGGCGTATTCCTGCGGCAGTATGTGCAGAATCTTCTGATCCGCCGGAATGGCCACCGCCCGAGCGGCATCAATCACTCTCTCTATGTCCGGCGGGAATACTTCCCCATCGCGGATGGCCACTATGCCGTGGGAATTAAGGCTGCGTATGTGGCTCCCCGCAATGCCGACATAGACGGAATGAATCTGGCATCCGGCCATCAGTTCCGCTTCCTCAACGGCCTTTTGTATGGATTGCACGGTGGCTTCAATGTTGACGACCACGCCCTTCTTCAAGCCTCTTGAAGCGTGACTGCCGATGCCGACGATCTCGATTTCGTCATCCATGCCCAACTCAGCGACAATCGCCACCACCTTGGACGTGCCAATATCCAGGCCAACAATCATTCGATCACCTGTTGAATTGTTCATAGGTTTGCATCCTTCACGCTATTGTTGACGCCGGAAAGTTGAAGCTGATCGTTTTCCACAAAACGCACCGCCACGCCGTTGCTGTAACGGGCGTCCATGCGTTCAACCCTGCCGATGTCTCCGGCAAGCCGAAGATTCTCGCTGACAGTCAGGAGGCTTTGCATTCTCGCTTTCAGGTCTTCCTTGCCCAGCAGCACCTGTAACCCGTCTTTTGTTTCGATGATCCATGCCCCCCGTTCGCTGTAACGGAGCGCCTCGATGGTATGGCCGTACCCCGCCAGCATCCGGTTAAACTGCTGATAGCGGACCATCACTTCCTGCTCTTCGCCCTCGGGACCATAGAGGTGCGGCAGGTCCCCGCCAATCAGCAGGTCCGTCACCAGCGCCTCGCCTTCTTCATTGATGAAGCCGTCGTCATTCCAGTAAGCAATAATCTGCTCCGGGTATATTTTGATGGATATGCCATCTGGCCAGGCTTTACGCACATTGACGTGATGCACCCAATCAAGGGCCGTGAGCAGGGTTTTTATTTGCGCCAGGTCACGGGTACTGGCATCCACTTCGCCGAGCCTGGTTCTGACGCTGAGCAACTGCTTTGCATTCGGGCCATCCAGGATGGTGATGTTCTCCACCTGGGTGCGGTCAATGGAGATGGCGGCAAAAATCGCGACGGCAAGCAGGCATCCGCCCGCCCAGACAAGCCCCCAGCGCATCATGACGTTATCCTCCGGCCGGCCCAGTCGGCGGTCAGTTGCGCCGCCAACTGCGCCGTCTCTCCCGCGCCCTGGGTTATGACGAAATCACCCGGCTCGATAATCCGCTCCAATTGCGCTGGCACCTGCGCCATTGACGGCAGGAAGTTCACATCGACGTTTGTCTTCAAGCGCAGTTGTTTATACAGGTCGTGGCCCGAGGCACCGGCCAGGGGCGCCTCGCCGGCGGCATAGGTATCCAGAAGAATCAGCTTGTCGACTCTGGCCAGGGCATCCACAAACTGATCGAACAACTCCAGCGTACGGGAGTAACGATGCGGCTGGTAGACCATGACCAGGCGGGAATCCGGCCAGCCCCTGCGCACCGCTTCAATAATGGCGCTGACTTCACGCGGGTGGTGGCCATAGTCATCCACCAGCAGAAATTCACCCGCCCCCATCCGGAAGTGACCATGTAACTCGAATCGTCGGGCGACGCCGGCAAAGTTTTCCAGGCCGGCGACCATGTCAGCGTCTGCAACGCCTTCATCGGAGGCAACCGCAATTGCGGCAAGCGCGTTCAACACATTGTAACGGCCCGGCATGTTCAGTTGTATCTTCAACTCCTTGCCGTGCTGCTTCCTGCGCACCATGAAGCGGGATGTGAACCCTGCCTGCTGTTCATCGAACGCCTGAAAATCCGCATCCTGATCAAAACCATAGGTGAGGGTGGCACGTTGGATACTCGGCAGCAGTGACCTGACCACCGGATCATCTATACAAGCGACGAGCAGCCCGTAAAAAGGCAGGTTATGCACAAACTCGACAAATGCGTTTTTCAGTTTGTCGAAGCTGCCCTCGTAATTGGCCAGGTGGTCTCTGTCAACATTGGTCAGCACGGTTACCATGGGTTGCAGATGCAGGAAGGATGCGTCGCTCTCGTCCGCTTCCGCCACCAGGTAGCGGGACGCCCCCAGCCGGGCATTGCTCTCGGCACTATTGAGCAAACCACCAATAATAAATGTCGGGTCAAGCGAAGCCTGCCTGAAAATGGAAGCGATGAGGCTGGTGGTTGTCGTCTTGCCATGCGTGCCGGCGACGGCAACACCGTGTCGGTAACGCATCAGTTCACCCAGCATTTCCGCACGCGGCACGACGGGGATGCGCGCCTGGTGCGCCGCCGTCAACTCCGGATTGTCCTCCGGGATTGCGCTTGAAGTCACAATGACATCCACGCCACCCACATGCACAGCGTCATGGCCGATATGCACATTGACGCCCATCGCCGCCAGCCGTTCCGTCGTCGGGCCAGGCTGGATATCGGAACCGGAAATCAGGTAGCCCTGGTTCAGCAGCACTTCCGCTATACCGCACATACCCGCGCCGCCTATGCCGACGAAATGAATGCGCCTGATCCGACGCATTTCGGGGATGTCGAGTTTGAATGCAGGGTTAGCCATGGTCGCGGGTCTCGTAATCGATGCGCAGCAGCACCGCAATCATCACGCAACTGACGATGAGGCTGTTGCCGCCATAACTCATCAACGGTAGCGTAAGCCCCTTGGTGGGCAGCACTCCGATATTCACACCCAGGTTCACGCCTGCCTGGATGCCCAGCAACAGTGAGATGCCATATACCAGGTAGGCATGGAATAGCAGCCCGCCGGCATGAGCCGCCTTGCCAATCGCAAGGCCGCAAACCACCAGCCAGGTAAACAAGAGGACCACCAACCCGGCACCGATAATGCCGAGTTCTTCCCCGATGATGGAAAACAGAAAATCAGTATGTACCTCCGGCAGAAAGTACAACTTCTGGATGCTGTTGCCGATGCCCAGGCCAAACCACTCGCCCCGCCCGAAGGCGATTAACGCCTGGGTCAACTGATAACTGCCGTCGAACTGATGGTCCCAGGGGGCGGCAAAGGAAATCAACCGCTCCAGACGGTAGGGCTGGATAACCGCCAGCAGCGTCACCGCCGAAACACTCAGAACAGCCAGCGGAATGAAATAGCGGAAGGGCACACCGGCAAGGAATATCATCCCCAGGGCGGCGCCGACGATAACCAGAGATGCGCCAAAGTCCGGCTGCCCAAGCAGCAACAAGGTTATGGCGGCCAGCACCACTAGAGGCCGGACAAAACCGCTGAAAGATGTTTTGATTTCTTCGCTGCGCCGCACCAGATAGCCGGCCAGGTAAACCATGACAAACAGCTTGACGAACTCCGAGCCTTGCAGCGAGAAGGGCCCGAGAGGAATCCAGCGCGTAGCGCCGTTGACTTCCCTGCCGATGCCCGGCAACAAAACCGCCACCAAAAGCAGCAGCGACAAGCCGAGTAGCGCCACGCCACTTTTCTGCCATACCGCCACGGGCAGGCACAGGACGCCAAGGCCAGCGGCCCCGGCTATGGCCAGGTAAATGACATGGCGGACAAGCAAATACCAGGGATTGCCGTAGGTTTTCGCGCCTATCTCCAGAGATGCGGAGCCCACCATCACCAGCCCGTAAAGCAGCAGGAAAAGCGCAATGCCGGCAATGACCGGGTGAACCGGAAAACGCTCGAAGCCAGCGGCGACGCTCTGGGCTGGTTTCTTTAGCCTGTTCATTTGATCAACTCCATGACCGCCCGCCTGAACGCTTCCCCTCTTTCGGCATAGTTGCGATATGCATCAAAGCTGGCGCAACCGGGCGAAAGCAATATCACATCCCCGGCAACGGCGGTGTCATAAGCGCGCTGCACGGCATCATCCAGGTCGGCGCAAAGCTGTGACGGCAGGGGGCGGAAGGACTGCTGGAGTTTTTCCCGGGAAGAGCCAATCAGCATGATTGTCTTCACATGGGGTTGCAGCCGCGGCACGATTCCATCGGAGGCGCCATCGAAGACGTCATCGAAGTTGATGCCTTTACTGACGCCGCCTGCAATCAGGTGTACGTTTCTGCCCCGGGCCTGGCCTGCAACCGCGGCAACAAGCGCCCCCGGATTGGTCGCCTTTGAGTCGTTGACAAAAAGAATGCCGTCATGCTCCGCCACCGGCTCACACCTGTGGGGCAGACCCTGGAAGGTCTTCGCCGTTGAGATCATCTTCGCCATGTCCAGGCCGAGCAGCCAACCCATTGCCAGCCCCGCAAGGACGTTCAACAGATTGTGGGTTCCCGTAATCTGTAATTGATCGCTGGCCAGCAGCATCTGGTCACCCTGCATCAACCAGATAGCATCACCCCGTTGGATGATGCCGAAATGTCCCTCATCCTCGCCCGGCTGCAAGCCAAAACTTGCCATGTTCCTGCCCGCCAGGTCCGGCAGTGGATAACCCAGGTCGCGGTTGATAACCAGGGCATCCGCGTGCTGGTACAGGTTCAGCTTGGTTTCGTAGTAGTCATGCAGATGCCGGTATCTGTCCAGATGATCCGGAGACAGGTTGAGCACCACGGCGACCGCCGTGTGCAAAGACGGCGCCAGTTCCAACTGGAAACTGGAGACTTCCAGGACATAAAGACTTGCATCTTCGTCCAGCACATCAAGGCACGGCATGCCTATGTTCCCGGCCAGGCAGACGCCTTGCCGTTGCTCCGCCGCCATTTGGTATAGCAGTTCACTGACCGTCGATTTACCGTTGGCACCCGTGATGGCAATGATCGGCACGCTCGCCAGTTGCCCGAACATGGCCACATCACCATGCAGGGTCGCGCCCATCTCCGCGGCCCGGGCAAGCGGCGGCAGCCGAAGGGGCACGCCGGGGCTGACATAAATATCTTCCGCCCCGAAGAGCGCCTGCCCGGTAACCGGCTTGACCTGCATACCCGGGACCAGTTCATGCAGCTCACGGACTTTGGACGGTGACGGAGCGTCATCAAGCACGGCGAAGCCAAGGCCGGCGCGATGCAGATACCGCGCATAGCTCATGCCAGTTTCGCCGAGGCCGACTATCATCTTAGGTCTCCTTGCCATAGCCCAAAGCACCGATGATCTGGTAGTCACTGAAGGGCACCCTGCCGGTGGCCAGTTCCTGATAATCTTCATGCCCTTTACCGGCAATCAATACCACGTCACCCGGCCCGGCGTCGGTGACGGCTTTAACAATCGCCGCGCTGCGATCAGCCAGGACTTCAACTTTTTTTGCTGCCTTCTCCGCCGTGCCCTGCAATATGTCCTCGACAATGCTGCTGGCGTCTTCCGTTCGCGGATTGTCATTGGTAATGACAACCTGGTCCGCCAGCCTGACGGCCACCTCCCCCATCAACGGGCGTTTGGTTGGGTCACGGTCTCCGCCGCAGCCAAACACACACCAGAGCCTGCGCGGGTCAAAGTGGTCGGCTACAGCGCCGAGGCTTTTTTCCAGCGCATCCGGCGTATGGGCATAGTCAATGATGATCGTGGGCTCCCCTGCTTTTCTGAATACATCCATGCGGCCGACAACGGGCTTAAGCGATTGCAGCGCCGTTTCAATCTTCTCTCTTCGCCAACCCAGCGCAACAAGAGATGCTGCAACCGCCAGTACATTGGCAACATTGAACAGGCCATAGAGCGGCAACTGCACCTTGATGGATCCGTCAGGCATATTGATGTCTGCGGTTATGCCGTTGCTATTACAATGGCTGCTGCTGCAATAAACATTGGCGTCAGTCGAATTGAGGCTGAAGCGAACAAGGTTGATACCCGGGCTGACTGCCCGCGCCAGGCTTTGACCATATTCATCATCCACATTGATCACCGCATGTTTCACGCCCCGGGCGTCAAACAGACTTGCCTTTGCTGCCCCGTAAGCCGCAAAGGAACCGTGATAATCCAGATGGTCATGGGTCAGGTTGGTGAAAACGGCAACATCGATTGATACCCCATTGAGACGACCCTGGACCAGGCCATGGGAAGACGCCTCCAGGACAATCGCCTCACATCCCCGGGCCAGCAATTCACTGACCCTGCGGTGCAGTTCAAGCGCCGGAGGCGTTGTCAGCCCGGGTTCCGCCAGTTCTTCCGGCGGCCCGTACCCCAGGGAGCCAATGAGCCCGCAGGGCAAGCCGCCAGCGGCGAGCGCCTGGGCCAGCAGATGTGTGCAAGATGTCTTGCCGTTGGTGCCGGTCACCGCGACAACCGGCATCCCGGTAGTCGGGTCGCCATGGAATCGTGAGGCAAGCATACCCAGTTCACCGGCCAGGTTTTCAAGTGGCACAACCGGCACCGGGGCGACGGGCGCAGGCGGTTCACTCACCACCGCCACAGCACCCCTGCCAACTGCGGCTGCAATAAAATCCCTGCCGTCCGAATGTTCACCTTGAACTGCACAAAAAAGATCGCCCCTGCTGACCCGGCGGCTGTCGTCGCACAAACCCAGGACGCGAACATCATGCGTCAATGGGTAACCTGGCAGGAGTTCACTTAGCATCATCGCCACCTAAACAGCTCCGCCCAATCCGGGAGGCACATTGAGTATGCGTAACGCACTGCGCATCACTCTTGAAAAAATGGGCGCCGCAATAGCACCGCCACCGCCTTTGCCGACACTGGATTCGTTAATCAACACAACACCCACCAACCTGGGATTGTGCACCGGGGCAATGCCCGCGAAAAATGCCAGATGTTTTGTGTCCCGATAGCCGCCGGTGCCGATTTTCCTGACAGTCCCCGTCTTGCCGGCGACCTGATAGCCATCTATTGCCGCCTTCTTTGCAGTGCCCTCCGTGACAGCGGTTAACAGCATCTGCTGCAACTCGGCGGCGAC
The DNA here is from genome assembly GCA_965208855.1 of Candidatus Azotimanducaceae bacterium. GTDB lineage: Bacteria > Pseudomonadota > Gammaproteobacteria > Pseudomonadales > Azotimanducaceae > UBA9659. Next base: position 2,782,905 of record OZ242359.1, on the reverse strand, counting down.
CGCTGCCGGGTAGATACGCTGGGAACCTGGTTCGGTGCCCGCCAGCAGGCTGATCTCTCGCCTGATCCCGCCGGACGCAATAGTGAGGTAGGCGGCGCCCAGTTGTGTCGGCGTTACCGTCAGCCCATAGCCATAGGCAAAGGTGGCGCGGTCTATATCTTTCCAGCGTCGATGATTGGGCAGGTAGCCGCTACTTTCGCCGGGGAAACCGGTAAACAGTGTCTTGCCGAAGCCGAGGTTTTCAAACATGCCCCAGACATCGTACTCGTTCAGATCAAGGGCCAGTTTTGAGATGCCCACCTGACTGGAATGGACAATGATGTCCCCAAGACTCAGCAGGCCCCTGTTCGCAGGGTCGCGAACGGTAAAGTCGCCGACCCGGACAAATCCGGGCGCCGTATCGATGGTGGACTCGGGTGCGTAACGGCCTGTCATCAGCGCAACGCCGACGGTAAAGGGTTTTACTGTAGAGCCGGGTTCAAACACATCCGTCAGGGCGCGATTTCTCACGGCATCCAGATCAAGCTCGGCACGATTGTTGGGGTTGTAGGCAGGCTGGTTGACCATCGCCAGCACCTGCCCGGACAAAACATCAAGCACCAGGATGGAACCCGATTCCGCATGGAAATGCGTCACGGCGGATTTCAATTCCCGATACGCAAGATACTGCATACGCAGATCAATACTCAGCGTCAGGTTCTTGCCGGGCCGGGCTTCGGTAATTGGTTTTACATCTCTGATGATATCGCCATAAAGATTTTTCAGCACCTTCTTCTTGCCCGGCTTACCCGCAAGCCACTTGTCGAAAGACAACTCCAGCCCTTCCTGCCCCTTGTCGTCGATATTCGTAAACCCTACGAGGTGGCCGGTGACTTCGCCCGCAGGATAAAACCGGCGGTATTCACGTTCCGCATAAATGCCGGGTATTCCGAACTCAAGAATTTGCCTCGCCTGGGCCGGGGGCAGACGCCTTCGCAGATAGACGAAATCCCTCTCCCTGGATTTTTCAAGCCGGGCGATGAAATCCTCCTCGGATACCTGAAGGTAAGCCGTCAGCGGTGACAGGTCTTGGGCCGCATCCCGGCTGGCATCGATAACCATGGCCGGGTTTGCCCATAACGAAAGAACCGGCGTACTGACGGCGAGAGGCTTGCCGTTTCTATCCTGAATCAGGCCGCGATGCGCGTTGATCCGTTGCATACGGATAGTTCTTGCATCTCCCTGATCTTGAAGAAAATCCTTGTCGAGAATCTGCAGATAACAGAGGCGCACCAGCATGGCACCGGACAAGAGCAGGACGACAACACCCACCAGATAGACCCTCGCGGAAATCATTGGATCAACACCATGTCTTCCGGCTCAGGCGTCGCCATGGCAAGCCTTTCGCGGGCGAGTTGATCAAGCCTGGTGTAATCCGACCAGGCGCCTCTTTCAAGCAACAACTTCTCGTATTCATGATCGAGGTTGTCATGGGCCTGTTCGAGATGCTGCAAGTCCCGGTACATATTTCTTGTCAGGTGTGACGAGTAGGCAACGCCGAGAGCGGAAACAATCAGCAGAGCGCACAAGACAACCGCCAGAACCCGGGCGGGTGCCAAAAGCCATCCAAGCAGTTGCAGCAGAATCGGCGGCATCATAGTTTCTCCGCAATGCGCATGACGGCGCTTCGGGCGCGCGGGTTACGTCTCACTTCTTCATCGGAAGACCGCAATATCTTGCCCAGCGTCCTGGCCCGCCGGTTGACTTCGGCATCCCTGATAGGCAGACGGGAAGGCAGGTCATCTCCTTTTTCAAGCCGACGGAAGAAGGTTTTTACAACTCTGTCCTCCAGAGAATGAAAACTGATAACCACCAGCCGCCCGCCGGAGCGCAGCAACTCGACGACATCATCGAGGCAGGCCTGCAACTCTTCCAGTTCATGGTTGACCTGAATGCGAATCGCCTGGAAGGTTCTGGTTGCCGGGTGCTTGTTCTTTTCCCTGCGCGGTATTGATGTTTTCACTATCTCGACCAATCGCCCGGTGGTGTTGATTGGCGAGTCGGAACGGGATGTGATGATATTTCTCGCTATTCTTTTTGCATAGCGCTCTTCACCGTAACGCTTCAGTACATCGGTCATTTCCTTTTCATTGGCCCGGGCAAGCCACTGCTCTGCTGTCTCTCCCCGCCCCTGATTCATGCGCATGTCCAGGGGGCCGTTCTGTTGAAAGGAGAACCCCCGTTCTGCAGAGTCCAGTTGTGTTGAGGAAACGCCCAGGTCCATAAGCACGCCATCCAGGCTGGTCAGGCTGTGCTTGTGCGCCATCTCCTTTACCCGGGAGAACTCGCCATGCTCAACCATGACCCTGCTGTCATGGCGGAATCTTTCCTCCGCATGGTGGATGGCTTCCTGGTCGCGGTCGATAACCAGCAGCCTGCCGCCATCTTCCAGCCGGTTGACAATCTCTTGACTGTGGCCGCCACGACCATAGGTGCAATCCACATAGGCACCGTTACGGTTCGTCATAAGAGCGCTGATAGCCTCTTCAAGGAGGACTGTTTGATGAAGTTCCGTCGCCATGTCGAATCCTACAGAGACAGAGATTGCAGTTCGTCGGGCAGTTCGAGGCTTGACTGGTCTGCAAGCCAGGAATCCCTGCGGGCTATCCAGGCGGCCTCGCTCCAAAGCTCCAGCTTTTTACCCTGGCCAAGGAGGACGCCCTTTTTCTCGAGCTGTACGTATTCACGCAGGGGCGGCGTCAGCAGCAGACGCCCATTGCCATCCATCTGTATGTCAGTGGCATGGCCAATCAGCAGACGCTGCACCCGCCTCGCCCTCTGGTTGAAACTGGGCAGGGCTTCCACCTTTTGTTGAATGACCTCCCAATCCGGCTGCGGATAGATCAGCAAGCACTTCTCTTCCGTATCTATGGTGACCACCATTTCACCATTGCAGTGTTCGAGTAACTGCTCGCGGAACCGTGCAGGAATCGCGATACGACCCTTGTCATCGGCATTGATATTGTTGACGCCTCTGAACATCCCGACAGCCCGCCCTGCTAGATTTCAAAAAGACACTAAGACGCCATTTCGGGGAAGGTCGGCATTTATGATCTAATGGTGATTGATCAAGGTGCCGTGGCCCACATATCCCGGTAGATTCCACAGTAGACATCACAGTAGATTCCACAGTAAGAGCATATCCCACAAAATGCCACATTTACCCACTTTTCCTCACATGAAAGATAGGAGCAGAAGGGGTGCATGTCAAGCGCTACGAGGGCAATTTTTCTCCAGATTTGCAGACCAGGAAGGGTGCGATGAAGAGAATATGATAGATTACAAACAGATAAAATCAATACTTAATGTAGGTTATTAAGTTCGGGGGTTTTTCAGACTGATAGCTGATAAGAAATTGTTTTTATATTCCAAAAAGGCGGCGAACTGCATGGCGGCTGGCGCCGCCCCCCAGCCCCGACAGTGTTCCCCTCCAGTCCGTCATCCTCGCCAAGGCCAAAGGCCGAAGGCGGGGATCCAGGGTTGCGGTTTCGCGCAGCGAAAACGCAATGGGTGTAACGCGGGGCACGCTGCTTAGTTAATGGCGGCAAAGCCGCCACTCCTGCCCTCCCCGTCCGCCTCTCCCCTCTTATCCGTCATTCTCGCCGAGGCCAAAGGCCGAAGGCGGGAATCCAGGGTTGCGGTTTCGCGCAGCGAAAACGCAATGGGTGTAACGCGGGGCACGCTGCTTAGTTAATGGCGGCTGGCGCCGCCACTCCTGCCCTCCCCGTCCGCCTCTCCCCGCTTATCCGTCATTCTCGCCAAGGCCGAAGGCCGAAGGCGGGAATCCAGGCGCGGCGCAGCCGCGTATATAATAGGTCCGGCGTAGCCGGACACATTGTTAATGGCGGCGAAGCCGCCACTCTGGATTCCCGGGCTACGCCCGAGAATGACGGACTGGTGGGGATGGGAAGAACCCCATCGCCTGGAATGACGGCAAAAAAAACACACGGCACTCCTGCCCTCCCCGTCCGCCTCTCCCCTCTTATCCGTCAATTCTCGCCGAGGCCGAAGGCCGAAGGCGGGAATCCAGGGTTGCGGTTTCGCGCAGCGAAAACGCAATGGGTGTAACGCGGGGCACGCTGCTTAGTTAATGGCGGCGAAGCCGCCACTCTGGATTCCCGGGCTACGCCTGGGAAACACTGTCGGCGATGGGAAGAACCCCATCGCCTGGAATGACGGGGGCGATGGGAAGAACCCCATCGCCTGGGATGACGGGGAGGGCAGGAGTGCCAGCAGGGCCAGAATCGGGAGAAGTGGGATATTTCGCATGAGGCCTAGTCTAGTGTAAAAGCACCTTCTATCCAATCAACGGAAGGCCCGATGGAGACAACATCGAACCGGTAGGACTCCCATTGCATGCCGTGAGACTGGAGGAAGGCATGGGCGGTATTGATCAGCTTTCTTTGCTTGCGGTAATCGACGGTCTCCGAGCCCCGGCCATAACCAGGATGGGTTCGCAGGCGCACCTCGACAAATATCAGCAGGTCCCGGCGGCTCATGATGAGGTCTATCTCGCCTCCTTTGGTGCGGAAGTTCCGTTGCACGAGGGAGAATCCATGTTTCTCCAAAAGTTTCTCAGCAGTCCGCTCCGCCACCTGGCCCTTATCGCGGCTGCTCATCGCTGGCCGACATCCGCTTTGCTTCGCCGTCACGAAATTGCGCCCACATCAGGGTGCGATTGATCACATTGCTCTCGTTAAGCGCCAGTATGCCCGTTGAACCGACGATGCGTTCGTTGGGGTTTTCCTTCAGTTGCCGCAGCCGGGGGTAGAGGCGGTGTACGTCCACGCCCAGAGCGTAAAAAGCCGCCAGCCCGGTGGACGCGGCGCGCCATGTATCCATGACAAGTGCCTGGGTGGCGTCGTTGGCGGTCAGCTTCCAGGGCAGGTCGCAAAAACGGATACCGTTCATATCGATGGCGTCCACGCGGGAATCAGCGGCGACATGCACATGGGAGGTTGCGTAAACCGGGATGTCTTCCGCGTAGAAAAACGCCAACGTCGGGTTGATCCCTCTGGCTTGGGTCGCGTTGGCGAGCAGGAAAACAAAGTCAATGTCCTGGCGGCGTCTGGGCGTAAACTCAAAGCGCTCGCCGGTTATGCGCCGCAGGTTTGCTGCGCGCTTTTCACTGGCATCGACATTCAGCAGATATTTGACCAGCTCCGAGTAATCCGACTGGTCCGTGAACTGAACACTATCGACGATCACGCCCCCGCTGGCGATAAACTTTTCAGCAAAGGCGTCGAAGTTCCTTTGACCCCAGTCATTGTCCGGCGCGAAAACCAGCCCTCTTGTGTGCCCTTCAAAAAATACCTGCTCCGCCACCTGAAAGGATTCATCCTCGGGGGCCAGGCCAAACTGGTAGAGCTTGGGATTTGTTTCTCCGCTCAGGGTCCTGTTGAGCGCGATAACGGGCAGGTCGAGCCGCCGCCGGGCAACAGCCGTGACTTTTTCCCGGTCCAGGGGGCCGATAATCATCTCCGCTCCGGCGGCTTTCGCCCGGGCAAGAATGTCGAAAATATCGCCCGCCGTTGAATCGTAAACATGCAGGCTGGTATCCGGCGTGAACTGGTAATGGGCGGTGATATAGCCGTCTCGTATCGCCCGGCCCAGGCTGCCGAGGTCACCTTGCAGAGGTAATATCAGGGCGATGTTATCCGGCCGCTCCGCCACGATTTGCGTCAGCATCGCCAGAGAGGCCGGCGCAAGCAGGGTGGCGGGATGGCTGGGCCATGCCCTTTGCCAGTCTTGCAGCGCATTCAGTTGCCGCCGCGGGTCCTGCTGGAATTGCCTGGTCATGGCGGCCAGGGAGAGCCAACCTCTTACATCCTGGGTGATACTTTGTCTGGCTTGCTGTTGCAGGATATCTGCATCGAGCCGCAACAGGGTGGAAAAAATTCTTTCATGGTTTGCCCGCTTTTCATCGGCGGGGACCAGCCGGTTGATGTAAATGAGTTCTCTGGCGCTGGCCAGGTAGCTCCGACCCGCCAGGTATGCGTCGGCCCTGAGCCTGCCCGCCCGGGTCTGGATGTCGGTATCGAGTGGCAGAGTCTGAAATCGCTGGTCCTCCAGCAGCCGGATAGCCTGGCGGTGGTCGTCTTCAAGCAGGGCCCACTCCGCTTTCAGCAAGGAGAATGTCTCAGTGGTGTCTGCATTGCTGTAGGGTGATTCAACCGTATCCAGAATCCGCCGGGCAAGGTCGGTGTCTTTGCTCGCTATTGCCAGGCCCGCCGCCTCCAGCAGCAGCATCGTTGAGCCGGGGGGGAGTTTTCTGCCAGCCTCAAGCACCAGCCTTTCGATATCGTGATATGGCGGCTGGCCCCCTGATATGATCACGCGCCCGTCGTCCGCCACCCTGTTGCTACAAGCCGTGTTAAGGAAGGGAATGATCAGGAGGATACTGATAAGCAGTTTGAGCCGTTTCATGCCTGCGCCGTGGATTGGTACCCTGGCATTATCCCACAGGTTATGATGCTCCGGTGTGATTAGTGTATATTCTGATGGATGAAAGGCTGGCAATTTAATGTGCACACGGCTCTCGGCACAGCTAATCAGGTCGGGTTGTATTGTATCGGCGGATCATTCGCGCATGGGATTTTTGGCGATGGCAACTGGCTTCTTTCCGGTAGCAATGACATTGGCCGGGGTTGTAATATGCTGGATTAGTTCTTACGAGCGAGGTGAGTTCTGATGGACCCTTTTGTGGCTGCTTTCCTGGTCGCCGCTACTGGTGCGGTAGCGATGTTGATTTATGGGCATTACACCGAATCGCGCAAGCACAAAAAAAACACCCGGACGAATAATGATTCGTTGGCCCCCCGGCGAAGCCGACTGGATTTGGTGTTTGGTTCTGATTTGACCCATAGCCAGGCGTGGCCCTGGAGGTAGGGTGAATGTCGATATTGTTTGTGGTGGCGACGCCGATAGGTAATCCCGGTGATATCACCCGGCGTGCGGAAGCGGTGCTGGCGCAGGTGGATCTGGTGGCTGCGGAAGATACCCGGCGAGCGGGCCGGTTATTGAAACGGCTTGGGCTGGAGAAGAAGCTGGTTGCCGTACATGAGCACAATGAGGATAGTGCTTCGGCGCAGTTGTTATCCTTTCTGGCCGCAGGCAAGGAGGTAGCCCTCATATCCGATGCTGGAACGCCCCTTGTCTCCGACCCGGGCTATCAATTGGTACGTGACTGCCACCAGGCGGGCATTACCGTGACACCCGTCCCCGGCGTCAGCGCCGTAACCGCCGCCCTGAGTGTGGCCGCCGTGCCGGTGCACCATTTCACATTTGAAGGCTTCATACCCGCCCGGCAGGGTGCGCGCCTTGATTTCCTTGCAGGCTTACGCCATGAGCGGCGCACTCTGGTGATGTTCGAGGCGCCCCATCGAGTGGCCGCCAGCCTGCAGGACATGAAGGCGGTATTTGGCGGAGGCAGGCTAGTCAGTATTTGCCGTGAGTTGACCAAGACCTTTGAACAGGTGGTCTGCGCTTCCCTTGACCATGTCTGTGAACAGTTGGCAACCAATCAAATTCCACAGAAGGGGGAATTCGTCATCCTCTTGACCGGGGCGAAAGACGGCAGCCGCTTTGATGCCGATGCTCTGCTGGCTGAACTCGTCAAGGAGATGCCGGCGTCCAAGGCCGCCGGTATGGCGGCGCGGCTGACCAATCTACCGCGCGACGGGCTTTATAAAAGAGCGCTGGCGCTGAAAAAGCTTATATAGACTTTGAATAGTTCTTGAATAGTTCTTGAATAGTTCTTGAATAGTTCTTGAATAGACCCTGCATGAAGCATAGTCTTTTCTCAGGGAGTCGGCCAGGCAATCGCCTTGACGCCAGTGTCAGGGAGGAAAGTCCGGGCTCCGCAGGGTAGGGTGCCAGGTAACGCCTGGGGGGCGCGAGCCCACGGAAAGTGCAGCAGAAAATATACCGCCTGGTGACAGGTAAGGGTGAAATGGTGCGGTAAGAGCGCACCGCATGGCCGGTAACGGGCATGGCAATGCAAACCCCACTCGGAGCAAGACCAAATAGGAATCCAGTGCGTGACCCGCGAAAGGATTCGGGTAGGTCGCTATAGGTGTCTGGTGACAGGCATCACAGATGAATGATTGTCCACGACAGAACCCGGCTTACAGGCTGGCTCCCTAAATTAAAGCCCATGGTTTTATTTGAAAATCTGAGAGGCCGTTATGACATCAACCAAATATGTAAATCCATTTAAACCTGGGACCGGGGAATTGCCACCTTATCTAGCAGGGCGTGAAGATGAGCAAAATTTATTTAAAATTTTAATGGATGAATTATCTGTTGGTGTATCGCCGTCTGCTCCTACTGTTTTGTATGGGCCTAGAGGCATGGGTAAAACAGTATTGTTAAGTTGGTTCCAAGATGAAGTTGAACAAAGCGAGGGGGAAGAGAATTCAATACGTGTAGAGTGGGTGACGCCTGATAAATTAAATTCGCCACTTGATTTATGGAACTCTTTGTTACCGACATCATCTTGGTTTATGGAAAAATTAGGTAACCTTAAGAAATTTAGTGGTGGTGTTGGATTATATGGTGCAACAGCTAATGCTGGTTTTGAATTAACAGAATCAATTAACCAAGAATTTGTAAAGACTTTAGTTGAAAAGAATAAAAAGCGTCCATTAATATTATTAATGGATGAAGCGCATAAAATGGATCCAAATCTATGTAATCAATTATTAAACACCTATCAAACTGTTAAGAGAGAAATGCCTTTTATGTTGGTTTTGGCAGGGACTCCTGGATTATGTAATTTTTTGTCTAATGTTGGTGCTACCTTTGTTGAGCGTTCTAAAAAGATTAGTCTTGGGCGATTGGATGAACAATCTGCGGCAGATGCGATAAGTAAGCCGTTTGAGAAAGAGGGCATACAAATAACGGAAGATGCTTTGTCTATTATTGTTGAGAAAAGCCAGTGTTATCCCTATTTTTTACAGGTTTGGGGCAGTTCTTTATGGATTGAAGCAAAGAAAGAAAATCTGACTTGTATTACTGAGGAACAGATTGAGGTTGTAAAACCAAACATTGGTATTAAAAAAAATAAATTTTACGATGAGCGCAGAAGTAAATTGAACTCGCTTGGGTTGCGGCCAGCGTTCGTTGCTATAGCAAACGAATTTCAAGATATAAAAAAAATATCTGAAGATAAGATATTGGATATTATTTCACAGAATTTATTGATTGATTCATCGAACATAGAGTCAAGTTTTAAGTGTTTACAAACATTTATTGATAATGATTTTATTTGGAAATCAGAGGAATCAACTTTATATGAACCGGGTATTCCTAGTTTAATGACTTATATTTTGAATACCGAAAAGGAATTGATGTCAGGTATAACGGATAATATTAATAATGACGGGGCGGCGGGCGTAGCCCGGGAATCCAGGAAGGAATGATGGGAAAGAGCGGTTATTTAACGACTTTGAGGTGCGGCGCACCACGCGGAGTTTTCGGCGGGCCGGGCGGCTCTGAATCTTCACGGGGAAACCACATTCCCTCGCCATTCTCCTTCGCGACTACACCCATCACGGCTTCAATCGGCGCACATATCTCGTGCGCAACACCGGAGAAACGACCGCTGAACATCACATACTCGTCTGCAATGACCAGGTTACGAATTGCCTGCGGGCTGATATTGAGCACAATCTGACCGCCCTCGACAAACTCCATCGGCACGGAGACATCGTTCATGTCGGCATCAACAATCATGTAGGGTGTGCAATCATTATCAAGAATCCACTCATTGATCGCCCGGACCAGGTAAGGCACTGATGAACTCATCGTTATATCGTTAATGTGGTTTCCTCCGCTGTGCCAGCCGTGAAGTGTCAACGGCTCGTTGCTGTTTTCACTTCGCGAAATTCACAATGTACATGGCGGCTACGCCGCCACTCTGGATTCCCGGGCTACGCCTGGAAACACTGTCGGCGATGGATACCCCCCATCGCCTGGAATGACGGGCAAAAGAACGGCTTGTTGCTGTTTGCACTTCACGGCCAGTCGCGCATATCGTGCTCATTTTCACTCAGCGAGGTCTGGAAGGAGTTTCTCTCAAACATACGCTTCATGTAATCGTGGATGGGCTTGCACTGTTTCGGTGGCAGTTCTATGCCCAGCACCGGCAGGCGCCAGAGAATCGGCGTGACACAACAATCCACCAGCGTAAATTCATCGCTCATGAAGAAAGGTTTTTCGGCAAAGACGGGCGCAATGGCTATCAGGCTTTCCCGTAATTCTTTCCTGGCGCGTGTCAGCACCGTGTCTTTGGACCGCTTGGCAATAAGCGTGTCCACATAGCCGCACCAGTCTTGCTGGATACGATAGACGAACAAACGGCTTTTGGCCCTGGCCACCGGATACACGGACAGCAAAGGCGGATGCGGAAACCTTTCATCCAGGTATTCCATGATGACCTGAGACTCGTAGAGCACCAGGTCCCGATCAACCAGCGTCGGCAGGCTGTTGTACGGGTTCAGGCCCGCCAGATCTTCCGGCTTGGCGCTCGGCTCCACATTCACGATGTCGACAGCTACGTTTTTTTCCGCCAGGACTAACCGAACCCTCTGACTGTAGTGATCGTTACCGTCCGAATAAAAAACCATCGACGCATGTTTAGCTATAACCGCCATCAGTCACCTCCTGACCATGTTAGTAACATGCAAGCGTCGCTTTGCAGCACAAAAGCGACTCCAGCACGGGAAACTCAAGAACAAAAAACTGCCGTGTTCTTAATGAAATTCTTTCTTGTACTCCCTGCCAAGCAACCAGGCAAACACATAGAAAAACGCCAGGAACAACAGAACATAAACTCCGATGCGCTCTCGCTCAAGGCGGCTTGGGTCACTCGTATAGTAGAGAAAATTAACCAGGTCATGGATGAGTTGGTCATATTCTTCCGGTGACAAGGCGTTAGTGCCCGCAACCAACTCCAGCGGGCTGTAACCCCGCTGCACCAGGTCGTCGTCGCATTTTTCTTCCATGACCGGTTCGCCGGACAGAGGGTCTCGCATTTCACCACCATTGGCCGCCAGCCGCGGAATCTGCTTGCACACCATGCGCTGCATCCCCTGTTGTTCCAACAACGCATGAGGCATGCCGACATTCTCAAACAGCAGGTTGTTCACGCCAAAGGGACGTGTCTTGTCTTCGTAAAAAACCCGCATATAGGTATAGAGATAATCAGGGCCGCCCTTCAACTTTGTGTAGAGCGTCAGGTCCGGCGGTTCGGCGCCAAACCACTGCCGGGCATGCTCAACGGACATGGCGTTATCCATTAGCGAGCCAATACGGGCGGAAGGGTCGAACACCATGTGCTCCATCATCAGATCGTAAGGTATGCCCAGGTCATCCGCCGTTCGCCCGTATCTCTGGTACTTCAGCGAGTGACATCCCATGCAATAATTCATGAAGGTGCGCGCCCCTCTCTGCAATGACGCCTTGTCGTGCAGGTCCGGTGTCATTTCATCCAACGGGATGGTTGATTCCGCAGCCAGGGCAAAGCCCGGGAAAAGAAGCGCCAGGGCCAGTAATTTCTTCATGGCATGGTCACTCTATCCGGAACCGGCTTGGTTTTCTCCGCTCTGGTATACCAGGGCATCAACAGGAAATAGCCAAAATAGATGGCCGTGCAAATCTGCGCAGCCAGGGTACGGCCCGGCGTGGGATGTTTCGTCCCCAGGTATCCCAGGATACAAAATGCAATAACAAAGAGCCCCAGGAATATCTTGCTGCCCATGCCCTTGTAGCGGATGGACCTGACCGGGGAACGGTCTAGCCAGGGCAGGACGGCGGGCAACACAATGGCGCCGGCCAACACCACCAGGCCCCAGAATTTCGCGTCCAGCCCCAAGAGGGGAAAGGTCGCCGCACGCAACATTGAATAATAGGGCGTGTAATACCAGACAGGGGCGATCAGGTCGGGCGTCTTGAGCGGGTTCGCCGGCTCATAATTCGGAGGTTCAATCAGGTAACCGCCGCCGTCGGGGAAATAGAACATCACGAGGGAGAACAGGAACAGAAAACCAATGATGGCCGGCAGGTCGTGGCCGATGGTGTAGTACGGATGGAAGGGGATGCCGTCCAGCGGGCTGCCGTCCTTATTGAGATGCTTCTTAATATCAACCCCGTCCGGGTTATTGGAGCCCACCTCGTGCAGCGCCAGGATATGCAGGAAAACCAGCACAATCAAAACCAACGGCACCAGCACCACGTGCAGGGCAAAGAACCGGTTAAGGGTGATGCCGGAGATGTTGAAGTCTCCCTTGACCCAGATTGCCAGTGAATCGCCGACAACCGGTATGGCGCTGGCCAGGGAAACGATGACCTGACCCGCCCAGAAAGACATGTTGCCCCAGGGCAGCAGGTAGCCGAAAAATCCCTCCGCCATCAAGGCAACATAAATCAACATGCCGAGAATCCAGATCAACTCCCGCGGCTTTCTGTAAGAGCCGTAGGCGATGCCGCGAAACATGTGCAGATAGACCACAAGGAAGAAGGCGGATGCGCCGGTTGAGTGCATGTAACGAAGCATCCAGCCGTACTTCACATCCCGCATGATGTACTCAATGGATGCAAAGGCACCCTCGCCGGAAGGCGAATAACTCATCGTCAGCCAGATACCGGTCAATAATTGCATCACCAGCACAATGACCGCCAACACACCGAAGAAATACCAGAAGTTGAAATTTTTGGGCGCATAGTATTTAGACAGATGCTTTTCATAGGTCTCCGTTACCGGGAGCCTCGCATCCACCCAACCCATGAAGTTCCTGAATGACTGTTGCAACGCCGACATCAGGCAGCCCCCTCGTCTTCACCAATAACGATCACCGAGTCACTCTCGTAATAATGGGGAGGCACATCCAGGTTGGTCGGCGCGGGGACGCTGGCGTAAACACGCCCCGCCAGATCGAACTTGGAACCATGACAGGGGCAGAAGAATCCGCCCATCCACGACTTGTCAAATTGCTCCGGCTGTACGGCGGGCTTGAACTTTGGCGAACATGACAGGTGTGTACAAATCCCGACAAGCACCAGAATATCGGGCCTGATGGAACGGGTGTCGTTCCGGGCATAGGTTGGTTGAACTGATTTTTCGGAGGCAGGGTCCGCAAGGCGCTCGTTGTTTGCGTTGAGCGTCTGCAGCATTTCTTCCGAGCGCTTGACGATAAAAATCGGCTTGCCTCGCCAGGCTTGCAATGGCCCCAGTATCTCACCGAAAGCCAGGTTGCTGATGTCCAGCTTGATGGGCGCACCGGCGGCCAATGCCTTGGCGCTTGGGTTCCATGAGCCGACAAAAGGTATTGCGGCGCCGACAACGCCGGCAGCCCCAACCACGGACGTTGCACCAATCAGAAAATTGCGGCGCCGTGTATTGACGCTATTCTCATTCAAAACGGGTTCCCCTCTATCCCTGGTCCGTGACAACATTTACCCGTGACAAGACTCACCGTAACTGTTTCCGGGCGGGCGGATTTTAACATAAACGCCGGGGAAATTTGGCAGGCTCGGCATCCCGAGTTGTATCTTCCAGTCTGGATACGGGGGTTATCGCTTGGAATACTGGGGCTTCTTACGCGCTTTCCTCAAGCCGACCTTCTTGCGCTCCACGGTGCGAGCGTCCCGGGTCACAAAACCGGCCTTGCGCAGTAGGGGGCGGAAGGTTTCATCATACTCCATCAGCGCCCTGGTGATGCCATGACGAATGGCGCCCGCCTGGCCAAAACCGCCACCGCCAGTGACAGAAACCTTGCAATCGAACTTGTTGGCCATTGCAACCAGTTCCAGCGGCTGCTTCACAATCATGCGGGCGGTTTCCCGGCCAAAATATTCATCTATGCTGCGTTTGTTTATCCGGATGGTGCCCTTACCCGGCGTCATGTATACCCTGGCCTTGGCTGATTTCCTTCTTCCGGTTCCGTAAAACTGAGGCATGATTCAAATATCCAGAGGTGTGGGTTGTTGGGCTGTGTGGGGATGTTCGCTGCCAGCGTAAACTTTCAGCTTGGAAAACATGACGCGGCTGAGCCTGTTCTTCGGCATCATGCCTTTCACGGCCTTCTCGATGGCCCGCTCCGGTGATTTCTCGATCAGTTCCCTGAAGGTCATTGATTTGACGCCGCCAGGGTAGCCGGTGTGCCGATGATATATCTTGCCGGTTTCCTTGTTGCCGGAAACACGCACCTTTTCTGCGTTGACGACCACTATATAGTCGCCGGTATCAACGTGGGGAGTGAATTCCGGCTTGTGCTTGCCGCGGAGGCGATTGGCAATCTCCGTGCTCAAACGGCCCAGAGTCTTGTCGGTGGCATCCACCAGATACCAACTATGGGTCGCGGTTTCTTTTTTGGCGCTGAATGTTCTCATTCTCAATACACGCTGGTCGATGGATATTGGCCATCCATCAGGGTTCAATGTCCGGGCATGGCCCTCCGGGAAGCCGCATATTACTCAAGGCGCCGCCTGAGTGCAATAGCTAGCTTAGCTTAGCTGCCCCGCGCCGTCCCCCTCTCCCAGTTCTCCCCTCTTATCCGCAATGCACGAGAGTGCGGAGAAATGAACCTTCTGGACTCTTGATGTCATAGTGCTATAACATTATAGAGTTCGTTTGAAAGGTATATACCATGAGTCTCTCCAAACGCTCCACCATCTATTTTGATCCTCAACTTCACCAGGCGTTGAAAATCAAAGCTGCATCCACACAACAATCAATATCGGAATTGGTCGACCAGGCGACGCGACTACTGATGCAGGAAGATCAGGAAGACCTGGCGGCTTTTGAGCATCGGCTGGCTGAATCGGAAATGACTTACGAGGCATTGCTCAAAGACCTGAAGAAACATGGCAAGATATAGGCTCGCCTTCAAAAAATCCGTTGCCAAAGACCTGCGCACCCTTTCTCAACGGGACATAAAACGTATTCTCAAACGCATCGATCAGCTTGCAGAAAATCCCCAGGGCGAGGGCACGCAGAAACTGGGCGGGATGAAACGCTACCGGGCCCACCAGGGCCGCTACCGTATCCTCTATGAAATACAGAACGAGCGGCTGCTAATCGTGGTGGTAAAAATCGCTCACCGCTCGACAGCCTATTGCATGAATTTTACAGAAAAAAACTTGCAGTTTTGGACTAAAGCGCCATACTGGGCCACGCTACGGAGTCTGCTATGACAGCCTTGAATACATTGAAGCGGAAATTGCGCCCGGGGCAGGTCTATCGTCGGGCCGATCTGGCGCGCTGGTCCAGTGCTGTTGACCGTCATCTGCGGCAGTTGGTGGATGAAAGCCGTCTCGTCAAAGTTTCCGGCGGCCTATACCGGGTGCCCAAAAAAACGCGCTTTGGCGATGCGCCGGCCGATCCTCGCAAGCTCGTTGAACGATTTCTCAAAGACGACCGCTTCCTCCTGATATCCCCCAACGCCTACAATGGTCTCGGCGTCGGCGCGACGCAACTCTATAACGAAACCATCGTTTACAACGCCAAACGCCACGGGCACCATGAGCTTGATAGACGCCAGTTTCACTTTCGTGTGAAGTCGTTTTTCCCGGCTCAAGCGACGGCAGAATTTCTGCTGGTCGATCTGGTCGATAACCTCTGGCGGTTCGCCGAAGATGAAAAAATAATTCAGGTGCAGGTTGAAAGACGTGCGCAAAAGATGGATCCAAAGCGGCTCGGCAAAGCCGTGCGCGCCTATGGTGGGCGACGCGCAAAACGTTTCTTTGCCCCTCTGGTCGGCGATACTTCATTGCGGGCAACGGCTTAGTGTATCTCCACGACTTGCCTGAATTTGCCGACCTCCTCGCCATTGTCGGACGTGAGCATCGCATTGAACCCGCTTATATGACAACGAGCAGCTTGTACTATCGCGAGATGCCGCCCTTCTCGGAAATACTTGATGCCATCCAGAGCGTCGCCAACCGACTGTGATCGTGGGCCAGGAAGTCGGTAGCGGCGTAGCCGCCATGTACATTGCGTCTTTCGCGAAGCGAAAATCCAGTCCGTCATTCTCGGGCGTAGCCCGGGAATCCAGAGTGGCGGCGTAGCCGCCATTTACTGAGCCGCGTGCCCCGCGTTACTCCCATTGCGTTTTCGCTGCGCGAAAGCGCAACCCTGGGTGTTAAATTGGATGGACAAATGGAGGTTGTTGTGTCAGTCTAATTGGATGGAAATGGATGAATAAATGGATGTCGGAATGCACACAGACACCTTAATCATCACACCGGAAATACTGAATCTCATCGCCGCGATCGATGAGTTCAAGGGCGCGTGGGCGGCTATTGGACGTATTGCACCGGAACAACTGACCTCCTTGCGCCGGGTAGCCACCATCGAAAGTATCGGCTCCTCCACCCGAATCGAGGGTGCCCGGTTGACGGACCTGGAGGTAGAGCGCCTGCTGGCTAATCTGAATATCAAGGATTTTGCCTCTCGCGACGAGGAGGAGGTCGCGGGTTATGCGCGGGTGATGGAACTGGTCTTCGCCAGTTGGTCCGAAATCACGCTCACTGAAAACCATATCAAGCATCTCCACCGGGACCTGCTGAAGTATTCATCGAAAGATCAACGCCATTATGGGGAGTACAAGACGCTGGATAACCACGTCGAGGCCTTCGGTCCGGAGGGAGAGAGCCTGGGGGTGGTATTCAAGACGGCCACACCCTTCGACACTCCGCGGCTGATGAAGGAATTGGTCGATTGGGCGCGCGCCAGCCTGGAGGATGCGGAACTTCACCCTCTGGTGGTAATCGCCATTTTTGTCGTGGTGTTTCTGGAAATTCATCCCTTTCAGGACGGCAATGGTCGCTTGTCCCGAGTCCTGACCACATTGCTGCTGCTCCGGACCGGCTCTGCCTATGTGCCCTACAGTTCCCTGGAAAGCATCATTGAGCAGAGCAAGGAACGGTATTACCTCGCACTGCGGCAGAGCCAGGTGACCATCCGTAGTGGGAGCCCTGATTGGCAACCGTGGCTGGTGTATTTCCTTCGCTCGCTGGTGGCACAAAAGGATAGTCTGGAGCGGAAGATTCGACGGGAGCGTTTGATCCTCGGGAACTTGCCCGAATTGTCACAGCAGTTGCTGGAAATCTCTCGTGAACGGGGGCGGTTGACGGTAGCTGAGGCATCCGCCGCGACCGGCAGGAATCGGAACACCATCAAGGATCATATAAAAGCGCTCACTGAGGCTGGACACCTTACCCGGCATGGCGCCGGACGGGGAACCTGGTATTCACTGGGCCAATAAATTTATTGCGCGCGGGCACAAGTGTGAACGGTATACCCAACTCGGGGTGGGGGGCTGGGGGGGGGCGGCGAACTGCATGGCGGCTTCGCCACCACTCTGGATTCCCGCCTTCGGCCTTTGGCCTCGGCGAGAATGACGGGGGTGGGGTGGTTAAAAGTGCAGTTCGCCCAGCAGGTAGATGCGGTGATCATCGGTGGTGTAGCTTTCTTCGCGCTCGGTGACAAGTTTCAGATCAAACAATCTGCTGCGTTGCCACTGCAGGCCGAGGCGGTAGGTGTTCGTGTTGCCGAAGATCATCTCCGTGTAGGGCGTTAGCAAACCACGACCACTGCCGAGCCACGATGGGCTGGCAAAGCCATTCATGCCATAACCAACCCGTAGCTCCAGTCGTGCGGCATAGTCTTGGCCGATGTCCCTGGCGTCGGTGTCGTCGCGCAAACCATGCTCCCACAGACGCTGCATGTCGCTGGCTTCATCGCCGTAGCCGGGGCTGAGGGCGAATGACCAACCACGACCATCGGCATCGGCGGTCTTTTGGATGATGCCACTGATGCCCCATTCATTGGTGTCGCCGCTGTGTCCGACCAGAGCGCGAGCTTTGCCTTCCACGCTGAAGCCACTGTTGACATAGCGCAAACCGAAGCCGATTTCGGCACCGGTGCCGTTAGCGCCATCGCCGCTATCCTGCCGTGCACCGATTTCCACGCTTCGGTCGCTGCGCGCACCGTTGGCCCGCGTGATGCTGTTGGTTAACTCCGCACTCAACCGCACGCGGCTGACATCCACTGCCATGTTATCCAAGCCACCGTTTTTGCTTCCGTTCACATCCAGCGTGCTTTGCGTGACTTCACCTTTTACGTGCAGGGTGTTGGCACCGCGTTGTAATACCATGCCATTACCACCCATGGCAAAGGTCTGCATAGAGATGTCGTTGCTGCCGTCTTCCCTTTCCAACTCGCCTGAGCCGTAACCGGCGGTCATCCACACTTCGCCAAACCCATTGCTCCAGCCGAAATACGGATACACACTCGCCAGATTGATGTCGTAGGTGTCTTTGCCGATGCTGCCGGCGCCGGCGCCGCCGTCATATTTCATCTCGCCTTCGCTCAACGATACCAACACGCCGCCGATGGCTTCGGGGGTGATGCGCATGTCCAGACCGAGATGCAGGCTGAACAGGTCGCCGTCCCAATTCAGCGCTTGATTCTTATCCTCGCCATCGAGGTTGCGGTAGTCGCCCGCACCCCAAAGGGTCATGCCCTGGCCTTGGCTTTCATGACCAGAGCCATCAGCATCAGCACCAGCGGCATTCAAAGGCAGAACAAAGGCAGACCCCGCCAGGACCTGCTTCAAGTCAAACTGGCCATCGGCGATGGTGCGTCCCTGAGATTTGATGATATCCGCCAGGCTGCCAGCACCGCCGAGGCTAGCACTGCTGCTACTACCCGCACTGCCTGAGAGATGTGCTTGCTCAAGGCGCTGCGTAATAGCACTGATGTTCTGGTCGGCAATGGCGCGCGCAACTTCCGACAAAATCACTTCGGCAACCGCTTGGTTGTTCCCGCTAACGGTGATCGTTACCGTAGCGGTGCCGGTAGCATCGGCATTATCGGTGACGGTCAATTCGAACACCAGGACCCCGGCGGTATTCGGCGCGGTGAAGGTCGCCGTGGCGGAGTTGGCGCCAGTCAAGGTAATTGCCGGGGTGGGCGCAACGCCATCGGTCAAGGTATGCGCCCAGGCATAATCCAGTGAATCGTCCGCTTGATCGGGGTCGGTAGCGGAGCCGGTCAGCGTCACTTCCGCACCGGTGGTCACGTCCTGGTCGCCGCCCGCATTGGCAGTCGGCGCGGTGTTGGGGTTCACGGTGATCGTGACCGTGGCGGTGGCGGTGTCGGTAGCACCGTCATTATCGGTGACGGTCAGGGTGAACATCAGGACCGTGGCACTAGCCGGCGCGGTGAAGGTCGGTTTGGCGATAGCGGTATCGCTCAAGGTTACTGTGGTGCCGCTGGTCTGCACCCAGGCATATATCAGGTCACCAGCAGCGGGGCCGCTACTGCCAGAGCCGTCCAGCGTCACGGGTGCGCCGACATTCACGCTCTGCGCGGCACCGGCATTGGCAGTCAGCGGCGGCACGTTCGTGCCGTGCGCGCGCGCTGCAGTCGCGGGACCCGTGTCACCATTGGTGTCCTCAATGCTATGCGCGGCAAGTATCAGGGTGAAGGTTTCCGCGCTGGGGGTGAAGGTGATGGTGTAGGCGACTGGGCTGCCGACGACGGGGGTAACGCTCTCCACTGTAACACCGATGGAAGTGGAGAAATCGCTCACTTCCAAACCAATCACCGGCTCGGAGAAGGTAATGGTGTGCGTCTGTTGCGTGCCAATCACATTGGCGGTGATATCTTCAAAGATCGTTACGGTCGGCGCGATGCTGGACGGCGCGGTGATGGTGATGGTGGTCCTGTCATCATCACCAATAGCCACGGTGCCGTCTTCGCGGTCACCATCTGCTTTACCCGTGGCGTAAGCAGGCATGGGCAAGCCATTAGCGGTCAGTTCGGTGATGCGTATGATCAGCGTCTCGTCTGGTTCATTATCATTGCCCTCATTGACAATCGAAAATTTCGCGGGTTCGCTTTCCGTTTCACCCGCGGCGATGGTCACGACATCGCTCTCCACGATGTAGTCGCCGAGGAAGCCGTCCTGCTCGGCTGTTGCCGTGGATTCGCGCGCCACTTCCCATATAACTTGAACCGGGAAAGTTGTTTCCTCGCTAAGGACAAAGACTACTTCTGCGACCCCAACGCCTTCTTCGACGCTGAATGCAGTCGTCTGGACGTTGACATCAGTATGGTCGGCATTTTCTATGGTGAGGGTTGCTGCCTGCGAAGTTCGAGGTATCCAATTACCCGCCGTATTCTGATACTCGTAAGCCGCTCGAAAACTCACCTTCTCAGGGAGTTCAATAATGCCATCATCGTTCACAATCGCGAACTCGTATACGGATGCGCTACGATCTTCCCCGGTGCCTTTGGGTAGGACGAGAAATCCATCATCGCAGGTGACGGTTGGGGCCTGGCTGCAGATGCGTGGAATAGTTGGAAAATCGTCGGACGACCGGCCCTCCGCAACCGTAGTAGACGCCTTGAAGTCGTCCGAATCAGCATAATTGGGCGAGGTGCCGGGGTCGGTGCGGGTAATCATCAGGTTGCGCACCCGCAGTATGCCGCCATCAGAGAAGGCGCGAAATTGCATCAGATCATGTTGCTTATCCCCCACTGAAGCAACCTCGCGCGCAAAATTTGCCAGAACTCGCGTCTCGTCGTCCGCATTCTCGCTGGTAGCGGTGGTCGGATAGGCGCCGGCGAGTTCCAGCACCAACTGTGGCGGCTCGGTAGGGGTCGCAGAATCGGTAGCGGATGCTTCGCCGACGCCAACACTGTTCTCCGCGCGCACCTCAAAGAAGTATTCGACGCCAATAATAAGATCACCAATCGTAAGCGTATAGGTCGATGCCGCACTTGCCGTTTGCCAGCCATTGGGTTCGTCCAGTGCATGCGAAAAGGTCTCACTTGCGGTGCGCTGGCGATATTGATAGCCGGTGATGGCTGAACTGCCAGTAGCGCTTGGTATCTCCCAGTCTAAGCGCACGCCTTCTGCCAGCGCGGTTACGCTGAATGTGCTCGGTGCGCCGGGCGCGCCGACGTTTACGACTCGGCGAATACTGGCGCGATTACCGGCGACATCAGTCACGGTGTAGGTGTAGGTGTAGATTCCTGCGGTGCTGGTATCCAGTGCAGTCGCGCCGCCGGGGCCGGCAATGGTCAGAACAACGGTGTCCTCGTCATCCAGTGTGGTCACACCCGCATCGGTGTAAGAGCCACCGAGCGGGACGCTAACCCGTGCCTTTCCCACCAGAGTTACTACCGGCGGAGAGGTATCAGCAGCATAACCAGGGATCTCAAAGGACAGATCCGCTACCGGGGCGCCGTCGAAGGACAGTTGTTCTGCCGGGGTGCCGAGGGCATCCGTAACCCCGCGCGCCGTGAATGTGAACACGCCAGTGTCGCCATCGCGCAACGTATAAGTTGCCTGATATTGGTTGGGCTCGCTGGTGGCAATCAAATCCTGTGGCGGCGGGTTGCTCGAATCTGCCAATTCAAATTGGACGGTACCCGCCAGAGGTTTGTCGGATTCCACCAGCAGCGTGAGCGTATCAGCACCAAGGCCACTACTAGCGTTCAGGAGGGTGGTGGTGCCAGAGGTTTCACCGCCGGTGCTGCTAATGTCGGTTGTCGAGATGGTCAGTATCGGCGGATCGCTGAGCGCGCGGGTCACGGTAACGGTGTAGGTTTTTGTGGTGGTGCCGTCTTCGGCGGTAACGATGATGGCGATAGCCTTTGCTACGCCGAGCGTCAGCGTAATCTCGGCGGATGCTTCGCTACTGACAACCGGCGTGCCATCCACGGTTACGGTGGCGTCACGGTTTTCCGTGGTCGGCGTGAGCGTGACGCTTGCCACAGCAGTTGCCACGCCGGCGGTGTAGTCCTCGGTGTCGGACGCGAACTCGGGCGACAAGGTGCCTGCGGAAATTTCCAACTCAGACAGGGTCGCATCTATAGAAATCGCGTCTCCGCTGATCGACCTACCTTCCACAGGACCGATGTTGCCAGCCAGGTCGGTCACGCTGTCAGCGGAAATGACCAGAAGGTAGGAGGTTATGATCGGGGAGAAGGCGATGGTGTAGGTGGTTTGGTCGTCAGATGCGGTCACGCTATGCGTCGTGACACCTGTGATATGACTCCCGCTCAAACCAGTCACCGCCTCATCGAAGATGATCGTGTAATCCTGCACGGTGCCAATCACGCCTTCGGCAGGCACGGTTAATTCCATCAACACCGGGGCGGCATTGTCCACAGTAACCGCGCCGAGGCTGGCGGCATCGGAGTCAGTGCCGGACAGGGTCTGCACGACCTGCACCGTGCCAGCAGCGTAGTCGCCATCGGGCAGGGTGAAGAAGGCGACGTTGGTGTTAGGGTCGCTGTCGGTGCCGGTGGTGAAGTCGGTGCCGCCATTGACGGAGTATTTCCAGGTGGCACTATCTGCCAGAGCCATCACATCCACCCGACCATTTTGCGTGATGCCATCCGTTGGCGAGGAACCGGTGTCCACCGCCAACTCGAGGCTCGGCGCGGCGGGTGCCATGGCTGCCGCGGTTTCGGGCGCAGTGGTCGTAACGGCGGCCGTGCTGGGGATGTTTTGGTCGATGGCGCTGCGCAAAGCCGTCTGGGTGGCGGCAGATAATGCCGTTACCCGTTCATCGCGCACCGCGACCGTGTCGGCTACCACTTCATACTCCACCACCACGCTGCCGGCGGCAATGCTAAGCACGCGCACATCTTCGGGCGGCACAGACAACAAGGTCGCAATGCCTGAAACGAAATTGAACTCATCAAACTCGGCGGTGGTGAGACCGGCAATGGTCGTGGTGGCAACGAATCTCGGTTTGCTGGTGGTTGGCCTTGCCACTGCCGTCGCGTTACCGGTCGCGCTTGCCGCGTCATTGGGGTTGCCGTCGGCATCGGTTACGCGCGCCGCGGCGATGCTTAAGGTTACCGGGGCCGGCGCGCTCGGGGTGTAGGTCACGATGTATTCGGTGCCACTACCGGAGAGGGTGCCCAGGCTGGCGTTAGTGGCGGTGAAGTCGCTAGCCGTCAAGCCAGTAACCGCTTGGGCGAAGTTAACCCGCACGTTTGCCAGATTACCGACCGTGGATTTGCCCAGTGGCGGGATGGTTACGGCAAACGGCGTGGTCACGCGGGTGACTCTGACGGTGTAGGTTTTTGTGGTAGTGCCGTCCTGGGCGGTAACCACGATGTCAAGGGCGTTTATGCCGGGCGCCAGCGTAATCGGCGCCGAGGCGGTGCCACTGCTAGCCGTGGCGTCATCCACGGTTACGCTGGCGCCAGCGTGATTCGTGGTCGGCGTCAGCGTGACGCTGGTCACATCATTGTCCACGTTGACGGCGTAACTGATCGTGTCGGCGGCAAAGGTGGGAACCAGGGTGCCTTGCGAGATAGTCAAAGCGGACAAGTCCGCATCCGCGGACAGGGTTGCGGTCTCGGCAATCACCACGGCGGTCGGTGCGCTGGTAACCTCCCTCTCGTCGGCGTCGAAACCAAAACCGTCCTGATAAGAGGCAAACACTTCAATGGTGTTGCCAATATCATCGGCTACCAGCGTGTAGGTGCGTTGCCGGGCACCTCTGATTGACCGGTGTCGTTCGCCCGGGAGCGCGCGGCCCCATTCATATTCTATGCTAGTAATTATGCCATCCGGGTCGGTTACTTCGCCCACGGTCAAGGTCTCGCCGACCCGCGCGAGGCCGGTGATGGGGCCGATGCGTCCCGGCTCATTCTTATTGGTCACCGCTACCGTGACTTCAAGTGTGCTGCTCTCACTCGGCGTGCCGTCATCGGTGGCGGTCACGGTAACTTGATATGAGTTGTCGCCGTCTTCGTCCTGCGCGTCTTCAAAGTTCGGCGGCGTGTTGAAAGTCAATAGGCCGCTTGTGGAGTCAATCGCAAACAAGCCCGCATCCGTGCCAGTCAGTGACCAGGTAATGGTGTCGCCCTCGGCATCGGTCGCGCTCAAGGTCGTTACTGCCGCGACATCGTTCTCGGCATGACGCAACGCCGCACTAGTGGTGATGCTCGGCGCGGTGTTAGGCACGAGCACGGTGCGGGTCATCGGCGCGGCTTCATTACCCGCCGCATCGGTTGCGGCGTAGGTAACCGTATAGGTGCCGGTGCTGCTGGTGTCTACGGCATCGCCAGCAATAGCCAGCACAATGCCCGCGTCCAGATTATCCGAAACGGTGGCGGTTTCCGTGTAGGTATCGCCCACGGTCAGGGTGATGCTCGCTTCCCCATTCAGGGCGATGACCGGTGGCGTCTTGTCCACGCTAATCGCGCCGAGGCGGGCGGCAGCCGAGTCGGTGCTGTCAAGGGTCTGCACCACCTGCACATTGCCCGCGGCATATACGCCTTCATCCAGCGTGAAACTGCCACCGCTGCCGGTGGCGAAGGTTGTGCCGCCATCGGTAAGGTATTTCCAGGTGGCGCCGGTTACCACAGTCACATCCACCTGACCATTTTGCGTCGCGCCATCGCTTGCCGAGGCGCCGGTGTCATCCGCCAGCGCGATGGTTGGGGGCGGTAGAGTCGCGGTGCTGTTCTGAGTCTGCGCGGTGGTGGGACCGGTGTTCGCACCGCCATCGGTAACCGAGTCCGCGGCAAGAACCAAGGTGAAGTCGGTCGCGGTCGGGGTGAAGGTGATGAGCCAGGAATCGGGGCGGTCGCCAACGCTCACATCACTGACCGTAACACCAGTGGAGCCAGCAAAGTCGCTAATTTCCAAACCGCTTACATCTTCGGTGAAGCGGAGTTCGGACTCCCGCTCTCTGCCAACCACGCCGCCATCCAAGCCACGATAGAGGTCAAACTCCGGCTTGGTGGTATCCGCCACCGCGCTGCCGTTCGCGATTGACGCGCTTGCCGGACCGGTGTTGCCGGCGCGGTCGGCTATGCTATCCACCGGCAGGGTCAGGCTGTAGGTTGTCGCGCTCGGGGTGAAGGCAACCTGGTAGTTGCTTTCGTCTCTTGGCATGGTAGTGGCATGCACCGTTGCGCCGTCAGCAGTGAAATATTCCGGCCTAAGGATTACCCCTTCGGAGAATCTGATGCTGGTTCTCTGTCGGGTGCCAATCACACCATCGTCGGGGTCGTTAAAGAAGACCACCGTCGGCGGCGTAACATCAATCGTAACCGCGCCGAGGCTTGCCGCGGCGGAGTCAGTGCCGCCTACGGTCTGCACGACCTGCACCGCGCCAGCAGCATACACGCCTTCATCCAGGGTGAAACTACTGCCGCTGCCGGTGGCGAAGTTGGTGCCGCCATTGGTGGAGTATTTCCAGGTGGCGCCGCCGCCTACCAGACCGGCCACATTGACCAAGCCATTGTTGGTGAAGCCGTCATCCGCCTCGGCGCCCGCGTCCTCAGCCAGCGCGAGGCCCAACGGGACGACAACAGTGATGGTTACCGTATCGGTGTCGCTAAGGGGGACAGCATCATCATCGGTTACGGTCAGGGTGAACACCAGAGTAGCCGCGCTAGCCGGTGCGGTGAAGGTGGGAGCGGCGATGTCAAGAGCGCTCAAGGATACCGTGCTGCCGCCGGTCTGGGCCCAGGAATAAACCAGGTTATCGCCGGTATCAAGGTCGGTAGCGGAGCCGGCAAGCGTTACCCTCGCGCCGGTATCCACACTTTGGTCGGGCCCCGCATTCGCCACTGGCGCGCGGTTGGCAGGCACCGCGAAACCGGCCTTGCTATCACTGGTAATCGGACCCTCGGTGTTGGTGCCGTCAAGGTCGGTTATGCTGTAGGCGGCAATTTCAATCCGGAAGCCCGCCGTGAGCGGGATGAAGGTAAGCGTGTAGGTGGTTTGGTCGCCGGTGTCTACCACGCTAATGAACGTGACGCTAAGGCTGCTGAAGTCGTCAAGCATCAAGCCGGTTACTGGCTCACTGAAGACGATATCGTGCATCTGCGCGGTGCCAATCACACCGTCGGCAATGCTGCCGAGGTCCACGGTCGGCGCGAAGGGGTCTTCCGGGGTCACGGTTATGGTGCGGGTAATCGTTGTGGTCGCACCGTCGGTATTGGTTACCACGTAGATTAGGATGTGGACGCCTTCTGGATTCAGACTAAGGGTGTGAAAGTTGTTCGGAACGTCTGTTGGGGTAGTCCTGCCGGCACGGAGAACGGTCGTCACGATGGTCGCTTCAGTGTCCGTTGTCGTAACCCCCGGGTCGGCGTATACGCTACCGAGCGAGAAGGTAACGAATTCATCGCCCACCAAAGATACGGGCGGTCCGGTGGCGGCGCCGCGAGTCACGGTAACGGTGTAGGTTTTTGTGGTGGTGCCGTCCTCGGCGGTAACCATGATGCGGATGACATTTGCGCCGGCATTTAGCCCAACCCGAGCGGAGACTGCGCCACTTTCAACCGCAAGCCCATTCACCGTTATCGCCGTTATCGTGTCAATGCCGGTCGGCGTGAGCGTGACGAAGGTTTCCGCATGCCCCGCGTTGGCGGTGTAGGCAAGGGTGTCGGCAGCAAAGGTGGGCGACAAGGTGCCTTCCGAGATAGCCAAAGCGGACAAGTCGGCTTGCGTGGACACGGCGCGGGTCACGCGCACGGTGTAGGTTTTTATGCTGCCGTCCGCGGCGGTCACCACGATGGCGATGGCTTTTGCCAGGTCGACCGGCAGGTCAATCGCCGCGCTGGTTCTGCCACGGATAACCGCCGTGCCATCCACAGTCACGCTCGCGCTGGCGTTAGCCGTCGGCGTAACCGTAACGCTGGTCACCTCATTTGCCACGTTGGCGGTGTAGTCCACGGTGGCAGACGCGAAAGTTGAATCCAAAGCAACCGGCGTGCCGTTGTTATCCGCCAGAGCCAACGCTGACAAGTCCGCATCCGCAGATAGCACCGCCGTGCCGACCACGGAATTCCCCGATGCGCTGAAAGGACCGGGCCCGCGGTTGAGGTCCAACACGCTATTCAAGGTAAGCAGCAGGGTGAAGGCGGTCGCGGTCGGGGTGAAAGTGATGGTGTAGGTGGTTTGGCCGCCCGTGTCTGCCACGCTATGCACCGTGGCACCGGAAGTCCCTGAAAAGTCTCCCGCGTCCACATCGGTTACCGGCTCGGTGAAGGTGATTTCAACCGTCTGCCGCTCGCCAATCACGCCCGCGGCAGGGGAGTCAAATGTCTGCACCTCCGGTGCGGTAACTCGGGTCACGGTAATGGTGTAGGTTTTCGTGGCGCTGCCATCCGCGGAGGTAACGATGATGGTGATGATATGTTCGCCAACCGCCATGCCGGTTATGGCACTGGCGGTGCCGTCTCTGGTAAGAGTCGCGCTGGGCGCGGTGATGGTTACGCTGGCGTCGGCGTGATTCGTGGTCGCTGTCATGCGAATATCTGCCGTCCCCCGCGCCACGTTGGCGGTGTAGCCCTCGGTGTCAGACGCAAACCCGGGCGACAACTCCACAGACTCGGCCGGGTCACCACGGGTTAGGCTCAAAGCCGACAGGGTCGCATCCGTAGGCAGGGCAACGGCTGGGTTCGCGGTGCCGGTCACGCTCACCTCCATATCCGGTCCGCTGTTCGCGATCGGGCGGGCGCGGTCGTTCACGCTATTGGCGGCGAGGGTCAGGGTGAAGGTCGCCGCGGTCGGGGTGAAGAGGATGGAGTGATCGGTACCGGCGCTACCGAGGAAGAAAATACCAGTTATGCGGGCACCCTCGGTCGAGATGTCGGTGCGAGATAGTCCGGTTATCGCCTCATCGAAGGTGAGGGTTACCCCAGATGACTTGCCAATCACGAGCTCATCGTCGGGTATGGCGGCGAAGGTCGCGGTCGGTTTGGTGGTGTCCATCGCATAGCCGGTCACGCTCACCTCGCTTGCCGGTCCGGTGTTGCTGGCAATGTCCACCACCGCGTCCGCGCTAAGGGTCAGGGTGAAGGGTGTCGCGCTCACCTCATACCCAATGACGTAGTCCATGCCGGCGACACCTTCGGGGTTATTGTTAATGCTAACTACTGTGAGACCGCTGGAAGTAGCGAAGTCGTCCAACTCCAAATCAGTTACCACCTCATCGAAGGTGAGGTTGGTCGTACGGGTCTCGCCAATCATAGCCACACCCTCGGCAATGGCGCCTAAGGTCGCGCTCGGTTTGATGGCATCAATCAAATAGGCACTGATCACATCAACCCCGTCTGGCAGCGCATCGCTATCGAGCGTCATCAAGCCGCTGACCCTGAATGTGGGCGTGCCGGTGTCGCCATCGCGCACCACATACAATGCGTCGTATATACAGAGGCCAGCGGCACCGCAACCCGCTTCTGTGACGCGAACGAAATCCTGCGGCGGCGGGTTTGCCGAATCACTCAACTCAAATTGCACCGCGCCGACCAGCGACTCCGTGGTCAGTTCTCGGTTGACTTCCACGCGCACCGCGACCGTATCACCGGCGTTCAGGTGGGTCGTGCGCTCGCCTCTTTCACCGCCGACACTGGAGGCGATGAAGTCTAAAAATGTCGGCAAATCGGTAATGGTGTCGGTCGCTGCGCTGGTTACCATCTTGTCGTCGCCTTGCCCATCGTTGTAAGTGGCGACCACATGCACGCTATTGCCAAGCGTGCCGATAAAGTGCTCCAGCAGGTAGGTCTTCTTGGTGGCGCCGTGGAGGGTGATGTGGTCATCGCCGTCATCGTCGACGATTTCCCATTGATAGGTAATGTCGGTTACGCCGCCATCCGGGTCGGTTATTTCGCCAGCCGTCAAGAGTTCCCCGATCAGGGGGATGCCGTCAATGGCGCCGATGGCACCCGCCTCCTCCACATTGACCAGCGTTACCGTAACCGCAAGCGTGCCTGCCTCATTCGGCGTGCCGTCGTCGGTGGCGATTATATCAATCTCGTAGGTGCTGGCGTGCGTGGCGTCTTCAAAGTCCGGCGACTCCTTGAAAGCCAAGAAGCCGGTTGTGCCGGCCGCGTCAATCGTGATCAACGTGAACAACTCCGCATCCGTGCCACCGAGGCTCCAGGTCAAGTTGTCTCCCTCGGTATTCAGCGCGGTGTATCTCGCCACCGAGTCAATAGCGGGCGTGTTTTCGGGATGATTCACCTGCCGATTGGTGCGGTCGATGACCGGCGCGGTGTTGGGTGCTTCAGCCGTGCCGACGGTTACGCTGCGGGTTACGATGGCGACATTACCCGCCGCATCAGTCACGGTGTAGGTGTAGGTGTAGAAGCCATCGCGGCTGGTATCCAAGGCCGGCGGCGTGCCGGACGCAAGGGTCTGTTCCGAGCCGCCATCGCGGGTCAGGGTCAGCACCAGGGTGTCCCCGGTATCCGTTTCCACCCCCGGATGCGGCGGAGTATACGCGGCATTGAGCGCGACACTCGCGGTTGCCGCGCCCAGCAGGGTGGGTTGCGGCAAAGATGTGTCCAGCGTGTAACCAGGGATAGCGACCGACAACTCCTCGGCTTCGCCGCCGGCGACATCATGCACACCGCTCAACGTAAAGGTGAGCGCACCGGCATCGCCATCGCGCACCGTATACGTTGCCTGATATTGGCGGCTCATGCCGATGCGCAGCAAATCCTGTGGCGGCGGGTTGTCCGAATCTGACAACTCAAATTGCACCGCCCGCCGCAGCGAAGCATCTGCCAGAAATTCGTTGGATTCCACCACCACCGTGAGCGTGTCATCGGCGTTCAGGAGCAAGCCGCCGGTGCTGGTGCCGCCGCTGCTGCTCAGGTCGTCTGGGTCAAAGGTTACGACCGGCGGCGTGCTATCAATGGTAATATTGGGCGTAAAGCCCCCCCCGGATTGACGCTCCAGGCGGGTCTGGCGGGCTAATACCTTACCGCCGCGATAGAACCCTTCGGGCAAGGTGAAGTGCGTGCCGCTGCCGTCCTGCCAGGTTGCGCCTCCATCGGTGGAGTATTCCCAGGTGGAATTGGCAACCAGTCCTACATGCACTCGTCCATCCGAAGTAATCCAGTCGCTATCGGAAACACCGGTGTCGTTAGCGAGCGTGAGGACCGGCGCAACGGGATACGCGATCGCGGTCAACGCGGTTGGCGGGCCCCAGTTGCCCGCCAGGTCCAGCACGCTATTGGCGGCAAGGGTCAGGGTGAAGAATTCCACATCCAGAGTGAAGACGACACTGTAATTGTCTGCGTGCTCCGGGGTAAAGGTATACCCAACGCTATCCAGCACGACACCATGGCTGGCGGAGAAATCTGACAATTCCACATCGGTTACCGGCTCGGTGAAGGCTATTATGCGAAAATATTCCACGCCAATCCTCGGGGTGAAGAGGGTGCCGGCAAAGGTCGGAGCAGTCGGTGGCGTAACATCAAGGGTAAAGCCGGGCACGCCGGCAAAGGCGGAAGTGACGCCCTCCAGAGTCAGGCGCACGCGCACCTCATCATCGGTGTAGACGCCTTCGGGCACGCTGAATTGCGTGTAGACGCCTTCGGCCCCGGTGAATTGCGTGTCGCTGCCGTCCTGCCAGTTCGCGCCGGCATCGGTGGAGTATTGCCAGGTGGCATCGGCGCCCACACCCGTTACATTCAGCCGCGCATCGTTGGTGTAGCGGTCGCTATCGGAAGGACCGGTGTCGCTATTGAGCGTGGCGCGCGGTGCATCGGGCGCCGTGCCGACGACCACGGTGCGGCGAACCGTGGCGACATTGCCGAACGCATCTTCCACGGTGTAGGTGTAGGTGTAGGTGCCGGGAACGCTGGTATCCAAGGCAGTCGCGCCGCCGGGTCCGACAATGGTCGGCCCCTCAACCGTGGTGCCGCTCTTGCTTGAGGTCGCGCCCGGATCCGGCTCGTTATACACGGCAAAGGGCAGGATGAAAAGGTCGGTGTCGCCCACTAGCGTGAGATCCACTGTGGTATCCGCCACATAACCAGCCAGGACGTAGGTAATATCAGGCGCCACGCCGCCCGTAGCCTCACTCGCCACACCGCTCACCTTGAAGGTGACGGCGCCCGTGTCGCCAATCTGCAGCCTATACTCGGCACGGTATCCGGAGGAACTACTGCCCGTTATATCCTGTGGCGGCGGGTTGTCCGAGCCGGCGAATTGAAATTGCGCGGCACCCACAAGTGAGGCACTTTCCAGCGCTTCGGTCGCCATATTCACCCGCACGGTATCCCCGCCGCTCAAGATGACCCGACCGCCCACTATGCTACCGCGCGAATGGCCGTGGTTGAAGGACAATACCGGTGCAAAGCCGACCGCAATCTCGCGCCTAAGCACAACCGAGTTACCGGCGACATCGCTCACGGTGTAGGTGTAGGTGTGGATGCCCCGGATGCTGGTATCCAATGCCGGTGGCGCGTCGCCAGCCGCAACGGCAGTTACGGTGCCGCTCGCAAGGGTTCGTTCCACGCCGTCGGGGTCGGTCACTTTCAGCACCAGAGTGTCGAGGGGATCGGTTGAACTCACCCCCGGATGCGGCGGGGTATAGGCGGCATTGAGCAGGACGCTGGCGCCCGCGCCCACCAAGGTTGCCTCCGGCGGCGTGTTATCAGCAAAAAAATCAGGGTCGCCCGGCGCGGGATAGGTCGCATCCGCTGCCAACATGCCCGAGGTATCCCTCACCCCGCTCACCGTGATGGTGAGCAAGCCCAGGTCATCGGCGCGCACCCTATAGACCACGTCGTATCGGTTGGGCACTATGGTGGCAAGCAGATCCTGTGGCGCCGGGTCGTCCGAACCTGCCAATCTGAATTGTGCCGCACCCACAAGCGTAGCGGTGTCTATGGTTTCGTTGAAACTCACCTCAAACGTAACCGTATCACCGGCGTTCACGAAGGTTCTCGTCCCAGATACTTTACCACCGCTGGACTCGGACTCGAAACTCGGTGTCGGCGGCGTGTTGTCAAACGCTTGGCTCTGCCGGTTGACCGTGCCTACCGGGCCCGCGTTGCCCGCCAAGTCCATGATGTTACCGCGATACAGGATCACGTTGATACCTTTCACGAACGGCGTGAGGTGCACGAGATAGGCGCTGGGGCTGATGACGGTTACGCGGTTGACCGTGGCACCGACCGTTGTAGTGGTCGTTGGCATCGCCATTCTGCGGCTGAACGCCGCCACATCCACGCCGCTTACCGCCTCGGTAAATGTGATGCGGTTACTGAATTCCTCGCCAATCTGCTTGGCGTTGCTGTTGCCCCATTCCGCATCCGGCGGCGTGGTATCCAGCGTAAAGCCGGGCACACCGACAAACTCGGAAGTTACGCCATCCATGAGGCGGCGCACGCGCACCACATCATCGGCGTAGGTGCCTTCGTCCACGGTGAATTGCGTGCCGACTCCGGTGTGCCAGTTGCTGCCGCTATTGACCGAGTATTCCCAGGTGGCGCCGCTGCCCACGCCGGCTACAGTCAATCGGTTATCGTTGGTGATGCGGTCGCTATCAGAAACGCCGGTGTCTGAGATGCGGGCGGTCAGGCGCGTGGTGCCGGACACTTGCAGCGGGCGTAGCGGACCCGTGTTGCCTACCGGGTCCATCACCGCGTTGGCGGCAAGGGTCAGCGTGTAGTCGGGCGCAGTCGGGGTGAAGGTGATGGTGTAGGTGCTGGCGGGTCCAACAGCCGGGGCAATGCTATTGACCTCGGCACCTTCGGTGGTGAAATCCGCCACTGCCAAACCGATTACCGCTTCGGAGAAGGTGAGGGGGTGCGTCTGCGATTCGCCAAGCATACCGACCGTGGCGATGTCTTCAAAGGTCAGCACCGTCGGCGGGATGATGTCCCGCACCGCCGTGCCGCTCACGCTCGCCGGATTTGCCGGACCTCGGTTGGCGCCCGCGGCGGCGCGGTCGCTCACGCTGTTCGCGTCAAGGGTCAGGGTGTAGGTTTCCGCGTCCGGGGTGAAGGTGATGGTGCGCGTGTTGCCGGTGCCGGTTACCTCATTCACCGTGGCGCCAGTGGTGGAGAAATCCCCCACTTCCACATCGGTAACCGCTTCGGAGAAGGTGATGGGGTGCGTCTGCGCGGTGCCAATCAGACCAACCACCGGGGTGTCAAAGGTGGTTACCGTCGGCGCGGTGGTGTCGGCCGCCTCGCCAGCCGTGCCGTTCGCGTTATGCGTGCTTGCCGGACCCCGGTTGCCGGCAAGGTCGAACACGATCTGCGGGGGCAAGCGCAGTTGGAAGGAGGTCTCGCGCGGGGTGTAGTCGATGGTGTAGGTGGTGGCGGGTCCCTCGCCCGGGGCAACGCTATGCACTTCATTGTCACCGAAGACAAAGAAGTCGCCAACTTCAAGACCGAATACCGCTTCGGAGAACATGAGGTTGATCGGCTGTCGCACGCCAACCGTACCGACCCCGGGGACTTCAAAGGTTGCGACCGTCGGCGGCGTTACATCCACGCTAAAGGCGCGCGCACCGGCAAAGGCGGAAACCCCGCCATTGCGGGTCTGGCGCACGCGCACCTGATCATCGGTATAGACGCCTTCGTCCACGGTGAATTGTGTGCCGCTGCCGTCCTGCCAGTCGCCACCGCTATTGATGGAGTATTCCCAGGTGGCGCCGGGCACCAGATCCGCTACATTCAAGTCGCCCTCCATGGTGATGCGGTCGCTGTCGCCGGCCGCGTAATCGGCAGGCGCGGTGTCTGCATTGAGCATTACGCTCGGTTGCGCTGGCGGCGCGCCCGCTATATCGCCAACGGTTACGCGGCGGGTGAGCGTCGTAACATTGCCGGCCTGGTCGGTCGCGCGGTAAGTGTAGGTGTATTCGCCGGCGGCGCTGGTATCCACGGCGGCAACGACCATGTCCGCCGAGTCGGTGATTACCACGCTCACGGTGCCACCGGTCACACCACTATCAAAGTAAGGCACGCCAATGAGCGTGTTCACACTCGGCGCGCCGACCAGCACCAGCGGTATCGGGATGGTGTCAAGGATATAGGTAACATCCAACGCATCAGCGGGAACAAAAACCACATCCGCCGCGACATGCCCGGAGGCATCTGCAAGACCGCTCACGCGCAACGACAAGGTGCCGCTGCGTTGCGGCTCGCTCGGAATCGTATAGACCGCCTGGTATCGGTTGGGGCCTTCGACGGCGACCAGATCCAGTGGCGTGCCATATACCGTGCCATCAACCAGGAGGGTCACGGCAGCCGCAAGCGACTCCGGCGCCAGCGGTTCGTCTATATCCAGCACCACGATCAGCTGATCACCGGCATTCAGGTAGGACGGATCGCCATCGGTAGCGCCGGTGCCACTAATGGTGCGCAAGGCAATGACTGGCGCGGTGAGGTCGGGCCCGGCGCGGCTCACGACGATGGTATAGGTTTCCGTTTCGCTGGCCGCCGCAAGCGAGGACGACGATGTCTCGGGATCGTGTTCGGCGGCGACCACAATGGTCACGGTGGTCTTGTCGGCACCCAGCGTAATCGCTTGGCTGGCTTCGCCACTGCGCACCGGGGTGCCATTCACGGTCAGGGTCGCGCCATCGTCAGTCGTGGTCGGCGTCAGCGTCACGCTTGCCACAGCCTCCGCCACCTCGACGGTGGTGTAGGCGAAGGTGGCGGCATCGAAAGCGGGCTTCAGAGTAACCGCTGGCGCGAACACCAGATTACTCAAGGACGCATCCGTGGAGCGGATAATAAACGTGATGCGGAGTGTTGCGATATTGCCGGCCCGGTCAAATTCTTCATAAGTGAGGGTGTAGGTGCCGGGGACACCCGCACTATACGCACCCGTATCGTGCGGGCGGACGGGATAGGGAAACCGCGGATCCAGATTATCGGTAACTTCGAAATTTTCTGGGAAACCGCCGCGATCGAAAGGAAAGGATAGGTAGGGATCAGGTCCCGCATAGTGGAACTCCGGAATAGTGCTGTCTATCGTTACCTCAGCAAACTGGGCGGGCGCGGAAGCGGTGCCCAACACCATCTGCACCACCCGCACACTGCCCTCGGCATATCTGCCTTCTGGCAGGGTGAAGAAGGTGCCGGTGCCGAGGGTGAAGGTCGGGCTGGCGGTGTCGCTGTTGGTGGAATAGCGCCAGACGCTGCCGGGCAGAGTCGACAGCCCGCTTACATTCACCCGACCAGTCTTCGTATAGCGGTCGTGGTCCTGGAAGCCGGTATCTTCGTGCAGGGTGATGATTGGCGTGGACGGTGCGGGTGCCGGCTGCACGTCGCCGGAGGTTTCCGCGAACGCGCGCTTGTTCGGACCAAGCCTGTCCGTATACTCAACATTGACGCCTATGAGGTTGCCAAGTTCTGCCAGTGGCAGGGTATAGGTCATGCTGGTGGCGCCTGCGATGTCGCCGAAATCACCGCTCGCGCCGGCCGCCTTGCGCTGCCATTGGTAGGTAATATCGGTTACCTCCCCGTCCGGGTCACTCACGGTGGCGGTCAAGGTGTCGCCGACCCGTATCGTGCCGGAGATGGCAACGCTGCCATCCCGATCCACACTCGAATCCCGCGCCGTGCCGGTAACCTCCGCCACCGCCACCGGACCCCTGTTGCCGTTGTCGCTTCCACCAGTGCCAACCGCCCGATCGCTCACGCTCTGCGGGGCAAGGGCAAGGGTGAACTCGGTCTTGTTCGGGGTGAAGGTAATGTTGAAATTTGTACTGAAGCCGGACGAGGGGGAAACGCCAGTCACATTGACCCCTTCGTTAACGGCGAAATCACCCGCTGCCAAACCGGTTACCGGCTCGGAGAAGGTGATACGGTGCGTCTGCGACTTGCCCGTCTCACCGTGGGTAATGGTTCCGAAGTTGCTGACAGTCGGCACTATGGTGTCAATTGTGAAGGTCTCGTTTGACTCAAAGAAGGCGTCCCTCCTAACATCATATCGGCTACCAACCTTCTCGATCAGATTGCCGGCAACGTCGGTCGGCTCAGGGCTGCCAGGAAAGATATCCCGTATCGTAATTTGGGCCAGACGAGCGCGGGCGGTGTCGTCGCCCGGGCGCACCGTGTAGGTGCCAATGAACAAAACAGCACTGGTCGCAGTTGCCGTAATTCTGCCAGCATTGGTACCCCTACCCGTGCCCACGTCTACCGCTATCCTCGCCCTCTGCGGCGGGGAATCTGGGAATAAGAGTTCATCGTCGACTTCTATTAAGACGCGGATTCGGTCGCCAACCTTATAGATGCCATCGGGCGAGTCGGAGAAAATCCTTTCAATTCCCGGGGGAGTCACGTCTAGCGTAAACGGAGCCAACGCTATGCTGTCGGAATTGGTATCCCCCCTGCTTTGTCTGATTAGCACCTGCTGTTCTACATACACGGCACTCTCGTTGGGCAGGTCAAAGGTCGCCCTTCCATCAGCATTGAAATTGCCACCTCTTTGGTAACTGTCACCAGCGTCGACGGAGAAAGTCACATGGGCACCCTCCATACCATCTGTCACATTCACCCTTCTCGAGTTGGTGATGCGGTCGGTGTTGCTGATGCCGCTATCAGTAATAGTGGCGAATATCGTGGCCAGGCTCTGCGCATGCGCCGTACCGGGCACGAACAGCGCAAGCGCAGCGGTGGCGAGAAGGAGCGCGGCTAGTGCCGCCATGTGTTTTGCCCATTGCCCGGAGGCAAAAACGAATTGACTGATATTTTTATTCATAAGAACAGGTCTCTATAAGTCAATGGCATATAAGTTTTACTCCACCCGTAATCAGAGCGATGTATAACCAGTGCGTGGCATTGTATAGGAAAATACCACGGCAAGTGAATATACTTATACAGGCCCATACCTATGGCCCCTGATTGGTTGATGATCAGGGATAATAGCAGGGATTGTAGCAGGGATAATAGCAAGGATTGCAGCATAAGCATATTCGAACAATATCCATATATTTGAAGGCCATATTCCTGCTGACGCCATCCACATTGCGATTTCGCGCAGCGAAAAAACACACGGCACTCCTGCCCTCCCCGTCCGCCTCTCCCCTCTTATCCGTCATTCCAGGCGATGGGGGTTGTTCCCATCGCCGACAGTGTTTCCTGGCGATGGGGGTTGTTCCCATCGCCGACAGTGTTTCTCGCCGAGGCCAAAGGCCGAAGGCGGGGTATCTGCTGTGCTGGTAACGATAGGCGCTACCCTTCTTGCAGGAATTAGGCATAATAGTTGACGAACAACGAAGGCGCTCACCATGACATTGAATGAAGGTTCAAGCCCATTTAAACCCGGCGCGGGGCAACTCCCGCCATATCTGGCGGGCCGAGAAAAAGAACAGGCAATTATCAGAGAAAAGCTCAATGAGCTAATCGGTGGTGTCGCACCTTCCGACGACATACTCATGTATGGGCCCAGGGGCATGGGCAAGACAGCACTGCTAGGTTGGATCAAAGAGGAAGTCAACAAGGGCGACTCGAAAGATAATGCTATACGCACAAAACGAGTAACTCCAGGAGAATTAAAATCTCCGGCGGATATGTGGTCCCGGCTACTCCCTGGTGATTTCTGGGAGAATTTAAAGCCTGCCGAAACAAACCTTACAACTCTCATTGTATCCGCCACTTGGAAATCAGGAAGCCCGTCCAATGACTTTTTGGAAAGTGCGCTGATAAAAGAGTGCACTAAAGAGCCTTTGGTGTTTCTGGTAGATGAAGCCCATACGATGGACCCGGATTTATGCCGTAGTTTGTTAAACCTGAGCCAAGTTGTTCGGGGAGAAGCGCCTTTTTTGCTGGTCCTCGCGGGCACCCCAGGCCTTCGGGCTTTCCTTAACTCTGTGAACGCCAGCTTCAGTGAACGTTCTACGATGCTCGGTATTGGCCGACTAGGCGAAGAAGCGACTGCGGATGCTATAACAAAACCGCTGCAGGAAGACGGCATAACAATAGACGCTGATGCGCTACAAAAAGTTGTGCAAGATAGTCAGCAGTATCCCTACTTCATACAACGATGGGGCAAGGAGCTTTGGGATGAAGCGAAGAAAACAAACTCGACTAGATTGACTGCCGAGCAGGTTGAGATTGCGGCACCTGCTATCGACAGTTTCAGACAAGACCTTTATGCCGAGCGTCGTACAAAACTGCGCCAGGAAGGATTGTTACCAGCCGCTTATGTAATTGCAGAAGCATTTCAGGACACAAAAGAATTCATAGAAGACGACTTCATTTTGTTAATCAAGGGTCTGCTACCCACCGACAAGGCAGACGACCAACACGCAGCAAGTACATTACAGGCATTGGTAGCCATGGATTTTGTTTGGCGTCCACCGGGTACGCTTTTATACGAGCCGGGTATTCCCAGCTTGATGACTCATGTTTTGAACAATCAACGCGACTTCGCCGCATAAGGAAAGCGGCTAACGCCGCCACTGTTTCATCATCCACATTGCGAATTTCGCGCAGCGAAAATCCAGCCCGTCATTCTTGTATGTGTTCACTAATTCACTGCCGCGGTTTGTTCATTTCCAGCGGTGTTTTAGCGCCGATCCCCTGGTGCGGCCGGTGTTCATTGTAGTACAACATGTAGAGTTCCAGTTCTTTCTGAAGTCAGCTACGCTCTCGAACACCGTGTCGTCTATCAGGTCATCATTCAGCGTCCGCCAGAAGCGCTCCACCTTGCCATTGGTCTGAGGTCGGTAGGGACGAGTGTAGCGATGCCGGATGCCCAACTCCTGCAGCATCCGCTCAAACGGATGCCCGTCCAGGTTCTTCCTGGAAGCAAACTCCGCACCGTTGTCACTCAGCAGCTCCTCAAACCGGATCTGGTAACGACTGTTGAGCAGGTTGATCATCCGCAGGGTGGTGAACATCACCGTTAGGCTCTTGATGTCCGACACCACCTCCGCCCAAGCCAGGCGCGTGCAATCGTCCAGCAGACACACCAGATAGTGGCGGGGCTGCCCGGGAAACAGGTCCCGGCTCAGGTGATGGCAGTCTATATGCCCCATTTCACCTGCCTTTTGCTTGATTATCTTGCGTTTGTTGGCTTGCATCTTTGGCTTCAAATGATTCAGATTATAGCGGCGCGTGATCCGGTAGATGGTACTCGGTGATGGACAGTCATCATGCAGTTGAGGCAATAGTATCGCATAGATCTCGTAGCGGTTATTACCCAGCCAGCGCTGCTCCAGCACTAGTTCTTCCACCTTAGTCATACCACGCCGCGCTTGCCACTTTGGACCGCGGCGCTGCGGCAGCAGGTCCTGTCCATCACCGCTGGCCTTATAGCGGTGGTAATACTTCAAGAACACCTGCCGATGAGTGTTGTAGTGCTTGTAGAAGTCCGATACAAAACGAAACTTAGGATGTTTGCCGGCCTTGACCTGTTCGTATTCCTGGCACCTATGTTGCCAGTCGCGGATCAAATTCCTCTCGATCGTGCTGTCTTTGCTGTTGTCTCTCATGCTGCCCTCCTGGGTGTGTCACTTAGTCAATGATACTATTCAAATCTGTCATCGAATTAGTGAACACATACAATTCCAGGCGATGGGGGTTGTTCCCATCGCCGACAGTGTTTCCAGGCGATGGGGGTTGTTCCCATCGCCGACAGTGTTTCCAGGCGATGGGGGTTGTTCCCATCGCCGACAGTGTTTCCAGGCGATGGGGGGTATCCATCGCCGACAGTGTTTCCCAGGCGATGGGCGGCAAGGGCGCGCGCCATGCAGACGAAATGCCCGTTGTTAATTTATAAAAACACTTCACACCCGGAGAAAAAAGTGGCGCATATTTCCTACAAAAAAGGATATAAATATCAATTGACTGCGGATTATTCGACCGAAATTAACATCCGGCCCAACCAGCCTATTGACAGTGGCTATATCTCATTGACGGACAGTGGCCGCCTTACCATTAAGGACGGATACGCATGGGATGGTCCGTCGGGGCCGTCTATGGACACTTTGAATTTTATGCGCGGCTCGTTGGTGCATGATGCGTTGTATCAATTAATGCGCGGGGGCGAGTTGGATATGGATAGCCATCGAGACAATGCGGATAAGTTGTTGCGAAACATTTGCAGCGAGGATGGAATGAGCGCATTGCGATCATGGGTGGTGTATACGGGTGTTCGTTATTTTGGTGAGTCGTTTGCGGACCCGGCGAATAAAAAACGAGACTTTCACACGCCATAGGGTAAAGGGCATGGCGGGGTGGGGGCGGCGAACTGCATGGCGGCTGCGCGCGCCACTCTGGATTCCCCCCGAACCCAGTCGTCCCGCCAAAGGCGGTACGGCTGGGTTCGGCGAGAATGACGGGGGCGATGGGAACAACCCCCATCGCCTGGAAACACTGTCGGCGAGGATGACGCGGGGTTCCAAACGCTCAGGATTTATGCTCCCGCGAGAGATAGTCGTGGGATTGCATTTCCTGGAGTCTGGATTCGGTCCGGCGAAATTCAAAAGAAAGCCTTTGCCCCCGGTACAGGTCCGGTATGCCAGCTTCCGCGGAGACTATCAATTTGACGTTCCTGTCGTAGAATTCATCCACCAGGCTGATGAATCGTCTCGCCTGGTCTTCTCGCTGCTCGTCAAATCGGGGAACCTTGCCAATCAGCACTGTCTGGAACAGTCGGGCAAGTTCAATATAGTCATTCTGGCTTCGGGGGCCGTCACACACCGCATCAAAATCGAACCAGGCAACTCCGTCGCCGCATCGGCGAGTCATTATGTCTCTGCCTTCTATCGGCAGGACCACATCGGCCCTGCCCGCATCCGGCGAGATGTCTTGAAACGCTCTTGCCAACCCTTCTTCCGCCGCTGAATCCAAAGGAAAGTGATATATCTCCGCAGATTCCAGCGCCCGCAGCCGATAATCGACACCGCCATCCATCCTGTGCACCAGGGTGTGGGCTTTGATCAGTTCAATCGCCGGGAGGAACTTACTTCTTTGCAGCCCATCCCGGTACAGGTTGTCCGGCTCTACGTTGGAGGTGGCCACCAGTGTCATGCCGTCGGCAAACATTCGCTCAAGCAGCCCGGCAAGCAGCATGGCGTCGGTAATATCACTGACAAAGAATTCATCGAAACACATCACCCGCGCCTCTGCGGCAAAGCTGGCAGCGATCTTTTCAAGTGGATTCGGTTCGCCTTGCAGGTCTCGGAGCCGCCGATGCACCTCTCGCATGAAGCGATGAAAATGCAGCCGTTTTTTTTCCGCTATCGGTAGTTCTTCGTAGAAAATATCCATCAGAAAGGTTTTCCCCCGCCCCACGCCTCCCCAGAAGTAAAGGCCATGAATCATTTTCCGCGGGGCGGGTTTCCCTAGCAGTCTGGCGAACAAGCCGGGCTTTCTGGCGTGTTCCGCGCAGAGGGTTTCATGCAGGGATTGCAGGAGAGAGACGGCCTGCTCCTGGGCGATGTCCCTCTCATATTCGCCGCTGTTGACGCCTTCGCAGTATCGTTGTAACGGACCCGTCATGCTCGGCCTATCACTATCCTTTGACTCTTGAGCGCGCAGATTCCGCATGTGCATCTAGCCCTTCCGCCTTTGCCAGTAGCGCAGCGGTACGGTTGAGATGGATGGCGCCTTCCGGTGAGCATTGGACGATGGAGGTTCGCGCCTGGAAATCATAAACACCCAGCGGCGACGAAAACCGCGCAGCGCCGCCAGTGGGGAGGACATGACTCGGCCCTGCGGTATAGTCGCCGACAACTTCCGTTGTATTTACGCCAAGGAAAATCGCGCCGGCATGATGAACCTGCTCCAGGTATTTCTCCGGTTCGGTGACGGCGAGTTGCAGATGTTCAGGCGCAATCCGGTTAACGACATCGAAAGCCGCATGGATGCTGTCAACTTTTATCAGGGCGCCCCGTCTTTCAATCGACCGGGAGATAATATCTCTGCGCGGTTCTTTGCGCAGTTTCGCCGGCATGAGGTCGGCAACTTTCTGCAACAGGGTTTCACTCTCCGCAATCAGTATCGCCTGCGCCATCTCATCATGTTCCGCCTGGGCAAACATATCCTGCACCAGCCAATCCGGGTCGGCGGTGTCGTCCGCGACAATGACTACCTCCGACGGCCCCGCAATCATATCGATGCCCACCTGACCGAACACCAGCGCCTTGGCCATGGCGACATAGATGTTGCCCGGCCCTACAATTTTGTCCACCCCGGGCACGGTTTGCGTACCGTAGGCCATGGCGCCGATTGCCTGGGCCCCGCCCAGAGTAAAGACCTGATCAATCCCGCACAGATGCGCCGCCGCCAGCAGCACTTCATTCAGTTCACCACCCGGGGTCGGCACACACAGCACAATTTCCGCCACGCCGGCGACCCTTGCTGGCACTGCGGTCATGATGATCGTCGATGGATAGGCCGCCTTCCCGCCCGGCGCGTAGATGCCAATGCGATTCATGCCCCGCACCCGCTGGCCCAGCAAGTTGCCCTGTTCATCCGTGTACTGCCAGTTTTCACCGTTACCGAGAGCCGCAAGCTGTGCTTCATGGTAGCTGCGTACACGATTCGCCGATTCGGTAAGCGCCTCTCTTATCAGTGGGTCAATGCGTTCGTAAGCCTCTTGCAAGCGCGCCCGGTCAATCACCAGATCACTCATGTCGCTTACGGAGCGACGGTCGAGTCGGTTGGTCAACTCGGTCAGCGCTGCATCGCCTCTTGCCTTTACGTCACTCAGGATTTGTTCGACCTCGGCGCGCGCTTCCAGCCGAACATCTTCGGGGAAACTCAAAAGATCCGTCAGTTGATCTTCAAAGCCCGCGTCTTTTGCCGCCAGCCGCTTTATCACAAGGTGCCTTTTCACAAGGTGCCTTTTCACAAGGTGCCTTCCAATGCATCGATGATTGACCTGATGGCCGCATACTTGGTCTTGTAGGCTGATTCATTAACGATCAACCCTGTGCTGATTTCCGCGATCA
Source organism: Candidatus Azotimanducaceae bacterium (assembly GCA_965208855.1). Classification (GTDB taxonomy): domain Bacteria; phylum Pseudomonadota; class Gammaproteobacteria; order Pseudomonadales; family Azotimanducaceae; genus UBA9659. The sequence continues at coordinate 2,740,152 of OZ242359.1, read as the reverse complement.
GTTCCAACGCCACCAGGCCATTCGCTTTGAGGGTTTGACCTGTTGCGACTATATCCACTATGCGATGCGCAAGCCCCGTCACCGGGGCAAGTTCCATGGCACCGTACAGCTTTATCACATCCACCTGTATACCCCTGGCCGCATAGTAACGCTTGGTGGTATGCGTGAACTTTGTGGCGATACGGAGACGAGACGGCAGTTCACCTTCATCCTGCAGCCCGGCAACCATAAGGCGGCATTTTCCCAAGCCAAGGTCAAGGGGTTCGTAATACCCGTGACCGCCATGTTCCAGCAGCACATCTTTGCCGCACATACCGAGGTCCACAATGCCGTGTTCAACATAAGTGGCAACGTCCATTCCCCTGAGCACCATGATGCTGACATCATCATGGTTGGTTGCGAATACCAGCTTGCGGGACTGCTGTGGGTCTTCCGCCGGTGTTATGCCAATTTTCGCCAGCAGGGCCAACTCCTCATCGAGGACGCGGCCCTTGGACAGCGCTATGACCAGTTGTGTTGTTTTGTCAGGCGATATATCAGGCACAGCAGACTCACTCAGAAGCGACCCGGCGGATGTCGGCGCCAAGATTCTGCAGTTTTTCTTCAATCTGCTCATAGCCCCGATCAATATGATAGATACGATCAACAATCGTATCGCCCCGGGCAACCAGGCCCGCAATAACCAGAGAAACGGAAGCCCGCAGATCATTCGCCATGACCGGCGCGCCTGTCAGGGCGGGTACGCCTTCAACAATCGCAGTGGTGTTGTTGCCTTCAAGACGTATCCTTGCGCCCATGCGGTTCATTTCTTGAACGTGCATGAATCTGTTTTCAAAGATGGTCTCCTTGACCGTGCCCGTACCTTCAGCAACACAGTTCATGGCAATGGCCTGCGCCTGCAAGTCTGTGGGAAAGGCGGGATACGGCGCCGTGACCAGAGAGATGGCCTTGGGCCGCCTGCCATTCATGTCAAGCTCGATGAAATCATTCCCGGTGATAATTTTTGCGCCCGCTTCCCTCAGCTTGCTGATGACCATTTCAAGATGGTCCGGGTTGATGTCCCTGATTTTGATTCTGCCACCGCTCGCTGCGGCGGCGATCAGGTAAGAGCCGGCTTCGACCCTGTCGGAAATCACACAATGTGTGCACCCTTTCAAAGATTCAACACCCTCGATGACAATTGTGTCCGTACCCGCACCCTTAACCTTTGCGCCCATCTTGTTCAGGAAGTGAGCCAGGTCAACAATCTCCGGCTCCCTTGCACAGTTCTCCATGACCGTCTCGCCATCCGCCAGCGTGGCCGCCATCATGATGTGTTCGGTGCCACCAACGGTGCAGAAGTCAAAGTAAACATGGCCGCCCTTCAATCTGCCTTCCGACGTGGCTTTTACATAGCCGTCCGACATTTCGATTTTCGCGCCTATGGCCTCAAGACCTCGCAGGTGCTGATCAACCGGCCTTGGGCCAATGGCGCAGCCGCCGGGCAGGGAAACTTCAGCCTGACCATAATGCGCCAGCAACGGACCCAGCACATTGAATGAGGCCCGCATGGTTTTGACGAGTTCGTAGGGCGCTTTGAATCGCTTGATGGTGTTGGCGTGGATTTCAACGTTCATCTTTTCATCAATCACCACTTCAACACCCAGGGAACCCAGGAGTTCAATCATGGTGGTGATGTCCCGCAGATGGGGAACATTACTGATGGTAACCGGTTCATCAGAAAGCAGGGCGGCGGCGAGCATCTTGAGGGCTGAATTCTTCGCGCCGGCCGCCCTGATTTCCCCCTTGAGTACCGTCCCACCTTTTATGAGCAGCCTGTCCATGCTATTGCCCCGCCTCTGTCGGCGTCAGGGTTTCCATGGAAAGGGCGTGTATCTCGCCGGACTTGATCCTTACATTCAGCAAGCCGTAAATCTTCTGCTGTCTTTTTACTTTGCTGAGGCCGGCAAACTCTTCGGATACGACCCGCAGGCTGAGCTTGTTTTCATCGGCGGTCAGTTCGACTTCCGCCCGCGACATGCCTTGCTTGATATCAGCTTCAATCGCCTGAAGATCCATGAATGTATCCGCTCAGATAATGACAGCCCGGCATGTTAGCACGGGGGGCGGTATTCCTTAAGTTCCGGGAACAAACGGCCTCGTGGCATGCGCCAGACTGGCCGGTTTCATACATCCACGGACCAGTTCTCGATGGCTTGATCGATATCCTGCCCGTACTTCTGCATATCCGCATTGAATTGGGCCCGGAACTGCAACCCGACATTGATGCCATTGATGATGATGTTACGCAACAACCACTTTCCCTCGATCAGGCCAAGCTGGTATCGAATCTGATAAACCGTGCCTGAACGCGCGTGTACTTCGAGCACAATGGCGGCGCGGTCCGGTTTTGCCTGAGGGCGGGTAGGTTGCTGGACAACAACCCGCTGGTTATCAAATTCAAGCAGCACCGTGGCGTAGGTTTTGACCAGGACATCCCTGAAGCGGCGCTCGAACCTGGCCCGCTGCGCCTCGCTGGCACCCCGATAGTGTTTCGCCATAACCCCCCTGGAGAAACCCACAAAATCAACATGAGGGGCCAGCGCGACATCCACGCCCGTGAAAAACTTTTCCGGGTTGGTTGCATAGACGGGTTGCAGGGTTTTCAGCCTGGCAAGCAGCGCGTCGGTTGATTGCCTGACGCTTTCATAAGCACTCGTTGTTGCTTCCGCATGGCCATGTGCACAAACCAGAAGCAGTAACGACAACATCCATGGCAGCAAAGTTTTCATTTCATTCCTCTTAACGGCCTTTGAACACCGGTTCTCTTTTTTCGACAAAGGCCTTGGCGGCATTCCTGTGGTCCTCGGTCTGCCCGCAATGGATATGATGGGTGGCCTCCAGGTCCAGGCAGGTTTCCACATCAGCGCCTGAGACAACCCGATTGAAGTTTTCTTTCATATAGCTGTAAGCAACCACTGGGCCGGTTGCCAACCGTTGGGCTATTTCCTTCGTCTTCTCTTCGAGTTCCTCCCGCTCGCACACCCAGTTCGTCAGCCCCAGATTCAGCGCCTCGGTGGCGCTGACGCGGGTGGACAGGTAATAAAGCTCCCTTGCCCTGGCGAGGCCAACCAATTGTGTCAGAAAGAAGGTGCCGCCATAGTCGCCGGAAAAGCCGACCCTGGCAAAGGCTGTTGTCATAATGGCGTTACTTGTCATGATCCTGAGGTCACAGGCCAATGCCAGCGATAGCCCTGCACCCGCCGCCGCTCCGGGCAGGGCGGCAATGGTTGGTTTCGGCATTCGGTAGAGTCTGCCCGCTGTTGCCCGCTGGGTAATCCGTTGCCGATGAATGGCCCCGTCAATGGTGTTATTGCCGACTGTGCCGTCATTAGCGGACGCCATACCTTTGACGTCGCCACCCGCACAGAACCCCTTGCCCGCGCCCGTCAACACGATGCAGCAGACTTCCGGGTTAAGCTCCGCATCCGCCAGACAGGCGGCCAGCCCGGTCATCATCTCACCAGACATGGCGTTCAGCGCGGTGGGCCTGTTTAGCGTTAAGGTCAGTACACCTTCATCGAGGTCTGCCAGCAGATGTTCGGTTCCAGTTTCCATAGAATCTCCTTATCCTGATATAAATAGCCCTTATGTAAACAGCCTTGAGCTAAAACAGCCTTGAGCTAAAACAGCCTTGAGCTAAAACAGCCTTGAGCTAAAACAGCCTTGAGCTAAAACAGCCTTGAGCTAAAACAGCCTTGAGCTAAAACAGCCTTGAGCTAAAACAGGGGAATTATATACTTGTTTAACCCTTTATTTAATGGATATAAAAAGGACTGGGGACAAAGGAATGATAAAAAAGCTTCTTGCACAAAATAAATCATGGGCGCGGTCCAAACAGCCCGGCGGATTTTTTGCCGAACTCGCCGAAAGACAAAAGCCACCGGTTTTCTGGGTTGGCTGCTGCGACTCGCGGGTGGTTCCGTCTGAGATATTCGGTCTGTCGCTTGGGGATATGTTCATCCACACTAACATTGCCAATCAGGTGAACCCCGACGACGCCAACACCCTGAGCGCCCTCGCCTGTGCCGTACAAGTTCTCAAGGTTCAGGATCTGGTGGTCTGCGGGCATACCCACTGCATCGGTGTCGCCGACGCGGTCGCCGACTCTGGCGATATGCCGGCGGCCACTGCCGACTGGCTGCAGCCGCTCAGAGAACTCTACCTGTTGCATCAACACGAACTGCCGAAAAACACCGCCGCCAACAGGCCGCGCCTCGAACGCCAGGTCAGCGAACTCAATGTCAGACGCCAGGTTGAAAACGCCGCCAGGCTGGTCGGTGATTTGTGCAAGGGCGGCCCGGCCCCGACGGTTCACGGCTGGTTGTTCGATTTGGAAACCGGCATCGTCGAGGAGATTTGCTCGCAGGGCGGCTAACGCTGCTTAGTTAATGGCGGCTTGCGCCGCCACTCTGGATTCCCGCCTGCGGCTGGGAAACACTGTCGGCGATGGGAACAACCCCCATCGCCTGGAAACACTGTCGGCGATGGATACCTCCCATCGCCTGGGAATGACGGGAAAAACACATGGCGGCTTGCGCCGCCATTCTGGATTCCCGCCTGCGGCTGGGAAACACTGTCGGCGATGGGAACAACCCCCATCGCCTGGAATGACAGCGGAAAGCGGAAGCCAGTGTGAAAACATCAACTTCTATTTGCAGTGCTATTTACAAGTGCTATTTACAAGTGCTACTTGCGAAAGTCCAGTGGCGGTGCACGCTCACCCAGCAGCGCCTCATAAACAAAACCATCACCCCGCCGGGAGTTGAACTCGGCCCTGGCCGCGTCCCGCAGTGCCTTGTTCTCATACAATTCTATTGCCGCCAACGCCAGCGTCTTGGCCGCAACCTGGGCGCCCTTATAACCTATGCTCATGCCGCTGGCCGCAGTGGATTGCCAACTGTGGGCCGAGGTTCCCGGCACCCAGGTAGCGGTGCGGAGACCCACCGTCGGCACGGCGATGGATACGTCCCCCACATCAGTGGAGCCATAGCCAAGCCCGGAACTGTAAGGTTGTATCTCACTCTCACTGCCCAGCGCCTTGCCAGGGCCGTTAAGGGTGGTGTACAACTCTTCGGCAAATTGCTGTTCCGCCCGGGTATATTCAACACCACCCACTGTCGTGAGTTTTTCGTGCATCATCTTCGCCAGGGTTTCGTTCACCAAGAGCGGATGATTACCGTGAATGATTTCCCAATCCACTTCGGTACCCGTGCCCGTGGCGGCGCCTTTTGCCGCTGCTTCAAGCCTTTCCCACAGGACTTTGACAGTGGCGGCATCCGGGTGACGCAGATAGTAAAATACCTCGGCGAAATCCGGCACCACATTTGGCGCATTGCCGCCATGCGTAATGACATAGTGAATACGGCTCTGTTGCGGCACATGCTCGCGCATCATGTTGGCCATGTGGTTGAAGGCTTCCACGCCATCCAGAGCAGAGCGGGCTTTTTCCGGAGCGCCCGCAGCGTGAGCGGATACGCCCCGGAAGCGAAACTTGGCTGACCGGTTGGCCAGTGTGGTGTTGGCCGACGCCGTATTTGAATCGCTGGCATGCCAATGCAGCGCTATATCAACATCATCAAACAGGCCGGCACGCACCATGTAAACCTTGCCGCTGCCGCCCTCCTCCGCCGGGGTCCCGTAGACCCGAATCCTGCCTTTGGAGCCGTTGGTATCCAGCCAATCCTTGACAGCAATGGCGGCGCCCACCGACCCTGCGCCAAACAGGTTATGGCCGCAGGCATGGCCGGCAGCCTTGTTTGTAACCGGCATGCGGGAAGAGACGGCATCCTGATTGATGCCCGGCAAGGCGTCGAACTCCGCCAGTATGCCTATCACCGGCCCGCCTCGACCATATTCAGCGACAAATGCGGTGGGGATACCGGCAACCCCTTTCTTTACCTTGAAACCCTGATCTTTCAGCGTTTGCTGCAGCAACTCGCTGCTGCGGGTTTCCAGGTAGCCAAGCTCGGCCCAGTCCCATATTTGCCTGGCCAGGCTGGCGGTTGCCACGTAACGACTGTCAACAAAGCTGATAACAGCAGCTTCATGGCTATCGGTATAGTCATCGGCGCGGGCTCCTGTGTTCAACAACAGCAAACTTAAGGTGAGTGCTAGCTTGATTCGCATGGTTGGTCCTGCCCTGAAAGTCAGTGGAGTTTCAACAATGTAGAGTAGAATCCTTATTGGGTCAAGCGTGTGCAGGAGTGGGCGGAAAACTGTCGTGGATGGATACCCCCTCATCGCCTGGAAACACTGTCGGCGATGGATACCCCCTCATCGCCTGGAGTGACGGATAGGGAGTATGTATGGCACACTGGCGTTAGCCATGAAACTGAAACACTGGCCGTCAATGAAAAAGATGCGAGGTTGTGCGGATGAGATTTATCAAAACTATTGTCGCCCTGGCGCTGCCAGTGCTGCTCACCGGCTGCGGTGGCGAGGACGCCACTGATACAGCCACCCGGGGCGTGACGGACACGGAAATCATTCTGGGCACGCATACGGACCTTTCCGGCCCAGTAGCTATCTGGGGCGTCGGCAACATCAATGGCATGCGTATGCAACTCGAAAAGGTCAACGCGGCCGGCGGCGTCCACGGCAGGACAATCCGCTTTATCGTTGAGGATACCCAATACCAGGTGCCCCGCGCCATTCAAGCGGCCAACAAGCTGATTAACCGAGACCGGATATTCGCCATGGTGCTGGCGCTGGGAACACCAACCAACAACGCCGTGCTGACGCAGCAACTCAAGGCCGGCATCCCCAATATGTTCCCTCTGAGCGGGGCGCGAAGCATGGTGGAGCCCTATCACAACCTCAAGTTTACCCAGCGGGGCATCTACTATGACGAGATTCGCGCCGCGGTAAAATACTTCCTCGATGTGGCGGGCAGAGCGCGCCCCTGCGTGATCTACCAGGATACGGACTACGGCCAGGAAATTCTCGAAGGTGTGCAGGACCAGTTGCAGGTGATGAATCGCAAGCTCGTCGGCAGGTCCGCCCATAAGCCGACGGAATCGGAATTTACCGCTTCCATCATTCGGCTGCGCACCGCGAACTGCGATGTCGTCTTCATGGGCACCATCCACAGGGACACGATTCTCATTCTTGAGACGGCCAGGAAGATGAGCTTCGATGCGCTATTCGTCGGTAACAATGCCGCCTATGGGCAGGTGATTGCCGCGCAGAACAGCGGTTCCGGCGAGGAATACCATGCCTTCTCACACATGGCAAAGCTGTATCGGGAGGATGATCTACCAGAGCCGGTCGCCGCCTGGTGGGACAGCTACGAAGCGAGGTTCAACAAGGAGCCGGGCGTTCCCGCCATGGAGGGCTACCGAGCGGCCGACCTGATGGTCATGGCGCTGGAGCGGGCGGGCCGGGACCTCACCCGAGAGAAATTCATCAAGGCCATGGAAAGCATTGACGACTACGAGGACATCTTCGGCTATCGAGTCCGGTTCGGCGAGGGCAATCACAAGGGCGTCAACGAATCGGTGCTGTCTGTGGTGCGTAATGGCCGCTGGAAGACGCTGGCCACCTCTATTTCCTACTGATTTCTGCTGGTTTCCTACTGGGAGCGGGCCATAATATACTGACCGTGTCTTGGCAGATTATGTATCATTCAAGTACGAGGTATTGAGATGAATATTCGAGCAATACTGACAGTGGCAGAACTGGAAAGCGTAACCCGCAAGAGTGACCTGAGGGCGGCTGCCATAGTCGCATTCGACTGGGCAGTGGTGGCGGGTCTCTTTTTACTGGCGGGATTTTTCGCCAATCCTCTTGTATATCTTCTGGTTATCGTCCTGCTCGGCGGCAGGCAGATGGCTTTCGGGGTGCTCGTCCATGAAGCCGGGCACAAGTCGTTTTTTACCTCTCCCGCGGTAAACGATTTCGTCGGCAAATGGCTTTCGGGGTACTGGGTTTTCTCCGACAAGGAAGCGTATATGAAAGGTCATCTGGGGCATCACCAGACAGCGGGCACCCGGGACGACCCTGACCTGAAAAACTACGCAGCCTACCCGGTATCAAGAAGCAGCTTCCGGCGCAAGATAATCCGTGATCTTACGGGTCAGCTTGGCTGGCGGCGCATGAAGTCAATCGGCCGGGGCCTGCTGAGAATCCGGACCCTGAGACCTGGCGTCCGGCAATCTCTCCTCAGGAGCCTGGGCGTGAATGCAGCCATGCTGCTGACTTTCACCGCATTCGGCCAGCCCTGGCTTTACGCCCTGTGGATCATCGCCTTTATGACGAGCCACATGCTGGTTTCCAGAATTCGCCAGATATCGGAACATGCCGCCGTGCCGGACCTGTACGACTCGGATACGCGCAAAAACACTCGGACCCTCTACATCAACTGGCTTGGCAGTTTGCTGGTTGCGCCCCACGGTCTCAACTATCACATGGAACACCATCTTATGCCCGAAGTCCCCATCTATCGTCTGAGGGAAATGCACAAGCTGTTGCTGGCCAAGGGCCATTACGACGGTGTGGCGTTTACGCAGGGTTATCTCAATTTGTTTCGGCAGGTGACTTACGCGGGCTAGGTTTTTTCGTGTTTGTTGCGCGAAAGCCGCAATGTGCATGGCGGCTGCGCCGCCACTCTGGATTCCCGGGCTACGCCTGGGGGGAACTGTCGGCGATGGGAACAACCCCCATCGCCTGGAAACACTGTCGGCGATGGGAACAATCCCCATCGCCTGGAAACACTGTCGGCGATGGGAACAACCCCCATCGCCTGGAATGACGACAAAAACACACCGTCATTCTCGCCGAGGCCGCAGGCCGAAGGCGGGAATCCAGGCGCGGCGAAGCCGCGTATATAATAAGCCCGGCGTAGCCGGACACATTGTTAATGGCGGCTGCGCCGCCACTTCTGGATTCCCCCCTGCGGCTGGGAAACACTGTCGGCGATGGGAACAACCCCCATCGCCTGGAATGACGGGGGTGAAGGTGTTCCCATCGCCTGGAATGACGGGAAAAGGGTATGGGGGGTTATCCCCGCTCTTCGGAAAGGCCGAAGGCCGAATGCAGCGCTCTGGCCGCAAGTTCAAGGTACTTTTCATCGATAACGACAGATATCTTTATTTCAGACGTGGAGATCATCTGGATATTGATGGATTCTTGCGCCAGCACCCCGAACATTTTGCTTGCCACGCCGGCGTGGGATTTCATGCCGACGCCAACCAGGGAAAGTTTCGCAACTTTATTGTCACAGGACACTTCTCTGGCATCAATGTTTTTCGCCACTTCCTCCAATATCTCCATGGCGTGGTCGTAATCTTCACGACGGACGGTAAACGTGAAGTCAGTGCTCATGTCCGCGGCGACATTCTGAACTATCATGTCCACTTCTATGTTCGCATCACTGACGGGCCCAAGTATTGCCGAGGCAATCCCCGGCACATCTTTGACGCCCAGCACCGTCAGCTTGGCCTCGTCTCTTGTAAGTGCAATCCCGGAGATAATCGGTTGTTCCATGGCATCATCCTCATTCTTAATCAAAGTGCCGGGGGTTTCATTGAATGTTGACAACACTCGCAAAGGAACCCTGTACTTGCTGGCAAATTCAACGGCGCGGGTGTGAATAACTCTTGAACCCAGGCTTGCAAGCTCCAGCATTTCCTCGAAGGTAAGTTCCGCAAGGCAGCGGGCGTCTTCCACTACACGCGGGTCGGTGGTGAAGACACCATCCACATCCGTGTAAATCTGACATTCATCCGCATCAAGCACGGCCGCCAGCGCCACCGCCGTGGTATCTGAGCCGCCCCTGCCCAGGGTCGTGATGTTGCCGTCAGTGTCGATACCTTGAAACCCGGCCACCACCGGCACAATACCCGCTTCTATTTTCTCTCGCAGGGCGGCGGTGTTGATATCCATTATTCTGGCGCGGGTGTGTTCCGCGTCCGTGGCTATGCCCGCCTGCTGGCCGGTAAAAGACCGCGCCTTTATGCCATGCTTCATCAACATCATCGCCAGCAGGGAAATGGTTATCTGTTCGCCGGTGGACAAGAGCACATCAAGTTCGCGGCGGGCGTCCCGGCCGCCATAGGCTACCTCGTCCGCCAGGGCCGCCAGCCTGTCTGTCTGGTCCCCCATCGCAGAAACGACAACCACGACGTCTTGCCCGGCGTTGCGAGAGTCGGCGATGCGCTGCGCGACATGTTCAATGTGGCCGATAGAAGCAACCGAAGTGCCGCCAAATTTCTGCACAAGCAGCGACATTTACCGTTCCTGTGTTCAAAAGGGCGCCGATTATAGAAACTTGCAGGATAAAACTACAGGAGATTTTTGACGTATGCCTCGACGCTTTCCAGCGCGGCTGGCAATGCATCCGGTTTGTTGCCTCCCGCACGCGCCATGTCCGGACGCCCGCCACCCTTGCCGCCCACCTGAGAGGCGACGTGATTAACCAGATCCCCGGCATTGAATCGGTCCGTCAATTCCTTGGTGACGCCCGCGATCAGGCCAACCTTGCCATCATTGACAGTGCCCAGCACGACTATGCCGCTGCCAAGTTTTTGCTTCAGCCTGTCCAGTGCGGCCGGCAGAGAAGCGGGGTCTGCGCCATCCAGTTGATTGACCAGTAATTTGAATTCACCAAGATCAATCACGGCATCGATCATGCTCTGGCCACCATCGGCAAGTTTTCTGTTCAGGTCTGATACGGATTTCTCCAGCTTTTTATTCCGTTCCAGGAGCGCTTCAATTTTCGTCGTCAGGGACCCGCGGTCCGCCTTGACAAGGGCGGCGCTCTCGCCCAGTTGATCTTCCATGCGTTCGACTTCTTCCATCGCGCCCTGGCCGGTTCGCGCTTCGATTCTCCTGACGCCGGAAGCAACACCCTGTTCCGATATGATCCTGAAGAGGCCTATGTCTCCGGTTCGAGAGGCATGGGTGCCGCCACAAAGCTCAATGGAAAAACCATTGCCCATTGTCAGCACGCGAACCTCTTCCGAGTATTTTTCTCCAAACAATGCCATGGCGCCTTTTTCACGCGCCGCTTCAAGCGGCATGATCTCTGTTTCGATTTCGGTATTGCGCCGTATCTGGTCATTGACCAACCGTTCGATTTCACGCACCTGCGGCCTGGGCAGCGCTTCGAAATGAGAAAAATCAAAGCGCAGGTGTGCCGCATTAACCAGGGACCCACGCTGATTTACATGCTCCCCAAGTATCTGGCGGAGCGCCGCATGCATCAGGTGGGTCGCCGAGTGATTGAGCCGCGTGGCATCGCGAATCTTTCTGTCGACCCGGGCAGTCACCCTGTCGCCGACCCGTATCTCACCTTCCCGCACCTCTGCCAGGTGCAGATAGGTATCGCCTCTCTTGATGGTGCCCGTCACTTCCAGAGCCGCCTCCTTCGCTACACCCTTCGCTACACCCTTCGCTGCCCCCTTCGCTGTACCTGCCCTGGCCTTCACATCCAGTGTGCCCATGTCACCGACCTGCCCGCCGGACTCCGCATAGAAAGGCGTCCTGTCCAGCACCACCGTCACCTGGCCGGTGCCCGCAACGTCCACCCTTTCCCCTTGCCGCAGAATGGCCAGCACTTCCGATTCGTCTTCCAGTGATTCGTAGCCGACAAACGCCGTTGTATAACCCAGATTGAGGCTCGCATCGTCGACAGCGGCAAACTGGCTGGCGGCCTTGGCGCGCTTGCGTTGCGCTTCCATTTCCCGATCAAAACCCGCCATGTCGATGGTCAGGTCTCGCTCCCTTGCAATATCGGCGGTCAGGTCGGCGGGGAATCCGTAAGTGTCGTACAATTTGAACGCCACCTCGCCGGGAATTTCCTTCCCTGACAATTCTTTGATGGCGTCACCAAGGATTTTCATACCCTGGTCCAGGGTCAGTTCGAACTGTTCTTCTTCCTTTAACAGAATCTTCTCGATCTGGGGTCGGGTTTGTTCGATCAACGGATACGCCTCCCCCATCTGCTTCACCAAGGGGCCTGTCAGCTTGTGAAAGAAAGGCTCGGCGGATTGCAACTTATGACCATGACGAAGCGCCCGGCGGATAATCCTGCGCAGAACATAACCACGACCCTCATTGGATGGCAGGACGCCATCAGCGACCAGAAATACCGCGCTGCGAATGTGGTCGGCGATGACTTTCAGAGACGGGCTGGCAAGGTCTTTGACGCCCAGCAGCGCTGCCGCCTGTTTGATCAGCGCCTGGAAAAGGTCAATGTCATAGTTGTCGTGTACATCCTGCAGCACCGCCGCAAGGCGCTCAAGGCCCATGCCCGTATCCACACAGGGCCGGGGTAATGGCGTCAGAACGCCATCGGCGGACCGGTCATACTGGGTAAACACCAGATTCCATATTTCGATGTATCTGTCCAGGTCACCTTCAGGAGACCCGGGTGGGCCGCCCGGCACGCCTGGCCCGTGATCATAAAATATCTCCGATGATGGCCCGCAAGGCCCTGTGTCACCCATTGTCCAGAAATTGTCATCATCGCCCAGGCGGGTAATCCTGGCCGGGTCGAAGCCCGCTTTCTCCGTCCAGATTTTTTCCGCCTCGTCATCATCCTGATGGACGGTGACCCACAGTCTGTCTTCTGGCAAACCAATGGCCTCGGTGAGAAACTCCCATGCGAACAGGATGGCGCCTTCCTTGAAGTAATCACCGAAGCTGAAGTTGCCGAGCATTTCAAAGAAGGTATGGTGCCTCGCCGTATACCCGACATTATCAAGGTCATTGTGTTTGCCGCCGGCCCGTATGCACCTCTGGCAGCTTGCGGCCCTGGTGTAACCACGGTTTTCACGGAGCGCGAGCGATTCTTTGAATTGCACCATGCCAGCATTGGTGAACAACAGCGTTGGATCATTATTCGGCACCAATGAAGACGAATCCACGATGGTGTGATCCTTGCTCTTGAAGTAATCAAGAAAAGCCTGGCGAATTTCCTGAGTATCCATGCATTGATCTATCAGAAAAACAAGACGGCAAAGATACAGAAATTGAGTTCACAAGTTAATACAGGGCAGAAATATGATCGAAGCTGAATCCGCGCTGCTGCATAAAGCGGCCTGTTTTCGCTTTCCCCTTGATGTCCGGCGGGAGCGGCAAGCCAAATTTCTTATCGGCAACCCGGCGGGCCAGGTCAAACCAGTCCATACCGGCTTCTTCAAAGGCGAGCGTTATCGCCTCATCACTCAACCCCTTGCTTTTCAGTTCTCCGCGAATCTTAACCGGCCCATGTCCTTTGCCAGCCCTGGCGTGGATAAATGCCTCGGCAAACCTGGCGTCGCTCTGCAAACCCTCCTGCTCCAGAATTGCCATCTGCTCCTCTATGTCGTCCTGCTGGCCAGGAAATCGTTTCCTGAGTTTTTGCCGCAGTTCAAAACCGGTATGTTCCCGCCGCGCCAATAAGCCCATTGCGGCGTGGCGGATGTCGGCTGTGCTGGCATTTCCCGTTGCGTCATCCCTGTATATGTTCACTAATTCACTGCCCTGCTTTGTTCATTTCCAGCGGCTTGCGACGCCCGCCGTCATTGTCCGGCTACGCCGCTCTGGGGTTCTGGGGCTCTGGGGCTCTGGGGCTCTCGCAATTTTCCTTCGGAAAATGCTGTCGTGTGGCGGCATCAATATCCATTGCGTTTTCACCTTCGGTGAAAGCCGCAAGGCTTCATTGGCTCGCTATGGGCGTAATGTTGTTATCAACATCCTCGTTTGCCTGTATCGGCTCATCGGTATCAAGCAGGGTGGCGCGCACCTGTTGCTCGATTTCGTCCGCAAGGTTTGGATGGCTCCCAAGAAAGTCACAGGCATTCTTCTTGCCCTGGCCTATTCGCTCACCCTTGTAGCTGTACCATGCGCCCGCCTTTTCCACCAGGCCGAGTTGAACGCCCAGGTCAACGACTTCACCAAGGTGGTATATGCCCTTGCCATACAATATCTGAAATTCCGCCCGCTTGAACGGCGGCGCAATTTTGTTCTTGATGACCTTGACCCGGGTTTCGTTGCCTATGATTTCCTCGCCTTCCTTGATGGAACTTATGCGACGAATGTCTAGACGCACAGAGGCATAAAATTTGAGCGCATTGCCGCCGGTGGTGGTTTCCGGGCTGCCGAACATCACGCCTATCTTCATTCTGATCTGGTTGATGAATATCACCAGTGTGTTGGAGTTCTTGATATTTGCCGCCATCTTTCTCAGCGCCTGGCTCATCAGGCGGGCTTGCAGCCCAACATGGTGGTCCCCCATTTCTCCCTCTATCTCCGCCTTGGGGGTCAGGGCGGCGACCGAGTCAATGATGACGGCATCCACCGCGCCGGAACGAACAATCATGTCACATATTTCGAGCGCCTGTTCGCCGGTATCCGGCTGGGACACCAGCAGGTCGTCGATATTCACCCCCAGGTCCCGCGCATACAGAGGGTCAAGGGCATGCTCGGCATCGATAAAGGCGCAGGTGCCGCCGACTTTCTGCGCTTCTGCAATGACCTGAAGGGTGAGTGTGGTTTTACCCGAGGACTCAGGCCCGTAGATCTCGACAATCCGGCCTCGGGGCAAGCCGCCTATGCCCAGTGCTATGTCCAGGCCGAGAGACCCGGTGGAGATGGCCGGAATCTTCTCTTGCGGCGTATCACCCAGGCGCATCATCGCTCCCTTGCCAAACTGCTTTTCTATTTGTGATATTGCGGCGGAGAGTGCTTTATCCTTGTTGATGTTTGTATTTGACATAGTGCTTCCTCTGTTGATTAATTGCTTCGTTGCTGATTGCCGGGCTTGTGTTGCTTGGCTTGTGCCGGTTGATACTCTTGATACTCTCAACTCTTGACACTCTCAACTCTCGATACTTTACAATACTGACAATACTGACGGTACTGACTGTTGTATATTTATACAGTATTATGCACAAATTCCGATGATAGCCAAAGGCTTTTTTGTTTACTTCAAAATTACATGAGATCAAATCCATTCAGCCCTATAAGGACGCCCTTTGAGTAGTTCTCCTGACCAGGCTCCCCTGGCCAATCTCACGCCGATGATGCAGCAGTACAGGTCTATCAAGGCCAGGCACCCGGGCGAGCTGCTTTTTTACCGCATGGGCGATTTCTATGAGATGTTCTACGAAGACGCCCACAAGGCGGCGGGGCTGCTTGATATTGCCCTGACCGCCCGCAGCGCATCCGTCGGTGACGCCATTCCCATGTGCGGCATACCTTTCCATTCCATAGACTCCTACCTTGTAAAGCTCGTCAAACAAGGGATTTCCGTCGCCATCTGCGAGCAGGTGGGCGACCCTGCGGCATCCAAAGGGCCGGTGGAGCGCCGGGTGGTACGCATCGTCACACCCGGCACCCTGACGGACGAGGCCCTGCTGGACGCCGACCGCGATAACCTGATTGCCGCCATCAGTTCAGACGGCGAAGGCTGGGGCCTCGCCTCTCTGGACGTTTCCAGCGGGCGGTTCGAACTGGCGGAGCATAAAACCGAGAATGCCCTCGTCAGCGAAATTCACAGGCTGTCTCCTGCAGAGATTATACTTTCCGAAGATCAGCGCTATCCGCAATGTGCCAGCGAACATGCAGGCGCACGCATCAGGCCGCCGTGGGAGTTTGACCTGACAACGGCGCGGACCCTGCTTACCCAACAGTTCAAGGTGAAGGATCTGACAGCCTTTGACTGTGATGATCTGGACCTGGCGACCCGGGCCGCCGGTTGCCTGCTTGCCTACGTGAAGGAAACCCAGCGCACTGAATTGCCGCATATCAACGGCCTGCAGAAGATCCAGAATAACGATGCGGTGCATATTGACGAAGCATCGAGACGCAACCTTGAACTGACGACAAACATCCAGGGCGGCGCGGAACACACCCTCTTCTCTATTATCAACCGCACGGCAACGTCCATGGGCAGCCGCCTGCTGTATCGCTGGATCAATCGGCCAATACGTTCACGGGCAATCCTGAACAACCGGCTTGACGCCATCGAGGAAATTCTTCGGGAGAAACACCATGACCTGCTCCTCCCCCACCTGAAAGCAATCGGGGATATCGAGAGGATCTTCGCCAGAATAGCCTTGCGGTCCGCCAGGCCAAGAGATCTGGTGCGCCTCAGGGATGCCCTCTGTGCTTTGCCGGAACTCGCCACCGCCCTCGATGGTATGACGGTGCAACGCATCACCGAACTGGCGGACGGCTGCAAACCCATGCCGGCACTCCGGCAGACGCTGGTCAGCGCCATCACCGATAATCCCTCGGTGGTGATTCGTGAAGGCGGCGTGATTCGCAGCGGCTTTGATGAAGAATTGGACGAGTTGAGGTCCATCAGCGAGAACGCGGCCGGCTACCTGATAAAACTTGAAGCCGAGGAAAAGGAGGCTACCGGTCTCAGCACGCTCAAGGTTGGATACAGCAGGGTTCATGGTTACTATATAGAGATCAGCAAGAGCCAGGCCGCGCAAGCGCCGCCCCGCTACATGCGGCGCCAGACATTGAAAAATGTGGAGCGGTTTATCACGCCGGAGCTCAAAACCTTTGAAGACAAGGCTCTCTCCAGCAAGAGCCGGGCGCTGGCGAGAGAAAAACACATCTACGATGAATTGCTGGAACAACTTGTCGGTGAACTGTCGGCGCTGCAAACTCTCGCGCGTTGCGTTTCCGAACTTGATGTACTGAACAACCTGGCGGCGTGCGCTTTTATTTTCCAGCTTGTTCGGCCCACACTGACCGACGAGGCTGGCATCAGTATAGAACAGGGCCGACACCCGGTGGTTGAAGCAACCCTGGACGCATCATTTATCGCCAACGACCTGCATCTGGACGACAAAACACAACTGCTTATCATCACCGGGCCCAACATGGGCGGCAAATCCACTTATATGCGCCAGTGCGCCATCATAACGCTGTTGGCGCATATCGGCAGTTTCGTCCCCGCGCAAAGCGCCTCGATAGGTGCCATAGACCGTATCTTTACGCGGATAGGTTCATCGGACGACCTCGCCAGCGGCCGCTCTACTTTCATGGTGGAAATGACCGAAACGGCGCTGATCCTCAACAACGCAACCCGCAACTCTCTTGTGCTGCTGGATGAAATCGGCAGAGGCACATCCACCTTCGACGGGCTTTCGCTCGCCTGGGCGGTTGCGAACGCCATTGCAAAAGACATAGGTGCCCTGACGCTCTTCGCCACCCACTATTTTGAACTTACCGCCCTGCCGGAGTCCCTCCCCCAGGCGAAGAACGTGCATCTGGCGGCCAGAGAATACAAAGACGACATTATTTTCATGTACGCGGTCAATGACGGCCCCGCCAGCCAGAGTTACGGCCTCCAGGTGGCGAAGCTCGCCGGTGTGCCGCTGGCTGTTATAGAGACGGCGAGAAAGAAGCTGCAACAACTCGAAGAAGACGAGATAAGGCTCCACCCCGGCGAAGCACCGGCACAAGCGGACCTGTTCGTGAGCCCGCAAAAGGATGAACTGCGGAGCCTGCTCCGTGACCTGGACGCGGATTCGCTGTCGCCCCGGGAAGCACTCGACCTTGTCTATGAACTGCAACGAAAGGCAAAAGATACGCGCTGAAATTGCCGGGGGCCGTCCGCCGTAGGCGGGAATCCAGTTTTTCCCGTCATTCTTGTCGAAGGCGGGAATCCAGAGTTGCGGTTTCGCGCAGCGAAAACCGCAATGGGGGTAACGCGGGGCACGCTGCTTAGTTTATGGCGGCTGCGCCGCCACTCTGGATTCCCGGGCTACGCCCGAGAATGACGGGGTGGGGGGGATTCGGCCTGGGGCTATCGCAATTTTCCTGCGGAAAATGCTGTCGCCGTGGTGGCTTCAAGGCTCATTGCGCTTTCGCTTCGCGAAAGCCGCAATGTGGATGGATACCCCCCATCGCCTGGAATTGACGGAGAGTGGGCCTTCGGCCTCGCCTGGAATGACGGAGAGTGGGCCTTCGGCCTCGCCTGGAATGACGGAGAGTGGGCCTTCGGCCTCGCCTGGAATGACGGAGAGTGGAAAATGCTGCTAGAATGCCCGCTTCACTGATTGTGACGGCCATGGGGACAAGGTATGACGTTTGTAGTTAGCGATTCATGTATCAAGTGCAAGCATACGGATTGTGTTGAAGTGTGCCCGGTGGATTGTTTCTACGAGGGGCCGAATTTCCTTGTCATCCATCCGGATGAATGTATCGATTGCGCCCTCTGTGAGCCGGAATGTCCGGTGGACGCCATCTTCTCTGAGGACGAGTTGCCGGAAGACGAGCAGGAATACCTGACGTTGAACGCAGAATTGTGCCAGAGCTGGCCGAACATCACCGAGAAGAAAGACCCTCTGCCCGATGCAGAAGAATGGGCGGAAGCAAAAAACAAGCGTGAACATCTTGACATGGGTTGACCCAGAGGTACTCAGCCCGCTCGCCTCAGCAGGACTTCGCCGGCAGGTAGCTGCAGGGGTTGACCGGCTTGCCGACCCGGCGTATTTCAAAGTGAAGCATTGCAGTACCCGATGCGTTGTTGCCAACCCTGGCGATTGAGCCGCCAGCCTTTATCCGCTCACCTTCCTTGACCAGCGTGGCCGCATTGTTACCGTATGCGGAAAGAAAACTGTCATTGTGTTTGATGATCACCAGCTTGCCGTATCCCCGAAGATTGCCGCCAGCATAGACCACAATGCCATCGGCGGCGGCGGCAACCTTTTCGCCTTTCCTGCCCGCTATATCTATCCCCTTGTTGAGCGGCGGGCTGAGGGAAAATCCGGCGATGACTTCCCCGGACAATGGCCACTGCCAGCCGGATACCTGAACTGCCGCAGGTGCCTTCACCGCCCGCTTGCCCGGCCTGGTCGATTTTGTTTTGCCAGCGGAATCCGGCCCGGAATCTTTGGCGATGATTTTCTTACCGCCACGCAGCTTGATGGTCTGGCCTATATAGATGGTATAGGGCGGGCGGATACGGTTGATGCGTGCCAGACTCTGGTCATCCAGCCCGTAACGAAATGCCACGGAATACAAGGTATCGCCTTTTTTCACCACATGGACGCCCCACTTGCCAGCGAGATATTCAGGCGGCAGGCCACTGCATCCGCCAAGCAACATCCCCATGACCAGCAGGGCCGGGAGCAGCCAGGTGGCGGTTACCTTGCCCGCCATATTTTACCCGCCATCCTTCCGGGCACCGGTTTCAGCAAGCAGCGCAAAACGCTCCAGCAGCAGAATCAGGCATACGCCAGCAAGGCAGGCCAGGGCGGCGAATATCAGCGCCGGGTCTTCCCCCGTCAGGGACTGGTAGGTTGCCGGCAATACCGGTTCCTGCACCAGGGGGGTCTGCCCGCCGTCCGGCCTGATCTGGTAGCTGGTGGTGTATTGCCAGGGCCAGACTTTCACCAGAGACCCGGACATGAACCCCACCAATACGGCCAGAGTTCCGTGATGGAACCTCGCCAGCAACATCGACAGCAGGCGCGAGAAGCCCGCAAGCCCCAGGACACAACCCAGTGCGACATAACTCAGGGTCAGCAGTTCGAAGTTCTTTATGGCGGCGATAACCGCCTGGTACAACCCCAGGACCAGCAACACGAAGCTGCCGGAAAGGCCGGGCAGTATCCAGGCGCAGACGGCTATGCAGCCGCCGGCAAAGAACATCAGCGGAGAGGCTTCCACCGCCACCGGCACGACCCGCGTCATCAGAACGCCCAGAGCGGCGCCGGTAGCAATGGCTGACCAGGTGCCCATATCGAAGCGGGCCAGCCTGCGGCCAATGACAAACGCGGATGACATCACCAGGCCAAAGAAAAAGGACCAGATGGGCAGCGAATGAAACTCAAGCAGGTAACTGATCCCTCTGGCCAGCAGGAATACCGAGAGCATCATGGAAGCAAATAACAAAAGCAGGAAACCTATATCGAGGTCCCGCCACAGGTGGGCTGGCCCCTGCCTGGCACTCGCCAGCAGCCGCATGGATGTCAGCCCCTTGATACCGTTTACGAGACGTTCATAAAACCCGGACACGAAGGCAATGGTGCCGCCGGATATTCCCGGCGCCACCTCCGCAGCGCCCATCACAAAACCCACCAGAATTATCCGCAGAATCATGGTGGGTCAGAGTTTGCCGCTCAGCAGGGGGACGAATCTCACCAGTTCAAGCAGGCTCTGCTCCACCCCGTCTTCGGTTCGCTGCACCATAAGGAGTTCCTGCCGACCCGGCTGGCCAACGGGAACCAGCATCCTGCCCCCAAGCGCGAGTTGGCTGATCAACTCTTCAGGTATGATGCGAGGCGCCGCCGTGACCATGATCGCATCGAATGGCGCCTGCTCGGGCCAACCGACGCCACCGTCCGCATGCCGGAACTCTATATTGCGATGCCCCACCGCATTCAGCGTCTCCCGCGCCCTGGTCAGGAGGCCGCCAATCCTCTCCACGGTGTATACCTTTTTCACCAGGCTGGCGAGAATCGCCGCCTGATATCCGGAACCCGTACCCACTTCAAGCACCCGCTTCGGCCGGCCGTCAGCGATTAACGCTTCCGTCATTCTGGCAACGACATAGGGTTGCGATATGCTTTGGTTAAAACCTATGGGCAGGGCCGTATCTTCATAGGCTCTGTGGGCCAGGGCTTCATCGATAAACGCATGGCGCGGTGTTTCACTCATCACGCTCAGGATGTGTTCATCCAGGATGCCCTGCTCACGCAGCCTTTCCACGAGGCGAACCCGGGTTCGCTGGGAGGTCATGCCGATGCCTCTCAGGTTCATTTCACTGCGCATTGTATACCCGGGGAGACACGCGCTGGTCTTCCACCAGCCAATAGAAGGTTTCTCCTTTCCTGACCAGCCCAAGTTCGCTGCGCGCCATCCCTTCAACCGCGTCAAGGCTGTGCCTGAGGTCTTTTATTTCCGCCTTGAGCACGGCATTGCGTTTGACCTTGCTTTCATTTTCCGCAATCCGCAACGCCACCTGCTGCCCGAGCCCGTTGACATGTGCGAAGCTGCCCTGGCCGGTCCACAGGCGAAACTGGAGAGCGGTTATTGCTACCAGAAGCAGGATAATAAAAATGCGATAGGGTCTGATCATCGTTGAAATTCGGCCATGCCCTTGTAAATAGCGCTGCTGTGTTCCTCTATTCTCAGCAACCGATTGTACTTTGCAACCCTGTCGCTGCGACAAGGCGCACCCGTCTTGATCTGACCGGCGGCGGTGGCGACCGCCAGATCAGCAATGCAGGTGTCTTCCGTTTCTCCTGATCTGTGGGAAATGACGGCGGCGTATCCCGCCCGCCGGGCAAGGTGCATGGCTTCAAAGGTCTCCGTCAGGGTGCCAATCTGATTGACCTTGATGAGGATGGCATTGGCAATATCCTCGTTTATGCCCTGTTCGAGAATCCTCGGATTGGTGACAAACAAATCGTCCCCCACCAGTTGCACTTTTTCACCAAGCTCGCGGGTCAGATGCGCCCAGCCTTGCCAATCATTTTCATCCAGGCCGTCTTCTATGGACAGGATGGGATATCGATCAACCAGGTCTCCCAGGTAGTCGCAGAATCCGGCGGCATCGAATTCCCTGCCTTCGCCGGCCAGGGCGTAGACACCATCCCGGTGAAACTCCGAAGCCGCACAATCCAGCGCCAGGTAAACATCCGTGCCGGGTTTGTAGCCCGACTTTTCAATGGCTTCCATGATGACGTCCAGGGCAGCCTCATTGCTCGGCAGGTTAGGCGCGAATCCACCCTCATCGCCCACGGCGGTCACCAGACCCTTGCCTGCAAGCGCGGCCTTCAGGGTGTGGAATATCTCTGCGCCGCAGCGCAATGCCTCGGCAAAATTCGGCGCGCCCACCGGCTGAACCATAAATTCCTGTATATCGACATTGTTGTCCGCATGTTCGCCGCCATTCAGAATGTTCATCATGGGGACAGGCATACCGTAACGACCGGGGCTGCCGTCCAACTCCGCCAGGTATTCATACAATTGCAGTTGCCTTGCATTGGCGGCGGCGGCGGCGGTGGACAGTGACACCGCCAGTATGGCATTGGCACCAAGCACCTCTTTGTTTTCGGTGCCGTCCATTTCAATCATGAGGTTGTCCAGGTCCGCTTGTTGGCTGGCGTCCCGGCCGAGCAGACCTTCACGAATCCGGGTGTTGACATGCTCGACGGCCTTCAACACCCCCTTGCCCAGATAACGGGCCATGTCTCCGTCACGAAGTTCCAGCGCCTCCTTCGACCCGGTGGATGCGCCGGACGGCACACAGGCGGAGCCGACAAAGCCGCCTTCGAGTTCGACTTCCGCTGCCAGGGTGGGATTGCCTCTTGAATCCAGTATTTCCCTTGCGCGTATGTCAGTGATTTCCATCCTCACTCCTGACCCGGCTTTCCTTGACGACCTGGTCGATACGCTTCAAGACACTGAGGAGCGCCTCTATCTGATGCATTGGCCAACTGTTGGGGCCGTCGCTCATGGCTTGCTCCGGGTCGGGATGGGTTTCCATAAACAGACCATGAATGCCAGCGCCCATTGCAGCCCGCGCCAGCACCGGCACCATCTCTCGCTGACCGCCTGATGACTTACCCTCCCCGCCGGGCAACTGCACACTATGGGTGGCGTCAAAGACCACCGGACAACCGGTTTCCTGCATGACCGCCAGGGACCTCATGTCAGACACCAGATTGTTGTAACCGAAACTGGCGCCGCGCTCGCATACCATGATCTGCTCGTTACCCGCCGCCCTCGCCTTGGCAACGACATGCTTCATATCCCAGGGGGCGAGGAACTGACCTTTCTTGATATTGATCGGCAGACCGGTTGCGGCGACCCGCTGGATGTAATTGGTCTGGCGGCACAGGAAGGCCGGTGTTTGCAATACTGAAACGACATCGGCCACCCGATCAAGCGGCGTATCCTCGTGTACATCGGTCAATACGGGGACGCCTGTTTCCGCCTTGACCTTTTCGAGTATTCGCAGCCCCTCGTCGATGCCCAGGCCGCGAAAGTTTTCATGGGAAGAACGATTGGCCTTGTCGAAGGAAGACTTGTAAATGAAGTGAATGTTCAGCCGCCCGCAAACTGCTTTCAGGTATTCGGCGGTTTCCAGCGCCAGCGACTCGGACTCGATGACACAGGGCCCCGCAATCAGGAAAAAGGGAGATGTATCCGTAATGTCGTAACCACAGAGTTCCATGCCGTCCATTCCCGCGGGTGCTAGTTGTCAACTTGCCTGTTTAGCCAGGGCCGCTTCGATGAAACTCGTAAACAACGGATGCCCGTCTCTTGGCGAAGACGTGAATTCCGGGTGAAACTGGCTGGCCACGAACCAAGGATGGTCTTTGTATTCTATCACCTCGACCAGCGCATTATCTGTACTTCTCCCGGCAATTCTCAAGCCGGCCTGCTCAAGGGCCGGCACATAGCTGTTGTTGACTTCGTAGCGGTGACGATGCCTTTCCCTGATCTCCGCTTTGCCGTAAATACGGTGCATGAGGGAGTCGCACGACAGGAGACATCCCTGCTCACCCATCCGCATGGTTCCTCCAAGGTCACAGCCCTCGGCCCTCATTTCCATTTCTCCGCCCCCGGTGACCCACTCGGTCACGAGGCCAATCACCGGATGCCGGGTATTCGGGTTGTTTTCCGTGGTGTCGGCATTTTCCAGCCCAGCCAGGTTGCGGGCGACATCGACGACGGCGGCATGCAGGCCATAGCAGATGCCCAGGTAAGGAATGCGGTTCTCCCGTGCGTATCCAGCGGTGGCGACCATGCCTTCAAACCCGCGATTGCCGAACCCGCCCGGCACCAGAATGGCGTCCGCATCATCAAGGCAGCCTGTGCCGTTTTGTTCGATGTCCACTGAATCAATGAAATCCACCTCGACACTGGTGTGAGTATGAATGCCGGCATGCACCAACGCCTCGTTCAGGGACTTGTAGGCATCCAGCAGTGTCATGTATTTGCCCACCATCTTCAGCCGGACAAGATGCCGGGGATGCAACTGCGCCTCGACGACATCTCGCCAATCGGAAAGGTTCGCCGGCCCGACATCCAGGCCAAGTTTGCCGACCACTATGTCGTCCAATCCTTGTTGGTGCAGCATATCGGGCACACGGTAGATGGTGTCCGCATCCACCAGCGGCACGACAGCCCGCGGTTCAACATTGGTGAAAAGGGCGATTTTGTCCCGGGCGGCCTGGGGAATCTCGTGGTCGGAGCGGACGATCAGAATATCCGGTTGCAAGCCAATAGACCGCAGTTCCTTGACCGAGTGCTGGGTTGGCTTGGTCTTGGTTTCCCCTGCGGTGGTGATAAACGGCACCAGCGTCAAGTGCATCAGCAACGCCCGCTCGGAGCCCAGTTCAAACCGAAGCTGACGGGCCGCTTCAAGGAAGGGCTGAGATTCTATGTCGCCGACTGTCCCGCCTATCTCGACGATGGCGATATCCGAGCCTTCCGCCGCCTTGGCTATCCTGGATTTTATTTCGTCCGTGATGTGGGGGATGACCTGAATGGTGGCGCCGAGGTAATCGCCGCGTCTCTCTCTGGCAATCACGTCCGCATAGATTTGCCCGGTGGTGAAGTTATTGTTGCGGGTCATGTTGCCGCAGGCGCGGACAAACCGTTCGTAATGGCCCAGGTCAAGGTCAGTTTCAGTACCGTCCGCAGTGACGTATACCTCACCATGCTGCAAGGGACTCATGGTGCCGGGGTCCACATTGATGTAGGGGTCGAGTTTCAACATGGTGATTTTCAGGTCGCGGGCTTCGAGAACGGCCCCAAGAGAGGCGGCAGCGATGCCCTTCCCAAGAGAGGAAACAACACCACCGGTAACGAAAATAAAGCGGGACATCAAACTCCCATCATGAAAAATATCGCTGAAAGCGCCTTGGTCAGGATGGGGATTTAGATTACCACGAGGGTCGGAATGCCTCAATGTAAAATTGGGGCAGTTTCAGCATCAACCGGCGGAGAATCGATCATTCAACTCCAGGCTGACCTGGCAGCCGTCATCGGCGGGACCCGCCGCCCAGCCATCCGCCACCAGCATCGGCAGGCCCCACCCGGGCAAGGCCGCGACCGCCACCAATTCATCATCATGGTACAGAAGTGGAACCCTGTCTCGCAGCCAGTGCGGCACATGATGCTCCTGGAACAGGTTCTTCAGGCTTCTGCCTCTGCGGCGGCGAAACCTCTCCCCGCCATGTCTGTATACAACCCGGTAAGCATGCTTCGCAACCAGCCCCCTGCCTTTGGCTTGTTCGCTGATCAGGCGGCCCCCGGGCAGGCTGTTCGAACCTGCCTGAAGCAAGTGGCTGGCCCCGTCGATAGCCGGTAAAGGCTTCAGCACATAGAGCCGGTCTTCATGGCAACGGAACTCTATTTCGGCGGCAACGGCCTCGGAAAACTGACCCGATGCCAGGGCCCGGGCCATGGTATTCAACATGCCGCCAGCGGGCAGCGGCAGCGCCAGATCAAGCAACCATGCCGTCAGCAAATCCACGATGTCGGGCGGCGTCTGCTTCCGCAGCCAGTTGATATCCAGGCTGTCGGTGGTTGGCCGGCCATCTCTGAGTACCTCGATGCTGCTGCGCTGGAGTTTCTCACGCATCCTGCCGTCACGTCCCAGGCCGTTGAGCAGGGCGGACCTTGCCTTCGGCCAGCGCGCTTCGATGACCGGCAAGACCGCATGCCTGATGTAGTTCCTGTCCGGGCCCCTGTCTTCATTGGTCGGATCATCTATCCATCGCAGGTCTTTACGCCTTGCGTAATCCTCCAGTTGGGCCCGGCTGAGCTCAAGCAGCGGGCGATATAACCCTGCCCGGCCGATGCTTCGCTCTACCGGCATCCCTTCCAGCCCGGGGACGCGGCTGCCACGAAACAGGCGGAACAACAGTGTCTCCACCTGGTCATCCCGATGGTGCGCGAGCAGCAGCAGGTCCCCGGATTCAAGGAAGGCTTCGAATGCCCGGTAGCGTGCCTCGCGTGCGCCCGCCTCCTGGCTGCCGCAGGCCGACACTTCAACTTCCCTGACTTCGATATCAACCTGATATTCATTGCAAAACGCCCGACAGAAGTCGGCGAAGGCATCGGCCGCCGGTTGCAGCCGGTGATTGATGTGCAGCGCGCAGATTTTTTTGTTCGGCAGTGCTGTGATGAGCGCATGCAGAAGAACGACGGAATCCACGCCACCGCTGAAACCGACGACCAGCCGGGAAACACCGGGCGCATTGAGGCGGTGAAGAACCGGCTCGCTGAACAGGGCAGAGTTATCCATGCATTATGCGTATTGCAGGTGAACCTTCTCGGCCCCGTAGTGGTCTTTCAGATTCCGCAGCAGATCATCGTGGGGAATCACTCGCCACTCGTCACCGAGAATGACATAGCCCTGGGCAACATGGCCCATCACCTTGACCGCCACCGGGCAGCCGGCCTTGTCACTCGGTCTGTAGGGTTGCAGCAGCCTGGCCAGATCATCCACGAAGCCGTCCTGGAGGTTATCCCTGTTCAGTTCCACCTTGAGGTTACGGGTGTGTTTTATGCGGACTTCTTCGACCAGGAAAATCTCACCGGCCCGCATACGCAAACCACCGGTGGATTCATCTTCCGATGTACTGCCCTTGATGAAGACAATCTGGTCTTTCTGTAACTTGTCCCTGGCTTTGTCCAGCAGGTCGCCAAACACCGATACTTCCGCACGCCCGCTCTTGTCATCCAGAGTTACAAAGGTAAGCGTCTCCCCCCGCCGGGTTTTCATGGTGCGCATGCCAACGATGAGCCCGCCTATGATGTAATCATCCAGCCCCGTACGCAGGTCCGCAATCCGCGAATTGGCGAAGTGGTGGAGTTCATCCTGATACTCATCAATCAGGTGACCGGTCAGGAACAAGCCAAGAGATTCTTTTTCCTTGTGGAGCCTGTCCCTGAATGTCAGGCAGTCCAGGTTTTCAAAGTGGTTGTATCTGCCCTCCGGCGTCCCGGTAACCAATACTTCATTGCCAAACAGGTCAGTATGCCCGCTGTCGTCATTTCTGCCCTTCTGCTCCGCCAGGCCGAAGGCATCTTCCTGATTGGCAAGCAGCAGGGCCCGCTTGTAGCCAAGCTCATCCTGCAATCCCGCTGGCGTCTTGCACACCATGCCATCCAGAGCGCCACTGCCAATCAGCGCTTCGATTGCGCGCTTGTTGACTTTTCTTCTTTCCACTCTTTCACAGAAGTCATAGAGGTCCCGAAAGGGGCCATCCTCGCTTCTGCAATTCACCAGAGACTCAATCGGCCCTTCACCCAAACCCTTGATTGCGCCCAGCCCGTAGACGATGCCGCCATCACCGTCGGCGATAAAACGGAACTCGCCCCGGTTCACATCGGGCGGCAGCAGCGCCAGACCCATCTCCCTGCACTCCTCGATGTTGGTCACAACCTTGTCGGTGTGCTGCATATCCGCCGACATGACAGCGGCCATGAAATCCGCCGGATAGTAATGCTTGAGCCAGGCGGTCTGGTAGGCAATCAAGGCATAGCACACAGAGTGAGGCTTGTTGAAACCGTATTCGGCGAATTTCTCCATCAGGTCAAAAATATGTTCCGCCTGGCGCTTGTTCACGCCATTGGCTATCGACCTTTGCAGGAAAGTATTGCGTTGCCCGGCCATGACCGACGCGCTCTTTTTCCCCATGGCACGCCGCAGAATATCAGCTTCCGCCAGCGTATAACCCGCAAGCACCTGGGCTATCTGCATGACCTGCTCCTGGTACAACATCACCCCGTAAGTGCCTTCGAGTACCTTCTGTAAACTCGGGTGCAGGTAATCAACTTTCTCAATACCATGTTTGCGCCTGATGAAACCGTCCGCCAGTTTCATGGGGCCGGGCCGAAAGAGCGCAACCAGCGCAACCACATCGTCAAACCGGCTGGGCTTGACACGCTTCATCAGGTCTTTCATGCCCCTGGATTCCAACTGGAATACTGCCGTTGTTTTCGCCGCCTGCAGGTCCTTGTAGACGGCATCATCATCGAGCGAGATGGCGTCCACGTCGATCAATGCCTCACCGCTGGCCTGCTTGCGGCTGTTGATGCCCCGCACGGCATGATCGATGATGGTCAGGGTGCGAAGCCCAAGAAAATCAAATTTCACCAGCCCGACCTTTTCCACATCGGTGACATCGAACTGGGTCATGACGCCGCCACCGCTTTCATCGCAGTAGACTGGCGCAAACTCCGTGACCCTGGTAGGTGCAATCACCACCCCCGCCGCATGACGCCCCACATTGCGCGGCAGCCCTTCAAGCCTGAAGGCCATGTCCATGATTTCATCGGCCTCGGCATTGCTGGCAACAAATTGACGCAGCAGAGGTTCCTCATCCAGCGCCTTTTGCAGCGTCATGCCCGGTTCAAACGGAATCAGCTTGGACAGCTTGTCTGCCAGGCCATAGGGTTTACCCTGAACCCGGGCGACATCCCGCACCACCGCCTTTGCCGCCATAGTGCCAAAGGTAATGATCTGCGCCACCGCATCCTGGCCGTAACGTTCAGTCACATGCTGAATCACCCTGTCCCGGCCATCCATACAGAAGTCAATATCGAAATCCGGCAGGGTCACTCTTTCCGGATTGAGGAAACGCTCGAACAGGAGGTCATATTCGAGCGGGTCAATATCCGTTATCTTCAAGGCATAGGCGACCAGGGACCCGGCGCCTGAGCCTCGCCCCGGGCCCACCGGTATATCCTTGTCTCTGGCCCACTGGATGAACTCCATCACAATCAGGAAATACCCCGGAAACTCCAGGGAATTGATGACATCCAATTCGCGGGCCAGCCTGTCGTCGTATTCTTTGCGCTTCTTCGCATGATCGGCGGCGGCGGGGTCGAGTATTTTTTCCAGCCGCTCATCAAGACCGGCAAGGGCCAGTCCGCTGAGGTAAGACGCTGTTGTCGAGCCTTCCGGTACCGGGTACTCCGGCAGGTAATAATCCCCGAGGTTCAAGCTGGCGTTACAGCGCCTGGCTATCTCTACGGTGTTTTCCAGCGCTTCCGGAATGTCCGCGAACAGTTCCGCCATTTCGCTCGCCGATTTCAGGTACTGCTGGTCCGTGTATCGCCTTTCCCGCCGGGGGTCATCCAGGGTGCGCCCTTCCTGGATGCATACCCTGGCCTCATGGGCCTCAAACTCATCTCTGGCGAGAAACTGCACGTCATTGGTGGCGACAACCGGACAATCCAGCTCAATCGCCAGCTTGACCGCCAGGGTGTTGTAATCATCCTCTCTTTCCCGACCCGTCCTGTGTAACTCCAAGTAGAAGGCGTCCGGGAAGATACCCTGCCAGCGCATCGCCCGACGCCTGGCTTCATCCGTGTTGCCCGCAAACAAAGCTTGGCCTATGTCTCCCTGCCTGCCGCCGGAGAGGGCAATCAGCCCCCCGGCCCGCTCCGCTATCCAACCGCGTTTCAGGCCGGCAACGCCCATGGATTGCCCCTCCATGTAAGATCTGGACAGCAGATCACGCAGGTTCTTGTAGCCTTCGTCATTGCGGGCAATCAGCACCAGTGGCGTTGCTTCTTCGTTGGTGTTGTCTCCCACGACCCATACATCGCTGGCGATGATGGGTTTGACACCCGCCTGCTCGGCGGCCCGGCAAAACTTCACCAGCGCAAAGAGATTGTTACGGTCAGTGACGGCGACGGCGGGCATGGACAAGCTCGCGCAGGCTCCAGCCAATGAATCGATTCGCACCATGCCGTTGCTCAGTGAATACTCCGAATGAACACGGAGATGAACAAATTCTGGTGTCATTGGCGCCCGTATGGAATTAGAGATGCGAAACTGAATCTTATACGAACCGACAAATTCACTAAAGGAAAAGAAGCCCGGTCAGCAAACTTTTTTGGCCGGGGCCGGCCAGGTGTGACAGGCAGGCCCCTGATAGAGGCGAGTCAGGCTTGTTCCGCCTGCCTGGAGCGGAAACGAGAGGAAAAGTAGCCGGGCAGCTTCTTTATTGCCTCCGGGGCTATCAGCAGAGAGGGCGTTACGATCAGAGTCAGTATCGTGGCGAACGACAAACCCGAAACAATGGTGGAAGCGAGTTGCACCCAGTAGGAGGCCGTTGGCCCGCCGACCTCTATTTCACGCCCGATCATGTCGATGGATATGCCGCTGGCAAGAGGCAGCAACCCGAAACCTGTGGTGAAAGTCGTCAGGAAAACCGGCCGCAGCCGCTGGCACCCGGTAGTCATGATGACCCTTTGCAGGTCCCAGCCCGGGTTCTCCTCGCGCAGATGGTTGAAGGTGTCAATCAGCACTATGTTGTTGTTCACGATGATGCCGGCCAAGGCGACAATACCGATGCCCGTCATGATTGCGCTGAAGGGATAGCCGGTAACGATCAAGCCGAGGAGTACCCCGACCGTCGACATGACCACCGCCGAAAGAATCAGCAACGCCTGATAAAAGCTGTTGAACTGGGTTACCAGCAGGATGCCCATCAGCATCAGCGCCAGCGTAAAGGCCACACCTATGAACTGGTTGACCTCATCTTCCTCTTCGCTTGCGCCACGGAAGCTTATCTCGATGGACGGGTCCGATATGTGAGCATCCACCCATGCCTTGATTTCCGCCACCTTGTCATTAGGCAGCACGCCCTGGACAGTATTGGCGCGCACGTACATGACACGCTCTCCATCCTGGCGGAAGATGGTTGAAACCTTGGGCATGGCCCGACGTTCAACAAAGCTGCTGATGGGCACCGGGCCTTCCCGGGTGGTCACCCGCAAGGAATCAAGCTGCGACACGCCCCGGTACTCCTCCGGATACCTGATACGAATATCCACTTCATCGTCAACATCATCCGGGCGGTACTTGCCCACCAGCACCCCGTTGGTTATCAACTGAATGGCCGCGCCAACACTTGAAACATCCGCGCCGGCCATGGCCGCCTTGGCCCTGTCCACCCGAACCTGCCACTCTATGCCGGGTGCCGGCGAGGTGTCATCGACCCCCACCAGGTCTTCCATATCTTCCAGATATGCACGAATCAAGCGCGTATGCCGTGTCAATGTATCCAGGTCTTTGCCGCGCAGCCTGATTTGAATGTCCTTGCCCACGGGTGGCCCCATCTCCATGGGATTTATCTCGGCACGAACGCCCGGAATATCCTGGATGGCGTCTTCATACATTTTCTCGACATCCCAGCCATTCGCTTCGCGGCCATGTCTGTCCGTCAACTTGATGAACATACTGCCGATGCGGTCGGGGGTTGTTCCGCCACTGCCGAAGCTGATGCCGCCGGAACCCGTCCGGGTATAAATGCTGTCGACATGGCCGGCACCCTGCACCCGCCTTTCCACGTCCTTCACCAGGTCACGGACCTCTTCCGCCGAATAGTTACCACGGGCAGCGACATTGATGCCCGTAAAGTTGGGCTCAACGTCGATAAAAAACTGGGAGCCATTGCCGGCCACTTCATACCATTTGAAAACGCCGAAAAGCAAAATCAGCGTGGCGGCAATCAGCATCAGCGGGTGAGTCGTGCTGAACCTGAGGAGTCTCGCATAGGCGCCGATGACCCCGCCAACCTCGTCGAACCGGCCCTGGTCCACAAGGATGTGGGCGCTGGTGTCGGCCCTTGGCTGACGCCTGCTGATCATGCTGCCCAGTACTGGCGCAAACAGGAGTGCATAAGTGAGCGAGCCCACCAGCACCGCAAACACCGTAACCGGCAGGTATTTCATAAACTCACCACTGATGCCCGGCCAGAACATCAACGGCAGGAAAGCGGCCAGCGTCGTACCGGTTGAAGCCAACACCGGCATGAACATACGCCGGGTGGCGTAAGCATAGGCGATCTTTGGCGCTTCGCCCTCCTTCAGCTTCCTGTCGGCCAGTTCCACCACAACAATGGCGCCATCAATCAGCATCCCAAGGCCCAGCAACATGCCAAACATCACCATGAAATTGTAGGTGTAGCCGAGCAGATTGACGAAGATAAACGCAAACATGAACGAGAAGGGTATGCCGAAGGCGACCAGCAACCCGGAGCGGATACCCACGGTGGCGACCACGACAGTCAGCACCAGAAACATGGCCGTTGATATGTTGCCCTCCAGGGTTTGAATCTGTTCGACCGTGTCCTGTGTCATATCGGACATGTAATTCACCTGGACATTGGGCGGGAAATCCTTCCTGACGTCTTCCACCACAGCCTTGATCTTGCCCACCACCTTGACAATAGAGGTGCCGGCCCGCTTGGTCACCTCTACGGCTACTGCCGGATTACCGTTTGCCAGGGTATAGCCTTCCGCGTCCTTGAAGGTGCGTCTCAGGGTCACCACGTCTTCAAGCGTGACCACGCCGTCCGTCGTGGCCTTGATGGGGATGGAGAGCATGTCACTCGCCGACTCGATGATACCGGGTATCTTGACGGAAAAACTGCCGCGGCCCGTATCAACGGAACCGGCGGCGATCAGGCGGTTATTACGCGCCACGGCGGACAGAAGCTCATCGTTACCTATGCCTTGAGCCTCAAGCTGGGCCGGATCAATCACCGCTTCCAGCAATTCCTCCCGGCTACCTTCCAGCCTTGCTTCAAGCACTTCCGTGATGGTTTCAATCTCATCTTTGAGTTTACGGGCAAGCCGGAATCTCACGGTGTCCGGTATGCCCTCACCACCAACACTGACGGTAATGATGGGGAAATCCGCCGCGGAAACCTCCTTGATAATCGGCTCCTCTGCGGTGGCTGGAATCTTCGCCCTGGCAAGGTCAACAGCCGTGCGCACATCTGTGAGCGCCTGGTCCTGGTCGAAGGATGAGTCGAACTCTATGATCAGAGTGGCGGACCCCTCACTGGAGTAACTGTTCAATTCCTCGACGCCTTCCAGCGTCCGCAGTTCCAATTCCATCGGCCGGGCCAGCAGGCGCTCCGCATCCTCCGGGGCAATGCCATCGTGGATGAGCAGGACGAATATGATGGGGATGGGAATGTCCGGGTCCATTTCAATCGGGATGGCGATGTAGGAGGCAATGCCCGCAAACATGACGGCCACCAGCAGCGACATCATGGTTCGCGTTCTGTTAATCGCAGAAGTGATCAGGGCCATAATTGCGGGTTTCTTTGGATGTCAGTTTCGAACCAGTGCGGCTATGGGCGTGAAGTCCATCTTGACCACCTGCCCTTCAAGTACATCTTCCTGGCCAACGGTAATGAGATTCACCTCGTCGGGCAGGCCCTTCACCCGGACACCGGCTGGCCCCTCGCCAACCACCTCAATAACTTTGAATCGCGCACGATTTTCACTATCGACGATGCGCACGCCGACCCGGCCATGCTTATCCAGCACCATGGAAGCCGGCGAGATGAGATGAACATCTTCAACACCCACCGTCACATGCATTGTCGCAGTCATACCAGCCCTCACTTCCGCGCCGGGATTTGCAACAGTGACTTCAACAGGAAAGGTGCGGGTCGACATGTCCGGGGAATGGCCGATATAGCTGACCTTGCCCGTCAGGGGTCGGCCGGCAATCAGTTCGATGGTTACGCTGTCATCCATTGCCAGTTGATGAATGTCTTTTTCCGCCACCTGACCAACGACCAGTATGGGGTCAATTTCCATCAGGCCGATGCAGGTATCGCCGCGTTGGAGGAAGTCCCCCACCTCCACTGGCTGGCTCGCCACAACGCCATTGAAGGGCGCGACTATTTCCGTCTTTTCCAGCGCGAGTTGAGTCTGCCGGGCCCTTGTCTTGCTCTGCTCCAGAGCCGCCCTGGCCCGGGCCAGCAATATCTCCGACTGTAATCCCTTACGGTTCAGGTCAACAGACCCA
The DNA here is from genome assembly GCA_965208855.1 of Candidatus Azotimanducaceae bacterium. Taxonomy (GTDB): domain Bacteria; phylum Pseudomonadota; class Gammaproteobacteria; order Pseudomonadales; family Azotimanducaceae; genus UBA9659. The sequence goes on along the minus strand of OZ242359.1, from coordinate 2,706,353 downwards.
TCAAATTCAAGCTGGGCGCTCTTCAGTTCCGCAAGAGCCTGGGTGTATTCGTTACGCCGTGAATCAATGGCCAGGCGACAAAGCGCATCACCTTTTTTCACCCGCCGGCCTTTTTCACCGGGCAGTTGTTCGATCTTCCCGGCCACCTCGGACTGGACCTGCACGACTCTGTTCGCCTTGGTCTGCCCTCTGACATCCAGGTAGACCGTTTGCCTGTCCGCCCTGCTTTTGACGGCGCGCACCAGCGCGACATCCTCCGCCTGGCTGGCAGTGCCTGAAACGGATTCATCCGCGCCCTGTTCATTGGCGGTAATCGTGTTGTCGGATAGTTCGCCGGAAAGCACCCAGGTTGCCATTGCAACCACCATGAAACCGACGAGAATGTACCTGATATTCACGCTAACTCCTGTCGAGCGAACTCTTGTGATACTGCCTGAATGTTACCTAGTGTAACACTTGCGCCACACCATACCTATATTCGGGCCTGTATATCTACTTTTTTGCTGTGGGGGGCTCTCGCAATTTTCCTGCGGAAAATGCTGTCGCCGTGGTAGTTTCAGCGCTCATTGCGTTTTCGCTTCGCGAAATTCGCAATGTACATGGCGGCGTTTCACTCGACCAGCTGCTCTGTTATCAACAGATTCACTTGCACTTCCTCGCCGGTTATATCGAGTTCGCCAGTCCTGGCTTCATAGTCACCCGGCGCAGATGCCGCTTCGCCCCTGGAAGATACGCGAGCAATAACCTGCACGCGGTTGAAATCGGCCAGCCTCGCCCCCGGCATCATGGCCATGGACTCATCCAGGCGAACCGTCACAGGCAAATGCGCCAGCGTCAGCTTTTGTATCGCCAGCGGCATCGGGGGGCCATCCCAAGCCCTGGCATAGACAAACACTTTACTCTCCGGCGGCAGGTTTACACCCGGGCCCACCGCCACCCGGACCTGTAGCGCACGCATCTTATCGCCAGGTGCCGGGGCCGGCTGCCGCAACCCTTGCATTGCCGAGCGGACCAGCTCCGCCCGTTGGCCGGTAACACCTGTGGCCAGTAGCCGCTCAAACCAGGCCAGCGCCGCGGCATGGTCGCCCGCTTCTATGGCGGCGATGGCCTGGAGTTCCAGAAGGTTGGTGTTATGGGGGCTCAAGCGCATGGCCGTTTCTATGGCCACTTGCACCCTGCCAGTCAGCTTCCTGCCATCGAGTAAAAAAAGGGCTTCCGCATGGTGGACGGCAAGGTTGGGGTCGCCGGGGAACTGCTCAAGCAGGCCTGTGTAAATTTTCACCGGCTGGTCGAATTCGCCAAGGTTGGTCAAGAGGCGGGCAAGCAGGAACTGCATATCCGTATTCCCCGGTTTCTGCTCTACCCTGGTTGCCATTGCTGCCGCCAGTTGCCGGTAGTCTGTCATGTTCGCCGAAATCAACTGCTCGGTCAGGATGACATCCGGCAGCGCGCCGCGGCCAAGACCCAGGTCCGTATAGAACAGGACGGCAAACAGAGGCAGCAGGGCCGCCGCGCCGATGAACAGTTTTCTGTTGCCGCCCACTGTCGCGGCAGGTGCTTCCGCCTGACTTGTATCTCCCAACAATTCTCGCTGGGCTTCCAGGATCAGTTGCTCCTGTTGTTCCGTTTCCGGCGCGGCTTCCAGTTCCGCTACCCGCTCCCGGTATAACCTCAGATTCATGTCCCTGCGTTCAACCCCGGTATCCCGCCTGCTGCCGACAAGCAGCGGCGCGGCGATAAAGAAAATGCCCAGACCAAGAAGCAATACTGCGATCAGCCAGAACATCAGCAATCTTCCTCTTCGAGCAGCCGTTGCAGCCTTTCCTTTTCAGCCACTTCCAAGGCGGCGGGTGCGCCACCAGACCTGACCCGGCGAATGAAAATCAGGACGGCCAGGGCCAGAAAAACCAGCGGGCCGAACCAGAGGAATATCGTCTTGATGCCGACACGCGGGCGATACAAGATGAAGTCGCCGTAGCGTTCATACATGAAGTTCAGAATCTCCCGGTCGGATTTGCCTGCCAGCAGCATCCTGTGGACTTCGCGGCGCAAATCCCGGGCAATCATGGCATCAGACCCGGCAAGATTGGTGTTCAGGCACTGCGGGCAACGCAATTCCTCGATCAGCGCATCGTACCGATGTTGCAACTCATCGCTTGGGAAGGGGTAGGCGTCTATCGCCGATGCGGCAGAGAGCGCAGTGCCCAACAGGCATACCAAGGTCATCAGCCTAATCATTACCGGCCCGCAGGTGTTCGATTACCGGGCGTAACTGCTCCCGCCATACGGCACCGGTTATCGGCCCGACATGACGGAAGCGAATGACGCCCCGCGCATCCAGAACAAAGGTTTCAGGGGCGCCATATACACCCAGGTCAATGGCCAGCCTGCCCTCATCATCAAGGATATTGAACCTGAAGGGGTCTCCCCGGCGTTCCAGCCAGGCCAGCGCCTTGCCAACATCGTCTCTGTAGTTGATGCCATAAAGCGGGACTGACTCCTGCCTGGCAATTCGCAACAACTCCGGATGCTCGATGATGCAGTTTGGGCACCAACTGCCCCAGACATTGACCAGCGCCGTCTCTCCTGTCAGGTCTTCCCGTCTTCTGATTGTGTCCGGGTCATGCAAATCTTTGAGTGCGAATTGCGGGAAGGGTTTGTCAATCAATACAGATGGCAGGTAATGCGGGTCCTTGAGCTGAAACCCCAGCGCCAGGAACACCACCAGCAGGATGAAAACCCCCAGGGGAATCAGCAGACTCTTGTTGATCGTGTTGATCGGCGGCAGGCTGTCATTCACAGTGCAGCCTCCAAAGGCTGCGAGGCCGGTGGGGTTGCCCGCAACCTGCGCTGGCGGCGGTATCGGCGGTCGAACAGGGTAGTAAACCCGCCCAGAGCCACCAGCAATCCGCCAAACCATATCCAGCGAACAAACGGTTTGACATGCAGCCGCACCGCCCAGGCATTTTCTCCGACAGGTTCCCCAAGGGCGATATACAGATCACGGAGAAGAGACGGTTCCATATCCGCCTCTGTCATGGTGTTGCCCGACGCCGGGTAGAACCTCTTTTCAGGATACAGTACAGCCACGGATTCACCCTGCCGGGTTACCCTGAACTCGGCCCTGTCCGCCGAGTAGTTGGGGCCGTTTGTTTTCTCGATGCCGGCAAACTCGAACGCATACCCCGACAATTCAGCCCTGTCCCCCGGGCTCATCCGCACATCCTTGCCTTCAGAGTAGTAGGTCGTGACGGTTACCCCGAGGATGGCGATGGCGATACCCGTATGCCCAAGCAGCATGCCTGCATAGGAGGCAGTGCTGGATTTACGCCCGCCTTTGCTTGTTTGCAACCCATGACGCACCAGCAGGAACAGAAGCCACACGGCCAGGGATTCCATACCCAGGGCGGTTATCTCCACGGCATTGCCCGCGGCATTGCGCAGGAAAAAAGACACCAGGCCAACCGTCAGAAGCACCAGCAGAAAAAGAATACGATGATCACCAACCAATCTCGCCGGGTCTGTCCTGCGCCAGCGGGAAAAGGGAGCCACCGCCATAACGACAACAAGCAGCGCCACGACAGGCACAAAAACCTGATTGAAGTAAGGCGGGCCGACGGAGATTTTCTGGCCGGATGTCATGACTTCATACAGGAGCGGATAGAGGGTCCCCAGCAGGACAGCAGCGGTCGCCAGCAGCAACAGCAGATTATTGGACAGCAACAGGGCTTCACGGGAGTTCCACGCAAAACTTGCATGGCTGCGAATGCCGGATGCCTTGAAGGCGTACAGGATGAGTGACCCGCCAACAACCAGGATCATGAACGCCAGGATGAAAAGCCCGCGAGTCGGGTCCACGGCAAAGGCATGGACGGAAGTCAGGACGCCTGAGCGCACGAGGAAGGCGCCAAGCAGGCTGATTGAAAAGGTCGTTATTGCCAGCAGTACCGTCCATCTCTTGAACACGCCTCGCTTCTCACTCGCCGCCAGGGAATGAATCAAAGCTGTGCCCGCCAGCCAGGGCATGAAGGACGCATTTTCCACCGGGTCCCAGAACCACCAGCCGCCCCAACCCAACTCATAGTAGGCCCACCAGCTACCCAGAGTGATGCCAACCGTCAGGAATGCCCAGGCGGCATTGGTCCAGGGCCTCGACCATCTGGCCCAGGCAGCATCAAGCCTGCCCGCTGTCAGAGTCGCAATGGCGAGAGCAAAGGGTACCGAGAAACCGACATAACCCATGTACAACATTGGCGGGTGAACGATCAGCCCGAAGTCCTGCAATAGAGGGTTCAGGTCTGCACCATCCGCCGGGTAGATGGGCAGGTTGCGGTCAAAAGGGTTGGAGGTAAACAACATGAACGAAACAAAGCCGACACTGAGCGCGCCCATCACGGCAAGCACTCTGGCTTTCATATCCATCGTCAGATTGCCGCTGAAAGTTGCAACGGCCAGGGTCCAGCCACCCATGACCAGCGTCCAGAGGAGGAAGGACCCTTCATGGGCACCCCAGATTGCGGATACCTTGTACCTTTCCGGCAGTGCCGAGTTGGAGTTGTCGGCGACATACTTCACGGTGAAATCGTCTTCGAGGAAGGCAACCAGCAGACAACAGAAACTGAACAGTAGAAAAACGAACAGCCCCGCCGACAGTGAAGCGGCGGAACGCATCAAGAGTGCATCACGCCTGATGACGCCGACAGTGGGCAGTACAGCTAGCAGCAGGCTCAGACCCAGGGCCAGGATCAGCGAAAAGTGTCCTAGCTCGGGGATCATCTGCCGTCGGCCTTCCCTTTTTCATGCGCTTCGGCGATCACATCGGCCACCTCCGGCGGCATATAGTTTTCATCATGTTTGGCCAGCACTTCCCTGGCGATGAACAGGCCATCTTCGTTCAGTTGGCCCGTTGCAATGATGCCCTGCCCTTCCCGAAACATATCCGGCAGTATGCCCGTATATGCCACGCTCACCTCGGCGGCCTGGAGATCACCGATGACAAAAGATACGCCCAGCCCTGGCCCGTACCTTTGCACACTGCCCTTGAGCACCATGCCACCCACCCTGATATCCCTGTTCCCGGGCGCCTCACCATTGACCACCTGGGCGGGCGAATAAAAAAGGTTTATGTTTTCATTGAGTGCGAGCAATGCCAGGGTCACGGCGCCGGTGGCGGTAAGAACCAGAAAAGACACCAGCAGTAACCTGTTCCTGCGGTGGGTTTTCATCCTGCCAAACTTCATGTCCGCTCCGCCCCTCTGCGTGACGCCAGGCGTTTTTCCTCTCTGATAAAGGCAAGCCGTCTGAGTTTAGGCCACAACAGGTTAAGCACGACTATGACCAGGGCGACGCCATAAGCCGCCCACACATAAAGGCCATGACCATCCATCATTATGAAAGCGCCAAGGCTATCGAATCTCATTGCGAAATGATCCATTGCCTGACCCAGTCAGTTGCGCGCTCACGCACCAGTATCTCGTTACGTATCCGCATGATCCATACCGTGAAAAAAAACAGGTAGCTGGCTATGACCATGACAAGCAGAGGCAGCCACATTTCCATCGGCATGGTCGGCCTTGCCGTCAATGAAAAGCTGGCTGGTTGATGAAGTGTATACCACCACTCAACCGAATACTTGATAATCGGCAGGTTGACAACGCCCACCAGCGCCAGGATGGCGCAGGCTCTCCCGGCTGTCGCCTGACGGTTCAGGGCGGCGCGTAGCGCCATCATGCCGACATAGAGAAAGAACAACACAAGGGTTGACGTCAGCCGCGCATCCCATTCCCACCAGGTTCCCCAGGTTGGCTTACCCCAGAGGGCGCCGGTCATCAGCGCAAGAAAGGTGATGGAAGCCCCGACAGGCGCTATGGCTTCCACTGCCATATCAGCAAGTTTTATCCGCCAGATCAGATACGCCGCCGCCGCCCCGGCCATCATGGCGTAACCGGACTGGGCAAGAACGGCCGCAGGAACATGGATGTACATGATGCGCACACTATTCCCCTGCTGGTAATCAGGGGGCGCGAACAACAAAGCCCAGACCGCACCCGTCACCAGGCCGACAATCGACAGACCCAGCAACCAGGGCAGCCAGCGACCGGACATTTCAAAAAAGGTTCGCGGGGAACCCAGCCTGTGAAACCATTCGAGCATAAGCGCAATTCTACCAGTGCAACCCCTCACCGTTCGACGGCAACCCGAAGGCTGGCGGCAATAGTGGGTGGCGCAAGGCCCAGAGCAAGTAAAAGTATGGCGCCGAGCCAATAGACGTAGCCAACAATCCCGTCGCCTGATATCGCTGCCTGAACCATGGCGGTTGCCAGTACCAGCACCGGCACATAGAGCGGCATGACAAGGACCGAAACCAACAATCCGCCCCTGGCCAGGCCCACCGTCAGAGCGGCGCCAATAGCGCCAAGCAGACTCAGGGTGGGGGACACCAACAGCAGCGACAGCAGCATAGCCCCCGGGCCGTCGCCCTCGACAAACATGACCAGGCTCACTAACGGCACCAGCAGTACCAGGGGCAAACCCGTCACCAACCAGTGAGCAGACACCTTTGCCAGAACCAGTAGCAGCATCGAACGCCCGGATACTAGCTGTTGCTCCAGAGAACCATCATCAAAATCACTGTGAAACATCATACTCACGGACATCAGTGTCGCCAGCAGCGCAGCCACCCAGATGACAGCGGGCGCCGCCCGGCTCAACTGATCCGGCGAGGGTCCGAGACCAAGTGGAAACAAGGTGACCACGACCAGAAAAAATACCAGCGGGTTGAGTACATCGGAAAGATTACGCCAATGCAGCAGCAGTTCCCGCTTCAGCGTCCGCAGGTAAAAGGTCACAAAGACACCTCTTTGAAGTTGTTGGTAACCGCCAGCGGCTGATGGCTGGCCAGGATGATAGCGCCGCCGCCGCTGACTTGCTGTTGCATTTTTTCCTCCAGGAAAGCACGCCCAGGGGCGTCAATGGCGCTGAAAGGTTCATCCATGATCCAACAGGCGTTATCGCAAAGAATATAACGGGCCAGGTTGACCCGCTTCCGCTGGCCCTCGGACAGGTTGGCGCAGAGGCTGTCCCGATGATCCACAAGACCGAGAGACGACAGGGCTTCATCCAGTTCACTGGCCGTCTTGTTCAGCCCTTGCAGTGCGCAAAGCCAGGCCAGGTTTTCCAGTACCGTCAGCCCGTTGCTGACGCCCGGCTTGTGGCCGAGGTAGAGTGGAGGGTAGAGAGGAAGGTAGATGGGGTGGCGGTCAGATTCCCAGCGAACATCTCCCTCATAGTCCGTGTACAGCCCCATGAGGATTTTGAGCAGTGTTGTTTTCCCGCTGCCATTGACACCGGTTATTTGCAACAACTCACCTGGGTCAAGTGAGAAATCCAGTGCGCGGAACAACCGCCTCCCGTCTCTCTCACAAGCAAGTGCATGGGCTTGCAACATCGTTTAGACCAAATCTGCCTGACCGGGGGATTATAGCAGCGTATAATGCGCGACCCGTCTACGGAGTTGATTGATGTTTTTCAGGCATGCCCATGTGTATCGGCTTACAGTTCCCCTGGACATTGACGGGAGCGCCCTTGAAACGGCATTACAGCAACAAGCTTTTACACCATGCGGCGGTCTGCGACCTTCATCTTTTGGCTGGGTTGCGCCTGTCGCCGAGGGCGGCCTGGTTCACGAGGCGGCTGGCTGCCTGCTGCTGTGCGCGAAACGCGAAGACAAGGTGGTGCCCGGCAGCGCTCTGGCGGAAATTCTGGACGAAAAGATCACCCGGCTCGAAGCCCTCGAAAAACGACCTGTTCGCGCCAGGGAAAAACAACGCTTCAAGGAAGACGCTCTGGCTGAACTGCTGCCCCGGGCACTGCCAAAATCAAAACGAATCTCGGGCTATATAAGCCCCGCAGATAACCTGCTGGTGATCGATACGGTTTCATCATCGGAAGCGGAGATGTTCCTCGACTGTCTCAGGCAAAGCCTCGGCAGCCTGAAAGTCACCCCGCCGCAAGTCAGATCAAAACCGGCGGATACTTTCACTCACTGGCTGCACACCCGCAAGCTGCCGGAACATTTTACCCTCGGGGACCAATGCGACCTTGCTGACCCGGAAGACGGCAGCACCGTATCTTGCCGAAAACAGGACCTGGCAACAGGCGAGATCAGGGCGCACCTGGACGCCGGGAAGACCTGCATCAGATTGTCACTTGTCTGGCATGGCGACATGCGGGTCGTCGTAGACAAAAACCTGGTGCTGCGGCAGATCAAATCCCTTTCCACCCATGACGGCGACGATGAATATGATAATGCCATTGCACAGACCGACGCAGCCTTCGCCAACATGACGCTCGAACTATCGAGATTTCTCCCGGCCTTTTACCTGGCGCTGGGTGGCGAACACAAGGCATGAGGCCCGGCGCAGGAAATGCGGGTATTTTAGTCAATTCAGGATGAACTTACCTTAAATGACAACCCGGGCAGACTTTCAATCCGCGCATCTATCACGTCACCCGGCTGTATCTGGCCGACACCCGCCGGGGTCCCCGTAAACACCAGGTCGCCTGCGCTGAGCAGGAATAACGCCGACAGTCTGCTGATGATTTCCGGCACCCGCCAGATCATCTGGTCAAGATTGCCGGCCTGCCTTGTCTCCCGATTGACCGCCAGTTCTATGTCGCCTTGGTTCAACTCTCCGCAATCCGACAACCGGGCCAGGTCACCACAGGGTGCTGCATGAACAAAAGTCTTGCCCGCCTCCCAGGGTCTGCTTTTCTCCTTTGCCTCCGCTTGTAAATCACGCCGTGTCATATCCAGGCCAACCGCATAGCCAAAAACATGAGACATGGCGTTCTCGGTTGCAATGTCCTGCCCGCCGACGCCAAGCGCAACCACAAGTTCAACCTCGTGATGCACATCGGCAGACAGGCTCGGGTAAATCATGTCTCCGCCACCGGCAAGGACAGCGAAGGACGGCTTCATAAAGAAGAAAGGCGGCTCTCTGCCCGGGTCGCCACCCATCTCCAGCGCATGGTCCGCGTAGTTACGGCCAACACAATAGATATTGTTCACCGGGAAGCCGCCCTCTGAACCTCTGACGGGAATGACCGCAGGCGGCTCCCGCTCGATAACATAAGTCAAGTCAGTACTCGCTCAACAAGATATGTGCAGTTTAACGGGATATATTCACCCGGCAACTTTTGATGACGCATCAAACCGGCGGCTTAACCAGAGAAAGGACACCAACAGGACAATCCAGGGCAGGCTCATCACAATGACACCGTTCCAGCCAAGGTTGACAAGCAACAGACCCGCACCCAGGGAACCAAAGGCTTGCAGACTGAACACGAGGAAGTCGTTCAGAGCCTGTACCTTGAAGCGCTCTACCCTCCTGTAAGACAGGGTCAGCAGCGTGGTTCCGCCAACAAACAGGAAGTTCCAGCCGACACCCAGCAGGACCATCGACCCCCAATAGTGTATGAGCGCCGGCTTGCCATAGCCCACAAATACACAGCCCAGCATCAGGGCGGCGCCAGCATAAATGATTTTTTTCACACCGAACCGGGTAATCAGTAAGCCGCTGAACAGGGACGGTATGTACATGGCAAGTATGTGACTCTGGATGACCCAGGTGGTGTCATCCAGGCTATGGTTATCCATCTCATGCATGTGGACGGGCGTTGCAGTCATGACAAGGCTCATAATGCTCCAGCCCACCACGGCCGCGATAATCGCCAGCAGTATGGATGGGTTCTTCAGTATCTCAGCATAAGGGCGAACAGCTTCATCGTGTTTTTCGATTTCGACAACCGTATTGCGATAGAAAAAAAACAACACGAAAAAAGAAATGGCCACCAGCGCACTAAGGCCGAGAAAGGACCCGACATACTCAGAGTAGCCTTCCACCTGGCTGTATCGCTTCGCAACTTCTGGGCCAAGAATGGCGGCGACTATCCCCGTCAACATCAGAATTGACAGGCTCTTGGGCACTTCCGCAGCCGGCACTGATTCGGCAACGGCGAAGCGAATCTGTTGCAGAAAGGCGAGATATCCGCCGAGCATGAAGGACGCCAGGCAAAAAACCTGGAACTGTTCGTGGTTAATGGACCAGGCGGCAAGCAACCCGGCGGCAACCGCCAGGCCTGTCGCAATCAGCAAGCCGGCCCTGCGGCCTATTCGGGACATGAGCAATGAAGCCGGGATGGTCGTGCAGGCGGTGCCGACAATCATGATGGCCATGGGAGCCGTTGCCCAGCCCAGAGAAGGCGCGAGCTTTGCGCCCACAAGCCCGCCCAGCAGCACCATCATGGGGGCGACAGCCTGACCAAAGCATTGGGCGACCCCCAGCACGACGAGCGTCCTGTACATCGGTGTTTTCCGTTCCGGGTTACGGCCATCATAGCCTTAAATGCGCTACAGTGGTTCCATATCCGCCAGCAATGAGCGAGTATTCGTGACTCCCCCCGGCGACTGACAGCATCAGGCGAATAAGGAATAATGCCTCTTGTCGAGTCAACAGGTATACCCATGAAACAACAGATCATTGATGCAGTAATTGTCGGAGCAGGCTTTGCGGGGCTGTACACCCTGCACCGGATGCTGGGGGGGAATTATTCCGTGCGCGCCTTCGAGGTTGGCGACGATGTCGGCGGCACCTGGTACTGGAACAGATATCCGGGTGCCCGATGCGATGTGGAGAGCATGGAATACTCCTATTCATTTGATGATGAATTGCAACAGACGTGGCAGTGGAGTGAACGCTACGCAACACAACCGGAAATTCTCGAATATGCCGCCCACGTTACCAACCGTTTTAACCTGAGAGAACACATCACATTCAATACCCGGGTCAAGTCCACCCATTACAATCAGAAAACAGGCATCTGGGCAGTGACCACCGACACGGGCGAGGTTATTCATAGCCGGTTCTGCATCATGGCGACCGGCTGCCTCTCTGCCATCAACAAGCCGGACTTCAAAGGCATCGACAGCTTCCGGGGGCCGACCTATCACACCGGGCAATGGCCCCATGAAGGGGTGGACTTTACCGGCCAGCGTGTCGGTATCATCGGCACGGGTTCATCGGCGATACAGTCCATTCCCTTGATCGCCGAGCAGGCGAAGCAACTGACCGTTTTTCAACGCACGGCAAACTTTTCCATCCCCGCCCATAACCAGGACCTGGACCCGGATTTTATCGACGCCATCAAGCAGGACTACGCGAATTTCCGCGAGGACAACAGGCGGATGTATGCGGGATTCGGCGCACGCAGGCCGCGTTACGAAGATTCCGTGATGGATGCGAGCGACGCGCTTCACAAGCGGCGGTTCGAGGAAAAATGGGCCCAGGGCGGGCTGGGCTTCCTCAGCGCTTTCGGCGACCTGGGCGCGTCACTCGAAGCAAACGCCATCGTCGCAGAATTTATTCGCAACAAGATTCGCGATCTGGTGGATGACCCGGAGGTGGCGGCATTGCTATGCCCGAACGGCGTTGTTGGCTGCAAACGACTGTGTGTTGACACCAATTACTACACAACCTTCAATCGCAGCAATGTGAGCCTGGTGGATGTCAGCAAGCATCCCATTGATGTCATTACCGACAAGGGTCTGGCTATCGGCGACAGGGCGTATGAATTTGACGCCCTGATATTCGCAACCGGGTTCGACGCCATGACCGGCACCCTGCTCAAGATTGATATCCGCGGCAAGAACGGCCTCACCCTGCAGGAGAAGTGGCGGGCCGGGCCGCGGACGTATCTTGGGCTTTCCACCGTCGGCTTCCCCAACCTTTTTACCATATCCGGCCCCGGCAGCCCGTCGGTATTGTCAAATATGATCGTCACCATTGAGCAGCATGTGAACTGGATCATGAACTGCCTCGACTATATGAGAGACAGAAAGCTCGGCACCATAGAAGCGGAAGCGGACGCCGAGGACGCCTGGGTAAGCCAGGGCAACGAACTGGCCGACAAGACATTGATGCCGCGATGCAACTCCTGGTATCTGGGTGCCAACGTACCCGGCAAACCGCGGGTGTTCATGCCGTTCACCGGCGGCCTGCCGATGTATTTTGAAACCTGTGATCAGGTGGCGGCCAACGATTATCAAGGATTCCAGTTCGGGGGCCGGGACGGTGCCCTGGCCGGGCCCAGATACAAATGAGACTTTTCGCCGCCACTCTGGATTCCCGGGCTACGCCTGGGAAACACTGTCGGCGATGGGAACAACCCTCATCGCCTGGAAACACTGTCGGCGATGGGAACAACCCTCATCGCCTGGAAACACTGTCGGCGATGGGAACAACCCTCATCGCCTGGAATGACGGGAAAGGGGGGGTGTCACCGTCGCCGGCAGTTCGCCCGCCCGGAACTGCCTGACAAGACGGCCCTCGCTCAATTCCAGAATCAGGTCGTATCTGTCGAGGCTTTCAAGCCGATGCGCAATCGTGACCACCGTCTTATCCGCCAGAACCGTGTGCATCAATTGCTGGATCATCTCGTCCGTCTTGCGGTCGAGTGCGCTGGTGGGTTCGTCCATGAGAATGTAGCGCTTTTCCAGCAAGATGAGCCTCGCAATGCAAAGCAGTTGCCGCTCGCCGACTGAATAATCCTTGCCGCCCTCCAGCACCCTCGCGTCGAGGCTGACATTCAGGCCAACCGTATTGAGGGCCGCACGTAACACATCATCGGACACATCCAGGCTTCCTTTCAGGTTGAACCGAATCGTCCCCATGAACAGATAGGGGTTCTGCGGCACAGCACCAAAGTGACTGCGAAGGCGGTTTACCTCCACGTCAAAGATGGATTGGCCGCCGATGCGAATGTCTCCGTTCCGGTGATAGACCATCCTGAACAACGCCTGCATCAACGATGATTTACCGGCGCCCGTCCGCCCGGTAATGCCCACCTTCTTACCCTCGGGTATGACAAGGGAAAGCCCATCGAGGATTTTCGGCAGACCGGGCCTGTAAGACATGGCGTAATCATCAAACACAATATCACCGTCCAGGACGACATCCATCGGCAGTGGCCTGACCGGCAGTGCCTCGCTTTCTTCGCTGGCCTCGCCGGGCAGATCAATCATGAAGAAGACCCGCCTCGCGTGAGAAGCGGTCTCCCCAAGAAACGCCATATCCCAGGCCAGGTTGAAGAACAGATTGTTCAGGTTGAACACAGCGGTTATCACAACCGCCGCAAGGGTCGTTGTGACAAAACCAAAATGCAATCCATAAATCAGGAATCCGTATACAACCACGGCATAACCCGCGGAAATCAATCCCATCCAGAGCATCCCCCAACTCATCAGCCGCGCATAAAAGAGCTGGCTGTTCATCGAGTCGCCGAATGCTTTGTAAATCCGTTCCAGCAGGTTTTTCTGCTTGTTGTAAAGCGTGAAGATGGTGCGCCCCTCTATCAGGTCGGTTTCCCGATGCAAGGTCTCACCGATCTTGACCGCCCGCAGTTCCTGCGCATGACTCATCATGGGCGCAAGCTGCGTCTGCAAGGCCACATACAGCAATACAGCCGGCAGGATCAGCAGACCGGCGGTGGGGCTGGCCACCATGACCAATGCACCAACGCACAAAACCTCGATTAGGCCATTGGCGGTGTCGCCAAGGGTCCCCACACCATCGAGGCGCAACATGCCGTAGTCACCCAACAGCCTGTTGAGCAGCCTGCCGGACGGATTCTCGTCAAAGAAGGTGGTTCTCACACCGGAGACGGACTGCATCATATCCGCCTGAATTTTCTGGGTGGACCACTGCGCCGACAATTCAAAGAGCATCCATGCACCTATTCGGCAGAACATCGCCAGCAGCAGGAGCACAAAGAGAGTCGAGAAGGTCGCCGGAACCGAGAACTCCCTGTCAAGCAACCGATGGGATACCACGCAGTCGCTGTTGCTTGCGCAAGACACCATCTCTCCTACAAACCAGAGAAAGTAAGGTGGAATGGCGGCGGCGAAAAATATCACCAGCAGGATTGGCACCGCCAATTTTTGCAGCATCGATAAGGACAACACAAACCTCGCCAGCGTTTTCAGGTTGTGCTGTTTCGCTGAGACTTCTTCAGCAGTAACAAAGTTTTTGTGTTGCATCGCTATTCCTCCAATCCAAAATCACCGGCGTTCAGGTGTCGGCTGAATTCGGAACGGAAATCCTGTATTAGTTCATTCGGGTCGCCGTCCTCGATGATGTCACCGCCATCGAGAACCAGCAGCCGTTTCGTATGTCGCAATTCCCCGAGCCTGTGACTCGACAGTAAAAAACCCTCGGTGTTGCCCAACAGGTTTCCCATCAACAGCGTCTCCGTCTCCGTATCAACGGCGCTCAACGGATCGTCAAGTACAAGGTATGGCCGGCGGGAATAAAGGGCGCGCGCCAGGCTCACCCGTTGCTTCTGACCGCCGGACAGGTTCACACCCGTCTCTCCCACTTCCTCGGCAAGCCCGCCTTCCAATTGCGTCACATCGGCGCTGAGTTCCGCCATACGAATCGCCGCCATGACGTCTTCACCGCCAACATCGGAATCCAGAGACACGTTAATCGCAAAACTTGTGTTGCTGAGATACGCCTCATGCGGCATGTAACCAATCAGGCTGCGGTATCTGCGATATATGTTGGCATGCCAGAGATCGGCAATAACGCCGTTATCAAACTCAACCTGAATACTGCCCGATGTCGGTTTCAGTTCCGCGCACACCAGCTTCAGCAGGGTGGATTTGCCGCTACCCACTCGCCCGATCAGGCTGACGGGCTCCGCCAGGTCAAGGGTGAGATACAGACCGCTGATGACGGGTCTGGCGTCACCATAGGCAAAACAAACCTTGTTGATATGCAAACGCACTGGCCTGGCTTGGCTGACTGATGCATGCCAGTCCGGCAAGAGGTATTCCTCTATGTCCTTGTGCCGGAACAACTTCTCAAGCCGATTCACGCAGGCGGATGCCGAGGCATAGTCGATAAAAATGTTCGGCAACCAACGTATGTAGAGCGTGATGTGGTTCAGCATCCAGATACTGCCAAACAGGGCGACCGGGTCCTCGCTGGCGGCGAAAATCTGATTGGCCCAGAGCAACACGATGATTGGCAACAACCACCAGGTCATGCTGACGCCAAAGTTCATGAGATTGGCCCCGTGTTGTTTCGTAGCCTGAATCACCAGTGTCCTGACATGGGAGGCGATGCGGGTGCGCATCAGCCCTTCCCATCCCAGGAATCGCAACAGGCGTACATTGGTCACCCATTCGCCGACGATGGTGGACAAGGTGTCCTCCTCACGCTTGATGCGTTCTTCCTTCTTGTGAACATAACGACCGAACAGGAAGGCCAGAGGCATGGCGCCGAAGCCGACAAGCATCGCCAGCAAGCCCGGGACGCCCATGTAGTAGACGATGATCGGGCCGAGAATCAGCACCGCCAGAATGCAGGGCATGCCATTACGGAAGACCGCGTGGAAAAAATCCCCGATACGGTAGATGTCCGAAGAGATCAAGGTCTTCAGGTTGCCGGTGGAAAACTCTTCCGCCGGGATTTGCCCCATCCGCAGCAGTTTCGCGTTCATGCGCAGGGTCACGAAGGTACGCGTACACACAAACAACTGGTTCTGCAGCAGCGAGGCCCAGGCATTGACGATTTTCATGACAATCTGCACAACTGCATAAAAACCCAGCAGCCACAAGGCGGCGACCAGGGTGTTACTTTCATCCAGGACAAGCTGACTGGCAAGAACCGAGACCAGCACCAGCAGGGTGAGAAAAGCCTTCCCTGCAATCAGTTTTGCAATGTGACGCCCGTAGGTGCGGATGAAATTCCACCAGAAGTTGCCCGTCATCAGCATGTCCGGGTTTTCGGCCCTGATCTGCTCAAACTCATGGGCAAGCTCCGCCGGGACCGCCTGATCAGCGACCTCGGTAGTCTCAAGAAATTCTTTCTTCAACCTGACAGGGTTGGCAAATATAGCCAGATCAAACATGACGCTTCCTCTGTTTTTCACCGGGCAAAAAAAACCCCGGTCAACTCTCGCCAACCGGGGCTGTATCTGCTGCTCCGGAAGGCTCTTTATGACATGGCCTGCCGAAAAAAAGCTGCTTTCGTCAGGTTGTCAAACTATCCATACTCTTGTTTATATCTTGATGGTTCAGGACTTGATGGTTCAGGACTTGATGGTTCAGGACTTGATGGTTCAGGACTCGTTCTTCCGAACCCCGGTGAACATCACTCCGATACATATCCGCAGCGGGCAAGGGTTGCACATCTCGCCTTTTTTCAGCCCGTGCACAGGCCGCATTGCTAAATGCGAATTGCGGGGACATGATTGTTGACGCCGAATAGTTCATGGGTTCTTGTGTGTTTTCTGAAGATGCCGCGCATGATAGGCTTTTGTACAAAAAGGTCAAGCAGCTTATGGTTCAAAACGCGCCATGAATCTTATTTCAATATTCAACGAACCTTTCACGCCTTCATCGTGAGCCGGAAAATCTGCCTTGACTGTGGAATGGCGCTCACCGGGGAAATCAGCCTGTGCCCCAAGTGCGACAACAGGCTGGACCTGCAAACGGACGGGTCAACCCTGACCATCGATATTGCTCACCAGGGTGAGCGGGTGTCGGATGCCATAGAGAAGCTGCATCGTGAAGTTTCCGAGGCCCGCGCAGGAACCGCCGAGCATCTGCGCCTCGTCGTTGGCAGCGGCATGATCGGGCAAGCCGCCCAAAGTGAACTTGTCAACCTCGAAAGGCGCGGCGGCATCCTCAGTTTCGGTTTCGATGACGGCAACAAAGGCGCCATTCTGGTCAAGCTGAAACCCCCGGGGCGGCGCAGATAATCAGCCAGCGGCGGCAAAATAGGCCGACATGTCCCACTCGGGCCAGCGCGCCTGGGTCAGCTTCAGGGTTCGCGTTGTCCAGTATTTATCGCCGGGTTCGGGTATGCCGAGGCAACTCAACTGTTCCGGGGAAGCGTGATTCAGCACAAGAGACCAGTCTCTATCCTTTGCCTGCTGCCAGACATGAAAGCCGATCATGTCGTTGCCGGCGGCCTTGTAGCCGATGGTCACGGTGTAACGATATCCGCCTCTCAGGGTAAGATTGGTGCCACGATGAAATGTGTCTATGCCGTGCGCCACCAGGGTGCCGGCCGGACCAACGGCGGACCTCTCCCTGGATTTCAGCGCCTGCTGTTTTTCAAGGTCGGCGGCACTGACGCGACCCGGCCCGAGAATCTCATCGCTGTCAGCCTTGGTGACATAATGGAAGGGACCATGCTGATCAGTCACTTGCGTCAGATAAATAACGAAAGCGACACTTCTCTGTTGCGGTGTATCTGCCGGCGCCAGGAGAGTGTGATTGCCGAAGTCGCAATGAAAATCCTGCTCATAATCCACTTCCCCGGTAAACTTCGCCCAGGTATGGGACTGGTACAGGTGCACCCGCTCCACGCCCAGCAAAGCCATGGCAAACTCGATCAGGGCGGGGTGCAGCGATATCAGGTTCATTTCAACGGAGCAGCCGCCAAATGGCAGGGTGTCTATATTGCGGAATTGCGCGTCGCGAAATTCACCGAAAGCGCCGAGTGTCTCCCCGCTCTCTTCGTCCTCCTTGTCCTCCTTGTCCTCCTTGTCCTCCTTGTCCTCCGTCGCATCCGGCCCATCCCCTGACGTTCCATACATCCGCTCATAATCCAGCCGCAGGGGTGCCAGTTCCTCCTGCGAAAAAAATTGCGGGATGACGGCAAAGCCGTCTTTTCTCCAGGCTTCAATCTGGGCGGGGGTAAAACGGTTCATTCAATGTCCTCGACAGGCGGGCTCCGGCTTCTCAATAGATGGCAAATTCATACTGGCCATGAAATATAGCACATGCACCGGCAGGGGCTGTTACCCCTCGCCAGCGCGAAGTAAACTGGCATGCTTCATCCAACAGGGCTGACCAACATGCTTGACGAGTTGCGACTGACGTCATGACTGGCTTCTCCGTACTCGATCTTGCACCCGTGACCGAGGGCAGTGACGTCGGCCAGGCGTTAAAGAATACGCTCGACCTGGCGCAGCGGGCGGAAGCCTGGGGATTTGAGCGATACTGGATAGCCGAACACCACAACATGCCCGGTATTGCATCCTCTGCCACATCCGTTGTTATCGGCTATATTGCCGGGGCGACGTCGAAGATACGTGTCGGCGCAGGCGGTGTCATGCTGCCCAATCACGCACCCCTGATGATAGCGGAGCAATTCGGCACCCTCGCTTCCATCTACCCGGACCGAATCGACCTGGGCGTCGGGCGCGCGCCGGGTACGGACGGACTCACCATGCAGGCCCTGCGCCGCAACCTGTCTCAGGAAGTCGGAGACTTCCCACGGGATGTCGTAGAACTGCAACATTACCTGGCGGAGCCGCAGGCAGGGCAACGTGTGGTGGCAACCCCCGGCGCCGGGACCAGGGTGCCCATCTGGATACTCGGCTCCAGCCTGTTCGGCGCACAGTTGGCCGCCATGCTGGGGCTGCCATTCTCCTTTGCTTCACATTTTGCGCCTCAGCAGATGGACGAGGCGGTGGCGGTCTATCGCGAAAGATTTGAGCCTTCGGAGCAACTCAGCGAACCTTATGTGATGCTCGGCTATAACATCTGCGCGGCCAACACGGACGAAGAAGCGGCCCTGCTGCGTACTTCTTCCCTCCAGTCTTTTGTCAACCTGCGTCGAGGCGTGCCAGGTAAACTGCCCCCGCCTGTTGCTGATTACGAAAGCAGATTATCGCCGGAGGAACAACAAATGCTCAAACATCTATCCCGGTGCGCCGCCGTGGGGTCTCCTGCGACGGTGAACAGGCAGGTCGCCAATTTCATTGATGAAACAAAGGTGGATGAACTCATCGTTGTATGTTCCATCCATGACCACGAAGCCAGGCTGCGCTCCTATGAAATCACCGCAGATATTGCTGCTCAATATCGATAACAACCAGCTTGCCGTTGGCCCAGTTCGGTAGCCAGCCGGGTGCGGCCGGGCGAAGATAGTTGACGGGGTAGCTTCCGCCGAGGACAATTTTCATCTGCATCTCCTGCGCGAGTTTAATCCGGCAGGCCAAGCACACGCTTGGCGATAATGTTGAGCTGAACTTCCCTGGTGCCTCCGGCAATCGTCAGGGACTTCCGATACAGCCAATGTTTGACGGCACCCACTTCTTCGCCGTTGGCATCACCGATATTGCCGCCGCCCCTTCATAAATGCCGCGTTGCTAACATTCGGTCATGTAAAACGCCCATGATCTCGATGCCGTAAGCGGTTTCGCGGTAATAAACCATGTGGCGTTTTACGGAGTGTCGCCGATAGCCCTGCCGGATATGGTCGCAACCTCTCCCTACTTTCGGGCTGTTGGCCAAGAACGCAAACGCGACAGTCAAATCGTCAACATATTGCTCTGCCTGCTGCCCGCCCCACTCAGTCAGCGAGTAAAACCATACGACCTCCATATCGTCTCTGGCTTTCGGTGCGAGCCGATATTCAGCCTCTTTTTGTGCCATGTTTCGCGATCATTTCTTGTTTGAACAGGCCGCCATCAAAGGGTTGCGGTTCTCCGCTCTCTTCGCCCTTGATGAGCGCAGCGCGGATCGTTTCAATCTCAGCTTTGCTCGCCTGATCTCGGCGGATCAAGTCGCGAATATATTCACTGTCGTTGGTGAACTGCCCCGCCGCAATCTGGGCTTTGATCCAGTTGTCTTGCTGATCGGTCACGATGATCGTCTTGCGTGTGGTACTCATAAAACGGCCTCCAAAGGGTATGTGAAAAAATCATACTATTGAAGGAATGTATCATACATCTTCTTTTTGCTTTTCTTTCTCATTCCTTTGAGAGACGCGCCCTACCCTCAAAGTCTGAATTTTTTATCATCATTGTTCCGAACAATATTCTAGCGGGGTGAATTGGCTGCAAGCCAAGAGGGGCGGCAATGAAGCCCCTTAGATCAAGTCGCGGCAAGCCGCGTCCTTAAATGCTTTTCTTCCTGCGCTTTCTGAATGTTGGATAGACGATGTAGGCCACATACAGAACAATCAATGCGGCTATGACGCCGAGGACAATTTTCATCTGCATCTCCTGCGCGAGTTTAATCCGGCAGGCCAAGCACACGCTTGGCGATAATGTTGAGTTGAACTTCCCTGGTGCCTCCGGCAATCGTCAGGGACTTCCGATACAGCCAATGTTTGACGGCACCCACTTCTTCGCCGTTGGCATCGCCATCGGCCCGCCAATGGTGGGCCTTGTTACCCATGGCTTCCATCAGCAATTCGTCGCCTTCCTGGATGTTAAGCGCGTTCGTCAATTTCACTGCGGACGAGGTGAATCCCGGCGCACGACTGCGAAGTTCGGCAATGGCCCTGGCCTGGGTAATCCGCTGGGCATGGGTGTTCATTTCATGCCGCACCAACCTCGCCCGGATGGACGGGTCCGCGATACGCCCCCCGCTCTTCCCCACATACGCCGTGACCTGGGTCGGCAGCTTGCTTTCTTCGGCTCGCCCGCCCTGAGAGCCGGATATATTGATACCCGCATGAGTTGACCGTTCAAACTGCAACAATCGTTTACCAACCGTCCAACCCCGGTCAACGCCACCGATAACATCTTTCGCCGAGGCAAGCGCATCCTCGAACAGTGTTTCACAGAAAGGCGACTCGCCTGATATTAGCCGAATGGGCTGAACATGCACCCCGGCCTGATGCATATCGACCAGCATCAGGCTGATGCCATCGTGTTTCGGTTTTTCCGGTGACGTGCGAACCAGCACGAAAATATAGTCACAATAAGCGGCATCGCTGGTCCATATCTTGCGGCCTTTGAGCACATAATTGTCGCCGTCACGCACGGCTCTGGTTGACAGGCTCGCCAGATCGGAACCCGCGTCCGGTTCCGAATAACCCATCGCCCAAGCGCCTTCACCCCTGGCGCAAAGAGGCAGCCATCTTGCTTTCTGATCGTCGTCGCCAAACTCAAGAATCGTCGGGCCAATGTAGTTTACGCCCCGCCCTGTAAGTGGAGGCCTGGCATTGACCCGTTTCAGTTCTTCCATGAGGATGCTGTACTCCTCGTTGCCAAGCCCCGCGCCGCCATACTGTTTCGGCCAGGTGGGCGTCGTCCAGCCTTTCTCTATCATGCGGTCGAGCCAGAGCTTTACATCCGGCTCCAGTTCGATGGATTGACTGCCGATGGGTATCTGCCCCGGACCTTTGGCACCCTCGGGGCAATTGGCTTCCAGCCAGGCGCGTGTTTCCACCCTGAACTCTGACATTAATTCAGCCCCCAATTCTGACCTTAATTCTGCAAATTCGCTCATGAAATGGCCCTTCGAGAATCAGCACCACGCCAGTTGAGCCATGCGCCGGGTCTTGATTGGCGACCAGGCCTCAATCTTTTACCTCAAGCAGTTCAACGTCAAAGATCAGCGTTGAATCCGGCGGGATTTTAGCGCCCGACCCCTGCTTGCCGTAAGCAAGTTCAGGCGGAACGAACAGGCGCCATTTGTCCCCTTCCTGCATCATTTGCAGCGCTTCCGTCCAGCCTTTGATCAACCGATTGACGGCAAATTCCGCCGGTTGACCTCGTTCCACGGAACTGTCGAAAACCTGACCGTCGATCAAGGTGCCGTGATAGTGGGCGACTACCCTCGATGTCAAACCGGGCGCCTTGCCTCCCCCTCTTTTCAGCACTTTGAACTGTAACCCGGAAGGCATCACCCGGACCTCCGGCTTTTGTACGTTGGCAAGCAGGTAGGCCCTGCCCGGGTTCATCACCTCATTCCCGACTATGGATTGGCCCGCAGCCTCGACGCCACCCGCCAATCCGGCAAATAATAAAAAGAACAGATGGTGGGGTTTGATATTCATATTCAGGCCTCCAAAAACAGAACTTAGCCTAGCATCTCATCACGAAAAATACACAGACCTGAGGGCATGGCGGCTACGCCGCAAAAAGCATGGCGGCGCAAGCGCCGCCACTCTGGATCCCCGGGCTTCGCCCCTGGAAACACTGTCGGCGATGGGAACAACCCCCCATCGCCTGGAAACACTGTCGGCGATGGGAACAACCCCCCATCGCCTGGAAACACTGTCGGCGATGGGAACAACCCCCCATCGCCTGGAAACACTGTCGGCGATGGGAACAACCCCCATCGCCTGGGATTGACGGGAGGTGGGGGCGCCTGCTATACCTTGGCGATATGCGCGAGTATGATCCATCAGTGGCAGAAGATGCCGCATACCGATGTTTATTTTCAGGCGGATATTGCATGGCTGAGTACAACGACCTGACCTCTGAGGAGCATCAGGTAATTCTCCACAAGGGCACTGAGCCACCCTTCACGGGAAAATATACGGATCATTTCGAACCGGGCGGCCACTATGCCTGCAAGCGATGTGACGCTGCCCTTTATCGAAGCGAAGACAAGTTTCACTCCCATTGCGGCTGGCCGGCGTTTGATGACGAGATCAAAGGAGCCGTCCGGCGCGAGCCGGACACGGATGGCTTCCGCATCGAGATACTCTGCACGAACTGCGGCGGCCACTTGGGCCATGTGTTCGAGGGGGAGGGATTGACACCGAAAAACACCCGCCACTGCGTAAACTCCATATCCATGAAGTTCGTGCCGGATGAGCGGGTTGCTACAAACATGAGCCCTTCCGACCATTGAAGAGCCCCGGCAGGCAAGCCCTGCGAGCCTTTTCAGCCCCGAATGGCCTCCTGACCGGGCTTATCTGCACTTAACCCATACATTTGCTTGTGACATGACCGCAAAGCCGCGTATACTCCCTATCGCTAGAAAGTACGCTTCTTATTTATGCTCAGGCTCCAAGTTCAACAGCCCAACAGCTTGAAAACTTCCTGATTTACATAAATAGTAAGTATTACGTTCGAACGGGATGAAATCCCATAGCAACAACTGTAACAGAAATTAGGAAGAAGACATGGCAACAACGACCGGTACGGTTAAATGGTTTAACGAGTCCAAGGGTTTCGGTTTCATTGAACAGGAATCAGGCCCTGACGTTTTTGTTCACTTCAGCGCTATCCTCGGTGATGGTTTCAAGACATTGGCTGAAGGGCAGAAAGTCGAATTCACGGTTACCCAGGGCCAGAAAGGGCCTCAGGCAGAGAAAGTCGTACCTGTCTAACCGTGTAATACGACAAGATATGCAATAAACAGCGGGCGCTGATTATTCAGGCCTGACGGCTGGCGAGAGTCAGAGTCCTTGTTTTTTGTCCGGGTCAATCACGTCATAGACCCTGGCCATCTCAGATACAGTGTAGATGCCGCCGCTGCGCCCCATGATATTTGGGTCTGCGGCAAGCGCGGCTATGACCCTGCCTGAAAATCGCACGGATTGCGCCTGCTCGGTGTCAATCTGCATCTTGCCCTGCGCAACCATGTCGAGAATGAACTCTGTCTTTACCTTGGAAGGAGACAGTGACAGGGCGGCCACCTTGTGTTCCCTGAGTTCCAGGGCGAAATCCTGAGCCATCCTGTCAACCCCCGCCTTGCCAACCCCATAGCTGGCGCTGAACACATATTCACGCCCGCCACGGGATGAGATATTGACGATAAGGCCACTCTTCCGACGAACCATCATGGCCGCCCCAAACACCGATGCAACGTAGTAACCGCGTAATCCCACGCCACACTGATCATCCCAGACAGAGACCGGATGTTCCCAGAATCCTTTACCCATCGCCGGGGGGTCGGGTATCTGGTAGACATTGTTGACCAGGACATCGAGACGACCCTGCTCTTGCTCGACTCTCTCAAATAATGCACGCACCTCTTCATCCCGGTTGTGATCAACGACAACCGGGATGGCACATCCGCCCAGAGATTCCACTGAAGCTGCGGTGGCCTCAATGGTCAGGGGTTTCGGGGGCACCTCACTGCTGCTGCTCCTGCCCGTCAGGTAGACGGTGCAGCCGGCCTCACCCAGCCCTTCGGCTATGCCCTTGCCTATTCCCCTGCTGGCCCCGGTAACAACGGCAACCTTGCCTTTCAACTCTCCCATGATGGCTCCTCAAACACGCAAGGCAGCATCTTATGCCATTGGCGGCAGGCCTTGCTATAGACGGGCCATCGACATGCCTTAATAATTCTCATATCTTGTGCCTATAAAATTCCCTTTTATGACAAACACTTATATTGGCTATGATAGACTTTGCAAAACCTATCGCGAAGATATAAAAGCATGGTCTATCACCACGGTTCACTAATACCATTGACATCACGAAGAGCGCAGCAGGCGCCCTTTTTTTCAAGTTCAGCGATGAGATTACTGCTGACGATTTTCTGTCTGACCTACGCGATGTCATCGGCGGCACAGTCAAAAACAACCTTCGGCTCCGATAACGCCGCCCTTTGCTACCAGGAAAGCAACGCGCCCCTCTCTGATTACGGGCTTCGCTATTGCACCAACGCAATACGCAAGGATAATCTACTGCCGCGGGACCTGGCGGCAACCTACACCAATCGCGGCATCATCCACGCCGCCACCAGCCAACTGGAAAAAGCCATGCAAGACCACAATGAGGCTTTGCGGCTCACGCCTGGCGTGGGCAAGATCTATATAAACCGTGGCAATGTATTCCACCAGACCCGCAAATATGACAAGGCGCTGGCGGACTATGCCAGGGCGGTCGAGTTGGCCAAGGTCCCGCTGGATATTGTTTATTACAACAAGGCCCTTACCCTGATCAAGTTGAAACGCTGGGACGATGCCAGGGAATCGCTGGAACAGGCGCTGGCAATAAACCCGGATTCAACCCGAGTAAAACAGAAACTCGACCAGTTCAATGCGCCTCAGGAAAAACCAAGAGCCGTGGTTGTAGACCCGGGAGACACATTAGAACAGTGAACTCCCGGTCTATTCCTCAGCCCGGCGTTTGTCGCCTATAAGCCCGTCGCCGAGTTGGTCAACAATATGCTCGGCAAATCCATGACCCGCCTCGCCATATAGATTGAACGCGATACAACCCAGGGCTTCCAGTTCTTCCTGTTGATCCGGGTACCTGGAAACAACCGCGAGAGTTCCCGTAAAACCCACTTCGTTGGCCAGTTCAACCACAGACAGATTCTCTGCGTGAATGGTCAGGCTGATAAGCACCAGTTTCTTGTCCTTGAGCCCAGAATGGGCCCAGAAGTCATAGTCGCCGGCATCGCCATGAATGCAGTTTATTTCATTTGCCCGATGCTCAAGCACCTTCTGATAATCTTCCTCGACACCGACTATTCTGTCGCCGTACATGTGTCTCATTCTTTCGTAGGCCCCGTATCCCACGCGCCCCATCCCCAGCACTGCAACTTCCGCGTCGCCAAGGTCCACCGGCGCCTCCGCCGCAATTCGCTTGTCGGATTCAATCTTCTGCAGGAAAGAACCATAGCGAGCATATAACCTGTGTATTCGCGTGTTGAACGGCGTCGCAATAAAGAAAGAAATCGATACCGCCAGCGCAATGGTTGTCAACCATTCCGCCGGCAGGCGGCCCTGGGCCACCGAGAAAGCGGCGACGATCAGCCCGAATTCGCTGTAATTGAACAAGGCAGCACTCGAAAGCAAGGAAGTTCTGGCTCGCAACCTGAATGCCGTAAACAACAGGAAGTAGATTACCGGCCTCAGGAAAATAAGCAGCGCCAACGCGGCCGCCACGAACCACATATGCTCCGTGGGCAAGCCGTAGTAACCAATTTGCAAAAAGAAACCGACCAGGAACAAGTCTTTCAGGTCCATCAGGCTTTTGTACAGTTCATTGGCTTGAGACGAGTTGGAAAGCGCCACACCCAACAGCAACGCCCCCAGCCCGCCTTTCAGGCCAAGGAATTCGAACATGCCCGCCCCGCTTATTGCGGCGGCGATACCGAACAGGATAAGCAGTTCGCCATGTCCCGCCAGCCGCTGCAACCACAACAAGAGAGGACGTGCGAAGAACAAGAGTGGTAGCACCAGCGCCCATGGGGACGGCAGTTGCCCAGAAGATAAAACCAGAAAAACGACGGCGAGAACGTCCTGGATAACAAGAATACCGATGGCGATGCCTGCATGGTAGGAAGCGGATTCCCCCCTCTCCTCAAATACCTTCACCGCGAACACAGTGCTCGAAAAAGACAATGCCAGCGCCAGCACCCAGGCCGAGCCGGTATCTTGCAGTGCCAGTATAGGGAAGGTTAACCCCGAGATGACAATGACAAGGGTCGTCAGTGGCACCGCAATGGCAATCTGCAGGCCGGCCACGGCCCAGACCTGCGGCACCGCAATGTCACGCAGATTGAGTTTCAGGCCGATAGTAAACAGTAACAGGAGCAGGCCGACATCCGCGACCATGGAGATAAGATCAAGCTCCCCCAAACCCAACCCATGAGCGACAAACCCGGCCAAAAGATAACCGGGGAGGGGTGGATAGCCAATGCGGATGAAAGCCAGCCCGGCAACAAGGGCCAGCAGAATTATCAACGCTTCCAAGGTACGCTCATCAAGGCAACTGCTAACATCTTATACTTTATTTCGAGGGTCAAACCAGGCATTCATCCTCCGCCGTGAATTAAAGGGCCGGAGGGTTCAGACTCAGGGAATCGATACCAGCCCTTTGAAGGATTGGATATATACTGCTGGCATGTTGTCGTTACTGCCAGGCTCGCACGTCACACAGCGCCGAAAAAATCCAGACGGGGCGCTTATTCGCCCATCATCATCTTCCATGTCTCAAGGTCATTGATACGCATATAAGTGTTTATCTTTTTTGTTTCTTCCATGGTTGCATGGGGCACATGGGCGTAGTTATGGCCCGGCAACAGCAGCGTATCATCCGGCAAGGCAGCCAGTTTTTGCAGGCTGTGGAACATATCCTGCGAATTGGACCCCGGCAGGTCAACCCGGCCGCAGCCGTCAATGAACAGCGTGTCGCCTGACACCAATGTATTCTTGACCATGAAGCACTGAGAGCCGGGCGTGTGCCCGGGGGTATGGAGAAATTCAACTTCCATGTCACCCACGCGTAATTTGTCGCCGGACTCGACCTTGACCATGTCTGAATCCGAGATACCGGTAACCTTCTTCAAACCATCCGCCTCAAGTTTATTCACATATACCTTCACGGGATTTTTCCCCAGCAGTTCGGCAACGCCGGCAACCGTATTCTGACCGAAACTGCCGCCACAGTGGTCCGGATGGTAGTGCGTTATCAGGGCCGACGTGAGCTTGTAGCCCTTTTCATTGATGACTTTGAGCAGCCCTTCTACGTCCCAGGCTGGGTCAACCACCGCCACCTCATGGGTCGCCGTTGAACCCACCAGATAGGCAAAATTCTGCATTGGGCCAACCTGAATCTGTTCGAGTATGAGTTCATCCTGCAGGGACATGAGGTTCCTTTGATTGAGGGATTTATATACCTGATGGTGGGGCAGGTTTTTTCACCAGCACATTATTACTGAATGAAAAGGCTCCAAACACGCTCAGCGATAGGGCTATCAGCGCCAATAATAAGAAAGGCGGCTCCAATGACCCAATGTTTGATATGGCTTACCCTGCCATCCAGTTTATCAAGCCGGTCATCGATCCTCTCAAACCGGGCATCGACTTTATCAAACCGGTCATCGATCCTCTCAAACCGGGCATCGACTTTATCAAACCGGTCATCGATCCTCTCAAGCCGGGCATCGACTTTATCAAACCGGTCATCGATCCTCTCAAACCGGGCGTTGACTTGATCAAATTGCTTTCCCGTTTGCCGCGCCAGCTTGTCAACCGATTCTTCGACATGCTGAAGCCCTTCGTTCACCATAGCAATATCAGATACTTGCTGGCGTTTCAAAGCCATCAAATCACCAGCGATTTTTGAGCCGTCAACGTCACTCATTAACCAATCTCCTGTATTGATAACATTAGAGGTATTTATATCTTTCGTCAATTTTCACTGAAAATCGCCTTTCAGTTTATTGGCGAATGAAAAGCTCGATATATGGCGATACTCTCAATGTTATGTAAGCCAAGGATGAAATAAGCTATGTTTTACAAGGGCCGAAAGACAGTCTGTGGACGGGCGACGGGCCATGCAGCCTGATGGCCGAAATGTGCGCGGCGGTCGGGTACCCCTTGTGCTGCGCCAGCCCATACTGCGGATAGATCTCATCCAGACGTTTCATTTCCTTGTCTCTCGCCACCTTGGCAATAATCGAAGCCGCCTTGATGGGGTCACTCTTCGTATCCCCTTTCACCAGCCATTCCGCGGCGCATGAAAGCCCGGGCAGTCGATTGCCATCGACCAGGGCGAACTCCACTGACACATCGAGACCGGCAACCGCCCTCCTCATGGCCAACATGCTCGCCTGTAGGATGTTGATATGATCAATCTCGGCCACATCGGCGCTGGCAACGCAAAATGCGATGGCCCGAGAACGGATTTCCAGATCAAGTTCCGTCCGGCGGGCTTCCGACAACTGTTTTGAGTCGCGCAAACCTTGTATCCCGATGAAAGGGTCCAGAACAACCGCCGCCGCATAAACCGCCCCCGCCAGCGGGCCCCGGCCGACCTCGTCCACGCCGGCAACATATTCAGGACGATACAAGTGGCTCCTCCTTACATAGTTTCAGCACCGCTTCCGCCGCTTTACATCCGGGCCTTGAACCCAGTTGCAGCATTTTGTGAATCCTGTCGAACTCAGCCAGCAAATCAGTCGTGTCCTCCGCGTTCAGCAACACCGCCACCGCCCTTGCCAGGTCTTCGGGTTTTGCCGCGTCCTGAATGAACTCAGGCGTCAGGTCCCTGCCCGCCAGAATATTGGGCAGTGCAAATCTTTCGGTCTTTGTCAGGCGGGAAACAATCGCATAACTTAGTTTACCCAGCCGATAAGACATCACCATGGGTTTTTTCAACAACAACGCCTCCAGGGTGGCGGTCCCGGAATTTACCAACACTGCATCCGCCGCTGTCATTGCCTCCCTTGAACGCCCTTCCACAAGCCGCACCTTGGACCCAAGGTCCGGGTAGTCCGCCAGCATTTCTTTTAATTGCCTGAGCCTCCCGGCATTGGCCGCAGGAATCACAAACCGCTTGACCCTGCCGGCAAGCAGCCTTGCGGTATCGAGAAAGTCCCTGCCCGAAAGGGCAACCTCGCTCCGCCGGCTCCCCGGAAGAATTGCAACCACCGGGCCGGGCCCATCCAGCCGGAGGGCCTGTCTGGCCTCTCCCTGCATCTCCCTGCCTTCATTCAGCGTAATCTCCATTGCTCTGGGATGGCCAACGAACTCCGACGACACATTGTTACGCGCGTAAATCTCCGTCTCAAAAGGGTAGAGCGTCATCACCAGATCAACATCTCGAGCGATCTTTCTGACCCTGCCCTGTCGCCAGGCCCAGACGGTTGGCGAAACATATTGAATCGTCCTGACGCCGCGCCTGTGCAACAAGCCAGCCAGAAAGAGATTAAAGAAATTGAAATCGATGCCCACGAAACAATCGACCTTGTTTTTCAAGACCTGGTTTCGCACGATTAACAACAGACGAATAAGCCTCGGCAAGCGAAGCAATGGGTCGATAAATCCGTTTACCGAAAGCCACTCAATATCCGCCTCGCTGCGAAAGCCTTCCGCGATCATGGCGGGGCCGCCAATCCCAAAAAATTCCACATCGGGGGAGAGGTGCTTTATTTCCCTGATTAACGCAGCGCCGAGACTATCTCCCGATGCTTCCCCCGCGACCATGGCAATCTTCATTGAAGTTAGCCGACCTTTTGCTCGGCGCAGGTCAGCAGTGAGGAGCAGACGAGGTTGTCGCCCACATAAGCCCGGCCGGAAGACTTCATCCAGTGTTGGCGCAGATTGACGATTTCAACCTCTAGCCTGAGTTGGTCTCCCGGTACAACCGAGCGTTTGAACCTGGTCTTGTCGGTACCGGCCAAATAGTAAATGTAACCGTCGTCCGGCGTCCGATTCCTGCTGCGAAACGCTAGAATACCGGACGCCTGCGCCAATGCCTCAACAATCATGACGCCCGGGAATACCGGTGTGGCGGGAAAATGCCCGGTAAACTGGGGTTCGTTGATGGTGACATTCTTGATGCACACTATCCGTTTGTCTGCCTCAAATTCCTCAACCCTGTCTATCAACAAAAACGGGTAACGATGTGGCAGGTATTTTTGTATTTCCGTGACTTCCATGGACAATCTCTCGTTGCGAGCGGTTAACTTTTAGTTTCCAGCCGTCTCAGGCGCTTCAGCATTTCATCCAACTTCTTGAACCCGACGATGCTGCGCTTCCACTCGGAACCGGGCATGAGACCCGTGCCCGATGAATAGCGGCCCTGCGACAGGATGGGCCGACTCACCAGCGTCATAGCGGTGACCTCCACCCGGTCGACAATCTCTATATTATCAATGATGCCCACGGCACCACCAATCAGGCAGTGGCTGCCGATTTTCACGCTGCCCGCCACCGCCGTACAACCGGAGATAACCGTATGGCTACCGATACGGGTTCCATGACCAATCTGCACCTGATTATCCAGTTTGCAGCCATCGCCAACCGTTGTATGGTTGAGGGCGCCGCGGTCGAGGGTGGTGCCCGCGCCTATCTCGACCCGGTCGCCAATCCTCACGCCACAGACCTGCGGTATCTTGACATAATCGCCCTTTTCTTCGTCCAGTTCATATCCAAAACCGTCGGACCCAATTACCGCGTTGGCATGGATGATACAGTCATTGCCGATGTGTACGTCGTGATACATAACGACATTGGCATACAGCCGGGTACCGGCGCCAATGACCGAACCTGCGCCCACCTGGCAACCCGGGCCAATACTGGCACCATCGCCGATAACAGCGCCGGCCATGACAACCGCATGCGCGCCAATGGCGACACCACTGCCCAGCGTCGACAGGTCACTGATGACCGCCGTATCATCAACAAATGGCATGGTAAGGGGCTGGGTATCAAAGAGGCCGGCTATTTTTGCCCAGGCCAACCTCGGATTGTTGGCAATAAGAAGGGGTTTGTCACAAAGATGTGCGTCTTCCTCGCGGAGGACAACGGCTGCCGCCCGGGTTTTACCCAGTCCAGCCCTGTAACCATTGTTAAAAAGAAATGACAGGAAACCGGTGCCCGCTTCCTGAAGATCGGCAATGCCCAATATTTCCACCTCGGCGTCACCGCGGCATTCGAGTTGGAACTGTTGGGCTATTTCTCCCAGTTTCACCGGTAGGGATTACTGTTCGAGGGCGTTCATCTTTTCGATGATCTTTGCCGTCACATCGTAAAGCTCATGCCGATAGTGAACACCTTGACGCGGTATAATCAGATCATACTTGTCACTCAGCACGAGGGCTTCGATTGATTCCTGATACCGGGGCGTCAAAAACTGTATAACCTGATCGACCTGTTCCAGTTTCCTTCTCTGAACTTCCTGCCCAATCTGGGCCATCTGCCCGCGCTTTACGGAAACCTCCTGAAAAAGATTCTGGAACTCCTGATCGCTCATCAACTCCGTATCCTTCTTGAGTTTTTCCAGCAAAGAGGTGACGTCCTTCTGCATGTCTTTGAGTACTTCTTCCTGCTCCGCATACTGCGCGTTAATCTGATCGATACGTTCCTTACCCGATTCAGACTGTAAAATCGCTCTTTGGGCGTCAGCAATCCCTATCTTCACTTCGGCGAAGACGGATAATGAAGCCATTATCATGAAGCACATGGCCAAGGCGGCCAAAAAGCTTTTTTTGATTTGCACAATCCCCTCCTTAAGTGTCCTGTTTTATTGTGGTCCACATCGCAACAGGTGCGGATGTTTACACATCCAATAGTCGGATTCAATGTCTAATTCCGCCGCCCGGATACCCCCGCTTGCCGGCGGCTGCACAGCCGCAATCACCAAGTGCCTAAAAGGTCGCCCCCAACTCAAACTGGAACGTTTCCGCCTCATCCCCTTCCTTTTCATTGAGCGGGAGGGAAAGGGAAAAGCTGATGGGAGCAAACCCGGTAATCCAGGTAACCGCTATACCCGTGCTGTAGCGAAGATCTCCCTCGTCCGGGCCGAGACAAACGGTACTGGCATCCGGGCAGTTGGTGTTAAACACGTTACCGGCGTCAACAAAGAACACTGATTTGATCTGGTTCTGATCTTCAATAAAGGGCAGTGGGAAGATCACCTCAGCGCTCAATTCAATCAGCGCGTTACCGCCAATTGGATCAGAGTCGCTGAACATGTCCAGTTCCGCGGGCGTGGAACGCGGCCCCAATGAGTTGGTTTCATAGCCACGAACGGACCCCATGCCCCCTGCAAAAAAGTGTTTGTAAAACGGGAATGTCTCCGTGTCGCCATAGCTGTCGCCGTAGCCCAGGTCCGCCCGCAACCTCAGCACAAACGGGTTGAACAAGGGAAAGAATATCTGCCCCTTGTAATTAATCCGGTAGTATTCAAGTTCGCTGCCGGGCACGGCCATTTCAAATGAGATTGATTGAGAGCGGCCTCCCGTTGGCAGCAAGCCGCGGTTCAACGCGGCCATGCTGTAGCTGGCGCTCAGGGTGAAAATGTTGAACTCACTGCCCTCCTTCTCCAGGAATTCGCTGATCTCCCTGGCGGGAATAACCCCTTCTTCAATCTCGGTGCTTTCGAACCCGACATTGAGCCCAACGCGAGATATTTCAGAAATCGGGTATCCGAAATTAACCGACGCGCCATAGGAATTCGTTGAGAAGCTGGCGATGTTCCTCTCTCCGTAATCACTCTCGCCGTAGGAGACCGAGTATCCACGGCTGACGCCGTCAACCGTGTAGTAAGGGTTGAAGAAAGACAGGTTAAGCGTCCGCTGAAAACTACTGCGGTTGATGCCTATGTTAAAACTGTTACCGGTGCCGAATATATTCGACTCCTGATACGCCAGACTCAAGATCAAGCCCCTGTCTTCCGCGTATCCCAGGGTGGCGGATATTGAACCTGACGGTTGTTCTTCCACGGTATAGTTGACGTCTATTTGGTCGTCAGTGCCCGGGACCGCCGGTGTTTCGAGGCTGACATTCTTGAAATACCCCAATCGTTGCAGCCTGATCTTCGAACCTTCTATCACGGCGGTCGAGGCCCAGCCGCCTTCCAACTGCCGCATCTCTCTTCGCAATACCTCGTCCTGGGTCACCGTGTTGCCCTGAAAACTCACCCGCCGCACATAGGTTCGCCTGCCCGCGTCAACAAAGTATTTGACTGTCAACGTTTTGCCATCATCATTTATCAGCGGCTCACCGGTGGCGCTGGCAAAGGTATAACCCGCATTGCCCAGCGCTCCCTCTATGCGCTCTTCCGAGAAAGTCATCAACTCACGGGAGAAAACCTGACCCTGCCGGATCAAGAGCAGCGCCCGAATGCTATTTTCCGGGATATCCCTGAGTTCACCAGCCACCTCAATATCTGAAATGGTGAACTGTTCCCCTTCGATCACGTTGATGGTGATATAAACATCTTCCAGATTTGGCGCAATCGACACCTGAGTAGAGTCAATGACAAAGTTGAGATACCCGCGGTCAAGATAGTGGGACTCGATTTTCTCCAGATCACCTTGCAGCTTTTCCCGGGAGTACTGATCATCTTTCGTATAGAAGGACAACCAGCCGGGCAGTTTCAGTTCCAGCAATTCAATCAGTGATTCGTCATCAAAAACTGTGTTGCCAACAATGTTGATATGGCGAATACCGGAGACATTGCCCTCGAATATATCCACATTGATAGCGACGCGATTTCTGGGCAGGTCCTCCACGTTGGTTTCAATCCGGGCGTCATACCTGCCCTGAGAGACATACTGCCGCTCCAGGTCAGCGGCGATATGTTCCAGCGTCACCTTCTTGAAGATCTGCCCTTCAGACAAACCGGAGCCTTCAAGCCCCTCCAGCAACGCCTCCGTCTTGATTGCCTTGTTGCCTTCAAACTCTATGGCATCAATCGTCGGCCTTTCCTTGACGATAATCACAAGCACATTGTCATCCTGGCCTATTTGTACATCGTCAAAAGACCCGGTGGCAAACAAAGAACGTGCAATGGTGCGGACTTCCAGCTCACCAATGTCATCCCCTACACTGTAGGGAATCGCCCCGAACACCGTACCAGCGGAAATTCTTTGCAGGCCCTCCACACGAATATCCGAGACGATAAACGCCGAAGCCGAAGCCCCGTGCAAGACCAACCAGAAGAAGACAATCAGGTACGCACTTTTCCCCAGCATCCGGATCATTCAAACACCCTGTTACAAACTTGTAATGTCGTTATAAAAAGCCAGCAGCATGATGCCCACCAGCAGGAATATTCCCACCTGCAAGCCCCACATCTGCACCTTCTCAGGAACCGGACGCCCGGCAATCAATTCAATAAGATAATAGAGCAGGTGACCGCCATCAAGCATCGGTATCGGCAACAGATTGATCACGCCTAACGAAATACTCAGCAAGGCAATAAAGCTGATGAAACTCTCGAAGCCATTTTCAGCGGAGGCGTTAGCCACCCTGGCAATGGTAATGGGTCCGTTCAGGTTCCCGGGAGAAATTGCGCCGACGAGCAGCTTGCCGATGGAGCCCAGGGTAAATGCCGTAATATCCCAGGTTTTCCGCACAGCCGGTATCCATGCAGAATAGATCGGGTAGCGGACCTCTCGCAGCATGTCGTCCGGTAAGCTGGCCTGCTGTACCCAGGCGCCGACAAACCCCGCCTGGCCCCCTTCACGATCAACAGCGGCGGGGGTGACGTCGATAATCACCTCTCTGCCCTCGCGAATAACGGTCAGGGTGATGGTCTCTTCAGGGGCCGCCTGGATAATCTTGACCAAAGCGCCCCAGCCATCCACCAACTGACCATCGGCGACGATGATTTGATCCCCCACTTCAATACCAGCCGCCCTGGCGCGACCGTCTTCGCTCAACCCGCCGACCACCGCGGGAACATGGGCGGACTGCAAGACAAGCCCCAAAGCCCGCGCCGGGTTTGGCATATTCTGGTCAGACAACCAATCACTCAAGTGGATACGATAATCATGGGTCATGTCGTCATCCGCCGAATCTCTGGCGGTAATGACAAGCTCGCCAGTTTCACCCAGCCGGTCAAACAAACGCATATTGACGTCCTGCCAGGTTGGCGTCTCTGTACCGTCAACGGCCAGGATTTCCTGCCCTTGCCTCAGTCCGGCGGTGGCGGCATCTGAATCCGGCCCGATGTTGCCAAGCAAGGGCACAATGGCGGTCACCCCGCTTGCAAACATGACCCAGTAGACCAGCACCGCCAACAGGAAATTGGCAATGGGCCCAGCCGCAACAATCGCGATTCTCTGCCATATCGTTTTCCGATTGAATGTCAGGTGCAACTGGTCGTCCGGTACAAAGCCCTCCCGTTCATCCAGCATCTTGACGTAGCCACCAAGAGGAATTGCGGCGATTGCGAACTCCGTTCCTTGCAGCGGCTCATTGGCGCGTGTATGAATCGGTGCAGACTCGCCCGGCGGCTGCACGGCGGATGGCTCGGGAGCCTTGCCCCGTTTGATGAAGATTGGCGTACCGAAGCCAACACTGAAGCGAAGAACATGGACGTTACAAAGCCTGGCAACCCAGTAATGACCATACTCGTGAACCGTTACCAGAATGGAAATGGTCACGATGAGCGCTAGAATTGTCTGGATAATATCAATCATGACGGTAGATGTTACAACTTATCGTCTGTAAGACCATTATGCCCCGATTATAGTTCACAACCAGTCCGCCGACACCAGATACAAGGCGAAAGCGGGGCTTGCGGAAAGCAGACTGTCAATACGGTCGAGAAAACCACCGTGGCCCGGCAACAGATTGCTGGCATCCTTGATGCCCCGGTGACGTTTCAACATGCTGATGGTCAGGTCACCCAGCGCGGAAATCGCAGCAATCAGCGCACCGACGGCAAGGAAGGCGATACCTGTCAGGCCAACCAGGGATGGGCCTACATGATACAGCGACATGACGGCGGCAATAATGAGCGATGTGACCATGCCGCCAAAGAAACCCGACCAGGATTTGCCCGGGCTGACCCTTGACGCGAGTCTGGCGCCGCCAAACGCCCTGCCGGCAAAATATGCGCCTATATCCGCGCCCCAGATCAGGAAGAACAACAGACAAATAAGATAGTTGCTGTCGGCGAACTGCTTGATCTCCGTGAGCGCCAGGAAACCCGGCGCCAACGCAAAAAAGCCAATCAGGAGGATGACCCATTTGCGGCCCCAGATGCGCTCGAAGCCCGGATAATTCAGCACCAACAGGAAAGCCAGCAACCACCAGGCGACACCCACGAGCAGAACAGACCGTATATCGAGGGCATTGCTCTGCTCAAGAAGCCAGACCCCCGCCAGCACCAGGGCGACAACCAGAGCATAAACATGGCGCAGCCAGGGCGACAAGCCGGCAAAATTAGCCCACTCCCAGGCGGCAACAGTCAGGACAGCGCCGATAAAGAGGGAAAATTCAAACGGGGGCAGGAGGAAAACAAACGCCAGAGCAACCGCCGCAATGATAATCCCGGTGATGATTCTCTGACGGAGATCAGCCCTCATCAAAAATCCATCAGGTCAGCTTCTTTCGTTTCCAGCGCAGCGTCGATCTGCTTGATGTTCGCATCCGTAAGCCTCTGGATCATATCCTCGCCCCGCCGCGCTTCATCTTCGGTGATTTCCTTTTCCTTCAGGAACTCTTTCAGGTCGTTGTTTGCGTCACGCCGGATGTTCCTGATGGCGACCCGTGCGTTCTCCGCCTCGGATTTCGCAACCTTGATCAGGTCCCTTCGATTTTCCTCCGTGAGAGGCGGCATGGGCAGCCTGATGTTATCCGTTGAAGTACTGGGATTAAGGCCGAGGTCGGATTTGAGGATGGCCTTTACAACATCAGGGATCATGGGTTTTTCCCAGGGAGAGATAAGCAGTGTTCTTGCATCTTCAACAGTGATATTGGCCATCTGATTAAGCGGTGTGTCGGTGCCGTAATAAGAAACCGTAATGCCGTCAAGCAGGCTTGGGTGCGCCCGACCGGTCCGAATCCTCGCAAAAGCGACATCCAGTGACGCCAGGGTTTTGTGCATACGCACTTCCGCGCTCTGTTTAATGTCATCAATCATGCTGTTTCCTTGTCTGAGCCAGTCTCCTGACGGTTGGCGATAAGCGTGCCCTCATCCTCGCCGACTACCGCATTTCGCAGCGCGCCCGCCTGCTCCATCGCAAACACCCTGAGGGGCATGGAATGATCACGGGCAAGGCATATTGCGGTGAGATCCATGACACCCAATTGCTTGTCGATCACTTCTTCATAGGTTAGCCGACTGTAACGGGTAGCGGAAGGGTCCAGTAGCGGGTCGGCAGTGTAGACGCCATCCACCTTCGTCGCCTTCAGAACAATGTCCGCATTGATTTCTATGCCGCGCAGACAGGCCGCGGAATCCGTCGTAAATAACGGATTGCCCGTCCCGGCGGCAAATATCACAACCTTGCCATCTTCAAGATGGCGGGTAGCTATGCGATGGTCGTAATGTTCAACAACACCGCTCATGAGAATGGCGGACATGACAACCGTAGGGATATTGGCTCTTTCCAAAGCGTCACGCATGGCCAGGGCGTTCATGACGGTGGCCAGCATCCCCATGTGGTCTCCGGTAATCCGGTCAAGACCGGCGGCATGCAGGGCGGCGCCACGGAACAGATTACCGCCGCCGATGACCAGGCCAACTTGAATACCCATATCCGCCAGTTGACCTATCTCGAGCGCGGTTCTATCCAGGATGCCGGGGTCAATGCTAACGCCCGCTTCACCCAATGCCTCACCGGAAAGCTTGAGCAGAATCCGCTGATATTTTGGCGTTGCTTGGTTACGGGGCATGATCAGGCTTCGTTATTGAGTTGCCTTCTTACCTCTTCGGCAAAGTCATCCTCGGACTTGTCAAGGCCCTCACCCACCTCGTAACGAACGAAGCGGCTGACTGTGGCGCCTTCCTGCTTGAGGAGCGCCCCCACTTTCGTATCGCCGTTCTTGACAAAAGGCTGTTCGGTCAGGCTGATCTCAGCCAGATACTTGCGAATACGACCTTCAATCATTTTTTCAATGATGTCTTGCGACTTGCCGCTGTCCTGGGCCTGGGCTGTGTAGATTTCACGCTCTTTGGCAACCAGGTCTTGCGGCGCGTCCTGCGGATGGACAACCACGGGGCTCATGGCGGCGATGTGCATCGCAATATCCCTGCCCAGGTCTTCACCACCGCCCACCATGGCAAGCAGTACGCCTATCTTGCCGTTGCTGTGAATGTATTCAATCACTCTGCTTGCGTCGTCATCAAACACTGTCGCACGACGAATGGAGATGTTCTCGCCGATTTTCTGGACCAGTGCTTCCCGTTCATCTTCGAGGCCAAGGTCGGCAACATTGGTCTCGCCACTTGCAAAAACCGCATTCTTGACGGCCTGCACGAAATTGAGGAAATTCCCGTCCCGGGCTGCAAAATCCGTCTCGCTGTTGACCTCGACCATGACGCCCCTGCCGCCGTCAATCTTGACGCCGATAAGCCCATCGGACGCAATGCGGCCCGCTTTTTTGGCGGCTTTCATGCCGCTGGACTTGCGCAGGTTTTCTATGGCGGTTTCCATGTCCCCGCCCGTCTCAACCAGCGCCTTTTTGCAGTCCATCATGCCCAGGCCCGTTCTTTCCCTGAGCTCCTTTACCATTGATGCCGATACCGCCATCACTAAGTCCTCGCAAGTGTCGGGCTTCTGACGCCCGGAAAACGATTACTACCCGGCCGATTCCTATACCGCTGGAGGCTGTTTGCCCGTTTCTTCCGGCTCTTCCGTTTCTTCCGGCTCTTCCGGTTCTTCCGTTTCTTCCGGCTCTTCCGTCTTTGCTGCTTTTATCTTTGCTTTCGCTTTTACTTTTACTTTTACCTTGGCTTCTTGCGGCGCCTCTGCCTTTACTTCTTCCGGCTTGGCTTCTTCTGGTGCCGCCGCCTTTACTTCTTGCGGTGCTTGCGCTGCTTCCTCGGCAGGTACGGGCTCCATCTCAACAAAGTCATCCGGGCTGACGTCTCCCTGAGCTTCAGCATTGCCCGCGATGCAAGCGTCTGCAACCGCGGATACAAACAGGCGAATGGACCGAATGGCATCGTCATTGCCGGGAATAACATAGTCGATGCCATCGGGGCTGCTGTTGGTATCCACAATGCCAACCACGGGAATACCCAGCTTCCGGGCCTCGGTAACCGCTATGTATTCATGATCGACGTCAACGACAAACAGCACGTCGGGCAACCCGCCCATATCCTTGATACCGCCGAGGCTGGATTCGAGCTTTTCCATCAGGCGTTGCCGGAACAAAGCCTCCTTTTTCGTCAACTTATCGAAGGTGCCGTCAGTGGCCTGGGTTTCCAGGTCCCTCAGCCGACGGACGGACTGACGTATCGTTTTGTAATTTGTCAGCATGCCGCCCAGCCAGCGTTTATCAACATAAGGCATGCCCGCTCGCTCGGCATTTTCTTTGATGACCGCCCCCGCACTACGCTTGGTGCCGACAAAGAGGACCTTGTGCCTCATCTTCGCCACCTCATGGACGTAATTCACGGTCTCATCAAGGGCCGACATGGTGTGTTCAAGATTGATAATGTGGATATTGTTTCTGGCGCCAAAAATATACCCGCTCATTTTTGGATTCCAGTATCTGGTCTGATGACCAAAATGGACGCCCGCCTCAAGCAGGCTCCGCATGGATACGCTGGACATAATTTCTCCGAATTGTTTTGGGTTACGCCTCCACACACCCCATGATTCAACCCCTTTAACGCCTTGGCGTTATCCGGGCACCCGAACCCTGTGTCGGTGTGTGTGAGAATTTTCCTTCAATTTCAGCCACGGTTGCCCGCAGCGCGGCGCTTTATACCATAAATAACGGATTGTGGGAATTGCAGCCGGCTTTTCGCCCTTCCGGCGGCAGATTCTGGTCCTCACAGATTCTGGTCCTCACAGATTCTGGTATAGTGCGCCCCCCTGAAATTGCCAATAAAGACGCCATGGCGATAGAAATCAAAAGCCCGGAAGCAGTGGAAAAGATGCGTACGGTGGGTGCCCTGGCCGCCAGGCAGTTGGAAATGATCGCCGAGCACGTCCGGCCGGGGGTCACAACCGGCGAACTGAACCGGATTTGCCACGACTATACCGTCGAGGTACAGAAGGCCATCCCGGCACCTCTCAATTACCGCGGGTTCCCCAAGTCCATCTGTACCTCCGTCAATCATGTGGTTTGCCACGGCATTCCCAGCGATGACAAGGTGCTCAAGAACGGCGATATCGTCAACATAGACGTGACACTGCTCAAGGACGAATACCACGGCGACACCAGCAGGATGTTTATCGTCGGCAAGGGTAATGTACTGGCGGAAAGGCTGACGAAAACATGCCAGGAATGCCTCTACCTGGGCATCCAAGCCGTCAAACCCGGCGCGCAGCTCGGCGACATTGGCCATGCAATACAGACCCATGCGGAGAAGAATCGCTTCTCCATCGTGCGGGAGTATTGCGGCCACGGCATTGGCAAGGTGTTCCATGATGAACCCCAGGTTCTTCACTATGGCCAAAAAGGAACCGGCCCGGAACTCAAGCCGGGCATGACCTTTACCATCGAACCCATGATCAATGCCGGCAAGGCCGCCGTAAAACTTCTGCCGGATCAATGGACGGTAGTCACCAGAGACCACAAGCCCACCGCCCAATGGGAACACACCATCCTGGTAACGGAGAGCGGCTACGAAATCCTGACCCTGCGGAGCGACGATACGATTGCGCGTTGTTCATAATGGCGGTCACGTTTGATGCTCTGCTTGCTGAACTGGAAAACAAACAGGAAACCACCTGGCAGGTCATCCCATCATTCAAAGAGGCACTGGCGAACGCCCGCGCCTCCCTTATCGAAAGATTTAACCTGGGTGAAGAAACAGACAACCTGATCGCCGAATATACGGCGTTCATGGATGGCGTCATGAGGTTTGCCTGGAACCGCTTCAACTGGGCGGAGAACCGCAATAGCTGGCGCAAGTCGCGCCTTTCCCTGGTCGCCGTTGGCGGTTATGGCCGCCGCGAACTTTTACCGAATTCGGATATTGACCTGTTGATCCTCCTTGAACGCAACAGTCACGACGTTCACCGGGCGAATATTCAAAGCTTCATCGCGCTGCTCTGGGACATTGGCCTGGACGTCGGTCACAGTGTCAGGTCCGCCAAGGAATGCGGGGAACAGGGGGCAGGCGACATAACCGTGTTGACAGCGATGATGGAATCGCGAACCATCATCGGCGATGACAATTTACTTGAGAAAATGCACAGGCGGATCAGGCCGGGCAAGACAAGGTCCGCGCGTTTTTTTTATCTTGCCAAGCGCGCCGAGCAGGATGCAAGACATGACAAGTTCGCGCACACCGAGTACAGCCTTGAACCGAACGTGAAAACCTCCCCCGGCGGGTTGCGTGACATACAAACGCTGGCCTGGGTGGCGCGGCGGCAATACGGGACAAGCACATTCACGGAGTTGGCGGAACGGGAGATTCTGACGCCGGAAGAAAGCAACTGGCTGATCAGTGACCGCAGTTATCTGTGGAAAATAAGATTCGCTCTTCACAGCATCACCGGCAAGGACGAAAACCGCCTGTTGTTCCAACATCAGCAGCAACTCGCGGGCATGTTTGGTTACCAGGACGGAGACCAGTTGGCGGTGGAGCAATTCATGCAGCAGTACTATCGTGTTGCGCTGCGCGTCAATACGATCAACGAAACCCTGCTGCAACATTTTGAAGAGGTCATCGTTCAGGCCAACTCAAGACTCACGATAAAACCCATCAATGACAGTTTCCGGCTGGTGAACAACCTGCTTGAAGTGACATCCGACCAGGTGTTCAAAGAATCCCCCTCCGCGCTCCTCGAAATGTTTGTTTTAGCCGGCTCCGATGAAAAAATTAACGGCTTTCGCGCCACATCCATAAGGCTGGCTCAGCAGCATGTTGACCTGATAGACGAAGACTTTCGAGCCGACAGCAGAAACGCGGCGCTGTTCATGGCGTTGCTCGGCTGCAAAAACCATCTTTTTACACAACTCAAGCGAATGGCCCGCTGGGGTATACTCGGCGCCTACCTGCCGGAGTTCGGGCGGGTTATCGGCCAAATGCAGTTTGACCTGTTCCACATCTACACCGTTGACGCTCACACCTTGCAGGTTGTTCGCAATATGCGCCGATTTCGGTACAAGAATCAGGCACAGCCCTTCCCGATTGCAGCCCACGTACACCCGCGATTACCCCGCATAGAGTTGCTGTATATCGCCGGTCTCTACCATGATATTGCCAAGGGCATGGGCGGCGATCATTCGGAGCTTGCCGTTGATATTGTCAAGAATTTCTGTGCGCGACACCGTCTCTCCACCTGGGACACCAACCTCGCCTGCTGGCTGGTGCAAAACCACCTGGCCATGTCATTCACCGCCCAACGAAAGGACATACAGGACCCTGAAGTCATCCATGACTTCGCCGGATTTGTCGGCGACCAGGTTCGGCTGGATTACCTCTACGCATTGACCGTTGCCGACATCAATGCAACCAATCCAACGCTCTGGAACGGTTGGCGCGCCTCCTTGTTGAACCAGTTGTACTCGGAAACAAAGAAAGCTCTGAGGCAGGGCCTTGAACACCATGTAGACCGCCACGAGTACATTCAGGACATAAGGCAACAGGCCATAGCGCGGCTGGAAGAACACCGGGTGAACCGAAGCCGGGTCCTTGAACTGTGGGACAGGATGGATGACGACTATTTCGTACGCGAAAGAATTTCGGACATTGTCACGCAAACCCAGGCCATCCTTGCGGGAGACATCAACCAGGGCCCGATAATCCTGATTTATGATGACGTTGCCCGCCGGACTGACTCCGGCTTCAGCCAGATATTTGTACATACCCGCAATCGCAAGGACCTGTTCGCGGCAATCGTCACGGCCATCGACCGTCTCGGGCTCACCATAGTCGAAGCCGGCATTGCAACGTCTGCCGCCAACCTTACCTTCAATACCTTCACGGTCCTCGAGAGCAATGGCCAGCCGGTGGGAAACAAGCCGGCGCGCATCGAGAAAATCCGCAACACAATCATCCGCCACTTGCAGGAAGACAACTCTGTTCTCGCCCGTAACCGCCGAACCTCGCGGGCGCTCAGGCAGTTTG
The DNA here is from genome assembly GCA_965208855.1 of Candidatus Azotimanducaceae bacterium. Classification (GTDB taxonomy): domain Bacteria; phylum Pseudomonadota; class Gammaproteobacteria; order Pseudomonadales; family Azotimanducaceae; genus UBA9659. The sequence goes on along the minus strand of OZ242359.1, from coordinate 2,663,129 downwards.
TGCAAAAGACCCGGGTCAATCTGAGACAGTACCCGCATCTGCCGCACTCCGCTCTCGAAGTCATCAGCCCGGACAGGCCCGGCCTCCTCGCGGTTATCGCGGGTGTTTTTGCCGACCTTGGCGTCAATCTGATTTCAGCAAAAATCACGACCCTCGGTGAACGGGTCGAAGATGTTTTCTATATTAGCGACCTGAACGGCAACCCGATGACCGACCCGGACAAAATCGATACATTGTGCGCCAGTATCTGCGAGGCCCTTGACCAGCACGTTGAACGGATTGCGTCATGAATCGAGAGCTGGACAAACTGCACCCCTATCCATTTGAACGCTTCCGCAAGCTGCTTGAAAACGTCGAACCCGGCGTCGACCTGCCGTTGATAGCCTGGTCTCTGGGCGAACCTAAACACGCTGTGCCGGGCTTTATTGTCGATGGCATGAGGGAAGAAGACCTGATCCGGCAGGACCTTGGCGGCTATCCGCCCACCAGGGGATTACCGGCATTGAGGCAGGCGATCGTTAAGTTCCTGCAAGGTCGATTCCGGCTTTCCCGGGCGCCGGACCCGGATTGCCAGGTGTTGCCGGTAAACGGTACGCGGGAGGCATTGTTCGCGCTTGCCCAGACAGTGCTGGATGCCAAGACAGGCGGCGTCACCATCATGCCAAACCCCTTCTACCAGATTTACGAAGGGGCGGCCCTGCTGGCAGGGAGCGAGCCCCATTACCTGAATTGCGTTGCGGAGAACGATTACCTGCCGGATTTCGATTCAGTCGACCCGGACACATGGCAAAGATGCCAACTCGTCTATATCTGTACGCCCGGAAACCCCACCGGCGCCGTCATGAGCGAGGCGCAGTTGCAACAACTGATCCGCCTTTCCGACGAACATGATTTCATCATCGCCTCCGATGAATGTTATTCCGAGATATACCTGGATGAATCCCGGCCCCCGCCCGGCCTGCTACAGGCGGCGGACGCCATGGGCAAGCATGACTACCGGCGCTGCATCACCTTCAATTCCCTGTCGAAACGATCCAACCTGCCGGGGATGCGCTCCGGTTATGTTGCCGGGGATGCGCGTATCATTGAAAAATTCCTGCTGTATCGCACCTATCACGGCTCCGCCATGCCGCTGCACCACCAACGGCTCAGCACCCTTGCCTGGCGGGACGAACAACATGTGGTAGATAACCGCGCCCTTTATCGCGCAAAGTTTGCAACAGTCGCGGAAATTCTCGGCGATACCTGGCCGGTGGAAGTGCCCCCGGCGGGGTTTTATCTCTGGCCGCAAACACCCACCCCTGATGAATCCTTTGCCGTCGAACTGGTTCGCCATGCCAACGTCAGCGTCCTCCCCGGCAGTTACCTGTCACGGGAGACGGCGGCGGGCAGCCCGGGCAGGAACCGCGTTCGCATTGCGCTGGTGGCCACGGAAGAAGAATGTGCCGAGGCGGCAAATCGCATCGTTAACTGTTGGGGGCGGCTTCTCTGAAGGTGTAGAATGTGCGCCCCGCGCCCCGATGGAGAGCAGCATGTACGCCCTGGCCTTTGGCATAGGAACCAGAAACCGCAAGGGGGAATGGCTTGAAGTCTACTTCCCTCGGCCCGTCTTCATGCCGGAGCAATCTCTGGCAGACAAGGTTGCGGCGGCGCTGGGCTACAAAGGCGGGAATACCGATATTGCGCTGGACGCGGCTATGTTGTCGACGCTTATCGATACCATCGGCGACCAGGAACAAAAGACCGCCTTGCAGCGGATGCAGGGTTCAACGAAGCCGCTTGTCGCCACCCTGCTGGAAACCGACGCCGCACTGCAAACCACGCCGGAGACCTATCTGAAGCTGCACCTGTTATCGCACAGGTTTCGATTACCCAATGAACAGAACCTGGAAGGCATCTATCCGCTCCTGCCCAATGTGGCCTGGACGGAAATCGGCGCAGTGGACCTGGATGAACTGGAAGAAATGCAGATCAAGGCCAGAACCCGGGGCCGCGTACTCGAAGTCGCCGCCATCGACAAGTTCCCGAAAATGACCAACTATGTCACGCCTCCCGGCGTGCGCATCGCCCACTCCGGCCGTGTGCGTCTCGGTGCCTATGTCGGCAACGGCACCACGGTCATGCACGAAGGACTCATCAATTTTAATGCGGGCGCCCTTGGCCCCAACATGATCGAGGGTCGCATATCCCAGGGTGTGACCGTTCACGAAGGGACGGACCTTGGCGGCAGCGCCAGTACCGCGGGTACCCTTTCCGGCGGCGGCGACATGGTGCTCAGCATCGGCAAAGATTGCCTGATCAGCGCCAATGCGGGCACCGGGATTCCACTGGGAGACCGATGCACGATTGAAGCCGGCCTATACATCACACCGGGCACGGTGGTCCAGGTACTTGATGAAGAAAGGAACATCCTGAAAAAAGTCAAAGCTCGGGAACTTATGGGCCTGCCGGATATGCTGTTCATCCGCCACTCGCAGACGGGCAGGGTTGAATGTCGAACCAACAGGAAGGCAATCAGCCTCAACAAGGCGTTGCACAGCCATAACTGACATGGCGCCTTCCTCCACCCTTTCCCTTGCGCGGCAACTTATCCGTGAGCAATCGATTTCACCCGAGGATGGCAAGTGCCAGGAAATCATGGCGGCTTACCTGGAAGCGCTCGGCTTCACAACGGAACACCTGCCCTTTGGACCCGTAAAGAACCTCTGGGCAACCCTGACCAAAGGCGACGGCCCTCTGTTTGCCTTTGCCGGCCACACTGATGTGACGCCGACCGGCCCCCTTGACGCCTGGGCGTTCCCGCCTTTCTCGGCGGAAGTTCACAACGACATTCTCCACGGACGAGGCGCCGCAGACATGAAGGGCTCCCTCGCCGCTATGATGACGGCCACCAGGCGATTTCTTGAAAGTCACGAGGACCACAAAGGGACCCTGGCCTTTCTGGTGACTTCTGACGAGGAAGACCTTGCCGTTGACGGTACCGTCAAAGTCATGGATGAACTTGAAAACCGCGGCACGAAAATAGATTACTGCCTGATAGGGGAGCCTACCAGCAGCAGCCGGGTGGGCGACGTCATCAGGGTTGGCCGCCGCGGCTCCCTGAACGGTGTACTCAAGGTGGGCGGCATACAGGGTCATGTGGCCTATCCCAGCGAAGCCAGCAACCCCATACACAACTTCGCCCCTGCCATTGTCGAACTCAGCAACACCCGTTGGGATGAAGGCAATGCGTTCTTCCCTGCAACCAGCTTCCAGATTTCCAATATCCATGCGGGAACAGGTGCAGGCAATGTTATCCCCGGCGACATGACTCTTGACTTCAACTTCCGCTTTTCCACGGAATCGACCCAGGCGTCACTGCAACAACAATTTGAAACCATTATCCGCAAATACACAGATGACTATAAACTGGCGTGGCGGCTGTCGGGCCCGCCCTTCCTGACGACGGGCGGCAAGCTGATTCCAACTGTGCAGCAAGCCATCCGAATGTGCACCGGCCTTGATACGACGCTTTCCACTGCCGGCGGTACCTCCGATGGCCGATTTATTGCGCCTCGCGGTATCGAGGTAGTTGAACTTGGCCCCTGTAACACGACCATCCACAAGATCAATGAACAGCTAGCCACGGCGGAGTTGGATATCCTGTCGGATATTTACGAGAAAATTCTCGAATCCCTGCTTGCACAATGACCTGGCTCTACATGCGCTGGCGCTCGTCCGTCACTCCCTCTTTCATCCTGTCATTCCAGGCGATGGGGGGTTGTTCCCATCGCCGACAGTGTTTCCAGGCGATGGGGGGTTGTTCCCATCGCCGACAGTGTTTCCAGGCGATGGGGGTTGTTCCCATCGCCGACAGTGTTTCTCGCCGAGGCCGGAGGCCGAAGGCCCCCCTCCCGTCATTTCCCGTCATTCCAGGCGATGGGGGGTTGTTCCCATCGCCGACAGTGTTTCCAGGCGTAGCCCGGGAATCCAGAGTTGCGAATTTCGCGAAGCGAAAACGCAATGGGCCTTGAAGCTACCACGCCTCCCGTCATTCCAGGCGATGGGGGGTTGTTCCCATCGCCGACAGTGTTTCCAGGCGTAGCCCGGGAATCCAGAGTCGCGGTTCCGCGAAGCGAAAACGCAATGGGTGTAACGCGGGGCACGCGGCTCAGTGGTGGTGATGTCATCCCCGCCAGTCATTAGCAAGATGTTTTTCGGAATGGCAGACCGAATCTGAAGTTCTTGATAGTAAACTCCAAAGCCAGGTCTGCGTACATCCGCTTAAGTTTGGCGTTCTCTTCTTCCACTTCTCGAAGTCGCTTCAACTCGTTGGCACTCATACCGCCGTACTTGCTCTTCCAGTTGTAGTAGGTCGCGTCACTGATGCCGTTTTGCGACTGACTTCCTTGACCGATAGACCCGCGTCTACCTCGTTCAGTATCGAGAGGATATGGGTTTCCGTAAACCGCGATCGTTTCATCCGAGTTCTCCTTCATCGTTAAGATGCCAGAAAACTCTAACATTGACCTGTCCGCTCTAAGGGGAATACTACGTATTTTTTTCAATGGTATTCATAAAAATAATACTCTCTTTTAGTATAGCTTCAAACACCTCACTTAGATTTGAACTAGAAAAATCATTCCTTTTTTTAAGAATTTTAACTAGCCGTTTAAATTTCTTTTCTTCTTTTATATAAACGTTACTAAGGTGAGAAAGAATTCCTCTAAGATCATGAAGTGATTTTAGAAACAAAATCATTTCTTCACATTTAGATCTGCGATGTTTTATTATATAAGAAAACCAAAGTTCCAGTACTTGTATTGAACCCATACTTGTTAAATATGACCCTGCACATTCCGTTTCTTGTAACTTGTTTTTCATAGATTTAGAGTTTAAAGATTCAATAATTAGCTTGTGAAGTTTTATTACCTGATATCCAAAATCCATTTTTTCGTCCATGGGTATCTTAAGAGAATCAATTAAGGGCAGATTTTCCTCGATTAATTCATTAAAAAAAGGCCAACCAAATTGTTCAGCCCACTCCTTGTTAAATTCTTTATATAACTGTTTAAAGTATAAATCTACACTTTCAGGATCGGTAAATTCAGCCTTAACATTTCTTCTAAAAGATGTTGCACTTCCTTTTAGTGAGGGTTCATATATGTTAAAAGACCGCCAGTAATTTTGTTCTTCGTGTGTGAGACTATCACCTAAATATCCAAGATAGACGCTGACACAATCTCCTTTAATATTGTTATCAATAGGCATGTCCCATAAATTCGTACATTCAACCATTCCGTCGTGAACTTTGTATTTGTTTGTGTTGTTATAATACTTGTTTAAAACTTCTTTTTTAAAAAATATATGCGTTAAAAAGTTGGGAGCCTCTGGATTTTTTCCGTAAAAATCTGCTAACTTTGCAGGATTACATGTGAACTCTTCTATGTTTCCATGTTTGTCATTTTTAATCCAAAAGTTAACAAATTTCTTTGGTTCCTTTTTAATTTTCTCTCCTTTTACGAACGACCAACTCATAAACCGAGATAAAGATTTCTTATCGTCACTTAAGAATTCTTTTGGAACGATAAGATGAGTGTACCTTAAATTTTTATTTACAAAATCTCTGTCATATCTTTTTTCTTTTATCGATAGTTCCTTTAAGGTTTTATTTGACCGAAGGTTCATGCTAGTTTGAATACACAAATAACAATTTTTCATAAATAAGAAGTGCTTTAGTTCTTTAGAACGAACCATAACAGTCTCCTTTCCAGTTTGGTTTTTATTATATTTTACAATAAAAACTTTATCTCCATTGTCATTCCAGAAATACAAATTGCATTTATGACCATTATCTTCAAACAAATCATAAAACAATCTGAACTCTTCAGCTATTTCAAACTTTTGTTTTTCTTCATTTACTTTTAAATCTCTATGTCTCAAGAGAGGAATAGGATAAGTTTCAGCTTCGTACTTTTCTTGTTCGTATTCTTCTTGGTAAGTTGTGATAACATCTCCCCCTCCCTGTGATGTTGATTTAAGCCAAATATTGCTATCTGCAATATTTTTGATTTGGCTATCCATAGAAACCATTGCAGAACACATTATTACTTGGCTTTTGTTCTTCCAATACAAAGGGACAAATTCCTCTTCCTCAAAGTTGTTGTTTTTTAAATACCCAATCCATTTTTCAAAATAAATATCTTCCTGTGAATCAAGTGAAACTAGCTCTTCCAATTTTGAATATCCTTCGTTCATCATTTCTCCTTTAAATTATAAGATTGTGTACCATAAATAAACCAAAACCAAAAAAACAAAGACTCCTGTATAAGCAAGAATCTTAATAAAGATAAAGCGTATATTTTATTTCCAAACAATAAAAAGGAAATATTATGACTAACGATGCTGGGTGAAGTGGACCCCATCAATTGGACAGTGATTTCCCATTCTTAAGTGGATTCTCACTGCTGAGGGTTTAATGACTGGATCCCCGGGCTACGCCCGAGGATGACGGATATATGGGAATGACGGGAAAAAACACATGGCGGCTGCGCCGCCACTCTGAATTGTCCGGGCAAGCCGGACAATGACGGACGGGGAGAGCGGCGGGAAACACTGTCGGCGATGTGAAGAACCCCCCATTGCCGCCAAAGGTCTTGAATGTGCCTTTGCTGTAAGCGATTTTGTCCACCGGTGTGCTGGTGAAATTGTATAATCAACTGGAATCATCTTCAGTTAAATCCATTTGCTTTTCTAACCAGTTAATTGCTATTTTTTCCTTTTTCTCAATTGCTATTTCCACTGCTCGCTTGGCAGATTCCAGCAAGTGTTTGGATTGCTTTCGGAGCGCAAAGGATTCGGTGATTTTTTGCTGGATTTTGGTTTGTTTTTCCAGTGGTAAAATAGGAATTGCCGTGTCTTTTACTTGTTCTGGTCGCCAGTGAAGAATCACCGAACCACCGACATCACGGTTAGTTTGCTCCTTTGTAAGCATTGAATTCAGCACCAAAGTTAAATATTCGTTATTGATTTTTTCTGTTTTATTTTTCAGTCGTAGTATGCCACTGGATGAAATCATTTTTTGCGGTTTATCGCGCAAGTAATAAGCAATCCCTGGAGTTGCATCCTTGGTAAAAAGAATCTCTCCTTGTTCAGGCTGGTGTTGGCTGACGTCGTTGTATACATTTTCCGAGATATATTTTTCTTCCGTAACATCAAAAGGACTTAGGTTGCTAACACGAACAAACGGAATACCTTCATCAAGATATTTCCCACTTCCTACTTCTACACATTTTTTAACGGATACTAAATTTCCTAACGTATCCCACCCACCTGCATAACCTTTGATCGACTTGATGATTTCCTCATATTTTGGTTGAAAATATTCGGCATCAATTCGCCCTGATTGCTCTGTGTCGGAATAACTTTTAATGAAAGTTAGTTGGTGCTTGGGTTGCCAATCGGCCAAACCGAGTTCAGAGAGAAGCATGTCTTCAGTTTTCTCATCAACTTTCTTCGATTCGAAAATTTTTGAATGTCCCTCTATCACAAGCTCGCTTATCGTTGATTCAAAATCGTCGGATAGCCTTGAAATTCGTAGTTGGCGGATATCGGGCAATATTAATCCTGTCTGTCCCCCACCTCGTATTGAACGCAAAATTTGATGTTGCCCAAAGCGACCAATAAGAAACGAATAAAGATAACCGGGTAGCATTTTATCTTTGCCTACTCTTACTATTCCCAACTTGCAATTTGCTACCAATTTTCTAGGTGAGTTGTAGACTAATCCGATAAGCCCAGTATTTGCTCCTACAATCGTGACAAGTATGTCATTTTCGAAAATATGCGACCGTTTCATTGAAACAAAAAAAGATTCAGGGATATGTATAATATTTCTATCATGCAACATCATATCAGTGCTTAAATCCTGACCGCGCAAATACCTGATCCCATCCTCATTATCAAAATTTTCAGCCATTTTCAGATGATTACCATCCGTGATTCGGGCAACCTCAGACAATATGGAATGAGGACCATCGACAACCATATCGCAGCTTTCCACATACTCAACACGGAAAAACTGCGAGTCAATACGCTCATTCTTATTTGCTTCTGAAAGTTGAGAAATAGCGACTTGCATACCTATTTCTCTACGCAAAATAATACGCTCGTTATTTTTTGTAATACTTTTCTGACATTCATATTGCTACCCCCAAAAACTTAATTTTTCACTCTTCGCCCACTCAATAAAGGCTTCTGCTATGCCGTCTGACAGTTCGCCATCATGATTGTGCAGGTCATGTGCAACAATCAAATGTCCATTTTTATCTAGTTTAGATTGCCCATCATCGCTTTTTTGATAAATATAATCACCAGAGTTATCCTTGCCACCTTTTTCACTCACTGCAAAAAAGATGGGGTAATCGTCTTTTTTCGGACAAGTAGTTTCATCCCATTTTTGCACAAAAAGTACGCTGGTTTTAGTACCGGTATGTGGCTTGAATGTGTTGCCATGTAGCCCAACTACGGCAAGGATACGAGCGCGTTCTGCGATGAAGTTGCGGATATGTTTATCTGTTACGTTGTTGAATCTGCCCTGCGGCAAAACAATCGCCATGCGTCCGCCGGGTTTTAGAAAGTCCAAATTCCGTTCAATAAAAAGAATATCGCGACCGACTTTGCTCTGCGCCTTTTCCCCGTCCGCCTTAAAACCAAGTTCATATTGATGCAGGATGCGACTTTCTTTGATATCTCCGGCAAAAGGTGGATTTGCCATCAGGACATCAAAATTGAATTGCTTGTTTTCGTTTTTCTCGACACGCAGTTTTTCCAACCGTGCAAAGCCTTTGTTGTAAGTGTTGATCCATTTCCTGTCTTTTTCAGTCTTATCGCTCCAACGTTCATAGTCCAGAGTGTTCAAATGCAATACATTGGTTTCTCCGTCACCGGCGATCAGGTTCAGAGTTCTGGCGACTCTGACGGTTTTTTCGTCAAAATCTATGCCAAAAACTTTGAGGATATTTTCTTTATCCTCGTCTGGTATTTCAGAGTTGGTGAATAAATGGCCGGTGAGTTTGAAAATGGTATGTACTGGAAAACCGCAACTGCCAGACGCCGTGTCAATCATATATTCGCCGGGTTTTGGATTGAGCATTTCTACGCACATATCAATCACATGGCGAGGAGTGAAATATTGCCCCTTTTCGCCTTTTGCAGATTTGTTGACCAAATATTCAAACGCTTCGTCAATAACCAAGAGATTGGAGTTAAATAATTTCACATCCTGCAGACTTGAAACACAAATTGCCAAGTGGCTATCGGAAAGTTCAAAGGTAGCACTTTCGGGAAACACGCCTGGCCATTTATCTTTCGCTTTATCAAACAGTTTTTGAATTTTGTTTTTAAGTTCGGCGTCGTCCTGTCCCGTGTTCCTGAATTCCATCACGTCAAAGCCTTCATCATCAACGCCACTAACTGCTTTCTTCAAAGCATCGAAATCTTGACCATCAAGATAACTAGGTGATTTTGACTCCGCTACAGTGGTTCTTAGAACTTGTTTCAGATGATAGTTGATTACTGCTTTATCGCTTTGTCTGAGATGTTCATCATATAGTTTGGTGAATATCAGTTTGAAAACTTCCTCAAAAGCATCCACTCCGGCATTCGCTAACACTTCATCCTCCATATCCAAAATAATATCTTTCAGGGTTTTGCGTTCATTGGAAATTTTGTCTTTGATAATCAGGTCTTTCAGGGTAAAGCGTTCCTTCAGAATGTCCTCAAGACTTTGCTGGCTTTTGGGAATATCGGTGATGTCTTCAAAATAATTCGGGTCCTTACGATGGTAATGGGATATTTGCTCACCATTTGTCCATACGCCAATCGGCGCACCGGTGGCATTGCAATAGGATTTCAGTTGACTCTTCCCGTCTTTAAGTTTGGGCTTTTTTAGTTCAACGATAATAATAGGGGTGTCAGTACGGTCTTTGCCGAAAACTACAATGTCGGCTTTTTTCTTTTCGCGCCCGAAGTTAACGGAATATTCAAAAGCCAGTCGTTTTTTGGAGTAGTCGTATTGTTCAATCAATTTCGTTGCATATAACTGACGAACTATTTCCTCTGGTTTTAACTGAATATCCTTTCCCCGAACGATACATTTTACATACGGGACTTCTTTACCTCTGGTGTTTTTGAGAAAGACTTTCCTTTGCAAGGTTTCTATTTCACCTGGGGAAAAGAACGCAAGACTATGGCCGCTGTCTTTAAGTATGCTTTGGATGATGTTTGACTCCACTATTTACCCTCCAGATTATCTGTTACTTGTTTTAACCTAACCTAATAATAAGTTTCTTTTTCGGAATTTCCTACTGCGACTAATAATTTTCCAACCTGTTATTCAGATCACTCCAGCAGACTACTTGTGAACGTATTTGTTCCAATGTTTGTTCTATTAACACTTCCATTTCTTCGCGGTTTTTATCCGCCGATTTCCAATATTTATGACCACTATCGCTATCGAGAGGACGAGGGAGACGTCTATATTCGACAGCCTCATTGTGGGCCAAATGCACAATCTTGTTCATCATCGTATAAACATCATTGGAGTAGAAAGGTCTTTTCCGTTCTATAGACGGATACAATGCCCACCACTTGTCATAATAATTTATTAATTTCTCACTCTTGATTTCATCTTCGGATTTAGTTGGGTCTCTATGCTCTGATACCGGCCTTAACCCCAACGTAGCATCTTTTAAATCTACCAACAATGCAGAAAAATCGTACAATATCTCATATTCCTTTTTATACCTGAAATCATATCCTTTATAGATAATCTTAACGCTTTCCATTTTCTCAGTGATTTCACTAATATCTTTTTTCGTAGCTAAGTTCATCCCTATTGTCGCTCTATAAGAAAGATGCTTTCTGAACATAAATAAAACTACAGAAGTTAATAGCACACCAAACATGGCACCGAGGCCATCTGACAAAAACGATATTAAGTAACTTACTTCCATTCCTAAAATCCTTTAAGTGTTAAAAAAGTCCGCAATCACAACCATAAATATCAGTTATAACGCGGGCTTTACTTTACCTTAAAATAAAATGCCAGACTTAACTAAAATTTCTCCCTGCATCAACAAGACGCTCATCCAAGGCTTTTATACTATCCAACAAACCCTGACGCTGGCCGTGAATAGAACTATCCTTATCAATAGGATTATCTACAATCCGAGAATCAACTTCTCTAAGTCTCTTCTTAATAACCACTACCTTATCCAATGCTTCTCCATGAGAACTTCCATCATTATAAATAGCCCCATCTTGATAGATTACCTGTACCTGACCCACTAAATCGCCAAGTTCCAACTTAGTTCGATCTTCAAAATTTTTATCTTCACTAACTGGTGTATCTTCGTTATTACTCATTCTTTAACTCCTCTATGTAATTAAAAAAGGGGATTATGTAGCAAAGTGCCGAAATAATGCTTTCAGGCTTCACCGCGCCTGGATCCCCGGGCTACGCCCGAGGATGACGGGAAGGGTGGTAGCGCCGGTCCAGGGTGGCCCGAAGGATTGAACCTTATCGGTCGGCCTGGTCGTGCGGTGTCGGGTGGTCTTTTTTCGCGTCGCGCCGGTCGCAGTAATGCGCGTAGGCGAGCATCAACAGCCCACCGACAGCTATGGTCAAGACGGTAGCGAGCAGCGGATCCATTAGGTTTGCACTCTTCGGTAGACAGAAGCAAAGCATAACACAAGGCCCGTTATACCAACGCTCGCGGAGATAACCCAGCCCGGCCGGAATTTCAATAACCTGCGTGTTCCCCGTAAGCACGGGGATGAACCGAACCAGGCGCGGTGCAATGGGTTGTTACCTATGTGTTCCCCGCAAGCGCGGGGATGAACCGAGGTTGACATACGAGATTGAAGAGGCACATCAGTGTTCCCCGCAAGCGCGGGGATGAACCGGGTTCCGCCGTGATGCTTTGCGAACTCGTCGCGTGTTCCCCGCAAGCGCGGGGATGCAGAGTTGCGAATTTCGCGAAGCGGGAGCGCAATGGGAGTGACGGGAAAGGGCATGGCGGCTGCGCCGCCACTCTGGATTCCCGGGCTACGCCCGAGAATGACGGCAAAAGAAAACACAAGCCGGGCAATGACGGTGGTGAGGTCATCCTCGCTCTTTCATCCTGTCATTCTCGCCGAGGTCGAGGCCCCCCACTCCGTCATTCTCGCCAAGGCCGAAGGCCGAAGGCGGGAATCCAGGCGCGGCGAAGCCGCGTATATAACAGGTCCGGCGTAGCCGGAGACATTGTTAATGGCGGCTACGCCGCCATTCTGGATCCCCGGGCTACGCCCGAAGATGACGGACAGGGATGACAGCGGGGAGGTCGTCACGCTTCGCGTGACGCAAGACGGCGGCTCTAACAAATCACCATTTGTAAGTTCGGGCAGTGCCTGCTTTATTTTTTGTGCTCGGCATCACTGGTGAAATTGGCTGTAGTCATGATCGCTTGACCTGTGTTGGTTTGGTGTTGTCTCCATGCATGCGCCGACGGATGTATTGATCCAGCAGAGGTACTGCCAGGACATATTTTCCATGTCGGTTTTTGAATACCATGCCTTTGTCGAACAAGGTGCTCAGCATTTGATTGACGTGACTCGCACTAAATTCATGCTCGACGGTTTTTGATTGCTTTACAATTTCTTGTACGGTGAACTCACCGCTGCTGTTTTCAAGATGAGCGATGATATTCAATACATCGCGTTGTCGATCGGTCAATCGTGCCCAGCGACCTTCAAAGAAATCCATGTCCAATTTACGGGATATGCTTTCAATGATTGACGTGTTTTCTGTAGTAGTCAGTGGTCGAGTCTCGGTAAAGTAATCGTATAATTCCCTGCACCAAAACTGGATAAAATAAGGGTAGCCTTTGGTGAGCCCGTAAATTTCTTCCTTGACAGAGTCAAAGATAGTTTGTATCGATTCCGATTCTTTCTTCAACGGTTCTGTGATGGCCTTATAGCCATCGTCCGGGCTTAGATTGCCCAATGGCATCACTCGAAACATCCGCTCGGCATAGGTGCGGGAGTTGACCAGTTTGGGGAACAAGGTCGGCAACCCGGTCAACACCAACATGAAAGGCACCCCCTGGCTTTGCAGGGAACTAAAGACATCAAGCAATACGCCCAGAGGGTATTCGTTGTCTGCGCTACGGTCTGTTAGGTTTTGCGCCTCGTCCCAGGCAAAGATAATCCCCTTTTTGTCCCGCATGTTCTTTTGCATTAATTCCCAGGCGGTCAGTAAAATTCGTTTAATCTTGTCCGAAGTTAATCCCGGCTCCTGATCAAACAATGCCATCATAGTTTGATAATCAAAACGAATCGTTTCGCGTTCTGATGTGGCGGTGAAGCCGATAGGATGCCGTTCATTGGCGGCATATTCCCAATCCGCAGAAAAGGTGTTCAAATCTGTCAGCAGACGCCGTGCGAGATGGTTTTCGCTGACAGAAACCGTTTCGGAAATATCGCTACTCACCCAAATCCAGCCGTTTTCAACGGCATCTTTTCTGAGGGCTTCACGCAGAAGGACGGTTTTGCCAATGCCGCGGATGCCAGTCAACACCAGATTTTCCAATATGGGTGCTTGCTGCAGAAGTCGGGAGAATTCCTGCCGTTCGGCATCTCGGCCAGCCAAGTAAGGCGGCGCGTGGGCGGCGCCAGGGCGGTATGGATTGTCGTTCATAGTGAAATCAATAGATAATTAGTCGTGTTACTAAATTTAGCAATTTGGCTAACTATACCTAATTTTGGCTCGAAGGCAAGGATGGCGGACTGGATTCTCGCCTTCGGCGGGAAACACTGTCGGCGATGGGAAGAACCCCCATCGCCAGGAATTGACAGCGGGGAGGTCGTCACGCTTCGCGAAATTCGCAATGTACATGGCGGCTACGCCGCCACTCTGGATTCCCGGGCTACGCCCCTGGAAACACTGTCGGCGATGGGAACAACCCCCATCGCCTGGAAACACTGTCGGCGATGGGAACAACCCCCATCGCCTGGAATGACGGACTGGGGAGGCTTCGGGCAAGCCGGACAATGACGGACGGGAAGAGCGGCGAGGATGAAATATGAGTAAGCGCTAACTACCGGCTGCCATGTCAGTGTTCCCCGCAAGCGAGAAAGCACTGAATACAGTCTTGATGGGTTGCTTGACAAGACAATGCAATCGCATTACATTGCAAATCAGCACTCATCGGCCTTATTGGAGGCTGGCTATGTCGAGCACTTTGTTAGTAACTGAATCCACGTTGACCGACAGGTACCAAACCACGGTCCCCGACTCTGTGCGTAAAGCCTTGCGTCTGCAGAAGCGTGAGAAAATCCGCTATACCATCCAGTCGGATGGCAATGTTCTGCTATCTCGAGCAGATCATGGTGAAGAAGACCCGGCGCTCGGTCACTTCTTGAACTTTCTGGCAAATGATATCAAACACAATCCGCAACATGTGCAGGCCTTGAGCCCTGAACTGGTGACTCGCATTCAAAGCTTGGTTGCAGATGTCGAAGTCGATCTCGATGCGCCTCTCGACGATGAGAACGCATAGTTTTGCCGGAACAATCCACGCTAGTGGTCAATGGATGGACGATTTTTGCTCACCCATTATTCCTCGATGAAATAGAAACGCTCATCGATAAGGTTGAAGAATTCAAATCCAGGGATTCTCACAGCTATCACAAAACGAACGCGGCCAAGCGCCTGGCGGCCATTGCCAGATTAGCCTTCAAGGATATCCCCGAAAATCCGACGCTAGCGAAATATCGTCTGGAGTCAACTCTTGGCGGCAATCATAAACACTGGTTCAGAGCAAAGTTCTTCCAGCAATACCGCCTGTTCTTTCGTTTTCATTCGGGGTCGAAAGTTATTGTTCTTGCCTGGGTAAACGACGGGAAAAACAAACGTACTCCTGTCGCTCCAGGCACGGGGCGAGCCGGGGAATGACAGCTCCCACACCGTCATTCTTGAATGACGGACTGAGGGGAATGACGGATAAGGCGAGGATGACGAAAATCGCTTCAAACTTGCAGCGCATTTTTGTACCATTAACGCCCGCCGGCTCTGCTCGTAGTTCCATGGAGCCCAGGGCAAAAACTGACAACCCAATCGGAATCGCTTATGAACACCTTATCTAGCTTGCCGCCGCTCATGGGCGTGCTGGGACTCGTTTGTGCTTTCATCATCTATCTGTTGATGATGCGATACGCGGAAGGCGGGGAGAAAGTTCGCAAGATAGCCAACGCCATTCACGAAGGCGCCATGGTATTTCTCTATCGGGAATACCTCATGCTGGCGCTCTTTGCCGGGTTTCTTGTGCTGGTCATTTACTTTACGCCCGCCCTCGGCTGGAAAACCGCCCTGGCCTTCACGGTTGGCGCTATTTGTTCAGCGACAGCCGGTTACCTGGGCATGTTCTCCGCCACCAGGGCAAATGTACGCACGACGACCGCGGCCAGTTCCTCCGGTGCAAGCAGTGCGTTGACCGTTGCTTTTTATAGCGGCTCCATCATGGGTTTATGTGTCGCCTCACTGGGCCTGTTGGGGCTGGGTTTTCTCTATTGGTATTTCGGCGGCGAGCCGGAAACGGTGCACGCCATCCACGGTTTCGGCATGGGCGCTTCAAGCGTTGCGCTCTTCTCCCGTGTGGGAGGCGGTATCTTCACCAAGAGCGCGGATATAGGCGCAGACCTGGTCGGCAAGCTTGAGGCGGGTATTCCCGAGGATGACCCCCGCAACCCGGGGGTTATCGCGGATAATGTCGGCGATAATGTCGGCGATATTGCCGGCATGGGTTCCGACATTTTTGAATCCTATTGCGGTGCCATGATCGCCACCATCGCCATTGCATCCACCCTCACTCTCACGGCGGAATTTGGCCTGGCGGCCCTTGCGCCGGAATCAGGACAGCAGGCGCTTATGTCGCTGCCACTGCTGCTGGCATCTCTGGGCCTTGTCTGTTCCCTCATCGGCATCATCCTGGTCAATGTCATGTCCGGCCTTGGCCCTGAACGGGCGCTGGAATTAGGTCACCAGGCATCCGCAGTGCTTTTGATTATCGGCGGATTCTTCCTCACCAGTTACCTGGGCATATCGATGGCAGTCTGGTGGTCCATAGTCGCGGGTACTCTGGGTGGAATCCTGATCGGTCTGGTTACTTCTTACTACACATCCAAGGCCCCGGTCATAAGAATCGCCGAGGCGGGGAAAACCGGTACGGCTACCGTCATGATTAGCGGCCTTGCAGTTGGCATGCAGTCCGTTGTCATTCCCATCCTGGCAATCAGCGCCATCATCTTCGTCTCTACTCATCTTGCTGGCCTGTATGGTGTTGGCATAGCGGCGGTGGGCATGCTGGCGACGGTTGGCATGACCATGGCCCTGGATGCTTACGGGCCGGTTGCCGATAACGCCGGTGGTATCGCGGAGATGGGTGGCCTGGGTGAAGATGTTCGGGAAATTACCGATGCCCTCGATGAAGTCGGCAACACCACAGCCGCAATCGGCAAGGGTTTCGCCATTGGCGCCGCGGCTCTGGCGGCCCTGGCAATTATCGCCGCTTTCGTGGAAACCATGGTGAAGAACAATCCCGACTTCTCTCTCGAAATTTCAGACCCAAGAGTCCTGACGGGGATTTTCATTGGCGGGGTTCTACCATTTCTGATTGCATCCATGACCATGACTTCCGTGGGTGATGCCGCCATGGCAATGATCGAAGAAATTCGCCGTCAATTCCGGGAGATACCCGGTTTGATGGAAGGCAATGCCGAACCGGACCACGCCAAGTGTATTGATATTGCAACCCGCGCCGCCCTGAAAAAGATGATTCCACCCGGCCTGATTGCAATCGCCATGCCGCCGATTATCGGCTTCAGCCTTGGCCCGCAAAGTCTCGGTGGCATGCTGGCCGGCGCCCTGCTGGGCTGTGTACTGCTTGCGCTGATGATGGCAAATGCCGGTG
The DNA here is from genome assembly GCA_965208855.1 of Candidatus Azotimanducaceae bacterium. GTDB lineage: Bacteria > Pseudomonadota > Gammaproteobacteria > Pseudomonadales > Azotimanducaceae > UBA9659. The sequence goes on along the minus strand of OZ242359.1, from coordinate 2,646,138 downwards.
GCGCCTGGGACAACGCCAAGAAATATGTTGAGAAGGGCAACCTGGGCGGCAAGGGCTCCGATGTTCATGCGGCCACGGTGGTCGGCGATACGGTTGGCGACCCTTTCAAGGATACCTCCGGCCCGGCCATGAATATCCTGATCAACGTGATGGCGATAGTCAGCCTGGTGATTGCACCGCTGCTCTAGCGGTCGGCGCTATTGCCAGATGGATACCCGCTCCTCTTCCGGCAGGAAGAGGTCGTGCCCTTGCTTGACGTCGTAGGTTTCGTAAAAGTCCTGCATGTTGGAGAAAACGCCGTTGACCCTGAACTCATCCGGTGCATGAGGGTCCGTCTTTACCAGGATTTCAAGGAGTTCGTCCCGCCACTTCAAACGACTGGACTGAGCGTTCCCGAGAAAGAATCTTTCTGCCGCAGTGAACCCGTCAATAACCGGGTTTTCTTTGCCCTCAAGGGATTGCTTGTAAGCTTTCAGCGCAATGGCGGTCCCGCCCAGGTCACCGATGTTCTCTCCAAGAGTAAGCTCGCCATTGATGAACAACCCGGGTAGAACCTCAAACTTGTTGTATTGTTCCACCAGCCCCCGGGTTCGAACCTCGAAACGGGCCCTGTCTTCCGCCTGCCACCAACTCTTCAGATTGCCATCCCCATCATACTTGCTGCCCTGATCGTCGAACCCGTGACCTATCTCGTGGCCGATGGTGCTGCCTATGGCGCCATAGTTATAAGCATCTTCAGCCTCCAGTATGAAATTCGGGGGCTGCAGATAGGCGGCGGGGAACACTATCTCATTGCCGCTCGCATAGTAGTAGGCATTGACCTGCTGCGGCGACATGAACCACTCTTCCTTGTCAATCGGCTCGCCCAGCTTGGTGATATTGTCATTGTGACCCCAGATGCGCGCCCGCTTGATGTTACCCACCAGATCATCCGGCCTGGTCACAAGATCTGAATAGTCCTTCCACTTGCTCGGGTAACCGATTTTGGGATTGAACTTGGAGAGTTTCAGCAGCGCCTGCGCCTTGGTCTCGTCGCTCATCCAATCCAGTTCTCTGATGGAACCGGCGTAAGCGGCAATCAGGTTATCAACAATGACGGATACCCTCTCCCTGGCCACCGGAGAAAAATGTCGTTCCACATAGACCCTGCCAAGCAGTTCCCCAAGGTTGCCGTTGATTGAGGACACGGCCCGCCGCCATCTGGGGGGCTGCTCCTCTCTGCCGTAAAGCACCCGCGAATAAAAATCAAACCGGGTCTCCACAAATTCATCAGACAAGAAGTTCGCGAAGCTACTCAGCAGGCGGAGCTTCATATAGTCCTTCCAGGTTTCCACATCCACCTGCCGGAACATATCGTTAACCGCCGCCATGTAGGATGGCTGCATCACCACTATCAGGGGTTGACGCGCCAGGCCAATGCCGGCCAGATAGGCGTCCAGGTTAAAGTTGGACAAGAGCGCGGAAAATTCTTCATCCGTATAAGGGTTGTACACTTTGTCCGCGTCACGGTTGTCCACCTTGTCCCACTGATGTTCGGCAAGACGTGTCTCCAGATCGAAAATCCTCTGTGCCGCATTCCGCGCGTCTTCATCACCGGCATGGGTCAGCAGCCTGTCAATAAACATTTTGTAGCCGGCAATAATCTCCTGGCCCCTGTCAGACTCGTCAAAGTAATAATCCCTGTCCGGCAGGCCGAGCCCGGTTTGCAGGAAGAAGGCGACATACCGGGTGGAATCCTTGTCATCCCGGCCGACATAGAAATTGAACGGGCCACCCACACCTGTTGGATTGACCCTGCCGAAGTGCGCCGCCACCTGGTCGTGTGTTGCCAATGCGTCTATCGCCTGCATATCTTCAATCAGGGGCTGCATACCAAGGGACCGGGCACGCGCTGCGTTCATCCAGGCCCGGTAATAGTCGCCAAGCTGACGCTGCTCGGGGCTGCCGCCGGTGGATTCCGCGATTTCCTCTACCAGGGCCCGGGATTGCTCCAGGGATTTTTTGTTGAGCGTCATGTAGCTGCCCCAACCAACCTCCGCCGCCGGGATTTCCGTTGTCTCCAGCCATCCGCCATTGGCATAGCGGTAAAAGTCATCCTGAGGGCGAACACGGGTATCCATGCTTTCCATATCTATGCCGGAAATCAGCATGGCGGGGGCATTTGTTTTTTCCACCCGACCCGCTTCTCTTCCGCAACCGGATATCATCAATGCCGCCAGAGCGCCGGCCATTATTCGTAACATGTTTTTTCTCCATGACAGGCGGCAATCGCCGCGAGATGTTTCTTCTTCAGGAAGGTTCAAACGGCGGCAGCCGCTTCCTCACCATCTTGTTCTTCAGGCGCGTGTATTGCGGCAGGCCGCCCCGGTAAGGCGGGTAATCCTCGCCCATGATGAGAGGTGCAAGATATTCACGCGCTTTCGCGGTAATCGAAAAACCGTCGGCGCTGATATAAGACCTCGGCATTCGGCGTTCCACGTTAGCCACTTTCGAGAGAGGCACCTCATCAATGGTCCAGCGGTAACCCGGACCCTTGAGTCTCTTTATAATCGGCATCACCGCGTTCCTGCCCTCCAGCGCAAATCTGACCGCCGCCGCGCCAACCTCGTATGCCTGCGCCACGTCCGTTGCCGATGCGATATGACGGGCGGCGCGCTGCAAGTAATCAGCAACGGACCAGTGACACTTGTAGCCATGCGCCGCCTTGATCATGCCCGCCAGCCTCGGCGCCACACCACCCAACTGGGTGTGACCGAAGGCGTCCTTGGTGCCAGCGTCTGCGAGGAAGGTTCCATCCGAATACCTGGCGCCTTCGGAGGCCACCACGACACAATAGCCCACCTTGTTCACCGTCTCTTTGACCCGGGCGAGAAATCGCTCCCTGTCAAAATCTATCTCCGGGAAAAGAATCAGGTGTGGCGGCGATGCCTTGTCTGTTTTTGCGAGGCCCGCCGACGCCGCTATCCATCCGGCATGACGCCCCATAACTTCGAGGACGAAAATCTTCGTTGAGGATTCCGCCATGGACGCAACATCGAGGCCCGCCTCCATCGTCGATATGGCGACATACTTGGCGACGGAACCAAACCCGGGGCAGGTATCCGTAACTGGTAGATCATTATCGACGGTTTTCGGGATGCCGATGCAAACAACGGGCTGCCCCATGGAAAGGCTCAGTTGCGAAACCTTGTTGGCGGTATCCTGCGAGTCTCCGCCGCCGTTATAAAAAAAGTAACCTATGTCATGGGCCTGAAAGACGGCCATAAGTCGCACATACTCGGCCTCGTTTTCTTCGTAGGATTTCAGCTTGTAACGGCAGGACCCAAAGGCGCCGCCCGGGGTGTGTTTCAGGCCAGCTATCGCCTGCCTTGACTCCAGAGATGTGTCTATTAGCTCTTCTCTCAAAGCGCCGAGGATACCGTTGCGCCCCGCCAGAACCTTGCCGACTTTTCTGGATTTCCTCGCTGTTTCAAGGACCCCGCAGGCTGTTGCATTGATTACCGCCGTCACGCCGCCCGATTGAGCGTAAAAAATATTTTTTGCCAAAAACTTGCTCCGGTACTGATTGACAGGTTTTGTATAATCTGGTTCGCGAGACAGTCACCCTCATCTCGCAGGGTGCTTCCTCACGGTGGCATCCGGCCAGGGTGCCATTATAGACCTTCAACTGACCCGGAGCTCTGCCGAATATCGTATTTCACCATTTGACGCGCTAAACCAGATCAGCCGTGAACTGAACCCCAAGGCCGAAAAGGTCAAGCCAAGGACCTTGGATTCAACCTCGAAGTGCAACATTCGTTTCGTGAAATTCGCAATGGGAGTCACGACCATTTCTCCACAATGGGTATCCTCCGCCCGGTTCCGAAGGCCACCTTCGATACTTTCGTACCTGGGCAGCTTTGCCTTCTCTTGTATTCCATCTTGCCGATCAGGCTCACTATGCGATGGTAATCGTCCACGGCACGACCGCCCCCCAGCCACCCATCGAGAACCGGCAGATCACCGGATATCTTTTTCTTCTCCCGGGCTTCCGCGACCCAGCGTTCAAAACCCTCGAAACTCGTCACATAGTCTTCCACATAAGCCATCACCACCGGGTCGAGTATGGGATACGGCAACAGGCTCTCCTCGTCCGTCTGGTTGGCCGCCAACTCCGCGGACGGCGGCTTTCTCCATATATTCTCCGGAATCGCCGGGTCCGACCTGGCAATGTCCACGACCTGGAACTTGTAGAGGTCTTTGATGGGAGCATAGGAAAAATTCATATCGAAATGCGTGTAGTAACCACAGCCGGCTTCCGTCTTGTTGCCGGTTGAAAGCGGCATGGCGCCATAAGCGTTGCTGAAGTGCATCAGGTAAACGTCCCGCAGCCGCGCCTGGATGTTTTCATCCGCGACCCTGTTGTAACTACCCTGGCCGCCCGCCGCAAACCGTTGTTTCAGTTCCGCAACCAGGCTTTCATGTTCAATCGGCATTTCATAATCCCGGCAGCCCAGGTTCGCGTGGAGTTGCCTGGCGTCATCCCGTGAATGTTCGCTGCTAAAGACGGAAGGCATGCGAATCGCATGGACATTGCCCGCGCCGACGGCATCACAGGCAAGCCTGCAAACAACCGCGCTGTCAACACCCCCGCTTGACGCCAGCACAAGCTGATCAAAACCCGACTTGCGCGCATAGTCCTTCAGGCCAAGCACAAGCAAATCAGCCAGAGCGTGAGTGCGGCCACGAAGAGCCTGCGGTATGGCCTCCCCCCGGTTCATATCTTCCAGCGCGACAATATCGAATGAATCTTCAAACAGAACTTCATTCAGATACAGCAACTTGTTGCCTTGCACCACGAAACTTTGACCGTCAAAAACAAGCTCATCCTGACCGCCGCACTGGTTGACGTAGACGACGGCCATGCCCTCTTTTGTTGCCGGTGCGATATGAGCCAGCCTTTGCAGGCACTTACCCTGAACAAAGGGCGAACTGTTCAACGACAGGATGATATCCGTTCCGCTCTTTCTGTATTGCTCAAGGGGGTTGTTTTCATAGTTGTAGTCGTCGGCGTTCTTGTCGTTCCACAGGTCCTCGCAAATGGCAAGACCGATCTTCCTGCCCTTGACCTCAAAGGTTGCAATGTCCATACCCGCTTCAAAGTATCGTAATTCGTCGAAAACATCGTAAAAGGGCAACAGTTGTTTCTGGTAGGTGCGGATCATCTCTCCCCGGTGAATCACCCCCGCCATGTTGGTAAAAGGTTTGCCGATGCTCTCGTTAACGCCAATGTAACCGAATACGATATGCAGCCCCTCGTGCACATCCTCCGACAACCGTTTCAACTCATCTATGACCGCCAGGTTGCGCCTGATGAACGCCGGGTTGTAAAGAAGGTCCTGGCTGAGATAGCCGGGCGCCGTCAGCTCCGGGAACACAATAATGTCGCAGGCCTCGGCGGAGGCCCGTTCTATGCCGGTGGTCATGCGCCCGATATTCCCCGTGAAATCACCCGGGGTCGTGTTTATCTGGGCAATGCAGATTCGCATGGTTCAGGAGTTCCCGGAGGCGGATGTCATGTATACCAGATACACCAGCGACAGCACCATCAGGCATGCAACCGCCTGATGCAGGCTACCCAGCAGGACCGGCGTTTTCAGCATCAGGGCGGCAACGCCGAAAACAAACTGCACGGCGGTGATCGCCAGCAACAATAAAGCTGCTCTCTTCAGCGCCTCGTTGCGCAAGAGAGAAACAGCAAGCAACACCACACAGAGCAGCAGTAATGCGCCCAGCCAGCGATGGATGAACTGCATCATCACACCATTCTCAATGATATTCAGCCACAGGGGATTCATCATGGTGGCGGCATCAGCAAGAAACTGGCCGTGCATCAACGGCCATGTATTGAAACCAAATCCGGCGTCCAGCCCCGCCGTAAAGGCGCCGAACAACAACTGGAACGCCAGCAGAACAAGCAGCACAACAGCGGACCAACGCAGGCGAAGAGAAACAGCCCTGCGGGAGACCTGCATAATGTCCAGTATCAGCCAAAACAGAAAGGCCAGTATAAAAATGGCAAGCAGCAAATGTGCCGCCAGGCGATAGTGGCTCACATGCGGTACGTCAACGAGACCGCTTTGCACCATGTACCAGCCCATCAGCCCCTGAACGCCGCCCAACACAAGACCGACCCACAACCGTGGCACCCATCGGCCCTCGATACGCCGCTGCGCCAACAACACCACGAAAGGCAGGAAATATACGAGCGCGATCAGCCTGCCGAGCAGCCGATGGCTGTACTCCCAATAAAAAATCCGCTTGAATGACAGCAACGACATCCCGCGGTTGATTTCCTGATACTCAGGGTATTGCTTGTAGGCGTCGAAAGTCGACCGCCAGTCTTCCTCGGTAACGGGCGGCAGAATGCCCATGATGGGTCGCCAATCCACCATCGAGAGACCGCTCTGCGTCAGCCGGGTCACGCCGCCTACCACTATCATCAGGTAAACCAGCGCACATACCGCAGCCAGCCAGATAACAATGATCTTGTTATTGTCAGTCATGAATGCAGGGGCAAGATGCAGATGCAAAAAGAGAAAACGGGAGTTTATCCGCGGACTGGCGATGATGCCACACAAAAGCCGTATTTAGCGCAGGGCACCAATCCGAACCAGGTTGATTGGATTCCATTGAAAGAACTGACTATGCTGTGCAGCAGCATGATCTTGAGACAATCCTTACGCTCGAATTCAGGGAGACATCCATGACCGAACTGGACACCTTCAGAGAAGAAGCCCGCGACTGGCTCGGAGCCAATTGCCCGAAGGAAATGCGCAACCTTTCCTTTCACTGGGAAGATGCACACCAGATTTACAGCAAGCCGGCAGCCAAGGTCTGGTTGGAGCGGATGGCAGAAAGAGGCTGGGTGGCACCCGCCTGGCCGGAGGAATACGGTGGCGGCGGTCTCGACCCGGAGCATGCCTCCATCCTGTCTCAGGAAATGAAGCGTATCGGCGCAGTGGCGCCATCTTCCGGCATGGGGCTGACTATGATTGGCCCCACCCTGCTGGAATACGGCACGGCGGAACAGAAGCAAAGGCATATCCCCAGCATCTGCGATGGTTCAATCCGCTGGTGCCAGGGATACAGCGAACCCGGCGCCGGCTCGGACCTGGCCGCGCTCAAAACCAGCGCGGTGCTGGAAGGGGATCATTTCGTCATCAACGGTCAGAAGGTCTGGACCTCTGGTGCTCAGTACGCCGACTGGATGTTCGCACTGGTCAGAACCGATACATCTGCAAAACATGACGGTATCAGTTTCGTCCTGTTTGATATGCATCAGTCGGGGGTCACGGTCAAACCCATCCAGCTTATTTCCGGCTCATCTCCCTTCTGTGAAACCTTCCTCGATAATGTCATTGCGCGGCGCGATGACCTGGTGGGCGAACTGAACAAGGGCTGGACAGTGGGCAAACGGCTGCTCCAGTTTGAAAGATCCGGAATTGGCGGACTCGCAGGCGCGAGCAAGAAAAAGGAAAAAAGAAAACAGGTGAACGAACTTGCCGTCATCGCCAGGAAGTATACCGGCGACATCGATAATAAAATTGCCGACCCGGATGCCCGCGAGAAGGTACTGCGGCACACCATGACGGAAAAAGCCTTCCAGCTTACTGCACAAAGAGTCAGCCAGGAAAATCAATCCGGGAAAACGCCCGGCGCAACAACGTCCATATTCAAGCTGGTGGGTGCGAACCTGGCTCGCAACGCAACCGAGTTGAAATCTGAGCTGATGGGCCACCAGGGGCTTGGCTGGGAAGGCGATGGGTTCAGCAACCGGGAGTTGGCTTGCACCCGCAACTGGCTGAACTCACGGGCTGTTACCATCTACGGCGGCACCAACGAGGTGCAGATGAACATCATCAGCAAACGGGTGTTGGGTCTGCCGGACCAAGCGTCCTAGCAACTCGCCCACCGCGAAAAGAATCGCCCCTTCCGTTCGCGCCCACCGGGTGCCAAGAAAGGGTTTCATCGAATTTAACTGACCGGATTGCTGATGCGGGACCAATACGAAGGCAGCCTCCTGTTCATAACGGACCCCATCTGTTCATGGTGCTGGGGCATGTTGCCGGAAATATTCCTGCTTCGAGAGGCATTTCAGGAACGTCTTGATGTTCAGCTTAAACTTGCCGGTTTGCAGATGGGCTCGCAAAAAAATCTGGACGACCAGCAGACGAAACAATTGATCGAACTCTGGCAAAGGGTGGCGGAGACCACCGGTCAGATGTTCACCTTTGCATTACCGGCGGACTCGAATTTCATCTATCACAGCGAACTGGCGTGTCGCGCCCTGCATATTGCCAAGCTTGTCTCCGGGGAAGAACCCTGGGACCTGTTCCACAAGGTACAGGAAGCCTTCTATGTTCATAGCCGGAACATTACGAACCGGGACGAGTTGTACAACCTGATACAGGATACCGGCATCGATCAAAAAACATTCAATGAAATGATCCAGGCTGACCGGATTGTCAAAGCAACCAGAAAAGAATTTGGCTGGTGCAGGGCAAAGGGGACCGGCGCTTTACCGACCCTGTTGCTCGACATCGGCAAGGGCCCGAGGCTGATCAGTGGCGGCTATGCCACAGCGGAGTATCTGATACCGGAAATAAAGACGTACCTCCATACGCACTGACGGCTATAATGCTTTTTTGATGTCCGGCGGTTACTTGAACGACCTCACCACCAGCCTCCCCCCTGTTGTAGATACATCTATACTCGCATCCCTGCGTGTGCGGGACTACCGCTACCTGTGGATAGGCATGCTTGCTTCCGCTTTTGCGTTGAACATGCAGCTTGTAGCTCAGGGGTGGATGGTCTACGAGATGACGTCATCGGCGATGGACCTGACCTGGGTGACTTTGGCTTTCATGGCACCGCAGGTTGTTTTTTCCCTGATTGGCGGTGTTCTCGCCGACCGCGTCGCCAAAAAACCTCTGATCGGCTGGACGCCGGTCATAAACGGCCTGGCCACTTGCGCCATGGCGATAGTCATCATGTCTGGTCAAGTCACCTTCTGGGAGTTTATCTGGGTGGGTTTCCTCAATGGCGCCATCATGGCGCTGTCCATCCCGGCAAGAACCGCATTCATCCCTGAAATTGTCGGCGAGCCACTGATGTTCAATGCCATGGCGTTCAACACGGCGGCATGGAATCTCTCCAGGATATTCGGGCCCGCTCTCGCTGGATTCATGATAGCGATCTTTGCTGACGGCGACACCACATCGACCTTTGGTGTCGGGCTTGTCTACATTGTGCTGTCTGGCCTGTACTTCCTTTCCGCCATCACAGTCATTTACATCAAGCATGAGGGCCTGCCGACGCCCGGTAAGAGACGGAGCCCGTTATACGAAATGCACGAGGGAATGGCGTATGTTTTTACCTCGCCGGTGGTCGGTGGGCTCATACTGTTATCCATTCTGCCCTTCCTGTTTGGCCTGACGATCAACACGCTGCTGCCGGCATTTTCGACGGACGTACTCGGCGGCGGCCCGGATGACCTTGGTCTGCTGATGACCGGCCTCGGAGCGGGCGCAATCCTCGGGTCTCTTGCGCTGGCGAACATGGGCGGCTTCGGTTACAAGGGATACTGGTTGATCGGCACAGGCGCCGGCTGGGGCCTGTTGGTATCGTTGTTTGCACTGACGGATCAATTCGCCACAGCCACGCTGGTCATAGCCTGTGTCGGGTTTATCTCGGCAGTCAACATGTCAATGAACCGGTCACTGGTGCAGTTGCAGGTTGAACAACACATGCGCGGGCGGATAATGAGCATTGATATGATGTCTCACGGCCTGATGCCATTAGGAATACTGCCCATAGGTTACATTGCGGAAACCGTCAGCATTGCCGCCGGCCTGGTAACCAGCGGCATCATTCTCTGTCTCAGTACGCTCATCCTCGGCTGCATGATGCCGAAGGTCAGGGCAATCAGCAGGGGTTATTGACCATGTTGAGAATCGCCGGCTACTTCTGGCAAATGTGCCTGCTACGCAAGGGTCCGGAGCAACTTCCATCGTCCGGCTTTGCGACTGGCGTTGTGCTTCTGGTCTATATCTTGATTGCACTGCCCATCGCCGGGCTGATGATGCCGGGCCAGACTGTCTCGAAGGTGGCCGGCACGGTGGCCATCGGCATCATTCTGCAGGCGGTGATTACCCTGCTGCTGCTTCAGTTCAAGAAAATGCCCCACAGGTTTCGCGCCACCTGGTGCGCACTGCTGGGGACCAACACCGTGATGCTGTTGATAACGCAGCCGTTCAATTTCATCATCCTGCAGTCAGGCAGCGAAGCCATGGCCCTGGTCGCCAACTCGGTGACCTGGGTATGCCTGGGATGGTGGCTCGCCATCGCGGGCCATATTTATCATCGCGCCGCCAACATTGGCATCTTTCTGGGTTCCGCCCTTGCTTTTATGATTGAACTGCTTGGCATCATTATTGTGCTCAGACTCTTCCCCGGGTAAATCCATGCACCTGCATATTCTCGGCATCTGCGGAACACTCATGGGCAGCATTGCTTTGCTGGCGCGTGACCTTGGCATGCATGTGACGGGTGCGGATGAAAACGTGTATCCGCCGATGAGCACTCAACTGCAGGCCGCCGGCATTGAGCTTACCAGCGGCTATGACGCAGAATCCCTCCCTGAATACGCCGACCTTGTCATTATCGGCAACGCCAACCTGCCCCGCGGCATCCCGGCTGTCGAGGCGGTGCTTGACAGGGGCATCCCCTATACCTCCGGCGCGGAGTTTCTTGCCCGTTATCTACTGCAAGACCGTTGGGTCATAGCGGTGGCCGGCACTCATGGCAAGACAACCACCACCGCCATGATCAGCCTTATCCTTGAAGAAGCGGGGCTGAACCCCGGCTTCCTGATTGGCGGCATACCGCTGAACTTTTCGCGCTCCTCAAAATTGGGCGCTGACTCTTTCTTTGTCATAGAAGCAGACGAATACGATACCTCCTACTTCGACCGCAGGTCGAAGTTCCTCCATTACCGACCCCGCACGCTGGTGCTGAACAATCTGGAATATGACCATGCGGACATCTTCCCGGACCTGGAAGCAATCAAGCAGCAGTTCCACCTGCTGCTCAGGTCAGTACCCCGCAACGGGCTTATCATCCACCCCGGGCGGGATGAAAACCTCGCTGACGTCATTGGGCGTGGGTGTTGGAGCGACACCCTGCAAATCGGCGGCGACGCCTGCCACGCAGCATTGTCCGTGAAAGACGGCTCGGCCTTCTCGGTAATCTTCGACGGGAAAAAACAAGGCGAGGTGGCCTGGCAACTCACCGGAGAACACAATGTCGCCAATGCCCTTGCGGCCATTATGGCCTCGCGGCACGCCGGTGTTGCACCTGCCGTTGCATGTGAAGCCTTGTGTAACTTCCGCGGCGTCAAACGCAGAATGGAGACGATTTATTCACATGACGACATTACCGTTTACGACGACTTTGCCCACCACCCGACGGCAATATCCACGACGCTTGCAGGGCTGAGAAACAAAGTCGGGGAAGAGAAGATTCTCGCGGTTATCGAACCCGCATCTCACACCATGCGCCAGGGGACCCATGAAGCAACTCTGGGCAAGAGCGCCGCAGCCGCCGACCACACGATATGGTTCAAGCCCGCCTCCGTTGGCTGGGATATGAGCCCCCTGGGTCGCGGCAATGCCACGCTTATCAACAATATCGATAAACTGGCGGCCGCCGTCGAGGCCACCAGCAAAAGCCTGGGCAAGCCGCTGCATATTGTGATCATGAGCAACGGCGGGTTCATGGGCGCGCATCAAAAAATCGTCAATCGACTCGGCGACAATGAACGAAACTGACCTGTTTGAACCTGTCGCCGGATATTTTCAGCGCCAAGGCTACACCGTTGGCGCAGAGGTCTGCCATTGCGACCTGGTGGCCGTTAAAGACGACCAGCTCGCCATCATTGAACTGAAGCTGTCCCTCAACCTGACCCTGATCAGCCAGGCGGTTAAAAGGCAGCGCATGACCCCGCAGGTCTATGTCGCCATACCCAGGCCAAAACGATACACCCGCGCCTTTCGATCATCACTCAATGTACTCAAACGTCTCGGCATAGGTTTGTTCACGATACACACCAGCCCCCTTGGGCAAGCGGCCACCCTTGAGTTCAAGCCAAACCATGACGGCAAAATCAGCAAGGCCAGGCAAGCGGCGCTCCTGCGGGAATTTTCGGGGAGGTCAATACAACCGAACATAGGCGGCTCAGTCAACCGCCCTGTCTACACAGTTTACAAGGAGACCGCCCTGACCATTGCGACCATCCTGGCGGAACGGGGAGAACAGAGCGTCAGGGATATTCGCCCGATAGCCGGCGATAAAACCCAGCCCATACTCGCCAAAAATCACTACGGCTGGTTCCAACGAGTTCACAAAGGTGTTTATTCACTGACGGACAAGGGGCGTGAAGCTCTGGAAGAATACCCTGAGTTGCGTGAACTGGCTCTGCGTTTGATCGACTCTTCTCCCGACAGTGGAGATGTAAAATAAGCGGGATTAGATATTTGTTTAACCATTTGTTTAATGGATATGAAAAAGACTGGGGACAGACCTGGGCTTGTTTTTTTGCCGCGTATAATAATGAGTCCGGCGTAGCCAGACACATTAGCCACAAAGCAAGATGCAATTTAACCCCTATAGGGTTTTCTAGAAGTTACTCCACGGGATTTTCAATCGCTTCCAACCGTCGCGCTGCTTCTTTCTGTGCAGCGCGGATTTCGGTTCGTGACAGAGACCAATTATCGGGGAAATTCTTTGTAGCTAATTTATTGCCAATGGCCTTGGAAATGGAAAGCCAGATATAGGCTTCATATTCATCGGTGATAACGCCCTCGCCGGATGAGTATGCATTACCTAAACGAAATTGCGCGTCCGAATGTCCCTGCTCCGCAGCTTTTCGATACCAACGTACTGCCTCATTCTTGTCCTGCGCAACGCCCTCGCCATTTAAGTATGCAATACCTAAATTATTTTGCGCATCCGCATTTCCTTGCTCCGCAGCTTTCCGCCACCAACGTACTGCCTCACGCTTGTCCTGCGCAACGCCCTCGCCATTTAAGTATGCAATACCTAAATTATTTTGCGCATCCGCATTTCCTTGCTCCGCTGCTTTGCGGGTCCAGCGGACTGCCTCACGTTTATCCTGCGCAATGCCCTCGCCATTATAGTATGCAACACCTAAATTATATTGCGCTTGCCCAACTCCCTGCTCCGCTGCTTTGCGGGTCCAGCGGACTGCCTCACGTTTATCCTGCGCAATGCCCTCGCCATTATAGTATGCAACACCTAAATTAATTTGCGCATCCGCAAGTCCATGATCCGCCGCTTTGCGATACCAGCGCACTCCTTCACGCTGGTCCTGCACAACGCCCTTGCCATTATAGTAGGCAAGACCTAAATTATTTTGCGCTTCCGCACGTCCCTGCTCCGCAGCTTTGCGATACCAACGTACTGCCTCACGCTGGTCCTGCGCAATGCCCTCGCCATGATAGTAGGCAACACCTAAATTATATTGCGCTAATGCAAATCCCTGCTCCGCCTCTATTGCTAATTGCGTTATTTCTTCCTCTGTCCACATAACATCTTTTGTCGTTTGCGCAACAGACATCATCGACACCAACAAAACCCCAGCTACCAAAACAATTTTTTTAAACATTGCGTTATTCCTCTTTATTTTTTGGATTTTCAAACCTGAAACTATGTCACATTAAGTCTACACAATGGCATTTTTCTACTTTAACTAAGTGCGTGCACCGAGTTACACCCATTGCGCTCCCGCTTCGCGGAACCGCAACTCTGGATTCCCGCCTGCGGCCTTCGGCCTCGGCGAGAATGACGGAATAGTGGGGCTGGGATGACCTCACCCCCGTCATTCCTGTATGTGTTCACTAATTCACTGCCGCAGTTTGTTCATTTCCAGCGGTGTTTTAGCGCCGATCCCCTGGTGCGGCCGGTGTTCATTGTAGTACAACATGTAGAGTTCCAGTTCTTTCTTGAAGTCAGCTACGCTCTCGAACACCGTGTCGTCTATCAGGTCATCATTCAGCGTCCGCCAGAAGCGCTCCACCTTGCCATTGGTCTGAGGTCGGTAGGGACGAGTGTAGCGATGCCGGATGCCCAACTCCTGCAGCATCCGCTCAAACGGATGCCCGTCCAGGTTCTTCCTGGAAGCAAACTCCGCACCGTTGTCACTCAGCAGCTCCTCAAACCGGATCTGGTAACGACTGTTGAGCAGGTTGATCATCCGCAGGGTGGTGAACATCACCGTCAGGCTCTTGATGTCCGACACCACCTCCGCCCAAGCCAGGCGCGTGCAATCGTCCAGCAGACACACCAGATAGTGGCGGGGCTGCCCGGGAAACAGGTCCCGGCTCAGGTGATGGCAGTCTATATGCCCCATTTCACCTGCCTTTTGCTTGATTATCTTGCGTTTGTTGGCTTGCATCTTTGGCTTCAAATGATTCAGATTATAGCGGCGCGTGATCCGGTAGATGGTACTCGGTGATGGACAGTCATCATGCAGTTGAGGCAATAGTATCGCATAGATCTCGTAGCGGTTATTACCCAGCCGGCGCTGCTCCAGCACTAGTTCTTCCACCTTAGTCATACCACGCCGCGCTTGCCACTTTGGACCGCGGCGCTGCGGCAGCAGGTCCTGTCCATCACCGCTGGCCTTATAGCGGTGGTAATACTTCAAGAACACCTGCCGATGAGTGTTGTAGTGCTTGTAGAAGTCCGATACAAAACGAAACTTAGGATGTTTGCCGGCCTTGACCTGTTCGTATTCCTGGCACCTATGTTGCCAGTCGCGGATCAAATTCCTCTCGATCGTGCTGTCTTTGCTGTTGTCTCTCATGCTGCCCTCCTGGGTGTGTCACTTAGTCAATGATACTATTCAAATCTGTCATCGAATTAGTGAACACATACAATTCCAGGCGATGGGGTTGTTCCCATCGCCGACAGTGTTTCCCGGGCGTAGCCCGGGAATGACGATTAAGGAAAAAGCCGCCAGGTCGCGGCCTTTTGTCCTTTATTGCAGGTGCCTGTGCCGGGCGTCTACAGGGCTTCGAGAATCCCTTCCCCCGAACTCACTTCGAAAGCGCCGCCCTTCTCCATGTTGAGGGTAGTCACCTTGCCGTCTTCCGCAATGAGGGAATACCGTGCAGACCTTTTGCCCAGGCCAAAAGCCGAGCCGTCCATCTCCGCGCCCATGGCGGTCGCAAGGTCGCCGGCCGGGTCGGCCACCATCATGATCTCTTCCGCATTCTGACCCTTGCCCCAGGCTTCCATAACGAAGGGATCATTGACGGATACACAGACGATACTGTCCACACCCTTTGCCTTGATCTTATCCGCATTGACCACAAAGCTCGGAAGATGCGCCGCGCTACAGGTGGGCGTAAATGCGCCAGGGACTGCAAACATCACAACCTTCTTGCCGCTGAAAATCTCCTTGGTCGTAATATCCTGGGGGCCTTTCCCCCCCAGCACTTTTAATGTGACTTCTGGAATTGAATCACCAATTTTGACTGCCATCTTTCACTCCTGATTGTATGACGGGATAAATATGGAAGGGCAAGTCTCCCCCGAAGCGGGTATTTGTGCAAGTGGCTGTTTGGGCTTGGATTCAACGACTAATCTTTTTGATCACTCAACGCAACTATTCTGACGTCGGGTCCACAGGCGGAGTTCTATCCTCCAGCAATCGCTTTCGCACATCAGCAGGCAATCTAAGATGGCTTCCAGTTGAAGGTTCGCTGGGGATATTGTAATCTGGTACCATTGGGCGGCGAACTGCAACACACAACAAATATCCTGAGGGGGAACTCACATGAACATCTCAAAAATATCCGGCTTCGGTCTGCTACCGACAATATTTATCCTGTTAATAACACTTGTCCCCCCCCTCCCCGCATTAGCGGCGAATAGTGGCCTTGCCATTGAGGAAATCATCGTCACCGCCAGAAAGAAAGATGAATCAATTCAAGAAGCACCAGTTGCTGTTACCGCAATTGGCAAAGATACGTTAGATATCTTTCGTATAGACGAGTCTACCGACCTTCTTAGCCGCGTCCCAGCGCTCAACGTCTCGATAGGCGGTTCCGGCGCCGGTGCTCAAATCACGTTGCGTGGTGTTGGCTCATCCTTCATCTCCAACGCTTTTGATTCTGCGGTGGCACTCAATTACGATGGTATTTCTGTGAGTACTCAACGCTTGTTGCAAAGCGCCTTTTTTGATGTCGACCAAGTCGCCATATTGAAAGGTCCACAATCTCTCTACTTTGGTAAAGCTGCATCAGCGGGCGTTCTATCGCTGCGCTCGGCCAACCCCACTGAGGAGTGGGAATCCAGCATTAAAACTTCCTACGAATTTGAAGAAGAAGGTACAACATTTGGTGGCTATGTTTCCGGCCCTTTCACAGAGACCCTTGGTATGAGGGTCGCTGTTGAATATCAAGAAATTGATGAATTCGTCAAGATCGCCGCTGGCAACCCTACTGCAAGACCAGAACGAGGCCTTTCGAACCTCATCTCTCGGGCGACATTTCACTGGGAACCGACTGACAATGTCAGCGCCAACCTAAAATTCAACTACAACAAGCAACGCTCAGATTCCTTGAATAGCAACTTAGATATCTTCTGTGGCGCGGATGGTCTGCCCGACCCCTCTGTGATTGTAGGTGGCGCTTTTGGCGGCACACCAGGTTTAGACTTATTCTTACCTACCCACGACTGCGACATAGATGACGGTCGTTTTGTTGGTCCAGACGGCAATGCCCTGATTGATACGGTGCCAACAGGGTCACCTGGGGAGGGTCGTGATATCTCCCGAGCCTATAACGATACCGACACCTACTTCACCCGATTGAAGCTGGATTTTGCGCTAAACGAAGACCTGAACCTAACCGTACTGACGGGGTATGTGGACTTAGAAAACGAGTATAACGACACCTTTAACTCCACAGGAAAAAATCCTGATGGTAGTGCTGCTGGCTTGGTTGCACCGTTTGAAAACACGCTTGAACAAATTACTGCGGAAGTCAGGCTAGCAAGTAACTTCGACGGAGCTTTCAATTTTCAGATCGGTGGTTTCTGGGAAACAAGAAATATCGGCCACAAGACGTCGCAAAACGCCTTTAACCCTTCTCTGCTTGGCGTCTTTGGACCACCGTTTGGCCCAGATGCAGCAACCGGCTTCACTTTTGACTGGCTTGCTGATCGTCCAATCGAGGCTGAAGCGCTGTCATTCTTTGCAAGTGCTGAGATCCAACTCTCCGAAAAATGGGACCTGTCGGGCGGTCTGCGTTGGACAGACGAGGAAAAGAGTACTTCAGTCTTTTTCCCCTTCGTTCACGCGGGTGTGGGCGCTATCCTGTCAAGTGTGTCGTCTGGATTCCGAACGGGTGATATCGACTTTGCAGACGACAATGTTTCGCCAGAGGTTGTATTGCGCTATTTAGTCAACGACAACGTATCTGTTTACGGTGCGTATAAAACCGGCTTTAAATCCGGTGGTATAGACAACAATACCTTACCTACCGGTACTGTAGTAAACCTGACAAGTACTGATCCGGAACTACGAGCCGAGGCCGAAGCTGCTCTCATTTTCAAATCTGAAGAGTCTAGTGGTGGAGAGATTGGTCTACGGTCGCAGCTTTTTGAACAGACGCTAATGTTAAACGTCACGGCCTATCGTTATGTATACAAAGATCAGCAGGTTCAAAATTTTGACCCTACTATATTCGCGTTTATCACCGCGAATGCTGGTGAAGTCACCACATCTGGTGTGGACGTCGACTTTGTATGGGTGACACCCATAACGGGCCTCAGCTTGTCCGGCGCCTGGGCGTTTCTAGATTCGGAGCTGACTGGTGACTTGCTTAACGAATCCGGTCAAAACCTAAAGGGCCGTGATGGAGGATTCGCACCTGATATTTCTGGCAACCTGGCGATCAATTGGGAAACCAACATTAGTGATTCTTTGGTACTGCGTATCAGCCCAAATATCGCCTACAAGGACGATTATATTGTCGGCGGCGCATCACCTGAGCCATTCGACCCCGTGACCAATCCCCTGGGTGATCTTGTACAAGACAACTTCACCACGGTGGATATCAACATTTCTCTGTTCTCAGAGAGCGAATTATGGCGAGTTTCACTGATCGCCAGGAATTTGACTGATGAGCAATATCTGACATTCGCAGGTCCAGCGCCGTTCCGGCCACCCGCCGGTGTTGGTGATGACCAACTGGTGGGTCTAGGTCGTGGCAAACAGGTGTTTATCGAAGCTGCGTTTAAATTTTAGCCTGGGGATACTCTGATTAATTCGTGAAAATCTTACCACCAATACGAATCCATCTTGTAGCAAGACATCAGTCACGGTATCCCACTGCCGCATCCATGTAACGTGTTTCACCGGCAAGCTGCCGCAGGTCCATCTGGTAAATCTGCCAGCCGACCCCCGGCGTGAATCTCACCTTGTCGATGTAGATGCCAAGATATAGCCAGACTTTTTCTTCTTCCGTCCGTTCATGCCAGGCCTGCACATAACTCTCCATGCAGGCGCTGCCGGACACAGGAAGACACTCGTCATCCAGCGTCAGTTCAAGGTCATCGACCAACTGTGTACCAATCAGGTGTTGCGTGGGGCCAAGTGGCCCCAGCACATCCAGAACCACGTCAGCCCAGGCATCCGGCCCTATCAACCCCTCCAGGTCCTCGCCGGCGTTCAGCACGGCGCTCTCGGCAAACACGCGGCGATATATTTCCCGCCCCTTGCGGACGGCTTCGTCAGTAGCCTCCCCGATCATGTCGGTTGCCCGTGCATACCGACGCCTTAGATATTCTATTTCCTGTATCGCCTGGCTCCTGGCCAGACCTTCATGGCATTTACTCATGGCGCCTCTCCGTTTCTGTATATCCAACCGACGATAAAACCCTAACACCCGCTTGACTACCGCTGCCACCTTACCAGTTTCACGGTTCTCTCCGTCACGGTTCTCCCGATAACCCTGGATCATCGGAATGAATCAGTGATTTACTGTCAAAAACTCTGTGGTAGCCTAGCATCTTTCATAGATAGACAACGGGTACAGCATGGACCTTTCGTTTGACCCCACCTACGAAGAATTCCGCAAGGAAGTACGGCAGTTTATCGCCGAACACGGCGACGAATCCCCCAGTCAATCCGGCGCAGGCAACAAGGCCGCCATTGGCTGGCAAAAACTCCTCATTGAACACGGCTACGCGGCGCGGACTATCCCCAAAGAATATGGCGGTTATGGTGCAAAGCCGGACATTATCGAGTCGCGGATCATTGCCGAAGAATTTGCCGAGCGACAAATCAGCACCGGGCTCGGCGGCCAGGGTATTTCAATGCTGACGCCGGTGCTGCTGGAAATGGGCACGGAAGAGCAAAAGCAGCAACTCATCAAGCCGACCATCCACGGGGAGATAATCTGGTGCCAGGGTTATTCGGAACCGGGCGCCGGCAGTGACCTCGCCAGCCTGACCACCAAAGCAGAACTGGATGGAGACGAATGGGTGGTCAACGGCCAGAAGATATGGACAAGTACGGCGCACCTGGCGGACTGGATTTTCTGCCTGGTCAGGACGGAACCGGAAGCACCCAAACATCAGGGTATTTCCTTCCTCCTGTTCCGTATGGATACACCCGGCATAGAAATCAGGCCACTGGTTGACATGACCGGCGACGCCAACTTCAACGAGGTTTTTTTCACCGATGTTCGCGTGCCGAAAGAACAGATTGTTGGTCAGCGTGGCCAGGGCTGGCAGGTGGCCAACGCCATCCTCGGCCATGAACGTGGCTCTCTTGCACCGCCGGAGGCCGCCCAATCCCGCCTGAACGGCGTCATCAAACTGATGAATACCGAAACCATCAACGGCCAGCGGCCAATCGATAACCCTGTTTTCAGGGACCGCCTGATGAAAATTCAGGGCCGCGTACTGGCGATGCGCTGCAATGATATGCGGCTGCTTTCCGCAAGGCTCAACAAGAACCAGGACACCAGGCTCGCCGGCATGGTCGTCAAACTCCAGGGCACGGAACTGCGCCATGAACTTGAAGCGCTTGCCATAGACGTCATGGGAGAGACAGGGATTGCCTACGGAGACAACCCCTACCTCAAAGGCAAAGGGTCCTGGCAATACCAGTATATGTACTTTCTTGGGCTGATTATCGGCGGCGGCACGTCACAGATTCAGAAGAACATCATCAGCGAGCGCGGGCTCGGGATGCCGAAAGAACCCAAGATAGAACAGAAAGCCTGAGGAGCCGACCATGGAATTTGGATTATCCGAAGAACAACTTCTTCTTCAGGACAGCGTAAACCGTTTTCTTTCCGAGCAGGTTCCGCTGGACGAGGTGCGCCGGGTCGCCACCGGGGAAAGCGCCGACAGTCAGGTCTGGCAAGGCATGATTGAACTGGGTCTGCCGGGATTGCTCATCTCCGAAGCCAACGGCGGCCTGGGCCTTTCCACACTGGATGCGACCGTTATCGCTGAATCGCTGGGATATCATGTAACCCCCTCGCCTTTTATAAGCTCCGGCGTGATTGCGCCGGTGGCCTTGCAGGCGGCGGGTAAAGGTCAGGCGCTGCTTGGTTCCGTGGCCACGGGAGAAACCCGCATTGGCATTGCTTTCGGCGAAGCGATAGCCGCTCGGGAAGACGCCCATGTCTCCCATAAGAAGGGCCGGATAAACGGAAAATCCATCTTTGCGCTGGACGCGAACGCCGACTATTACCTGGTTGCAGCGGCGAACAAATCGATTTACCTGGTGGACGCAAAGGCCGATGGCCTTTCCAGGAAGACGCTGACCACCATCGATAAAACCCGCAGCACCTGCGAGCTTGTCTATTCCGATACGCCTGCGGAACTCATCAGCAAGGATGAATCCGTCTACTTCAAGGCGCTGGAAGCCGGCCTGGTGGCGTTTGCCGCCGACACGCTGGGCGCATCACAAAACGCCCTTGATCAGGCCGTTGCCTATGCAGGCCAGCGCGCACAGTTCAATCGGGTTATTGCTTCATTTCAGGCCGTAAAGCACATGTGCGCGGAGATGGCGGCAAGCCTTGAACCTTGCCGCGCCCTGGTCTGGTATGCGGCCCATACGCAGGATGAAATACCCGATGAGGCCGGCATGATGGCCTGCCACGCCAAGGCGCACCTGTCGGAAGTCGGGCAGTTTGTCACCCGCACGGCGACGGAAGTGCATGGCGGCATGGGATTTACGGACCTGGTTGGCCTGCACTACTGGTTCAAGCGGGTCGGTTTCAATCGGCAGATGCTGGGCTCGCCGGAACTGCTCAGGGAAAGAGCGGCGGTCGTGCAGGGTATAGGGTAATTCCTCGCATTACGCCGCTACACGCAGTTTAGTTAATGGCGGCTTGCGCCGCCACTCTGGATCCCCGCCTGCGGCGAGAATGACGAAATAGGAGCGGCGAGAATGACAGCGGGGAGCTGCCGCCGTGGTAGTTTCAGCGCTCATTGCGTTTCCGCTTCGCGAAAGCCGCAATGGGGATTGACGACGGACTGGATTGCCGGCTAGGCCGCTAGGCCACAACATCCGCTTCTTTGAGGGTCTTTAATCTCTCCTCACTCACGCCAAAGTCGGCGAGAACCGGGGCAGTGTGCTCACCGTGAGCGGGGCTTGGCGACCCGGGCGCCAGGACTTCTCCGCCGAATCTCGGCGGCGCTTTCATGATTCGCATGGCCCCCATGTGCGGATGTTGTTGAACCTCAATAGAATTGTTAGCTGCAAGCTGTTCCTGCGCCAGCACCTCATCCTTGGAATGACATTTTGCACAGGGCACGTCATGGTCCTGTAGTTTCTTCAAAGCTTCATCCGTTGTCAGTGCGAGAAAAGCATCCCCCAGAATGGAACGGTATTCCTCCACGTTGGCAAGCAGCGCCTCCAGCGTATTGAATCTGAGGTCTTCCATCAGTTCCTCTTTCCCGAGTGCGCGCAAGACGCCCATCCGCTGCCGGTCACTGCTGGCGGATATGGTAATTCCGCCGTCCCTCGTGGCGGTCAGTTCGTAAAGAAGGTCTGACAGCAGTGGCTGCTGGTCAACATCATCATCCAGCAGTGTGTGGTTCATATAAGCGTCCGGGAACATGAAAAACAGCCCGGCATCAAGCATCGACAAGTCAATATGCTGGCCCTTGCCGGTCCTCTCCCGCATGTAGAGGGCGCTGGTCACCGCCTGGCAGGCCGTATAAGCGGTGATCTTGTCGCACATAAGATTGCGAATAAAGGTATGCCCTTCATCGGCGCCTTGAGACGCCGTCATACCCGTATGCGCCTGAATAACGGGGTCGTAGGCGGGAGCCTGCCCCATGGGCCCACGCTTGCCGAATCCGGAGATGGCCATATAGACCAGGCGCGGATTCGCTTCGCACAGGCGTTCGCTGCCCAGGTTCAGCTTGTCCATGACGCCAGGCCGAAAATTGTGGATGACGACATCAGACTTCTCCGCCATCTGCTGGACCAGCGCCTGACCCTCGTCTTTTTTGATATTCACACGGATGGACTCCTTGCCCCGGTTGCAGTTGGCGAACAGCCCGGAGCAGCCGCCCTTGTTGCTGCCGAAATATCGCAAGGGGTCGCCCGCTTCAACAGGCTCCACCTTGATGACTCTCGCGCCCTGCTCGCCCATCATCATCGACGCAAAGGAGGCGGTTATCATCGTCGAAAATTCGAGTATTGTGATGCCTTCGAGTGGTTTCATTCTTCTGCCCCTGTCTGATTGATTAGCCGGTGTTATCCTACACCTTCATGAACCAAACAAGTGCACATCCAATGCCCGAATACTCACCCTTACCGGAAGAACTGAGAAAGCCCAAGTCTGCGACAGATGTCACGCGGCAGGTGCAGGATGGCTTTCGCAACAAGCTCGACTTCAATGACCGGCAAAGCTTTGCGGACGCCAGCAAGGGTTTTATCGCGTCGATCAAGCCCATGACCATCAAGCATGACAAAAGCGGCCACGCCGCCTATGACCTGGAAGGTTTATCTTTTCTCGATGGCGAGGCGCCGGACACGGTCAACCCTTCCCTGTGGCGGCAGGCGCAACTCAACGCAATGCACCACGGCCTGTACGAAGTCGTGGACGGTATTTACCAGATTCGCTCCTTCGACATTGCCAACATGACGCTGGTTCGCGGTGAATCCGGCTGGATAATTATCGACCCTCTGACTTCCTCGGAAACCTCGCGGGCCGGCCTTGCTCTCGCCAATAAACACCTGGGAGAGCGGCCGGTTGTCGCTGTTATCCATACCCATAGTCATGGTGATCATTTTGCTGGCGTCCTGGGCGTCATTACCCGGGAGCAGGCCGCATCCGGCGAAATGCCCATACTGGCACCCATGGATTACGTCAAAGAAGCCCTTTCTGAAAACGTTCTCGCCGGGAATGTCATGGGGCGCCGGGCAACCTATATGTACGGCAACCTGTTGCAGCCATCGGCCACCGGGTTCGTGACAACCGGCCTGGGCGCAGCCCTTTCCATGGGCACCACCGGCTTTGTCCTGCCCAACGACATCATCAGGGAGACGGGGGAAACAAGAGTTCTGGATGGTATTGAAATTGAATTCCAGATGACAATGGGGACGGAAGCGCCCGCAGAAATGGTGTTTTACTTCCCTCAGTTCAAGGCGCTCTGCATGTCGGAGATAACCTCGCATCACCTGCATAATGTATACACTCCCCGGGGAGCGCAGGTCCGGGATGCTCTTGCCTGGGCGGAGCAGATCAATGAATCGATAGAACTGTTTGGCGGCCGCCTGGAGTTGGAGTTTGCAAGCCACCACTGGCCAATGTGGGGGCGGGATGCCGTCATTCCATACATGGAGAAACAACGGGACCTGTACAAGTTCATCCATGACCAAACGCTGCGCCTGGCCAATCACGGCTATACCAAGGAAGAAATCGCCGAACAACTGGAGTTGCCAACTTCCCTCGGGCGCGAATTCTACAACCGCGACTACTACGGAACCCTTCATGCCAACGCGAGAGCGGTATACGTCAAGTATCTGGGCTTTTTCGACGGCAACCCGGCAACCCTGCATCCGCTTCCCCCGGTTGCTGCCGCCGAAAGATATGTCGAGTACATGGGAGGCGCGGACGCCATCGTCAGCAGGGCAAAAGATGACTATGACAAGGGTCGCTATCGCTGGGTGGCGGAAGTTCTGAATCATCTTGTCATGTCAGACCCGGAACACATCAAGGGCAGAGCCTTGCTGGCGGATACGTTGGAACAGTTGGGGTATCAATCTGAATCCGCACCCTGGAGAAATTTCTACCTGTGCGGGGCGCTGGAACTGCGAGAAGGTCTGCCAGGCGGCTCCAGTTACGCTCCCAGTGCGGGTACGGCGGCGGCAATCCCACTGGAATACCTCTACCAGATTATGGCCGTCCGGCTGAACGCCAAAAAAGCGGACGGCCTGATACTCCGCATCAATCTCAACTTCACGGACAGCAAACCAACCCTCCTGTGGATAGAAAACTCCGTCCTGCATGCGTTTACGGGACGCAGGTCCGATACTGCGGCGGCCACACTGACTATCAGTGAACTCGATTTCAAGCTGATGATGGCAGGGCAGAAAGACGGCGCGACCTTGCTGGCGGAAGGCCAACTCACCATTGATGGGGACACCACCGCCCTGACGCAGCTAGCGAGTCTGTTTGACCAGTTTGCAAGGCGATTCCCGATTGTTACGCCGAGGGAAGCATGGCAATAAAACGCGATACTCCCAAGGAGACATAACCATGGCAACCAGCCTGCTTACGTTATTGGATGACATTGCCACCGTACTCGACGAAGTAACGGTGATGACCAAGATTGCCGCCGGTCGCACGGCCGGTGTGCTTGGCGATGATCTTGCGCTCAATGCCGAGCAGGTCTCCGGGGTCCGTGCGGAAAGAGAATTGCCGGTGATCTGGGCCGTGTTCAAGGGCTCCGCCCGCAACAAATTGATACTGGCACCGACGGCCCTGGCCCTGGCTGCCTTTGCGCCCTTCCTGATTCAACCCTTGCTGATGCTGGGCGGCTGCTACTTGTGCTTCGAAGGCTTCGAGAAAATAGCGGGCAGGTATCTGCATCCGGGTAAAAAGGAAGTTGAAGCAAAGGCAGTGCTTGCCGCCCTCCACGACCCGGGGGCGGACCTGGTGGCGTTTGAACAACAAAAGATCAAGGGCGCCATACGCACGGACCTGGTGTTATCGGCGGAGATTATCGTAATCACCATGGGCACGGTGCAGGACGCCAGTTATGCCGCACTCGTGCTAACGGTCATTATTATTGCGGCGCTGATGACTCTGGGGGTTTACGGGCTGGTTGCCGCTATCGTCAAACTGGATGATGCCGGCCTGTATCTGGCTGAAGTCGGCGGCGAAAGTGGGTTCAGGCGCTGGCTCGGCAACCGTATCCTCTACCTTGCTCCCTGGCTGATGAAGGGGCTCACGCTGGTCGGCACAGCCGCCATGTTTCTGGTGGGCGGCGGCATTCTGGCGCATGGCATACCCGGTATTGATTCTCTTTTCCACCTGGCCACAGCACCAGTGGCGTTACTGGCGGTTGCCGGTGAAGCCTTGTCAATACTGGTGACCATGTTGCTAAATGGTGTTGTCGGTATTCTGGCAGGCGGCCTTCTGGTGCCGGTTGTTTCCGGGGCATCCAGGCTGATTGGTCTGATGAAAAAAACTCTGATGAAAAAAACAAGGCCCCCGAAGGAGCCTTGATTCTGAACGACCGGCCGGTTACAAACTCTTGGAAAGAGTGAACTGGAGAATACCCTCGCCCCATTCGGTACCGAAGACATCTTCCTCATCCAGGTTCGTGCCGACGTAGGCCAACGCTATGTCAATGCCGCCGACCTCACGGGAAATACTCACGGAATAATCCACATAGGTGTCTTCTTTCGTGGCGAAGAAACCACCTTCGGTGGTGATTGTATCTATGACGTTTTGAGTGCCCGTGCCATCGGCAGGAAGCGCAGCGACTTCCATGCCTGCTGCATCAAGGAACTCATACACATCCACAGTCTTCAGTCCTTCCAGCCTGTTGTAACCGACGTGCAGACCCAGCGTAAAATCGTTCGGCAGAGCGAAGCTGTAATCAGCATAGAGATACCAGAAGTCGCCAGTTTCGGCATAGTAGTCTGAAGAATAGGCAAAGCCCAACGCCAGGTCCTCCCAACCCAGGCCCAGATATATTTCCTGATAGTCGCCTTTCGCACCATCATCGCCCGGGTAGTCGTAGTAGAGGAAACCCAGGTCCCAAGCCCAGCCGGTGTCACCGAGTTCGGCACCATACCCGAGGTAGACATCCAGTTCGAGGCTGCCGTCATAGTCGCCATCGTCGGTATCAAAATCAACGCTGGAACCCCAGGCACCGACGTAAAAACCGGCTTCGTGCGCCACATCAAAACCACCCTGAATGGCGGCTTCTTCATTGGATTGGGAAATGCCGCGGAACTTGTAATCCGTTGTCAGGGCTACATTACCGCTCGCGCTCCAGGCACCATCCGCCAGAGCTTCGGCAGACATGAGGGCGATAACACCCGGTACTATCACAGCCAATTGAATCAGTTTCTTCATTTTGAACTCCTAAATTGCATCAAAAAAGTAAGGCATGACAGCCTTCCCCGTACTTCCCCATACGCTAATCACTATCAGCGAGGCACATTCAGCATAAGTACGTTCAACAAAATATGCGCCACAAAATGTAATCCACGGAACATATTGAGCAAAATCCAGGCCAGTTTTTAATATGCTATAAAAATCAACAGGTTAAGCTAATGCCAGCCAAGGATTCCCGAATGAGGTGCGCGATATTGGTTCATTGGGGTGTCCATTATGGCGCAGACTTGCGGTTCGGCGAAGCGGGAGCGCAATGGGTGTGGGGGGCGGCAAACTGCATGGCGGCTACGCCGCCACTCTGGATTCCCGACCCCCCAATTATCCAGGCGATGGGGGTTGTTCCCATCGCCGACAGTGTTTCCAGGCGATGGGGGTTGTTCCCATCGCCGACAGTGTTTCCCGCCGATGGCTGTAATAACTGGGGTGCCGAGAATTGACGGGAGTACACACTGCTTTACATGCCAGAGAAACTCCCGGATATTAACGGCCTGACAGACTGAACACTCAACAGAAAAGGATCTGCAGATGAAATATGGATTATTCGGCATCAACACCGGCCCTTGCAGCGACCCGGATGTTATGCAAAGTGTTGCCCGGGCCGCAGAAGCCGCGGGCTTTGAATCCGTGTGGACGGGGGAACACGTCGTCCTGCCGGACCCTCAGGTGCCGCCCTCACCGGCGCCGCCGCTGTTGCCGTTTGTACATCCCTTCACCGCCCTGTCATATATCGCCTCTGTCACAGACAAGCTGCTGTTGGGAACCGGCATTACTCTGGTGGCGCAACGCAACGCCCTTGTGCTGGCAAAGGAAACCGCAAGCCTGGACCATCTTTCAAAAGGTCGCTTGCTGTTTGGTATAGGCGCCGGTTACCTGAAGCAGGAATTTGATGCACTGGGCATAAACTTCTCAGAGCGGGGCGCAAGAACGGACGAATACATAGACGCCATCCGGGAACTGTGGACTTCTGAAAACCCCGCGTTCAAAGGCAGGTTCGTCAACTTCAAGGGCATACAGAGCCGCCCCCTTGCGCATCAGTCAGGCGGGCCGCCTGTCATAGTCGGTGGCGGCAGCCGAGCCGCCTATCGCCGCGCACTCCTGAAGGGCCAGGGCTGGTATGGCTTTGCCCTTGATCAGAAAGCAAGCCGGGCGAGTATCGATGCGCTGCAACAACTGGCGGGTTCTGTAACCCGCCCGCCTGAGTTGGGGGAACTGGAGATCAGCATTACCCCACGCGCACCGCTGACGGATGAGACCCTGAAACAGTTTGAAGACATGGGTGTATCCCGGCTGATCCTGCTGCAGCCCGGCCAGCATGAGCAAGCATTGCTGGCTTACATCGAAGACATTGCCGGCAAGTTTATCCGGTGACGACCCTCGGCCTGATCAGCCCTGGTGACATGGGCGCTTCTGTTGGCGCCGCCGCCGCCATAAAGATGGTGTTTGCCGCCAATACCAAAGGCTCCCTCGCGCTGCTGGCGGCCTTGCTGAATCCTCACTTATAACCCGCCCTGATTGACGGCAACCTGTTGCGCCGGTGTTATTATAGGCGCTCATCAACACTTGGAGTTGACCTATGCCTCTGAAACTTGGCGCTCATGTCGGCCAGCAAAATATGCCCATGGACAGCATGCGCAGCCTCTGGCGCAAGCTGGATGATACAGTCGATTGGATCAGCACCTGGGATCATTTTTATGAAGCGCCGCCGGCGGGCGGGACTCTGGATCATTTTGAAGCCATGACAACACTTGGGGCGCTGGCGGCGGAAACAAAAAACGCCCGGCTGGGCTGCCTGGTTTTCTATGTGGGCTACCGAAACCCGGCCAGCATCGCCAAGGCGGCGGCAACTCTGGATCATATTTCCCATGGCCGCTTTGAACTGGGGCTGGGTGCCGGGTGGCATGAACCGGAGGCCAGGGCATACGGATATGAGTTCCCCGGCATTGGCGTGCGCCTGGATATGCTGGATGAAGCAGCCACCATTATTCGCGGGATGCTGACAAACGAGAGAACCAGTTTCACCGGCAAGCATTACAGGGTCAATGATGCTTCAAACCTGCCGAGACCCGTGCAGAATCGCCTGCCGATATGGATTGGCGGACTCGGGGAAAAGAAAACCCTCAAGCTTGTTGCAAAACACGCCGATGGCTGGAACGCCGCCTATACTTCCGTCGAAAATTTCTCTCGCCTGAACGGCGTACTGGATGAATGGTGCGAAAAACAGGGCCGCGACCCGGCGGACGTGCAAAGGTCCATCAACCTGACGTTCAACATGGGTATTGATGAAGCTGCGGTGAAAAAGGAACAGAAAAAACTTCAGGCAGCCTGGGGGCCAGCGGCGAGCCGCATAGAAGGCGGCGCTCTGCTATGTACCCCGGCGGAAGCGCCGGAGCGTATCGACGCCTATCGGCAAGCCGGCGCCTCGATGATCAACATTGCACTCCGCGCCCCCTGGGATGAAGATGCGCTGGACGCCTACCTAGAGGAAGTCATACCCGCGGTCAAATCGGCAGGCTAACCTCTGGCGACCTTCAACATCTCCGGAACACTGGTGAACTTCACCCTGGGCCTGCCCTGTGCTTCACCCAGGCGCTGTTCCTCACTGTCAATGTTCAACCACTCCGAGTAACTGACGGCGCCCTGCTGCCTTTCCTCAATCAGTGACTTTGCGCCGGTAACGGAAGGGTCCTCCGGTTCGAGGATATTGCCTGCATGCAGGTCCTCAACCATGCAGGCAACAGTTTCCTGAGCGCAGGTCTTGTTCGTGCCGATAATGCCCGTTGGCCCGCGCTTGATCCAGCCCGAGGTATACAGGCCGGTAACCTGTTGGTGATTGTCATTCATCACTTTGCCCTCTTCGTTCAGGATGGTGCCCCAGTTTTCATGGTAGGGGATGTCCGGCAAGGGGCGGCCCTTGTAACCCACGGAACGAAACACCAGACCCACGGGTATGACTTCTTCCTCGCCGGTTGCCTTCGGGCGAAAAGCGCCATCGTCTCCCCGGACAATTTTGTTCTTCATCAGCCGGATGGCTGTAACCTTGCCATCCTCGCCGACCAACTCCGTTGGTGAAACCAGGAATCGAATCGTCAGTAACCGTGACTTGCCTGCAATCTCTCTTTCGGCATAGGCCTTGATATAGGCCACATTTTTCTGAGCGTTCTTGTCGCCGCCCGCCTCCAGGGCCGCCTCGCTATCTGGGTCCAGGCTCGCCTCTTGCATGGGCACGGTCACATCCGCATCGGCAAATTCGCCCATCTCTTTTATTTCCGGCGGCGTAAACGCCGCCTGGGCCGGCCCCCTGCGACCAAGGATATAAACATTCCTGACCTTGCTGCTTTTCAGCGCCTCCAGCGCATGATCGGCGATATCGGTCACGGCAAGTTCGTCATAGGTCTTGCACAAGATACGCGCAACATCCATCGCCACATTGCCAACCCCCACTATGGCGATATTCTCCTGTGAAAGATCAAATTGGTAGTCAGTAAAATCGGGATGGCCGTTGTACCAGGCAACAAATTCCGTTGCCGAAAAACTGCCCACCAGATCCTCTCCGGGTACGCCGAGACGCCTGTCAAAGGGCGCGCCGGTGGAAAACATGATCTGGTGGTAGTGTCTGGCCAGGTCCGCCAGATGAATGTCCGCGCCATATTCAACATTGCCGTAAAACCGATAGTTGGGCAGCCGTGCGCTCTTGTCATAGGCCCGCTGCACTGACTTATCCTTCTGATGATCCGGCGCGACACCGGCTCGCACCAACCCAAAAGGCGTTGGCAGGCGATCAAACATATCGAACTCAACGCACAGATCCTTGTATTTCAGAAAATTGCTCACGGTATAGAACCCCGCCGGGCCGGAACCCATGATGGCGACCCTCAGTGGATTTTCTTCAGTACCAACTGCTGACATTTCCACGCCTCTTGAAAACAGAACCCCGCAGAGATTAGCAGATTCCTCTCCGGAAATCCGTGCAGAACGGGCCATGAAATTGCCGAATGAGGCGCTTCATAACCCGGAAGCCGAGCGCCCTCGCCCCTTAGTTATTATGTTAGCTATGCTGACTGGCAGGCCAGCCTCGCCCCGGTAAATGGGTCGTGCCATAATGAGCGGCAACTCTCTCAGGAAACAAGCCGATGCCTCTTGCAACAAACGAGAACACCAGCAAGTGACCAGGTTTCTACTGGCGCTGGCGGCATTTGTCGCTGTTTGTGCGGCTGCGGTTTTCTTTCTGCTGGAAAACCCTGACCGCTTCAAGTCGCAAATCACACAGGCGGTTGAGGCCGGCACCGGTTACGAGATGCAGATTGACGGCGAACTCTCATGGCGCTACTGGCCCCCGCTTGCCATCAGAGTGGAAAATGTCAGCCTGGCCGACGACGCCGGGCCCAGAGTGTCATTCGAGCAAGTTGAGGCGGATGTGGACCTGCTGCCGTTACTGACGGGGCAAGGGACGCTGGACATTGATCTCATATCCCTGACCGGCGGCGACATACGGATACTGGCTGACGAAACAGGCAATCTAAACATCGGGCCAGCGGCGCAAAAGGATTCGGGGACTACTGGCCCGGCTCTATTCCCGACCATCCGCGAACTGAGAATCAAGGACCTGCTGGTCCATTATGTCGATGCGGCTGCAGATACGACCTACCTGATTCAGGTCGATTCTCTGGCCACCACGGCACTGGATGCCGCTGGCGGGCCCCTTGATGTTGCCCTGTCGGGCAAGGTCAGCGATAAGAGCCGGGACATTTCCGCTGGCTTTCGCGCCACCGGCCAACTCCGGACTACCAACAAGGGATTTTCCTTCGATGAACTTTTTGTCTCGACCCGAGTTGAAACTGGCGGCCAAGCCTACCCGGAAATCAACCTGGTCGGTGAGGGCGAATGGCGCAGCGAACAGCAGGCAAT
Organism: Candidatus Azotimanducaceae bacterium; assembly: GCA_965208855.1. Classification (GTDB taxonomy): domain Bacteria; phylum Pseudomonadota; class Gammaproteobacteria; order Pseudomonadales; family Azotimanducaceae; genus UBA9659. The sequence goes on along the minus strand of OZ242359.1, from coordinate 2,614,498 downwards.
CCTGGTTAATTCGGCGAATATAAACCTTGGCGCAGCCAGGCTTGCTTTTACCGGGCTGGTCAATATCGCCGGCAAGACCCCGCGCCTCGATGGCAATCTCGATGTTGAAAGCGCGGACCTGCCGCTGCTGGGCCGGCAACTGGGCGTCGATATACCGATTAACACCCTGATACTCTCTACACAGATTTCAACCACACCCGACCTCGTTGCTCTGCGGCTGCTGGAAGGCCGCTTCGACAACACTGCATTCAAGGGCAACCTGAGCCTGAAGCCCGGCCAACGCACGGCGGTCAAGGGCGAGATACGCATTCCAAGATTTGACGCCAACGACTATGTTAATGCCGCCACCGATACCAACGATGACGAAAAAAATACAAACACCGACAAACAACCGGAGAACCGCATGGTCATCCCGGTTGCACTGCTGAAGGAAAACCATCTGAATGTCATCCTCCGTATCGATGAGTTGAAACTGGATAACCAGCTATTCCGAGGAGCAAGGTTTGAACTGGAAAACGACACAACCAACTTCAACCTGAATGCCAACGTCAATGCCTTCGGAGGCAAGATGGTGCTGACCACGGAAACCCGGATGGAAAATACCGTACAGACCCAGGCTACCATCAGCGCGGATAAACTGGATGTGCAGCAACTACTCGATACAGAGAGTCTTACCGGCATACTGACCGGCACCGCCAGGCTGCAGTTTTCCGGATCATCCCTCGGGGACATCAATCGAAGCATCACCGGGCAAACCGTGTTTTCCGTGCTGGACGGCACACTGGATGTGCGGCCTATCAAACAGCTTTCACAAGTCATCGACAAGGTCTGGGGCAAGCAGTCCAGCGTGAGCGCCTGGCCGGACATGCTGCCATTCCAACGGGCCCAGGGGCTGCACGCCTTTGAAGGAGGCTTTGAATCCGGCCAGATAATGACAGTCACAATGGAGAACCTGGATATTGCCGCAGTCGGCGGCTTTGATCTCGCAGATGAAACCCTGCTCTACGAGGTAACCACCATGTTCAAAAATCCGGAGGTGGGCGCATTCAAGGTCAATGAGCAACTGGTTGACATTCGCTGGCCCATGACCTGCGAAGGTTCATTCTCGGATTCACTCGCGCAGCTTTGCGTCATCCAGTCAGGCACCATCAGCAACCTGGTCAGTGAAATCATCAAACAGAGCTTTGAGCGCCGGGGGAAAGATAAACTGCAGGAAATAATCAAAGAGAAGGCGCCGGAAGAGTATCGGGACCTGGCGGAAAAACTTTTCAAAGACCTGTTCAAATAATCATGGAAGACTTTGCAACGCGACTGCTGAACTGGTTTGACGAAAAGGGTCGTAAAAACCTCCCGTGGCGGCATCCATTGTCACCCTATCGGGTATGGGTATCCGAGATCATGCTGCAACAAACCCAGGTCGCCACAGTGATACCTTATTTTGAACGATTCGTCAGCCGCTTCCCCACTATAGATATGTTAGCCAGCGCCAGCGAAGACGAAGTGCTGCACCAGTGGACGGGCCTGGGCTACTATGCGCGGGCGCGGAACCTCCACAATGCGGCGCGGGAAATCATGGCGGAATACAATGGAGACATTCCTTTGTCCGTCAGTCAATTACAGGCATTGCCCGGTATTGGCAGGTCCACCGCAGGCGCCATCTACGCGACCTGCACCGACCGCAGAGCCGCCATACTCGACGGCAACGTCAAGCGTGTACTGGCGCGCTGCTTCACGATTTCCGGCTGGCCCGGGCAAGCCGCCACCCTGAAAGCCCTTTGGGAAAAAGCCGAACAGTTGACGCCGGAAACACGTGTGGCCGATTACACTCAGGCCATTATGGACCTGGGGGCGATGGTATGTACGCGGCGCAATCCATGTTGTGATGCCTGCCCATTCGCCGCTGAATGTGTCGCCCACGGCACCGGCGCCATTGAGCAGTATCCGGGTAAAAAACCCAGGTCGCCGATGCCGGTCAAGAAAACCACCATGCTGATGATTGAGTCCGCAGGCGAGATACTGCTTGAGAAGCGGCCCTCGGCTGGCTTGTGGGGCGGCCTTTACAGCTTCCCGGAGTGCGATGAAAACGACCTGCCGGCCTTCCTGGCGACGCAAGGCTTGAGGCTCGGGAGCAGCGAGGCCCTGGCACCTTTCCGGCATACATTTACGCATTTTCACCTGGACATACTGCCAATCCGGGTTGCGGTGAGTGAGCGGACCCTCCTCGGAGAACCTGGCCGTTACTGTTGGTACTCACCGGCAGCGCCGGCGCAAATCGGCCTGACCCGACCCGTGTCGATACTGCTGGAGAGGCTCCACTCCGAACCCCCGATTCTGTAAACTAACCACCCCCCAGGCTGGAAAAACTCATGTCGCAAATCGTGTTCTGCAAACGTCTTAAACGGGAACTGCCGGGGCTGGATGCGCCGCCCTTCCCGGGGCCCAGGGGCCAGGAGATATTTGAAACAATTTCTGCCGAGGCCTGGCAAGCATGGCAAACTTTGCAGACTATGCTGATCAACGAGAAACACCTCAACATGATGGACAAGGAAGCCCGCAAGTATTTGAACCAGCAGCGTGATGTTTATCTGGACGGCGGTGAGGTTGACCGGGCGGAAGGTTACATAGCACCAGACAAATCTTGACTGAAATCAATAGCTTCTATTTAATGGCGAACTTTCTCGGCGGCACCGTTGCAGGCAAGGAACCTCATCCGGGCCTGGTGCAATTCTTCCGCTTTCTAATGGCCAGATAGCTCAGTCGGTAGAGCAGGGGACTGAAAATCCCCGTGTCGGTGGTTCGATTCCACCTCTGGCCACCAGATTCATGGCTTTTCGCGCAAGCGAAAAACATGAATAAGACCTAGACCAAACCACAGCTAAAGCCCCAATTGCGGCTTTCGCGCAGGCGAACACGCAATTTATCCCGAAGCCACTACGGCGGCAGTGATTTCCCGAAGGGAAATTGATGGGGCAAAATGTCCCATCGTCTACCAAATCTGATGATGACCTCGTCGTAGTACTTTATTAGACAAACACGAATATCCTTCCACTATGAATATGATCATTTTTAAGCGATTATTCGTACATGACAAGCCTCATCGAAAAGCCGGATGGTAAGTCTCTTTTGCTCTTACCGTGTTGTGCGCGAAAGGCAAGTGGTGGTGCACGATTTTCTGTGGACCCACTCGCTGAATCTGTATCGAGTGAGTGTTATTCCAATGTAATTGCAACGAGATCAACTCTACTAGGTACACTTCTTAATTCAAAAAAGTACACTTCAGGCCAATATCAGAAGAATACTGCTATTCGAAAAGGCCGAGACTTTGGGCTGCAAAACAACTCTGGAAGCTACCTAGCTGCCACAGCGCGATATAAAGGTAATCTGTATGTTGCGCGGCCCGATCTGGAAAGCACTATCACGAAAAATACAAATTCGATTGGGCAGCCAAAACTCCTGATACTTTCCGCATTGTACGGACCTCTACACCCTCTTAGTCCCATTCAAGACTACAACTTGCAGATGTCAGACTCACCCGCCAACAAAGCCTGGCGATATGGGTTCGCTGACTTCTTAGAAAATTACGTCGATTCTCAAGAGATCGAGAGGATTCATCTATTTTTCGGGTCTACAACTGCATACTACAAAATCGCATTGGCCACAGTAACGCAACTGAAAAGAAAAATGAAGCTAGCCCATGTTTATCACCATGAAATTCGCAATGGAAACTCTTTTCATACACCACACAATCACGGTCTGTTGCTCTACGAAACTTTGTCGGGTGACGTCCACTTAGATTACACACGTGAAACAAAATCGACACAACTATGAGATGAACAAAATCTGCAGTAAGTTACATCGACTTTTTAACGGTATACCTCGAAGAAGCTTTCCAAATGGTTTCTCAAGTTTGCCTTCAAACGGCATTTACATTCTTTTCGAACAAGGAGAAACAGACCACAACACGGACCGAATTGTCAGAGTAGGCACTCATACTGGAAAAGATCAGCTAGTCTCAAGGCTCAAGCAGCATTTTGTTAAGGAAAACAAGGATCGGAGTATATTCAGAAAGAATATAGGACGAGCAATACTGAATGGCGACAACGATTCATTTTTAGCTGAATGGGAGATCGATCTAACAACGAAAAAGGCTAGAGAGCTACATGAGAAGCGGATAGATGCCACGAAACAGCTTTCTATTGAAGAGAAAGTATCAAACTACATTCGGCACAACTTGTCGTTTGTAACTTTCCACGAACCTGACAAGGAAACCCGTTTGGACCTAGAATCCAAGATCATATCAACAATTTCCTGGTGTAAAGAATGTGGCCCTTCGAAGTCTTGGCTGGGACGGAATTCCCCAAAAGCTAAGATACGAGAAAGCGGTTTATGGCTTGTGAACGGTTTGTACAAAGACTCACTATCTCGGGAAGAAATCAACTACATCCGCAGCCGATTGTAGTCCGAGTGATTTAGAGGTGGGGAATAGTACGAATTAACCGCGTTTAAATGAGGCAGCGGATCTTTCTCGTTTAACTTTTGATGTCGCTCGCTAAGTCAAAAAATCCGGATTGTTTCATTGAGAGAACCTTTCCGAGAATCAGTACAACCCTATATAACAAAATTAATGGACATGAATAACGACGTCGCCAATTTTTAGAATCATCCATTCTGATTCCACAGAATTTACATTATTATTTTCTACAGCATATAGGAGGTCGCTGCTATCTTGATGAACCGTTACCTGGCGCCATTCTTGATTGCCATTCTTAAATCCTTGGAATAACCACGCGGTTCGATAATTATTATCTCTATGCGAGGCTATAAAAATGTATTCTTTTTTATTGTCACGATTTAAATCGACGGCAAATAGAAAATAATCGTTGTGAGCATCAACTGTGTTTGTTGTGCTGGTAATTTGCTTGAAGGCAGAATCGAAAATTTCTTGAGATATGAAAGTGTTTTCTGGCCAGACCATTATTTGCTTGGCGAATTCATCTTTGATGAGATCTTTAGCTCGCAGCTTTTCGTCAATATAAAGCTCATCCAGTGCTGCAAACATAAGGGGATCAGATTTTTTAACTTCTTCTTTCAGCGTTTGTACCTTTTGGTAACCGGCACGCCCTAGTTCATTTTTCACATAACGAAGATCAAAATCGGCCATATCGACTTCTCCTCGCTCTAAACGATTAAACTGACTGGCAGCAGATATTTTTCGAAAGTCCAGAATTGGGCTGTTAACAAGAATCATTGTAACGAGTACAGCCAGGCCCATGCGGATATTAATTTTTCCTAACGCTGTAACCCATTGGTCACGCTGCTTGATGATGCCGTATAGGTAACCAATCGAAAAGCAAGCGAGGAAAAACAATGCAACAAATCCCCAGCTACGACTAACTGTTAGCCCGTATTGTTCTACTCGTAAATACAATCCGCAAAATGTTATTGCACTATATATGGGGAGTAATGCTATTCCACAATAGATCATCCTGTGCAGCGGTAGTGGGTACGGCCTGACGTCGGGTTCATCTCTATATACGGAGTTAACAAAAAATAGTGTCAGCGCTTGAAGCCAGAGGACAAGTGCAGTACCCACGCCCGTTTTCCACAACAACGACAAGCCCCGGAAAGGAATAGTCGCAAGGAAGGTTACCGAAACAATAATTAACACCGGCAATAAAAATTTGATCAGCACCTGCGGAATTCGCGCACTATTATCGAGTAATAGCTTTAGGTCTCTGACGATGGTTATTGCTACGCCAAACAAACAGACTCTTGCTGGTATGTAAAACCACTCATTTGTAAATATTTCATAGAATAAGTCGATCTCCAGAACTTTAAACAGCCTTGCCCAAAGTATAAGAATTCCCCAGAGCACACCGGTGAATACCGCCGCTAAAACGACTGTTAGGCTGTTGCGCCACGAATACTTGAACAACGTGGCATAGTTCATCTCTTCAGAATCCGCGCGTTGCTGCATATACATAACAGCCTTAAAGCTCAGAAGAAAAAGAGTTACTGCATAGATAAACGCGGTTGTGCCCATTTGCACGATGCCATGTGGCCCCATTTGATAGCCCGTATAAGCACCCATCGCGGAAAAAACGACAATAGACCCCAAGAGATAGCGCGAGACCCGGCGCCAGTTTGCCTTTGTGGCTGTGAGGAGCGCCAATAAAGGAATCGGAATAAGAACGCTTAGCAGGACGCTGGTTGAAATCGTATCGCCATAAGGCCATACCTCGTAGTCCAGCGCTTTATAAATAGCTAGAAGTGCAAGCCCCTGTAACAGGGCAACTAGATAGAGAATATAGTTTCGTTTGAAAATGCTTAAATCGAAAGCGTTTGTTTCGTTAGCAGATTCTTGAGCCATGTCCGTGTTCCACTTAATTTTATAGCCTCGATTCAAATCGTTTTACCATGTATAGGCTGATATTTCTAATGCATGCGATAAGCGGATTAAAGATGTCAGTGATGGCGGGAGTTGCCCATCGCCGTGCGTAAACGAATTCAAACCTTTAATCGATGTCATGGTTGATGGATTCAGCAAATAACGTAACGGACACCAGTATTCATGCAATCAATAAAGTAGTATAAACAGTTGCTGATTTCCTGAAATCAGACCAATTCCCATGTTTTTTCCGCTGCCGTCTTTTGATACACTCTGATACTACGATGGACAACCAAAGGACTCGATCAATGTCGACAAAATACCACGGGTACTTCTACCTGTTTGTTTGCCTGATATCCCTGTCCGGCATCGCAAACACCAGCTTCGCCGCTTCTGAAATGTTGGAAGAAGTGATAGTCACCGCGCAAAAACGCGAAGAAAACCTGCAGGAGACACCGATCTCGGTCACTGCCTTCACCGGCGAGGCAATCGAAGCTCTCGGCTTTCGACAATCGGTAGACATCACTGCACAGACCCCTAATTTCTCGGTTGGTTATCCAAACGGCGATACAGGCGTTCCGGCACCTTTCATCCGTGGCGTCGGACTCAACGACTTTGGTGTACTGAACCAGGGACCAATCGCCGCTTATACAGACCAGAGTTATATTTCCTCAAATGCTGCCCAGATATTTCAACTACTCGACGTGGAGCGGGTTGAAGTACTGCGCGGACCCCAGGGAACCCTGTACGGCCGTAACGCAACCGGCGGCGCGGTTAACTTTGTGTCTCGCAAACCGACACTCGAGTGGGACGGCTGGGCGAGAGCCGGTGCCGGTAGCTGGGGTTCAAGAAAGATTGAGGGTGCCTTCGGTGGCCCCTTGGGTGAGAACACTGCTTTTCGCGCAGCCATTCTGAAGAACGATTCTGACGGCTGGCTGAAAAATCGCTTTACGGGTAATGATCAGCAAGGTCTGGATGAATTGGCATGGCGAGTTCTGCTTGAATCACAGGCAACCGATAATCTGAATCTACTGTTCAATGTGCACGGCGGTAAAACAGAATCTGACTCCCCGCAATATCGGCATCTTGGTGTCTGGACGGAAGCTGGCAGTGAAGTAAACTGTGATAGCGCGGCCAGCCGGGCCGGGCAATGCGTCGACATTTTCGGATATTCAGAGGAAATAGCCTACACAACCCTTAACGGCATAGACGTACCGGCGACACCTGGCTACGATGAGGGCAGCTACGACTTTGAGGAAAAGAATGATACGGATTTCTTGGGCGTTTCTCTGACCCTCAATTGGACGGCGGGTGACTATGTGATTACGTCCATCACCTCCTGGGATGAGATCGATGACTTCAGACCGGAAGAAACCGATGACGGACCGAATAATATACTGACCGGAGAACTGGCCGTCGACCAGGAGACATTTTCACAAGAACTGAGGATTACCTGGCAGGATGATAAATGGTCATGGATAGCCGGTCTGTATTATTTGAACGATGAGGCTACCGACAATACGGCGTTTGATCTCTTGCGAGACCTTCGACCCGAATACATCGGTAATAATGCCGACTGTCCCTCCGCACCGGCAGGCAACCCAGGAGGCTTCTGCGCAGAAAAGTTTGTCTATAAAAGCAAGTCCGGTACCGATCAGGAAATCACCAGCACGGCCCTTTATTTTGATGCATCAGTGAACCTGACGGATCAACTGAAACTGTCCGGAGGTTTACGTTATACCGATGAAGAAATCGACCATGGTAGCCTCTACTTTTACGACGAACCGGAAGCGGGTTTCCCTTCCCAGGCCGGTTTCCCCGACACGGCAAGCAATGACTTCCAGAATGTATCAGGCAGGGTGCTGCTGGACTATCAGATGAACGACGACATGCTGTTGTACGGCGGCGTGGCCAGCGGGTTCAAAGCCGGTGGCATCCAGAGCACCAGCGATGGCATCTCCCCTTACGATGAAGAAGAACTCATCAGCTACGAGGTTGGCTTCAAGACAATGCTCGCTGATGGGCGCATACGGTTTAATGGCTCGTTCTTCCACTATGACTATTCCGACCTGCAGGTATTTGCGTTTGTGGTTGTCGGCGGAATCGGCTTCTCAACGATCTCCAATGCCGCAGACGCAACCAACTACGGCGCCGAATTTGAACTGCAATGGTTGCCCAATGATAACCTGTTCATAAACCTCGGGCTGGGCTTGTTGAATACAGAGTACGAGGATTTCGTGATAGACTCGGGTGACTTCTCCGGCAATGATATCACTATGTCACCAGAGGTGACTATAAATGGACTCATCTCATATGATATTCCGCTCAACAATAACAGCGTGGTTACCTTGCAAACTGACTTTAACTATCAGGACGAAGTCTGGTTCGATGCGCTCAACAATCCGCTGTTAAGCGAAGACGACTACTGGTTGTGGAATGCCCGTGTAAGCTGGGCATCTTCGGATGAGAAGTGGGAAGTCGCCGCGTTCGGCCGAAATCTTGGTAATGAGGAATACATGGTTTATGCCTTTGACCTTTCGTTCTTTGGATTCAACGAAGAGATGTTGGGTTCACCGCGTGCCTATGGTATCGAAGCAACCTACAGGTACTGATGCGCATGGTTAAACACCTGCTCGGAAATACCGCGGCGATTTTCCTGGCAATCTTCGCACTCACCGGCTGCAATACGCTCAACGCTTCACCGCCGGGCAACGAAACAGCCACAATCAGCGCAGTAACAATGCAGAAATGGTCGAGAAGTTGCGCTCTGTGCCATGTCACCGGTGTCGCTGGCGCACCAAGAGTGGGTATTGCCGACGAATGGGCACCCCGCCTTGCTGGTGGTAAACAAATGCTGATGAAACATACCATCGAAGGATTCAACAATATGCCGCCGCTCGGCTACTGTATGTCATGCGAGAGAGAGGATTTTGCGAGCATGATTGACTTCATGCTGGGAGAACCATGAGGCGTATCTCCCGAAGGAAATTTCTCGGCAACACGGCAGCCTTTGCGTTTATGGGCATCGCCCAACCAGGTTATAGCCTGAGTCATTCAACGTCGATACCCTGGCGGAACTGGTCTGGCGGTATCACAGCAAACCCACAGGGAAGATTCTCCCCTTCATCAGAAGACCAGTTGGCGAACTTCCTGGCGACTACAAAAGGGCCATTGCGTCCTGTTGGGTCCGGACACTCCTTCACGGCACTGGTACCCACTGAAGGTCATATCGTCGTCATTGATCAACTGGCGGGTATCCGTGATTATGACAGCGAGAAACTGACCGCAACAATTGGTGCCGGCACACGCCTCGGCGACATTGGCCAGCCACTCGAAGCCATTGGCCAGGCCATGTACAACTTGCCGGATATCGACCGGCAAACCCTGGCGGGAGCAACCGCAACGGCAACACATGGAACGGGGATTAACTTCAAGTGCCTGTCCGGTTATGTCACCGCGCTGCGGCTGGTCACGCCAAAAGGAGACCTGCTTGATGTAGATGCAGAGTCCAACCCTGAACTGTTCGCCGCGGCGCGGGTGAGCCTCGGCGCACTCGGCGTCATCACTCAGATGACCGTGCAGAATCGAGCGCCCTATCGTCTGATTCAAAAAAGCTGGGCAGAAAAGACAGAGGATATTCTGGCGACGTTTGATGAACGCGCCGCCTCTCATCGGCACTTCGAGATGTTTCCTCTGACGCACTCTGACTATGGTCTGGCACTGTCCACAGACATCACAGAAGAACCTGTTAATAATCCTCCGGTATCGCCAGAAGAGGATGCGGCATTCGATGAGGCAATGCGAGGCTGGATGACCATGCCACCGGAACAAAGGCGGCCATTCATCAATGGATTGGCTGAACAGATTGGTCCGTCGGAGCGCGTTGATACTTCTCATAAGATACTGGTCAACGTGCGCAACAACCGGTTCAACGAGATGGAATATGCAGTGCCTCTTGAGGCTGGCGCGAGCTGCCTTCGAGAAATCCTCAAAACGATCGCCGACAAGAAAGTGGATGTTGTGTTCCCCTTGGAATATCGCTACGTCTCCAGGGACGATACCTGGCTCAGTATGAGTTCAGGGCATGAAGATCATTGTGCAATTTCGATTCACCGGGTCGCGAGTGAAGACTACCGACCTTACTTTAATCTCATCGAACCGATTTTCTGGAAGTACGGCGGGCGACCGCACTGGGGCAAGATTCATTCACTTGGTGCCAGGCAGCTTACGCAGCTCTACCCTCACTTCAGGGATTTTCAGGAAATTCGTGAACATTTCGACCCAACTGGCAGGATGCTGAATAATCATCTGCGGCATCTGTTTGGCATCAGCGCATGAAACGCCGCACAGTACTGCTTGGTGGAGCAGGTATCACACTCGCAGCTGCGGGGTCAGCATTGCTATGGCGGCCTGATGACCTTGGCGCACCCCACAACCCATACTTCTCCGCCCTCAACGACATGCTAAAACGGGCGGGGCCGGGTCGTCCGGTGATGTTGATTGATATGGACCGCATGAATGACAACATTAACCATATCGGCGCTTCAGTGGGTGCCGACAAAACCTATCGGGTCGTCGTTAAATCACTGCCGTCGGTACCGATGCTGCAGCACGTGATGACCCACGCAAAAACCAACGCACTCATGGTCTTTCATCAGCCATTTCTGAACGCGGTCGCAACAGCGTTCCCGCTCGCTGACAGCCTGATCGGTAAACCCATGCCAGTCTCCGCAGTTAAGACGTTCTACAAAAAACTCGGTGACACACCATTCGACGCGACCAGCAAGGTCCAGTGGCTGATTGATACAAGCGAAAGGCTGGATCAGTACCAGATGCTCGCCAGGCAGCTAGGTATAAAGATGCGCATCAACCTCGAGATTGATGTGGGCTTGCATCGCGGCGGATTCCCGGAGCCGGCCGCAATTAGCGCTGTGCTTGATCGTATTCAGGCAGACCCACAGCATCTCGAATTTTCTGGTTTTATGGGCTACGAACCGCATCTGACCGGCATTCAGGCAACCCTGGGTCATCCCGCGGTTCAGCGGGTGCTTGGCATCTACAAGGGATTTATCGATACAGCACGGGCAAGAAGCATCGACATCAGCAAGCTCACACTCAACGGGGCGGGCAGTCACACGCTTGGCATCTACCATCAGGATAAACTAATGAACGACCTGGCGGCGGGTTCCGGTGTGGTCAAACCAACGGATTTTGATACCTACCATCTGACCAAAAACTTACCGGCTGTTTTTATCGCCACGCCTATTCTCAAGCGTTATGACGAACTGCGCATTCCCGGAGACCCTGCTATTGCCAAGTTAATGCCCCTGTGGAATCGAAACATGCAAAGGCTGTATTACATTTACGGCGGGTACTGGAAAGCGAAGGTCGCCTCCCCCGGAGGGGTTGCCGACCCGATTTACGAGAGTACCAATCAGAGCCCGATAACAACCTCTGACAAGGTTGATCTCAAAGTTGACGATTACATGTTCTTGCGACCAACCCAGAGTGAACATGTCATGTTGCAGTTCGGCGATCTACTGCCCTTCAAAGGAAATCAGTTAGCCGACCCCTGGCCGGTCTTTCATCAAACCGGCTGACATTGGCTGGTACCGGGAATCCAGTTATTGCCGTCACTCCCATTGCGTTTTCGCTTCGCGAAACCGCAACTCTGGATTCCCGGGCTACGCCCGAGAATGACGGGAAAGGAGGTGTCACCATCGCCTGGGGAAACTATCGGCGATGGATACCCCTCATCGCCTGGGGCTCTCGCAATTTTCCTGCGGAAAATGCTGTCGCCGTGGTGGCTTCAGCGCTCATTGCGTTTTCGCTTCGCGAAAGCCGCAATGTGGATGACGGTGGCGGGGTGCGCTTCTGCTACGCATGTTTTTCTGTTGTAGATGATTGTGCAATGCTAGTAACATGTCAGCGACGTTGCAACCTACCCATGTCTGGTGAGCCACAGATGCCATTGTGAGCAATGCGCTTGGTATTTTTCGGAAACGAGAACCCTTGCCAAGCAAGCTATGGAATGGCTGCATAATGCGCCGTTCCACATCCGCCGCAGAGCCCATCAAAGAGGAAATCGCTGCACATGATCTACGGCAAAATAATTGCCGGCTTTCTGGGGTTCCTGGCCCTGGGAGTCTGGGGAGCAGTATTCGGTTTGTTTGTGGGCCACCTGTTCGACAGGGGTTTGCAACTGGCTTCCGGGTTTACCAATCCCGCCCACATCATGAAACTGCGCACCGTCTTTTTCGAGACCAGTTTTCAGTTGTTGGGGTACCTCGCCAAAGCGGATGGCCGTATCAGCGAAGCCGAAGTTGAACATACCGAAACCATCATGCGTCAACTCGGCGCTGCGGAGGAGCAACGCAGTGCTGCAATAGCTCTCTTCAAACGCGGTGCATCGCCCGAGTTCGAGTTGGGCCCGGCGATGGCCGCTTTTAACGATGCCTGCCGGGGCCAGCGCGTTATACGACACACGCTGCTGGTATTCCTCATTGGCCTCGCGCTGGCGGACGATACGATGCACAGGACGGAAGCCGAGGCACTGGAAAAAATCGCCGCCTATCTCGGCTACAACCAAGCCGAACTCGGGCGGCTCGTGCAAATGATGCAGGCGCAGTATCATTTCCATGGTGCAGGGGCCGGGCCATCGGCACCGGCCAATCAGGTCGCCAATGCCTATACCGCGCTGGGGGCGGACCCGAATTGCAGCGATCGTGAATTGAAACAGGCATATCGCCGCCTGATGAGTGAGAATCACCCCGACAAACTGATTGCCAAGGGTGTGCCGGAGCAGATGGTAAAGCTGGCAACGGCGCGCAGTCAGGAAATTCTGGCGGCCTATGAACTCCTGAAAAATAGCCGCCGGAGCCAAAGCAAGGTTTAAGCGCTCGGCATAGGCCGCGCGCCATTTTCCTTCCTCATCTGCTATTCTTGATTGTCGTCAACAGGTAACTCTTTCATCACTCTGGGCATAAAATGACATCACTCTTATCCGAAGGCTTCAACCTGGCCATGTACGGCATGGGCGTGGTTTTCTTTTTTCTGACCCTCCTGGTATTGGCCACCATAGCCATGTCGCGGCTTGTCGGCATGATGGAAGAGCCGCCAACCGGCGAGCCCGCATCCCCCAAAACCAACAACAAGAAGCTGGCGGCCATTGCCGCGGCCATACACCGGCATCGCCGGAGCTGACCCGGGCACGGCGGTGGAAGTACTTCAGCTACTGGTCAGTGGCATATCCCAGGGTTGTGTTTACGGTCTGATTGCTCTGGGTTTCGTGCTCATCTACAAGGCGACGGAGATGGTCAACTTCGCCCAGGGCGACCTGATGATGCTGGGCGCTTTCTTCGCCTACACTTACATCAACCTGTTGGGCCTGCCTTTTTTCATCGCCCTGCCCGCCACCATTGCCAGCCTGGCGTTTATCGGCGCGCTGACTGAAAGAATTCTTGTGCGCCCGATGCTCGGTGAGCCGCATTTCTCTGTGTTGATGCTGACCATCGGGCTCGGTTTTATCCTGCGGGCCGTTGCTGGCGCCGTCTGGGGCAATGAGCCGCGTTCGCTGCACTTACCCTATGCTGGCGGTGTGTTTGATATTCGCGGGTTGATCATCGGTTACGAGAACCTGGCCATCATGGCCGGCGCCGCCACTCTCTGCGGCCTGCTGTATCTCTTCTTTCGTTTTACCCGCCTGGGTATCGCCATGCAGGCGGCCTCGCAGAATCAACTTGCGGCCTTCTATGTCGGCATACCGGTCAAGCGGATTTATTCGCTGGTGTGGGCAATATCCGCATCCATCTCCGCCGTTGCGGGGATACTGGTGGCGCCTGTTTCTCTGGTGGACCCGCTCATGGGGTTTATCGGCATCAAGGCTTTTGCCGCCGCCATCGTCGGTGGTTTCGGTAGTCTGCCCGGCGCGATGGTCGGCGGCCTGTTGATCGGTATTGTCGAGCAGTTTGCAGGGCTCTACCTGCCGACCGGTTTTTCCGATGTCAGCGCCTACGTCATCCTGTTGCTTATGCTGATGATCCGGCCCGAGGGCATCTTCGCCAGTATGCAGCGCAAGAAGGTGTAAGCGGATGCGCTTTATTCGCAAAACCCACTACAACCAGGACGTCCAACTGTTCAAGCACGAGGGTCAGGTCTTCTGGTACAGTCTGCTGGCCCTGGCCCTGCTGAGTGGCCCGCTGCTCCTGTCGGATTTTTACCTGGGCGAGTTGTCACTGGTTTTTATCTATGCCATTGCGGGTATCGGGCTGATGCTGCTCACCGGATACACCGGCCTCATCAGCCTCGGGCATGCCGCGTTTCTCGCTATCGGCGCCTATACCCATGCTTACCTGCTGGCCCATGGCTGGCCCTTTCTGTTGTCTGTGCCTGCGGCAACTTTGTTCACCGCCTGTATCGGCGGGCTGGTCGGGATACCCGCACTGCGCATGACGGGCATTTACCTCGCCGTGGCGACCCTGGCCTTTGCCATCATCGTGGAGCAGGTTCTGGCTCATTGGGAGTCAGTCACCGGCGGGTTTCGTGGCATGGCGGTGACGCCGCCGGTTATCGGCGGCCTTGCGCTGGATACCGGCACCGGTTTTTACTTTCTCTGCCTCGCCCTGCTGCTGACCTGCCTGCTGGTCGCCCTGAATATCCTGCGAGCGCCCACCGGCAGAGCCATGACCGCCATCCGCGATTCGGAGGTTTCGGCGCAAAGCATGGGCATACATCTGGCCAGAACCAAGACCATGGCCTTTGCCCTCTCCGCCGGATTTACCGGGGTAGCCGGCAGCCTGCTGGCTCACAAGATTGGCTATCTCGCCCCGGACGGCTTCACGCTGCTGATCTCGATTCAATTACTGCTGATGGTCGTGGTCGGGGGTCTGGGTTCTTTGCATGGCGTCATCTACGGGGCGATTTTTATTGGCTTGCTGCCCCAAGGTCTTGCCCTGCTGCGTGACACCCTGCCCACCACTCTTGCAAACATACCCGGCCTGGAGCCGGGCATCTTCGGGCTTATCCTCGTGCTGGTGTTGATCTATGAACCCCTGGGCATCTACGGGCGATGGTTGAAGATACGCCACTATCTGGAGGAGTTTCCCTTGTACCGGAAGGCGAGCCACAAAAAGCAGCGCAGCTATCTGCGCACGGAGCGGCTGAGATGAGTCTGTTGCAGGTGAGCCACCTGTCCCTGGCGTTTGGCGGCGTGCATGCCGTTGAAGATGTCAGCTTTGAAGTACGGGAAGGGGAAGTCTTCAGCATCATCGGGCCAAACGGCGCGGGCAAGACGACCTTGTTCAACCTGATCAGCCGACTTTACGATGCGGATACCGGCGGCATCCAGTTCAGGGGCGAAGATATCAGCCGTGTGCCGGTTCACCGCATCGCCGAACTGGGCATCGCCAGGACTTTCCAGAATACGGAACTGTTCGAGCAGGAGACTATGCTGCGCAATCTGTTGATTGGCCAACATGTACATCGCAAAACCAACCTGTTTGCCGAATGTCTGTTCCTGCCCGGGGTGCGCAAGCAGGAGCATGCCTTTCGTGAAGCCGTGGAAAACATCATCGACCTACTGAACCTGCAACACTACCGTGACCAGGTAATCGCCAACCTGCCTTATGGCGTCAGGAAGATGGTGGAGGTTGCCCGGGCGTTATGTATCAGGCCAAACCTGTTGTTACTCGATGAACCATCGAGCGGGCTCAACCCGGAAGAAACTGAAGACTTTTCATTCCAGATTGAAGACATCAACGAAGAACTGAATACCACTATTGTCATGGTGGAACACGACATGAACCTGGTCTCCCGGGCCTCTTCCCGGGTTATGGCGCTCGCCGACGGGCGGCTGGTGGCGGTGGGTTCTCCCGCGGAAATCCAGCGGCATCCGGAAGTGCTCAAGGCTTACATGGGAGATTGACTTGGCGCTGCTCGAACTCCTGAACATCGAAACTTGTTACGGCCCCGTGATGGCGATTCGCGGCGTCAGCCTGCAAGTACAGCAGGGTGAAATCTGCGTGCTGCTTGGGGCTAACGGCGCGGGCAAGACCACGGTGCTGAAAACCATCAGCGGCGCCATGGCGCCACGGCAGGGCAAGGTCATCTTCCGGGGGCGGGAGATACAAGGGCAGGACCCGGACAAAACAGCGCGCATGGGCATTGGCCATGTACCGGAAGGGCGGGAAGTGTTCCCCTTTCTCAGCGTGGCAGAAAACCTGGCGATGGGCGCATTCGGCAGAAATGACGATGAAATCCCCGCCGACCTGGGCAGGGTGTACGATTATTTTCCCATCCTGAAAGAGAAAGCCAAGCAGCAGGCGGCCTTGCTATCTGGCGGGCAACAGCAAATGCTGGCGATTGGTCGCGCACTGATGCTGCGCCCCACGCTCATGTTGCTGGACGAACCCTCGCTGGGTCTTTCCCCCAAGCTGGTGGCGGAAATTGCCGGCATCATCACCCGGGTCAACAGGGAACAGGGCGTCACTATCCTGCTGGTGGAGCAGAACGCGAAGATGGCGCTGGACATCGGCCAACAGGGTTATGTCATGGAGGTTGGGCGCGTGGTCATGGAAGATAGCTGCGAGCGCTTGCGGGAGGCCGACGATATCCGGGAGTTTTATCTGGGCGTGCGTGATGAAGGTGTGCGCGGCAAACGGCGCTGGAAGCAGAGGAAAACCTGGCGATGACCGCCACTCACCATGTAGATACGGCGGTGACGCCGCCCATCGCGACTATCGATGGGTTCGGCAGTGTGCCGGCATTGTTCTGGCATCGGGTGAAGAACCTGGGCAGCAAGGTGGCCATCCGCGAGAAGGATTTCGGCCTGTGGAACGAATACACCTGGCAGGATTATGGCGACCAGGCCAGACGCGCCGGGCTGGGTCTGATGGCCTTGGGGCTGCAACGCGGGGATATTTGTTCGGTGGCGGCGGAGGTCTGCAAGGAATGGCTGTTCGCTGACCTGGGCATCGTCTGCGCTGGCGGCGTCAGCAACGGTATCTACCCGACGGACGCACCCGGCCAGGTGGAATATCTGGTAAACGACAGCGGCACCCGCTTCTACTTTGCCGAGGACGAGGAGCAACTGGACAAAATTCTCACCGTGCGCGAGCGCACACCGACACTCAGGAAAATCATCATCTTCGACATGGAAGGGCTGCGCCACTTCGATGATGAAATGTGCATCAGCTTTGAGCAACTGCTGACCCTGGGAGACGCCCATGATGCAAAATATCCGGACGCCTGGAAGGCATCCATCAACGCCGCCAACGCGGAAGACCTGCTGACCCTGACCTATACCTCCGGCACCACCGGCCCGCCCAAAGGGGCGATGATCAGCCATCGCAATATGTTGTACCAGATGATTGCGCTGCAACGCATTTACGGCATACGCCCGGATGACGAGCAGCTTGGCTTTCTGCCGTTGGCCCATGTGGCGGGTCGGATGTTCTACACCTTCGCCACTATTGAGGCATGTTCTACCATCAATCTGGTGGAAAATTCGGAAACTGTATTCCATGACCTGCAGGAAGTTTCGCCCAGCGTTCATTTTGCCGTGCCCCGGGTGTGGGAGAAACAATACAGCAGTGTGCAGATAAAGCTGAAGGAAGGCACCCGCCTGGGCCGATGGGCCTGTGAGCTATCTCTGAAACTGGGTGCATCCGTGGCGGATTATCGGCGGCGGAACAGCCCCATTCCCCCGCACCTGCGGCTGGGGTTTTTCGTCGCTGACCAACTGGTGCTGAAGAACATTCGGCGGCTGTTGGGCATAGATACATGTCGCTGGCTCTCCACGGCGGCGGCGCCCATTGCCCCGGACTTGATCGACTGGTACTGGGCCCTTGGCCGGCCCATGTACGAGGTGTACGGACAAACGGAATGTACGGGCCTGATTACCGCCAATGAACCGGGGCATATTCAGACGGGCAGCGTTGGCCGGGCCGTAGAGGGCTCGGCAGTAACTCTCTCGCAGGAGGGGGAAATCCTGCTGCAAGGCCCGGGCGTTATCCGCGGCTACTGGAACCAGCCGGAAAAGAGCGCGGAAACCCTGCGTGAAGGCCGGCTGCACACCGGGGACCTGGGCCGAATCGACGCAGCGGGCTATGTTTACATCGTCGACAGAATCAAAGACATCATCATCACCGCTGGCGGCAAGAACATCAGCCCCAGCGAGATAGAAAACCAACTGAAGTTCTCGCCTTTTATCGCCGATGCCGTGGTCATCGGTGACCGCAGACCCTACCTGAGCTGCCTGGTGATGATCGATCAGGAGAATGTCACCCGCTTTGCCCAGGATACAGACGTGCCATTCACCAACTACACCAGTTTGTGCCACACTGATGCGGTAAATGAACTCATCCAGCGCGAAGTCGAGCAGGTGAACCGCCGCTTCGCCAGAGTCGAGACAATCAAGAAGTTCCGGCTGATCGATCAGTTGCTGGACCCGGAAGACGAGGAGCTGACGCCGACCATGAAACTGAAGCGCAAGGTCGTCAATGAAAAATACGCGGGGCTGATCGCTGAAATGTATTAAGGTTGCAGCAAAAAATATTGGCTCTCTGAATACCGCCTAACCGCTTCACGGAAGCAGGCCACGATGACTGAGCCAAATAACAAAGTTTCCTGCGCTCATCTAGCCTGGATATTCGACCTATGCTCAAGCAGGAACATACCCTTGTACAAGGTTTTAAGGGGAACGCCGGTTCCACTGAAACATCTGCACGATGGCAACACGCATCTTCCCTGGCAAGTATTTGCGGATCTTGTTTCCAATGCGAGCAGGTTCTTTGATGAGGTTGACCTGCGGGAAACCGGGAGACGGTCCTGGCGTTTTCAACCCCTGTTGTCTCATGGCAATGTTGGCCGAATCATGTTCAAAACCAGGGACCAATACCTTGCCAGCTACGGCCCTAGCGGGTTTTTCAGTAGACATTTCCCCATGGACACCAGCATCAGGCAAGCGGCAGGTCGCCGCCTTGCCATAAGCATAACGATGAAAGACGGCGCGCAACCCTGCCACCCCTTCTACACTGTGCTGGCCGGCCAGATGGAAGGCCTGACGGAGGCGCTGGGTCTGGTTCCCGCTTCCGTCGCCCTGAAGCCTGTTGCACGGGGCGGCTTCTACATCGTCGATTACCCTGAGGAAGGCAACACTGCCCTGGTTGTTCGTCAAGTCATGGCCTGGATGGCGGCTCCCAGGCTCATCAACCGAGAGTTTGCCGTCTTGCAGAGAGCCCATGAAGAACTTGCCAGTGACTACAAGATGGCGCTCGAAGAAAAGCGCACCGCCGCCATCCACCATGGTGAACAGGCATCCAGCCATCATCTTGTAAGCGCACATACGGACAACGTGGCCTGGAGGGCGGCCAGGGAAGGCAAGATCACATACGCCAGCCCGTCTGGGGAGCGACAGCCCGGATACGGGGAGGAAGAGCTCGAACAAAAAACCGCCGATTATCGGGCCATCACCGATTCCGCCCCGGATGCCATAGTCACTTTCGACGCCGCCAACAAGATCACCTATGCAAACCCGGCGTCCGGGAATGTATTCGGGTATCGAGGCGTCAGCCTGCTGGGAATGAACATCAAAGAACTGATGCCAGCGACTCTCGGGGGCACACGACTCGAGGAAATGTATCTGGCCGACAGGTTCATCTCGGCAGCCCGCATTGTCTTGCAGGGAGTCCGCAAAGACAGATCTCTTGTCCCTCTTGAAGCGACTTTCACGGGCCATGAATTGAACGGCGAACAATTCAAAACCTGTATCGCCCATGATGTTACCCACCGCACTCTGGCTGAACGGAAACAGCAGGAGTTGGAAGCGCAACTCTATGCCGTACAGAAAATAGACTCTATTGGCCAACTCTCCAGCGGCATCGCACATGATTTCAACAACCTGCTGGCGGCGATCATCGGCTATGCGGATTTAGTGCTGCAAGCCGGGTTCAGTGTGGAAACGACCGGCCATCTCGAAGAAATCAAAAAGGCGGGGGAACGCGGTGCGGACATGACCCGGAAGCTGCTGACATTCAGCGGGCAACAAGCTATGGAACCCGGGCTTATCGATGCTAACGAATTGATTGAGGGGGTAAGAGATATTATTTCCCGCCTGCTGCCAAAAAACATCGAAGTGTCCTTCACAAGCGAAGTGGAAGACGTCTTCCTTATGGCTGATCGAACCCAGCTTGAACAGGTATTGATAAACCTGGCGGTCAACGCCCGAGACGCCATGTCCACAGGAGGAAAGTTCGAGATGTCGCTGGCAATCACCCGCCCTGAAGGCCGACAGGGTGATTATCTGCTACTGGAAGCAAGGGACACGGGCACGGGCATGGATGAAGAAACCCTGACAAGGATTTTCGAGCCTTTCTATACCACCAAGCCGGCGGGTCAGGGCACTGGCCTCGGTCTGGCGATAGTGTTCGGCATCGTCAATCAGCATAAAGGATTCGTCCGGGTTGAGTCGGAACTCGGCACCGGCACCGGCTTTCTGGTTTACCTCCCCACCAGTGAGGGCCGGGCACTATTCGAAACCGAAACCGAAGCGGCCGAGGTTCAGGGCGGCAGCGAAACCATCCTCATGGTTGAAGACAACGAAGATGTCCGCCATCTCGCAAACCTGATTCTCACCAGAGCCGGATACAAGGTCATCGAGGCTGTTGACGGGCAGGAAGGCGTGGACATTTTCCTCGCGCGACCCGAAGACATTGATTTGATTCTCATGGATATCGTGATGCCGGTGATGGGTGGCGAGACAGCGGCGGACATCATGCGGAGCCGGGGCGCAAGGATTGTTTTTACCACCGGCTACGCTGACCGGGATGCACACACCCGCTTCATCCATGAGCGAAGCCTGGCGCTTATTACCAAACCCTATAGCGTTGATCTTCTTCTGACCGGGGTTCGCACCGCCCTTGATGGCCGCACCTCCGAACAAGGCGAATACAAAGAGGCGAACCGCCTGAACACCCGCCGATAACCGCTTTACCGTCATTTCCATTGCGTTTTCGCTGCGCGAAACCGCAACCCTGGATCCCCGCCTTCGGCGAGGATGACGGTGTGGGGTTGCGTACCCCGCGTCACACCCATTGCGTTTTCGCTGCGCGAAACCGCAACCCTGGATCCCCGCCTTCGGCGAGGATGACGGTGTGGGGCCTGCGGCCTTGGCGGGAAACACTGTCGGCGATGGTGCCACCCCACCCCCCCCCATCGCCTGGGATGACGAAATAGGGCGGCCTGATGAGTCTCATATATATTGAACCAGTACAGTGTTAGACCTGCATGGTGATTTTGGCTAACATACGCCGCCTTTCCTCGCCGTCCACCCATCAGCCGATGAATCTGAAACATTATCTGGACCAACGCATAGAGACATGCCTGCATGATGCAGGCGCGGCAGACGCCCCTGCGGTTGTCAAACGGGCCGGGAAGCCTGAATTCGGGCACTATCAGGCAAATGGCGTCATGGGCGCCGCAAAGAAGATGTCCACCAGGCCGGCGGACTTGGCCGCAAGGGTCACGGAAGCCCTGGCCACCTCGGACTTTGCCGAGGTTGCTGAGCTGGAGGTCGCAGGCCCCGGATTTATCAATATCACGCTGAAGCCGGGCTTCATCGCCAAGCGGCTGCGAGACGTGATGAATGACGAACGCCTGGGCGTGTCCGTCGCCGACAACAGGCGGAAAGTCCTGGTGGATTATTCATCGCCGAACCTGGCCAAGGAAATGCACATAGGCCACCTGCGTTCCACCGCTATTGGCGACGCTGCGGTCAGGATTCTTGAGTTTCTCGGCCATGATGTGATTCGCGCCAACCATGTCGGTGATTGGGGAGCCCAGTTCGGCAGTCTGCTGGCGTACATGGACATGGTTTCCCGGGAAGGTGGGCAACTCGCCACGGCACTGAAAGATCTCGAAGTTTTTTACCGGCAGGCCAGCGAACTTTTCCAGTCCGATGAGACCTTCGCCAACAAGGCCAGGGAATTTGTCGTCCGGCTGCAAAATGGCGATGAGCAGTGCCTCCGGTTGTGGCGTGAGTTTATCGCCGAATCCACAGCGCACTGTCAGGCCATATATGACCTGTTGGACATTTCCCTCTCCCCGGCGGACATGCGCGCCGAGAGCGCCTATAACGATGATCTGGCTGACGTCATCGAAGAGCTTGAAGCACAGGGGTTAATTGTCATATCCGATGGCGCCAGGTGCATATTCCTCCCCGGATTCACCGGCAAGGACGGCAAACCCCTGCCTGCGATTGTCCAAAAATCTGACGGCGGTTATCCGTATATGGCAACTGACCTGGCAGCCGCCAGGTATCGCGGCAGGCAGTTGAAAGTTGACCGGGCTTTGTATTTTGTTGATGGTCGCCAATCTCTCCATCTGAAACAGCTATACACCATTGCTGAAATGGCCGGGTTCATTGGGGACGGGCAGGAGTTTATGCACATCCCTTTCGGCGCGATTCTCAACAAGGAAGGCAAGCCCTTCAAGACCCGGGCCGGCGGCGCGGTCAAGCTGGCTGACGTGGCGGAAGAGGCCGTGGCCCGGGCGATGCAACTGGTGCGGGACAAGAACCCCGACATCAAGGAAAGCGACCGGGAAGCTATCGCCCGCATCCTGGGAATAGGCGCCATCAAGTACGCGGAACTCTCCAGAAACAGGACCACAGACTATATATTCGACTGGGACACCATGCTGTCTTTCGAGGGCAACACCGCGCCCTACCTGCTATACGCCTATACCCGGATCATGAGCATCTTCAGGCGTACCGACATAAACCGTGAATCTCTGGAAGCGAAGTTCACGCTGACGCAACCGGCGGAAATCAACCTCGCCATCAGGTTGTTGCAGTACCATGAAGCCATTGAAGGGGTGCTCGAAGATTTTCAGGCCAACATGCTGTGTAACTACCTGTACGAACTCGCCGGTGACTTCATGTCATTCTATGAATCCTGCCCCGTGCTCAAGGCGGAGAAAGATATTCAACAGTCCAGGCTTTCGCTGTGTCACCTGAGTGCGCGCACCTTGCAACATGGGCTCGGGTTGCTGGGCATCGGCACGGTTGAACAGATGTGAAGATTGCACTTATTGCCGCCCAATCGGAGAACGGCGTTATCGGCAGAGGCATGGATATTCCATGGCAGGTGAAAGGCGAGCAGGCCATGTTCAAGGCAATCACTCTGGGGGGCGCCCTTATCATGGGCAGAAGAACCTTTGATGCCATCGGCCAGCCCCTGCCCGGCAGAACAACCATTGTCATCAGTCGTAATCGAAACCTGGTCATTGACGGCTGTGAAACCGCCGGGTCTCTGGAACAAGCCCTGAGTCTTGCGTCCGGGCCGATTTTCATTGCCGGCGGCGGGGAGATATACCAACAGGCCATGCCCCTGGCCAGCGCCATCCACCTGACCACCATCCATACTGTTGTCGAGGGAGATGTTTACTTCCCCGCCGTGCCGGATGATTTTGAATTGAAGGAAGAAAAAAAATTCTCCTCCAATATTGATTATACTTACCGCCACTTCGAACGATCTGAGAGATAGACATGCAATTCAGCAACCGCGTAACCGACATGCTTGGCGTTGAGCTCCCCGTCATACAGGCGCCAATGGGGTGGATAGCCAGGTCGCAGCTCGCCTCGGCGGTAAGCAACGCCGGGGGCATGGGCATTATTGAAACCTCTTCTGGGGAGTTGGACGCCATCCGGGAAGAGATCAAGAAGATGCGGCAATTAACGGACAAACCCTTCGGCGTGAACATCGCCCAGGCGTTTGTCCGCGACCCGAACATAGCGCAGTTCATTATCGATCAGGGCGTGAAATTCGTAACGACTTCTGCCGGCAGCCCCACCAAATACACGGCGGAACTGAAGGCGGCGGGCCTGACCGTGTTCCACGTAGTGCCTTCCCTCAAAGCGGCGCTGAAGGCGGTCGAGGCCGGCGTCGATGGTCTGATCGTGGAAGGCGGAGAAGGCGGCGGCTTCAAGAGCCCTACCGAGGTCGCCTCGATGGTGCTATTGCCACTGGTGCGCTCAAAGGTTGATGTGCCCATTATCGCCGCTGGCGGTTTTATTGATGGCAGAACCATGGTTGCGGCTTTTTCTCTTGGCGCGGAAGGCATACAGATGGGTACGCGGATGGTCAGCGCCCTCGAATCGCCAGTGCATGAAAACTGGAAGAATGCCATTATTGGGGCGGAGGAAACCGGCACCGTCTTCCTGAACAGATTTCACTCCCCCGCCTTGCGCGCCCTGCGCACGGAAAGGACCAGCAGGCTCGAAAAATCACCGGAGACAAACGCCATGACAGAGTTTGGCGTTGCCAAGGATCTGTATTTCGGTGGCGACATGGAAGCGGCGATTCCTCTCTCCGGGCAGGTTGCCGGTCGTATCGATTCCGTGAAACCGGTTGCCCAAATCCTGCAGGAAACCCGTGATGAATTTTTTGCAACCGTCGACTCGCTAACCAATCACTTTTCCTAGCCGGCGTGTCTGCAATGAATTGGCGAGCCCCTGGCGGAATGCACTCCGGGTCGGCCGCACGTTTTTATGCCCTGACCCTGTTCGTGTTGACTGCGCCACTATTCGCCGACTTTGATACTGCTTCCGAGGCTTATCGCAACCGGGACTATGTAACGGCTTATGCGACATTCTCCAAACTCGCCGGGGCCGGCGACCCCCGGGCGCAAACGATTCTCGCCATCATGCACAGGTATGGAGAAGGCGTCCCACTGGACCCTGCAACAGCCAGTGAGTGGTACCAGATGGCGGCAATACAGGGTTACCCGCCAGCGCAATTCAACCTGGGCAACATGCTTGCCGACGGCGATGGCGTAACCCGAGACATGGAACAGGCGCTTGTCTGGCTGCACAAGGCTGCGGACGCCGGCCACGAACGCGCCAAAGGCAAAATAGCGGAAATATCCGCAGTTATGCCACCCGATCAACCGGTTAAACAGGCGGCCATCTGGTCAGAAAACTGGAACCTGCGCCTGCCCAATGCAGTGCGTCACGAAGAGGCAACAATCCCGGGTGCCGGGTTCGGCACCTACCGTGTACAACTGGGCGCCATGAGCAGCCAGGCCCGGGCCAGATCTCTATGGCATCAGTACGCCAGCGCCCATAAGGAATTGTTGGCGGCCTATCAGCCTGTCTACAAAGAAGGGATATCCAGAGACAAGCGGATAATCAGGGTTCAGGTCGGGTCATTCGGCTCGAAGGCGGAGGCAAACAGATTCTGTGCCCTGTTCCATGAGCGGGCGAAGCAACCCTGCCTGCTTGTCCCGGCGGATTGATATGTGATGCTAGAATTCAACTTTGCCCTGACCTTCCCTGATAAATGACTGTTACCAACCTGGATGCAAAACTTGCGGCCTTGGGCATTACCCCGGCAATACGCAGCGCCTGCCGCCTGCCGCCCTGCACCGATACGCCGATACTGGTTGACGCAGGCGAGGATATGTTCGGCAGGCCCCAGTTGATGACCGAAAAAACCCGCCGCAACTGGTTGGCCATGAAGGAAGCCGCCCTAAAGACGGGTATTCAACTCAAGCTGGTTTCCGCCTATCGGTCCATCGAATATCAGTGCGACCTGATCCGCCGCAAGCTCGCCGACGGCAGATCAATCGAGGACATTCTTCGCTTCAATGCCATACCCGGCTACAGTGAACATCACACCGGGCGAGCCGTTGACCTGCACGCCGGGGATGGAGAGCCCCTTGAAGAGACATTCGAGCAGCAGCCAGCTTACACATGGTTGACGGAAAACGCCGACGATTACAGGTTCCGGCTGAGTTATCCGAGAAACAATTCTCAGGGCGTCGCCTATGAACCCTGGCACTGGTGCTGTAAAGAAGATTAGCTGTACTTTTTCGCCTTCTCGATGATAAGGCGCTTTTCTTTTTCCGTCTGTGCCTTCCGCTCGGGTTTTACTTCCTTTGCAAAAACATATTTCTCTCTGACAACCTGCCTTGCCCTGAAGCCTTTGCCCTTCAAAAACTCCCAGGCATCATCAATCATCCGTGGGTTACCGCACAGCAGGCAGTGGTCCCGTTCTTTTTCCGGCGATAAGCCCGGTAGTTGCGCGGTGACATAGCCATCATACTCGTGAGCTTCTTTCGCTTTTTCCCGCGAAAGGCATAACCGCAACTCGAAGAAGGGATGCGCCGCCCGGTATGCCAGCAACTCTTCCCCGTAGATAAACTCGGACCTGTCGCGCACACCCAGCAACAGGACGACCTTGCCTAAGTTGCTCGTTTCCAGCGCCGTCAGCATCGGCATGAAGGGCGCAAGCCCAACGCTTGTCGCCACCATCAACAACCGCTCCGGTGCTTGCTGCGGCAGCAACAACCGCCCGAAGGGCCCGGTAACATCGGCTTCTATGCCTTCCCGACAGTTGAACAGATACCTGGTGGCGCGCCCCTTCGCTACTCTGGAGATCACCAGATCAAGATACGGGCCATCAAGCAGCGGGTAATTGCACAGACTGTAGCTGCGTTCAAACTCGCCCGCGGCATCCGTGAATACAAAACGAAAAAACTCGCCGGGACGAAACACCACGTCTTTGCCGTCCGTCCTGACAAAACGAAAATCCAGGGTGGATTCACTCAGTTCACGTATTCGTTCAAGCCGAACCTTAAACATACCCTGCCGCACATGACCCGGATGGTTCATTATTACACATTGCGAATTTCGCGCAGCCGCCCCCTGCCCCTGCCCGTCATCCTCGCGCTTTTATGGATGACGGGAAAAAAAGTAACACAGTCGCTATTGTTTTCCGTAGAATATTTTTTATCATCCCTTTACGGCTACTCGCCAGACGAGCATAAAATGGCAACAGACAGTATATTGCAGCAGGTGGAATTACTGGCGAATGACTGGGCCTCGGCTTGATGAGCCAGGTCTGTAACTGACATGCAGAAGCGCAAGCGTGCCGGTGTGATTTGCGTGAGAGACGGCCTGATACTCGCCATCGAACTGGAGGACCCGGCGACAAAAGAACGGTTTTGGTCTTTCCCCGGCGGCGGCATAGAGCCGGGAGAGACACCGGAAGTGGCGGCCATAAGAGAAACGCTGGAAGAAACAGGTTATCAGGTGACGCTCACCGGCGGCCCCTTTGCCAGTCACTATCTGTTTCGCTGGGATGCGGAACTTTATGATTGCACAACCTACTGGTATCAGGCCGACCTGGACCACGAGACCCGGTCCCGGGCGGAAGACACCAGCTACCTGTTGCGGGCTGAATGGTTGAGCTGGCCCCGGTCTCGCTCATTGTTCCTCTATCACCCGGCCATAACAGAGGTTATTGATCACTTTCTGCCGGCGAGTTGAATGTCGGGCGCGGCAGTCGGCGGGCTGGATGATGAAACCACAAGCCCCGTGTTCAAGTATAATGACCACTTTTTCGTTAAGTGCCCCTTGGGGGCGCCGGGAGACCAGAATGGATATCAAGGCTCGCATGGCAGACATCATTGCCAGAGAAGCGGCTGCCGTTCAGGCCATAAAGGTCACGGACGCCTTTGAGGAAGCGGTCAATATCCTGCTTCACTGTCGCGGCAAGGTCATAGCCACCGGCATCGGCAAGGCCGGGTACATAGCCAATAAGTTTGCGGCGACCCTTTCTTCCACCGGCACCCCTGGCTTCTTCGTACACCCGGCGGAAGCGGGTCACGGCGACCTGGGTATGCTGTCCGAGGGTGACTGCATAGTCGCATTTTCCACCAGCGGCAAGTCCAATGAGGTCATCGAAATGCTCCAGATTGCCCACAACCTGGGTACGGATCATGTCATTGGCGTCACCTCTCATGTGGATTCTCCCTTGCGGGAACTCTCCCAGGTTATTCTCGACATGGGCTCGGACATTGAAGAACCCTGCCCCCTCAAGATCACCCCGAGCGCCACCATTGCCGTCATGCTGGCCATCAGCGATGCCCTTGCGCTCACGCTCATGGAACTGAAGGAGTTTACAGTCGCGGGCTATCACGCAAGGCATCACCGCGGCTATCTGGGCTCAATCACCAGGTCAACATACGAGTTTGATGAGAACTAGCCCATGAGTCTGGTGGAGCCGACAGTCATCGCCGAGAAGTATCTGGCTGAATTGAAAGAGTCCGTTCGGCAACTCGACACAAAACTCCACATTATCGGCTTTATTGCCACCGATGACCCGCCATCCGTCTCCTACGCCAAGGCCACCCGACGGATTTTTACCGCGGCGGGTTTCAGCTACGACCTCAGGCAGGTCAAGCGGCTCGAACTGGAGAGCCGGATTCTGCAGGCAAACGACGACCCGGATGTTCACGGTATTTTTATCTACTTCCCCATATTCAATAATCAGGAAGACACTTATCTGCGGAATCTGGTTCATTACACCAAAGACATAGAGGCCGGGTCTCTCTACTGGACGAGAAAGCTTTCCACCAATGACCGGCTGGCCATACCCGGCACTGCCGATAAAAAAGCTCTGTTGCCTTGCACACCGCTCGCCATCGTCAAGATTCTGGACGATGTCGGGGAATATGGATCAGGCCAGGAGCCGCTGGCGGGTAAAACCGCCGCCATCTTCAACCGCAGCGAGGTCATAGGTCGGCCGCTGGCGGTTATGTTGTCCAACGACGGCGCTCTTGTGTACTCGTTTGATCTGCATGGCCCCCTTGAGTTTCGTCACGCCCTGCCCTCAGAGGTCAACATATCGAGAGCCGAAGCTCTGGCCGCCGCCGATCTTGTGATCACCGGCGTACCCGATGGCGATTTCAAGAAGCTCGGCAAGGACGAAATATCGAAGGACGCAGTTTGCGTGAACTTCTCCTCATGCGAGAATTTCACCGACGATATTGCAGAACACGTCAGGATTTTTGTTCCCCGGGTGGGCCCCATGACTGTGGCCATGTCCATGAGAAACACCATTCGCCTGTACGAGAACTTTCGCCGATGACCCCATCACAAACGGACATTATGAAATGACGGTGCTCGCCCAACTCAGCCTTGATGAATACCTGGCTGCCGTGGCCGCCAGAAAATCAACCCCCGGCGGCGGTGCGGTGGCGGGGATTGTCGCCGCTGAAGCCTGCGCGTTGATGTCAATGGTCATCGCTTTTACCCGACCGCCCCTGAATGACATGCAGGAGCGGGTGAACGACGCCAGGCGAGCGTTGCTTTCCCTGGCAGATGAAGACGCCCTTGCCTTTGAGCTTGTGATGCAAGCCTACAAGAGTGGTGGCGACCGCAAGGCCGCGCTGCAAGGTGCGGCCGAGGTGCCGCTGAAAATCATTGGGATTTGCGGGGCGCTCATTGATGATCTGGAACAACTTGCCGGGGCGGGTAACAGCAACCTGATGACGGATGTGGGCATTGCCGCCGCTCTTATTGCGGGCAGCCTGGCATCGAGTGAACTGAACGTACTCGTCAATGCAAAAGAGATGGACACGGAATCCGCCGCCACCCTCCGTCAATCGCTGGAAGTCGTACCCGGTTATCAATCGAAAGTCCGCGACATCTTGCAGCGGATAAAGACAGGCCTGTGAAACGACTCGCCGCCCTGTTCCTGACGGCTCTGCTGGGGGGATGCGCATCAACCCAAACGGTCACGGAACCGCAGGGCATCAGCAAACCCAAAATTGAAACAGCCATTGCCGAGGCGATTATTTCCACGGTCAGGCAGGGGCTCCGTGAACGGGAAGGCGCAGAACGCGCCCTGTTCCTCAGGGAAAAGCTCGATCAGTTCAGGGCTGGCGTCAATACAACGCTCATCAGCAGCCGAATGCTGCTGGAATCAGAACTCCTTCAATACCTGGCACAGAGCGAGAATGCTCGCCAGAACTTTAGTCGCTTTGACAACTTCGGCAAAGTCGGCAAAGTCGGCAACTTCAATGACCGCATGATCCATCTGACATCGCTGAATCAACCCGTCGGCGGTTACGAACAACAGGTTACTGAGGAAATAAACCGGATTGACCGCGCCATCGCCATACTGGCCGGGGCCGGCCCGGAGAATAATGTCCATCTGCCCCGGTATATGAACGAGGTGCGCAGGAGTGCGACATATCCCAACGACTCAATAGAGGGGAAGCAACAATATCTGGATGATCTGTCACAAGCCATGATAGAGGCCCAGGCTAACTGGCACAGCGTTCTGAAGACTTATGAGCCATCCGGGTTGCGCATCACGGGCGTGGAAGCAACCGACCATACTTTCCTCTACGACAACAATGGACTCACGATCAATCTTGACAGCGTCCAGGACCTGCCGGCTTTCGAGATCAAGTGCATCGCCGTTTACTATGGATACCCGGGGCTGCAAGCTCTGCTGCCTCTGGACCATGGCAATTCCCTCCGGGCGGAGCTCGATATCCCCGCCTATGATCTGGGTTGGGCCGGGTACATGCTTGACTACATCGGGGAACAGGACGAGGAGCGCAGGCTGGATTATCTCTACTGTGCCAGGCTGACAGCGGCGCTTGCCCTGGCGGACCTGCGCATCAACACGGGTCTGTGGAACCTGGAACAGGCCGAGGATCATATTTATGAAACAACACCTTACGCCCGGCACAGGATACGGCTTATGCTCAACCAGGTGATCGATAACCCGGGCTATTTCCTTGCCGGCGTCATTGGCAAGCTCAAGTTCGCAACGCTACAACGTCAATGCCTGGCATCACGGGAAAACTGCGCAGCAGAATGGCGTCAGCGGATCATAAATCTGGGGCCCATGCCCTTCGAGATGCTGGAGGCAAGGCTGGTTCAGTGACTGTGCTACGTAGTAGCCGTGGGCCAGGTATGCCTCGGGATGAACCCGTTCAATGGCATGCCTGAATCTGTCCACGTTATGCCAGGCGCCCGCCATGGCGCCAGCGTTTACCATGGCGAACACTTTTGCCTCCCATGTCGCTTGGAATACTTTTTCGCCACCAGACTTGTCCACCCGGCCAAAACCCGGTTTACCGCCCAGATCATGAACACCATCCATCATCCCCGCTCCGCCGCCTGCGCAGCATCGGCATACCGGCGATCAAGAGAGTCGCGAATCTCCTGGTAGACGGATTCGTTCATGGCGAAGCGGCTGAAAATAATGGCGGCGGCAACATAACAAACCAGCGGAAAGATGGCGTAAAGCGTCAGGAGCGCAAGCTTGGCTGTGTCGGTCTGCTCCTGGTTGGGCACAAAACCCGACAAACCCAGCACAAAACCGGTCAACATGAGTGTAATGCCGATGGCACTTTTATAAACAAAATTCCAGGCCGCAAAGTAGGCGCCCTCCTTGCGCTGCCCTGACTTGTATTCATCATAATCAATGATGTCCGCCTGAATTGACGGACCAACAATAGCGCCACTGCCCGCACCAAGCCCGCATATTGCCGCAAGCACCGAGATCAGTATGTCTGACCCTTCCTCCAGGAAGTACATGAAAAACATGCCGCCAAAACCCAACCCGGTAACCAACATCGAGAAGGTCCACAGGGCTTTCTTGCCCACCTTCCTTGATATGGGCACCCAAAGGGGGACGGAAAGCACCGATGGAACAAGATACAGAAGAATATAGATGACCGTTTTGTCCGGACGCCCGACAATATACTCCGCAATATAGGGCGTAAGGATGCCAATAGTCGCGCCGCCCAAATTTTCCACGAAGTAAACTACAAGGACCAGAGGCGCGTAACGGTTTTGCAACACGTCTTTGCAAGCCGCCAGCGGGCTGGTGGCTCCTCGACCCTGATATTCCGGTTTTTCACGTACCGTAAAATACATCCAGACCAGCAGGATGGCGGTGGCAATACCCGCCAGTATCGAAATGACAAAAGCTATATGCCGTACATCATCGCCGACAATCAATGCGTGCATGGCAAACAGCGCGATCAGGGAGCCGGAATACCACATCATATGGCGCAAACCAAAAATCTTGGTGCGCTCGTGATAGTTGGTGGAAAACTCAGCCCCAAGAGACGTATGCGGAACCACGAAGACAGTGGTAGCCGTGTAAAAAAACATGACGGCTATGGCCATCCAGACGATATTACCGAGGTCGGACATTCCCACCATCGGATTCCACGTCATATAGAAGGCGCCGCAAATCAACGGCACAGACGCAAGAATCCAGGGCCGCCGCCTGCCGGAACGGAGGCTCGTCCGGTCACTGAGATACCCCGCCACCGGGTCGGTAACGGCATCCCAGATGCGCGAAATACCAAAGATCAACCCCATGGCTACGGGAGAAATCAGCAGCACATCGGTGGAAAACTTCATCAGGTACAGGGTCACAAGAAAAAACATGAAGCCAACACCCAGTGTGGGGATGTTGTAGTTGATAATCGTAACGAGAGGAACGTACGCGACCGCCGGTTTGTTCTTATCTGCAGTCGCCAACTCTGAAGTCACTAGCTATTCCCCGCCAGCCCCCGCGAGACTTGCCACCTGCGTCGCCTGGGCTGCCCGCCTGGGTAAGCGATGGAAAGTACTTCCGTCAGACAGAGTTCGAACAACCATGTCCTGGCGGCAGGCCGGAAGCTGGAAACAGATTCCGCCAGCTTTCGGGTTTCCCCGTCTTCGACGTGTACGGCCATGCCGGTGGCCTGAAATTCACCGCTGCTGCCGGAACTGTCGTTCATGGCGCAATGCAGGCAGAAGTCGGGATTGTCTATCAACTCACGGGTACGGGGGGAACTGGGTTCAAGAAAGATGAACATCTGCCCCTCGCCAATCACCGGCGTAACGGGATGCGCCCGCGGCCTGCCATCTTTCCTGATGGTCGCAAGATACGCCACCTTGCCATCGAGCCGCTCCTGACCAAAGGCAGCCAAGGACGTATCTTCTCTCTCCAGATGACCCCAGGACACGGCTTGCATATCTTCCACCCTTGTAAGCTGCATTCAGCTTACCACGGCTTGGCGGCCAATACCGACCAGCGCAGCATCAGGGCAATCATGCGCGCACTGTTTTTTGTGGCGGGGGGCTTCGGCCTGCGTCACTGTTGCTCATCAATGATGCTTTCCTATACAGTCAGCGTTTATACGTTGCGAGTGTGGCCTCTTATACAATCCGCATGTTAAGGAGGGAAAGATGCGAACCCTGTTCATTCTTGCGTTGATCATTCCGTTCATGGTCGCCTGCAGCCCGGAGAAAAAACAAGCAGAGCAAGCCCCCTACGAGACGGTTGCCGACATGCAGGGCGTGATGACGCACATTCTTGAACCGGCTGCGGACGTGATCTGGGATTCCGCTGGTTACATCATGACCGCCGAGGGCGAAGAAAACCTGGCGCCCACAACAGAGGAGCAATGGCAGTCCGTCATGCATGCCGCAATGACGGTTACCGAATCCGGCAACCTGCTGATGTTACCGGGGCGCAGTCTGGGTGATGACTGGAACGAATATTCGCGGGGCCTGATAACTGCGGGCAAGCTGGCCATGGATGCCACGGAGAAACAGGACGCGAATGCGCTCTTCGATGCAGGGGGGCGTATCTATCAGGTATGCCTCGCCTGCCACAACCAATACTGGGTCCGGATTGACGACACGGACGAATGAACCCGCTTCGCCTGCTGACACGCCTGCCCCTGGTTTTTATTCTGATTTTTATTCTGGTTTGCACTCTTGTTTTTATTCTGGTTTTCACTCTGAGCTCAGCCTTTGCACATGACCTCTCCGCCGATAATGCAACCTATGTTCAAGGGTTGGAAGGGGCCGCCGCCTGGCCCTTCATGTATCTGGGGGCGAAGCACATGTTCACCGGCTACGATCATCTGCTGTTCCTGTTCGGGGTTATCTTTTTCCTGTATCGCAGCCGCGACATCCTGCTGTACGTTACACTCTTCACCATCGGCCACAGTTTGACGCTGATACTTGGCGTCTGGCTTGGCTGGCGGGTCAACGAGCATCTGGTGGATGCGATTATTGGTTTGTCCGTTGTCTACAAGGCGTTCGAGAACATGGGCGGCTTTGAAAAAATCTTCGGTGTCAATCCTGACACTCGCACGGCGGTGTTCGTGTTCGGCATCTGTCACGGCCTGGGGCTGGCGACCAAATTACAGGCTTACGTGAGCGCCGAAGACGGCCTGCTAACGAACCTGCTGAGTTTCAATCTGGGCGTGGAGTTGGGTCAGTTGGCGGCCCTGGGGTTGATCCTGATTGCCTTGCTGCAATGGCGTCGTCACGAAAGTTTTCAAAATCAGGCCATGGCGGCCAACAGCCTGTTGATGTGCGCCGGATTTATTCTGGCCGGGCAACAGTTCGCCGGGTATGTATTCTCATGACGGCATCCCGGCAAATCCTTTTCGCCAGCCTGGGCGCCGCGGCCCTGGCGCTCATTATTCTTGTGACTCTTGTTCTGCCTGCGGAATACGGCTGGGACCCATTGGGCAGCGGGGAGGCGCTGGGGTTAACCGGCATGAGCGAGGCGGGTCAGTTATCTCTCCGGTCACAGGCGGAACCCTGGCGCAGGGACAACATCAGCTTCCAACTCGCACCCTTCGAGGCGGTGGAATACAAGTATCGGCTGGAGACAAACGCCGTTATGGTGTATCGCTGGCAAGCCGATGGCGAATTGGTATTCGATATGCACAGCGAGCCGGACGGCGCGGCGCCGGGATACGCGGAGAGCTTTGCAAAATCCAGGGCCGACCAGAGCGAAGGCAGCTACCAGGCCCCATTTTCAGGGATTCACGGGTGGTTCTGGCAGAACCGCGGCGAAACTGATGTCACCGTTACGCTGGAAACCGCTGGCTTCTACACCTGGGCTCTGGAAATGCGAGACGGCCAGACCTTTCGTTATGAGCTGGCGTTATGAACTGGCGTTATGAACAGCCGCCATGACCGCCGTCTCTGACATTTGTTCTAGCCGTAGGCAAGCTTCAGCATCTCTCGCACTTCATCAATCTGGGCGAACCAATAGACCAGGAAGAAAACAATAATCGTACCGGAAGACACCAGGGCCGCCAGTTGCCGGTCCCGGCCCGGGGTTTTAGATTGTTTTTCAATATCGTCGTCGATCATTTGCAAACCTCTATCCGGAAAAACCAATCCACCGACCTGTGGCCGCCACCGTAAACCATGTCATCGTCGATGCAACAGCCACGGAACGGACGACCCAGGGGTTAAGCCGCTCAATATCTCCCTTCAGCAACGGGCGCCGAATACCAAAGACGAACAGGATACCGGCACCAAGGGCCAGCATCTTGAACCCGAATACATCCAGATAATAAATTTTCATGGCAACGCTGCAAGCCATGAACACGCCGGTAATCAACATTATTGCCAGGGCCCAGGAAAAAAGCCGATGCGCCTGGTCCTGCACTTGCGCACAGGGTACCTCGGTGAAAACCAGATTGAGCAGGCGGCCATCGCTGACCAACACCGAGCCGCCAAGCAAGGCCATGGCCAGCAAATGAAAAGCCTCCACCACCGCAAAGGAGGCGCCCCAGGTCTTGCCAATGCGGCCAAACAGACTTGTCTCCATCCATTCAAACATTGGCTGTAACAGGTCGTGGGCATCCGACCTGACCCCGGTAAATCCAATGACCAGCGCAACCACAACCAGGAAAGTAACAACCAGGGTGCGGATGGGCATGGTTGGCGCGTTCCGCATCAGAAATTCGCCTGGTGCGCCAGGCATCCCGCAAACGTGGCGATGAACGCCGGCGGCTCTCCGGCGCAATCAAACCAGTCATAAGCAATCATCCGGCCGCAAATAACGATAAAAACCCAGAAGACAATGGAAAGACCCGCGCTAATACGCAGGCGCTTCGGTGCGCGGGGCTCCAGGTCCCATTCGGTGCTGGACGCTTTCATGCGCCGATGAAACAACCAGGCGTTTACCGCCGCCGCAATCAACAACAACACTTTGATGCGAAACCACAGGCTTTGGGATGTCCGCACGGGAATAGCGTAATACAGCAGCAGACCGGTAATCACCATGACGGAAAAACCCACCGCCATGGGCCAGGCCAGCCGACTGGCAACACGGCTGGCGGGAACATCCGGCAGAGCATAACCGAGCATACGCAGGTCAATCAGGAACAACATACCCAGGCTGAGCATCAGCGTCAGTACATGGGTGGTCTCCACCCAGTTATACATATAGTAGGACTCATGCAGCCTGGTGCTCCAGTGATGGCCGTCCACCCACACTGAAAAGTCATACAGGAGCCGGTTCATGGCTCTCAGTGTTCTCCGGGGTCGAGTCCATCTTTGGGCGCGCCCGTTCCTGACGACCCCATGAAGGCGCGCTGGCCATTGGCCAGAGTAATATCGCGCCCATTGGCTTTACAGGCGGGGTTGCAGCGCTTGTCTTTGGCCTGGTAACCGCGCACACGAATCTCACTGCCTATGGGCAAAGAGTGGCGGTTAACGCCCGCTCGCAGCAGGGTATTGGGCGTGCCGCCTTCTACCATCCACGCCCGGGTGGACCCATCTGCTTGCAGCGCAGCCAGATGAATCCAGGCATGGGGGTTGATCCATTCCACCCTGGTGACCTTGCCTTCCAGGGTTACCGGCGCATCCTTGTCGAACTCGGCGCTGAAGGCATGATGGGCCAGAGCCCGCCAAGAGGTAATCACCACCGGCAACATCAGTATCAAAAGCAAAGCGTGACGTGGTTTCATAAGCTATTCCTGTTCTATTCCTGTGCTATTCCTGTTCTTCCTGGCGCGCTCCCGCGAGGATATTATGCAGGGCGTAGTTACCCTCATGGCAGGCGTATTCATAAATGGGCCCGGCTGTCTTGCGCAGGGTCATCTCTCCGTGCCAGTCCTGAGTGTAGATTTCCGGGTCCGACACGGTGAACTGGTAGACGGTCTCCTCTTCGCTGATGCGGGTAAACCGCTCCGTCACCAGTGTATCGCTGCCCATCATGACCTGATGCTTGATCGCCAGGCGCAGAAACTGCTGAGGATGAAACCCGGTCGTTTCCACCACAAGTGTGTCGCCTTCCCATTTGCCGGTGGAATCCCCCAGCCAGGGTTTGATCTCACCGGGGAGCCTTTCCCCTTCGAGGCGAATGGTGCGGACATTGTGATTCATCTCTACCAGAATCATGACATGACCCGGCGATTGGGCGAACTGATAATTGTTGTTATAGAGCACGGGTAGCATGGGCGGCCCGCCGGTGGAGCCAAACCCAACCGTGCAACGCTCACCCTCCGGCCGCTCTTCCGGGTTGTTCGCGAAGTTCAGCAGCTTGTAGCCGTTCCAGTAGAAGCGGAGCCTGTCCATAAACCTGTATGGAATACGGCCATCCTCGGGCGTAACGATGATAGAGCCACGGGGCTCGCCGCGGACTCTCAACGCCCGGGAACCCATGTCCATCCAGAAGGCGTTGTAACCACCCACATCCTCGCCCGCCTGAAGGTCACCTTCACCCACATCGTCGATGGCCTCCTTCAGGTTTGCTATGCCTGCTTCCACCTCCATCACCTCCTGCTCCGTCAGTATCAGGTTGGGTAATTCCTCTGGTCGCTCCAGAGTGGTGACAGTGGCATTGGTCCAGATGCCTTGAAAATCCGGGTCCCCCCAAGGCATCCGTTGTAATTGCCAATCCTCCGCACGAGCCGACATGCCCACACAGAGAGCAAAAATTGCAAGTATTCGAATAGACATGAGCATCATCTTCTTAATCCAAAGGTTCGTTATCCAAAGGTTCGTTATCCAAGGGTTCTTTGCGTAAATGGCCATACATCAACTCTTCAACGAATTCGACGCAGTTAAATTGAAGAATGCGGTCTTCCGGTGCAACGCGCTTGTACAGGTTCATGCGCATCGTCCAGGGCCGCGTGTACACCTTGTCATCTTCCAGGGTGGCTTCGTATGACAGGTTGTGTTCATTGATCAGCGTGAACCTTTCAGTAACCTTGAGCTGTTCACTGTGGAAATTGCCGGCCCTGTCCAACCAGGTTCTGCCATTGGACCCATGCGTGTGAATCACCAGCGTGTCGCCGTCCCACTCCGCCCAGGACTGGCCCATCCAGGAATCAATCGGCGCTGGCCCCGGGTCATTCAGGGCTACATTGCGCACCGCGCCCGCATACTCATAGGAAAATACCAGTGCATTCTTGTTATGGAATATCTGAAACGGGAAGGGCATATAGGTAGCGCGAGGAATACCCGGCAGATAGCACTTGATCTCCGGGTCTCGCACCAGCCAGTTGGCGCGATTCTCTTCCCTTTGCTTGAGCGCCCAGCCCTGATAGGGAATCTTGCCTCCTGCAACGACACCCAAGCCAGCGGGTACAGCGCCAACGGCGCCGAGCGCCACCACTTGCCGGGCGGGCACAGGCGTCACCGGCCCTTCGCGCATGGCCATGGCAGCCTGGGGGCCGTGAGGTTCAAGATTATAATTGGCTCTGTTGAGTACCTGCCAAACACCACTGAGGTCTGGCTTGCCGTCCGCTGTCCGGGGCGGCTCACCGGCGGCGCTTGCCGATGCGGCCAGCACCAGCATGCCCAGGGCAAACAACCCATTAGCCATTCCTTTATTTGCCTGTCCCTTCATTGTTGCCTCGACTCAGGTGATTGATTATGCCTGCCCGGAAACCTCTGCGCCTCTAGTTATTTATCGGGCAAGGCGTAGCTTATCAGGTAATCTCCCGGCGGTGAGCCACCGGACCAATGCCCTCCGGCGGCGATGACAACAAACTGCCGGCCGGATTCATCAAGCTGATATGTAATGGGCAATGCATTGGCCGCTGTTGGCAAACTCGCCTTCCACAACTCATCGCCTGTCTGTAAATCAAAAGCGCGGAAAGCATGCTCATTGGATATACCGGTGAACACCAGGCCTGAGGCGGTAATCATGGGTGCGGCAAAACCGGGCAGACCCTTGATCCACCAGAAAGGAAAAGGCGCCATATTGCGCGTTGTTCCAAGCGGTACACGCCACAGCAACTTACCGGCATTCAGGTCTATGGCATCCAACGTGCCCCAGGGCGGTTTATTACACGGGACACCCAGCGACGATGCCAGCCAGCCGGTATCAACACAATAGGGGGTGCCCAGTTGCGGCTGCGCTTCCCCTTCACACTGCTCCCGGGGGATCAAACGGGTGCTGCCCATTATCCTGTTGGTAAACACCACCATCACGCCCGTATCCGGGTGGATGGCTGGCGAACCCCAGTTGTTACCACCGCCGTTGCTCGGATAATTGATACTCCCCGCCAGAGAAGGCGGCGTATATATCCCCGCATTGTGCATCTCCTTCAGCTTGTTCCCGCAACTCCCTGCATCCCAGCCCCAGACATCATCCCCGGTGATGGCGGGGTTGACCGTATAAGGTACATGGGTGGGGAAAGGCTGCGTGGGCGACAGGTACTCTTCAGGCACCGCGCCCTCCTGGGGCACAGGGCGTTCCTCAACAGGCCACAGGGGTTCTCCCGTATCTCTATGCAGCACGAAGGTCATGCCCATCTTGGTAACCTGAACCACGGCGGGGACGGCTTTGCCGTCTATTGTCAGGTCCACCAGGGTGGGTTGGGCCGGGGCGTCATAATCCCAGATATCGTGATGCACCATCTGGAAATGCCAGGCCACCTCACCCGTCTCACCATGCAGGGCCACCACGGAACTGGAATAATAGTCCTTGCCGTTTTTCAGGCCGCCACGATGGCCGCCATAATAGTCAGGCGTGGTATTCCCCGTCGGCAGGAATACCAGGTCTCTTTCTTCATCAGCGGCTATGATGGACCAGACATTGGTGGTGCCGCTCAGCCAGGTGCCATCTGCATTGCGATTCGGCATACCCGGCGGCACAGGATTCCAGGCCCAGAGTAATTCTCCCGTACGCACATGATAGGCTCGCACCACGCCGCCCGGTGAATCCGTCCTCTGGTTATCGAGCACCATGGAGCCGGTAACGACCCTGTCGCCCAGTATGGCCGGCGGTGACGTAATGCCATACTCCATGGGGCTGTGCTGCGACAGGCCATTTGTCGTGTCCACTTCCCCCGTCTCGCCAAAGTCAGGGCAGGGTTTACCCGTGTCTGCGTCCAGGGCTATCAGGCGCCCGTCGAAGGTCCCATAGACGATGCGGTGTTCACAAAAACCCTCCGCCCCGGACTGCCAACTGCTGACACCCCTGCAATTAGGCAAGACAGGTGCCTCATCCATGTTGACCGCCGGGTCAAAAGACCATAGTTCCTCGCCGGTTTCAGCATCCAGTGCGAACACCCGGTTGAAAGGCGAACAGTAATAAAGCCGGTTATCGATGACGATGGGCGATACCTGCATGGAACTCTGAAGAACGAAATCATCTTCGCTGAATCTTGCTTCACGGAAATCGCCGGAACGGTGCCGCCAGGCCTCTTCCAGCCTGGTCACATTGCCTGGTGTGATCTGATTGGCCCGGGAAAAATGTGTGCCGCCCTCGGTGGCACCATAGGCCGGCCAGCCTGCCAAAACACCCGCCTGTGTCTCAGCCAACGCCTGGCCGACTGCAAAAATGCCGGGGATGAACAACAGGCAAGCCAGGGTTCGCATCGGCCACCTGTTGCCGAGGCTCCGATAAAAAGGCGATTGACGTTGATACATAGTATTGCTCTCCAGGCCCGCCAGGCCCGCTAGACCCGCCATTCCAGAACGGAAGTTCCGGCTACCGGGTGCTCGCCACCTGCTCCCGGGCCGCTTTCTGCCGGGCCAGCACAGACCGGGTGTACTCATCGAGAGTGAGTACGCCATCGCCATTCTCGTCCATGCGTTCATAGTTCCGCGAGAGCTGCTGCCCATGACTGCCCCTGAGTTCCGACCTCTCCAACTTGCCATCGATGTTATCGTCCAGCATGCCGAAGCCACGACCTGCCCGCAGCATCTTCTCGTACCGGGGCGTGAGGTTGTCGCGGGTTTCTTCCTTCCAGCGATAACTCAGGCTGGTGTAGAGCATTTCCTGAAAGCTCTGGTCGCCCCAGGTGATGCGCAGGGAAGGGTCCGGATTGGCGGGGTTGCGGCCGGTATTGTCGTAAGTGAAACGGGCCACCAGCCTTGCACCTGCGGGAATATCAACCGGCTCTGCAAACTCATAAGGCCGCTGCCAGTTAAAGTCGTACCTGGGCAGGGATAGCAGCAACTTCTCTTCACCATCAGGATAGCGGATAGACAGAGTGGAAGACTGACCCCGGTAATGGGCATGAGGGAAGGCGTAGAAAAGCTCCGCGTCTGCAGGAAACTCCATATAGGCCACCTCCGGGAAAGAACCACTATGGGGCGGAATGTCGATGGACGCATCCGCAATGGCAATAGTGCGCTGGATCATTTCCGGCGGCTCATCATAGAAGTAAAGGCCAATCCGGGTCTCATCACGCACCGCCTTGCCGTAAGGGGTGTAGTGCAACTGGAAGCCAATCCCACCACCGGCGGGGATGTAAGTACCAATATTCTCACGGGAGATAAAGGATTCCGCACCCACCGCATAGCCGCCAATGGATGCGCCCCAGAGCGACTCGCTGGCAGTGCCGCTTGCGGGCACTTCCTCCAGAAGCCCTGACAACACATGATGCACTGCCTGCTGTGAACCCACCTTGACCGTGGATGCCTGCAGCCACTTACCTTCCGTCAGCGGGTTGGCAATCGCCGGGCGCTGGTACTCGACCACACCGCTGGCCGGCACGTCAAAGGCCGGGATGGTGACAACCATGTCCGGCTCTCCCATGGGCCAGACGGGAATCGGCGCCCGCGGCACCGCCAACGGGTCCGCGCCATCACCCCGTGGGGCGCCTGCCTCTATCCAGTGCACCAGAGTTTTGATCTGCTCATCGGACAGGCTCTTGTCATGCATAAACTCGCCAATATCCGGGTCCGCGTTCCAGGGGGGCATCCGGTCCGTGCGAATCACTTCCCGGATCATGGGCGCAAAACCCTTGATCATGTCATAGCTGCTCATGGCCCAAGGGCCGATACCGCCCTGGGTATGGCAGCCGGCGCAGCGGTTCAGCAGGATGGGCGCAATGGTGTCCTGGTAGGAAATCTGCGCATGTTGGGCGCTGCGTTCACGCTCCGGGAAGTTGACCAGGCACCCAGGCGCAGCGGCGCTGGCGACGGCAACTGCTTCACCGGCAAAAACCGCATCGAGGGCGTCAACCAGATAGGTGTGTTCCGCCTTGTCCCGCTGCACCTGATAACTCAGGCGATCATCCACCGGCCCGTGGTAAACCACCCTGTAGGATTTGGGGTCTATGACGTATACCTCCGCCGTGCGGGTAACGCCAAGAGACTCACCCACCAGTTGCTGCTGGTCCATCAACACCGGCATATCAAAACCGAACTCCGCGACTTCTGCGGCAATGCTTTCACGGTCGTCTTGCAGGTTGGAATTCATCAGGAAAAACTCAACGCCTCGCTCTGCATAAGCATCACGCACCTGCCGATAGACCGGCATGGCGTTACGCACGATGGGGCAGCCATTGCCCTGGGTCATGATGACGATGGCCGGGGCGTCGTTGTAGTAGTAAAGACGATGGGCGGCGCCGGTATGATCCACCAACTGAAAATCGTCCACCCGCCTACCCACGATGCTGGTGTCCGGGGTCGGCCAGACCGTTGCTTTTCTTGCTATGGCATCCCGGACCATTGTGTCTTGCACCACCAAGGCCTGAACGACCTGCCCGGACATGACGCTCTGCCAGTCACAACCCGGAAGCGCAAGGAGGCTGGCAACAAAGAACAGGAGCTTGAGTCTGGTGAACTGATATCGATTACTCATGGTATTCCTCGCAATTTGATCGACTATTCAAAATCGGCAGGGAAATCATGTAACAACTGCCGGGTAAATGCCAGAGGCGGTGTTGCTCCTTTTTCGTCATCCCCCCTTTTTCGTCATCTTCGGGCTTGGCCTTTGCCCGTCATCCCAGGCGATGGGTGGTATCCATCGCCGACAGTGTTTACCGGCGTAGCCCGGGGATCCAGAGTGGCGGCGCTTGCCGCCATGCAGTTCGCCATCCCCCCTTCCCGTCATCCCTTTTCTTTCCGTCATTCTCGAGCTTTGCTCGGGAATCCAGAGTGGCGGCAAAGCCGCCATGCAGTTTGCCGTCCCCCACCCCGAAGGCGGGAAACACTGTCGGCGATGGCGGCGCCCTTTCCCGTCATTGTCCGGCTTGCTCTTTGCCCGTCATCCTCGCCGAAGCCGAAGGCGGGGATGACGGGGTTGGGGAGGCCTTCGGCCTCGGCGGGAAAGGCTACGGTTGCTGATCCAGTATATGAGTCATAAAACTGGGAATACCAGGTTCATAAAAGTCCGACCCCTGTGGTCGCCAAATAAAATCTTGATCAATAAATGTTTGCATGCATTCAGTAACTGACTGTGTATTTAATGAATCAACCGATAAATTGTCTGTAATGACTTCCTTAATCTTATTATCTGTCATTGCTTTTGTATCTTGAAATGCTTGTGCAATAGCAATGGCCGTTGACTGCAACTCAAGTTTATTTAATGTATCTCTACGTTTATTATAAAAATCTTTTTTTACAATGGTAATATCTGATTTTACAATCGCAACCTGTCCATCAGTTATGCATGTCAAATTTTCTTTATCTGCTTCCATCCATAAAGAACTACCCCATTCTTGTAAAAAGTACGGATAGCATTGGCTGTCCTCAACAATAATAGACAAAGCATCTTCAGTTATTTGAATATCCTGTTCCTCAAACGGTTTACTTATAGCATCCGCTGAAGCCTGTTCATCCAATCTCCCAAGACCAATATTTCTGGAACGCTCAACAAAGGTAGCGTTTACTCCCGATAGAAAGTTGTGCAACCCGGGAGTGCCCGCCAAAACCAACATAAAAGGAGCTTCAG
The DNA here is from genome assembly GCA_965208855.1 of Candidatus Azotimanducaceae bacterium. Classification (GTDB taxonomy): domain Bacteria; phylum Pseudomonadota; class Gammaproteobacteria; order Pseudomonadales; family Azotimanducaceae; genus UBA9659. The sequence goes on along the minus strand of OZ242359.1, from coordinate 2,570,353 downwards.
GACTGATTTTTTGATGGAGATTTAATAAATTATTACACAAACCAGTATCCATTTTATGCGCTTCATCCATTAACAATATAAATGGATGTTTTTTACACTGCTCAATTAAAATCTTTTGAAATGTTTGTTTAAAAAAATCCTTTGATTTCCAAGTAGCACTAGCAGCCAATACTTCGAAATTAAAGCCAGCAGTCACATCTTCAGGGGTCAATTTACTTTTCAGAGTTTCAGGAGGCATCAAACACTTCCATAAATCAGATGGCGATTCTAATTCATCAGGGGTCACCCAAACCAAACGTATTGAATCATCCTTTTCAACGCCATCCTCAACTTCATTTTTAAACCAACGCAACAACACTGTTTTACCCATCCCTCTAGGCCCATACAAAACCGTTGCTGCCGGAGGTGATTTACCAGCAGATATTTTGGCTGAACCCTTTCGAAACACAGATTGCTCATCTTCTCTGCCAGCCAGATAGGGCGGAAGATGTCCAGAACCCGGGCTAAATGGATCTTCTAATTTGGGTGATTTCATAATAAGTTCCTCAGTGTTTCCAGGCGATGGGGGGTTGTGCCCATCGCCGACAGTATTGCCAATTAATCCCCCGCAGTTTTAAGTTTATCAACTTTTCTGCGGATATTGTTAACATAAACAAGAGCGACGACGTGGCGGGAAACACTGTCGGCGATGGCGGCACCCCCTTTCCCGTCATTCTTCGCCGAAGCCAGTCGTACCGCCTTCGGCGGGACGCCTGGGTTCGGGGGGAATCCAGGCGCGGCGTAGCCGCGTATTAATAAGTCCGGCGTAGCCGGAACATTGTTAATGGCGGATTCCCCCAGGCTTCGCGGAAGCCGTAGTCTTTTCGAGAGCCCCCAGAGCTGCGTGCCTCAATACTCAATCGCCAAATCGGCGGCGATGGCAAAGCCGATACCTTCAACACTTTCGTCGGCGATTTTCAGCGTCATAATGCCGACCAAATTACCTTCGCTATCGAACAATCCGCCGCCCGATGAGCCGGGTGATATGGCGGCGTTGGTTTGAATGAATCGCGTGCCACGCACTTCGCGCAACTGCGAAACCAGTCCGTCCGACAACGACAAATCCAACCCTTTCGGCGCGCCCAAACCATACACCGCCTCGCCGACTTTGAGTGTGTCATAGCGCCGCACGGTGGCCGGAACGCCCCACAAACCGGCAACATCCAGCAAGCAGAAATCATCTTCAGTATTGGCGCGACCAACTTTGGCGGCAAAAGGCGTGTCGGTATCGGCGCGGCGATTGTCGGATTTATACACGATGATTTCGCCGCCATCATCCACGACATGGCAATTGGTCGCCACCACATTCGGGCGAATAATCACGCCACTTCCCTGTCCGTCATCGGTGGTAACGATGACCACCGAACGCCATGCGTTCTCAAATACTTTCTCGGCGGTACTCACGCCACCGGATGGTTTTGCCAGTGCAATATTTTCACGAATGAATGGTAGGTTTTCCACGGTCTCCGTTTCGCGATTTTCAATCGATTCCATACGTCTCGCTGCTTCTTTCTGCGCAGCGCGGATTTCGGTTCGTGACAGAGACCACCAATCATCGGGGTAATTCTTTGCAAATTCATTGCCAATGGCCTTGGAAATGGAAAGCCAGATATAGGCTTCATATTCATCGGTGATAACGCCCTCGCCACTACGGTATGCAAAACCTAACCTAAGTTGCGCATCCGAATGTCCCTGCTCCGCGGCTTTGCGATACCAACGTACTGCCTCACGTTTATCCTGTTCAACATCCTCTCCTTTTTCGTATGCAACACCTAACCTAAATTGCGCATCCGAATGTCCCTGCTCCGCGGCTTTGCGATACCAACGTACTGCTTCACGCTTGTCCTGTTCAACGCCCTCGCCAAATGAGTATGCAACACCTAAACTATATTGCGCTTCTGCATCTCCCTGCTCCGCAGCTTTGCGATACCGACGTACTGCCTCATTTTTGCCCTGCGTAGCAACCTCGCGAAACCAACGCACTGCCTCATTTTTATCCTGCGTAACACCCTCGCCTTTATTGTATGCAGCGACTAACCTAAGTTGCGCTCTCGCAAACCCTTGTTCCGCCGCCTTGCGAGTCCAGCGCACTCCTTCACGCTTGTCCTGTTCAACGCCTTCGCCAGTGAAATATGCAGAACCTAAATTGGATTGCGCTCTCGCAAACCCTTGTTCCGCCGCCTTGCGAGTCCAGCGCACTCCTTCACGCTTGTCCTGTTCAACGCCTTCGCCAGTGAAATATGCAGAACCTAAACTATATTGCGCTTCCGCAAGTCCCTGATCAGTCGCCTTGCGATACCAGCGTACTGCCTCACGTTTGTCCTGTTCAACGCCCTCGCCATTATCGTATGCAACACCTAAATTATATTGCGCTTCTGCAAGTCCCTGATCAGTCGCCTTGCGATACCAGCGTACTGCCTCACGTTTATCCTGTTCAACACCCTCTCCATTTTCGTATGCAAAACCTAAGCTAAGTTGCGCAACCGAATGTCCCTGCTCCGCGGCTTTGCGAGTCCAGCGCACTGCCTCACGCTTGTCCTGCGCAACGCCCTCGCCATTATCGTATGCAACACCTAACATAGCTTGCGCTAATGCATATCCCTGCTCCGCCGCCTTGCGATACCAGCGTACTGCCTCACGTTTGTCCTGTTCAACGCCCTTGCCACTATGGTATGCAAAACCTAAGCTAAATTGCGCAGCCGAAAAACCCTGCTCCGCAGCTTTCCGATACCAGCGCACTGCCTCACGTTTATCCTGTTCAACATCCTCTCCTTTTTCGTATGCAACACCTAAATTATATTGCGCTTTAGCAAATCCCTGTTCCGCCGCTTTGCGCCACCAACGCACTCCCTCACGCTTGTCCTGTGCAACATCCTCGCCATGATAGTAGGCATTACCTAAATTATATTGCGCTTCTGCAACTCCCTGCTCCGCCGCTATTTCAAATTGCGCTATTTCTTCCTCTGTCCACACAACATGTTTTGTCGTTTGCGAAACAAACACCACGGACACCACAGACACCAACAAAACCCCAGCTACCAAAACAATTTTTTTAAACATTGTGTTACCCCTCTTTGTTTGTTGGATATTCAAGCCTGAAACTCTCACGAGGTAGGTCTACATAGTAGCGTTTTTCTACTTTAACTAAGTGCGTGCCCCGCGTCACTCCCATTGCGCTTCCGCTTCGCGGAACCGCAACTCTGGATCCCCGCCTTCGGCGAGGATGACGGGAGGGGGGCGGGGATGACCTCACCACCGTCATTGTCCGGCTTGCTTTTTCCTGTCATCCTCGGGCGTAGCTGGACTCATTTGCGCCCAGGCTATCGCCAAACAAATGCCTAATCCGTCCAGATGCGGTGGCTCATACAGAGGATATGTTTATTTAGGGAATTAGGCATAACAGTTGACAAGGTATTCATTCCTCAATGAGGGACGGCTTCCCTTTGCGGTTTACCGACATGACAAGCTGGGGTCAAGGTCTGCTTTTGTTGGTATCTTGGGCGGTTCCTGTCGATCTGATACTTTCGGCACTTTGCTACATAATCCACCTTTTATTCATCCTTCTTTTCGGACAAACAATCAATTTCGTTTTGAAGGTCGGGTGTATAATCAACCCAATCCGGTTCACCATCTCTAACATATTTAAGATAAGCAGTGCTCACCTTTTCCGGAGGCTCTGTACGCAAAGGCGGCATCTTATTTTGCGGAATATGTTTGCGGTCTAGCATTATTACATTAACGCTCATTCCTGGCTCGACCCCCACTGGAATCCCAATGGGACCATGCAATTCTACCCTCTTTTCAAAGGTAGGCATTTTAGAACTGGTAATGCCCATAAGTTTTCTGGTATCCATGCAATCAAACCCTTCTATATTAATCCTCTTAGAATCTTCTCCACGAGTCTTTTCAATAAATGCGTTATGCGCTTTAGCCAGCATTTTTGAAAAATACTTCGCTTGATCTAACGGAAAATATCTTGTGCGCTGTACTACAATGATACCGCTTGGTAATTTTTCGTTAAATTTAACCTGCCCGGCATATTGTTCCTCATCCTGTTCTTCAAGACCCATATCTTTCCCCTTTAATGAATGGACAACTAGAAATGGTGATCCTATGTTTATATTAGAGAATTAGGAATTGTAGTTGAAAAGGTATTCATTCCTCAATGAGGGACGGCTTCCCTTTGCGGTTTACCGACATGACAAACTGAGGCCAAGGTCTGCTTTTGTTGGTATCTTGGCCGGTTCCCGCGTATCTAATACTCTCGACATATTCAGTAGGTTCTGGCGGCCCGTCTAAATTATTCTGTTTCTTGTCATTCATGGCTTGCTCTCCAACAAGCCCAACCAACATCACGTCATAAACGTAAATAAAAAAGTGTTTTAATTCTTTTTCAATACCCGCTAATTGGGTGTAGAACTCGTCTTGTTTATTTTTTTGCTTTGCTTAGATTTTTATTTAAAACCTTTCTACTCATGATGCAAGTTCCTGGTAAGTTACCCGCTTTGCCAACCATTGCTGTGAACAGACTATCGAGCCGATCTTGTGTGTCTACTTTACAATTTCTTTCGTTCAAGCGAAACAGTGAACACATACAATTGCTCGGTTTGTTCCGAGCAATTCCAGAGTGGCGGCGTAAGCCGCCATTAACTAAGTTGCGTGCCCCCTCCACTCCCATTGCGTTTTCGCTTCGCGAAAGCGCAACTCTGGATCCCCGCCTTCGGCCTTCGGCCTCGGCGAGGATGACGGGGGTGGGGGGCCTTCGGCCTCGGCGGGAGGCACTGTCGGCGACGGGCGCAAACTGTTCCTGGGCTCCTCCGGCACAGGCGCGCCGAAGGATGGTGCTGACCCGACGGAGAAGTAGGGGTTTGGCGTTGTCGAATGTGGCACATACTCGTAAATGACCGCCCCACCACAAACCCAGGGCCGCCAATCACAAGCACTGCCCACTCTCCCCATCGGGCATCTCAGCCTGCCCCATGTCGCCCGTTCTCAGCTTGTGCTCCGTAACCCACCCGCTGTCCCATTCAATCGAGAAGGTGTATTCACAACCCGCCAGCAGCGGCTTTTCAATGCCCATCAACATGATATGCAGGCCACCGGGCAGCAATCTTGTTTCCCCGTTTGCAGGAATTTCCAGTTTCCCGGGCCGCATACGCACCATGTCATCTACCTGGATGGTGCGGTGAACCATCACATGCCTGGCATAGGCGAAGTTGAACTGCCTGGCTCGCCAGGCTTGCCCTGCCCTGTCGATGAAGCGCCCATAAATCGCCCCGCTGGTTGCCTGGGGAGGCGTTGCCCTGGCCCAGGCATGAACCTCAATGCCCGGGTTCTCTGCCGCGGCACCCAAGCTGCACCAGGCACAAACAAACACACAACAAGCAAACGGAGCGCAGATTTTTTGCATCACTTCACATGACCCGGGCCGGGCCGTGTATAAAAAGGGAATTATAGGGCATGGCGGCTGCGCCGCCACTCTGGATTCCCGGGCTATGCCCGAGAATGACGACTCTTATTCCGTCATCCCAGGCGATGGGGGAGTTTTCGCTTCGCGAAAACCGCAAAGGGCATGGCGGCTACGCCGCCACTCTGGATCCCCGGGCTACGCCCGAGAATGACGACTCTTATTCCGTCATCCCAGGCGATGGGAACAACCCCCCATCGCCTGGAATGACGGCAAAAACTGGATTCCCGGGGTGCGGTCAACTCTCGAAAAAGGAAGGCCGATGGCGTTATCCTGACGGCATGAACATCTATACGCTGTTTTTTGAAAGGATAAACCGTGGAAGGTTGAGCCGTGAAGAGGTGAGCCATGGAGGGTTGAGCCATAAAGAAGTAAACCATGAAGAGGTGAACCGTGAACGGGCGCAAGGCGGCCACCCTTTCATACTCTCCCCGAGTCTGGAGACACTATTTGACTACGAGGACTTTGAAACTTTAAGTGGTCTATACGCCCATCGGCTGACTGACCTCGGGGTTTCCCCCGGGAGCCGCGTCATCGTTCAGGTGGATAAGTCGCCGCAATGCCTGTTTCTGTATCTTGCATGTCTGAGGTCTGGCGCCATCTACCTGCCCCTCAATACTGCTTATCAGGACGATGAGTTGACGTATTTCATGCGGGACGCCTCACCCGCGCTGGTGGTGTGCGACCCGCGCAAGGAATCTTTCTTCAAATCATTCAACACTGCCACGAAAACCCTGGATGCCAACGGCCAGGGCAGCTTCACGGATTTTGCGGCTTCAACCGACCCATTTGACACCGTCGAGCGCGCGCCGTCAGACACGGCAACGATTCTTTACACTTCCGGCACCACCGGCCACCCCAAGGGCGCCATGATTACTCACGAAAATCTGGCAGTGAATGGGCTGGCGCTGCATCAGGCATGGCAGTGGCGGCCCGGCGACATCATGCTGCACGCCCTGCCGATATTTCATGTTCACGGGCTTTTTGTGGCGACTCACCTGCCCATCCTGAACGGCAGCCCGATTATTCTTCTGCCCGCTTTCGACCCGCAACAGGTTGCGGCTCTGCTCCCATCAGCAACGGTTTACATGGGCGTACCAACCAATTACACGCGACTGATCGCTACGGGAAAGCTGACCCCGGACCTGTGCCGGAATATGCGCCTGTTCACCTGCGGCTCCGCGCCGCTTCTGGCGCAGACCTTCAGAGAGTTTCAGGACCTGACCGGCCACGAGCCGGTGGAGCGATACGGCATGACTGAAACCGGGATGAACACCAGTAACCCCGTTGATGGCAAGCGCAAACCCGGTGCCGTTGGCCCGCCTCTGCCCGGCGTTAGAGCGAAAATCCTGAACAGTAGCGGCAAAGAGGCCGCAACAGACGAACCCGGAAATCTGCTGGTCAAAGGCAGAAACGTATTCAGAGGCTATTGGCAATTACCGGAAAAGACCCGGGAAGAATTTACCGCAGACGGTTTCTTCCGCACCGGTGACATTGCATCACGGGATGAAGACGGGTACATCTCCATCGTCGGGCGCAGCAAAGACATGATCATTTCCGGCGGGCTCAACATCTACCCGAAAGAAATAGAAACCATCATCGACAAGTTGAACGGCGTGGATGAATCCGCGGTCATCGGCCTGCCTCATCCCGACTTTGGCGAGGGCGTCTGCGCCGTCGTAGTCGCCAGGCCGGATGCACACCTGACTGAAGAATCCGTCATTGCCGATTTGAAAACCCGGCTGGCAAATTTCAAGACGCCAAAGTGGGTCCATTTCGTCGATGCGCTGCCTCGAAACAGCATGGGTAAGGTGCAGAAGAACAAATTGCGTGACGCCTTCTCGCCCGGCCATGCTAAAATGCGGCTTTAATAAATTCCCCCCCGAACCATGCTTCGTATCGGCGTACTTGCCTCGCATCAGGGAACCAACTTTCAGGCAATCGCCGATGCCTGCGCCAGTGGTTCAATCAATGCCATGGTGGCAGTGCTTATCTGCAACAACTATTCCGCCCCCGCCATGCAACGGGCTGAGAAAGCGGGCATAGCCGCACATCATCTTTCATCCCGAACCCACCCTGACCCTGCGGCGCTGGATACGGCCATCTGCAAGTTACTGCAAGATGCGGATGTTGGCCTGGTTGTGCTGGCGGGCTACATGAAGAAGCTGGGCGACAGTGTTCTTGCAACCTTTCAGAACAGGATCATCAATGTTCACCCGTCGCTCTTGCCAAGGCACGGCGGCAAGGGGCTGTACGGGCACAAGGTGCACGCAGCGGTCCTCGCCGCTGGTGACGCGGAAACCGGTGCCAGTGTTCATCTGGTTACAGCGGAATATGATGCCGGTAAAGTACTCATGCAGGAGAAGACTCGGGTTAAACCGGAAGACACGCCCGCATCCCTGGCCGACCGGGTGCACAAACTCGAGCATCGGCTCCTGATCAATGTCATTAACCAATTTGCGACCGGAGCCATGCCATGCCGAAATCAACGGTAAAAACCAAGAACCCGAGAGCCCCCATCGCCCTGATGACCTGTGAATCAGGCCGCGCCTTTGCGGAATCGGTAGCCGGGCACATGGGCATGGAGCTTTTGCCCAGCAAGGAAACCTGGTTTGCCTGTGGCGAAGGCAAGTTTGAGATACGCGCCAATGTGCGGGGCCATGACGTTTACATCTTTCAGTCCGCCGCCGGCCCACAGGATGACCGCAGCATCTATGACAGGTTTGTCATGTTGCTGCATGCAATCGAAGCGGCCGCCCTCTCTGACGCTCAATACATCACGGCGGTTGTGCCTTATTATCCCGGCGCCCGGCAGGATAAGCGCAAGGGGCGAAACCGGGAGGGCATCAGCGCCGGCCTGTTCGCCCGGATGATGCAAAGCGCAGGCATTGATCGTGTCATGACCGTGGAGATTCACAATGATTCCATCGCCGGCATGTTCAATCCATCGGTGGCTCACCTGGAAAATGTCTTCCTGACCAAGCAACTGACATCCTGGCTGCGAAGTCGAAAGCTGGCGGGTGATGTCGTGGTGTCTCCCGACCTGGGATATCTGGAGCGCGCGCGGGCCTATGCCGAGGAGTTGTCCGCCGACCTTGCCGCCCTTTCAAAGGAAAGAGACTATTCGCACCCCAATCAGGTGCTTCGCTCAACGCTGATCGGCGAGGTCAAGGGGCGGGACATTCTGTTGGTTGACGACATTATCGATTCCGGCGGCTCCGTCGCATCCGCCATAGATGAACTCAAGACCCAAGGCGCCCGCAACATCAACGTGGCCTGCGTCCACCCACTGCTCAGCGACAATGCCTGGGAGAAGCTGGCAGCCATTCGGGAGCGGGCTGAGCGGGAAGGATGGGAATTCCAAATGGTGGGTACAAGCGTGGTCGCCCATGAAAACACGCCGAGCTGGTACCACACTTTTCATATCGAAAGCCTGATCGCCCTGGTGCTGGAAAAGATCAACTCCCGTGGCAGTGTCACCAGCGTACAGAACAGTGCCGGCTAGCCGCCCGCTGGTTTTCCCTGGCTATCTTTCTCTGGCTATCTTTTCTTGACATAAGCCGGTGATTAACTATGCTTGTGCACCATGAATACAGCCAACATCAACACCAACATCATGAGCATTATTCGGCAGCGAATAGCGGGTTGATGTGTGAGCAGCAGAAAAAACCCGCCAATGGCGGGTTTTTTTATGGCTGAACAGGAATAACGATGGAAGATTTGACGAATCCGGCAGGCGACAATTTCAATTTTGTGGCGGCCGAGCACAAGACGCTGGACTTCTGGGCCAGGGAAAACGTATTCCAACGGTCCCTCGAGCAAACCCGGAACGCCACGCCTTACATCTTCTACGATGGGCCACCCTTTGCCACCGGCCTGCCACATCACGGGCATCTGGTCGCCTCCACCATCAAGGACGTCATCCCCAGATACTTCACCATGACGGGCCGCCATGTGCAGCGCCGATTTGGCTGGGACTGTCACGGCCTGCCCATCGAACATGAAATCGACAAGTCGCTTGGCATGTCTTCGGTGGATGCGGTCAAGAAGCTTGGCGTTGCCGGGTATAACGATGAATGTCGCGGTATCGTCCAGCGGTACACCGCCGAGTGGCGCAAAACCATCACCCGCATCGGGCGCTGGGTTGATTTCGACCATGACTACAAAACCATGGAACCCTGGTACATGGAATCCGTCTGGTGGGTCGTCAAACAACTATGGGAAAAGGATCTCATCTACCGCGGAGAAAAAGTCGTCCCCTTCTCTACTGCGCTGGGCACTGTATTGTCCAACTTTGAAGCCGGTTCCAACTACCGGGATGTACAGGACCCGGCCATCACGGTGCTGTTCAAGCTGAAAAATGACAACCGGTATATGTCCGCCTGGACGACCACGCCCTGGACCCTGCCCTCCAACCTGGCGCTCTGCGTCGGCAAAGATATTGATTATGTGGAGGTGCGGGACCCGAAGACGGGCAAGACCATCATTCTCGCGAAAGCGCGCATACTGGCCATGTTCAAGAATCAGCCGCCGGAAATACTGCATGAGTTCAAGGGCGAGGCGCTGACAGGGCTGCATTATGAACCACTGTTCGATTATTTCGAGGAATATGCAGACCGGGGCGCCTTCGTGGTTCTGGAGGACGGGTATGTAACAACCGACAGCGGCACCGGCATTGTGCATCAGGCGCCGGCCTTCGGCGAGGATGATTTCAGGATCATGCGGGCGGCGGGTATCGACGCTCTCGTCTGCCCGGTGGATATGTCCGGCAGATTTACCGGCGAGGTCACCGACTTTGCGGGCATGCCCGTCAAGGAAGCGGATAAACACATCATCCGCAGTCTCAAGGACACGGGCCAGCTTTACCGTCAGGAAGTTATTTCCCACAGCTATCCCTTCTGCCCACGGAGCGACACGCCAATCATCTACCGCACCATTGACTCATGGTATGTCAAGGTCGAGCAGATGCGCGACCGGCTACTGGCGGCCAATGCGGAAATCAACTGGGTACCCGGCCACATCAAGGAGGGCCGGATGGGCAACTGGCTGGCAGGCGCGCTCGACTGGGCAATTTCCCGCAACCGTTACTGGGGTACGCCACTGCCTATCTGGATAAACGATGCAACAGGGTCCCAAAAATGTATCGGCTCGCGTGAAGAACTGGCGGCGCTGACGGGCGCAACCCCGGATGACCTGCACCGGGAATTTGTGGACCCGCTGACTTTTACGCTGACGGGCGAACCCGGTGTCTATCGGCGAATCGAAGAAGTGCTGGATTGCTGGTTTGAGTCCGGCTCCATGCCTTATGCACAGTTGCACTATCCTTTCGAGAACCAGCCACTGTTCGAGCAGGGATTCCCTGCGGAGTTTATCGCCGAGGGGCTCGACCAGACACGAGGCTGGTTTTACACGCTGATCGTTCTGGGCGCGGCGCTGTTTGACACCAACCCATTCAAGAACGTGATTGTCAACGGCATCGTGATGGCAGAGGACGGTAAAAAAATGTCGAAGCGCCTCCGCAACTATTCTCCGCCGGATGAGTTGATGGAAACCTATGGCGCGGACGCGCTGCGCCTGTATCTGATCAACTCCGGCCTGGTCAAAGCGGAAGAACAGCGATTTGCGGACAGCGGCGTCAAAGACATGGTTCGCCGCGCCCTCCTGCCCTGGCTCAATGCATTCAAATTCCTGCATACCTACACCCGGATAGACGATTGGCAGCCGGACCCGGCAGCCCCGGAGCCCGCCAACATCATGGACCAATGGGTACTGTCGCGGCTGGAATCACTCAAGGCCAGCATCGCAACGGAGATGGCGCACTATCGTCTGTACAACGTCGTACCCGCCCTGTTTGGTTTTATCGAGGACCTGACCAACTGGTACATCCGCCTCAACCGCTCAAGATTCTGGGCCGAAGGCCCAGACCCGGACAAGCTGGCGGCCTACCAGACACTGTACACAACCCTGAATGAACTCAGCCAGTCGATGGCGCCTTTCGCGCCCTTCCTATCAGAAACCCTGTATCAGGAACTGAAGGCATTCTCAGACGAGACCTTGCCCGATTCGGTGCATCTTTGCCGTTATCCCCAGGCCAACCGCGAACGCATCAAGCCGTTGCTGGAGCAGGCCGTTACCCGCATGCAACACATCATCCTGCTGGGCAGGCAGAAAAGGAACCAGGAAAAGGTCAAGATCAAGTATCCGGTTGCGAGGCTGACAGTTGTGCATCGTGACACCAAATTGCTGGATGAAATTGCCAGGCTGGAGCATTACCTGCGAACTGAACTCAATGTCAAAACCGTCAACTACGCCACTGACGAGCAACACTACATCCACCTCCATGCCAAACCAAATTCGCCTGTTCTTGGCAAACGGTTTGGCAAACGCTTCAAGGCATTCAAACAATTGATCGAACAACTGGACAGCCCGACTATCGCAGAATTTCAGGAAACGGGCCGGCTGACCCTGCAAGAAGAGCTATTCGAGCCGGGCGACATACTGATTTTCCGCGAGGCCAAGGAAGGAACCAACGCCTTGTCAAACAGATTTGTTTCCATCGACATGGACTGCACCCTCAATGACGAGTTGATCGCCGAGGGGCTTGCGCGTGAGACTGTCAACAGAATCCAGAAGTTGCGCAAGCAGACCGGGCTTGATGTGAGCGATCGAATCACTCTGCGTGTCCACGCTTCCGATAAACTGCTTGGCGCCATCAAGGCACATGAGGCATACATCATGCAGGAAACCCTGGCCAGGAAAGTGACCTATGCCGATGAAGAGCTCGAGTTCACCTTCGCCATTGACGATGAACAGTTGAGCATTGGCCTGAAGACGGTGGAAAGCTCGGATATAATGCCGCACGTTTAACCCCGGTCTGGAACCGCCATGGAAGACAGTGTTTCCCGCCGCCCATCTGGATTCCCGGGCTACGCCCGAGAATGACGGCTTTTATTCCGCAGGGTCACACCAACTATCCAACCGACCAGACATCCAACAAATACATTCCAACCTACCAGCAACGCATAAAACCCATAGTTTATGAATGAGCCCTCAACACCGTAGATTCCGCCGGCTGCAATGGCGTCTAATCCTGGAATGATCGAGATGGCAATCTGTAAGGGTATAGATGTAATCGTCAGAATTGGCCCAAATAATATGTTTATGGGCGAGGGTCCCAGGATTGCACCTATGCCAGAGACCACCAACATGATGCCCGCACCCCAAAGAACACATTTTGTGACTATATTCATGGCTCATTCTCCCTTCCAGCTCTAGTCCTACATGCTAACATCGGCAGGTCTGTTTGAATATTCGACGAAGCTTTCCTAACGCCAGTTTTTCAAGGTGGGGTCTGTCTCGGCCAACACCTGGAAATTGACACTGATATACAGAATTCGGGTACTTCAGTACCGCACTGGTTTCGCTAGAGCGTCCACAGCTTCCTCAAATGCGGCGAGGATGACATGTGTTTTCTTTCGCCGTCTCAGGAGTCTTGTCCCATACCGCAACATAGAAGACGCATGGATAGTCGCGAACTTGTTTGTTTTTCCCTCGACGTTTTATGGGTGTGGACCATTTTATAAACTCTTCCAGGGAAAACTTGTTGGTACTGCGAAAGGGTGAAAGTGGTAGCTGTGCATATTCTTCTGCATAGGGAGTGATGGCTGGCCCGCCTAGTAATTCAAAACCTCTACCTGGGGGCGCATGACGCAATCTGACGAGCAGATGCTCAGCATGCACCGCTATGTCCATCAAATAATATGGTTTTTCGCGTTCTCTTTCCGATATGCCCGGCACCTTCTTATACCAGCAGGGCGGATCAATCCCTTTGCTAACAAATAACTCTTTACGAAGACGAGTATCCTTCTGTTCAATATCTGCTTCTTTTTCATCCAGCAGTTCCGTGATCTTGGTGTTGTCTTCTTTGAGCTTTTTGTTGCTGCGCACTAATTTGGTGATTTCATCAGGAAATTTGTGCCGTGCCAGCCGGGGGTTATTTTTTTCTGCTACTAATGTCGTTTCGCCTGTCGTCGCACTGCTTTCTGTTGCTGGGAGTATTAATTCTATACAAACAATAGATATGACAATTGCTATTATAGAACCCGCATGGTTTTGCAGTCCGGAGCTGTTAGTGACGGAGGTAGTATCCTCAAGTACCAGACGTACTCCTCAGGAAGCTACTACACCAATGCCCAAAAGCAACACAAACGAATACTGCTTCAATTTTTCCATGTCGGTATTCATAAGGGATTGTACTCAATGAGTTCTCCACCAAAAAATTTTATGGTTTCTGGCCACCAATAGTAATGTTTTGGTTTTTGTAAATGCTCAAGTCCAGCTCTGCGCACATAGAAGAGCCAGACCTTCACCTTCTTGAGATCACTTTGCATTTCCGTGTAGCCGGTAAGTGCTTTGAACTCCCCCATCTCCGGTAGAGATTTGTAGTGAGACAGATAATCAGAATGTTGCAGCATGTCGGAAAATAAAATCAGCCGAGTGGGCTTGCGATCTTCTTGTAGGCCGATGCTGGGAACATGTCGAGCGATGATGAGAGCGATACTTTCAAGCAATGGCGATTGTCCTAGCGTGACCTGGTCATCAATTCCAGGGAGAGCGTTTTGTATTCTTTGGAAGAACTGTCGCCATTTTTGTTCATCACCATATCTACCGCTGATTAAATTATCCTTCCAGGTGCGCTCCTTAGGGTTACCCGGATTGCAAACGTGCAATGCCTTCTCCATATCATCTAAGCGCGATCTGAGACGATAAACAATAAGTTCATGGCCGGGCTCTATATAGTGTGTATTCTTGGCATCCTGAAACCCTGTGAGTAGTTCTTTCAACCTCTCTTGTGCCTTCTGAGTGAAAGGGTCTGTGGTATCTATCAACAAAATGGTTTGTCCTGTGCTACCGTTTTTGGGGCAGAGGGTGCGTGGATGTAACTTTTCCGCCGCGTTAGCAGTGTAAGCGGTGAGCATGGCACCCAGGATAAGCGCGATGAACCAGAGATGATGAAGTGTCATATTCATCATTGCTCTTGTGTTGCTTCATCAGTGCCGAGTTGCATATTTGCCCGAGAATTAAAGCGCACCCAGGCAGCATCGGCTATACCTTGTATCTTGTTTAGGATCTCACTCACCTCAGTCACCACCTCTTCAGTATGCTCTAGCTCTGGTGGTTGGAACTCTGGCGCTTCAGTGAACTCTGGATCAATGGGCAATTCACTGTTGAAGTGGTGTGGTGCAGGCTCGCCTCTGGCTCTCAGGTTACTGTTTCTATACACGGCTAAAAGATAATTCTGTGTTTTTTCCAGCACCAAAACCCACGTGGGGTATCCGTCATGCAGGGTTTTAGCGCGTTCAATCAAATTACTGTGTAGCTCGCGCATAGTCATCACTTTGGTGTGCTCATCCATCACCCGGTCTTGGGCATCTTTAATAGTGCTATCTATGTTGTTCCGAGCGCCTTCTACTAATTTTGTATAATCTTTATGTGTTTTTTTCATAGCCAGGTCGCGTCTGCGGTAGCCAGGGAGAGGATCAAACATTGAATACCATTTTAGAGTAGCGAAACCAAAAAAACCCAAGCCGACGATAATCAACAGACCCGACAATACCGATTTAATTTGAAAAGGTGCTACCTGCATGCTTTCCATCGCCTTTTTCGTATAGTCAGCTAAATCAATATCTTCGGCAATCTCATCCCAATTCAATTCAGTCTGTTGTCGCTCTGCCTGTTCCTTGTACTCAACAAGTGCGTCTCGATAATGACCCACACCTAAATTGAATGTCAGTATGACTAACACAGCCGGGATGCAAAGCAATATGGGCCATCGCCCCATGGGTTGAGGAGCATTTTTACAGCGAAGCGATGAACCGACACATGCCGCTCCAATCAATACATTCACTATGGTGATCAGAGCAGTTTGTCCGAATGCAGTGAGAATACCGGTGAGTTCCCACAGCAGGGTGGCGTTCAGGATTGCTTCGGTGATGATGAGAAAGGCAAACCAAAAAATCATGTGTTTTAGTGGCAGGTAGTCTGGTGGACGAATCACTCCGTGCTTTTGACGAAAGTCTACATAAGCCTTCTGCGCGCCTCGCCATGCGGGTTCTTTAATGGTAGATCTGGCTTCAAAGGTATTAGTTTTATTATCTAAGTCAGTTTCCATTTTGTCCGGTATGGCTTGTATCTCGTCAATCATTGCCTTGGGATCCAAGAATTTTACACTCGGTAGCAGGCGTGTATAAAAGTCATTAAAATGTTTGCTGAGCGCGGCGTGAGTTAGTTGTGCCGTTTGCGCTATCTGCTGCACAATGCCCTGCTCTATTGCATCGAGTTGTGTCGCCTGAGCCGGTGGGGCATTGACCTGTCCATTTTCCATGCCTTTTTTTTCAAGAGACTGCTCCTCTTTATCGGTATCAACAGGTAAACATATCTCTTGCGCACTATCAAAAGCACTATCCCCCAGAATGATGTGTTTCATAGTCATGTGCCAGACTCCGTTTCTTGTTGATAAGGCTTCTAATGAAGAAATATATCAGACTTCAATGTTTCTTGTACTTTTTCAGGAAGTCATTAGTAGAGCAAATTTGATTGTTGAGGGGCAAGGCTGTTTGCCAGATTATGTCGTCAGGGAGTTTGATGATTACCTGCAATGCGGCCGTCTTGAGCGCGGGTTTCTGCGTGTTCGGTGTGAGTCCTGCCACCATGAGAAGCTCGTCACGTTCAGTTGTAAACGTCGTGGGTTCTGCCCGTCTTGTGGGTCCAGGCTGATGGGCGCTACTTTCGAGCACTTGAAGCGAGCACTTGAAGAGCAGCTTGCCCCGACATCTGTCTGATCGTTAATTTGGGGAATTATAGGATTGATCGATAGACCTAAACGCTATTAGTACGGGTTTTATTATAATGAGACGCTCGTTTACATCGTTCGTTGCTAACTATAAGGTTGCCAACGGTTTCTGAATGAAGATTAAGTAGTTTCTGACGGGAATCGATAGAAAAAATAATATGTCCAAGGTGACACAATACAATAATTTGGGGGATAACTATGAAAATTTGCCATACCCGTCTCGGGTGGGCGTTGCTTTTTGCCGCGTCAGTTCTTACTCCTAGCGTCTTGCAAGCTGCAGAGGGGCGAACAATTGAAGAGGTTGTCGTCACAGCAGAACGGAAAGAATCATCTGTTCAAGACACTTCTATTTCAATCACTGCATTTACCGATCAATTTCTTGATGATTTCGGCATTCGAAATCAAGAGGACTTGCAGAATTTCGTACCGGCCACAACCATTCAGCCGTACGACGCAACGGTACGAGGAGTTGGAAGAAACTTCCGTGCGTTAGGTGGTGACCCAGGGGTCGCGACCTATATGAATAACGTTTACTCAGAAGACTTGTTGACAGCGACCGCTGCAACATTTTGGGATGTTAGTCGAATTGAGGTCCTGCGTGGGCCACAAGGTACACTCTATGGCCGTAATGCTGTGGGGGGGGCGATTAACATTCTCTATAAGGAACCCTCTCACGAGGCTGACGACTATGCTTTTAAGGTGATCTCAGGAAACTTCGGCACCGCAGAATACTACGGTATGGTTAATGGCAAATTGATAGAAGACACTTTGTCAGTGCGTTTTAACTTCAGCGTTCGTGATCGCGACGGCATCATCGAAGAAATTGGTCCTAGCGATGATCTTGATGGTCTGGGAACCGAAAACGTTGCACTGCAGTTTAAATTTACACCAACCGATGCCCTTGAGTTCAACATCCGCGCTAACAAGATGGACATTGATCGGAGTTTTGGTGGTGCTAATGGTGGTGGATTGGTCGTGCTTAATGAAAGTGGTCAGGCATTTCGTAATACTGCTGAAATAGTACCGGGATATCGTGCAATTGCTGCCGATCAAACAGGGCTCACGCAATTGGACAGTGGGTTTTTAGACCCGAATAAGCCAGTCAGTACCTACACTGATCCTGTAACAAGTGCGCTGGTTCAAGCCCAGCCTAATCGTTTGGGTATTGATCTTGCCGAATTTAATGGGTTCCGAAATGCCGCAGCTTCAATGGACGGTTTTAACCAAACGGGTGCAGACAGTGCCGCTCAATTGAACCGTTGTGTATTTAGTGGTGATATTGACGGTGACGACGTCTGCGCCGCTACCAACGATTTGAACCGGGAGGAGTTTAACCAGCAGGGTGTTCAGTTTAGTGCTAGCTGGTCAGTCACTGATACGCTGGAATTAAAATATATCTACGGGTATAACAAACTGTCTTACCAGCGTACGACAGATGATGACAATACCCACAGCCAGTTTCAAGACCGCCAGTTTTATGTGAATCACGAAGCCGTTTATGATTCTCATGAGGTTCAGGCGTTTTATGAGTTTGGTGATAACCTGTCTTTCACATCAGGTATCTTCTTTTATGACGCGCTCATTGACCAGCGTGGTGACTTTTACTCATCCCTGGGCGAAGATCGCTTTATAAACCCATACAATGATGCCACCGGACTTGCCACCATCGTTAGTTCGCTGTTACCTGGACCTACCATTCTTAATGCGGGTACTTTTAATGGTGCACAACCGACCCTGCATTCCGCAAGAGACCTTTGTAATGATCCGGCAACCCGGTTGCCTGAGTGCGACGTGAACTATGCGTCGAATCATCCGGAGCCTGAAGAGAATAACAACTTGCATATTGCAGCTTGGGGTGGCGATGATGGTACCAACCCTGATCTTGATGTGAAGCATGGTATCAATAGCCTGGGCAGTGACCTGCTGTATCATACACAAACTGAACGTAAAGCCTTTGCGGCTTACACACAGGGCGTCTGGGACATCAATGACTTATTCTCATTGACTGTTGGCATTCGCTACGCAGAAGATGAAGTGGCCGCTGAGGAAAATCTATTCAGATATTCTGAAGTTGCCCCTGGATTTTTTCCTGCCTTGGGTCATACACTCGCTAGCTACAACATTGCCAATGGCGGCCTTGTGGATGATGGTACTGGGAATTATGTTGGCACAGCTCGGGCTGTCAATGGCGGGTTCCCCGTTGCTGTGAGTGTGTATCGCCCATTTAAGCGAACAGACAAAAAAACCACCGGCCGAATCAACCTTGACTGGAATGTATCAGATAGCACATTGGTTTATCTCTCTGCTACGTCTGGTTACCGCTCAGGTGGTAATAACCTGGTCTTCTTTAGTTCAACGCCAGACTATGATCCGGAAGAATTGCTTGCTTACGAGCTGGGTTACAAAACGCAATTCCTGAATGATTCACTGCAGTTGAATGGCTCTTTCTACTACTACGACTATGAAATCATTCATACCGTGGCAACTGAATTAACGCCACCTCTGGTAATGGGCAGCGCGCCTGCCACTACAACATCGGTGCTGGAAGCTCCAGGTGCGGAGATTATGGGTATTGAGGCTGAATTATTGTGGCTTGCGACTGAGAACTGGACGCTGGGTGGTAACTTTAGTTATACACCGAGTGAGTATACTGAAGATCTGTTTATTGGAGACCCTTCTAAGCCTTACGCACCTGAGTCATTGTTCCCTGATGCAGCTAAGCTGACAGAGAACATCAATGGTAACCAGCTCTTGCAAGTCCCTGAGCTTAAATACACTGGATGGGCTAGTTATGGGTTTGCCCTGGCTGGTGGGTCACGTGTCGATTTGTTCAGTGTTTACAGCTGGATTGATGATGTTTATTACTCAGCATTCGAAAGTGATTCGGAAAAAGCTGATTCTTACGCGCGTACCGACCTTCGTGCCACCTGGACTTCACCTGCAGGCAACTGGACTGTTTCTGGATATGTGAACAACGTATTTGACGAAGTTGGTGTACTGCAGGTATTACGTAACGGCGAAAATGAGTTTTTCCGTCAAAGTTCAGGTGTTACCTCACCTCGCCAGTATGGCGTTGAACTTAACTACCAGTTAGTTAGCTTTTAGTCGTACTTGTTTTAGGAGGTACTTGTTACCTCTTTGTAGACTTAAAAGCGAGCCTTTGTCGAGGCTCGCTTTTTTTACACTTGATAAAGTTGAATTCGAGTGTCTTATTTAAATTTCATGTGATGCTGGCCTTTATTGCGGTTGTTAGTCTCGACTCAATGGGAAAGTGACATCATAATAGGACTAACAAAACTTTCGGGAACCATAAAGATGAAAATTGTTATCAATATCAGAATGATGCTGAGCTTGGTTCTAATATTAACGCCTGGTGTGCTGGTTGCTGAGACCCACCAGAAAGTTCAAGCGGCATTAGATTATGAACTACGGGAAAATAGCTGCCAGAAACCAAAGAAACTTGCTAGTACCAAGAGTGTTTCGAATGCGCCGCCTCAAGTAGCCGGTAGTACCGATTACTTTAGCGGAGGTGGCACCACAGAATTCTCAGATGTGGACTCCTACACCCTCAAGCGATTAAAGAAGAAAGAGCAAAGGTGGAAGAAGTGTGTCGATGAGTATAAGGACAGTCTTTTGGCAGACATGAATCGCTTGAAAAACAGCGCTCAATTCGGGCTTACTCAGGAGCAGGCCAATATTATCGCCGCAAAAATGCTCGCTATTCAAAATGTCTATATGACCCCGGATGGCGTGCTTGAAAGCAATGTCGAGGATTCAAATTAAGGTACTGCCCAAGTGGGTGACGAAGGCAAACAAAACCTCTAACTGAGGAGTTTATGGGTGGGGCCGCACAACTCAGCGATGGGTATATGGTAGGTACAGGCGTCCTTGCATGGGCTGCCGTCACAACTGAGGCAAGCACTGGCACCGCCATTGCTCAAGGTACTGTACTCATCACGGGCAAAGGCAAAGTCGCCATAGTCTGTTGCGTACATCCGGGTACGCAACACATCTGCAATAGGCACATCGTAAGGGCAGGCACCTTCACAATCATTACAGCCATGGCGACAATAGCTGGTGTCTGTCATCCGAGCGTAGCCTTCAAGTAGCCTGATGTCAGCATCCGACACATCATCCGCGCCAGATGCACCTAGATATTCGTCTATTCGGTCCGTCCCGGTCATAGATATGATGGTCGCATCCACATGAGGATTGCTCAAAATCCACCTAAACGCTGCCTGAGCATAGGTGTGTCCTTTGTCTTCATAGGGTCGCATATCGTTCAACCTTGCCCCGCGCAGAACCTTCATGCCGATAATGCCCAGATCTTTGGTTTTGGCGGCCGCCATAGCGGCGGGCAAACGTTGTTGGTTAGCGACCAGGTCAAAAGAGCGAGTGAAGCGCTCATAGAAGGCAGGGTCCTCGCCAAAATTGGTCGCCAATAAGAAGACATCAAACATATCCTGGTGGACCGCGTAGGTGACACATTCAGCCAGGTTTCCAGCATGCCCAGACATCCCGGTGAAGCGTATCTTGCCTTGTTGTTTTGCCGACTCGACAAACTCAAACCACTCAGGGTTCTTGAGCCGCGCCAAATCATTCACCGCATGATTGAAGAAGATATCCACATAGTCGGTCTGCAAACGGCGGAGGCTCCCTTCCAAAGAGCGCATCATCTCTTGCCGGGTATCGCCCGCCCGGGCAACCATTTTTGTCGCTAGATACACCCGGCTCCGGTCGGCTTTTAATGCCTTGCCGAGCACCTTCTCAGAACTGCCCCTGGTGTAACTCTCTGCGGTATCAAAATAGTTGATGCCCTTGTCCAGGGCATGGCGCACCAGATATTCCTCACCCGCGCGTAGCCGAGATGTGCCAAAGGATATGTCGGAAATCTCCAACTCGGTGCGCCCGAGACGGGTGTAGCGATTAACACCTGTGCTGCCGTCTGGCGGGGTACTGGCAGCCGGGGAGCGCAGGCCTGGCACCAGCCCGGTAACGACGCCAAGACCCAGGCTGGAAAGAAAAGAGCGACGGTTCACTTGCTTCATGGGGTGTCTCCTCTGGCGTTAAGCCGATGAAGTATAAGCGGATGGCAACGGATTCGGAAGCATGCATTGCAGACAAGGGAGCCCTGGTTGTCAGTGCGGACCGCTGGCCCCTGGTGCCTATGCACAGCATACCCAGGCATATAATCAATTGATTGAAACCTTCGGAGAAGATATCCGGGGAAGCGACGGGAAAATGGATCTCATACGGCTGGGTTGTAAGGTTTTCGGCAAGACTCCGGAGATGAATAAATTCACTGCCATTGTCTGGCCAAAAATTGGGCGCATCGTCGAGGCGGAGATTGCGGCCATTAGAGAGAAGACTCCCGATGCTATTGTCGTGGTGGAAGGCGCGTTTCTATTTGAAGCGGGCTAGGATGAGCTGGGAGATGATGTCTGGACGCTGATGGTCGAAACCGAAACCGCCACTGCTCGCGCCATGAAGCGGGACAATATAACCCGAGACAACGTTACATCGATGCTCAGTTGTTACTGGAGCAATGAGCAACGCGCTGCCCGTGCAGGGCGAATCATTCACAACGACGGCAGCCTTGAGGAAATGCTCCAGGCATTGGATGCAGCATGGCAGGAAGTGCCGCCACCCTAGCGGGGGGCGTGCGTGCTTTCCCGTCAATTCCAGGCGATGGGGGGTTGTTCCCATCGCCGACAGTGTTTCCCGGCGTAGCCCGGGAATCCAGAGTGGCGGCGTAAGCCGCCTGAAGGGGCGGGGATGCCGAATATCAACTCCACGCCGTAATCAGAGAGCAACTCCACCAGGGCTTCGCCCACGGTCGGTTTGCGGGGTTTTTGGTTCATGGCTTTGCGGGTCAGACCGAACGGTACTGATTGGGACGGTATCATATCCCGGACGAATTTATTCATTCAAGAAAAGGGTAAGATAGCGGGTCACAGTTGTTATCTTTTTTATTTGGTATGAAAGTTGATTTGAATGTTGACTTGACAATCCGGCTTGCGGTTTTTGAATGGCTGTCAAAGCAAGTGGAAGTTCATGGCAATGTTCTTCCGCGAAAACTATTGCAAGCGGGCTTTCCCTTTTCCGACAAGCGCATACACATCATCGGGCCGCAGGGGATTTTCACTCCCAAACTGTTGGAGTATCCACTGTCCATAACCACCTCCCCAAATAGCCCCTATCAAGATGTAATTACCGAGACAGATTTCATTTTGTATAAATATCGCGGTAGCAACCCGCAACACCGCGACAATGTCGGCTTGAGAAAAGCGATGGAGTTGCGGTTGCCGCTGGTGTATTTTCATGGAATCGTGCCCGGCAAGTATATGGCGGTGTGGCCAGTATATGTCATTGCTGACAATGTTGGCGCGTTGGAGTTTCGAGTGGCGGTTGACGAAACTAAAAATATAACCGAACACAAAGAATATGTCGGCAACCTGGTGCATGATAGCGACCATTCAAGGAAAGAATATATAACAAGAGAGACTCGCGTTCGTTTGCATCAGCGTGCTTTTAGGGAGAAAGTTCTGGTCGCTTACCGGGAGCAATGCGCTTTATGCAAATTGCGACATAGGGAGTTGCTCGATGCCGCTCATATCATTCCTGATTCCGAAGAGCATAGTCAAACTACGGTCAACAATGGCATTTCGCTTTGCAAACTTCATCACGCCGCATTTGACAGCCGGTTGATCGGGATAACGCCCGACTTCACAGTGGAAGTTAAGCAGATGATTCTGGAAGAGGAAGACGGTCCGATGTTGCAGTATGGATTAAAAGCATTGCATGGCTCTTCGATTATTTTGCCCGCTGATAAAACCGATTGGCCGAACCGGGATTTTTTGAGTGAAAGGCATCAGGAATTCAACGCCTATATTTAGTTCATACCTTGCGTCACCACCAGCCTGGGTCTGCTTAAGTATTCGTGACATCTAAGGAGTATCAAACCCTGCCATCTGTCTGGCCTTCTGTTTGATAAGCTCCACATCAAATTCCCCGGCCTGGCCACTCTCAATGCCCAAAGTAATAGCGGTCTGTAGGGCGGCAAACTTGCCCTTCTCTTGCTGGTCCCTTCGAATGAGACCGCGCACATAGTCGCTGGAACTCGCGTATTTGCCGTCATTAATTTGAGCCTGCACCCAATTTTTCATCGGGTCCGGCACGGAAATGTTCATGGTGGCCATGGCTTCCTACTATCATTTTCAAAGATGTATAATATGGCAAATATTGTCAGGCAGGTGAAGGCCAGGGAGGGGGAGTAACCAGGTGCCAATGTGATCATATTTGACAAAGACAGTGTGGATAATAGTGTTTCGGCGGATAGTGCTACTCAACTGAAGAAAGGTGGTTAATTCGTACTATCCCCTGTCCCTAGCGTGTATTCCCATAAAAAAGTGATGTGGTTAAACCGAATCAGTGGTCACGTTTTCCAAGGCATTTTCCAGAAATTGCAAGGCGGCGTTGCGTTGCAAGTATGGATGGGCAAATTGATTACGATAACTGCGAATACAGCCATAGCAACTCTCGCTACAACCACAATCGCCGCCCACTCGTTTTTTTGCTTCCGCAAGGACGATTTTTAATATTTCAGTTTTTTCCAAGCTGGCAACCAGCCCCGCGCCGCCGGGGACATTGTCATACAACACAATCGCGATTTCGTTTTGTGTATCTCCGGCGGTGATGGTGGTGTTTATATCGGTGTCCGGCACGTTCAAAGTTTGCGATATGCCTAACAATATGGCATACGCTAACGAATATGCTTCCCATTGGTCGTTAAGATTCGGGAATTGCAAACGCACAACATCGGTTTCAAATTCATGACCGAGAGAAAGGGATTCCAGCATGCCACTGCATTCATTGCCTTCAGGGCTTTTATGCGCAGATTTTCTTTCAATAGAGCCCGAACCACAGCGGCGACATATATAAAATCCGCCGCCGTTTTTTCCTTCGCACAACACCACCATACGACCCCGCTGTGCGGGGGTGATTTTAATCCCAAAGGAATTTCGTGATTCTTGTTTTTCTTGAACAAATCCTTCAAAAAATGGGCGTGTTGTATACATGCGTCGCGCTTTTCCTTTGGGCTCTTTTGGTTCTTTAAATAATTCGGTAACGAAACCAAATTGCGGCCACAGATACTTTTTAGATGAATGAGAATCGGTTGGGGATGGGTCATCTTCACTCCATTTCGTAAAGTTTCGCGCCTGACTATAAACATAATTTTTGACTTCAAGCTCTTTGCCATGCACGACTCTAACGCCACAGGATTCCCATTCTTTTTTATTGGCAACGACTTTTGCGCCCGGCGCATATTCAGCGATGGCTTGTGATAAATCGCGCTGTAAGGAAATTTTGTACGCTTCTTTGGTGGTGGATGGACGGGTGTCGAGTTCAACCACATCCACCGGAAAACCATATTTAGGGATAATTGCTTTTCGAGAAAGAAAATTCAATGATTTTTCTTTGGCGATGGTTTTCATGCGGGCATCTATTCGATTTGCAAGACTCAACTTGTTTTGTGTTTTATATTCTTCTCGCTTTGTATGCATGCGATTGTAGTCTTCACATGCTTCCTGTTCGGCTTTGGCATATTGACTATCGCTGCCGGCAATTTTCTCTATCCATTCGTTATTGTGTAATCCAACTTTCTTGTGCATGTCTGCTGGCACAACTGCACGCAACGAATTTTGTATCACGGTGTTGTTTTTAAGAAATTTTCGAACATCACTAGTCGCCCTTGAGTTTTCCCAATCCCGGCCAATCAAAGATTCAACATTCTCAAATCGTTCTTTATTTGCCTTAAAGAAGATCGACAATGCCATGGCAGCGATGTGCCGGATGATAATTTTTTCGTTGTGCAGGCGCAGTTGCGGCGGGTGAATTTCACCTTCTAAAATTCGCGCTACCGGGTCAGCGAAATGATATAGATCATGTGGATTTCGGCGACAATAAGTCACTGCAAGTCCGGGTATTTCACTACGACCGACTCGCCCGACACGTTGTGTGTAATTAAATGTTTCTGGCGGCACGTTACGCAAAAATGCAACTTCCAGGTCACCTAAATCCACGCCAACCTCAAAAGTGGTTGATGAACTGAGCAAGTCAATTTTTCCATCAATAAATTCTCGTTGCCGAATTTGTGCTTCCTCACTATGCACTTGTGCAGTGTGCTCCTCGGCACGCAATTTTGGCGGCATATCTTTATCCATATATAAAAAATAATAATGATTTTGTTTGAGTTTCTCCCAATCCGCATTGACGAGTCGTCCCGGACAGCGGTTGCGCGGGCAAACTGTGCGAATGTTGTAGAAACTCAAACGTGCGCATGTATCACATTCAAAACATTCGCCCGGCGATGGAAGATTCACACGAAGCCAAGCAGAATTCAGACGAAAAGTACCATTGATGTTTGCTCTTACTAGGAGGTTGTGTTCATCTGTAACAATACTCCTGTGATCAGCGATCGAATTCCATAGATGATCTAACAGTTTCTTTCCATGATCGCGCTTTTCTTGGGGAGATAAGGGGTAATCTGCAAGCAAGCTAAAAAGAAAGTGTTTGACGACACCGGATTGTGGGCCACTCCAAGCGAAGGTATGTGTTCCCCCACCTGTACCAGCGGTAACCGCTCGCTGTGACCACTCGAATACCTCGGCGGATGGCGGACTACCATCAGGCAATTCCATTGCTTGCTTGTAACGCAAGGTGTTCAATAGAAAATTCAACAACTCCCGTCCTTCTTCCGCCGTAAAATTCCATGGATCTTGGAACCAGATTTTTGGTAATTCAAAATCTTCCGGGATGCGAATTGACCACTTTACCAAACCAACACCTTCTAATGAGTTGCGTTGTTCATCGGTCACCAACTCGCGACAAATTATTTGTAATGAACGCCGTCTTTGGGTTTCGCCCGAATCGTTTGGTTCAAATATCCCTTCGTTCCCAAGAATTTTTTGCAGTCGACTTTTTAAGTCATTTAAAGATAAACCCTCTTCGTCAATTGCCGACTTTTTTAATGCGCGAAAAATAAAATTGCGATCGCGTATTTTTTCATAAGAATGTTGCGCGTACCATGCAAAAAATGCGGCTTCCTGTCGACTGTCGGTGAAAGACAATATTTTGTTGTTATTGTTTTTTGACAACAACGTATGCAATGCGGTGGCAATAACCGAGTTTGGACCATCCGACCCGTGCACAATTTCTTGGACCGGGTCGCCACCACCTTGATAATTACATATCTCGCACTGTTTTATCTGATCGAGATGTTTAGCATGGTTTTCACATTTTTTAACCGGAATACTTGCATTGCACTTACAAGCGGGGTTTTCTGCTGATAATTTCCCACATTGACGACACAGGTAGCAGGCGTTTTCGAGATCTGCATCCTTACCCAATGGCAGATAAAACTTCACACCAAAATCACTATGGCTGGGGTCGCGTATCGCTTCAATTAGGTAGCCATCGTCCTCGCGTCCCACATAATAATGCTGACCACATTCACGGCATAACGCAATTTCCAATGCCACGTGTTTGGGTGCAGAGTCATCGTCACCACTCTCTGTTTTTCGATTTAAGATGATACGGTCTTCGCCATCTTTGTGAGACAAAAATGCGCCTTCCAGTGCGCTCAAAAACAAATGAAAGCGTTGTGGGCGGGAGTTATCGACTTTTTCTTTTTTCCCAAAAATAACATTGTCAGCGGTAAATTTTTCACCGAACAATGTGTGGGAAAATTCCGCAACCGTTTTTTTGTCTTCTTCGCCTTCGCTGGATGAGATGGTCGCACTGGTTGCAATACAGCGAAATGGTTGTTCCCCGCGCCCGCCATCCCGCAAACGTTGTTTAAGTCGTCGCACCAGCATTCCCATTTCCATGCCTTTAGCACCGCGATATTGGTGCGCTTCGTCCAACACAATAAACTGCCAATGACTCCCACAACCGTCATCAAATAGTTTGCTATCCTCGGGGCGGATTAGTAAGTATTCAAGCATTGAATAGTTGGTCATTAGAATGTGTGGTGGGGTTTCGCGCATTTCCTCACGAAAGATTAATTCCCCGGAAAGTCGGTTTTCCTTATGAGTGTTAGCATTGCGCCATCGGTTGCGCTCATTTTCCGGTGTTGCACCGATATACTGTCCAAAAGTAGGCTTAAAATCGGAACCCGAATCCTCCAAATTCTGACAAATCTCGCCCAATCTTCTCCGTTGATCATTGGCAAGCGCATTCATCGGATACAGAATTAGTGCGCGCACTCCGGGTTCCGACAATTTTCCTTCCAAATGTTGCTGATATAACTCAAATAGAATCGGATAGAGAAACCCTTCCGTTTTTCCGCTGGCGGTTCCGGTGGCGACGACAACATTGTTTTTGTCGTTGTGAATTTGTTGAATCGCCCGTTCCTGATGGTCGTATAATTGACTATCAAGCAACGCTGGCAAAATGTCGTTGTATTTTTCCGGAAAATACTTTTGCACTAAGGTGCGTGCATTAATTCCCTTGCGAAAGTCATGCGCCGGTTCGGGAAAAGCCCCTTTCATTAACTTACATTCTTGCAATGCGGCATCAAAAGTTGCGCGCAAGCCAGCGTTCTTAAAATAGAAGGAGGTTTTTAGATAGTTCAAGTAGCGGGTATGAATTTCGTTTTTCCACTCTTCGATATTTTCTTTATGTGGCATGATTTTCCTCTTGCAAATTTCTCAAAAGATTTACATTGTAATCGTGTTTTGTTCCTCGGCGAGAGTCAACAGAAATTTTCAACCGTTTCACATCGTCATCAGTTAGTCCGGCTTTATCACATTCGGCACGACTAAATCTTTTGTTTCCAGTGTCTGGATATGCAAATCCTTTTTTGGAATAGCGAATATTGCTCGCAGGAGGAATGGATGCTGGCGGTTGTGGCGGTTTGTTAGCAAGTATGCGAACGATCGGAAAATCCACACTACCGCACTGTATTGACAAATTCGATTCTTCTGAGGAAATTTCAGTGATTTGCTGATGATTACAAAATTCACGCAGGTCAAATCTGGCTTCACTGGTTTTCCTGTCTTTGTCGTATTTTCGGCCACCATCGTATTGATGAAACTTACCAAAGCTTACCCACATTTCCCGTTTCGCAGACGGTAAACGGACAATCATTACAGATTCTCGATTATCGATAAACGCACCTTGCGACATTTCAAAAGGAGTGTCGTTCCACTCGTCAGATATGGTGTTGCTGTTGACTAACTGCCACCAAATCCGTGGCAGATGAAGGCTTATCGTTACCTGTCCGTTTCTTCCAATCAATGTCCATTGTGTTTTGTCGAGATTTGGAAGCGAATCGATGATTGCAGTATTGTCTTTGTTTACGGCTATATCTTTGTTTTCGCTTTCCACTCTGACTTCGCCGGCAAACTGAATTACTGCACCAACATAACCGTTATCGTCAGGGGTGAAGATGTTGTCTGAGTGATGTGGTTCTCCATTGACCAAAATTTTCTCCAAATCTGCCAGATAGCGAAAATCCATGCTATGAATAAGTTTTACATTTTCATCATAAATGCGAATAAAAAACCATCCTTCGCGACTTTGTAGCGCATCCGCTAGATTCAATTCGCTCGGGTTGAAATTTTTTGCCCAGGTATCACCGTCTTCCTTGCCGATCTGTATCCATGAAATGCCTTCCCAATTTTCGCTATCGCCTAATTTCGGAATATCGCCAACATACAACTCACCCATATTCGCATCATCAGCAACTGTAGTTCCGTTTAACGAAAAGCGCTCTCGTTTAATGAACGAGATGCATTCCTTGAACCCATCTGTTGTGCCTGTGCCATCCGAATAAAAATAATGAACCAAAAAATCTCTATCGGTGCATGCTGACGTACTAACTGGGGCTTCGTTGATTCTATGCCAGTCACGCGGTGTAAAAACAAGGTAATAGCCGTTACTAATACGAGGGACATGACGTCCGTTATTATTCCAGTTTTTATGCAGTTTGAAAATTAACGGCTGGTTGTCGCTAAATAATTCAATTTCTTCATCGTTTTTGTTATCTGTCCAATGTATCTTCTCCTTAAAATTTGTTAGCAGATATTCATCATTATCACCTGCTAGCAATTCAACCTTGTTTTGTGAAACCACAAAACTTTTTCCCTGCGGAGCAGTGAGGAAAATTTCCCATTTGCTACGATCACGGGTTTCCCGACAAATTAATTCTGGTTTTTCTTCGGGCGGTGATCGTTCGCGTTTTGGGGGTTTTTGAGTGTCTCGCTCGTTTCGCTTTCCGGGTATTTTTTTCGGAGTTTTTCGCTGGATCGAAGGTTTTTCTTGTAACGATATATCCTCACCAGGAATATCGTCGCCAGAATTCGGGCTTACAGGGTTTTTCGAACTCGTCGAAGATTCCGGGTTGGGAGGTTCCACACCAAGTTGGCTTGGGTCGGATTTCGGCGACTTGCCTTGGTCAGGTGGTTTACTGCCATTGACAGGAGCGTTATCGGCGGCTGATTCCGGCCGGCCAAAAAACCGCCGTATCGCGTCACCAACCCGACCAAAAGCCTTTCTTAATTTCTCTAAATTCATTTCTTCCAATCGGTCATTAGCTTTGCTGAAATACTAACAAAATCAAGCCCGCGGTGTGTGGATTCTCGCAGGGCGAGCCGAGAAGGGTTTTGACGATGCCCCCTTCCGGCTGCTGCTAGTCGAACCAAGCGGCATGAACTGGTCAGCAAACAGGCAGGGTTTCTCTGTACGCAGGTTTGGTGTGTGGGTCTCATCAGTACAAGAAGCTTGAGCACTTGTGCAGGTACATCACTCGCCTGGCGATTGCTGAACAGCGTTTGTCACTGGCTAGTAACCGCAATGTGATCGTTGCGGTAAAGACACCCTACGATGATGGTACTTCCCATGTGGTGCTAAGCCCGATGGATTCCTTGATGCTGTTTGCATAATCAGGGTTTTCACGCAACAACCGCCAGATGCCAGTTTCGGCATCAAAGGCGTTTTTACATTTGTCTTGAGCACTTGAAGAAAGGTGGTTAATTCGTACTATCACCCGCTACTGTTTTTTCCGACCCTGATATTTTCTCCCCCTTCCAACTCTGAAATTTTCCACAAGGAAGGTAATGAGCGTATCGCGTTGCATTGGTCTCAGGATTTTTCGCCTTATCAGATTATTTTTTCTTTTGCTGCTCTTTCAATTCTTTGGCTTTTGCCAAATCTGCTTCGGCTCCCGCCGTATCCCCTAACTTCCCTTTAGCATTTCCCCGATTGTTGTATGCATTGGCATATTTCGAATCAATTTCTATCGCTTGGTTGAAATCCTCAATTGCTTCCTCATTTTTACCTAAAGAATATTTTTCATATCCCCGATTGTTGTATGCTTCGGCAGATTGTGGATTGAGTTCTATCGCTTTATTGAAATCCTTAATCGCTTCCCTGTGTTTTCCTAAAGAAGATTTTGAAACCCCCCGATTGTTGTATGCTTCGGCAAGTTGTGGATTGAGTTTTATCGCTTGGTCGTAATCCCTAATTGCTTCCTCATATTCTTCTAAATAATATTTTGAAAGTCCCCGATTGTAGTATGCCTTGGCATCTTGTGGATTGAGTTCTATTGCTTGGTTGAAATCCTTAATTGCCTCCTCATATTCTCTTAAACGATTCTTTGCAACTCCCCGATTGCAGTATGCCTCGGCAAGTTGCGGATTGAGTTCTATCGCTTTATCGTAATCCTTAATTGCTTCCTCATTTTGACCTAAACGAGATTTTGCAAGTCCCCGATTGTAGTATGCCTCGGCAAGTTGCGGATTGAGTTCTATTGCTTGGTTGTAATCTTGAATTGCTCCCTCATCATCACCTAAAGAAGATTTTGCATTACCTTGATGAAAACGGATACCAGCCGTATCGTAATTCTCTTCATTGTCTATGAATCCAATTAAATCGTTATAAACTGTGTTTTGATCGATATTGCTGAATATCCTAACAAAATCCAAAATATCTTTTTTCAGTTCCTTTGGTATTTTTTCGCTTTTAAAATTGGGTTTCTCTATATATCCCTCTACGTAATAAACAAATATGCTGTCTTGCGCCACAACTCTTAATTGACTTGCCTGTGTTTTGGCAGGTTCTATCATCCCCTCATCCTTCAAATTGTTATACTCAATATCTTTTATCAAGGAAAGTTGTTCTGTATCCACAACAATAATCTCGCCATCTTCATCGACATCGCCATTACAGGCAAAAAATAGAGCCGCATAAAGACTGCGGGTGAAATCAATTAAATTGACCTTTCCGCCATAGTGTCTCATGTCGGTTAAAATCTCTATATTGCTGGCTTGATCGGGAAAAAGTCTTTTTGCTTTATCTACAATTTCCTTTTCGATCTTTGGTGGTTTGTGACGCTTGGTAATAGCCTTTTTTTTCTTTGCCCATCTATACAGTGATGAGCTGACTCCATCAGGTTTTCCGCTGAAAATTCTTGTTGTTCCCCTAAATATAAAACTGCCTTCGCTGTATTTATTACAAATTTCGGCAATCAAAATTTTCGCTGCTTCAGTGTTATTTTTTGTACTCATTTGCTTGTCAACTCGCCGGTGAATGGCTGCTGGAGCAGGGATTGTTTGAGTTCGGCGAGTTTCTGGTTCTTGCAGACGAGGGCATAGTCGGCTTTCTCCTGCTCGGCGCGTGTACCTGCTCCCTGGAGGCAACAGGGGACGATGACCTCAACACAGATGTGGCTTCCGTCCGCCACGCCCCACCCTGTGGCCTTGAGAGCCAGATCAATCAGGTCGAGACGGGTTTGGGCTTCGTTTTTGTTAAATTTGTTCAAAGGGACGTCTCCAAAAATTAGCGATTAAGTTGGCAACTCATTGTTTATAAAGCAATTATAGGTCATTTTCTTTGCTAAATTGGTTTACGATTAAGTTAGATTTCAATTGCGATTGAGTTGGCAACTCATTGTTTATAAAGCAATTACAGATTATTTTCTCTGCTAAATTAGTTTGCGATATAAGTTAGATTGCGACATAAGTGTAATCAGGCCCACGAAGGAAGGTAACTGGCGTATCGCATTGCCCCAGGATCAGTACTTTCTGGCTTAATCAAATTAACGCTTTTTGTGGCTGCAATAATCTGAGATGCTATAACTGTCTAGTTACTGGCAAGCTGGAAACGTGTGCGTAGAGACGAATTTGTCATGGGCTCATTAAAAACATAACGCAGACAACAATGTTGGTAGCAAGCACGAATACGATCCTGTCTGCTCATCTCAGAAAAATCGACATGGGAATATAAAACGACTGTGGTTCGGATGTCGTCCTCTCTAAAGTCCGGGGCGGGGAGTTGAAAAACCTCAACCTGCTGGATTACTTTGTCAATACCACTACCTTTCTCTTCACAAATACCGAGCCGACGCATAATATCAGCGAGTCGCTCGTTGCGGGATTGATACCCGTCAATAAACCGATCAGTCTGGATGATGGGCTTACCTGGGTTAGATATTTCCACCCTGTCTGTGTACATCTCTATCATCACTGACGCACCACCGATGGAAAAATCCTGATGGATTAATGCATTGGCAATTAGTTCGCGCAATGCCTGTTTGGGAAACATTCTTTCACAAAGCGCTGTAAAACGGAAGGCTGTGTGGGATAAGGTAAATTGAGCAAGTCAAAATAAATTTTTGTATCCAGTAGGTCTATCACATCTTTCGAATTTATATTTTCTATTGCTGGTTGGACAAACCAATCCTCGCTGGATTCTTCAAAAATATTTTTCAGATGGTCGGGAGTCATTGCAACCACGCTTTCACCAGCACGCATCAGATAGCGACCATTAAAGTCCAGTGGCTGTGCGGTGGGTAGGGTATTTGGGGTGTACGGTCAATTCGCAAGTGAAGGCTTGGTGGGGGAGAGATTGTTTGAGTTCGGCGAGGGCACGTATTTTGGTTTCATAGATGTCTACCAACGTTTTTTTCTGTGGATAGTGTGTCAAGAAAGGTTGCTCAGTCCATTTGAGTTGCACGCTTGGCCTCCCATTTGGCTTTGATGTCCGTATGATCTATCAAGCGCCCTTCATCAGCGGCTTTCACGCCTTTCCCCACTTCACGGATAAACCACTCTCCACGAGCCACATACTGCTTAATGGCTTCAGCCATCAGCCATGCGCGTGGTCTATCCATCGCTTCGGCCATCTGACGTACACGGATTAAGGTTTCGTCATCCAATCTCACTGAGGTAGCTTTTAAAGGCATAGCGATTCTCCGAGATTCTATTAGAACATCAACAATCAAAACTCTATCATAAGACTTTAGTGCATCCTGGCGATGCGCTAGATTTTGGACATGTCTTTTCTTTCGTTTATGGAATAGATTATCTGTACCCATTTTTCATCCTTGCACCTTTTCAATATACGGTAGGGCACCATATCTGCCAGACAAATACATTTGTTCCAGATTCTCCCTCCCCGTGCGCGGGCGGAAGTCACTCAGAGGATAAACCTGAGTTGTCTGCAATTTATCTTTTTCACAAAACCAAATCTGGTCTCGGCGTAGCGTTTTCTGATTGAGAATAGAAGTTTCATGGGTGGTAAAAATCAGTTGCGCGTTATTGGGATTGGTCTTTTTGTTGTTAAACAAATTCACTAAATGCTCCACCAATTTTGGATGCATGCTGTTGTTCATCTCGTCTACGAACAGTACACGACCCTTTGCCAAAACATCAATCCAGGGTGCTGCCAATGAGAAGAGTTTTTGAGTGCCGGTTGATTCTTCTTCAAGATTAAATACAACGGGTTCGCCATCAATATCTTGATGCACCGTCTGGGTTTTATAAGAATTCTTGCCTTCCAGGTCTTTGATAACATCCTCTCTCAAAGGTTTTGGTAAAGCTTCAGATATTTTGTCTTGTTCAGAGGCTACTTTTTCTACTTGAATATTATCAATATCTAAATCCGCAGCTTGCAAATATTCCAAAACTTTTTCTTTGTTATCTTTTGTATCACAAAACGATGCACTGAAATTTGGATTCCATCCAGCAATACCAACCATGCATATTGTCTCGTTAAACCAATCAAAAACAGGCTCTAGTTGTTGGCTATTGAGTTGTATCGCGGTGGAAAGAAACAAAGCATTGTCACGGGTTGATTTTTGCCATAGTTTTTTTTCTCCGACTAGAGATGCACCCAGATGCCATTGATGCTTCTTCTTTTTTTCATCCCATTCACGACTCAACCAATCTTGGGGACGATTTTTTGGATAGGCAAGCAACCATTCTTCCACAATGCGGTCACGTGTAGCGGAAAACCCATATTGATAGCGCACACCCTCAGCAATAAAAATTACTTCAAATTCAACGGGAGCATTTCGTGTTGTGGGGTTTAGTTTGAAAGATTTAACTGGCAAAAAATCTCCCCGATGCTGTTGCTGGGCGGACTCCTGTATGATCACTCTCATGACATTGAGGGCTTCCAGAAGATTGGACTTCCCTGCAGCATTGGCACCATAAATTGCTGCGGAAGGTAGCAATTTAATGCCAGAACCACCCCCCGAATGAGACGCATCCAAAGTCTGGTTATCCGCAACCTCTTTACCTTTCGACGCGACCAGACTGAGTGTTTGGGGGTCTTTGATGGATTTAAAGTTGGCAACACTAAATTGTACTAACATTACCCATACCCTCATTTAATGGATTATTTTGACAATACTTGTCGAAAATAGCCGTATAACCTATCGTTTGTCAAGTTTAGTGAATCACTCAGATGTCAGAATATCCTCAAATCCAGCGGCAGAAGGCCCTGTGGGTTATGGAGAGGGGGGCCTTCGGCCTCGCCTGGAAACACTGTCGGCGATGGATACTCCCCATCGCCTGGAAACACTGTCGGCGATGGATACTCCCCATCGCCTGGAAACACTGTCGGCGATGGATACTCCCCATCGCCTGGAAACACTGTCGGCGATGGATACTCCCCATCGCCTGGGATGACGGATTGGTGGGGATGATGGACTGGTGGGGATGGCAAACTGCATGGCGGCTACGCCGCCACTCTGGATTCCCGGGCTTCGCCCGAGAATGACGGGAAAGAGCATGGTGGCTTCAAGGTGCTACCGGCGAAACATTCGCAACGGAATTGGTTGCAAACGTGGCGGTTCCGCTGCCTCAGGTTCTGGTGCCAGCGGAACCTTCTCCAGCATTTCTGTTATTTTCTGCCACTCTCGAACCAACTTCATGTCAATATTCGGATTGCCTTGTGCGGCAGATTCGACTTCTTTCACAAAACGATTTTTTGTGGTTTCGTTCATATGAGACAGTTGGATAAAGCCTCTCGTCTATATACCAAGAGCACTAAGAGGTACGGGTTGTCGCCGTCTCGGTTTTCGTGTCACGGGCTTGATCGCGGGAGTCATTTTGAATCCAACGGCTTCAAGCTCCGCTTTTATTCTTAGCCACTCGCGATAGTTGCGCAAATTCAATCCTGAGTTTTTTGCAATGTTCTTAACAACCTGCGCCTTGTCAGATGTGGTGTGTTTCATAGCGATTCCCTCCTGATGGTTAAAACTTACTCTATATGCAACATTAATGTAATTGCAACCTAGAGCCTAGAGCTTACGGATAACTCCTTCTGTACTGGTCCAGTTGTAAAGCGCGTCAAGTCCGGTTTTGAATGCGGGCGGGAGGCCTAATCTCTGCGTTAAGGCGTTAAGTGATTTTTCCTTTCCGGTGATTTCTTTTGCGATGGATACTCCCCATCGCCTGGGATGACGGATTGGTGGGGATGATGGACTGGTGGGGATGGCAAACTGCATGGCGGCTACGCCGCCACTCTGGATTCCCGGGCTTCGCCTGGAAACACTGTCGGCGATGGATACCCCCCATCGCCTGGGATGACGGGCTGAGGGATGGATTCCCGGGCTACGCCTGGAAACACTGTCGGCGATGGATACTCCCCATCGCCTGGGATGACGGATGCGTGCGGCCGGACAACAATGACGGCGAGAGGCGAGCCGGACTCGGATATAATGCCGCAGATTTAACTCCGGTCTGAAATCGTCATGGAAGACATTCTGCATTTGTCGGTCAGAGAACTCGCCCATCGCATCCGCTCCGGGCAGGTGTCTTCGAAATACGTCACTCGCACATTTCTCGACAGAATCGAGGCGGTCAATCCGTCACTCAATGCCGTCGTCAGGCTGGGTGCCGAGGAGGCAATGATGTATGCGGAACGCGCTGACCTGGTGCTCAAAGGAGGCAAACTGCATGGCGGCTTTGCCGCCACTCTGGATTCCCGGGCTTCGCCTGGAAACACTGTCGGCGATGGGAAGAACCCCATCGCCTGGAATGACGGGAAAGGCTTACGCCGCCACTCTGGATCCCCGCCTTCGGCCTTCGGCCTCGGCGAGAATGACGGACTGGGGGAGATGAAGGGGCTGGGCGGCGGCGGCGAAACGCCCGGCAAACTGTTCGGCGTACCCATGACCATCAAAGACAGCCTCGACACTTTCGATATGATAACTACATGGGGCACCACCGGGCGCAAGGACTTTCGCCCCGGTCGGGACGCCACCTGTGTTGCCCGTCTGCGTAATGAGGGCGCCATACTGATGGGGAAAACCAACACTCCGGAATTCACTCTTTCTTTCAAGACGGACAATCTCCTGTTCGGCAGAACCAATAATCCTTACGACCCGGCGCGCACGTCTGGTGGCAGCAGCGGTGGGGCAGCGGCGATCATTGCCGCTGGTGGTTCACTTTTCGACGTGGGGACGGATACAGGCGGCAGCATCAGGCTCCCCGCCCACTTCTGCGGGATTGCGGGCATCAAGCCCACCACCGGGCGAATCCCCTGCACCGGCAATGGCTTACCTTCAACCGGGCTACTTGCGCCACTGACGCAGCCCGGGCCTATGGCGAAACGGGTCGATGACCTGACCTATCTGTTGGATATCATGCAAGGCCCGGACAATATAGACCCTCATGCAGTGGCGACCCCTTTCCATGATCCGGCGCAGGTGGACTTGCAGCAGCTCAGATTCGGCTATCACAAGGACAACGGCATCAAGACCCCGGACGGCCCTATCATGGCAACGGTCGAGGCTCTGGTGGCGCTACTGCGGAGCAACAATATATCGCCGGATGAAGTCAGGCCAGACGGGCTGGAGATGGCCGGATTGATCTATAACGCCCTGTTTGCCGCGGACCACGGGCAAATGATTCAGACGCTGCTCGAAGACTGTCATACCCAGGACCCGTCGCCGCCAGTGGCGGAATTGCTCGCAGGGAGATCAAAGGCGGCAGGGTCAGAGGACTGCGCTCAGGTCATCCAGCTCTGGCACAATTTTCAAAGCGCCATGCTGAGCTATTTCAATGACTTTGATGTGCTGATTTGCCCCGTCAACGCTCACACGGCGATTACCCATGAAGACCGGGAAGACTTCCTGGCCTATACATACACGGCGGCTTATAACCTGACCGGCTGGCCATCAGTGGTCATACGCGCCGGTACGGACCCGGCGGGGTTACCCATAGGTGTGCAGATTCTCGCCGGGCCTTTCAGGGAAGACAGATGTCTTGCGGTCGCCGGGTGGCTGGAAGAACAACTGGGGGCCTTCCCCAGGCCTGAGCTGCAGGCCGCAATTTAACCCTGCGCCCGTTACCTCTATAATGCCCACTTTGACTCAATACGCTGGCTCACACTCTATTATGGGCCTGAACTGGCGAGGCAACGGTATGATCGGCTATGCTACGCAACCCTTTACGCTCAGGTTCTCCATGAAACCGCTCTGGAAACAGGCGCTTGGAAGATGGGCACGGAAATACACTATGGCATCATGTAATACCTTTGCTTACAGGTTTTTCACAACCGTCTTGTTGCTGGCCTCGTCGTTAACCTTGTTAACCTTGTCGCTAATCGTGTCAACGCCGGCTCTGAAGGCCGCTACCCTGGGAGAAATCTACGACCTGGCCGTCAAGAACGACCCGCAACTGGGAGCCGCCGAGGCGGTCTTTCTTTCCAGAAACGAGGTGGTCGCCCAGAGTCGCGCCCTGATTCGTCCCAACCTATCCGTCAGGGGGCAAACCAGCATCAATCAATTCTCCCTGCCCAACCAGCCGGATCTCCCCACAGACAGTTACAATGACCACAGTTGGCAGGCCGTACTGAGCCAGCCGATATTCCGGCTCGACGCCTGGTATCGGTTCCGGCAGTCAAAGAATCTGCAAGCGGAAGCCAGGGCGGGTTTCGCGGCGGAGCAACAGGAATTGCTGGTCAGGGTGGCGGAAACCTATTTCCGCATTCTTGAGACTGAAGCCTCTCTCTCTTCCTCCAATGCCGAAAGAAACGCGGTGCACAGGCAACTGGAACAGGTGCAGCAGCGGTTTGACGTTGGCTTGGTTGCCATCACGGACGTGCTCGAATCACAGGCCGCCTATGACACTTCCACTGTGAGTGTTATCGAGGCGGAAGGCGCTCAGGTCACCAGCTTCGAGCCGTTGATCAGGTTGACGGGCAGCGACCTTGCCGAGGTCAATGGCATGTCGAAAGATTTTCCCGTGAAGTATCCCGAACCGCAAAATGAAGACGCCTGGGTTGAGACGGCGCTGCAACACAACTATTCTCTTGTCGCCGCCAAGGAGCGGCTCCGCTCGGCAAGCGCGGGCCTCCGGCTTGCAAAAGCTGGCCACCTCCCGACCATAGACGCTCAGGCATCCTATTCCCACAGTGTTACGAGCAGAGACCTCAACTTCTTTGGCGACACTGACCAGACCACCCTCGCTCTCAATATCAATCTACCCATCTATCAGGGCGGCGGCACCAGTTCACAGGTCCGGCAGGCGGGTTACGACCTGGAAGCGGCGCAGAAAAACCGTGACCTGATTCAGCGGCAGGTCGTGGAGTCAACTCGTATCCTCTACAGTGCCGTCAATACGAACGTCGCCAGGGTCAGGGCAAGGCTGCGCGGCATTGAATCCAGCCAGAGCGCGCTGGATGCAACACAAACCGGCTACGAGGTGGGCACCCGGAACATAGTTGACGTACTCAACGCGCAAAGAAACCTGTACCTTTCGCAATTTCAATACGCCAGCGCCAGGTATCGCTATGTGCTGGACACTTTGCGGCTTAAACAATCCGTTGGGATGCTCAACCCGGAAGATCTGTACGATCTCAACGGGTTTATTGATACGGGTATCGTAATCAATCGAACCAACCCCACGACCCGTTGACCAGATGACATATCTCAAGGTTTTGACGATCCCGGCCGCCTTTATCGCCGGGATGCTTGTACTCTTGCTTGTATTCTCTGCCGCACCAGCATCCATTGACGACGGGGAAGCGGATGCAACCTTCTTAACGGATGATGAAAAAAACAACATCTCCGTGTATGAAAACGCCAGCCCCAGCGTTGTCTTTGTCACTAACACTCAACTCAAGCGGCAAAGGTTTTCTCTCAATGTGCTGGAAATACCCCGAGGCAGCGGGACGGGTTTCATCTGGGATGAATCCGGCCTGATCGTCACTAACTTCCATGTGGTGTATGGCGCCAATCGAATTACCATTACCTTGCAATCAAATCGGAGTTATGAAGCCAAGGTGGTCGGCACGGCGCCGGAAAAAGATATTGCGCTGCTGAAGATAGACGCCCCCGACGAGAACCTGAAAGCCATCCCCCTGGGGGATTCGTCTTCTCTGGCGGTTGGCCGCAAAGTGCTCGCCATAGGCAACCCTTTTGCCCTGGACACCACCTTGACCGTGGGCGTTGTCAGCGCGTTGGGGCGTGAAATCAAATCCATTTCCAACCGAACCATCAAGAACGTGATACAGACTGACGCCGCCATCAACCCCGGCAACTCCGGCGGCCCATTGCTGGATTCACACGGGCGGCTGATAGGCGTTAATACGGCCATTTATTCACCCACCGGCGCGAGCGCGGGGATTGGCTTTGCCATACCCGTTAATGCCGTCAAGGTGGTTGTCCCTCAACTGAGGGAACACGGCAGGCTTTTTCGCCCCATCATCGGTATAGAGACGCTGACGAATTACTGGGCCCGCAAGTTACGGGTGAAGGGCGTCCCCATACTTTCAGTACGGGAGGGCTTGCCGGCGGACAGGGCCGGTATGATTGGCGCGCGCGAGGACAGAAGGGGGAAAATCCACCTCGGGGACGTGATTATTGCCGTCAACGGAGAGAGCGTGACCAATGAGGATTCGCTCCTGTCTCAACTTGAACAATATCAACCCGGAGACGCCGTCCGGATTACAACCTTGCGTGATGATGAAATACACCACTATGACATCACGCTCGTGGCCCCCGGGGAGTAGAACGCAAATGTTCCTGCATGAATTGAGCGATGCGCAGAAAGAGGCATTTATATGTCTTGCCCATGATGTTGTTGTATCCGACGGGGAACTCAACCCGGGCGAGCAACTGATGATGGATCAACTGCGGCGTGAAATTGGCCTCGCCAGTGACGTCAGGTCTTACTATATCCCCATTGAAGGGATTGAAAAGATTTTTGACACTCGGCATTCGCGGGTTGCAATCATCATTGCGCTGATTCGCCTCGGGTATGCGGATGGCGCCTTCGAGGTGGAGGAGCAATTTCTTCTCAAGGAAGTCTGCCGGGTCTTCAACATCTCGGAAAAGGATTTTTCCCTGATTGAAAACTGGGTCAGGAGGCTCATAGCGATGGAAAAGGAAGCCAGGTCCTTTATGTAACCGCAGGCGCGTCCTGCATCCATCCGGGCGAATATCCCACATCACTGCCATCCTTTTCGACTGCTGACATGCCGGGAAATGACACAGTGTTCCTTTATGGCTCTGGCGGATGTCCTGTACCGATTCTCCTATACGCTGCTGCATTCATGCTGCGTACTTTGTGGCGGGCGGGGTGGGCCATATCTGGATATCTGCAACGCTTGTGAGGCGGACCTGCCGTGGGTCACCCGGCCCTGCCCCGTTTGCAGCCTGCCTACGGAGTCCGGCGGCATCTGCGCCGACTGTCTCACCACAAGGCGGCAATTCAGCGCAGCCATCTGCCCCTTCTCCTATCGATTCCCTGTTGACATATTGATACAGAGATTCAAGCAGCAACAGCATCTGGCAAGTGGCAGGGTGCTGGCAGAACTGTTGGCATCCTACGCCGCAGGGCAACTCCGGCAGCTTGATCTTCAGGACGCCCTGGTAGCACCCGTGCCGCTCCATAAACGCAAGCAGAGAAAGCGGGGGTTCAACCAGGCGGCGCTGATCGCCGAACCCGTCTCCAGAGTTCTGGGGGCATCGCCGGCCCCCGGGCTGCTCAGCCGAATCATGGAAACACCGGAGCAGAAGTCCCTCAGCCTTGGTGACCGCAGAAAAAATCTGCGCGGCGCCTTCCAATGCAATGAACCGCTCAAGGACCGAAGAATCCTTCTCGTGGACGATGTGATCACGACCACCTCAACGGTTTCGGAAATAACCAGGGTACTGTTTGATGCCGGGGCGGCTGATGTCATTGTTCTGGCTGTTGCGAGGACACCGGTCGCAACGGCATGATAAGGTTCCGCTTTAATATCACTAGATTCACATGGACTGGGAATACGCAAACATTGGCGAAGACTTCATACCGGGAACAAGTTCGCCGGGCGAAACGGACAAGGCGCATCATATCGTTGTATCTGACGGCGAGGTCCTCTGCATAAGCAACCAACACCCCTGGCGGCCTCTGAATCAGGACGAATGGCGATGGTGCGGGCTGGAGCCTCTTTCCACTCACTATCTGGGAGACATGGCTGGCACACCTGTCTTCGCCCAGGAAGTGCACACGGACGCGGACGAGCCGGAGGGATATGCCTTCGATTCCCTCTGGTCCTTTCTTATGACCGTTACACAACCGGTTTTCCATCTGCTTGGCCGGGCCAAGCAAATCATCGATTGGCATCATCACCACCAGTATTGCGGCGCCTGTGGCGGGGCAACCACCATCCTGGCGATGGACAGGTCAAGAAAATGTGAACACTGCAACATCTCCTACTATCCCCGCCTGTCACCGTCCATTATCGTTCTAGTGAACAAGGGGGAGGAACTTCTGCTTGCGCGCAACGTCAACGCCAGAAACAATTTTTACAGTACGCTCGCCGGGTTCGTTGAACCCGGTGAGTCCATAGAAGGCACCGTCCATCGTGAAGTGTTTGAAGAGGTCGGCATCAAGGTAAAGAACCTGAAGTACTACAACAGCCAATCCTGGCCCTTCCCCAACTCCCTGATGCTTGGTTTTCATGCCGAGTATGACAGGGGCGAAATCAATATCCAGGAGGAGGAAATCGCCGATGCCCAATGGTTTCATTACACACAACTGCCAAACAAACCCGCCATGATGTCTATTTCCGGATGGTTGATTGATGATTTCATCAAAAGGGTGGGTTAGCGGGTTGTTTTGCATGGCATGGCTTGCCTTCACGCTGACATGCAAGGCGGGCCCGACCATCAGAATTGCCGTCGCCGCCAACTTCAAACCTGTCCTGCAGGACATTGCCCGGCGCTACGAGCAACAAAGCGAGGCCACCATTCAACTGAGCCATGGTTCAACCGGCCTCCTGTATGCCCAGATAATGCAGGGTGCCCCTTTTGACATTTTTTTTGCGGCGGACAGGGCAAGGCCCGCGCAACTCGAACAAGACAAGTTGACACTGCATCGGCAAACCTACGCTCTGGGCAGGCTGGCCTTCTGGGTTCCGGGGGCGACGTTGGTCAACGTTGATACCCTGAACAATTTCACCGGCACCATGGCCATTGCCAATCCCGGATATGCGCCCTATGGCAAGGCCGCCCTCGAAGTACTCGCCAGTGCGGGGGTGGGAAATGTAAAGCTGGTTCACGGTTCAAACATCTCCCAGGCATTTGCATTCGTGCAAACTGGAAATGCCCCGGCCGGGTTGGTGGCCCTGTCGCTGCTCAGGCAGGTGGGGGCGGTTGGAACAGGCTATTGGCCAGTGCCGGCATCTCGTCACCAGCCTATTGAACAACAGTTTGTCGTGCTGAAATCCGCCGTGGCAGGGTATGAGGATTTTCTGTCCTATCTCGGCTCATCAGAGGTCCGGCAACTCATCCGGGAATCCGGATATCACCTGCCGACCCGGGATGACGGCTGATGGACCAGGATCTGACATCCCTGCTCATCACCCTCAAGCTGGCGACAGTGAC
Source organism: Candidatus Azotimanducaceae bacterium (assembly GCA_965208855.1). Lineage (GTDB taxonomy): Bacteria > Pseudomonadota > Gammaproteobacteria > Pseudomonadales > Azotimanducaceae > UBA9659. Next base: position 2,526,829 of record OZ242359.1, on the reverse strand, counting down.
AACTGTCATTCTGCTCATCATCGGTACACCTGTCGCCTGGTGGCTCTCTCAGGGGAAGAGCCTGCTACGGAACCTTGTCGAGCCCTTGGTTGCGTTACCGATAGTGCTGCCCCCCACGGTCGTGGGGTTTTACCTGCTGATTGTTTTTTCCCCGGCCAGCCTGCCCGGTGAACTCTGGCAGACACTCACCGGCTCGACGCTGGCCTTCTCATTCAGCGGGCTGGTCGCAGGCTCAGTCATCTACTCCCTGCCTTTTTTTGTGCAGCCACTGCAAGTTGCCTTCGGCGCCATGCAGCGGGAGTTGACTGAAGCCGCCGCCACGCTCGGCGCCAATCCCTGGGACAGGTTTTTCAATCTTGTCATTCCCCTATGCCGGCGGGGATTTGTCATCGCCATCTGTCTTTCCTTCGCGCATACCATCGGGGAATTCGGCATAGTCCTGATGATCGGCGGTAACCTGCCGGACGAAACCAGGGTACTTTCCATTGCCCTCTTTGACCATGTGGAGTCTCTGGACTATGGCCGCGCCCATACGCTGGCGTTGGGGCTGTTGATTTTCTCTTTCTGCATTCTTTTTATCCTCTACAGCATTGACCGACGCTGGCGCAAGCCCTTGATGCAGGGCGGGCCCGCGTGAGTCTTGATATCAGAGCAAAGCTGACGCGCCCCGGCGGTTTCAGCCTGGACGTGGCGTTGGACATTGCCGAGGACAGGGTAACCGCGCTTTATGGCCCTTCCGGTTCCGGCAAGACAACCATCCTCCGGCTGATAGCGGGCCTGGAAGAAGCACCGGACGTGGCGGTGCGCTTCAATGATATTGTCTGGCAATCTAGCGGCACCTTCGTGCCGCCTCACCGGCGTCAGGTGGGTTATGTATTCCAGCAACTGAACCTCTTCCCCCACCTCAACGTTGCCGACAACCTGGCTTTCGCGGAAAAACGGAAACACCGCGCCGGCGGCCTGTCCATGGCGGAAATACTGGACATGCTGGACCTGGGAAACCTGCTGGAACACCCGCCCTGGCGGCTGTCTGGCGGTGAACAGCAACGTGTGGCCATTGCCCGGGCGCTGCTCAGTAATCCAAGGCTGCTGGTTATGGACGAACCCCTCGGGTCAATCGATGCGGACGCGAAAAACAGAATCCTGCCCTACCTGCAACGTCTTCATACCCGGCTTCAGATTCCGGTCATCTATGTCAGCCATTCCCTCGATGATGTGCTGTATCTTGCAGACTGGGTTGTTGTCGTCGCCAATGGAAACATTTTGCGGTCGGTTTCTGCATTGGCATTTTCCACGGAGGGTTCCGCCGCCGTCCAGCCAAACGCCGCCGCCATTATTCGTTGCCGGGTCACAGCGCCCGCCAACGCTTACAGCCTGACAGAGGTTGGCTTCGAGGATGAGAAGCTGCTGATAGCCGCGGACAGGTACGCGGTTGGAGACAGTATTCATATCAGGGTTCCCGCAAGAGATGTCAGCCTCGCCAGAGAGCGCCCGACCAGAAGCAGCATTATTAATGTCATTGAAACAAGCATCCATGACATCATGGACCCTGGCGAAGGGCCAACGGCGATGCTGAGGCTCGGCTGCGGCAAACAATTTCTGCTCGCCCGGATCACACGCAAATCTCTTGATGACCTCCAACTGAAACCGGGAGAAACGATATTCGCCCAGATCAAAGGCGTCGCACTGATAACTGACTATGAACGATAACCCGCATCCCTTTTCCCGGCTGAATCCGGATTTCATCATGGACGCCATCGAAAGTGTCGGCTATCACTGCGATGCCAGAATTCTGGAATTAAACAGTTACGAGAATCGTGTCTATCAGGTCGGCATAGAAGACGCCGAACCGGTCATTGCAAAATTCTACCGGCCCGGGCGCTGGACCCTGGCGCAGATCAAGGAAGAACATGCGTTCACCCATGAACTCAAGGACCAGGGTCTGTCCGTGGTTGCCCCCCTGATCATCAACGGCAAGGCTTCCTCTTTTAACTATGATGGCTTCGAGATAGCCATCTTCCCGCGCAAGGGCGGACGGGCGCCAGCCGTGGACGACCTCTCTTGCCTCGAAACGCTGGGCCGGTTCCTTAGCCGGCTGCACAACGTGGGCGCAGCCGGCAGCTTTCAACACCGTCCCGCCATCAGCATCGAGGATTATGGCGCGGCTTCACGGGCATACCTGCTCGACGAGGCATTTATCCCGGCAGAACTGCTCGACGCCTATACATCCGTGACGGAACAACTCCTGTCTCTTGTCGGCGCAAGTTTTGACGCCTCCCCTGTGAAGACCCTGCGCCTGCATGCAGACTGTCATCTGGGCAATGTACTCTGGCGTGATGAACAACCGCATTTCGTCGATTTTGACGACGCCAGGTCCGGCCCTGCAATTCAAGACCTCTGGATGCTGCTGTCCGGGGATGGTGACGCCCAGTCTCGGCAAATGTCGGCAATCCTGAAGGGTTACCGGGATTTCCGTGACCTGGATATGAGCGAATTAAGGCTGATTGAACCCCTCAGAACCCTGCGGATGATGTATCACACCGCCTGGCTGGCAAGGCGCTGGGATGACCCGGCCTTCCCCCGCGCCTTCCCTTTTTTCAACACCCAGCGTTACTGGTCTGATCATATTCTCGAACTCCGGGAGCAATGGTCGGCAATAGAGTCACCGGTGCTTACCCTGTACGATTGAGTATTCGCGCCCGGTTGAGCAGTGGATTAGCGTACATTTTCAGCCAATAGCGCCGATAAGTGGGCGGGCAGGACTTAAGCCGGATGTTCAGCGCCAGCGCCTGTTTTTTGTCCGTGCGGACATCCAGCTTGTCGGCCAGACGCCGATACTCGGGTTCATCCAGCCTGGACAAGGCCCAATAATTGACCGGGAACATTTCCATGTGAGAGATGATCTGCCGATCAATCTCCGCCGCCACCGCCTCAACGGAATCAAAATCGTCATTCAATGGCTCCCCAAGCCGCAATATCACTCTGCCCTTTTTCCCGCCCAGACCCCTTGCCAGGGAGAGCAGGTCTTCCCCCGACGGTTTTTCGTAACCGCCTTCCAGCTCGGTGCGGCCAAGCTCAACCGCCTTCAGTACATCGCAGGGGTCAAACTCATAGCTGATCGACAGGGGTAGGATATTGAGGTCGCGGATGGCTTCCCCGAGCCGTCTTTTCCGGTCAGCCAGCACGAGCATCTTGATGATCGCCGGGTCAGTGACATCCAGCCCGTCCTTGGACCTCCCCTCGCTCTGCGCAATCCACACGGAATGGCCGGTTTCAATCGAGTGCTGGATGTATTGCGAGGACTGTCGCAAGGCGGCATAGGCTTTTCTCGGGTTGCTGATGGAGCGCCTGATGAAAAAACCCTTGTTGAGTCGCATCAGCGAGGTCGCAAAATCCCTCTGAACAAGATTGTCGCCGATGGCAATGCGCACCGTATCCATGCCGTTAAGGTAAAGCGCATAGTCGAGGAGCATGGAATCACCCGCTATATCGCGGTGGTTGCTCACAAACAGGTAAGCCCTGCCTGGCTCGAGGTCTTCAAACCCCTCGTAAACAAACTCTGTCGTCCCCTCCCGCACCAGCTTGTTGGCATAGGTAGCGATCATGTTCTGAAACCCGGCAATATCCCTGACGCCGCGTATCTTTCTCTGCAACCAGGCGGAAATCAGGCCGGACACAAGACCCGGCAGAAACCTGTAGGTTCGGGGGGCCAGCCAGCCGGCGAGAAAACTCGTCAGTTCCTTGTTATGGACGAGCTTTACAAGAGCTCCCGCAACCTCGGCATCATGGTATGGACGAATATCTTCAAAATCGCTCATAAGCCCATGTTAGCAACAAAGGTGATAAAGTTACTCTTCAGATATACACCCCGGTACACACATGACATTCCATATTGGCGTGACATGCCTCCCGGCCAAGGGCCGCAGGCCGGTAAACCGCCGATGATGCTCTGGGTCAAAGCTCTCCATATCCTGTTTGTCATTGCCTGGATGGCGGGCGTCTTCTATCTGCCAAGAATCTTCGTTCACCTCGTGGAAGGCAGGGAAGCCAACGAGGACACCAGGCGCCTTGTCATCATGGCGGGCAGGCTGCTGCGTTTTTCGTTGGTGATGGCGTGTCTGGCAATCCTGCCGGGCCTGTGGCTGTGGCTTTACTACGGGGCAGTCGGCGGGTGGCTGTACGCCAAACTGGCGCTGGTGGTGCTGCTCATCGCCTATCAGGCCCAAAGCTGGCGCTACTTCAAAGCCCTGCAAGGTCAAGATAATGCGACCCTTCCCGGTGCCTTGTTCTTCCGGCTCTACAATGAATCAGCGCTGCTACTTGTAATACCCATCTTGATCCTGGCGGTGGTCAAACCTTTTTGATTTTTTTCGACGGCTTTCCGCGGATGCGTCGTATAAAGGATAGACCGCGAATAATTCACCGGTTCAAACCCTTATGGAGGACATTGCAGTGATGAACATATTCAAGGTAAATGCCATTGGCCTGGTCATGATGAGCACGGTGCTGGCAGGTGCGGCTTCAGCGGCGCCACATGATCGAATGATCAAACGTCTGGACACGGACGAGGACGGCCTGGTCAGCCTGTCGGAATTCATGGCCCATGAGCATGCTGGTATGTTGCAACGATTTGACGCCGACGAAGACGGCGCCCTTAGCCTGGATGAAATCAGGGGCGGGCTGGATCAGGGGCAGAAGAAAATGCGCTTGAAGCTGGAAGAACACTTCACCGAAGCGGACACCAATGGAGATGAGGTGGTGACCACCGAGGAAGCCCGCATGGCTGCATTCAGACGCATGGATAAAAACAGCGATGACTTGCTCTCCCGGGAAGAGATTCGCAAGGCGAGGCATTTTCGCCGGGGCCATAAGCAGGGCCGTCACTGGCAAGACAAGGATGGCGAACGCTAATTCGTACATGAGGACCTTCAATGGTCGGGGAGTTGGACCAGGATGCCTTGCATGACATGCTTGCCGGCAGGAAACCCTGCACGAGCAGATGATCAGCATACTTTCAAAGCTGGCACCGGAAGACCGTGCGCAGGTTCTCCGTATGCTTTCTCACGGCCCTGGCCAGGGGCCGGGCAGACGACATGACAGACGGCGGTTCGGCGGGCCCGACGGCGGGCTGCACGGGGAACCACAGCCCGAGGCCAACTGAAGAACCGGTATAATGGCGTCTTTTCAACTGGCGCATCATGAATGCAGGCGCTCTCCCGATTTATCGACCGTACGCTTGAATTGACCGGGCCAGGTCACCTGTCATCGCCCTTCGACCCGGGATGGCGCTCGCCCTGCGAATTGCATCAAGACAGCAAGTTCACCTACTGGCGCCCCGTCCTCCAGTCCCCGCCGGTGCGGTTTGACGGCCTCGCCAATGCGCTGGAGACGAGCATACATCCCGATATTGTCGGCTATTACAGCGGCTACTGGTCCGGCACCTTGGCAGCGGACAGCGAGGAAGGCAGGGTCAGCCTGATACAACTGTGGAATGCGGATGACTTCGACAGGCTGATCGCCAATCTGATTGGCCATGCTTTGGCAAAAAAGCGCGCCAAGCTTCCCTTTACGGCGTTTTTTGCGACCACGGACGCGGACACGGAGTTTTTTCTTTCCATCGACAACGAAACAGGCCGGGTGTGGCTGGAAGAACCCGGCAGCCCGCCGCTGCGTGAAATTGACAAAGATATCAGCGCGTTTCTCGGGCGGCTGACGCCCAGGCTCCGCCAGCCTGATATATACTAGCGGCCATGGACCAATTGACCCTGCAACCCATCCGCAATGTGCGCGGCGAGGTGACACTCCCAGGCTCGAAGAGCCTGTCGAACAGGGCGCTGCTTCTGTCCGCACTTTCTTCCGGCAAGACATCCCTGACAAATCTTCTGAGGTGCGATGATACGGAGCACATGATTACCGCCTTGCGTCAGCTCGGCGTTTCCATTCATCTCAACGACGATTGGTCCGACTGTCGCGTTCAGGGTGTGGGCGGCTTGTTCAAACCGCCCGCAAATACCCGCCTCTTTCTCGGCAATGCAGGGACGGCCATCCGCCCATTGACGGCGGTGTTGAGCCTGACACCGGGAGAATTTGAAATAGACGGCGACCATTACATGCGGCGAAGGCCCATTGGCCACCTCACCGATGCATTGGAAACACTCGGCGCGGACATTACCTTCAGAGAAAAAAAGGGCCACCCCCCGCTGCAACTCAAAGGCGGGCTGGTCAGGGGTGGCAGGGTCTCCATGCCCGGTGACCTGTCGAGCCAATACCTCACTTCACTGCTGATGGCCCTGCCGCTGGCGGAAGCCGACAGCCACATCACCATTGAAGGTGAACAGGTTTCAAAGCCTTATCTGGACATCACCCTCGGCATTATGGACGTTTATGGCGTCAGCGCTGGCCATCAGCGCTATCGGAAATTTTCAGTGCCGGGCAACCAACGCTACAAATCCCCCGGCGAATACATGATCGAGGGGGATGCTTCTTCCGCTTCCTACTTTTTTGGCGCAGCCGCCATCGCCGGCGGGCCGTTGCGAGTCCATGGCATTGGCGAAAAGTCCGTTCAGGGAGATTACGGATTTCTCGACATCATTGAGCAGATGGGCGCCAGGGTCACACGCGACCAACATTGGGTGGAAGTATCGAAAGGAGAACTGCGCGGTGTGGATGTGGACCTCAACCATATTCCGGACGCCGCCATGACAGTGGCGGCCATGGCACTCTTCGCCCAGGGCAAGACAAGCATAAGGAATCTCTACAACTGGCGGATCAAGGAAACCGACCGGATGCACGCCATGGCGGAAGGGCTGACCCGGCTCGGGGCCAAGGTGGAGACGTTTGAGGATGCGCTGGTGATTGACCCACCCAAACAAATTCAGCCGGCAACCATAGACACCTATGGCGACCATCGCGTAGCCATGTCATTCTCACTGGCGGCCCTGGGCAGCGCACCCGTCATCATTCAGGACCCAACATGTACACGCAAAACTTTTCCGGATTATTTTTCGGTGCTGGAATCAGTTTCGGAACACTGATTTTTTTCCTGGCGGCAACCTCGGCCCGGGCGGATACCGACTGGCAGCCCAGCTTTGACCAGGACGGCATCAACATAGAAACCCGCGCCTTCCCCGGCTCAAAACGTGAAGAGTTCAGAGCAACCGTCGAGGTGGACGCAAGCATTGCCGCTGCACTGGCGCTCCTGCAAGACTATGAGGCCCACATCCAATGGGTGCATCGCTGCCGGGAAAGTCAGCTGCTCAGCAAAATCAGCAGCAAGGATTTCCACCTGTATCAAGTCACTGACCTGCCCTTCCCTATCAAGTCCAGGGATGCCATTTTCCATGTCACGGTGACCTATAACCAGGACAGGTCCGTGCTGGTTTCCCTGCGGGCCAGGCCGCAACGATTGGCAGAAACCAAGCATGTTCGCATTACTGATGCCCTTGGTTACTACCTGTTTCAACCGCTGGCGGAGAATCGCACAAGAATGACCTGGCAACTGTATGTTGACCCTGCAGGTTCCCTGCCCGCCTGGGTCGTCAATAGTATGCTGACAGAAATCCCCCACCTTTCACTCAAGAACTTTCGCCGCCTCGTTGTCGCTCCACCATACAAGGATGCGACGTTTGTCTATAACGACGAAGGCGAGCCAGTGGATGTCGCCATCTCGGTCAGGTGAGACTGAACCCGGCGGATTCAAGTTTCAGCAGAAAGGCTTTCGCCGCCAGACCACCGCCAAAGCCCGTCAGGGTTCCATCGACGCCTATTACCCTGTGGCAAGGAATCACGATAGGCAGGGGGTTGCGTCCATTGGCCGCGCCAACCGCCCGCACCGCCTTTGGCCGCCCTATTTGCCGGGCCAGGTCCTGGTAGCTGACAGTTTGCCCGTAGGGAATGCGGGTCAACGCATCCAGTACGCTGAGTTGAAAAGGCGTACCCGAAGGTTTCAGCGTCAGGTCGAATGTCTTTCGCTTGCCGATGAAATAATCCCTGAGCTGGTACTCGGCTTCCTTGAAGCAGGTTGGCGTCTCCCGCCAATCGGGCGCTGGCTCAACCCTCCCCTTGCCTTCAGGGAAACCAATGATTTCGAGTTCATCCCCATGACCCGCCAATAGCAGGTCACCGATGGGCGATGTCATGTATCTGTATTCCATGCTCAAGCTCCTTGTTTATTCCAACATAGTTTATTCCAGCATGGTTTATTCCAGCATGGCCGCATGCCGCCACATGTGCATGGCGGCATAACCCCGCCAGGGTCGCCAGGCGTCCGCCCGGGCAAGCAGTGCTTTTTCCGTTTTTATGCCAAACAAGGCGTCAGCCACTCGGCGAATAATCAGGTCGCCAGAGAGGAAGGCGTCTGGATTTCCCTGGGCCCGCAGCGCAATATATTGGGCAGTCCAGGGACCTATGCCCGGTATATCTGTCAGCAGGCGATGAAACTCTTCCTCATCCGGCGTTTCAAAACACAGTTCCCCTGCCGCCACACGCCTCGCCAATTCCCGAATAGCCCCGGCTCTTTTCCTCGGCATGGGCAGAGAATCCGGGTCCAGCCCGACCAGCCTTGCAGGCGCCGGGAAAACCCGACCATGATTCGTATCTTCACCATACAATGTGACGATTTTACCCATGACAGTGGTCGCCCCCTTGACGGAAATCTGCTGGCCCACAAGGGCGCGCACCGCCACTTCAAATTGATCGAATGCCCCAGGCAGCCTCAACCCGGGGTTCCGCCTGACCAGTTTCGCCAGTTTCTTGTCGCGCATGAGAACTGAGTTTATTTCCTCGGGAATGGCATCAACGTCAAGCATCCGCCGAACGCCGTGCAGGATTTTCACCAGGGACCTGGCGCTGCCGCCCTCGACCATGCAAACCAGTTTACGGTCTCCCCCGGTCACGGACAGGCTGCCGGGCATATCGTCCAGGACAAAGGACCTTGTATAGCTCTCGCCAACCTGCTCGATGCCCGGCGTTGCTCTGACCCGGAAAAAGTCCAACAGACTTGTGATGTCGTAGGGTTCACGGTAGGTGAGCCTGAGCGCCAATCCTTCGCCGGTTGACGACCCGCCTTGTTTCCTGAGTTCGCCGGGAGGTTTATGGTAAGTCCGCTGGAAGTGGTCGTTGAAACGCCTGATGCTTCCATACCCGGCGGACATGGCAACTTCCGTCATGGGCAGGGTAGTTTCATCTATCAGCTTCTTGGCGAACTGTAACCTGCGAGTCTGTGCAACTGTCTTCGGCGAGGCGCCGAGATGTTTCGCAAACAGGCGATTGAGATGCCGGGGCGTTACCCCGAGTCGCACACTGAGGCTTTCCACACCGCCTTCGTCCAGTGCGCCCCCGTTGATGAGGCGCAGCGCTCTTGTGACAGTTGTGCAGGTGCCGAGCCAGGCCGGTGTGCCCGGTGACGCCTCCGGCCTGCACCTGAGGCAGGGTCTGTACCCGGCTTCAGTTGCCGCAGCCGCACTGTCGAAGAACACGACATTTTCCGCTCGCGGCATTCTGACCGGGCAGACGGGCCGACAGTAGACCCCGGTTGTCCTGACACCAATAAAGAATCGGCCGTCAAATCTCGGGTCCCGCGCCCTTCTCGCCTGTTCCAACATACCACCTGCCGGTAGCATGGCAGCACTCCCTTTGCTGTTCCGATGACATCTTATGCCCTGGGGCAAAAGGTGACTAGCCAAAACAAGACCCGATTATTTTACCGCCCTGGCGGCGGCAATCGTCTTCGACACGCCGGCAGCAAACCTATCAAGTACAATGGCCGCATGTTTGAATCTCTTGGCAAACTTGCGAGGCTGCAACCTGGCTGGGCTCGGGACATGGATGGCCTCATACACTTTCAGTATGTGCATCGGCAAGATTACCTGCCCGGCTCGCCCGACTTGTTGCTGGATGTCCTGTTGCTCGCCGATGACGATGACCCCGCCTGCCTGGTGACCACCAACGACATCATGGAACATCTGGGTGGCGACACCGAAAATTCTGCGGCGGCCTTCTTTCGGGTCGCCGAAACCCTGTCACTCAAGCCGGTAAGTCTCACAAAACCCATGCGTCTGGAACCGGTCATCATCCCCAAACCCTGGGGCCGGGAACTATGGTATTCCGGTATCGAGTCTCGTGGTGTATCAACCGTTGAAGGCTTACCCCTTGCCTGGCTAACGGACATTTTCGGCGCGGAACTTGGCTGCGCAGGCTCTCCCGTGCTGCTCAAGATTCTGGACCCCCACCCGGACTCAGATTTTGGCGACCTCTACTTTGAAATGCACGAACAGAAAGTCGAGGTTTATATCGTCACTCACCTGGATAGCCATGCCTGGCCGGATGACGTCGGCAGAATTCGCTATGGATTCAACCAATCGCTGTTGGCCGATTACGATTCGAGGGAGGCCTTCCTCACGGATTACGTTGCAGCCGCACGGCGCTATCAACATCTACGCGACCAGATAGATGATCAGCTTGCCCGGTTGCGCGCAGCGTCCGGCCAGGACCCTGAATCGCCTGTGCAACCTGACACCCACCGTGCATGGATGGGAGAAGTCGCTACCGACCTGCGGGAACAGGAAGCCACCTTGCGGGAGGCCATGTATAAATTCACTGCGCTGCGGACGCTAAAAGCCGGGGATGTGATCACAGTGTCGCCCTTCTTCCCCCACTCATTGCAACATGGCGTGCGGGTGGTCGAGTTCCAGACACCACATTACGAGCGCTATATCCTTTCCTTTACCCAACGGGTCCTGACGCAGGACCACTGGGATACGGAGCAGGTATTGAACCACGCCCTGACCGATGACCCGCCGCCGTCGCCGGTCCGGCCGCTCGGCCCGGGCCGGGAATTGATTGCGGATTTTGAGGCGTTCACGGTGGTGCGCTACCGGCTGGAGCAGGGTCAACGCTTGCCTCTGGAACTCCGGAGATATGCCCTGGTCATGAGTTTGACAGGCCATGTATCTGTTGATGATGTGCATCTTGAACCCGAGTCTGCACTGCTGCTGCCGCCTGGCGTCTTCAGCCTGGGCAATAATGGGCGCGAACAGGCCACCCTGCTCCTGGCCAGGGAACCGGACATTATTGCGGCAGAAGATCCTTGACCGCGTCCCGCTCCTCGACCAGTTCCGCCTCGGTTTCCGCCATTCTGGCCCGGCTGAACTTGTTGTGCTCCTGCCCTTGCAGGATGGACCAATCGCCGCCTTCACAGGTACAGGGAAAGGAATAGATCAGCCCCTCGGTTATCCCGTAACTGCCGTCTGAATAAACCGCCATGCTGACGATTTCACCGTTGCTGCCGCGCGCCCAGTCCCGCATATGACCAATGGCGGCGTTGGCAGCGGATGCCGCACTGGACAGCCCCCGCGCCTTGATGATCGCCGCGCCGCGTTGCTGAACCCTGGGTATAAATGTCTCTTCGACCCATGTCTGGTCAACCAGTTCATTGGCGGCAACACCATCCACACTGGCATGAAAAATATCCGGGTATTGTGTCGACGAGTGATTACCCCAAATGGCCAGCCCCTTGACACCCGTAACATGCTTGCCCGTCTTCCGGGCCAGTTGTGTCACCGCACGATTGTGGTCCAACCGGGTCATAGCGGTAAATTGTCGAGGGTCCAGGTCTGGCGCATTTCTCTGGGCGATGAGGCTATTCGTATTGGCCGGGTTCCCTACCACCAGCACTTTGATGTTCTTGCTGGCATGATCGTTCAGAGATTTGCCCTGCACGGAGAAGATGGCGGCGTTGGCTTCCAGCAGGTCTTTACGCTCCATGCCCGGGCCTCTTGGTCTCGAGCCCACCAGCAACGCATAGTCCGCATCCTTGAACGCTTTGTCCGGGTCATCTGTGGCGATAATCCCCTCCAGCAGTTCAAATGCACAGTCATCCAATTCCATCACGATACCTGAGAGCGCTTCCATTGCCGATGGAATTTCGAGCAGTTGCAGGATGACCGGTTGGTCTCCTCCCAACATCTGCCCGGACGCTATCCGAAAAAGCAGCGAATAACTGATCTGACCTGCGGCTCCCGTCACTGCTACCCTGACTGGCTTTTTCATGGCTTCCTCTTCTTGTATTCATGTGGTGTATTCCTTGCCCGGCCTGGCGTTACCCGCCACCCGAGGGGCGGCGATTATAGCAGCCCGGGGCCTGGCTGTATCATCTGCATTCGCGCTTCGCCACCTTGGTAGAGGAATCTCCACCAAACTCCAGTTTATAAAACTATAATAAAATCATTGGCTTATGAACAAAACAAATGGCGTTATCCATGCCTATTGTGTTGACTTTCACCCTGCCGGTGGTATTGTTCCCGGCCCGCCTCGGAAGAAGACTCAGGGGCGTCTTGCTGAAGTCTCATTTGAAACTTTATCGATCGGGCTGTCCATGGAACGATGGCAACCCGGAGCCGGAGAAGCAACCAGGTTGGTTTTGATAATCTTGGCACCAAGAGAACTACCCCACCCTAAAGAGTCAGCGCATGAGCAACAAGAGAGTTGACGGCAGAATCGGGCTTCCGCAGCCAGGCGGGCTGTATGACCCCGGGCTGGAAAAAGACGCCTGCGGGGTTGGTTTCGTCGCCAATATCAAGGGGGTGGCCAGTCATGAAATCATGCAGGACGCCTGCCACATCAACGCAAGAATGGACCACCGTGGCGGTTGCGGTTTCGAGGAAAACACAGGTGATGGCGCCGGAGTCCTTACCGCCATGCCTCACAAGTTCTTCCAAAAAGTCCTGCGTAAAGCGGGCATAACCCTGCCGGAACCTGAGGCTTATGCCGTCGGTAACCTCTTCCTGCCCCGGGACGAAAAAGAACGCGCCCTGGCCAGGGCAACGCTGGAAAGAATCATCGCCGAGGAAGGGCTCAACCTCCTCGGCTTCCGGGAAGTCCCTATCAGGCCGGGGGAAGCGAAAATCGGGCCGGCGGCCAGAGATGTCATGCCCTTCATAGAGCAGGTCGTGATTGGCGCCACCAAAACAGAGGGCCACACATTTGACCAGAGTCTGTATCTGGTGAGGCGGCGCTTTAGCAGGGAAATCCGCGCCTCTGCCAAAGAATTAAACCTGGTTTATGTATGCAGCTTGAATTCACGGGTCATCGTCTACAAAGGCATGCTGACGCCCGGCCAGTTGTTCCCCTTCTACCCTGATCTGGAAGACCCGGATTACGAAAGCCATCTGGCCATGGTACACAGCCGATTCTCCACCAACACTTTCCCCAGTTGGGACCGCTCACAACCCAACCGTTTTATGAGCCACAACGGTGAAATCAACACCCTGCGCGGTAACCAGAACCTGATGATGGCCCGGGAAGGCGTTATGGCATCGGACATTTTCGGTGACAGGCTCAAGGATCTCTTCCCGATTGTCGAACCTGACTGTTCCGATTCCGGGACCTTCGACAATGTGCTGGAATTTTTACTGATGACCGGGCGCAGCCTTCAGGAAGCGGTCATGATGATGATTCCGGAAGCATGGCAGGCGGACGAGAACATGCCCGAGGCCAGGCGGAACTTCTACGAATACCATTCGGCTCTCATGGAGCCCTGGGACGGCCCCGCCTCCATTGCGTTTACCGATGGTCATTACATAGGCGCGGTGTTGGATAGAAACGGCCTGCGCCCTTCCCGTTATTACCTGACCCATGATGACAAGGTTATCATGGCGAGTGAGGTGGGCGTGCTGCCGGTCGAGCCGGAAAATGTGAAGGAGAAAGGTCGGCTGCAACCCGGCAGAATGTTTCTGGTGGACTTCCATGCGGGCCGCCTCATTCCCGATGAAGAACTGAAAGCCGAATTCGCAGGCCAGCGGCCCTATGGCGAATGGATCAGCAGGCAGAAAATCGAACTGGACGAACTCCCGGATGCCGGCAAGGTACCGAATGGCGACACCGCGCCCCTGATGCAACGGATGCAGGCGTTTGGTTACACGGTGGAAACCATGCAATTCATGTTACTGCCGCTGGTCACCGAGGCGAGAGACCCGCTTGGCTCCATGGGCAACGATTCCGCCCTGGCCTGCCTTTCCGACAAGTCGAGAATGATCTACGACTACTTCAAACAATTGTTCGCGCAAGTTACCAACCCGGCAATCGATTCCATTCGTGAAGAAATAGTGATGTCTCTGGAGTGTTTCATCGGCCCTGAGCAGAACCTGCTTGAAACAACCGAGGCGCATGTGCATCGGCTCAAGGTTCCCCACCCCATCCTGTCCAATGATGAACTCGCCCGCATCAGACATATCAGCTATCGCGGCTGGAAGTCACGAACCATAGATATCACCTTCAACAAGCCGGACGGAAAGCAGGGCATGCTTGCGGCGCTGGATCGCATCTGCGAAGAGGCAAGCGCGGCGATTGCAGAGGGTTATTCCCTGATCATACTTTCCGACAGAAAGTTGGCGCCTGAGCGCATGGCCTTGAGTTCCCTTGTCGCCTGCGGTGCGGTTCATCATCATCTGGTGGCGACACATCAACGGACGCGCATTGGTATCGTGATCGAATCCGGGGAGGCAAGAGAGGTCCACCATCACTGCCTGCTGGTGGGATATGGCGCCGATGCCATCAACCCTTATGTTGCCTTCGAGTCCTTGTGGCAGGCGCAACAGGACGGCCTGCTGGACGAGAAAGACTATCCGGATATTCAAAGCATCGTCTCCGCCTATAAGAAAGGCATTGCCAAGGGCATGCTCAAGGTCATGGCGAAGATGGGCATTTCAACCTTGCAATCCTACAAGGGCGCACAGATTTTTGAGGCCGTGGGCCTCGCCGATGAAATTATCGACCGTTGCTTCGTGAACACCGCCAGCAGGGTCCAGGGTGTCGGCTTTGATGTGCTTTTTCAGGAGATGAAACTGCGCCATGAAATCGGTTACCCCACCAGAAATGAAAACCTGATTCCGGTGCTTCCCAACCCGGGTGACTTTCACTGGCGGCGCGGCGGCGATACCCACATGTGGGACCCGGAAACCATCGCCAATCTCCAGGTCGCCGCACGAACCAACGATGCAGATGCCTACTGGCAGTTTGCGGAACACGCCAACAATGAATCGACGCGGCGGGCAACCTTCCGCGGCCTGCTGAAGTTCAGGTACGCGAACAAACCCATCGACATCAACGAGGTTGAACCGGCGGTGGAAATTGTAAAACGCTTCTGCACCGGCGCCATGAGCTTCGGCTCCATCTCCGCGGAAAGCCACGAGGCGTTGGCTATAGCCATGAACCGCCTCGGCGGCAAATCCAACACAGGGGAAGGTGGCGAAGACGCCGGACGTTTTGCCACCCTGCCCAATGGCGATTCCAAACGGTCCGCCATCAAACAGGTTGCCTCCGGGCGGTTCGGCGTCACCATCTGGTATCTTGCCAACGCGGATGAATTGCAGATCAAAATTGTGCAGGGTGCCAAGCCCGGCGAGGGGGGTGAACTCCCCGGCGGGAAAGTTGACCAGACAATCGCCCGGATCAGGCACTCCACGCCGGGTGTGGGGTTGATAAGCCCGCCACCACACCATGACATCTATTCCATTGAGGATATTGCGCAACTTATTCACGACCTGAAGAACGCCAATCCCGAGGCGCGCATCAGTGTCAAACTCGGGGCCGCAATAGGCGTTGGCACCATTGCCGCGGGCGTTACCAAGGCCAAGGCGGATCATCTGGTTATCGCAGGCCATGACGGCGGTACCGGCGCCTCACCGCTGACCTCGATCAAACATGCGGGCCTGCCCTGGGAGCTTGGGCTTGCGGAAACTCATCAGACTCTGGTGATGAACAACCTGCGCTCACGGGTTGTACTGCAAACGGATGGACAGATAAAAACAGGTCGGGATGTTGCCATAGCCGTACTGCTTGGCGCGGAGGAAATGGGTTTCGCCACCGCCCCACTCGTCACCCTCGGCTGCATCATGATGCGCAAGTGTCATCTCAATACCTGCCCGGTGGGCATCGCCACACAGGACCCTGAACTGCGGGAAAAGTTCACCGGCAGCCCGGATCATGTTGTGAACTATCTCTTCATGGTAGCGGAAGAATTGCGGCAGATAATGGCAGGCCTGGGCATGAGAACCGTCAATGAAATGGTGGGCCGGGTGGACCTGCTCGAAACAGACCAGGCCATTGATCATTGGAAAACGAGAGGACTCGACTTTACCAGCATCCTGACACCCGCCAGGAGGATTTACGCGAACACCGACGTTTACCGCACCATCGATCAGAATCATGGTCTCGACAAGGCGCTTGACCATAAACTGATAGCGTTGGCCAGGCCGGCACTGGAACAAGGCGACAAGGTTTATATCGAGCAGGATATTATCAACACCAACCGTGTTGTCGGCACCATGCTGTCAAACAAGGTCGCCCTGGCGACAAAAGGCAAGCTGCTACCGGAAGATACAATCCACATCAAAATGAAAGGCTCCGCCGGGCAAAGTCTCGGCGCCTGGCTGGCGAAAGGGATAACCATCGAAGTCGAGGGTGACGCCAACGATTATGTCGGCAAAGGTCTCTCTGGCGGCAAGCTGATCATTTACCCGCCGAAGAACAGCACCTTTACGGCGGAAGACAATATCCTGATTGGCAATGTATGCCTGTATGGCGCCACATCCGGGGAGGCTTACTTCCGAGGCATAGCCGCAGAAAGATTCTGCGTGCGTAACAGCGGCGCCGATGCCGTGATCGAAAGTATCGGCGACCACGGCTGCGAATATATGACCGGTGGCCGGGTGGTGGTGCTCGGCGGTACCGGCAGAAACTTCGGCGCGGGCATGAGTGGCGGCATCGCTTATGTCTGGGACAAGGCCGGCGACTTTGCAAGCAAGTGCAACAAACAGACCTTCGACCTTGAAAAGGTTCAGCTCGATGCTGACATCAACGAACTCCGCAAATTAATAGAGAAGCACAAGAAATACACCGGCTCGACCGTCGCCGGTTATATCCTCGATAACTGGTCGAATGAACTCGGCAGGTTCGTCAAAGTATTCCCGACGGACTACAAGCGCGTGCTTGAAGAAATGGCGACAGAAACGGAACTCGCCGCCGCCGTCGGTTCCTGAGCGGCAGCCGGGCAACATTATGGGAAAACTTACCGGCTTCAAAGAATTTGATCGGAAAGTTGAGCCCTATCGTGCGCCCGCAGTTCGCTTGGTGGATTTCAGGGAAATATACACCGACCACAATGAAAAACACCTGCAAACACAGGGTGCCCGCTGCATGGATTGCGGCGTACCTTTTTGCCAGTCCGGCAATGGCTGCCCCATCCATAACCTGATACCGGAATGGAATGACCTGGTGTACAAGGGTCGCTGGCGGGACGCCCTGGACAGGCTGCACAAAACCAACAACTTCCCGGAGTTCACCGGGCGAGTCTGCCCCGCCCCCTGCGAAGGCGCCTGTGTGCTGGGTATCACCAACCCGCCTGTGACAATCAAAAATCTGGAAGGCGCCATCATCGACCGGGGCTTCGATGAAGGATGGGTCATACCGCAACCACCGTCCGCAAGAACGGGCAAGAAAATAGCCGTCGTGGGCTCAGGCCCTTGCGGGCTTGCCGCTGCCGCCCAACTCAACAGCGCCGGGCATGCCGTTACCGTTTATGAGCGGGCCGACCGACCCGGCGGGCTGCTGATGTACGGCATTCCAAACATGAAGCTCGACAAGGGAATTGTCGAACGGCGCATCCAATTGATGCGGGATGAAGGCGTTGAATTTGTCATGAACGCGGATGTGGGCAGGAATACCGATGCAAGGCAACTTGTGGATGACAATGACGCCCTGCTGCTGGCGACAGGCGCAACCCTGGCGCGGGACCTGCCCATACCCAACCGGGATGCAAAGGGCGTGTACCCGGCGATGGAATTCCTGACGACGAACACCAAAAGCCTGCTGGATTCAAACCTGGAAGACGGCAATTACATATCCGCCAAAGACAAGCAGGTGATTGTTATCGGCGGTGGAGACACAGGAACGGATTGCATCGGCACTTCCCTGCGCCACGGTTGCAGATCGCTCATCAACTTCGAACTGTTGCCGAAGCCGCCGCTGGAAAGAGCCAGGGACAACCCCTGGCCGTTGTGGCCGCACATCTATCGCGTTGATTACGGCCATGCTGAAGCAAGCGAACTGTTCGGCGATGACCCGCGCATCTACTCGATTATGAGCAAGACGTTTCTCAAGGACGGTGACGGCAACCTCACTGGCATCGTCACCGTCAATGTTGACAACCAACTAAAGGAAATACCCGACACTGAAAAAACCTGGGAAGCCGACCTGATTCTGCTCTCTATGGGTTTCCTGCAACCGGAACACTACATCAACGAGACACTGGGAATGGAAACTGACGACCGCGGCAACTTCAAGGCAAGCAAAGAAAACTTCAAAACCAGTGTGTCAAACGTATACGCTGCCGCCGACTGCCGGCGCGGGCAGGACCTGGTGGTCAGGGCAATCAATGAAGGTCGTGAAGCCGCAAGGGAAATTGACCGCGATCTTATGGGCTCAACCCAGCTTCCCTGACCCGGCGCTCCTGTTCCGCCGTCCCCCTTCCAATTCAGGCGATGGGGGATTGTGCCCATCGCCTGGAATGACGAGGGGAGTTTTCGCTTCGCGAAAGCCGCAGGATGACGGGCTTATTTGTCATCCTCGCAAAGCGCCTCCCCCGCCGCCAGGGTTTGTTTTACCGCTTCCACCGGCACATCCGCAACCAGTTCGGACTTCCCTATGCCGCCGTCGAGCAACACAAACCTGGGGCCGGAATTTACAACCTTCTTGTCTCTGGACATAAGATGCAGAAAATTCTTTGTATTGAGCCCGGGCGACACAACAGGCAGACCCGCCCTGCCAACCAGCGTCTTGATGCGCGCAGCGTCCTCCGGTTTACACCGCCCAAGACGCAAGGACAAGTCCGCCGCCATGACCATGCCCGCCCCCACCGCTTCACCGTGTAACCACTCGCCATGACCCATGCCGGTTTCAATGGCATGCCCGAAGGTATGCCCAAAATTCAGTAGCGCCCTTTGGCCGCTTTCCTTTTCATCAGCCGCAACTATGGCGGACTTGATCTCGCAACTGCCTTTTATGGTGGCTGTCAGACAACCGGGTTCAAGCGCCTTGATGGCATCGAGTTCCTCTTCGACAAATGCAAAATAGGCGGCGTCCGCCAGCACACCATGCTTGATCACCTCCGCCAGCCCGGCTGAAAACTCGCGGGGCGGCAGGCTGGCCAGGGTATCCGTATCGATAAGGACCGCCTTCGGCTGATGGAAGGCGCCCAGCATGTTTTTTCCCAGTTTGTGATTAACCGCCGTCTTGCCGCCAACGGAAGAATCAACCTGAGACAGCAGGGTGGTGGGTAATTGCACGAAAGCTACACCGCGCTGATAACTCGCAGCCACGAAGCCGGCCGTATCTCCCACTACACCGCCGCCGAGGGCGACTATCGTCGTGGACCTGTTATGCCCCGCCGCCAGCAGGCTGCCGGCTATCTCTTCAAGGGTGCCGAGGGTCTTGTATTCTTCGCCGTCCGGCATCAGATGAATGTCTACCTGAAAACCCTCGAGAGCGTTAGTGAGAGGCGCCATGTACAAATCCGCCACCGTCCGGTTGCTGACCACGAACACCTGCTCACCGGCAATCTGGCTTGCCAGCAACCGTGAGTCATGGAGCAGCCCTGGACCGATAACAATATCGTAGCTGTTGGCGCCGAGATTCAAGTGAACCTTTTCCATTTATTCAGTAAACCCCGCTTCTTTGAGTTTGTGCAGTATCTGATCAAGCGCCTTGTGGCTGTTGTTGGCCGCAATGAACACATGTATGTCCGACACTTCCCGATACAGCGGGTCGCGGTCCTTCTTGAGGCGCTTCAGCGTTCCGCGTGGGTCGTCATTTTGCAACAAGGGCCGCTGTTTGTCTTTTATCGTTCGCTGGACAAGCTGGTCCAGGTCCGTATCCAGATGAATAACCACACCCCTGGCTATCAGGTGGCGGCGGTTTTCAGGGACTAATACCGCGCCGCCGCCGGTTGCTACTACCGTGTCATCCCGTTGCGTCAGATCATCCACGACTATTGACTCGCGCTGGCGAAAACCTGCCTCGCCTTCCTTCTCAAAAATCCACGGAATATCCGCCCCGGAACGGCGTTCGATTTCCTGGTCACAGTCTGCAAATGCCAGGCCCAGTTTTTTCGCCAGCATATTGCCGATAGTTGTTTTCCCCACGCCTGTGGGGCCAACAATGAATATGCGGTTGGGATGTGAAGCGGTAAGTTTCAAGAGACTCAACGGAAAAGCACAGGAACCATATTAACGGGCAAAATGCGCTTATCAAGTGTCAGCGTCAACCTGCCGCCTCAATGCGCCGCATCAACCCGGAGCGTCGCGGACAAGTCTCGGGGTGATGAAGATCAGCAATTCCTGTTTGTCATCTGACCGGGTTGTTCTCCGAAACAGGCGACCCAAAAAGGGCAGGTCGCCCAATAGCGGCGTGCGGGTAACCCCCTCCGAGGTTACTGTCTGGAAAACACCGCCGAGGACGATGGTCTCTCCGTCCTTGACCAGCACCCGGGTTTGAATGCTGTTGGTCCTGATGCTTGGTATGCCGTTATAGATGGCGCCTATCGAATCCTGATGTACTTCCAGGTCCATGATGATGCGGTCATCCGGCATAATCCGGGGGGTCACGTTCAACCCCAGAACGGCATCGACAAATCTTGTTGAAGTGGCACCACTGGAGGAGGCTTCCTGATAGGGAATCTGGTCACCGGATACAATAAACGCCGGATGCTTGTCTGCGGTAATGACTTTTGGACGCGCGATGACTTCACCGTGACCTTCGGTTTCCAGCGCCGACAGTTCGAGTTCAAGCAGAAAATCATCGCTCACGAGGCCAAGGGCAAAAGCGGAAGCGCTGCCACCAACGCCCAGATCAATGACCAGGTTGTCATCCGAGGTGGACGTCGGCGCATTACCCTCTTGAACATTGCGCCTGATTTCCCCCAGCGTAGTCAAGGAGCCGCCGAACTGGGTCAGTTTATCGCCGCTGCCGTTGCCCCCCAGGGTGCCCCAGCGAACACCCAGAGATTTGCCAAAGTTGGAGGTGGCGGTGACGATGCGCGCTTCTATCAACACCTGCCGAACCGGTATGTCCAGCCGGGCCAACATCTGACGAAATTCTTCGATGCGGTCAGCCGTCTCCGTGAGGATGATGGAGTTGGTGCGCTCATCGACAATCACCGAACCACGGGGGGAGATAACACCCTCGCCGCCACTATTCTGGAAGAGGGCGAATATCCCCGCCGCATCGGCATACTTCACTTCGATGAACTCCGTCCTGAGGGGCTTCAATCCGAACATTTGCTTCCGGGACTCCAGTTCAAGCTGTTCCCTGGCCTGCAATTCACCGGCCGGGGCAATCACCAGAGTGTTGCCCAGGAGACGTTTGTCCAGACCTCTGGTCTTCAGGATGATGTCAAGCGCCTGGTCCCAGGGCACCTGCTTGAGACGCAAGGTGATTCGCCCCTGGACCGTGTCGCTGGCCACCAGGTTCAGGTCAGTGAAGTCCGCAATAAGCTGCAAGACGCTTCTGACCTCGATATCCTGAAAGTTAAGGGACAGTTTCTCGCCGCTGTAGCCTGGCGTCTGCGCCACGGATGCAAGATATCCGGCAGTGACCTGCGGCCTCACTTCCAGCGTAAAGTGTTTACCTGCCTGATAGACCAGGTAGTCGTACTCCTCCGTCGGCTGAACAAGCATCACTGTCTTGCGGTCCTTCGGCAGTGCATCGACTCTCACTGCCACCCTCATTACCGCCGCGCCGGGCATCTCTGCATCGAAGCCGGGTTGCATGTCTCCAGCAAGCGTTGTGTCTTCAAACTCCACGCGGATGCCGCCGTCCTCAGCAGCAACACTGATATTCACATCTGCCTCCGAGAGCAGGGCAGTGATCAGCCCCTCGCCGGAGTCACCTTGCCGGAAATCAATATCCTCGATAATTGCAAGACTTTCCCCCCGGCTAACCGGCTTGCCTGGTACGGCAAGCACAGACTCCGCCTCCGTCAGGTCGGCGGCAACGGATAGTGGCATCAACCACAGGGCGGCAACTAACCAGCCCGACCTGGCCGATAGATGGCATCTTGTCATCCTCACGACTATTCCCTTTCTCCGTTACTTGTCTTGCAGGTTCTGGCTGGCTAGCTTTACCTCTACTCTATTTGAGAACCCGCTGAAGGCTCTTTACCCAACCCCGCTGAGGGCTCTTTATTGAAACCCTGCTGAAGGCTCTTTATCGAGAACCCGCTGAGGGCTCTTTACCCTTCAGCGTCATTTGTTGCGGGGTTCTCAGCCAACCACCCGTACCGTCGCCGGTTGTTTCCACGATGTTGATGTGTGTTGTACCTATGCTTTCCACCTGGCCCCACTGATCACCTATATAGTCACCGACCCCGACCCTGTGAATGCCACCCTGTGAATCCCTGACAAGCGCAAAGGTCACATCGCTTTTTTGCAGGTTGCCAACCATCGTCAGCGCGGCAAGCGGAAACTTCTCCAGATATTGCCGGGCGCGGTCCTGCGGCGAGCCTGTGCCTGGCTTCCCTGCCGCCGATGAACCTCTGGCCAATGAAAAAGCAGGCGATGGTTCAAAGGGGCTGCGCCGGTCGGTCGCGTTATAAGTGAACGCCCGGTAAGCCTCGAACTCCGGCAGAGGCGCAATTCGCCCACCAGGACTTTGTTCAACCGCCCGCATAAATTCACGAATATCCGCAAAGCGGTCCTCCCCGGCGCAACCAACGAGAGCCGCCGTCAATATGCCAAGCGTAAAAACAATTGAAATCCTTGCCGATTGCGCGCCCATCCCTCACTCACTCTGCCGCATCATTGCGTTCATGCTTGTATCTGTATGTCTTTGCCAGTATTTCCATGGCCAGATTTCCATCTGACCCCTGCAGGCCGGTTGTGTCAGGGAGCGGCCTGATAGAAATGTCGTGCATGGTCACTATGCGCGACAGGTCCACAAGGTCACTGACAAAAAGACCCAGGCCGTGATAGCTGCCGGACACCGCCATGACGATTGGTTTTTCAACGTGGAATTCGTGTTCCACTTCCGGTTGCAGTTCAATGCCGGTGAAGGTCAACCCGTTCTTCAGGCCAATCTGCGTGATGTCATCGATCAGGCCGGACGCCTCCGTATCGGCAGGCAACTGCTTCAGGATTGCATCGAAGGACTTCTCCATCTTATTTTGCTGCTCCCTGTAGGATGCCAGGTGCGCCACCTGGAAAAACTTCCTTTCATAGTCCTTACGCAAGGCGGCCTCCACCGCTCGTACATCACCCAACGCTTGCTGCAAGTCGGTGACATGCACAAGGTAACCGCCCACAAGAACACCCAGAAAGACCAGGCTGCAAACGATAATTCTGACCGCCAGGGGCCAGGCATCGATATTGTTGATATCGCCCAGCCGTTCAAGATCAAAATCCTGCAAGCCCTTCATCGGGGTTTCTGGTGCCACCAGCTAGTCCGCCTGCTTGCCCGGCTTTGATCTGGTAACAGTGAGTTCAAACCGGCCCGCCCGGGGGCCAAGGCTGATATCTGCGTTGATGGCTGTGACATTCGGGTTTGCGAACCAATCGGACTCAGCGAAATTCCGGAGCTGTTGTGACACCTGATCATTGGATTGCGCGGCACCCGTTATCGCCAGCCTTTCACCCTGCATATCCAGACCGGTGAAAAAAACTCCGGGCGCAAGTCGCCTGGCAAGTTCATCAAGCATTCGGACAACAGCCGTCCGGTTGTCCTGCAATTCCCGGATGACCTGCATCCTGGCGAGCAGTTGATTGCGTTTCTGTTGCAGTTGCCCGAGTTCTTCACGCTGGCCTTCCAATATGCTGATTTCTTCCATGAGAAAAACATTCCGCGCCGCCTGAAGATCCATTGCCCTGCCATACAATCGATCGATACCAACCATGATGGCCGAGGCAAGCGCAATGACCGCCACCAATATCTTCAGAAATTCCCGCCGTTTTTCCCGCCGCATCTCTTCCCGCCATGGCAGCAGGTTAATCCTGATGTTGGTTCCCCCTGTCATGGCAGCGGCGCTCATCAGTCAAAGCCCCGCATGGCCAGGCCGCAGGCGATCATCATGGCGGGGGCATCCGCAATGATGTTTGCCCGGTTGACTCTGGCCGACATGGACATGCCAGCAAAAGGGTCCACAATGGTACAGGGCGCGCCCAGCCTGGCGGAAACCATGCCTGCAAGACCCTCGATGGCGGAGACGCCACCAGCCAGGATAATGTGATCAACATCATCCCAGTCGGAGGAAGAATAAAAAAACTGCAAGGCGCGACTGACCTGCCGCACAACAGTCTCCCTGAACGGTTGCAACACGCCTGCCCCGTAATCATCCGGCAGGTCGCCACGTTTCCTGGCAAGCTCCGCCTGTTCAACGGAAAGTGAATAACGCCGCTGGATTTCTTCCGTAAGCTGCCTGCCCCCGAAAAGCTGCTCTCGGGTATAACGCATATCGCCGCCGATGATCACAGACAGGGTTGTCATGGTCGCGCCTATGTCAACAATGGCGATAACCTTGCGCCCGTCGCCTTCCTCTGCCGCGAGTTGGCTGCAAATTAATCGGCAGGACCTTTGTGTGCAGTGCGCCTCTATATCGACTATCTTTGCTTGCAGGCCGCCAAGTTCCAGAGCTGCTTCCCGCATCTCAACATTCTCACGGCGACAGGCGGCTATCAGCACTTCCACCCGCCCTTCATGCTCTGGCGACGGCCCCTGTACTTCAAAGTCCAGGGCCACCTCTTCCAGGGGATAGGGGATATGCCTGTCCGCCTCAACCTGAAGCTGGTATTCCATTTCTCTTTCATCGAGGTCGGCGGACATATCGATGGTCTTGGTAATCACGGCGGACCCTGCCACCGCCACCGCCGCCTGTTTTACCTTCGTCCCGCAGCGGCTCACCAACCTGGCTATCGCCTCACCAACACCCTGGACGTCCAGGATGTTCTTTTCCACAACTGCATTTTCCGGCAGGGGTTCCATGCCGTGATGCTCGACCCTGTACTCACCGCCGAACCTGCTCAACTCCAGAAGCTTGACCGCAGTGGAACTGATATCCAGCCCCAGCATGCCGGCAGGCCCTTTTTTTAGATATGCGAAGTTTAGAAATGAGAACACGCTACGCCTCACGGATAATTTCACTACCTGACGGCCCTGACCTTATCGCAAAGACCCGAATTGGAAACTGCGACATTCGACACCTGTCACGACAGCCATCTCCCTTGCCGCCTGTCAGTGGAAGGAACCGAAAACCGCCGACCCGGTCAAATATTCACATTTACCGCAGATTTCGCGTGACCCGGGGTTTACTCTTATAATGACCATGCCGTTTCAGGCCTATCTGGCTTACAGAGATTCATGATTAGAATTTTCAGATACTTTTACTGGTCGCTGCTTGGCGTGGCAAGTACGCTTGTTATGGTGCTTGTCGGCGCTTTTCTGTATTTGAACCCGCAGATCCCGGATACGGAAAGCTTCAGCAAGGTCACGCTCAAGGCTCCTCTGAGGGTCTACTCGGCAGACGGGCTGCTGATACAGGCGTTTGGCGAGCGCCTGACACCCGTTACCTATGAGGAAATCCCGCCGCTGTTTCTGCGCGCCCTGCTGGACACTGAGGACAAGCGATTCTTCGAACATGGCGGCATCGACATGGTGACTCTGCTCAATGCCACCTGGCAACTGGTGCGTAACCGGGGGTCGATCAAGACCGGTGCCTCCACCATTACCATGCAGCTCGTAAAGAACATTTCCGGCGATACACAGGTAAGATTCATCAGGAAGTTCAAGGAAATGCTGCTGGCAATCAAGATTGAACGGGAACTCAGCAAAGAGGAAATACTGACCCTCTACCTCAATATCATTCCATTCGGGAAACATTCCTTCGGCATCCAGGCGACCGCCAATACCTACTATGGCAAAAACATCGATGAGCTGGACCTGGCGCAAACGGCAATGCTCGCCGGTATTCCCCAGGCCCCGGAAGCGGGGAACCCTGTCAATGGCCCAGGGCGGGCCCTGGTCCGTCGCAATCTGGTGCTGGCACGAATGCTGGAACAGGAATCGATTACCCAAAGCCAGTATGAAGAAGCGAAAAACGCACCCATTACCGCCAGGGTTTACGGCAGAACCATTGAACTGCCCGCCCTGTACGCCGCTGAAATGGTGCGCCAGCGCCTGCTCCGGGATTACGGCCAGGATGCCTACAATCAAGGCATGATTGCCCACACCACCCTTTCCAGCCAAATGCAGGAGGCGGCAGAGGCGGCCTTGACCGGCAAGCTACTCGAATATGACCGCCGCCACGGATATCGCGGGCCTGAGTTCCGCCGAATCCAGGGGACTGATGATTACCTTGCCGCACCTGAACAGGGTTATCCCGAGAACTGGGTCAATACCCTGGACAAGATGCAGCCATTCGGCGGGCAGCATCCCGGCATAGTGACCCGGGTCGGCGAGGAGGAAATTTCCGTACTGACGAAGGACCTCACCGAAATCATTATCCCCTGGGAAGGCATGACCTGGGCCAGGCGTTATATCAATGCAGACAGGCTCGGGCCCGGACCAACAGCAGCCAGCGACCTGGTCGGCGCGGGTGACATCATACGTTATGACAATACCGATGGCGCCTTCGCTCTCGGCCAGCGTCCGGCCATACAGGGAGCCCTGGTTGCCCTTGACCCCTACGACGGCGCCATCAGGGCGCTCGCCGGCGGCTTTGATTTCAATGCCGGGCAGTTCAACCATGTGACCCAGGCCAGGCGTCAGCCGGGTTCCAATTTCAAGCCCTTCTACTATTCAGGCGCAATGGAGAACGGCCTGACCGCAGCGTCCATATACAATGATCGGCCCCTTGTACTGGCCGGAGGAGAACTCGAAGAAACCTACCGCCCGAAGAATTCAAGCGACGACTTCCTGGGCAACATGCGCCTGCGCGAAGCCCTTTACCGCTCCATTAATCTGGTTTCCGCCCGCGTCATACTCGACTATGGGCCGAGAAACGCCATCAATTATGTCTCTCGGTTCGGCTTTGATACATCCAACTTTCCCCGAAACCTGCAACTGGCGTTTGGCGGCGGCACCATTGCGCTGACACCCCTCGAACTGGCGACTGGCTACACCGCCTTCGCCAACGGAGGCTTCAAGGTAACCCCGTATCTGCTGCGCGAACTGGATTCAATCAACCGCGATGTGGTCTACCGGGCGGACCCGAAGGCTGCCTGCCTGCAAGACTGTAACGGCCTGCGCACAGCGCCGAGGATCATTGAACCCAGGGTCGCACATATCATGAACAGCATCTTGTCTGACGTGATGCGCAGGGGTACGGGAACCAAGGCCACACGGAGTCTCAAGCGGAGTGACCTGCACGGTAAAACAGGCACAACCAATGATGCAGACATCTGGTTCTCCGGTTATACCCATGATCTGGTGGCGACCGCCTGGGCAGGGTTCAGTGACAACAGCCCGGTAGGCAGCCGGGAATGGGGCTCGACAACGCCCATGGAAACCTGGATTGAATTCATGGCAAGGGTTCTGCCGGACGAGTCCGAGACAAAACTGTTACCCAGGCCGGATGGGATAGTGTCCGTCAAAATTGACCCTAAAACCGGGCTTCGCACTGACCCGACGGACCCGGACGGCATCTTCGAGATATTCAGGGAGGAACTTGTGCCCCCGCCTGCTGCAACAGGTGGCGAGGCGGAAGATTCGAACATAACTCAGGAGGTGTTCTGATTGGCCTGATGTTTCAGGTGCTGGCGGTTTGTTTGCTACCCCGCTTGAAACGCTTGTTGAAACGATCGATGCGACCCGCCGAGTCGATGACCTTCTGCTTGCCGGTATAGAAAGGGTGACAGCTGGAACAGACCTCCAGACGGATGTCCTTGCAAATCGTGGACCGAGTTTTGATCACGTTACCGCAGCTACAGGTTGCTGTGATTTCTTCGTAGTTCGGATGGGCTTCGGCCTTCATGCGCTGACCCGGTAGTTCAAGAGGAAGCGCATCTTACCAGAAAGCCGCTTGATCGCAAGGCCAAGGATGACGAACTGCATGGCGGCTTTGCCGCAACCCTGGATCCCCGCCTTCGGCCTGCGGCCTTGGCGGTAAACACTGTCGGCGATGGGAACAATCCTCCATCGCCTGGAAACACTGTCGGCGATGGGAACAATCCTCCATCGCCTGGAAACACTGTCGGCGATGGGAACAACCCTCCATCGCCTGGAAACACTGTCGGCGATGGGAACAACCCTCCATCGCCTGGAAACACTGTCGGCGATGGGAACAATCCTCCATCGCCTGGAATGACGGGAGTGGCGATGGTTTGTTGCGAACACCCTTCCCTCAAGCCATTGGAAATCTGGTATCGTTGTTCACTGATGAGATGTGTGTAGCGTTTCATAAGGCAACTCCTTATATTGATTCGGGGAATCAAGATGCTACTGCACCTCACCTTTCCTTCATCGGTGAAGTTGCACTTAAGAGTTGAATCCAGGAAGCAGTACAAACAATTGCAGCGTTAGTTGTTTAACGATTATAATCGTTGCTCGTTAGAATGGCCCCATTTAAGTCCTATTGAGAGGAGACGCCATGGCTTTACACGCCATCGTTTTACAACAAGAAGACGCTCAGGTAGCCGCGCAAGTTAAAGAGCATTACTCGTTCAACTATGAGGTCAACGAGAAATGTTTTCTGGTGCGCACTGAAGATATTTCGGAAAAAGTAGCTAACACCGTGGGCATCAAAGGTGACAAGCAAATTCCGGGGGCGACCGGTGTTGTATTCAAACTAAACGGTTCCTATGCGGGTTATGCCTCGTCCGGTATTTGGGAGTGGCTCGCTATTGAGGAAACGGAATGAATCAAGGGAATGAAAATGTCACCAGCTTACCGCCAACTACCAACCCGCCTACCCCGGCAACTTCCGTTCCTGATAGTAGGTGATTCTTTCCAACAAGCGGTTATGTTCATCCACATCATTGTTATACGCCAGAATTTCTTCCTCACTCCGCAATGTACCGGTGTCGATTGCACCAAAAATCATTACACCGGGACAATGTCATGTGGTTGGGATTGATGATGCCCGATTTCATGTCCGATTACAGCGGCGACCGCGGCATCATCCTGCACCTCATTCATCAGCCCTTTGTGTACCGCCACATAAGTTCCACCGGTAACAAAGGCGTTGAAATTTTCATCCGGCAATAGCAGTGCTTGCCAATTTTCGTGCGCGTAGTGGCTGACCTTATGCACATGGTTGAATATGCGTGTGAGTCGTGAATACATCTGACGGTCAACTTTTTCATTCAACTGGTCATATTTACCGACGATTTTTCCCATTACCGCATTTCCTTTTTCAATTTGTTGTTGCCGATTACTAAAACCAATGGCACGCTCGCCGGTAATCAGGTCTTCCTCGGTAACCAATTGAACGCCCGAATATAATCCTCGGTCTATTTTTTCCAACGCGGCACATCCGCAGAGTAGCGAGTAGCCGGCTCCGAGGATGGAACCAACCTCCCATCGCCTGGAATGGCATAATGCAGTTTTTACCCTGCCCAATGCCATGCCGGAACCGAACAAGTATATCTCTGTTGCCGTCCTGACGCCGCTGCGTACCACTTTTCAGTACCTCATGCCGGATGCGCCGGTGAACATTGGCAGCCGGGTTCTTGTGCCCTTCGGCAGGTCGCGCCTGACGGGCATCGTCATAAGCCTGGACAGGGAACTCAAGGTCGATAGTTCGAAAATCAGGCAGGTGATGGATGTCTACGCCTCGGCGGCGGACATACCAACGCCCATCCTGCGTCTCTGTGATTGGGCCGCCCGATACTATGAACATCCGCCGGGAGACGTGTTCGCCAACGCCATGCCAGGCATGATTCGCCGTGGTTGGGACCCGCAGGAAACCGTCAGACTGTTACGCATAACAGACGCAGGCAGAGCGGTGGAAAACAGCAGCCTGCAAAGGGCGCCGGCGCAGAAACGCGCACTTGCCGAACTCGAAGCAGCCCCACTGCTCAGGGACACCCTGTCGGCGAAGGGCATAACACGCCACGTCATCAACCAACTCGTCAACAAACAATGGGCCTGCTGGGAAGATCAAAAAGCGGCACCGAGCCAGCCCTTTACGCTGGCGGCTGTTCATACGCCGGCCAGCCTTGTGGCGACGGCGGAACAACTAAAGGTCATCGAGCATATCTCCGGCCCCGGGCCATTTTTGCTGCAAGGCGTAACCGGCAGCGGCAAGACGGAAATCTACCTGCGGGTCATGGCGCCATTGTTACAGCAAGGGCGGCAGGTACTGGTGCTGGTACCGGAAATCGGGCTCACACCACAAACCGTCGCCAGGTTCCGAGACAGGTTTGATGTGCCCATTGCAGTTCTGCATTCCTCCATGACGGATAGAGAAAGAGCCCTCGGCTGGATGCGGGCCAGAGAAGGCGCCGTTGGCATCGTCCTGGGCACCAGGTCCGCCATCTTCACGCCCCTGAAACATCCCGGCGCCATCCTGGTCGATGAAGAACATGACCTCTCCTATAAGCAGCAGGACGGCTTTCGTTATTCCGCCCGTGACCTTGCTGTACTCCGTGGGCAAATCGAGAATATCCCCGTCCTGCTCGGGTCCGCCACCCCCTCTCTTGAAAGTCTACATAATGTCGAAACCGGCAAATATACGCTCCTGACACTCGGCCAGCGGCCACCCGGGTCAGTGGCTGAAACCTATGAGTTGCTGGATACCCGGCATCTCAAATTACAGGACGGATTTACCCGTGCACTTCACCATCGCATTCGAGACCAGTTAGCGAAAGGCGAGCAGGTTCTGGTGTTCATCAATCGTCGAGGTTTTGCCCCTGTCCTGATGTGTCACGACTGTTCATGGGTTGCCCGATGTCACCGCTGTGATGCGCGTCTCACCTACCACATCTCCACCAATACCCTGATATGCCATCATTGCGGCAACACGAGCCACAACATTATCAGTTGTCATGCCTGTGGCGGCAGCCAGGTATCCGCCGTTGGCCTCGGCACTCAAAGGGTCGAGCAAACGCTCAAGGAGATGTTCCCGGGCTACCCGGTGATGAGAATCGACCGGGACTCAACGCGGCGCAAGGGCGCAATGGAAGGCTTCATCGAGGAAGTCGCCAAAGGGGAACCGGCAATCCTTGTGGGCACGCAGCTACTCGCCAAGGGGCATCATTTCCCCAATGTCACCCTGGTAACCTTGCTGGATGTCGACCCAGGCTTCTATTCCACGGACTTCAGGGCGCTGGAGCGACTCGGCCAACTTATATTACAGGTCGGCGGGCGCGCCGGCAGAGCGGACAAGCCAGGCAGGGTGCTGATACAGTCCGCCTTTACAACCCACGAACTGCTGGCGAAGCTGGTCACTGGGGGTTACATGGCCTTTGCCCGACATCTGCTGGCGGAAAGAAAGACGTTCTCATTGCCCCCCTATACCTTCAACGCCCTGATACGCGCCGATGCACCGGAAGCGTCCGCCGCCAGGGAGTTTCTCGAGGCCATCGCCAAACAAGACGCACCCCCTTCAGTGCAACTGCTGGGGCCAATCCCCGCGCTGATGGAAAAGAAGGCCGACCGCTACCGGCAACTGCTCCTGCTATCCGCAGAGCATCGCCCCGCCTTGCATCAAGAGTTGCATAAACGGGTCCTGATTGCGGAGCAATCAACCGCATCCGGGAAGGTTCGCTGGTCCGTTGATGTGGACCCGGTTGACCTATTTTGAACCTCTCTTTGTTAATATCTCATTTTCTCAAGCGAGCATCCGCATGACTCAGGATTTCGCCGGACGTCACCGATCATCATCAGGGCAAGCCGCCCCCTTTCGCTTCCGGTGGTTTGCCAGCGGTTTCTTTTGCGGGGCATTCGCCGCCCTGCTTGCCGGCATCTTGTATCTCTCGCCCAAAGATGAGATTGACACAAGGCCGGCCCCCGGACCCGTCGCTAAACCGGCATCGAAAGGGGAAGAAATACAATGGGGTTTCTTTGAGATGTTCCCGACTGCCGTTGTTCCCGTGGTTGAGGAATACCTGCCTGACGGCTCAAAAGTAACTGATAAGCAGGTTGCCTGGATTCTTCAGACGGGTTCATTCAAAAACAGGCGCGATGCCGATAAGCAACGCGCCGAATTGATCCTGGAGACAGGTCTGGATGTCGCCATTTCGGAAGTCACGGTGGCAGGCGTCACCTGGTATCGGCTCATAGCAGGCCCCTTCAACACAGAGACGGCCCGCAACCGCGCCCAGGACAAAATTGCCCAGGCGGAAATAGAATCCTTTCCCATCGAAATACCCCGTTGACTTGAAAAGCGCGGGATTTGCCTCCATGTTCCCCTTTCAGGCGCAACAGGAAACCTCCATTGGAGCAGTTTGAAGGCACCACGATCTTGTCGGTTCGCAAGGGCAATGCGGTCGTTGTCGGCGGAGACGGGCAGGTGACAATGGGCGACACGGTAATGAAGGCCAACGCCCGCAAGGTAAGGCGCCTCTACAAGGACGCGGTCATTGCCGGGTTTGCCGGCGGCACCGCTGATGGCTTTACCCTGGTTGAAAGATTTGAAGGCCAGCTTGAGAAGCACCAGGGCAATCTTGTTCTGTCGGCGGTTGAACTGGCCAAAGACTGGCGCACCGATCGTGCGCTTCGCCGTCTGGAAGCCCTGCTCGTTGTCGCCGACAAGGACAACTCACTGGTGATAAGCGGCAACGGCGATGTGATCGAGCCTAACGACGGCATTATGGCGATAGGCTCCGGCGGGCAATACGCCAAGTCCGCGGCCCTCGCCCTGCTCAAAAATACGGACCTGCCCGCCCGTGAAATCGTGGAAAAAAGCCTCTCTATCGCCAGTGAAATTTGCATCTACACGAACACGGAAATAACAATCGAAGAAATCACCTTCTGAGAAGTACAACGCATGTCCAATATGACACCCAGAGAGATCGTCCACGATCTCGATAAGCACATCATCGGCCAGGACGCCGCCAAGCGCGCCGTTGCCATAGCACTGCGCAATCGCTGGCGCAGAATGCAACTGGGCGAAGACCTGCGCAGGGAAATCTCCCCCAAGAACATCCTGATGATCGGGCCCACGGGCGTGGGCAAAACAGAGATTGCACGTCGTCTTGCAAGGCTGGCAGGGGCCCCTTTCATCAAGGTCGAGGCAACCAAGTTCACCGAGGTCGGTTATGTTGGCCGTGACGTTGAATCAATCATCCGGGACCTGGTGGAAGCTGCCATCAAGATGCTGCGGGACCAACAGATGCAACAGGCGGAGCCAAGAGCTCAGGAAGCGGCGGAAGAGCGTGTTCTGGACGCCTTCCTGCCACCCGCCCGGGACATGGAGAAGGATCAGGATTCCAATACCCGCCAGTTGTTCCGCAAAAAGCTGCGCGAAGGCGACCTGGACGACAAGGACATCGAGATAGAGGTTGAAGCCGTGAGCCTTGGCGTCGAAATTATGGCGCCGCCGGGCATGGAGGAAATGACCAGCCAATTACAGAACATGTTTTCTTCTCTGTCGCCGGAAAAAAAGAAAACAAAAAAGCTGAAAGTCCAAGACGCCCTTCGCAGGCTGGCGGATGAAGAAGCGGCAAAGTTGATCAATGAAGATGAATTGCGCAGTACGGCGGTGGACGCCGTGGAACAAACCGGCATTGTCTTCATTGATGAGATGGACAAAATCACCAGGCGGCGGGAACACAGGGACGCGGATGTTTCGAGAGAAGGCGTACAGAGAGACCTGCTCCCATTGATCGAGGGCAGCAATGTTTCCACCAGGTACGGCATGGTCAGAACGGACCACATCCTGTTTATCGCCTCCGGTGCCTTCCATCTGTCAAGGCCCTCGGACCTCATCCCGGAGTTACAAGGCCGTTTGCCCATTCGCGTCGAGCTGTCGGCGCTTTCAATCGAGGATTTTGAACGCATTCTGACGGAACCGGACGCATCTCTCGTTGAACAGTATCAGGCATTGATGCAGACAGAATCGGTTGACCTCATGTTTACGCCGGAGGCGCTGCACAGGATTGCGGAGATCGCCTGGCAGGTGAACGAGCAAACCGAGAACATCGGCGCAAGAAGATTGCACACCGTCATGGAAAAGCTGCTGGAAGATCTGTCTTTTGACGCCACTGACGCAACCGCCGACCCTTTCGTCATCGACGATGGTTATGTCAACAAGCATCTGGAAGAACTGGCCGGAGACGCGGACCTCTCCCGTTTCATTCTCTGAGGATGCAGCCGATGAAACAGCCGGCGACAATAACCGTCCACAAGAAGTCCGCCATGCTGGAGCTGAGTTACGAGGGCGGCGTCAGGCATCTGCTGCCCGCCGAGTACCTGCGGGTATTTTCACCTTCCGCGGAAGTGCGCGGCCATGGGCCGGGCCAGGCCGTGTTGCAGGTGGGCAAGAAACACGTTCAGTTCCGCGATATTGAACCCCAGGGTCACTACGCCATAAAGATCACCTTTTCCGACGGCCACGATTCCGGCATATATAGCTGGGAATATCTCCGCACTCTGGGAGAAAACCAGCAAAAAAACTGGGCCGGCTATCTGGCGGACCTTGAAGCGGCAGGCAAATCAAGGGATTCCCGGTTTATCGCGCTGAATTCCTGATTGCCTGAACCCCCACCGAAGGATGGTATAAAATACCCCCTTCTGACGGGCGCTAACCACTATGGAACCCAACGATAAAGACGTCACGCATTTCGGCTTCAAAAAGGTACCCACGCCGGAGAAAGCCGAGCGGGTGGCTGGTGTCTTTCATTCCGTGGCGGAACGCTACAACCTCATGAACGACCTCATGTCCCTTGGCTCCCATCGCGCCATGAAACAGATGGCCGCCAACGCCACCAGGGCAAGACCCGGCCATCTGGCGCTCGACCTGGCAGGCGGCACCGGTGACATGACGGCCCTGCTTGCAGACAGGGTTGGCGACCAGGGCCATGTCTGCCTGTGCGACATAAACGGCAGTATGCTCAGGGAAGGCAGGAACAGGTTGTTCGACCGCGGCCTGGTGGGCAACATCAGCCATCTGCAGGCGGACGGTGAAATGCCGCCCTTCCCGGACGATACCTTCAACACCGTCATGATCGCTTTTGGCCTGCGAAACTTTACATCCAGGGAGAAGGCACTGGCGGCGGTGTTCCATATCCTGAAACCAGGCGGCAGGCTGGTCATTCTGGAGTTCTCGAAACCGGAGAACCCACTGGTGGAAGCCGCCTACAAAGGCTTCAAGAGCACCTGGCCAAAGCTGGGCAAGCTGGTTACCGGCGACGAAGAAAGCTATCAATATCTGGTGGAATCCATAGACATGCACCCGGATCAGGAAACCCTCTGCGGGATGATTGAAGATGCCGGTTTCATCCGTGTCACACATCGGAATCTGATCAACGGCATAGCGGCAATACACGAAGGCATGAAACCCAGGGTCGAGCCATGACGTTTCTCCGTGCGCTGAAAATACTGCTCATCCTTGCCAGGCACAGGCTGGACAGAAACCTGCCGAAGAAAGCGCGCCCGGCATGGCTCGCGCCCCTGCTCCTGCCGCTGAAACTGATACCGCCATCCTCCCCGTCATCAGCCATCTCCACCCGCCTGGCGCTGGAAGATCTCGGCCCCATCTTCATCAAGTTCGGGCAACTCCTCTCCACCCGGCGGGATATGTTCAGCGAGGAGATGTCCGCCGAATTACAGAAACTGCAAGACCAGGTGCCGCCATTCGACCCGCAGGCGGCGAAAACAATCATAGAGAAAAATCTCGGCAGGTCTCTCGATGAGGTGTTCACCGATTTCGCAGCCCAGCCTCTGGCCTCGGCATCAGTGGCCCAGGTTCACGCCGCAAGGCTTGACACAGACAAAGGCCAGAGGGAAGTCGTCGTCAAGGTTATTCGGCCAGGCATCCATAAGGTCATCAATCGCGATATCCGGCTGATGTACCAGGGTGCGCGCTTCCTCAACAGATTCTGGCGGGACGCAAAACGCCTGCACCCGGTGGCAATAGTCCGGGACTATGAGATCACGATCCTCGGTGAACTGAACCTGGAACAGGAAGCCGACAACACGCGGCAACTCAGGGAGAACTGGCTGCACACGGGCAAACTTTACGTTCCCCTGGTTTACGATGAACTGTCCGGCCGGGACGTGATGGTAATGGAACGTATCCACGGCGTTACCGCAACTGATCTGGAAGCTTTGCGCCATCAGCGGGTCGATCTCAAAAAACTCGCCCACCTTGGCGTGGAGATATTTTCTCGCAGGTTTTTGAAGACAACTTCTTCCATGCGGACATGCACCCGGGCAATGTTTTTATTGATACATCCGACCCTGAAAACCCGACTTACATCGCCCTGGATTGCGCCATCATCGGCTCACTGACGGAAAACGACAAAGATTACCTTGCAAGGAACCTGCTGGCCTTCTTCCACAGAGACTATGACGAAGTGGCGAGGCTGCATATCAAGAGCGGCTGGGTCCCGCCGGAAACCGACCTGCGTGAATTTGCCACCGTTATCAGGCGGGTCTGCGACCCTTACTTCCAGAAACCCATCAAGGAGATATCTTTCGGTACAGTTTTGCTCCAGCTTTTTCAGACGGCGCGCCAATTCAACATGGAGGTCCAGCCTCAACTGGTACTCCTGCAAAAAACACTGATCAACATCGAAGGCATCGGCAGGCAAATCTACCCGGACCTGGATCTCTGGGAAACTGCCGCGCCTTTCATGGAAAGATGGATGCAAGGCAGGGTCGGCGTGGCGGGGCTCATCCGGCGCATCAGTGAAAGTGCCCCCAGGTGGTTGGACCAGTTGCCGGAACTGCCGGACCTCGCCTACAAGGCGCTGACCGAACTCAAGGATCTCTCGGCGCACAACCGCACCCAGGCAAGCGCCCTGATAGAGGTTCGCGAGGCATTGCAGGCCCAGTCCCGGCGGGCCAGATACCAGCGGCTCGGCGGGCTGGCGCTGATAGGCGCACTCTTCTCCGTGCTTGTTCCCATGAGTGGCTATGCGACGGAAATCCATCCGTTGATTCCCGGGTCCCTGCTGGGAACGCTCGGCATCTACTGGATGTATATTCACGCCTGACATGCTATTCTCGCTGGCCTTTTTCGAGCGCACCCCCGGCCATGGATATTCAGGGTGAAGATTGGGTAGCCGAGGTCAGATTCAACGACGCGGGGCTGCTTCCTGTTATCGCTCAGGATTACCTGAGCCAGCGGGTCCTGATGGTTGCCTGGATGAATCGCGACGCCCTCAAGGAAACCGTGAAAACGGAAAGGGCCACCTACTGGTCCCGCTCTGCCCAGGCTCTCTGGCGCAAAGGAGAAACCTCCGGGCACCGGCAGTTGGTCAGAACCGTGCAACTCGACTGTGATGGCGATGTGCTATTATTGCAAGTCGAACAGGTTGGTGGCATCGCCTGTCACACCGGCAGAAACTCCTGTTTTTTCAGGACGTTGGAATCCGCCGGATGGCGCGAGTCGGAGCCTGTGCTGAAAGACCCGGCGGAGATATATTCCGATGAATGACGTTATTACCAGGCTCACCGGTGTCCTGCAAGAAAGGCGACGGGCTGATTCTGGCGCTTCTTATGTCGCCGGGCTGTATGCGGATGGCCTGAACAGGATACTGGAGAAAGTGGGCGAGGAATCGACGGAGACCATCCTGGCGGCAAAAGACGCGGATGTTTCCGGAAGCACGGAACAGCTTGTACACGAAACCGCAGACCTCTGGTTTCACACTCTGGTGATGCTGGCGCATCTGGATGTGCCCGGCACAGCCGTATTGCAGGAACTGGAGCGCCGGTTCGGCAAGCCAGGTCTGGTCGAAAAATCCGCCCGGTCAGAATGACTTAACGCAGGAGAGAAAAATGCCTTTTGGAGTGACGGAACTTGGACTCATACTCTTAATCGTGCTGTTGCTATTCGGCACCGCCAAGCTGACGGGCATCGGTAGTGACATTGGCGCGGCCATCAAGGGATTTCGCACGGCGATCAGTGATAACAAGTCCGCCGATGAGCCTGAGCCGGAGCAATCAGCGACGGGGACTCAGGAAAAAACAGGCGAACAGGAAAGCGGCGAAAAACCGCAATCCTGATTCGTCAGGTCAAGGCCCATGTTTGATATAGGGTTCCCGGAGTTGCTCTTGGTCAGCCTGGTGGCGCTGCTGGTGATTGGCCCCGAAAAGCTGCCGGAAACCATACGCGCCATCTCCCTCTGGGTCGGCAGATTGCAGCGCAGTGTCAGGCGGATCAGGCGTGACATCGAAAACGAAATTGGCGCCGATGAAATTCGCGCCCAATTGCATAATGAAGGCGTCATGGAAGATCTGGAACGGGCAAAAAACTCCCTGGAGGAAGTCAGGGGAGAGGTGGGCAACACCATCAGATCCGTCGAGCATGAAGCCGACGATCTGGACCCCCTGAAATCCAAACCCGGGCCATGAGCGCCGACAACAAGCAGGACCAGGGTCAGCCTTTAGTGGAGCACCTGATAGAGCTGAGAAGCCGGTTTCTGCGGGCGATCTTTTCCGTCCTCGTCATCTTCCTGCCGATGTTCTATTTCGCCAACGACATCTACTTCTATCTTTCAGGCCCCCTGCGCGCCTTCCTGCCCGAAGGTGTCTCCATGATAGCAACCGAAGTAGCGTCGCCCTTCCTGACGCCATTCAAGCTGGCACTGGTGCTGTCAATCTTCCTGGCCATGCCATACATCCTGCATCAGGCATGGAGTTTTATTGCCCCCGGCCTTTATACCAATGAAAAGCGAACGACCGCCCCCCTGCTTGTATCGAGCATCGTGCTTTTCTATACCGGCATGGCCTTTGCGTTCTATGTGGTATTCCCGCTTGTCTTTGGATTTTTCACGTCTGTCGCGCCGGCTGGCGTTACGGTTATGACGGATATAAACCGCTATCTGGATTTTGTTCTGAAACTTTTCTTCGCCTTCGGGCTGGCATTCGAGATTCCCATTGCGACTGTCCTGCTGATCTGGACGGGCGCCACCACCGCTCAAGCGATGAGCCGGAAGCGGCCCTATATTATCGTCGGCTGTTTCATCGTCGGCATGTTGCTTACGCCCCCCGACATCATCTCCCAGGTATTGCTGGCGCTGCCCATGTGGTGCCTGTTCGAGGCGGGCATTATTTTCGCCAGGGTCTTCAGGCTGGGCCAGCCCGTCACGAACTCAGCAGAAAAGTAACCAGCCCCGCCCTATCCGCCCCTCGACCCGGCCATCTATGACCACCTCTGCACTGCTTACGCGCTGAATCAGACCCAGCATCGGCGAAGGCTATATGTTGAAGTCAGCTTCAAAACGAAGAGACATATCCTGGGTAGCCCTGACCAGAGCGTCGACCATCGCCGGCTCAGTGGGAGAATGGCCGGCCTCGCGCACAATATAAAGTTGCGCGTCGGGCCAGACACGCCGCAGCGCATGAGAGCTTTCCAGCGGGCAAACGCAATCAAACCTGCCGTGGACGATGATGCCCGGTATATCCTGAAGGGCCGATGCGTTGCGGATGAGCTGGTCTGCTTCCAGAAAGCAGTTATTGAGGAAATAATGGGTGGCAATCAGGCAGCGTGCATGAGCACGCCCCCCTTCGGAGAAGTGCCTGATAAGTCTCGGGTTGGGGTGCAATGTCGAGGCGTGGGCCTCCCAGGTTGACCAGGTTTTTGCCGCCGCCATTCTCGCCAGTTCATTCTTCTGCAGCATCAGTTCGTAATAGGCTTCGCAGCAAGTCAGTTGTTCCCCCTTGGCGGCTCTTTGCCCGTCAACCGGCGCAATAAAGTCTTCCCAGTGGTCCGGGTAGAACCGACTGGCGCCATCTTCATAGAACCAGCGGATGTCCGTATCTCTGCCGAGGAAAACGCCCCGCAAAACCAGGCCAAGCACCCTTGACGGGTACTGCTGCGCATAAGCAATACTCAGGGTTGCGCCCCAACCGCCGCCAAACACCACCCACCGTTCAATGCCCAGGTGTTCCCTGATTTTTTCCATATCGGCAACAAGGTCGGCGGTCGTGTTGTTACGGAGTTCCGTGTGGGGTGTGGAACGCCCGGCGCCCCTTTGGTCAAACAGGATGATGCGGTATTTCCCCGGGTCAAAGAAACACCGGCTGTTGAACTCACATCCCGACCCGGGGCCGCCGTGGACAAAAAGGACGGGAATACCTTCCGGGACGCCGCTTTCATCGAGATATAGCTCATGGACATCATCCACCTTGAGCAGATGACGCATATAGGGTGTGATGTCGGGATAAAGGGGTAGCATGGCCTTCTTCCTTCTTCCTTCTTCCTTCAGAAATTCATTCTGATCTGGCCGCCCGAGTACCAGGTGGCGAGTGCCGGGTGGACAAATGTCACCTTCCACAGCCGATGGGAGCAAACCCGCAATATTATACCCGGGGCCGCATAATGTGAAAGCAACGGACCGGCACCTTGGTTATAATGTGCAACCGGCCATAATGTGCAACCGGCTATAATGCGCAACTGGCTGAAAGACGCACCAGATTCCCATGGGCAAACGACAACGCAAGGCGGTATCTCTCATCTCTGGCGGGCTGGACTCCATGCTGGCGACCAAGGTCATCCTCGACCAGGGGATACACGTCGAAGGCATCAACTTCTTCACCGGCTTTTGTGTTGAAGGCCACACTCACGCCATCCGCTCCAAAAACAGGAAGAAAGAGAAACGCAACAATGCCCTGTGGGTCGCGGAACAACTCGGGGTCAAGCTGCATATCATTGACGTTATCGAGGAATACAAAGACCTGGTGCTCAACCCCAGGTACGGCTATGGGCAACATCTGAACCCCTGCCTGGATTGCAAGATATTCATGGTCAACAAGGCGGCGGCCTGGGCCTGGATGGAAGCAAACGATTTCGATTTCATCATTACCGGCGAGGTCATCGGCCAGCGTCCCAAGTCCCAGAGAAAAGAAACCATGTCAATCATTACCCGCGAATCCGGCGCCGATGACAGGTTATTAAGGCCTCTCTGTGCGAAGAATCTCGCGCCGACCCTGCCGGAGTTGGAAGGTTGGGTGGACCGGGAAAAACTGTTCGATTTCCATGGCCGCAACCGCAAACCCCAGATCGCCCTGGCAAAATCTCTGGGCTTTGAAGACTATTCCCAACCCGCTGGCGGCTGCTGCTTCCTGACAGACAAGGCTTACACCAATAAGCTCAACGATCTCTGGCGCGCTCGTGGCGAGCGCACCTATGAGTTGGACGACATCATGCTGCTCAAGGTCGGTAGGCACATCAGGCCCCTGCCCCACTACAAGATCATCATCGGCCGTGAGGAAGGGGAAAATCATTATCTGGAGGGCTATCGGCATGATTTCACCAGCATCCGCACCTTGTCCCACGGCGGCCCCTTTACCCTTGTTGACGGCCAACCGACCAGGGCGGACCTCGACTTCGCCGCACGAATCGTTGCCCGTTACAGCCAGGGCCGGGATGCCGACGCCGTGACCCTGGCGGTCACCGACCCGGGAAGAGACCCTGAGGAAATCACCGTTGCCCCCCTGCCTCCCGCCGAGGTCCCGGATCACTGGCATGTCTGAGTCTCACCTGGATGCCCGGCGGCTTCTCTGCCCCCTGCCCGTAATCAGAACGCAAGATCACATCAAGGAACTGGAGGACGGCAATATCCTGACGGTCACCTGTACCGACCCCGGCGTGCTGAAGGATATTCCCGCCTGGTGTCGAATTCACGGCCATGAGGTGCTTGATTCCCGAACCCATGACCGTGAAATCACCGTCACTATCAGGGTGCGGAAGTAGCCCCGCCCGACAGACAGATCAACTCAAGGATTTATTATTATCCCCGGATAACATATCCTTAGCCCCCCTTGGGGCATTACACAGCAACAACCAACAAGTTAAGCCTGACAACCGGAGTGGAAATATGTCGAAGAAAACCTTGAACTTGATCAAAGAACAAGAAGCCAAATGGGTGGACCTGCGGTTTACCGACCCT
The DNA here is from genome assembly GCA_965208855.1 of Candidatus Azotimanducaceae bacterium. Classification (GTDB taxonomy): domain Bacteria; phylum Pseudomonadota; class Gammaproteobacteria; order Pseudomonadales; family Azotimanducaceae; genus UBA9659. The sequence goes on along the minus strand of OZ242359.1, from coordinate 2,484,794 downwards.
CGGGGTAAAGAACAACACGTCACGAGCAATGCGGCAAAGATCAATGAGGAGTTCTTCAAAATCGGCGCCATGTTCGACGGCTCATCCATTGCAGGCTGGAAGGCAATCAATGAAGCAGACATGATTCTGATGCCGGAAGATGAGACGGCGGTGATTGATCCTTTTACGGAGGAAACAACCGTGAATCTCCGTTGTAACGTCGTGGAGCCCAGCACCCTTCAGGGCTATGAGCGGGACCCGAGAGGCGTGGCAAAGCGGGCGGAAGACTACCTCACTGCTTCCGGCATTGGCGATACCGTCTATTTTGGCCCGGAGCCGGAATTCTTTGTCTTTGATAACGTCAGGTACAGCTCCGGCATGGGCAGTGCTATGTATGAAATCGAGTCGGAGGAAGCCGCATGGATGAGCGGCCATCGTTTCGAAAGCGGCAACATCGGCCATCGGCCAGGTATCAAGGGCGGCTATTTCCCCGTGCCCCCAGTGGATTCACTTCTGGATATCAGGAACAGCATGTGTGCCGCCATGGAGGCCATGGGGCTCGATATTGACCTGCACCACCATGAAGTGGGCACTGCCGGCCAGGGCGAGATAGGCGTTCGCTTCAATACACTCGTCCGCAAGGCAGACGAGGTTCAAATCTACAAGTACTGCATTCATAACGTGGCTCATGCTTACGGCAAGACGGCGACTTTCATGCCCAAGCCGCTGGTCGGCGACAACGGCAACGGTATGCACTGCCACCAATCCGTATGGAAAGACGGCAGCAACCTGTTCGCCGGTGACGGCTACGGTAACCTGTCCCAGACAGCGCTCTACTATACTGGCGGCATCATCAAGCATGCCCGGGCAATCAACGCCTTCTCCAATGCTTCCACCAATTCCTACAAACGGCTGGTGCCCGGCTTCGAGGCGCCTTTGATACTGGTCTATTCGGCGCTGAATCGCTCTGCATCGATCCGGATTCCCTATGTGCAGGGTGCGAATCCGAAGGGCGTGCGCATCGAAGTGCGATTCGGCGACCCATCCGCCAACCCTTACCTGATGTTTGCCGCCATGCTGATGGCCGGCCTTGACGGCATCAAGAACAAGATTGAGCCGATTGGTCCTCTCGACAAGGATCTTTACGACCTGCCAGCGGAAGAACTGAAGAATCTGCCGACAGTCTGTTCTTCTTTTGAGCAGGCTCTCGAAGAACTCGACAAGGACCGTGAATTTCTTCGCCAGGGAGACGTATTCACAGACAATATGCTCGACGGCTACATTGAACTGAAGAGCGGCGAAATTGAAAAGCTGAACATGACGACTCACCCTATTGAATTTGAAATGTACTACAGTGTTTAGCGCCTGACCTGATACCAGGGGCATGAGAGTTCTGCTGACGCTTTTTCTCGCCGGCTGCCTTCAAGGCATTGTCGAAGGCATTGGCGCGGCGGAGATATATCGAGAGATTGACGACCAGGGTCAGCCAGGCTTCTCTGATATAGCCAGCGACAAAGCGGAAATCATCAGGCTGCCTGACACCCAGACCTTCCCCGGCCTGAAAATCCCTCAGCACCCATTGAGCGAGGAAGCAAAAGGCGAGACAAGAGCGGAAGCAAAAGCGAAAAAAGACAAGCCCGCTTATACAGAACTCGACATTACCGACCCAGCCGATGGCAATGTCATCCGCTCGAATGACGGCGCACTCAACCTGACGATCAACATTTCCCCCGCGTTGCAGGCTGGTCACAAGGCGGAACTTGTTACCCGGGGCAAGGTTCTGCGTCGGCTTGCAGGCAGCGGCCAGGTGACCCTCACGAATCTGGACAGAGGCCAGCATGAATTCAACATCCAGGTCACGGATGACCAGGGCAGGCTCATAGATTCCGGCCCACTCATCTCCATTACCCTGCTGAGGATTTCCCGGCTTGATGGTTGACTGCCCGCCACCTGGCGGCCATCCGCCCGGCCCGCACCAAACTGGTGCGACCAGGCTGCACTACTGGTATGATCGCTCTGCAAAAAAGTGGGAACCCCTGCTATTCCGGGGTCTTGATTGACTCATCCCGGGCGTAGTTTTTTGTATATCGTTTCTCGCAAGGTGACCCTTGGCACAAGACCTCGACGACAGTGAAATAAGCGGGCTGGTACTCGATCATCTCGATACAGCCGTCCTGCTGACTGACAAAAGCATGAAAATCCTGTTTACGAACCAGGCGGCGGAAAACCTGCTGCAAGAATCTCATGCGCACATGAAAAACCGCTGCCTCGGCGAGGTCATCGCCAATGGCACGGATATAGCGGTGCTTACCGAAGCCGCCCTTGCCTCCAACCGGCTTTATACCCGCAGACAGATGACCCTCCTGTTGCCCGGGCGTGAAGATGTGACCGCCGATGTCACCGTAACACCGGTTATGGACGCAGGGCAGACCCTTATTGAACTGGTTCCCATGGACCGCTATCTCAGGATAGACCGTGACGCCGCCATCAAGATGCACCATGACGCAACCCGGCAAATGGTTCGCGGCCTGGCCCATGAAATCAAGAATCCCCTGGGTGGCATCAAGGGCTCGGCGCAACTGCTGGCAAAAGAATTGTCGGGAGAGTCGAAGGAATACACCGACATCATTATCGAGGAAACAGACCGCCTAACCGCCCTGCTGGACAGGATGCTTGGCCCAAACGTCGCGCCGAAGAAAAAGCCCACGAACATTCATGAACTGCTGGAAAAAACCCGCAGGTTGATCGAACTGGAGAGCGGTGCCGGGCTCGTCGTCAGCCGCGATTATGATCCAAGCATCCCGGCGCTGGCCCTGGACCCGGAACTGATGCTACAGGCGTTACTGAACGTCGCCCGCAACGCCATACAGTGTCTTGAAGGCAACTCTCATCCAGTCGTTACTCTCGCAACCAGAGTTGAGCGGCAATTCACGATAAGCGGCGGGCCGCACAAGATGGTGCTGCAAATCGCCATCTCCGACAATGGACCGGGCATACCTGAAGACATCAAAGAACATCTTTTTTACCCGATGATCTCCCGGCGACCCGGCGGCACCGGGCTGGGGCTGACATTTGCCCAGGCCATCATCAGACAGCATGGCGGTATGATCGAGTTCACAAGCCGCCCCGGAGGAACAGTGTTCAGAATATTCATACCACTGGAGCGGGCATGACAAGGGTCGGCTCTGTCTGGGTTGTCGATGACGAGCGGTCCATCCGCTGGGTTCTGGAGAAGGCGCTTTCCCGGAACGGCATGCAGGTGGAATGCTTTGCATCGGCGGAGCAGATGCTCGAGCGCCTGCAACTGGGCCGCCCTGATGTGGTGGTCACTGATATCAAGATGCCGGGGACAGACGGCCTGGACCTGATGTCGGCGATAAAAAACAGCCACCCGGAGATTCCCGTCATCGTCATGACCGCCCACTCTGACCTGGATAGCGCCGTCTCATCAATCCATGGCGGCGCCTTTGAATATCTGCCAAAGCCTTTCGAACTCGATGACGCCATTGCCATCGTAGACCGGGCCCTCGAACAGGCCGGAAGCGCAACGGCCACGCCACCCGCCCCTCCAGAAGACCCCATGGAAATTATCGGCAGAGCGCCCGCCATGCAAAGCGTGTTCCGGGCCATTGGCCGATTATCAAGATCCAATGCCACTGTTCTGCTTATCGGGCAGTCCGGCGTTGGCAAGGAAAGGGTCGCCCTGGCACTGCACAAGCACAGCAGCCGTGCGAACCACCCCTTTGTGCCGATTAACATGGCCGCCATTCCTCACGACCTGATCGATTCAGAACTCTTTGGTCACGAGAGAGGCGCCTTCACCGGTGCAAACCAGATGCGGCGGGGCCGATTTGAACAGGCCAGGGGCGGCGCCCTCTTCCTGGATGAAATCGGCGATATGCCGCCGGAAACACAAACACGTTTGCTGCGTGTGCTGTCCGACGGGGAGTATTACCGGGTCGGCGGGCAGGAGCCCCTTAAGGCGGATGTCAGAATCATCGCCGCGACACATCAGGACCTCGAGACGCTGGTTGCGGCACACAAATTCCGCGAAGACCTGTTTCACCGCCTCAATGTCATCCGCATCAACCTGCCCACGCTCGCGGAACGCAGGGAGGATATCCCGACCCTGGCCACCTATTTTCTTGCAAAGTCTGCGGAAGAACTTGGTGAAGAACCAAAGCGGCTGAAACAGGAAACCCTGGATTACCTGTGCAAGCTGCCCTGGCCCGGTAATGTGCGCCAACTTGAAAACGCCTGCCGCTGGATAACCGTCATGACCACCGCTCAGGAGATTACAGTCAGCGACCTGCCGCCGGAGCTGCTCGAAAACAAACCGGACCAAGCACAGCAGGGCCCGGATTGGGAAGTCGCTCTGGATAACTGGGCGTCACGAGAACTGGCGGACATCGAGCCGGGCGCACCGGGCATATTGGTAGAGGCGCTACCCAGGTTTGAACGCATCGTGGCACAGGCCGCACTCAGGCAAACCGGCGGGCGCAAGCGTGATGCGTCAGTATTGCTGGGCTGGGGAAGGAACACACTGACCCGCAAGCTTAAAGAGTTGGGGCTTGCCGATGATGCCGGGGATGATTCCGGCGACGGCTGAACAGGTTTATGGCTGCAAACGCCGGGCCGTGAACCCGCCTACTTCACCACCGGCAGGCTACTGGCCCCCCATTCGGCCATACCCCCGGACAACCTGCGCACATCAGAGAACCCCTGCGCCTTGAGCTTACGGCCTGCGGCCCCTGCATGCTGGCCCATTTTGCAGACAAGCACGACGGGTTTTTCCTTGTGGGCTTCCAACTCACCTATCCGGGCATCGATATTTGCGTATGGCATATTCACTGCTCCCGCTATGTGCCCCACGCCAAAATCCTTCATGTCCCGAATATCGACGATGACCGCATCTTCACGATTCGCCAGATTCACCAGGTTCACGGGTGTGACGGTGGCACCACCCTGCCGACCCTCATGAACAATGAAGGCGACCAGCAAAAAAACGAAGAGGCCAACAAGAAGGTAATGACTGCCAATAAATTCAAATATCTGTTCAACCACGGTGAAATCCGGCTGCAACAATCAAGCGGCGGAGTATACACAAATCCCCTTGGGTTGCCCGTAACTATTCAACCGCCGGCCGGTAAAAGGTAGAATCCCCCCGTTGCTTCAGGCCGATTCCATCCCATGACAGGTAACTCACCGACTGTCCTCTTGATCCTCGATGGCTGGGGACATCGTGAAGATGCGCCGGACAATGCTATATCCCGGGCCAATACGCCTGTATGGGACGCCATGTGGCGAGACCGCCCCCACTGTCTCATTGCCAGCTCCGGTGCGGACGTTGGGCTGCCCGCTGGGCAGATGGGCAATTCCGAAGTTGGCCACATGAACCTCGGGGCTGGCCGGGTCATTCATCAGGACTTCACCCGTATCACCGGGGCGATAGAGGACGGCAGTTTTTTCCGTAACCCCGTACTCCTGTCCGCTATGGACAAACTGGCGGAAAATGGCGGGGCCTTGCATCTACTCGGCCTTGTCTCACCCGGCGGAGTTCATTCACATGAAGATCATATTGCCGCTGCCATAGACCTGGCCCGCCAACAGGGCGTGGGCCCTGTCTACCTGCATGCTTTTCTTGACGGCAGGGATACGCCACCCAAGTCCGCCGAGCCATCCCTTGCCGGGCTACAGCGTCATATAGAAGAGGGAGGCCAGGGAGGCATTGCATCCATCGTTGGCCGTTACTTCGCCATGGACAGGGACAACCGCTGGAGCAGGCTTCATACCGCCTGGCGCCTGATCGTTGACAGTGAAGCGGCTTTCACGGCGGCAACACCCATGGAAGCCTTGCAGGCGGCATACGCACGAGATGAAACGGACGAGTTCGTGCAGGCCACCGCCATACACGGAACCGGCGGGCCCGTTGTCATGGAGAACGGCGATGCGGTGGTGTTTATGAACTTCCGGGCTGACCGGGCCCGGCAGTTGACCAGAGCCTTCGTGCAATCTGATTTTGACAGTTTCGAAAGAAGAAGAATGCCGCGCCTTAGTAAGTTCGTTACCCTGACCGAATACGCCGCGGATATGGGTACCCCCTGCGCCTTTACCTCTGAATCTGTCAGCAACAGTCTCGGGGAATATATATCGAATCTGGGCAAATCCCAGTTACGCATTGCAGAGACTGAAAAATACGCCCACGTCACCTTTTTCTTTTCCGGCGGCCGGGAAGAAAGTTTCCCCGGCGAAGACCGCCTGCTCATTCCTTCTCCGAAGGTTGCAACCTATGACCTGCAACCGGAGATGAGTGCCAGGGAAGTCACGGACACGCTGGTGGCGGCAATAACCTCGGGCCCTTATGAGCTTATCGTCTGCAATTACGCGAACGGCGACATGGTCGGCCATACCGGTAACTTCCCGGCGGCGGTAAAAGCCGTTGAATGTATAGACGAAAGCCTTGGCCGAATCATTGACGCTCTTGAAGAAAGTGGCGGCCAGTGCCTTGTTACGGCGGACCACGGCAACGTGGAGCAACTGCTTGATAAAGGCGCCAACCAGCCGCACACAGCCCATACCTCCGGACCAGTGCCGCTTGTTTATGTGGGGCCCCAGGACATTGAATTTATGCAGTCCAGCGGCGTCCTGAGCGATGTCTCACCGACCCTGCTTGCCCTCATGGGCCTGCCGCAACCGGATGCAATGACTGGCCGGCCGCTGTTCGCGGCCTCAAACTGAGTGCGAGGTTTCCTGTGCCGGGGCTGATCCTTCGCTTTCTTGCATCCTTTCTCGCACTGTCGCTTTCCATGCCGCTGCTCGCTGGGCAGGCCCCCAACCAGAAAATAAACCAGGAAATTGATCAGGAAGAAGCCGAGGCCAGGCTGAAAACCCTCGAAGAGGAAATTACCAACTACAGGAAATTGCTGAACGAGACAGTGGGAGAGAAATCCGCCCTCGAAAAAGCCCTGGAAGAAAACGAGAAAAAAATCAGCGACCTCATCAACCGTATAAACACTCTCGAGAAAGCGCATCAGGCCGGCGAAGAAAAAATTTCACAACTTTCAGCGGAGCAGAAAAAGCTGCTCCGGGCAAAGGGTGAACAACAATTTCATATCGAGCGCCAGGTACGCGCCGCCTACGAAATCGGCAGCCGGGCATACCTCAAGGTCCTGCTGAATCAGGAAGACCCGAACGAAATAGCGCGCATGCTCGCCTACTACGACTATTTGAACGGCGCCCGCGTAGACCAGATCAATGCCTATAACAACACGATTGCAGAGCTTGACGGCACCAGCCTCCGGCTGACACAAGAGATGGCGGAACAGGACCGGAGCCGCCGGGCGCAAGTGGCGGAAAAATCCAGCCTTGACGAAACCCGAAGGCAAAAGCGCAAGCTGCTGACCGCCCTGACCAGGGAGATAAAAGCAACCGGCAATGAAATCAACAGGCTTGAACAGGACCGGGACCGGCTCGAACAACTCCTCGAGAAACTGCAACCCGGTCTCGCGGACATACCGACATTCGGGAGCCTGCAACCCTTTCCGGAAATGCAGGGAAAGCTGCTACTGCCGATAGTGGGCAAGGTCAGCCACAGGTTTGGCAATCGCCGCAGCCAGGGCAAACTGAAATGGCGCGGCGTCTTTATCGACGCCAGGGAAGGGGACCCGGTTTATGCCGTCCACCATGGCCGGGTGGTGTTTTCCGATTGGTTGCGGGGCTTTGGCCTGCTGATGATTATCAGCCACGGAGACGGCTATATGAGCCTTTATGGTCATAACCAGGCCCTGTATCGGGAAACGGGCGACAGGGTTACAACCGGGGATGTTATTGCAACTGTTGGCGACAGTGGCGGCCAAAACAAAGCGGGTTTGTATTTCGAGATCAGGGTCAATGGCAGCCCAAGAGACCCGCAAAGATGGTGTATCATCAGAGAACAGGGGGCGGCTTAAACTACCCCGGGTAAACCGACGATGAAAAAATTTCTGCTGTCAATCATACTGCTCTGCCTGCCCGGCCATCTGATGGCGGAAGAAAAACCCGCCGCTGAATACCGGCCTCTTGAGGGGCAAGCCTTTGAGGAACAAGTACGGGAGACAACCGCCGAGGAAGAACTCCAACCCAGGTTGCCCTTGAATGAACTGCGCGTTTTCGCCGAGGCATTCAGCCGCATCAGCGCAGCCTATGTCGAAGAAAAAGACGACCGCACCCTTCTTGAACACGCCATCAAGGGGATGCTGGCTGAACTTGACCCACATTCCGCCTACCTGGACAAGGACTCATTTGCCGAGTTGCAGGAAACAACCACGGGCAACTATGGCGGGCTCGGCATAGAGACAACCATGGAAGATGGCTTCGTTAAGGTCATAGCGCCTATGGACGATACTCCCGCCTCCAGGGCGGGCATCACAAGTGGTGACTTGATCGTCCGCTTGGACGACACGCCCGTCAAGGGAATGAATCTCTTGGAAGCCGTTGACGCCATGCGCGGCGAACCAGGCAGTGACCTGAGACTCATGGTGCTTAAAGCCGGGGAATCGCGGCCCAAGGAGATAACCCTCACCAGAGAAATCATCAAGATTGCCAGTGTACGCCAGCGTTACATCGAAGAAGGGTTTGGATACCTGCGTATCGCGCAGTTCCAGACCGGCACAGGGGAAGAAGTCGAGAAGGCCATCACCAGCTTGAAGGATGAAGACGAACTGGAAGGCCTGATCATCGATCTTCGTAATAATCCCGGCGGCGTCCTCCAGGCCGCGGTTGATGTTTCCGACTTGTTCATTGACAAGGGCCTGATCGTTTATACCGACGGACGCATGGATAATGCCGATATCAGGTACAGCGCCACCGGCGAGGACGCCATCCAGGACGTACCCATAGTGGTGCTGGTCAACGAGGGAACTGCATCCGCATCGGAAATTGTTGCCGGCGCTCTGCAAGACCACGGGCGCGCCCTCATTATGGGCACAAACACTTTCGGCAAGGGTTCGGTACAGACCATTCTCCCCCTTAACAATGAAAAAGCGATCAAACTCACCACCGCCCTTTATTACACCCCCAATGGTAAATCCATCCAGGCGGAGGGCATATCCCCGGATATCTGGGTGGACCGGTCAAGGGTAACGCCCCTTGAACCCAACCTCTGGCGAATCCAGGAAAAAAACCTGCCTGGGCATCTGTCCGCCGAGCATGATCAGGCGGAAGCCGCCGACCCTGGTAAGCCTGACGCGGAGCCGGAGAGCGGGGTGGCGCTTGCCAGCCGAGACTACCAGCTCAACGAGGCCCTGACGCTGCTCAAGGGTCTGCATATTCTGGGCGGGTCAGGCGTTCCCGAAGTCTGAGGTCTGGGTTCTGGGGCCTGGGGTATAAGCCCGTTACTGACCAGATAAGCTGCCTGCCAGCCGAATGGCTTCCGCCAGGTCCAGCGTACCTTCATAGATGGCGCGCCCGGTAATCACACCGGCAATATTGCCGGTAACCTGCTCTCTGACTGCAAGCAGCGCCTTTATATCTCCAATATGGGTAACGCCGCCGGACGCGATAATCGGCGCCTTCACCGTATTCGCAAGCTCCCCGGTGGCTTCGAGGTTCAAGCCGCCCATCATGCCGTCCTTGCCAATATCAGTGTAGACAATGCCTGCAATACCTTCGCCGTCGAACTGCAACGCCAGGCTCTTTACAGACAGATCAGTCACATCCTTCCAGCCATTGATGGCGGCCATGCCCTGCACACCATCGAGACCCAGGATAATATGCCCGGGGAAGCGTTGACACATTTCACTGACAAATGCCGGCTCCTGCACGCCTCTTGTGCCGACGATCAGGTAATCCACCCCCGCCTTCAGATATGACTCGATGATGCCGGGGCTGCGAATGCCGCCACCCAGTTGAATCGTTAGCTTCGGATGATTTCTTGATATGGCATTGATTGCTTCCGCATTCATCGGCTTGCCCTCGAAGGCGCCGTCCAGATCAACCAGATGCAGCCTTTCACATCCCCGGGATACCCAGTGGTCCGCCATGCCAACCGGGTCATCGGAATAGATGGTGGTTCTCTCCTGCTGACCCTGCTTCAGATTAACAACCTTGCCATCCTTGAAATCAATGGCGGGAATAATCTGCACTAAAGACTGCCCTTGGTGGACGGTGTCACATCACTCATCCGCGAATCCAACTCCGCCGCCATTCTCAGTGCGCGGCCAAACGCCTTGAACACCGTTTCAATCTGGTGATGGGCGTTGTCGCCCTTGAGGTTGTCAATATGCAACGTGACCTGTGCATGGTTGACGAACCCCTGAAAAAACTCGTGGAAAAGCTCCACGTCAAAATCGCCGACCTTCGGCCTCGAAAATTCAAGGTTGTACTCAAGCCCCGGCCTTCCGGAAAAATCAATCACGACTCTGGAAAGCGCTTCATCCAGAGGCACATAAGCGTGACCAAAGCGGCGAATGCCCTGCTTGCTGCCAATCGCCTCCTTCACTGTCTGGCCCAGAGTAATGCCTATATCCTCAACCGTGTGATGGGCGTCGATGTCAAGGTCGCCCCTTGCTTTGATTGTCAAGTCAATCAGCCCGTGACGCGCCACCTGGTCCAGCATGTGTTCGAGAAACGGCAACCCGGTGTCCAATGTGCGCTCACCAGTGCCGTCCAGGTTTACGGAGACATAAATCTGGGTTTCCAGTGTGTTGCGATCTATTTCTGCGGTTCTCAACCTGCCTACCCGACCCCGGAGAAAGAGGCTTTGTTCTCCTTGAAAATCTCATGGAAACCTTCCAGCAGACCCTCAGTATGCGCCATGCGCTGATGGATGCCGGAGATGTCCGCCCGCACGGCTTTGAATTCCGCATGTGTTTGGGTTTGTTGCCTATTCATTTCGCCACGCACAGATTTGAATTCTGTGTTCATGTCAGCGCGTAATGTGTCTATTTTGACATCCAGAGAATCGGACCTGGCATTCATTTCGCCACGCAGGGCTTTGAATTCTGTGTTCATGTCAGCGCGTAATGTGTCTATTTTGACATCCTGAGAATCGAACTTGGCATTCATCTCCGTACGCAAGCCACTCATTTCGCCACGCACGGCTTTGAACCCTGCGTTCATGTCCGTGCGCAATGTGTCTATTTTGACATCCTGAGAATCGAACTTGGCATTCATCTCCGTACGCAAGCCACTCATTTCGCCACGCACGGCTTTGAATTCTGTGTGCATTTCGCCACGCACAGCTTTGAATTCTGTGTGCATTTCGCTACGCACAGATTTGAATTCTGTGTGCATTTCGCTACGCACAGATTTGAATTCTGTGTGCATTTCGCCACGCACGGCTTTGAACCCTGCGTCCATGTCAGTACGCAAGCTATTCATCTCCGTGCGCAAGCCACCAATTTCGCCGCGCAGCGAATACATCATCCGCCAGTTGGCGAGGATGATCATCACGCCCATTCCAAGCAAGGCAATTATTTCGTTGGATATCATGGCTCAGTGTCTCCTGTTTGATGCATATTGCACTGGCCCAACCATACAAAGATGAAGAAACGCCTGCATACAGGGAAAGGCTGATTTCTCTGTGAGTATCATCGCACTCTTTGCAGAGAAGGTCACCCCTAAGCACATGCGAGGAAGCCGCTGGTCGTGCATGGCGCCTACCACGGCAAGCCAAAAAATAGTGGTGGCATGGCTCAGGGGAATATCGCGGCTTTCATCCCGCTGGCCCGGCCCTGGAAAAAGCGGCAAATGATACTCTAAAGCTAAAGCGCACTGCCGTAAGGCAGGTATCGGTTGTCGGTGTTTGCCCTGACCCACTTGCGAAGCTCCGGCTCAAACTCGCCGCGCTTCCTCAGGAACTTTACCAGCGGAATCACAGGCGAGTTTTTACCCGCGCCCCAGCCGGGCACTTGTTTCTCCGCCAGGGTGAATAACCTGACCAGTGCAATCAATTCCCGGCTCTCGAGGCTGCCCGCCACCGCCCATGCGTCTTCGCCCAGAGACATCAGGGAAGGTTCCAGCCCCGCTTCAGCCAGGGCTACATGTGAAACGGATTCCGTAACCCGGTGGGCGGCAGAGACGCAGCGGCTCAGGTCTTCCTTGCTGACCAGCCGCCGCTCTTTTTCCACGCCCTTTTTCGGGTCCCAGGTTCCAACTGACATCACTCTATTCTCGATGACCCCGGAGCCGCCATTATCCGTCAGTTGGCAACCCAAGATAAAGCACCGAATTCAAAAGCCGCTGTGTATCGGACAAGACGTCTTCCCCATTGTGCCGAAAAGCGGTTAGACTGAATATCAAAGGCGGGTGTAGCTCAGTTGGTAGAGTTCTAGCTTCCCAAGCTAGTTGTCGCGAGTTCGAACCTCGCCGCCCGCTCCAGGTGCTTTTGCTCCCAGGGCCTATGTTTCAGGTGCCTATGCTCCAGGTGCCTGTGCTCCAGGTGCCTTCCGGCCAGCGCCGGGGAAGGAACCCCGGTATCGCCGCCAGCTAAACTTCTTCCACCTGCCCGGCCTCTGCGCCAGCCTGTCCGCTATGATGTAATAGTTCACCGGGTTGAAAGCCATGCCGATATGGCTGCCAGTCACTTCGATATTCTGCGTATGCCGGCCCTCAACGACTTCTCGGCACGCCGCCCAATGCACAACCCCGTCACTCTTGCTGTAAATGGCAGTAACGGGCAGGGCAAGCACTTCCGATGCCCCGGCATAACCTATTGATATTGAAGGCACTTATATTTATTTAATATTTTTTACCCTCAGAGGTTGCAATTGTTGCAACGCACCATATAATGATGCACTGCAACATTGACTAGACCTTTAACTTTACTGGCTCCGTTCAGAACAGAGCCACCAAATACAGGAGTTCAACCATGAACAACATCGAGAAGCAAGTCGGCCTAGGCAGGTCACTGTACCAGATTAACGCCAACACCCTGAGCGAAATGGCTGAGTTGGGGCGTAAGAACTTCGAGCAGTACTTCGAGGTTAATCGCTCTTTCGGCGAGAAGCTCCCCGAAGTCCGCGAGCTCGGCTCATTCCTGGGCCTGCAGCGCGAATACGGCGAAACCTTGTGGAACAACGCCCGCGAGGCGATGGAATCACAAACCGCCATCCTGCAAAGCGCCTTCAGCGAGGCCCGGGACGCCTTCCAGGCGGCATTTTCCGCAAAAGATGAAGCAGCAGCAGAAGTTGCCGCTCCCAAGGCCAAGGCAAAGAAAGCAAAAGCAGCCCCGACCGGCGCTTGAACCTTCCCGCACTGCAGGATTGAGTGCAGGATTGGTTGTAGAATCGAAAGTCGTGAGATCAGCCCGGCGCACTCAGGTGTTGCCGGGCTTTTTTTCGCCAGCAGAATGCTCACCAGCCAGCCCAAAGCAGCTATATAAAGCCACCCACTTAATTACAATTTATTTTAAGAAGCCCGATCATTATCGGCATTTATGCTATTGCATCTGCTAACATACACGGCTAATGTTTCCCCTGACCCTTACTTACAAGGGCCGGGGTTCATGTTCTGAGGTATGAACCCTAAGACAAAACAACAGCTTCACGGACCTACCTGGAAAATATACATAACCGCATTGGAGGCTACACCATGAAAAAACTTACCCGGATACTGAGTGCTGCATTGGGCACTCTCGCCATGCTTGGGCTCGGCAATATCACCTTTGCCGCAACAGTCATTGAGGAAATCGTCGTTACGGCACAGCGCACCGAGGAAAGCCTGCAGTCAGTACCTATTGCAGTGACGGCGCTGACTGGCGAAATGCTGGAAGACAAAGGGATTATCAATCCTTCCGACCTTCAGATGACTGCGCCTAACGTGTCTTTTACCTCCACCAACTTCGGCGGTTCCAGTTTCTCCATTCGCGGCGTAGGTCGCCTGGTTATTGCAGCCAGCGGCGACTCGGGTGTTTCAACCCACATCAACGAAATTCCACTTAACTCCAATCTGAACGCCATCGAGTTTTTCGATGTGGAACGTGTCGAGTTGTTGCGTGGCCCCCAGGGTACCCTGTACGGCAGAAACGCAACAGGCGGCTCCGTCAACATGATTACCACCATGCCGAAGTATGACGCCCTGGATGGTTTTGTAGATGTGGAAGCCGGTGACTATAACCACTTCCGGGTCAAGGGCGCGATCAACATTCCTTTCTCAGACACCATGGGCCTGCGGCTGGCTGGCTTCGACCTGAGCCGTGACGGCTACATAGAGAACCTTGCTGCCGATTCCGTTTCTGTTGCAGACGCGAACGGTGAAGGGGGGGGGAACAGCCTGCCCTATATTGACGACGACATAGATGGCCGGGACATACAGGCATACCGCGCCACCTGGGCCTGGGACTTTTCCGACAATGGCGACGTCTGGGTTCAGTACAACAAGTTTGAAGAAGACGATGACCGGGCGCGTATCACCAACCAGGTTTGTCAGCGCACCGAGTTGCCGACTCTGGGTTGCGAGCCAAACGGCTTCGGCTATGACTCGCCCCATTTGGGCAGCACCACAGGCGGCCTGTTTTTTATGACGAACGGGCGGGCAACCTTGCCGTTTGGTGCCTCGGGTGTGAATGGCGAAGACGGTATTTTCTATGACCACCCGGCGCCGCAGTTGGGCCTCCGGACAATGTTTACCGACTTCGAACCTATCTTCGAATATGAGGAAGAGGTCTGGAGCCTGGGCGCATCCTATGAGTTCAGCGACTATACCGTCAGCTTCCTCGGTGCCCGGCAGGAAACAGACTATCTGGCGCAGATGGACTACAACATGGATGTAGGCCCGGTGCTGCTGCTAAACAACCCTGTTCCCCTTGTTGACCTCGACGGTAACGTTGTGGCCGGCGGCACCTGGCCCACCTCCGCTCCCGCTGGCCGCGCCGGTGAGGACGTAGAAGGCGGCCCCTGTAACTACGGGGAAGGCACAGCCGGTGTCTTCGGCGGCTGTTTCGCGCCAGCAGACGGCACTCGCTTTTTTGCCTTGGACTCGGCCACAGCCAATACGGAATACTGGACGGCGGAGATTCGCTTCTCCTCCCAACTGGATGGCCCCGTCAACTTTCAGGCGGGCTATAGCCGCTATGAGTTCGAGAGATACGGCGACTATTACGTTAACGCCAACAGCCTGGACTCGGTGGGTCTGGTAGGTAGCAGTCTGCTTGCTCCCGGCCTGGGTCTGTACCCGACCATGTTTAACGTGCCCGGCAACCCAAGCGAGCCTTCCTATAATGAAGGCCAGGCCATCTTCGCCGAGGTCTACTATGACATTACCGACAAGCTGAAGCTGACGGTTGGCCTGAGGCGCAATGAGGACGAAAAATTTGTCAGTACGGCAAACACCTTCCTGTCAGCGATTGACCAGAATATTGTGTTTGGCGGATATGTGATCGCTATAGCGCCAAGGGTTCTCGGGGATGCGGCAACTGGCACTCCTGCCGATATTGGTCCAACCATTGGTGCGGTTTTGGGTCTTGGAGACGCCAACATGTTCCTTGATCCCAATTATGCGGAAGCACTGAATAGCCTGCCAGGGCAGGATGGCCCAGGTGGCAAGGCCTGGGGGCGTGGTAGCACAATCCTGACTGGTAACTTCTCGGAGGGTGATCTTGCGAGCCTCACCTTTTTCGGTGTTCCCCAGGCGGATATAGATGCGGCTGCCAGCAGCCGCCCCTTTAGCCAGGCGCGGGCAGATTTGCTGACGGCTATCGGCCCGGTCACAGGGTTTAACGAAGTGCGGGTGCTGCAAGGCAACCCGGACACCACAGAATGGACGGCGACCACCGGCAGAATCGGCCTGGATTATCAATGGAATGATGAAGTGCTTGTGTACGGCTTCTTCACTCGCGGTTACAAGCCCGGTGGCTTCAACCCGCCCATAGCACCGGAGTTTCAGGACGATACGGCCTTTGCCTTCGAGAAGGAAGAAGTAGACGCCATTGAACTGGGCTTCAAGAGTACGCTGCTGGACGGTCAGTTGATCCTCAATGGTTCCGCCTTCGCCTACGACTATACCGGCCTGCAAGTCACCCGTATCCGAAACAACAGCTCCATCAACGAAAACATAGACGCAGAGATCATGGGTCTGGAGCTGGAGTGGACCTGGCAGCCGGCCGCCCTGGAGAACCTGGCCGTGGACGGTTCCTTCTCCTGGCTGGATACGGAGTTGCAGGGTGTTAGCTCGGTGGATGTGCTGGATAAGGGCGCAGGCGACCCCAACTGGGTCAACCTGAAAAACATAGACCCTGGCGCACTGACGGGCACCAACTATGTTGCCTGGGCGCCGAGCATTACTCAGGCTGTTGTCGATGCTGCTATAGCTGCACTTCCACCGACCCTTCGGGAAACCGCCCGGGCACTTACTTACGAGGCAAACGCCGAGGGGGTAGCCATCCCTGCCTACTTCTCGAGGAATTTCTTGGGGTCGATAGCGCCTGATGGTCAGCGCATAGCGTTGTTTGATGATGTCTGGGCCCGAGCCAATGCCGCCGGCGACCCTGTAGATGCCAACGACATGGTTCTAGCAGACGATGTAGACCCTGCCATGCTTGTTACTATGGATGCTAACGGCGACCCTTATGCGCCGGTCAGTGTATCCAGCGGCGAGAACACCAACATCTCCGGTAACTCCCTGCCCAACTCCCCGGAGCTGACCTTCCGCCTCGGTGCCCAGTACACCTGGCCTGTTAGCGTCATTGCCGGCGACCTGACATTGCGTTGGGACTACTACTGGCAGGATGAGTCTTATGGCCGTGAGTTCAACACCATCGGTGACGAGATAGACAGTTGGGACCAGCACAACCTGTCCCTGATCTATGAGAGCACCAACGGCGATTGGCAGGCCAGGCTCTGGGCGCGTAATCTCCAGGACGACGATAACGTGACCGGGCATTACCTGACCTCCGACACCTCCGGCTACTACAGGAACTACTTCCTGACAGAGCCCCGGGTGTATGGCCTTTCCGTCCGCTACCAGTTCAGCGGCACTGGAGGCTAAGCTGGCCCAACCAAAAAAAGCCCGCGTAAGATGCGGGCTTTTTTTTGCCCGCCACAACGTGATACTGCCGAGCCTCGCCACTACGCCTCGCCACTACGCCTCGCACTACGCCTGGTTTGCCGCGTAAGCTTGAAAGCCGCCATATTCCCCTGAGCCATGCACTACGGCCTGGCTTGCCGTGCGGCAGGCCGCGGTAGGCGCCATGCACGACAGGCCGCTTCCTCGCAGGTGCCCAGGGGTGACCTTCTCTGCAAAGAGTGCGATGATACTCACAGAGAAATCAGCCTTTCCCTGTATGCAGGCGTTTCTTCATCTTTGTATGGTTGGGCCAGTGCAATATGCATCAAACAGGAGACACTGAGCCATGATATCCAACGAAATAATTGCCTTGCTTGGAATGGGCGTGATGATCATCCTCGCCAACTGGCGGATGATGTATTCGCTGCGTACTGATATGAACGCAGAATTCAAATCCCTGCGCACGGACATGAATGCCAAGTTCGATTCTCAGGATGTCAAAATAGACATTCTGCGCACTGATATGAACGCAGAGTTCAAAGCTGTACGTGGCGAAATGAGTACCCTGCGCGCTGACATGAACGCAGAGTTCAAAGCTGTACGTGGCGAAATGAGTACCCTGCGCGCTGACATGAACGCAGAGTTCAAAGCTGTACGTGGCGAAATGAGTACCCTGCGCACTGACATGGAGTCAGGGTTCAAAGCCCTGCGCGGTGACATGGATGCCAAGTTCGATTCTCAGGATGTCAAAATAGACATTCTGCGCACTGATATGAACGCAGAGTTCAAAGCCCTGCGTGGCGAAATGCACACAGAATTCAAAGCCGTGCGCGGTGACATGGATGCCAAGTTCGATTCTCTGCGCACGGACATGAACGCAGAGTTCAAAGCTGTGCGCAGCGAAATGCACACAGACTCCAAAGCCGTGCGGGCAGATATTGCCGGCATCCATCAGCGCCTGTCGCATACTGATGGCCTGCTGAAAGGTCTCTATCAGACCAAAGAAGAACCGGGTAATCTAAACATGAAGCAGGAACAGGCGCAGTAACGGGTAACGGGTAACGGGTAACGGGTAACGGGTAACGGGTAACGGGTAACGGGGAACGGGGAACGGCATTACATCATCGCAAAGCTGCGATACTTCCAACCCTCATGTAAGTCGATGCCTGCAAAAGGCCCACCTCAGCCAGTGCCACGAATAGTGTTTGTAGAGTGGATGGTTTCAAGCCAATACCTGTTGTAAGAGCATTCGCCCCGGCCGGCACCATGAATGACCTTGTGGAGCGAGTGGTTATCAAGCCTGTGTTTCAGTCAGGGGGCTCCTGAAAGATAAAAAAGCCGCGGCACCCTTGAAGGATGCCGCGGCTTGTTACTCCTTTACCTCGCTATCAGTACAAGCTTACTGGCCCATACTGTAGGTGACGCCAACCTTGATCATGCGCCCAAACGGGTTGTGTGTGAAAGGGTCATAGTTGATGTCGCCTCGGGCGGCGGGCGGGTCCTCATCCGTGAGGTTGATCACAGACAGGGTTATACGAACGCCCTCGAAACCTGCGAAGTTGTAATGCGCGTCCCAGGTGATATGCGAGTCAATAGTTCGCAGATGCGGATGGGACGCGGGCGCCCCGAGATCATCATACGAACTGACATAACGCGCAATCAATGACGCATAGTGGTCGTCCATTTCATACTTGGCGTAGACATTACCCTTCAGTTCCGGCTTGGAGGTAAATGCGGAACCCTGGTTGTAATTGAGCCGACCAACCAGGTCCCCGCCGTCACCCAGTTTGACTTTGTTGATATTGAGTAGGTCATCCCGTTCATACTCGAGCACATAAGAGGCTTCCAACCCAGCGGTCAGAGTGCCCGGGCCCATTTCCCGATTCCAGCGAACGTCCAGATCAATGCCGGAAGTCTCGATATCGCCGCCATTGATCCAGTTAATCTCGATACGTTCGATAGCCGCCAGATTGGTGTGGGCCGCAACCGGGAAGAGGTGACCACGCAGCGCGTTACAAATGGCAGTGTCCCCGGGAGTACCAGATGAATCAATACATCCATTTGCCGTGTAAGCAGCCACTATGGCGTTAAAGGATTCCGTCTGGAAGGAGTCTTCAAAGCTGAAAACCCACCAGTCGAGAGACGCAAAGAAGGAATCATCTTCGTAGATGATGCCGAGGTTTGAAGAAACCGCTGCTTCCGGCTCCAGATTCGGATTACCGATCGTATCGATTGCCTTGAAGGCATTTGTGGCGGCAACAAACGACAGGGCCGTGCCCGTACCACCCAGAACACTCTGAGGCGGCCCCCGGAAGGTGGTAGAGGCAGAGCCCCGAACCGTCAGGCTGTCATTGACGCGCCAGCTTGCGGCTACTTTGGGGTCAAGGGAAGAACCCACTTCTCCGCCATAATCCTCATAACGCACCGCCAGTTGAACGTCTATATTATCCCGGATGGGTACCGCCAGTTCTCCAAAGGCGGCATAAATAGTGCGCTCTTCCGTTTCTTCATCGGAGGCTGCAAGGAAGGCAGCCACACCCGTCTGAGCACTGCAATCCGGTGACAACTGGTCGGCACCCACCAGACCCAGCGCAACGCTCGCCGGCTCGGTGTAAGGGCAGGGGTTAATAGAACGGTCGGCTATATCCCAGAAGTCAGAATCATAGTATTCCTCACGCCCCTGTATGCCGATGGCATAGCCGATATTACCGCCGGCAAGTGCAAAAGTTGTCTCACCGCTGAATACCACGTCAATAACCGTGAGTTCGTTGATGACATCCCAGCCGCGTTCACCAATCATCCAGCGCAGCAGTTCTTCCGAGTTGGCTAGATCAGGATTATGGTCCGGGTTGGTTGCGCCATTCAGCACGGAACCCGGCAGTGCGCGTGAGAAGGGGTTGTAATACTCGCAGCCAGCGCCCGGAGTCGCCGAGTCGCCATCCACGAATTCATAGCTCTCTTCATCATTCAGCATCGTTTCAGGAAGCTGGCAGTTGGGGCCGCCATAACCTTTTAGCGCCAAGCCCATACGCTCTACATACAGGTCCTGGCCGCCGATGAAGCGATCACGCTCCGAGTAAGAGAAGTTCACATCGTAATCCACAGCACCGTCAAACAGGTTGCCGGAAAGACCAACAGCAAAACGCATATTCTCGGTGAGGCGCTGCTTGGACTCCGCCTCGCCTGTGCCAAACCGACCGATCACACCAAAGGGTCTGTTGATCACAATAGCTTCCGGCGATAGCCCGCCAAGCAGGCCAGCAGCAGTCGTCCCATCCGGCAGTGCAATACTCACGTCCAGATCGTCCATCTCGCCCAGGCCGCGAGCTTTCTTTACGGCTGCAACCACAGCGGTGTTCCCGGTGATGCTTGAATCCGCTGGCGGCAAGTCTTGGCCGTAAAAATCTACAAAATCCACCAGGCCGGGATGGTTTGCCAACAGGCGCCTGTCCGGACCAAACAATGACTGTGGCGGGTAGGACGGTGAGGTCTTCCACACCGGCAGGTCAGTTTCAGACATCAGGAACTCGGCCTGGAGCCGGTGATTATCATTGAATTCATAGCTGAAAGTGGTGAAGACCTTCCATTCTTCGGTTTCTTCGATCAGGTTATCGAAGAAGGTGTAACGGAAACCGCATTGTTGGTTATGGTCTCGTAGCGCACCCAGATTCTCACATTGGGGGTCAACATAGTACTGGCTAGCTGTAGCTGTATCAGGTATATCCACGGTGAGAGGCATTGGCACCGGGTCGTCACCCATGGTGGGGGTCACAGTAAGCTCTACCGTACCAAGCTCGCCCAGAGGGTAATAAAGCAAACCATTGCCCGGGTTACCTATACCTGACCAGCCCCCTGGCAGATTTTCACTCGTGTTCACCAGCGCCCAGCTACGGTCCTTAATGCCCACCTCTTCACGCTCGCCATATTCGCCGGCGACCGTCCAGTTCCATTTATCGCCGCTTGTGCCAAACAGGCCGCTGATGTTCCAGTCGCCGCCACTGTCAAGGTTCTGATAGTTGCCACCGACTTCAAACCCTTCAAAATTATTACGCGTAATAAAGTTGACCACGCCGCCTATGGCGTCAGAGCCATAGAGCGCGGCGGCGCCATCTTTCAGGACTTCCACCCGGCCAATGGCCGAGATGGGAAAGGCGTTAATGTCAATACCATTCAGTTCGGTTGATACATGGCGACGCCCGTTTATGAGAACCAGCGTCCGCCCCGCACCCAGGCCGCGGAGGTTTACCGTTGCTGCACCTTCGTTTGCCTGGCCACTGGTAGTGAACTGGTTGGTTTCACCCAGGTTGGCGGCGGTAACCCCAAGATTACGCACCATCTCAATGATGCTGGGCGAACCGATTTTCGCCAGGTCATCACTGGTGATAACGTCCACCGGCAGAGCTGCATCCTCCGGCGTCCCCTTGATATAGGAACCCGTTACCACCACCTCTTCGATATCCTGCGCCGATACGGCGAACGCCGCACTGGCCAGGACAGAGACGCAAAAAGTTCGCACAACGCAACGCAACGCAACGCAAGATAGTATATTCCTCATTTCAGTTCCCCCATGGATGAAATCAAAATTTTGCCGTATTCTAACGTAGGTAAAACACCACGGCTATCCCTTATGTGTAGACTAACGCCCAATCAAGATAAATACTATAGGTTTTTATATCAGGCAGGATAAAAGGACAGGCAAATGGAATATCCCCTCGAAGGTTTGAAAGTGCTCGATTTCTCAAGGGTTCTTGCAGGCCCCTTTGCCGCACGCATGCTGGCGGACCTGGGGGCGGACGTCGTCAAGGTCGAGCCGCCGGACGGCGATGTGACACGCTATTGGGGCCATCAGGTTGGCAATGTATCCGGCTACTATCATCAGCAAAACGCGGGCAAGCGCAATATATGTATTGACCTCCGAGCGGAAGGCGCGGCAACGCTGGTCAGGCAGCTGGCGGTGGTGGCGGATATAGTAATCGAGAATTACCGCCCGGATGTCATGGACAGGCTGGGGATAGGTTACAGAGACCTCTCCGCAACCAATAAGCAACTTGTCATGCTGTCCATTTCCGGCTTTGGGCGAGGCGGGCCTGAATCGCACCGCGCCGCCTATGCTCCGGTTATCCACGCCGAAACAGGCCTGATTCACAGGAGCAGCCGCAAGCATGGCGTCAAACCCCATGACCTGCCGCTATCGGTGGCGGATACCAATGCCTCACTCCACGGGCTGGTGGGTATTCTCTCTGCCCTGCACATGCGGCAAAGAACAGGTCAGGGGCAACACATAGACATCGCCATGGTGGATGCCACGATTGCCACAGATGATCAGTTGCATTACGACCTGGAGGCTGCCGACGGCACTGGCCCTCTACCAAACGAGATATGGGAAACATCCATCGGCCCGGTCCTGCTGTCCACGGATTTTCGCTTATTGTTCCGGCTGCTGGTCAGTAAACACGGGCTGGTTGACCCTGCGGACCCGGGCATGAGCCTTGAAGAAAAGATTGCCGCAAGAAGGAAAGCAGTCACGGCCTTTATCAGCACCCTGAACTCAAAGGAGAAGTTTGCCGCCGCCATGAAGGCCATCAATGTCGCCTGGGGGGAAGTCCGGGACCCGGCGGATATGCAATCTCAGCCCACGGTGCGGGCCAGGGAAGCCATCATTGAGGTCGATGACCGCGCCGGCGGCGTCCGCCCTGTTACCCAATCCCCTTACCGCTTCTCCAACGCCAGGAGCGGGGTCAGGGGCCCGGCTCCCCATCGCGGCGAACATCACGCTCAGGTGCTGCAAGAATGGTTGTCATTCACTGAAGACGATGTCCGGGGTCTGCATGAAAAAGCAGTGCTGCACTTCGACCCTCAGTGGCAGCACGGCGGCTGAGTGGCAGCACGGCGGCTGAGTGGCAGCACGGCTGAGGGTCACCACACAGGCGAGTGAATCGACTATACTCACCGCCCACATAGGCAAATGGCACCTGGGGCGCGGCAATGGCATGTCGCCAACAGATCAGGGTTTCGATGACAGCCTGCTTATGGCCAGCGGTTTTTACCTGGACCCGGGTGATCCAGAGGTTGTCAATTCCCGGGGTAATCAACGAATTCATGGCGGCAAATCTATTATGAAAAAATTCCTCTTCTACCTGGTATTGGTGCTACTCACCCTGGGCGCGGCAGTTCGTCTCTCTATCGAGTTTGCACCAGCGCAGAATATGATGCTGCAACAATTCACCCGGGCGGTCATGTTGCGGGCGGCAACAGGATTACCAGAACCCGACAGCCTGAGGGTGTTTGTCTGTGGCAGTGCGTCACCCCTCGGTAACACGGGCCGCGCCCAGGCCTGCATTGCGGTGCTAACGCCGCAGCACTTTTACATTGTGGATTCCGGCGCTGGCTCCACTGCAAATGTCACAAGCATGGGGCTGCCGCTGCAACGTCTTCGCGGGGTATTCGTCACGCATTTTCATTCAGACCATATTGCGGAACTCTACGAGGTCAATCTTGCATCCTGGGTGCAGGGCCGCCCCGAGCCGCTCCGCGTGTACGCGCCCAAGGGCGTTGGCAAGCTGGTTGATGCCTTGAACGAGGTATATGAAATGGACCGTGAGTACCGGATTACTCACCACGGGGAAGCACTACTCGCGCCGGAATTGGGCATGCTCATCGGCGAAGCCATCGAGCCGGGCGTGGTTCTGCAGGACGGCGACTTGACCGTAACCGCCTATACCGCCGCTCACTCTCCGGCGAAACCCGCCGTAGGCTACCGGTTTGACTATCGCGGCCGCAGCGTCGTGATCTCCGGCGACAGCAATGTGACGGGCAGTACGCGATTGATTTCTGCGGGTGCGGACCTGCTCTTGCACGATGCTCTGGCGGAGCCGGTCGTCAAGCTGGCCGCAGACGCAGCAACTGCCGCAGGGCTGAGCCGACAAGCGAAGATCATGAACGACGTTCTGGATTACCACGCCTCGACCGATTCCATCATTGAACTTGCGGACGACACGGACATAGGCATGGTCGCCTTCTATCATCTCGTACCCGCGCCACAAAATATCATTGTGGAAAAAGTGTTCGAGCGTAACCTGCCGGATAATTTCGTGGTAACGAAGGATGGGGACTGGTTCGAACTGCCCATATCTTCCGATGAAACAAGGTTGATCAGACCCTGATGCAGAAAGTCAGGCTCGGGGGCCACGCCGGGTTTGCATGGGATCATTGCCCTGCTTCATTTGTCCCGGCCGATTCAATGCGCTCCCGGGGGCCGGGATGAGAGCGCAGGTATTTTGTCAGGGGATGTTCCGAATCGCCGTTTAGCGTCAGGAAGTTCTCCATGGCTTCGGCAAACGCCTCGGGAGATTTGCCAAGCGCCTCGAGTTTTTCGATGGCGTAAGCGTCCGCTTCCCGCTCCATGTCCCGTGAAAAAGCGCTGCCGAGCAGGCTGGCGCTCGCGCCGATAACCAGTTCACCGGCGCCCTCTATATCGCTAAAGAAGATGGCGAAAAAAATACTGGTGGCGACGGACCTGGCAACCAGCTTCAAACCATGTTGATGCTCAATGTGCCCTGTTTCATGCAGCAACACCGCTAGCAGGGCGTCCTCTTTTTCAGCGAGCAGCAAGACCAGATCATCAGTCACAACAATGGCGTCATCCGGCAACGCAAGCGCATTTGCCCCCAGCGTCTTTGAGGCGCGGAAATGGAGCCTGTAGCTCTCTTTTGGCAAAGCCAGTTGTTCCAGGGCTGCTTGCCACGCCTCGTTGATCCGGTTTTTGACATTCCCCGGCAGCTTACTCTCATCCAGCATCGATTTCTCCAGAATGGCGAAACTCTGCTCGCTGGCTTCCTTCACCACGTGCTCCGGCAGGAAGGGCACCAGACTGTCTGCCATATTGGGAATAACCATCGTAATCAGCCACCATAAGACAAGCGGGAGGGCAACAACGGACGCAAAGGCAATGACAGGATGCGCCTCGGCCTTCGATAACAAACTCAACCCGCCAGTGCGTGAGGAGCGCCAACGAAAGGTGTTGTCGTGCGGCTCGAACAATGCGCCGTCAGAGATGGACAATTCAACCGCTAGGTTTGGCAGGACTGTGCCGGTTTTGTATTCGCCCTTCGACAGGGTTCGAATCAAGCTGTTGTCATCATTTGCACGGATATCAATGGCATCATCGGCATGTTCCCTGGCGACGGCTTCGATGGCCGCCGAATTGCCCGGAGCGTAATAATTGCCTGGTATTCCTTCCCGCATGGCCTGTTGTTACCCCGGGGTAAAGCCCACATTAAATATCTCCGCGGTTTCCTCGCCGACAACGGAAGAGTTTGCAGCCATGTCATCGAGCGCATGCGCCGCATCCGGCTCCGGTATGAGTTGAGTGACGCTCGCTAGATAACGCATCTTTCTGATCTGTGCGATGGGATACCCCATGCCTAGCGTAACCACGACGAGCAGGGCATTGCTGAAGACCAGCCAGGCATAGGGAAGCACGCGAATATCGGAGTGGAACCGGGTAATGTCTTCAAGCATGGCCGACCGGAACAGATGGTTGCGGATAATGGTTCGGTAAATGGAGGTAGGCACGATCAAGCCAAGCCAGCATACAAGCACGAGCACCACCCATTTTGTCAGGGAATCGAGTTCTATGCTTGTTACGTCCAGCCCACCAGCAAAAAAGCCCGGGGCAATCATCAAACCAACCATGAACATGGCAACGCCCGTACCGACAAAGGCCAGGACCGCCAGATAATAAACACCCGAGGAGGTTTCAACCTGAAAATGTTTGTTGCCATAACTGATATGGCTGTGGATAAACTGATCGATTTTTTTAAGCACCCATGGCATGGCCAGGGAGAGGGTGAATACCCCTACATAGGGCAGTAACATAAAAGTTACGAATGTCCGCCCATAGCTCGCATTAAAGCCAAAACGAACATTGCGGAAGCTGGTCCTGTCCAGGCCGAAGCGCAAGCCCTGAACCAACAACCAGGGAACGGCGAGGGCCAAAGCAATGGGTAAGAGGACACCGGCAACCGGGGAAATGAAGGATGCCAGGCTGTAAACAGCTAATATGCCGATGGCGATCGGCCGGGCCTTCAGAATTGCCAGTGGTCTGGCTATATAACGAAACCTGTGCCCACCGATTATGGTATTGCCGTAGATATACTGTGCGGTGCGCACTTTCGCCCAGGGGCCGTATATCCCAAGAGTCAGTACGCTCAACAACGTGCTCACTATCCAGATTTTGAAATATTCGCCGCTTTTTCCGGTAAATTCGACTTGCTGGGGCCCCTGCACGGGAGCAGGCTGATTGTGGTTGTCTGCCATCATAAACTCCAGAGTTGCCTCGGTAAACGGGGTGCAGTATTCCAAATGTGTACCCGGGTTACAAACTGGCACCGACCGGGCTCCGGGTCCTGGCTTTTGATGCCTATCGCCCGCAATGCGCCAGAATACAGGCTGTGCCGCCGCCTTACTCTCAGGCTGACAAATCGCTCAGTCTTGCCGCACCCCCTATATTGGCAAAAGCTGGCTCAAGGGGAGTACAATCGCCACCGCACAAGGAGGCAAACATGCCTCTTGCCTGCCCTGAGGAGGAGATCAAATATGACGAATGACAAGACCCCGGACCCTTCCGCACAGTTTCAGGAATGGGTAGCACAATGGGAGCGCGCTGTGGACGAATTTTCCAACAAGGTCATGGGGACGGATGAGTTCAGCCAGTCCATGAACCGTATGCAGAGCCTGCAAGTGGAATTTCAGAAGAGCTTCGGCGAGTTCATGGCAAAGCAACTGGCCAACCTCAACATGCCCAGCAGGGATGACGTTGTCCGGATCAGCGAAGATTTACGCAATCTGGACAGGCGTCTCGCCCATATCGAACGGCTAATGACAAACCTTGCGCCAGGTAAAAAAACCACCGCAGCCAAAAAGCCGCGGCCCAAGCGCACAAGAAAGCCGCCCGCAAAGGAAGCGTGAGATGAGTGAGCAGGAACAACTCCTCGGCCAGATGCGCGGCCTGATGGAAAAAACAATCCAGCGTAACATCAAAGGTTTCGAAATGGTTCGTGCGGGCGCCGCTGAAGTGGGCATGACCCCCAAGGAACTTGTCTACGATGAAGGCACCCTGAAGCTCTATCATTACCTGCCCGTTCAGGATGAGATCTATCGCATACCCGTCATCATCGTCATGGCGACAACCAACAAGGGGTTTGTGTTTGATCTGCTCCCCGGCCAGAGCATGGTGGAGTACCTGATCAACCGGGGTTTTGACGTCTATATGATCGATTGGGACCCGCCCGCAATGCAGGAACGGGGCCTGCGGCTGGCGGACTACACCCACAGGTTTATCCCGCGGTGCGTGGAAGAAGTGCAACGGGAGTCCGGCGAGGAAGACATCAACATGATTGCGTACTGCCAGGGGGGCGTGCTTTCTCTTATCTATGCGGCGACACACACGGACGGCCCCTTGAAAAATCTGGCTTGCCTGACAACGCCGATAAACTTTCACGAGATGGGCCTGTTCAGCCTCTGGTCCAATAAGGACTACCTGGACGTGGACCGATTGGTGGACACGCTTGGCGTCATACCCGCCAGTTTTATTGAGTCTTCCTTTGAAATGCTGAGGCCGGCCCAGAAAGTCGCCGGGCAATTCAGGCTGTGGAACAAGATGTGGAGTGATGATTTCACCAAATCCTACCGGGCCTTCCAGCGGTGGGGGGACGAGACGCTGCCGCTGGCGGGGGATTACTACCGCGACTGCACCAAAGATCTGATGTGGGGCAACAAGCTGTATGAGCGCAACCTGGTTGTCAACGGCGACCATGCGGATATAGCCAACATCAGGATTCCCGTCATGGCGGTTATGGCGGAACATGATCATATCGCCACCTATGGCGCAACCAAACCATTGCTGGAACTCATCGGTTCGGAAGACAAGTATGAACTCGTACTCAAAGGCGGGCATGTCAGCCTGATAGCGGGGCCCAACGCGGTCAAACGCATGTGGCCGGCGGTCAGTAGCTGGCTCGAGGAACGTTCGGTTTGAAGGGTTTGGCGAAACGATACCCCATGACGGTGGATTGCCGAGGTGAAAGTATTGAACTCACTATTCTGAAAGAACTGGATGGCGAACAGACGAAAGAGTTTACGGATCAACTGTCGGACCATGACCTGCTGTTCCTCAGCCGGGACCTGCGGGAACCCAGGGTCGTGGAAGCCTGGTCCAGAGCGATCAAAGCCGGCGAGATTATTTCAATCGCCGCCTCGCGGCAGGGTGAAATTGTTGGCACGACCGCAGTGCTGACGGACAAAAATTCCTGGTCGGCCCACGTCGGCGAACTCAGGATACTGGTCCGCTCGGATGCGCGAGACATAGGGCTTGGGCGGATACTCATTCAGGAAGCCTTCCTCATCGGCCTCGACCTCGGGCTCGAAAAACTCACCGTCCGCATGACGCTGGACCAGCAGGGTGCCATAAAAGTCTTTGCCGACATGGGGTTCAAAACCGAGGCGATGCTCAAAGATCATGTGCAAGACCTGGCCGGCGACAAGCATGACCTGATCATGCTCAGCCATGATGTTGTAGCGGTTCAATCCATGATGAACGCTTACGGCATGGATGAGGCGTTTTAAGCGTTTCGCCGGCCATGCCTTTCTCGACGATAGCCGCAGGGCAGGCAGGATACGGGCTTTTTACCTGGGTTTCTGATTGGGTTACATTACATCCGATGCACGGGGCTACCACATGAAAGAAACACCGGAAGGCTACAAGGTTGAATCTGTTGAGGCATGGATAGGCGAAAATATCCCTGCCCTGTCTCCGCCTTTTACCTGGACACGGCTCGAAGGCGGCCATTCCAACCTGACTTACCAGCTTGAAGACGTCAACGGCACCTTGGCCGTTATCCGCAGACCTCCCCAGGGGCAACTCTTGCCCAAGGCCCACGACATGGGCCGGGAATGGGCGTTGATATCCGCACTTGGCCCGACGATGGTGCCCGTACCTGAAGCCATGGGGTTCTGCGAAAGCCCGGATGTAACCGGCGCATGGTTTTATGTCATGGGGCATATCAATGGCCGCCCCCTGTACAGCAACGAAGAAACCCTTGAATGGGTGCCGGAAGAGAAGCGCCCCACCCTCGCCAACTCCTTCGTGGATGTACTTGCCGACCTTCATACCCTGGACCCGGATGACATAGGCCTGAGCGACCTGGGCAAGAGAGACAGTTACGTGGGCCGCCAGCTAAAGACCTGGTATCGCTCCTGGACATCATCGCAAGAAGGCGCCGATTATGACGACCCGCGCGCGCATGAGTTGCAGCAGTTCTTCCTCAACAATCTGCCGCAACAAGGCCAGACCAGAGTCGTCCACGGCGACTATGGTTTACACAACTGCCTCACCGGGCCTGATTCGACAATTGCCGCCGTGGTTGACTGGGAAATATCCACCTTGGGGGACCCGCTGGCAGACCTGACTTATGCGCTTAATTCCTTCCCTGACCCGACGGATGAAATTCCCATTTCGCCGGACGCGGCAACCAATGTCAGCGGCTTTCCTTCGCGTTCGGAGATGGCGCAGCGTTATGCGGAAAAAACGGCGCACGACCTGTCCAACCTCGATTATTACATCGGGTTCAACCGATGGAAGTCCGCCTGCATTCTCCATGGCGTTTATGCCCGCTACATGGAAGGCAAGAAAAGCGCCGAGGGGGTGGACCTGGAGACTATGCAGGTTCGCATAGACGGCGCCCTGACTCTTTCCGAGCAGGCCGTCAACCGGCTATAACGGCAAGGCGGGGAATCAATCCCGCCAGAAAGTGGTCTTCCAGCCGGCGTTTTCGGTATCGAGAATTTCCCCCGCGTGTTCCGCTACATCTTCCCAGGTGGCGTCCAACTCCAGATTCACACCCTTGTTCGAGAATATCATGTCAGAAGCGAAGCGCCCTCTGGCCGCCTGGATAATCCGCCCGTTGGGCGCATCTTCCGAGCACATATAAAGCACCGCCGGACTCACCAGCTTCGCGTGATTCGCCGGGTCCGGGTCATCCGCGTCTATATTGCTGCCCGGCACACTCGCCGTCATGCGCGTTGCCGCCCCGGGGGACAGGCAGTTAACATGAACATTGTGGGATGCGCCTTCCCGCGAGAGATTATTCATCAACCCCACCATGCCCATCTTGGCGGCGCCATAATTGGCCTGCCCGAAACTGCCAAGGATGCCGGACACGGAAGAAGTAAAGACGATACGGCCATAGTTTTTCTCATACATGATTGGCCAGGCATGCCAGGTCACATAGGCGGAGCCGTTCAGGTGGACATTGATCACCAGGTCCCATTCATCCAGGGTCATTTTCTTGAACGACTTGTCCCTCAATATTCCCGCGTTGTTGATCAGGATATCCACGGTGCCGTACGTTTTTACCGCAGTTTCCACGATGCGTTTTGCGCCTTCATGGTCAGAGACCGAATCCTTGTTGGCTACGGCTTCACCTCCTGCGGCGCGAATTTCTTCAACGACCAGGTCCGCGGCATCACCCTGCCCCGAACCGTCAACTGCGCCGCCCAGATCGTTTATCACGATTTTTGCGCCCAGGTTCGCAAGCAACAGGGCGTGCTCCTTGCCAAGACCACCGCCAGCGCCAGTAATGATCGCTACTTTTCCGTCAAAACTCATGGGTCAACCCTCCCTGTATGGAATCAGAACAGGCGGGATAGTAACAGTGTATGGCCAGGACATGCGAAGCATCGCACAATCCTTTATAATCTCCCCCGCTTTTTTCGCCTGCCGCCAAACATATCCCGGCAAGGCAAACGGGCCTGGCGGGACAAAGCGATACAGCTTCCCGCCCGCGATACAAGCTAACACCGCCCCATCAGGGCAAAACCACGATGCAAAATGTATCCACAAGATACTTACCGGAGAAGGCATAAGAAGTTCCTATGACAGAATCACCAAAGATCATCTATACAGACACGGACGAGGCGCCACGGCTCGCTACCTATTCATTCCTGCCCATCATCAGGGCATTCGCCAATACAGTCGGCATCGAGGTTGAAACCAGGGATATTTCCCTCGCAGGCCGAATTATCGCGGCCTTCCCTGAACGGCTGACGGAAGCGCAGCGTATCCCGGACGAACTGGCTTATCTGGGGGAACTGACGCATAAACCGGAAGCCAACATCATCAAACTGCCAAACATCAGCGCATCCAACCCGCAGATGCACGAGGCCATTCGGGAACTTCAAAGCAAGGGCCATGACCTGCCGGGCTATCCCGAGGAGCCGCACACGGAAGAAGAACGGGCGACCAAGGCGCGCTACGACAAAATAAAAGGCAGTGCGGTAAACCCGATACTCCGAGAGGGGAATTCCGACAGGCGCGCCGCCGAAGCAGTGAAGGAATACGCAAGGACATACCCGCACACCATGGGCGCCTGGTCCGCCGATTCAAAATCACACGTCGTCCACATGGATGGCGGCGATTTTTACGGCAGTGAAAAGTCCACCGTCATGAGCAAGGACGACGCCCTGAAGATCGAGTTTGAAGGCACCTCTGGTAAAAAAACCCTGTCGGATAATATCTCGGTGGAAAAGGGAGAAGTGGTGGACGCGGCATTTATGAGCAAGAAGGCGCTTTGCGCCTTCCTGGAAAAAGAAATTGCCAATACTGAAACTGGCGTCCTCTTTTCGCTGCACCTGAAGGCCACCATGATGAAGGTGTCCGACCCGATTATGTTCGGTCATTGTGTCCGGGTTTACTACAAAGACGCCTTTGAGAAACATTCGGCAGTATTCGAGGAGTTAGGCGTTGACGCCAATAACGGTATCGGCGACGTCTATGAAAAAATCAGGTCCCTGCCCGCAGACCAGGCGGCGGAAATCAAGGCGGACCTGGATGCCTGCCTGACGAGTGGCCCGGACCTCGCCATGGTGAACTCGGACAAGGGTATTACCAATCTTCATGTGCCGAGCGACATCATTATCGACGCTTCCATGCCCGCGGCAATTCGGGAATCCGGCAAGATGTGGGGGCCGGACGGCGAACTGCATGACATGAAGGCCGTTATCCCCGACCGTTGCTATGCAGGGTTGTATGACGAGACCATCAAGCATTGCATCGCCAAGGGCGCATTTGACCCCAAGACCATGGGCAGTGTCCCCAACGTGGGGCTTATGGCGCAGAAGGCGGAAGAATACGGCTCCCACGATACAACCTTCGAGGCACCGGGTAATGGCGTAATCCGCGTGCAGGGTGCCGGGGGCGACCTACTGTTTGAGCATAAAATTGAAGAAGGCGATATCTGGCGGCTCTGCCGGGTCAAGGACGGCCCCATACGCGACTGGGTGAAATTGGCAGCGCAACGTGCAAAGATCACCCATGCACCGATTATTTTCTGGCTGGACAAGAATCGGGCGCACGACGCCAACCTCATAGAGAAGGTCAATCAATACCTGCCGACCCATGATCTGACCGGCGTCGAATATCATGTGCTGCCGGTTGCGGAAGCCGCCAGACTTTCACTGAAGCGGGCGCGGGAAGGCAAGGACTCGATTTCAGTAACCGGCAATGTACTCCGTGACTATCTCACCGACCTCTTCCCCATCCTGGAATTAGGCACCAGCGCGAAGATGTTATCCATCGTGCCACTCAGCAATGGCGGCGGCCTGTTTGAAACCGGCGCCGGCGGCTCCGCTCCCAAGCATGTGCAACAGTTTGAAGCGGAGGGCCATCTGCGCTGGGATTCTCTGGGTGAATTTCTGGCGCTGGGCGCGTCTCTTGAGCATCTGGCCCGCTCATTCGACAATCAACAGGCGCAGGTCCTCGCCGACACATTGAACGAGGCCGTTGCCAAGTTCCTGAGAAGTAACAAGTCTCCCTCAAGGAAAGTGAACGAAATCGACAACCGCGGCAGCCATTTTTATCTTGCCATGTACTGGGCGGAAGCCATGGCGGCCCAGGACAGAGGCCCGGCCCTTAAGACCAGGTTTGCAAGGCTGGCGGAAACTCTCCATGAAAAGGAAGATAAAATAACCAAGGAATTGCTGGCGGCGCAAGGCGACCCGGTGCAGGTGGGCGGTTATTATGCGCCGGACCCGGCGTTGGCCGAAAAAGCCATGCGCCCCTCGCGGACTTTCAATGCCGCTCTTGATTCGCTAACGGCTTGATAAAGGGGCGAACGCTACGCCTGCTCCAGCAATGCTTCACAACCGGTATCCGCAAGTATTTCTCTTACCCCGGCCTGATCTTCAAGCGACAGCGCCGCGAACTCTTCCCGAACCCATTGCAGGCATTTTGCCTGATAGGGAAAAACCGGTTGTTCCCAGCTCTTGCCATCAACGGTAGTCTGCATCTGCTTGTCGCCGTTCTGAATGGCGCCGGCATTTGCGATCAGTGTCGGCGCATAGGCTCGCCCCATTTCACACAGCAATTCAAACAGGTGGTCCCGGGCATCTCCTGGATTGACCCAGCCATATTCCTCCGCCGCTTGCCCGGACAAGTCGTCAACAACATCAACCCAGGCATAGACTCTCGGCGCTTCCTTCAGGCAAATAGTCGATGGGGTCGGGTCAAATCTGGCAAGCTGAGTAAGCTGCGCATAAACCGCAAAATCACAGGAAGCGGGGCGCTCACCCAGAATAAATGGCTTCCGCAGGAGCATTTGTTCAAGAATCCGAAGGAAGCGCCTGTAGCTCTCCTCGATAACCGGCGCCGTCACGTCGTTTGAGCCGACGACATACAGCCTGGAAATCTGCCGCTCGGAGATAAACTTCTCCATCTTCGCTATCTCTTCGTCCGGCGTCTGTAATCCGCGCCAGCGCGGGAGTATCTTCGCCGCCTTATCGATATCCGGATCATACTGCCAGCGATAATGGAACATCGCCTTGGTGAGCCACTCGTCCCCGTAATCCTCGATCAGATAGTTCAGAAAAGACATTATCGGCTGGGCGGGGAGCGTGGACCTGCCCTCAAACTCATGTTCAAACCGCCGAATAAGTGGCGTTGAATCAACCGCCGCTTGAATCTCCCCGTTTTCATCAGGCAGGTAGAAGGTCGGCAGCAACTCGACCTTGGGCTTGGGCAAATCCAACTTGTCCAACTGACCGCCAACCAGAAATTCATAAGGAATGTGGCGATAACGCATATACGCCAGCATCTTGCGTGTGTAGGGTGAGCCGGGAGCGCCCTTCAACCTAAGCGGTGTCGGTAAAGTCATGGCCATGATCCCGTGAGCGGATTGTAGAATCATACAGGGAACCCGGCTTTTCAACCACGGAGATTATTCACATGAATCAATATCTTGCTATGAGTTTTACAATATGCAAATGCGGGTTCCGACACATATCGGCGAGCTAACGGCGGAATGGTTGAGCGGCGCACTCGGCCATCCTGTCTCCAGCTACAATGCGGTTTCCGTTGCCGACGGATACATGAGTGAGGTGTACCGAATCAACCTCGAACCCGCTGGCCCGCTTGAGTCCCTGATTCTGAAACTGCCGTCCCTCGATGTACACCGCCGGGAACTGGCGGCAGAGTTTTCTTCCTACGAAAAAGAATCCGGATGTTACGCATTGCTGGCGGGGAGCGACATGCCAATCCCGCATTGCTACTTCAACTATATAGAGGGCGGCTTCGCTCTTGGCCTCGAGGATTTATCCGACTGGCCGGAAACAGACCTGCATGCAGGCGCAAGCCAGGCCCAGGTGATGTTGGCAGCCGGAACACTGGCCGGGCTGCATGGACGATTCTGGAATACGCATGATCTGCCTGCATTCCGCATTGCGCTAACGGCAGCGGCGGCGGGCATGCAAACCTTCGTTACCGACTGCATCAAGGATTTACCGGCTAACGATGTCACGCGGTTGCTGGCGCACTACGCCCGGAGTTCTCTGTCATTCCTGCCGCTGTTTGAAGCGCAGCCACAAGTGCTGTCGCACATGGACTTTCGCCTCGCCAACATCAGATTCCGCGACAGCGCATTACGGGTGTTTGACTGGGGCGAATATAGCCTTGCGCCACCGGGATTTGATCTTGCCTATTTCATGACAATGAGCGTGACAACGGACAACCGCAGGGCATGGGAACAGGAAGCGCTTGAATGTTATCTACTGCGAGGAAACGGCATTGAAAACTATAGCGCGGAGAGCCTGTTCGACAGCTACCGCCTTGCCATGTTGCCCGGTTACTACATGCCCGCACTGGCGTTAACCCAAGGCAACAGGGCGGAAGGTGAAGCCCTGCAAAAGCGCAGCCTGGCAGCCATAGGGGACCATATCGAATTCCTCCGCGGGCTTGCGCCAGGCAGTCAGACGCTCTGACGGTTATGGCCTAACGCCAACTGTCGCGCACCTGCACACCCGTATCGGGAAAATCAGTGAAGAACCCATCTATGCCAAGGTTAAGGTAGAGTTGCAATTCCTCCGCTCCGCTGTTGAACGACGGGGGCAAGTCATCTTCCCGGAAAGTCCAGGCATGGACGAACAAGCCCTGCTGCTTTGCACGGGCCATAAAACCCGAGTCCTGGCCGGCGGCGTTTATCAGCAGGTATTTCATGACGCCCACACCATCGGCAAAGTCACTGACCTCATCCAGTGGCATGTTCGGCTCGTTCATTTCCTCACGGCTCTTGGGCTCCAACAACATCACAAGGGGCAGCGCCGTCTTGGTGTTGAGTTGCCGTAAAACTTCTGGCTCAAATGACTGGATAAACACCATCGAGCCTTTTGTATCCAGCCCGTGTTGCTGCAAATCGGCGAGCAGGATTGACGCCATGTCGAAGCCCTGCGCCTGGAAATAGGCGGGCGCTTTCAACTCCGGGTAGATGCCCGTCTTTCTGCCGGTTTTTTCTTCGGCATCGATAACGAGCCGTATCACCTCCCCCAGGGTAGGGATCTTATACTTGTCATCATCCGCCCTGCTCCTGCCGTCGAAAGGCTGCCGCGCCCTGAGTTGTTTGATCTCCTCCAGCGTGAAGTCGCTGACAAACCAGCCTTCCCTTTCGCCCACTCGGGATTTTCTCTGTGGAAACACATCTGTAACATTGGTTGTCGTCTCAAGATAGATGTCATGCCGCACCACCAGATGGCCGTCTTTTGTCAGCACCAGATCCGGTTCAATATAATCCGCGCCCATGTCCATCGCCGCCGCGTATGCTTCCAGCGTGTGTTCCGGGTAATAGCCGCTGGCCCCGCGATGGGCTATCACGAGCGGCGATGCCTGAGCCACACCAACGGCGAACAGAAATAAAAACAAAATGAATCGCATGGGTTGTTTCCTTAAGTCCATCTTGATTAT
Organism: Candidatus Azotimanducaceae bacterium; assembly: GCA_965208855.1. GTDB lineage: Bacteria > Pseudomonadota > Gammaproteobacteria > Pseudomonadales > Azotimanducaceae > UBA9659. Next base: position 2,448,550 of record OZ242359.1, on the reverse strand, counting down.
GATTAGTAAGAATAAACTGCTTGTTCTCGCTTTGGGGAAAATATTCATGCCGGAGCCGGCAGTCACCCGGCCCCAAAAACGCAGTGAGTTGCTGAATTATAAATCGAAATATGGAAAATTTCAGGCTGGACATATCCTCTCGAAAGTTACTATAGTGGAGTGCGCTGACAGACGGAGACTGGTACATGGGTAAGATGATTTTGCAGATCGTTCTACAGATTGTGGGAATACTGGCGTTACTGCTCGGTGCAACACTGATCACCTTGAAACTGAAACACCAGAACGCCGACGGGCCTTCAGTCCTGTTTCCCGGTGGGCAGCTTGTTTCAGGCGAACTGTATGAGGGTGCGGAACCAGACTGGACGTTTACTGATGGTGTTTACACTCTTGAGCTACAGACAGATCAGCCGATGAGTTCGCGTCGCATCTTCGTTATGGAGAGTGAGGGCAAGGTGTATGTTCCGTCCGGCTACATGCGCTCGTTTCTCGGCAAATTGTGGAAGGATTGGGCGTTCAACGTGGTTGCAGGCAGCAGCCAGGCGGTTGCTCGGATCGATGGGGTACGATACGAGCGCGAGTTAGTGCGTGTAAACGGACCCATGATTGTTGAAGGCGTGGCGAAAAAGCTTGCGCAGAAGTATGCAGGTGGTGCGAGCGAAGAAGCCGTCTCACAGATTGTCACTCAGGTGGCTGATGGCGACATGTGGATATTTGAATTGGCCCCGAGGAGCAACTGAGTATGACGACAAAAACCTATCTGAAGCTGTGCGGTGGTCTGACACTGATCTGGGTCCTGGGCCTGCTTTTTATCCCGCCTTTTGCGGAGCTTGTTGAGCAGCTGATGCTTTTGTTTCTATCGATTCAGGCCTGAGGTTAGGGAGTTTCGCATTGCCCTAGTGCTGATATTCACCCTCTGCTTCTCAGACCAAAACCATGAACACTATGCACCCGCCAGCCTAGTGGCGCTGATGGAACTGCTGCTGAGAGGTACGAGGCAGGGCCTAGCGGCAATCATGATGTTGTTATTTGCGAGCGGACTGCTACTGGCGATATTGTTCATCTTTTCTGCACAGGGATTCTATCTGCTGCCAATATCCTGCGGCCGGTAGTTCGTTGTCTCTCATGACAGGATGGTTATAGGGCGACGAAATAAACCCGGCGATGTCTCCCGGGTACTGGTCGATCAGTTTTTGCAAACCGGCGGCATCGTTCCAGGCAACCTCAAGCACATGTTCTGAATCTGTTGGAATCGTGCCCGGACGCCCCTCCTGCATCCAAGGTGCGGCACCATGATATCCTTCCATGACCTTGACGATTTTTTTGCGGCCGGTAGCAGCTCTGGCAATCATCACCGCCAGCGAGGTACTGTCTCCGCCGTTCTTTCCGAACAGGGCCCAATCTGCCGCGGCGACCATATCAACCAGAGTTTCGGCAAGTTCAACCAGGACGGGTGACGCCAAGCTCACGGTGTTGCCGTCTTTTAGTTGGTTGTGCACAGCCTCGTCAACCTTGGGGTCGTTGTAGCCGAGAATCATCGGCCCATACGCGCACATATAGTCCACATATTTGTTTTCATCAATATCCCAGAAATAGGCGCCCTTGCTTCTAGAGAAAAATTTAGGGCCAGTTTCGCGAACGGAGAAACCATAGTGACCAAATATACCGCCTGGGATCACAGCTTTTGCACGGCGATACATCGCATCTGATTTCGAGAATTTATTCGTATTCATAGTTCAAGATTCCGTTCTGAGGAATTCATTGGCAGCAATCGAGAAAATATAAACCATTGATAGTTAATTACTAATAAAAACTGCACGGACTACTGAAAGATAGAAGATAGATTTTAAACAAAAAATGATTTCAATCAATATTTGAGAATCAAGCAGAGAGATGCTATTTTTAACATTCAAAAGAATATACACACAAACATTAAAAATGAAAATACTAAACTTCGGTTCGATAAATATAGATTATGTGTATTCATTGTCGCACTTTGTACAACCTGGCGAAACGATTGCCAGTAAATCGTTTCAGACGTTTATTGGTGGAAAAGGTTGTAACCAAAGTGTGGCTATTGCAAAGGCTGGTGTCGAAGTCTTTCACGCTGGGAATATTAGCGAAAGCGGTTTGTTTATCAAAGAACAACTCGAAGAATGGAACGTCAATACGCAGTTTATCAATATCCTAGAAGAAGCAACAGGACACGCGATTATTCAAGTAAATGATAGCGGCGAAAACGCCATTATTATTCATGGTGGAGCGAATCAAACGATTTCAGAAAAACAAATTGACGATACATTATCTTATTTTGGAAAAGACGATTTTTTGATTTTGCAAAATGAAATTAATAATATCAATTCTATTATTGCGAAAGCAAAAGAAAAAGAAATGATGGTTTTCTTTAATCCTGCACCGATGACGGCTGTTGTGCACGATTATTGTTTAGCGTTGGTTGATTGCTTTATTGTCAGTGAAACGGAAGGACAAAAATTGACTTGCGAACATGACGTCAAATCTATTATTCATAAAATGAAAGCGACTTATCCGAATGCTGCAATTATAATGACGTTGGGTAATAAAGGAGTGATTTATGCGAAAGCAAACGAGTGGATTGAGGAATCTGCTTTTGAGGTAGAAGTCGTTGATACAACCGGTGCTGGCGATACGTTTATTGGATATTTTGTGGCAAGTTTGAGCCAAGGAAAAACAATTGCATCAGCTTTACAAATAGCTAATCGTGCCGCATCAATAGCAGTCACTCGAAAAGGTGGAGCGGTTTCTATTCCGTTTTTAAATAATGAACAATTGAATTGGATATAAGAAGAATAAACCACATTTTCGCGGAATCAGCCAACTACTCTAAACCCTAAATATGGCTGTAAGTACGATCCTCGGTAGGAAAATTGCTCGCTGCTGGTGAAACAGCATAGCTGATGATATCGGAAGGAAATCGGTCGCGCTTGTATGTGTTCATCACCGGATTATCTCATTACGGGTAGTTAAGTTGTCAGTACATAGAACGTCGAGGCACGCCTTCTCTTTGCCGCTTCTGCCAGTGTTCGTCTGTATAGACCGCCGCTGATATTGAATGCTCGGTAGCGCCTTTGATCAAATCTGCACCGCGCTCAGCCATCGGCTGAATCACTTCGCCCTGGTACGCATCCATTGCCGGCTGGCACATAATCTCTCGGGTTAAATGCACGCAATCCCGAAATCCTTGCCTGTCCTGTTCCGTCTCCAGATAATTAAACAGTATTTCTGGGTGCTGCTTTACATCCGCAGAAATCGCCCGTACATGACCCCGACTGGTGGGCTTGTTATGACCAACATGGACTTGAAAACCATGGCCCTTAAAAGCGACCGCGCCATGGGACTCCCATTCATCATACCGGCGGACCGACTGACCAAACGCTACCGAATTTTACAAAACAGTCAAGCCTATCTTTCTTTTCCGGGATACATGTTAAGCTTTGAAGCGAATTTGCCAAGAAAAGAACTCTCTGCAGAGCCCAAGGAGAATCGAGTGTCGCGAGACATTTATCTTGAAAGCCCACCTGAACTTGAGCCTGGTGAAGCCCGTTGTCCCGGCCCCACCCCACAGGATATCCTCGTTAGCGATGCCGATAATCCAGCTCAGGCACTTCGCCAGGCCCAGTACGAATTCCTGGGTGATGAAGACATCCCCTATTCCCGTTACACATCCCAGGCATTTCATGACCGCGAAATGGAAAAGCTCTGGACAAAAACGTGGCAGTGGGCTTGTCGAGCAGAACAAATCCCAGGCACAGGAGACTACACGGTTTACGAGATCGGAAATTATTCGGTTATCGTGATTCGCGGCGAGGATAAAGTGATCCGCGCGTTCGTCAACTCCTGCCCGCACCGGGGAATGCAATTTTGCGATGCGGGTTCATCGGGCAAGGGCAAGCAGTTTCTTCGCTGTCCTTTTCACGGCATGTCCTGGCATCTGGATGGTTCACTCAGAGAGATTCCTGGTCGATGGGATTTCCCACATATCAACGAGGCGGATTTCAGGTTAATGGAAATACCCTGCGACACCTGGGGTGGATTTGTGTTTATTAATCTGGATCGAAACGCAGGTCCCCTCGACGACTACCTTGAAGTCCTACCAACGCATTTTTCCGACTGGAACCTTGAAGATCGCTTCATCACCCTGCATACGCAGAAAATCCTCTCTGGTAACTGGAAGATGTGCATGGAAGGTTTTCTTGAAGCCTATCATGTACTCGGCACTCATCCCGAGGGGCTGAACACCTCAAGCTGGGCCAACACCCAGTACGACAACTTCAGTCCCCATGTCAGCCGATTCTTTCAAAATTTGAGTAGCGGTAATCCACATTCAGAACGCGAGGCAAGCCAGGCAGAGATATTCAAATACCTCGGTCACGACCCCGATACTCTACCGTCGGGTATGAACGCTCGCCAGCGCCATGCTGACCTGTTGCGACAAAGTCTCGGCGAAAAAATGCAAGTCAATCTCTCTAATACATCAAACAGTGAGATGCTGGACTCCATTGAGTATCATCTTTTCCCCAACGCGTGTTTCTTCCCCGGCATTGTTATCCCGCTAATCTATCGATTCCGCCCACTCGGCGTCGATAAGTGTATTCACGACATCATGATGTTACAGCCCCTGCCAGAGGATGGGACAAGACCAGCACCGGCGAACACGGTAAGACTTGGCATTGATGATTCCTACACGTCGGTGCCTGCTTTCAGAGACAATCGCCTCGGACATGTGCTCGACCAGGATACAGACAATTTCCAAAGGCAGTGGGCCGGCATACTGGCATCAATGAAGGGCAGTGAAACCCTCGGGAACTATCAGGAGTCACGAATTCGCCACTTCCATCAAACGTTAGATACCTACCTGGATACCTGAATGACTTTGACCGTTGACGAACTGATTGCCAAGCAGGAAATCACTGACCTCGTTGGCCGCTACATGCGTGGTCTGGATCGCCTGGACATGACGCTGCTGCGCAGTACCTTCCACGACGACGCAGATACTGATTATGGCTTCTTCAAAGGTGGTGCGGATGATTTTGTCGCCATGGCTTACAGAGCTTTGAAGGATCACCTTGCCAATCATCACATGATCGGACAAACAAACATTGATGTAACGGGTGATGTTGCCATTGGTGAGATTTATTTCCAGGCTTTCCACCGCATCGTGGTGAAGACAGGAGAAGATACCCAAGAGCGCGATCTCTTTATTTCGGGCCGTTATGTGGATCGGTACGAAAAACGCGATGGCGAATGGAAAATTATTTTCAGAAGCGAAATCAACGACTGGGTGCGAGACGACCCGGCCACAGATGACTACTTTACCCAGCAACCAGAATCGCTAAGGGGTACCCGCAAGCCAGAAGACGCAATTTACACGATGGAATCCGAAAGTGGTAACAGCAAAAGTAAGGGGGCTTAACCGTGGGATACTCACCGCAACAATTATCAGATATGGAATGTATTAGAGATGCTGCCAATCGTTACTGTCGTGGCCTGGATAGATTAGACGAATCACTGATGAAATCGGCCTATTGGCCAGATGCGGTTGACAACCATGGTCTCTTCGTTGGCAATGCCATGGAGTTTGTTGAAATGTGCATTGTCAGCCATCTACGGTGGCGGTCCACTAACCATTGCATATTTAATCATTCAATCGAACTAGATGCCGACGGCAGTCGTGCATCCGGCGAAGCCTACAACGTCACCTACCTGTTCCAGAAAGACAACGATGTACTGGATACATGGCACGGTCGTTACCTTGACGTCTATGAAAAACGTGACGATGAATGGCGCATTATCGAACGCGTCTGCGTTTACGAAGGCTCCACTACCGAATCCATTTCACCGATGAAAATGGACATTCAAAAATTTCGCCAAGGGTCACTGGACCGCCAGACGGCGGCACACCAACCCAGCCCTTGAGGAGATCCTTTTCCTGCCCAGATTTTAGCTACGGCTCTAGCTCGAACGCGAGCAAGACATTACCGGGCATATGGAAGTAAATACCATAACCGGAGTTGACGAAGAGCATGTCGCCGTGAAATACCGGCCCGCTGCCACCACCAATTGAGCCGCCTCTTGCTTCGATGCCATTGATGGTCGCATACATCTGCGCGGTATCAAAATCCCAGACCACCTTGCCTGTATCTTTGTCATAGCCACGCAAATGGCCATCCATTGCCCCCCCGACAACACCGCCGGCAATCGCCGTAGCCGGAGCAGACAGACCGGGCTGACAGAACTCTCGCCCGTCACAGACATCCCGCGCCGGTGTATACCATTTCACCACACCACTGGTTATATCCAGCGCATACATGCCAGGTTTTGCAACTCCGGGCCACCGGGGTCCGCCGTCGAAGTCTGACATGGGCACGTACAAGATGTCGCCGTCCACAGCCATGCCAAAATGAACGCCCCCTTGAATTCCACCGCGCCCTAGCTTCTGGTGCCAAAGTACCTCACCGCCGTTTTCCGGGTCCATGGCATAAACATGGCCGGATTTCTGACCCGCCAGCACGATGTCCCTGCCAGCAGAATTGCTGGCTAGTATTGTTGCCGCGCCAAAGTCGTAATCTGGGCCATTTTCGGGGGGACAATTGAGCTTCTCCTCCGTCTCACAACCCATGTTCCAGGCGTCGCCAGGTGTCATTTGCTGACTCCATACAATCGAGCCGTCCTTCATACTCAACGCGATAATCGCATCGCTGGTCTCATTCGCAGGCGATGAATAATTTTCACCGGTGCCCACGTACATGACCTGACGCTTAACATCGAGCGCGGGCGTATTCCAGATCGGTGCACCTGATGGCGCTATGCGCGGGGTTCCAACAGCGTTCTTGCCCACCTCTACCGGTGGCCTGTCAATGGTATAGCCAGTCCAAACCCGCGCCCCGGTGATTGCGTTATAGACAGCAACTCCACCGCGAAAGGTACAGCAGGCATAGTTAGGGTCAGCCGCTGCGGTAACTTCTAATGCACTCAGGGGTACATAGAGCAAACCTTCATGCAGTGCCGGTGCCGCCGTCAATGTCAGACTGGGGTGATCGTCGGGGCGGTCACGCCACACGAGTTTGCCTGTCGCCGCCTCGATAGCGTAGACATTGCCCACCAGATCCCCAAAGTACAGCAGCATATCAGTGGAAAATGCTTGGTCGCCCGCAACGATGGCAGTTCGAACCTCTGCCACAGTCTCAAATTGCCAGCGAAGACAACCTGTCTCGCGATCCAGTGCAAACACCGAGCCGTTTTGTGCGCCTACATAGACAGTATTGCCCAGCACCAAAGGTTGAGAGCGGGCTCGCACAGCATCTGGGTAGGCAAACGACCACTTCAACTTCAAGCGCGGAAGATCTGCCAGCCGCATCTGCGTGTGATCAGGACCCTGAAAGCGACGATTACCCAGGTCTACGCCCCAGCCTGTTAAGGCTTTACTTGCCCCGCCAGTAACACCTGTTGGCGAACTATCGCAGGCGGTCGGTAACGGCGCGCTGGCGGCATCAATCAAAGGCTGACCCGTGAGATACTCAGCTATCAATTGCCGCTGAGCAGACTTTAAATCGCGTGCCTGCTCACGCATTACCCCCTCACTCATGGCCCGATAGATAGAACTGGGGGACATGATCTGCAGCAAACTCGACTGGGGAGCTTTCGACACATAACCACCGTGGCAATGCTCACAGTGCTGCCCATAGAGTGCCTCTCCTGAATCAACGCCGGATACCGCAGCCTGCGGCAATGCAATTATAGTGAGGGCTATTATGAATCGCGTGATCATGGACGGTACCATATGGGTGAGGAGTAAGCACGGTCTTGAATGGTTTTGGGCGCTTCTTTCGCTGCCAACTCTCTATAAGGTTCGGCAGAAGCCGGGGCAATTGAAACCAGTAAAGAGAAAAACGCCACACAAAACACTAACCGCCGAATCGTCATATCGCAGAGTTCCTTACATACGAAAAAAGGCCGACAAAAGCCGGCCCAATCGTTACACCCTAACTAACAATAAAAGCTATCAGTCAACTAGCGCCTAGAAATCAAAATTCAGACCCAACTCAAGGCCATAGTATTTGGGCGGAGCATAGGCAGACATAATCCAGAAGTTGGCAACGGAGAGTGAACCTGTGCGATACCGCTCATCCGTTAAGTTCTTGGCAAAGCCGCGCAACCACCACCTTTCACTTCTGTGAGTAAAGGTAACCGCAGCATCCCATACCGTTTTCTCATTCAAAGTCGTGTCATAAGCTTCATCGACATCCGAGTAGCTAGCGACGGATTCGTCTTCGTATGCAACCCTAAGATTGAAATCCATGTTGCCGAAGTCTAGCCCCAAATGATAATTTACATCCAGGGTATACATCCACTCTGGCGTACGCGTGGGCGGCTTTCCGCTTAGATCAACATCATCGACACCGTCAAAGTTGGTATCCGCGATGAACTCATTAAACTCTGCATCCTGCCACATGCCGTTACCGCGCAGGACCAAGTTGTCAGTAATCGCCCAAGAGCCTTCGATCTCAATACCCATAACTTCGAGTTCAGCCGCATTAAAGAACAATGTTGCCTGGCCAGTGGGAAAGGTCACATTAAAGGTACGTTGCGCGTCGGTATATTCAACGTAGAAACCGGTAACCTGAATATTCACTGCACCGCCAGCCAAAGTAGACTTCAAACCCACTTCAAAGGAATCAGCAATTTCCGGGTCAGTTGGGCGAGCTGCAACTTCTGGAATAGGATCGAGTACTGTACCAGCCTGATCGTTATAACCCCCACTTTTGAACCCGCGAGAGTAACCAGCCCAACCGAACATATCTTCACTTAAATCATAGGCGAAGTGCAGACGGTAAGTTGGTTCCTGCCAGCTTTCCTTGTCGGTTACAACGCCGTCAGGAAATCGTTCAAAATCTGCCCCGGCCAAAGGAGTTCCCAGACTTTCCCAGGTAAACGTTGGATCAAGCCCGCCATCGGGTAACGCCTGAATGGGTCGGCGAGGTCGCCCGTTCCATTCCTTTTCCTCATCGGTGTAGCGAAAGCCAGCGCTGATGCGAAAACGATCATTCACATCATAAGTACCATCAATATAGACCGCTAGCGCTTCAGCTTCTTGCGCATTGCAAAGAATCAGAGGATTGTCACTGAGGAAGTCTGGCTGCCCTTCTAGCAATAAGTCCACAAAGCCCACCATCTGAACCACACAGAAATCGATGTCTTCTTGCTGATAGTACAAACCGCCAACAAAGTTGAGCGGGCCATCCAAATTAGACACTACACGAAATTCCTGTTGGAAAGTCTCTCGATCATCATCACGCGTTGCATCGAACAACGTTCTAAATATCTCTCCTGTATAGGTACTTGGTAAGTGTGACTCTTGATTCCGCTGACCCGTAACAGAGTGCAAGGTGTAATCGCCTATGGCCCAGTCAAGATTGAGGTAAAAACCTTCAATGTCTATCTGATGTCCACTAGACATCTCTAAGAGAAAATTGTCCTGATTGGTAATGCCCGCCACCTTGAGCGGGTCACCCCCGTCAGCAGCAAAACCCCATTTGTCAAAGTTATAACCCGGACCTGATTCATTGATCACGGGTGGCGACGCACCCTGATCCTTAATGTATTCATACTGGAACAATGCATTGAAGTTATCTGTTGGAGACCACAGTAGTTTCGTACGCGTCGAAACCACATCATCTCCACCCAGGTCACTACCGTCACCCTGACCCACTTGGCCGTCGATAGCGCCACCTGAGTTTAGCAGTCCGGGCGCTACGGTAAGCGGTCCATAACTGGCATTGTTCTCGTAGTATCCATCGCTTTCAAGCCACTGCCCTGAAAAACGGAAAGCAAGCTTGTCCTCAATAATTGGAACATTAAGAGAGCCGCTTACTTTGTTGGTACCAAAGTCGCCATACTCGTAGCGGAAATCAACATTTCGTTCATCGTGCTTGGGCTTCTTTGTCTTTATATTAATTGTGCCGCCAGTCGTGTTCTTGCCGAACAGTGTTCCCTGCGGACCACGAAGAACCTCGACCTGTTCTATGTCGAACATTTCGAGATTTTGCGTCTGCACGTGGTTTACAACAAAGTCGTCTATCGTGACGCCCACAGGCGACTCTTTGTAAACGATGATCGTAGTCTCAGCAACGCCGCGCATAGCAAACGACGCAGATTTAAACGCAGCCACAGTACCTGCCGACAGGCTTGGCACCATGACCGCAATGTCATTCAAATCTCTAGGTGAATAGGCCTCAATATCCTCAGTTGTAATAGCCGTAACCGCTACCGGGGTTTTCATTATGTCGGTGCTACCACGGCGAGTCGCGGTGACCATGATCTCCTCTAGCACTGGCCCTTGAGCCAAGCTCATTTCTGGAACCAATGCCAGCGCCGGGGTTAGTCCTATCAACAGGCCTTTCTTCATGGCCTGCCAGCTCAGAAACTGTTTGGTGTGCGGGAACATATTCATTTTCATGGGCTCCTGTAAATTCATTAGAAATTTGTGATTTTTGAATTTGATTCAAATTCAAGATTGAACTTGTGCAACACATTTGTCAAGTCATAATCAACTGTCTTGATCGACTGCCAGACGGCGCTCCAATTCCACGTGAAAGTGCCGCAGCCGCTGCTCTTGCTCGCCCCACAGCTGGCCTTTAAAACCTCGGCTACGCATGCCCTGCTGGACGATGGGTAGAAAATCCGCATCCTGATCTAGCACCATACCAAGATTGGCATCTTCCCCCGCACTATAGTGCTCGGTGGCTGGCCTGTGTTGCCCGGTGATATCGGTGCCCTCTGGCAATCCCATCCAGCCCGGGGGGCAATAATCGGGATCTTCGGCGGACAAAAGCAAAGTCATGGTGTCATAGTAAAAACGTTCGGGGTCACTCTCATGAGGTAGGAAACGCATTAAAAAAACTGCTTCCGGATGACAACCAATCTGCACGTTCGGAAAGATACCCGTGGCCCAGCTGTCGGATAATTGTCCATCTTCAAACCGCTCGTACTCCAGACCCAGTTGTTGCGAGCGCTCGCGTTTGGACTTCTGGATTGCGCGTCGCACATCACCGGCCTTGCCAGGAAAGCTGGCTATGTCGATGCCCGCATCCTGCAACATAAGCTGCAGTCCTTCGTTGACAGTCTCCTGATCATGAGCGCGAGGGCTGGGCTGCCCCAGAGGCACGATCATACGACTGGCGCCACAGGGATATAAATCGTATTGCACATTGAGATCGCCCATTACTCCGCGGGTTTCCGGGTGCACCGCATGCAGATGATAACTCTCGTAAAAAGCCTCAACTCCAACCTTCCAGTTGGCCGCCCATTCACTGCGCACGTGGCGAACAACCTTCATCTGATCGAGGCGATATGCTTCCAGATAGCCCTCAGGCAGACCGATGCTTTCACTCAGAGGAGGTGGCTCATCTGCCATATTGATAAAGACAATACCGGCATGCACCTCACAGGCGACTGCCTGCAGTCCAGGACGATGCGCAATTAACGCTGGATCAAAGGTGTCTTCATCGGTAATTCGCCGCAGACCACCATCGTTGTTGAAACTCCAGCTGTGAAAAGGGCAGACAAACACCTTGCGATTGCCTCTCTCCTCCCAGACTAAGCGGGTGCCACGGTGACTGCACACATTGTAGAAGGCCCTTATGCCTTCTTCTGTGCGAGTTACGATCAGCGACTCTCCGCGAACATCAAAAACAAAGAAGTCGCCCTCGGCTGCCAAATCAGACTGCACTCCTGCTATAAGCCAACTGCGACTCCACATGCGTTCCCACTCAAGCGCCATGTAGTCAGGGCTGAAATAACCGTCCTTCGAATAAACCTCAATACCGTTGTTAACAGCTGGCTGTTTGGCCTCAAGCGATTCCGGTGGGGCATCAGGATTAATAACCGCCGCGATAATCTTGTCATCGGTCATACCGTTATACCTCAGCCAACTCAAAAACTGGCAAATCTTGCTCACTACCCCAGGACTGAAAGGCGACGGTTACCTCCGCGCCAATGTGCACCTGCTCCGGGGCGGCGCCCACAATATTGCTCATCATGCAGGGACCTTCAGCCAGGTCAACGAGAGCGATCACGTAAGGTGCCTCATAGGCCTTGGATATCCCGCGTCTGGCAACCGTAAAACTCTTAATGCGCCCGCGGCCGCTCACTGGGGCCCACTCGAGTGCGCCATCGCCACAGTGACTGCAAATTGTACGGGGGTAGAACTGGAACTCTCCGCATCCTGTGCAGTGTTGCAGCACCAATTCTCCTCGCCGACAAGCTTCCCAGTAAGGCGCTGCCAACTCGGTCTGCTGCGGCTGAATCTTCGTTAAAATATTATCACTCATATCAGCAGGCAACTCCGTTACTCAGGACTAACGCTGTGTGAGACGACATGATGCCGCCCTGAGCGTGCACCAATGCATTTTTCGCAGCGGGTACCTGTCTCTCGCCCGCCTGGTTTCGCAATTGCCATACCGATTCAGTCAACGCAAACATGGAGCCCGGATTACCGGGATGACTGTGAGACAAGAGCCCACCATGAGTATTTACAGGCAGACTGCCTCCCGGCAACAAGGCGCCACTTTCAACAAACGCACCGCCCTCTCCTTTTTGGCAGAATCCTAAATCCTCCAACTCCACCAACACGGTTGGCGTAAAGCAGTCATACAACTGCGCAAAGTCAATATCGGCAGGTGTCATGCCTGCCATTGCGAAGGCGCGCTCGCCCGCATCCTTAGCCGCCGAGGTGGTTAGACTGCGGGCAGCAGAAATATGCTCATGACTATGTCCCTCACCAGCTCCGAGCATATAGACCGGTGAGTTGGGCATGTCAACTGCGCGTTCAGCAGAGGTCAGCACGATTGCTGAACCGCCATCGGAAACCAGGGAGCAGTCCAACAGATGCAGTGGATCAGCAATCAGTCGAGAATTCATAACGTCCTCAACGCTAATGGGATCGCGCATCTGAGCCGTCGGATTGCGTCGAGCATGCTCCCGGCAGGCCACCGCTACGCCCGCAAATTGCTCTGCCGTTGTGCCGTACTCAGCCATATGCGCCCGAGCAATCAATGCATAGTAGGCGGGCACAGTTGGTCCATAGGGCTGTTCGAATTCCGGATGACCTGTCGAAGCTTGAACCATCATGGCCTGATCGCGAGTTAAGCCACTGCGCATGGAATCGGCCATGGTCACCACCACGATATCTGCCATTCCGGTCACGATTGCGGAGGCCGCGTGGTGAATGATGGAAAAGGTAGTACCGCCGCCAGCGCCCGCTGCAATGCAATAACGGGGAAATATCTGTAAATACTCTGCAGTTGCCTCAGCGTGGTAGAGCATGGGTTGCGCCATGGCATTGCAGGTCACCAACCCGTCAATTTCAGTCTTATCCAAGCCAGCATCGGCAATGGCCGCCAACGCTGCTTCCACCCCAAGCTCCATGGGAGTTCGGCCCGGCAGCGTACCTACTTCGGTATCAGCAGCACCAACTATGGCCACCTTGCCTCGCAAAGAACTACCAGACATCGCCAAACCGAACCAGAACCTGCCCTGGAGTGACCACTTCGCCCGCAGCGTTTTTTATGAACACATCGATTACAGCTTCCTTGCTACCACTCCTGCATTCCATAACAGTTCCACCTGAGGTCAATACATCCCCCGCATAGGTGGCAACCCGATTGGAGTAGTCTATAGACACCACCCTGCCATCTTCTCCCAGCCACTCTTCAACGCACTGGTGCAACCAGTCACCTAGAAGTGGACCGGCAACAACCAATCCCGGATATCCCTCGACCTGGGTGGCATAGGGCTCGTCGAAATGTATACGGTGGCCATTCCACAGGGCTGCGTTGTAGAGCATGAGTTGAACATTACCACATTCAAATTCGCGACTGGGCAGGTCGTCGCCAACACTTAGGGATTCAAAGCGAACTGCTGCTTCACTCATCGCAGGATCCTCGTGGTTTTCTCCCGAATTACGAGTTCACCTTCATCGTCAACGATATCCATGACAACCTCATAAAAAATCAGCGCACCCGAACGACCCTCTTTCTCATAGATATCAGTAAGCGTGCGGGTCGATGTAAGCCAGTCGCCAGGGCGGATAAGTTTGTGGTACTCAATCTTCAGGCCTCCCGCCATGGCTTTTTGCAGCGGAAATTTGGGAAGCAGACTATCAATAGAGACACCATCGGGAGTGAGCTGATCAAGCTCGACCACATCCCAAAAAAGCGGCACGTGAAACATGGGCGGCGCCTGGTCGCCATCCAGATACTTGCGCTGGCGATTGCCGGTGGCAACGGCATACTTTCGAATATCCCGCCGCGTTACGATTTCTTGTCGCGGTTCACTCCGGCGACCTATAGTGGCAAGCAACTCTTCAGACAATAAGTCCGTCATATTTTTCTCTCCGCCGCAGCCCAATAGGGATCACGCAAAGTACGTTTAAGTATTTTCCCGGTAGGAGCTTTGGGGAGGCTGTCAACGAAGTCCACAGAGCGCGGCTTCTGATAGGAAGCCAGATGCTTTGCCGCCGCGCTGATGATCTCGGTTTCCGTGGCAGTCTCTCCCGGCTTGAGCACTACAACAGCTTTTACGGCCTCACCCCACTCGTCGTCGGGCACACCAAAAACTGCCGACTCCAGCACTGCTGGGTGCTGGTGGATCGCCGCTTCAACCTGAGTGCTGTAAATATTCTCGCCGCCGGAAATAATCATGTCCTTGGCACGATCGACAATGAAGATGTAGCCATCTTCATCCCAAACTGCGATATCGCCGGTCCACATCCAGCCATTCCTGATAGTCTTTGCCGTCAAATCGGGGCGTCGCCAATAACCCACCATATTGGCTTCAGATTTCACGAGTATTTCGCCAGGTGTTTTACTGTCACGCGGAATAGTGTTTCCCTCGGGGTCAGCGAGTCGCATGGTGGTGACAAAACCCTCGCGTCCACAACTACCTAAACGCTCTGGATGATCTCCCTGCAGAGCAGCCTGATGGTCTTCCTGGGACAGGAAGCTCATCGTCATACCCTCGGTCTGCCCGTAGCCTTGAATAATTGTGCAGGGAAAGGCCTCTAGGGCCGCCGCCACCACACTGTGGGGCATGGGACCACCGCCGTATTGGATATTGCGAAGACTGGAGATATCAAAGGCGCCAAATTTTTCATCGGCCATCATCCAATTGAGCATGGTGGTAATACCCAGGAATGCGGAAATCTTTTCCTTCTCTATCGTTTCCAGCGCCAACCGTGCGTCAAAATTTATCAGTACCAAGGGACAACCATGGGCCTGGTAATTCATGGCCAGAGCTACGGGAATGTGAAACATCTGCCCCGTCAGCATGTACACATCCCCCGGCACGATACGCTCCGCCACAGTCTGGTTGAGCATGCCCATATACAGCGATCGATGCGTATGCAGCGCACCCTTGGACTCACCGGTAGTACCCCCGGTGTAGAGAATTAGAACTGGGTCATCGCCACCGACAGAATGCGCTGCAACCGGTTCATCCGCGCTTGCTTGTGCGATGAGTTGGTCGTAACTTCCATCACTACCCGGGCCAAAACTAAACCATTGCTGCACGGGAAGCTGCGGTTTAATTGCCTCGCCAATTGCCAGGTACTCATCTGAAACAAACATAACAGCGGGCTCACCGTCTTCGAGGATGCGCACCATCTCCGCCTCACCCAGACGCCAATTGAGTGGCTGGGCTATCATCCCAACACGCGCGCAGGCGTAGTAAATTTCCATGAATTCGATGGCGTTCCGCGAAAGAATGGCTACCCGGTCACCCTTTTCCAACTTAAGAGTGTGAATCAAAGCATTGCCCAGTCGACGCACCCGCTCATCGAGGTCACCGAAGGTCATACGGCGTCCGGTTTCAACATCGATCAGTGCTTCCTGCGCAGGATTGAGTCGGGCAGTTTTTGCCGGAATATTACCTATATTCACGAAATCGAAGCTCCTAGTATGCCTTGTCTAGATCAAGATGACGCTTCACCAGCCGCCACACGCCTGCTTCGTTGACGACGGTATCCCGGTATACACCTGCAGAGAGTAACTGGATCTCGCTGTTCTCAGTCGCCATCAGGGTAAGATTGGAAATAACCTGAATCTGGTCACCGCTTTCATCAAAGAAAATATTGGAGACCACATGCCGCCTGACATCGGTTTGCTCATCCATGGAACCCGCCATCAGGCCCATGATGGCATCACGGCCCTCAAACGGACCTACAAGGTCGCCTCCGGCTATGCGCATACTAAAGTCCGCATTCTCGGTGAAGCAATTCGCCAACATACTGGGGTCACGCTCATCATAGGCATACGCCCAGCGGGCTAAAAGTTCATGTATCTCCAGTTTTTCACCAGCACTCAAGCTCATGCCTGCACCTCCATTCCAAGTACATCAAGAGTCCCTCGCCACGCCAATGAGCCGCCGTCGATCGTCCAAACAGCGCCATTCACGAACTTCGATTCTGGGCTAGCCAGAAAACAAACCAATTCCGCCACATCCACCGGCTGGCCCATTCGGGGAATCAAGTGCGTCATGGTCATCGTATTTAACATCGCCTCCGGATCGGGTGCGGCGGCGAGAAAGTTATCGACAATCTGGGTGTGAATAGAACCAGGACAATAGCAATTTACGCGAATACCGTCTGCGGCCAAGTCCACCGCCAACATCTTGGTCAACTGCATTACAGCACCCTTGCTGGCCCCGTAGGCCTGGCATTGGGGATACCCGGACAAAGAACTGGTAGAACCCGCATTGATTATCGAAGCCTGTTCACTTCTACGCAAGTAAGGTAATGCATGTTTGGCGCACAGCCAGACACCGGTAACATTTACAGACATCACTTTTTCAAAAGTATCCCGCGACATACCTTCCAAAGAAAGGTCGCCTCCGAACATGCTCTCATGTATGCCAGCATTGTTGTGCAACACATCGATGCCGCCGTAGGCGTTTGCCGCAGCCTCCATCAGTGCCAGAACATCTTCGTCTTTGGTCACGTCCGCGTGCTGGTAAATTGCGTCGCCACCCGCTGCAACTATTTCCTGCGCCAGTTCGGACCCTGCTTCATCGTTCAGATCAGAAATAACGACCTTAGCACCCTTGCTGGCCGCCAGACGGGCGGTTCCCGCGCCGATGCCAACGGCGCCGCCGGTAATGACCATCCGTAAATTCTGCACATTCATCACGTCTAACTCCCAGCTTACGGACATGGGATAGTAGATGTATTTTGAATTATATTCAAGAAATCCGATTCGGGCTGCAACCAGTGCCCGGACCGTGATAAGGTTGCGCGCCATGTCTAGATCTACAAGGCCCCCCAAGCTAAAACAAAGTCGCGAAAGTCGTGGTGGCCAGCGCAGACGGCTTATTTTCAAATCGCTGCATGACCGCATCCTCGACCGCGGCTATGTCAAGACCACGCTGGCAGATGTTGCTGAGGGGGCTGATATGTCTGCCAGCCACTTACTGTACTATTTCAAAGGCAAAGAAGACATTCTGGAGCAGTACTTTGACAGTGTGTCCGTTCGCTTCCTCGCCAAGATTGAGGAATTTAGCTATCAGGAACCCCGCGAACAAATTCACTCCCTGGCGGACTTTTGGTTCAAGGGCGAAGCTAGCACCGTCAAGGAAATTGGCTTTATGCTGGAGTGCTTTGGTGCAGCAGTAAATGACGACGTACTGCGAGTCACGAAAGCGGAGTTTGATGAACGCTGCAAAGCCTACCTGGTAGACATTTTTAAAGCTGCGCCCGATGTATTTATGCAGAGCAGCAAAGACGCAGCAGAAATTTCTTATGCTTTAATGATCGGCTTGCGATCTGCGGTGTACTTCGATGCAGACATTGACCTCTCCGAAGCCCACCGCCTGTTCATCAACAGCATGTTCTCCATGTGTGGTTATAGCTAACAACAGAACCACTAACGCAGGCGAGGCAAGACCTTCTCCGCTATATAGCGCATACGCTGATTGCCGGACTCCACCGGTTCACCGGGAAACTGTGCCCAAAAATGGATATCTCGAATGTTGGGATACGTATCCAATAGTTTGCTCAATTCACTGACGGCTTGATCCGCATCCCAAAGCTCATAGAGCCCGTTTTCTATCGCCGCGGAGGCATCTTCAAACAAAGGCGTCTGGCCGGGCGGCCCGAATGCCCCCCACTTTATATACTCATTGATGTGGTAGAGCACGTGCTCGCCAATTTTCGCGGCTTCAGCTTCTGGGTCCTCGGCAATAATAGCCCAGCAGCCGAGAATGATGTCGCCATCTTGCGCTGACTTCCCACTGGCCAACAGAGCCTCGTTATAAACATCCATACCGATACCACCGGTACTTAGGAAGCCGTCGGCAACCCGTGCGGCACGCTGAATAGCCGGCTCAACCATCCCGCCCAAATAGATCTTGGGCGTATGGACTGGTGCTGGCGTGACAGCGATATCACCGACCTCGAAACGCTTGCCGGAAAAATTGACGGGCTGGCCGGTCCAACTGCGTCGCAGTATTTCAATGCCCTCCTCCACCAGGCTGGGGCGATGAGACAACTTCCGCTGGAAATGACCAAACTCCAACTGGCGATAGCCAATTCCCACCCCCAGATCGAAGCGTCCACCACTCAACAGAGACAAGGTTGCTACATCCTCAGCTACCCTCACCGGATCATGCAGTGGCAACAGCATCAGGTTAGTACCCAACTGCATCTGCTGCGTGCGAGACAGAATTGCAGATGCCAATACCAAGGGAGAAGGTGTATAGCCATCATCGCAAAAATGATGCTCTGTCAGCCAACAAGAATTAAATCCCATGGCCTCCGCATCTGCTATTTGCGTGAGCCGCTCAACATAGAACTGGTCAAAGGGCATTGCCCAGTTGGCCGGATTACGAAAGTCATACCACAAGCCGTAGTTGACGGAATTGCTCATCATCCCTCTCCCACCAAGTTGTCAGCCAGGAAGGCCAGTAAATGATCATGATAATGCTCGCCCTCTTCGATAAACGGTGCGTGGCCAGAATTTGGGCACTCTACAAGGGTAACTCCCTTATTGTAATCAGCCACCGAGCGGCACACGTTGGGGTCGACCACACCATCCTGAGCACCAACAAAACTTAGCATAGGCATGCTTAAATTTGCCAGGATATCGCGCTGATCGAGGGCACCGAGTTCACCCAGTGACTGCGCCGCCGTAGGAGATGACTCCATAAATATGGCCCACATCCAATCTACCACCACCTGACTCACCTCTGAGGCACATATACCGGCTGATAACGCCGCTAAAAAGTTAACTCGGTCCGCCGCCATAGCTGCCATCGTTTCAGCGAGCGCTTCGTCAGTTCCCCCATGGGGATAATCGGGCTTCTGCAGATAGCAGGGCGATGCGCCACAGGTCAACACCAAGCCACTGCAAATATCGCCGAGCTGTCGTGCCGCTTCAACCACCACAGCCCCACCTAGCGACCAGCCATTTAGAACCACCTGTTGCACATTCAAAGCTTCCACCAGCGCCACCAGGTCGCCAGCGATCGCTTGAATACCCATATCGGAAAAATCTTTGTCGGAGCGACCGCAGCCCCTGTGATCAAACATAACCACACGCTGACCCGCAGCCAACAGTCTGGGCAGGCTATAGTCCCAGGTTCGCACCCCCATACCCCAGCCGTGAACCAGGATTATCACACTATTGCCCTCACCGTGATCTTCGTAGTAAACCCGCTTACCTTCTTCTCGCTCTATAAACGCCATTAACTTGCTCCCCTATCAATCCTGTTAACACATTTCAATTAGTTACTACCCGCACTGACAACTGTCCAGCTTCGTTCATGTCTCGCAGAGCCCGCTTTGCAATTGCCAAGCCGATTCCTTTGGATGCCCCAGTAACAATCCAAACTTTTTTTGTTTCCATGGGTAGATTATTTCTTGAATTTTATTCAAAATATGATGCTTTATGATTAGTAAGTCAAGACTGGCCCCGGGGACCCAGACTCGCCAGCCGCACTGGCAATGAAGAAATATGGGCACTTCCTGCCCACTGGAACCGAACAAGGCTAAAACACGGAGCATCCAACCATGAGCAGCACGCAACATAGTAAAGCAGATTTTGACGTGACCGCCATTGGCGCCGGCTTCGCCGGGCTTGGTCTGATTCACTACATACGCGAGGCCGGTTTATCTATCCGCGTCTTCGACAAGGCGGCAGATATCGGTGGTACCTGGACATGGAACCGCTACCCCGGTGCTGCCACCGACAGCGAGGGCTACTACTACTGTCTTGCTTTCTCCAAAGAGATTCTGCAGGAGTGGAGTTGGTCCAAACGCTACCCAGGCTGGGAAGAAACCCATCGCTATATGCACTTCGTCGCTGACAAGTGCGATATGTGGCCAAACATTCAACTAGACACTGAAATTGTCAGTGCCGATTATCAAGCAGACAGCGGCCTGTGGCTAATTACAACTGCCGGCGGAGACACCTACACCTGCAAGTACTTCATCAGCGCCATGGGCATGATCTCCGAACCTGTTATTCCCAAAGTAGCTGGCATGGACAATTTCAAGGGACCACTCTTCCACTCATCCAGATGGCCAGAAGACCTCGAGTATGCAGGCAAGCATATCGGCATCATTGGCGCTGGCGCAACCACCGTTCAAATGACACCGGTATTGGCGGAAACCGCAGCCAGCGTCACCGTATTCCAACGCACGCCTAATTATATCCTGCCCGCGATGCAGAAACCCATGACGCCGGAGTGGGAAAAAGACATTAAGGATCATTATGACGAGATAGTCGCCAAGTGCCGCAACCATGTTTTCGGGATGGCATTTGATAGCCCGGTGGGAAGGAATGCGGCCGACACCGACCCCGAAGAGGTGCAACGTATCTTTGAAGAGAACTGGACCGGAAGTTTTCGCTGGGTGTTCGAAACCTTCGACGATTTGCTAGGTAACGCAGAATCTAACCGGCTGGCATCAGAGTTCATCATCAACAAGATGAAGGAACGGGTTGACGATCCCGAGTTAGCAGAATTGCTGGCGCCCAAGCTAGGTGAATATCCCCTGTTTGCCAAGCGCCCGCCATTGGACCACGGCTACCTCGAGGCTTTTAACCGAGATAATGTGCACCTTGTAGATATTCGCGACCGAGAGACCATAACTGGCATAACAGAAGCCGGTGTGAGTACCGACGCGAATGAGTACGAGTTCGATATCATTGTTCTAGCCACAGGCTTCAGAGCCTACACTGGTGCATTGGAGGCGTTCCCGATTCGCGGGCTAAATGGCCAGACTCTGGTAGAAAAATGGGACAAAACCTCGGATTCAATCATGGGGGTCTGCGCTGCTGGCTTTCCCAACCTGTTTACGATCACTGGTCCACAGGCACCTTTTGCCAATTTGCCCACTTCCATTGAGCAAAACATTATGTGGATCACAGACTGCATAAAGAAAATGGAAAGCGATGGCTACGATGTTTTCACACCCAAATTACAAGCTGAAGAAGAGTGGTCAGCGCACGTTGCCGAAATACACGAGCAAACATTGATGGCCGAGGGCGACAAGGTAAACTCCTGGATGATGGGAGCAAACATCGAAAATCACAAACCACGGGTGTTGATCTATTTTGGTGGTGCAAACGTTTATTACGACAAACTGCGTGAATCGGTCGACGATGACTTCCCTGAGTTGGAGTTTAGTCGCCTGACTGCTTAATAGACGCGGCAAATTTAATGGATCAGACCCCAGGGATAGACGGGGTCTGGCTCCTCACTCTGTACGCGAAGAACGAAAGATCCACTATTCCTGCGCACGAACTGAAACTGATCAAGGAGATTATCGAGCGTGGCTAGCAAAACTAAATTAAGCAAGGAAGGGAGTATGTGATGAGCATCGAATTTGTTGATAGCCTACCAGAACTTGACTCGGTCTAGTTACACAAGTTATTTTATCCATTCTTGAAACCAATTAGACACCTTAAACAAAAACCGTTCGTAAGACTGGTAACAATGTCTTACCATTGCTGGAATGGATGTTCCAATTAGCCACTTAAAAGGGAAATCAGATGAAGCTCGAACTCGTCGCTGAATACAGCTCAACTCTACCTGAGGAGGATGATCATCCCTATCGCTCGGGCGCCTGGCGGCCGAACACTCGGGAATACAACGCCTATGACCTGGATGTAGAGGGGGAAATTCCCTCTGACCTTGCAGGTGTTTATATCAGAAACACAGAGAACCCACTTTTCCACGCGATTGGCCGATATCACCCTTTCGATGGGGACGGGATGCTGCATGCGCTGTATATGGAAAATGGAGAAGCTGAGTATCACAACCGGTTTGTCAGGAGTGACGGATTCGTTGCAGAGCAGGAGGCGGGAAAAGCACTTTGGGCAGGCCTGATGGAACCACCATCGAAATCTCTCATTGATGGTTGTGGCGCAAGAACCCGTTTAAAGGATTCTTCCAGCACCGATGTCGTCGTCCACGGTGGCAAGGCCGCCAGTTCCTTCTACCAGTGTGGCGATGTCTATGAGCTTGACCCACGAACACTGGAACCACAAGGTAAGGCACCATGGACCAGTCAGGTTACACCCGGCTGGGGCGTATCCGCACACAGCAAGGTTGATGAAGCAACAGGTGAACTCCTGTTTTTTAATTATGGCAAACAGGCACCTTATATGTACTACGGGGTAGTCAATGCCGCCCGGGAACTGGTTCACTATGTGCCCATAGAATTACCTGGCCCGCGCTTGCCTCATGATATGGCGTTCACCGACAACTACGCTATCCTCAACGATTTCCCACTGTACTGGGACCCAGAAGCGTTGAAGGTGGATATGCATGCGGTACGCTTCTATAAAGACCAGCCCAGCAGATTCGCGATCATCCCCCGACGGGGCAGCGCATCGGATGTACGCTGGTTCGAAGCCAGCCCGACCTTCGTTCTTCATTTTATTAATGCCTACGAAGAAGGCGACGAGATCATCCTGGATGGTTACTATGAGGAAAACCCCTCACCGAATCTCAAGTCAGACCCCAATGACAAGCGATCGTTGTACCAAATGCTCGATATGCACGTCATTGGCGCAAAGCCCTATCGCTGGCGATTCAATCTACGCACGGGCGCCGTTAAGGAGGGCCTCATTGAAGATGCCGTGTCAGAGTTTGGCATGATCAATCCAGCCTATGCAGGAAAACCATATCGATACACCTGGGCAATGACAATGAGGCCAGGCTGGTTTATGTTCAATGGATTGATGAGACTCGATGTGCAGACTGGTGAGAAACAATCCTGGCCATTTCCCGAGGGTGTTTATGCCAGCGAGTCCCCAATGGCACCTCGACTCGGGTCGCAGGCGGAAGATGACGGGTATGTCGTAAGCTATGTGACCGATATGAATAAAAATGAATCAGCAGCACTGGTATTTGATGCCCGGGATATAAGCACAGGCCCCCTGGCCAGAGTGAAACTGCCAGAGCGCATCACTTGTGGTACGCATTCATACTGGGCTGGCAAAGCAAGTTTCTCTTGAACACTGATCTGAAGATCGGTCTGGCCACACCCGTAAACCTGTGGTCGATGGACGTTGATGCAAAACAACGCACGCTCGATGAAGCTTGGGACGCATGTGTTAATCATGTGTTCATGGCCGACCATGTCTCCTTTCGCGATGGTTCCGGCACTGACGGCTTTGTCGAGATTGCCGCGCTTTCTCAACTGCATGCTGAGATGGGCGTCATGATCAGCATTTACCTGTTGCCCCTGCGACACCCGCTGCTGGTGGCACGCCAGCTGGCGACCATGCACAAGATTGCTTCCGGCAGGGTAATGTTCGGCATTGGTATCGGCGGCGAGGACAGACACGAGGTTGAGATCTGTGGCGTTGACCCTCGTACGCGCGGACGCCGGACCAATGAATCCCTTGAGATAGTGCGCCGCCTGATGCAGGGCGAGTCCGTAGATTTTGACGGCGAGTTTTTTAAACTCAGTCAGGCAACAATCAAACCGACGATGGGCGCCGAGATCCCGATTATCGTCGGCGGCCGCTCAAACGCCGCATTGGATAGAACAGCGCGATATGGTGACGGCTGGATCGGCGCCTGGTGTTCGGTCAGGCGGTACCAAGAAGCCCTGGCAATCATTCAACAGATGGCATCAGATGCCGGGCGAGACAAATCGCACTGGCTGCATGGCTATCAACCCTGGGTAGGCGTGGCAGAATCCCGAGAAGACGCGAGGACGCTCGTCGCCAGGGCGATGGAGGATTTCTATCATGTCCCTTTTGAAAACTTCGAACGCTATGTCCCCTACGGAACACCAGAAGATGTGGCGAACCAGCTTGGACCATACGTCGATGCGGGATGCTCTATCATGAACCTGAAGGTCGTTGCAGGTGATGACAACGAATCGATTGCAGCAACAAAGATCATCGCTCAGTCTTTGCGGAATCGATGACCATCTGCAGCCGTCCTTGCCGGACTAATCGGGAATTTTTTGTAAATTATCACCAACGAAGGCATGGTACCTGGTCGCCGATCCACTCTAAACATAGTCTTGCTAAGCAAGCATTCCAAAAAACAAACAAAGAACAGACAGAGACCGACTGAGAAAGAATCCATGAGAACGACATCTGATGAACGAATCACAGCGCTCACCAACTCAGGTAAATGGGGGCACGATACGCTGCACAGTTTACTGGCCACTCATGCCCAGACGCGGCCCGATGAACTCGCCGTGAAGGATGCGCCAAATCGCGAGGAACTTACCGGTAGTTCGCCTCAGGCTCTCACCTGGCTCGAACTGGCCAGAGCTTCCGACAACTTGGCAAATCAGTTCGAAGCAGCAGGATTGAAAGCAGGCGACCGGGTAGTCATTCAACTGCCTAATATCGTCGAACTGTTGGTAGTTTATTACGCTCTCAGCAAGATGGGCGTCATAGCATCACCTGTTCCTATTCAGTACGGCGCTTTTGAACTGAAGAAGATTGTCGAGGTTCTGGATGCCCGAACGATCATTAGTATTAGCAGGTTCCGGACAACAGATTTGGCAGCTGATGTTCGCCTTGCGCTGCCGGAACTGGATGTGCTGGTTTTTGGTGAGGACCTGCAACTGGATTCGTCTGAAGGCCATTCGTACGAGTCTGGCATCAGTGACGATCCCAACCGTGTGTTCAGCATCTGCTGGACCTCGGGCACGACAGGTACCCCCAAGGGCGTCCCGCGCTCACACAACATGTGGATGTCATCTGGTCGAAATACAGCTAAAGCCTCCAGTTATATACCCGGTGACAAGCTGCTATGCCCTTTCCCAATGGTTAACATGGCGGCACTCGGTGGTTTTCTGTTCTCAGCAGTCCAATGTGGCTGTTCCATTGTGCTGCATCATCCGCTTGAGCCAGAGCTTTTTCTTCGGCAGATGCAGGATGAAAGTATTAACTACACCATCGCTCCACCGGCGCTGCTCAATCAACTGGCGAAGAATCCCGACATGTGGCGTCAGTTTGATTTCAGCAATCTGCGCAGTATCGGCTCCGGTTCCGCACCGCTGACCCCCTGGATGATAAAAACCTTCAGCGAGGAATTTGGAGTAGAGGTCATCAACATCTATGGCTCCAATGAGGGTATTGGTTTATTTATAACTCCGGAAATGAGCCAGGACCCGGATGTCCGGGCATCGATGTTTCCCATTCCGGAACCCGGCGCAGATCTCGAAACCAGGGTAGCTGACCCTGTCTCCGGCAAGGAAATGACTGAGTTCGGGGAAATTGGTGAACTGTTGGTCAGGGGGGCTAGTGTTTTCGATGGCTACTTCGAGCACGACAATGAAGATATGTTCGACAAAGACGGTTTTTTTAAAACAGGAGATCTTGTGGAGATCTGCAGTGCAGCAGGTGGCTCCTACAAGATAGCAGGACGTTGCAAAGACATTATCAATCGCGGAGGGATGAAGATATCGCCTGTGGAACTCGACGTCGCTCTGGAGGGTCACCCAGACATCACCGAAGCAGCCGTGTGCGCGTACCCGGACACACGTCTCGGCGAGAAAATCTGTGCCTGCATTGTGATGAGACCCGGCTGTCAAGCAATGACGCTTGAAGATACGACGTCGCACCTGCTCAACCTGGGTATGGCCAAATTCAAACTGCCAGAGCGCATTGAGTTCTATGAGGAACTCCCCCGCAATGCTCTAGGTAAAGTGCAGCGATTTGTGCTGCAGGAAAATGTCAGTGAGAACGAAGAAACAAGCGGTGATGAAACATAACACCTGCCTTATCAACTACTGCGAGAAGAAAATGAAAACAGCCTACATCTATGACGCCATTCGCACTGCGCGGACTCGCGCTAAAGAAAACGGCGGCCTTTACGACCTGAAGCCGCATGATCTGCTTAAGACTCTTTACTTGAGCCTGGAGGAAAGATCAGGATTGGACCCGAACAGCGTGGGCGAAATTATCCTCGGTTGTGTTACCCAATATGGTGACCAGGCAGGGAACATCGCCAAGACCTCCGGCCTGTATGCTGGTTGGCCGAGCAGTATCAGTGGATTAACGGTTAATCGATTCTGTTCCTCGGGTCTCGAAGCTATCAACATTGGTGCTTTGAAGATAGCTGCCGGTCAGGAGTCGACTGTGGTAGCGGGCGGCGTGGAAATGATGTCGAGAGTACCGATGTCGGCGGACCGCGCGACAGTTTTTACTGACCTTGAGTTTGCTGCCCTTTGCCAGGTGCTGCCCATGGGCTCCGGCGCTGATCTTATCGCCACCTTGAATGGGGTGTCCAGGGAGCAGGCAGACACGATTGCCCTCAACAGTCAGCTTCGTGCGGACCATGCACAGCAAGAGGGCTACTTCAAATCAATCATTCCTGTATACAACCCGGTAAAAGATATCACCGTGACTCAGGATGAGTGTGTTCGTGGCAATACTACCCTGGTTTCACTGTCAGAATTGCCACCAGCTTTCGCTGCGCTCGGCAGCAAGGGTGTGGACGAAATGCAGATGAAGGTGTACTCCGAGCTTGCTGCAATCGATCACATTCATACTGCCGGTAACTCTCCGGCTATGGCAGATGCCGCAGCACTAACATTGCTAGGGGATGAATCAGTCGCAGCGTCGCTGAAGACTAAACCCCGGGCCAGAATCCTGGCCGCTACCACGGCCAGCGACGATCCGTTGCAGGTACTGTCCGGTTGTGGTGCAGCAACTCACAGGCTGATGACCGAACAGAACCTTCGGACTGAAGATGTAGATCTGTTTGAATTACATGAAGCCTTTGCCGCAACCGTCATCAAGTGCCAGCGAGATCTGAACATTCCTGATGATAAACTGAACGTCAATGGCGGTGTCATAGCGCTGGGTCACCCCATGGGTGCCACCGGCGCCATAATGCTCGGCATGCTGCTGGACGAACTGGAGCGACAAGAGAAGCGCCTGGGTATCGTTGCTGCCAGCGGTGCTGCCGGTGCAGGTAACGCCCTGCTTATTGAGCGAATCTAGCCTCTGGGTATTCCCTGCTTCGATAAAGTCAGCGGTTTTGGTCGGCCTGGATTTCCTGGATCAGTGCAGCGAAAGAATCGTTAGCACTGGCAAAGGAACGTGGTGATTCTTGTTGCAGTCGTTGTACTGCGTCCTCAACTGATTCACTGAAGTTCAAGGCAGTAGTCTCACCTGTTCTTGCCAGTCTGAGACCACCTCCACCGGTCACGAGAATCTGACCTGAAATATTGCAGTCGTTGCTGTTCTGTCTCATGGGATTCTCCGGATTGTCAGTTAGTCAATGATACTATTCGATTCTGTCATCAAATCAGTGAACACATACAATTCAATTTTAGACTTGCTTGCTTAAAGAGACTTCATTATATTTAGCAGTGAGGGGTTACTAGGTTACCCTGGGAACGAAATGGTACAAGATCAACAAAGAAACCAACGCTGGAGGGAGTAAATCATGATGATCGTCAAATTTTTCAGGGCAGTAACCGGTCTCAAGTTCTTCGCTGGAGCACTTGCAATACTGACTGCATCGACTGGTGCATGGGCGGAAAATAATTGGATCGAGGAAGTTATCGTCACGGCAGAACGTCGCGCAGAGAACCTGCAGGATGTACCGATGTCGGTGAGCGCTTATTCTGGTGATCTGGTCAGCGAGGCCGGTATCAAGAGTATGGAAGATATCGCCATCAGGACCCCTAACTTCAAAATGACGTCGTTTAATATTGCCGAACCGCAGATGTATATACGGGGTATTGGAAATACCAACGACTCGGCTGGAGCAGACCCGGCGGTTGCAGTATTTATTGATGAGGTTTATGTAGGGCGTGCATCCGGTGCGACCACGGACCTGTACGATCTCGATCGGATCGAAGTGCTGCGGGGGCCACAGGGAACTCTGTATGGCCGTAACGCTACCGGCGGTGCTGTAAATATCTATTCCAAGAAACCACAGCAGGAATTTGAAACCAAGGTCGGTCTGACTCTGGGTAACGAGGGTCTCTTCAACCTGCGGGGTTACATCAACGGACCCATCAGTGACGACATTGCCGGTAAACTGACCGTTAACTCGAGAGAGCGGGATGGTTTTGCCAAGAATATCAACACCGGCCAGGACCTTGATGATGACGATACCAAGAACCTGCGCGGCCAGTTACTCATCACAGCGTCCGACAATGTTGATGTGTTGCTGAGTGTTGATTACTCTGATATCAACAAATCCGGTGACAACCGATTCCTGACTAATCTGGGCATTGTCGCAAATGGACCAGATCGCGGGTTTTTTGATCAACTTCAGGCGGCCAACGACCTTATAGGAAATGATCCACGAAAGTCGAATCATGATGAGATTCAGAGTTCCAAGAAAGAAATTCTGGGATTGTCAGCCCGCATCGAGGCAGACCTCGACTGGGGCACGCTGACCTTGATAACGGCCTATCGCGAGAGTGAGTCTGAGTGGTGGCAGTCACTGAATCCGCAGTTGTCCACCCGTGTCGGCGGCTTAGGTCTTCAGGAAGTTGACGATGGCGCAGTACAGGATGCAGATCAGATCTCTCAGGAATTTCGGCTGTCAGGACAGAGTGAAAACCTCACGTGGGTTACCGGCTTGTACTATTTCTCTGAAGACATCGATCGCGATGAGCGGTTCTTTACTTACTGGGACCCAACTACACATCTTGCTGCCTTTAACATTGGTGACGTGAGCTTCCTGCAGAAAGCCCTCAACGAAAGCTTTGCGGCGTTTGGTCAGTTCACCTGGGATATGACAGATGCTCTGGCATTAACCCTTGGCGCTCGATACACCAAGGATGACAAGAAAATCGATAACGATGCGATCAGTCATATCGCGCCGGCGCTGGGCTTTCTCTATGGCATTCCGCTGATTGGTCCTCCCTATTCTGTCTCCGCAGATGAGTCATGGAACGAAACTACGCTCAGGGGTACCTTCGACTGGAACATTACTGATAACCATATGGTTTATTTCACCTACTCCGAAGGTTACAAGAGCGGAGCCTTTGTCGGTCAGCAGGGTAACCCGACCCTGGCCAGTTCACCGATTAGCCCGGAACTCGCCACCAACCTCGAGATTGGTGCCAGGACCGAGTGGCTCGATGGCCGGTTCAGATTCAACGCCACATACTTCGATCTGAAATACGATGACCTCCAGGTCTGGTTCCTGGTAAACAACTCGCTGAACGCAGTCAACGCGGCAGCGGAGGTTGATGGTTTTGAATCGGACTTCACGGTCGCGTTTACGGAAAACTTTAATGTCGTTGGTAGTTTTGCAACCATGGATGCCGAGTTCACGGAAGGCAACAACGCTGGTAACGATCTGCCGCGTGCGCCGGAGCGCACATGGTCACTGTCCGGGAACCTGAACGTACCGTTCGAGAATGGCGCGACACTGGGCTTCGTTGCGACAGCATCCTACACCGATGAGTATCATTTCGAGATTGATAATGATTTACGTGGGCTGGAGGATGACGTCACCGTGCTCGACGCGTCTGTGCGCTATACGTCCGCCGACGGCAACTGGGAAGTATCCCTCTGGGGTAAGAACCTCGATGATGAACTCTATTCCGTTCACCACATCGATGGAACTTTCGGTGGTGCGACCAGGATTTACGCACCACCCCGAACCTACGGTCTGACTTTCACCCACTTCTGGAATTAGGTTTCTGTTCTGGTTTAACCGCCTGAGTCAGGTAACTGGCTGCGGCGGAAATATTCTTGAACCGGTGACTTTCTCCGAGGGCCCATTACATCAGTCTATTTAAGGAAGTTTTTAGTGACACTGATGTATCTGTTATTGTTGAGCGAGAGAGGGCTAACCTGATTTCTGGAAATCTGATGATTGATCGCATACCCGATCACTGTGTCTGGGGACATGCTGACCACACTGTCTATCTGTTGCATGGTGGCTATGGCAGCATGGAATACTGGGGTCCTGAGGTGAAAGCCCTGCTGGATCAGGGCCATCGGGTCATTGCGTGGGATACACCGGGTTATGGGCTGAGTCCCCTGCCCGCTGGTGAGTATTCGATCGAATCGATGGCTGAATCTTTTATCACGCTGCTGAATGTCACCGGCAGCCCGGGAAATCGGAATATTCTCCTGGGGCACAGCATGGGCGGATTGATCGCACCAAAGGTCACGGCAATGGTTCCCGATCGAATCGCGGCACTGATTATCTCGGCAACGGTCGAATCTCTGGGGCATACTTCACCGGATTATCAATCGCAGTTTCTAACTGAACGTATCGCGCCCCTGGATGCTGGAATGACTCTGCGTGAAGCAGCGCCTGCACTGATCAACGCCATGATGGGGCCTGACTCAGAAGGTGAAGCGGTTGAACTCGTCAAGAGAGTGACGGCAGATACGCCCGATGACACTTTTCGCGCGGCGATCAAGGCGATCGTCGAGTACGATGGCAGACCTGTGTTGGCTGAGCTCAGTGTGCCAACACTGTGCATTGCCGGTGAACATGACCCGGTTGGAAGGCCGGACATGATGCGTGAGATTGCATCGAACATTCAGGGTGCTGAATTTTATTGCGTAAACGGTGCCGCACACTATGCCTGGGCCGAATACCCAGATGACTTCAACAGTTGTCTCTTCGCCTTTCTTGAAGGGGTAATTCCCCGATGACAGAGATGAGCACTACAGATCGTGTTCGCTCGAGCAAGGATTCAGCAGTCTATAGCTGGTACGTTGTTGCCGTGCTGATGCTGTGCTACGCATTGTCCTTTATTGATCGGCAGGTACTGAGTCTACTTGTAGAACCTATCAAACGTGATTTGGATCTGACAGATACCCAGTTCAGCCTGTTACAGGGATTTGCCTTTGCGATCTTCTATACGTTTGTCGGTCTGTTCATGGGTAAGCTCGCTGACACCAGGAATCGAAAGATTATTATTGTCATCGGCATCACGCTCTGGAGCCTGATGACGGCCTTTTGCGGCCTGGCGAAGAATTTCCTTCATCTCTTTATTGGCCGGGTCGGAGTCGCAGTGGGTGAGGCAACATTGTCACCTGCAGCTTACTCGATCATCGGTGATTACTTCCCGAAGGAGAAACTTGGCCGTGCGATGAGTACCTACTCTGTCGGCGTATTTCTGGGTAGCGGTCTGGCCTTTCTTGTCGGCGGCCTGATTCTCGCGGTGCTTCCGGATATAAACACGTTGCCGCTGCTGGGTGAGGTCAAGGCCTGGCAGCTGCTATTCATTATCGTCGGCCTGGCAGGCATCCCCTTTGCCGCTCTGGCGTTAACCATCCGGGAGCCGGAACGTGGCAGGTACAGCGAAGATGTTTCTGATGCCGATACTGTGGCAGAGGTCAGCATAGTTCGTTCATTGAGGTTTTTCCTGCAGCAGAGGAAATTTTACCTGCCGCATTTTGTCGGTTTCTCAATGTTGACGATGATTGGCTATGGCTTCCATTCCTGGGTACCGGCGTATTTCATCCGCGTCCATGGCTGGGAGGTTTCCCAGGTAGGCATTCTCTACGGCAGCATCAATGTCATATCAGCACCGCTTGGTGTTCTTGCGGGTGGCTGGTTCGGTGACCTCCTGGCACGCAGAAGACCGGACGCATTTATCAGGGCGCCTGTGCTGGGCGCCCTGGTCCTTTGGGTACCGGCGATCATTGCGACTTCGCCAATGGTCTCGAATCCTTACGTGGCGCTGGGGCTGCTTAGCGTGCTGCATTTCTTTGCCAGCTTCCATGCAGGGATGGCTGTGGCTGCTCTGCATACAGTAACGCCTATCACCATGCGGGCGCAGGCGACTGCCGTATACCTCTTCGTCATCAATTTGATTGGGCTCGGAATGGGGCCGCTGATTGTGGCGCTGATAACAGACCATGTGTTTGCTGATGAGGCCAGCGTCGGCACTTCCTTAATGCTGGTAGGTCTTATTGCGACACCGACAGCTGCAGCGCTGCTTCACTTCGCATCACGGCACTATAGCGCCATGATTAACTCAATCGAGGGAGACACTCATGCTTGAGATTGTAAATGATGAAAAGCTGACCATTCGACCGGACAACGACAGTCCTTTCCTGACAGGAATCTTCCGACCGAACTCAAGAGAGTATACGGCAGATACGGACAGCCTTGAGGTCATCGGACAAATACCGCTGGACCTGTGGGGCGTCTATGTCAGGAATACACATAACCAGGTACATGAACCGCTTGGGACCTATCACCCGTTTGATGGCGACGGCATGCTTCACGCCTCCTATTTCAAGGATGGCCGCATGGAGTACAGGAACCGATTTGTCCTGACAACAGGCTTTCTTGCTGAAAAGGCGGCAGGAAGAGCGCTCTGGCCAGGATTGTTGGAACCGGAAAATGCTACCTATCGTGGCTGGGGTGCGATAGGCGCCATGAAGGACAATGCGGGTACGGATGTTATCGGTCATTGCGGTAGCCTGCTGGTCACCATGAGCCAGGGCAGTGAACCCTGGAGAATGGACCCCGTGACGCTTGAGAACCTCGGCCCTGATCCAAAACTGGCGAAAGCAGTTTACAAGGAAGGTATCGCCGGTGAGTTCAAGGTGGATGCCAGAACCGGAGAGATGGTTTTTCAAAACTACCCGGAAGACCCTCCCTGTATCAATGTCGGCATTGTTGACAAGCAAGGTGAACTGACCAGCTACCGTCGCATAGATCTGCCCGGACCAAGGTGGCCACATGATCTGGGGATGACAGCAAACCACCTTATCGTGCACGATCTGCCGATGTTCTTCGACCCGGAGGGGCAGGAACGCGGTGAGCGGCATTTACGTTTTTTCTCTGAGAAGAAATCCAGGTTTGGCGTTCTGCCCAGGGACTCAAATGGTCCTGATATAACCTGGTTTGAGGCGACGCCCTGCTTCATCCTCCATACCGCCAATTACTATGAAGACGGCGAAGAGATCGTCATGGACGGGTGCATCTCGCTTGACCCGCAGGGTCCCTCGGTCGGGGAAACGGATGATGCTAACGAGAAAATCATGGCGCATCTGGACAAACACCGGGCACTGACAAGGCTGCACCGTTGGCGTTTCAACCTTTCGACCGGAGAGACAAGTGAGGAATTCCTGGACGATGAAGTCATAGAATTTCCTGTCGTTCGCAACGACGTTCTGGGCTACAGGCATCGTTTTGTTTACGCCAGTCTGTTTGAAAAGGGCAAATGGTTGATGAACGGGATCAAGAAATACGATCTGGATACCGGCGAGATGATTCGATATGAATATGGACAGGGCCGATATGGCGGCGAGGTTCAATTCGCAGCACGCCAGGGCAGCCAGGGAGAAGATGACGGTTACCTCATTGTCTATATACAAGACATGATTGAAGATCGTTCCGAATGCGCCATATTTGATGCGCGGAATATCGTCGACGGACCGATAGCGTGCGTCATCCTCCCTGAGCGGATCCAGACAGGCACCCATGCCTACTGGATGGAAGGCGAAAGACTGAAAGGTGAAGTTGCCTGATGATATAGATTCATGCCTGACTGGATATTGCTCCATGGCTTCAATAATGTTGCTGATGCCTGGCTACCATAGCATCACAACCAGATCGGCACCTGTGTCTTAGCTTGACAAAGTCTAGCTAGGCAAGCTAAATTGATGACAAGTTCAAATTGTTGAGAAACACTATGACGACTGGTGTATCGATCCTGGGTGGATATCAGACAGATTTCGCCCGTAATTGGGCAAAGGAAGAGCTCGAGCTGGCTGAGGCCATGCGCCAGGTAATTGAAAGCACATTGGAGAACGCGGGAATCGGACCCGATGCCATCGATAGTATTCACGTCGGCAATGCCTTCGGCCAGCTCTATACGGGGCAGGGGCATATGGGTGCTTTACCGGCAACCGTAATTCCGGAATTCTGGGGTAAACCCGCGTCGCGACATGAAGCAGCCTGTGCTTCCAGTAGTATGGCGGTCCTGGCGGGTATGGCAGAGATCCAGGCAGGTCACTATGACTGCGTCCTCGTTGTTGGTATTGAACAAGAAAAGACGATGCCCGGTGACAAGGCCGCACAGGTACAGGAAGCGGCTGCATGGGTCGGACATGATACCGGTGGTGAAATCGAGTACATCTGGCCTCATACCTTTAATGAACTGGCTGGTGAATATGAGCGCAGATATGGCCTCGACACCAGATTCCTCCGGGGAATTGGTGAAATCAATCTGAGAAATGCTCAGGATAATCCGAATGCCCAGACCCGGGTTTGGGAACTTAACAATGAAAGCTTTTCTGACAATGACCAATTCAATCCGGTCGTCTGTGGCAGATTACGGCGGAACGACATCTGCCAGATTACTGATGGTGCCGCGGGTCTGGTCCTCGTCTCCGACCGTTGGATCCAGGCGAACAGCAAGGCCCAGGCATCAATTGCGGGCTGGGGTCACACGACAGTCGGTCTGGGGCTCGCTCAAAAGCTTGGTCGGAATGAGCACAGTGAATTTGTAATGCCGCATGTACGTAAAGCGATTACCGATGCGTTTTCTCGTGCGGGTATTGAGAGTGTCGATGATCTCGATGCGATTGAAACCCACGATTGTATGTCTGCTTCCGAGTATCTCGCTATTGATCACTTTGGTATTACAGCGCCGGGCGAAAGCTGGAAGGCGGTGGACGGTGGGGATATCGCCCGCGACGGTCGTATTCCCGTAAACCCGGGTGGCGGCCTGATCGGTGGAGGTCATCCTGTCGGCGCAACAGGTGCACGCATGCTGGTAGATGCGACCAAACAAGTGACTGGTCAGGCGGGTGAATATCAGGTCGAGGGTGCGATGCGGGTTGCGACGCTGAACATCGGTGGCAGCACGGCAACTACCGCGAGTTTTGTTGTCGAGGAAGCCTGATCATCGCAGATGAACTGGTCGCAGGATTCGAATCAATGCCTCCCCGAGATTGCAAACAGGCTATATAGCCAGTGGGTAAAATTACCTCGCTGAGTCGAACACTTGATGTCATCGGTGACCAGTGGTCCCACCTGATTATCAAGGAAGCCTTCCTTGGAATGACCCGCTTTCTGGATTTTCAGGAACGATTAGGTATTCCAAAACAGACCCTGATCGTCAGATTGACACGTTTGACCGAGGCGGCAATTTTCTACAAGAGCCCTGTCTACAATCGTCGATTGTTGTTTGAGTATCGTCTGACGGCCAAGGGGCTGGATCTTTATCCCATGGCATTGACTGTCTGGTGGTGGCATCGGCAGTGGCATCTGGACCCGAAGCAACTGCCTGAGAACCTTTACCACAAAACGTGCAGGCAACCGGTTATACCAAGAATTGTTTGCCGTTGTTGCAGGGAAGAAGTGCAGGTCGGCAGTATTGAACTTCAGGATATCCTGGAAGAAGAGAGTGACAGGGGCACGGAGAAGTCGCGGCGAACGCGTATAGCCAATGAACTTGTTGCCCAGGGGGACGCACATCTCGCGGCGCTGCTGCTGGGAGATGCCTGGAACATGCTGATTCTCGATGCCACGATGCGCGGGATCAGTCAGTTCCACGAACTGCAAGCGGATCTGGGTATCTCAAGTAACGTGCTGTCAGCCCGATTGAAACCGCTTGTACAACTGGGTGTGTTAAACGTGTCTGCCGGTAGTGAAGACAAGCGAATCAAGAACTACACGCTGACCGATAAGAGTCGTGATATCTACCCCGTTGTTCTGACGATAACTACCTGGGGAGATCAGTGGCTAGCCGGCAGTAAAGGTCCGCCCCAGGTTTTTGTACATAAACCCTGTGGGAAGTACGCCACTTACCACATGGTATGTGGTCATTGTGATGATCGTATTGTCGCGGGTGACATCAACCAGGCGCCGTGGGCCTGATGACATCCAACAAGGATATGCCAGATAGACAAATGCTGCATCAGCGCAGACACTCTTACCCTCATTTGCGCCCTGGCAGGCCAGTCTCGCCAGCTTCTTTCCCTGTGGCACCAAGTATATAATTCACAAATAAAAATGTTTTTCTATATATTGCAGTAAATAATGATCATGATATTATTAAGTCTATTTACAAAAGTAATTGTCAATGCGGAGCGATCAGATGAGCACAATAGAAGCGAAGCTCGAGTACCCGACAAACAGGTTTCTCGAAGGGTCATATGGCCCGGTCGATGAGGAACGCGTTGTAGAATTCGATCAGATGAAGGTCATTGGTGATGTTCCAGCCGATCTGACTGGAATCTACGTCAGAAACGGCCCCAATCAGCGGTATGAGCCGGTGAGCAAGTACCACAGGTATGACGGCGATGGCATGTTGCATGCCCTGCAGTTTACCAACGGGACAGCCACCTACCGTAACAAGTGGATCAGGACCGGCAGCGCCCGCGAGGAAGAAATCGCAGGTAAAGGAATCTATCACGGCATGCTTGGCAACGGACGTCAATTGCACCCTGACATGCCTGTCAAGGATACCTCCAACACCGACGTCGTTTTCCACAACGGCAAGATCGTGACCATGTGGTATCTCTCAGGCGACCCCTATCTCGTCGATCCGATCACACTGGACACGATCGGGGAGTTCACGTTTAACGATCAGCGCACGACCAAAGTTTCAGCTCACGGCAAAACCGATGAGAGCACAGACGAGTTCATCTTCTTCGGCTACAACCGCGAGGCACCCTATATGCACTATGGTGTGGTTGATTCCGCTGGTGATCTGAAGACCTTTATGCCGGTGGAACTTCCTGGGCCCAGGATGCCACACGATATGTGGGTCTCGTCAAAGTATTCGATACTCCATGATCTGCCACTCATCTGGGATGAGAAGGCTTACAAGGCCGGCAGAACCAAGCTCAAGTTTGAAGAAACCTGGCCAGCCCGGTTCGCTGTTATTCCGCGACATGGCGATGTCAGCGATATCCGCTGGTTCGAGTTTGAGCCGTGCTACATTCTTCACACCATCAATGCGTGGGAAGAAGGTGACTGGCTGCATATGACCGGCTGCCGCATTAATCCACACAAGGATGCCAGCGGTAATCCCGTACTCTCAAGCATCGCCACAATCATGGGACGCCATCTGCTGGACGCCCGGCTGTATCGCTGGTCAGCCAACCTGGCCACTGGAGAAACCAGAGAAACGCTGATTGATGACAAATGGAATGCTGAATTTCCAACCTGGAATAATTCCAGGTTGGGTTCCCCCATGAAGTACGCGTACTTTACTCATATCGTGACCAAACCCCTGTTGCACTTCGCAGGCCTGATCAAGTACAACACAGAGACAGGCGAGAACCAGCACTATACGGAAGGTGAAGGTTACACCTACTCAGAAACACCCTTTGCCCCTGCCGATAATGCGACCTCAGAGGATCATGGCTACTTGGTTAGTTTCGTTTACAACGCTAACGACGCTCAGTCAGAAGTCCACATCTTCAATGCCCAGGACATTGAACAAGGCCCAGTGTGCAAACTGATACTGCCTTGCCGGGTTCCTGAAGGGTTCCACGCTACCTGGGCGAGAGGTGATCTCTTGAAGACAGCATGAGGATGAATGGCAAAAGTATTGAAAACTCGTCACCAGAGCATGGGGATATTTGACTACGATTCCTCGATATGAGGTTACGCACTGGCGTTCGTATCGAAACAGCCCGGTCGGCCAGAATATGTCCTGATTGCCGTGTAGAGACACTGCTCAAGGCCCAGTGGGTCACCCCCTTTCCCGTCATTCCAGGCGATGGAGGGTTTAATGACGCCGATGGCGTACTATCAGCAAATCACCTTGGTTGCCTGATGAGCCTTATATGTATTGAACCAGTACAACTGCTTGCAATGCCTGAAACTGTCGCCTAAACTGCGCCCGCTGATCTGGACTCAGCTAACGACATTTTGATTTGTTAAGGCATCATCGTCCACGCCCCTCCTTTTGGTTCATTCCATTAGAGCTCAAATTCTTTATGCCGTGTCGCGCACTTGCGCACTCAGGCTGTGAGTAAAACACTCCAGTAACAAACTAATTAAGGCGCACGCCAAAGCTGCGCTCAGGAACAACTATGACCTTTAGTGATATGGGGCTGATTAAACCCCTCCAGGAAGCCGTGGCCGAAAAAGGCTACACAACACCCACCGCAATTCAGAAGGGAACAATTGAAACTGTCCTCGCCGGCAAGGACCTGATGGCCTCGGCACAAACCGGCACCGGTAAAACGGCCGCATTTACACTGCCACTGTTACAGTTGCTGGAAAAAAGCGCTGGCGCAGGGTCGGCGCCACGAGCACTGGTACTAACACCCACTCGCGAACTTGCTGCACAGATACAAAGCAGTGTTTTTACCTACGGAAAATATCTGGACTTACGGTCTACCGTCGTTTTTGGCGGCGTGAATATTGGCCCTCAAATTAAAACACTACGCCAGGGTGTTGATATTCTGGTAGCCACACCCGGCCGATTGCTCGATTTGTTTCAACAGGGTGCAGTCAAATTTAATGACATCGAAGTGCTTATCCTCGATGAAGCTGATCGAATGCTCGATATGGGTTTCATTCACGATATCAAACGTATTCAAAACAAGTTACCAAACAACAAACAATCCCTGCTCTTTTCAGCAACCTTTTCACCTGAGATCAGAAGCCTGGCAAAAACCATGTTGTCTCATCCGGTTGAGGTCGATGTCTCGCCAAAGAACACAACCGCTGAAACAGTCGCGCAGTCTGTCTACCCGGTCGACAAGAAACAAAAAGCTGACCTGCTAACCCATCTCTATGTGGAGAACGGTTGGCATCAGTCACTTGTCTTTACCAAAACAAAACACGGTGCCAACAAACTCGCCAAGCAACTGACCAAGGCAGGTATTCAAACTGAAGCGATTCACGGCAACAAGAGCCAGGCCAATCGGACTCGTACTTTGAAAAACTTCAAAGAAGGGCGAGTTGCTGTGCTTGTTGCAACCGATATCGCCTCACGGGGCCTGGATATCAACGAGCTACCACTGGTCGTTAACTTCGATTTACCGCATACCCCCGAAGACTATGTTCACCGGATAGGCCGAACAGGCAGAGCTGGCTCAGAAGGCATCGCAATTTCTCTGGTCAGCGCCGACGAAGCGAAACAACTCCACGCTATCGAGCGACTCATCAAGCAACAGCTTGAACGTGAAGAAGTCGAGGGCTTCGAGCCTGATCATACGGTGCCCTTCGCCCAACAGAACGCGCTGCGCTCAAAACCATCACGTGGTGGCAGCAACCGCGATAGTGGCAACAAAAACAGGCGTCGCGGCCGGCGCAGTGGCACCAGTAACAGCGGTGGTAACAACGCCAGAAGTAGCGATGGCAACAGAAAGAGCAGCAGCGGTAATAGCGCTTCAGGTTCTGGTAATAACTGCGGCAGGTATCGCTCCAGTCGAGCGGCCTAAACCACGGTTGAAACTCCTATTGGAAACTTGTTGGTAATTCTTGTACGCTCAAGTGGCGTGCCTCTCAGGCACACCCTTTTTTTGAGTGAGAGACCTACATGATACGTCACCTTCTAACGACCGCAGTCGCATTCTCGATTGCGTTAGCACCTTTCGGTATTGCATCGGCAACTGACGCTGACATCATCTTCATTGGCAGCAGTATCGTTTCCGTCGACCCTGCTCATCCCAACCCCGAAGCCGTTGCAATCAAAGGGGAAACGATCGTCGCGGTTGGTACAACATCAGATGTGATGAATCTGCGGGGTGACAACACCCGAATCGTTGAACTCGGTGATCGCGCACTGGTACCAGGTTTCATAGATGCTCACGGTCATATGGCGTTTGTCGGCGGCACCATTAAAATGGTCAACTTGTCCTCGCCTCCTGTTGGTTCTGTGAAGAACATAGACGATATTGTTAAGCTTTTAAAAGCCCACATAGAAGAAAAAAAGCCTCCTGCTGGTACATGGATCTCGGGTTACGGTTACGACGACTCGCTAATCGCAGAAGGCAGGCATCCTGACCGTGATGACCTCGACCGTGCCTCGATAACGCACCCCATTGCGTTGATGCATGTCTCAGGGCATCTTGCTGCCGTTAATTCGACGGCGTTAGCTGAAAAGAAAGTTGATAAGCATACGAAGAACCCTAAAGGTGGCGTCATCAGGCGGCGAGAAGGGTCTATGGAACCCAATGGCGTGCTCGAAGAAACCGCTATCTATTCATTCCTTGGTAACCATATCGATCCAACGGACCATGATCTGCCAGAAAAACTGATTCGCGACTCTGCGCATCTGCACGCAAGCTACGGCATCACCACCGCGCAGGACGGAGGCTCAAGTACTGAGGGTGTTGCGCTGTTTCGACGTGCCGCTTCGACCAAACCCTTCCCTATCGATATTGTTGCATTCCCCGCTGCCAATCGACTGGACGACGAAACCTTGTCCACCGTGATGCTGGATAAGGAATACAAGGGTGGTTTCAGAGTCGGTGGTATCAAATTTGTTCTTGACGGTTCCCCGCAGGGCAGAACGGCCTATCTTTCCAGACCCTACTTCGAAGGCCCTCCGGGGGCAGACAAAGACTACCGGGCCTATATGTCGTACCCTGCTGAAGACTATAAGCGCCGGGTCGCCCAGCTGATTCACCGGGGTATGCCAGTGCTGGCTCATGCGAATGGTGATGCAGCCATCGACGTCATGATTGAAGGCGTTGCTGATGCGGTGAAAGGTACTGAAATGCCTGACCATCGCACGGTCATCATCCATGCCCAGTTAACACGCGAAGACCAGCTGCATAAAATTAAAGCACTGGGCCTGGTGCCTTCCTATTATGCTGTTCACCCTTTCTTCTGGGGAGACTGGCATCGAAAATCATTTGGCGAAGAGAGAGCATCATTTATCAGCCCGGTGGGGCGAACCGCAGAATTGGGCATACCTTTCACCATCCATAACGATTCCCCCGTGGTGCCACCTGATGTCATGCGGCTACTATGGATTACTGTCAATCGTGAAACCCGAAGTGGATATGTGCTGGGGCCAGACCAGCGGGCAACCCCTATGCAGGCATTACACGCAGTGACACTGGGCGCTGCCTATCAGTATTTCGAGGAAGCTAAAAAAGGTTCTATCGCCCCAGGTAAGCAGGCTGACCTGGTTATTTTGGGCGCGAACCCGATAACTGTCGACCCAGGGATGATCAAAGATATTCCTGTTCTCGAAACCATTGCCAGAGGCAAAACGGTTTATCGCGCTCATGCCAACGCCGGGGTACTGGCTAAATAAGCTGACGTTTTTGCCAGTAAATTTCGAGATCCCTTTTAACACCAGGGCCTAATACGTAAAGCGCTGCAACGTTGGCTAACGCCATCGCGAAGATCATGGCGTCAGAAAAATCAAGCACAGATTTCAGCTGCGTTGTACAACCGATGACGATAAACACGCAGAAAATAAAGTTAAAGACCAGTTTTGAGATTCGATTGGCTCCGAAAATATAGATAAAGCCTTCCAGACCGTAATAAGACCACGAGATCATGGTGGAGTAGGCAAACAACATGATCACAACAGCCAACACAATCGGAAACCATGGCAAGACACTGGCAAACGCAGCAGACGTCAATTCTACGCCACTGATCGTGCCATCATTTAGCATCGAGGGATCGTATACCGTCACCGTAATCACAAGGGCGGTGATCGTGCAGACAACAACCGTGTCGATAAAGGGTTCAAGCATCGCCACAAAGCCCTGTGTCAGGGGCTCTTTGGTTTTCACCGCAGCGTGCGCAATTGACGAGGAACCAATTCCCGCCTCGTTGGAAAATGCTGCGCGACGAAATCCCAAAACCAGCACCGCAATGGCCCCGCCGGTCACACCTTCGGGGCTGAATGCATTAGTCACAATTGAAACTACCGCACCTGGGATCTTGTCGTAATTCACACCAATAACAACTAAAGCAATACCAACATAAAGCAGTGCCATGAAGGGCACCAGTTTCGAAGTGACCCTCGCAATACTTTTGATTCCACCGATGATGACAACCGCCGTTAATATCGCAAGGAAGATACCGAACAACCAACCACGTCCGGCAAAAATGCTAGCATCACCGCCGCTAACGTTGACGAATTGTACATAGGCCTGATTCGCCTGAAACATACAACCCGCGCCTAACGAGCCCAACATGACGCAGACGGCATAGTACCAGGCCATGGTTTTACCGGTCCGCGGCATGTTTAACTCAGCGAAGCCCTTATCCATATAGAACATCGGTCCACCCGAAATGGAACCATCAGCATTGGTTTGTCGATACTTAACACCAAGCGTGCATTCGACAAATTTTGATGCCATACCAAGGAACCCGGCGACGATTAACCAGAAAGTAGCACCTGGACCGCCGATAGATATCGCGACAGCAACATGGACCACATTGCCGACACCGACGGTGCCAGAAACAGCTGTCGTCAGTGCCTGGAAGTGAGTTACTTCTCCAGGCGCTTTGGGTTCGTCATCTTCCTTACCGGCGACAATCCGCATCGCATGCGCGAATCCGCGAATATTGATAAACCGAAAGTATCCCGTGAAGTAGGTCGCACCAATGATCAGCCAGACGACAATCAAAGGGAATTCAGTTTCGCCAACAGTGATCGAGAAGAAAACAAAATTGACGAGCACATCTGCAATCGGTGCGAAAGCAGCATCAATAGCCTGATCAATCCTATCGTTCATTATTGTTTTCTCCCTTGTGCTCGTCCAATCGCTGCTTCGAGCGCATCAGCATACACTGGATATTGCGGGCTTATCGCGCATCCAATACCTCACCAAGAATCTCGACGATCAACTGGCAGTCCTCAATATCAAACGTTAACGGGATCCTCATATCCAACAACTGTGTTAGCACGCTCAGCGTCTTAGGCAGCCTGACATCCTCGTCCAGATATTTCCAACTGTCATACCGACTGGTGTAGCCGTGGGGCTGTTTTTGCCCGAAGTACTTCAGCTGTACGCCGCGTTCAGCAGCCTCTGCAACAATCACATCAATCTCGGCTTCGCTTTTCTTGGGCAGTAGAAACTGGATGGAACTACCAACATATCTTTCCTGCTGGTTTCGCTGCGGCAGCACAACACCTGACATGTTCTGCAGGCCCTCGGCAATGACGCCATAGCGATGGTTCCAACGGTCAACGTTTGACGCTAGCAGCGACAGTTGCGGCCGCAGTGATGCCGCTCGCATATTGTCCATTCGGCCACTGTAGTTGGGTGTTGTCGTGGCGACGTGTACAAACGCTTCGTTGTCAGGTGCGGACAGATGTCGATCGAACAACATGTAGGACCCTGACAGTAGAATCGCTTTCGATATGACATCGGGGTTATCCGTAACCAGCAGTCCACCCTCTCCGGAGTTCATGTGCTTGTACGATTGTGTGCTGAAACAACTGACTTCGCCGTAACTGCCACTGCGCTTGTCAGCCCACCAGGCTCCGAGACTATGCGCGCAGTCTTCAATCAGTGTTATCTCGTGTCGGCGGCAGATATCCACCACTCGATCCATGTCCGACAAATGACCCCGCATGTGTGAGAGCAAAAGGTAATCTGCCTGCACCGCTTTTAGTTCCAGATCGGCCAGGTCAATGGTCAAATCTTCATCTATCTCGACGAAGCGGGGTGTTGCACCACAATTATGAATTGCACTAGGCACCGGAGCAAGCGTGAAAGCATTGCACAACACGATGTCACCAGGGGTTACGCCCACAGCCAACATTGCAATGTACAGGGCGTAACCACAGGAGGCACAGGCAAGACAATATTGGCTGCCCTGCCATTCGGCGAATTCCTGTTCCAGCAACGCGGCATGACCCGGGTCATCCGGCGTCACATCGTAACGATGCAGTCGACCCGACTCCATGACTTCGGTCACCATGTCGATCGATCTGTCCGGCAACGGCTCCTGCTGTAGAAAAGATTTGGTGAAAGTCTTCAACGGTTCAGTAACTCGTCAGTGGACCGAACAGTAAATGACCACTGCTCATCGGGGAAATATTTTCGGAGTCGCCAGTCGCAGGCTCGGGCATGCCCTTCCATGCCTTCTACACGAGATATTCGCGAAC
This sequence comes from Candidatus Azotimanducaceae bacterium, assembly GCA_965208855.1. Classification (GTDB taxonomy): domain Bacteria; phylum Pseudomonadota; class Gammaproteobacteria; order Pseudomonadales; family Azotimanducaceae; genus UBA9659. Next base: position 2,404,041 of record OZ242359.1, on the reverse strand, counting down.
CCACGGCGCTCATCGCACGATTAGCGGGCTGATCAATCTGCTGCCACGTCAGTACCTTGATAAACTTCAAAACGTTTAAACCACCGGTGTATCGCGCGCCTCTTAGCGTGGGCAATATGTGGTTGGTGCCCGAACATTTGTCACCATGAGTCACCGTGCTGCCTTCACCGAGAAACAGCGAGCCATAATTCGAGAGACAACCAAGCCACCATTCATGATCACCGGCAAGAATCTGAAGATGTTCCGGTGCATAGTCATCACTCACCACCACCATTTCTGACCGATCATCACATAACACGACCTCGCCATGGTGCTCCCACGCATGGAGAATAGTGTCGGCATTTGGCATACCGTTAGCAATATGTGGCACGAGGGTCAGTACCTGGTTTGCCAGACCACGATCATCGGTGATCAGCCAGACGGGCGAGTCCGGTCCATGCTCCGCCTGCGAGATCAGATCAATCGCGATGCTCGAAGGGTCCGAGCTTGCGTCAGCAATAATGGCAGACTCGGTCGGTCCCGCAACAACATCGATACCTACTTCACCAAACAACATTTTTTTCGCCAGGGCGACGTAGCTGTTTCCGGGTCCGACCAGCATGTCAGCGGGCCAGTTACCAAAGAGCCCAAAAGCCATCGCTGCAATGGCCTGAACACCGCCCAGTTCCAGAATGACATCTGCACCTGCAAGATCCATGGCATAGGCAACAGCCGGGTGAATACTACCCTCACGGGGCGGAGAGCAAGCGACAATCGTCGATACCCCTGCAACCCTTGCGGTCGCAATGCTCATCAAAGCCGAGGCTGCGTGCGAGTATCGGCCACCTGGCACATAACAACCAACGGTCTGCACTGGCACAAGGCGTTGCCCCAGGACGACACCAGGCGCTGTTTCAATCCGAAACTCGTCAAGACTGGCGCGTTGGGCTTGTGCGAAGCGCTGGATCTGCTCCAATGAATATTGAAGGTCCTGTTTCGTTTGATCTGACACCTGCGCAATGAGCATTGCCCGCTTTTCGTCACTAAGCACGAAGTTTTCTTCCCAGCCATCCAGGTCGCGTGCAAACTTTCGAACGGCTGCTTCACCGTCGCGCCTGATTTCATCCAGCATGGCGGTCACCCGATCGGCAATCAGCGGATCATCTTCAACCCGAGTCGATAATGCGTGTTTTAGATATTCCACAACTCAGCCAGCCGTACCAAACAGGCTTCGATAACCGAACAGGGCCTGTGTTCCAGTGCTACCCGTGCCGTGGACGACTCGATCAATCTTCAGGCCCAAATCGTTACATTGCCCGGCAAGTCCGGTACAGTCATCACGCTTCACCCATAGATTCAGACTACCAAGCAATCGAGAAAGATTCTCCATGGGCTCCAGTGGAGTCGGTAAGTGGGAAAAATTAATTCTTGGGAATCTGGCCAGACGCATATGTTCTCCTAGGGATGCTCACGACAATTGCGATAAGGGTCTCGTTCTTTCGGGCATTCTTGGACGATGACATTATGGCCACAGCCGAGGAAAGAAATCACTGCCCATCTCATCTCCTGCCTTATGGCCAACTCGCTCAAATTCCGCTCGTTCTGTTTTCGCCCAATTACCACGGTAAGTAATGCGGCTGTCTTCTGCCCCCATTCTGACCGTAAACCTCCGCTGACGAATGACGCCATCGCGCCTGAATGAATCTACCTGGTCACGTGAGAGCATGCTCACCGAGTTTCACTTCTCACCAACCATGCGCTTACCGGGAAATGCGTCTTCAATCAGTTTCGTATCCCTGACAACAAACGTGCCATTGACGATCACATGAGCAATACCGGCTGATGGTTGATAGGGATCTTGATACGTTGCCCGATCAATAATAGTACTGGGATCAAATATCGTCAGATCCGCATCAGCACCTTCCTGTAACCGACCCTTGGACTTAAACGCCGGGGCTACAGACTCGACTCTTTTCGCCGGTAGTATCGTCATTTTGGCAATCGCCGTGCGCAGATCCAACAAACCCTCTTCACGGTGATAGCGGCCAATGATCCTGGAAAACGCACCGTTATGAGGTGCCACTTTCTTTTCTTCTGTGAACATTGGCAGGAGATCGCTGACAACAATCAACCCCGGCTCAACGACGGCACGACGATTCCACGGTTCTTTCAAGTAATGATGAACTTCCTGCCCATCAGGATACTTTTCCCGATACTCTTTGAACGTTGCTTCTGTGAAACGCATACCCGTCGCGGCCCATTCAACATCACTGTAATCGATATTAAAGATGGTTCGAAAATCGCGACCAAATACTGCTGCACCGATTGATGTAGAACCCGCGGTATAGGGTAGTAGCTCAGTTGTCACATCCTGGCCTTCCGCTCGCGCGTCCCTGATTTCTTTGAGAAACAGTTCGATGTTAATCATCGCGTTATGGGTAATGTGGCAGATGTGCAACGAGGCCCCGGTTTGTCTCGAGAGACCAAGCACCTCGTATAGCCCTGCTGGATCGCCATTGATACCTCGGCGGATGTGAACAAAGATAGGCACGGACCGCTGACTGGCGACATCAAAAATGGTTGTCAGTTCATCTGTGTCGATCGCTTCACTGTAGTAGTCGAGTGGCAGGCCGATCCCAATACCACCCTGATCGATACCCTGATTTAACATAGCACGTAGCGCCTTTCTTTCACCCGCATCGGCGACCTTGGTGTTCGCGGTCGTCTGGTGACCCGTCTGGGCTTTGCTCGGATCAATGACGATCGGCAGATCGGTCAGGTGAGGCTGTCGAACACCATGCATTAGCTCGTTTCGCATATTGCCGTAACCGGCTGAAGCACCGTAGTTCAATCGTGACCCCATCTGAAGATAGTGCCCGAACTGGTCAACGGGAAACGCGCCAGCTTCCAGTTCCAGTGCCGTGGTCACGCCATCGAGCACCTGGTATTTTTGCCCCAAAGGCGTTGGTGTATGGCTGTGGAGATCAATAAAACCTGGCGCGACGACCATCGACGTGACATCAACGACTTCAGTGCCGACAAGCGGTTCATGGCTGATTTTTTCGATCTTGCCTGCCTTCAGACCAATGAACCTGATACCGTCCAAACCGGATTCCGGGTCTATCGATCTACCACCCGCGAGGACGATATCGTAAACTTCTTCAGCCCGGACAAAACCCGACAGCAACACCAAACACAACACAAAAAGAACTCGAAACCTCATTGGTAATCTCCCTTTAGCAAAATTCAGCGCCTCAACAAACAACATCAAACACCTTTCGGTACGAAAACACAAAATGATGACATCGAGGAATATTCAGTCTCGCAGTCATTCGTTCCCAAAGCGTTCACAACACGCGCACACAGTGATGCGGCATCAATACCTCAAACAGAGGTACAATGTACGGCATCTACCCGCTTCGTTTGCAGACCAAAGGTATTGTCCATGAAAGTATCCCTGCTCGAGTCTTTCGAATCCAATCTGTCGGAATTCGACGACCATCCGTATCGTACAGGCGTCTGACGGCCGCGAGGGGGCGGCGCAACGCTACCAGAGATCTGGACGCATTCGATTCAGACGTCCGGCGCATTATGTGGCGAACCCAAATCAAACGCAGTGCCAGCCAGGCTTAAGCGCCGATAACCTCCCGCTCCAGAACGACGTAAGTCCAGACACGAGCTTGTGATCAGGCCAGTCAGCAACTGACCGTGACATTCTGCTAGAGTTGCGTTTTCGCAAAATCAGGAAACCGATCATGACTCAGATGACCACCGAAGAAGCCTTTATAAAAGTGTTGCAGATGCACGGCATCGAACACGGGTTCGGTATTATCGGCTCGGCATTTATGCCGATCTCTGATCTGTTCCCCCAGGCTGGCATCAAATTCTGGGACGTTGCCCATGAAGGCAACGGCGGCATCATCTGCGATGGCTATACTCGCGCATCCGGAAAAATCGCCATGGCCATCGCCCAGAACGGGCCCGGCATCACCAATTTCGTCACCCCCATCAAAACAGCTTACTGGAATCACACACCGATGCTCTTGGTAACACCGCAAGCGGCGAACAAAACCATGGCTCAAGGCGGCTTTCAGGAAGTTGAACAAATGGCGTTGTTCAAAGACATGGTCTGTTACCAGGAAGAGGTCCGAGATCCTTCCCGAATGGCAGAAGTACTGAACAGGGTTATCTCAAAAGCCATACGAATGTCAGCACCGGCACAAATCAATGTACCCAGGGATTACTGGACCCAGGTCATTGATATTGAGCTGCCACAAATCGTCACGTTCGAGCGACCATCCGGTGGTGCGGGGGCAATTGCCGATGCTGCAAAAATGCTTTCAGAAGCTGAGTTCCCCGTAATTCTCTCTGGCGCAGGTGTTGTTATCAGCAATTCCATTCCAGAATGTCAGGCACTGGCAGAACGACTCGACGCACCGGTTTGCAGCGGCTACCAGCACAATGACAGTTTCCCCGGCAGTCATGCTCTGGCCTGCGGCCCACTTGGGTACAATGGCTCGAAAGCTGCCATGGAACTCATCGCCAAAGCCGACGTAGTTCTTGCTCTGGGTACGCGTCTGAACCCGTTTTCAACCCTGCCTGGCTACGGCATTGATTACTGGCCGGCAGACGCCAGGATTATTCAGGTTGATATTAATCCTGATCGTATTGGTCTTACCAAGAAGGTCTCGGTTGGTATCTGCGGTGATGCCGGACTGGTAGCGACCCAGTTGCTTGAACAACTCTCACCCACCGCAGGTGATATCAACCGCGCCGAACGGACCCGGGCAATACATGAAGCAAAGTCCAACTGGCGACAAACCCTCGCAGGTATGGATCACGAGGACGACGACCCTGGTACCAGTTGGAATGCTGATTCGCGCAGTCGGGAACCTGAACTCATGTCTCCCCGGCATGCCTGGCGCGCCATAGAATCCAGCTTACCGGACAATGCCATCATCTCCAGCGACATCGGCAACAACTGCGCCATCGGCAATGCCTACCCAACCTTTGAAGAAGGTAGGAAGTATCTCGCGCCGGGTTTGTTTGGTCCTTGTGGCTACGGCCTGCCTGCCATACTGGGCGCGAAAATTGGTTGCCCGGATGTGCCGGTTGTGGGCTTTTCCGGCGATGGCGCCTTTGGTATCTGTATGAACGAGATGACTGCCTGTGGTCGTGATGACTGGCCAGCGATTACGATGGTGATTTTCCGTAACTATCAATGGGGCGCCGAGAAGAGAAACACCATTCTCTGGTATGAAGATAACTTCGTCGGTACCGAACTTAATCGAGACGTGAGCTACGCCGGTATTGCCAAAGCCTGCGGCGTAGAAGGAATCGTGGTCACGTCACCGGACGAACTGATCGAAGCTATCGATAGCGCCTGCAAAGCGCAGGCTGAAGGCATCACGACCTTTATCGAAATTATTCTGAACCAGGAGCTTGGCGAACCCTTCCGACGTGATGCAATGAAAGCGCCTGTCGCCGTAGCAGGCATCAACCGTGAGGACATGCTCCCCCAGCGTTAATAAGGCATCATCATCGCATGGTCACAGAAATTACCGCCGTGGCAACGATATCATCGACACTCGCACCACGGGACAAATCAGAGACTGGTCGCGAAAAACCCTGCAGGATGGGTCCTATCGCATCCGCCCCGCCTACATGTTGAACCAGTTTGTAGGCAATGTTCCCTGCATCCAGATCAGGAAATACCAATACATTGGCCCGTCCTGCGACCTCACTGCTATCATCAACTTTAACCGCCGCTACGGCAGGTACGATAGCGGCGTCGGCCTGCAATTCACCATCGACCGCCAGCATCGGCATCCTTGCTTGAATCAGACCACACGCCGCCCTGACCTTATCCGCATGCGCATGACGGCCACTACCGTGCGTTGAAAATGACAGCATCGCTACACGAGGAACTTCATCCAGAATTTTGCTCGCATTGTCTGCAGATGCAATCGCGATGTCAGCGAGCTGTTCCGCGGTAGGATCAACATTGACGGCACAATCTGCAAAGATCATTGGAGACCAGTTATCGCCTTCTGGCACCATGATGAAAAAACTGGACGGTGTCTTAATACCATCGCTGAGTCCGATACAAAGTTCTGCCGCTTCTATCACCCGACGAGTTGGATTGGCAACCCCAGCCAGCATAACGTCCGCGTCACCTGATCGAACCATCATCGCACCATAATAAAGTGGTTTGCGCACCGCCCTCGCAGCCATCGCCGGTTTAACTGGCCGCGGGCCTGCCACATAGCTTTCGGCATAAGAGGCCAGACTGGGGCTTAAGGCGGGGTCAATAAGCTCACAACCTGAGATAGAAATCCCCTGATTATTGGCAAGCACCTGCAATACTTCGGGGTCACCCAGCACGGTCACTGCAGCAATATTTTTTTCAACGATCCTCGCGGCAGCAGCAAGAATTCTCGGATCCTGCCCTTCAGGAAAAACAATGCGGGCGTCTCCTCGCTGCGCTTTCGCTATAAAGCTGTCAAGAAATGTCATTGCCAGTGAACCTAGCGTTCTGCAATGGGAAGGTAAGTACGCAGGCCAGGCCCGTTGTACTGAAGCAATGGCCTGATCAAAATATTGCTTTCAAGTTGTTGCATCACCTGCAAGGTCCAACCGGGTACACGGCCGATAGCAAAGATGGGTACAAAGATATCTTCGGGAATACCATTTAAGTGGTATATGACACCGGAGTAAAAATCGACATTGACGTTCACCCCAAGCCTCGCGTAGGGCCGCATGGCATCGACCAGCGCAACAAGGATTTCATTCCATTTGGGTTCGCCTTTTTCTTTCGACAATCGTTCTACGCCTTTACGTAAGTGGCGAGCACGAGGATCTTCTGCACGATAAACCCGGTGTCCGAAACCCATAATGGGCTCGCGGTTTTTTCGTTTGGCTTTAACGTAAGCCTTCGCATGAACCGGGTCACCTATTTCACGCGCCATTTTCATCACATTCTCGGCCGCGCCACCGTGGGCTGGCCCCGACAACGCACCAATGGCTGCCGTCATCGCCGCATGCAGATTAGCGTCGGTACCTGTTACCACGCGGGCGGTAAACGACGAAGCATTCGAACCGTGTTCCGCATGCAGGATAAAATCAAGATCCATAAGGTGTGTGGCATCCGCACTGTGAACTTCACCGCTGGTCATGTATAAAAAGTTGGCGGCATGGCTAAGTTTCAGATCAGCATCAACTACGGCAAGACCCTGGCGCAAACGCTGGTGAGCCGCAATGATCATGGGCACCTGGGATGTTAGACGAATGCCTTTGCGCAACACGGCTTCGCGCGAACAGTCGGTCGTATCTTCATCGAAGGCTGCGAGCGCAGAAACGGCAGTTCTTAGCACATCCATCGGGTGTGCGGATTTAATCATCGCAATCAAATTGTAGATCTCGTCCGGCAGTATGCGTGCATTTTTTAATTGCTCATCAAAGAAACGAAGCTGTGCGGCTGTTGGCAAGTCGCCATGCAGGAGCAGATAGCTGGTTTCTTCAAAACTAGAGTGCTCAGCGAGATCGTGAATTGAATAACCAAAATAACGAAGCTCACCGGCGCGACCATCAATATGAGTCGCAGGGGAGCGATCGAAATAGACGCCATTTAAGCCACGATGTATTTTGGTCTCGCCTGTCTGGTCACTCATCTATCGTAGTTCTCTAAACCACCAGGGTTAAAATCTGCTCAATTCCTGTTTAAGTATTTCGCAGATTTCATCAATCTGATATTTTTCTATGGTCAGTGGTGGAGCGACAATCCCGGCATCTCCGGTTGTTTTGATGTGGAGTCCGGCATCAAACAGGCGTCGCTGAAGCAGATGGCCTCGCGTCCCGGGTGCGCCATCCGGCGCAACATCAAAACCGACGAGCATGCCATAGCCTCGAATATCGGTTACGACCCCAAGGTTCTGGAGCGAGAACATCGCATCAAGAAAATAGCCCGACAGCTTCCCGGCGCGTTCAAACAATTTCTCGGATTCATAGATATCCAGCGTAGCAATCGCTGCCGCACAGGCAGCGGGATGTGCGGAATACGTATAACCATGGGCAAGTTCAACTACATTTTCAGGGCTGTTGTCTACGATCGTGTCATAGATTTCATCTTTTACCGCAACAGCGCCCATGGGCTGAACGCCATTAGTCAGTGCCTTCGCCATGGTCATTACATCGGGTATGACGCCAAAGGCATCGCTCGCAAACGGCGCGCCGGTGCGGCCAAAACCAGTTAGAACTTCATCCATCACCATAAGAATATCGTATTGATCACATATCTCACGAATACGCTCAAGATATCCGACTGGTGGCACCAGGACACCAGTGGAGCCGGCGATAGGCTCAATGAAACAAGCGGCAATACTGGCCGCACCCCGGGTTTGAACAACACGAAGCAGATCATCAGCCAACTCTTTGCCTCGATGCTGGGGCTGACCTCTGGAAAAACACTGTTCTTCATCCCAGGTTGAGCGCATATGAACCACACCGGGCATCAAGCCGTTAAATCCCTGGCGGTTTTTTACCAAACCTGAGAGTGACGTTCCGCCGATATTAACGCCATGATAGGCGCGGTCGCGAGAGACAAAGACATTGCGCCCACCGTCACCGCGGCAGGCGTGATACTGAAGAATGATTTTAATCGCACTGTCGACTGCCTCAGAACCTGAATTGCAGAAAAACACATGATTCAACGGACCCGGCAATAGAGGACACAACTTGTTGGCGAGTTCAAAGGAACGTGGGTGGCTCCTGAGAAACGATGGAATGTAGTCCAGTTCGGCCAGTTGATCGGCAACGGCTTGTGTGATTTCCGGTCGACAATGCCCGGCCGCAGTGGTGAACAACCCTGCTGAACCATCGAGCATGCGCTCGCCGCGTTGATTCCAGAGATAGACACCTTCTCCTTTGACAACAAGACGCGGGTCTTCTTTGAACGATTTGTTGTCTGTAAACGGTATCCAATGACTCTCAAGCTCCGACCGTACGAATTCAACGCCTGTCGCCGTCACCTGCACTGTTTGATTTTGAGACATAGTCAGCCCTTTCAGCCCTTTCAGCCCTTTCAGCCCTTTCAATGCTTACTGCTGTTACCCATAATATCGCTCCGAACAGAGGGACCGAAAGGCGTCATAGCATAATAGTCCTGCGAAGCGCCGGTAGGGCCAGCCATGGTTAAACGACCAAACCAGAGTATGTGGCAGCAATTGATCAAGCTGTCGAAAGATAGTGAAGAGGGTCTGCAGTTACAACTGCGGAAAAATCTCACACATCTGATCCTGGAGCAGAGAATCAGCCCGGATATACCTCTACCCTCGAGTCGATATCTCGCGGTGATGCTTGAGGTCTCTCGCAGTACTGTCACCCTGGCCTATCAAAGACTGGTTGACGAAGAGTACCTCGTCAGCAGAGAGCGTCAGGGCTATTTCGTCAATCCCGATTTAATCCAGTCAATCCCACAGACTAAAACCCAGCGTGCTATCTCCTCGCAACGACAAGACTGGGACACGCGACTCAAATTTCGAGTATCAGGGCAAAAAAACATTCACAAGCCCGTTGATTGGTACAACTACCCATTCCCTTTTATCTTCGGACAGATCGGCTCTGATCTCGTGCCCCTTTCAGAATGGCGAGAATGCTGGCGTCATGCCCAAAGCGCACGTTCTATCACCCGAGGAGGTTACGACCTGTTCGATCAGGATGATGCATCTCTGGTTGAACAGCTACGCAAAAGGGTTCTGCCGAAGAGAGGTCTCTGGTGTCATTCTGACAATATTCTGGTGACGCTGGGCGCCCAGAATGCACTCGCACTCATCGCTAAACTCCTGATCAAGCAGGACAACATTGTCGGCATGGAAAATCCAGGCTATCCCGATGCTCGCAACCTGTTTGAACTGGAGACTGATAACATTCGCCTGCTCGATGTGGACGCTGAAGGTCTGGTTGTTGACGAGCGGCTGTACGAATGCGACTACGTCTATACAACTCCGGCTTTTCAATCACCGACGACCGCAACCATGTCGCCAGCGCGACGGATGCAGCTACTTGACGCAGCCAAACAACACAACATTGTTGTTATCGAGGATGACTACGAAACCGAAGCAGCATTTGGGGACGAACCCATCCCATCGCTCAAGAGTCAGGACGAGAACAATACCGTGATCTATTGTGGTAGCTTGTCAAAGTCGCTGGCACCAGGGTTGCGAGTGGGGTTCCTCATCGCAGACACTGCCTTGATTGATGAAGCACGCGCACTCCGTCGACTCACCATTCGTCACCCACCACCTCTCATCGAAAGTACGGTCGCCCTGTTTATCGAACTTGGCCACTACGATTCACATCTCAATCGGCTCTCACGGACCTATCGCCAGCGTTGGGCGACAATGAATGAGGCGATCAATCAACATTTTCCCTTTGTCGCTGATTTCCCGACCAAGCCGCGGAAATCTTTCGGTGGCAGTGCATTCTGGATCGAAGGACCGCCATCACTAGATGCCGGTCGGTTGTCAAATTCCGCTCTCACCAAAGGGATACTCATAGAATCAGGCGCTGTGCATTTTGGCGAGTGTGCCCCCCCCCAAAACTTCTTTCGGCTTGGTTTTTCTGCCATTGCCAATGAAAAAATTACTCCCGGTATCGCGAAGTTAGCAACGTTAATTCGCCGGGGCTGAATTTTGGGAGTTCGATCAAACAAGGGCTCTGGTCTCATCGGGATAAACCTTCTGGCCCTATCGCCGCCAGTATCTATCCTCTAAGGTGGACCAGTTCAATCCCGCCAAGGCGTATCGCCTCATAAAATAAGCACCCGAGCGGATATTCGATTTCATTTCGACATCGTCTACGGAGAGATATCATGTTTAAAAAGTCCAAAATAGTTGCTACGACGCTGCTCGGTGCTATAGCACTTAGCGCGATGCCGGGCTTCGCTGCTGAAGGCACGATTGAAGAGATCATTGTCACGGCAGAACGTCGGGCAGAAAACCTGCAAAGCGTACCAGTCGCGGTCACCGCATTTACCGGCGAAAATCTGGATGCTCAGGGTATCGTTGATATCAAAGGCATCACAGAACGAACGCCAGGGTTCACCATGGGTGTCTTCAACCCCGGTCAACCCCAGTTCTATATTCGTGGCATAGGTTCGAATGAAGACGGCGCAGGTGGCGACCAGTCTGTCATCATCTTTGTTGACGAGGTTTACATTGGCCGTTCTGCGGGTTCAGACCTGGACCTGTTTGACCTGGAAAGAGTTGAGGTGCTGCGGGGCCCCCAAGGCACTCTGTTTGGCAAAAATGTAATTGGCGGTGCTGTCAGCCTGGTGACAAAGAAACCCAGCGAAGATAACGAACATGTGCTCCAGGGTAGCTTTGGCAACCTCAACGCCATGAACATCCGCGGGCTTACCAGCGGTCAGATCGCGGAAAATGTCTACGGCAAGGTGTCATTCTCCAGTCGACGTCGCGATGGCTATGTCGAGAGCCAGATCGACAAGTTCCCGCAGTTCTTCCCGAATGTCAGTTCGAATCTGTTGGGTAATTTTGACCAGCATGACATCAATTCCGATAGCTTCCGGAGTGCACTTCGGTTCGTGCCTTCGGATCGAATGGAAATTAATGTCACTGCAAACTATTCCACCATGGATCGCGCCGGCCCCAGCTACATTTCAATTGGTCCGGGCGGCATCCCTTTTACGGCTGATGCTGCAGCATTGCCGGGTTACGGCAACAACATTCATGAAAACCTGTTGGAAGATCCCGGCAAGTCAACGAACGACATCTGGGGCTTCACTGGCCGCGTTGACTACGATATCAATGAATCAATGACATTGACGTCACTGACTTCATTTCGCAAAGTTGAAGCGGTGCAACAATGGTTCCTCGGCACGTCTAACCTGAATCGCCTGAAGCTGGCGGCAGTACCGGCGGTATCGCTTCTTATAAACGGTTCGAATGACTACACCGATGACTCAGACACTTTCACCCATGAATTTAGACTCTCGGGATCAATGGATCGATTCCATTTCGTAACCGGTGTCTATTACCTGAATGAAAAAACTGACCGCAATGAAAGGGCACCCGGTGGTCTCGATTTTCATGATGGCGAAGGTGCGATTGCAAGATCAACACCCGTCGTCGACGGTGGTGACCTTCAGGAAAACGAAACGGACAGTTACTCAGTGTTTGGACAGATTTCCTATGACCTCACTGACGAGTTATCCGTTACCGTAGGCGGACGACAATCATGGGACAAGAAAGATATCAGCCGTTTGGGTACACCCACCTCAAACGCACCCGGTCGTATCTTCGACTTCAAAACCGGCGAAGATTGGAGCGCATTTACCGGCAAGCTCGGTATCGAGTGGCAGGCAACCGATGATGTTTTCGTCTACGGTACGATTTCCGAAGGCTACAAGTCCGGTGGCTATCAGGGCTTGGCTGGCAGCGAGTTGATCGCAATCACGCCATTTGATCCTGAAGAAGCACTACTCTACGAGATTGGTGCCAAAACTGATTTCATGAATGGTCGCGCAAGACTGAATGCTGCAATCTTCTACACGGACTACACCGATCTGCAGATCCTGCAGTTACTTGTGGAAACAGATTCACCTCCCGAGCAGTCAGGACAGCTCATCACCCAGAACGCGGCGGACGCCGAAATACAAGGCGTAGAACTTGAATTCACCTTCCTGCCTTTTGACAATTTCATAATCCAGGGTTCATATACTTATCTGGATACTGAATTCGCTAACTTCTTCATTCCTTCAGGCTTCCGTCCACCCGATGGTGGCACTGGAACCTCTGCCGACAGGGCTGGTAACGCGCTGCGTAACGCGCCCGAGAATGCCTACAACATCCTGTTCAGATACGACATGGGATTTGAAAATGGTGGCTCATTGGGTTTACAGGCTGACTTTCGTCACAAAGACAAGGTCTTCCAGGACCCCGACGTCTTGGAATTTGCAGCGGTGCCCGAGTACGACGTGGTCGACCTTCGTGCCAGCTATATCTTCCCCAATGGCAATATCGAGACAACCCTTTGGGTTCGGAACGCTGCGGACGAAGAGTACTTCCTTCACAACTGGCCGCTCCAGGGCAGTGGGCAAGCAACACCAGCACCACCTCGCACCTATGGCCTGACAGTGACATGGCGTAACAGCGAATAGGCAGCAACTCGTCAAAGCCAGAGCAGCATCTAATCCTGCTCTGGCTTTTTTATTTCTGAGACCTGGCTCATCGATGAACGCGTTACCACAACGATCATTCTCGCTGCCTTCGCAACTCGGTTTTCTGTTAGTCCCGCTGCCTGTACTGATCTTTCTCGGTAATCCTGCGACCGGCTTGCTGGCTGGCTCAGCGCTGTCTCTTGGTGCTAACGGCAAGATCATTCCTGCCTCTGACAAGCTCGGTAAATACGCACTTCAAGGCGCGATCATACTGCTTGGGCTCAAACTTAATGTGGCACAACTGGTGCAAATCAGTGCGGACTATAGTGTCCTTGTCACCTGTTATGTACTGGCAACTATTCTGGCAGGCTTGGCACTCGGTAAAATTCTCAGCAACGACACTGAGTCAAATCAGTTAATCAGTAGCGGTACGGCCATTTGCGGCGGAACCACCATCGCCAGTCTGTCGCCGATCATCGGCGCCCGTGCAGATCAGACGGCAGTGGCCATGACGCTGGTATTTATGTTGAATGCCGTAGCGCTTTTTACCTATCCCCATATCGGTGAGTATCTCAAACTGACCCAGGAACAGTTCGGTGTCTGGTGCGCATTATCGATACACGACACGTCATCGGTCGTTGCCACAGCCCTGATCTATGGCGAAGAAAGCGGTACCGTTGCGACAACACTGAAACTCGGTCGAACATTATGGTTGATACCTTTGCTTATCGGCGCAAGTGTTTTGCAAAATCGCAAGGAAACCAAAGCCAGAGTCCCGCTGTTCGTCTTGTTTTTTGTCTTAAGTGCCATGATTGGCAGCTTTGTTGAACTACCAGCATGGTTTATCAGCGGCGTCGGTTTTGTCAGCAAGGCATTACTTGTTATTGCACTGTATTGCATAGGTTCTGATATCAGCAGAAGTACGCTGAGGCGGTTCAGGGGCGCCCCGGTTATCCACGGAACGCTTCTCTGGGTACTGGTTTCACCTATCACACTGGCTGTGGTCTACTACTTCATCTAGGGTCAGCGAGCCAAAGGTCCTATATCATAAGCCTGCAGCCATATTCCTATTTGTTATTAGAGTATCGAAAACCATTCTTTCCGCTGGCCTGGCATATCTGGCTACAATCCCACCATGGCTATCAGAAAGACCAGAATCGATCTCGTCAGCATCCTCGCACTCATCGTGTTCGGGCTGTTCGTACTTGCGCCAGTGGCTGCGTAAACCCGGTAGTTCTTTTCTCACTTTCAGAAATGTATCGCTAATCATGCGAATGGCCCACTGTCTCCTTGGGCTGTCTTAAGCTGTTTATTGGTTGATCGAAATTTCGGCAAATCTGCGAATGAATCCTGCTGCTAGCCGAGCACGATGGTCAGCGAAAGTATTTATTCTTTAAAGGATTGTGTTTATAACAATTGTAGGATGTATTTTCGGTTCTATGAGAGCATTCTGCACTTCAAATTCTAAAGACAGGTTTTTTAATATTTTTAAGGTTTTAATTTCTAATTTAATACTGTTGTTTGCAGGAAGTTCTAAGTTAGAGGTATTGTTTAAGAACGTAAAGTTAGATTTATTCTTAAGCTTCAAAATAGACGAAGAGTTATTTGTTATTTCTATTTTTGCTATTTCAGTCTCGGGTTTATATCCTAATGTTCGGCTGGATATTATCGCATTCAGAAGAGGAACCAAGTTGTCTTCTTTCCCTATTAAAGTATCTTTGAACCAGACAACGGTTCTCCTTTCAAACAAACCTTGTTGAATTGATTTAGAGGTCCTTTTTTTAGAGAAAATTAAAGTTACCGGCCTGTGTTCGCCTTTTTCAGTAACATAATCCCAGTCTATTAAGTTGTGCACATCAGAGGTCCCTATGATGGCTAGGTTGTTATCTAATGCGACTTGCATGGCCTCTTCTGAAAAAGTGTCTCCATTGACTATTTCAATGCCGTGAAGTTCGTTATTTTTTATAGATTTTTTGTGCATATCAGTCAAGCGGACCATGCCATCTGTGGATTGGACTGTCCACATAGGATGATTCCAAAAAACAAAAGCACCTTGTTTATTGGCTGCAGACATCGCCTCTTCAGCCGGCCAAACATTAGCAAGTGCATAATGTTCAACCATGGAATTACTTTTTACATCTTGTTCTTCAATCAGTCTTGTTGCCTCCTCTACATTATTTTTATCAAGGTTAACTAATTTATTGGAATCGCTTAAAAAGATTGCATTCATATGCCCAGGAGGCATGTCTCTTGTTATTTCAGAGCCAGAGATGACTATTAAGTTTTTTCCTTCTGCGGCTTTTAAGGCTTCATTAAATGCGGCATTTCTGTCTTTATGGGGTATCTGATCAATGTGTGGTTGGTATTCAAGGTGCTCGGTAATCGCTAATGCATCCAGGCCATCCCTAAGGGCTTCAGCAACCCTAATATTTGGCCATACATGCCCGTCTGAAAATACTGAGTGTGTGTGGAGGTCCGATATTATTGTTAAGTAATTTTCAGTATCAGGGAACTCTATCACTCTATCGGCATTTCTGTGAGGGGAGACAGAGCCTGACTCCCCATGGGCAAAGAGCATTGAAGAGAATAGAAGAATTAAGCCAGTAGAAAAGAAAGTAATTTTTTTCATAATAATATTTTTAAATGTTGTTTATCAGACTTATAGTCGGTAAAAGTTCACTCCTTCATCTCTCAAAGGATCCCATTCGTTGACTATTATATAGGTTTTGCGCAAGTTCCACACCTTTAACATCACCACCGGCACAAAAACTTCCTCCAGAGCCAGTTAATACAACGCATCTCACTTCGGTACGGTTAGGAAAAATAACCGCCCTTTTCTCACTTTCAGAAATGTATCGCCAATCATGCGAATGGCCCACTGTCCCTACCGTTAAAGACACAAAGGCTGAGCAATTGGTGTTATACTCGTGAAACGGCAAAGGACACGGTGACTATGATTACCATTCTTAACGAAAACAATGTGACAGAGTTGCAGGGCGTGGCGGGTTCTGCACTCTGGGTCAGCCAGGAAGAGATGACGACCGCCACCGGATGGACGCTAAAGCCTGAGGGTTTTTGCAAGGATGAAATCTGTGTACCTGTTCCTGCTAATAAGTCAGGAAAGCTCATTGTGGATGGCAAGGTTAACCTGTCTGAAGTTTGGCAATTGATGGGTAAACCTGCAGCAGCCAGTAGCGATGGCGATGTCTGGTCACTTGGTGAAGCCGCTAATGATCGAAATAGTGCAATGCTCAGTCTGGAAGCACCAGATTTTTCATTGCCGGACTTTAAGGGCAAGTTACATTCTCTGACCGACTTTCGGCGAAAGCGGGTGTTGCTCATTACTTGGGCTTCGTGGTGAGGATGTCGTCATGATCTGCCAGGTTGGCAGGCACTGTTTGAAGAAGTCAAAAACCAGGATTTTATGATTGTATCGGTTGCGATGGATGCAGAGATTGAAGCGGCCCAACCCTGGGTCGACGAAGCGTCTCCGACTTTCGTCACGTTGATTGATAAAAATCATCTGCTCTCGTCCCTCTACAATATGGTTAACGTTCCCCAGGCTGTCTGGATCGATGAGGATGGAAAAATAGTCCGCCCTACAGAAAGCGGTGGATCGATTGATATCCTTCGTGAGTTCGATATGGAAATCATGGGTTTCAAGCCTGAGGCGATGGAAAGAGCCGCAGCAGCCAAAAAGACTTATACGGGCGCGGTCAAAGACTGGGCAATTAACGGCAAGGAAAGCTCCTTTGCCTTCGACCGCAATGCTGCTCGAGATCACGTCGAACCAATGACTGATGATATGGCGCTGGCACACACTAAATTTCAGCTCGGCCAATTCCTGCTACACAACGGGCGTGAAGATGAAGCCAATGGGGTATTTGCGAAATGTCGCGACCTGCACCCCGATTCCTGGAATATCTTTCGCCAAACGAGTGAAAAGATGGACACAGGTATTGCCGCGGGAGAAGCTTTCTGGGGCAAGGTCATGTCCCTCGGCGACAAAGAGTATTACAAGGCGGTTGATATGCCTGGAATGTCGAGCGACATATCCCGGTAAATGAATCTATCAGAATATGCAAAATGCGTCAGCCTTGAACGTCATGATTTGTGGGTAGCCAGGGGTCGTAACTACCAAAATTCCACAGGTTCCCTTCGAAATCACGGCAGGAATACATTTTACCGCCCTGATGTTGATCTTCAGGTTCAAGAATGATCACTGCGCCAGCAGCCTTGGCCTGCTCATAATGGCCGTCGACCTCAGCCACAATAATATAGGGGCTTTGTGATACCTGGTCGTCGGGCTGCGCTAAAGGTGCTTGTACCTGGCCAAAAAAGTCGTCCCTGCTCGAGCTAATCATGATCATTCCGGTTCCCAGAACCAGCTGTGCATGTGCAATGGAGCCGTTCTCACCGGGAACGATCAGGTGTTCCCGAAACCCGAACGCTTGCCGCAGCCATGAAATCGCTTTGACCGCGTCTTTGTATCTGATGGTTGGAATAATTGTAGGATGGTTCATGTTGGTATCGATTCTTTCGCTATTTTGATGCTTATATAATGTCATAAAAGCACGAGAACAGTTAGGAAGAATAACCGCCCTTTTCCAGTTGCCGCCGGAACTGGGAAGGTGGTATTCGCCCCAGGCTCCGATGCGGCCACCTGGAAGCGATGTGTCGATAACTATCCCCAGAACCTCCCCGTACGCCGTCGTCCAAGATATTCAGTGTGCGGAAGCGTTTGCCGCTATAGAGTGAGTCACTCATGAAGTCTCGATGGACCAGGTTCTATTGACGACGTGAGGCGCATCCAGCGGTTGCACCGGCCGATCTGGCAACTGGCGTTTCTTCCGGCGGGGCAGATTAAGCTCCAGCGCTCGGTAGATTCTGTAGACGCGCTTGTGGTTCCAGCGATGACCATCCAACCGAAGGCGGTCAAAGCATAGCCAGAAGCCCCATCTCGGATGCGCATCCATGAACAAAACAGACAAGCGCAGAAAAACTGAACATCATTAGCTTTCGCACTGGAGCACTCCTGTCAAAATGTAAAACAACGGACCTAAATAGCCAGAGTCAAGCTGTCGAGCCGCCGTCCGCCATATAAACAGAGCCTGTAACAAAGTCCGCATCATCAGAAGACAGAAAGAGCATGATCTTCGCAATATCACTCGGTTCGGCGTACCGCCCTAAAGGGATATTCGATTGCATCTGCTCCTTAATCATTTCAGCTTGGCCTGGCGCAAAGCCTTCCTCCAAACTGCGCATCATTCTCGTCTCAACAGGAGACGGATTAACGGTGTTAACTCTAATATTCATCGCAGCACATTCCTTCGCTGCTGATTTCATCATGCCAATGACAGCATGCTTGGACGTGACATAGGGCGCCACATTAGCCGCGCCATTAATACCAGCAACACTGGAGGTAATGATGATGCTACCGCCGCCTCGCTTCTCTATGGCAGGTATTGCGGCTTTGAGGCCAAGAAAGGGGCCCTTTACATTAACCGCCATGACTTGATCAAAGCGTGCTTCGTCATAATTAACGATTGACTCAACGTCACCTTCAACGCCCGCATTTGCTAATAAGATGTCAACGCCGCCATATCGCTCCTCGGCCATGCTAATCATTGCATGGTTATCTTCTGCACTTGTCACATCAGCGATACAGTAGCTCACCTTATTACTACCGATCTCGTCACACGCCGATTTGAGTGCTACTTCATCCACGTCGACCAGCAATACGTCTGCGCCTTCTGCGACAAAGAGCTTTCCCGCGGCTTTACCAATACCACCAGCACCACCGGTAATTACGGCGACCTTACCTTCTAATCTGCTCATCTGATTTCTCCCTTTCTTTTTATTGACGACGAGTTTCCGATCGATCAAACGTCGCAAACTCATTGGAATCAACATTACACTACAGAGGATTGGTGATGCTAGCGAGTCAGAGCGCTCCAGAACAAGTGGTTAGGAAGACTAACCACCCTCAATACGTGGCAGCACATAGACCTCTGCACCTATCGGAATCCTGACGCTTCGATCATCCCGATAAATCGTGCCATCGATGGCAACCGCAATGCCTTGATCAACCTGTTGCTGCATCGCCGGGAATCGATCAATCAGACGCTGCAACAATTCGCGAATAGTCTCCGCTTCAACCTCTAGAGATTCAGCGCCGCCCACCACATCACGTAGTGAGCCTGAAACGCTAACTTTCATTCTGGTCGGAAGATCTCGTTACACACCTGCGTCATCGATAGCTTTCAGAATCCTGGGAGGTGACATGGGAACCTCATTCAAACGGACTCCGGCCGCAGCCGAGACAGCATTACCGATCGCAGCGAGAGGCGGTACGATAGACGTTTCACCCACGCCTCTGATGCCATAAGGATGATTCGGGTTCGGAATCTCCAGTATCTTGGTGTCAATAAATGGCAGGTCTGAACAAACCGGCACTCTATAGTCCAGAAAGCCTGGATTTTGCAGCAGGCCATCCTCACCATAGATATATTCTTCATTCAGCGCCCAGCCAATCCCCTGCGCCACGCCACCTTGAAACTGACCCTCGACATAATCCGGATGAATGGCTTTACCAGCATCCTGAACCGCTGTGTAGCGAAGAATAGTCGTTTTGCCGGTTTCCGGGTCCACTTCTACGTCACAAATATGTGATGCAAAAGACACACCAGCACCATCAGCTGTGACCTCATGGTGCCCGGCAATCGGACCGCCAGTCGTTGGTGCTTTCGCAGCGATCTGCTGCAAAGACAGAGGTGGCAAATTGCCATGCTCAGCGCCAACTGCTCGCGCTTCGCCGTCTTTCCATTCCACCGCTTCCTCAGGAATGTCCCACATCTTTGCAGCGCGAGACTTCATAACTTCGATTGCTTCACGGGCAGCGAAAATAGTCGCCATGCCAGAAGAAAAAGTTCCCCTGCTCCCCTCAGTCGTATCGTTGTGACCGAGCGAAGAAGTATCACCAATATTTGTTTTGACTTGATCGTAGGATATACCCAGTTCTTCAGCCGCGATAAGGGAAAGAGACGCACGCGCCCCGCCCACATCAATGGTACCAACGGTCAAATTTACCGTGCCATCAACGCCAATATTCAGATCACTACAGGTCTGACCGCCAATGTTGAACCAGAACCCGCAGGCCATACCTCTGCCTTGATTTTTACCCAGCTTTGCTCTCATATGCGGATGATCTCTGACGGCTTCCAGCGTGGGCTGAATACCGATTGGACCATACACTGGACCGTAGGATGATTGTGTTCCTTCCTTCGCTACATTACGTAATCGGAGTTCAACTGGATCGATATCCAATTCTTTGGCTAACTGATCGAGCGTGCTTTCAACACCGAATGCCATCATCGGCGCCGAAGGCGCGCGATAGGCTGCGACCTTGGGTCGGTTAACCAAGACATCCACACCCACAGACTTACAGTTCTTGAGATCATAGCAGGCCCATGCCGTCATACCGCCTAACATGCCCCAGATTCCCGGAAAAGCACCATCGGCATATCGACATTCGATAAACGCCGACGTGATTGTGCCATCCTTTTTCGCGCCAATTCTTACGTCCATGGAAGATGCACAAGTAGGCCCAGATGCTTTAAACACTTCTTCACGACTCATGACTACTTTCACAGGTCGATTTGCTTTGCGAGCGAGCGCCAGTGCAACCGGCTCTATCCAAACATGCGTCTTGCCACCAAAGCCGCCACCGATTTCAGATGACGTGACTTTCAACTTAGCAATATCCATTCCCAACAACGTCGCGCAAACCGTTCTATAAGAAAAATGCCCCTGGGTGGTTACCCAAAGCTCACCATTACCGTCCGGACCAACTGTCGCCAAACAAGCATGAGGTTCGATATATCCCTGGTGGGTCTGCCCGGTCTTGTAGCTACGCTCAAGCACAACATCTGCTTCCTTGAGCCCAGCTTCAATATCGCCGTGTCCAAACTCATAGTGACCTGACTTATTAGTGGGCTTGCCGTCCGGTTTATTACCCGGCTGAATCAGGGGTGCGCCAGGCTTTAGCGCTTCATCGATATCGGTCACATGGGGTAACTTTTCATAAGTGACCTTAATTAGCTTCAGCGCCTTTTTCGCGCTCGATTTGTCTGTTGCGGCTACCGCAGCCACAGCGTGACCATGGTAAAGCACTCTATCGCGCGCCATACAATTAGTCAGGATGTCATAGTTGCCTGAATTCCCTTCCGTCAGGTCAGGAAGATCAGCGGAAGTTAGAACCGCTTTGACACCTGGCACTTTCTCGGCCTTGGAAGTATCAATTTTTACGATTCGCGCATGTGCATGAGGCGATCTCAGCATCAGTCCAACGAGTTGTCCCGGTGCGCTGGCATCCGCACCGTAGCGCGCACGCCCAGTTACTTTATCTACGCCATCAGGTCGTTCAGGTCTTGAACCAACGACTTTAAATTCCTGTCCCGTAAATTTGGAATCATGTTGCATCTGTCGTTCTCCTATTTGGCCTGCTTGCGCAGATCTTTGGCAGCAGCTTGAACTGCCCTGACAATTTTGTCGTAACCCGTACAGCGGCAAAGATTGCCTGCTAATGCATAACGAATTTCCTCAACCGTTGGATCTGGATTGTGATCCAGCAATGCTTTCGCAGCGATGAGAAAACCTGGTGTACATATCCCGCATTGCAGTGCCGCGTTATCAATAAACTGGCGCTGCAGCGGGTGCAGTTTCTCACCGTCCGCCAAGCCTTCTACCGTCGTAATCTTTTTGTCTTGCGCCTCCGCCCCGAGCACCAGGCATGAACAAACGAGCGTGCCATCAAGCGTAATACTGCAGGCACCACAGTCTCCGGTGCCGCAGCCTTCTTTCGAGCCAGTCAGACCAACTCGGTCTCTTAGAACATCAAGCAGTGACTCATCTGCAGGGCAGACAAACTCGACCGGGTCACCATTAACGGTGGTTGAAACATGTACGCCTGTCATTTCTTTCCTCCTGCCCGTTCAAAGGCAATATTCGCTGCGCGCTTTGCCAGTACTCCGGCAACCTTGACCCGGTATTCCACCGTGCCACGTTTATCATCAATTGGATTACAAGACTCAGAACAGGCTGCTGCCAGATTTTCCAAGGCCTGCTCATCGAGTTTTGTGCCGATGATTGCATCAGCTGCTTCTTTTACTAGTAACGGTGTGGGTGCGACAGCACCGAGTGACACCCTCGCAGTATCAATGACGCCGCGCTTCAGTGTCAGGCTTATCCCAACACCCACAACGGCAATATCCATTTCTGTTCTCGGAATAAATCGTAGGTAAGCGTCACCTGATTTAGCAGGCCGCTTGGGCAACGTAATCGCCTCGATAACCTCGCCTTTGGCCAGAGATGTCTGCCCGGGTCCAGTGATAATATTTTCAACAGGTACCGTTCGACGCTTTGTTTTTCCGACTACGATTGCTTTCGCACCAGCGGCGATCATCGCTGGCACACTGTCTGCAGCAGGTGATGCATTACAAAGATTACCTGCCATCGTGCAACGACCCTGCACCTGGTCTGAGCCAATCAGATTGGTTGCCTCAACAACGCCGGGCCAGGCTTTACACAGTGCCTTGTTTAAACCCATGCGCCGGCCTGAGACTGCTGCACCCACTTTGAAGCCGGTGGCTGTCTTTTTAATGTCATTCATGGCCGGGATACCTTTGATATTGACCATCAAATCCGGCTCGATCATGTCCATTCGAAGCCGAACCAGTAAATCAGTACCACCGGCAAGCACATAGGCCTCGCCTTTTTCTTTGGCAAGCAGCGTGACTGCTTCCTTGGTGGTTGTCGGGGATGCATACCTCATAAATTAACTCATTAAGATAGTTGAATTCTTGCAGGGAGTTTACCAGAAGCGATGGACGCAAGGAAAGAGGATAAACGCGGCCACCACTGATGTTATCAAGTACGGCTAAGTCTTCCGCTAAACGAATAGGATGATTAAAAGGCATTAAGCAGATGTCAGTGCCGAACCTAACGTGTTTAGTCACCGCCGCCATAGCACCAGCAACCGGCACCCAACTGGGCAGATACCCATCCTCAACGAAGTGATGTTCGGTAAACCAAACCAGATCAGCGCCGATTTGATCCAACCACTTTATCTGCTCCAAAATCTCGGCATACAGATGTGCGTCACTCACGCCAGAATCAACTGGGTTTCGAAAATCGTAGCTAACCCCAATTCGTAGATCGTGCATTCTTATTCCTGAATTTAGAGGGTCAAAGTAAAGGGCGTTAATATCCGGCGCCGTGACGCATTATTTGTGCATAGGTTTTGATGCCTTGGACGAATCTTGCCACACCCATTTTCTCGTTAGTACCATGGAATCCAGCGATGTCGTCCTGACTGACTTCGAATGGATTGAAACGGTAGGCATCGTCTGCGACTTTTCCGTAGTGGCGGCTATCTGAGCCTGCGATCATTAACCCAGGCGTCACCGCAACGTCTCCGTAGACTTCGCGCAGGCTTCGAGCGATTTGGGCGAAACCGTCGGTTTCCCAAGATGAGACCTCAGATGCGCCTCGTCCACCGCGAGTTTTGACAGTAATTTGATCGTCCGCGACTATGCTTTCAACATAGGCTTGTACGCTTTCCGGAGTATCTCTTGGATGGACGCGAAAATTGACCGTTGCGATAGCTTCAATGGGCAGTACATTTGTCTTGATGCTACCGGATAACATGGTCGGAGCTGTCGTGGTTCTGAGCATCGCATTTGAGAAGGTAACCTGACTCAATTGGCCGTCAATGACGCTATCAAACAACCATCGATTCGCGAACAACATGCGCATCGGAAAATCGAAGTAGCGACTGATACCATCAAACATGGTTGCGCTCAGCCCTTGCAGACCTCCAGGCACAGGATTCTCTTCCAATTTGTTGATCGCCTTTGCCAGTATGCCAACGGCATTGTTCTTTGGTGGCATTGATGAGTGTCCACCTGCAGCGGTGGCGACGATATCCAAAGTGACACTACCTTTTTCTGCAACATTGATTGCGGCAATCAAGTTATCTACACCGGGGAACATACCTTTGAAGAGAAACGAGCCTTCATCCAAAGACCAGGCGAGTTGAACGTTGCGTTCTTTAAGATGGGCAGTAACCGCACTTGCGCCTTTGGGCCCACCAATTTCTTCATCGTGGCCAAAGCTGAGATATATCGTTCTTGTTGGTTTGAAACCGTCCGCAATCAGGAACGTTGTTGCCTCGAGGATACCGATAACACCACTTTTATCATCCAACGAACCGCGTCCCCAGATAATGCCATCAACGATCTTGCCCTCGTAGGGTGGATGCTCCCACTTATCCTCTGAACCCGGGATAACAGGAACCACGTCGTAGTGACCCGTCACCAAAATAGGCTTCAAGCTTTCATCCGTACCTCGCCACTTGTAGAGCATGGTTTGATTCAACATCACCAGCTCCAATTCAGTATTTACTTCTGGATAGGTGTCTTTCACCCACTGGATGAAACCCGTGAACTCCTCATCGTTTTTATCGCTCATGGACTGGTTCGAGACGGTCTTGTAGGTGATCGACTCAGACAAGTGTCGTGCAGCACGATCGCTATCAATATCTATGTTCACCCGCGTAACATCAGCCATGGGTGGCGGCGTATGCATGAAGGTACGAACCACGATTACTGCGATGACGATTAGTAGCAGTCCCGCAATATGCTTCACAACTTTCATTCAATACTCTCCAAACATAAGGTTACTTATGACCATATCTTTTATACGTGTTTATCGCCAGCCTGCTTGCTTTGAGATGTCCACTGGCTCATGTCACAATCGTACTCGTAAATAACATCGCCAGTATCCAACATTGCCAATTGTGTTGTTTCAAAGCGGCAATTGATAATGGCAAGCAACATAGATGGGCCACAACACACTTAGCAACACACGCCGTAGAGGTGGTTAGGACGAATAACCACCCTTTCTCCACTTTCAGAAAAGTATCGTAGTTCCTGCGGGTTGCCTGTAGTCCCCTTCTGCTGCTCTTTATGTGTGCTGGTTGATCGAAATTGTGGTGATTTCGGCATCGAATTCAGGTGCCGACCGAACGCGACGGCCACCGGTGGGTACTCGATGTATTGAAATTCAGAATAGTGTCGTTGATTGGTCCGTCAGATGTGATGGCGGTAAACGGTTCTGGGGATCACCGGCCTGATCCAGACCAAGGTGTTTCAGGATTTTCTGTATGGCATCAGGGTCTTCAATCGATGCGACGACGACGTTGCCGTTGTTGGCCAGCGACAATCGGCGTTCCGCAATAGCAGGCCGGGTGATATATCGGCAGAGACGCTCAAGCTTTTTGCACTGATGAGATTTATAGGCGATACCGGCATGCAGTGAAAAACCTGCTTGTCGGCTCACAGCACAGCGCGTCGAATGCCGGCCGCGCCATATCTTTCTCGATCTTCTCCCACAAGTACAAGATCTTCCTGCCACCGAATGGTCGGATGTAGTGAACGCCTTCGATGAGTACGCTGTCCTTTAGACAGTTTCTGATAGTCCTCGGGTTGTACCTGATTCGGTAGGCAAGCTCGTCGGTAGTTAGATAGGTGTAGCTCATACTATTCTCTCTTGATCCGATTAGATCATCTGTGATTAGCTTTGAGGTGGCAGTACAGTGACCCGTATCCTTTTCAAGCAGGCGTTAGATGAGAAGTCATTCCGGGAAGGACGCAGGATTACTTTGAATGAGGTTAGCGAAGAGACGGGAATATCTCGGCCGACGTTAACCAGGATTTCAAACGTGCCGGGTTACAACACGATCACGGATACGATCAGTGCGTTGTGCGAATAATTTGAGATTGAACCTGGGGAGTTGCTCAAGAGGGCGTGATGTTTGGGCGCAAGTTGGGCACGGTTTGGGCACGAAAAATCTCCCCCTTAATGATCAGCTCGCTTTTGCTTGAGGTGGCTTAATCAGAGATTCTGCGGGAATACCCAGTTCTTCATGTAACTTCCAGATCATCTTCAGAGTGAGCGAGCGTTTGTGATTCAGTATTTCATACACACGATTACTCTTCCCAATCATCGGCTCAAGATCCTTGACTGTCAGGCCGCGGCGTTCCATCTCAAATTTGATCGCTTCGACCGGGTCCGGTAATTCCATGGGATAGTGCTTGGCTTCGTAGGCCTCAACGAGCGTAGTGAGCACATCCAGTCTTTCACCCTCGGGGGAATCTAGTTCTGCATCCATCAGTGATTCAATGTCCCGTAGAACTGCTCGATAGTCTGCTTTGGTTCTAATCGGTTTGATATCCATGGTTCGAGTCTCTTGCTAAATAGTTTGTGCATCAATTTCGTCGTAGTGCTTGTGGGTGCCAATAAAACAGACATAGACCACTCTGTAGTCATAGTTGATCCACACCACCAACCGGTACTTGTTGCCTGCAATGTTGAACACTACGCACCCGTCTTTGAGAATGCTTGCATTGCCAAAATCCTGCTTCACCTCGGTGGGGGCTGCCCAATCTGCTCTCAGTGTATGTCGGTACCAGGCCAACGTAGGATCTTTCGCATCCATGTGTCGAGGATTTTCTGCCCAGAATGCTTTGAGCGTGGACAAGGCAATGATTCTCATCTGGCAATTTTAGTCCCATTTTGGGACTATTGTCCAGTGCGCTGGAATTCAGAATAGTGTCGTTTGTGGTTCGGTCAGATCTGGCGGCGGTGAGCGGTTCTGAGGATCACCGACCTGATCCAGCCCCAGGTGCTTCAGTATCTTCTCAATGACGTCAGGGTCCTCAATGGACGCAATGATTCGAACCGACCCACCACACTTTTCACACTTCGCTATATCAATGGCAAACACGCGCTTGAGCCGTTGCGCCCCGAACTGAACAGTGCGTCATCGAGTAGGACTTGGGTTTCGGGTCTTCTTGTTCTTCTACTGGTTTTTGAGGCACAACATGTTCACGCAGTTTACTGTTGGGCGAGAAAACCCCATGAAACCTGGTCAGGTTGGCCCTTGGTCTGGGTACCAGCGCCGCCAATCGCATCCATGGCATCATCCTCGTCCTGCATCAGATCCAGGTACTCTGACTCGGCATCACGCACCAGATAGCCTGCGTTCTCCAGAAACCGTGAGACGCGCTTGGCTATTGTGTGAGCAATGACTCAAACGCAGAACCATCCTGTCGGGTCACAGGTTGGGGTTGGGGACAAATCTGGAATAGATGCGGAATAGCATCTCAGTTGTGCTGTGTCCCATCTGTCGTGCGATCCACTCTGGATTCTCTCCGGCTGCGAGCCACAGTGTCGTTTTTCTATAAATCACAAGGACAACCATTCAAAAATTACTTTAAATGGATTTTATGTATTACAACTGTTTGAATACTCAGATTCTCTGATCTTTTTTAATTTTTCTAAACTATAATCAACGGGTGTATTCACAAGAGACATATCCCAACTCATACTTATTGAAGCGATAGTACCAAGTTGTAAGACAAACATGTTTGATAAACCAATAGTAAGCTCAACATACTTCGTTTCACCTTCTTTAACTTCAAGCTCAATTTCTAATTCATCGCTAAATGGTAAGGAAATTTTATGCATTCCTGGTTCCAAAGTAGTTTTTAAATAGCCGCCATTTTTTAAGATCCCGAAAGGCTCATCCTCGATATTTACACAAAAATCACTTCCCGATGCACCTAGTTTATTTTCACGATATATAACAATCTCAGACTTGCCATTCAGAAGGTTTACTTGAGAACTTGTATATTTTTCTCCCGTAGCAGCGCAGCCAATTAAAAAAGCTAAAGATAAAAATATAAAAAAATTAGATTTATTCACCATGCTTAATCCATTTAACGAGCCTGTAGAATTACTCGTTTTAATTAATTTTATTTAGTCATAATACTATAACTCGATTGATTTTTTTAACAATCTAAAAACGTTTACGTTTTAACGATTTTTATTTTATTGCTTATGATGTCGGAAAATTGATGCCATCTGATATGGCCTACGTAGCGGCAGGTTGAGGTAGCGGAGCAATGGATACCAGACCCGCTTTGTCACATTGTGAACCGAAAGCGGATTGCCTACAGCGTTGGCAAAAACGTAATCTATGTCGCACGTGACTTTCGCTTGAGACTGCAGCGCGTCGAATACTGGTTGCGACATCTGAATCTCTCGCGTGGAACCATCGGTCTTTGTGGTGGTTTGCTGACCTGCGACAAAAAACTCTCGAACCAGAATCTGGCGGTGTTCAAAGTCGACGTGTTTCCACTGTAGGCCATGGACCTCACCGGTGCGCATGCCTGTGAAGAAACGAACTACCAAGTAGTTCCTGTAATCCGGGCGCACGCGTTCAAGGAGTCGCTGGACTTCTTCCAATGTGAATGGATTGACATCTGTTCGTGCAACCTTGAGGGGTTTGATGTTCTTGAACGGTGAGTCGAACCCATATCTTTCCGCCGCCTCGTTCAGGATAGATCGCAGCGGCACCATGACATGGTTGATACGCGAATTGGCTGTCGCCCTTCATGTTTTCACTTTGCGGGGTTGCCTTTCGATGTCTCACCTTTCGCGATTTCCGCCTTCGGCGAAATTCGCTTTCGGGTGGACTTGAACCATCGATCCCAGCTTTATGAATTTAATCGGGAAAACTGCCACTAATGTACGTTAATTCTAACGTGTGATATATAACGGTATGTTGATCCCTTCGATCAGCGTATCAACAAGTTAAATAACGCACTATTCAACGGCACGGGCACCAACTTTTCATGTAGTGGCAGACTTCTTGGGCCGCGAGATTGCCTTCTTCTTGGTCTGTCTAGACTTAGTTTTAACGGCGATTTTTGCTTTCGCAGGAGCCTTGCGCTTTTTAGTGGTCGTGGGCTCGTTTGGCGTTACGCTAGTAAGTGCTTCTGCAGTGACCTTCATGCCCAGGGCCTTCATAACGGCCAACATACTCTTGAGGGTTGGATTCCCACTCACGCTGAACGAACGATAGAGTTGTTCGCGGGACAAGCCAGATTCCCTGGCAATATCGCTCATACCGCGTGCACGGGCGACCACGCCGACCGCATCAGCTATAAATGCTGCATCCTCGGTTTCAAAAGCAGCTGCCATATATTCGGCGATCGCCTCGTCAGAGTCGAGGACGGCTGCCGCGTCGAATTTGCGAGCTTGTTTAGCCATTGCTGTATTCCTCCATTAATTTCTTAGCCTTGGTGATATCTCGTTTCTGGCTGGATTTGTCACCGCCGCACAGGAGCAGGATTACCTTTTCACCTTGAAACGTGAAGTAGACGCGGTAACCAGGGCCATAAACCAGGCGGATTTCATGTACTCCACCGCCCACGGTTTTCCAATCGGTAATCAACCCCATACCCAATCGTTGAATGGTTGCGGCGATTCTGGCTGCGGCTTTCCGGTCCCGGAGTTTACCTAACCAGGCTTCGAACAGTTCAGTTTGCTCCACTTCATACATGACGTAATAGTAGTTTGAAAACTACATTCTGGCAAGAATAAAGTAAAAAGTATAAGAAGTATTAATGGGGTGTCGAAAGTAACTGGTCGTCCAGAAAATAGCCTCGGGTTCTGAAATGGTACAAGACGGCTCGCGCAGTGCCTGCGGTTAGTACTCGCATTGCTGGTCTTGTAGATCTTTTTCGCTCACCTTAGAAACCTGACACGAACAACTCTATACCAACGAATTCTTCAGTGGCGTCCCTGCTGATTGAATGCAGTTAGGATGCAATCTGCTACCGCGCGCCCTTCCCAGCGAAAAGAGGCAATGTGTCAGGTGGTGTCCTGATGTTTCTCAAAAACCGTGCCGACTTGCATGATGTCTTTCAGACGAGACCTCTTGTTTATCTTCCGTTCTTTTTTCACAAACACATTTTTTCAAGAAAGTCTTTAGCTGAGATGATGGGGATGCCAAATTTACGCGCATTGTTTGCCTTACCTGAAGCCGTCATTGGATCCGAAGCCACCAACAAATCGCAGCTTTTTTTTGAAACTCCAGCCACGGGCTGCAACCCCCTCTTTGTGGATTCTGCCTCCAGTGTTCTCCTTTTAATCTCTTCACCATCTGATCCAACAGCCGTGCCAGTGAAGCAAACTCTCGTTCCCTCTCTGTACGCATCTACCACCAAATCATCCGTGATGCTAGGAATATTTTCGGTTGAGATGTGGAGGAGACGAGCAACAGTGTTTAATATTCCGTGCTCGAGCGATGTGATGATCAAATCCCTTTTGGCACCGACAATAAGAGTTTGTAGATATACCTCATGCGCCCAAGCAATCTCTTCCTTTTTGAGTTCCAGAGTTTTAGCCAAATCGTTCAGATTCTTTGCTTCTTCGTCCGTGATGACCAAATCATCTAAAGCTGAATTCAAAACATCGAGATATGCCAAGATTTTTTCCTCTGTAGTTGGATAACGAACGTAACGACAGATTTGTCTTAATAAAGATTTGTCTGGTGTAGTTTCTTCGATTGCAACCATATCTCTTGTGAGCATCGACACTTCATTGGGCGCATCTAGATTGCTGATCTTGACAGGTTCTGTCGGATCGTCACACTCTTCAAACAGTATTTTCAGGAGTTGGGCGCTGACACGGGCGTCATCAACCGCTTTGTGGTGAGTCCCACATTCAATGCCATAACGTTTAGCGGCGACTGTTAGCTTTTCGCCTGTGAGGCTTAGTGTGCATATCCCCTGCCCAGC
Source organism: Candidatus Azotimanducaceae bacterium (assembly GCA_965208855.1). Lineage (GTDB taxonomy): Bacteria > Pseudomonadota > Gammaproteobacteria > Pseudomonadales > Azotimanducaceae > UBA9659. Next base: position 2,373,180 of record OZ242359.1, on the reverse strand, counting down.
ACTGAATTTCGCACTCATACGGTCATATTCCTGATGTATCATTCGCTGATCAAAAAGCAGATTGTGTGCTACCAAAACAGAATGGTTCAAGCGGTTGGCAATCTCATGTGCAACTTCTGCAAAGGTCGGTGCGTCGGCAACCATTGATGCCGTAATTTTATGGATGTGTACTGGCCCAATATCTCTTTTGGGGTTTATTAAAGTTTCAAATTCATCAACCGTGTTCAACGTTTCGGGATCAAGTGTCACTATCCCAACCTCACACAATCTGTCATGTTTCCCAAAGCCAGTTGTCTCAACGTCAACTACGGCAAGGGTATATTTTTGTTTTGGCATATTCCCGCTCATCGATCACATTCCCCCATCACAATGTCATACGTGCCAAAGATAGTAATAATATCAGAAATCAAATAGCCACTGCCGTGGGCCATAAAATCGAACGCCCCATATAGACAAACGACGGCGAACGGATTTTCATCCGATAGGGGCGCGGCACGGGCACAAGCATGAAGTGCAGACTCGTTGCTGGGAGTGCGGCAATGCCGTACAATCATGAAGTGTTAACTGTAATCGAAACACCGGCTTATTCCAGGAAAGCCGCAGGGCTTCTCTCGGACAGTGAAAGAGAAGACTTTGCAGTTTTCATCTCGAAGAACCCAACAGCGGATTCTGTCGTTCGAGGCTCAGGCGGAGTCTGGAAAGTTCGGTGGGTTCGATCTGATTCTGGCAAAAGTGGTGGAGTGCGAGTGATCTACTACAACATGCTCGAAGAGGAAGAAATCTGGCTTCTGACTCTGTACGCGAAGAACGAAAAAACCACTATTGCTGGGCATGAACTCAAACTGATCAAGGAGGCTATCGAACGTGGCTGGCAAAACCAAAATGAGCAACGAAGGTGCAGAACTTCTCAAAGCAGTTGAGCAAATGAAGAAAGGCAAGAAGGGTCGGCTTTACACCGAAGAGCAACTCCTGGCGATCTCTGCCCGTAAATCCGTCAACCTGACTCAGCGACAGTTCGCCGATCTACTCAATGTTTCTATCGATGCTGTTCAAGATTGGGAGCAAGGAAGGCGTTCACCGCGCGGTGCAGCCAAGACGCTTCTTAAGATTGCACAGATTCATCCAGACATCCTTGAGGAAGTGGCTTCCTGAGGCGGTTGCGGCTAGGACGAATAACCACCCGATGCTCTTGAATTGCGGTTAGCGGTTAGCGGTTAAGAAGAATAACCACGCTTTTTCCTCTTTCAGAAAAGTGCTCCCAGCCTTACGGGTTACTTACCTCCACCTGGGTTGATCTAAACGCGCGTTGATCGATGAGAAATGTGGTGATCCAGCTATGAAACCTGGACTCCGGCCGAACGCAACGGTCATCGGTTCGTAGTCGATGCTCTTGAATTCAAAATAGCGTTGTTGGTGGGCTAGCCAGACCTGCCGCCTGTGACAATTATTGCTTTGTCTTTCAGTCCTAAATCCATTTTAAATTCCTATAGTTAAGTTAGTGCTGGTGACCCGCTGTAGCTGGCGTGGTGCTTGGTGGTTTTAAATCTGTGTTTTCACTGCCAGAGTCGCCATAGACGTAGGCATGAAGGCGTTAAGAGGGGTGGCCGTGTCGTCCCACTTATCTTCATAAAATCCAGCGATGAGAAAGCCCGCGTCAATCTGACCGGCAATTTGATCATCTAAACTATGGCTGAACTCTAATGCCACACCTTCGGTTTTACGTTTGGCTAGCTCGGCCTGGTCAAGAAGATCGATATCAGCATTGGGTATGGGAAAGCGAACTTCCAACGCGCCACCGGCCTCAATATCGTAGTGATCAAAAAGAAAAAAATCTGGGTTCATAAAACCGCTTAATAATCTGCCGCCGGGGACCAGTACACGTGCGCTATGTTGCCAAACGGGTCTGATGGTCTGAGAAAATACGTTAGATACAGGGTGAAAAATTAGATCGAAGGTCGCGCCATCGAAACAGGAAAAATCTGCCATATCACCTTGTCTAACTTCAATTGTTAAGCCGTCTCGGTCGGCAACCAATTTATCTTTTGCTAGTTGGGCTGAAGAATTATCGAAACTGGTTACTATTGCTCCCGCAGCAGCAAGTATGGGTGCCTGCTGTCCGCCTGCCGATGCTAAGCACAACACTCTTTTTCCCCGAATATCGCCAAACCAGTTCTTTGGCACATTTTTGCTAGGGGTCAATATGACTTCCCAATTGCCCGTTCTAGCGTTAGCGATTGTGGCGCTGTCTACGGGTTGCACCCAAGGGCTTTGCTCATCTTCAGATTGTTTATCCCAAGCCGTTCGATTGTATTTGAGTATGTCCGTCATATCGGTATTGTGTGTGCCTTCAAGAGTAAAGAGAAGTGCTATATGTCTGAAAAGACGAGTGAAATACCTATTCAGCTGGCGGCTTGACGCCATAGCCACTATCGGCACCGCACACGAAATCAAACAACGCCTCAATACCGACCGCCCGCCGGTAAGGCCCACAAGCCAAGTGGCGTTGAAATCCAGCAGCGTGCCGTCTTTGTTGAGCAGAATGCCTTTGATGGGGTTCATTGCCGCTCAGTACTTGTGGCTATTTTTTGGGTTTCTGAGGCGGTTGCTTAGGCGATTGCTTAGATGTGGCATTGCCTCTGCCCTTGCCTGACTTATTCCCCGTTTTAGCGGGTTTATTTGAAAATGTTCCCTTCTTTGCTTTGCTCATGTTTCACCTCTCTTGCGGATGCAAATGATTATAAAAATCGATAAAACGGGTACTGCCAATGCTTATCGGCCAAGTCAGAAAATATCACGGCGAAATAGTACTCCAATATAATGTCCTCACCATGAAGGGCTCCCCCACGACTCACCTTCAACCGAATCGTACATATTCCGAATCCACTTTTCTACCTTATCTGAACTTCCATTGTGGAATGTTGAATCTCGGCATTCGGCCTTATTGAACAACGGACTGGCAACCAACGGCGTCCAGCGCGTGAATTGGATGCGTTCTGGCTGGGCCGCTGAGCCTGACAGCGATGAGTCCTAAGCAGATGATTTTCAATATAGCGGATCTAACATCTATGGCTTCTCATACCATATAGGTGACGACCAGGCCATTTCCTGTATTGTTTCTGGATAATTCTCGTTGCTGCACACATCCGGCCGTTCACTCTCCTCCAGCTTCTCACAGTCATAGGTGTGCCATCTTCGAGTAGCCGGTTCAACGGCTCTCAAGTAATAGTAGGTCGACTGTGAGGAATCAAACTCTGTATCTGTATAGACCGTGCACAAACTGCTCGCACCTGATGCTGTTTGGCTGAGCGGAACAACGTCGTTGTGTAGTTTGCCTTCGCCATCAACCCAGCCTTTGATGAGCTGAAGTGATTCCAGATCCTGCCCGTCCGGGTCTTTAAGAGCTAAGGCAAGGAAACTGGGCTTCTTGCCATCATTTTCGCTCAGTGTTCCCCCCATTGGCACCCCTGTCTCGTACGCAAGGCTGATCATATCTTTACTACTGCAGAGATCCTCATCCATAGCCCAGCCACCAAATAGACGAATCTTGATCCTGGGGCCCGATGTGCCAAACACTTCACGTCGCATCATTGCGTCAAATATAGCGTCCCTTGTATTTTCCGTCGCCCAAACACCCGCCAACCCGCCAGGGTTGCCGTCGATGCCGCTGGTTAGAATTCCGCGCTGCAATCGCTCTTTGGGTGTTGATTCCCCGGTAACAGCACCCTTCCATTTTGATTCCTGAACCGCGCCAGGTGTCGCGCTGTGCGTGTCTGTCGATGCGATGACACCCAGTTTGATCGGATTTAGACCGATTTTTTCTTCTTCTTTCATACCAACCAGCAGGCCCGATCGTTGAAAGTCGGTCGGGTCGACGCACCCTGCCCCAAGCATGCCAAAAGTACCAACAGTTCCAGCTTCGCATTCCGTAGTGACAGCTACGGCATCGAATGATGTTAGCGCGCCACCTTTAAATTCTGCTGTCGTATAGGTCTTCGTTTCTCCCATTCGTCTCACGGCTTCGACATCACAGAGTTCATCTGGAGCACCAAACACGCTGCTTAGGCCGTTAATACATTCGGAACCTCCCTTGTGCTGGAATATCTCCATTATGGGCTCACGTCGCTGTCGGGTTCGCGCATATTTTCGTTTCGCCTCAATGTTGTCCTCCAGTTTCATGTAGGGTGCCATTCGTCCATTTGCGAGATTCGAGTTATGAGGAATTGTCAGATAATCACAGCCGTCTTCAGTTCTGCAGACCGCATTGAGTTCTGTCCACAGCATGCTGTCGATGGGTGCATCAATGTAGCTGACAGGGTTTGCGGGAACTGCTTCCCCTCTGAAAATCACGTTGCGATGATAGTTGGAGATTCCAGGCGTCCCCGTATACTCATAGCCGACAAAGCTAGTGAATTCACACGGCGTGTTGGCCGTATTGGCGGCTTCCTGAATTTTATGCCACGGTGTTTTGGCAAAGTCACGACAAAGTTGACCATCTTCTCCGCACAATTCGGTTATTCTCATCGGCGTTTCGGTTGTGATGACCGTGCCTAACATTAGCATTCCCTGGCGCTCGTTTTCGCGATAGCTTATGCAAAATTTCGACGCGTACTGCGGGGACCGTTCATCCCGACAAAGCCTACGTTCACCAAGGAACTCACCATGATCAGTTACTGCCAGAAAGTCCAATGGCCTCTCTAACTGTGCGGTTCCGATTGGCTCACCGTTTTTGCTGATTGGAAAGAAAGGTATGGGCTCCCCGAGCGCGTAACGTTGCGCGTCGAAAGGCGTCGCTCCAGTACTGTTGGCTGCAGCGTCGAACGAGTAACTGGTATGAACATGCAAATCGCCAAACAGCGCCATACCGTTCGCGTCGTAGTCAAAACATTTTTCTACAGGTCCTGCCGACGGTGCTACGCCGGATGCAACCGCAGGCGTTGTAGCTAATACGGTTTCACCATCGTCGATTTCAGGTAGCTCACAACCAACAAGTGTCAAGAAAATAATATAGAGGAGAGCCACTTTTGACTGGTTAGATAACCCGTTCGACCACCTCTGGTTCCACCAAGACAATATCGTATGAGTTGGATCGGGCTTAATCTTCATAGAAACTAAGGACGATTTTACAGCCATGACCAAATTTCCCGTTTAAGTAACTTAGAACTGATATTTGCCTTGAATTGCAACCGTTCGTGGGCGTTCGAGAAAACTAAAATGAGCGCCGTTGAACAATGGGATATCGTTACCGTGGCTGAGAACCTCCTCGTCAGTCAGATTCTTCCCGAGCAGCATCAGCTCCCACTTACCATCACCTAAACCGATACGAGCATTCAATTTTGTAAATGCATCTTGAGATTCAAATGCATCGAGGTCCTGAGCAAAGAAGTAGTCGTCGGAATAGTTGCCGTCAAGTTGGAATGTAATATTCAAACTATCAGTGACTGGCATGACGTACTCCATGGAGAAGTTGGCAGTCTCCTCGGGTGAAAACTCAGTTCTTTCGCCGGAAATATCCTGGGTACAACCTCCAACAGACACCGCAGTCTGGGCTGCGGTACATCCTGCCCCTTTGAATGAATCGAACTCTGAATCGAGATAGGCTATCGACAATCCAAAAGTTAACCGTTCATTCGCGCGCCATTGGGAATTAATTTCGATCCCCCGGGTCGTTGATTCCGCGGCATTTCCAACTACAAAATTCGTACCACTGAAGGCGCTGACCTGACGATCTTGATAGTCTGTATAGAAAAGCGCAGCGTTCAGAGAAGCGGTATTGTCAAGTAGTCTCAGCTTTGCGCCGAGTTCGTAGCTGGTTGCTTCCTCATCTTCAAATTCGAAACGGCTCTCATCACCACTGTTCTTCGCTTCGTTGTAGCCACCGTTTTTGAACCCTCTTGTAGCCCGCGCATACAACATATACATCACTCTATAGAATGTGCCGTTAAGAATAGAGCTTTCTGAAGAGAGTTAAAAAAGTTCTGATAAATCTCCGGGTCTTCTATTGCCCTTAAATTATATTGAGCATTAGATCTAACCACAATTTGCTCGCTAGATTTAGGCCTAACGGTAACGGTCATTTTTATCTGATAGCCCCCTAGCTTGGTTCCTGAAATTGTTCCCAAGTCGGCATCAGCTTTATCAATTACAAAACTCAGGTCTTGTAGTGTGGCAATAACAGTTCTTACTACCATATTCTTATCTGAAGTATCGAAGGAACGAGATTGCATACTTCTTAATTCAACTTGATTTCCACCTTCCAATACTCTCGCATTTTGGTTTACACAACCTACAAAAATAGTGGAAATAATAAACAATATTACTATTTTGACTCTCATATTTTATACGCCTCTAAAAAGACAGACTTAGATAATTTTTCAAAAAACTGCTCATACAGCTCGTTGTTTTTTATAGTTTCGGCACGCGTTAACTGCCCTTGAGTATTCCAAATAAAACGTTGAAAAGTTACCCTTGCCAAATAGCTGCCCTCAGTATTTTTTGAAGGGTGAGTTACAAAAGACACGTTAATTTTCTGCTCCTTATCTATTGCCATAGCGCCTCCACCCAAAAGAGCGACAAAAATCGCTGCGGCTACTTGCCCCCCGTCAGTAGCATCCACATTTTTAGTTGCCGTTACTAATCCGGCATTTTTTTCTGTTTCAACCACCGAATAACCCATGTCTTGCAGTACCGCAATACCAGCAGATAATATTTCTACTTCATCTTTGGTTTTATAAAGTCTTGATTGAGCCTTTCTGTCTTCGAGTGATGTTGGAGACAGTAAAAAAGCATCCTTCGGAATTGTTTGGCAGGCAGAGATAACCACCACCATCAAACACATTACTATTTTCTTTGTCATTACTTGGCCCTTAGAACTTTGAAGAATGGTAAGCAAAGTCCCTAACAAGTTTATTTTTATCGAACTTTATTATAATAGTGAGGGTTCGTTGCGATTTTGAGGCAGCCCCAGATCTTGTACTACCGCCTGCTAATACTGCAAAAGCCCAGCCCGTACTAGACGAAGACACATAGTCAGTAGCCACCTTGTCATAGACCCAAACTTCTCTTCGTTCTGCGTCAGAAGAAACAATATTTGGTGACCCTAATGCTGAGGCCACATCAGCCCCTGTCATTCCAATTTTTATTTCTTTTTGAACTGTGCCAACAGTTAATCGGTTCCCGTCCTCAATGCCCACATTATTGGCATGATGGCTTGCGGCACAACCGCTTAGAATAAACGTTAAGACTAGTAATATAGGTATAGGCATGAGATGTCCCTCCTTCGTGATCATTTGATAATGATATTTTTTATTACCGGTTATTTATAACATTTTAAATCCTTCACAACACCTATCAATGAGTTTTTTGAGTTCATGCTTTATAGCTTCTATGTAGTCAACAACTCAATTGAATTTTAGACCTTTCAGGAAACTGACTCTCAACGTCAGAAATATAAGCGCAGCTACTAAGAGTATTTTCTATGGATAATGAACTGCCAAAACCGTCGTTTATTAGGCCTTTTGCTTAACATAGAAGTGGAATCAGTTCGGTCCATCACTCCACATCCAGAACCCTTATGGCAGGTATGCCTACGAGAGATGCTGCGGTAACCCTAGCTGTTGCCTTCTTTTAACAGAGGCTTAAGGAGACTCTGAAGGGCTGTATGCTCATGGATGATGTCGGTTTTATCATTAATGATAATGGCTCGTCCGAAAAACTAGCAGTGGAAAATAAACCGAAAGCAGTGCGGTAGTAGTAGCGATGCTGAATGAAATAGCAGGTGCCGACCATTTTTTTGATAACACAATGCATTAAGGGAAAGCGGCAGAATCTTGCTATTATCCCGCCTGATTTTCACCCATTCACTGCCAACATTTAAGAGGTACTCGTTATGAAAAAACCAACTGAAGCCGCTGTTTGTGTTGCCGAATACGATTACGATTCCGAAGACAAGTTATTAGATTCTCCGGATAACCCGCCGACTTGCTACAAAGACGGCAAACGGCACGGGCAGTGGGAACTAAATGAGGCGGATACTTATAATAGATGGGTGAGTACTGGTCTAATGGTGGACGGCAAACGGCAGGGGCTGTGGAAAGAGTGGGATTCGGGCAGTAACCCTAAATATGTACACACCGGCACATATGTGGACGGGAAAAAGCACGGGTTGTGGGAAAACCGCTATCTACGCCACGGGGATGAAGTGGTGAGCACCGGCACATATGTGGACGGGAAAAAGCACGGGGAGTGGGACGAATTATGGCATGGGATTACGAGGACCACCCTATATGAGCATGGCGAGCGCAAAGAAGACTTGGGTCTTAAGGATGGGCGGTACGAAGGACTCAAGCTCAATGGGGATGTGCATATTGGCGTATATGAGGACGGCAAGAAGCGCGGGCAGTGGGAGATACGCAAAGCGGATGGAAGTGTAGAAAGCGGCGAGTACATCTACACAGATAGAGGCGATTTATTCACAGTAAAGCACTGGCATTGGGAAACCCGAGATAAGAACGGTAATTTAATCAGCAGTGGCGAATATGAATATGGCAAAAAGCACGGGAAGTGGGAATACCGTTTTGCCGATGGGCGAGTGGAAAGCGGCGAATATGAATATGGCAAAAAGCACGAGCAGTGGGAATACCACTTGGCGGATGGGCGAGTGGAAAGCGGCGAGTATGTGGAAGGCGTAAAGCGGGGTCGGTGGAAAATGGAAGATAAGGATGGCAAAGAAATCGGCGGCGGCGCATATGATAGGGACGGTAAGCGGTATGGGCCGTGGCTCATCCACGCGGAAAATGGAGTAGTACGGCACGGGCAATATGTAAATGGCAAACAGCACCAGCGATGGGAAATAAAACTGGCAAATGGAAAAAGGGAATGGGTTGAATATGTAAACGGCGTTGAGTTTGATAAAGGCGTTCACCTATAATCCAAATCTGGTGTAGTGCGTGTAAGTACGGGTAAGGACCACCAGTTACCCGCCCCAAGATTTTGTCTTACACTACGGTGGCGGCAATGGGCAAAATCACTGGTGGCACCACTACCCTACCCAATCAACCTTTCGAGGTCTTACCTTTCGCGATTTCCGCCTTCGGCGAAACTCGCTTTCGGTATCCACTTTTTTCGCAAAGCGAAAAAAGACCGGCTATCGCCATTTCGCTTCGCGAATTGGCTGTCGCCCTTCATGTTTGCGCTTCGCGCAAGCCATGAAGTTGGTAGCTACGGGTGGACTTGAACCACCGACCCCAGCATTATGAATGCTGTGCTCTAACCGACTGAGCTACGTAGCCACATGGTATGTCTTGCAAGACCGCAAGCACAGCGCCTGCGGCGGCGCGAATTGTCCCGATTCACCGATTTCTTGTCAAGGAACTGGAACTGGAACCAGTGCCGCCCGGCCCAGATATCGCCCATCAGCTATGGAAGCCGAGCCCGCATTCATATATTATGCGCCCGCTTCAGGGAGCCCCTCATCAGGCACCACCCTGCGACAACCCTGACCTTAACCCGATTTGATAAGAGCCGTTGCAATGACTGACTTAACAAAATACCGAAATATCGGCATTTTCGCCCATGTGGATGCGGGCAAGACCACCACCACCGAGAGAATCCTGAAGCTGACCGGCAAGATACACAAGCTCGGGGAAGTCCATGATGGCGCCGCCACCACGGATTTCATGGCGCAGGAGCAGGAAAGAGGTATCACCATCCAATCCGCCGCCACCACGGCCTTCTGGGATGAGCATCGCCTCAATATCATTGATACGCCGGGTCACGTGGACTTCACCATTGAGGTCTACCGCTCTCTTAAGGTTCTCGATGGCGGCGTGGGCGTATTTTGCGGTTCCGGCGGCGTTGAGCCGCAGTCTGAAACCAACTGGCGTTATGCCAACGACTCTGAAGTTGCGCGCATTATTTTCGTCAACAAGCTGGACCGGCTTGGCGCGGATTTCTACCGCGTCGTGGCGCAAATAAAGGATGTTCTCGGCGCCCATCCCCTCGTTATGACGCTGCCGATTGGCACGGAAGACGATTTTATCGGTGTTGTTGACCTGCTGACCCGCAAAGCCTGGGTCTGGGATGATTCCGGCGAGCCGCAGAACTACCACGAAGAAGAAGTGCCCGCAGATATGGTGGAACAGGTGGAAACCCACCGGGAGAAGCTGGTCGAGACGGCCCTCGAGCAGAACGACGACGCCATGATGATCTACCTGGAAGAAGGGCGGGAGCCTGATCTCGAAACCCTCAAGTCCTGCATCCGCAAGGGCACGATCAATCTGGACTGGTTCCCGACATTTTGTGGTTCCGCATTCAAGAACAAGGGTATTCAACTGGTGCTGAACGGCATTGTCGATTACCTGCCCAATCCAATGGAGGTCAAACCGCAGCCGGAAATAGACCTTGAAGGCGTCGAAACCGGCGAGTTCGCGGCTGTTGACCCGGACAAACCCCTGCGGGCACTGGCGTTCAAGATCATGGATGACCGCTTCGGCGCACTGACTTTCACCCGCATCTACTCCGGCAAGATCAAAAAGGGCGACAACGCCCTGAATACATACACCGGCAATACCGAGCGTATCGGGCGCATCGTGGAAATGCATGCAGATGAACGCATTGAGCGGGATTCAGCCCAGGCCGGCGATATTGTTGCCCTGATAGGCATGAAGAACACGCGCACAGGCCATACCCTGTGCGACCCCAAAAAGCCCGCAACGCTGGAGCCAATGGTATTCCCGGACCCGGTAATTTCCATTGCCATCCATCCAAAAGACCAGGCGGCTTCTGAAAAAATGGGGGTCGCCCTGGGTAAAATGATCCAGGAAGACCCTTCCTTCCGCGTCGAAACAGATGAGGATTCAGGCGAAACCATCATCAAGGGTATGGGCGAGCTGCACCTCGATATCAAGGTTGATATCCTGAAGCGCACTCACGGCGTGGAAGTGGACGCAGGCGCGCCTCAGGTGGCCTATCGCGAATCCATCACGCAACATGTGGAAGACAGCTACGTCCACAAGAAGCAAACTGGCGGCGCCGGGCAATTCGCGAAGATAGACTATATTGTGGAGCCAGCCGAGTCGGGCACGGGCTTCGAGTTCGAATCAGTGGTGACAGGCGGCAATGTGCCCCGGGAATTCTGGCCGGCTGTGGAGAAGGGCTTTCGCACCAGTATGGAAAACGGCCCCCTCGCTGGTTACCCCCTGCTCGACGTGAAGGTTACCCTGGTGGACGGCGCCTCTCACGCCGTGGATTCGTCCGCCATCGCCTATGAACTGGCCGCAAGGGCGGCCTATCGCCAAACCATGCCACGGGCTGGGCCTCAACTGATGGAGCCGATCATGAAAGTGGACGTGTTTACGCCTGAGGAGCATGTTGGCGACGTTATTGGCGACCTGAACCGCCGTCGAGGCATGATCCAGGGCCAGGACGCCAACGCCACCGGCGCCCGCATCAAGGCAACCGCCCCTCTGGCAGAGATGTTCGGCTATATCGGGGACCTGCGCACCATGACTTCCGGTCGTGGTCAGTTTTCGATGGAATTCAGTCACTATAGCCCCTGCCCCGGCAGTGTGGCGGAAGAAGTCATCAAAAAGGTGCTCGCCGCCTGATTAGCCTGTATTGAGCCTTATACATCTTGTGGTATTCCATAAGATTTCCTGTACCATTGCCGGGGTGACTGCATCTATGGCTTTATCTGCCCATAGAGCGGATCCCATGAATTGTAGGCCCACCCGCCATGGGTGCTTCTGCAAAGTATGCTGACCAAGATTTCAGCGGAAACAACCAGAGGAAAGCTATGAATACTTCCAAGAAAACCTTGTCGATTGCAGTTGGCGCCGCATTTGGAGCCAGCTTGGCGTTATCTCCCACGGCTATTGCAGAGACAAACCCATTTGGCGTAACCGAACTGTCCGGTGGCTACATGCAACTCGCCAATAGTCACAAGGGCGAAGGCTCCTGCGGTGAAGGCAAGTGCGGCGACGACAAAGCCGAGCACGAAGGCTCCTGCGGTGAAGGCAAGTGCGGCGACGACAAAGCCGAGCACGAAGGCTCCTGCGGTGAAGGCAAGTGCGGCGACGACAAAGCCAAGAGCGAAGGCTCCTGCGGTGAAGGCAAGTGCGGCGACGACAAAGCCGAGCGCGAAGGCTCCTGCGGCGGCGACAAAGCCGAGAGCGAAGGCTCCTGCGGTGATGAAGGCGGGCACGGCGACGACAAAGCCAAGAGCGAAGGTTCCTGTGGCGAAGGCAAATGTGGCGACGAGAAAGAGGACTAAGCTGACGTCATCCCGGTGGTTCCCGTCAGGGAACCACCTCTCGCCAGCATGAACTCCGCCACGCAAACCTTGACGGGTGTTGGTATTGGCTTGCGTCGTTCCATGGTTGCCGAACTGGTGGAAAAGATTCCCGGAACTATCGATTTTTTTGAGTTAGCCCCGGAAAACTGGATCCGCCTTGGCGGTCGCCTCGGCAGGCAACTGAAGGCAATCAGCGAGCGGACGCCCATCGTGTGTCATGGTCTGTCCCTTTCAATTGGCGGGCCTGCACCGCTTGATGAGGAGCTGGTCCACAGCATCCGCGATTTCATCAGGGATTATAAAGTCCCCATCTATAGCGAGCATCTTTCCTACACCAATGACGGCGGTCAGTTGTATGACTTGTTGCCAATGCCCTTTACCGGGGAAGCGGTCACCTATACCGCCCAACGGGTCAGGCAGGTCCAGGATATTCTGGGTGACAGGATGGCTCTGGAAAATGTCTCCTACTATCTCTCTCCAAAAAAAGAACTGGATGAAGCCGAGTTCATCAAGGCGGTAATCAGCGAGGCAGACTGCAATCTGCTGCTGGATGTCAACAATGTCTATGTGAACAGCGTCAATCACGGTTATGACCCCATGGACTTTATCCGCGCAATGCCGGCGGAGAGGGTCAGCTATATACATATCGCCGGCCATTATGTGGAACCCGATGGGATCATCGTTGATACACATGGCGCCGATGTCATTGACCCTGTATGGCAACTGCTCGCGGACACCTATGACCTTATCGGCACCCGGCCCACCCTGCTGGAGCGGGATTTCAACATACCGCCCATCAATGATCTGCTGGCTGAGGTTGCCATGATACGAGAGAGGCAGACACAACATGGGTGAACTGCTGGCGCTGCAAAAAGCTTTTACCGGGCACCTGCGGGACCCTGCTCATGTCCCCCCACCGGCGGGGCTTGACGAGCGCCGTATGGGCATTTACTCGGAACTGATCTTCAATAATGTCTCGGCTCTGCTGTCTGACTTTTTCCCCGTCATCAAGAGCATCCTTGTCGTAGAAGCCTGGAACAGCATGGTGCGCGACTTTTTCATCTGTCATCAATCACAGACGCCCTATTTCATGCAGATTTCGGGCGAGTTTGTCGAGTACCTCTCCGGCAGCCAACTGGCTTCCAACCTGCCGGATTTTATCGTCGAGCTTGCACATTATGAATGGATAGAACTTGCGCTCTATACGCTCGATGAGGAGCCGCCGGATGAGCCGGTTCCCGGTGACCCGGGCGAGGTGCCCATCTCCTTGTCCCCCCTGGCGCAACCGCTTGCCTACCGCTATCCCGTACACCAAATTGGCCCGGGCTTTCAACCTGAATCCCCCGGCGATACGCCAACCTGCCTGCTTGTCATGCGTGATGCCAGCGAGTCCGTGCGGTTCTTTGAGCTGCAACCCCTTTCTTTCCGGCTATTGCAGGAAATACAGCAAAATCCCGGATTTATGGCAAAACGCTGGCTGGCCGAGATTGCGGGTGAAATCAACGCTGAAAACAGGCAAAATTTCATCTGCAACGGAATGGAACTTCTGGAATCTTTTAACCAACACAGAATTTTTATAACGAGGTGACTAAAAATGATTGCACTACTGAATAAATGCCAGGACTGGCTGGAACTCACATTTAAGGCTGACTTTATTGCGCCCTTGCTGCTGCGCGCCTACCTGGCGCCAGTTTTTTTTATGGGGGGTATCAATAAATTCAACTCATTTGACAGAACCGTAAACTGGTTCGGCAATGCCGAATGGGGCCTTGGGCTGCCCATGCCCTGGTTGATGGCTGCCCTTGCCACCGCCGCCGAACTGGGTGGCGCTGTTCTACTTGCATTCGGGTTTGCCACTCGCTGGATATCCATACCTCTCATGTTCACCATGCTGGTGGCCATCTTCGCCGTTCATTGGCAGCACGGCTGGCTTGCCATCGCTGGTGGCGGGCTGTTTAGCACTGAAAGAACCGAGGGCGCCCTGATGAGGCTTGAGCGCGCCGAGTCCATACTCCAGGAACATGGCCACTATGACTGGCTGACGGAAGCTGGCAATTTTGCCGTTCTGAACAATGGCATCGAGTTTGCGGCCACCTACCTGGTCATGTTGCTGGCGTTGCTGTATCTGGGCGGGGGGCGGTATGTCAGCGTCGATTACTGGATAAAGCGGCGATTCCGTAACGCCTGAAAGCACTTGTCTGTACAGGCCGGGGCGGATGTCTCTTCCTAGACGTTAAAACGAAAGTGGATGACGTCCCCGTCCTGTACCAGGTAATCCTTGCCTTCCAGCCGCCATTTGCCGGCGTCTTTGGCGCCGGCTTCGCCGCCATGCACCACATAGTCATCATAGGCAATGACCTCGGCGCGGATAAATCCCTTCTCGAAGTCGGTGTGTATCACGCCCGCGGCCCGGGGCGCGCTGGCCCCTGCTGTGAACGTCCATGCCCTGGCCTCTTTCGGCCCGGCCGTGAAGAAAGTCTGTAATCCAAGTAATGTGTAACCGGCGCGGATGACCTTGTCGAGGCCCGGCTCATCCATGCCCAATGCCGTAAGAAACTCCTGGCGCTCTGCATCATCGAGTTCAACTATCTCTGCCTCCAGCTTGTTACAGATTGCCGCCAACTCCGCGGATTCCGCCTGAGCGATGGCCTCCACCGCAGAAAGGTGAGGATTATTCTCAAACCCGTCTTCATCAACATTGGCAATGTACAGAACGGGTTTCATTGTCAGCAGGCGAAGTTCTCTCAGCATTTCGTCAAATTCATCGCCAACCACATAGGTACGGGCGGGTCTGCCCAGGTCTATGTGGCTCTGGAGGCTTTCGAGAAAACCGAGCCTGGCCTGTTCCTCTTTGTCGCCACTCTTGGCCACCCGCTGGACGCGCTCAATCGCCTTCTCCACCATCTGCAAGTCCGCCAGTTGCAGTTCGGTATTGACCACCTCCATATCGGCGGCAGGGTCAACCCTGTCGTCGATATGGGTAATCTGCTCATCTTCAAAGCAACGGACGACATGGGCAATGGCGTCCATTTCACGAATACTCGCAAGAAACTGGTTGCCCAGCCCCTCACCCTTCGAGGCCCCCGCCACCAAACCGGCAATATCCACGAAGGTCATGCTGGTGGGTATGACTTTTTTCGGCGACACGATACCGGCAATTTTGTCGAGGCGCGGGTCCGGCATGGGCGCAATGCCGACATTGGGTTCAATGGTACAGAAAGGAAAGTTCTCCGCACCCACGCCGGACAGCGTCAAGGCGTTGAACAGCGTGGACTTGCCCACGTTTGGCAAACCGACAATGCCGCACTTGAATCCCATTATTTTCTCGCCTCATGGGCAGCGGGCTGCAGCGCATTATGTAACTGCTGCATGGCCGGCTGCCAGTCACCTTTTGCCGCCGCCGGCAGTGCGGCTATGGCCTCGGCGATGCAAGCTTCCACCATGCGCTTGTCCTGCTCACTGATCTTGCCGAGAACATGGCCCGTCATCGCGTCTTTGCTGGCGGGGCGACCTACGCCTATCCGGAGGCGATTGAATGCCCTGCTGCCGGCCAGTGACCTCGATATGTCTTGCAGCCCGTGGTGCCCGGCAAGTCCATTGCCCTGTTTGAATCTGATCTTGCCGATGGGGAAGTCAATTTCATCGTGAGCAATCAATATGCCCTCCGGTGCGATCTTGTAAAAGTTTGCCAGTGCGCCGACGCTCCGTCCGGATTCATTCATGTAGGTATCCGGCAGGAGCAATCGAATGTCCCCGCCATCCAGTGAGATGGCGGACAATCTGCCGAAGAACTTCTTTTCGGGTCTGAAGCCGGCGGCGAATCTGTCCGCCAGGGCTTCAACAAACCAGGCACCGGCATTGTGACGAGTGTTGGCATAGTCTGCCCCCGGATTGCCAAGCCCGACAATCAGCTCTAGCGGCGGAGATATGGCTGGCTCCGTCACATCGAATAACGAGACTACTCGTCCCCCGGTGCTGCCGTCTCGTCTGCATCAACGGATGGTTCTTCCGCTCCCTCTTCATCGACTATTGTTTCTTCTTCCTCTTCCTCTCGTCTTGGCGCATGAACCGAAACAACGACATGGTCATGATCGGGGCCCTGCTGCAATGCGGGCATGGTCAAACCCGCCGGCAGCGTCAGTTCACTCATGTGGATGACGTCACCCACATCGAGTTCCTGCACGTCAAACTCGATGAACTCCGGCAAATCACCCGGCAGACAACTGACTTCCACGGCGGTCATATTATGGGAGATGTTGCCGCCGCTCTGGCGAACCCCCACACAACTGTCTTCATTGATAAAGTGCAGAGGAACCTCGACGTTGATGGTCTGATCTCTCCGAATACGCATAAAGTCCGCATGCATGATGCGATCCTTGGCCGGGTGGCGTTGCAAATCCTTCAGAATCACTTCCTGAGACTTGCCGCCCGCATTGAGGGTAATAATGTGCGAGAAAAATGCTTCATTTTCACATGCCTTGTGCAACTCCTTGTGAGGGATGGACAAGGGTTGCGGGTCTTGCCCCGCACCGTACAGGATTACCGGCACCTGATCCGCTTTGCGACGCAGGCGCCGGCTTGGGCTCCTGCCTCTGTGTTTTCGCGGCACAGCGCTGAGTTCAAATTGATCTGCCATCTGCTTAACTCCATTCTTATTGCGCCCGGGTCAATTTAGGGTCAAATCCCCGGGTCCTGTTCATCGTTCAAAATGCAAGCCCGGCGTGCATTACGCAAACGCAGGGTGCGTGCTTTCAGAGCCTTTGGCCGATAAACGACACACGCGGCTCAAGGCGCTAAAATAACGCTGGTTGAATGCGCTTCTTGAACAACGCACTCAGCGATTCCTCATTACTGATACGTCTTATCGACTCGGCTAATTCGTCGGCAATACTCAACTGCCGAATTCTCGCTGATGCCTCCGCCTCGGCTTGCAGAGGAATCGTGTCCGTCACAACCACCTCATCCAGGGGTGAGTTGTGGATGCTTTCCATTGCAGCGCCCGACAGGACCGGGTGCGTACAATAGGCGACCACTTTCTTTGCGCCGGCTTGTTTCAATGCAACTGCGGCCGCACAAAGAGTCCCCGCTGTATCCACCATGTCATCCACCAGCAGGCAGGTGCGGCCATCAACATCGCCTATGATATGCATGACCTCGGATTCATTCACCTGCGACCGCCGCTTGTCGATAATCGCAAGGTCGGCATCCTGCAGTTGCTTGGCCATGGCCCTTGCCCTGACAACGCCGCCCACGTCGGGCGAGACAATCATCATATCCTCATATCCCTGCCGCTCTATATCAAGAAGTAAAACCGGCGTGGCGTATATATTGTCCACCGGTATCTCGAAAAAACCCTGTATCTGATCCGCATGCAGATCGATGGTCAGCACCCTGTTAATGCCAGCACTGCCCAGCATATCCGCCACCATCTTGGCGGTTATCGGCACTCTCGCCGAGCGAACCCGCCGGTCCTGCCTGGCATAGCCAAAATAAGGCATGACGGCGGTGACTCTAGCCGCCGACGCCCGATGCAGGCAGTCGGCAATAACCATCAATTCCATCAGATTATCATTCGTCGGCGCACAGGTCGGCTGAATGACGAAAACATCTTTGCCGCGAACATTCTCGTGTATCTCAACGGCTATCTCGCCATCGCTGAACCGGCCCACGTCCGCAGCGCCGAGTTCCATCCTGAGCCTGTCCACCACTCTGGTGGCCAAGGCCCTGTGGGCGTTACCCGAGAAAATCTTTAATTCAGCCACTGTTATCGTCCGAAACGGGCCAATGGAATATGGCTGGGGTGGCAGGACTCGAACCTGCGAATGCAAGGATCAAAACCTTGTGCCTTACCGACTTGGCGACACCCCAATGTCTAAAGTCTTGCACTGTGCGCCAACTATCCTGTGCAAGGCGCTCATTCTATCAGGGAACTCTCTCAACACAGGCTCCCCGAAAAAAGGCGCTATTGTGCTTTTCAGAGTGGGTGGTGTCAAACATCATCGGCGGTCACTCCGGAAAATTCCCATTGCTTGACCCGCAGACGCAGCTTGACCTGGCTGTGCTCAAACTCCATCAGCCTGGGTCCAAGCGAATCAGCTTCCAGCAGCCTGACCTGCCAGGGACCCGCCTGCCATGGCTTACTGCCGGTTATCGCTGCCCCGCCCGGGCCTTGCAGCCCCCTGACCCAATAGACCAGCGACCGCCAGGGATAGTCACCCTGATTCACCCAGGGGATGACGCCATCTTTCCCTTCAACCATCAACCTGTCGCCAAGAATAGTGATGCGTGTTGCCGCCAGGCCAAGGAGCCCGGACACTTTGATGCTACCCCGTTCACCTGACTGAACCCAGTCTACATTGAGAACTCGGGTCTCATCGCTGGTTCTCACGGAAAGCTTGCCGACCAGCCGCCAGGATGGCTCGCTCACAGACCTGCTCACACATCCGGAAAGTAGCGCCAGCAAAACAAGCAAGGGCAGTAAACGGAACAATTACTCTTCCCGGAATCGTTTGATGACTTGCTTCAGTATGTCGCTCTCCGGTGCCAGTTCCAGTGCCCTGTTCCAGACCTGATTGGCTTCTCCCCTTTCCCCGATAACCCACAGCACCTCCCCCAGATGCGCGGCAACCTCATCATTCTGGAAGAGTTCCAGGGCCCGGCGCAGGTGAACCAACGCCTGTTCATGGTTATTCAGGCGGTATTGGACCCAGCCCATACTGTCGATAATGGCGGCCTCATCCGGCCTCAGAACCAGCGCCTTCTCAATGAGTTCCAGGGCTTCCGCGTGACGGTCGGTTCTGTCTGTAAGGGTGTAACCGAGGGCGTTGAGTGCATCCACGTGCATCGGGTCCAACTCGATAATTGTGCGCAGGTCCTGTTCCAGGATATCCAGGCGATCAAACCTCTGCCCCGCCATAGCCCGAAAGTACAGCAGATTGATATTCTCCGGTTCCGCCGCCAGCACCCCGTCAAGGAAGCTGAGCGCCGCCTCTCCCATGCCATTATCCAACAGGAGTTGCGCCTCGATCATCACCAGTGGTTCCTGCTGGTCAGCATGCCGCAAACGCACCTTTTGCAGATGTTTCCGCGCCTCGTCCAGGCGGCCGTCAGCCACCAGCAAGGCTGCAATTCTTGCCTGGGCGGGTAGAAACCTGCCGCCATCCCCGACCCGGCGATATGCCATCAGTGCCCCCGGCTTGTCTCCCTGCCTCTCGGCAATGCCTCCCAGATAGTAATGCGCCTGGTCAACATGTTGGTTCCAGCGAATCAGGGGCTCCAGGTAACCCTTTGCCTCCACGTCCTCCCCTCTGTCCAGGGCAATCAGCGCCAGGGAAAACAACAGTTCCTCATCCTTCGGGAATTGCCGCAGGATATGTCGAAACTGCTCATGGGCGGCTTCCAGGTCTCCCTGCTCAACCATCAGCCTTCCCAACAGGCGTTGCAACTGCCAGTTCTCCGGCAGTTCCTCAGCCTTCTTTTCAAGGAAGCGCCGAGCTTCATCCAGACGATTGAGAGTATTGAGAAGGTTTGTCTTCAATTGGACTACATTCATACCCCGGGAGACCTTCAGTAGCGACTCCACCAATGCGAGGGCGGCTTCCGGTTGTCCGTTCCGGTCCAGCAGCACCGCCTTGGAAAACATAAGTTGTTCATTGTCAGGGTGGCGTTCCAGCATCCCGGTCACGACTGTCAGCAGCGACTTCAGTTGCCCGGCGTCCAGACGCACCGTCTGATGGGCAAAGATGCCAAAATGCGCCGGGCCGCCAAGGTTTTTCACCCTTTCCATGTGCATGAGGGCGTCTTCCAGGCGGCCTGCCTGCAACAGCAGGTCCACCGCCTGACGATGCGCATCGATGTTGTCCGGTTCCTCTTCCGCCCAGATAGTCACCGCCCGCAGCGCCGTCTGATTGCGTTTCATATAGAGGGCAATGCGGCCCGCATGGGCGGCAACACCAGGGTCCCGGGTCTCTTCCGCCACTGCCATGTACCGCTCAAGCGCCAGATCATAATGAGCACGGTGACCGGCTATTTCGGCGACCAGTAGCTGATACAGTGCATCGCCTTCAAAGGGAGCAACCGGATAGTCCGCCGGAGGGCTTTTCTCTGCTCTCGGGGCGGCCTGCTGATCATCAGCCCCCGTGGTCAGCGGCATCTCGCCGGTTGTTGCACAGCCAGCAAGCCACGAGGCCAGAACCAGGGCGCTCCACCCCGGCATGACGCCATATCCACGACACATGTTCATCACCAAGCTTTTCCTTTCACGTATGAATCACAGCCCCGGTATAATCAACCTGTCAGTCAACGTACAATGACGCCCTGGCCAGTCGGTCGATGACCCTTGCCGTAAATTGTTGTCAAATACAACGCAGGGGACTCATTTTACTACACCGGTTATCTATGAATCTGCTTATTGTTGGCATCAATCATAACTCAGCGCCTGTGGCGCTGCGGGAAAAGGTGGCGTTTACGCCGGACCAACTGGCGGATGCCCTGCATGATCTGTCTCTGCATGCGGGCCTGTCAGAAGCGGCCATCCTTTCCACCTGCAATCGGACGGAAATTATCGCCACCACCGCCGAGGTCAATACCGGGGAGGTCGTGGCCTGGCTTGCCGACTATCATCAGATGCCGATTGCCGACCTGGCGCCATGCATCTACACCCGCCTGAATCGGGACGCCACCCAACACGCCATGCGGGTCGCCTGCGGCCTGGACTCAATGATAGTCGGCGAACCTCAGATACTGGGTCAGTTCAAGGACTGTTTCGCACAGGCCGGGCGCAGCGGCACGCTTGGCAGCGAACTGCACCATCTGTCTCAGGCAAGCTTCCGGATTGCAAAGAAGGTCCGTACCGAAACCGCCATAGGGGAAAATTCTGTCTCCGTGGCTTCTACGGCAGTCACTCTGGCGGGGCAGCTTTTTTCGGATATACCCCGCTGCAAGGTCCTGCTGATCGGCGCGGGAGATACCATTGCACTGGTTGGCAGGCACGTTCGCAGAGCGGGCATGATCAACCTGACCATTGCCAATCGCACGCTGGAAAATGCGCGCAGGCTGGCCGATGAACTGAATGCCGAGGCAATAGACCTGCAAACCATCCCCCGCAAGCTGGTGGATGTGGATATTGTCATTGCTTCCACCGCCTCACAATTACCCATTCTCGGCAAAGGGGCGGTGGAGCGCGCCTTGAAGTCGCGCAAACACAAGCCCATCCTCATGGTGGACCTGGCTGTGCCTCGTGACATAGAACCGGAGGTGGCGGAGCTGAGCGACATTTATCTTTACAGTATTGATGAGCTGCAACAGATCATCGAGGGTAACCTCAACAACAGGCGCGATGCGGCCTTGGCGGCGGAAGCCATGATCGAAGCGGAAGCGGCCGCCTACCGCTCACGGCAGGAAGCAAAAGCGGCGGATGAAATCCTGATCCGCTTTCGACAACATCACGACAGCATCAAGCAGGAAGAACTCGACAAGGCGCTGGCAAGGCTGGTCGGCGGCGCTGACCCGGAACAGGTGCTCAATCAGCTTGCCAACCAACTCACTAACAAGATAATGCACCTCCCCAGCAGCCAACTGAAAAATGCGGCTGCGGCAGATGAGGACCCTTTCCTCGCCGCCATTTCAAGACTCTACCAACTGGATAGCAAGGGTGAATAAGTCGCTGCGGCAAAAAATGGACCGGCTCCTCGACCGTTATGAAGAACTGGGCGCCCTCCTGAGTGACAGTGATGTCATCTCTGATCAGGATATGTTTCGCGGCTACTCCGTGGAATATGCCGATATGGAACCTGTGGTGATCTGTTTCCGGCGGTATGAAGACAAGACGCAGGAACTCGAGGATGCGAAGACGATGGTGCAGGATCCGGACCCGGAGATTCAGGATATGGCGGCGAGCGAGATCCGGAACATCGAGGCGGCGTTGGCGCAACTGGATCAGGAATTACAGACGCGCCTCTTGCCGCAGGACCCCCATGATGCGAGCAATGTCTTTCTGGAAGTTCGCGCCGGGACCGGCGGCAATGAAGCGGCGATTTTTGCCGGGGATCTCTTTCGAATGTACTCACGCTTCGTGGAGCGTCAGAAGTGGAAACTGGAAATACTGAACGAGCGGCCAGGGGAGCAAGGCGGTTTCAAGGAGGTCATCGCCAGGATTGCCGGGCGCAACGCCTATGGGAAAATGAAATTTGAATCCGGCGCTCACCGCGTTCAACGGGTGCCGCAGACGGAGTCCCAGGGGAGGATTCATACCTCCGCCTGTACGGTGGCCGTACTGCCGGAGCTAGACAAGATTGAAGAAATAGAGATGGACAAGAATGACCTCAGGATGGACACCTATCGCGCATCCGGCGCTGGCGGCCAGCACGTCAACAAGACTGACTCCGCGGTTCGACTGACGCATATCCCAACGGGCATAGTGGTCGAATGTCAGGACGAGCGTTCCCAGCACAAGAACAAGGCAAGAGCCATGAGCCTGTTACAGGCAAAACTGCTTGGCCAGGCTCGGGCCCGGCAATCCAGCGAACGGGCGGAGACCCGCCGCAACCTGGTGGGCAGCGGAGATCGCTCAGAAAAGATCAGGACCTATAACTTCCCGGATGGCCGCGTTACGGATCACCGCATCAACCTGACCCTGCATCGCCTGTCCCAGGTCATGACGGGCGAGTTGGAGCCGATCATTGACCGGTTGATTATCGAACACCGGGCAGACCAGCTAAACTCCCTCGCGTTGGATGGGCAGGATGAATAACACCGTGCAGACGCTCCTAACCGGATCAGCCATGCAACTCCGGGAAATATCCGATACCCCTCTACTGGACTGTCAGTTGCTCCTGGGTCATGTGTTGAAAAAGAACCGGGCATGGCTCTACGCTCATGCCGGGGATACGCCAGCCGCCGACAGGGCCGGATGTTTCGGCAAGTTACTGGCGAGAAGAATCAAGGGTGAACCGATTGCCTACATCACCGGCAGGAAGCCCTTCTGGAATCTTGAACTGACAGTGACCCCTGATACTCTGATCCCCCGTCCGGAAACGGAGCTCCTTGTTGAAACCCTGCTTGACAGATTTGACAACACACCCATGGAAGTGGCGGACCTGGGCGCTGGCACCGGTGCCATTGCAATCAGCCTGGCCGGTGAACGGCCCGCCTGGCAAGTCACGGGTGTGGACAACAACCCGGCGGCGCTGCAAATTGCGCGGCTTAACGGGCAATGTTTGCCCAATCTCCACTGGCGCCTCGCATCCTGGTGCACCGGATGCCAGGAGGTTGACCTGATCGTCAGCAACCCGCCCTATATACCCGAGAGCGACCCTCATCTGGCGCAACTTCGTTTTGAACCCGTATCTGCACTTGCCGCAGGGCCGGATGGGCTGGACGCCATTCGTGAGATCATCAGGTGCGGCCATTCTTGTCTCAAACCGCAGGGCCACATGATCGTCGAGCATGGCCACGACCAACAAGCCAGGGTTGTGCGGCTATTCAAGGCTGCCGGCTACCGGCGGATAAAGTGTTTCAAGGACATCCACGGCACACCTCGTGCGGTCATGGCCGGGCGGTAAGACATTGTGAACGACGAACAACTCCTGAGATATGCGCGGCACATCATGCTGCCGGACATTGACATAGCCGGACAGGAAAAACTGCTCGCCGCAAGGGTGCTGGTAATCGGGCTTGGCGGGCTTGGCAGCCCTGTTTCTCTCTACCTTGCTGCCTCCGGGGTCGGGTCGCTCACTCTGGCGGATTTCGACACCGTTGACCTGTCAAACCTGCAGCGCCAGATCATATATACGACAGACAGTATCGGGGAGCCCAAGCCGGAATCCGCAAGGCGTTTTCTGCATAACATCAACCCGGACATCGAAATCAACGCCATCATTCATCGGCTGACCCACGGGCAACTTGAAGAAGAAGTAAACAAGGCCGACGTCGTCGTCGATTGCACGGATAATTTTGCAGCCCGCTTTGCCATCAATGACGCCTGCCTGAAAGCCGGCGTCATGCTGGTGTCCGGCGCGGCGGTGCGCATGGAGGGGCAACTGATGGTTGTTGACCCCCGTGACAAAAGCCTGCCCTGCTATCGCTGCCTTTATCTGGACAGGCCGGATACGGAGATCAACTGTGCACAAACCGGGATAGCCGCACCGGTGGTGGGCGTCATCGGCGTTCTGCAGGCGCTGGAGGCGATGAAGATTCTTGTCGGCACGGGCGAATCCCTTGCCGGCTACCTGCTGACCTTCGATGCGAAATACATGGAATGGCACAAGCTGAAGCTACCGCAAAATCCCGATTGCACAGCCTGTCGTGATCTAAAAATCCCCTGAGGCCTGCCGGTCCGCGTGGTAAGAAGAGCGCACCAGCGGCCCGCTGGCCACCTGACCAAAACCCATCTCTATGGCGATACGCTTGAGTTCCTCGAACTCATCAGGGTGGGCAAACCGCTCGACCGGCAGATGGTCGCGGCTGGGTTGCAGATACTGGCCCAGGGTCAGCATATCCACATTGTTGGCGCGCAGGTCTACCATCACCTCGACAACCTCTTCATTGGATTCCCCAAGACCCAGCATAAGCCCTGACTTGGTGGGGATATTTGGCCGACGCGCCTTGAAACGTTCCAGCAGTTGCAGCGACCAGGCATAGCCCGCCCCCGGTCGCGCCTTCCTGTACAATCGGGGCACGGTTTCAAGATTGTGGTTGAACACATCAGGCGGCGTTGCCTCCAGTATATCCATTGCAATGTCCATCCGGCCGCGAAAATCCGGCACAAGCACCTCAATGGTCGTGTCGGGGTTTCTTTCCCGGATGCTGGCAATACAATCGGCGAAGTGTTGCGCGCCACTGTCTTTCAGGTCGTCCCGGTCCACAGAAGTTACCACTACATAATTCAGGGCCATCTCTGCCACTGCTTCCGCAAGTTGCCGGGGCTCGTCCGGGTCAAGAGGCTCGGGGCTGCCGTGGGCCACGTCGCAAAAAGGGCAGCGACGAGTGCATATTTCACCCATCACCATGAAGGTTGCCGTACCGTTGGAAAAACATTCCGCAAGGTTCGGGCAACTGGCTTCCTCGCAAACCGACGCCAGTTTGCGCCGGCGCAAAATCCGCCTGATACGGGATATCTCCGGGTTGGCGGACATGCGAACACGTATCCACTCAGGTTTGCGCAACAGGGTATCGGTGGGAATTACCTTGACAGGAATTCGCCTGACCTTGTCCGCACCGCGTAATTTTTCACCCGGCGTCAACCGGTTCTTGTTTGCCATCAGGCATCTTCCGCTTGCGGGGCCGAATCATAACCGAATTCCAGTCTTATCATTTCAACCAGCCCATCCGCAAGTTCAGGCAGGCCAGCGGTTATGCCAACGCCTTTGGCGTCCACCACCTCCAGCCCTTCGTATCCGCAGGGATTGATGCGGGAGAAAGGGTTCAAATCCATATCGACATTGAGCGCAAGGCCATGATAGCTGCATCCCCTGCGAATCCTGAGACCCAGGGCGGCTATTTTCGCGCCTTCCACATAGACGCCCGGCGCCCCTTTTTTTGCCTCGCCATCGACGCCATAACGCCGCAGCAAAGCTGTAACCGAGTTCTCCAGGCCAGTGACGAGACCTCTGGCACTAAGGGTAAGCCTTTTCAAGTCCAGCAACGGGTAGGCAACCAGCTGCCCCGGGCCATGGTAGGTAACCTGGCCACCCCTGTCGGTTTGCACCACCCTTATGTCTCCCGGGTCAAGGATGTGTTCATTCCTGCCGGCCTGGCCCTGAGTAAAAACCGGCGGATGCTGTACAAGCCAGAGTTCATCATCTGTGTTTTCATCCCGTTGATCCGTAAATGTCTTCATGGCCTGCCAGACCTCATCGTATGGCCTCAGGCCGAGATGCCTGACCAGCAGTATGCGGCTCATGCCCGCCTACAGAACCAATCGCACGGATTCTATCTGCTTCAGGTCCGAGAAAAGCGCCTTCAGTTGCCCCTCGCTCCTCGCCATCAACATGAAAGAAATGGAAATGAAATTGCCCTTGCGGGATGTTTTCTGAGAGACCCTGGCCGTGGTCATAGTCGGGTCATGATGCGCCACGACATCAAAAACTTCATCGTGGAAGTTTGGCCGCACATCACCGACCACCTTGACGGGGTAATCACAGGGGAAGCTGATGCGTATGCCTGTCATGGCTGATAGGCGAAAGGGTCGCCGCCGAATAGTTTCAGGAAAAATAGTTGTATAGCGTCCCAGATGACCGTGAAGAAGCCGCCTTCCTGTACGCTGTTCATCGCCCTGACAGGAAACACATGGCTTTCGCCGCCCATTACATTCACCGTCAGTTCCCCTAGTTTTTCGCCTTTATCCAGAGGCGCATGAATTGCTGCTTGCTGGTTGATTGCCGCCTTGAGTTGACTCCTGGAGCCGCGAGGAATGGTCATTGCCACATCCTCGGTAACGCCCAGGTTCACCGCCTGCTGTTTGCCTCCCCACACACGCACCGGTTTCAGTATCTCCCCGGCATCATAAATGGACGCGGTTTCATAGTAGCGGAAGCCGTAGCTCAGCAGCTTTTGGCTTTCAGACATGCGGCCGCCTTCCGAGGGCGCGTTCATCACGACCGATATGAGCCGCATGTCATCACGAACGGCGGAAGCAATCAGGCAATAACCCGCAGCTTCAGTGTACCCTGTCTTTACGCCATCAACTGAACTGTCCTGCATCAACAGCCGGTTCCTGTTGGGCTGCGCAATGCCGCCATAAGTGAAGGACTTTTCCGCATACAGCCTGTAATGTTCCGGGAACTCCCGGACAAGCGCTGCGGTCAGCCTGGCCATGTCCTCGGCAGTCGAGTAGTGATTTTCATGGGGCAGGCCGGTCACATTCACAAAGTTGGTATTCCGCATACCCAGCCTCGCTCCATACTGGTTCATAAGATCGGCGTAGGCGTCTTCACTGCCTGCAGCATGTTCCGCCAGCGCAACACTGGCGTCATTGCCGGACTGGATGATAATTCCCCGCAGTAAATCTTCCAGGGACACTCTGGTTCCCTCGCGGACAAACATCCGTGACCCTTCCATGCGCCACGCCTTGACACTCACAAGCACCTGGTCATCCAGCTTGATCCTCCCACGCGCCAACTCCTGAGCCGCGACATAACTCGTCATGATCTTGGTCAGGCTGGCAGGCGGCAGCCGTTGCTCCGCATTGAACTCCACCAACACCTTGCCCGTCACCGCATCCATCAGCAAATAACCTTCCGCCTTGAATACCGGCGGCGCCGGGATCATCGCCGACTCCGCCATCACCGCGCCCTGGACCATTAATAAACAGACCCACACTATTCCCTGGATTCGTGACACCCTTGCCTCCTGCTTGACCATGCTCGACTATTCAACTTTAACCCGAATCGGGTTCCCGAAGTTCCTGCTCCTGATGAGAGACACCACCATCTGTTCTTTGTCCCCATTGCCCAGAGGCCCGACCCAGACCTTGTAGAGAAGATGGCGCTCCGTTTCACTGGTGAGCACCCTGACCGGGACATCCTCCGGCAGCGCCTCCCTGACGTTTTCCATTTGCCGGTCGGCGCCCTTTCTTGACTGGAAGGCGCCAACTTGCAGGAAATAAGTATCCTGATGAGGTGATGCCGCCAATTCGGGATGATTGACACTATCGAGCGCCTCGACGACCACCGGCGATGTTCCCTTGTCATGGAATCCCAGAGCCTGGGCAGCGGCATAAGAAAGATCAATCAGCCGATCATCGTGGAAGGGGCCCCGGTCATTGACCCTTACCACGATGCTGCGAGCATTATCGAGGTTTGTGACCTTCACCACCGTTGGCAACGGCAATGCCTTGTGAGCGGCAGTCATGGAAAACATGTCGTAGGTTTCGCCCATGGATGTCAGGCGGCCATGAAACTTCTTGCCGTACCAGGAGGCAATACCTATCTCCAGGTACCCCAGGTTACTGGGCATGGTCGTGTAAACCTTGCCCGCCACCTCAAACTGGTTCGGCCCAAGCTCGACATTCCTGGCCATTGGCCTGTCTGTCATCGTGGTGGCGCAGCCGACCGATAGCAGACAGATAGCGGAAAATACGGCGAATAATCGTGCAAGCAAAATACTACCTGACTCCCAGCCCGGCAGAGCCTGTGCGCAGGCCTTCGCTGAGTTGGAACACGGCCATGGCGTATAACCTGCTGTGGTTATAGCGGGTAATGACGTAAAAATTATGCAACCCAAGCCAGTACTCCTCTCCCTGCTTGCCATTGAGCCGCATGGGTGAAACCATCTCGGCGGCATTCAGGTCCGCCCCTGTCATACCCATCGCCCGCAACTCACCAACTGATTTGCTGAGTTCCAGGGACAGGTTAAAAACATCTTCGGGTACCCCGTCCGCAACCACCTCCAGTGTGATCCTGCCACCCTTTCGCCAACCGTGCACATAAAGGTAATTCGCCACACTGCCGATAGCATCCGTTGGATTGTTCCAGATGTCACGGAAACCGTCACCGTCAAAATCCACGGCATACATACGATAGCTGCTGGGCATGAACTGCCCCATGCCCATGGCCCCAGCATAGGAACCTGTCAATTCAGTGGCTGCCTGCTTCTCTTCCTGTGCAAGGAGAATGAATTCCTTGAGTTCCCGCCTGAAAAACTTTGCTCGTGGCGGATAATCGAATGCCAAGGTGGTCAACGCATCCAGCACCCGGTAGCTGCCCAAGATGCGACCGTAACTGGTCTCGACACCAATGATCGCCGCAACGATGGCCGGCGGGACGCCATATTTATCCTGAGCGGCGCTCAATACAGCCCTGTTGTCACGCATAAAAGAAATGCCAGCTCGCCTGCGCCCCTCTTTGAGAAAGATATCCTGATACTCCGCCCAGGAAAGCGTCTTTTCCGCCGACTTGCTGATCGCATCAATAATGCGCTGCTTGTATGTCGCGTCCTGGAAGAGACTGAGCAGTTCCTCTTCCTCAAAGGGCCCTTCGCCCGCCATCTCTCTGATAAATGCGCGAACATCATCACGATCGGCATAGTCCCCCGCCAACGCCAATCCCGGCAGGAACATAAACATGAACAATAGTGGACGCATCATCTGAATCTCACATGATTATCCTTCGGTGGGTGTGTACCGACATCAGGAGCCCAAACCCGGCAAACAATGTCAGTATCGATGTCCCCCCGTAGCTCACCAGCGGCAACGGCACCCCGACAATCGGCAGGATTCCGCTCACCATGCCCATATTAACAAACACATACATAAAAAAAGTAAAAGTGATACTGCCGGACAATAATCGCCCGAAGGTGTTTTGCGCCTGTATAGCCAAAACAATCCCCCGACTCACCAGCAGTACATAGAGAATCAGCAGCGCCAGAACCCCGGCCAGCCCCAACTCCTCGCCCAGCACCGCAATAATGAAATCAGTCTGGCTCTCCGGCAGGAAATCCAGGCGAGACTGGGTTCCCTCGAACAACCCCTTGCCGAACAGACCGCCTGAGCCGATGGCCGTCTTGGATTGAATAATGTTCCAACCGGTGCCCAAGGGGTCCTGTTCAGGATTCAGGAGCGTCAGTATCCGTTGCCGCTGGTAGTCCATGAGGGTGAACCACAGGGCGGGTGCGGATACCACGCCAACCCCTATGGCGGCATAAATCAGGCGCCTGGAAACGCCAGCCAGCAGCAGCACAAATAGCCCTGATGCGGCGACAATGAGCGCAGTGCCAAGGTCCGGTTGGCGCGCAATCAGCATCACTGGAACCGCAATAACGACCAGGGACCAGAAAACATGCCTTGCCCTTGGCGGCAGATATCTGTCGTTGAAATACCAGGCAAGGATCAAGGGCAGAACCAGTTTCATGATCTCCGACGGCTGAAAACTGAACAGCCCCGGAATGCGCAGCCAGCGGCGTGACCCCTTGACCTCGGTACCAAAGAAAAACACCAGCACCAACATCAGCAGGGCTGCAAGAAATATCCACGGAGCAAGCCGCATGTAGGTGGTCGGAGGTATCTGGGCAACCACAATCATCACACCGATACCGGCAAGCAGCTTCAGGGATTGAGAGATCACAGGGTCTGCCTGCTGGTCCACGGCGCTACTAAGGATCAGCAGCCCATAGGCTGCGATGACAACAAGCAGAAACACTATGGGCAAATCCAGATGGATAATGTCACCTCTGCGTCTGCGCTGCATGGACAGGTCAGTGCTCGGCAGCCGCCTGACAAAATCCCGATTCATTGCACAACGCCCGTCCGGGCAACAACCCTGTCTTTATCTCCGGCGTTGCCAAGCAGGTAGTGATCTATGACCGCCCGGGCAACAGGCGCAGCCACCGCACTGCCGCCGCCGCCATTTTCCACCAGCACCGCCAGGGCGATGCGCGGTGCCTCCACTGGCGCAAAAGCAACAAACCACGCATGTTTGCGCAACTGCTCGCTCAGCTCCTCCTCATCGTATTCCTCTCCCTGCTTGATGTTCACTACCTGCGCCGTACCGGACTTGCCCGCCATTCGATAGCGCAGGCCCTGGCCTATGTCAGCCCAGGCAGTGCCGTTTTCGCCGTACACCTGATTCCCGCGATGCACCACCATTTCCATCGCGCCGATGATCAACTCCCATACATCATCGGGAACCAGTTCAATATCCTGCATCCGCCGGACAGTCGAGCGGTCAACAAGATCACTGCCGGACTTCAGCATGCGGGGCGCCACCCAACGACCATGATTAGCGATAACAGAAACAGCGGTTGCCAGTTGCAGGGGCGTCACCAACATATCGCCCTGGCCTATGCCGACATTCACCGTATCCCCCGTGCGCCAGGTAAGCCCGCGGACCTCTTCCTTCCATGCCTTGGTCGGCAGCAGGCCATTCTGCGCTTCCGGCAGGTCGAGAGCCGTGTTGATGCCAAAGCCGAACTCCGTGAGATAGGCATCAAGCCTTTCTATGCCGAGCCGCGCTGCAAGCGAATAGAAGTAAACATTGCAGGACCGATAAATTGCCTTACGCAGGTTCACCCTGCCATGACCACCGTTGCCTGTGGCTGTCCAGTTCCAGTCCCGGTAGAGACGTTTGCTGTTGGGCAGCCGGAACCAACCTGGGTCCTTAATTTCATAGTCTGCGCTGATGGTTCCTGTTGCCAGGCCCGCGATGCCGAGGATTGGCTTGATGGTGGAGCCGGGTTCATATTGCCCCTGGACCGCCCGGTTGAAGAGAGGCAGATTCTCGCTGTCACGCAGGGACGCATAGGTGGCGTGGTCGATACCTGTGACGAAAAGATTCGGGTTGTATGCCGGTTTACTGACCATCGCAAGAATACCGCCTGTTTCCGGTTCAATGGCCACCACAGCCCCCCTGCGTTCGCCCAGAGCGTCGCTGGCCACCTGTTGCAGGGTGCTGTCTATATGGAGAACCAGGTCTTTACCCGATATGGGCAGTGATGATTCCAGAATATTCATCACCTTGCCATGGGCATTCGTTTCCACCTGCTGGTATCCAACTCCACCCAGCAGCGCTTCCTCATAAAAGCGCTCCACGCCCGTCTTGCCCAAATGGTTGGTGCCTGAATAGGCAGCCTGGTCGAGTCTTCTCACATCAGCATCGTTGATACGCCGCACCGAACCCACCGCATGCACCATGAGTTTGCCCTTCGGGTAGTGACGAACAAGCTGCGTTTCCACTGCAACACCGGGTAACCGGTAATGGTCAACGCTGAACCGTGCGATTTCTTCCTGCGTCAATCGGAACAACAGCGGGACAGATTCAAATGGCCTCCGGCGGCGCTTCAACCGTTCATGGAAGGCGCTGATTTCTTCAGCTTCGAGACCCAGCAGGACGTCCAGATGCCCCAGGGTCTCTTCCATGTTCTCGACCCATTCGTGCGTAAGGTTGAGGTTGAATGAAGGGGAGTTCTCCGCCAGAAGTTCTCCGTTACGGTCATATATCAAACCGCGTACAGGCGGCAGGGGCTGTACCTGGATTCGGTTTTTTTCAGACAAGGTTGCAAAGACGTCATGCTGTACTACCTGCAGGTAGAAATAGCGCGTGACAAGGCCGATGGTAAGAACCGCAAGAATGCCCAAACACATTAGCGCCCGCCCAAAGAAAATTCGGCTTTCCTGGATATGATCTTTCAGCGCCAGAGGTTCAGCCATGGGAACTTACCTGTGATAAGGATGGTTGGCATTCAGCATCAGCAATCAGGCATGCCCTTCTTTCTTTGGGCCCAGGCTCCACAATCGCTCGAGATCATAAAAAGCCCGAATCTTCGGCAACATGACATGTACAATCACATCCCCGAGGTCTATCAAGACCCATTCACAAGTATCCTGACCTTCCACACCCAGCACCTGCACATTCTCCACCTTCGCCTTTGCAAGCACATTATTAACCAGCGATTTCACCTGCCGCGCAGTGGACCCGCTGGCGACTATCATATAATCCGCAATATCCGTCTGCCGGTTCACATCAAGCGTCACGATATCCTGACCTTTGATGTCTGCCAGGGCATCCGCCGCCAGTTGCCTGAGTGAATCACTTGTCATCAAAGCTCCAACTGCCCCGCCATGGTACCTTGATATAGCTGCCGGGTGATTATGTAGCGATTTACCTCGCCCGGCGTCAGGCCCTCAATACTCTCGCCACGGGCAAGCATCTCGCGAATCCGCGATGCCGAGACATCCATCTGCGCCAGGGTCAGATGACAAATACCGCTGGCCGGGCGTTCAAGCATTGCTTCCGGACTCGCCATGGTCTTGGGCATGCTCCATGTCCTGAGAGTATCAGGTTCAGGCTCTGCTTTACCCGGCCTCCTGAGTATCAGTAGATGTGCAAGATCGCACAATTCACGCCAGCGATGCCAAGTGGGTAGTGTACTGTAGGCGTCTGAGCCCATCACGAAGATAATCGAAGCGTCACTACCGAGCCGCTCCCGGTATCCTGCCAGAGTATCGTAGGTGTAGGAAGATCCGTCACGGCAGAGTTCGCAATCATCAATAGAGAGTGCATCCTGCCCGGCAATGGCGAGTGTAAGCATGGCCAGACGGTCTGCGGCACTTGCGATGGGTTCTGGGCGATGCGGCGGCTTGCCGCCGGGAACCAGAACAACCCGGGCACCAGCAAACATCCCCGCCAGCAAGACCGCAGAGCGGATGTGACCCATGTGAACAGGGTCAAAGGTCCCACCCAGCAGGATGGTGGCGCTCATTGACGAATCTGACCATCACCAAAGACCACATATTTCTGTGACGTCAGCCCTTCAAGCCCCATAGGGCCGCGCGCATGTAGTTTGTCTGTCGATATGCCGATTTCCGCGCCCAGGCCGTATTCGAACCCGTCGCTGAATCGCGGCGAGGCATTGATTATCACCGAACTTGAATCCACCTCCCGCAGGAAGCGCCGGGCGGAGGTGTAGTTTTCCGTCACGATGACGTCGGTATGGTTGGAGCCATAATGATTGATGTGTTCAATGGCTTCATCGAGCCCTGGAACCACCCGGATGGCGAGAATCGGCGCAAGATATTCCGCATACCAGTCTTCTTCCCCGGCAGCGGTAACCTGCACCTTGTCGCCGATAATCCGGCGGGTTGCCTCGCATCCCCGCAGCGCCACCCCAAAATCCTGGTAGCCTTTTGCGAGACCAGGCAAGGCTTCATCAGCAACCCGGCTGGACACCAGCAGGGTTTCCATGGCGTTACAAACCGCGTAACGCTGTGTTTTGGCATTGATGGCAATATCGTAAGCCTTCTTCAGGTCGGCATCGGCATCGATATACACATGGCAGATACCCTCCAGATGCTTGATGACCGGTATGGTCGCTTCCCTCGCAATACGTTCGATCAATCCAGCCCCGCCCCTTGGCACAATCACGTCAATATACTCATCCATGGTAATGAGTTGCCCTACAAGAGACCTGTCCGTGTCACGCACCAGTTGGACCGCATCTCCGGGCAGCCCCACCTTCAGAAGCCCCGCCTCGATGCAGGCCGCCAGGGAGAGATTGGAATGTATCGCCTCGGAACCGCCGCGCAGAATGGCGGCATTCCCAGACTTCAGACACAGGCTGGCGGCGTCCACCGTCACATTCGGGCGCGACTCATAGATGATGCCAATAACACCCAGGGGGGTGCGCATCTTGCCAACCTGCAAACCATTGGGACGATAAGCCATGTCGGTAATCTCACCGACGGGATCTTCCAGTTTTGCAACTTGAGACAAACCCTCTACCATGGATTCAAACCCGGCCGGGGCCAGGATCAGCCGGTCAAGCATCGGGTCGCTGAGGCCATTCTGGCGGCCCGCTTCCACGTCCCTTTCGTTGTCCGCCAGCAACTGGCTTCGCCTGGCGAGGATTTCTTCACCTATGGCCAGCAGGGCTCTGTTCTTGACCTCCGCTGACGCACGGCAGACAGCCGCAGACGCTCTGCGCGCCGCGACCCCCACCCCCTGCATATACTCGGACAAACCCATAACATACAATCGACGTAAACGAGCGCCCATTATAACCCGCTTATACACTTATGATCCCACTAGGTTTGCTACGAAGAACCCGCGCAACAGCAGACATTTAATCATTCGCCGGACTTCTGAATCCGCTCCACCAGCTTGTCGAGTTCCCTGAGGCGAACCAGCGGATCTTTTATCTCCAACAGGCGTTGCTTGTAATGATTGGGGCAGGGCAACAACTCCGTCAGGCGCGCCCCGACGTCCTTGGCCTGGCTAAAATTACAACTGACGCCCAATCTTTGTACCGCCTCGTGCGCCATCAATGATTCCAGCAACCCGGAGAGATGCTCGCGTTCCGCGGGTACGGCAACTTCGTCTTCACCGGCCAGCAACTCAACACTGGCCATCATCAGGCGGTCCGCCTGTTCATACTGATCGCGTATGACAAACTTCTGCCGCCCTTCCGCCACGATACCCAACATACCATTGGGAAGCTGGTCAAAATCAATGATGGCGCAATAGGTCCCGCAATGTGACACAGCCGGCAACTGGGCATCCGGGGCGCCGAGCGCCTGATTACCTTCCGTGATCATGACAATCCCGAACCCCGTATCGGTGCGCATGCATCGTTTCACCATATCCAGGTAACGGGTTTCAAAAATCTGCAACGGCAACCTGCCGCCAGGAAACAGCACCAATGGTAAAGGGAATATGGGTATGTCTTTCATCAATGTAGATTGCAGTTGAAACCGGATGTGTTCGCGTTGACTGCCCCTTGCGTCAGAATGGAATATCGTCGTCGAAATCTTCCCCAGGCGGCGGCCCTAAATCCTGCCCGGATGACTGGGCGGGACTGGCGGCCGGGGAAGACGCAGGTTGTGCACTTCCGCCCGTGCCGCCGCGGCTGTCCAGCATCTGCATCTCGTTGGCGACCACCTCCGTACTATAGTGCTTCTGCCCTTCACGTTCCCATTCCCGCGTTCTCAATTCGCCCTCGATATACACCTTGGAACCGCTTTTGAGATACTCCCCCGCTATTTCCGCCAGCCGGTTGAAAAACACAACACGGTGCCACTCGGTGCGAGATTTCTGTTCCCCCGACTCCCGGTCCCGCCATTGTTTTGATGTCGCCACGGAGACATTCGTCACCGCACTGCCGCTTGGCAGTTGGCGCACTTCAGGGTCCCTGCCGAGGTTGCCCACCAGAATTACTTTGTTTATGCCACGAGCCATTTCATTCTCCTATCCGTCATTGTCTGTTCCGACAAACTGATGCAAGTATCCATCTTCAAAGACCTGTTCGTCCACCTTGAGGTACGCAACCTGTTCAGATTCGATGATGACCGCATCAATTACACCAGTTACGGATAATAACGCTTCAACACTATCCTTGGGAGACAATCCACGCAGATTGGAAAATCGGATGGTGCGACTGCCCACCCGCCCCAGCTTCGGAAAGCCGATGCAGATGCCGAACCACAGGACGCCAAGTGCGATATTGGCGTACATCAAAGCAGACGTATCCGCGTTCGAAAGAATCCAACCACTGACAAGGCCCCCGGCAAATATCCCAAGAAACTGGCAGCTTGTATAGACGCCCATGGATGTCCCTCGGTAACCGGCGCCAGACAACTTGCTCAACTGGGCGGGCAGGACCACTTCCAGCAGGCTGAATGCCATGAAAAACAGGATGATGGCGATCATTATCGTCAAGTAAACGGATGTGGATGCGGGAGCGGACGGGGCGGGAGCGGACAACAGAAAGAAAGAAAGCAGGCAAAGGGCCACCATGGTGAGCAGGATAGGCCGGATATCCCTCACCCGGTCCACCAACCAGATGAAGGGCGCCACGAGCACAAAAGAGACCAGCAACAGCACGAGATAATGGAAGGCATGTTCACTGCCCGAGACTGCTCCCACAGCGTTCAGCATCCGGGGAAATACCGAGAAGGCGCTGACCAGCAAAAAATGCAGGCAGAACACACTGATATTGATCCGCCACAGGGCAAGGTCGCTGGCGACCGCCGCAAGACGCCCGCCTTCCACCGTCGAGTCGAGATTGACAGACATTACCCTGGGTGAGGGTATCAACCAGAAAAGCAGGAGCAGGCCGACAATGCCCAGGATGCCCGTAATATTAAAGATGCCCGATATGCCGAAGCTGCCTGAAATCAGCGGACCCAGCACCAGCGCAAGGCCAAAGGAGCCGCCAATGGCCATACCGATGACCGCCATGGCCCTGGACCTTTGGTCCACCCTGGTCAGGTCTGACATGAGCGCCATAAGGGTGCCGGCAATAGCGCCGCAGCCTTGCAGGAACCTGCCAACTATCAGGCCGTAAATACCATCCGCCTGACCCGCAACGAAGCTGCCAAGCACGAACAGGGCCAGGCCCAGCGCTATGACCTGCTTGCGGCCAAGATAATCCGACAGCATCCCGAAGGGTATCTGCAATATGCCCTGGGAAAGCCCATAGATGCCAATCGCCAGGCCTATCAGAAAGGGGGTTGCGCCTTCAATCCCCGGCGTCGCAAGGGGAAGTACGGGCAGCACCATGAACAATCCGAGCATACGAATCATGTAAAGCAATCCGATCGAGGATGCCGCGCTCAGTTCTTGTTGATTCATAATTGGCGTAACCGATGGATTGCCGATTTTGGCCCGGGATTTTGCGCGATAACGCACAAACTTATAACATTCAATGGCCAGTTCAAACGGATAACCTGTCAGTGAAGGGGCCGTTGATGTACGCTTATGCTGTCGGGCCGGATGATACCAGAACCAGAGATGGCCGGCAGCCCCGGTTACCGAAATCAACCGCAAAGAATGTCTGAATTCTGAATCGAGGTCACTCCATTGATCACATGTAAAGGTGCCAATTTCTGATGGGCTTCATATCCATACACGGCGCCAGGACCCACAACCTCAAGAATGTCAGCCTGGACATCCCGCGGGACAAGTTGGTGATCATCACTGGACTGTCTGGCTCCGGCAAATCGTCACTGGCCTTCGACACCCTGTACGCGGAGGGTCAGAGACGATATGTGGAATCCCTGTCAACCTATGCCAGACAATTCCTCTCCCTGATGGAAAAGCCCGATATCGAATATATCGAAGGGCTGTCTCCGGCCATATCCATCGAGCAGAAATCCACCAACCATAACCCCAGATCAACAGTGGGCACCATTACCGAAATCCACGATTATCTGCGGTTATTGTTTGCCCGCATTGGCGAGCCTCACTGCCCCACCCACGGAGACAAACTGGAGGCGCAATCCACAAGCCAGATGGTAGATCAGGTGCTGGCTCTGCCCGAGGGCACCCGCGTCAACCTGCTCGCGCCCATAGTCCGGGAACGTAAAGGAGAGCATCTGCACGTATTCAGGGAGCTCTCGACCCAAGGTTTTGCGCGCGTCAGGGTGGACGGCATCATTACGGACCTCGACGCCCTCCCCGACCTCGACAAAAACAGGAAGCACACCATCGAGGTCGTTGTGGATAGGTTTCGCATTCGCCATGACCTGAAAATCCGGCTCGCGGATTCCTTTGAAACCGCCTTGCAGGTTTCAGACGGCATAGCCGCCATTTCCTTTGTGGACGAAAACCAAGAAGGCCTGCTTTTTTCATCACGATTCGCCTGCCCCAAATGCGGCCACTCGATGCAGGCACTGGAGCCGGGCTTTTTTTCCTTCAACAACCCTGCGGGAGCCTGCGAGACCTGCGATGGCCTGGGCCAGCGGCAGTTCTTCGACCCGGACTCGATAGTACGGGACCCGGCGCTATCATTAGCTGAAGGGGCCATCTCCGGATGGGACAGGCGCAATATTTACTACTTCCAGATGCTTGATGCTATTGCGGCACACTATGATTTTGACCTGGCGACGCCATTCGAGAACCTCAGCGAGCGGCATCGAAAGATCATCCTCCATGGTAGTGGCAAGGAAAATATCCGGTTCCGCTATGTGAACGACCGTGGCGACGAATACACCCGCTCCCATCCCTTTGAAGGCATCATTCACAACATGGAAAGACGCTACCGGGAAACTGATTCCCAGGTGGTGCGCGAACATATTGCCGGGTTTCTTTCCACTCAAACCTGCCCTGTCTGCAAGGGCGCAAGGCTCAATGCCGATGCGCGGGCAGTCACCATCAACGATAGTTCCCTGGCGGACATTACCGAGAAGTCCATTGCTGACACCCATGATTATTTCAGTGGTCTGCAACTCAAAGGACAACGCGCCAAAATCGCCGACAAGATATTAAAGGAGATTCAGGCGAGGCTCGGCTTCCTTATGGACGTGGGTTTGAACTATCTCACCCTGTCACGAAGTGCCGACACCCTTTCAGGAGGTGAAGCTCAACGCATTCGCCTTGCCAGCCAGATAGGCGCGGGGCTGGTGGGCGTTATGTATATTCTCGATGAACCATCCATCGGTTTGCATCAGCGGGACAACAAAAGACTGTTGAATACACTCACACGCCTGCGGGACCTGGGCAATACCGTCATCATTGTTGAACATGACGAAGAAGCCATTCGTTCCGCCGATTTCATCGTTGACATAGGAC
Source organism: Candidatus Azotimanducaceae bacterium (assembly GCA_965208855.1). Classification (GTDB taxonomy): domain Bacteria; phylum Pseudomonadota; class Gammaproteobacteria; order Pseudomonadales; family Azotimanducaceae; genus UBA9659. The sequence continues at coordinate 2,333,895 of OZ242359.1, read as the reverse complement.
CGGGGGCGGGTGTGCATGGCGGCGAGATTGTCGCCAGCGGCTCTCTTGAAAACATCACCTCGCAAAAGAATTCCATTACCGGTCAGTTCCTGAGCGGCAAGCGAAAAATCCGTGTCCCTGCGACCCGGCGCCGGTTCGACGGGGCTCGCATACTGGCGCTGAAGGGCGCCTGCGGCAACAACCTGCAACGTCTGGACCTGGAAATACCGCTTGGCCTGATGACCTGCGTAACCGGCGTCTCCGGTTCCGGCAAGTCCACCCTCATCAATCATACCCTTTACCCCCTGGCGGCCAGGCAACTGAATGGCGCAACCAGTTTGCAGGCCGCGCCTCATGAAGATATTGCAGGGCTGGATCAACTGGACAAAGTGGTGGATATAGATCAGAGCCCCATTGGGCGCACCCCCCGCTCCAACCCCGCCACCTACACCAATATTTTCACACCCATCAGGGAGTTGTTCTCCGCCACTCAGGAAGCAAGATCCCGTGGATATAAACCGGGGCGTTTCAGTTTCAACGTGAAGGGCGGGCGTTGTGAAGCCTGCCAGGGCGACGGGCTGATCAAGGTCGAGATGCACTTTCTCCCGGACGTTTATGTCACCTGCGACGAGTGCAAGGGTAAACGATACAACCGCGAAACACTGGAAGTTCTCTACAGAGGCAGGAACATCAGCGATGTGCTAGACATGACCGTGGAGGAGGCGCATGAATTTCTCGGCGCCGTGCCCGTGATACATCGCCGTCTGCAAACATTGCTGGACGTGGGGCTTGGCTACATCAAGCTGGGCCAGAGCGCCACCACCTTGTCCGGCGGCGAAGCGCAACGGGTAAAGCTGGCGAGAGAACTATCCAAGCGAGACACAGGCAAAACGCTTTATATTCTCGATGAACCAACGACTGGTTTGCACTTCCATGATATTCAGCAGTTGCTCGATGTGATTCATCGCCTGCGGGACCATGGCAATACCCTTGTCGTGATTGAACATAACCTGGATGTGATAAAAACTGCGGACTGGATAGTGGACATGGGGCCTGAAGGCGGAGACGGCGGCGGGCGGATCATCGCAACCGGTACACCGGAGGAGGTTGCGAAGATGAAACATTCATTTACCGGGCAGTTTCTCAAGAAGGTGCTGGCGTGAGGCTCAGTCTGTGCGGGGGAAAGTCAGCCCTCTTGGCCGACATAACATGCATGGATGGCTTCAGTCGCCTCTCCCTTGTTGATATGCGCGTTGTACCCTGACAGCACCAACTCCAGAGCGTTGACGCAGAGCAAAACATTCCCGGGATTGCTGGCGTAACCCATCAGGCCAATGCGCCAGGCTTTCCCTGCAAGCACACCAAGGCCTGCGCCTATTTCAAGATTGAATCGGGACAACAACTCTTTGCGGACGGCGCCCTCATCAACCCCGTCTGGAATGGTCACGGTATTGAGTTGCGGCAGACGGTATTCTTCAGCAACGATAAATTCCAGGCCGAGAGCCTCAAGGCCAGCACGCAGCGCAAGATGATTGCGGCTGTGCTTTTCCCAAGCCGCTTCAAGCCCTTCTTCCAGCAGGATGACCAGCGCCTCGTGCAGCGCGTACAAAGCATTCACCGGGGCCGTGTGATGATAGGCCCTGGTCTGACCTTCGCCCCAGTAACCCATTACCAGATTAAGGTCGAAAAACCAGGAGCTGACCTCGGTCTTTCGACTACGGATGACCTCAACCGCACGGCTGCTGAAAGTGACGGGAGACAGACCGGGCACACAGGAGAGGCACTTCTGTGTGCCGCTATAGGCCGCGTCCACACCCCAATCATCGATGCTGACTTCTATACCGCCCAGGGAAGTTACACAGTCCACAAGGGTGAGGCAGCCATGTTCATGGGCCAGAGCACATAATGTCTTCGCATCTGAACGAACGCCTGTGGATGTTTCCGCATGCACGAAAGAAACGATTTTCGCGTCCGGGTGCGCCTCCAGGGCCGCCTTCAGTTTCCCGGGGTCAACAGGCGCGCCCCATGGGTCTTCCACGAGAACGGCTTCCCCTCCCAGCCTTTTTACATTGTCCGCCATGCGTGTCCCAAACACGCCATTGACGCAAACAATAACCTTGTCGCCGGGTTCAACAAGATTGACGAAGCAGGTTTCCATGCCCGCTGAGCCGGGCGCGGAAACAGGGATGGTCAACTCATTTGTCGTCCGGAACGCAGATTGCAACATCTGCTTGGTCTCATCCATAAGGCGGATGAACTCCGGGTCAAGATGGCCCACGGTGGGCCTTGACAGTGCATTCAGGATACGCGGGTTGACGTCTGACGGCCCCGGCCCCATGAGGATGCGAGGTATGGGATGAAACGAATTGAACACTGATGTTTTCCTTGTTAACCGGGCACTTTAAAAAAGACCGGGCTTGTTCCCGGCCTCGCCAATCAATGCAAGGGGACGCTACCCGTCATCGTTATCATCCAATTCATCGTCATTATCGGGCAGAGGACGATCAACCAGTTCAATAAATGCCATGGGTGCAGCGTCTCCCGTGCGAAACCCACACTTCAGAATACGGGTGTAACCACCCGGACGGCTTTCGTATCTCGGGCCGAGTTCATTAAACAACTTGCCCACGGCGGACTTGCTGCCAATGCGGGCGAAAGCCAGGCGGCGATTAGCCAGCGAATCCCGCTTTGCCAGGGTAATCAATGGCTCGGCAACCCGTCTCAGTTCCTTCGCCTTGGGCAGAGTGGTTTTAATCACCTCGCACTCAAACAGCGAACCGGCCATATTACGGAACATTGCTTTGCGGTGCGCACTGTTCCGGTTTAATTGTCTGCCGCTTTTTCTATGGCGCATGATTATTTTTCCTCGATACCGATGCTACGGACGCCGATGTTCAGCCCAACAACCTGTCGTCATGCCGTAGGCTTGAAGGCGGCCAGTTCTCAAGGCGCATACCCAATGACAGGCCACGGGAAGCGAGCACGTCTTTAATTTCCGTCAGTGACTTTTTGCCAAGATTCGGCGTTTTCAGCAGTTCGACTTCCGTCCTGCGAATCAAGTCTCCGATATAGTAGATGTTTTCCGCCTTGAGGCAGTTTGCAGACCTTACCGTCAACTCCAGGTCGTCAACCGGGCGCAACAGGATTGGGTCCATTTCATCTTCTGCTTCAACGACTTCAGGCTCGTTCTCATTTTCATGGTAAACAAATACGGCAACCTGCTGCTGAAGGATGGTCGCCGCACGACGAATTGCTTCCTCCGGGTCCAGTGTGCCGTTTGTCTCAAGATCGATAATCAGTTTGTCCAGGTCAGTGCGCTGCTCCACCCGGGCGCTGTCCACCTTGTAAGTCACACGGCGCACCGGGCTGTAAGACGCATCAAGCAGAAGAGAGCCGATGACGCGATTTTCTTCAGTATCGGCGATACGAATGTCAGCGGGCTCATAACCGCGGCCGCGGTCAACTTGGGCGAGCAGCTTCAGATGGCCATTTTCATTGAGGTTAGCAATGACATGATCCGGATTTGCGATTTCAATATCGTGCCCAAGTTCAAAGTCGCCCGCGGTAACAACACCTGGGCCTTTGCAATCAAGCGTTATCTCCGCTTCATCCGCGACATTCAGCTTCACCGCGACGCCCTTCAGGTTCAGCAGGATTTCTATGACGTCTTCCTGCACCCCCTCGACAGTGCTGTATTCATGGAGAACACCGTCAATCTCCGTCTCGACTATCGCGCAGCCCGGCATGGAAGACAGAAGAATGCGTCGCAGCGCGTTACCCAGCGTATGCCCGAAGCCTCTTTCGAGAGGCTCAAGAACAATACTGGCGCGGGTTGCGCTTACTTGTTCAACCTGTATTTGCTTGGGTGTCAAAAACTCTAATGAAGCATGTGTCATATTCTACCTTCCAATGAATGAGTGATTAATTGTCGCGTCCTACTTGGAGTACAACTCGACGATCAGGTTTTCGTTAATTTCCTGGGGCAGGTCATCCCGCTCAGGGTAGTTTTTAAACATTCCTTCCAACTTGTCTACGTTGACTTCCACCCAGACAGTCGGCGCACGATTGGCGGATAGCGCCAACGCACCCTGAATTCGCAACTGGTTGCGTGATTTTTCACGAACAGAGATCAGGTCCCCCGTTTCCACTTGGTACGAGGGAATGTTGATCACCGCACCGTTAACCAGAATGGATTTATGCGATACCAATTGCCTTGACTCAGCGCGAGTCGAGCCGAACCCCATCCTGTAAACGACGTTGTCGAGGCGGCGCTCCAGGATACACAGCAGGTTCATGCCTGTTGCGCCTTTTTGCCTGTCCGCCTTCTTGTAGTAGTTGCGGAACTGCTTCTCCAGTACGCCATACAGACGGCGAACCTTCTGCTTCTCGCGCAACTGAATCGCATAGTCGGAACTGCGAACACGACGCTGGCCATGTTGGCCCGGCGCACTCTCAGCGCGACACTTTGACTCAAGCGGTCGCACACCGCTTGTAAGGAAAAGGTCAGTCCCTTCTCTTCTTGCTAACTTCAACCTAGGTCCGAGATATCGGGCCATTGTTACTCTCCTCGGTTAAACCCTGCGCCGCTTGGGTGGCCTGCACCCGTTGTGCGGAATTGGTGTGACGTCCGTAATGTTGGTAATTCTGAAACCCGCAGCATTCAACGCCCTGACGGCGGCCTCACGACCTGGCCCCGGGCCTTTGACGAACACTTCGAGGTTCTGCAGACCATATTCCAGCGCCGCATTACCGGCTTTCTCTGCCGCCACTTGAGCGGCGAAAGGCGTACTCTTCCTCGCGCCGCGGAACCCTGACCCGCCGGCTGTCGCCCACGCCAGGGCGCCTCCCTGACGGTCCGTAATCATGATGATCGTGTTATTGAAAGACGCATGAATATGCGCAAGACCATCGGCCACTGTACGCTTGCCCTTACGGCGAACGGGGGTGGCTGGTGCCGGCGCCTCAGTTTCCTCCGTCACTTCTACTGTTGGTTCTACTGTAGCTTCTACTGTTGGTTCTATTTCAGACATATATCTGGTTTCTCCTTAGGTCCGGTGCCCATTTACTTGCGTATGGGACGCTTGGGCCCTTTTCTTGTACGTGCATTCGTTTTGGTTCGCTGACCGCGCAGTGGCAGGCCGCGACGGTGACGAATGCCTCGATAACAACCAAGGTCAAGCAGCCGCTTCACGTTAAGCTGGTTTGCCCGTCGAAGGTCACCCTCAACGCTTAACTTGCCAACCTCGGCGCGTAATTTGTCCAGATCTTCTTCCGTCAGATCCTGAATTTTTGCCGAGGGGGCTACCCCCGTTGATTCGCAAAGCTGCTTCGCGATTGTGCGGCCTATGCCATAGATATAGGTCAGCGAGACCACCGCATGTTTGTTATCGGGGATATTGACCCCGGCTAATCGAGCCATCTCATGCTCTCCTTATACTTAACCTTGCCGTTGCTTGTGACGCGGCTCGGTACAGATCACCCGTACCACGCCCTTCCGCCGGATAATTCGGCAGTTTCTGCACATTTTTTTCACTGAAGCCCTGACTTTCATTGCTCCTCCTCCTCCGTCATCGCCTGCCAAAATTCTGCAGGTTCGACTTCTTCATCAATGACTCATACTGGTGAGACATCAAATGGGTTTGCACCTGCGACATAAAATCCATGACGACCACCACGACAATGAGCAGCGCTGTGCCCCCCAGTTGAAAAGTGATGTTAAACTGCACAATCAGTGTTTGTGGCAGCAGGCAGACTGCGGTCATGTAAAGTGCGCCCACCAGTGTAAGCCGCGTCAAGATGGTGTCAATATGCCTTGCCGTCTGGTCCCCCGGCCGGAAGCCCGGAATAAGAGCGCCTGACTTCTTCAGATTCTCCGCCACTTCTTTGGGGTTAAACATGATTGCCGTGTACCAGAAGCAGAAGAAAATAATCCCCAGAGAAAACAGCAGGATGTTCAGCGGCTGGCCAGGGGCTATCAGCAGGCTCAGGTCTTGCAGCCATTCCATCCCGGAAGACTGGCCAAACCACTGGCCGAGGGACGCCGGAAACAACAGCAATGAACTGGCGAAAATTGCCGGTATGACACCCGCCATGTTGATCTTCAACGGCAGGTGACTGCTCTGGGCCGCGTACTGCTGCCTGCCTTGCTGACGCCTTGCATAATTCACCGTAATCCGCCGCTGGCCCCGCTCGATAAACACCACGCCGGCCACGATAATCACCGCCAGCGCCGTTATGCCCAGCAGCGCAATAATGGAAATTTCACCCTGGCGGGCCTGCTCAAATGATTGACCGACCGCGCCGGGCAACCCTGAGACTATGCCCGCAAAAATCAGGATGGAGATACCACTGCCAATGCCCCTCTCGGTAACCTGTTCACCCAACCACATCATGAACATCGCGCCGGTAACCAAAGTTGTGATGGCGACAAAATGGAACGAGAAATCAGCCGCATAGGCCAGCCCTTGGGAAGCCATGCCGCTACTCATGGCGAACCCCTGTACAAGCGCCAACGCAAGGGTTCCGTAGCGGGTGTACTGGGTAATTTTGCGACGCCCGGCTTCGCCCTCCTTGCGTAGCTGCTGCAAGGAAGGCGTGGTTGCAACGATCAGATTGGAAATAATTGACGCCGATATGTAAGGCATGATCCCCAGCGCCAGAATGCTCATCCTCTCGATAGCACCGCCGGAAAACATATTGAGTAACTCAAGAATGCCGCCCTGATTTGCCTCAAACAGCGCACGGAGCCGGTCCGGGTTTATGCCGGGCACGGGGATATGGCTGCCAATCCTGTATACCACCAGCGCAAGCAAAACTACCATGAGGCGCCGCCGGAGTTCCGTCAACCCGCCGCCGGTCATCATGGCTTGTGCCCTGTTTTGTGCCACCGGACTATTCATCATATGCTGTTTACTCTTCCACCTTGCCGCCGACGGATTCTATCGCCTGCTGTGCGCCCTTGGTTGCTTTGATCCCTTTCAGGGTCACCGCCCTGTCAATACTGCCGGACAATACAACCCTGGCCCGTTTCATAGTGCGCTTTATCACATCGGCATCAATCAGCGCCTGCAAATTGATGACGTCAGCCTCGACCTTGCCCAATTCCGACAGGGTGACCTCGGCGGTAACCCTCGCCTTTGCCGAATTGAAACCGAACTTCGGCAAACGCATTTGCAAAGGTTGTTGGCCGCCTTCAAAACCTGCGCGAACCTGGCCTCCTGAGCGCGACTTCTGGCCATTGTTACCGCGTCCGCAGGTCTTGCCCATGCCGCTACCCGCACCGCGGCCAACCCGCTTGCGAGAAGTTTTGCTACCTTGGGCCGGCTTTAACGTATTGAGTCGCATGTTTCTCTCCGCTTACTCTTCGACACGAACCATATAAGACACTTTATCAATCATGCCCCTGATTGACGGGGTGTCTTCAACCTCGACTGTGTGCCTGATCTTTTTCAGACCCAGGCCGGCTATGCACGCCTTATGCGACTTCAGCCTGCCGATTGTGCTCTTGATCTGTGTCACCCTGATAGTCTTGTCAGCCATTCGCTTTAACCCATTATCTCCTGGAGTGCCTTGCCGCGCTTTTCGGCAACGCTTTCCGGGGAACGCATTTCCTGAAGTCCTTTGAAGGTCGCCTGCAAGACATTGATCGGATTGGTTGAACCGTAAGACTTGGCGAGTACGTTATGTACGCCGGCAACTTCCAGCACCGCCCGCATGGTCTTCCCCGCTATGACGCCAGTGCCTTCCGAGGCGGGCTGCATGTATATCTTGGATGCCCCGTGGCGTGCGGTAATCGGATACTGAATGGTGGTACCCTTCAGGTCTACCTGAATCATGTTGCGCCGTGCGGCCTCCATCGCTTTCTGGATGGCAAGAGGAACTTCCCTGGCCTTGCCACGGCCATAGCCGACTCGGCCGTTGCCGTCACCGACAACCGTCAACGCCGTAAAGCCAAAAATCCTGCCTCCTTTGACAACCTTGGCGACCCGGTTCACCTGAACCAGTTTTTCTTGTATGCCTTCTTCGTTTTCCCGCTCTTTATAAGCCATCCTTTTCCCTCAATGAGTTTTACAGCCCGCTAGAACTGTAAACCACCCTCTCTTGCCGCTTCCGCCAGGGCTTTAACCCTGCCATGATACTGATAACCGGAGCGGTCAAAGGCGACCCTCTCCACCCCGATTTCTTTCGCCTTCTCAGCAATCAGCCTGCCGACTTTGGCCGCGTCTTCCACATTGCCCTTATTGCCTTTACGAAGGGACGAATCCAGCGAAGATGCGGCCGCCTGAATCTGGCTTCCGGATGCTGAAATAATCTGCGCGTAAATATGCCTCGGCGACCGATGGACGCAGAGCCGCGGCATTCCCAGCGACCTGATATGCATTCGTGTGCGCTTTGCCCGTTTTAATCTGGAATTTCTTTTTTTGCTCATAACCTTCACCAAACAGCGGTTGCCGTTTACTTCTTCTTCGCTTCTTTGCGTTTTACATACTCGTTCAAGTAGCGAACACCCTTGCCCTTGTACGGCTCTGGCGGCCTGAATGCACGTATCTCGGCTGAAACCTGGCCGACGAGTTGCTTGTCGATACCCGTGACAATCACCTGCGTCTGACTCGGAGTCGTAATGTCTATGCCTTCCGGCACTTCATAGACAACAGGATGAGAAAACCCGAGAGACAGGTTCAGCTTGTTACCCCGCGCCTGGGCGCGATAACCGACTCCCTGCAACTCCAGCTCTTTTTGGAAACCGTTGCTCACGCCAATAACCATATTGTTGACCAGAGACCGAAAGGTGCCGGCCAGTGCCAGAGAATTCTTGTCGGTGCCATCCACAGCCTTCAAATTGAGTTGGCCATCTTCCTGGTTGATCTCAACCAACTCATGCAGGGCCATGAACAGGCTCCCTTTGGAGCCTTTCACACTCAACTCCCGCCCGCTGATGGAGACTTCAACTCCCTTCGGGACCGATACCGGGCTGTTAGCAATACGCGACATAATTTATTCCCCTCTTGCGCCGATCAGAAAACGGAGCACATCAGTTCGCCTCCGACACCTTGGGCGCGCGCCGCACGATCAGTCATTACCCCTTTGTTGGTAGACAGGATGACAATACCAAGCCCGCCATTGATCCGGGGGATATCATCCTTACTCCCGTATTGCCTGAGTCCGGGACGACTAATCCTCTTGATTTCCTCGATCACCGGCCTGCCTTCATGGTAGCGAAGCACAATGTTCAGGTCGGTCTTACCGCCCTCGGCCTTCGTTACCTGGCAATCCTCTATATACCCTTCTTCTTTGAGGACGTTTGCCACGGCTACTTTCAGAGTTGAAGACGGCATGACGACATCCCGGATATTTGCTCTCTGCGCGTTGCGGATTCTCGTCAACATGTCCGCCATAGGATCCTGCATTGTCATGATTCGCCCCCTACCAACTCGACTTGACCAGGCCCGGCACATCGCCGCGCATGGCCGCCTCACGCAGCTTGTTTCTGGACAAGCCAAATCGGCGATAAACCGCATGTGGCCGGCCAGTCAGGTTGCAACGCCTTACCTGTCGGCAAGGGCTCGCATTTCGAGGCAGCTTCTGCAATTTCAGTTGCGCCTCCCACCGCTCGTCATCGGTAGCCTCGGGGCTGGCGATGGTCTTCTTCAGAGCTTCTCTCTTGGCCGCATATTTCCTGGCGGTTTTCTGCCGCCTCAATTCGCGGTTTACCATTGATATTTTTGCCATATATCCTCTAATCCTTTTTGTTTCGCCTGTCGGCTTAACCCGCTTCCCTGAGCGGGAAATTGAATGCTTTAAGCAGTACACGGCCATGTTCATCGGTTTTTGCCGTGGTCACTATCGCGACATCAAGGCCGCGAATTTTATCAATCTTGTCATAGTCAATCTCCGGGAAGACGATCTGCTCCGAGATGCCCATCGAGAAATTGCCGCGGCCGTCAAAAGACCTGGGGCTGATACCGCGAAAGTCTCTCTGCCGGGGAATCGCGATATTGATCAGACGGTCCAGGAACTCGTACATGCGCGACCTGCGCAGTGTAACCTTGCAACCAATGGGGTAGTTGTCGCGAATCTTGAACCCCGCGATTGACTTCTTTGCCTTGGTTTCCACCGGCTTCTGCCCCGCTATGCTTTCCATGTCCACCATGGCCGCATCGAGTTGTTTGCGGTCGGCAATAGCTTCACCCACGCCCATGTTGAGGGTGATCTTGGTGATGCGCGGCGCTTCCATCAGGTTGGAAAGACCTAACTCTTTCTGCAAACCCGGCCGGATTTCCTGTTCGTAAACTGTTTTAAGATCCGTCATCTGTATCTAACCGTCTATCTGTTCGTCGTTGGACCGGAAGACGCGAACCTTCCCGCCACCTTCCAGCACCTTGATACCCACCTTATCCGCCTTGTTGGCCGCGCTGTTGTAAATCGCAATATTGGAAGCCCGAATCGGCGCCTCTTTTTCAATAATGCCACCCGGTTGGCCCGCCTGCGGGTCACCCTTGGTGTGTTTCTTGATCATGTTGATACCGGATACGAACATCCTGCCGTCAGACAGGATCCGGGTTACGGCACCCGTTTTGCCCTTGTCCTTGCCGGTGATCACTATCACCTGATCGTCTCTCTTTATCTTTCGCATGTTTTTCTCTGCAATTCTGCTCTATCCGGCGCTTTTTTCTACAACACTTCCGGCGCCAGGGACACAATTCTCATGAAATTGTCGGTCCTGAGTTCCCGAGTCACCGGGCCAAAAATGCGCGTACCTATCGGCTGTTTCTGCGCGTTCAGAAGTACCGCCGCATTACCGTCAAAACGGATGATTGAACCATCAGGCCGGCGGACGCCTTTTTTCGTCCTGACAACCACTGCATCGAGTACCTGCCCTTTCCTGACCCTACCTCGCGGAATCGCCTCCTTCACGGTGACTTTGATAATGTCCCCGACATTGGCGTAACGACGCTTTGAACCTCCCAAAACCTTTATACACATCACACGGCGCGCGCCACTGTTATCCGCGATATCCAAATATGTCTGCGTCTGAATCATCTCTGTTTAACTCCAAACCTCGTCAGTCACCCAACCGGCAATAAACCATTGCCTAGTCAATAATGGACGCCTTGCGATCAATCGAACTCAGCTTCCATGCTTTGCTCTTGGAAATCGGCCTGGTCTCCTCAATCGTTACCCGGTCGCCTTCCTGGCACTGGTTCTCCGGGTCGTGTGCATGAAACTTCCCGGATCGCTTGATGTACTTGCCATAAAGCGGATGCTTGATAAGCCGCTCAACCAGAACTGTAATTGTCTTGTCCATCTTGTTACTGACCACCGTGCCGCTTGCGGTTCTAGCTGGCCTTTTCTCTTCAGTCATCTTGCTCCCACCTAATCCTGTTCGGCGCTCTGAATTTTGCGCCCGGCTTGTTCACTGGAAAGTTTTTCATTCAGCACGGTTTTTGCCCGCGCAATATCCTTCGCAACCTGTTTCAGCAGATGAGCCTGGTTCAACTGGCCGGTAGACTTCTGCATACGGTGAGTGAACTGATCCTTAACCAGGGATTCAATCTCCTCTTGCAGTTCTTCAACCGGCTTTTCTCTTAGTTCTGATGCTTTCATCCGATCAACTCACACTCACATTACAACGCGCTTCACGAAGGCCGTGGAAAAGGGCAACTTGGCCGCTGCAAGTCGGAATGCGTCTCGAGCATCCTCTTCCGCCACACCTTCCATTTCATAAATCATCTTCCCCGGCTTGACCTGGGCAACCCAGTACTCGACGTTACCCTTCCCCTTACCCTGGCGAACCTCGAGCGGTTTCTGGGTAATGGGCTTGTCCGGGAATACACGAATCCATATCTGGCCGCCGCGCCGCACGCGCCGCGTCATGGCCCGCCGACCCGCCTCTATCTGCCTTGCGGTCAATCGACCCCGCCCAGTCGCCTTGAGACCAAACTCTCCGAAACTGACCGTACTGCCGCGATGCGCAAGCCCGCGGTTACGGCCCTTCTGCTGCTTCCTGAATTTCGTCTTTTTTGGCTGTAGCATGATGACTTATCCGAAACTCTGAACATTGGTCGTCGGCGCTTCTTCTCTTTCACCGATAACCTCACCTTTGAATATCCAAACCTTCACGCCCAGAATGCCGTAAGTCGTCAACGCCTCCGCAGTGGCGTAATCAACATCTGCGCGCAGCGTATGTAACGGCACCCGCCCCTCGTGATAGGTCTCTGACCGCGCAATCTCCGCGCCGCCGAGGCGGCCAGCGACACGCACCTTGATACCCAGAGCCCCCTGCCGCGTGGCGTTCTGCATGACCCGCTTCATTGCCCTGCGAAACTGTACACGGCGCTCCAACTGTTGGGTGACGTTCTGGGCCACCAGGAAGGCATCCAATTCGGGTTTGCGAATCTCTTCAATATTGATGTGCACCGGCACACCCATAAGCTTGGTCACTTCCTGCCGCAGACGTTCAACATCTTCACCTTTCTTGCCTATCACAATGCCGGGCCGGGCCGTGTGAATCGTAATTCGCGCCGTTTCCGCCGGGCGCTGAATTTCTATCCGACTGACCGATGCCTGGGACAGCTTTTTCCTGATGTACTCTCTGACGGCCAGGTCTTCATGGAGCTTTTCGGCATAGGCAGGGCCATGTGCATACCAGATGGAGGTATGATCCTTGACTATTCCCAGCCGCATGCCCGTGGGATGTACTTTTTGACCCATGATGGTCTCCTAATCCTTCTACTTGCCCTATCCGTCCGCAACCGCGAGCGTAATATGGCAGGTTCTCTTGAGAATTCTGTCGGCCCGGCCCTTTGCCCTGGGCCGAATACGTTTCATGGTCAGGCCTTCGTCCACATAAATTGTTGCAACCGTCAGTTCATCTATGTCCGCGCCCTCGTTATGCTCGGCATTGGCAATCGCTGACTCAAGGAGCTTACGCACCAGACGTGCGCCCTTCTTTGTGCTGAACTCCAGAATTTCCAGCGCATCGCCAACTGGCTTGCCACGCACTTGGTCAGCTATAAGGCGGGCTTTCTGTGCCGATAACCCAGCGCCCTTCAGCCTCGCTGCTACTTCCATCGTCTTATCCTCCGCCCGCCGCCGTCGCCGGCCGCTTCACTTTCCTGTCTGCGGCGTGGCCGCGGAAGGTGCGTGTCAGCGCAAATTCACCGAGCTTGTGACCCACCATGTCTTCACTGATGAACACCGGTATATGCTGGCGGCCGTTATGCACCTGAATGGTCAGGCCGACGAAATCCGGCGTGATCATCGAGCGCCTGGACCAGGTCCGAATAGGCCGCTTGTCATTACTTTCAACCACCTTCTGCACCTTGTTTGCAAGATGGATATCCACAAAGGGCCCTTTTTTCACACTGCGAGGCACTATTCTTCTCCTACCGCTTGGAACGACGACGAACAATCATCTTGTCCGTGCGTTTGTTCTTGCGTGTCTTGTATCCTTTGGTCGGTACGCCCCAGGGTGAAACAGGATGCCGCCCGCCGGACGTCTTGCCCTCACCGCCGCCGTGCGGATGGTCCACCGGATTCATCACAACACCGCGAACCGTCGGGCGAACACCGCGCCATCTTTTTGCTCCGGCTTTGCCCAGAGAACGCAGGTTGTGTTCTGAATTTGAAACTTCGCCGAGCGTCGCCCGGCACTCCGCCAGCACCTTCCTCATTTCCCCTGAACGCAATCTCAGGGTGACATGGCGGCCTTCTTTTGCCACGAGTTGGGCGGATGCGCCGGCACTTCTCGCCAGCTGCGCCCCTTTGCCGTTCTTCAATTCGACACAGTGAATGACACTACCCATGGGGATGTTTCTCATGGGAAGGCAGTTACCGGTTTTAATGGGCGAGAGATCACCGGACTGGATTGCCTCCCCCGCCTGTAGGCCCTTGGGCGCGATGATGTAGCGTCTCTCGCCGTCTTCATACCTGAGCAGCGCAATGTTTGCAGTTCTGTTCGGGTCGTATTCCAACCGCTCCACCCGAGCCTCGATGCCGTCCTTGTTCCGCTTGAAATCAATAACCCGGTACTTTTGCTTGTGGCCGCCGCCTATATGCCGCATGGTAATCCGACCATTATTGTTGCGACCGCCGGTCTTGGATTTTTTTTCCAATAGCGGCTTGTAAGGGTCACCCTTGTGCAACTCCGGATTCACTACCTTGACAACGAATCGGCGCCCCGGTGATGTTGGTTTGGCTTTTACGACTGGCATTTTATCTTCTGTTCCGTATACGGTTGGTGGTTATGAGAAATCAATGTCGTGACCTGCTTCAAGGCTGACATACGCCTTCTTCCAATCAGGGCGTTTACTGATTCCCCGGACTCTACGCTTGGTCTTGCCTTTCATGTTCATTACCGTCACCTTCCTGACCGGCACTTCATAAATTGTTTCAACGGCTTCTTTGATCTCCGGCGTGGTCGCATCCTTCGCCACCCTGAAAGAAAACTGGTTCAGCTGATCGGCGGCCATCGTTGCTTTCTCGGACAAATGCGCCCCCAGAATAATCTTGTAGAGACGCTCCCGGTTCATGCGAACAATTCCTCCGCCTTCTTGAGAGCGCCCAGAGTAAAGAGCACCTTTTCAGAACCGATAAGATTGACCGGGTTTACACCCTGCACATCAATAACATCCACTCCGCGCAGGTTTCGTGAACTCAGGTAGAGGTTGTCATCAATCTCTTCCACCACAACCAGAACATTCTTCAGATCAAGCGCCTTGAGCTTTTCGGCGACGTCTTTCGTTCTGGGCGCATCTACAGAGAAATCTTCAATTACAACCAGCCGCTCCTGGCGAACCAACTCCGACAGAATCGCCTGCATGGCACCGCGATACATCTTCTTGTTGACCTTTTGGGAGTGATCCTGCTTTTTTGCCGCGAAGGTGACACCGCCACCACGCCAGATGGGGCTGCGGATGGTTCCGGCGCGTGCACGGCCTGTGCCCTTCTGACGAAAAGGTTTACGCCCCCCGCCTCTTACTTCTCCCCGGGACTTCTGCGCCCTGGCGCCTTGCCTGGCACCCGCCATGTAGGAAACGACCACCTGATGTACCAGAGGTTCATTGAACTGCCTGCCGAAGGTCGTGTCGGAAACGCTGACGCCCTTCTCGCCAGCACCGAGAATATTGAGGTTCAAGCGTCACCTCCGCTGCCCGCATTGACCGCCTTGACCGCTGGCGTCACTATGACGTCCCCTCCTCTGGAGCCGGGCACTGCGCCTTTCACCAGCAGGAGATTGTTTTCCTGGTCCACCCGGACTACCTCGAGCGTCTGTGTCGTTACTCGCATCGCCCCCATGTGACCCGCCATCTTCTTGCCCTTGAAAACGCGCCCTGGCGTCTGACATTGACCGATGGAGCCAGGCGCACGATGGGATAGTGAATTGCCGTGGGTGGCATCCTGAGTCTTGAAGTTGTGGCGCTTCACCACGCCGGCAAACCCTTTCCCTTTCGAACGGCCACAGACATCCACCTTCTGGCCGGTTGCAAACCCCTCAACGGTGAGGGTGTCGCCTACGTTCAATTCCTCTTCGCCGATGGTGCGAAATTCCCATAGTTTCCGGCCGGCCTCGACGGATGCCTTGCTGAAATGACCGGCGGCGGGTTTTTTTACATGTGAGGGTTTGATTGAACCTGAGGTCACCTGAACAGCCGAGTAGCCATCCGTGCCGCTGGATTTGACCTGAGTGATGCGGTTGGGCTCTGCTTCAATAACGGTAACGGGTACAGATACGCCTGCATCAGTGAAAACTCTTGTCATGCCTCGCTTGATACCTATGATGCCTATGGTCATTTTTCTTCCCTTTCGCCGTCTGTCTGTGCTACATCAACCGAGATTGATCTGGACTTCCACACCCGCCGCCAGGTTCAGCTTGGTCAGTGCGTCCACTGTCTTTTCAGTGGGTTCCATGATATCCAGCAGGCGCTTGTGGGTGCGAATTTCGTATTGATCCCTTGCGTCCTTGTAGACATGAGGGGAAATAAGCAAGGTGAACTTTTCTTTACGAGTAGGCAGCGGAATTGGGCCCTTTATCTGAGCGCCGGTGCGCCTGGCGGTATCGACAATCTCCTGAGTGGATAGATCAATCAACCGATGATCGAACGCCTTCAATCGAATCCTGATTCTCTGGTTTTGCATTCAACCTGTCCTTTTTACCTTTACTTGACTTGCCCTGGGCTGTTTACAAGTAAAGAAGGCCCTCCCTCTTGGAGGGAAGACGCATCTCATGCCTGGTGCCCATTTCTGGGCGACCCGTGGCCTCTTGTCGAGACCTTGTACACACATGCCCGGAATGCTCATGGGGATATCCCCGGGACATTCCTGTAACCCACCAAAAAACAGTCGGGAGGCAGTGATTTCGAAAAATGACGCGGAGGAGACCCCGCGTCAAGGGCGCGAATCATACTCGCCTCACATCGTAAAATCTACCGGAAAATGCTGCTCTGCCTGTCCGCCCAGGCAGAGTCATATAAGTATTTGAATATCAAAGAGAAACAGGAAATTCTACTGAATAATCTTCGTGCCCACACCAACACCAACCGTCCTACCGCCCTCATGAATGGCAAACCGCGACCCTCTTACATTCGTGCCTGGACCACCGCGCTGGACGCACCGCAACAGCAGGTCCGCATTTCATGGCGCAGGGGTCAACTCGTCCTGTTGATAATCGTCTTGGCGATGCTGTTCGGGGTCTCCACGTATTTCTCGAATTCCATCGAGAAAGTCGCCCTGCCCTGGGTGGCGGAACGCATATCCGTCGCATATCCGAACATTTCGGCCAGGGGCACTTCCGCCCTGACTGCCTTCCCGGCCGGGACATCTTCCATGCCCTGCACGATGCCGCGGCGCCTGTTCAGGTCACCAACAATATCGCCGTAATAATCTTCCGGGGTCACGACTTCCACATTCATGACCGGTTCAAGCAATACCGGGTCTGCATCAAGTGCCCCGGCTTTCATCGCCATGGCGCCGGCCACCTTGAAGGCGACCTCACTGGAATCCACGTCATGGTAAGAACCATCGTACAAGGTGGCTTTCACGCCTTGCAGGGGGTAACCCGCCAGCACACCATTGGCTAGCTGGTCCCGAATGCCCTTGTCCACCGCACCTATGTACTCTCTGGGGACGGTGCCACCCACAATTTTATCGACAAATTCATAACCTTCGCCCTCGATGGGCTCGATGCGCAACCAGACATGACCATACTGGCCACGACCGCCGGTTTGGCGAACGAATTTCCCTTCCGCTTCCACGGACTTGCGGATGGTCTCCCTGTAAGCCACCTGAGGTTTGCCTATATTTGCCTCAACGCTGAATTCGCGCTTCATCCGCTCAACAATGATATCCAGGTGCAGTTCACCCATGCCGCCAATAATCGTCTGTCCGGATTCCTCATCTGTATGAACGCGGAAAGACGGGTCTTCCGCCGCCAGCTTACCCAGGGCAACGCCCATCTTTTCCTGGTCGGATTTTGAACGAGGCTCAACGGCAACATGAATAACCGGCTCTGGGAACTCCATACGCTCCAGAGTGATTGCATGCGCTTCATCGCACAAGGTATCGCCGGTGGTTGCCTGCTTCAAGCCAATGGCGGCGGCGATGTCACCGGCGTGCACTTCTTTGATTTCCTTGCGGTCATTCGATTGCATTTGCACCATGCGGCCAATGCGTTCTCTCTTGCTTTTGACCGGGTTCCACACAAAATCGCCTGAATTGAGTACGCCCGAGTAAACCCTGAAGAAAGTCAGAGCGCCGACAAAAGGGTCTGTTGCGATCTTGAATGCAAGAGCGGCGAAGGGCTCTTTGTCGTCCGCGCGCCGCTCCGCTTCTTCTTCGCGCCCCTCGACAAAACCCTTGATGGGCTTCACTTCATCCGGCGCCGGCAAGTATTCAATAACTGCATCCAGCATTGTCTGGACGCCCTTGTTCTTGAATGCCGACCCACAAAGTGCCGGCACCATATCGTTGGCCAGGGTCCTGTGGCGGATGCCCTGCTTGATTTCTTCTTCGCTGAGCCGCCCTTCTTCCAGGTATCGTTCCATCAGCTCGTCCGTTGCTTCCGCCGCAGCCTCAATCAGCTTTTCACGATATTCTTCGGCTTGTGACTGCAATTCTTCCGGTATTTCTTCTTCATTGAAGGTCAATCCCTGGTCTTCTTCATTCCAATAGATGGCCTTCATCCTCACCAGGTCAATCACCCCTCGAAAATTGTCCTCGGCGCCAATGGCCAGTTGCAGACAAATGGGCGTGGCGCCCAGCCGTTGTTTGATCTGTTCCACGACCCTGAGAAAGTCCGCGCCCGCCCGGTCCATCTTGTTGACGAACACCAATCGCGGCACTTCATACCTGTTTGCCTGACGCCAGACTGTTTCAGATTGCGGTTCGACGCCGGATGTACCGCAGAAAACAACCACCGCGCCATCGAGCACCCGGAGGGAACGCTCCACTTCAATAGTGAAGTCAACGTGCCCCGGCGTGTCGATAATGTTGATTCGATGCTGATCGAACTGGCCTTGCGTCCCCTGCCAGAAAGTCGTTGTGGCGGCAGAGGTTATCGTGATGCCTCTCTCCTGCTCCTGGTCCATCCAGTCCATGATGGCGGCACCGTCATGGACTTCGCCGATTTTGTGGGAGAGCCCCGTGTAAAAAAGTACCCGCTCGGTGGTGGTGGTCTTACCCGCATCCACATGAGCGACAATGCCGATATTCCGGTATCGCTTGATCGGTGTTTCTCTGGGCATGGTGACGCTCCGCCAGACAACTTGCCGCGCTAGAAACGGTAGTGCGCGAAGGCCCTGTTTGCCTCCGCCATACGGTGCGTATCCTCACGCTTGCGTACGGCGGTGCCACGGCCTTCTGCGGCGTCCATCAGTTCGCCTGCGAGCCGTAAGGACATGGATTTTTCCCCGCGCTTCCGGGCTGAATCCACCAACCAACGCATGGCAAGAGCTGAGCGCCTGGAAGGGCGAACTTCCACCGGCACCTGATAGGTTGCGCCGCCGACACGGCGTGATTTGACTTCCACGGAAGGCGCAACCGCCTCCAGGGCCGCGTCAAATATCTCAAGAGGGTCACCGGTGCCGCGTTCGATAATCTTGTCCAATGCACCGTAGACTATTAGCTCCGCGACTGATTTTTTACCGTTTACCATGACATGATTCATGAACTTGGCAAGGGTAGTATTCCCGTATTTTGGATCCGGGAGAATTTCCCGCTTCGGGGGAGATCTTCTTCTCGACATGACTTTATCCTTTACTCTTCAGGTTAATCGGGCATATTGCCCGCCTTACTGTAAAACCAGGGCACGAAATCAGTCGCCTGTTTCCATATTCCCGGTCATCCACTGTCCGCCGGCTTTTACCTGCGGCTAAGATTTGGGTTTCTTGGTGCCGTATTTTGACCGGCCCTGCATTCGGTCACTGACGCCGGTGGTATCGAGAACGCCCCTTACCGTGTGATACCGAACACCCGGCAAATCCTTGACACGCCCTCCCCTGATCAGAACAACCGAGTGTTCTTGCAGGTTGTGACCCTCGCCGCCGATGTATGACGTGACCTCATAGCCGTTCGTCAACCTGACGCGGCATATCTTGCGAAGCGCCGAATTCGGTTTCTTCGGCGTTGTCGTATAGACGCGAGTGCACACACCCCGCTTCTGCGGGCTGGCCTGCAAAGCCGGAACGTCGCTTTTCACAACCTTGCGCTTTCTCGGCTTGCGGACCAGTTGGTTGATTCTTGCCATAAATCAGTTTTCTCCGAAAGTTGGATATAACCCGGACGCCTCAGTCGGCGAGGGGCGGATTCTAATGACGGCCATGCCCGTAGTCAATTCCAAACTCTCCCTTGCTTGTAACACAGGGTCAGATTGACTCATTGGAACTGAGCGCCTCGGACAATGCCTGCTCCGCATCCGCATCGCTCGTGCTAACGACGCCTTCTTCAGCAGCATCGCGCTTCTTGCGCCGGTCCTCATGGTACTTGAGGCCCGTGCCCGCAGGAATCAACCGCCCAACGATGACATTTTCCTTGAGGCCGCGCAGGTAATCCCGTTTGCCGGTGACCGCCGCTTCCGTCAGCACTCTTGTGGTTTCCTGGAAGGAAGCCGCCGAAATGAAGGATTCGGTAGCCAGCGATGCCTTGGTAATACCCAGCAGTACGCGGGCGCCCTTGACCTTCTCCTTGTCTTCCGCCTCCAGCTTGTCGTTCTCTTCAAGGAACTTGTTGTATTCAACCTGTTCGCCCTTGATCATGCTGGAATCTCCCGACTCAGACACCTCAATCTTCCTCAGCATCTGGCAGACAATCACCTCTATGTGCTTGTCGTTAATGCCAACGCCTTGCAGGCGGTAAACATCCTGAATTTCCTTGACAATATATCTGGCGAGTTCACTCACGCCTTTCAGGCGCAGGATGTCATGCGGATTTTCGGGCCCATCGGAGACCACATCCCCCTTCGCGACATGCTCACCCTCAAACACCGTCATGTCACGCCATTTCGGAATCAGCGCCTCGTAATGATCCGTGCCCTCCGGCAACTCATTCGGCTCGGTCGGCGTAATCATCAGGCGACGCTTACCCTTTGTTTCCTTGCCGAAGCTGACCGTGCCGGTGATTTCTGCCAATATCTGGGCATCCTTCGGTTTGCGCGCCTCGAAAAGGTCGGCAACCCGTGGCAGACCACCCGTAATGTCCCTGGTCTTGGAGCCTTCCTGTGGTATGCGCGCAATAACATCGCCAGCGCCTATCTGGGCGCCGTCCTCATGGCTGAGGATTGCATTTGCCTCGAGGAAGTAATGCGCCGGCACATCCGTGCCCGCCAGCATCAGGTCCTTGCCTTTTTTATCAACCAGTCGAACTGCGGGGCGTATTTCCTTGCCCGCGCTGGGGCGCTCCTTCGGATCAATAATCGAGATGGACGAAAGACCCGTCAGTTCGTCAGCCTGACGATGTACCGTGATACCTTCTTCCATGTCTTCGAATACGACCTTGCCCTGCACTTCGGAAACAATCGGGTGAGTATGCGGGTCCCAGTTGGCTACAACCTCGCCGGCCTCCACATGTTCACCTTCGCCTTTCTTCAGTACTGCGCCGTATGGCAGCTTGTATCTCTCTCTCTCTCGGCCTGTTTCATCATCAGCAATGGCAATTTCACCAGAGCGGGATACGGCAACCAACTCACCATTGGCCTTGGCAATAGTTTTCAGGTTATGCAGACGCATGAGGCCCGCATGCTTCACCTGCACATTATCAACGGCGGTTGCCCTGGAAGCCGCGCCGCCAATGTGGAAGGTGCGCATGGTGAGCTGCGTACCCGGCTCGCCGATGGATTGGGCGGCGATGACGCCAATCGCTTCGCCCATGTTGACCAGATGGCCACGCCCCAAGTCACGGCCATAACAACTGGAGCAGAGACCATATCGGGTTTCACAGGTGATGGGGCTGCGAACCATGATCTCATCGATACCGGAAGACTCAATAATATCAACCATCTTCTCATCAACCATGTCGCCACGCCTGATCATCACTTCAATGCCATCAGCGCTCATCACGTCTTCCGCGACGGTACGACCCAGTACACGGTTGCCGAGGGGCTCTACGACATCACCGCCCTCGATGACAGCCGCCATCACCATACCCTGGTCCGTACCACAGTCAGGCTCGGTAACAACCAAGTCCTGAGCCACGTCGACCAGACGCCGCGTCAGGTATCCTGAGTTGGCGGTTTTAAGCGCGGTATCCGCCAGGCCCTTGCGGGCGCCGTGCGTGGAAATAAAGTACTGCATGACCGACAAGCCTTCACGGAAGTTGGCCGTGATGGGCGTTTCGATGATGGAGCCGTCCGGCTTGGTCATAAGGCCGCGCATGCCGGAAAGCTGCCTGATCTGCGCCGGGCTGCCTCTGGCGCCGGAGTCGGAATACATCCAGATACTGTTGAAGGAGGTTTGCTCTTCATCTTCACCTTCGCGGTTCTTGACGGTTTCCTTCGACAGCCTATCCATCATTGCCGCGCCAACCATGTCGTTGGCCCGCGTCCAGATATCAATCACCTTGTTGTATTTCTCACCCTGGGTTACAAGACCAGAGGCAAACTGGGATTCAATCTCACGAATCTCCTCCTCTGCGCCACCGATAATCCCGGCTTTTTCTTCCGGGATTACAAAGTCATCAACGCCAATGGAAGCGCCGGACCTGGTTGAATACTCATATCCCAGGTACATGAGCTGGTCACAGAAAATAACGGTTTCCTTCAGGCCCACGGAGCGGTAACACAGGTTGATCAGGCGGGAAATATCCTTGTGGCCCATGGTGGCATTGACATTTGAGTAGGCAATACCGTCCGGCGCGATTTCATAGACCAGCGCCCGGCCAACGGTTGTGTCAACGATCTCGGTCATCTTGACAAGTTCGCCCGACTCATCCGGCAGCGCTTGTGAAACTCGCACTTTGACCCTTGCCTGCAGGCCCACCTGGCCTGATTGATAGGCGCGGGAAACCTCTTCAATGTCAGAGAAAATCATGCCCTCTCCCCGATCATTGATACGCTCACGGGTCATCCAGTAGACGCCCAGCACGACGTCCTGAGACGGCACGATAATGGGCTCGCCGTCCGCGGGCAGCAGCACATTGTTGGTGGACATCATCAATGCCCGCGACTCGAGTTGCGCTTCCAGTGTCAGGGGTACGTGAACCGCCATTTGGTCGCCATCAAAGTCGGCGTTGTAAGCGGTGCACACCAGGGGGTGAAGCTGGATGGCCTTGCCTTCAATCAGTACCGGCTCGAAAGCCTGAATACCCAGACGGTGCAGTGTGGGCGCACGGTTCAGGAGAACCGGGTGTTCACGAATCACCTCGGCAAGAATATCCCAGACTTCCGCAGTTTCACGCTCAACCATTTTCTTTGCGGCTTTGATGGTGGTCGCAAGCTCCCTGGCCTGCAACTTGCCGAAGATAAAGGGTTTGAAGAGCTCCAGCGCCATCTTCTTTGGCAGGCCGCATTGATGCAGACGCAGGTTCGGGCCAACCACGATCACGGAACGGCCGGAGTAATCGACCCGTTTACCCAGCAGATTTTGTCGGAATCTACCCTGTTTGCCCTTGATCATGTCCGCCAGAGATTTCAGCGGGCGTTTGTTTGTGCCGGTAATCACCCGCCCCCGGCGGCCATTATCCAGCAGGGCGTCAACAGACTCCTGCAACATTCGCTTTTCATTGCGAACAATGATGTCCGGCGCGGACAGGTCAAGCAATCGCTTCAGCCGGTTATTGCGGTTGATCACCCGCCGGTACAGATCGTTCAGGTCCGAGGTTGCAAACCGGCCGCCTTCCAGAGGCACCAACGGGCGCAGGTCAGGCGGCAGAACCGGCAGGACAGTGAGGACCATCCATTCCGGCTTGTTGCCGGACTGCTGGAAAGCCTCCATCAGCTTGAGGCGTTTGGTCAGCTTCTTGATCTTGGTGTCCGACTTGGTTTCAGGCAGTTCTTCACGGATGATGGCGATTTCATCCGCCAGATCCATGTCTTTCATCAGGTCCTGAATGGCTTCCGCACCCATCTTGGCTACAAACTCGTCGCCAAATTCTTCAAGCGCATCATAGTATTGTTCATCGGTCAACAGTTGACACTTCTCCAGCGTGGTAAGACCCGGGTCAATAACCACAAAAGATTCAAAATAAAGCACCCGCTCTATGTCACGCAGGGTCATATCCATGAGAAGCCCGATACGGGAAGGCAGGGATTTCAGAAACCAGATATGAGCCACGGGGCTGGCAAGCTCTATGTGACCCATACGTTCACGACGGACCTTCGCCAGCGCAACTTCAACGCCGCACTTCTCACAGATCACGCCACGATGCTTGAGACGCTTGTACTTGCCGCACAGGCATTCGTAATCTTTGTTGGGCCCGAAGATCTTCGCGCAGAACAGACCGTCCCTTTCCGGCTTGAAGGTTCGATAGTTGATTGTTTCCGGCTTTTTGACCTCGCCGTATGACCAACTGCGGATCATGTCTGGTGAGGCGAGCCCGATCCTGAGGGAATCAAACTCTTCTGACTGTCCTTGTGCTTTCAACAGATTAAGCAAATCTTTCAAGGCTTTCCTCCACGTCAGACGTTCAGCCTGACCTTAGTTTGCATACCTTATACGGCAGTCGTTACCCGTAACGGGACTAATCGTTCTCCAGCTCAATATCGATACCCAATGACCGGATCTCTTTCACCAATACATTGAATGACTCCGGCATCCCCGGCTCCATGCGATAGTCGCCATCGACAATGTTCTTGTACATTTTCGTTCTGCCGTGGACATCGTCTGACTTGACCGTCAGCATCTCTTGCAGGGTGTAGGCGGCGCCATAGGCTTCAAGCGCCCAGACTTCCATCTCGCCGAATCTCTGGCCGCCGAACTGCGCCTTGCCGCCCAGGGGCTGCTGCGTCACCAGGCTGTATGAACCCGTCGATCTTGCGTGCATCTTGTCGTCAACCAGATGGTTCAGCTTAAGCATGTACATGTAGCCGACAGTCACCGGGCGATCAAACTGTTCACCCGTGCAACCGTCATACAACATACACTGGCCGTCAGTTGGCAGGTCCGCTAATTCCAGCATACCCTTGATCTCATCCTCCGTGGCGCCGTCAAAAACACCCGTTGCCATGGGAACACCGCTGCGCAGGTTGCCGGCCATTTCAAGCAACTCACGGTCACTGAGCTGATCCAGGTCCTCGATTCTGCCGCTGCGGTTGTATATCTGCTTGAGGAACATCCGAATCTTGGCCACATTTTTCTGGGCGTCAAGCATCTCGCCAATCTTGAGGCCCAGGCCATGAGCGGCCCAGCCGAGATGGGTTTCAAGGATCTGCCCGACGTTCATCCGCTTGGGTACGCCAAGGGGGTTCAGCACTATGTCTATCGGCTCGCCGTTCTCATCGAAGGGCATATCCTCCACCGGCTTGATCACGGAGATGACGCCCTTGTTACCGTGACGCCCCGCCATCTTGTCGCCCGGCTGTATACGTCGCTTGATGGCAAGATACACCTTGACGATCTTCAGAACACCGGGCGCCAGGTCATCACCGGATTCAAGCTTGCGCTTGCTTTCCTCGAAACGCTCATCGAGTTCCGCACGACGCTCCTCGAGCTGCTGCTCCGCTGATTTCAGCAACCCGTTCAGATTGGCCTGCTCCATCCGCAGATCGAAGTAGCTTGCCGGTTCGAGACCCGCCAAGTAATCCCGAGTCGCCTTATCGCCTTTCTTCAAGCCGGGACCGGCAATAACCTTCTGGTTTGCCAGGGTGCTCTTGAGCCGCTCAAAGGTGGCGGCCTCAACGATGCGGTACTCTTCCTCAATGTTCTTGCGTACTTCATCCAACGCCTGACGCTCTATATCCAGGGCACGCTTGTCTTTCTCCAGACCTTCCCGGGTAAACACCTGCACGTCTATTACCGTGCCGTTATAACTGCTGGGTACGCGCAGTGAGGTGTCTTTCACGTCGGAAGCCTTCTCACCGAAGATGGCGCGAAGCAGTTTTTCCTCCGGCGTCAACTGAGTTTCACTCTTGGGTGTGACCTTACCCACTAGTATGTCCCCCGCATCCACCTCGGCGCCGATATACACTATCCCCGACTCATCCAGCTTGGAGAGAGCGCCTTCGCCCACATTCGGGATATCGCAGGTGATTTCTTCCGAGCCCAGCTTGGTGTCACGGGCGATACAGGTCAGTTCCTGAATATGGATGGTTGTAAACCGATCTTCCTTGACAACTTTTTCGGAAACCAGTATGGAATCCTCAAAGTTGTACCCGTTCCAGGTCATGAACGCGATGCGAATGTTCTGGCCCAGGGCCAGTTCACCCTTATCGATGGAAGGCCCGTCCGCCAGTATGTCGTGCTTTTCAACCCTGTCGCCTTCTACCACCAGGGGCTTCTGATTGATGCAGGTGTTCTGGTTGGAGCGGGTGTACTTGGTGAGGTTGTAGATATCGACGCCAGCTTCACCGCTTTCGGTTTCCTTGTCGTTAACGCGGATGACAATTCGACCGGCATCAACCGTCTCCACGACCCCGCCGCGTTGCGCAACCACGCAAACACCTGAGTCCCGTGCCACAATGCGCTCCATGCCCGTACCCACCAGAGGTTTCTCAAACCGCAGGGTCGGCACCGCCTGACGCTGCATGTTGGAACCCATCAGCGCACGGTTGGCGTCATCATGCTCAAGGAAGGGTATCAGCGAAGCTGCCACAGACACCACCTGCTGCGGTGACACATCCATGTGCGTCACGGATTCACGGGACATCTTGGTAAATTCGCCCTGATGACGCACGTCCACCAATGCCTCCACCAGTTTGCCGCGCTTGTCCAGGGCCGAACTGGCCTGGGCAATAACGAAATCACTTTCAACGATGGCGGAAAGATACTCTATCTCGTCGGTGGCCCGCCCCTTGGCAACCTTGCGGTAGGGGCTTTCAAGGAACCCGTACGCATTGGTTCGCGCATAGGTCGCCAGAGAATTGATCAGGCCGATATTCGGGCCTTCCGGCGTCTCGATCGGGCATACCCGGCCATAGTGGGTCGGGTGAACATCGCGCACCTCGAAACCTGCCCGCTCGCGGGTCAGCCCACCCGGCCCCAGAGCGGATACACGCCGCTTGTGAGTCACCTCCGAAAGCGGGTTGTTCTGGTCCATGAACTGGGAAAGTTGCGCCGAGCCAAAATACTCCTTGACGGCCGCCGCAACTGGCTTGGCATTGATCAGGTCCTGGGGCATCAGGCCCTCGGATTCCGCCAGGGACAGCCTTTCCTTGACGGCTCGCTCCACACGGATGAGACCAAGCCGGAAGGCATTCTCCGCCATCTCGCCAACGGATCTCACCCGGCGGTTACCCAGATGATCTATATCGTCAACCGTGTCTTTGCTGTTCCTGATGTCAATCAGGCATCTCAGCACGTCGATAATGTCCTCGTTGGACAAAATGCCTTCGCCCGTCTCTTCTTCTCGACCCAAACGACGATTGAATTTCATGCGGCCGACAGCCGTCAGATCGTAACGGTCAGATGAGAAAAACAGGTTGGTAAACAGGTTTTCCGCGGAATCTTTTGTTGGCGGCTCGCCGGGGCGCATCATCCGATATATCTCTACCAGTGCTTCCAGGCGGTTCGTAGTCGAGTCCACCACCAGGGTGTCTGAAATAAAAGGGCCACAGTCAAGGTCATTGGTGTATATGGTCTTGAAGGCGCCAACGCCGCACTCCGCCAGCTTTTCGAGCGTGTCTTCGGTAATGGTCGTATTACATGGAATGACGATCTCGCCGGTTTCCTTGTCCACGATGTCTTCCGCGAGAACGTGACCGCAAACATATTCAGAAGGGCAATGCAGTTTTTTCAGTTTGGCCTTTTCCATATCACGAATATGCCGGGCGGTTATCCGCTTGCCTTCTTCAACAATGATCTTGCCTGCCTTGTCGACTATGTTGAATCGTGCGGTTTCACCAAGCAGCCGGCTGGCGATCAGTTCAAGCGTATAGGCATCTTTCGCGGCCCCGAAACTGTCGGTATCAAAGAACAGTTCCAGTATCTCCTGCGAGGTATAGCCCAGGGCGCGCAGCAGAACGGTGGCTGGCAACTTGCGACGGCGATCAATGCGCACGAACAGACAGTCCTTCGGGTCAAACTCAAAATCCAGCCAGGACCCGCGCATCGGGATCACCCTTGCGGAATAAAGCAGTTTCCCCGAAGAATGGGTCTTGCCCTTGTCATGGTCGAAGAATACGCCGGGGGATCGATGCAACTGGGAGACGACCACCCGTTCAATGCCGTTGATGATGAAGGTGCCGTTATCAGTCATGAGCGGAATTTCGCCCATGTACACTTCCTGTTCCTTGATGTCTTTGATCGCCTTGTTGGATGAATCCTTGTCGTAGATCTCCAGGCGAATCATGACCCTGAGCGGCGCGGCATAGGTGACGCTCCTCATCTGACATTCTTTTACGTTAAAAAGCGGTTTACCCAGGCGATAGCTGACATATTCAAGAGCGGCGTTCCCTGAATAGCTTTTGATGGGAAACACAGACTGGAAAGCGGCATGCAAACCCTTCCTGATCCTGGCGGACAATTTGGTCTTGTCCTGCAGAAACTGCTTGTAAGATTCCACCTGAATAGCAAGCAGGTACGGAATATCCATGACTCGCGGCAACTTACCAAAGTCTTTACGAATTCGTTTTCTTTCTGTATACGAATAGGCCATTCACGCCTCCAAGCTGGTCATATATTCAACGATGTACGGATACAAGAAAGCCGGGTGCCCGCAACCGGACACCCGCCTCTTGCAACATGGTTCCAGGATGTTCAAACCCCGGATTACTTGAGCTCAGCGGATGCGCCCGCTTCCTCTAGCTGCTTCTTGATCTCTTCAGCCTCATTTTTGGGCACGCCTTCCTTGATGGTGGAAGGTGCTTCATCAACAAGCGCCTTGGCTTCTTTCAAACCAAGCCCGGTGACCGCCCGGACAACCTTGATGGCGTTGACTTTCTTGTCGCCAGCGGAAGTAATAAGGACTTCAAACTCATCCTTTTCCTCCGCGGCAGCAGCGGCGCCGTCTCCCGCGCCGGCCGCCGGGGCGGCAACGGCAGCGGCCGCAGACACACCAAACTTCTCTTCCATTGCTTCAACGAGCTCAACAACATCCATCACGCTCATTTCAGCAATTGCATTTAAAATATCGTCTTTCGACAATGACATGAGTTCTATCTCCTATCAGTAATGAAAATTACGCGGCAGCCTGCTCCTGCTTCCGGTCCCTGACTGCGGCCATCACCCGTGTCACCTTGCCGGGAACATCGTTCAATGTTCGGGCCAGCTTGATGACGGGTGCCTGCATAACAGCCAGCAACATCGCAAGTGCTTCTTCATGTGTCGGCAGCTTCGCCAGTACATCTATCTGATCAGCGGCAAGCAGCTTCCCGCCAAACGAGAGGGCTTTTATTTCAAAGTCCTCGTTTTCCCTGGCAAAGTCTTTGAACACTCTGGCGCCAGAGCCCGGGTCCTGCAGTGAAAAAGCAAGAATGTTCGGGCCAAGCAGCGATTCGTTCAGGCACTCGAACCCGGTGCCTTCAAAAGCGCGTTTCGCCAAGGTGTTACGAATGACACGCACCTGTACACCGGCTTCTCTCGCCCGCCTTCTCAGGCTTGTCATGTCATCCACCGATACACCTCGATAGTCAGCCATGACTGCAGAAAGAGCCTTGTTTGCCGTTTCATTCACTTCAGCAACAATCGCCTGCTTTTCTTCAAATCCTATCGGCACAGGTGTGCACTCCCAGGCTTGTTAAAGTTCCGCAACTCGACACCGAGCCGCGGCCCCACTTATAACGGCGATAGATTCAATGCCTTGAACCGGGTTCACCGTCTGCGCAGGCTCATTGCTGAGTTAACCCCGCCTTACGGCAGGGGACCTGCGGTCTTTGACGGGTAACGACCGACAAGTCGGCCGCAACCCCAAAGTCCGGAAAAACGGGTAGCATCCTCGAGTTACCCGTTTTTCAAATTACCTGGCCGGGCATGTCACCCGGCTCGGTCTTCAGGCGTCCAATGACGCCTGATCGATGGGAATACCCGCACCCATTGTTGTAGAGAGAACCACTTTCTTGCAATAGGTTCCTTTTGCCGAGGCGGGTTTCGCTTTCTTGAGATCAGCGATCAACGCCTCAAGGTTTTCCTTGATTGCCGCAGGTTCAAAACCAACCTTGCCGATGCCACCGTGGACAATCCCGCCCTTGTCAGTCCGGTATCTAATCTGACCGGCCTTGGCGTTCTTTACCGCTTCGCCCACATCCGGGGTGACGGAGCCATGCCTCGGGTTTGGCATCAGGCCCCGCGGACCCAGTATCTGGCCCAACTGGCCCACCACACGCATACTGTCCGGGGTTGCAATCACAACATCAAAATTGAGCTGGCCGCCTTTTATTGATTCCGCCAGATCATCCAAGCCCACCACATCGGCGCCAGCAGCCTTGGCCTCATCGGCCTTGTCGCCCTGTGCAAATACCGCAACCCTGACATCCTTGCCGGTACCGTTGGGCAAGACAATCGCACCGCGAACCACCTGATCCGACTTCTTGGGATCAACACCCAGATTGATACTGATATCGATGGACTCCGGAAACTTCACGGTGGAGAGTTCATTAAGCAGGCTTACCGCTTCATCAATCGGGTACAACTTGTCTTCCTCGATCTTTTCCCTCCAGACCTTTTCTCTTTTGGTCAACTTCGCCATCAGACAACCCCCTCAGTTTCAATGCCCGCGGCGCGCGCACTACCGGCGATTGTTCTAACCGCAGCGTCCATATCCTTCGCGGTCAGATCCGGCATCTTGGTTGTCGCGATGTCTTCCAGTTGCGCCCGTGTCACCTTGCCCACCTTTTCCACATGCGGCTCGGCGCTCCCCTTGGCAACACCCGCCGCTTTCTTCAGCAGGACGGAGGCTGGCGGTGTTTTTTTGATGAACGTAAAACTCTTGTCAGCGTATACCGTAATCACGACCGGCACCGGGATGCCCGGCTCAAGTGACTGGGTTTCCGCATTGAAAGTCTTGCAGAATTCCATGATGTTCACGCCATGCTGACCCAGTGCAGGGCCAACGGGCGGGCTTGGGTTTGCCTGGCCTGCAGGGACCTGCAATTTGATGTAGACGTCTATCTTCTTGGCCATGAATGTTCTCCTTTGGGTACCCTAGCCCTTCTCTACTTGGCCGAAATCAAGCTCGACCGGCGTAGACCGCCCAAAAATAGTAACCGCCACATGTAGGCGATTCTTTTCATAGTTGACCTCTTCAACGATGCCGTTGAAGTCATTGAAAGGGCCGTCTATGACTCGAACCAGTTCGCCCGGTTCATAAACTGTCTTGGGTGTTGCATGTTCACTGCCCGCCTGTACGCGCTGAAGAATTGTCTCGGCCTCCGTATTGCTGATCGGCGCTGGCTGATCCGCCTTGCCGCCGATAAACCCCATCACCCGCGGGGTTTCCTTGACCAGATGCCAGGTACCTTCATCCAACTCCATTTCCACCAGCACATACCCGGGGAAGAATTTTCGTTCACTGCGGCGCTTCTTGCCCGACCGCATTTCGACAACTTCTTCAGACGGTACGATGACCTCGCCAAATTTTTCAGAAAACTTGGAAAGTTCAATTCGCTCTTTTAACGCCCGCATAACCTGTTTCTCGTAACCCGAGTAGGCATGGACGACAAACCAGCGTTTATCCAACTTTCAGCTCCCTAACCAATTACGCCTTGAACGCCCCAACTCAAACCCGAGTCAAGGAGCCAGAGGATAATCGCCACGAAAATGACAACCACAACAACAGTCAATGTCGTCTGTGTCGTTTCCTGCGGCGTGGGCCAGACGACCTTCCTGACCTCAACCCTTGCTTCCTTCGCCAACTCCCAGACTGCCGCGCCTTTGCCCGTCTGCAATGCAACCGCAATGGCGACTGCTGCAAACGCGACGCCCGCAAGCGCCCTGTAAAGCGGCTCTATTACGGCGTAATACGAGTTGGCGTAAATACCGCCGCCGACTATCGCCACAACGACAAGCCATTTCAATATATCAAGCCGGTCATCTGTATCTGTTTTGCTCATCTATCCGTTCCGTAACGACAACCCTGCCCAATTAAAAGTCCGGTTAAAACAAGTGGCAGGCCAGGAGGGAATCGAACCCCCAACCTGCGGTTTTGGAGACCGCCGCTCTGCCGATTGAGCTACTGGCCTTAACCTGGTCCGGGTTTCCCATTACTGGATAATCTTCGTGACCACGCCAGCGCCAACCGTCCTGCCACCCTCACGAATGGCAAACCGCTGACCCTCTTCCATTGCTATAGGCGCAATCAACTCAACAGACATGGCCACATTATCACCCGGCATCACCATCTCCGTACCCGACGGCAACTCTACGCTGCCCGTTACGTCCGTCGTCTCAAAGAAAAACTGAGGCTTATACCCCTTGAAAAACGGTGTATGACGGCCTCCTTCATCCTTCGACAACACATACACCTCACCATCAAATTTCGTGTGCGGCGTAATTGAGCCCGGTGCCGCCAGCACCTGACCTCTCTCTACTTCCTCCCGCTTGGTGCCTCGCAACAGCACACCTACATTCTCGCCCGCCCGACCTTCGTCCAGCAGCTTGCGGAACATCTCCACACCCGTACAGGTAGTCACCTGGGTTTCCTTGATACCCACTATCTCCATCTCGTCGCTAACCTTGACAATACCGCGACCTATGCGACCCGTCACCACCGTCCCTCGACCGGATATCGAAAACACATCCTCTATCGGCATCAAAAAGGGCTGGTCTATATCTCTCTCCGGCTCCGGAATGTAAGCATCCAGGGTCTCCACCAACTTCTGAATCGCCGGCGCACCCAACTCCGATGCGTCACCTTCCAGCGCCTTCAAAGCACTACCCACAATGATCGGTGTCTCATCACCCGGAAACTCATACTGGTCAAGCAACTCCCGTACCTCCATCTCAACCAACTCCAGCAGTTCCTCGTCGTCCACCATGTCCGCCTTGTTCAGGAACACCACGATGTAGGGCACCCCGACCTGTTTGGACAGCAGTATGTGTTCACGCGTCTGTGGCATCGGGCCATCCGCCGCCGATACCACCAGGATGGCACCGTCCATCTGCGCCGCACCGGTAATCATGTTCTTGACATAGTCCGCGTGACCCGGACAGTCCACGTGCGCGTAATGGCGCTCCGGGGAATCATATTCAACGTGTGATGTGGCGATGGTGATGCCGCGCTCACGCTCTTCCGGCGCATTGTCTATCGCGTCGAACGCCTGAAACTCGGTGCCGCCATAAACTTCCGCGCAAACCTTGGTAATCGCCGCCGTCAGCGTCGTCTTACCATGGTCAACATGACCAATCGTGCCGACATTGACATGCGGCTTCGTACGCTCAAACTTCTCTTTGGACATGGGTTAACCTCTCCTCGTTAACAACATCTGAAAATTAAAAATAACTGTATTACAAGTCGCCTGAATTGAAATGAACACCGACACCCGTCGTTTAATGGAGCTCATAACCGGATTTGAACCGGTGACCTCTTCCTTACCAAGGAAGTGCTCTACCGACTGAGCTATATGAGCCTCGTAACTCTCCTCCTTCGTGTTTCGAGCCACCTGTTCCCGGGCTTCATGGAGCGGGTAGCGAGGATCGAACTCGCATCATCAGCTTGGAAGGCTGAGGTTCTACCATTAAACTATACCCGCAACCTGTACCTGCAACCGCTGTTGTTCGATCAAACCTTGCCAACTTCCCGTCTTTCAAGCTTCAGCCTTCCTTCATCACCCTGCCATTACCGCCTTGCCATTCCGCCCTGGTGGAGGGGGGTGGATTCGAACCACCGAAGCTTACGCGTCAGATTTACAGTCTGATCCCTTTGGCCACTCGGGAACCCCTCCGAAAAAAGGCGCTAGATTCTGCCTATACGCCCGGTACTTGTCAAATTATATTTCGCCTCCAGCCACGATTTTTGCAAGCCTTACAGGATTCCGCCCGACTGCGTACCCAAGGGTTCGTGGCCTGCAATTCCCCAGCGGCTCCGCCAACCGCCAAATTGAATGGTGCCGCCACCAAGAGTCGAACTCGGGACCTACTGATTACAAATCAGTTGCTCTACCAACTGAGCTATAGCGGC
Organism: Candidatus Azotimanducaceae bacterium; assembly: GCA_965208855.1. GTDB lineage: Bacteria > Pseudomonadota > Gammaproteobacteria > Pseudomonadales > Azotimanducaceae > UBA9659. Next base: position 2,300,223 of record OZ242359.1, on the reverse strand, counting down.
ACATTAACTTTAATTTAATGGCCCTAATGCCCCTATATAGCCTTGATCGCCTTACCAAGGCGCAGGGTGCAGGCAAAAAGGCTTCAGCCAAAACCACAGGCTCAAAGATAAAACTGTTATAAATCACTTACTTAATAAGGGCATGAACAGGGCCGACGCTTCCCTGCCACCTGGAAGGGGCGGATTGTAAGGCATTGCGTGGCTACCCGCAATTAAAAACAGGCGCTTCCCGTAACTGTCACCTTCTTATGTTCGAGTTGGATTTTACCCACCAGGCCAGGCGGCCAGGCTGCCTGCCGCCTGCCCCACAGCCAGTATTCGCGGATAGCTCTGGGTATCTCTCTGGTAACTACCTGATAGCCCTCCCTTTCCAGGTTTTTACGATGGGCAGCAGCAGCTTCAGCGGACGAAAATACGCCGAGTGATATTCCCTGGGCATCCTCGCCCCGGGTTATGACATGGCCTTCTATATCCTGCGACCTGAGTTCCCTCAGCCGCCGGAAGGCTTCCTGCAAAGAAGGCAGGGTCGGCATGGCAACACGGTAATCAAACTCTCCTGTGGGTTTATCCACCGCCTGCAATCCCACAGGGATGCCAGCGTCATTGAATCGCCCCGCCACCTCCTGCGCCGACACCATGTCATCAAAAGGGCCGAGTTTCATGCAGGGAGCATCATGTGACCGGGTAACGGCCACGGACGGGGCGGGCGCAGCTTTCACATCGCCGCTCCGTTCCGCCGGGCTGACCCGCTCCGCAAGCAGCCGAATAGTTGGCCGGCTTTCGACAGCCAATCCGGGCGACTGCATGGCTGGCCCATCCACTGCCAACCAATAGCAGAGATAGGCAAGGTTGACCGCCAGCAGGCTAAAGAAAATCCACTTCATGCGTTCTGGTTCGTGACCTCGACTATTGGCGCTCTTTAGGCACCCTTTTGGCTGATGCAATATGGCAAGCAACCGCTTTCGCTTCGGGCATCATCCTGTTTCATGCCTGCGCCTTAAACTGACTTCACCAGCCTTGTGGGTTTCAAGGCCCGCCTTCGTCTCGAGGAGCAGGTTGCCCCGGCCATCCACGCCACGATCAATGCCGATGATTTCTTGCTTCCCGCGAATGACCCTGACTTCCCGGTTGGCAAACAGGTTGTATCCATGCCAGGCGGCAACGAAGGGTTCAAACCCATCCCGGTCAAACTGTTCAACGGCGGTGATCAAGCGCGCGGCCAGCAACCCGGCAAGGGCATTTCGGGATATATCCGCATACCCGGACGCAGTACTCCAGGGCTGGTCTATACCCTCTGCATCCTCCCGGCTCAGGGCGAGGTTAATGCCAACCCCCACAACAATACCCACGCCTCGCGCTTCTCCCGGCTTCAGTTCCACCAGTATGCCCGCCAGCTTGCCACCATTCAGCAGCACGTCATTGGGCCACTTCAGACCAACATCTTCCAGGCCCTGTTGTTTGAGCGCCTCGACAACCTGCACACCGACCAGCAGGGACAATCCCTCCAACTCCGGCAGTGCACGACTGACGAACCCGCCCAGAGAAAGATAAATATTCCGCCCGAAGGGGCTCACCCAGTTTTTCCCTCGCCTGCCCTTCCCCGCTGTTTGCATGTCCGCCAGACACAACCGCCAGTCCGGACCGGGGAGACTGAGCCCGGCCATCACCTCATCATTGGTGGAGGTGATGGTTCGATGAACCTCCAATTGCAGGTTGTCGTGAAACTTTCTATCCGTGTTTGCCCGGATGTTCGCCAGCAGTTCCTCCGGTTGCAGCAATTCCAACCGCGGGTCAAGACGGATCAATTCACCCTGCCGTTCCGGCTCAATACCCAGTGCCTTTAAAAACCCGTTCAATGGCTCTGTCGCTGCCAGCCACTTTCCTGCGGCCAGCTTTTCAAATTCCGGTAGTGTGTTCCTGATCATCGAGTTCGTCTTATCGCCCGGGCCGTAAATGAATTCGGCGCGATACTTTGCAAAGGTTTCTTCATTATCGCCGCATCGGCAGGCGATGGCATCCGATATTTCAAGCGACTGCCGAGGTTGCAAACAGGCCCATGCCTCAAGAGGATAGCGGTTCAGCCCGGGACGGCCGTTTGTAAATGCCAAGGCGGTGTGTATAATTCGCGCCCTCAACCGGATGCATAGCATTGATTGAGTCTTACCCGGGTCTGTAGCTCAGTTGGTTAGAGCGCACCCCTGATAAGGGTGAGGTCGGTGGTTCAAATCCACCCAGACCCACCAGAGACCGGGGCCATAGCTCAGCTGGGAGAGCGCCTGCCTTGCACGCAGGAGGTCGGCGGTTCGATCCCGCCTGGCTCCACCAACAGCGTTCCATCAACAGTGTTCCATCAACAGTGTTCCATCAACAGTGTCAAACTGCTGATCATCGGCTTGAATGGTTCACCTGCTAAATCCTCGCAAACTTCAGAATCCGTTGATCATTGTTGCTGGTGTTATAAAGACGCAGCCCTATAAGCACAGCGACCACAGACAATCCAACCGCCATGCCGGCCCAGAATCCATATACGCCATAGTTCACTCTCAGGTATCCATAGCCCAGCACAGTGCCGAGGGGAAGCGCCAGAATCCAGTAGCCCACAAAAGAGTAGATGGCTGGCGCCCGTGTATCCTTGTAACCTCTCAAGGCGCCGGTCATGGTCGCCTGAGTACAATCCACTATCTGGTAGAGGGCGACAATAATCAGCAGAGTTGACGCGACTTCCACAACCATGGGGTCCGCTGAATAGATCATGGGAATCAGACGACGCCCGAGGATCAACAGCCCGCTTGCCACCAGAGCGTAAAAAAAGGATATCTGGAATGACAGCTTTGCAATATACCTTGCATGAGGCAGGTTCCTGGCACCGACAAAGAACCCAACACGAATAGCCACGGCGGACCCCAGAGACATGGGTATGACGAAGGCCGCCCAGTTGATATTGCCCGCTATACTGTGCGCCGCCAGCGCTGTCACGCCAATGGAACCGACAAGCAACCCTATAACGGAGAAAATTGCCATTTCCAGAAACACGGTAACGCCGATGGGCAGCCCAACCCTGATGATACTGACGAGCTTATCGAGGCGCAGACCTTCAAACCTGTTGAGGACGCCCGTATCCCTGAACCAGGGTCGGTTCAGCAATCCGGCTATCAGGAACAGCTCAAACCACATTGTTATGGCCGTTGCCCAGCCGCAGCCTTCGCCGCCCATTTCCGGGAAGCCGAGTTTCCCGTATATCATGATGTAGTTCAGGATACCGTTTACGACCAGCGCCGAGCCGACAATGACCATCGGCTCAAGCGTATGACCAAGCCCTTCACAGACATATCGCAAGGTGCTGTAAAACATGACCGCGGGCACACCCCAGGCCACCGCATTCAGGTAGCGGACGCCCACTTCCACCGCGCCCTGGTCAATGCCAAAGAGCTGGAACACAGGCCGTGCATCTGTCAGCACGAGAGTGATGAGAACGGACGCAAACAATGCCAGCCACAGGCCCTGCCTGACCAGAGCCCCTATATCGGATATCCTGCCTTCGCCACGCAATTGCGCGGCCATGGGCATCAACGCCATATTCAGCCCTGACATCAGCATGAAAGTCGGCCAGAGAATATTACCGCCCAGCGCAACGCCTGCCAGGTCCACCGATGCATAATGCCCCGCCATGGCTGTATCGAGGAAGCCCATTGCCATAATGAAAAACTGGGTGGCCACCATGGGCAGTCCCAGCTTGAACAGTTCCCTGACTTCCGACCAGGTTTGATGGGCATCGGGAGACATGCCGCCGCCGCTATGTATCCAGCACGACCAAATGGTGATTCTTCCTGCCCTTCTGAACAATGAAGTACCGGCCATACAGGGCTTGGTCCCGCGAAAGGGTCGCTTCAATATCGGAGACCTTCTTGCCGTTGACGGAAACGCCATTACCCTGAATCAGTTTACGCGCCTGACCCATCGTCACCTCACCTTTCGGGGTGAGCGCAAGACCAGATTCAACCAGCACATCCACCAGCAGCGTATCCTTGCTCTGCCTGGTCGAGGGCATACCGTCATGAGCAAGCTGCTCAAGGTCGGCTTCTCCCAGCTTCGCAAGGCTGTTGCTGAAGAGCGATTCGCTGATTCTCTCGGCGGCTTCCAGACCCTTTTTGCCATGTACCAGCCTGGTCACCTCACTTGCAAGCACCCGATGAGCCCCCCTTGCCCCCGGGTCCGTGCCATGAGCGGTCGCAAGTTTTGAGAGTTCAGACTCATCAAGAAAGGTAAAGGTGCGCAGATAATCCATGACATCAGCATCCAGGGAATTCAGCCAGAACTGGTAGAAACTGTAAGGGGATGTCATTGTTGGCGCCAGCCAGACGGACCCTCCGGAACTCTTTCCGAATTTTGCGCCATCCGCTTTCGTGACCAACGGATATGTAATGGCGTACGCCCGCCTGCCCGCCTCGCGCCTGATCAGTTCTATACCAGCGGTGATATTCCCCCATTGATCACTGCCGCCCATCTGGATGGTGCAATCATATTCCCTGTTCAGCACCATAAAGTCATAAGCTTGCAGAATCATATAGCTGAATTCCGTGTAGCTGATGCCCTGTGACGCATCCTCGATGCGGCGACGCACCGATTCTTTCTGGATCATTGCATTGACACTGAAATGCTTGCCAATGTCCCTCAGGTAATCAACAACGGTCAGGTCTCGGGTCCAATCAGCGTTGTTCACAACAACTGCGGAGGATTCGCCACAATCGAAATCCAGGAACTGCTTCGCCTGTTCCCTGATACTGCTCAGTTGCTGTTCAACAACGTCGGCGGGCTGCAATTCACGTTCACTATCACGGCCCCCTGGGTCTCCTATCATGCCGGTGGCGCCACCCACCAGCAGCAAGGGCCGGTGGCCGGCCAACTGGAATCGCCTCAGCGCCAGCAACGGAACCAGGTTACCAATATGCAGGCTGTCCGCTGTTGGGTCAAAACCGCAGTAGACGGTGCGCACACCCGTTTCCAGATGTTCCACCAACGCCTGTTCCGCGCTTAGCTGGGCCAGGAGCCCCCGTTCCTTCAGATGGTCGATAAAAGTCATGCAATAACCATTGGCATCGGTCTTATTGCGCCTGCGCCCGGTTCTGGTCTTCATACTCCGCCCGCCAAGGCGCAGGGCCAACGAATTGTACGCAGCTTCACCCCTGGCTACGGAAGCGCAACATACCCTATATGACGGGAAATACAAACAGCCGCGGGCAACAGCAAAAGATATTCAATACCCAGGGTGGGATTTTGTCATGTTCATTGCTTCCATTTTCTTGATATTTTTTATATAGTTAGTGTCCGCCGTGTACAACTAATGCTAAAAACTTTCTCTATCTTGTTGCTTTTATGGAAGCTTATCCAAAGTCTCATGTAAAGGTCGCGCTCGTACTTGTCAGTCTGCTGGTGCTTGTCATCATCGCCATGCCCGCCCGGTATAAGCCGTCCCTGTCCGCCACCCTTGTCTCTCTCGCCATCGAGACGCCTGAATCGGCGGTGCCCGCCTCCCAGACAAAAACCACATCTCCGGTCCGCTGGACACATATCGAGGTAAAGCCGGGGGACAGCCTTGCCAGAATTTTTCAGCGGCTCAAGCTACCGACGGCGGACCTGCAAAGCATTATCGACCTGGGCTCAAACGTAACGACCCTGCGCAGGATACTCCCCGGACAGGCGATCAGTTTCGCCATGACCGAGGAAGGTCGGCTCCTTGGTATCAGATATAAGAAGAATGTGTTCGACACACTGGTCATTGACCGTGCGGAACCGGGATTTGCCTCCCGATGGGAAACCGCCAAAGCGGACAACATGATTGTATTTGAATCCGCCACCATCACCAGTGCAAAACCTTCTCTCTATCACGCCGGCACGGATGCGGGTCTCTCTGACGGCATTATTATGAAACTGAGCTATATCTTCCAATGGGATATGAGTTTTGCGTTGGACCTACGCGCCGGGGATTCATTTTCTTTGATGTATGAAGAAATATATGTCGGCGGGGAGAAGGTGAAAGAAGGCGAAATCCTTGCCGCGATTTTCACTAACGCGGGTAAATCCCATGAAGCGGTCAGATATACGGATACCAGCGGTCGCCCTGACTATTACACTCCCTCCGGCCATAGTATGCGCAAGGCTTTTATCAGAGACCCCGTCCATTTCTCGCATGTCAGTTCTTCATTCAACCTGAAGCGCCTGCACCCGATACACAAGAGAGTCATGCCGCATCGAGGCATCGATTATGCCGCCAGGACGGGGACGCCCGTCATTGCCGCAGGCTATGGCAAGGTGACCATTCGGCGACAAAATAATGCTTCCGGGAAGTATGTCGTCATACAGCACGGCGAACAGTACATCACCAAGTATCTGCACCTGTCCGCTTTTGCCAAGGGAATCGGGCCGGGGAAAACTGTCAAGCAGGGGGAGACCATCGGCTATGTCGGGTCAACAGGTTGGACAACGGCTCCACACTTGCATTATGAGTTTCTGGTAAACGGCGTTCACCGTAACCCGAAAACTGTCACACTGCCCAAGGCTGCACCGATACTCACGGATGAACTGGTCAGGTTCAAGGCCGCCATTACACCGACCATCGCCCGGCTCGGCACTTTTTCAGGCAAAGGATACGCCTCCAGAGCCCGGGCTGACGACATGGCCGGTGGCTAACACCGCTGGTCAAACAGTCAGATTGAAAAGGAGTTACCGCAGCCGCAGGTTGTCGCGGCGTTGGGATTTTCCACGACGAAGCGGGAACCCTGAAGATCTTCCTTGTAGTCTATGATTGAACCCGCCAGGTACTGATAACTCAGAGCGTCGACAAGAAGCGCAACGCCGTCCTTCTCGACCTGAGTGTCGTCTTCTTCAACGTCTTCATCAAAGGTAAAACCATATTCGAACCCAGAGCAACCGCCGCCGGTAACGAACACCCGCAGCTTGAGGTTGGCGTTGTCTTCTTCCTCCATCAGGGCTTTTACCTTGCCGGCGGCGGTATCTGAAAATATCAGCGCCGTCGGTTCAAATGTTATCGGTTCCATGAGTGATATTCTGGGGATGGCGAGAGATTCTTCAAGGCCGGGGGGGCTGGCCGGCAACCACCGCCACGGTGGCAACAGACTTGTCTTCCTCGGTTCTCTCGGCGACTTTCGGCAACCTGACATCGACAAGCCGCTCTTTGCTGCCTTGCTGATGGGTAAGTTGACCTTCGACACGCGAACCCTGCACCATCTCGATAAGGTCGTAGTAAATATCTCCCTTTACTTCAGCACTGGCCGCAAGTTCAATGTGCTTGGTGGCGCGTATATCGCCATGCACCTTGCCACTGACAATGATACTCGGGACTTGAATTTCACCCCAGACACTGCCCTGCTCACCTATGGTCAAAGTGGCATCGGAATCCGACCGGGCATGGATTTTCCCTTTGACGACACCGTTGACAAGCAACTGGTCGCTGAAACACACATCACCCGCCAGTTCGCAATTTTCCGCAATCAGGGTAAACCTGGCATCGCCTTTCTTAAGCATATCTATCCTCCATTGCCATCATCCAACAACCAGGGGAAACTCTTTTCCAACCTTGGCGCACCGGAACCGAACGACCGGGCGATAACCCTGACCTCCAGCGGCTCAAACCCATCGGGCAACTCAAACTCTCCACTCATGTCCTGAAAATACTTGAATCGAAACCCGAGATCGTCGGATTGCCCGCCTTTGAGCTCGGACAGCGGGAAAGTCTTTTCCCTGCCTGCCGTCCGGCCAAGTAACGATATCGCCAAGTCACCCCGTACATAGTCATGTTTATCAACCACCTGGGTCAGTAGCAGTGAATACTCGACCCGACCCTGCCCTTTCATGGTCATGTTCAGGCGTTCAATGCGCAACCCTTCTCCGGCCACGTTGGGCAGCATCACGCCCTTGTAAAAACCGATCTCCTCATTCTGTTGCGCCACCCTGTCCTGTAGTGATGCAATCGTTCTGCGAATCTCCTGATTCGCCTTGTCGTCTATCTCACCGCCAACTTCAATATTGGCCAGTTCCTGATGCAGTTCCCTGATGAGCTTTTGAGAAACCGCAAGTTCCCGGATGCCTTTCTCATGCTCAAGAACCACCTCGACCCTTAACGCCAACCCCCGGTTTTTCCCATGTTGGTATATAAACAAGATCAATGCGCCCAAGGCAAGCAGAAAGGCCATGAGCACCATGGCTTTGTGAAATGGCCGATGGGGCACAACAACCATCCTGTACTGCCTGCTGCCTTTAACCACCGCCATCTTTGTTACCATGTCACGGGTAAAATGGGGCGTGTAGTCTAGCACAAACCATAAATATCACGACCCGAGGATGTTTAGCAGTCAAACCGCCCTTGTCATATCCTGTACAGTCACCTCATCAACCCGCATGACGGGATATGCTCATGAAATGGCTTCACAAGTTTTCCATCCGAACCTTCAGGCAGCAACTGGCCTCTTTTGACTCGGTGCCGCAATTTGCGCTGCTGGGACTTGCCGCAGGATTCGTCACCGGGCTGGTCATCATTGCCTTTCGCCTGATGATCGAGTGGCCGCTTGGGTATCTCCTGGCGGGGTCGGCGGAAAATTTCGAGTCCCTGCCAATTGCCATGCTGTTATTCCTCCCGGTGGCGGGCGCCATTGTACTGGCGCTTATTGCCGGTTTCTTCAATGACACTGACCGCCGGGTCGGTGTCATTCACGTCCTCGAACGGCTGGCCAGGCATCAGGGTCACATGCCATTGAAGAACGCCGCCATCCAGTTTGTTACCGGGGTTATCGCCCTTGCTTCCGGCCAATCCGGCGGCAGGGAAGGCCCAGCCATTCATCTTGGCGCGGCGGGCAGCAGCCTGATCGGCCATTACATGCAACTGCCTAACAACAGCATCAGGGTGCTCGTGGGATGCGGAGCTGCGGCGGCCATAGCCGCTTCCTTCAACACGCCTGTAGCTGGTGTTATCTTTTCCATGGAAGTCATCATCATGGAATACACCCTGGCCGGTTTCATTCCCGTGATACTCGCCGCTGTGGTCGCGGCGCTCATGACCCGGTTTGTTTTCGGTTCGGCGCCGGCGTTCGATGTTCCGTCGGTTTCCATGGGGTCTCTCCTCGACATGCCCATACTTATTGTCGAGGGCGTATTGATTGGCGCAATTGCTGCGCTGTTCGTGCAGTCCCTTATGCGGGTTTACAGGCTCGCACCAAAGCACCTGTGGGTGCGCCTCTTGCTGGCAGGCCTGGTGACAGGCATCGCTGCGATGATTGAGCCGAAGATCATGGGCATAGGCTACGACACGGTGGATCTGGCGCTAATCGGCGAACTTGGCGTCATAGCACTACTGATTTGCCTGGCGCTGAAAATTATCGTCTCGTCATCGGTGGTCGCGCTGGGTATGCCGGTGGGAATTATCGGGCCGACCTTGTTCATCGGCGCAATGGCCGGAGGCTTGTTCGCTTTTGCCGCCGGGGCCATGCATACCGGATCGTCCGCCGATGCGCTTTACGTCATGCTGGGTATGGGCGCGATGATGGGTGCAGTGCTGCAGGCGCCTCTTGCCGCACTGATGGCGGTCCTTGAACTGACCGGCAACCCCAACATCATCCTGCCAGCCATGCTGGTCATAATTATCGCCAACATGACAGCCAGCCAGGTTTTCGGGCTTCGTTCGGTGTTTCTCATGCAAATGGAAATCCTCGGCCTGGAATTTCGTCAGAACCCGCTATCCATGGCGCTGAACCGCGCTTCGGTGGCCAGCATCATGACCCGCAGTTTTGCCAGGGTGGATCAACATATCGGGGTTGAAGAAGCGCGGCAACTCGCGCGGGAAAAACCGCTCTGGCTGCTCGTCGACGGCAGCTCGAGGCCCGAGTTTATCTTCAGAACGGAAGATCTGGTGCAGTTTCTCGAGGAAGAGCCACCGACTCACATTGACCTGGCCACCATCCCCGCCACCCGCAAGGATATAACCAGCGTATTTCTGCAGGCGACCTTGAGCGAGGCCCGGGACGCGCTCACTGAATCCGGCGTGCAGGCGCTTTACGTCAATCGCATCACCGCGCCGATGATGGATTCCCCGGTTGGCATAATAACGCGGGAAGACATAGAGAATTACTATCAGTCGCCACCCGAATAACATTGGCAACTTTTCCTTTCTCAAAACTTCCTGGCAAACCGCAGGCCGTACTCGCGGATGTCCACCAGGCTGGAGATGCCCTGTTTTTCGATGACGTCTTCCGTAAAGGCGATGATGGTGCCGGTTTTTATTTGAATCAGATTGTAACTAATGATTGAATGCGCCTCGCAACAGTGAGGGGCAGGCATGACAACATCCGAGCGTTACTTCGAGGATGCAAAGAAAGTTATACCCGGTGGCGTTAACTCACCTGTCCGGGCTTTTTCTCGCGTTGGCGGCGGGCCTATATTTTTCAAGCAAGGCAAGGGCGCATACCTCACTGACGAGGACGGCAAAGATTACATAGACTATATAGGCTCCTGGGGGCCGATGATTCTCGGCCATGCGCATCCCGCCGTCATCAAGGCCGTACGGGATGCAATGAATAATGGCCTGAGCTTTGGCGCTCCGACAGAAATAGAAACACGGATTGCATCAAAAATCATTTCAATGGTACCGAGCGTGGATCTGGTGAGGATGGTCAATTCGGGCACGGAAGCAACCATGTCCGCCATAAGGGTTGCACGTGGCTACACGGGCCGCGACAACATCATCAAGTTTGAAGGTTGCTATCACGGCCATTCCGATGCGTTGCTGGTGAAAGCGGGTTCCGGCGCACTGACACTGGGCGAACCTGATTCTCTCGGCGTTCCCGCCAGCTTTGCGCAACATACACTGACCCTCGAATACAACAACAGCGACCAGGTCAGACAAGTGTTTGCGGAACAGGGAGGCAAGGTGGCGGCTGTCATTGTTGAACCTGTCGCCGGGAACATGAGCTGTGTGCCGCCAACGCCCGGCTTTCTGGAAACAATCCGGGACCAATGCACACAGGCCGGAGCCTTGTTAATTTTCGATGAGGTCATGACCGGCTTCCGTGTCGCCAGGGGTGGCGCCCAGTCTCTTTACGGCATAACCCCGGATCTAACAACTCTCGGCAAGATCATTGGTGGTGGCATGCCAGTGGGTGCCTTTGCCGGCAGGCGGGAAGTCATGGAAGTGGTGGCGCCCCTGGGCGGGGTCTACCAGGCCGGGACCCTCGCCGGCAATCCCGTTGCCATGCAGGCCGGCCTCACGACGCTGGAATTGATTGACGAAGACGGTTTTTACGAGGATCTTGAAAAGAAATCCCGGACGCTTGTGGATGGCCTGCAACGCCTTGCGGACGAGGCGGGTATCCCCTTCTCGACCAATCGAGTCGGCAGTATGTTTGGCTTCTTCTTCAGCGCCGCGAAACCGATAACGACCTTGTCACAGGTCATGAACTCGGACAGTGAAATGTTCAACCGTTTTTTCCACGCCATGCTGAAAAGTGGCGTCAATCTCGCCCCCTCACCCTTTGAATCAGGCTTCGTATCGGCGGCCCATGCCGATAAGGAAATCGAAGCGACACTCACCGCCGCCAGAGCGGCCTTCGATACTCTCAGACAATGAACAACTACGATGTTTACGGTATTGGCAATGCGCTTGTCGATACCGAGTATGAAGTGGACGACGCCTTCCTGAAACTGGCCGGGTTCCCCAAGGGCATCATGACGCTGATCGAGGAAGAAGAAAGGCAAAGACTGACTCATCTGCTGGAATACGAACACGAGCGCCTGGCCGTCAAACAGGCGGCAGGCGGCTCCGCGGCAAACACCATGGTGGCCATCTCTCAACTGGGCGGCAGGGCCTTTTATAGCTGCAAGGTCGCGGCTGACGACCCGGGTGATTTTTTCCTCGACAACCTCAGAGCGGCGGGCATAGACACCAATATCGACGAAGAACGGGAAGAAGGTGCAACCGGCCAGTGTATCTCCATGGTGACGCCGGATGCGGAACGCACCATGACCACCTGCCTTGGCATCACCAATTTCCTGTCTCCGGATGAACTGAACCCGGCGGCCCTCAAGCAGTCATCACGGCTTTATATTGAAGGATATCTGGTGAGTTCCGTCACAGGCTTTCAGGCGGCCCTCGAGGCTCAGGCAACAGCGCATGCGAACGGGGTCGAAGTCTCCCTGACCCTTTCGGACCCGGAGATGGTGGCAAACTTCAAGGCAAACTATGGACGCCTGCTGGACGGCGGCGTTGACCTGCTGTTCTGCAATCACGATGAAGCCAAACTACTGACTGGCGCAGACAGCATAGACGACTGTGTGCTTCGCCTCAGGGACATCTGCCGGACTTTTGTGCTTACCCGCGGCAAGGAGGGCTCGGTTGCCTTCGATGGCGTCAGCCTGACATCGGCATCCGCCGTCCCCGCGAAAGCGGTGGATACAACGGGTGCCGGAGATATATTTGCCGGCGCTTTTCTGTACGGCCTTTGCCGGAGCAAATCCTATGCGGAAGCCAGCGAAGCCGCCAACAGGTCAGCATCCCTGTTGATTCAAAGGTTCGGCGCCAGATTGACACAGGCAGAAGTGGACGCCGCGCTAAAATAAACCCAACTGCTTGTCGGTAAGGCGGGCCAGAGAAGTATCCAGAAACCCGAGAATGGCATCGGCGATAGGCGCCAACTGCTTGTCTATGTAGAAGTTGTAATCAAGCACAGATGTCGCATAGGCAACCGGCTCCGGCCCCTTGACGGTCATCAGATATTCGACCCAACCGCCATTGTCGTAGGCGGGCGCCCGCCCTTCTTTCACTCGCCTCGCATCCGCCGCCCTTGCGGCGCGCACATGGGGCGGCTCATTCTTCGTATATTCATTGAGACGCCGCCGCAATCTGCGCCTGAGGGTCAACTTGTCATCCATCTCGCCATTGATCACGGCGCGAACCATCTCCCGCACGTAGGCGTCGAAAGGCTCCTTCATGAATACGCGCCGGTAGAGTTCCTGCTGAAACTCTCTTGCAAGGCGTGACCAATCACTGCGGACACTTTCCAGCCCCTTAAAAACCAGGCTGGTTGAGCCGTCCTCATGTCGCGCCAATCCGGCATAGCGTTTTTTGCTGCCTTTTTCAGAACCACGCACTCTGGGCATGAAGAATCTGGCGAAGTGCGTTTCATACTCTATTTCAAGGTGGCTGGATATGCCGAAGTTGTTCTCAAGCTCCGCCTGCCACCATTCATTCAGAAAAGCGGCCAGTTTATTCGCGGCTGGAACCACCTCATCCGCACCAAGGTCCATCAGTACAAACACCGAGTCCGTATCGCCGTAAATCACTCTGTAACCTTTCATTTCAATCAGGTCGCGGGTGCGCTGCAAAATTTCATGGCCGCGCATCGTGATTGAACTCGCCAGCCTGGGATCAAAGAACCGACACCCGGGCGCGCCAAGTACACCATAGAAAGAATTCATGATGATCTTGATTGCCCGGGATGAAGATTCATCGCCCTGCTCCTTTGCGCGGTCCCTGGCCCGCCACAACTCTTCAATGATGCGGGGCAGGATGTAATGGGACTTTGAAAAACTGGCGTCGATAAACCCGGGTATACGGTCGGTGTCCTCCGCGATCATCGCCAATGGGTCGACATGAAAGGTACGGATGATGCTGGGATACAGGCTCTTGAAATCCAGCACAACCAGGTTGTCATAGATTCCCGGCCGGGAATCCAGAACATAGCCGCCCGGGCTGTGTACAACGGAATCTTCATCGACGACTGGTGCGACATAACCGGCGCGATGCAGCCTCGGCAGATACAGATAATCAAAGGCGGCAACGGAGCCCCCCTGCCTGTCCATCTCCAGCCCGGTAAGGCGGGCTCTTTGTATCGCAAAATCAATCAGGCCAGTGTGATTGAAAATATCCATTACCAGCGCACAGTCCTCAAGGTTATATCTTGCCAGTTGGTCCTTGTCGTTATCGTGCATTTCTTCTATCTCAAGGGCGCGGGACTCGACATCATGGACCAGCTTGCCCCGACCCAAGAGCTCCCTCGATACATTTTCGAGGGAAAAACTCTCAAAGTTGTAAGTGGCCGTCCGCAACAGTTCGATGCCGTCCAGAGCCACTCTGCCAGGCACCACTGCATAGATACGCTTCTGCCCCCGCTCCAGGATTCGCCATTTCACCTGGGCGCCCCCGCGACCCGGGTTGAATTCAATACCCAGCGCATCACAACGATCTTGCAGATACTTGAGATCAAACCCCACCAGATTCCAGCCAATCACCAGGTCCGGGTCCAGTTTTATGAACCATTTCAGAAAAGCCTGTATCAGCAGTTTTTCGTCTTCCACAAATTCAACATAGTCCAGTGCCGTCTCCTGCTGTTCCCCAAGCATGAATACCTTGCGCACGGCGTCGCCATGCACCGCTATGCTGATAACCACATGCCGGGTGATGGAAGTTTCTATGTCCAGGGACACCACCGACAAGGGCGGGTTGCAGTCCGCAGGTTTGACTTGTGGGTCGACAAACGCCAGATAGCCAGGCATTTCTTTCGCCGCCCCGGTCACTTCAACGGTACCTCGGATAAACCTTTCCATCAGGTATCGATCAGTCGGCCTGATATCCGCTTCGAAGGCCGGAATGCCCTGCCCCTGCAAAAGCCCCCGCGCAAGTCCAAGATCACGCTGGTTCCTGAAATAGCAGGCCGCCGCCAGGTCTTCAGGTTCACTGAAGCAACGCAGTTCTATCCGTGCATGTCGCCACCCGACCCGGCTATCCAGCAGCCGGTGGGCGGATTCAATGTCTTTTTGATCAATGAACAGCACGGATTCCTGGGCAGTGACCTCGATGCGCACCGGGCCCGCTTCCGTCGCCAGCCAGTACACCAGCGCCTGACCTGCCGCCCCGTCATCCCATTGCCGGGAAAGAAGCAGACCTTTAAGCGTTGTGTTCGTGATGTTATTCCAACCCGGCCCTGTAGCAGGGCGTTTCGCCCCCTGTAACGCCTCCTCCTGCCTCATGGCATCACCACCGGCAATTGCCGCCAAAGGCGAAACCCGCCCTGGCTCATTCTGGACTTGTAGGCCAGTACCTCAACCCCTGAGCCAGCCGCCTCACGCAGTAATTTCCCATATTGCGGGTCGATATGGTCAGCGGGCCTGACTTCATTGATGCCGCTGTGCTGTACGCAAAAAAACAACACAGACTGGTTTCCTCTGTTGACCATCAGCATCAGTTCCCTGAGATGTTTTGCCCCCCTTTCACTGACAGCATCCGGGAAATACCCAATGCCCCGGCGCGGGGGAGATTCAAGCAACGTCACGCTCTTGACCTCCACATAGCAATCTTTCCGCCTGGCATGGCCGCTCAGCAGAATATCGATACGACTTTGTTCAGCACCATAGCGAACCTCCCGCCTGAGACAGGCATAACCGGCAAGCCGGGGAACCAGGTCGCGATGGATAGCTTCCGCCACCAGATGGTTGGCGCGCCCGGTATTGACACCAATGAAATGCCCCCGGCTTGTACGGATGTATTCCCAGGTATATCGATATTTTCTTCCGGGATTGTCGGAAATCGACAACCAGATATCTGCGCCTTCCTCAATGCAGTTTTTCATGGACCCGGTGTTCGGGCAATGAGCCGTCATCAGCTTGCCATCTTCCAGGCGAACATCCGCCAGGAATCTTTTGTATCGCTTGATGAGCCTTGCCCTGACAAGGCCTTTCACGGGAGTATTCTGCCGATCCGTTTTACCGCCTCCCGTAACTGACTCTGATCCCTTGCATAGCTGATGCGAACGTGACGCTCCGCTTCATGGAAGCCGAAGTCTGCGCCGGGGGCTATCGCCACATATTCTTCCTCAAGCAGCCGGCGGCAAAACTCCCCGCTGTTCGTCGCACCGGCGGGCAGCCGCGCGTAGACATAGAAAGCGCCGGCCGGCGTCTGTGCAATATCGAAACCCAGCTCCCGCAAGGCTGGCGTCAGATAATCCCGTCTTTTTGCAAACTCCTTTCTGTGATTTTCCATAATACCCAGCGCCTCATCGCCAAACGCGGCCAGGGCGGCATGTTGCGCCACGGCCGAAGGGCAGATGAACAGGTTCTGCGCCAGCTTCTCCAGATCACGGGTGAGATGATCCGGAACCACCAGCCAGCCCAGACGCCACCCGGTCATGCCAAAGTATTTCGAAAAACTGTTAACCACAATCACGTCCGGAGCCACACTGAGTACCGTGGTATTGGCAAGTTCCTCTTCATAAACCAGGCCCTGGTAAATTTCATCAACAACCAGTATCCCGCTACGAGAGGCAATCTCGCTGGCCAGGGCCGCAAGCTCTTCCCGGGACAAGACAGAACCCGTTGGGTTTGCCGGGGAAGCAACCAATGCGCCACGGGTTTTATCATCCCAGTATCGGCTGACCAGCGCCGGGCTCAACTGAAAATTGTCCTCGGCGGATACAGGCACCAGCAAAGCCTCCGCCCCAAAAGCTGTCAGGAAATGCCGATTGCAGGGATAACCCGGGTCAGCCATCAGCAGCTTTTCACCGGGGTTCATCAGGAGCGCCGTAACCAACAATAAACCGCCAGAGGCGCCCGATGTCACAAAGAGGCGGTCCGGGGAGACATCCACTTTGAACCTGTCCCTGTAGAAACCGGAGATGGCCTCTCTCAGGGGAAGAATCCCTCTTGCGTCCGTGTATCTGATGGCGTTGGTCAACAGAACTTGCTGCGCTGCGGCAAGTATGGGCGATGGGGTATCGAAATCCGGCTCGCCCACTTCCAGATGAATGACGTCATGGCCAGACGCGGTAAGTTCATCCGCCCTCGCAAGCAATTCCATGACGCGAAAAGGCTCTATATCCTTCAATCTTCCTGCGGCTTTCAAATCAACGTCCGTCGGCTGTTTCGGGCCTGATCATACCTTAACCTAAATGTCTTCAGGGCAGTATGAATGTGCTTGGCGAATCAAATTCTATCTGCTAATGTTCGCGCTTCTTTTTTGAAACTTACCAGTGTGACGGAAAAATCAATGGCAAAAAAACGCGAGACAACGGCCAAAACCAGTGTGAGACCAAAGGCCAGGAAAAAGACAGTGAGCAAGAAGCCCGTGAAAAAGAAGGCGGTGCAAAAAAAAGCTGTGGGGAAGAGGACGGCAAAGAAAAAATCCCCGGGCAGAAAAACTGCCGTAAAGAAAGCGAGAACAAAGAAAACTGCGGCAAAGAAATCTGCGAAGAAAAAATCCTCCGCCGGTAAAAAGAAAGCCTCCAGGTCAAAAACCAGACCGGGAACCAAGGCCAAAATAAAAACAAAAAAGGCAAAAACAAAATCCAGGGCTGGGAAAAAGATCCCGACAAAGGCCAAGCCAAAAACCACGAAGAAAACCCCGACAGGCGGTAAAAATCTGAAGCCCGAGGCGGCCTCGAAAACGAAGGAACGCGCCGCCAGTACCACGTCGAAGAAAGCAGCCGGGAAGACCATGCCGAAGGCCAGAATAAGGCCGGAAGCTCCGACAGCACAATTGCTCAGAGCCGCTTCAAACGGGCCTGCGTTTACGCCTTACAAGGCCAAGCACAATGAAAAGTACATGAACGATGGGCAGAAGGCGCATTTTCGAGAGATTCTTATGCAATGGAAACATCAACTCATGGAAGAAGTGGACCGGACTGTGAACCATATGCAGGACGAGGCGACCAACTATCCTGACCCCGCGGACCGAGCCAGCCAGGAAGAAGAGTTCAGCCTGGAGTTAAAAACCCGCGACAGAGAAAGGAAGCTCATCCGCAAAATAGACAACATTCTGGAACTGATCGATCAGGACAACTATGGTTATTGTGAATCCTGTGGTATCGAAATAGGTGTTGAAAGGCTTGAAGCCAGGCCAACCGCCACCCAGTGCATAGATTGCAAGACGCTTGACGAAATCAAGGAACGACAGACTCACGGTTAAGGCGGTGGCATATATCGGGCGCTTTGCTCCTTCACCCACCGGCCCGCTGCACTATGGCTCGCTTATAGCCGCGCTTGCCAGTTACCTGGATGCAAAACATGCAGGCGGCGTCTGGCTGCTTCGCATCGAAGACCTGGACCCGCCGCGGGAATCACGGCGAGCACCGGCCGAAATCATGGATCAGTTGAAGGCATGCGGCCTGGGCTGGGATGATGATGTTTTATTTCAAAGCAATCGCAACACAGCTTATGATGCGGCAATCAAAACGCTTGAAGCCAGGGGCCTAGTCTTCCCATGTATCTGCCCGAGAAAATCCACACCCGGAGTTTACCCCGGTACATGCCGGCATCGCCGGATGGCGGATTCAGGCGAGCCTTTTGCGCTGCGCTTTCGCGTTGGCAAAGAAAACCTGTCAATCAACGATGGCCTGTTCGGTGAAATGGCCTGGAACATGACGGACGATGTGGGTGACTTCATCATCAAGCGCAAGGACGGCCTGTTTGCGTATCAGTTGGCGGTCGTCGTTGACGACAACTTTCAGGGCGTGACCCGGATAGTGCGAGGCGGCGACCTGCTGGATTCCACCCCCAGACAACTCGCCCTCTACAGGGCTCTGGGCTATCAGCTTCCACAGTATCTGCATCTCCCCGTACTGGCAGACCTGGACGGCAATAAGCTCAGCAAGCAATCCCATGCCAGGCCGGTGGAACCCACGGACCCTCTGGGCCTGCTACGCGCCTGCCTCAAGGACCTTGGCCAGGACCCCCAGACAGGCATCGGGTCTGTCGCTGAACTATTATCACTGGCCGCAGCGCATTGGGATCAAACCCGCATCCCTCGGCGAACCCGAATTGAAGCGCCCGCCGCCTACCAGGGGCGGCAATGAGCATTCAGAAAATTCTGATTGTAGATAGCGATACCGATATTCGCTCATCGCTAAAAGAATTCCTCGAGAGTCATGACTACAAAGTTTATGAAGCCGGATCAATCAAAGAAGCCGCCAAACACAATTTGACATCCTTCGCCACCATCGTCGCCGACATCAGGTTACCGGGCGGGGCGGGCGCCGACATGATAAAGCTGGCGCCGGGCGTGCCCACCGTGATCACCTCGACCCAGGCCAGCCTCCGTTCAGCCGTCGAGACCATGAAGCTCGGAGCCGCCGACTATATAGCCAAACCATTCGACTTTGCCGAACTCATCGAAACCATCAGGCAACTCACCGTCAATCTGAAGCGTCCGGACACGGTTGAAATGCTGGGCAAGTGCAAGGCTATCAGCGCACTCTCTGGCCAGCTTAAAAAAGTTGCGCCAACAGACACCAACGTGCTCATTGAGGGGGAGTCGGGCACCGGGAAAGAACTGGTAGCGAGAAAAATTCACCTGTTGAGCAAGAGATCTGACAGGCAAATGATTTCTCTGAATTGCGCCGCCATTCCCGACGCCTTTATTGAGTCCGAACTTTTCGGGCATGAAAAAGACGCATTCAACGGCGCAAAGGCAGACAAAGTGGGCCTGGTCGAGGCCGCGGACGGCAGTACACTCTTCCTGGACGAAATTGGCGAACTGTCTCTCAGCGCGCAGGGCCGGCTCCTGCGGGTGCTGCAAGAAAGCGAAGTCAGGCGTCTTGGCTCCGTTGAAACACTCAAAGTTTCAGTTCGATTAATCGCGTCAACACATCGCAATCTCCGGGCGCTGGTCAATGATGGCGCTTTTCGGGAAGATCTTTATTACCGCCTGAATGTTGTAAGGCTTGCCTTGCCGCCGCTGCGTGAACGCAACTCGGACGTCCTCATGCTGGCGAAGCATTTTCTCGCCAGCAATGCCGAACGTCATGGGCAGACTCGGCTGAAGTTCAGCGATGCAGCGGCAAAATGTATCAAGGACTACAACTGGCCCGGTAATATTCGAGAACTCGAGAACGCCATACAGCGGGCCGTCATCCTGTGTGAAGGGAAGACCATCAGCCCGGGCCTGCTCGCTGTTGAACCGGGGCGGCGGGCCAGCATACCCTCGCCGGAGATGGACGAAGAAAAGGTGTCACTGGAGGATTATTTTGTGCGATTTGTGCTGGAAAACCAGGATCAGATGACCGAGACCGAACTGGCTCAAAAACTGGGCATATCCAGAAAGAGCCTCTGGCAGAAACGGCAGAGGCTGGGCCTCCCCCGTGAGAGAAGCCGTAACCGCTAGAGCTACCTTTGGGAACATTTTCGTAACATTGAGTAACACCACCTTCCCCAAAATCAGAGTCGATGTTTGTAAGCCTTTGTTTTACATGGCATTACACTTTTCTTTCCTATTCTGGGGCAGTTCTTCTGGGGTAGTTCCCGCCAATCGAGTTCAGCATAAACCAAAGTGTTGTTATTATGGTCGGCGACCAAGGGTGAGGGTCCGCAGTATAAAAACAAGCAAAAAATACAATAAGAAAATCTGGCTCACTGTCGAGTCTGTTAAAATCCCCCTTCAATTCACGCGATCAGACCTTGATACATGATTAAGAAGCACTGCGGCTCTCCGGCCGATTCCTTGGAATGAGCACCTCCCTCAGCCCGATCAAAGACGAGCAAATCAGCGTCAATGCGGTCAAGGTCGTCAACCATCTGACGGCACATGGTTACCAGGCCTATCTGGTCGGTGGTTGTATCCGTGACCTGCTACTCGGTAAATCCCCCAAGGACTTTGACGTGGCGACCAGTGCGCACCCTGAAGAGATCAGGAAGCTGTTTCGTAATTCGCGGATCATCGGCAGGCGGTTCAAGATCGTCCATGTCAGGTTCGGTCGGGAGATAGTTGAGGTCACCACCTTCAGAGGGGCTCACGGCGAGCAATACGACAAGAACCACTCCGACACCGGCATGACGTTAAGTGACAACATCTACGGCACTTTTACGAAAGACGTATTTCGTCGCGACTTCACCATGAACGCCGTTTATTACCAACCGAAATCCCGAGAAACCCTGGACCCGGCCAATGGCATGGCAGACATACAGGCAAAACGCATCAGTACCATGGGAGACCCCTGGGACAGGTTTCGCGAAGACCCGGTAAGAATGCTGCGGGCGGTGAGGTTCAAGGCAAAGCTGCAATTTGAAATAGAAGATGAGGTTTGCAAGGCCATCGAGTCGCTGGGTTACCTCGTTCAGGATGTCTCAAGAGCCAGATTGTTCGACGAAGTGCTCAAACTGTTTTTATCCGGGCACGGTTCAGCTTCATTTGACACCATGATGGCGCATGACCTGTACGGCTGGTTATTCCCGGACTCGAAACGGTCGATGGCCGACAATGCCACAGAGGAATTGGTAAGGCTCGCTCTCACAAGCACCGATGAACGCATGGCCAAAGGGCTGCCGGTGATGATCGCATTTATTTACGCGGCCATCCTGTGGTATCCGTTTATCGAAGAAAAAGAGCGGCTACAGCAAGAGGAGGGCATTCCCCATGCGACCGCCTCACAGGAGGCTGCAAACAACATACTCGCCAAGCAGCAACTGTTTACCTCAATTCCCAAGCGCGTTACAGGCTTCATACGCGACATCTGGTATCTGCAATTTCGGCTGCCTACACGATTCGGCAGCAAGCCGGACTACCTGATGGAAAACAGACGCTTCCGCGCGGCCTACGACTTCCTGCTACTCAGGGAAGCGGCCGGCGAAGAAACCGACAAACTGGGCGGCTGGTGGACGGAATACCAGGAAGCCAATGAAGCCCGCCGCCAAGAGATGAAGCAACCGGCCGGCAACAAGAAGCAACGCAAAAGACGCAAACGCCGGGCCCAACCGAATGCCCCGGTCAATGAACGGGACCCGGGGCGCCAGACCAGATGACCGCTGAACTCAAACCCTGGCTTATCGCCATCGAAGGCCCCTCGGCGTTGGCAAGAGTGCGCTTTGTTGGCGAATTGCCGGTTCTCTGGATTACGAAGCGATGCTGAAGTTAATACAAGCCACCATCATCTAGCCAAGTTGACTCGGGTCGCTATTGTGGCAACCTGTCGCTTTTACCATTGCCGCCCAAGGAAATACGCATGTCAGAGCACAAGGTTTACCCGGTACCCAAAGAGACGGAAAGCAGCGCACACATTCGCAATGACCAATATCTAGCCATGTATGATGCGTCCATAAATCGTTCCGAAGAATTCTGGTCTCAGAAAGCCGACGAGTTTCTGACATGGTTCAAGCACTGGGACACGCTCACCGAGTCCGACTTTCACAAAGGAGAGGTCGGTTGGTTCATCGGAGCCGAACTGAACGCCTGCTACAACTGTGTGGACCGTCATCTTGAACACAAGGGTGATCAAACGGCCATCATCTGGGAAGGCGACGACCCGAATGACGACCTTGTAATCACTTACAGAGAATTACATGAACAGGTGTGCCGTCTTGCAAACGTGTTGAAGGAAAGAGGCGTCACCAAGGGCGACAGGGTTTGCATTTATATGCCGATGATCCCCGAGGCCGCTTACGCCATGCTGGCCTGCGCGAGAATCGGCGCCATCCACTCGGTGGTCTTTGGTGGCTTTTCACCCCAGGCACTCAGCGACAGAATTCTTGATTCAGACTGTCGCATCGTGATCACCGCCGATGAAGGCATTCGCGGCGGCAAGCCCATCCCCCTCAAAGAGAATACCGACAAGGCGGTGGCCAACTGCCCTGATGTGTCCACCCTGTTGGTTGTCCGACGAACCGGCGCGGATATCAACTGGGTGGCCGGGCGAGACATCTGGTACCACGAGGCAATCGCATCCGTATCCGCCCACTGCGAGGCTGAACCCATGAGCAGCGAAGACCCGCTGTTTATTCTCTATACATCCGGCTCAACGGGTAAACCCAAGGGCGTACTCCATACCACTGGTGGCTATCTGTTGTATGCCACCATGACCCACAAGTATGTGTTCGACTACCATGAAGGAGACGTCTACTGGTGTACCGCTGATATTGGCTGGGTCACTGGCCATTCCTATATTGTTTATGGCCCCCTCGCCAACGGCGCCATTACCCTGATGTTTGAAGGCATACCCACCTACCCGGATGCATCCAGATGCTGGCAGGTTGTAGACAAGCACAAGGTCAACATCTTCTATACGGCGCCGACGGCTCTGCGAGCGCTGATGGGCCAGGGTGATGAATATGTCACCGGCACTTCAAGAAAGTCTCTGCGTCTGCTCGGCACGGTCGGGGAGCCCATCAACCCGGAAGCCTGGGAGTGGTACTACCATATTGTCGGCGAGGAAAACTGCCCGATTGTCGATACCTGGTGGCAGACGGAAACCGGGGGCATCATGATCACACCACTGCCCGGCGCGACCTCATTGAAACCCGGTTCCGCCACCCGCCCCTTCTTCGGGGTCAAGCCCGTCCTGCTGGACGATCAGGGCAGGGAAATCGAAGGAGCCGCATCCGGCAACCTTGCCATCAGTGATTCCTGGCCGGGGCAAATCCGCACGGTGTTCGGAGATCATCAACGCTGTTTTGATACTTACTACTCGATGTACCCCGGCTACTACTTCACCGGGGATGGCGCACGACGAGACGAGGACGGTTACTACTGGATCACCGGCAGGGTGGATGATGTATTGAACGTATCGGGGCACAGAATGGGTACGGCGGAAATAGAAAGCGCCCTGGTTGAACATGGCCTGGTGGCGGAAGCGGCCGTTGTCGGTTATCCCCACGATGTAAAGGGCCAGGGCATTTATGCTTTTGTCACCCTGATGCAGGGCGAGGAAGGCACCGCAGAGTTGCAAACGGAGTTGTATGATCTGGTCAAATCAGAGATAGGTGCCATTGCCAAACCGGACATCCTGCAATGGGCCCCGGGCCTGCCAAAAACCCGCTCAGGTAAAATCATGCGCCGTATTCTGAGAAAGATTGCCGAAAATGAACTGGACAAGCTGGGGGACACCAGTACGCTGGCGGACCCTTCCGTGGTGGATGACCTGATCAGGAATTCACCTTTGGCAAAATCCTGACGCCATTCATGGCATGAAAAAAGGGGAAGACTCTCGCCTTCCCGCTCCGTTCATTCAGCCAACGAGTTCTTCCTTGTCGTCCGCCTGGATTTCATCATCTTCATCGTCAACCTGATCAGACTCGTCCTCAAGCAGATCCTTTATGGAGAGTGAAATCCGGCCACGGTCCACATCGAGCACAATCACCTGAACCTCCTCCCCCTCGGACAGGTAGTCGGCGACTCTCTCGACGCGTTCATGGGCAATCTGAGAAATGTGCACCAGACCGTCCTTGCCAGGAAGAATATTGACGAAGGCGCCATAGTCCACGATATTCACAACCTTGCCGCTATAGACTTGGCCCACTTCCGCCTCGGCGGCAGGCTCATCAGACCCGGATGCAGCCGCATTACCGGGGGCCGCATCTTCACCGGAGATGGCGTCGGAATCATCATCTGTGGGCCCGCCATCGAGCATCTCTTTCATGGAGAGCTTGATCCGGCCACGGTCCACATCAAGTACAACCACCTGAACCTCCTGGCCCTCGGACAAGTGATCGGTGACCTTTTCGACTCGCTCATGGGCAATCTGGGAAATATGCACCAGACCATCCTTGCCGGGAAGAATGTTGACGAAGGCGCCGAAGTCCGCGATTTTTACAACCTTGCCGTTGTAGATTTGGCCTACTTCCGCGTCGGCAGTGATGGCTTCGATCAGGGATACAGCCGCATCCCTGGAAGCCGCATCTTCACCAAAGATAGTAACGGAGCCATCATCCTCGATATCTATGGATGCGCCGGTTTCATCTGTAATACCGCGGATAGTAGAGCCGCCCTTGCCGATGATGTCGCGAACCTTCTCGGGGTCAACCTTGATGACCACCATGGAAGGCGCGTTCTCGGAAACCTGTTCGCGGGATTTGCCTATGACCTGGTTCATTTCCCCCAGGATATGAAGCCGCGCTTCACGGGCCTGCGCAAGTGCAATCTCCATGATTTGCTCGGTAATCCCCTGGATCTTGATATCCATTTGCAGCGCCGTCACGCCTGTTTCCGTGCCAGCAACTTTGAAGTCCATGTCACCCAGGTGATCTTCATCACCCAGGATGTCTGTCAGCACGGCAAAGTCTTCACCATCGAGTACCAGACCCATGGCAACGCCGGCAACCGGCGCCTTGAGAGGCACACCCGCATCCATCAGCGCGAGGCTGGCGCCGCATACGGACGCCATGGACGAGGAACCGTTGGATTCCGTGATCTCTGACACCACCCTGGTGGTGTAAGGCCAGTCTGCCGCCTTCGGAAGAACCGCCGACACGCCCCGACGAGCCAGACGCCCATGACCAATCTCACGCCGTTTTGGCCCGCCGGAAAAACCGGTTTCGCCAACACTATAGTGTGGAAAGTTGTAATGCAGGAAAAAGGGGTCACGATAAGTGCCCTGCAATGCATCGACAATCGCCGAGTCACGCATGGAGCCCAGGGTCGTTGAAACCAGCGCTTGTGTTTCGCCACGGGTAAACAACGCACTGCCGTGCGCCTTTGCCAGTACGCCAACTTCGACATGAATCTGGCGCACCGTTGCGGCATCACGGCCATCTATCCGTGGCTGCCCATCAACAATGGCCCGTCGGACGATTTTCTTCTCAATACCGCTGAATACTCCCCGTACCTCGTCGGCATCAATGCTTTCGGTGGCAAACGTTTCCATGGCGGCGTTTCGCAATTCGCTCAGCTTTTCCTGGCGGACCGACTTCTCGGTAATCTGGTAGGCACCGCCTATCTCCGCGGAAAATTTCTCACTGATCTCTTGCACCAGAGTGGTGTTTTCCTGCGCGGGTTCCCACGCCCAGGGTGCCTTGCCCGCTTCCGCCTTGAGTTCATTAACAGCGGCAATGACTGCCTGCATTTCCTGATGCGCAAACAGCACCGCACCCAGCATCTGATCTTCCGTCAGTTCATTGGCTTCCGATTCAACCATCAAGACGGCGGATTCCGTACCAGCAACCACCATGTCCAGATCAGAGTTTTCCAACGCCTCGTAGCCGGGGTTCAGCAAATAGCCTGCCGACGTGAAGCCGACCCGGGCTGCGCCTATGGGGCCCGCAAACGGAATGCCGGAAAGCGACAGGGCGGCGGAAACACCGATCATTGCCGGTATATCAGGGTCCACATCCTTGTTGGCGGAAACCACTTGGCAGGTGACCTGCACCTCGTTCATGAAACCCTTGGGGAAAAGCGGCCTGATTGGTCTGTCAATCAGGCGGCATGTCAGCGTCTCTTTTTCCGAGGGGCGACCTTCACGCCTGAAGAAGCCACCGGGTATTTTGCCCGCCGCATAGGTTTTTTCTTCATAGTTCACCGTCAGCGGGAAAAAAGCCTGGTTCGGTGACGCTTCTTTTCTGGCGACCACGGCAACCAGTACGGTTGTGTCCGCCATGGTGACCATGACGGCAGCATTTGCCTGCCTCGCGACCTTCCCGGTTTCCAGAAGGACTTCCTGACCACCATAATTAAATTTCTTGCTTACATAACTCACATTATTCTCCAATTGATTGTTGCGGTGAATTCTTCACCGGCAACTTTTAGTTATCGTCGCAGACCGAGTTTTTTAATAATCGACGCATACCGGTCTGTATTCTTGTTGCGCAGGTAATTCAGCAACTTGCGTCTTCGACTGACCATCCGCAGCAGCCCAACCCTTGAATGGTGATCATGGGCGTGTTCTTTGAAATGCGTTTGCAGTTGTTCAATATTTGCCGTCAACAGGGCCACCTGTACTTCCGGCGACCCAGTGTCATTTTCAGAAGTTCCAAACTCTTTGACAATTTCAGACTTCTGTTCATTTCTTAAAGCCATTGTTTGCTCCGGTTAATATGCTTCGCCCTGCTTCCCGTAAAAGAAGCCTGCGTGTCAATAAAACGGGAACATCCGCGCATATTTGCAGATACCCCGTGTCAGTGGACGACCAATCTTCTTGGCGCCACTTTCCCATCTTCCAGAATCTCGCCAATGCCGATGAATACATTCTCGCCTGTCTCTGATTCCGAAAATATACTGACCCACCCGTGTGTGGGTGCGCTCGCAACCTGTACCGGCTGACCCTGACGCAGATAAGAAGCAGTGACTTCGGTCAACGCCACGGATGGCCAACCCTTGACGGCGGCACAAACCGGCAACAACTGTTCATCCAGCCGACTCTCGTCCCCGGCGAGGCTTTCCAGCCCCTCCATCGTTACAGTGTTATCGCAAGAAAATGGACCCGCCGCAAGACGTCTCAAGCCGGCCACATGAGCGCCACAACCCAGGTCGCGGCCAATATCTTCCGCCAGGGTCCTGATATAGGTTCCCTTGCTGCAGCGGATGTCCAATGTCATTTCGTCCCTGGCACGTTCCACAACTTCAAGCTGGTAAATCGTGACGGGCCGTTTCTTTCGCGCCACCTCTATGCCTTGGCGGGCAAGTTTGTACAGGGGTTGCCCGTTCATCTTCACCGCCGAAAACATGGAAGGTATCTGGGATATCTCCCCGCGATACGCGTCGAGTATCGATTCAACCTGTGCATCCGATACCTCTGGGGCGGCCTTCTCTTTGATAACAGCTCCGTCCGCGTCCCCGGTCTCTGTAGCCACCCCCAACCTGACCTTCGCCAGATAATGTTTGTCTGCATCCAGAAGGAGCTGGGAAAACTTGGTCGCCTCGCCAAAACACAGTGGCAAAACCCCCGTGGCAAGCGGGTCCAGGGAGCCTGTGTGGCCAGCCTTGCAGGCATTGTAGAGTCTCTTCACCGCCTGCAGCGCGGCATTAGACGTTATCCCTTGCGGTTTGTCCAGCAACAATATACCGCTGACGGCCCGCCCTTTGGCGCTTCTACGACTCATGGTCCCTTCTGTTGAGCGTGGCGATGTCTTCCTGAATAGCGCTGTCAATGGCCTGGCTGATTCGCGCACCGGTTTCCAGGGTGTTGTCATAGTGGAACCGTAACCTTGGCGTAGTGCGGATGCTCAGCACCTTCGCGAGCTGGGAGCGAAAAAAACCCGCTGCCTTGTTCAACTCTTCCTCCACCGCTTTTGTATCCTCCGCGCCCAGCACAGTGAAATAAATATCGGAGAAAGCCAGGTCGCGGCTGACCTTTGCTTCGTTGAGGGTCACCATCCCGATTCGGGGGTCCCTGACCTCTCGCTGAATGAGCACTGCCAATTCCCTCCGGATAAGGTCGGCGATTTTTCTTTCCCTGCTGGATTCTCTCGGCATTGCGTTTGTCACTGGAGTTCCCGGACGACTTCCCGGATATCGAACACTTCTATCTGATCGCCAACCTTGACATCGTTATAGTTCTTGACGCCGATGCCGCACTCGGTCCCGCTGGAAACATTTTCAACTTCGTCCTTGAAATGACGCAGTGATTCAAGCTCGCCCTCATAGACGACGACGCTATCCCTCAGTACGCGTATATTCTTCGCTCGAGACACGGTTCCCTCAACAATCATGCAACCGGCAATCTGGCCCAACTTCTTGGACAGAAATACGTCGCGCACTTCCGCAATACCGGCAATGTCTTCGCGCAGTTCCGGCGACAGCATGCCGGAAAGGGCGGCCTTCACGTCGCCCACAAGATCATAAATAACATTGTAATAACGCAGGTCCAGGCCTTCTGATTCGATGACCTTCTTGGCTGCATTGTCGGCGCGTACATTGAATCCGAATATCACCGCGCCCGCAGTCACCGCGTAAGTGGCATCGGACTCGGCAATGCCACCAACCCCCGACATGACAACATTGACTTTGACTTCCTCGTTGCCCATGTCGTTCAGCGCGGACAGAATCGCTTCGAGCGAGCCTCGCACGTCCGCCTTGACCACAATATTGAGGCGCTTGGTCTCATCCTCGCCGAAATTATCCAACAAACTGTCAAGGGAAATTCCCGTGTTGAGCCTTGCTTCATTGGCCTTGCTGGCACGGAATTCCGCTATCTCACGGGCTCGTTTTTCATCCTTAACTACGCTGAAATGATCGCCGGCACCCGGCGTACCGTTCAGCCCCAAGGTCGCAACCGGGGTGGCGGGCCCGGCAAGTTTTACAGGTTTGCCACCCTCATTGTTTAACGCACGAACGCGGCCAAAACACTGACCGGCAACCAGCACGTCACCCTGCTTCAATGTGCCGTTCTGTACCAGCAGGGTTGCAACAGGCCCCTTGCCCTTGTCCAATTCGGATTCAATAACGATGCCCTGGGCGGGGCCGTCTTCAACTGCCGTCAGTTCAAGCAGTTCCGCCTGCAGAAGCACCGCTTCCAGCAAATTCTCAACACCTTCACCGGTAATGGCACTCACCGGCACAAACTGGGTATCGCCGCCCCAGTCCTCAGGAATGACGTCCTTCGCGGCCAATTCGTTCTTGGCCTTTTCCGGGTCTGCGCCTTCCTTGTCAATCTTGTTGATGGCGACCACGATGGGCGCAGCCGCGCCCTTTGCATGTTGTATGGCCTCTTCCGTTTGCGGCATGACGCCATCGTCAGCGGCAACCACCAAGATCACTATATCAGTGGCATTGGCACCGCGGGCGCGCATGGCGGTAAATGCCGCATGGCCGGGCGTATCAATAAAACAGATCTCCCCGTGACTGGTGGACACCCGGTAAGCACCAATATGCTGGGTGATGCCACCGGCTTCGCCGCCGGCGACACGGGCATTTCTGATGTAATCAAGCAGGGAGGTCTTGCCGTGGTCCACATGACCCATCACTGTTACCACTGGCGCCCGGGACACGGCATCCGTGTCATATATCAAGTCTTCTTCCAGTGATGTTTCAACCGCATCCGCATCCAGTAGCTTGACGGTGTGACCAAACTCTTCCACCACCAGCACGGCTGTATCCTGATCAATTGATTCGTTGATGGTCTTCGTAACATCCAGATTGAACAGGGTCTTGACAACATCCGTCGCCTTGACGGACATCTTTTGAGAAAGCTGCTGAACGGTGATACTTTCACCCAACTCAATCTCTCGCTTGATCTCTTCCGTTGGCGCCGTGAACTTGTGCTGCTTGACTGGCTTTTTAGCCCGCCGGGAGCGAGGTGAACTCAACCCCAGAGTCACGGCTTCTTCGGACTTTTCTTCCCCGGGCTTTTCTTCCCCGGGCTTTTCTTCCCCGGGCTTTTCTTCTTCAGGTTCGATAATGATTTCGTCTTCGAGGAGGTCATCGCCAATCAGTTCCTCCACACGACGTTTGCGATTGCCCTGTTTGGACTTCTTCTTTTGAATATCTTCTTCGTCCAGGTCGCGGCGGTCACGCTTGTCCTTGCGTGACGACACCTTGCCGTCTTCGGCCGGCGCCTCAACAGAAGCGGCTGCCGGCGCTGTTGCAGCTTGGGCCTTTTCTTCTTTATTCTCGCGCTCTTCTCGCGCCTTCTTTTCTTTTTCAGCCTGCTCCGCAAGCTTGTCGGCGGCAGCTTGCTGGCGCTTCTTCTCTGCTTCGGTCTCGGCACTTCTGGCCGTTTCCGGTTGATCGGTGTCGCCGAATTCAGTTGGCTCAATGGGTGTTTCCTGTTCGCCATCAACGGTGCCACGCCTGACGTAGGTTCGTTTTTTACGCACCTCCACGTTGACAGTTCTACCCCTGCCCGCCGCCCCGCCTGTTTTCAGGGTGGACAAAGTTCGGCGCTTCAGGGTTATCTTCCGTGGCCCACCAGCTTCCGCGCCGTGGCTTCGTTTGAGGAAGGCAAGCAGATCTGCCTTTTCTTCTTCCCCAATGACGTCCGTGGCTGATCGTTGAGGCAGTTCCGCCTCTTCGATCTGAAGCAATAGACGTTCGACAGGAGTACCGATGGACTCCGCGAGTTTTTTTACTGTTTCTTCAGACATATACTCGTGCCTTCTGCTCCGGGCTTTGCCCGCCTAGGGCGATACCGCATCCGGAGACGCATTTCCAAGTTCTTTACCTTCAAGCTCTTCTTCTTCGAACCAGGGCGCACGTGCGGTCATGATCAATTCTCCCGCCCGCTCCTCCGTCATTTCCTCGATATCGATGATGTCATCTATCGCCTGCTCCGCAAGGTCCTCCATGGAAACAATGCCCATACCAGCAAGCTGATAAGCGAGCTTTTTATCCATACCATCCATGTTAAGGAGATCTTCGGCGGGCTCTGTTTCACCTAGTTCCTCTTCGCTGGCGAGTTCCTGAGTTGTCAGCGCATTCTTGGCTCTTGACCTTAGCTCATCAACGATATCTTCATTGAACCCTTCGATGGCGACCATCTCTTCTATGGGTACATAGGCAACTTCTTCAAGCGTGGCAAATCCCTCTTCCACCAGCACAACAGCAACGTCTTCATCCACGTCCAGGTGCCGCATAAAGTTTTGCATGGTCGTCCCTGCTTCCGCCTCATGCTTTTCCGCGGCTTCCGCTTCGGTCATTATATTGAGATCCCAACCCGACAGTTCACTGGCCAGTTTTACATTCTGACCGCCGCGGCCGATGGCCTGAGCCAGGTTTTCTTCAGAAACCGCAATATCCATGCTGTGTGTCTCTTCATCGACGACAATTGAAACAACCTCCGCAGGCGCCATGGCGCTGATTGCCAACTGAGCCACATTGTCGTGCCAGGGAACAATATCAATTCGTTCATTGCCCAGTTCGTTGGATACTGCCTGCACCCTTGAACCACGCATGCCGACACAGGCCCCGACCGGGTCAATTCGACCGTCGTTGGTCTTGACCGCAATCTTGGCGCGAGAACCCGGGTCCCTGGCGCAACCCAGGATTTCAATGACGCCATCGGCGATTTCCGGCACTTCTATCTTGAACAATTCGGTCAGCACCATCGGCGACGTGCGTGTCAGAGCAAGCTGGGGGCCACGGGCCTCGGGGCGAACTTCTTCAAGCAAGGCTCTGAGCCGGTCACCAATCCTGAAATTTTCCCGCGGAATCCACTCTTCACGAGGGAGGATTGCCTCTGCATTACTACCCAGGTCAACAATCGCCGCCTCGCGGGTAACCTTCTTTACCTGGCCGTTTACCAGGTCCCCGATCTTGCCGCGATAAGCCTCCACAACCTGGGCGCGTTCCGCCTCGCGCACCTTCTGGACAATGACCTGCTTGGCGGTCTGCGCGGCAATGCGGCCAAACTCAACGGAATCAACGGGTATTTCATACCTGTCGCCCGCCTCCAGCGAAGGGTCCTTTTCCTTTGCCTCGGTGACAGTCAACAGCGCACCGGGGAATTCGATTTCCTCATCGTCCGGCACCACGTCCCAGTAGCGGAAGGTTTCGTACTCTCCCGATTCTCTGTCAATCGCCACGCGAAGCTCCACCTCTTCGTCGTAACGTTTCTTGGTGGCGCTCGCAAGTGCGACTTCTATGGCATCAAATATGATGTCTTCCGGCACACCCTTCTCGTTAGATACTGACTCAACTACCAACAATATCTCTTTGCTCATCACTCCGCCTCTGGTTGCCCTGAAAGTTCAGGGACAACATTTGCTCTCTCAATTTCTTCAATGGGAAACAGGATTTTCTCATCTCCCACGTCGAGAATAATCTCGTCTCCTTCTACGCCACACAACCGCCCCGAGTATCTGCGTTTACCTTCATAGGGTCGCTTCAGCCTTATATTGACTTCCGACCCTGCAAACACCGCGTACTGGTCCGGGCTGAACAACCTCCTGCCCAGCCCCGGTGAAGACACCTCGAGGGTATACTCACCCTTGAGCGGGTCTTCCACGTCCAGCAGGCTGCTCACCTGCCGGCTGACTCTGGCGCAATCCTCTATATCCACGCCCTTCTCTGAGTCTATATAAATCTTCAGGGTTGAATGTCGCCCTCTGGACAAATGCTCAATGCCCCAAAGCTCGCATCCAAGCGCCACCACAACCGGCCGGACCATCTCGTTGAGCCGATCACTCATTCCAGCCTCGCGCCTCCACCTCTTACACCGATCAGATACAAACAAAAAATGGGCTTACGCCCATTTCCAAAATCTGATGGGCTTGTCGTCCCACCCCGCCCCGGCTCTGAAACCGAGGCTAAAAAAAGCCCCTAAAAAGGGGCCATGTAACCACAAATACATGGTAGCGGGGGCAGGATTTGAACCTACGACCTACGGGTTATGAGCCCGTCGAGCTACCAGACTGCTCCACCCCGCAACAAAGGGTGCCGGATTATAGATGTGCGGGCTTATCCGGTCAAGACCACCAAGCACCCGCTATAAACACCAAAAGGGCCTCACGAGAGGCCCTTTTGGTCTGGTGCCGAAGAGAGGACTTGAACCTCCACGGGGTTACCCCCACTACCCCCTCAAGATAGCGTGTCTACCAATTCCACCACTTCGGCGTAAAACTGACCTTACTCAGGTATTTCCGAATCCGTCTCATTCAGCGGGGCCGCCTCGAAAGTTGGCAGCTCTGCCTCGCCTTCTGCCGGGTCCTCCGCCTCATCCACGACCACCGGAATACCCAAGTCACGAACCGCAAGAGACCTTTCCTTGGCATAAAAGGCGAGGCCGAAACTGGTCAGGAAAAAGGTTATCGCAATTATCGTGGTCAGCCGCGTCATAAAATTGCTTGCACCGCCGCTGCCGAATACTGTTGAACTGGCACCCGCTCCAAATCCTGAACCCATGTCCGCGCCCTTGCCATGCTGTATCAATACAAGGCCAATGATCGCCAGGGCCGCGAGTACATGAACAACCAATACCAGAGTCTCAAATGTATTCATATTCCGTTCTTAACCTGAAGAATTATCGGCGGCTTTGCAAATTTCAACAAAGCCTTTCCCATTCAAAGATGCACCACCCACAAGGGCACCATCCACATGTTGTTTTGCAAACAGAGCGCCCGCATTTTCCGGGGTAACGCTGCCACCGTAAAGCACCCTCGTCGACTCCGCAATACCAGCGTCTGCCTCAGCGAGACATGCGCGGAGGCTTTTGTGCACATCCTCCGCCTGTTCAGGTGTGGCGCTTTCCCCCGTGCCAATCGCCCAGACAGGCTCGTATGCAATCGTGGCGGTTCGCATGCCATCCGCGCCAACCTTGGCGATAACGGCTTGCACTTGCCTTGCCACAACAGACAAGGTTCGCCCTGACTTTCTTTCATCCAGCGTTTCGCCAACGCAAAGTATCGGCTTCAACCGGTTAGCCAGGCACTGCTCAAACTTGTCTGCGACCACTTCGTCACTTTCAGCAAAAAACCCGCGCCTCTCGGAGTGTCCGACAATGACATATTCACAACCGACATCCCGCAACATGGCGGCGGAAACTCCGCCGGTCACGGCACCGCCTTCTTGCCGGTCAACATCTTGCGCTCCTGCGCCAATCCCGCTGCCCCTGAGCTTCGACACCACGCCAGCCAGGTAAACATAAGCCGGGAAAACCAGCAGGTCGCAATGTGGCAGGTTGACTGCCTTCAATTCCGCCAGGATTTCATTCAGCAGCAGGTCAATACCGGCGCTATCGCCATTCATCTTCCAGTTACCGGCAACCAGCGGAGGGCGCACAATTTCTACCCAGCCATCAGAAAGGGCGGCAGATGTTAACGACTTTAAGTGGAAGTTTCAAACGATGTCCGCCTATCCAAGTTCCCTGGAAACCGCCTCCGCCAAGCCTTCCGTCAGGCTGGTGACAACACTTTCGTCTTCGCCTTCCACCATGACCCTGACCACCGGCTCTGTTCCCGATGCCCGCAGGATTACACGCCCCTTACCGGCCAGTTGCTTTTCCGCCGCCATGACGGCTTCAGACACCGGGCCGACCTTGCTCAGATTTACCTTCTTATGACACGCCACGTTAATCAGATGTTGCGGGTACCTTTTCATACGCTGCCGCCGGGTTCGCAGCGAAGCGCCCGATTCGAGCATGGCAACCAGCACTTGCAGGGCGGAGACAATGCCGTCCCCGGTCGTTGTCAAATCCAGGCACAGTATATGGCCGGAGTTCTCACCACCCAGTACCCATCCACGGGACTGAAGCTCCGACAGTACATATTTGTCTCCGACTGAAGCCCGCGCAAAGGGTATGCCCCGCACGTTGAGGGCTTCCTCCAGGCCAAAGTTGGTCATCAGAGTGCCCACCACCCCACCTTGCAATTTCCCGGCCTCATGCAGTGAATCGGCAATAATAAACAGCAATTCGTCGCCGTCGACCACCTCGCCAAGATGATCGACCATGATGACCCGGTCGCCGTCACCGTCGAGAGCGATACCCACGTCCGCTTTTTCCGCAACAACCGCGGAGCGCAACATTTCCGGATAGAGGGAGCCCGCCTCGGCGTTGATGTTGTAACCATCGGGCTCCGTGCCAAGTGCGATGACTTCAGCGCCCAGCTCCCTGAACACATCCGGCGCAACGTGATAGGTTGCGCCGTGCGCACAATCAAGCACAATCTTCAGGCCCTTCAAGTTCAATCGAGACGGGAAACAACTCTTGCAGAATTCAATATAACGACCCGCCGCATCATTGATACGGGATACCTTGCCAATCTTGTTCGAGGCGACCATTTGCATGGGCGCTTCCAATTCCGCTTCTATGGCAACTTCAACGTCATCATCCAACTTGGCGCCGTCACCGGAGAAAAACTTTACACCATTGTCCTGATAGGGATTATGGGACGCGCTGATCACGATACCGGCACTCGCATTAAAGGTGCGCGTCAGGTAGGCGATAGCCGGTGTGGGCATGGGGCCAAGCAGTGCAACATCTACGCCGGCGGAGACAAGACCCGCCTCGATGGCGGATTCAAACATATAACCGGATACCCGCGTATCCTTGCCAATCAGGATTCGGCCACGACCTCCCCGCGAGAATACCTTACCGGCCGCCCACCCCAGCCTCAGCATGAACTCCGCGGTAATGGGCGCTTCACCCACCTTGCCGCGGATACCATCTGTGCCGAAATATCTTTTACTCATGGGCATTTAATCCACCGGGTCGAGGACCCGTTCTTCAGTAATCGAGTGCCAGACCCGGATGGCCGCCACCGTCTGGCCCAGATCGTGAGTACGGATAATCCTGGCACCCTTGTTGAGTCCGGCCAGGCAGGACATGCCGGGTTACCGCTTAATGATCCGGCGCCGGGTCACCCACGGGGCCGGGGTCAACCGCCTCACCCGTATCCCTCTCATCAACTATGGGTGGCGACCCCGGGTCAGGCTGGCCCCAGTCTTTCGGCGGGCTTGGTTTGCGACCGGACATAATCTCGTCTATCTGCCCGCGATCAATCGTTTCATACTCGAGTAGCCCCTCCGCCATCATGTCCATCTTGTCGCGGTTCTCTTCCAACACGCGGCGGGCCGTGGCATAACAGTCGTCGATAATGGCGCGAACTTCCTCGTCAATCTTCTTGGCGGTCTCCTCAGAAACCTGTGAACGCGGGCTTCCTGCGGACATGCCAAGAAATACTTCCGTGTCCTTTTCTTCGTACATCAAGGGTCCAAGTTCCTCTGAAAGGCCCCATCGGGTGACCATGGAGCGCGCCATTCTGGTGGCGTGTTCTATGTCATTGGAAGCGCCGGTGGTTATTCCGTCAGGCCCAAGGGTTAACTCTTCCGCAATGCGACCGCCAAAGAGTGAACATATCTGGCTGTGAATTGACCGTTTGCTCATGGAGTATCGGTCTTCTTCGGGCAGGAACATGGTAACGCCAAGCGCCATGCCCCTGGGAATAATAGTTACCTTGTAAGTTGGATCATGTTCAGGCATCAGGTAGCCGACAATACAATGGCCCGCTTCATGGTAGGCGGTATTCCTTTTTTCCTTTTCCGACATGACCATGGACTTTCTTTCGGCGCCCATCATGATCTTGTCTTTGGCCTGCTCGAACTGGGCCATGGCGACAGTTCGCTGGTCTTGGCGGGCTGCGAAAAGCGCCGCTTCATTGACCAGGTTGGCGAGGTCAGCCCCGGAGAAGCCGGGTGTACCTCTGGCTATTAGCGCCGGTTCAACATCTTCGGCGAGCGGCACCTTACGCATATGAACCTTCAAAATCTGTTCGCGTCCGCGAATATCAGGCAAAGGTACCACCACCTGCCGGTCAAAACGGCCCGGCCTCAAAAGCGCCGGGTCGAGTACATCCGGCCTGTTGGTGGAGGCGATAACGATGATGCCCTCGTTGCCATCAAAGCCGTCCATCTCCACAAGCAGTTGATTGAGGGTCTGCTCCCTTTCGTCATGGCCGCCGCCAAGACCCGCCCCGCGATGACGGCCCACCGCGTCTATCTCGTCGATAAAGATAATGCAGGGTGTTTGCTTCTTCGCCTGCTCAAACATATCGCGCACCCTGGATGCGCCCACACCGACAAACATTTCAACGAAATCGGAACCGGATATGCTGAAAAACGGCGCCTTGGCTTCCCCCGCTATGGCTTTTGCCAGCAACGTCTTGCCCGTGCCTGGCTGGCCAACCATCAGAATACCGCGCGGGATACGCCCCCCCAGCTTCTGAAACTTGCCCGGGTCCTGCAGAAATTCAACCAGTTCCTGAACGTCTGCTTTGGCCTCATCAACCCCGGCAACATCAGCGAAAGTGGTTTTGATCTGGTCCTCACCCAGCAGCTTCGCCTTGCTTTTGCCAAACATCAGCGGGCCGCCGCGACCCCCGGCACCGCCCTGCATTTGCCGCATGAAAAACATGAACACGGCAATGATGACAAGAATCGGGAAGCTGGCAACAAGAAGCTGGGTCCAGATGCTTTGCTTGTCCGGGCGGTTGCCCTTGAAATCAACATTGTGGTCCAGCATATCGCCGATCAAGGCGCTGTCTGCAATCTGTGGCTGGATGGTTTCAAATGCCTGGCCGTCATTGCGTTGGCCGGAAATGGTCAGGCCGTCTATCTGCACAGACCTGACCTGATTCTGATTCACCAGTTCCAGAAAAGCGGAGTAATCGATTTCTTCCGTATCCGATTCTCCATTGAAATTCTGAACAACCGTCAACAGCACGGCCGCAATAATTAACCAGAGTAATAAATTTTTGCCCATGTCACTCAATTGTCCGCCCTCTATGGCCAAGGTTCGTTACTCACCCGGCACGGCATTGAACGTCGAGCCTGCGATTATAGCCCGACCATCATCTCAATACATTCGACCGCCAGCGGGTTTTTTAGTTGCCTTCAGCCTTCGGCCTTGAACCCTCTTCCCAGAAGGTAGATTTCCCGGGAGCCGGGCCTTGACGCCCTGGGTTTGAAATTACTTAACTGTTTGAATTTATTGCGGAATACTTCTCGCAATTCGTTAATACCCTCGCCCTCGAAACACTTTGCCAGCAGTGTTCCGCCCGGCTTGAGCGCCCTTGCCGCAAAATCCAAAGCCAATTCAACCAGATACATTACCCGTGGCTGGTCAATGTCTTTCATACCACTTAGATTGGGGGCCATATCGGAAATTACAAGGTCTGCATCACGCCCATCCAGGGCCGATAACAGCGCCTCCAGCGTGGCGGCCACAGTGAAATCTCCTTGCAGGATGACCGCGCCGGGCACGGGCTTCATCTCCAGCAGGTCAAGCCCGACAATACACCCTTTCGGCCCGGCCTTCTCTGCAAGAATCTGTGTCCAACCCCCCGGTGCCGCTCCCAGGT
Source organism: Candidatus Azotimanducaceae bacterium (assembly GCA_965208855.1). Taxonomy (GTDB): domain Bacteria; phylum Pseudomonadota; class Gammaproteobacteria; order Pseudomonadales; family Azotimanducaceae; genus UBA9659. The sequence goes on along the minus strand of OZ242359.1, from coordinate 2,261,745 downwards.
CAACGGCGGTCATGGCCGGCTTCAACAGGCCAAACTTTTTATCTATCTCCAGCAGCTTGTAGCTGGCCCTCGAGCGATACCCCTCTCTGCGGGCGCGCTGCACATATTCGTCCCTTTCATGGTCATTCAGCCATTTGGCGCCGGACCTGGATTTTTTCATCCTGGTATTTACCTCGCAGCTTGCCGGGGAAGAAGAAAGTGTTTTGTAGTATCGCAAACCATGGCCCCGGTGGATAGAATCCCACCTTCGGGGCAAACCCCAGGCATCAGAAGCAACATGAATTCAAAGCTCAGGAAACAACTCCGGAAAATCGGCCACGGATTAAAGCCGGTGGTTACAGTAGCGGGCAAGGGTCTGTCGGACCCTGTAATGAACGAGTTGAACCGGGCCCTTGATGACCACGAACTGATCAAGGTGAAAATCGTTGGCGACAGGGAAGTGCGCAATCAAGTCGCCGTCACCTTGCTGGAGATGGGCGCGGATACCGTGCAGAAGATTGGCGGCATCCTTCTCGTTTACCGACCAGCGAGGCAACCCAACCCGGCTCTCTCGAACATTCAACGGAGTAGCCTGTCTTAAATGTGCAACACTGAGCAGATTTCGTAACTGACCTCCCCGCTGGGCGTCTTGACCACCGCCACATCAGCCACTTGCTTGCCTATCAGCGCACGGGCAGTGGGTGAATAGACGGAAAGTTTGTTCAGACTGATGTCGGATTCGTCGTCGCCGACGATCTGGTAAGTCAACTCTTCCTCGTTCTCCAGGTTCAGCAGCACGACGGTCGTGCCAAAAATGACCTTCCCGGATTCAGGTATCTGCGTCACGTCTATCACCTGGGCTCTGGAGAGCTTGTTCTCGACCTCGATGATGCGCCCCTCAATATGCCCCTGCTCTTCTTTGGCGTACTGGTATTCTGCATTCTCCCGCAGGTCTCCCTGCTCGCGGGCCTCAGAAATCGCCTGCACTATCCTCGGCCTCTCCCGGGACTTCAGCCTTTTGAGTTCCCGACGCAGCGCATCAGCGCCCTGAACTGTCATGGGTGTTTTGTTCATGCTTCCCTTGCTAAGGTATCTGGATAATCGGAAACGTCAGTTTCGAGAAGAATTGAGTCATTGTCCAGCCTGATCAGCCTTTTGTCTGCCCTGGCGGGCGGCAGGTTTTTACCTTTTTCGCTGAAGGCTCTTTACTTCTCTGGCTGAGGGCTCTTTACCTCTCTGGCTGAGGGCTCTTTACCTCTCTGGCTGAGGGCTCTTTACCTCTCTGGCTGAAGGCTCTTTACTTCTCTGGCTGAGGGCTCTTTACCTCTCTGGCTGAGGGCTCTTTACTTCTCTGGCTGAGGGCTCTTTACCTCTCTGGCTGAGGGTTCTTTACCTCTCTGGCTGAGGGCTCTTTACCTCTCTGGCTGAGGGCTCTTTACCTCTCTGGCTGAGGGCTCTTTACCTCTCTGGCTGAAGGCTCTGCAAGCTGTGTACGGTGGCGTCTTTGCCGTGGCGCAGTGCGGCAATACTGGCCCGCCCGCCCGCCATGGTAGTGGTATAGCACACCTTGTTCTGCAACGCGGTTCTTCGAATCATGAAAGAGTCCGCAATAGCTTGCTTGCCTTCAGTGGTGTTGATGATGAAATCTACCTCACCATTTTTTAGCATATCCACAATATGCGGGCGGCCTTCCTGCACCTTGTTGACCGGCCGGACCGCCATCCCCGCTTGCTCGATAATCTTTGCGCAACCATGTGTCGCCACGATGGAAAACCCAAGGTCGATCAGTTCTCGCGCCATCTCCGGTATTTGCGCCTTGTCTGCATCCCTGACACTGAGGAATACGCTGCCCTTGCCCGGAATCGTATCACCCGCCGCTGTCTGCGCTTTACCGTAGGCCTCGGCAAAACTCATGCCGACGCCCATCACCTCGCCGGTGGATTTCATTTCCGGGCCAAGGATAGGGTCAACGCCGGGAAACTTGCCGAACGGAAAAACCGCCTCCTTGACGCTAAAAAAATCTGGGACTATCTCACGGGTGAACTGCTGTTCTTCCAGAGAGACGCCCACCATGCATCTGGCCGCAATCTTGGCAAGGCTAACGCCAATACATTTGGATACGAAGGGCGCGGTTCTGGAAGCCCGGGGGTTGACCTCCAGCACATAGATCACGTCATTCTGTATCGCCAGTTGCACATTCATCAGGCCAATGACCCCAAGCTCGATGGCCATGCTCTTCACCTGCTCGCGCATCTCCGCTTGCAGGGCTGCCGACAGGCTGTATGGCGGCAAAGAGCAGGCGGAATCCCCGGAATGAATGCCCGCCTGTTCTATATGTTGCATGACGGAGCCAATGACAATGTCTTTGCCGTCAGATACCGCGTCTATATCAACCTCGATAGCCTGATCGAGGAAGCGGTCCAGCAGGATGGGCGAATCTTCGGAAATTTCAACCGACCTTTGCATGTAGGAGCGCAGTTCATCTTGATCGTAAACAATCTCCATGGCTCGCCCGCCCAGGACGTAAGACGGCCGGACTACAATGGGGAAGCCAATTGCGTCCGCCGCCGTGACAGCTTCTTCCTGTGTTTTGACGATTCTGTTGGGAGGCTGCCTGAGCCCCAGCTTTACTATCAGTTGCTGGAACCTTTCACGGTCCTCCGCCCTGTCGATTGCGTCCGGTGGCGTACCGATAATCGGCGCGCCCGCCTCCTCCAGGCGATTAGCCAGACGGAGCGGCGTCTGGCCGCCAAACTGGACTATCACGCCGGTCGGCTTCTCGATATCCACCACCGCCATCACGTCTTCAAAAGTCAGCGGTTCGAAATAGAGACGATCGGAAGTGTCATAGTCAGTGGACACCGTCTCCGGATTACAGTTGATCATGATGGACTCATATCCATCTTCCCGCATTGCCAGGGCCGCATGAACGCAGCAGTAATCAAACTCGATGCCCTGGCCTATCCTGTTCGGCCCACCGCCCAAAACAATGATCTTCTTGCGATCAGTGGGTTCAGCTTCACATTCATCTTCATAGGTGGAATACATATAAGCCGTGGATGCCCGGAACTCCGCCGCACAAGTATCGACCCGTCGGTAGACGGGCCGAACGTCTAAGGCAAGCCTGTACCGGCGAACATCCACTTCACTTGATTCAAGCAGCGTGGCCAGCCGCGAATCGGAAAAACCCTGCTGCTTGAGTCGGAATAATTCATCCCTGGAAAGGCTCTCCAGACTGCGGCTCGCCAGCGATTTTTCCTTCTCGATCAGGTCCTGAATCTGCGCCAGAAACCAGGAATCCATGCCGGTGAGTTCTCGTATCTCTTCCAGCTTGAATCCGTAACGCATAGCATCCGCCAGGTATCTCAAGCGGTCAGCACTTGGAATATGCAATTCCTTGCGCAGCAGGTTCCGCCAATCTTTCTGTCCGTCCTCCAGAATGGGCGTGAAGCCGTCAATGCCAATCTCCAGCCCTCGCAACGCCTTCTGAATCGATTCCTGAAAAGTCCGGCCAATCGCCATCACTTCGCCAACGGATTTCATCTGCGTTGTCAGGATATTTTCCGCCTCGGGAAACTTCTCAAAGGTGAATCTCGGGATCTTGGTCACGATATAGTCAATCGAAGGCTCAAAGGACGCGGGCGTAACGCCTCCCGTTATGTCGTTTGACAATTCATCCAGGGTGTAACCGACAGCCAGCTTTGCAGCCACCTTCGCAATCGGGAAACCGGTAGCCTTGGACGCCAGCGCCGATGAACGCGATACCCGCGGGTTCATTTCAATAACCATTAGCTGCCCGGTATCCGGGTGAACCGCAAACTGGACATTGGACCCGCCGGTTTCAACACCTATCACCCGCAGCACCTCAATCGACGCATTACGCATGACCTGATATTCCTTGTCCGTCAGGGTCTGGGCCGGGGCTATCGTGATGGAGTCGCCGGTGTGCACGCCCATAGGGTCGATATTCTCAATGGAGCAGACGATGATGCAGTTGTCGTTCTTGTCTCGCACAACTTCCATCTCGTACTCCTTCCAGCCAAGCAGCGATTCATCTATGAGCAGCTCTTTGGTGGGAGAGAGGTCAAATCCGCGCAGGCAGATTTCTTCGAAGTCTTCTTGATTGTAGGCAACGCCGCCGCCGGAACCACCGAGAGTGAAGGAAGGCCGAATCACACAGGGATAACCCAGCATGGCCTGTACCTGCCTTGCCTCTTCCAGCGAGTGCGCCACGGCGCTGCGGGGAGTTTCGAGGCCGATGGATTTCATCGCTATGTCAAACTGTTGCCTGTCTTCCGCCCTGTCAATGGCTTCTCTGGTGGCGCCAATCAGCTCGGCCCCATACTTGTCCAGAATGCCTTCCCGGGCCAGATCGAGCGCACAGTTAAGCCCCGTCTGCCCGCCCATGGTGGGCAGAATAGCATCCGGCCTTTCTCTGGCGATAATGTTCTCCACATGTCGCCAGTCCACCGGCTCTATATAGGTGACATCCGCCATATCCGGGTCTGTCATGATGGTCGCCGGGTTTGAGTTCACCAATATGACTCTGTAACCCTCTTCCCGGAGCGCCTTGCACGCCTGGACTCCCGAATAATCAAACTCACATGCCTGGCCGATCACTATCGGCCCCGCCCCGATGATCAGGATGCTTTCTATGTCCGTTCGCCTAGGCATGCTGCGCCCTGTGTTCCTTCATCAGGGAGATGAAATGATCAAACAGGGGCCTGGCGTCCTGTGGCCCCGGGCTGGCCTCTGGATGCCCCTGAAAGCCAAAGGCCGGCCTGTCATCCAGATGTATGCCCTGGATTGAGTTATCGAACAGGGAGCGATGCGTAATACGAACACCGGCGGGTAGCTTGGTCTCGTCAATACAAAAGCCATGATTCTGGCTGGTTATCAACACGGTTCCATCATCCAGCTTTTTTACCGGGTGATTGGCGCCATGGTGGCCGTGTTTCATCTTCATGGTGTGCATACCGACTGCCAGGCCCAGTAACTGCAATCCAAGACAGATGCCGAAAATCGGCGTGCCTGTATCGAGCAGTTCCCGGATTGCCCTGATGGCGTAATCGCAAGGGTCCGGGTCCCCGGGGCCATTCGAGAGAAATATGCCGTCCGGATTCATGGCCATCACATCTTTGGCCTGTGTCCCGGCGGGGACCACCGTCAATCGGCAACCCCTGTCTGCCAGCAGACGGAGGATGTTTCTCTTCACGCCAAAGTCATAGGCCACCACATGGAATTCCGTTTCGTCTATCACCGGGTAGCCCTCGCCGGGCAGCCAACTGCCTTCCTTCCAGTCGTAAGGTTTGTCTGCCGTGACCTCCCTGGCGAGATCCATGCCCTTTATACCCTTGAATGCCCTGGCGGCATCAAGCGCCCGAGCAATATCATCTGCCCGCAGTTTCTTACCAGCGATGATGGCGCCGTTTTGCGAACCCTGATCACGCAGCAGGCGGGTCAGCCTGCGAGTGTCTATGCCCGCAATCGCAACCACGCTCTTTGCCTTCAGGTAATCCTGCAAAGGCATTTCCTTTCGCCAATTGCTGGCCGCAAACGGCAGGTCTTTGATCACCAGGCCCGCGGCGCGTATCTCGCTGGATTCTTCATCCTCGACGTTGACGCCCGTATTACCTATATGGGGGTGTGTCAGGGTAATGATCTGTCTTGCATAAGAAGGGTCGGTAAGGATTTCCTGGTAACCAGTGATCGCCGTGTTGAAGACTACCTCGCCGACAGACAGACCCTCGGCGCCGATAGGCGTACCCTCCAGGATTACGCCATGCTCGAGTGCAAGTGCCGCCCCGCCGTTCAAGTCAGCCCCCATGGCCAAGGTTTACAAATACGCCAGATGTCAGGATCAAAAAAAAGCGAGATGGAAATTGTCTCCATCTCGCTGTCATATCTGTTCATGTCGACGAGTCATACTAAGAGTGGCATTCTAATTGAGACAGGTTTCAGTTTCCAGTCATTGTCTTTCATTCACCGGGCAAACCGGATATGTCGAGCACATCCTGCATGTCATAGACGCCCGCAGGCTGACCAACGACCCAGCCTGCGGCGCGAAGTGCGCCCTCGGCAAAATTTCCCCTGCTCTGGGCAATATGGGTAATGTGCAGTTGCTCGCCATCACCGATAAACATCACCTTGTGTTCACCGATAATCTCCCCGCCGCGGATGGCGTGGAAGCCAATGGTCTCTCTCTCCCTGGCGCCAGTCATGCCGTGGCGGCCATGCTGTTCAACCGCCGCCAGGTTTCTATCCAGCCCCTTCGCCACCTGTTCGCCCAGAGTGAGGGCCGTGCCGGAGGGGGCATCCACCTTGTGGCGGTGGTGGGCCTCGACAATTTCAACGTCAACACTGTCACCGAGAATCCTTGCGGCCATTTCCGCCAGATAAAAAGCCGCATTGACCCCGACGCTGTAATTACTGGCAAAAACAATCGGCAGCGTCTTGCCGATTTCCCGAAGCCTCGCCTTTTCACTGTCACTGAGCCCGGTGGAACCTATCACCATGGGGACGCTGTGGCCGCCGCAGATTTCAAGATTGGCAAGGGTTGCCGATGCCAGTGTGAAGTCAACCAGCACGTCTATTGCGTCAATCACCACGGCAAGATTATCGGCGATGGTTACATTTGCAGCCTCGACGCCTGCGGTTTCTCCGGCATCGGCACCCACCGCCGGATGGCCCGGCCTTTCTATCGCCGCCGCAAGGGTCAGGCTCCCGGATGCTTGTAGCAGAGAAACGAGTGTCCTACCCATTTTGCCGGCGGCGCCTGCTATACCTACTCTGGTCATGGGTTCTCCTGTGAAAAACCCGGGGACATTTACCCCAGGCTATCTATCAACCCGAGCTATGGGAAATCCTGCAAGATTAACCTGCAAATCCGGGGTATGACCATCAATTTGTCAGGGAGTCCATGAATTGCCTGACACCATCCAGCCAACCCGTCTGCCGCGGCTTCTGCTTCTCGCTGGTTTCAGTGGCAAACTCACGCAACAACTCCTTCTGCCTGGCGGTAAGTTTCAACGGCGTTTCCACGACAACACGGCAGTAAAGGTCACCAATGCCACCACGACGAACCCGGGTCATGTTCACGCCCTTGCCGCGCAGACGAAACTGCTTGCCTGTCTGAGTCTCCGGGGGAATCTTGAGATTAACGCGGCCGTCGAGTGTGGGTACCTCGAGATCTCCCCCCAGGGCCGCATCCACGAAGCTGACGGGCACATCGCAATAGAGGTTTTCACCCTGCCGGGTAAAAATTTCGTGTTCCCGCACATCCATCTGCACGTACAAGTCACCCGCCATGCCACCCATGACGCCCGCCTCGCCCTGCCCGCCCAGCCTGATACGGTCCCCGGTATCAACCCCTGGCGGCACCTGTACAGACAGGGTTTTCCGCTCCTGTATGCGCCCCTGACCATGACAGCCGGTGCAGGGGTCGCCAATCACCTTGCCCTGGCCACGGCAGCGGGGGCAGACCTGCTGTATTGAGAAGACACCCTGGCGAGCGGCAATCTGCCCGATACCGCCGCACTGCACACAGTCCATTGGCGCCGTGCCTTTCTTTGCGCCGGAACCCTGACATTCAGCACATTCGACCAGGGTGGGCACTTTAATCCTGGGGCTACAACCCTTGACTGCTTCTTGCAGGTCCAGCGTCAATATAAATCGGAGGTCGGAGCCGCGATTGGAATGTGAGCGGCGGGCGCCTCCAGCGCCAAATATGTCACCGAACACGTCTTCAAAGATGGAACTGAAACTACCCTGGCCGAATCCGCCAAAGCCCCCGGTGCTTGCGGAGGGGTCCACCCCCGCATGACCGAACTGATCGTACGCCTGGCGTTTTTCCGCATCGAGCAGGATTTCCGCCGCCTCGCTGGCTTCCTTGAATTTTTCCTCGGCGTCTTTGTCATCCGGGCTCCTGTCCGGATGGTGTTTCATGGCAAGCCGACGATATGCCTTCTTGATCTCCTGTTCCGAAGCGTTGCGTTCAACGCCAAGCACTTCGTAGTAATCTCGTTTCGCCATCTTTTATAAATACCTTAAATGCAACAACGCGGGTTCAGCAGCCCTCTGCTCACCCGCGTTGACATGACCAGAGCCCAGGGCGGGCGTTATTTTTTCTCGTCCTGCACTTCCTCAAACTCTGCATCAACAGCATCCGGGTCGCCACCGGCATTGGCGGTCGCGGGTTCTTCAGCAGTCTGCGCCGTCCCGGCCTGAGCCTCCTCATACATCTTCTGCGTCAGCGAAGAGGATGCTTCCGCCAGTTCCTGGGTCCTGGTTTCTATAGTCGCCTTGTCTTCAGTCTTTATAGCTTCTTCCAATGCTGCAATCGCGGTTTCTATGGCGGCCTTCTCATTGGCATCCGCCTTATCACCGGCTTCTTCCAACATCTTCTTCGTGGCGTGAACCATACCGTCTGCATGGTTACGCGCCGTGACCAGATCTTCAAACCTGCGGTCTTCCTCGGCATGGGATTCAGCGTCGCGAACCATCTGTTCTACCTCTTCATCAGACAATCCACTGGACGCCTTGATCACGATGGACTGCTCCTTGCCCGTCGCCTTGTCCTTGGCGGAGACGTTAAGGATGCCATTGGCATCCAGATCAAAGCTGACCTCGACCTGCGGGACGCCACGGGGCGCCGGTGGAATATCCGCAAGGTCAAACTGTCCGAGAGACTTGTTCTGGGTGGCCTGTTTACGCTCACCTTGCAGCACATGAATCGTTACCGCCGGCTGGTTGTCATCCGCCGTTGAGAACACCTGCGACTTCTGTGTCGGGATGGTCGTGTTCTTCTCGATCAATATACTCATCACGCCGCCCATGGTTTCAATACCCAATGAAAGGGGCGTCACATCGAGGAGCAGTACGTCTTTTACATCCCCGGCAAGTACCGCCGCCTGGATGGATGCCCCCAGGGCAACCGCCTCATCCGGGTTGATGTCCTTGCGCGGGTCCTTGCCAAAGAACTCCCTGACCTTCTTCTGCACCAGCGGCATCCGCGTCTGGCCACCCACCAGTATGATGTCATCCACCTGGGAAACGCTGATGTCGGCATCCTTCAATGCAGTCCGAACCGGGCCCAGCGTTTTGTCCACCAACTCTTCGACCAGGGACTCCAGCTTCGCTTGGGTAACCTTGATTACCAGATGTTTCGGGCCGGTGCTGTCCGCTGTGATATAGGGCAGATTGACCTCTGTCTGGCCACTGTTGGACAGTTCAATCTTGGCTTTTTCCGCCGCTTCCTTGAGGCGTTGCAGCGCCAGCGGATCATTGTGCAGGTCCATGCCCTGTTCTTTTTTGAACTCGTCCGCCAGGTAATCTATCAGGCGCAGATCAAAATCCTCACCACCCAGGAAGGTATCGCCATTAGTGGACAACACCTCGAATTGTTTTTCGCCATCAACATCGGCAATCTCGATGATGGAAATATCGAAGGTGCCACCACCCAGATCATAGACGGCGATGGTTGAATCGCCGACCGCCTTGTCCATGCCATAAGCCAGAGCCGCGGCGGTTGGCTCATTGATAATACGTTTGACGTCGAGGCCGGCAATTTTGCCCGCATCCTTGGTGGCCTGTCGTTGGGAATCGTTGAAGTAAGCAGGCACAGTGATAACCGCCTCGGTAACCTCTTCACCGAGATAGTCCTCCGCCGTTTTCTTCATCTTGGTAAGAACTTGGGCGGAAACCTGCGGCGGCGCCATCTTCTGGCCTTTCACCTCCACCCAGGCATCGCCATTGTCAGCCTTGGCGATAGTGTAAGGCACCATCTTGATGTCTCTCTGCACGACATCATCCGCAAACTGCCGGCCAATCAACCGCTTGACGGCGAACAGCGTATTTTGCGGGTTGGTCACCGCCTGGCGCTTTGCCGCCTGGCCCACCAGAATCTCATTCTCATCGGTGTAACCCACGATAGATGGCGTGGTGCGGTCTCCTTCCGAGTTTTCGATAATCCTGGGTTTCTTGCCTTCCATGATGGCGACACAGGAGTTCGTCGTACCAAGGTCAATACCGATAATCTTGCCCATGCTTGTTTTCTCCAGTTTTACACCACGCCTGTCGGCGGGCATTTGTAATTCATGTTTCTAATATTGGCCCTGCGCCGGGAATTTCAAGGTTTGCCGCTATTCTGTCGGCGCCTGTTGCCCGGTGCTTGTACCCGCTGGTTCCGCATCAGCGAGCGGCTTGGTGACTACCACCATGGCAGCCCGCACCAGCCTGTCGTTCAATTTATAGCCCTTCTGAATCACGTCAGAGACAGAATTAGGCTCCATGTCAGGGTTCTCGACCGTAGTCACTGCCTGGTGTTCATTGGGATTGAAGGGCTCCCCGACCGGGTCCAGCACCGCTACGTTTTCCCTGGCAAGCACATCTATCAGAAGCTTGTGACACAACCTGATGCCCTCGGCGGTGGCGTCTTCCCGCCGGTCATCCCCGGGTGCCTGCTCCAGCGCATCTATGGCCTTCTCCAGGCTGTCCACGACCGGCAGAAGATTCTGCAGGAATCTCTCGACGCCATACTTGTGTGCATTTTCGATGGCGCGGTCAGTGCGGCGCTGCATATTCTGCATTTCCGCCTCGGCCCGAAGCGCCAGGTCTTTGAATTTCTCGGCTTCTTCCTGCGTTTTGCTCAGGGCGTCTGCAACGGGAAGTTCTTCTGCAGGCTCGGGAGCCTGCTCTAACTCGGCTGTTTCATCTTCGACTGCTTCAGATTCAACTTCAACAGCCTCGGCAGGGTCTTTCTGCGCCTGCTTTACCTCATCCTCAGGCAACGCCATAACTTGACTCCAGATACAGTCGTAAGCTCTATATGGGGGTGCCCGCCGGGGCATTCAAGACATGGCGCTGGATTTACCTGCGATGGGTATCGAGGGCGGCACTCAACAACCGGGCGGTTGCATCAACAATGGGTATAACCCTGTCATAAGCCATCCGGGTGGGGCCGATAACCCCCAGCACGCCCACCAGTTCGCCATCGACATGATAGGGGGAGGTGACAATGGAACATTCATCCAGCGCCTTATAGCCGGATTCGTTGCCGATAAACAGCTTGACCCCTTCCGAATTCATACACCTGTTCAGCAGGTGAAGTATGTCTCCTTTCATCGAGAAGGCCTGGAAAAGCTGGCGGATATCCTCCAGCGCCTGGTTGGTGGCAAGCAGGTTTTCTTGACCCTTCAACACGAAATCGCTGATCTCCTCGTGGTCAAACGCCTGATCGGCGACCTCAAAGGTGGTCTGCATCAGTGAACTCATGTTTTCCCGGTCTGACTTCATCGAGGCAAGCAGGCGGGCACAGATATTCCCCAGTGCCTCACCGGCAAAGCGCCGGTTGATATAATTGGACGCCTCCCGGAGTTGTATCTCGGAATATGCCTGCCTGGTATAGATGACCCTGTTCTGCACCTCATGGTCATCCAGCACCAGAATCAACAGTACGCGCTTGCCTTCGAGTTTCAAAAAGTCAATGTGACGCAAGGTGACCTGGTCACGCCTGGGGATGGTGACCAGACCCGCCATCCGGGTAAATTCGGAAAGAATCCCCGAGGCGGTTTCCACCAACTCCTTGGAAGACAAATCCGGGTCCAGCGAATGATTCAGGCTGGCCAGGTCAAAGGTATCAATGATGTCCACCGTGATCAGCGTATCCACAAAGAACCGATACCCGCGGGCGGTTGGCACTCTGCCCGCCGATGTATGAGGCGAACTGACATACCCCTGATCTTCCAGGTCAGACATGATGCTGCGCACGGTAGCCGGGCTTACGGAAATGCCCGCCGAATCGGCCAGTGTCTTTGAGGCCACGGGTTGCCCGCCTTGAATGTAATGCTCAACCAGCGCCTTAAGCAGTAGCCGGGATTTGTCATTGAGTGGCTGCGGTTTTTTCATCATCAACTCTGCACGATCAGAGCCTAATACTAACCAAGCCAATCGGCTACCTCAATACCGGCGGCGAACCTTCCCGTGGACATTGCCACCCGGCGCGCCTCGGGGTTAAATACACCTGTGCTAACTCACCTATCCATCAGACACCTGACCCTTGTGGACGAGCTGGAACTGACATTCAGCCCGGGCATGAGTGTTGTCACCGGCGAAACAGGCGCGGGTAAATCCATCATGCTCGCCGCGCTTGGCCTGACGCTGGGCAACAGGGCGGATTCATCATTGGTGGCCCCGGGCGCCGACAGGGCGGAAATCAACACCGGTTTTGATGTCTCCGATAACACGGATGCGCTGGCCTGGCTGGACCAAAAAGCGTTGCGCGAAGGTGATACCTGCATCCTGCGCAGAATTGTCCACAAAGACGGTCGTTCCCGGGCCTTCATCAACGGCAGCGCCATAACGCTGACGGAGTTGAGAGAGTTAAGCGAAATGCTGCTGGATATTCATTCACAGCACGAACACCAATCACTGCTCAAGAAAGAATCCCACCGCAAGCTGCTCGATGAATATGGCGGATTGACCGGGCTTGCGGAGCAGGTCGGTGAATTGTTCGCCACCATCTCTTCACTGGACGATCAACTCGAGCGGATAAAAGCCGCCGCCGATGGGCGGAGCGCACGCATTCAGTTGCTGAATTACCAGGCGGAGGAGTTGGTGACCCTTGCAGTCTCCGGGGAAGAAACCCCCGGCTTGGAAGCAGAGCAAAAAAGGCTCAATTCAGCGGACGTTACGCTGGGCAAACTTGCGGAGGTTATCCGGCTATGCGACAGGGAGAATGATCAGGGCGCCTCGTCGCAAACATCCCGGGCCCTGTCTCTGCTTGAAACAATCGACGATGATGAATCCATTGCGCCCATCAGGGAGTTGCTGGGCGAATCGCTTATCCAAATGGATGAAGCCATGCGTGACCTGTCTTCCATGCTGAACAAGTTCGAGGCCAACCCCGCCCGTCTGACGGAGGTAGAGGGTCGCCTCGGCGCCATCTACGAGGTTGCGAGAAAGCACCGGGTCAGCCCCGATGATCTGCCAGCCCTTGCTGAGCGCATGAAAAAGGAACTCGATGACCTAGTGAATGTGGATGAGCAGGTCGGGAGCCTTAAAGCGGAAGCCAGGGAGGCCAGAAAGCACTATGACGCACTTGCCGGGAAACTGTCCGCCGCCCGTGGGGAAACGGCGCAGCTATTGGCATCAGAGGTCAGCACTCAGCTTCAAGGGCTCGGAATGGAGGGCGCGGTCTTTCGGATATTCATTGAACCGTCAGAAGACCCCGCCCGTCATGGCAGAGATGATATTGAATTCCTGATTTCAACCATCCCCGGCAATGAGCCGGGGCCACTGGCACGGATAGCCTCAGGCGGCGAATTATCGAGAATCAGCTTGGCGATACAGGTTACCGCCGCCGGCGCCGCCAACACGCCAACCCTGGTGTTTGACGAGGTTGATGTCGGCGTCGGTGGCGCCACCGCCGAGGTTATCGGCAAACTTCTGAGAAGGCTCGGGGCTGATGCCCAGGTCATCTGCGTTACCCACCTGCCGCAGGTTGCCGCCCAGGGACACCGGCATTATGTGGTGAACAAATCCACCGGGCCGGACGGCGCTTCAACTTCTGCAAGAGAACTCAGCGAGGAAGAAAAGATAGCCGAGATAGCGCGTATGCTCGGCGGCATAGAGAAAACAGACCAGTCTCTGGCCCATGCGGCGTCAATGCTTGCCGGGGCCGGGCCCTAACGACAATCCGGGCAAAGCCCGTACATATTGAGATGGTGGTCGGTCAGTTCAAAGCCAAGCCGGTCCGCCACCTGTTGTTGCCGCAGTTCGATCTCGTCGTCGGCAAACTCCTCAACCCGGCCGCATCTGACACAGACAATATGATCGTGATGTTCCTCGGGGGATAGTTCAAATACCGAGTGGCCCCCTTCAAAGTTATGGCGAGCCACCAGCCCCGCCTGCTCGAACTGGGTCAACACCCGGTACACGGTCGCAAGGCCGACTTCTTCCCCGCTCTGCAGCAACAGTTTATAGACGTCTTCCGCACTGACATGATGCACTTCGCTGCGCTCAAGGACCTGTAAAATCTTGATTCGCGGCAGCGTGATTTTTAATCCCGCATCTTTCAGCTCTTGTGACTCGGCAGCCATCTGGTTATAACATCATCCGGAAGTGTGAAGCGGAACCCATCCTTGGGATAAAATGCAGTATGAGTAATTTCATATTCAATTGGAACAGAAAAATGACGGCAAAAACCTTGCGGCAATTTATCATCCTGCTGACTCTTGCAGCCTCGCTGACAGCCTGCTCCAGCTTGCATTTCCCCGGCGTACACCGTATTACCATTCAGCAGGGCAACGTGATTACCCAACAGATGGTAGACAAGCTGCAACCCGGCATGACCAAGGGCCAGGTCAAGTTTGTACTCGGCAATGCGGTGGTGGATGACCCCCTCAATCAAGATCGCTGGGACTACATCTACACCATCCAGATAGCGGGCGGCAACACCCTGCGCAAGGTGCTTTCCGTGTACTTCGTTGAAGACAAGCTCAGCTATTTTGTCGGCAACTTTGTCCCCACGGAAGCGTACAAGGAACTTACGGGCAAGCGCTGACGATCAACCCTCGCTGCGATTGGCGCGTTGTCGCCGTGCCTCTTTGGGGTCCGTCAGCAATGGCCGGTAAATTTCCACCCGGTCGCCGGCCTTGATCTTGTGGGAATCCTCCCTGGTTTCGTTCCAGACGCCTTTCGCCATGGATTCCAGATCATGGCCGGGAAACAACCGCCCGATACCGGATAGACGAACCGCGTCCAGGAGACTGGCACCCTCTGGCGCCTCGACGCTGATAATCACCTGCCGCTCCGCCGTTGCGAAAGCAACTTCCACCGACATCGTTCTGCTAACCATACAGACACCCTGCCCGACCATAGAATGCGTCCACCAGAGTGTCCGCCGCCCGCTCAAACACCCTGCCAAGAGCCAAGTTCGCAAGCCTGGAATTGAAGCCGAACCTTAGCTGCATTGCTGTTCTGCAACCCGCATCACCCAGGGACTCAAATTGCCAATGTCCCTCAAATACTGTGAAGGGGCCATCAACGAGATACATATCAATCCGATTCGGTGGGCGCACCTTGTTCCTGGTGATGAAACCCTGCCGGATTACTCCCCTGGCAATAACCAGCCTGGCGGTCATCTCTTCAGCGGATTCACTGAGTACGACACTTTCCGCACACCAGGGCAGAAATTCACTGTAGGCCGCAACATCATTGACTACATCGAACATCTGCCTGGCCGTATAAGGAAGCAGAGCAGACCTTTCTACCTGCTTCATACCTGTACGAAAACCATCACGAAGACGATAAAGACGCCCAGAGGGGCGGCGACCCGAATCAGCGGCTGCAACACGGCTTTCATCCCGGCAGACGCATTGCTCAACTCTTCGTCAAAGATTTTCCGGTTCAGGAACCAGCCGGTAAACAACGCAATCAGGACGCCCCCCACCGGCAGGATGATATTGTTCGATAGAAAGTCCATGGTATCGAAGAAGGTTCTGCCGGGCAGGAAGTGCAGGTCAGACCAGATGTTGAAAGAAAATGCGCTGCCCAGGCCAAGCAGCCATGACAGGCCGCCTACAATGATGGCGCTCTTCGCCCGCGTGATTTTTGCTGTTTCCACCAGCCATGTCAGTGCGGGTTCAACCAGGGATATGGCCGAGGTGATGGCTGCAAAGGTTACCAGCAGGAAGAAGAGAGAGCCGAAGAGCTGACCGCCACTCATCTGGCTAAACGCCAGGGGCAGGGTGACAAACATCAAACCCGGCCCGGCAGCGCTTTCCATGCCGTTTGCAAAAACAATGGGGAAGATCACCAGGCCGGACAGCAATGCCACCAGCGTATCCAGAACGGCAATCGTCACGGCAGAGCCAATGATGGACGCGGACTTAGAGAGATAGGCACCGTATGCCATGATCGCGCCCATGCCCAGGCTCAGGGTAAAGAAAGCCTGCCCCATCGCTTGCAAGATTGCATCGCTGGAAAAGTCTTCCACCCGGACGGACAAGAAGAAGTTCAACCCTTCAAGAAAATGCCCGGATGTCAGCGCGGCCCAGAACACCAACAGTACCAGCAGCACGAACAACGTGGGCATCAGGTACTTCACCGCCACCTCGAGCCCCTTGCTCACGCCTCGCGCCGCAATGAATATCGTCATACCCATAAACAGGGTATGCCAGCCAACAACCGCCCATACATCACCGGTAAACTGTGAGAAAACACGCTTGGCATCCGCCCCATCGGCGTTGACAAACTCACCGGAGACCATTTCAAAAAAATAGGCGACAGCCCAGCCTGCAATGACCCCGTAAAATGACAGAATCATGAACCCCGCAAGAGCACCCATCCAGCCGATAACCTGCCAACCGCGGGATGAGCCTGACTTCACCGCCAGATCCTGCATGGTATTGACGGGGCTCTTCCGACCAGCCCGGCCAAGGAGAATCTCCGACACCATGATAGGTACGCCGATTACAAAAATGCACAGCAGGTAAACCAGCACGAAAGCGCCGCCGCCGTTCTCCCCGGCGATATAAGAGAATCGCCATATATTACCCAGGCCTACCGCTGACCCGGACGCGGCCAGGATAAACATGATCCTGGATGACCACATACCATGCATGGACTCGGACATAGAGCATTGCCTTGTGTACTGCCTGAAGCCGACATTCTAAACGATAGCGCCCCCATGACTAAATACTTGCCCGCCAGATGACGCAGGCGCCATGCCCCGGCTTTGTTCCATTCTGAAAATCCGCCGGCTAGTTCAGGCTCATTTCATATTGGAAAAGGCTCCGCCTGTACATTCTTCCGTGCAAGCCTATAATGGCGCCCCCTCAGTAGGATGCGGGCCCGACAGAATGTTCGGGTGCTGACATGGCCAGGAAACATGGGGCAAAACCCAACACCATCGCCCTCAACAAGCGAGCCAGATTCGACTATCACTTGTATGATCGTTATGAAGCCGGCATCGCCCTTGAAGGTTGGGAAGTAAAATCCCTGCGGGCCGGAAAATGCCAGCTCATGGACACCTATGTGTTGCTGAAAGACGGAGAGGCTTACCTGCTTGGTTGCAATATCACGCCCATGGCTTCCGCCGCCGGCCATTCAAGCACCGATGCACAGCGCACCAGAAAACTCCTGCTCCACAAGAAGGAGATTGCACGGCTGATTGGCGCAACCCGACAGAAAGGCCAGACCTGCATACCGGTGGCGCTCTACTGGAAAAACAACAAGGCCAAGTGTGAAATCGCCCTTGCCACGGGTAAGAAAGCACATGACAAACGCACGACCATCAAGGAGAGGGACTGGAACCGGGACAAGGCGCGAATCATGAAGACGACCAACCAATAGCCCTTCGGTATTGCCCGTATCCGGAAAGAAAATCAGCCTCAAACGGAGAGTTGAAAAAAACTCATTCTGACCCAACATCATGGGATGTGTATAATGACAACCTCTGGGGGCGACTTGGCTTCGACGCCGGTTGCGAACCCTGAAGTGCATGCCGAGAGGGTAGTGACTCTCGTTAATAAATCGCTGCAACTTTTATAGTTGCCAACGACGAAAACTACGCACTAGCAGCTTAATTTAAGCCAGCTAAACCCGGGGCGAATATGCCCATGTATTCAAACCGGGTGCATGACTCATGGGACCGCTGCCAGACCCAGCTTGTGGTTGAAGCAGTTAAAACTAAAGCAAGCTCGCCATTCGGCCCCTGTTTGTCGGGTCAGCGGATGGTTAAACAATAGACAAACTAAGCATGTAGAGCTGAAGGCGGAGAGCTGACGGACGCGGGTTCAATTCCCGCCGCCTCCACCAGACAAAAGAAAGGCGACCCTGTTCAGGTTCGCCTTTTGTCAGAGAAGGTTACCTCTGGGCACCTTCGAGGAAGTGGCGGGCCGGGCGGGGCCCATATCAGGCGGCCCTGTTCTCCTTGAGAATCTCATGGAGACCTTCCAGCAGACCCTCAGTATGCGCCATGCGCTGATGGATGCCGGCAATATCTGCCCGCACGGCTTTGAATTCCGCATGTGTTTGGGTTTGTTGCCTATTCATTTCGCCACGCACAGATTTGAATTCTTTGTTCATTTCACCGCGCAGGGCTTTGAATTCTTTGTTCATTTCACCGCGCATGGCTTTGAATTCTGTGTTCATGTCAGTGCGCAGAATGTCTATTTTGACATCCTGAGAATCGAACTTGGCATTCATCTCCGTACGCATGCCACTCATTTCACCGCGCATGGCTTTGAATTCTGTGTTCATGTCAGTGCGCAGAATGTCTATTTTGACATCCTGAGAATCGAACTTGGCATTCATCTCACCGCGCAGGGCTTTGAATTCTGTGTTCATGTCAGTGCGCAGAATGTCTATTTTGACATCCTGAGAATCGAACTTGGCATTCATCTCACCGCGCAGGGATTTGAATTCTGCGTTCATATCAGTACGCAGCGAATACATCATCCGCCAGTTGGCGAGGATGATCATCACGCCCATGCCAAGCAAGGCAATTATTTCGTTAGATATCATGGCTCAGTGTCTCCTGTTTGATGCATATTGCACTGGCCCAACCATACAAAGATGGAGAAACGCCTGCATACAGGGAAAGGCTGATTTCTCTGTGAGTATCATCGCACTCTTTGCAGAGAAGGTCACCTCCGGGGAAGGCCAGTTATGGTGCGGACAGGATGGCTACAGGAGACTCGACGGATGAGATTTGAAGACGCTTACAGGGGCTGGACGGAGCGCCATCTGGGCCAGGAAGAAGCCGCACAGTTGTTGGGGGTTTGTGCCCTGCTTTTACTGACAGCAGCAACGCACATGGCTACACTAACCTGAAACCATCGTCACCCGACCCGTGCCAAACACCAGCAACCAAAAGGCCGTGATTCTCGTCAACCTGGGGACACCGGCAGAGCCCACCGAGCCAGCGATTCGCGATTATCTCCGGCAATTCCTTTCCGACACGCGTGTCGTGAACCTGCCGGTATGGTTGTGGCAGCCGATACTGCGGTTGATCATCCTGAAAATCCGACCGCGAAAGCTGGTTGCAAAGTACCGGCTGATCTGGGGCAAACGAGACGGGCCCATACGTAACATCACCTGCGCCCTGGCCCGCAGGGTTCAATCCCTCCTACCCGGAGCAATCGTCATCCCGGCAATGACTTATGGGCAACCTTCCATTGCCGATGCGCTGGGTAAGCTGGACGGGGCCGGCAGTGTTACTCTGCTGCCGCTTTTCCCGCAATATGCGGGAGCCACCACCGGCGCTGTCAGGGATGCGCTGGAGAGAGCCCTGGAGCAACGGCAGGACAACCGGCGGATAGATGTTATAGATAACTATCACGCTGACGCCGGATACATAAATGCAGTGGCGGGTTCAATACGACAAGCAAAACAATTCCGGGACGGCAGGCCCTATATCCTGTTTTCCTTTCATGGCATCCCCAGGTCCCAAGCGGAGGATGGCGACCCTTACGCAACTCAATGCCAGGCCACCGCTTCTCTGGTTACGGCCAACCTCGGGCTGTCAAATGACCGATGGGCGGTTTCATACCAGTCACGTTTCGGCCCTGCCGCATGGCTCACGCCCTATACGGATAAAACAGTCGCCGGCCTGCCGGCCAGGAACATCCGGGACCTGTTGATTGTGTGCCCCGGTTTTTCCGTGGACTGTCTTGAAACTCTCGAGGAAATCAAAATACTGAACCGGAAAATTTTCATGGCTTCCGGCGGCGAGACATTCAATTATGTCCGGGCATTGAATGCGTCCCTGCCTCATGCTAGTTTATTGGCGGACATGCTCAAAAATAATCCACAAAGGTAGTAATATATTCGGCGCCTCATTCAACATTAGAAGAGCAATAGTCAATCCCTGAACCCCAAGCCGCCGCGATCTTGCTGGCGGCAATGAGGCATGGCAACCAACCAACACTGTAAGTCGCTACGGAGCAGCACTGTGATCACCCTGTTTTTTCTTCTGTCACTCTTTTTCGCATGGTTGGCATGGAATCTTTACCATCCCATCTTCACCAACCCCAGGCTGGCGATGCTCAGTTGGCTGGCGGGTTGGCTCACCGGGGAAATGGCGCTGCACATCATTTTCTGGCAGGTGATTCTGGTCGCCTTCTTCGTACTGGTCGGTGCCGTGGCAGGATTTTTCGGCGCCATCAGTTTCCTCTTGTGCATCGGCGCATGGGCGACGATGGCATTTTACTACCATGAATCCTTCCAGGCGGAGGCGGAAGTCGCTAATGCGCTGCAATCGGGCCTCGGCGAGCATTTTGAATCGGAAATAAATGAAGAATTCAGACATCACTTCTCCGACAAGCCGGACAAAAACCTGATACGGCACCCCTTCCGGCATCGGGACCCGCAGGTCACGCTGATCAGGAATGTCCGTTTCGGTGATAAGGGTCAGTCCCTGGACATACGACACAACCTGGCCGCCGACCCGGCAGATAACAGCAGGCCCAGGCCTGTACTGTTGCAGATTCATGGCGGCGGATGGACCTATGGCAAGAAAGATGACGGCCAGGCCGTACCCCTGATGAATAACATGGCGAAACAGGGTTGGGTTTGTGTTGCCGCTTCTTACCGCCTCAGCCCGGCGGCAACCTTCCCGGATCATATTATTGACTGCAAGCAGGCGCTGGCATGGATTCGAGAGCATATCCACGAATATGGCGGCGACCCTGATTTCGTCGCCGTGACTGGCGGCTCAGCCGGAGGCCACCTGTCTTCACTGCTGGCCCTCAGTGCAAATCATCCGCCCTTCCAGCCCGGCTTCGAGAATATTGATACCAGTGTGCAGGTCGCCGTCCCTTTTTATGGCGTCTATGACCTTGCCGATGAACACGGGCTGCATCACCATAAAGGCACCATCAGGTTTCTCGAAAATTCGATACTGAAGATGAACCTGGTCGGCAATGAAAATACCTTCAGGGAAGCGTCGCCTTACTTCCAAGTCCATGAGAAGGCGCCGCCCATGATGGTTATTCATGGCGCCTTCGACACTCTGGTGCCGGTTGCCACTGCCCGTGTTTTTGTCGAGGAACTCCGACGCGTCTCGCAAAACAAGGTGGTTTACCTTGAATGTGCGAAGACGCAGCATGCGTTTGACGTCATCCCTTCACCGAGGAGTGAATATGTGAAGTTTGGCGTCGAAAAGTTCCTGACCTGGGCCTACAGTCAGTATTTGAAATCCGACTGAAGGGTGCTGACCGCCAATTCCTTGGCGGTGATAAATTCAAGCAGGGCCGGTCTGCCTGCTCGCGTTGCCTCAATACCCCGGCTGATTGCGGCAGCAATATCGCCCGGGTCGGTGACACGTTCACCATAGCCGCCAAATGCCTTTGCCATGTCTGCGTAGTTGCCGGAGATGTCCGTGCTCCTGTATTTCTCCGTTGCGACCTGCATGATGGGAATTTCAATCGCCATGGAGAAGTTGTTAAACAAAACAGACAGGATGGGGATTCTCTCCCTCGCCGCTGTTTCAAAATCCATGCCGGTGAAACCGATGGCGGCGTCGCCCCATACGTTGATGCACAGTGCCTCCGGCCTTGCCAGCTTGGCACCCATTGCAAGCCCCAAGCCGTAGCCGAGTTGGGTGGTCTTGCCCCAACCAATATAACCAAGGGGTTCGGTGCTCACCCAGAAAGGCGTTATCTGGTCTCTCGGGCTCCCGGCATCATGGGTAATAACCGTATTATCAATGTCCACCGCCTGCATCAATTCCCATATAACCCGATATGGGTTGATGGGGGTCTCGTCACTGGTCAATTTTGGCATCCAACTCGCCAGCCATGCTTCGCGGCCCGCCTTGACCCTGCCCGCTACCGCGTCTCTTTCTCTTGCCCTGGTTTTATCATGAGCGGACATAGCCTCGATCAGGCTCCTGAGCGTCAACTGTGCATCACCGACAAGAGCATGCTGCACCGTCACATCCTTGTTGACATCCATAGGGTCAAGCGTCGCATGAATGATTGTCTTCCCCTTCGGCATCCGTGTACCGAAACCTGTCAACGCAAGGCTGCATCCAATACCAAGAATGACATCCGCCTCCTGCAAAAAAGTATGGACAGTGCGCGGCAGGGACCGGCCAGCGCAACCCAGGGCCAGCGGATGGTTCTCGGGGAAGGCACTCTTGCCTTCAAGGCTGGTGGTAACAGGAATGTTCCAGGTTTCAGCCAACTGCCTGAGTTCCCGCCAGGCTTTCCCGTAATGAACGCCCTGGCCCGCATAGATCACCGGGTTTTCAGCCGCCGCCAGCACTTCCGCCGCCTTGCTCACATCCGCCGGGTCCGGTGATGTGCGGGACTTGAAGCTGGGCACATATTCAAAGTCATCGGGCAGGTCCTCACCGAAAACATCCACGGGCACCTCTATCAGCACCGGGCCGCCCCGGCCATTACGCAACTGTGCAAAAGCCCGGCGCATCACTTCCGGCACCGCCTTGCCCATGGTGATGGGCTCCGCCCACTTGGTCACATGCTGCATGTTCAACGTCGAATTGAAATTCGGGAAGTAGTTGGCAAGGCGGCGCGGGTAGCCGGCGGGCATCACCAGAATAGGCACGGATTCACTATATGCCTGGGCGATGCCACCGAAGGCGTTTTCCGCGCCCGGGCCATGCTGCATGACGAACACGCCAATATCATCGCCAGAGCTCAGCCGGCTCACCGCGTCCGCCATGTGCAGCCCCACTCTTTCCTGGCGAACAATAATAGTGCGGATATCCGCTTCTGCGGCCGCTTCAATAATCGGGTTGACCGGGTAGGCGATGATGAACCTGACCCCCTCCCGTTTGAGCACCTCTGCTATGGCGTTAGCGACTTTCATACTTCACTCCTTATCCGACTTCTTATCTGGCTGCTTATCTGTTCGGGCCGCGATTCATGGGGTAGGGCTGCCAGCGTTCGAGATTCACTTTCGGCAACACAGACGGGTTAACACAACTCATCGGCCACTTTCCGCCCAGCACAAGGGATACTTCACGGCCAACACGGCGGCGCGTTTCCGGCCTCATTCTGGTCGTTGCAGACGCGGCATGAGGCGTCAGGATAACATTGTCCATGCCGAGCAACGGGTTGTCCGCGTCAGGGGGTTCCTTCTCCAGCACGTCCAGCCCGGCGGCGGCCACCTCACCCTTCTGCAATGCCCTGATCAGAGCGGATTCATCTATCACCGGACCCCGGCCGCAGTTAATGATACTGACGGTTTTTTTCATGGCCGAAAATTCACCATCGCTCAACATGGCCCTGGAAGAATCGTTCAGGCCGGGATGAACCGAAATGTAATCAGACCGCGCCAGAAGTTCCGAGAATGAAACCGGTTCCACGCCTTCCGCGGTCATTTTCAGTTCCGTGACAAAGGGGTCATAGGCGATGATCCGCATGCCAAAGGCTGCCGCTCTTCTCGCAACAGCGGTTGCAACATTGCCGAAGGAAATCAAGCCGAGTGTCTGCCCGAAAAGGCGCGGTATTTCATTCAGCGCCGGGCGCCCTTTGAACCAGTCGCCATCTCTTACCATTCTGTCCATCAGTTTTACACGCCGCGCACAGGCAAGCAGCAGCATTATGGTGTGGTCCGCCACCTCTTCAATAAACACGTCAGGTACATTCGTAACGACAATACCCGCCGCGGTGGCAGCATCCACGTCCACCATATCGACACCCACGCTACCCACGCCTATCACGACACACTTATCGAGACCGTCAATGATCTGTCTGTCGATTCTGATTCCCCAGGAGGTGATGAGCCCGTCGGCGTCTCTGGCACCCTCCAGAAAACTGCCGGCGCTACTCCCGTCAACCTCGACAATCTCCGCCAGGTCCCGCAAGGCTTCCATCTCCAGGGAGTAACGCTGTTCAACCGGCGCCTCTCGGGCCACCGCTGGCAACTGCACCACAACTTTTTTCTTCTTCACGTCTTCGCCTTATACTCAGGTTCGGGAAACACCCAACATACCGCAATTTGCAAAGAGGCGCATGGGATGCAGTGGCAATTAGGCAAGGTAGGGATCACCAGGATAGAGGTTCTAACGCGCCACCCAGGCCGGGTCCAGCAGGGCAAAGAATTGATCCAGCATGCGATAGGTCAAGCCCCAGACAACTTCGTCGCCGACGCCGTAACCGAGATGGATGCTGCTTTGCTCGCCGACGACAAATTCACCCCGAGTATGTGAAACGCCGGAGTGCATATCGTTGAGAGATCCCCAGAGCACTTCTGCAACTTCATCGTTCGGAGAAAAGTTGCTGGATGGCTTGCGAAGTTCATAAACAAAGGGCGTCACCACCATGTCTATCTTCCTGTTTCGCGGGTTTGCCCGCACCGGGTCTATCTGCCCGATATATGCCCCCGCATCCGCAAGGTCCAGGCCTATTTCCTCGAAGGTCTCCCTCTCCGCCGTGTGACGCAGTGATGCATCATCAGGTTCGTGATGCCCGCCTGGAAACGCCATGTGCCCCGACCAGGGGTCGCCTTCCTTTTCCGCCCTGAGTATGAACAATACTTCCGTATGCTCATCGGCCGGCCGCAATACCACCGAAACCGCCGCCTGCATCGTCGACTTGCCAATCCTGCAACTCCCGGGGGCGTGTGCTTCAAGGCGGCGACGAATCTTTGTGATGGATAGCAGGGACATATAGGGAAAATCAGCCTGTATAATGGCCGATTGTAACAATATCCGAGGCGGGCGTTTTACCGGCAAGCCAATCGTCGGCATACTGGCCGTGTCATCAACAGGGAGCCGTTTGTGAAACTTCAGATAACCCTGCTCGTATTATTCTGTTTCATCACCACCGGATGCGCCACCAACCCGGTCACCGGAAAAAGTGAACTGGTGCTGCTGAGTGAGAGCGCTGAAATCGCCCTGGGCACAAAGCATTACCGGCCAACTCAGCAAGGCGAAGGCGGCCTCTACCTGATGGACCCGGAGCTCACGAGCTACGTCAATCAGGTCGGCGCAAGGCTGGCGGCGGTGAGCGACAGGGCGCTCCCCTATGAATTTGTTGTTCTGAACGATTCAACGCCCAACGCCTGGGCCCTGCCCGGCGGTAAAATCGCCATCAACCGCGGCCTGCTGCTGGCACTGGAGAACGAGGCCGAACTGGCGGCGGTGCTAGGCCATGAAATTGTCCACGCGGCTGCCAAGCATGGTGTCAAAAGTATACAACGGGCCATACTCTTGCAGGGCGCCGTCCAGTTGGCCGCCATCGGCGTGCGCGACAATGAATACGCCGACTATATTGTTGACGGCGCCGCGCTGGGCGCACAGCTCGCCACCACCCGCTATGGCCGCAAGGCGGAACTGGAAGCGGACCTCTACGGCATGAAATACATGGCCCTGGCGGGTTATGACCCGGATGCGGCCGCCAGCTTGCAGGAAAAATTCGTCGCCCTGAATGACAATCGTGAACAGAATTGGTTGCAGGGTTTGTTCGCCAGCCATCCGCCGGCGGAAGACCGTGTCGCAAAGAATGCTGAAACCAGCGCAACTCTGAAGTCAGCCTCGGCAAAAGACTGGGAAATCGGCGAGCAGCGTTACCAACAACATTTGGCCTACCTGCGGAACAAGCAGCCAGCCTATCAGGCGTTCGACCAGGCGCTTAGCTTACTGGCGAAGGATGAAACCGCCGTTGCGCTGAAGCGCGTCAATCGCGCGCTTCAGCTTGAGCCAGGCGAAGCCCGCTTTCATGGGCTCAAGGCGGAGATTGCTCTCAATAGGGGGAACTACCGGGGTGCGATCAAAAGCTATGACGATGCTCTGCACCGGGATGACGGCTACTATGAATACTATCTCGGCAGAGGGGCCTCCCATGCGAGGCTCCGCAATTACCAACAAGCCAAGCTCGACCTGGAGCGCAGCAATGCATTACTGCCAACCTCGCAGGCAACGTATGAACTGGGCGAGCTTGAGCTTGCAACGGGGAACAGAAGCACCGCAAAACAGTACTTCTTCCGGGCGGCAAACACCTCCGGACCCCATGGAGAATCGGCCAGGAGTGCCTTTGTCCGGCTCGACATCACCGACAACCCATCCGCCTATTTCAGCGCGCAATCAAAAATCAAGGATGGAAGGTTCTACTCGGTGGTAGCAAACAATTCCGGCATCAGGGTCAGGTCGGTGATGGTGCAATTTTATGCCGTTATCAATGACAGGGCATATCAGGCCAGGAGAAGCATCGCCACCATGGAGACCGGGACTTCCGTGGGGATTTACCCCGGCTGGCGGGTCAGAGAAGAGGATCAGGTGGAGGGTATAGACGTCAAGGTGATTGACGTCCGCCTGTAGAATTTTGTACGGCTCCTTTTCATCTTATTCGCACCTTGTTTGCGCCTTATCTGAATCGTTAGCAGATATGCATGACCAACTGCTGCTAGAATGGCGGCAATGAGTTCCCTCGAATCCGACAAACCGGTCGTCCCGCTTCACGTTCACAACCGCTGGCACAGCGTCTTCAAGGCATTTGAGCTAAACAACTACCGCTGGTTCTTCGCCAGCCTGTTCGGCAATTTCTCTTCGATGAACATTCAGATGTTCATTCGCGGCTGGCTGGTTTTTGAAATGACCGGCAGTTACGAAAAACTTGGCTGGATAACGGCGGCGGGAGGCATGGCGGGTCTCATCGCCGCGCCTCTGGGCGGCGTCATTGCGGACAGGATCAGGCAGAAGAAACACATTCTCCAGATTGCGGGCATCTGCAACATGATGATAACGCTCCCCATCGCCTTTTTGATTGCCGAGGGGCGGCTGGTCTTCGAGCATCTGCTGGTTGCATCCGTGCTGCAAGGCGTGGTCATGAACATAATGATGCCCGCACGACAAGCATTGACCAAAGAT
Organism: Candidatus Azotimanducaceae bacterium; assembly: GCA_965208855.1. GTDB lineage: Bacteria > Pseudomonadota > Gammaproteobacteria > Pseudomonadales > Azotimanducaceae > UBA9659. The sequence goes on along the minus strand of OZ242359.1, from coordinate 2,234,927 downwards.
ATAGTCGGCCTGAATCTCCTGACCAACGCGATTGCGTTGAATACATCCGGCATGAACGTCGCAAGGCTGTTACTGCCGGGTCTGGCCGGCGGTCTGGTGGCCGCTCTGGGGGGCGGGCAGGGTAATATCGACCCGGTCAAGTGGGTATACCTGCTGATGTCGGGGCTTTACCTGTTTGCTGCACTGGGGATATTCATGGTGAAGGTGGAGGACAGGCCGGAAAGCGCGGAACATCAAAAGCCTTTTTTCATCGAGCTGGCACGGGGGTTTGACTATGTCTTGAAAACACCGGTCATCCTCATGCTCCTGGGGTTCAACTTCCTGATGGTGTTTTTCAGCCTGACCTATTTCATGCTGCTCCCCGGGTTTGTCAAGGAAGTGCTGGATGCGGGCCCGGAAAGGCTCGGTCTGATTATTTCAATTTCCGGTATCGGCTCACTGGTGGGTTCGCTGCTGGTGGCGTCCATGCCGAATCGCAGGCGGGCCAGGACACTCCTGTACGGCGCCTTCATCATGGGCGTGGCGCTGCTTGCATTTGCCATATCCACCCATTACTGGCTTTCGGTTCTGCTGCTGACCTTCGTCGGGGTGGGCCAGGCCGCCCGCATGTCTCTGTCCAATGTTCTGATTCAGTCATATGTGGCTGATGAGTTCCGGGGGCGTGTCATGAGTATCTACATGCTGGAAATGTCGATACTTGCCGTCTTGATCTATCCCATCAGCGTTATGGCGGATATCCTTGGCCCCCAATGGGCGGTGGGCGGCTCCGCTGTCTGTCTGATACTGCTTGTTCTGATTCTGCACAACATACCCGCTTACCGGAATCTGGACTGATGCACATGGTTGGGGGCAAGATACGCCGGGCTTGCATTGACGCCTGGGAGGCGGAATCGTATTGTTCCATCTGAAGACTCTGGAGATGTTATGGCGACAAAGAAAAGCTACCCCTTCGAAGAATCGCTCGAGAAGTTGGAACAACTCGTGGAGCGCATGGAAGAAGGTGAATTGACCCTTGAGGAATCTCTTAAAAGCTTTGAGGACGGCATGAAACTCACCCGGGAATGTCAGCAGGCGCTGGTGCAAGCGGAACAGAAAGTAAAGCTGCTTATCGAGCAAAACGGCCAGGTCACAGAGATGGACTTCGAAGAAGACGAAGACTAGCGCCACCCTGTCGGGAGACAAGGTAGAATGGTTGCTCGCCGTTTCTGCTGCAAACAATGTTCAATGAAATACCAAGAGAACGCCCGGCCACGCCACTGCTCGATACCCTGGACCTGCCACGGGACCTGCGGCGGCTGACGCCCGACAAACTGGAAACGCTTGCATGCGAGCTTCGCCATTTTCTCCTGTACACGGTTGGCCGAACGGGCGGGCACTTCGGAGCCGGCCTTGGCGTCATAGAGCTGACCATTGCCCTGCACTATGTATTCGACACCCCAAAAGACGATCTGATATGGGACGTTGGGCACCAGACCTATCCACACAAGATACTCACGGGCCGCCGGAAACAGATGCACACCCTGCGTCAACGTCATGGCCTGGCGCCTTTCCCCAGCCAGGCGGAAAGTCCGTTTGACGTTTTTGGGGCCGGCCATTCTTCCACCAGCATCAGCGCCGCTCTGGGAATACACCTTGCCGGCAAAATCAACGGCAAGGATTCAAAAACCGTTGTAGTGATTGGCGACGGTGCCATGACCGCCGGCATGGCGTTTGAAGCAATCAATCATGTCGCCGCCTGCCATGCGGACCTGCTCATCATCCTGAATGACAACGCCATGTCCATTTCGGAAAACGTGGGCGGGCTGGCCGCTTATTTTGCGCGAAACCTGCCCGCAAACGACCAGGCAAAGGATAAGGCGGACGAACCGGGCGGTATCTTTACCGACCTCGGGTTTCACTACACCGGGCCAGTGGACGGCCATGACATTAACGGCCTGGTTGCAACCCTGACACAGCTCAAGGGCCGGCAGGGCCCGAGGCTGCTGCACGTCATCACAAGGAAGGGCAAGGGATTCGCCCCCGCCGAACGCTCGCCGATTGACAGCCATGCGCTGACCAAACTGGAAAAACACACTTCGGCAAAACACACGTTGAGAAAAAAAGCCGCCTCGCAGCAACCCACCTACGCCAACATCTTCGGCGACTGGATTTGCCGGAAGGCAGCCGAGGATTACAGGCTGGTCGGCATCACACCCGCCATGAAGGAAGGCTCTGGTCTCACACGATTTGCCGAGGAGTTCCCCGCCAGGTTTCACGACGTGGCCATAGCGGAGCAACATGCGGTAACTCTCGCCGCCGGGCTTGCAACCGGTGGCGCCAAGCCGGTTGTCGCCATCTATTCGACCTTCCTGCAACGCGCCTATGATCAGTTGATTCATGACGTCGCCATACAAAACCTCGACGTGTTGTTTGCCGTGGACCGGGCGTCACTGCTGGAAGACGGGCCAACCCATGCGGGTGTGTTTGATCTTTCGTTTGCGCGGGCCATCCCCAATCTGGTCATTATGGCCCCTGCGGACGACAGCACCATGGTGGATATGCTGGAGTTGGGTTACGCATACAAAGGGCCCTGCCTTGTCAGGTTCCCCCGGGGTGCTGCGGCAAAAGCGCAGGGCTCAAGGGAGCCTCTGCAACTGGGCAAGGGTGTGGTGGCCTGTAAAGGAGCGGGTGTTGCGCTGCTTGCATTTGGCGCGACCCTGGACGAGGCCCGGCAGGTTGCCGAAATGCGCGGCTATACCCTTGTCGATATGCGTTTCGTCAAACCGCTGGACGAAAAACTGATCAGCGAAATCGCCGGAGGCCATGAACTGCTCGTCACTGTCGAGGAGAATGTGAAGGCTGGCGGCGCCGGCTCCGCCGTCAATGAATACCTGCTCGCGGCAGGCACAAGGGCCAGGCTTCTCAACCTTGGCGTCCCGGATTTTTTCCTCGGCCAGGATACGCCGGCAGGGCTGCGGGAAACCGCGGGATTGACGGCGGAGAAAATAGACCAGGCCATACAGGCCGCACGACTTTAGGTAGATGGTTAGCGTTGGGTGGTTAACGTTGGGCGGTTAGCGTTTACCAAACAGGTGGCCCAACTTCCCCGCCTTGGTGGCAAGGTACCGGGCATTATGATCATTCTTGCCGGTTTCTATGGGCAGACGCTCCACTATTTCAATACCCAGTTTGATAAGCGCCTGCACCTTCACCGGATTGTTAGTCATCAGCCTGATTTTTTTCACCTTGAGATGCAGAAACATGGACCTGCACACTGTGTAATCACGGAGGTCCGCGTCAAAGCCAAGTTTTTCGTTTGCCTCAACAGTATCGGCGCCTCTGTCTTGCAATTCATAAGCGCGAATCTTGTTGACCAAACCTATACCGCGGCCTTCCTGGCGAAGATACAGAAGCACTCCGCATCCGGCTTCGGATATGGCGCGCATTGCATGTTGCAACTGCGACCCGCAATCACAACGCATGCTGAACAGGCAATCGCCGGTCAGACATTCCGAATGTACCCGACAGAGCACCGTGTCTTCATTGGCAAGGTCCCCGAGAACCAGGGCGATATGCTCCTGCCCGGTATCCGCATCTTCAAAGCCGTGCATGGTGAATTCACCATAGGGCGTCGGTAATCGGCACTGGGCTGCAAAGGTGGCGGGCAAAAGGCTCTCCGTGTACAAGGTGGCAAGCTAGTGTAGCAGTTTACCAAAAGACGGCCAGGGCTAGCCGTACCATTCGGCAAGTTCTATGGGTGTATCAAATTGACCGTAGTGATAGGCGGATTCAACCGAATTCAGAACACTGTTCAGGCGGTTCGGATATTCCCCGCCAAGGCTGCCAGATGCCGCAATGACATGAACATCGTGCAGTTCACGAACGGCGTTTTCCTCGATGAGGTATAAATCAGCGATCTTTCAAGATTTCCAGCGCTTCTTTATTGCGCTCCACCAGTTTCTCCACCATATCGTCACTGTATTTGAAGGTTTCACCTTTGGTGTTTTTAAATACAATACCACCCGTCTTGGATTTTCCGCTTGCCTTTGATGTTCCACTTGCCGGGTCATCTGCCGGGCTGGTGTTTTGTTTGCTGATTTTTCGCGTTTTCATCTTGATGGCCTCCTCTTCAGTCACACAGGTCGCTTGCGGGGCAATAAATGTCACCCCGGCAAAAAGGCCCAATGCAACGCCTGTAATACGCCCAGAGAAAGCAGCCCCGCCAGAACATCGTCCAACATGATGCCCGGCCCGCCTTTCAGCGACTTGTCCGCCAGGCTCACCGGCCAGGGTTTCAAGATGTCGAAAAACCGAAATAGTAAAAACGCAACAGGCAACCACCACCAGGAAGGCAACCACAACATGACAATCCACATGCCAACAAACTCGTCCCAAACTATGCCGCCTGGGTCCTTCAGGTTGAGTTCCGCCGCCACCTTCCCGGTTATGTGAATGCCCAGAAGAAGTGCCGCCAGAATAAAGGCAAGCTGCAACAACAGTGGCAATATCAGCACAGGGAGAAACAGCAACAACCCAAACAGTGACCCAGCCGTGCCCGGCGCCCGGGGTACAAGGCCAGTGCCGAATCCATAGGCGATAAGATATGTCGGTCGGGTGAAGACTGTTCTGGCGGAGGGATTCATGCCGGTCAGAAATGTCGGTAACCGGTGCTGCCGGACAACAGCGATTGCCCGTCTTTATCCAGCGCCACCACCTGTTTACCTCCAACCATTTTGCCAACTCTGGTGATGTTCAGGTCAAGCTCCCCGGTAAGCGTGCGGATTTCAGGCTCGCGTGCCGCGTCAACGGTAAAACAAAGCTCGTAATCGTCACCGCAGAACAGCGCCAGTTGTACCGCCTTGTCCACGCCAACACTTTGGATAAGGGGCGACGACAGGGGCAAATCTGCCGCAAGCAGTTGTGCGCCCAGTCCACTGCTGCCGGCAATGTGGCCCAGGTCCGCCATCAGGCCGTCGGAAATATCGATCATCGCGTTTGCAAGGCCGCGCAGTTTTTCACCCGCCGCCAGCCGCGGGGTTGGGTCGCTATATCTGCGGGCAAGAAAGCTATCTGTATCGCCGGAGCGCACAAGCTCCAACCCTCTTGCCGCATCCCCCAGAGTCCCTGTGACATAAACGGCATCACCGGCTTTCGCGCCAGCCCGGGTAACTGCCTCGCCAACAGGCGTCGTCCCGATAATCGTTATTGTCAGGGAAAGATTACCTCTGGAAAGGTTACCGCCAACCAGAGGCGCATGATAACGCTCACTTAAAGTCGCAAGCGTGGCGGAAAATTCATCCAGCCAGGATTCATCGACGCCCGGCATGGTTATCGCCAGAAGAAAGGAATGGGGCGAGGCGCCCATGGCCGCCAAATCGCTCAGGTTTGCGGCAAGGGTTCTTGAGGCAACAAGGCCGGCGGGCGAGCCCTTCGGGAAATGCACGCCCTCCACAAGCGAGTCGGTGGATATGCACAACTCGCAACCTTCCGGCGTCGATAAGACGGCGCAATCATCACCCGGGCCAAGCTCAATACCCCGCCCGCCCTGCGCTATCCGCATGAAGTAGCGATTGATGATGTCAAATTCACTTGCGGTCATATTTCCCCGGTGCGCAGCTCTTTCGCCAGCCCATCCAGGATGGAATTCACGTATTTGAAACTGTCGGTTCCACCGAAGGATTTTGCAAGTTCTATGCCTTCGTTAATCACCACCTTGGCGGGAATGTCCGTCCTTGATTGCAATTCATGGCAACCCAGCAACAGGATGGCTTTTTCTATGGGGTCAAGTGCGCTGTAATCACGGTCCAGCTTGCTTGCCACAAGTTTCTTCAGGGCTTCATGGTCTGCATCCATCCCTTGCAGCACATCGCGGAAATATACCAGGTCGGCCCGCTTCATATTGTGCTCCGCAATGAAGGGTTCGACCACGTCTGCAAAGGCAACGTCGGTCAGTTGCGCCTGATATAGCGCCTGAAGCAGGAATTGTCTCGATCTTCTTCTCGCGGCATTGGGCGCTTTCATCCAATGTTTTTGAGGAGATTCACCATCTCCAGCGCGGTCATGGCGGCGTCCGCGCCCTTGTTACCGGCCTTGCCGCCGGACCGCTCCTCCGCCTGTTCGATGGTATCGGTGGTCAACACGCCAAAGGCGACGGGAATGTCATGGTCCAGTGCGACACGGGCGAGGCCGTCGGCACATTTACCGGCAACATAATCAAAATGCGGCGTATCCCCTCTGATTACCGCGCCAAGCGCAATGATCGCATCGGATTTACCTTTCTTCGCAACACGTTGCGCCGCCAGCGGCAACTCGTAGGCGCCCGGCGTCTTGACCAAAGTGATGTTTGCTTCGGGTACGCCATGCCGTCGCAGGGTATCCGTGGCCCCCGCCACAAGACAGTCAACGATGGTGCTGTTGAACCGGCTGCTGACCAGGGTGAACTTTGCAGTGCTTGCTGAAAAATCACCTTCGATTATTTTCGTCATGGTTAAACCCTTGCTTTATGTTATGTATCTTGTGTCGCCCTTTATTTCTTCCCCCGCCCTGAACCCTGTGACAGGGTGGCGGTAACCCTGAAATCCTCGCCGACCCGCCTGATATCGGAGATGGTCAGCTTCACGAGGTCGGACATTCTATCAATTTCCGGGAGATTGAGTAACGACCTGGCTCCGCCGCCCATAAAGGCCGGGGCAACATAGATAATAAGTTCATCCGCCAGACCCTGTTCAACCAGCGACCCGGCAAGAGTGGCGCCACATTCAAAAAGAACCTCGCTATGTTCATTTGCCGCCAATACCCGCAGAAAGGCCGCCAGATCAACCCTGCCGCCCTTCGACGGAACCTCCATGACACCGGGCCTGCCGCCGCCAACACCCTTGTTACAAACCTGCACAGTACCGGGCCGGGCCAGCAGTTTCGCATCTGGCGGCGTTCGCAATCCGGAATCGAGAATATAAACCGGCCGCGCCACCGAGACTGCTTCATCGATATGCAGAACATCCAGCTCACTGGCCCGCACGGATAAAGACGGGTCGTCATCTATCACTGTCTGCACGCCGGTCACGATGGCCCCACTCCTGGCCCGCAGCTTCTGAACATCACGGCGCGCAGCCTCAGATGTAATCCATTTGGATTCCCCGTTCCTCAGCGCGACCTTGCCATCCAGAGACATGGCAAGCTTCAGCCTGACAAAAGGCATGCCTGTGACATGTCGTTTGATATGACCGGGGACGAGCCGGCTCGCAGAGTTTTCCAGGACGCCAGTGACAACTTCCATGCCCGCCTCCCGCAACATTTGGATTCCCTTGCCGGCATTGCGCTCATCCGGGTCTTCCAGCGCAACAACAACACGAGACACGCCCGCTTCAATCAGTGCCTGCGCGCAACTGGGCGTCCTGCCATGAAAGCTGCATGGCTCAAGAGTGACATAGGCCGTCGCCCGCCTTGCGTCCTCGCCCGCCGCAGCAAGCGCACACGCCTCCGCATGCTCCCCTCCGGCACGAACATGATACCCCTCCCCAACAACCTTACCCTGCTTCACCAGAACACAACCGACGCAGGGGTTGGGATGGGTTGAATAACGCCCTCTGCCCGCCAGTTGTATGGCTCTCGCTAGAAAGTTGGCGTCTTCAGAACTCATTTTCCGGCTGGCCTCTTTGTCTTCTTTTTTGATTTCTTTTTTGATTTATTTTTCGCCCTCTTTTTATTGGGGCCTTTGGACCTTTTGGACCCTTTATGCTCGCCCCCTTTATGTTTGTCTATGGCCTCGATGGTACTACTGAACTCCTTGACGTCCTGAAAGCGCCTGTAAACAGATGCGAAACGCACATAGGCGACATCGTCCAGGTCTCTCAGTTCATCCATCACCAACTCGCCGACGACCCGCGTATGCACTTCACGCTCGCCTGTTGCGCGGAGCTTGTGCTTGATCCGGCCAATAGTGGCATCTATCTGCTCCAATGCAACCGGCCTTTTTTCCAGGGCTCGCAAGAGACCGTTATGAAGTTTTGCCTCATTAAAAGGTTCGTGGGAACCATCCTTCTTGATCACATACGGCAAGACCAGCTCTGGTGTTTCAAAAGTCGTAAACCGTTCGCCGCATTTCAGGCACTTGCGCCTTCGACGCACCTGCTTACCTTCACCGACAAGACGGGAATCATTGACCTTGGTTTCACTGTTTTCGCAAAATGGGCAATACACGTTGGCGTTTTCTTGACGAGGCGAGCGCACATTCTACTTTATTTTCCGCATCCACTGATTCATGCGCCCATGCCGGGGAACCGGTCTGGAAAGGCCCGGCCAAAAACCTATAGCTGTTCCAATGCGCTGATGGCATCACCCAGTTTTTTCACCGGCACAACCTTCAGCCCGTCAATTGCCTGCCGCGGCTTGTTGGCGTCCGGCACTATTGCATACCGGAAGCCATGCTTGGCTGCTTCTTTCAGCCTTTCCTGGCCATTGGGCACCGGCCTGATTTCACCGGACAAACCAACCTCGCCAAAGCAGACCAGATGCGGGGATACCGCCTTGTCGCGGAAAGATGACACCACCGCAAGAATCAGCGCCAGGTCGCTGCTGGTTTCCTCCACCCGGATGCCGCCGACGGCATTGACGAAAACATCCTGGTCCCCGACCTGGAGCCCGCCATGACGATGCAATATGGCCAGCAGCATGGAAAGGCGGTTCTGTTCAAAACCCACCGCAACCCGGCGGGGATTACCCAGCGCACTACTGTCCACCAGAGCCTGGGCTTCCAGAAGCAGCGGCCTGGTGCCTTCCCAGACCACCATCACGATACTGCCGGGTGTCGGTTCGACGGGCCGGGAAAGAAAGATGGCGGAGGGGTTAGAAACTTCCTGCATCCCCTTTTCCGTCATGGCGAAAACGCCCAGTTCATTCACGGCGCCAAACCTGTTCTTCCCGCTCCGCAAGGTGCGGAAACGAGAATCGCCGTCACCATCCAGCATGATGAAAGTATCTATCATGTGCTCCAGTATTTTCGGGCCAGCCAAGGAACCATCCTTGGTGACATGGCCAACCAGAAAGAGTACGGCACCCGTCTGCTTTGCCTGACGTATCAGTTGCGCGGCTGTTTCCTTGACCTGAGCAACCCCGCCGGGAGACGAATCAATTTCCGACGTGTGCATCACCTGGATTGAATCAACCGCAACCACGTCGGGTTTCATTTCACCCCAGACACTGATCAACCGCTCCGTGCCCGTCTCCGCCATGACCTCAAGGCTTTCCAGCGGCAAGGCAAGCCGCCTGGCCCGCATAGCGACCTGGGCAATGCTTTCCTCGCCGGTGACGTACAGCGCCTTGCCGATGGCCGCCAGCTTGCACATCACCTGTATCAGCAATGTACTCTTGCCCGCTCCCGGGTTACCGCTGATGAGTACCACGGAACCGGGAACAAGCCCACCGCCCAGCACTCTGTCCAGTTCGCCAATACCCGTTTCAATGCGCGGCAGCTCTTGCGCGGAAACTTCGCTGAGTTTCCGTGGTGGTTCAAGCTGGCCGGTAAACCCGGACCGTGAAGGTGGAGATGCATCAATGGAAAGGCTGGACAAAGTGTTCCAGCTTCGGCAGTCATTACATTGGCCCTGCCACTTGGGATATTCGGAACCGCAGTCTTTACATACATAAACTGTTTTTGATTTAGCCACGAGCTTCTCCACGATAAACCCGGCCCACTCTTTCAGTCACACCGCAAAGTAATCTATAGGCAATCGTACCCGCCTTGTGCGCGACTTCTTCCACCGGCAATCCTTCCCCCCACAGGACGGCACGGTCACCCGCCTCAATGGTGTCGTCAGGCTCCAGACGCACACAAAGCATATCCATGGAAACCCGCCCGACCAGCTCCCGGCGGCGGCCCGTAATCAGCACGGGCGCCCCTGGTGATGCCTCTCTGGGATACCCGTCTCCATAACCGGCCGCAACCACCGCGACTCTTGTATCCCTCTCTGCGGTCCAGATACCACCATATCCGACTGTCTCTCCCTGACGAATATCTCTGACCGAGATAACGGGTGCGCTGAATGTCATGGCGGGATGCAGCGCATCGTTTCTCGCTGGCCCACTCATGGGCGACACCCCATAAAGCATAATGCCGGGGCGCACCCAATCTGCATGGCTGGCGGGATGCGCCACGACGCCGGCGGAGTTGGCAATACTGATTTGTTTCGCAATGCCCGGGCCGAGCTTATCGGCAAGGGAGCGGACTGCCGCAACCTGCCGCCCGGTCCCGGCGGATGACGGGTCGTCCGCACCCGCCAGATGTGTCATTACACCGAGAATCTGCTGCCGCCCCAGTCTCTCGAGCAGACCGACAACTTCCTCCGGCCGGAAGCCGAGCCGCCCCATGCCGGTATCCACCTTGACCCAGACAGGGCGACGGGCGTCCGCCCGCTCCATCAACTCAACCTGCCGGACATCATGAATCACCACCGTCAGATCATAAACACTGGCTATTCTCAGCTCTTCCGTATTCAGAACACCCTCAAGCAGGCAGATGGGGTTGCCAATGCCCTGCTCCCGCAACCGAACAGCCTCGCTGATTCGGGCCACGCCAAACCCATCCGCGTCTTTGAGTTTACGCGCCACCTGTACTGCGCCGTGGCCATACGCATCCGCCTTGATAATACCCATGATGCGGCTGCCCGGCGCCAGTTGCCGCACATATTGAAAATTGTGGTTTATCGCATCCAGGTCTATATGTACGCCGGCCTGCCGATTACGCATCCCCGCGTTCAGCCGCCTTGTCAGTAGGTTTCATCGTAACGGCCTTCAAGATCATCGAACCGCGTAAACTCGCCCGCAAAGGCAAGCTTTCTTCTGCCAACAGGCCCGTTGCGTTGCTTGAGGATCAATATCTCGGCTATGCCCTGGTCGGCGCTGTCTTCATGGTAAACCTCGTCCCGGTATATCCCCATGATCACGTCGGCATCCTGCTCGATGGCGCCGGACTCTCTCAGGTCCGACATGATTGGTCGCTTGTCCGGCCTTTGCTCCAACCCCCGGTTAAGCTGTGAACCCGCTATCACCGGGCACTCGAACTCCTTCGCAATGTTCTTCAGTGACCGGGAAATTTCAGAGATTTCCGTCGTCCTGTTTTCCGGCCTACCCGTCACCTGCATCAGTTGTATATAGTCCACCACCAACATCCCGAGCTTGCCGTGTTCCCTTACAATCCGCCTGGCCCTTGAGCGAATATCATTGGGCGTCAATGCCGGCGTATCATCAATGTATAGCGGCTTGTCATTGAGCAGTGTGATCGATGACGTCAGCCTCGGCCAGTCGTCATCACCCAGTTGCCCCGAACGAAGTTTTCCCTGATTGATACGGCCAAGGGAAGCCAACATCCTCAGAACCAGTGAGTCTGCCGGCATTTCCATTGAAAAGACCAGCACTGGGTCTTCGCCTGACATCGCCGCTTTCTCCGCCATATTCATCATGAGAGCCGTCTTGCCCATGGAAGGGCGACCGGCAACCACTACCAGGTCCGACCGCTGCAAGCCCAGGGTAATCGCATCGATGTCCGAGAAGCCGGTGCTGATACCGGTGAGTGCGCCCCCGGTCTGAAAGCGTTGGTCAATTCCCTCAACTACCCTGGTCAGGAGCGGACGCACATGTTCCGGGCCACCCATGCTCGGCCGGTCGTCGGTGATCTTGAAAACCTTTGATTCCGCCTCATCGACCAGCTCAGCACTGGTGCGGCCGCCCGGGTTGAAGCCGCTATCGGCTATCTCATGGGCAACAGCGACCAAGCGCCTGGCCGTGGCCCGTTCACGGACGATCTCCGCATAGGCGCGGATATTGGTGACGGATGGGGTACTTTCCACAAGCGCAGTGATGTATTCAAGGCCGCCGATGTTTTCCAGTTCGCCGGTGGCGGCCAGCGCCTCGGAAACGATAAGCACATCGAGAGGCTGCCTCTGGTCTACCAGGTCCGTTATGCATTGGAAGATGGCCCGATGATCTGACCGGTAAAAATCTTCTTTCGACAGCAGGGGGGAAACCTTATCCCAAGCATTATGGTCGTCATCATCAAGCATCAAACCCCCAAGCACCGACCGTTCAGCCTCTAACGAATGAGGAGGTACTTTAAGGGAGCTGATGTCATCCAATGGCACCGGTATTCCTATCCGATGGCGGGAGCCTAGATTATAAAACTCAAGACTCTTGCACCACCGTTAATTTGAGTATTGCATTCACTTCCGGATGAAGATGGATCGCAATGTCCCGCTCACCCAGCGTACGAATCGGCCCTTCCGGCAGGCGAATCTCGCTCTTTTCGATAACCAGACCCTTAGCCTCCATCGCCTCCGCGAGATCGCGCACCGTGATAGAGCCAAACAGCTTGCCCTCTTCACCAGTCTGGACTGACAAGGTGAGCGCCATGGCTTCGATTTTTTCCGCGCGCTCCCTGGCTTCCACAAGTTTTTCATTGGCGACCATCTCCAGCTCCGCACGACGTTCCGCAAACAGTTTTATATTGTCTGCCGTGGCCGACGATGCTTTCTTCTGAGGAATGAGGAAATTCCTGCCATATCCGGATTTCACGGTGACGGTATCTCCCAGGTTACCCAGACCGGCAATATTTTCGAGTAATATGACTTCCATGAGTTAATCCTTATGAGTAGTTTGTATCCTTTTACGCACATTGAGCCAACTATCCGCCAACGCCATGGACGCAAGCAAGGGGTAAGAAGCCAGTTGGAAAACCAATACAAGGGCCCCGTAGAACACGGCAACCCAACTCCGGGACATACCCCAGTTGGCCATGAGCCAGTGGACCAAGCCAAGGGCGGCAAAAATCAATGGCACGGTAAGCAGCGGCAGCCAGCGCCCCGGCTCCTCGCTGAGCAGATAGCAGGCAAGCATTGATACCAGTATTGCCATGCTGACCATCGGTGACAGGCGAAGCTGATGGAATTCTTCTCTGAGGCCGCCGGGCTTGTAGAGTGCGCTCTGACACCAGCGTGCAATAATCAGCATGATCAACATGGCGTAAGCCTGGCCCAGCGCGATAAAACCCATCAACAGGGTCCGCGCAGCTTCCGGCGAAACCGCCATGTTTGCATCAAACCGATTCAGATAGCCGATATAAAACTCAACGAATTCGTCGAGTAGGCCGGCGGCGGTAAATTCGAATATCAACGCCCCCAGGGCGGACAACACCACCGATGCAATAAGCACCAGCTCCCATGACAACGTCTGCCTCAAAAGGAGCGCCATGACAAAGGTCCCCAGCAATGCAAGCAGCGGGGAAGGGTCGCCGGAATAATAGAGGAAGACCCCGATGGGCAGCAGGACCCACAGTAATACCAGCGCACCTGCGACCAAACCGTATTGCAGACAAACAAGCGCAATAATAACGGTGCTGACCCAGCCCATGAGCGGCAGAACTGCGGCAACTATGCCGGCGCCAATCGCATGCCACCGGCTACGCATTACAAACTCCGCAAGTGCCCGCATATTCCGATACTCTTACTTGTGGGCATCCGTGTAGGGGATCAACGCCAGGTATCGCGCTCTTTTGACCGCTTTGGCGAGTTGCCTCTGATACTTGGCCTTGGTGCCCGTCATTCTTGACGGGATGATCTTCCCGGTTTCCGAAATGAATGTCTTCAGGATTTCCAGATCCTTGTAATCGACCTCGGTAATACCTTCCGCGGTGAACCGGCAATACTTCCTTCTTCGATAAAAACGTGACATGCCGTTACTCCCTGGTCTCTTCTGCAGCTTCTTTCGCTGCCACTGGGGTTTCTGCTTCTGTTTCTGTTTCTGTTTCTGCTTCTGCTTCGGTTTCGGTTTCGGCTTCGACTTCTGCCTGCGCAGTTATGGTGTCCGCCGATGCCTCTTCCGCTTCGCTGCTTTCTTCCTTGGCCGCTCTTTCGGCTGCTCTTTCGGCTGCTGCTTCATTGGCTCGGGCCTGGCTGGCCTCTTCCCGCGCCTGCTTCTCTTTGCTCTCCCGCTCAAGTTTCATCAGCGGGGACTCTTCCGTATCCGCCGTCTTGCGTTTGATGATGAGGTTACGCAGCACGGCATCATTAAACTTGAAGGCGGTTTCAATCTCCCGGAGGGTATCCGCCTCGCACTCTACGTTGAACAGAATGTAATGGGCCTTGTGAATCTTGTTGATTGGGTAGGAAAGTTGACGACGGCCCCAGTCTTCGGAGCGGTGAATAACACCGCCGCCCTGGGTAACCATGTTTGAATATCTTTCAATCATTCCCGGCACCTGTTCGCTCTGATCAGGATGTACCAGGAACACTATTTCATAATGTCTCATCGAGGCTCCTCTCGGGTTAATGCTTCCTGTCGGGAGGCCCGCAGTGAAGCAAGGAGAAATTTGGAAGCGCGATTGTAGAGAAAGCACCAGTGAGTTGCAATCCTTTCCCTGCCTCCGTCATCCTCGGGCGTAGCCCGGGGATCCAGAGTGGCGGCAAAGCCGCCATTAACTAAGCAGCGTGCCCCGCGTTACACCCATTGCGTTTTCGCTTCGCGAAAGCCGCAACCCTGGATCCCCGCCTTCGGCCTCGGCGAGGATGACGGATAAGAGTCATCGGTGAAGTTTGCACTTATAGAGTTGAACCCAAGGCCCTATACGCGGGTTTGCGGCCCCTCCGCTTGCTCACTATAATCGCAGGTAAAAGAGTTCAGGGTCTTTTGTCATGAAAAAATCGAATCTTTTGCTGATTGCCTCTCTCCTTCCGGTTCTTTGTGGCTGCATACAGAAAGAAACGCAGTTTGATGAACTCGTGGAAACAAACGGCGTGTATTACGTAAAATTCTCAGCGACACCCTTCTCGGGCCGGGTAACAGGCGAAGCCCAGGGCACCCTGAAAGAAGGCCTGTGGCATGGCAAGGTTGCTATCTTCTACGAAAATGGTCAGTTGGATTTAAAAGCTGACTTCAAAGACGGCAAACGGGAGGGCCTCGAAAGGAGTTGGTACGAGACTGGTGAGTTGAAAGGCGAAACTAACTACAACAATGGCAAACAAGAGGGTCTCGACAGGTTGTGGTACGAGAGCGGTCAGTTGGAAAGAGAAGCCAACTACAAAAATGGCGTAAGAGAGGGTCTCGAAAGGAGTTGGTACGAGACTGGTGAGTTGAAAGGCGAAACTAACTACAACAATGGCAAACAAGAGGGTCTCGACAGGTTGTGGTACGAGAGCGGTCAGTTGGAAAGAGAAGCCAACTACAAAAATGGCGTAAGAGAGGGTCTCGACAGGTCGTGGTACGGGACTGGTGAGTTGAAAAGAGAAACCAACTACAAAAATGGCGAAGAAGAGGGTCTCGACAGGTCGTGGTACGAGAGCGGTCAGTTGGAAAGAGAAGCCAACTACAAAAATGGCGTAGGAGAGGGTCTCGACAGGTCGTGGTACGAGAGCGGTCAGTTGGAAAGAGAAGCCAACTACAAAAATGGCGAAGAAGAGGGTCCCGACAGGTCGTGGTCCGAGAGAGGTCAGTTGAGAAGAGAAACCAACTACAAAAATGGCAAACAAGCGCATCTCGTCAGGTTCTGGTACGAGACTGGTCAGTTGGAAAGCGAAACCAACTACAAAAATGGCGAAAAAAAGGGTCTTAACAAGTCGTGGTACACCAACTACAAAAATCGCAAAGAAGAGGGTCTTAGCAGGTCGTGGTACGAGAGTGGTCAGTTGAAAAGCGAAACCAACTACAAAAATGGCGTAAGAGAGGGTCTCCACAGGTCGTGGTCCGAGACTGGTGAGTTGGTAAGCGGAATTATTTATAAAGATGGCGTAGAAATAAGATGACACCCTTTAACATCATCATCATGGAGCAACTCAATACCCTGGCGGGGGATTTTGACGGCAACATCGCCGCAATTTTCGATCATGTAGCGCGCCTAACGCAAATACGAACGACGGCGTCATTCATGTATGTGTTCACTAATTCACTGCCGCAGTTTGTTCATTTCCAGCGGTGTTTTAGCGCCGATCCCCTGGTGCGGCCGGTGTTCATTGTAGTACAACATGTAGAGTTCCAGTTCTTTCTTGAAGTCAGCTACGCTCTCGAACACCGTGTCGTCTATCAGGTCATCATTCAGCGTCCGCCAGAAGCGCTCCACCTTGCCATTGGTCTGAGGTCGGTAGGGACGAGTGTAGCGATGCCGGATGCCCAACTCCTGCAGCATCCGCTCAAACGGATGCCCGTCCAGGTTCTTCCTGGAAGCAAACTCCGCACCGTTGTCACTCAGCAGCTCCTCAAACCGGATCTGGTAACGACTGTTGAGCAGGTTGATCATCCGCAGGGTGGTGAACATCACCGTCAGGCTCTTGATGTCCGACACCACCTCCGCCCAAGCCAGGCGCGTGCAATCGTCCAGCAGACACACCAGATAGTGGCGGGGCTGCCCGGGAAACAGGTCCCGGCTCAGGTGATGGCAGTCTATATGCCCCATTTCACCTGCCTTTTGCTTGATTATCTTGCGTTTGTTGGCTTGCATCTTTGGCTTCAAATGATTCAGATTATAGCGGCGCGTGATCCGGTAGATGGTACTCGGTGATGGACAGTCATCATGCAGTTGAGGCAATAGTATCGCATAGATCTCGTAGCGGTTATTACCCAGCCGGCGCTGCTCCAGCACTAGTTCTTCCACCTTAGTCATACCACGCCGCGCTTGCCACTTTGGACCGCGGCGCTGCGGCAGCAGGTCCTGTCCATCACCGCTGGCCTTATAGCGGTGGTAATACTTCAAGAACACCTGCCGATGAGTGTTGTAGTGCTTGTAGAAGTCCGATACAAAACGAAACTTAGGATGTTTGCCGGCCTTGACCTGTTCGTATTCCTGGCACCTATGTTGCCAGTCGCGGATCAAATTCCTCTCGATCGTGCTGTCTTTGCTGTTGTCTCTCATGCTGCCCTCCTGGGTGTGTCACTTAGTCAATGATACTATTCAAATCTGTCATCGAATTAGTGAACACATACAAGAATGACGGTGTGGGGGACGGCAAGGGGCACGGCGGCAGCTACGAAGGGCTGGCCTCGCCGCCGGTTTTCACTTCGCGGCAAGCATCTTTTTCAGGTTCTCGGGCAATGCACCCGCCCGGGGATGATCGCTGATGCGAACACAGCGATTCTCAATCATGCCCAGGCCATCAATACTCGTCCTGATGATGTCGCCATCTTTCAGGAACCTGCCTTCCACAACGCCGACCCCGCCCGGGGTGCCGGTGAACATGACATCTCCCGGCTGCAAGGTCAGGATGTGCGACAGGTAAACCACCAGGCTGGGCACGTCAAAGATAAGGTCTCGCGCACTGTCTTTCTGCCTGACCTCGCCATTGACTTCCGTTGTCAGCATCAGGTCACTGCCTGCCGGTATTTCATCCATTGAAACCAGCAGGGGTCCCATGGGGCCGAAAGTGTCAAAGGACTTGCCGAGGTTGAACTGAGGCGGCGTGGATGTGAACTGTGCGGGACGATCAGAGATATCCTGCCCGACACAGAAGCCAGCAACATGGCTGAGCGCATCATCCGGCTTGACGTCCCTGGCCGTCTTGCCGATGACGGCAACCAGCTCGCCTTCAAAATCAACATAGTCACTGCGCATTTCCACGTCACTGGCGGGGCCGACGATACATGACGGATACTTGGTAAACACCATCGGTACCGTCGGCATCGGCTGCTTGGCTTCTTCTGCGTGATTGCGATAGTTCAGGCCGATAGCAAAGCAGTTGCGCGGCCTGGGCACAGGCGATTCGAGTGGAGCGCCCTGCAAATCCCCCGTGGGTTCATGGTCACCCAGTTCTGCCGAGAGCCGGGAAAGTTCATCCATTTCAGCAATGGCGCGCATGGGGTCGCTGCCAAACCGGCCTCCGCTGACCGTTTCAAGATCATGGTAATGATCACCCCTGACCAGCGCCGCCCTGCCGGCAACATTCGCAAGTCTGAATCCCATGGTTTTCTCCTGTTCCAAGAAGGTAAGGCATTTGAGGCAGAGAACAAGCCTATTCTAATGACATGCTCCGCTCGCCAGTAAAGTAAATGCTCGACATCGAGCCTTGCATGTATGCGGCTTTCCGTTACATTGTGCAAGCGATTGTGCAAGCGTTTGACGACAAAAAGGATTTGGTCATGCCCGACCTGCTCTACATCAACGCATCCCCCAGGGGTGATTTCTCCGCGTCCACCAGCGCCGCGGATGTTTTCCTGCGGGCCTTGCCCGGCTCGGTTTCCGTTAAGCGAACAGATCTTTTTCACAGGGAACTACCGGACATCACCCTGGAGATTACCGCCGCCAAAATGAAGTCTTCCATGGGCATGGAACTGACGGAAGAAGAGGCGAAACAGTGGGCGTTGATCACGGCACTGGTGGACGAGTTCAAGGCCGCCGACCACTACCTGCTCGCCATTCCAATGTGGAACTACAATGTGCCCTACAAGTTCAAGCAATATATCGATCTGATTACCCACCCCGGCCTCACTTTCGCCCGGGATGCAAACGGGATGAAGGGGCTTGTCTCTGGCGGCGCAACTGCAATTTATTCACGGGGCGGAGACTATGCGCCAAAAGACGGCAAAGCGAACCCTTTTGATTTCCAGTCGCCCTATATCAAGGCATGGCTCGGGATGATTGGCATTGAACCGGTCAATGAGGTATTGATACAGAACACCCTGGCCAGGCCTGAAGGTGTCGGGAAGGCGGTTGAAAGCGCAACCGAACAACTGACATCTCTTGCCAGAGCGATAAGCTGATGCGGGAATCGAAACAGGGCGCCCTGCCTCCCCATAATACGGAGACCCGGCCATGCGTCTTTTAATCGTCCTTCTGGCTCCCCTCTGCTTCCCTTCACTCTTTGCCGCTGACTTCGCGCCCGCAAGGCCCATGCCCGCCGCTCCCCTGGACAGTGGCAAAACCATCACACGCATTGCTTTCGGCTCCTGCTTCCAACAGACCGCTGGTGGTGGTATTTTTTCCCGCATAGAGAGCCAGCAACCGGATGTGTTCCTGTTCATCGGGGACAATGTTTACGCCGAAGATGAATCTCATGACCCCGCATTGATGAGCCTGCGCACCGCCTATGGCGAACTCGCGGCTGTCGGCCCTTTCGAGTCCTTGAGAAAAACAACGCCGATGCTTGTCACCTGGGATGACCATGACTATGGCATGAATGATGCCGGCGGTGACTGGCCGGGCAGGGATTTTTCCGAATCGCTTTACGAACATGTTTGGGCTGTTCAATCATCCGACCCGCGGGCGACCAGACCCGGCGTCTACCATGAGCGCACCGTTGGCCCGGCGGGTAAGCGCGTACAGTTCATTATGCTGGATACACGTTCTTTCAGGACCCCGCTCACGCCAAACCCTGATCCGAAAATCGGCAGGTATGCGCCAAGCAATGACCCAGGCCAGAACATGTTGGGAGACGAACAATGGCAATGGTTTGCAAGGCAACTTGAAAAGCCCGCCGATGTCCGGATCATTGTCAGTTCCATTCAACTGATTGCCGACGGGCATTATTGGGAAGCCTGGCGCACCATGCCGAGGGAAAGAGAGCGTTTTTATCGCCTGCTGAAATCCACCGACGCCAACGGCGTCATTGTCATTTCCGGGGACCGGCACGCGGCGGCCTTGTACAGGCTGGACAATGCCACACCCCATCCCTTGTACGAGGTCACATCTTCATCCCTCAACCTGCCGCTCACGCAACTGCTCGACAACCAGACTCCTGAAGACGAACCGGGACCCAACCGACATGGGCGACCTTTCTATGAAAGCAACTATGGGTTGATCGACATAGATTGGCAGACGCATACCGCCAGCCTCCAAGTTATGGATGAGCAAGACATTGCAGTGCGCCGTGTAACCATCCCCCTGGGCTAACTGCGGCTAACTGCGGCAAACTGACAGCCCCCCGCTCAGTGAGCGGGTAAAGGGAACATCAGGGAGATGCTGCGGCAGGCCTGTAGGTTGCAGGCTACAACCCTGTCTCGAGCCGATAAAATTCCCTCAGAATTCTTCGCCACTCCTCATACTGGCTTTCCAGCGTCCCTTTCAGTTCGACCATACGGCCTGCAATCTCGGTAACGGTTGGCGCTGTTTCGCGGTCAAAAGAAACCGTCAACTCCCGGAGCGCATCTTCGTTCAACTTTGACTCTTGGTATGTCTTGTAAATGCGCTCCACGGCGTACCAGGAACCCCGGCTCGCGCGGCGGGTTACACCCTTTCTTTCCAGCCGCTCGTTGCCCCGCCTCAGTTCAAAACTGTAATGACGCCACCAGGCATAGGTCGGGCCAAGCCGCCGATACAGGCTTTCATAGTGGGCATCGACACTGTCGGCAAACAGGTATTCACTGTTCCGAATTTTCTCAACTCGCACCAGCAGGGGATCGTCTTTTGCAGGCAGACCAACCAGGAAGGTTCCGCTCTTCGTCCGTTCGACATACCCGCCAAATGATTCCGGCGACAGCAGTTCCGCGTACTTTATCATGGCGATATCTATCAAACGGGTTTGGTCTTCATCGTCGATCGCCGCCAACCCCTCACTCATGTCGTTAGCAATTCGGTTATAAATGTCCTGGAAAGGGTCCATGGTGTATACAGGGTCGGTGGCGTAGTCTATTTCTGTCGTGAAGTCCTCATATTCCTGATCAATCCACACTTCCCCGCCGGCATCACGCACTGCGATGGACAGCTTAAGCTTCAAGCCGTCAGACCCGAGTATTGTTCCCTCAACGATGACTTCCGCGCCGGGATCATCTTTCGGCAATACCCGCACGGCGCCCCAGAATCCAGATCTATCCAGTGTCTGTTTCAACTGGTAAGGCAAATATCTTTTCTCAATTGAACGAACCTGAGCCTGGGAACCATGAAGCGCACCTCCCGCTTCCTGCAGCGATGAGAAAACCCGGATACCGACATTGAGCGGGCTCCGGGCGCTGATTGCGGATGCGGTATCAAGTTCAACGGTCTCCGACAAGCGGGGGGTGGTCATCAGGCGTTCAAACGTGCCAGCGCAGGAGGCGGCCAACACCAGGATGAGCAGTAACCCGCAACGATTCATTCCGTGCTACCTCTCAAGGTGCAGGTGGTCTGCTTGGCAAGGGTAAACTCGCACTGGTATTGACCCTCTCCCGGCTCAAACGGCATGTAAACCCGGTTCAGGGTAAACGGATAATAAGCGCCCATAACCCGGACAGTCGTGGCGACATTCAGCCTGCTGCGACTAGCGGCGATGCTCAACCGATGTAAAACATGCAAGCCGCCCGGCAGGATAATGCGGAAAACGAGCTGATCTTCATCCCATGTGCAGCCTTCCGCGCCAATGATGCCCGCCTTCTTGCCCATGTCGGAAAAGTCACAGATCAGCGCAAAATCATCACTGCGACTGACAACGATGCGGTCGTTTTCATGGTCGATGTTCAGCACTGTCGCCTGGGCAATTTTCTCCGCAAGCCGCCCGAGGTCAATAATCGATGAATAGTTAAGTACCCGTGAATCAATTCGGCGGTCGGGATACTCCATGGCACGTTCCGCAGTAGACTTGGCCTGCGCATACAACCTGCGGACTTTTTCATTGACATGATCGCTGCGTTGGTAGTCCAACTCCCAGTTGCCGGAGAAATCAATATTGTGCCGATTGGGTTGTGCGGCAAAAACCGGTGCCGGGCAAAAAACCGCAAAGGAAAAAAGCAGGATGCCAAAAAGTCGAAGCAAACCATGTCTCGCTATTCAGGGAGCCCCACATTATGCTCGAAACTCCCGGTGGATGCCGCCCATCGCCTGGGGAACTGTCGGCGATGGATACCCCTCATCGCCTGGGGCTCTCGCAATTTTCCTTCGGAAAATACTGCCGCCGTGGTAATTTCAGCGCTCATTGCGTTTCCGCTTCGCGAAAACCGCAATGGGGATGCCCTGCAACCGGAGGTTCCGGCGGAACGTGAAGACGATTTCAGCCGAGTGAACCGACAAATTCTTCACGAAGCTGGCGCTTGTTTATCTTGCCAGAGGCAATCCGCGGTAGTGGCTGCCAACGAAACTCGAGATAACGCGGAATCTTGAATCTGGCGATATGTTCAAGCAGGAAGCCCCGCAACGCTTCCTCATCTATATTACCCTGGGCATAAAGTGTTGCGCCGACTTCCTCCCCGAGCCGCTCGTCGGGTACGGCAAAGACGGACGCCTCGATGATATCCGGGTGCGCCAGCAGGCCTGCCTCCACCTCCGCACAACCGATATTTTCGCCGCCGCGGATAACCAGGTCCTTGATGCGGTCCACAATGTACAGGTACCCCTCCTCGTCCAGAAAGGCTACATCGCCAGTCTTGAGCCAATCACCATCAAATGTTTCAGCATTGGCTTCCGGCCTGTCCCAGTATCCCCGTATCATGGAAGCCCCGCGAACCTGCAATTCACCTCGCTCACCGAGGGGCAACAACTCGCCGTTTTCGCTGATTACCCTGAGGTCCAGCACGGCGGAACAACGTCCTGAACTCCCGGGATGGGCCACATAATCTTCCCCGCCGATGCCCGTGCCAATGGCATTGGTTTCAGTCATGCCCCAGCCCGTGCTTGGTAAAGCACTGTCAAATGTTCCCGCTATGTTTTTCACCTGTTCCGGCGCTCTTGGCGCACCACCACCGCCAACGGTCAACAAGCTGCTGAGATCATGGCTTGATTCCCCTGCGGCCTTGACCAGGTCCCCTGTCATGGCGGCGGGGGCGATGAAAACGGCGATCTTTTCCCGTTCGACAAGCGCCATTGCCTGTTCAACATCCCACCTGTACATGCAGACCATCTTTCTTTGTGACCGATATGAGGCCAGCATCACGGCATGGGAACCCGTGGCATGGAAAAGAGGTACGCTCAGCAGAGACGCCAGTTGATAATCCAATGACGGAGGCTCTGCGCCATTGGCAAGCAAGTTGGCCTGGCCATCCAGTTCCCAGGACATCAACGCATTGAGGATGTTGCGGTGGCATGAGACGGCACCTTTGGGATGCCCGGTGGAACCGGATGTATAAAAAATGGCTGCGGGGTCACAGGGGTCCATATCCACAGGTGGCAAGGTCGCGGCAAGGTCCGCAGTCAACATGGCGGCGAGATCATCGACCCCTTCCGCCAGAGGACCGGACGGCCTCACGGCAAGCACCGCAAGGTCCAGGCTGTTCCGCACGGGTTCTAAGCGTTCAAGCCTCTCCTGGTCGGCAAACAATACTTTCGCGCCACAGTCCCTGAGGCCGAACGCCATCTCTTCCGTCTGCCACAGGGCATTCATCGCCACCGCTATGGCGCCAATGCTGGTTGCGGCGTTAAACGCCAGTATCCATTCCGGGTAGTTCCTCATGGAGATAGCTACCCTGTCTCCCTTGCTCACCCCGTAATAACCGATCAGGAGGTTGGCGATTTGTACAACCCGCCTTTGTGTCTCCTCAAAACTGTAACGCTCCTGTTCGTAGACGAGGAAGGTCTCATCGCTGCGCGCCGTTTCATACAGGTCTCGCAGGGTCGCTGGCGCATTTTTGAACATCCGGCATGGACGCCCCCAAACCTCACCCGGAATGATCTCGTATTTTTCGCCGGGCGCAACCAGCCGTTTGATGGCTTCTTGCCGTGTCATTGTCATAGATATCTCACTGGCGCTCTGTATAACCATTAACATGTGATATGTAATGCCCGGCCTTGCAGGGCGCAAGCCGAGGATGCGGCATTGTCCCACGGCATGTTATGGTCAGGCAACAATGAACAGGAAGCAGGCCATTGCCCCGGGATTATCAAAAAGGGTTGCATGAAACCGGCAACGGCATCTACAGCTACCTGCAACCGGACGGTAGCTGGGGCTGGTCCAACGCCGGCCTGATTGTGGATGGTGACCAGTCGCTCCTGGTCGACACATTGTTTGACGCGCCTCTCACGCGAGACATGCTGGCCATCATGGAAGACGCCACCGGTATAGCAGCCGACCGGATCGACACCCTGGTCAACACCCACGCCAACGGCGACCATACCCATGGCAACGGCCTTTGCACCAAGGCGGAAATCATTGCCTCCGAGGCGGGCGCAAGCGAGATGGAAGCCTTTGGTGCGGAGCGACTGCAAATGATGATGGAGATGGCGCCGGAACTGGGTGAAACAGGCCGCTACCTTATCGACATCTTCGGGCCATTCAATTTCAAAGACGTGGCGGAGAAACTGCCCACCAAAACCTTTCGTGACAAACTCAAGATCAAGGTCGGCGACAAGACGGTCGAGTTGAAGGAAGTTGGCCCGGCCCACACCCGCGGCGACCTGCTGGTCTTTGCAGAGGAAGACAGCACGGTGTTCACCGGCGACATTCTCTTTATCGAGGGTACGCCGATAATCTGGGCCGGCCCCGTCAGCAACTGGCTCAAAGCCTGCGACCTGATCATCGAGCGCCGCCCGGCAGTCATCGTCCCCGGCCATGGCCCCATGACGGATATTCGCGGCGTCGAGCGGGTAAAGGATTACCTCTCCTATATTGACCGAGAGGCAAGGAAACGCTTTGACGCCGGTATGTCCGTCAGGGAAGCAGCCTTTGATATTTCTCTTTCGGACTTTGATTCATGGACGGACGCCGAGCGCATCGCCGTCAATCTGGACACACTTTACCGGGAATACTCGGGCGATGACTCAATACCGGACACGCTGCAAATCTTCACCCTGATGGCGGAGATCAGGAAATCTCAACGAGGTTAGGCCGGGCGCTGCCGGTCAATCCTGCGGCAACACCAGGCCAAGCTGCCGACATTCCGCAACCAGTTTGCCCTGGCTATCCCACAGACTGCCGGATTCAATCATCCTGCCATCCACCAGATCGTCGGTTCTGACCACCCCGAATATCCAGCCGGGCGATGGCCGCCTGCGGATATGCACCGTCAATTCTATTGTCGGCACCCAGCCAACACTGCCCAGTTTCCCGAAGACTGACGGCGGAAAAGAGTCGCAGAACAAAAGCAGGGCGCGTGTATCCGGTTCACGCCCGTCCGTAAACCGGGCACAGCCGGACATTTCAGGCACGCCGGTATGCCCCGGTTTTGCATGGTCGGGATGCAAACGCAGGTCCATCTTTTGGATGAGCGCCAGCTCGACGCCCTGCAACATGTCACCCCGTGGAATACATTCCTCCGGTGCGGGCATATCCGGTGCAGGGAGCGTGATGTCGCTCGTTACCCCGGCCACATCAGACAGGTCCCCATAGGCGGCCAACACTGCCAGCCTCGGTTTGCCCTCCTGGACCATGGTTGCGCGCAAGGTGCTGACGGTGCGCCCTTGCCTGATGATGTCCACATCTATCTCACATTCCGCGTCGGGAATGCCCGGCCTCAGGTAATGGGTGGTGACACTCAAGGGGTCCGGATGCGCGACGCACTGGCTTATCGCATTGGCTATGATCGCCAGCAGATAGCCGCCATTCGGGTTATCGGCGATATTCCACCCGGCATCTACTTTCCCCCTGAACCTGTTATCGGCCACTCTGGTGACTGCCGTATCCGTTTCAAACTCGCTCACATACCCACCGCCCTGCTCTTGTTGCCGGCGCATATTACACGCTTCTCACTACTCGAGGCGAACATAACACTGTGCGTAAAGCGCGGCATGCTCTGCTCCGGCTCACGTCACAAGACCGGGCAGCTTATTGGTTATAAACAGTTGCCTTCGGCGGTGGCGAAGTGTAAATTACGGCCCTCAAACAATCGTTTGATTGAGGCGCCATGAACGACACAGCGACCCAGAGCGAATCCGCCGATACGCGAGAGAAGATCCTCGACGCAGCGGAAAGGCTCTTCATAGAGCATGGATTTGCCGCAACATCGTTGCGAGCAATCGCCTCAGGCGCGGCTGTCAACCTGGCGGCGCCCAACTATCATTTTGGGTCGAAAAAGGACCTGCTGGCGGCTGTTTTCCATCGCCGTGTACAGCCCATCAATGAACAAAGGCTTCTGCTCCTAAAGGAGTTAAAAGAAAATAAGCGCGCACTCACAACCCGTTCCATCCTGACTGCCTTTTTCACACCACTAACCCGCATAACGCCTGGGGCGCCGGCGCTAGTGGGCCGGGTGATGAGTGAGCCGGAGGCGTTGATAAAGCCAATCATGGAGGAGGAATTTTCCCAGGTTGCCACAAGTTTTCAGAACGCTCTGATGAACGTGCTGCCCCAGGTCCCGC
The DNA here is from genome assembly GCA_965208855.1 of Candidatus Azotimanducaceae bacterium. GTDB lineage: Bacteria > Pseudomonadota > Gammaproteobacteria > Pseudomonadales > Azotimanducaceae > UBA9659. Next base: position 2,208,787 of record OZ242359.1, on the reverse strand, counting down.
CGGAGGAACTGCGCTGGCGTTTTCATTTCATAATCGGGTCCATGATCCACATACTGCATATCCAAACGCCCATCGGCGTCGAGCCCGAATACCATTCTTTCGCCGAGGGGATGCGCCGCCTCATTGATTTCTCTGCGGCGGGCCTTGAGCAAGTCAACAGCGAGTAGCCATATCATGCTGAAACAAATCGTATACCCAGTCATGATTATTGTCGCGGGTCTTGGCCTGGCCGGTATCATCATCGCCACCGGGCCCAGGCTGGAGCAGAAACCACCCCCCTCTAATGCACCATTGGTCAGAACCTGGGAAGCCCACGACCAGACGGTGCAGATGACATCCATAACCCACGGCACAGTGCTGCCGCGAACCCAGAGTGAACTTGTCCCGGAAGTTTCCGGCAGGGTCATCAACATCTCCCCCGTTCTGGTCTCCGGCGGCTTTTTCAAGAAAGGCGACCCGCTCCTGGAAATCGACCCTCTGGATTATGAGGTGGTCCTCGAACAGGCGAGGGCCGCTCTTGCCTCGGCAAGGAGTGGACTGACCAACGCCAGAAAGGCTCACCAGAGGCAGCAGGATCTCGCAAAGCGGCAATCCACCAGCCAGGCACAGAAGGATGACGCCCTCAATCATTTGCACTTCGCGGAAGCGTCACTCAGGGAAGCCCTGGCCAAGCTATCAAGAGCAGAGCGAGACTTGGTGCGCACCAGGATTACCGCGCCCTACGATGGCAGGGTCAGATCAGAGCGGGTTGATATAGGGCAGTTTGTCACCCGAGGCCAGCCCATTGCCAGCCTGTATGCGACAGACCTGGCGGAGGTGAGGCTGCCTATACACGACGAGGAACTCGCCTACCTGAACCTGCCGCTGAACGGCCAGAAATCTGGCAACCAACCCAGAGTCATTCTCCGGGCAAGGTTCGCCGGCAACGATCACGCCTGGGAAGGCGAGATCGTCAGGACTGAAGGCGAACTGGACCCGCAAACCCGCATGATCAATGTCATAGCCCAGGTGGCATCCCCATACGAACAGGCGGAAGGGCGCCCACCCCTGGCGGTGGGGCTTTTCGTTGAAGCCGAGATCGTCGGCAAGCAGGTGGAACATGTGTTTGTATTGCCACGCTCGGCGCTTCAGGCAAACAATCAGGTTTATGTCATAGACTCGGAAGACAGGCTGCAATTCCGGGACGTGGACATACTGCGTACCGTCAACGAGGAGATTTATGTGATCGGCGGTTTCAAGGTCGGTGAAACCATCAGCCTCTCCACCGTCAACAATGCGGTGGAGGGTATGTTGGTTCGCCCCCTGGACGAATCAGAAAGAGTGGCCTCTTCATGAAGCCGATCATTGCCTGGTTCGCCAACAATCATGTCGCCGCCAACCTGCTCATGGGGTTGATCATTCTCTCCGGGCTGTTCGCACTGCCGCAAATACCGATGAAGCCATTCCCGGATATAGACCTGCCCCTTATCAAGATCGTTGTACCCTACCTTGGTGCCGCGCCCGAAGAAGTGGAGGAAGGCGTATGCATCCGCATTGAGGAAGAAATTGAAGGTATCGAAGGCATCAAACATATCCGCTCCACTGCCAACGAGGGCATCTGCACGGTTGCCGTCGAGCTTTACGAGGACGCGGACGAATCCAAAGGCCTGGATGAAATCAAAAACCGGGTGGATTCTATCGACACCTTCCCGGAAGAGACGGAAAAACCAATCACGACGCTTGTGGAAGCGCCGCGAACCGTTCTCGATATTACGATTACCGGGCCCAATGACGAGCGAACCCTGAAGGAGATCGCAAACCAGATTCGTGACGACATTGTTCAGTTGCCCGGCGTGACCCAGGCGAGTGTTTCCAACACCCGGCCCTATGAAATTTCCATCGAGGTTTCCGAGGTTTCACTGCGTAGAAACGGCCTGACATTTGACCAGGTTGCAGGGGCGGTACGCGCCGGTTCGCTGGACTTGCCGGGCGGCTCCATAAAAACCGACGCCGGAGAAATCCTGCTGCGAACCAAAGGGCAGGCTTACTGGGGCGCTGAATTTGAAAAATTGGTCGTGACCACCAGAGCCGACGGAACCCGCCTGTATCTCAAGGATGTTGCAACCATCGTTGACGGCTTTGCAGACACGGACCAGTCACTGCACTTCAACGGCAAGCCCTCGGCGCTGATCCGGGTTTTCCGCATGGGTGAACAGGATATCCAATACATCAGCGGCACTGTCAAGCAATACCTCGAAGAAGTAGGGCCCAGGCTGCCTGATGGTATTGAACTGACCGTCTGGAATGATGGCTCAACCGTGCTGAAAGACAGGCTCGACACCCTGATGCAAAGCGGCAGGCAGGGTTTCCTCATGGTCCTGTTACTCCTTGCGATCTTCCTGCGGCCCAAGCTCGCTTTCTGGGTCAGCCTGGGTGTACCTGTGGCCTTCCTCGGTGCCATAGCCCTTGTGCATGAGCTGGGTATGTCCATCGATGTCATATCCCTGTTCGGATTCATCCTGGTGCTGGGTATTCTCGTGGACGACGCCATAGTCGTTGGCGAAAGCACCCACGCCCGGCACAAAGAAGGCGAATCCCTGGTCGCCGGCGCAATCGCGGGCGCCCAGCGGGTAACCGTCCCCGTAACCTTTGGCGTCCTCACCACCGTTGCCGCTTTCATGCCATTACTCTTTGGCACGGGGTTCATGGGGCAGGTGATGGCGGTCATTGCCACAACGGTAATGTGTTGCCTCGTCTTTTCTCTGGTGGAATCGCAGTTGGTGTTGCCATCTCACCTGGCCAACAATAATGTCAAAACCGCATCCGGTGAAGTCGGCATGATGCTTGTGCCGATAGTTGCCATCCTACTGACCGGCCTCGCCTGGGATGCAAGGTCTTATGTTGGCATGGCCATCGTAATAGCCAGTGCCCTGTTTGCTTTACAGCTTGCCGGCATCTTCCCGAGAATTGCCCGGAAACTGATCGACTTACAGGAAAAGTTTTCTTCAAGTGTTGAGCATTTTATTCATAACCGCTTTCGGGAAATAGTCAGGACCTCGCTGGCGGCAAGGCAGATTACGGTATCCATTGCTTTTGTCGCCCTCTTGTCCGCGCTTGCCATTCTTGCAAGTGGCCGCCTGCCTTTTTCTTTCTTCCCGCCGCTGGCTTCCGACCAGGTTATTGCCAAACTCACCATGCCCATGGGCACCAGCGCCCATTTCACCCGGCAGGCCATAGGGCAAATCGAAACCGCCGCCGAGCGGCTTAAAGAGGAGCTCAACAGCCAATACCCGGACGCGCCGCCAGTTATGCATATACTTTCTGTTGTTGGCAGCCAGTTGAGCGGCGATGGGCCGCCTTCGACTTCAATCGGCGGCGGCAGTGTCGGCAACGGCCATCTGGGTGAGGTGTTTCTGCAACTCACGCCCAGCGAAACCCGGGACATCAAGACGAGAGAAGTCGCGGATATGTGGCGTGAAGTCACCGGCCCCGTCGCCGAGGTAGTGGAGTTGAAATTTCATTCTTCGCTATTCTCCTCCGGCAACGACATCGACATCCAACTGGAAGGCAATAATGTCGATGAACTCAGAATCGTGGCGGAGAAACTCAGGTACAAGCTTGCTGAATATCCCGGCGTGGTGGACATCGCCGATTCCTTCCGATCAGGCAAGCAAGAGTTGAAGATGTCAATACTCCCCTCAGGTGAATCGTTAGGGTTGACGCTCGGAAGCCTGGCGAGGCAGGTCAGGCAGGCGTTCTACGGCGAAGAAGCGCAGCGCATACAACGCGGCAGGGACGACGTCAAGGTCATGGTTCGCTATACGGAAGAGGAAAGAAGGGCCCTCGGCTCACTGGATTCCATGCGTATCAGGACACCCACCGGCTCGGAAGTACCCTTTGCAACCGTCGCTGAGAGCACTCTGGGTCGCGGCTTTTCCAGCATCAGGCGTACCGACAACCGCCGTGTCGTCAATGTGGTTGCGGATGTGGACAGAACCCAGATTACCGCCAATGCCGTGCTGTCGGACTTGCGATCAGGGCCGATTCAAGCGTTGATGGCTCCCTACCCCCGAGTCGCCTATCGGCTTGAAGGCTCCCAGGCGGACCAGAGTGAAACCATCGACAGCCTGATGCCTCGCGTAGCCGTATCCTTGTTTGTGATATTTACATTGCTGGCAATCCCGCTCAGGTCCTACGTTCAGCCACTCATCATCATGAGCGTTATTCCTTTTGCCTTCACCGGAGCAATATGGGGCCATATCATTATGAAGACATTCGGGTTTGTCTCCGGCGTTGCCATGATGTCGGTACTGGGCATAGTCGCCGCCGCCGGTGTGGTGGTGAACTCGAGCCTGGTTCTGGTGCACGCCGTGAATTATCGGCGGAGCCTGGGCGAATCCATTTACGATGCGGTATTGAACGCCGCCGTTTCCAGATGCAGGCCAATCATTCTTACATCCATAACCACATTTGTGGGCCTGTCTCCGTTGATGTTTAACAAGAGCGTCCAGGCGCAGTTTCTGGTGCCCATGGCGGTGTCCCTTTCCTTTGGCGTATTGTTTGCAACAGTGGTGACCCTGCTGGTGGTGCCTTCCGGTTACCTGATCCTTGATGACCTCGGCAAGCTGATTCGGCGTGGGATGTCGGCGGTGGACCAATCGACGTCCTCATCGCCAACGCCGGGGCGTGAACTCAACTCTTAAGTGCAACTTCACCGATGAAGGAAAGGTGAGATGCGGCAGCATTTTCCGAAGGAAAATTGCGAGCCCCCCTGTTGCACTTCGAGATTGAATCCAGGGGGTCAGTTAGGCTGGAAGACTAACCCGGCAAGTGATAGCGTGTCCCCTTCACTAATCATCATGACAACCTTATGAATATCCTGCTTATTGTTCTCGCTGCTCTGGCCGCCATTGCCGGCTCGCTTATTTATCTCAGCTACATTTATCGCGCGCCGGACATGAGCCGCTTTGACCAGCCGCAGGCACCTCTTATTATTGATGCAGGGGAAGTCAGCAGCCAGCACGAGGAAGTGCTGAAGAAGCTGGCCGCCTATCATGCCGACCCGACAGATATACGCGATATATCTGCAAGACGAAAAATGTTTGACGAGCGCTTCACGGTGGATGTCGATGCCGAAATCAGGCCTGTTGATGTTAATGGCATACCCGGTGAATGGATTCTTGCCGAGGGTGCGGACCCGGGCAAACGATTGCTTTATCTGCATGGCGGCGCCTTTATTGTCGGCAGCCCACGCTCGCATCGCTTCATCACTGCGGAGCTTTCCCGCCGCGCTGGCGCATCCGTGCTTGCCATCGATTACAGAAAACAGCCTGAACACAAAACCATTAACTGCCATGAAGATGCGCGCATCGCTTATCAGTGGATTCTGAAGAACGGGCCGAGCGGCCCCGGCGACACTGCCAGCCTGTTCGTGGCAGGGGATTCCGCCGGGGGCAACCTGACGCTGGGGGTTATTGCCTGGGCGAGAGACCAGGGTCTGCCGACGGCGAACGGCGCAATCGCTCTGGCGCCATTGACTGATGCCACCATGAGCAGCCCGACCTGGAAAGAAAACCTGGAGACAGACCCATTCCTCGGGCCAAGCATCGGCCAACTCCTTAAAGCACCCGGGCTGGTCAGGAAGATCGTGGGCCGAATACAAAGTGGCAAACCCAGCAATCATCCCGAACTCTCACCGCTTTTAGGGCGCCTGGATAACCTGCCCCCCACGCTGATACAGGTCAGCAAGCATGAAATGCTCTACGGGGATTCGCAGCGATACGCCAATAAAGCCACCCATGAAGGCAGCCAGGTGATTTTGCAGGTATGGCCAAAGCTGGTTCATGTATTCCAGATATTCTCTTTCCTGCCTGAAACGGACGATGCGCTGAATCGCATTGCTGACTTTATCGCGTCCAGGGTTGAAGGGGCCGAGGCAGTGGGCAACGGCTGACCCGCCATTGACATCCAAAAACGGTCATATCTCACAGACTGCCGACCGTAGAGAGGCTACAATTCCGCCATGGATTGGATAGCAACCTATCTCAAGAAGGTCGCCGGGGTTTCCGACAAAGACGACGCCACCGAGCATTCCTACCGCACACCCATTGAAAATATGTTGAACGCAGCGGCAACGGAGTTTGGCGTCACCGCCGATATCCTGCAGGAGCCGGGCCGCATCAAAGACAGTGGCGCACCGGACTTTCGCATCAACGCCAAAAGCGGCGGCGTTATCGGTTACATCGAATGCAAGAAGCCCGGCGACGATCTGCAAAAACTCATCAGCAAAGCGCAGATCAAAAAGTACAACGACCTCTCCCCCAACATTCTGCTCACCGATTGCTGGCGCTGGCTCCTTTTGCGGGACGGCAAAAAAATCGTCGATGTCACCCTGACGGAAAGGACGAACGCCAAAACAAAAACCAATTTCGCCGACCTGTTGCGCACCTTTATAGCAGCGGAAGCGGAGAAAATCGGCGACGCCAAACGACTGGCATCGGCACTGGCAAGACGTTGCGCGCTATTGCGCGAAGGGCTGGAAAAGCACGCCGACGATGCCCCAGCGCAATCACGCCTGCACGGGTTGTTGGCGGCATTCCAAACCGCGCTGGACACCGAACTTAGTTTCGCCAAATTCGCCGATGCTTTCGCGCAAACTCTGGTCTACAGCCTGCTGCTTGCCAAACTCAAGGCACCTCTCGGAGCCAAACTTGACCTATACGACATCAACCGCCACATTCCCGCCAACTTCGCCGTCATCCGTGAAATCACCGCCTTTTTACAACAACTGGGCGACTCCGAATATAAAAACATCCACTGGGTGGTGGACGATATACTGGCGGCGATCAATAACATGGACGCGGCGGCGGTATCGGAATCCATGTCCTACCGCAAGGGCGGCAAAGGTTTTGACGACTCCGATGATCCCTACATTTATTTTTATGAAAACTTTCTTGCCGCCTACGATGCCAAATTGCGCGGACAGCGCGGCGTCTATTACACTCCACCGCCGGTGGTCAAGTTCATTGTGCGTGCCGTGGATGATTTGTTACGCCGTGATTTTGGTTTGTCGGATGGCCTTGCCGAAACCGATAAAGTAACCGCACTGGATTTTGCTGCCGGCACCGGCACTTTTATGCTGGAGATGATTCGCAAAGTGCTATCAGACGCACCGCCGGCACGGCTCGATATGTTGACCCATGGCCACATCCTGAAAAACTTTTATGGCTTTGAATTGCTGATGGCGCCCTATGCCATCGCGCACTTAAAACTATCGCAGTTTCTGGCGGATAAAAGTGTGCCGCTCAAAGATGGCGAGCGCATCAACATCTTCCTCACCAACACCCTCGAACAAATCAGCAAACAAGTCGTATTGCCGATGATGCCGAAACTGGCGGAAGAAGCGAACCGTGCGCAAGAAGTAAAAGATTCGCCGGTGCTGGTTATTACTGGCAATCCGCCGTATTCGGGTCATTCGCAAAACAAAAGTAAGGAACAGTTTGTTCGCGCTCACAAGACAATTAAAAATAGACAGGTAAGAGACACTCGCCATACTTGGATTGGCGATTTGATAGAAACATACAAGCAAGTGGACGGTAAACCACTGGGTGAAAGAAATACAAAATGGTTGCAAGACGACTATGTGAAATTTATCCGCTTCGCTCAGTGGAAAATGGAGAAAGTGGATCGCGGCATTGTCGCTATTGTCACCAATCACAGTTTCCTTGATAACCCGACTTTTCGCGGTATGCGAAAAAGTTTGTTGGATAGTTTTGACGCATTGTATTTTCTTGACCTGCACGGCAGTGCAAAGAAAAAAGACACCGCGCCAGACGGCGGCAAGGATGAAAATGTGTTTGATATTCAGCAAGGCGTGGCGATCAGTATTTTGGTGAAAAATTCAAACGCGAAACAAAAAGGAGTTTTCCATGCTGCTTTTTATGGCAAGCGCGATGAAAAATATAACGCTTGTTTGGAAAACGATATAGCCACCACGCCATGGAAACAGGTAACACCCACTGAGCCATCTTATTTATTTATTCCGCGCGATGGGAAGGCCGCGAAAAAATATGAAGAATATTGTTCTGTGCAAGATATTTTCACCTTGAAAAGTATCGGTATAACGTCATCCCGCGACCATTTTGCTTACGCTTTTGATGCTGACGAAATGAAGGCGCGCATTAACAAAATGATTGATGAGAATATCAGCACGGAAAGTTTGCACGAGAAATACAGCTTGAAAGATAAACGCGATTGGAGTTTGGAATCTGCTCGCACCGCGCTCCGACACAAACATTCTTTCGATGAATTTCTAAAACCTTGCTTATACCGCCCCTTTGACACTCGCTGGTGTTACTACGGAAAAGAAACTATGGAAAGACATCGTCCCGAAGTTATGCGCCACATGCTGAATGGAGGAAATTTTGCGCTGATGACTTCAAGAAGACAGGAGTTGGGTGGGATATGGCGGCATGTTTTTATTGCTAATGGCATTGCTCAGATTCACGCCGCCGTAGCAAAGGAAGGCAGTCATTTATTCCCGCTCTACTGCTATGACACCGCGATGGGACAACCCACCCGCAACGAAAACTTGAACCCGGAATTTCGTAAATGGATTGATGACCGCTACGCCATCGCCCATTCACCTGAAGACATCCTCGGTTGCATCTACGCCATCCTCCATTCCCCCGACTACCGCAAACGCTATGCTGATTTTTTGCGCACGGATTTCCCACGTATTCCCTTCCCCGATAAAAACGATGAATTCAAACGCCTCGCCACCATCGGCGGGGAGCTCATCAAAGCCCACTTGTTGCACGGCAACTGCACCGGCGATTTGGCACAACACGTTGGCACCGGCACCTCGCATAAAGTGGAAAAAATCCACTACGACGAAAATGGGGAGAAGCTGTGTTTCAATAAAGACGAATACTTTGCCCCGGTCCCGCCGGAAGTATTCAATTTCCAAATCGGCGGCTACCAGCCCCTGGACAAATACCTGAAATCCCGCAAAGACCGAACCCTCACCCTGACGGAAACCGAAACCATACAAAAAACCGCCAACGCTATTGCCTTCACCATCGCCAAAATGAAAGAGATTGATGCCTAAGTCAGATTAACAGCGGGACGCGGAATTGACATGTCAGCCAGTCGTTCAGCGTGTCGTTCCCTTGCTTTTTTGTCGGCTTCAACAATGGCAGGAAGAATAATATCCGCATGCCACTTATTTTCGGACTGCGGTGTGTAGTGAACTTCGCGGTCGCTTTCGCTGGCGTTTGCAACCGAAATTTCCGCCCAGCCATAGAATGAACGATCTGGGCCTCGTTGTGTCGCCATGGCATCGCCGATTTTTGTCAGCCTTTCGTCTGAGACGATGTTCAACAGAAATACCGAAATATTGATTGGGCTTTTATTGTCTAGAAAAAGGCTGGATGGCGCATGCTTATTTTTTACCTTTTTCCAGTCGCTACCCTGAAGAATCGCTCGCCCAACGGTGCCATTTTTGATGATATCCCCTGGTCCGTACGGAAAAGTCACGCTGGAATTTTTTTCATCGCCTCAATAATGGAATCAACAGACAGATCCTGTGCCTGATCGTAGTGATTTTCATAACCGCGCTTGTTGGGGAGAGTGACATACAAAGACGCGCCGCCATTGGCACGGCAAAAAACACTAGCACGCGAGCCTGCGCCCGCGGAAAAAACAACTATATCGCCGTCTTCCCACAGGGAGATCGCATAGTAGCGTGGCAATTTTGATGTCAGTTGGTTAAGAATATCCAGCGCTATCTTTTTGGCTGTTGGTGATGGCGGTGCCAACTCTTCTTCGGCAGCGTAATCGTCCAGTTCTTTGAGTTCACTCAACGCCTCGGCGAGCGATTTTTTGCTTGCTTGATGCTGTGTCCATTTCTGGATGTCAGAGGTATTAAGGTAGATATTGTCTCTATCGTTGACACTGGCGTGGAGTGTTATGTCTGTGCTTTTCTCTGTATCTATGGCGGGCACGAAATCCCTAGACCTCGTAAGGATTTTATCAGTTTGCGGCGTTGCAGAAATAGCCACTAAGTTATCAGTCTGGAATGGATGCGTAGTACTCCAATCAAATGAATCTTTGGCTTCAGCAGTGGCAGTGGCTGTCATTGGTTTTTCGTACCTTTGGCAATGGTTTGAATTAATTCTTTGTAGCATTTCAAGTCACTTTCCCAATCATCCACCATGGTCATAGCGACCCGATAGGACTCGCCCCGGTCCCTTTGAATATTGCGATGAAAATTACCACGAACAAAAACGCCTTCTTCGTTTTCAGGGGGATTACTTTCAAGGGTCAGATTAACAGTTTTCCCGACAAGCGGATAGGTCAGTGAAATCTGTGGTGAAGGCAAGGTGTCTTCAAATCGATCCCATTCCCCGGGTCGGAGCATATTCCGCAGAGCCAAATTACCATTAGGTACGGAGACCAAACCGATAATATTGATGCCAATGGCGGTGTAACGGACCAACGGCACAGTCTTCAAATATTTCCGCGCTATTTCGTGGCAAAAAATATTTTCTTTAGGATAGCTTTGCGAAAAAGATATTCTATTCGGCTCGCCCACAATCTGCAGACCGTTTTCGAAAGCGCATTGCGATCTTATTGGCGAACTCATCGACGGTATCTTGTCGTCAAGCTCCAGGTCCTCCGGCACAATGCGATTATGCCGAAGGAAGTCCGGGTTGAGGATGGACGGATTGTGGTCTTCACCCACAAGTACCATGTTCACTTCGTGCAAAGTAAGTGGTTGGTTCATAGCAGATAAGGGAAATAGCCCAAAAATATGTCCATGGTTGTCAAATTGTGCCAGTTCATTGGGTTTTTGGTAAGTGCTTGGGTTGTCATGCCTGCTACTACCCAGACACGCTACCGTGTCGCTGATTCTATCAGCATCTTACCGAAATTTCTCATATTGTACTGGTTCTTGGATTCAACTCTTAGGTGCAACTTCACCGATGACTCTTATCCGTCATCCTCGCCGAGGCCGAAGGCCGAAGGCGGGGATCCAGAGTTGCGGCTTCCGCGAAGCGGAAACGCAATGGGTGTAACGCGGGGCACGCTGCTTAGTTAATGGCGGCTACGCCGCCACTCTGGATTCCCGGGCTACGCCTGGAAACACTGTCGGCGATGGATACCCCCCATCGCCTGGAATTGACGGGAAAGGGGGTGACCCACTGGGCCTTGTTAATCTCTGAAAAGTCTCACATGTGTTTGAACCTACACATGGGGCATTTCGCATGAAAAAACCCGCAACTGGTTTCAACCATAAAAAACTGGTACCTTCAGAAGCCTTATACTCGCTATTATAGTTAAATCCGGGAGGCCCGAATGGCTGAAGTTTCAATCAATGAAAACATCATGAACCTTACCCCCGAAGGCCCGAGGCTGAAGGGTATGCGTTGTCGCCAGTGTGACAACCATGTATTCCCTTTTCAGAAGGGATGCCCGAAATGCACATCTGATGACGTGGAAGAGGTGCAACTGGGCTCAAGAGGAACCCTGTGGGCCTGGACCATACAGGGCTTTCCGCCCAAGTCCCCGCCCTACCTGGGGGAAACAGACCCGGACAAGTTCAAACCCTATGGTGTGGGTTATGTCGAATTATCCGGGCAACTTAAAGTAGAATCACGATTGACCGTATCCGACCCCACTGCCCTGCAGTCAGGCATGGAAATGGAACTGGTTAGCGAAACCATTGGCCAGGATGAAGATGGCAACGATCTTGTCACCTTTGCCTTCGCGCCAGTCTGAATAAAGGAGAACCTTATGAGCAATGATGATGTAGCAATAGTCGGTATTGGAATGCACCCGTTCGGTCGTCATGAAGGCGTTTCCGGCATGGAGCAGGGAGCGGTCGCAATTCGCCAGGCATGTGCAAATGCCGGGGTCGAGTGGGGCGACCTGCAATTTGCGTTTGGTGGCAGCGTTGCTGCCGGTCAACCGGACACCATGGTGTCGCAAATGGGGCTGACGGGCCTTCAGTTCATCAATGTCGCCAATGGATGCGCAACCGGCGGCTCCGCCCTTATCTCCGCTTACAACACCATCAAATCAGGCGCCTTTGATCTGGGTGTGGCAATCGGCTTTGACAAACATGAACGCGGTGCCTTCCGGGTGCAAAGTGGCAAGGCCGGAGAACGCGATTGGTACGGTGGCAGCGGCATGGCGCTGACCACGCAATTCTTTGGCATGAAGATCAACCGTTACATGGAGCAGTATGGCATCACGCAAAAATCCCTCGCCAAGGTGGCGGCAAAAGCTTTCCGCAATGGTTCCATGAATGAAAATGCCTGGCGCAGGCAAGCGTTCAGTGAAGAAGAGGTGCTACAGTCCGCCATGCTGTCTTACCCGCTGACCCAGTATATGTTCTGTTCGCCCGGTGAAGGCGGTGTAGCACTGATCCTTGCCCGCGGGGACCAGGCCCACAAGTACACCAGCAAACCTGTTTACCTGAAGTCTGCCGTTGTTCGTTCCCGGCGTTACGGGAGCTTTGAGGTGCTTGCGCCTTCACTGGCGCTGGACTACGCCGATGGCCCGACGGTGGATGCATCCAAAGTGGCCTTCGAGGCTGCTGGCGTGGGTCCCGAGGATATTGACCTGGCCCAGCTACAGGATACGGAATCCGGTGCAGAGATTATGCACATGGCTGAAAACGGCTTCTGTGAGCATGGTGAGCAGGAAGCAATGTTGGAAAGGGGTGAAACGGAAATTACCGGCAGGCTCCCGGTCAACACGGACGGCGGTTGCCTCGCCAATGGCGAGCCGGTTGGCGCATCCGGTCTGCGGCAGGTGTACGAGAATGTATTGCAACTCCGGGGCGACGCCGGCAAACGCCAAGCGCCCAATGATCCCAAGTTGGCCTACACTCATGTGTATGGCGCACCGGGTATTTCCGGGGTGACTATCCTGTCTACATAACAGGGTTCCAGAGGCTAGCGGCTTTCCAACCGGAAAGACCACCAGTGACCCGGCCTCTGTACCTGCCCCCTGCCGGTTTTATCGAGGCGCGCCGTCCATGCCCTGTCGAGGGCTGGCGCTTCCATCACCCGATGATAGCGAACAGGGTAGACGTTGCCTGCAACTTTAATTCGGCCATCGGGTTCTGCAAGCGCCTTTGCCGCCCATTGTTTTTTTGCACAGTACATGCAACTGACATAGAGCTCGCCCTCGGATGACATGCAGTTTACGTTCATGGAGCGCGGTAACAGGAACGCAACCTCAATCTGGCACAGGGGCACGGCCTCGTTGTCGTTCACAAATGACCAGTCATCCACACCGACGATAACTTCTTCACCGGACAAGGGCCCGCCGGGTATATAACTGCACGGGCAGGTGACCCACCAGGCCACTACAGCCGCCAGCACTGCTGAGGCCACTATTGCGGTAATGATTTTCAGCATATCCCTTCTTCCTTTGTTAGCATCAGAGTTATTTCAACACTTCCGGCTTATGTTAGAAACAAAAACCTTCGTCAGTCATCTTGAGTGCAGTGAGACAGGCAAGCAATACCCGCCGGACAAGCTGTACAACCTTTCGGATGCAGGCAAGCCTTTGTTGGTTCGCTATGACCTCCCGGCGCTCGGCAAGGCCGTCAGCAAGGCGCGGCTGAAGAACAGACCGGCGGAACTCTGGCGCTATCGGGAATTCCTGCCCATCCGCAGGTCGGAAAACATCGTTCGCCTGGGTGAAGTCATGACGCCCATCCTTGCGTCTTCTTACCTGCAATCCACCTTGAACATGGCACAGGTGCTCATCAAGGATGAAGGCAGGCTGCCAACCGGGTCCTTCAAGGCAAGAGGGCTTGCCCTGGCGGTATCCATGGCCAGGGAATTGGGCGTTACACGCATGGCCATGCCAACAAATGGTAATGCTGGCGCGGCGCTTGCGGCCTATTGCACCGCAGCGGGGATAGAAAGTTATGTGTTCTGCCCGGATGACACACCGGAAATCAATACCCGTGAAATTGCCTTCCAGGGCGGGCATGTCTGGCTTGCCAACGGCCTGATCCATGATTGCGGCAGAGTTGTTGCCGAAGGCCAGGAGAAGGCCGGCTGGTTCGACGCCTCCACACTCAAAGAGCCTTACCGAATAGAAGGCAAGAAGACCATGGGTCTGGAACTTGCGGAGCAACTAAACTGGCGGCTACCGGATGTCATCCTCTATCCCACCGGCGGCGGCACCGGTCTGATTGGTATGTGGAAGGCGTTTGCAGAGTTGGAAGCCATCGGCTGGATAGACGGCAAGCGGCCCAGGATGGTGGCCGTGCAGGCGGAAGGCTGTGCGCCCATTGTCAGAGCCTTTGAAGCCGGGCACGCCCACGCGGAAATCTGGCAAGATGCCCACACCCTGGCTGCCGGTATCAGGGTGCCCGCCGCCATTGGGGATTTTCTGATCCTTGATGCCATCCGCGAGAGCAATGGTTTTGCCACCGCCGTGAGCGACGACGAAATTCTTGCGATGCAGGCGGCAGTGGCAAATCAGGACGGGCTGTTACTCTGCCCCGAAGGCGCGGCTACGGCAGCGGCTTTGCAAAAAGAGATTCACAGCGGGCGGATTGACAGGCAAGAAAAGGTACTGCTGTTTAATTGCGCCCTTGGCCTCAAGTACCCGATGCCGGCAGTGCACGAAACTATTGATCTTGGCAAAGCCATTGATTATAACGAGATGACAGAGGGGCGCCGGTAGAGGCTCCTGTCAGGATGCATTGCTCCACCAGGGCGCCCGCAGTTTTCGCTTGTTGATCTTGCCCATGGTGTTGCGACCCAGATCATTCACATAGTCGAGTGTTCGCGGGCATTTGTAATGGGAAAGCCGCTCTCTGCACCAGGCAATTATTTCTTCAGGCGGCGGCATGGCCTCACCCGAGTGCGGTATCACGAGAGCTTTCAACTCTTCGCCCATTTCCTTGTTGGGTATGCCGATGCAGGCGATATCCAGAACAGCGGGATGTTCAATCAACACCTGCTCGGCTTCAGCCGGGTAGATATTCACACCGCCGGAAACAACCATGTCACTGAATCGGTCCGTGATAAAGACATAACCTTCTTCATTCATGTAGGCGATTTCACCCAGGGTAAAAACCCCCGGCGCAATATGCGCCGCCGCGGACTTCTCCGGATCATTGTGATAAACCACGCCGCGACCCGTTGCATCTTCAAAGAAGAGTCGGCCTTCCGTATTGGGTGGCAGTTCATTGTTGTCGTCATCCAGAATCATGGCCGTAAACGGCAGAACCGCCTGGCCGACCGAACCCGGGTGCATGAGCCATTCTTCCGACGTGATCATGCAGGTGGTACCCACTTCGCTTGCGCCATAGGCGTCCACAAGCACGGGCCCAAACCATTCAATCATGGCGCGTTTTACATCAACCGGGCATTTCGCGCCCGTATGGCTGATACCCACCACCGAAGAAACATCGTATTTAGCCCTGACATCTTCCGGCAATGCCAGCAGGCGGACGAAATGCGTCGGCACCATGATGGTGGATGTAATCTTGTGTTCTTCTATCGCCTGCAGCGTTTTCTCTGCATCGAAACGACCAAGAATGACGGCGTTCATACCCGCGATAAGCTGACGCGTACCCGAAAGCGGCCCAGTGTGGTACATGGGGCCCGCCACCAGTTGCGTACCGACCACGCCGCCGGTGCGCTCCAGTATCCCTTGCCGGTAATTCTCCAGATGTTCGTCAACTGTATCGCCGCCTGCGAACATGGTCGGCGGCAGATCAGTGCCTTTCGGGCGGCCGGTCGTGCCGGACGTATACAGCAGATTGGGGCGGGGCGGCACAGTCTGGTCCGGCTCGGCGGCGCTATTCCCTGCAAGCCAGCCTTGCCAATCGGTAATGCCATCAACATGCCTATCAATATCGCGCCAGCCAATGACCCTATGCACACCGGATTCGGCGGCCGCTTGCAGGCCACGCTCCCAGGTTTCAGGGCCAACAAACAGCACTCGCGCGCCCGAGTCGGCCAGCAGGTAGGCAACTTCCTCCGCTGTAAGATGAAAGTTGACTGGCACGACAGACGCCCCTGCAATCAGCCCCCCTAGATTTGCCAGGGCCGTTTCGACGGCATTCTCCGCAAACACGGCAATACGCCTCTCCGGCCCCAGGTCCATCGCCTGCAAACCATTGGCGCAACGGTTCAGTACGTCATCCACTTCCGCCCAGGTCAATACCTTTTGCGGGTCACGAATCGCCGGTTCATTGGGTCTTTGCTCCGCAAAAGTCTTGGCAAATGTCATTGGGCTGGCACCTTGAATTGACGCCTAAAAATTGATGCTGCCGCCATGGGCGGCGAGTACGGATTCATGCATGGCTTCCGAAAGAGTCGGGTGAGGGAAGATGGTTTCCATCAGTTCCTTCTCTGTTGTCTCCAGCCCGATGGCGATGGTAAAACCCTGGATCATTTCCGTAACCCCTGGCCCTGCCATGTGCGCGCCCAGCAGTTCGCCGGTTGAATCGGAAAAGATTGTCTTGATCAGGCCATGGGTATCACCAATGGTCACAGCCTTGCCATTGGCCGCCAGCGGGAAACGACCAACTCTGATGTCACCCGCCTCCGCAGCCACAGCTTCCGTTAGCCCAACGCTGGCAATCTGCGGATGACTGTAAGTGCAGCAGGGTATCCGCGCCTTGTTCAGGGGGTGGGGCGACAAGCCGGCTATAGTTTCCACCGCTATAACGCCTTCGTGACTCGCCTTGTGGGCCAGGCAAGGCGCGCCCGCCACGTCACCGATGGCGTAGATGCCCGGGACGCTGGTTTCCTGCCTGCCATCAACCCTGATGAATCCGCCATCAACGAGTACGCCAACTTCCGCCAACCCAAGATCATTCGTGTTACCTTCAACGCCAACGGAGAGAATGGCGGCATCGAATTTCAGCCTGCTGCCGCCAATCTTCGCCGCAAGGCCTTTGCCGGAAATCTTTAACTCATCCACCGCCTTGCCCGTCTGCACATCGATACCCTGGCGGGTAAACGATTGCCTTGCAAACTCGGCAATCTCCGCATCTTCCGCCGGCAGAATCTGGTCCATAACTTCAATCAGGGTGACGTTTGCGCCCAGGGTGTTATAGAAGCTGGCAAACTCAGCGCCAATGGCTCCGGCGCCAATGATCAACAGGTTCGAGGGCATGAAAGACGGTGTCATGGCGCTTCGGGCATCCCAGATGCGTTCGCCATCGCTACGGATAGAGGGCAGGTCTTTCGCCCTGGCGCCGGTCGCCAGAATAATGTTGTCAGCAATCACGGTATCCTCGCCAACAATCACCGTGTTCTTGTCCCGCAAGGTTGCAACACCGGTGAATAGCGTAATCTTGTTCTTCCGCATCAAGTGCGAGATGCCTTCACTGAGTTGACCTGCGACATCACGAGAACGCCTGACAACCTTCTGCAGGTCAAACCCGGGCTCGCCAAGTTCAAGGCCGAGTTCCGATGCGGATGCCGCCTCGCGCAGGATGTCCGCCGCGTGCAGCAATGATTTGGTGGGTATGCATCCCCAGTTCAGGCAGACGCCGCCGAGTTCCGCCCTCTCCGCCAGACCAACGTCAAACCCCAGTTGCGCCGCCCTGATTGCTGCCGTGTAACCGCCGGGCCCGCCACCGATAACCAGAATATCAAGACCGTGTTCGCTCATGCCCACTCCCTAAACCAGCAGACGGTAAGGGGCCGCCAGCAGGTCTCTTATTGCCGTCAGAAATTCCGCCGCCGGCGCGCCATCGATGATGCGATGGTCCCAGGTCAGAGACAGGTTCATCTTGCTGGTCCTGACCGGCTTGTCTCCATCCCACGCCACACCATCATGTACCCGGTTTACGCCGAGAATACCCGCCTGATGCTGATTGATGATGGGTGTGAATGAATCCACCCCATACATGCCAAGCGCGGTAACCGTAAAGGTACCGCCCGCATAATCATCCAGGCCCAGAGCGCCTTCCCTTGCACCCTTCGCCAGGCGTGAACTTTCAACCACAAGACTCTTGACAGCCAGGCTGTCGGCATTCCTGATCACCGGAACCATCAGCCCTTCCGGTAAGGCCACCGCCATGCCGATGTTGATTTCCTGCAACAGGATAATTTCGTCATCGCCGAAGCTGCTGTTCATCATCGGATGTCTTTGCAACGCCTTGGCCGCCGCCTTGATGACGAGGTCGGTATAGGTGGGGCGTATGGCCTCGGATGCCCATTCATCAATGAGCGAATTTCTCATTTTCACAGCATCATCCATGATGACTTCCATGGTCATGGTGAGTTGTGCGCTTTCCTGCAGGCTTTGATGCATGCGCGAGGCAATGGTCTTGCGCATACCGCGAACCGGCACACTTTCACCAGCCCGGGGGCCTGATACGGGCGCAAGTACAGGTATTGGCCTTGCGCCGCCAGCTGTGGATGCGCCTGCAATGTCCGCCTGAACAATCCTGCCACCCGGGCCGGTACCACTGATCTGCCTGAGGTCGATGCCCCTTTCCGCCGCCAGCCGTTTCGCCAAAGGTGACGCCTTGGGCTCCCGCCCCTCCGCTCGGGCTGCAACCGGCACCGAAGCACTGGCAGCCAGAACATCCGCTTCCACAATCCTGCCGCCCGGGCCGGTACCGCTGAGCCTTGAGTAATCAATACCGAGTTCTTTTGCCAGCCGCCTTGCAGCAGGCGAAGACTTAATATGCCCATCCGCAGACGCATCGGCAGGGGCAACGGGTTTTGCCGTGGCTGACGGCCTGGGCACTTCGGCGGCCGGGGATGCGCTGTTTAAGGTCTTAGTTGAGGTATCAGTTGAGGTATCAGTCAAGGTGCCATCCAGGGTATTCGGCACATCTTCATCAGACTCAAAAATATAGCCCACGACATCTCCCGGCGACAGCATGACGCCAACATCGACGAGGTGTTTCACAATGCCGTCATATTCCGCATCGACATCGAGATTGACTTTCTCGGTCTCAAGGGCGTAAACCAGCTCGCCCTTTTTGACCTCACCACCGTCCGGGATGAACCATTCGGACACCATGCCCTCCGTCATGGACATACCGACCTTGACAAGGTAAATCTCTCTCGGCATCTGCTGCTCCTGCTTATTGCAAAAACAACTTGCGACTTGCCGCAAGCTGCATCGTTTTCTCTATATCCAACAGGCTGGGCCCGGTTCTGGAAATATGCATGCGAACCGCCTGCCCGGCCTGTACCTCCCTTTCCCGCTCGCCGTCAAAGGCCAGCACACAGGGGCCGGTAAGTTCAATGTCTTCACCAAAGGGCACAAGATCAACTTTTTCCACCCCCAGGGTTTCATACATGCCCGGCGCAACAGGGGCATGCACCTTGAGCGACCCGCCTGCGCCCAGAGTCAGGCACAAACCCGCATCTTCCTTTGCATCCAGCGGCATGATCAGGCCGCCGATGGCCGTCATGCCAACAGCCATGGGTTCCGCCAGGGTGAGGAAGACCCGTTCGATTGCCTTGCCGTCCAGCAGGGCGCGGCTGCCGATGAACCTGTCTCGCGTTACCACCGCATCAATCAAGGCAATATCCGGGTCTTCGCCTTCAATTTCTATATCGATGATCTTGACCTGCATCGCCACCTCATCCGGCGACACGCCGCCCGCCGCCAGCACACCGAGGGCGGCTCCCGCGACTGTTGCCTCCGCAAATCGCGGGAATACATTGTTGGTGCCCGTCGATAATGGCAACAGCAAAGCATGACGCCAGCCTTTTACGAAGGCCCGGTTGGTACCGTCGCCGCCCAGTATCAGGGTGGCAATCGGATCATACTGACGAATATCTTCCGCGCCTCGTATGGTATCCAGCGCCGATGATGTGTGCAGGCAAGGCACCATCGTTACATCACATGCCCCGGCGACTTCTTCCAGGGCACTGCCGGCTATGTTATGTGAATCATCCAGGTAAGCGAAGTGTGTGCCGCCTGCATTGATGGCGCCGGACAGAGCCCGGCGGATAATGGCGCATTTCTCCCTGTTGTCGAAAACCGACGCACTGGCCACCAAGCGCCTGACGTCTTTCCCGGAAGCAGGATTGGCAACAATGCCTATGGTTCGAGCAGTCATCGGAGGGTTGGCTCAGAGTTCGAGCGTCTCTTTAACCTTGGCGACAATCGTATCGGCGTTCGGCATGTAGACCTGCTCCAAAGCCGGGCTGAAAGGCACGGGGGAAAAGGGCGCGCCAACGCGCATGATGGGCGCATCCAGGTAGTCAAAGGCTTCTTCCTGTATTTGCGCCGCTATCTCTCCGCCAATGCCGCCAAACTTTACGGCTTCATGCACGATCAATGCGCGGTGAGTTTTCCTGATTGAATGAGTGACTGTGGCGGTATCGAACGGAGAAACGCTGCGCACGTCTATGACTTCAGCATCGAGGCCGAACTCTTTCAGCTTGTCCGCAGCACTCATGGCCTCATGCACCATCCGACCAAGGGCGACGAGGGTCAGGTCTCCGCCTTCACGACGAACAGCCGCCTGCCCAATGGGCACTTCGTAAGCGCCTTCCGGCACTTCCATCGTCATGGCCAGTGACGCCTTGTTCAGTACCACAAAGACGGGGTTGTCGTCTCGGCAGGCGGCAATAATCATGCCCTTGGCATCGTAAGCATCGGAAGGCATCACAACCTTCATACCCGGCAGATGGGCAAGCCAGGCTTCAAGGCTCTGTGAGTGTTGCGCTGCCAAGTTCTGACCTGCGCCTGCCATTGTCAACACGGTAACCGGCAAGGTGGCGCCGCCGCCAAACATAAAGCGCATCTTGGCCATTTGATTGCCAATCTCGTCCATGCACTCACCGATAAAATCCATAAACATCAGGTCAATAATTGGCCGACAACCTGTCGCGGATGCGCCAACACCCAACCCCATGATGCCTTTCTCCGAAATAGGCGTGTCGATAACCCGCTCCTCGCCGAACTCATCCAGCAAGCCCGCGCAATAGCCGTACACGCTACCGGCAATGGCTACGTCTTCACCCGCGATAAAGGCATTGCTCTGTTCACGCAAGACTTCACGAATACCCTCGTTGATGGCCGTGACATAGGGCAAGACTCTCGATTCCTCTTTTACCGCCTCAGACATGTCTCAAGCCCCCTTCACGTAGTAGACGTTTTCAAGCAGTTCTTCCGGCTTCGGGTAGGGAGACTCATTGGCAAAATCAATGGCGCCCGCTATGTCTTTGGCGACCGCTGCGTGAACCGAGTCAATTTTTTTGCGGGTCATAACGCCAAGCTCTGTCAGCCGCTTCTCAAACGTCTGAATGCAATCCTTTTTCTTCCACGCCTCAACTTCCTCGTCGGAGCGATAATTGAGGCCCATGCCGCGAACGCCGACGTGGTCATAGTAACGATAGGTTTTACATTCAACCAGAGTTGGGCCGCCGCCGTTACGCGCCCGCTGGATTGCCTCGCCCGCCACTTCGTAGACCGCCATGACATCCATGCCGTCGACGATTACGCCGGGCATACCGTAGCCTGCGGCACGGTCTGCCACGTCAACAATGGCCTGATGCCTCGCCTGGGCGGTATATTCGCCATAACCGTTGTTCTCACAAACAAAGACACAGGGCAACTTGTAGAGTGCCGCCATGTTGGCCGCCTCATGAACACTGCCTTCATTGGATGCACCATCACCGAAGAAGGCAACTGCAACATTTTTGGTCTTGCGGAATTTGTTGGAGAAGGCCGCGCCCATTGCAATAGGCGGCCCACCGCCGACGATGCCATTGGCTCCCAGCATGCCGAGATCCATGTTGGATATGTGCATGCTGCCGCCCTTGCCTCGGCAATAGCCCGTGGCCTTGCCAAACAGCTCCGCAAACATCGGCTTGAACTCACCGCCCTTGGCCACAAGATGGCCGTGACCTCGGTGAGTGGAAGTGATCCAGTCTTCATTTGAGAGATGCTGCATGACCCCGGCGGCGATGGCTTCCTGGCCGACATACAGATGCAGCGCACCGGGAATCTTGCCGTCTTCCATCATCTTGCCCGCCGTTTCCTCAAACCGGCGGATGCGAACCAGCTTCAGATGAAGTTCCTGAAGTATCTTGTTCGATGCATCCCTGACACTACCTGATGCACGCTTTGCGGGTTTTCTCCCGGTTGATGGCTTCTTTGAAAGGTTTTTACTTGCAGCTTTTTTTATCGGCTCCACGTTTCGCAGCGGTTTTTTTTGCGTCGGTTTTTTTACGGCGGGCGGCTTTGCCAGGGTTTTTTTTGCCAAGGGTTTCTCCCTGATATGTATGGATATGTCGGGTTCCGTGGGTCGTGGCGAGGCCGACGCACAAACCGCACGGGGCGCCCTTTGTAACATGTTGCAACCTCTAAATCCAGCGCAAGCCGCAATGTACATGGCGGCTATGCCGCCACTCTGGATCCCCGGGCTACGCCCGAGGATGACGGGGTGGGCCAGGCTGCTGCAACTTCCGGAGCATTGGCGTATACAAGGCAGACTGGTATCCTCGAAGAGCAGCACCATGGCCAAGACCCAAATGATACAAACCAACAAATCGGAACCGGACGGGCGAGATGAAAAAGACCAACTCGGATCATAGGTCGTCTTTCCCCACCACGGCCGAACAACTTACTGAAGCATGGCTGAGCCAGGTGCTGGGCTTCATGGTCAAAGGATTCACGGTGGAAACCCTGGGAGAGGGCGGCGGCCTGCTGGGGCTGGTGATACATATTCATCTGGAAGCGGATACAGGCCCGGCAAGCCTGATCGCCAAGTTTCCGACTCAGGCGCCGGAGAATCGCGCCGTTGCCGAAACCTACGATATGTACCGGCGCGAATTTCGCTTCTACACTCAGGTGGCGCCCACGGTTCCGCTCCGCGCACCCAAGTGTTATCACGCCGAATTCAACCCGAAAAACAGCGACTTTGTATTGTTGTTGGAATATCTGCAAGGCTTGCGTCTGGGAGATCAGGTGGCAGGGTGTACGCTGGATGAAGCTCATCAGGTCGTCGAAAGTATTGCCGCGCTTCACAGGAGCACCTGGCAGCCGGACCATATCACCGACATCGGGCAACACGATGAGCCTTACCAGCGAGAGGGCATGATTGGCGGCTTTCAGGTCGGCTGGCCGAACATTCTGAAAACATTCCCGGACTTGCTGGACACACAATTCATCGAGATGCTTGCGCGGGTCCCGGACAATGTGAACCCACTGCTGGACAAGATACACGACGGCCCGCTGGTGATAGCGCATGGGGATGTTCGCCTCGACAACATCTTCTTTTCGGAAGACGGCATAGCCCTGATTGATTATCAGGCAGTCTGTAAAGCCGCCCCGGAACATGACCTGGCTTATTTTGTCACCCAAAGCCTGCCTGATGAAGTACGCAGGGCGGAGGATTGGCTGGCCATTTATCACGGCCACCTGACCAACGGGGGCATTGATTACCCCATCGACATTTCTCGTGAGCGATACCGCCTGTGTGCGCTCTACTTCGTATGCTATGCCGTCATTATTGCCGGCACCCTGGACCCTGCAAACGAAAGGGGCGTAAAACTGGCGAGAACTCTCTTGGGGAACTCACTGCGGTCACTGCGGGAACTCAACGCCTTGGAACTATTGGAGAGATGAATCATGTTGCTGGAAAATAAGGTTGCCGCCGTTACCGGCGGCTCAGCGGGCATTGGCAGAGCCATTGCGGAAGCCTTTCTCACGGAAGGCGCGAAGGTTACCATCATGGCGCGCAATGCAGAGAAGGCGGCAAAGACCCTGGCGGAAATCGGTGCAGGCGACAGGCTGGTGTTTATCCAAGGAGACGCAACCGCCCAGAGGGATACCGAAAGGTTCATCGACAAGACAGTGGAAACGTTCGGGTCCGTCGACATTCTCGTCAACAATGCCGGTGGTGCTGGCCCGGACCTGCAACCCACGGTTAACCTCTCTGATGAAGCATTTGATCTCTGCATGAAGTGGAATGTTTACTCCACCTTCTGGGGGACGCGCCGCGCCTTGAAGACTATGTTAGCAAACCGCTGGGGGCGAATAATCAACATCTCGTCATTGGAAGGCAAGCATGGCAAACCCGTCGTCACTGCCTACACCACCGCCAAACACGCCATTAACGGCATGACCAAATCCATTGCGCGGGAGGTGGGCGAAGAGGGCGTGACCGTCAATGCCATCTGCCCGGGCATCATCATTACTGACATCATAAAAGATTCCGGCCCGGCCACCGCCAAGGCAATGGGCGTTACCTTTGAGGAAATGATCGGCATGTACACGTCGGAATCCGCGGTCAAGCGGCCGATCAGGCTCGAGGAAGTGGCGGCTACCGCCGTGTGGCTTGCCAGCGAAGCCGGCGCCGGCGTTACCGGCCAGCAAATCAGTGTTGACGGTGGTACCGCCCAGTATTGACGCCCGCTCCGGCCTCAACCTGATTCTTCGTCTCGCCAAAACGGCCTTCGCTGAATACCATCACATAGCGATTGTCGAGCTTCCGCCGAACCAGGTTCAGGAATTGACTGATATCCCCGATGCTCAATTTTGAAACTTCGGCGGCAACCCGCATGTTTGAATCAAAAGTGGTGACGCCCAGATCCAGATCCGACCAATAGCGGTAGGAACGCTCCGCAAGGCTTTTGTCTTTCTGGGTGAGCCTGGCAATCAATCCGCTCTTGTTTGTACTGAACTCTTCAGCGGACATACCGGCAAGACGCCCGGTCTGCTCATCCATGAAGTCAAGGGTTCGCTGCCTCAATTCATCCGGCCCCGCCACCGGCGACTGAATCACAAAACTAATACCGCCGCGTCTCCGCAGTATCATGTTCACCGCCGTCACCACATAACCCAGTTGTTGCTCAATGCGCAGCGACGAAAAGAAACCGGGCGCGATCAGGTGTGTCAGCAGTGCGCTCTTTGCTAGATCTTCATAACTGTCGGATTCATCCTGAACATAGAGCGCCATGGATGCGTCCGCATGGTCAATATCCAGCCCTATGACCCTTGCATCATTGACTGCAACCACTTGCGGGTCACCCGTCGAAACGACTTTCACCCTGACATACTGTTTTATCAGGCTCAGCAATTCATCCGCCCGCGCGTCAGTCACGTTGCCATGAAGCATCGCCTGCAAGGTAACTGCTTGCAGCATCCTGTTTCGCCAGATGACGAGGTCACTTCGGGTGACATCGGCGAGGGCTTCGATCAATTCTGCCGGTGCCCAGTCCGCAGTCCGCATCTCATTCCGCAACCTGCGATAGCTTTGTATAAAGGGCCTGTCCTTCGACGTATTCTCCAGATCTTTCAGCAACTCCATTTTCAGCAGGGTAAACCGCTGCGGGTCTATCTCAAGCCCTACGAGACGCTTCAGGACTTCTTCCAGCAACAGCAACTGCTTGTCATGGTACCCAGTGACCGACAGGCGGAAACCCTTGGGATGTGCGGCTATCTGGTAGTTCATACCCGCCAGCAAGGCCGGGTAAGCAAGGGCGTTAAGGTCATCCTGAACCAGCCGGATATAAAGTTTCGCTCTGGCGGCGTCTGCCCTGGCAACCAAGCCATTGGGATTCCGCAGGCTGACGTGCGTTACTGCTCGGGGAACCCCAAACTCCAAATCCGTGTCCTGGTAAATCTCAACACCGGCGGCGCCAATAACAATCCGCGGCCCCTCCTCGTCTCCCTGGGCCAGCGCCAGTGAATCCGGCAGGAAGGGGTTGGGCGAAGGCAAGGTCAAGGCGTTGGTATCGACATCAGCCATCTGCACCGGGCCGGGCGTCAAATCATAGCTGACGCCGAACCATTTTTCCGTGGCGCCACCCTCGTAGCCGGGGCTGGACAGGGTAACCAGCACATTATCTTTATTGAGTGCTTGCAGAAAACTCCGAATAAGATCGGTATCAAATTCTTCCATCAGGTAGGGTGCTATCAGCAGGTCTTTGGCCGGGTAGCGTTGCATCCCGGGCGACATGGCGCGCACCAGATTGATCGCTCTTGATTTTTCCGCGAACCGGAAGCCGAGCCTTGCAACAGTGGCCTGCTCGTCATAAAGCCACCTTTCCATCTCACGGTTTTGCAACATATCCAGATACGCGAAAAGATATGCGCTGATCCGAGGTACATGAGCGGCGCCCTCTTCCGTCAATCCAATCGTGATTTCCATGACGCTATTGTGGTCATCAATCATATCTTCGCTGGCCGCCAGAGAATTTATCCAGCCCTTGCTGTTGAACAGGCTATGTAAGCTGCCGTCTCCTTCATGGCCCAGAAGATTTGCCAGATAGCCGACGGGTTTCTGCCGATAAAAACTCCCCGTCGAGGGTAGGGGAAAGGTGTAAGAGACCTGATAGTAATCTTTGATATTGTCGTGACGCAGGGTGGCCGGCAGTTGCCCCTCGGCAAAAATACCGGCCATTCTTTCAATGGGCGGCAGGTTCCGGTTCTCTATGTGTGAAAAAATATCGAGAATCCAGGGCTGCATGTCGGCCAGCGTCTCGTTGGTGAGCACCACCAGCCCCATACGATTGGCGGAGTAGTTATTGCGAAAGAAGGTCAGCAGGGCCTCGTGAACATCTCCCCCAAGGGTTTCCAGCGTACCTATGTTAAATCTGGAAATCGGGTGCTCCGGATTGGATGCCGCCTTCTGCACCGCAAAAGCGCGCCAGCCATCTTCCTTGATCTGCAACTTGTATTCAGCATCGACGGCGTTCTTCTCCCTCGCCACATATTCTTCCTGAAAAAGCGGAGATATAAAAAATTGGGCGAAGCGGTCCATGCCCTCACGGAATGCCCCTGGCTGTATGTCAAAGAAGTAGTTGGTGTGTTCCGAATCTGTATAGGCGTTGGCGTTGCCGCCGTGGGACTGCACGAAGTTGAAGTAGCCGTCCGGTTCCGGGTACTTTTCCGTGCCGATGAACAGCATGTGCTCCAGAAAATGCGCGAGGCCCGGCCTGCCTTCCGGGTCATGGAAGCTGCCGCGGAACACCGTCAGCGAGGCGGCTGACTTGTCTGCTTCAAGGTCCGAAATCAGAACAACCTGCAATCCATTCCCAAGTTCAAGGTGGAGATACTCCCGCTTGTCATTAGGGCTCTTGATTATCCGCTTCGAGACCAGTTCCCGCTCGGCTGTCTGCGGAGCCGTAGAGCGGGCTTCCAATACCGACAGAGCGAGGCCGACAAACATAAGCCTGACGAGATATTTCATGGCAAGTTTCCGGGAAGAATCAAGGCGTGGGCGTGGGCGTGGGCTGAAAATTCAACTCCACGGAGGTACCTGCGGGGTCTTTGACGAAGAGTTGCGTCTGGCCCAGCGCCTGTATCTCGAATTCGCCGTATTTCAGGCCCAGGGCATCGAGCCTTGCCCGCATCTCTTCCAGCCCTTCGCAGCGCAGGGCGATGTGGTCCAGATAGCCGCCGCTTCCGGCTTCGCGGCCGGCGTCTTCCCGCAGGTGCAGGATGGGTTCGTCTCCAGCGTAGAGCCAGTGGCCAGAAAAACTGGAATCGGGCCGGAAACCCGGTTGCATATCAAGCAGCTTCCCATAAAAGGCAATCAGCTCATCCAGTACATCGGCGGGAGCGTGGATGGCGTAGTGGTGAATTCGGGGCGGGGTCATGGCGGTGTTCTCCATTAGTTCAATTTTGTCATCCGACTGTTGCGGCTCTTTTCGTCCATGAACATCGGCTTCATGTACTCGTACCAATTACAAAAGGGCCCATGCCTCTCGCGGTTGCTTCCAGGATGGCCGCTGACGCAGTATAACAAACTGGGAGTGCACCGGATTCATACATTGAACCCACACCCGTTTGAAACTTGAGCAGGGTTTTGGAATACTGGGCCAGCCGAAAAAGGAGCGACAGATGGCAAGCAAGGTTAAATGGTACTACTGCCGCAAGGGATGAACTTCCTGCACCAGAGCATCCAGGTTTCTGGAAGCCAATAATATAGCCATTGAAGAGACGGTCCCCGCCAGCAGGAAGTTACAGGCGACTGACGCCAGGGAACTGCTCAAGAGCGCAGACAAGCTGATTGCCATGAAGGGCAAGAAGGTTTCGACCTTCGACCTGAAAGGCAAGGTTGGCAAAGACGCGGTGGAAGCCATGTTGGGGCCAACCGGCAATGTGCGTGCGCCAACCATGCGGGTCGGCAGGACATATCTCGTCGGTTACAACGAGGAAGTGTTTGCGTCGAAATTCAGTTAGCGGGAATGTTCATCTCTTACTCTGGCGCAAACACCACCCGCCCGTACATATCCTCGCTATCGTAATCAATGACCTCGCCCGCGCCCATGGCAAGATTTGGAGCTGTTGACTTACCTCTCCGACCATTTTTAAGACTGTGTCAAGCTGCTGCTGTAAAGGCACTGTAAAAGCACTACAAAAGAGTATACTGACAGACGGATTTTTTAGCTATTCGCAGAGGCTTCTCGATGTATCAATGGGCGTTTACCGGCTGATGGTTCTTCATAAGCTGATGGCTCTTTACAAGCTGATGGCTCTTTACAAGCTGATGGCTCTTTACAAGCTGATGGCTCTTTACAAGCTGATGGCTCTTTACAAGCTGATGGCTCTACTGCTATGTCTTGCCCTGCCCTGGCCTCTGTACGCATCCGAAGCCCGCGCCAAGGCAATCATAGATAAGATGGAGCAGTTATATCGCGGCCAGTCGTCTGACTCGACCATTACCATGAAGGTTGAGACACCGCAGTATGAGCGTACCCTGAAGATGTCCGGGCAAAGCCTCGGCAGGGAACTTTCCTTCATCCGTATCCTCACCCCGAAAAAGGACAGGGGCATCGCCACCTTGAAGCGCCACGAGGAAATGTGGAACTACTTCCCGAAAATCAACAAGGTCATCAAAGTACCGCCGTCCATGATGATGGGCGCATGGATGGGCAGCGACTTTACCAATGATGACCTGGTCAAAGAAACACAATTAATCGACGCTTACCACCTGTCTCTTGAAGAGAACGAAAAAGAATATATTGTCACGCTGAAACCGAAAGAAGAGACGGTTGCCCTGTGGGGCAAGATAGAATATGTCGTTTCGAAAGAGCCTCTTCTACCGACGGCGCAGATTTTTTACGACGACGACGGTAAAAAAATTCGCTTGCTTTCTTTCAGTGAACCCAAGGACTTTAACGGCCAACTGCTGCCCTCCGTGCTGGAGATGAAACCCCTCAACAAGGAAGGCCATCGAACCCTTATTATTTATGATGATATCCACTTCGACACACCTGAAATCACAGAACAAACCTTCTCCATGCGGCATCTCAAGAGCCGATTCTGATGCTGACGCTCAGGTTGGCGTTCAGGAATATCTTGCGGCAAAAACGCCGCTCCCTGCTGACAGGCCTTTCCATGACCGGCGGTTACATGCTGTTCGTGTTTTCCTTTTCACTGCTGGAAGGCAGCTATGGCAACGCCATCGACATCTTTACACTGGATAACACGGGGCACATCCAGATTCACAAGGGCGACTATCTGAAGCGCCCCAAAGTCCATACAACAATACTGGCCAGGGAAACGGTGGAATTGACCCTTGCCACGGACGAGGGCGTCATTTCTTTTACCCCCAGGGTGTTTTCGCCGGCCCTGGCATACGCCGCCAACAAGTCCGCCCCCGCCCGGGTTATAGGCGTTGACATCAACCTGGAACCCACCGTATCCCGCCTGCGGCAAAAGGTTTCCGAGGGCGTTTATTTCGATGCAGAGGCGAACGAAGAGGGTTATTTCAAGGTCATGGTAGGCCGCGGCCTTGCCCACAGCCTGAAACTTGAGGTGGGTTCAGAAGTTGTACTCATCTCTCAGGGAGCGGATGGCTCCATAGCCAATGATATCTTTATCGTCTCCGCCATCATCGGCAACAAAACTTCCTTTGACCGTATGGCCGCTTACCTGCCACTGCCGGTTGCTCAGGCATTTCTCAGCCTGAGCGACGACGTGCATGAGTACGCGATCTTGGTTGAAAACAAGTACGACAATGAAGAAGTGAGCGCCGCTCTCCAGGAAAAGTTGCCGGGAGTTACCGTGTCTCCCTGGCAGGTGGTGGCAGAATCCTTTTATCGCACCATGCAATCGGACAAACAGGGCAATTACTTTTCCTTGGGTCTGATTGTCTTCATCGTGTTTGTCGGCGTACTCAATACCGTGCTCATGTCCGTGCTGGAGCGAACACGGGAGTTTGGTGTACTGAGGGCGATTGGTTGCCGCCCCTTGGCACTTGTCAGGCTCATCTTGCTTGAAACTGTGATGCTGACGCTGATCAGCGTTTGCATCGGCGTTGTGCTAATTCTGCCAATTATATGGTGGTTCACCGAAGTGGGCCTGCTGCTACCGGGGCCCATCGACATGGGCGGAGTGGAATTTGACCACATGAAGGGGGAAATATCCGCTTTCATACTTCTTGTGCCTCTGGGATTCATCCTCGCCACCGCCGCACTGATCAGCATCCCACCGGGCATACGCGCCGCCAGAATACTGCCTCGGGACGCGCTGGGGAGCCATTGATATGCTGACCCTGAGATTGGCCTGGCGAAACCTGTTCCGCAACACCAGGCGCACAATTCTGACCTGCATCCTGGTCAGCTCCGCGCTGGTGGTGCTGATCCTGACCGATGGCCTTATCCTTGGCACCCTCGAAGTCATGGTGGGCGGCATTACCCATACCCTGGAGGGGGAGGCGCAGGTCAATCGCAAAGGGTTCCGGAATAACCTTGAAGTCGAACTTTATCTGGAGAACCCGGGCCAGATTATCGAAACACTTGAACAGGACGAGGGCGTTATCGGTTTCGGCCCAAGGGTCATAGTCGGCGGCATGATCGCCTCGCCTTATAACACCGCCGGAGGCTTGATCTATGGCGTAGACGCCGAAAGAGAGCTGAACGTCAGCAAGATCAGCGAGGCGGTATACGAAGGTGAATACCTTACCGGCAAGAGCCGCGAACTATTGATGGGCAAGCTGATGGCGGAGTTACTTGAGATCAAATTGGGTGACCGCATCATCATTACCGCAGCGACAGTGGACACCAACGACATCACTCAGGAATTATTTCGTGTAAGTGGCCTCTTTGAATTTGGGCCGACGGAACTTGACAAGAATATCGCGTTTATCAACCTGGCGCAGGCGCAGCAACTCCTCGGCATGGAGAATCATCTGCACCAGATAGCTCTGCGTTTTGCGGACCCGGAAGACGCCAAAAAAATCGCTCTGCCACTTTTCAACAAGCTCAGTAATGATGAAGTGGAGGCCCTCGGCTGGCCCGACCTGCAACCGGCGATTGGCGGCATGATTGCAATGACCAGCTATGCAACCTTGATTGTCGGCATTATCCTCTTCATGCTGACCTCGCTCGGCGTTATCAATTCCATGTTTATGTCGATTTACGAGCGCATCTACGAGTTTGGCGTGGCCAAAGCGATTGGCACAACACCTTCGCAGATTATTCAGCTGGTGTTACTGGAGGCATTATTGCTGGCGTTGCTTGCCTGTGCTGTGGGTCTTGTCATCGCCTACTTTGCCAACGATTACTTCTCACAATACGGCATACCTATGGACAAGATGGAATTTTCCGGCATTGTATTTGACGGCAACATCTATACCCGCCTTGCCTTGTATCAGTTTATCAATTTCCCCGTCTACGTCACGCTGCTCACCATAGCGGCGGCGATTTACCCGGCTATTTTTGCATCGCGTATCGTACCCACGGATGCACTGCATCGGGTACTCTAGGAATAACCATGACCAATGTAATTGAAACCAAAAACCTGCATCGGACCTTCGGCAATGATGAAACCAAGGTTGTCGCCCTTGATCATGTTTCAGTGTCCATTGAGGCGGGAGAGTTCACCGCCATCATCGGCCCTTCCGGCTCCGGTAAAACGACATTGCTGCATCTCATTGGTGGCCTGGATGAACCGAACGAGGGCGCCGTCTACCTTTCCGGCCACAACATTGCGGAGATGAGCGGCAATCGCCTTTCTGATTTTCGCCGGGATCATATCGGCTTTATTTTCCAAGCGTACAACCTGATACCTGTGCTGTCCGCTGAGGAAAATATCGAGTACATCATGTTGCTGCAGGGCATGAGCCCGAGCAAAAGGAAGGCGCGTGTACGAGAGATGCTGGAGATAGTCGGCCTCAGCGGCCTGGGGAACAGACGGCCCTCCCAGCTCTCCGGCGGCCAGCAGCAGCGCGTTGCCGTTGCCAGGGCCATGGCTTCCAACCCGGATATCATCCTGGCTGACGAGCCAACCGCCAACCTTGACTCAACAACCGGCATCTCCCTGCTGGAGGTCATGCGAGGCTTGAACCTGAACCTCAATATGACTTTTGTTTTCTCCACCCACGATGAAAAGATCATGGAGAGAGCCACTCGCCTGATCCATCTGGAAGACGGACGCATTGCCAAAGACGAGCGCAAATAAGGCTCGTCTGGCTTGGTTACTGACCGGGTTACTGGCACTGCCCGGCCTGGCCCGGGCCGATGTCAACTTCACTGGGTATCTCAAGTCATTTGCGATTGCACAGGACAGCTTCAGCAATCCTGTACTGGAAGCGCCGGTTATTTACCAATCTCAGAACAGCGGCAGGTTTATGTGGGAGGGCTTCGGGTCACATACAGTGTGGCAGATTCATTATGAACTCAGCCCGCTAGCGGTTTCGCGGCACCTGGAGACGAGCCTGCCCACTTTTAATGTCGGTGGCGGCAACTATCGATTAAGCGACCCGGACGCCACCCTGTCCAACGATGAGGAAGACAAGAACCTGATCTATCAGAATCTTGATCGGTTCAATGTGCAGTTCCAATTTGACATCGGCGACCTGACACTCGGCAGACAAGCCATATCCTTCGGCTCCGCCAGAGTCATCAACCCCACCGACATCTTCCTGCCCTTCGATGTACGCACCTTTAACACCGAGTACCGCACTGGCGTCGACGCCATCCGCTTTCAACGTCCTATCGGCCAATTGGGTGAAATCGATGCGGGTCTGGTGCTGGGTGATAACGCGGACGCGGATAACTCAGCGGCCTTTCTGCAACTTCGCGGCAACTACAAGGGCAAAGATCTGCACTTGGCAATGATGCAATTTGCCAACCAGCACCTCGTGGGAGTCGGCTTGCAAGGTGCCCTGGGCAGTGCCGGCTTCTGGTTCGAGGTGGCGGATGTCAGCGGTGATGTAAGCTATTCCCGCTTCAGCATGGGGTTGGACTATGCCTTCACCGGGAATACATTCGCCCAGGTGGAATACCATCATAATGGTGCAGGCAGTAATAACCCGGCAGATTACCCATCCCTGGCCGATGACCTACCCTACCAGCGTGGCGGGGTCTTCTTGCTTGGCCGGGATTATCTGATGCCCATGTTCAGCGTGCAGGTCTCGCCCCTGTGGACTCTGGCGACCCAGGGAATTTACAACCTGTCGGATGATTCCGCCTTCATCTCTCTCACAGCCGAATACAATGTCGCGGAAGATGCCTATATGGATTTCGGGTATTACCATTTTTTCGGCAACGACATCACTCTGGACCTGCAAGACAAGTCAGTGCTTGAATCCGAATATGGGTCCAGCCCGGATACACTCTACCTGAGCCTGCGGTATTACTTCTGAAGGGTCTCTCCGTGAAGCCGGAGGGTAATTTGCAATCCGCGCGTCACTGCGCCCTAATGCAAACTAGTTGAATGAGGCGAATCCAATGGGTAAAACCGATGCGGGTAGTGCAGCACTCAAGCAAATGGCGCAGGGCGACCCGAATGAGCCTGTCATCATGCTTAACCTTCTGAAATACAGAGACACGGCGGAAACGGGCCGTGGTGTGGACGGTATGACCGGGGAAGAAGCCTATCGGGTCTATGGCCGGAAGTTCGCGAAACTGCATCCGCGGTTCGGTGGCGAACCCATTTGGATGGGCAGAGCCGGAAACACCATTATCGGCGACGAAGAATGGGATATCGTCATCCTTGTCAGATACCCGACCCGCAAACAATTTACCGACATGATCAAAGACCCTGATTACCGGGCAATCGCGCCGATTCGCGCCGCTGCTCTGGCGGACAGCCGCCTGGTCGAAATGGGTCAGCTTCTGCCCAACGATGCCAATGGTGGGTAAGCCACCGCGATGGCTGCAGGTACCGGCTACCCGGCTCCTCCGGTGACGGACTCGCCAGCCCGAGCCTTACCCAGCAGCAGTTCCCGCATATCCCCGTTCGCCTTAATGCTGACGACCAGGAGATAAGGCGCCAATACGACCAGCCCGCCAAAACTCCCGAGGATACCCAGCGCCAACCCGCCCGGCGAAAAATGATGCCGCCATGCCAGCCACAGACCCGAAAGCGCCAGATAGCTCATAAAATCAAGATTGAACTGCCCTGGCCAGGTCATTGTCGCTATATCGCGAAAAAAGATCGGCAGCGGGTTCCACCCTTGATTCATACTCGCCATGATGGTGTAGGTGCCAATACCGATGAAAAAGATTACCAGCAGACTTCTGAAAGCGTTCATGTTTCCTCTCTTGATACATGATTGTGTGTCATCTCGAAGTTTAATCTATAATACGGGTGGATTCATCCGTAAATAGCTGAAGACGGTGTCAAGGGGCACCTACACAGGCGCTGAGTAATGTTGTTCTTTGACGCGGAGGTCTGCCCTCAGAGTCCGCGACGCAAAGTAGTAATGCCATGCCGACCAGAAGTTGCCGCCCACCGCAAGAATGAGCAGCGAGTAGCGGATGGATTCTTCACCATATTCCGGCTTGAGCGTATCCGACAAGAAGCCCGCAAAAACCGGCCCGAGCCCCAGCCCTATGAGATTCAATACAAAGAGCAGAATAGCGGAAGCCAGGCTGCGCATGGCGGGTGTCACCAGTGTCTGAGTCATGGCGAAGGTGGGGCCCAGGTACATGGGGCCCAGGATGTAGGGAGGGATTGCCAGAATAATCGCCAGGGTCGGGTTGCCGGTGGTGTAGAAGATAAACGAGAAAGGGACCCCCAAAAAGGTGGCAATGCCCGGCACCCACATGTACCAACGCTTGTCTTTTTCGCCAAGCCTGTCGCCAAGGTACCCACCCAGATAGGTGCCAATCATGCCGGTGAGCCCGATAAAGAAAAGGTAGGTGGAAGTCTCCGCCAGCCCAAAGCCATGCACCCGTATAAAGAAAGAAGGGATGAAGAGCCCCACGCCATAACCCACAAATGCATGCAGAGCGCTGGCAAACGACAGATGTCGAAAGGACTTCAGCCGCCATAGGAAGCGGATGGTTTCCATCATGGGTACGGTTTTCTTTTCTAGCGGCGCACCGCCGGGCTCCGAAAGTCCTCTGGGCGGTTCCCTGACGGTGAGGTACACCACCGCCGCCACCAGAATGCCGGGTACGCCAACAACAAGAAACGCTATCCGCCAGCCAAAGTATTCGCCTATCCAGCCACCGACAAGGGTGCCTATAGCCGCCCCTATCGGTATGCCCAGCGCATAAGTCGAGAGGGCCGTCGCCCTTTGCTTTTCCGGGTACATATCCGATATGAGTGAATGTATCGGTGGTGAACACCCGGCCTCACCGACACCCACGCCTATCCTTGCAATGAGGAGAGCACCAAACCCCTTGGCCGTGGACGTAAACATGGTCATCACGCTCCAGATAACCATGGCGAGAGCAATGATGTTTTTGCGTACCCCGACATCCGCCCAGCGGGCAATCGGGATGCCGGCAAAGGTGTAGAAAATGGCAAAGGCTATGCCGCCCAGTAACCCCAACTGGGTGTCCGACAAATGAATCTCTTCACGAATGGGTTCAATCAGGATGGCAAAAATCTGCCGGTCGACAAAGTTGATGACATATACCAGCACGAAGAGGCTCAGTGCATAGGACCTGTATCGTCGGGTAATCGAGACTTCTTCTTGCTGTTTCAAAATTCTCTCAATACTCCCGCCAGCATTGCTGAATGCATGGCCACTAATATCACGAAACCGCCGCTAAAACCAAATGGATATATGTCATCGACGCGGGCCGATGGTCTCAGGCTCCGGGCTTCTACAGGCCCCGCTCACTGTATGTATCTGATGCCCCCGGCCCGCCCGGCCCCAGCCTGCCCCGCTCATCAAAATGCCCCTTGCCCGGCACATAATTCACTTCAATGCGAATGCCATCCGGGTCTTCGAACAATACCGAGTAATAACCCGGCGCAAATTGGGACCCGTCTTTAGGGCCATGAATAATCCTGACGCCATCCAGTTGCTCAACAAAGCCATAAATGGCGTCCACGTCCTCATTACTGCGGGCTCGGAAACAAAAGTGATGCAAGCCGCTGGTGTCCTGATCAAACTCAATGTGCTTTTTATCCTCCGGCGCCTGACGAATCAGGATACCCGTGCGGCTGCCGATGCAATAAAGCGTGTCGTCATTCTTGATCAGTGTTTTCATCTCAAGAAAGTGACATAACTGCTCCCAGAAGGGCAGGCTCTTCTCGATGTTGTTCACGGTCATCTGGATATGGGCGATGCCGTTTACCTCAACTGCCATCTTCACCATCCTTTGGCCGCCGGACCCAGCGGCT
The DNA here is from genome assembly GCA_965208855.1 of Candidatus Azotimanducaceae bacterium. Classification (GTDB taxonomy): domain Bacteria; phylum Pseudomonadota; class Gammaproteobacteria; order Pseudomonadales; family Azotimanducaceae; genus UBA9659. The sequence continues at coordinate 2,172,298 of OZ242359.1, read as the reverse complement.
CGTGCTGGCATAGTCTTCCACCTCGCCCCCTTCTTCAGCCCAACCGTTGAACCCCGGGTCCAGATGAGCGACATTGTTGAAACCCATGGTCTTGAGGTCTCTTGCGGCCAAGGCGGAACGACCGCCACCGGCGCAAAATGCAACGATACGCTTGTCTTCGGTAAAATAATCACGGTAATAGGGGCTGGCGGGGCTGGCCCAGAATTCCATCATGCCTCTCGGCACATGGACGGCGCCGGGGATAGTGCCCAGGTCAACCAGTTCCTGGATTTCCCTGATGTCGATCAGCAGGAGACCCGGGTTGGCTGCCATTTCTTGTTTCAGTTCGGCGATGGAGAGGTTTTCCAGGTTCTGCTTGATCTTTTCCGCTTCCGCAAAAATATCCATGATTGTCATAATTTGCCCTCAATACATTTGTTTCAATCATGGTGTTTTGCGGTTGGCCTGTCCAGACTTTTGACATGACGCCTTGAGCCAGGATGGCCTCCGGCCGGCCAGCGAACTCGGCTGACCCGTGATATTCTTTGCCGCCTGATGGAGACCTTTGACTATATCGTGGTCGGCGCCGGCACCGCTGGCTGTGTGCTCGCCAATCGCCTGACTGCAAACGGCAAATTCAGGGTATTGCTGCTGGAAGCCGGAAAGAAAGACAACTATTTCTGGATCAACATTCCCGTGGGTTATCTCTACACCATCAATAATCCGCGAACCGACTGGTGTTATGAAACGGTGCCGGAGCCGGGCCTTAATGGCCGCTCTATCGGCTACGCCAGAGGCAAGGTACTGGGAGGTTGTTCTTCCATCAACGCGATGATTTATATGCGCGGGCAGAAAAGCGACTATGATCACTGGGCGCAACTGGGTAACCGTGGCTGGGCCTGGGAAGATGTACTGCCCGTGTTTAAAAAGTCGGAAGACTATCAGCATGGGGCGGATGAGTTTCATGGTGGAGGCGGTGAACTCAGGGTCGAAGAACGCAGGGTCAACTGGGAGATTCTTGACGTCTGGCGGGAAGCGGCGGAAGAATGTGGCATACCAAAAATCGAGGAATTCAATCGTGGCGACAATTTCGGTAATGCTTATTTCCAGATGAACCAGCGCCGTGGCTCCAGATGGAGCGCCACCAGGGCATTTCTTCGCCCGGCCATGAATCGCGCCAACCTGACGGTGGTCACAGAGGCTCATGTGCAGAAGCTGGTACTTGAGCATGCCGGGGATGCGACTCGTTGTCAGGGCGTCAGGGTCAGGACGCCGACCGGCATGCACACGTTTTTTGCCACACGGGAAGTTTTGCTGTCAGCGGGTTCAGTTGGCTCGCCGCAAATCCTGCAGCTTTCCGGCATCGGTAGGGGGGAGTTCCTCTCCGGGAAGGGCATTACACCACAGCATGAATTAGCCGGTGTTGGCGAAAACCTGCAGGACCATCTGCAGCTAAGGACCATCTACCGCGTGAGCAACACGGTGACTCTGAACCAACGGGCCAACTCACTGCCCGGACGGCTCGCAATGGGCCTCGAATATTTTCTTTTCAGAACTGGGCCGCTGACCATGCCGCCCTCGCAGCTTGGCGCTTTTGCAAAGAGTGATGACAATCAGCCAACCGCAAACATAGAGTGGCATGTACAGCCTCTGTCATTGGATACATTTGGCGAGCCGCTGCACAGCTACAACGCCATCACGCCATCCGTGTGCAATCTCCGGCCGTCGAGCCGCGGGCATATCAGAATCAAATCAAACGACCCGGACCATCACCCGACCATCACCCTCAACTATCTGTCAACGGAAGAAGACAGGCAGGTTGCCATTGCCGGCCTGAAGTTTACCCGGCGAATCATGGCGTCTCCCGCGCTGGCCCGTTTTGAACCCCGGGAACTGAAACCTGGCCCGCATGTTCAACATGATGGAGACCTGGCAAGGGCGGCGGGTGACCTGGGCGCCACGATTTATCATCCCGTCGGCACTTGCAAGATGGGCAGTGACGCCATGGCGGTCGTCGATGACCGGCTGAAAGTTCACGGCCTTGCAGGGCTGAGGGTCATCGACGCATCGATAATGCCTGCCATTACTTCCGGCAACACCAATGCGCCCACCGTCATGATTGCCGAGCAGGGCGCGGAATATATACTGCAGGACGCGGGCTGAAACCCTGTTCACGGGTACAAGGTTGAAATGAAGGAATACAACAATATCCACTTATTCGGCTATCTATGATAAGACCGGTTTGTTAGATTTCGCCTTCCCAGAACTGACCGGATCTTGACAATGTTCAAATACAGTGAAGAAATCAAAAAACTGGAGAAGCTGAGAGCTTCTCACGACGATAGCTGGAACGGCATCAATCCTGAATATGCGACGCGTATGCGGCTGCAGAATCGATTCAGGTCTGGACTGGACATCGCACAATACACCTCGGACATCATGCGTAAAGACATGGCGCAGTATGATGCGGATTCTTCCCTGTATACCCAATCGCTGGGTTGCTGGCATGGTTTCGTGGCGCAACAGATGGCGATTGCCGTAAAACGTCATTGTGGCGCCATGAACAGGAAATACGTCTATCTTTCCGGCTGGATGGTCGCCGCCCTGCGTTCCAGATTCGGCCCGCTACCGGACCAGAGTATGCACGAAAAAACCAGCGTCCCGGCGCTGATCTCCGAGATTTACACCTTTCTCAAGCAGGCGGACGCCGTTGAACTGGAAAGATTGTTCGCGCAGCTTGACGAGACTCGTGAAAACGGCGGCAATGAACAGGACATCATCAAGCATATCGACAACTTCAAAACCCATGTTGTCCCCATCATTGCGGACATAGACGCCGGCTTCGGCAACGAGGAAGCTACCTATCTGCTGGCCAAGCAGATGATTGAAGCGGGTGCCTGCGCCATCCAGATCGAGAATCAGGTCTCCGAAGTGAAGCAGTGCGGCCACCAGGACGGCAAGGTGACCGTGCCCCATGAGGACTTTATCTCGAAAATAAACGCGGTACGCTACGCCTTCCTGGAGTTGGGCATCGAAAACGGCATCATCGTTGCCCGCACCGATTCACTAGGCGCCAGCCTCACGCAAAAGATACCTGTTTCAAAAGAGCCGGGAGACCTCGCGGCGCAATACAACAGTTTTCTTGAAACACGCGAAGTACACAACACCGAAGAACTTCAGGAAAACGACATCACCATTCATCAGGGAGGCAAGCTGGTCAAGCCGGTGCGGCTGGACAATGGGCTTTACGCCTTCCGAGAGGGGACGGGCATTGATCGTGTAGTGCTCGATTGTATTACCAGCCTGCGTCATGGCGCCGACCTTTTGTGGATAGAGACAGAGAAACCCAATGTCGCGCAGATTGCCGAAATGGTGGACAGGATTCGCCAGGTCACCCCGGGCGCGAAACTTGTCTACAACAACTCGCCCTCATTCAACTGGACGCTAAAATTCCGTGAGCAGGTTTACGCGGATTGGAAGGCTGCGGGCAAGGACGTCTCCGCTTACCCCACTGACCCTCAGAAGTTGATGGCCGCCGAACTCGATGACTCGGTGCTGGCGCTGGAAGCGGACAAGTTGATTGAGTCCTTTCAGGCCGACGCTGCCCGTGAGGCGGGCATCTTCCACCACCTGATTACGCTGCCTACTTATCATGAAACGGCGCTGGGTGTGGATACTCTGTCTGAAGGTTACTTTGGCGACAACGGTATGCTGGCTTATGTGAAGGGTGTACAGCGAACGGAGATTCGCCGCAATATGAATGTCGTCAAGCATCAGGAAATGGCGGGTACGACCATGGGCGACCATCACAAGGAATACTTCGCCGGTGAGAATGCGCTGCTTGCAGGCGGTAAGGACAACACCATGAGTCAGTTCGGATAAAGCTGCGATGTTTATATCCGCCTCGCGGGCGGGTGTATCAAAGCCGGGCTGCAACCGGCCTGCCATTTTATTAACCAATAACATTTTTGTTTCGGGAGACGGTAAATGCTGCGAGATGTTCACAAGGCAAGGCTGGAAAAAATCGAAGAACTCCGCGCCGATATATTGGCGGCGGGGGACGAAGCCCAAAAACTGAGGCGGCTGCCGAACGACATTATCGAGAAACTGATTGACGAGGGGTTCTTCCGATTTGCCCTGCCAACGGAGTTGGGGGGCGAAAATGCCAGTTCCATGGAGACCATCGAGATTCTTGAACGTTTCGCCGCCATAGACGCCTCCGTTGCCTGGAACGTGATGCTTGGCTCCGAGATCAATGCCATGGCCGCAGGCGGCATGGACCCGACCCTGGCCAAAGAAGTCTACCTCGATAACCCCAGAGTGATTATGTGCGGCGGCGGCGGGCCGGGCAGCTTACCGCCAAGGGCGGAGCGTCAGCCGGACGGCAGCGTGAAAGTCTGGGGCCAGACGACCTTTATCTCCGGTTGTCATAACGCCGCTTTCTGCTTCATGGGGGCTCCACTCATGAAAGGGGAAGAAGTGGCGCTGGATGAAAACGGCCAGCCCATCTTCAAGCTCTGGTTTCTTCCGCGGGACCAGTGGGAAATTATCGATACCTGGGACGTGGCCGGCCTGCGCGGCTCCGGTTCCGATGACGTGAGAGCGGATGGTGCCATAGTGCCGGAGAAATATGTTGGCGTGGACCTCTGGACCCTGCCGGCCCATTATGAAAACCCGGTTTACAGAATCCCTGTGCCTCTCAGGCTTGCCTACAACAAGGTGGCCATAGCCCTTGGCGTTGCCAGGGGCACGATAGAAACTTTTATTGATATTGCCCAGAACAAGATTCCCATGCTGTCATCCAAGTCACTTGCCCACCGCCCCATAGCGCAGTATCGGATAGGCGAGGCGGAAGCCATCTATCGGTCCAGCAGGGCCTATGTCATGGAGGCCATGACGGCAGTGGAGGATGAATTGTTTGCTGGCGCAGAACTGCCGGGGGCCAAAACAACTCAAGATGCAAGGCTTGCCTGTATACACGCAACCAACGAATGCGCCCGGCTGGTTGACATGCTGCACCTGGCGGCGGGAACCACGGGTATGCGCACCCACAGCCCCCTCGAACGAAAGCTCAGGGACGCTCACGGCTGCACGACCCATCGCTGGGTATCTCACGCGCTTTACGAAGAACTGGGCAAGATCAAACTGGGCCATGAAGCCCCGGACGAGTTTGCCGGTAGCGGCGCTCAGGTTATTGGCGGTTCACCTGGATAACCGGGCCATGCTTGACGGATACAGCCCGGCTTCACCTGACCCAGTAGCCGGGTTCATTACTCCTGTAACCCAGGCATTGATGAGCGGCAATGCTCATTTTTGCTGGCTGCCAGACAAAGGAACGAGCATCCTATTACGCAGCAATGCTATCTGCCGGAGATGTGCCGGGCTAGAATAGGCGGCTACCTCTTAAGCTTCAAATCATGCTGACCTACCTGCTGAGCAGATCCAACCCGACCTTCGTGGGTTGGAGAATGGTGTCTGTCGCCTTTTTCGTTGACTTCATCGCCGTTGGCTTCTTCTTTTATTCTTACGGCGTTTTCTTCAAATCCATAGCAACGGATTTTGGCGACTCGAGGTTGGGAGTCTCCATCGGCATTGTCGTTACTCAAGGCGTGGGCGCCCTGCTTGCGCCCTTTATAGGCCGGGCGCTGGACCGTTTCCCTCTGCGACGAATTATCGCCTGCGGTGCCCTTTCCATGGGGACTGGCTTCGTCCTGCTCGGGTTCGTACAGACGCCTCTCCAGTTCTATCTGGTACTGGGTTTCTTTATCGGCTTTGGCGCAGGCGCCATGGGCCAGCTTGCAACCTCGAAGCTGGTCAGCAACTGGTTCGTGCTCAAGCGCGGTACCGCCCTTGGCATCGCCGCCACGGGCATTTCCCTGTCCGGCGTGATTATGCCCGCAACCACCGCTTGGTTGATTGGTGAATTTGGCTGGCGGAGCGGCTTTATCGCCTATGGTGTCATCACACTTGTCATTGTTGTACCGGTAGTGCTCAGGTTCGTGATATCGAGGCCGGAAGATATGGGTCTCCTGCCGGACGGTGCAACGACAGCGGCAAAACTACCCGCACCCAGGCCACCGCTAAGGACAAGGGAATTTGTGTATAACTCCAACTTCTGGTATCTGCTGGTGACCATGGGCTTGCTGTTCTGCATCCAGAGCGCAACGCTGATACACATGGTGCCGCAACTAACTGACCGAGGCATAAATCTTGTTTCCGCATCCCTCATCGCATCGTCAACCGCCTTCTTTGGCATTCTCGGCAAGGTCATTTACGGCGCTCTGGTGGACAGGTGGGACGTGCGTCATGCCTTGTGGTTGGGTATAGGGTTCCAGTTCACCGGGCAGTTGTTCATGCTTTTCTCATCCGGTTATGTCGGCTTTCTGCTTGGCGCATCACTGTTCGGATTTGGCATGGGTGGCATTGTCCCCATGCAGGGCGCCGTTGTTGGCGCTGCCTTTGGCAGGGAAAGCTTTGGTCGGGTACTCGGGGCCATGCGCCCGCCCATGTCGGTTATTCACCTGTTGGGTGTCCCTTTTGCCGGATGGATATTTGATGTCACCGGCAGTTACCGACCGGCCTTTCTGACGTTTCTGGTTCTGTATGTTATTACGGCCCTGGTCGTTACCGGCATAACAGTGGAAACCAGGTCAAAGTACCGCAGGCCCGCCGAAGTCAGTTGAGCCATCAAGCTCACTCATCGACAAAATCCCCCAGGCGCTCTTTAGCCGCCAGAAAATCTTCCATGAAGTCATAGACCACCTGCCTTGATGACAGGGACTGGTTCATCATGCCCACGCCCTGGCCAACCCAGTAGGTGGCCAGTTGCTTGGCGCCGTCATGCCCTGCTTCCGCCAATTTCGCCACCTTGCTCAACGCGGGTTCGCTAACGAACGATTGAAGGGGCATGGGCAAAGGCTCTGGCGCTTCCTCTGCTTCCCAGGCGTCGGTCCAGGCAGAGCGTATCTGCCGGGTGTATTTCCCGGTTCGGCTTCTTGACCTGACTGTCTGATTGGAAGCTGCGGCGAGGAACTTTTCCTTGATCACGGGCGCCGTTTCAGCTTCGGTCGTAGTCAGCCACACTGAACCAGTCCACACGCCATCAGCCCCCATTGCCACGTTGCGGTATTTGGTGCACATTTAGTGGTTGCCATCGTCGTCCTGGTCCCTATTTCCGCGAAATCCATAGTGCCAACGCTGCGGCACTTAATAGAGACAATCCCGTTATCATCTTGTTTTTGCGGGGTTTTTGGGTGTTGGGCCGAGTTTCCTCTGTGGTTGAGACACGCTCGTTGTGTACAGTGATTCCCCCAAGCCTCATTTTTTCTACTACTTCATCGGCTTCTCTAATCAATTCACTCATCCCTCCTTTATATCCAAAGAGTTCTGCAACTTTGGGGAGTTGATCTATTCCCAAGGCGACATCTCCGCTCTCGATCCGGGACCAAGTAGGTCTGCTGACCCCTATTTTTTTAGCCACAGTGGCCTGATCTAAGCGCATCTTCTTGCGTTTGCTGGCAAGAAGAGCACCCAACACGGCGGGATATGAAGTTTCTGGGATCATAGGGTTGACATTATCGAAAATGTGCGTAAATTTAACATTTCTTTTTATTTAAAATGTTGAGGATAAGCAAATGACTCATTTAAGCAAATTTTCGAACCATAGTAAAGATCCTATTGACTTGGTGTTCAACTGGCACCTATTGGAGGCTTGTAATTATAGATGTGAGTACTGTTTTGCTAAGTGGGATATCAAAACACTTGGTGTTTGTCGCGACCGGAAAAACATCGTCCAATTGCTAGAACAGCTTGCATCCTTAATCCCAGAAATAACCAATGGTAAAGTTCGGCTGAACATTGCCGGTGGAGAGCCAATGCTTCTGCTTAAAGGAAACACCCTGGAGTTTATTATAAAGGAGGCTCGTCGTCTCAATATGAAAGTTTCCATCATTACTAATGGTTCCAGAGTGACTGACGACTTTATATTTGAATGTGCCGGAGATTTGGAGAACGTTGGTATAAGCGTGGATTCATTAAACCATGACACAAATAAGCAAATCGGAAGAATAGACCGCAGTAGCAAGAAAACGTTATCTCATCGAGATTTTGAGGAACTGATTTTTAAATTCAGGTGGAACAATCCGGATATCCTGGTAAAAATTAATGTAGTGGTCAACAGTGAAAATTATGAGGAAGATATGTCGGAATTCTTCGAGTGTGTTAAACCGGATAGAGTGAAAATACTCAGAATGCTTCCTGTTATTACCACCGCTTCGAAAGTTAGCGATGATCAGTTTAAGCGGTTCTGTGATACTCACCAATATTGGATCGATCAAAGCATTGCCGTGGTTGAGGATAACGAAGATATGGTGAATGGATATTTGATGATTGATCCGTTTGGAAGATTCTTCGAGAACGGACTCGAGGAAAAAAGCGGTTATAAATATAATGGATCTATTCTTGATGTTGGCGTCAAGGAAGCTATGGCGAACACAAAATTTGACTACGATAAATACCGGCAACGATATTAAAATTTACACTGCTGCCCCATTAACTTTCACAGCAACAAGGCTTGATTGCGATTGAAGCCGGGCCTGGGGCTCTCGCAGTTTCCTTCGGAAAATGCTGTCGCGTGGTAGCTTCAAGGCTCATTGCGTTTTCGCTTCGCGAAAAGTGCAATGTGGGCTCTCGAAAAGATTACGGCTTCGCCGCTCTGGATTCCCGCCTGCGGCGAGAATGACGAGAGGATTATGGCTTCGCGCTGCCTTTGGCAGAGAAAGCTTTGGTCGGGTACTCGGGGCCATGCGCCCGCCCATGTCGGTTATTCACCTGTTGGGTGTCCCTTTTGCCGGATGGATATTTGACATCACCGGCAGCTACCGACCGGCCTTTCTGACGTTTCTGGTTCTGTATGTTATTACGGCCCTGGTCGTTACCGGCATAACAGTGGAAACCAGGTCAAAGTACCGCAGGCCCGCCGAAGTCAGTTGAGCCATCAAGCTCACTCATCGACAAAATCCCCCAGGCGCTCTTTAGCCGCCAGAAAATCTTCCATAAAGTCATAGACCACCTGCCTTGATGACAGGGACTGGTTCATCATGCCCACGCCCTGGCCAACCCAGTAGGTGGCCAGTTGCTTGGCGCCGTCATGCCCTGCTTCCGCCAATTTCGCCACCTTGCTCAACGCGGGTTCGCTAACGAACGATTGAAGGGGCATGGGCAAAGGCTCTGGCGCTTCCTCTGCTTCCCAGGCGTCGGTCCAGGCAGAACGTATCTGCCTGGTGTATTTCCCGGTTCGGCTTCTTGACCTGACTGTCTGATTGGAAGCTGCGGCGAGGAACTTTTCCTTGATCACGGGCGCCGTTTCAGCTTCGGTCGTAGTCAGCCACACTGAACCAGTCCACACGCCATCAGCCCCCATTGCCATGGCTGCGGCCATCTGCCTGCCGGTAACTATGCCGCCGGCGGCGAGGATGCTGACGTCCGGATATTTCTCCATCGCCTGGGCGACTTCCGGCACCAACACCATGGTGGAAACTTCACCACAATGCCCGCCGGCTTCCGTGCCTGCGACTATCAGAATATCAACACCCGCTTCAGCCTGCTTGATGGCATGATGTTTGGCGCCAACCAATGCGCCCGTGGGAACACCTTTTTCCTTGGCGATTTCCAGCATGTAAGCAGGGGGAACCCCCAATGCATTGACGATAATCCGGATAGGATGGGAAAAGGCTACATCGATGATATTGGCGGCGCGTTTTTCACTCAGTATTCCACCGCCGCCGACCTGTCGCGCCTCATAGATGTCGCTGGTGTCTATGTTGTGCCTTGCCAGTATGCCGGCGGCAAAGTTCTTCATATCATCCGGCACCATCTCCCAGAGTTCCTCCGACGTCATGGAATCATCCTTGTTGACCATGCTGGTGGGCGCGATCAGGTCAAGACCATAAGGTTTACCGTCTATGTGTTCATCTATCCAGTTGAGTTCAATCTCAAGCTGCTCCGGCCCATAACCGGCGGCGCCAAGTACGCCCATGCCACCGGCTTTCGAAACTTCAACAACAACATCACGGCAATGTGTAAAGGCAACCAACGGAAATTCTATGCCCAACGTGTCGCAAACAGGTGACTTCATTTTATCTCTCTCAATGATTGTTACGGTTAGCCTGCGATCATCTCATGTCAGAATAATTGGTTCGAGCCGCAGGCGTTCCCTAAACCCGGCCTAATTGAGGCCCGTCAGCTTTGCTATCGCAATGCCGGATTCCCCGGCCACTGCATACAACAGGCAGGTGTTTTGGCCGTCACGATAAATGCAGGGGTCAATCAATGAGCGGCACCAACTCATTCAGGTCTCCCTCGGCGAGGGTGTCTTCGAGAAAGCCCTGTTCATAAGCTGCTTCAGGATTTGCGCGCACCCGCTCATCAAGACGATAGGCGTCCTCGCCAACAAGGATTCGCCACTTCCCGGCCTTCACCCCATCAAGGATGATCTTCGACGCATCGCTGGCACTGGTCGGTGCCTTGTCACGAAAGTCCACCCCGCGCTGGTGCATGGCTTCCCTGAGCTGTTCATCGGAGAGATTCATAATCTGCTCGGACATGGACCCGCCGTTTCGCATCATCCTCTCACGGACTTGCCTGATATCCTCCTCGGTCATCTCAAGCGCCTCGGGGCGGCCAAGCAAACGGCTGGCATTGATCGCAATGGAGGTGCCGATATGCCCCGGCATAACGAGCGAAACCTTGACATGCGGTGCATTCAGCCGGAGGTCCGTGATCAGTGCTTCGCTGAATCCCTTCACTGCAAACTTGGCGGAACAATAGGCGGTATGGGGGACGGTTGGGCCAAGGGAAGCCCAGAAGCCGTTAATGCTGCTGGTGTTGATAATGTGTGCTGTGTCGGCGTTGATCAGCAACGGCATAAATGCGCGACAACCGTAGTAGACACCGTACCAACAGATGTTGAACGTGCGCTCCCAGGTCTCGCGGTCTTCCTCGCTGGTCATGCTGCCGCCACCACCGACCCCTGCATTGTTAAACAACAGGTTGAGTTTATCGCCGTGGGCGGCCACCACCTGGTCCCGAAAACTATTCAGCATCTCTTCCGATGAAACATCACATTCGTGCAACGTGACTTTTACATCAGGTGCCACGGCTTCACACAGGGCTTTTGTTTCCTCGAGGTGGTCCATCATCACGTCACAGGTCGCAACCGCGCACCCCTCCCGCACCAACTGGATACACAGTTCCCGACCCATGCCGGTTCCGCCGCCGGTAACCACGGCAACCTTATTTCTAAAACTACCCATGCTGTTTCAGCCTCCTTCAAATAATAAATTTCGCCGGATTCAGCGGTCCATAAAACCTTTCAATTGCCCGGACCTGACAGGATGACGAAGCTTGCGAAGCGCCTTGGCTTCAATCTGCCTTATCCTTTCCCGGGTCACTGAAAATTGCCTGCCGACTTCCTCAAGAGTATGGTCAGTGTTCATATCCACGCCAAACCGCATCCGCAACACTCTGGCCTCTCTTTCCGTCAAAGCGGTAAGCGCATTGTGGGTTGTTTCTTTCAACCCCGCATCGATTGCATGGTCCATGGGCGACGCCACGGTTACATCACTGACCAGGTTCCAGATAGTGGAATCGTCATCATCGCCAACCGGCGTTTCAAGAGAGATGGGTTGCTTGGCGGCATCCAAAGCTTTCAGCACCTTGTCTTCCGGCAGGTCCATCTCCCTGGACAGTTCTTCGATGGTCGGGGTGCGACCCAGTTCCTGGGTAAGATAGCGGGTCAGGCGGTTCAGCTTGTTCACGGTTTCCATCATGTGGACAGGCACACGGATAGTGCGCGCCAGATCTGAGATGGACCGTGTAATCGCCTGACGAATCCACCAGGTCGCATAGGTTGAAAACTTGAAGCCCCGGCGATATTCAAACTTGTCCACCGCTTTCATCAAGCCGATGTTGCCTTCCTGAATCAGGTCGAGGAAATGCAGCCCGCGGTTCGTGTACTTCTTCGCGATAGAAATGACCAGCCTCAGGTTTGCCTCTATCATGTCCCTCTTGGCGGCGCGGGTCTTGCCCATCGCCAGGAAGAGGCGTCGGTTGAGATCTTTGAGTTCCGCCACATTCATCCCCGTATAATCAGATACACGCTTGATCAGCTTCTGGCCGTGCCTTATGGAGATACGGGCTTTCTTGAAATTTTCCGCATAGTCCGGAAACTCATCAATCAGTTCATCAATCCAGCCCGGGTTGGTTTCATGCCCGACATAACGCTTGAGGAAAACATCCTTCGGCAGCTTGCACCGGGAAATACACAGTTCACGGATATGTTTTTCCTGACCCCTGACCTGCTGCATGTCATCACGGACGATGGTCAGAATCGGGTCCATAACCGCCGGCACCAGCTTGAACAGGCTGAACCCCGCGGCGAGCTTTTCCTGCGCCTTGAGGGTTTTCTTGTCCGCCCGGCCATGCTTTGACATAGCTTTTTCATAAGCCTTATGTGCATTGCCCAACACCTTGAATCGTGCGTGGCCTAATTTATGGTCGAGCTTCCCGGTGTTGTCGCCATCTCCCGCCTTATAGTTACCACTCGACTTCGCCGCCGCAACCCTCGACATATCCGGGACCCTGTCTTCCGGGTCCAGGAAACCGGAAATAATTGCGGAAATGTCACCGCCTTCCGAGATCTCAACCTCATAAGCCGCGCGTACATACGCCACCGTGCCGGGATAGGCAACCAGTATCGCCATGGTCTCGCGGATGCCTCCCTCAATGCGCCTGGCAATTTCAATTTCATCCTCTCTGGTCAACAGAGGCACAGTGCCCATTTCACGCATGTACATGCGAACCGGGTCCATGGTCCGGCCGACAAGATTTTCCATCTCGCCGATGGGTGCCACCTGGCCCTCAAGAGTTTCTTCCCGGTTTGTCTTCAGTGAATCAGGATCAGGAGGCGCCTCATGGATAGAAACGCCCATCTCTTCAAACATCAGGACAATGCTTTCAAATTCGTCGGTTTCTTCGATACTTTCCGGTAAGGCTTCCTTGAGTTGATCATAAGTCAGGTAACCTTGCTCCTTGCCCTTATCGATCAGCAGCTTGAGCTTCGATTCCCCGGCTTCCGCCTCATCGTCATCGTCGCCCGCCATTGCTTCACTGCCAGCGAGCTCTTCCAGTGCGTCCAACTCGTCTGTGGCATCTTCCAGATTATCGTCACCAAGGACCGTATCGAAATCACCTTCATGTGCGTTGGCCATAAGCGTAAGCTCCACTACAAGTTGTTAAGGATGCTTCACCACACCGGTATGACATCACACCGACACGATGCCTGGTACAACAAGCAGACACCCTACCGACAGTGAGACAGTGTCAGGTTCCGTACGCAGGTACTATCTGGGATAGTATTATCAATTTATCGTGGCAGTAATGTCCATAAGAAACTTGCCAGATGTGCTTTATTTTCAGTTTCGGACCCGCCACCCGCGACTGGTGTCAAACGCTGATTTACAGCCGGAACCGTGAATAAACCTGCACTGGCAGGGCGCTTTCATAAGTTCCTTAATTTGAGGATTCCAAGGCAAAAATCAACGCTATCCGTCGTGAAAATATTTCAGTTTTTCATGGCGAACAAGATGCCTTGCTTTTTTTTCCGTAATTCATAGCCTTATATTCAATTCCTACAAGTCAAGCCATGAGCACTATAGGAATCTCCATTTTTCGGGGGTTCCCTTTGCAAAATTCCGGATGTATATTAGTCAGCCTCGCTAGCCGAAGCTGTATGGATGTACAGTATTCTCCTCGGCAGGATGGATGCGCATACAGCTTCGCTAGCCGAGACCAGCTTCTCTTTCTACCCCTTGATACTACTGGCTTTCAGCCGATCGTTCGTTAAGTGACGGGAACCGCCGCGATCTTTTCGGCCAGCGACTCCGTACATAATTTCAGCACTTCACAGACAGGAATTGAGCGACCTATCCACTCCGGATTTCAGCCGTGCGAGGCAAGAATTCCCAATCGTAGTTGGCATCACTGATCACATAGAAAAACGGATTCAATATGTCCGCTTTCGTATTGTAGCGGAGCGGTGCAAGATCGGTATCGACGACGATGCCACCGGCCGCTTCCACCACTGCCTGAGCCGATGCGGTATCCCATTCGGAGGTGGGCGCAAGCCTCGGATAAAGGTCCGCCTTGCCTTCCGCAACCAGACAGAGTTTGAGGGAACTGCCCATGTTGGTGGTTTCAATCTCACTGAAGTGATTTTCAAGAACCGTCATGCATTTTTGCAGCGCATCCATGCCATGTCGGCGGCTGGCAACAACCGTGAGAGGCCTCAATGGGTCAATCGCCCGGGTTGAAATAGGCACTGTCTTGCCGTGTCTCCTGACACTTGCGACTCCGCAGGATTGATCTCCCGTGTACATGACGCCCCTGACCGGAGCATAGACAATGCCCAACAAGGGCACACCCTTGTCTATTAATGCAATGTTGACGGTGAATTCGCCGTTACGACGAATGAACTCCTTGGTGCCATCGAGCGGGTCCACCAGAAAGTATTGTGTCCAGCGGCTTCTCTCTTCCCATGTTATGTCGCCCGATTCTTCAGACAATACCGGAATGCCCGGCGCACCCTTTTGCAGGCTGTCGACAATGATGTGATGGGCGGCCAGGTCCGCCCGGGTCAAAGGAGAATTATCATTCTTTTTCTCGATGCCAAAATCATCCTCTTCGTAAACCCTGAGGATGGCGTCACCCGCCTCGCGAGCAACACTGTCCATTAGCTGTAATAGCTTATGCATGCTTGCTACCAGGAGCCAAAAGCCGGATTGTATCAGTTGCCGGAATACTCTCCCCGAAAAACCGGAGCAATGAATGACCCGCCTTTTCCCGAAAGTTGCTGAAATCCTGCTCAACCAGGACGCCACATGAGTGTTGGCAAGGTGCGCATAGACAAGTGGCTTTGGGCGGCAAGGTTTTTCAAGACCAGAACCCAGGCAAAGGAAGCCATAGGTGGCGGCAAGGTGCGGCTGAATGGTATTCGCGCCCGGCCCAGCAAAGAATTGACCCCCGGTGACACACTGCAGGTCACCCGGGAATGGGACGAAATGACAGTTCTGGTCTGCGGGCTGTCAGCTACCAGACGCTCTGCCGCCCTTGCCCTGGAACTGTATGAAGAAACAGCCACAAGTGTTGCAAAGCGGGCACTGCGTGCGGAGCAGAGGCGTGCGGCAGGTGCGTATATAGCGGCTGATCGCAGGCCGGATAAGCAGGGCAGGCGCAGATTACGCCGCCTCCGGGATAACAACCTGGATTAGCGGCTCGGCCAAATCTTCATTCCCCTTACCGAATCGATTTTGGCATAATCGCCGGAATACTTTTGTATGCGCTAATATTTTGGAACCCGAACGCAACTACCTCAGTGAACTTACGGTCAGCAACCTCATCAACAAGGCTGTCGAGAATAGAGCGCCGGATTCCGCCGATGCAATTGATGGGTTTGTCGAGAATCTCAAAAGGTTTGGGGCCGATGAAGATATTATTGCAGCCGGCCCGCGGCCCAACTGATTGCTCTCATGACCGCACCCGTTTCCACTTTTCTGGACGCCCTGGCCGACAAACCGGAGCTCCTGACATTTAACCGTGGTATAGAAAGAGAAGCGCTAAGAGTGAATCTTGCGGGCAACCTCGCAGCCACGCCGCACCCGGCTTTTTTAGGCAGCAAGTTGACCCATCCCAAGGTAACGACGGACTTTTCCGAAGCGCAACTGGAACTGATCACACCGGTACATACTTCTCCGGGCGCGGCGCTGGATGAACTCCTCGCCATTCATGGCTACATCTACCAGGGCCTGGAGGATGAGGTACTCTGGTCAGCAAGCATGCCTTGCATGTTGCAGGACAATGACGCCATCCCTGTCGCTTATTATGGAGACTCAAACCTCGGCAGATTGAAAACCACCTACCGCAATGGCCTGGGATACCGCTATGGCCGCGGCATGCAGACAATTTGTGCGGTTCATTACAACTTCTCTTTCTCCAACCCTTTCTGGCAATGGCTCAAGGCGCTCGAACAGTCCGATGAGCCGTGCAGGGACTTTCAGACTCGCCGCTACTTCGATCTTATGCGTAACTTCAGACGTTACTCATGGCTCCTGACTTACCTCTTTGGCGCATCGCCTGCCGTCTGCAACTCCTTCATCAAAGGCAAGCAACATTCACTCCAGCCTTTTGACGAAGGCACCGCTTACCTGCCGTTTGCAACCTCACTGCGCAGCGGCAATCTGGGTTACCAGAGTGACGCCCAAGCCAAAAACATGAGCATCTGCTACAACGACCTCGCCGGCTACGTTGGCAGCCTGGCGTCGGCCATCTGCACCGGGTACGCGCCTTATGCGGATATCGGCGTCGTGAAAGACGATGAATTTCGCCAGGTCAACGCCAACATCCTGCAATCCGAGGCGGAATTCTACTCGAGCATCCGCGCCAAGCGGATACCCGGCAAAGGAGAGAACTTTCTTGCGTGCCTTCTGAATGAAGGCGTTCAGTATATCGAGGTCAGGTTACTGGACGCGAATCCGTACCTGCCCCTCGGCATAGACGAGGCGGAGACCCGGTTTCTGGATGCCTTCCTGCTGTTCTGCCTGACTCATGACAGCCCTGAACACGACGACCTGCTTTGCGACGAGGTGGATGCCAATGCACAGGCAACAGTTTACTTTGGCCGGGACCCCGAACTCCGGCTGCATGACAAGGGCCGGGAGCGCTCGCTGAAAGAATGGGCGGGAGAACTGCTCACGGCACTACGGCCATTCGCGTCCTTATTGGATGCACTTGAAGATAACGCCGCCTATTCACAAGCTCTGTCGATACAGGAGGGCAGGTTACAGTACCCGGCCGCCACACCCAGCGGGTCAATACTGAATGATATGAAACGAAGGCAAATACCTTTTTTCAAGTTTGCCATGGAGCAGACGCTCGCCCACCGTGATTATTTCCTCTCCATACCGCCTGATGACGGTCTGCGGGCCGAGTTCAATCGGTTGACGAAAGAATCCCTGGCAAGGCAGGCCGCCATAGAGGCGGCAGACAAGCTGCCCTTTGATGAATACCTGGCTCATATCGCAAGCGAATACCTGCCATTGCAGGAATTACAGTGAACTATCTTGCTCACTTCGCCCTCGCCGACGGCGACCATCAACTGCTGGTGGGTGGTTTCCTGGGCGACTATGTGCGCGGCAGATTGAACGGGCGCCATGACGCAGGTATTGAAAGAGGCATCAGTCTGCACAGGGCGATTGACGCCTTCACGGACAAGCATGACAAAGTCAGGCAAAGCGCCAGAAGACTGGCTGCCCCATTTCGCCGCTACGCCGGGTTGATCACCGATATTGCCTACGACCACCTGCTGGCTCGCTCCTGGCATCATTACTATAACGAGGACCTGGCAGACTTCTCCCTTCGCACCTTGACCGTCTTGTTGGAAAATAAGGCGCACCTGCCGGCGGAAGCCCTTGTTACCGCACAAAGAATGCACCATCACAATGCGCTGGCCGGGTATGGCCATGAGATTTTTCTCAAGCGGGCATTGACACATCTGAGCGGCAGGTTGACCCGAGCCAATCCGCTTTGCCTCGCCGCCGAAGAATGTAACCGCCTCATGCCGGAGTTCCGCGATGACTTCAACGCCTTCTACCCGGCGCTGATCGCATTCACCGAAGACTGGAAGCGACGACACTAAGCGATGCAGAGACTGATACCCAGCCCCCGTAATCTGAATTGGCTGATCGGCCTGGGTTGCGCCTGCCTGATGGCGGCGGCGCTTTACATGGAAACTGTGATGGGCCTCGTGCCCTGCCCGCTTTGCATATTTCAGCGACTTGCCGTTGTCGCTGCAGGCAGCATTGCCATCATTGGCGCACTACACAACCCCGGCGGGCGGGGGGTGCGAATATACGGCGGCCTTACTCTGGCGGCGGCGGCTATCGGTGCCGCTCTGGCGTTGCGGCAACTGTACTTGCAAAGCCTGCCGGCGGATCAGATTCCCGCCTGCGGCCCGGACCTGGATTACCTGCTGGACGTCTTCCCGATTGTCGATGTTATCGCAATAGTGTTGCAGGGTGACGGCAGTTGCGCGGAAGTCGTCTGGACCTTCCTGAGTATCAGCATACCCGGTTGGACGCTGATTGGCTTTGTCGCTCTGGCCGCCCTGAGCACCTTGCAGGCCATAAAACCCCTGCGTTAGCGCGTCAGGCTGCCAGGGCCTCAAACTGTTCGTATATCTCTTCGCCGGCGGGCAGGGCAAGGACGGTTTTCTTCATCTGCGCGAGATTGGCCAGCCGGGTTGTTTCATGTATTTCCACCGCATGCCAGTGCACCATCTGTTCCCATATCGGGTCGAGAATTTCCGCACCCGGCATTTCTCCGCTGTCCACCGTCTTGATGGTGAAGCTCCGGAACTCCGAAATGGCCGCCCTGAGCCAGGCAACATGGACGGATTCATCCATGCGAATCCGGTTAACCAGTGCCACCGCATGGGATGCCTCTCTCGGCTTGTCGATAAAAGTCTCTTCCGAGCCGATGACCTTTTCGTAAAAATCAAATGCGCGTTCCGCCCTGACCTCAATCATCAGCAGATTCATCAGGAACGCTATCAGCATTTCATGTTCCGGAGGCAAGTGCAGCATTTCTCTTTCCGGTTTTTCCCTGCCAATACTCGTAGGCGCTTCCGGTATGGAAAACTTATCCTTGCCGAATACCAAGTCACGGGCGGCGAACCACATGACATCGTGGCCGCCCATATCCGAATCGGGGCGGCCCCCTTCATCCCAGCCGTGAGCGGTGAGCAATCCCTTGTTCATGTGGCCAAGAGCCGTGCCGGATATATCTTCGGTGATAATGGCCTGGAAATCCGGCGCATGAACATCCGCCAGTGCTCTGCCACGGGCTTCAATCAACCCAGTTATCGTCAAGGCATCCCAGAAGGGCTGCTCAACCCCATGTTGAAGGAGGTGAATCTGCTGGGGCACATTAGGAAAGTTGGGCTCCGTAAGCAGCTCGGTTGTTGTTTCGACTACCGTTGCCCCACGGCTTTCAAGGTTCTCATGCCAGGCATTGACGGCTCCCCAGCGGTATTTGGTTCGAGGTGAAATATAGTTACCGTCCGCATCAAAACCTCCGTGAAGCTTCAAACCGCACTCGACATGCGAGGTCGCATAGTCATGTTCCGCTTCAAGTTCTTCCTTGCTGTATTCAAGTTTTGTCATGGTGTCTCCGTTGATTTTCCAGCCCTGGCTCAATCACTTGCTTGTATTCTCCGGACTGATACTGACAGCATTGCATGACTGCCTGCCGACCATTTGCCTTGAGTCTACTCCCTGGTCAGGAAGCTGACAAATTGCCATTTCTGTTCCGGTTAGGTTGTATACTGCCCGCTCACATGACCGGAAACGCACCATGAGATCTTTCCCCGCCACCAGGATGCGGCGCATGAGAACTCACGACTGGTCCCGACGGCTCATGCAGGAAAGTGAACTGGGCGTGAAGGACCTCATCTACCCTGTCTTCGTGCATGAAGGGGAGGGCAAGGCGGAGGCAGTGCCGACCATGCCCGGCGTTGAGCGAAAAACCATCGACCTGCTCATTACGGAAGCAAAATCCTGCGAGACGCTCGGTATACCGGTTATCGCCCTCTTCCCGGTTGTTCCTCAAGACAGGAAATCACCCACTGGAGAAGAGTCGTTCAACCCGGGCGGCATCACACCCAGAGCAGTGCGCGCCATCAAATCCGCCTGCCCCGACATTGGCGTTATGACTGACGTGGCCCTTGACCCCTACACCAGCCACGGCCAGGACGGCATTCTCGATGACACGGGATATATCGACAATGATGCAACACTGGATGTGCTGGTAAAACAGGCACTTGCTCAAGTGGAGGCCGGCGTCGATATCATAGCGCCATCAGACATGATGGACGGGCGTATAGGCGTAATAAGAGACGCCCTTGAAACCGCCGGCCATCGCAACACAAAGATCATGGCATACAGCGCCAAGTATGCCTCCGCCTTTTATGGGCCCTTCCGTGACGCTGTCGGGTCTGCCGCCAGCCTGGGTGGCGGTGACAAGAAAACCTACCAGATGGACCCGGCAAATACCGACGAGGCGCTACAGGAAATTGCTCTCGACATAGAGGAAGGTGCCGATATGGTCATGGTTAAGCCGGGCATGCCTTACCTGGACATCGTAAGGCGGGTCAAGGACACTTTTGCCATACCAACTCTGGTCTATCAGGTCAGCGGAGAATACGCGATGCTGGAAGCGGCGATCGGCAAGGGTTGGCTACCGGAAGCAGTAATCGAAGAGTCGCTGTTGGCGATGAAAAGAGCCGGCGCCGATGGCATCCTGACGTACTTTGCAAAACGGGTGGCGGAAAGGCTCGTCGATGATTCATCCGATTTGTAGAGCATTGGCTCTATCTTCATAGCGATTTAGCATAGTTTTCTTATTGTGAAAATCAATCCGGCAGCTTAGGATTAACGCCTCAACGCAATGCAAACTTTTCTCTGGAGAAATAATAATGGCGGATATCCAACACGTATCTGATGAATCATTTGAAGCGGATGTGCTCAAGTCTGAACTGCCCGTGCTGGTGGACTACTGGGCGGAATGGTGCGGCCCCTGCAAGGTTGTTGCGCCGGTGCTGGAAGAAATCGCCAGCGAGTATGACGGGAAGATGAAGGTGTGCAAACTGGATATTGATGCCAACGAAGGCACGCCCCCCAAGTACGGTATTCGTGGCATACCGACCCTGATGTTGTTCAAGAATGGCAATGTCGAGGCCACCAAGGTTGGCGCTCTGTCCAAGTCTCAGTTGACCGCCTTCCTGGACAGCAATATCTGAAACATCTGCATGGTGGATGCTCGGATTCCGGGCATCAGTTGGCAGAAGAATGACGAGGATAATCTATGTATTACCAACACCAATATAAAAAAGAGTTGACAACACATGGAAAACATATCATTTTGTCGCATCGTAAGAGTCCGGCGCTCAGATCAATGCTCAAATCAGTATAGCCGACCAAACACTGAACACTTGACAAACCAGAGACAAATATCCAGCCTAATTGAACTGATCGACAAGCCGATAAACTGATAAACATCAACATTACATACACCTATGGCGGAAACCTGCTAACCCTACCCTAAAACTTTTTTTCTGAACCAGGCAACATTTTTCAAAGACACGATCACAAACAAACATTCTAACCACCCGTGCAATCGCGCACCCTTTTCAACAACACAAGTGAGTTTATGAACCTAACCGACCTGAAAACCAAACCCATCCCGGAATTGCTCGAAATCGCCCATGAAATGGGCATGGACTATCTCGGGCGATCACGTAAACAAGAAATTATCGCCAGTGTCCTGCGTAAACACGCCAAGGGTGGCGAAGACATTTATGGCGACGGCACCCTGGAAATCCTGCAGGACGGCTTCGGCTTTCTGCGCTCTCCGGACTCTTCTTACCTCGCCGGCCCCGATGATATTTACGTCTCACCCAGTCAGATCCGGCGATTCAATCTCAGGACCGGGGATACAGTGTCAGGCAAGATACGGCCACCGAAAGACAGCGAGCGTTACTTTGCGCTGCTCAAGGTGGACCAGATCAATTTCACCGACCCGGGTGAAAGCAAAAACAAAATACTGTTCGAAAACCTCACCCCTCTCTTCCCGGATAAAGCTCTGGCGCTGGAGGCGGGTAACGGCAGTACCGAAGATCTGACGGCGCGCATCATTGACTTGACGGCACCCATAGGCAAGGGTCAGCGCGGCCTGATCGTATCTCCACCCAAAGCCGGTAAGACATTGATCCTGCAGAACGTTGCCCAGTCGATAGTGCGCAACAACCCCGAGTGCCATCTGATCGTGCTGTTGATCGACGAGCGCCCGGAAGAGGTGACGGAGATGCAGCGTTCCGTTCGCGGTGAAGTTGTTGCGAGCACTTTCGATGAGCCGCCCTCCCGCCATGTCCAGGTAAGCGAGATGGTTATCGAGAAAGCCAAGCGCCTGGTCGAGCACAAGACAGACGTGATCATCCTGCTGGATTCCGTTACCCGCCTGGCCAGGGCTTACAACACCGTTATCCCGGCTTCCGGCAAAGTATTGACCGGGGGCGTGGACGCTCATGCGCTGGAGCGACCCAAGCGTTTCTTTGGCGCGGCTCGGAACATTGAAGAAGGCGGCAGCCTGACAATTATCGCCACCTGCCTCATTGATACCGGCTCAAAGATGGACGAGGTGATCTACGAGGAATTCAAGGGCACTGGCAATCTGGAGCTGCACCTGGAAAGAAAGATCGCGGAAAAACGCGTTTATCCAGCCATCAACATCAGGCGTTCCGGCACCCGTCGTGAAGACTTGCTGATGTCCGAAGATGAATTGCAGAAGGTCTGGATATTGCGCAAAATTCTTCACGAGATGGATGATCTGGCAGCAATAGAATTCCTGCTGGAAAGGATGAAGAAAACAAAGAGCAATGAGGAGTTCTTCGCCTCGATGAAACGAAACTAACCAAGGAAACGGTTAGTTGACCAAGTTGATTACCTGCCGGATTGGCGCTATCGATTACTACAACCATGACACACGGCGTGTCATGCTTGAGTTACCCGCTGGCCAAAGCGTCGACTTCAAAGCCGGTCAATATCTGAACATAGTCTTGCCCGACAAAAAATTACCTTTCTCGATCGCAAGTTCCCCTCATCAGAAGGGCAAGATTGAACTGCACGTGCGGCCAACGCCGGGTTCGGAAGACTCCGCCATGGTGGAAACTCTACTCGACTCTGCATCGGCAATCGAAATAGAAGCTCCTCTGGGTGACTGTTTCATAACGGAACCACCGGACGGCCCTCTGGTACTGGTAGCCGCCAGCACCGGCATCACGCAGATGAAAAGCATCATCGAATTTCTGGCGCCACAAGGCTTCGAGCAACCCGTGCATCTTTACTGGGGCGTACTCTGCGACAAAGATCTCTACCTGCTGGACCTTTGTGAATCCTGGCAGCAGAAGCACCAGACGTTTCATTTTGTACCGGTGGTCAGCGAGCCCGAGACATCTCCAGGCTGGCGGGGTTGCACGGGGCTTGTGGGAGACGCGGTACTCGAGGATCTTGAATCATTTGATCATGCCACCGCCTATTTGTCCGGCGGGCCGGCCATGGTATACGCTACATTGGATGCTTTTGTGGAAAGAGGTATGCCGACTGAAAATATCTTCTCAGATATCTTTATTTACGCACCGAGAAACTAACCCGCCCTTTGACTCGGCGGCAAGACGCAGATAGTGATTACTGCGTTTGAGGTCGCCTTCATCCGCAAGGAGGCCGCTCAGGTATTCGCTGGCACGGGAGCCGCCACCCAGTGTTATGGCCCGCAAGAAAGCATCTTTTGCTTGGCTGTTCTCTCCATCCTGCTTGTAGATGCAACCCAGGCAGAATTGCAGAGCCGCATCATCACCATGCTTCCTGGCCCAGCCTTCCACGGTCTTCCTTCGGGTCTTCAGGCTGGTATCGTCCAGGTCGCCGTAAAGTTCGACCAGGGCGGGCTGCCAGGACTTTTTGATGACGCTGCGCAGCAAGGGTTCCGCCTGCGCCTTGTCCGTCAGCGCCAACACATAGGCGCCAATGATGTCAGGGTCCTTTCTGGCCTCTGCGGACAAGGACCCGAAGAGACCATTAAGCAGATCATCATTACCAGCTTCCCGTTCAAACCCCAGGCAAGCAGCCTGGCGCTCCAATCTGGATGCGGCCAGTGAGTCAGCCTTGCGCAGCGCCGGCAGGGCCGTCAATATCTCCCGCCAGTTTTGCATATCGAGCAGGGCGCGGCCTTGCAGAGTAAGAATATGTCGGTTTGCCTTGACGTTTTGCAGCGCATCCAGGGCAACATCCGGTGCGTCGCGCGCCAGAGCGAGTTCCGCTGCAACAACGGCGCCGGCTCTCGCCAAATCCGGGTCCGCTTCCGCAGACAGGCGCAGATACGTCTCCCTGGCCTTCGCATTGCCCAGAGCATCAGCCGCCCTGGCCGCCGCCAGATAACCGATACCCCTGCCGGCACCATGCTCTGCACCGCCGTCAAGGAATCTACCGGCGCGCTCAAATTCCCCTTCCTCTATCAGTCTCAGGCCCTTCAACATCAATCTGCTGGCGCGGCCCGTCTGCCGGCCACCTTGCCAGCCCTGATACATGAACGGTGCGCGACGCAGCAGGTTGAACAGTCTCAGGAAGATATAGACGAGCAGTAAAAAACCAAGCAACAGGCCCAGAAATACCCACAGGCTGGTCTGCATCGTATAACCATCATGTGCGATAAGAACATACCCCGGGTCCCGTGCTATCAGGACACCGAGATAACCGGCAGCCAGAACAACCAACAGCAGGGCGGTCAATGATCTTTTCATCGGGATTCCGCCTGATGGAAGTCCGCCAGAGCACGGCGCACGGCGACCAGCGACCCGGATATATCCGGTAGTGTCGCCTCCACATCCATTTCCCCAAGCCTGGCAAGAGACGTCTGCATGGCCAAGGTAGCCGCATCATCCTTGTCAAACCCATCGGCAAGCCGGGCCGATGCTTCAGTCATGACAGACTTGAAGATCACCCCCTTGCCTTCCAGCAACGCCATCTGCGCGACCTGCAACTTCAGTATCAGGCTCTGACGAAGGTAATGCGCCTCTTCCGGGGACAGGATAGGCTTAATGAACGTATCACCCCGACGAAAGTCAATGAGTCTGGCGAGGCGGCTACCGATATTCGATACCAGTTCAAGAGACTGGTCAGAGAAGGCAGTCGACGCCGGCTCTTTTTCCTCTTTCTCGACGGCGGCTTTTTTCTCGAACACGGGGCGCGTCTGCTTCAGCATGGCGACCTGGCTCATCAAGGCCGAGAGTTCAAGATAGGTGCCCTGTACATCGGGAGAATTGACCGACCTGAGGGCCGCAATATCTTTTGCCAGGGCCTGCCTCAGGTCATGGGCGGTCAGGCCTTGCGCATCCCGGACAATACTGTCCGCCGATTGCAGCAGGTCAATAGCCGCCTCTGTATCGCCTTCCATCAAAACCTGCTGGTTAGCCATACGCACCAGATATTCAACCTCGGCCAGGAGCCAGTCCTGGGAACTGACCCCCAGGCGACGCCGAATCTCCTCTAATTCCGCCATGATCTGCTCGCGCAATTCATCGAGCCCTTCATTAGCCGGTTTTAGCTGCAACGTCTCAACGGCTTCCCGCAGCAAAGCCAGTTCCTGCGTCAGCCCGGCCTGGGAGGCTTTTACCGCATTGATCGCAGTGGCGTTCACGGCCTGTTGAGTCTGCCATAGGTACATGCCATAGGCCGCAACACCCAGCGCAACAAGCACAATGAAGATGGCAAAAATACCGCTGACCCGCCTGCGCCCCTGTCGCCTATTCGGCACATTTTCAGGCGCTATTGTTGATTCCTCAAGCCCATCTGTAGCCTGCCCCAATTTAGCGCCTGCTGACTCATTATTCATCCGCAACAACCGTCTCCATCAACCGTAGAATGGCATCATACAGTGCCTGAACTGAAGCTCCAGATGCATTTTGCGCACACTGGAAGCCTGCCTTGAGCGCCGCTTCACCAATACGCCGGGAAGCAACCACCGCCCGCAGATGGGGCGCGAGATGGGCGGCCTGTTGCATAAAGCTCCTCAGTATCTCCACGCTTGTCAGCACAATCACGTTACCCGGTTGCAGGCACTGCCAGTCATCGTAAGTCACGCTTGCTCTCTCGTAGACTGCAAGATACTCGACCCTGGCCCCTCGCCTTGTCAGTTCTCTGGCCAGGTGTTCCCTGCCGCCGGGCCCGCGCAATACGAGTATTTTTTCTTCCGACGTTACCTTCACTTCCGGCATGGCCAGCAGACCCTCACTTCCGGACGCTTTCGGAAAAGCCGCCTTGATGCCGTATTCCGCAAGCAGGGCCGCCGTACCTGGCCCAACGGCGAACCACTGCAACGACTCAGGCCACTGAGGCCAGTAGCCGCCCAACAGCGGCAGCCCGAAACGTACCGCGCTCTTACTAACAAATATGATCTTGTCATAGTGATCAAGATTCATGGCTGTCTGCTTGTGCAGGGGATTCGCTTCGATTGCTAACAATTGCACAAGGGGGCGAATGATGCATTGGCAAGAACTCTGCACCTGTAACAGCGCGGCCAGCTTTTCGTTCTCACCCTCGGGCCTTGTCAACAGAATCTGATGCTTCATGAAGTTCAACCGGCCCCGGCGATAAGTTTCCCGGCGCCGCGGGACAAGAGCCTTTCCCCCAGTTCACCGGCAATTTCCATGGCGTCGGTTTTCTTGCCCGTTACCCTGTCTGTAATAATCTCCTGCCCCTCCGGGTCGGAGACAAAAGCGGAGATACTCAGCCGGCCTGTACGGCCAGCCGCCTCTTCCGCAAATACGGCAACAGGGAGGTTACAGGTGGCGCACAGCCTTCTTGTTACATGCCTTTCCGCCGTGACGCAGATAGATGTATCAGGGTCATCAATGGCTGTCAGCAGCGCTATGGTAGCACTGTCATCTTCCCTGCATTCGATACCCACGGCACCCTGGCCGGCCGCCGGTATGCAAACATCTGTTGAAATCTCTTCCGTGACCCGACCGGCGAGCCCCAGACGATGCAGCCCCGCCACCGCCAGAATAATCGCGTCATAGTCCCCTTGATCCAGCCTGTGCATACGGGTATCGACATTCCCCCTCAGTGGATGAAATTCAAGGGCGGGGTAGATGAGCTTTATCTGCAATATTCTACGCAGGCTGGAGGAGCCGACTCTGGCGCCATCCGGCAAGGCATCAAGCCTGCCCCAATGATTGGATACCAGTGCATCCCGTGCATTAGCTCGTTTGCATATTGCGCCGATGGCCAGCCCGGCCGGTAGTTCCCCCGGCACATCTTTCATGGAGTGAACAGCCACATCGGCGGTATGGTCCATCAACGCCTTTTCCAACGCCTTGACAAACACGCCCTTGCCGCCCATCTGGTCAAGGGGCAGGTGTTTGTTTCTGTCTCCTTCCGTCGTCATGCCAACAAGCTCGCACTGGAGGCCAGGATGCTCGCCCTCGAGCAATTGCCTGACATGATTGGCCTGCCAAAGAGCAAGCGGGCTCCTGCGTGTAGCGATACGAATCCTGTTCATCATTGTTACCAGCTTGATATAACGCAACATTAAATGATTCACCTGTCTTCATTCAATGCAGACCGGGCAAACAGGCTGCTAAGTGCTGCTATAATTGACAATTCCTTGCTGCAAGAGCCATGAAGTGACCGACAAAACCGACAAACCCTGGGGCGGCAGGTTCACCGAGGCGACGGATGCTCTTGTCGAATCGTTTACCGCTTCCGTTGAATTTGATCAGGCACTGGCGCTCTACGACATAGAGGGTTCAATCGCTCACGCCACCATGCTGGAAAAAGCGGGTCTGTTGACCGCCGACGAACTCAATGTGATTCGGGGCGGCCTCAAGGCTATCGGCGATGACATCAGGGCTGATAAATTCGTCTGGTCGATCAGCCTGGAGGACGTTCACATGAACATTGAACGTGCGTTGACGGAACGAATCGGCGATGTCGGCAAGAAACTGCATACCGGACGCTCCCGCAACGACCAGGTGGCAACGGATATCAGGCTCTACCTGAGGGATGTCATAGACGCCATTCTTCGCAAAATCAGGGAACTGCAAGCGGGTCTCCTGCAACTGGCGGAAGGCGAGACAGATACGATCATGCCGGGCTTCACTCACTTGCAGATTGCTCAACCCGTGACCTTTGCCCATCATCTGATGGCCTGGTTTGAAATGATAGACAGGGATCATGGCCGCTTTCTGGATTGCCGCGGCAGAGTCAACTGCATGCCTCTTGGTTCCGCGGCTCTCGCAGGGGTCAGTTTCCCCATCGATAGGTCCGTGACCGCAGACCTGCTTGGTTTCGAAGTCATATCGGAGAATTCACTGGACGCGGTCAGCGACCGCGACTTTGCCATCGAGTTTTGCAGCGCCGCGAGTATGCTGCTGATGCACCTCTCGCGCTGGTCGGAAGAAATGATCCTCTGGGCCTCACCACAGTTTGATTTTGTCTCTCTGCCAGACAGGTTCTGTACCGGCTCATCGATCATGCCCCAGAAGAAGAACCCGGATGTGCCCGAACTCGTGCGCGGCAAGGCGGGCCGCGTGTTTGGCGCACTGATGTCGCTCCTGACCCTGATGAAGGGGCAGCCCCTTGCCTACAACAGGGACAATCAGGAAGACAAGGAGCCCCTGTTCGATACCGCCAATACCGTCCAGCAATGTCTGGCCGTCTTTACCGAGATGATTCCCGCCATGCAGCCGAATAGAGAGAAGATGAAGCAGGCCACAGCCAGGGGATTTGCAACAGCCACCGACCTTGCGGATTATCTGGTCAAAAAAGGAATGCCCTTCCGTGACGCACATGCCGTTGTGGGTGGGCTGGTAGCGCTCGGCAGCCGTGAAAACCGGGAGCTTTCGGCGCTGTCGATAAAGCAGCTCAAGGCGGCATCAGACCTGATCGAAAACGATGTGTATGAGGTACTGACCCTGGAGGGCTCCATCGCCGCCAGGGACCACCCGGGCGGGACGGCACCAGCGCAGGTAGCGAGCGCCATTGCCCGAGCGCGAAGCAGGATCAGGGATACAGGATAACCGCCTCTCCCGCTTGCTCGGAGAACACCCGATTGATCAGAGCGGCAAGATCCTCACCGGTGGCATCGCAGCGCCAGACGTCATCCTGCCCCGACTTCAGATGAAAACCTCCGGACTTTGCCGCCATCCATATCTCGTGATTGGCTACCTGGCGCGACAGGATGATATTGCTGCCATCTTCCAGGGTAAAGGTAAGCAGGCCGCCGGACGAGTCCACGTCTATATCCAGCGCCAACTGATCGACCCTGTCTTCAATATCGACAAATGTCCGATCCACCAGTTCCTGATATTCACTGTCATGCAAGGCTCATCTCTCCAGGATATGCGTTTAACCTCATCAGAAGCTCCAGTATACTTCACACCCATCGGGAATCGGCTGTTTCATCCATGCACGCCATCTTATTGTCCATAGCTGTACTGTCGGTTGCATGCGCTTTGGTTGCATGCGGCCAGAAGGGTGCCCTTTACCTGCCAGAAAGTCAGGCCCACGGAAACGCCGCCGAACAGGAAGAGCAAGCGTCCGCATCCCCCTGGCAGAAAGACCAACAGGGTAAATAATCGTGCTGCACCGCATTGACGGTGATCTCCATATTGAACAGGTGTCGCTGACGGAGATTGCCGAAACCCACGGCACCCCTGCATTCGTTTATTCCGAAGACGCGATTCGTTCCGCCTACCGGGAATTTACCGGGGCATTCAACGGCCACCCGCACCAGATTTGTTATGCAGTGAAAGCCAACTCCAATATCGCCATCCTGCAAATACTGGCAGACATGGGGTCCGGCTTTGATATTGTTTCCGGCGGCGAACTTCACCGAGTACTCAAAGCCGGCGGCCAGGCCAGTCGAGTGGTATTTTCCGGCG
The DNA here is from genome assembly GCA_965208855.1 of Candidatus Azotimanducaceae bacterium. Classification (GTDB taxonomy): domain Bacteria; phylum Pseudomonadota; class Gammaproteobacteria; order Pseudomonadales; family Azotimanducaceae; genus UBA9659. The sequence continues at coordinate 2,142,717 of OZ242359.1, read as the reverse complement.
TGGGCAAGCAGGATTGGGAAATCAGGCTGGCGCTCGCTGAAGGCATCGGCTGTTTCAATGTCGAGTCTGCTTCCGAATTGCATCGCATCCGTCGAATTGCGGCTGAAGCCGGCAAGGTGGCACCTGTGTCGCTCCGCATCAACCCGGACGTGGACACGGGGACGCACCCGTATATTGCAACAGGGCTCAAAGAGAACAAGTTTGGCGTCCCTGCGGAAGACGCCCTGGCTCTGTATACGGAAGCAAGTCAGGATGAAGCGCTTGATATAGTTGGCATCGATTGCCACCTGGGCTCCCAGATCACCGACCTCAAGCCCTTTCTCGATGCTCTGTCCTGCCTGCTGGCATTGACGGATGAACTGGCGGAAAGGAACATCCAGCTCCAACACATTGACCTTGGCGGCGGGCTGGGTATCCGCTATCAGGATGAAACGCCGCCATGCCTGGGCGATTTTGCCGGAGCCGTCTGCGAGGTGATGGACGGTCGCCCGCAATCGCTGATGTTTGAACCAGGCCGCCTGATCGTGGGTAACGCAGGTGTGCTGTTGACCAGGGTCAACACCCTCAAGAGCAATGCCGCCAGGAACTTCGCCGTGATTGATGCCGCCATGAACGATTTCATTCGGCCAGCCCTGTACGACGCCTGGCAGGATGTGGTGCCGATTATCCGGCGAGACAATAATGCCCGGACCTGGGATCTGGTGGGCCCTGTCTGTGAAACCGGCGACTTCCTGGCCAGGGACCGTCAACTCGCCCTGAAGGAAGGCGACCTGCTCGCCATCCTTTCCGCAGGGGCTTATGGGTTTGTGATGAGTTCGAACTATAATTCCCGGGGAAGGGCGCCGGAAATCCTTGTATCCGCTAATGAGCACCACTGCATACGGCGGCGTGAAACGATAGAGGATCAGCTTCGACTTGAATCCCTGAAGCCGTAAACTATAGATATGTTGCTACGATTCACAAAAATGCACGGGCTTGGCAATGACTTCATGATGCTGGATCTCATTTCCCAGCGGGCGCAGGTGGACCCGAAACTTGTCAGGACACTGTCTGACCGCCGTCTTGGCATCGGGTTTGACCAGCTACTGACGGTGGCGCCACCGGAAGACCCTGAGTTGGACTTCCGTTACACCATTTACAACGCCGATGGGTCGGAAGCAGAGCAATGCGGCAATGGCGCCCGCTGCGTCCTTCGGTTCGTGAGAGACCAGGGCCTTACCCTCAAGTCGACGATAAAACTTGAGACATGCAAGGGCGCCATCATCTGCAATCTGGAGAAGGACGGCAACATTACTGTTGATATGGGGCAACCCGTGTTGCAGCCATCTCGCATACCGTTTATCGCTGACGCCGCGCAAATCAGTTATGAATTGCCGCTGGGCAGGGATTGTGCAAAAAATGTGCGGATATCCGCCGTCAACGTCGGCAACCCCCATGCAATACTTGTGGTGGAAAATATTGACGAGGCCCCTGTTGCAGAACTGGGGAAACTGATCGAAGGGCATCCGCATTTCCCCGACAGGGTCAATGTGGGTTTCATGCAGGTCATCTCGAAAAACAAAATCAGGCTCCGGGTGTTCGAGCGAGGTGTAGGTGAAACTCGGGCCTGCGGTTCCGGCGCCTGTGCGGCTGTAGTCGCCGGGCGATTGCAAGGGTTGCTCGATGAATCCGTTGAGGTGGAACTTACCGGTGGCACCCTGCTTGTAAGCTGGGCCGGGGATGATGCCCCCATCATGATGACGGGGCCTGCATGCAGGGTTTACGAAGGGTGGTTACAGGTATGACAAAAACAACCATCACGGACAAGGCGATAGCCGCCTATCTCAGTGCTCACCCGGATTTTTTTGAGGGCAAGGACAAGCTGCTCCTCAAGATGAAGGTTCCCCATGGCGGGAAGGGCTCCGTCTCTCTGGTTGAAAAGCAGGTTGCATTGATGCGCGAAAATCAGCAGAAAACAAAAAAGAAGATGGCCGAGTTCATCGCGTTTGCAGAGAGCAACAAGGAAATTTTCGATAAAAGCCGCAAGCTGGTTCTTGACCTGATTGCCGCGGAAACCAGCGAAGATTTTTTCGCTGCGCTGGAAAAAGGGCTGAAACGGGACTTCCAGTGCAAAGCCTATTCTCTGGTGATATTCGGCAAGCAAGCCAGTCAAATCAACCCTTCTACTTTCGAGATTACGGCGGCTTCCGCCAAAGGTCACATAGGCGCGCTGATGTCCGCAAAGAAGCCAGTGCTTGGCGCCTTGCGTTCCGATGAACTGACATTCCTGTTCCGCGACCAGGGGAAGAAGGTGGAATCCGTCGCGGTATTTTCCGTCAGGCACAGAAACAAACAACTCGCCATGCTGGCTATCGGTAGCTCGGATGCCCACTACTTCTCATCGAATATGGACACGCTCTTTATCGACTTCATAGCCGACACCCTCGGCAGGCTCCTACCGCGACACCTGCCACGGTACCTCTGATGGACAAGGGCGGCCTCCTGAGAGAACAGCTTGACGCCTTTCTCCTGCATCTGTCCGACGAACGGCAGCTTTCAAATCACACCATCGACGGCTATCGCCGCGACCTGAACGCCCTGTATCTGTATCTTGAAAAAGAATCCGCGGAAAACTGGTCCGCGGTCTCCGTTCATCAACTGCGTGACTTCATATCCGCTGGCCATCGCCAGGGACGCTCCGGCAGAACCCTGCAAAGAAAGCTCTCCGCCTGTCGCACCTTCTTCAACTACCTTGCAAGGGAAGGCATTGTGCAATCCAACCCCGCCATGGAGTTTTCCGCCCCCAAGCCCAAGGTTCGCCTGCCGGGGACAATCGACACGGATCAGGTCAGCCGTCTTATGGAGATAGACGGGAATGATTGGCATAGCATCCGCGACAGGGCGATGCTTGAACTTTTCTATTCATCCGGCTTGCGCCTCTCTGAACTCGTTGGCAGCAACATCAACGACATTTCTTTTGATGACAATTCCATAAAGGTGCGAGGGAAGGGCAACAAGGAAAGAATCCTGCCCGTGGGTTCAAAGGCGGCAGAGGCGCTGAAAAACTGGCTTGGGAGCCGGCAGGACACGCCCAAGGCCAGGTCCTGCGATGACAGAGCGCTTTTTCTCAGCGAGAGAGGCAAGCGCATTAGCCCCCGCAATGTTCAGGAACGTGTCAAGCTATGGGGTTTGAAACTCGGCATTACTGACAAGGTTCATCCACACACATTGCGGCATTCCTTCGCCAGCCATCTGCTGGAATCCAGCCAGAACCTTCGGGCGGTGCAGGAACTGCTGGGGCATGCTGATATTGCAACCACCCAGATATACACGCATCTCGACTTCCAGCATCTGGCAAAAGTTTATGACAAGACGCATCCCCGCGCCAAAAAGGTTACCGACGAATGATTCGCGTTGTCGCCTTTGATCTGGACGACACCTTGTGGCGCATGGGCCCGGTAATCATGCGTGCGGAGCAGAAGCTGAGTGATTGGATGCAATCCGAAGTTCCGCACTTGCGCTATGACCCCCACGACCTGCGCGAACTTCGTGACGAGGTGCTGCAGGAACACCCGGGTATTGGCCACAGGCTGACAGAACTCCGCCGGCGCACATTGGAGAAGGCCCTGCGCCGAAGTAACATCCCCCCGGAGAAATCCTCCCTGCTGGCGGGCAGGGCAATGGAAGTATTCCTTGCGGCGAGAAATCAGGTCCAGTTCTTCGACGGCGCACTGGAAGCCATTGAAATTCTGGCGGCCCGTTACCATCTGGGTGCATTGACCAATGGCAACGCCGACATACATCGCCTTGGCCTGGGGGACCACTTCAGCTTTGCGTTTTCCGCCGAACAGGTGGGTGCGCCCAAGCCCGCCCCTGCCCTCTTTCACGCGGCCCTTGAACACACCGGCTGCAAACCGGGAGAGATGGTTTATGTCGGCGATGACCCGGTGAAAGACATGGATACCGCCAATCGCGTTGGTCTGTATACCGTCTGGCTGCGCCATAAATCCGGGCCAGGCCCGGGCGAAACGGAACCTGATCACATCATTGACGATATCCGGGAACTGCCCGAAGCTATTGAGAAGTTGGGCCCTCGTTGAACCCGGCAATATAAGCCTTGACCGCATCCGGGTCCGAGGGAAGCAGAGACTTGCGCCCCGGCAGGTCATAAAGCCCTTCCAGCAGCGGGTGGCTGACAGCTTCATTCGGCAGGGCCAGTGCCATGGCCTCGTCAAATTTCGCGGGATGGGCGGTCGCCATACACACCAGCGGGACACCAGGGGTACGGTGCTCCAGGCCGACCTTGATGCCAACTGCCGTATGCGGGTCCACCAGATAATCTGCTTCCTCATGTACCCGGCTGATGGTCTTCAGAGTTTCAGCATCTGTCACCGAACCGGAGGCAAAAGCCCCGTTGAAATTCAGGGTGTTGAAATGAGTCACGGCAACGCCGGTAGTGGAAAAGCTCTCCATGAAGTCCCGAACCTTTGATGCGTCCTGACCCAACTCAAAGTAGAGGTAACGCTCAAAGTTGCTGGCAACCTGTATGTCCATCGCCGGGCTATAGCTAAAATGCACGTCTCCCCGTGCATATCTGCCTGTGGTGAAGAAGCGGTGAAGAATATCGTTCTGGTTGGTGGCCAGTATCAGCTTGCCGACCGGCAGCCCCATCAAGCGCGCCAGATAGCCGGCAAAAATATTGCCGAAGTTGCCGGTGGGCACGGCAACATCGAAAGTAGCGGGCATACCCAGTTGAACCCAGGCGGAAAAGTAGTACACCATCTGCGCCAGCACGCGAGCCCAGTTTACCGAGTTGACCGCGCCGAGTTGATGCTGCTGCTTGAACGGCAGGTCATTGAACACGTCTTTGAGGATGGATTGGCAATCATCAAAACTGCCTCGAATCGCAATATTTCGCACATTGTCATCCAGCACAGTGGTCATCTGCTTTTCCTGCAAGCTGCTGACCCTGCCTTCCGGGAACATCACGAAAATCCTGATGTTCTTTCTGCCGCGTACCCCGGCAATGGCGGCACTGCCGGTATCACCACTGGTTGCGCCGAGAATATTCAGGCAAGCGCCACTATCGCCCAGCACATGTTCGAAAACATTGCCGAGAAATTGCAGGGCTATATCTTTGAACGCCAGGGTTGGCCCGTGAAAGAGTTCGAGCAGATGACAATCCCCAACCTGGCGCAAGGGGGTTACCCGGTCATCATCGAAGGCGGCGTAACTTTTATCAATGATCTCCGCCAGGTCTTCGGCGGGAATATCATCGATGAACTTACCCATAACGTGAGCCGCTATCTCCTGATAAGAGAGGTTGCCCAGCGAAGCCAATTCATCTTTCATGGAGGGTATCGTTTCCGGCGCCAGCAGGCCGCCGTCAGAGGCAAGCCCCATCATGACCGCATCGCAGAACGAGAGGCCGGAAACCCCTCCCCTGGTGCTGATGTAACGCATAGTCACTCCACCCGGGTAGGCAAAGGGCGGGTATTATAGAGAAATCGGGCCCGCCGGGCGCCCGACGGGGAATTTGCTGCGAATCCGCAACCTACACGGCTTCGGCGCCGGTTTCGCCGGTCCTGATGCGGATAATGTCTTCCAGTGCGCTGACAAATATCTTGCCGTCACCCACCTTGCCGGTGTTCGCCGCCTTGGAGATTGCCTCGATCACTGCATCGAGATTTTCATCGGCAATAGCAACCTCAATCTTCACTTTCGGCAAAAAATCCACGACATACTCAGCGCCTCTGTACAGTTCTGTGTGCCCTTTCTGTCTGCCAAAACCCTTCACCTCCGTAACAGTCATGCCCTGTACGGAAATTTCCGACAGCGCTTCCCTCACATCGTCAAGCTTGAAGGGCTTAATAATTGCGGAAACCAGTTTCATAGATTTTCTCCTTACAACACATTATCCGTACCCGGGCAATGTATCCAATTTACTGACTTGATGATAGCCCCATCCCCGAGGGAAGAAATCACGCCTTCTCCGGTGCTTTTTTATCCATGTACAGGGCTCTGCTGCCACCTTCATTCGGTTACCGACACATGCCGTCGTCAGACCTCGCAGGCGGACTGATTGCTATCCAATCGTCATAGGTCAAAGCATCGACCGTGCCAATCCATAAAAATATCAACAAAACAAGGGTTTATCATGCCTCTGGGTCTGGGAAGAAGCTCGGACGCACTAATCCGGTGCGCCCATGTAAGCCATAATCGATGGCTACGCCCCGGTTTCGTGCGCAACCCAATGGCAGATATCAGCATTCACCCGGGTCATCATCGCACATCCATATCGAGGACACCCGGCCAAAATGCGTCCATGTCTGTTGCCGTTACTTACGCCAGTGCCGAGGTCGGCATTGATGCGCCTCTTGTCACCGTCGAAGCAGATGTATCTTCCGGCCTGCCTCAGGTGCTTATCGTCGGTTTGCCAGAAACGGCAGTGCGCGAAAGCAAGTACAGGGTAAAAGCAGCCATCATGAGCAGTGGTTTCAAGGTTCCTTTGCAACGCATCACGGTGAACCTGGCGCCGGCGGACCTGCCAAAAACCAGTGGGCGCTATGATCTGGCTATAGCTATTTCAATCCTTGCTGCATCAAATCAACTATCGGCGGAGAATATCGGCGCATACGAACTCCTGGGTGAGCTTTCTCTAACCGGCCACCTGCGGTCTATACGCGGCGTACTGCCGGCGGCGCTGCGAAACATTCAGAGTGACCGGCGGCTGGTGATTCCTCAGGTCAATGGGAGTGAGGCCGCGCTCGTAGACTCACCCAATGTTTTTACGGCGACAACGCTCAAGGCCGTGATTGCTCACCTGATCAATGGCGAACCCCTCAACAAGCCGGTGAAGCAGAGCGCGGTACCTGTCTCTTGTCCGCCACCCCTGTCCGATGTGCGCGGGCAACTGTCCGCCAAGCGAGCCTTATGCATAGCGGCATCCGGTGGCCATAACTTATTGATGATCGGCCCACCCGGCACCGGCAAAACCATGCTGGCAAGTCGGCTGCCGGGGCTTATCCCGCCCATGACCCTGGAAGAATCATTGGAAGTGGCCTCGATTGCCTCCGTATCCAGGCAAAAGTTCGATTATCGAAACTGGAGCCTGCGCCCATTCCGCACACCACATCACACAGCCAGCAGCGTCGCCATGGTAGGCGGCAGCAACCCGCCGAAACCAGGCGAAATCTCCCTCGCTCATCATGGGGTATTGTTTCTGGACGAATTACCCGAGTATCCGCGCCAGGTTCTTGAGGTTCTGCGAGAGCCACTGGAATCAGGAGAGATCTGGATCAGCAGGGCAACGGCGCAGGTAAAGTATCCTGCGGATTTTCAACTGATTGCCGCCATGAATCCCTGCCCTTGTGGCTACTTCGGGGATAACCAACGGGACTGTCAATGCACTGCTGACAGGATTCATCGTTACCGCGCCCGCATTTCCGGCCCATTACTCGACCGTATTGACCTGCATGTTCATGTGCCGCCCCTGCCCGCCGGCAGCTTGTCTTTGCCAAAGCAGCCGAATAACAGGGAAGCGGAATTACGGGAGAGGATAGCGGAGACACGCTGCCTCATGCTGGCAAGGCAGGGAATGCTGAACAACAAGTTACAGGGCGATGATGTGGAGCGTTATTGCCCGCTGTCAAAAACGGACAGGCGTTTCCTGGAACAGGCGGTTACCCGCCTGGGGATTTCAACCCGTGGTTACTTCAAGATCATCAAGGTGGCGCGAACTATTTCGGATCTTGCCGGTGAAACAGCAATCCAATCTAACCAGCTTACCGAGGCGTTGAGTTACAGGAGCATGGACAAGATCATAGGCTGAATCCTTATCTGGCGGCTTCAACCATATAATCAACAAGGGCTTTCAGGTCATCGTCGGAACAACTGAAGCACATGCCTTTTTGCGGCATGGCCGGGGGCATACCGTTGATTGAGCTTGCGTAAAGCACATCCATGCCCTTGGCGATTCTTTCCTCCCAAGCGGTAACGTCACCAAACTTGGGCGCCCCGGCGAGACCCGCATTGTGGCAGGTTGCGCAACTCTGGTTGTAGTTGAATTCAACGCTGGCACCATCCGTGGGCGCCACCTGAACAGACGCAACCGCTTGACCGCAGTCACTGCCTTCGATACAAACCTCGCCGGCCTTTTTGATGCGTTCCACTATCTCTGGGTCGGCAATCGCTGAGTCGACACCCACAAAAGCCAGAATAAAAACAAGAAACCTGAACCTGCTCACTACTTTACCACCCATTATTACGACCGGCGTCATTATACCCCAGCCACAGTCCAACACTAACCGCTTATTGGCCCGGGCCAGCTAGTCTTTATCGTTCCAACCTGATTCCTCGACATGCATGCTGGTCGTAAACCGGAAGACATTGGACGTACCCGCTTCCACCACTGACTGCTCTGAAACAAGGGTCAGGGTTGCGCGTTCACGAAACTCCGCCAGGGCATCCGCGCCCACGTTAACCATGGTTGACCGGAGCTTGTAGAGAGTCGTCGCCAGCGTTTCGGCGACCGTGCCCACCAGGGGTACATAGGCGTCAACACCCTCTTCAAAGACAAGCTCACGGCCAGGCAGGTCGTCCGCATATCTTTGCCAGTTTTGCGCCCTTCTGGTTCCCTCGCCCCAATAGGGTTTGTAAATCTGGCCACTGATTGATGTCTTGGGTGTTGGGCTCTCTTCGGTCATTGCGAAATATCTGCCCATCATCACAAAGTCCGCCCCCATGGCCAGTGCTATGACTATCTGTGTGTCATTGGCAAGGCCCCCGTCGGAGCAGATGGGTATGTACCGGCCTGTTTTTTCAAAATAGGCGTCTCTCCTCCGGACCACGTCGATCAATGCCGATGCCTGGCCTCGACCCACACCTTTTTGTTCTCTGGTGATACAGATGGAACCGCCGCCCATGCCCACCTTGATGAAGTCAACCTCACCGCTTTCCACCAGGTAGTCGAACCCTTCCCCGGAAACGACATTACCCGCGCCTATCACCACCTCCGGGCCAAATTCGCTGCGAATCCATGCTATCCCTTCCTTCTGGAATTCGCTGAACCCGTCGGAAGAATCAAAACAGAGTGCATCCGCCCTGGCTTCCAGCAACGCCGGTATTCGATCACGATAGTCGTGAGTATTGATTGCCGCGCCGACACACAGGCGTTTTGATTCATCCAGTAACTCATGGGGGTGACGCATGTGGTCTTCATAGTCTTTCTTGAACACCAGAGAGGCCAGGCATCCCCTGTCGTCAAGAATGGGCAGGCACTTCTTTTTGTGCTGATGCAACAACCGGTTGGCTTCTTTCAGGGTCAGTCCTTCTTTCCCGGAGATAACCTCATCAATGGGCGTCATGTGTCGGGCAACAGCGTGGGTCAGATCATCCTCGAATTCCCAGATGTCCTGGTCAGTAATCAGACCCAACAGCATGCCGGTACCCGTGCCGTCTTCCGTTACCGGCACCGTTGAATGGCCGGTTCGCTTCATGAGTTGGGTCAGTTCATACAGTGTCGTGTCCGCCCTTGTATTGGTATCGCTGGGCACGAAACCCGCTTTATGGTTCTTTACTTTGTGGACCATCTCCACCTGATCATCAATGTCCTGAGAACAATAGATAAAACCCAGGCCACCCTGGCGCGCCAGCGCAATGGCCAGCCTTGGCCCGGAAACAGATTGCATGGCAGCGGAAACCACCGGGGTGTTGATACTGAACCTTGCCAGCCGATTGGGCTCTATCGCAGACAAGGGCGTGCGAAGGTCAACCTGGTCCGGTTTCTGGCCCCTTCGGGTCAGGCGTGGAATCAGTAAGTATTCGGCAAAGGTACGGGAAACACCCTCAAGAATTGTCGCCATCTGGCCCTCCAAAATGGATGCAATACGACCTGTGGCAGGCAAAGGCATGGCCTGCGAAGCTGTATCTGTTCAGGGAAATATGGCGCAACGGAGAGTAAACATCCAGGCAATGCCGGGCAGAGAACTGAAGCCGGGGGGAAACGGTCGGCAGCATGAACAGTGGGGTAATTGGGATAGTATCGCGCCATGGCGAATTGTAGTGGATGCTGGCGTGCCTGTATAGTGCCGTGCGTCATTATCCGGGCTCTGCACTTGGCAACACGAGCGATTCATACCGATATTGCGATCATTGGCGGTGGCATATCCGGCCTCTGGCTGCTGAATCTCCTGCAACAACAGGGATACAACACTGCTCTTGTTGAAAAGGATGCTTTGGGTTCAGGCCAGACTCTCGCTTCCCAGGGCATGATTCACGGCGGCATTAAATATGCCCTGGCCGGGGCGGCCACCGGCGCCTCGGAAACTATCGCGAACATGCCGGCAAGATGGCGGGCCTGTCTGGATGGGAAGGGTTCCTTTGACCTTCATGGTGTCAGGGTGCTTTCCAGGGACTACCACCTGTTTTCCGATAGCAAGCCGAGCTCCAGGATCATGGCTTTCCTTGGCAGTAAAGTCATCCGGAGCAGGGCAGCCCTCGTCGCCGGGGAAGAACTGCCGGAGGCGTTAAGGCATCCGGAATTTTCCGGTCGGGTATACCGCCTACAGGATATGGTGATTGACACCAAGTCACTCCTTCAGCACCTTGCGGGCAGGCATGCACAGAGCATTCATATCGGGCCAATTGATCTCCGTATAAATCAAGGCCGTTTGGCGGCGATAGAACTCAACAATGGCATCACGCTTTCGGCGAATACCTATGTGCTTGCGGCGGGCGAAGGTAATGGAGATATGATCCAACAACTGTCCCTGCCGATTTCCATGCAATTACGCCCCCTTAATCAGGTCGTTGTATCCGGTGGGAACAATCTGCCTGAAATCTACGCCCATGCGGTTTCATTCAAGTCCGGCGACAAGCCGAGGCTCACCATGACATCCCACAGGACGGGTAGCGGCGAACTTGTATGGTATCTGGGCGGCCTGCTCGCGGAATCCGGTGTGAGCAGGCCCGACAGGGAACAGGTGGCGTTTGCGAAAGCGGAGCTGGCGGCGATCTTCCCCTGGCTATCATTTGACGATTGCGTTTTTTCCACCCTGCGGATCAATCGTGCGGAAGCCGGGCAGGCGGAAGGTGTGCGGCCTGATACGCCTTGTGTAAAGAGGATGGACAATGTGGTCCTCTGCTGGCCCACCAAATTGACACTGGTCCCGTTGATGGGAGACATGCTCCTGACCCAACTTGCACCGCCGGTCATTGGTGGCCACGCCCATCTTTGTGAGGAGCCGTTGAAATTGGCCAAGGCGCCCTGGGAGAGGATATGAAACTCCGCAGCCGGGAACTGGGTAACCTCGGTATTCATGTGCCACCGGTATCACTAGGTACCGTGAAACTGGGCCGCAACACCCAGGTCAAGTATCCACAAGGATTTGAACCGCCCGGCGACAAGGAAGTCACCGACCTGCTCGAGACAGCACAGGAACTGGGCATCAACCTGATTGACACCGCCCCCGCCTACGGTGCCAGCGAAGAGCGCCTTGGTCACCTGCTGCCCGGTGAACGTACCAACTGGATCATTTCCACCAAGGCCGGGGAGTTCTTCGAGCGGGGCGTTTCCCGGTTCGATTTCTCGGCGAAGGCTATAGATGCCAGTGTTACGCAGAGCCTTCGAAACCTCCGTATGGAATATCTCGATATGGTGCTGATCCATTCCGATGGCAATGACCTGCAAATTCTTCAACAGACGGACGCCATTCACGCCCTGCAAAGACGCAGGGAAAAAGGCGACCTTGGCCTGGTGGGCTTCTCGACCAAGACTGTTGAAGGCGGCCTGGCGGCGCTCGATGTCGTGGACGTGTTGATGGTGACGCTGAATAAGCGGGACAGATCGCAACTGCCGGTAATCGAACAGGCCAGCCGGGCGGGCAAAGGCATACTACTGAAGAAAGTATTCGACAGTGGTCACGCTGACACGGCCGACAGCCTTTCTTTTGCGTTGTCACAACCGGGAGTGCATTCTGCGGTGCTGGGCACCATCAACCCGGTTCACCTCAAGGAAAATGCCGACATGGCGGCAAGAATATGCAATTAGAGTACGCGGATTTTCTCTGCCAGCCCACTGGTGGAGCAATCCTCGATCAGGCTCAATACTTTGACCTCTCCCCCTGCACCCTGAACAATATCCGCGCCTACAACTTGATCAATGGCATAGTCGCCACCTTTGACCAGAACATCAGGCTGGATGATTTTTAGAAGCTCCCCGGGTGTGTCTTCTTCAAATGACACCACCCAGTCAACGGCCGCAAGGCTCGCCAATATCGTCATCCTGTGCTCCAGAGAATTGATCGGCCTGCCTTCTCCTTTCAGGTGACGCACTGATTCATCGGAATTAACCGCCACAATCAACCTGTCTCCTTCGCGCCTGGCGTCCTTCAGGTATTCAGCATGGCCGGCATGAAGAATGTCGAAGCAGCCATTGGTGAAGACAATTTTCTCTCCCCTGGACCTGGCTACCTGTACCGCCATGGCAAGTTGTTCCGTTGACATCTTCCCCTGGTCCGCGTGCTCCGAAACATCCACCTCGACGCGAAGTTCAGGGCCGGATACACTGGTGACGCCAAAATGACTGACCACTATACCCGCCGCTATGTTGGAAAGAGCAACAGAATCCGCAAGCGTCTGGCCGGATGAAAGCGCGGCGGCCAGCACGGCTATCACCGTATCGCCCGCGCCGGAGGAGTCATATACCTCTCGCGTTTTCGCGGGAAAGTGATGTTCTTCACCGCCCCTGGCAATGAGCGTCATCCCTTCGGCAGATCTGGTTACCAGCATCGCCTCACAGCCAATGGCGTCCATCAGGCTCCGACACTTGCCGACCATTTCCGCCTCGCTTGACCAAGCCCCCACTGTCTGCCTTAATTCCAGCGCGTTGGGCTTGATGAGAGTCGCCCCCGCATAAACATCAAAGGGCTTGAACTTGGGGTCAACCAGCACCGGCTTATTACCGGCGCGTGCAAAGCTGATAAGTTCTGCCGGGTCACTGCATACACCCTTGTCATAGTCAGACAAGATAATGCTGTCGTAATCGGCCAAGTCACTGGCGGCCTGGACAACAGATGCCGCATCCAACTCAAGGGGCCGCTCGAAGTCAGCGCGAATCATTTGCTGATTGCGGCTCACCAGACGCACCTTGGTAATTGTCGTCCAGTCGGGGACCTCGATAAAACGAACCGCTATACCGGAAGATTCCAGTTTATGCTTCAACACGCGCGCCATTTCGTCGTCGCCAGTGGCGGCAATAAGCGAAGAGGCGGCGCCCAGTGTGGCGACATTGAGAGCGACATTAGCCGCCCCACCAGGTCTGTCTTCAATCTCGGCAACATCGACAACAGGGATGGGCGCTTCTGCGGAGACACGGGTAGAGTCGCCATGCCAGTAGCGGTCCAACATTGCGTCACCAATGGTAAGAATGTTGGCGTTATCGAATCTAGGGATTTTCATCCTGCAGCGACCACCCGTTAACGGGTGCGAATTCTATCATAAAGTGCAACATGCTAATGTGACCCGCGTGCGTAATGCTTCCATTTTCCAGCGGGAATTTCTGAAACCGGGATACTGGCCAATCTGGCTGGGTGTTGGCTTGATCCGTGCTGTTTGTCTGTTGCCTCTTGGCGTTTGTCTGCGAATCGGCAGTGGTCTCGGCTTGCTGGCCTGGATGCTGGCCGGTAAACGCCGAAACATTGCCCACACCAACCTGACACTTTGCTTTCCCGAGTTGAGCAAAGGTGCAATCCGGAAACTGCTCATCAATAACTTCAGATCAAGCGGCGTCAGTATTATTGAAACCGCTCTGGTCTGGTTTGTTCCGCCTGCGAAATTTGCACACCTGGTGGACATAGAAGGGCTGGAAAATCTGCGGGCCGCCCAGGCGAAAGGCCGGGGGGTTCTCCTGCTTGGTATGCACCTGTCAACACTGGATTTTTGCGGCGCCGTTCTTGGCGTTCATCAACCTTTCGACGTGATGTACCGGCGGAACAAGAACAAACTGTTTGAAGCCATCATGACAAGAGGCAGGGAAGCAAACTTTGGCGTGGCGATTGAACGCGGTGACGTACGCAGGGTAATTCGCCGCCTCAAGGAGGGCGCCATCGTCTGGTACGGACCGGACCAGGACTATGGGCGACGACATTCCATCTTTGCGCCCTTTTTCACGCAGCAGGCAGCCACCATTACCGCCACCACACGAATCGTAAAATTGACCAACTCTCCCGTGATCGTGTTCTCTCACTATCGAGACCTGAGCAGAGGGCGTTATCGAATCCACCTGAGCGAGGCATTGGAAGACTTCCCCGGCAAAACCGAACTTGAAGACTGTTCGCGGACCAATGCCATTATCGAATCCGCCATCAAAGTGGCGCCGGCGCAATACTGGTGGTTACATCGGCGCTTCAAGACACAGCCGGACGGTAAACCCCGCCCCTACACCGGATAAATCAGCCCGGCGACGCCTGCCGCGCCCATGTATTTATCCCGGCGGCTGCTTTGTAACCAGCAGGTCCTCCAGCACAAGATATTGCAGGTCCGAGCCGAAGAACATATTCAATGCATCCGTTGGCGAACAGACCACAGGCTCACCGCGCCTGTTCATTGATGTGTTCAGAACAACGCCATTGCCGGTCAACCGTTCCATCTCTTTCAACAGTGCATGGTATTTTGGATTGGCGCTTTCATCGACAATCTGGACCCGGGATGTCCCGTCTTCGTGAACCACCTCAGGCACTCGTTTTTTCCAGGCTTCCGAGACCTCGAAGGTAATCGTCATGTAAGGCGCGGGATGATCGGTCTGGATCATTTCTTTGGCAACGGTGTCAAGAATACTGGGGCAAAAAGGTCGCCACCTCTCCCGGAATTTGATCTGCTCGTTAATCCTGTCCGCTATCCCCTCGAAGCTGGGACACCCAAGTATGCTCCGCCCTCCAAGAGCCCGGGGGCCGAACTCCATTCTGCCCTGGCACCAGGCCACCGGGTGGCCGCGGACCAGCAACTCCGCCGTGCGTTCAACAATGTTGTCCACAAGCTCGAACATGGGATTTTCAGCATGGCTGCGGCAGGCTTGTATGCACATTTCGTTCGTATATCCCGGGCCCAGGTAAACGTGTTGCATCGGCTCCGGAGTGACGCCTCTTTTCCAGGAAGCAAAAGACGCAGCGCCCACCGCCGTCCCGGCGTCACTCGCCGCAGGTTGCACAAACAATTCCTTGACGTAGGGCAGGCCGAGTATCTTCTGGTTCAATTTGACGTTGAGAGCGCCGCCGCCGGCAAAAACCAACTGCCCGGTTTCCTGCAGGATATCCTTCAGGTAGCTGTCGATAAGCCCGAGGGAAACGTCCTCGTACATTTTCTGAATGGACGCCGCATAGTGTATATAGGGGTCATCGGCCATATCACCTTCACGCCTGGGGCCAAGCCAGTCCACCAGTTTGCGGCTAAAATAGTAGCCCTTGCGTCCTTCCTTGTAGCGTCTTAGCCCTATGGTGTTCACAAGTTGGGTATTGACGGTGATTTCCTTGCCGTCGAACCTGATCAACCGGGAGAGGTCATAAAGGTCGGGGTTGCCGTAAGGCGCCATCCCCATCACCTTGTATTCGCCATCCAGCATTTCAAACCCAAGGTATTCGGTAAAAGAAGCGTACAATTGACCCAGCGAATCCGGGTCGTAGAATTCTTTTAGCTTGTGAATATGACCATTTTCGCCGTATCCAAAAAAGGTGGTCGCATATTCTCCCTTGCCGTCTATACCCAGTATCGCTGTCTTGCCTTTGAAACCGGACAGATGGTAAGCGCTGCTGGCATGAGCCATGTGATGTTCAACAGCGTCATATTCAATATCATCCCAGTTGATACCGAGTTCTTTGAGCAGGGCCCGCACCTTCCTGACATTTTTCCGGTAGTGGCGGTTGCCATTGAAAATGGCATTCAGCGAGTGCTCCGGCGCATACCAGTATCGCCTCGCATAATGCCATCGCGCCTTGCCCCAAAGGCTCACCCTGGCATAGGGGAAGGCTACTACGTCCACATCCCCGGCCTTGAGACCGGCCTCCTCCAGGCAATACCTGGCGGCATGCACAGGCATGGCGTTCTTGGCATGCTTCTGTCGGGTGAATCTCTCTTCCTCGGCGGCAGCAATCAATTTGCCATCAACATATATTGCAGCAGAAGGGTCATGGGTCAGCGCGCCCGACAAGCCAAGGACAACCAGAGACAAAATGTATAACCTCGGAACTGAAAGCAGGGCGTATCTTAGCCCATTGTGCCTGCTCTCCCCAGTACGGAACCACGGCTTCCATCAGAAAAAAGTAGTGATGAAAACTTGCTCTGATTGACGAGGCGAAACATGGCATCAATGCTTCCGGCGCTATTTGATGACAGGCATGATGGCGATGGCATGCTAGAGCCTGTTCAGAAGGTCCTTGAATTGCCGCCAAATATCCGGCCTGGATTCCCAATTCCGCATAAAGCGTTCAAGGTCCCTGCTTTGCGCTTTTCCCCTGAAAGCTCGGTGTTTGTGTTCCTTCACCGCATCAAGGTCGATGATGACCGGGCCATCCCTGCCAAGAAGCAAGTTGTCGGCTTTCAGGTCGCCGTGAGTTAAACCGGCCGCCCACAAGCTCCCGAGCATTTCAACCAGGGCAGACATGGCCGCTTCCGGTTCAGGCAAATCGCTCAACCCGCCGGCGTTCAATCCTTCGACATACTCAGTGATAAAAAAAGCGCGTGAGCGCAAGGGCCCGAACCTTTCTTCAATCATGGCGACCGGCTTCGGCGTGCGGATGCCCAGAAACTCCAACTGCAAGGCGTTGGCCCAGGACACCCATGCGCGACTCTTGCGCAACGCCCGCTGCAACCGGTGGCTCAGACTCTTGATGTTATAGCGTTTCACCACCAGAGGCCCGGTTGGCCCGTCCACCAACGCCACGGTTGCAGTATTGCCCTGCTTCAACAACCTGCCGCCAATTATGGCTCGGTCCGGGTCTGACAATAGCTTGCGCATTGCCGGTATGTCATACCTGCGCTCGCAAACCGTGAAGCGTGAAAAGCTGCGTTTACAAGCAAAACGTGTGCATTCCCGGAAAGCCTTTGCAATATAGTTGACTTTCAGTTTTATGCGCTTTTTGACTATTTTCTCCCGGAGCAGAGGAACCCGTGATGCCTTTACCGGCCAGCCGCGCACGGCACAGTAAAGTTCAAGGGCCGATTGTGCCAGGTCATCGCAACTTGCCTGAAACTGTGCAAAAAAAAGTGCCAGGTTATCAAGGCTCCGCGCCTCTGACAGTGGCGCTCGACCATGACGGGTCACCCCGCCACCGTCAATCGCGTACATCTTGTCTTCCCGTATGAGAAAATTTTCGGGATGAATGTCATGTTGCACGACACCCTGCCTGTGCAACTTTGCAGTAATGCCGATAACTTTACTCACCAACGCCAGTCTCGTGTCGCGGCAGTCGGCTTCGCCCCACACATCAGACAGGTTGCGGGCGCCTTCCAAATAATCAAAGGCCAACAGAAAACCGCCGCCTGATTGTAGGCGTCCCTGCCATCTCAACTTCGGCGTCAATACGCTGGCGTTCTCGATGGACTCTGAACCGTCACTTTCCCGCCTGCTGTAGCGCGCAGCCAATCGACCGATAAAAACCTTGACCAGCACGGGTCCGGTTTCCGTTTCCGCCAGGGCGACAAGACGCCGCCCCGGGAGCAGGCGGAAGATCTCCAGGATGGTGACTTCTGTTGCCGCCCCGGAAGTACGCAGAACTGACAACCGGAAAGGTACCTGGACATCCCGACCCGCCTTGATCAACGATTCTGCATCAAGGCTATTCATTGGCGCACCGGGTCGCAAAGAAAAGCATGGTGGTATCTTCCCGGTTTGGATACATGCTCAGGGCGGGCCCAGCAGGGTGGCTATATCACCTGGAAGTTGGTCATGGTCTTGCAGATAGAACCGTCTTGCCCGCTTTGCCACTCTACGCCAGAACCAACCTTCCCGGCGGAGGGACGCCCTCAATCCTTCAGGGCGATAAGCCCGGATGAATCTCAGTAAGTCACGCCTGGTCAGCCCCTTGTCGAACGCTGAAAAGAGGAGGCCGCCCAGGTCCTTGGCCAGCCATCTTGCCGGGACTCTGCTTCTCAGTTGCGCACGGTGCAGATCAATGAGGTGAAGCTTTGGACCATCGCTCATGCCCCTATCCATGAGGAAATGACAAAGGTAAAAATCCCTGTGGTTGACCCCTGCGGCGTGCACCTCTCTTGCCATGTGTGCAATCTCATTGATCAACAAACGTTTTTCCCCGACCGTTGCGGGCATATAGTCCTCGAGACTGATCATCCCATCAAGAGCCCTGGTAATGATTGCAGAGCGGCGAGTCGCGGGGTTAAGCCCGGATTCACAAAACAATACGCTGGTCATGGTCGGTACACCGGCCGCCACCAGTTTCTTCAGCGCCAGATATTCATTTCTCGCCCCCAGAACCGGCAGGCGGCCATGAAAGAGATTCTTGGCTATCTCTGGCCAGCCAATCCCGAGATGTATTTTCGCGAAGTAAAACCGACCGCCCATGTTCGTCTTGATGGTGCGGCGGCCGGCAACTTCTCGAAAGACTTCGCCCTCCAGCTTCTCGCATTGGGGGAAAAGGTCCTTCCCCTGAAAATAAGGGCCCAGTTCCGTCGCAATGAAATTTGCCCTCATGTTGATTCGGCGGCGCATATCAATTCAGCGGCCCTCATCGGCAGGTCGTAAATGTCCGCTGTCTGCGCAAACCGGATTCCGTTGGCGGACCAGACCGCCCTTTCGTCGGACGCCATCATCTGCTGCAACATGGTGTTGAAGGTTTCCTGACGGAAGGGTGAAGGCGTCACCAGCCCCGCCTCGGCCTCTTCAATATAATGTGCATATCCGCAAACATCCGTTGCTATAACAGGCAGACCTGCGACTATCGCTTCCAGCAGTACCGTGCCCGTCGTCTCGGTGTAGGCGGGATGCGTCAGCAGGTCCGCCGCGAAGAGGAAATTAGGAATATCATCACGCCCCTTGAAGATGGTGACCCTTTCCGCCACCCCAAGCCTTTTTGCCATTCTCTCAAAACTGCGAGACAAATCCTGCCCGATAACAAACAGCCGGGTGCGCTGCAGCAGGTTCGGAGGCAGCGCACTTAACGCTATCAGCACCCTGTCCAGCCCTTTAGTGATAAACCCGGAACCGACCATCAACAGCAGCAACTCGTCACTCTCAATACCCATTTCACTGCGGCAGGCCTGTCGAATCTCCTCGCGGTCAGGCGGTGCAATCCTGCTTCTGTCAATACCCGGTGCCAGCAAATGAAAGCGTTCTTCCTGAGTGCCGTAATGCTTCTGGAAAACGGGCGTCAGCAACGGCGAAATCATCAGGACTCGAGTTACCGAAGCCTTGCCGAAAACGGCTTCCTCGAAGGCCGAAAAGAGCTTGTAACGCGGCAGCAGCCGATACAACGGGTTGCGCTGATTCAATACCTTGTCTTCATAGCAACTGTCCGCCGCGTAATAGACATCAAGACCAGGCATCTTGTTAAAACCTATGAGCCTGTCCACCGGCCAACGTTCGAGGTGTTTCGCCACCCACCTGTGATACTTTCGATAACGTGCGTGATTGGTGATAGCGTTCACCGAGACAATGACAACTTCAAACCCTGCCGGGATTTCCCCCTGCCAGGCCAATGTATACACCCTGATGCTGTGGCCTCGCGCCTGTACCTCCTGTGCAATGCGCAGAAAATCCCGCTGCATGCCGCCAAAGGGGAAGTACTTGAACAGGCAAAAAGCCAGCTTCAACCCCGGCTTGTGCTCCTGTTGCGGATTTGTTGCCGCAATGCTCGCCATACTGTCTCCGGCGTTGTTCTTTCGTAACAAGGTGGATAGATACTACTCGAATCTTCTTTAGGGATGTACTTACAATCTCCTTTTTTACAGGGGATACATGGTAAGTGATTACTTACTATTACCTCTGACAAATCACCCACCATGCCGGTCAGATGCGGGTCTGTAGCGCCAAAGATGCCCACCATCGGTACGCCAAGAGCGGATGCCAGATGGCCCAACCCCGTATCCACAGACACCACACCGGCGCAAAGGCGAATCTCGCCCAGCAACCGGGCAAGAGGCAGACGATATAAGACTTCCCCCCGGTGCCTCCCAAGGATTCTGCCCGCCCTCTCCAGTTCATGCTCATCACCCGCCGGGACAAGCAACTCATAGCCTGCCGCGGATGCCTCTTCCGCCAGCCGTTGCCAAGCAGATTCCGGCCATTCCTTACTCTTCCAGGTCGTGCCGTGCAGGAGCAGGATTTTTTGTTCCTGCGGTTCGGCGGGCGGCAAGCCGTAACTGACCCTCTGATCAGATTCATAGCCGAGGCAGGCCGCAAACAACTTTTTTTGCCGTTGAATAGCATGATCAGCGGGTATCGGGTAGCTGGCGCGATAAAAGAGGGGTGCGAGTTTCTCTCTCGCCGATGCCTTGTTAAAGCCATGCCCGGGGCCCTGTGCCAGCAGCGAAACCAGTGCGCTTTTCAGCAAGCCCTGAGAATCGATCACCATGTCATAATCAACACGGCGCAGGTCTGCAATGAACCGGCGAACCTCAGCGGCGACCCAGCCCTTTCGCCAACGTCGCAGGGCAAGCGGAATAACATGCTCGACCCGCGGGTGCAGGCGCGGTATGTCCGCAAAATTTTCTTCCACCACCCAATGAAATCTGGCCTGGCTCAAATGTGCGGCTGCTTCGGTGACCGCCGGCAGAGCATGAACCACATCACCGAGAGAGGATGTTTTGATTACCAGTATTTTCACAGTGCCTTCAGCACTTGCGCCGGCATCAGCTTGCGAAGGCAATCCTTGTGGCCCAGAGGACATTCACGCTTGAAACAGGGGCTGCAATCCAGTGCCAACCGCAGGATGCTGGCATTCTTCGCAAGTGGCGGCGTGAAATCAGGCGAAGTGGAACCATAGAGGGCCACCACCTTCGTATCCACCGCACTCGCAACATGCATCAAACCGGAATCATTGGTCACGACCGCTTCACAGAGAGCAAGGAGGTCAATGACGTCCGGCAGGCTGGTCCTGCCAGCCAGGTTGACACAACCTGAGCCGGCACCGTTGCTGATGATTGTTCCCGTTGCTTCATCAGCCGATGACCCGAGAATCCAAACGCTGTGACCGGACGCAATCATATCTCTCGCCAGTTCACTGTAATGTTCCTCCGGCCACTTCTTGGCATCCCCGAATGCGGCGCCGGGGCAAAGCCCGATAACCGGCCTTTCCATCGACAGGCCATGTTGTTGCAGAACCCTTTGCTGATTATTCTCGTCAACCAGCAGTTTTGGCCTGATCAGTTCATCGCCTTCCCTGCCCACCAATGCAAGGAACCTGTCTGTCATGCAAGGCAACCTTTTCTTGTCCAGTTGCCTGATGTCATTAAGCAGAAAATAACGATATTCGCCCAGAAATCCGGTTCTTATGGGAATTTCCGCAACAAAAGGCGCCAGGGCCGACTTGAGTGAATTAGGGATAACTATGGCCTGATCGTATTTGTTTGCGCGTAGCTGTCGGCCAAGAGAAAAGCGATACCCCAGCCCGAGTTGCCCATGGCCCTGGTCGATCAATATCCCCTTGTTTACCTCCGACATACGCGATGCCAGGCTCAAGGTTGCCCTCGGGGCAAGCATGTCTATGACAACTTCCGGGTTGCGGCTGCGCAGCGCCGAACAGATGACCTGGGACATGACCATGTCTCCAACCCAGGACGGCGCGACTATAAGAATTCGTTGGGGCTGACTTGCCAAGGAGTATTCCCGGAAGCTGCGGATCAGTTAACGATTGTAGACCACTCCGGGTGCTCCGTCCTCAGCCCCATAACCTGGTCAAAGTACATGGATTGCAGGTTTTCCGTCACTGGGCCTCTCTTGCCGGAGCCGATCATGCGACCGTCCAACTCCTTGATGGGTAACACTTCCGCGGCCGTACCGGTGAAAAAAGCCTCGTCAGCCACATAAACTTCGTCACGGGTAATCCTGCGCTCGGTGACACTGAGGCCGATTTCTTTCGCCAGCGCAAATACTGTGTCCCGCGTAATACCTTCAAGACAGGAAGTTAGTTCCGGCGTAACGAGTTGGCCTTTTTCAATCAGAAAAATATTCTCGCCGCTGCCTTCCGTAACATAGCCTTCATTGTCCAGCAACAGGGCTTCATCACAACCGCTTTCCAACGCTTCCCTCAAGGCGAGTATCGAGTTGATGTAGTTACCATTGGCCTTCGCTTTGCACATGGTGATATTGACGTGATGGCGGGTATAGGAGGATGTCCTGACCTTGATGCCCTCTACCCTGGCTTCCGGAGTCATGTAATTCGGCCACTCCCAGGCGGCAATGGTGCAATGAGACCTGAGATTGTCTGCCCTTAGTCCCATGCCCTCCGACCCGTAGAAGCACATGGGTCGAAGATAGGCTTCCTGCAAGCCATTTTCCCTGATTACCTTGATCTGTGCCTCATTGATTTCATCTTCGGACCAGGGCATGTCAAAGTTCAGGATATGAGCAGAACGAAAAAGGCGGCGGGTATGTTCGTGTAACCGAAAAATACCCGGCCCTTTTTTCGTGGCATAGGCGCGTACACCTTCAAAGACTCCCAGGCCATAGTGCAAGGTGTGAGTAAGTACATGCACCTTCGCCTCACGCCAGGGTATCAGTTCACCGTCAAACCAGATAACGCCATCTCTATCGGCAAGTGATTCGGACATTTTATTACTCATCGTAATTTTTCAGGAAGCGTTACCCGGGTTACCCAGTATCCGCCGTTCCCATGTTTCGCGAACTTCCCAACGGTGCGCTTGCTGGCTTTCAAAATCCATCTCAAACCCCATCCATCCACGATGGACGGAAGCCCGAAAAACCACATCAGCACCTTGCAAGGAGAAAACTTCCGCCTCGGTATATACCCCGGCGCGGCCCAACGCATCCAGTAGCTGCATGACATCCGTCAGGCGGCTCAGGTTCCTCTGCGCAGCGGCCCACTCAAGGACTGCGTATTGCACCACAAATTCAATGTCAACAATAGCCCCGCTGGCATGTTTAAGGATACCGGGGGAGAATTCCGCACAGTTTGGCAAGGCGCATTGTATCCGAGCTCCGGCCTGCTGCTATAATTCGCGCCCGTTTTATGAGGCAAGATCGCAACCGAATGGCCTTCAGCCAGGTAGATAAAAACCTTCAGTGTTGGAACTCATGTACAAAACCCACCAGGGCTTTTACATTGTCCACCGGGGTGTCGGGCAGGATGCCGTGCCCAAGATTGAAAATATGACCTGGTCTACCACCCACTTCCGACAAGATTGCCTCGGCGGATGTTTTGACCGCCGGGCGTTTCGCAAACAGCACGGCAGGATCAAGATTCCCCTGGATAGCCGTGCAACCCATAGTTTCCCAACTAGCCAACAAAGGGGCGCGCCAATCTATCGCCATGACATCTCCACCGGCCTCCGCCATCAGCGGTAACAGCGCGGGGTTGCCCGTGCCGAAATGTATGACAGGCACGCGGCCGGAAACACCATCGATCAATCTTTTGCTGTGCTTGAATACATGATCTTGATAATGCGCCGGAGAGAGGCAGCCAACCCATGAGTCGAATATCTGTATCGCCTGAACGCCGGCTTCAATCTGATAGTTGAGATAATCGATGGCGGTACTGGTCATCTTTTCCATGATCGCATCGAAGGCAACCGAGTCCTCCAGCATCAATTGCTTGACCCTTGTGTAGTTGCTTGACCCTTGGCCCTCTATGGCATACGAGGCCAGCGTAAAGGGCGCCCCGCCAAAACCGATAAGCGGAATATCGGCAGGGAGTTCCTGCCTGATCAGGCGGATAGCCTCCCCGATGTAGGGCATGCTCTCCCTGGCTGGTTCCACCCGCAGCGCATCTATGTCGCCGCTACTACGCACAGGGTTGGCAATGTTGGGCCCGACCCCCGGCAGGTAATCCAGTTGCAGGCCCATGGGTTCAAGAATTGGCAGCAGGTCTGCGAACAGAATGGCCGCATCCACGCCCAGGATACGTTGCGCGTCACAGGTAACCTGCGCTGACAGATGAGGCGTTTTGAAAAACGCCAGGCTGGGAGTATCGCCTTTTACCTCGTGATATTCCTTCATGTACCGGCCCGCCTGTCGATTCAGCCAGACGGGGGTATAGTCGGTTGGTTCACCACGACAGGCTTTGAGAAATGTGGATTGATGGAGATGGTCCGGCATGACTTCACACAAAAATGAATGGCGCATTATACATGCTGCACGCGAGTCTCAGCCCCCGGCAAGAGGTGAATATTACCGGGGAGGCTACAAGCGAGTGATTCAACGGCATAAGCCGGCATGGGTCTGGATATTCCTTTCAATCGAATGTGGCCACGAGGCTTCACGTTGACCCACGGGCGCAGTAGTTGCCAAGTATCTTCCGAGACGAGAATTTCGTCCCGCCCCGCCAGACCCTCCAGCCTGCTGGCCTTGTTGACGGTACTGCCGAGCGCCGTGTAATCCATACGCGCCGCACTGCCAAAATAGCCTACGGTGCAGTAGCCGGTATCTATGCCTATCCGAAGATGTACCGCCTCACCGCCGAGGCGCATCTTCCAGGATGCAGACAGCGCCTTGAAGCGAGTACGCATCTCCAGCGCCATGGAAACACAGGCATAAGCGTCCGCCACCGGGCCAGCGCTTTCCGGGTCCCCGAAAAATATCATGACCCCGTCACCTATGAATTTATCAACAGTGCCGCCGTGCGCGTCAGCTATGCTTGTCATGGATTCAAAGTAGTCATTCAGCAACCCCGCAATCCGGGCTTCATCGCCCTGGTCCATCAGCCGGGTAAAACCCTCTATATCTGAAAAGAATACCGTCAATCGGCTGCGAACAGTCGGCCCGGCGGGATTGACGTCCCGCCCGATGATCTGCGGCGCCACGAAAGGCGCAATTTTCGCCCGCAATTGTTCCAGGCCGAGCCGTTTTGTCGTTTCGTGACGATGTTCGACATTAAGGCGTTTTGTTTCCCTGTAGACCAGCCAGGCAATCAACGCTGTATACCCGAGCAGGCAGGTAAAACTCACAACATCGAACCCCGCAACATCTGCGGCCCGATTGCCCGCAAACAGGAATACCAGAGCAAAGCCGCTTGTGAACAGGGGTATTGACAGCAACAGCAGTTTTGGGCCGCCGATAATGATCACGCTCACGATCAAAAGCGCCGACAGCACCACGCTTGCCTGAAGGTCAAACCCTACGATGCCCGTCAGGCAGCCAACGGTAAACGCATCAACAAGCAGGCAGGCGCGCGCGCCTGTTGAGTTGTTGGCGAGATGGAAACAAAGAAAATGCAATAAATGCGGATAGCCGAAAAGGGCGAGCAAAAAACAAAGGTGTGCAAGGGTAAACCCGGTGGCAAGGAAGACATGACCAACCATGAGGCTGGCCAGAAAGTAGGCAAAGATCCTCGGCTTATGGGCAATCCTGAGCTGGTAATGGGCGGACACTTGCATCCCATCATCATGAGCCAGTTGACCCGGCCGGACCCCGAGTATCTTGCAAAAATTGTTGTAAGTATTTGCCGTTAAATCCTGCGGGCTTATTCGCTACCGGCCGCTAATTCAATATCGACCACCGGGTCCACTTCCTGCTCGTAGTCCACGCCTTCCAGGCCGAAGCCGTGCATCTCCAGAAACGCCTGGCGGTATCCTGCAAAATCCGTAAATTCATCCAGATTGCCCTCGGCAACCTCGGCCCAGTGGTCGGTCACAAACTGCTGAATGTCACCCGCCAACTCCAGCTCGTCCATGCGAATCCGGCCATCTTCGTCCTGCCGCAAGGCACCGCCGCCATAGAGTTGCGTGTTGAAGAAGCGTGTCGTTTGTTCAATACAACCTTCGTGAGTGCCCGCCGCCTTCATCGCCTTGAAAAGCAGCGACAGGTAAATGGACATACTGGGTATTGCCGATGCTGCCTGGGTCACCAGCCCTTTCATGACAACCACATAAGCCTCGCCGGCAACGCTCGCCATCGGCGACGCCAACGCGGCCCCAGCGCGGTCAAGGTCCTCTTTTGCCTTGCCGATTGTGCCGTGGCGATAAATGGGCCAGGTTCCCTCACTGCCGAGATAGGTGTAGTTGGTTGTTATACAACCCGGTGCCAGCAAGCCCCGGCCCAGTAGTGCGTTGACCCACAGTTCCCAGTCTTCCCCGCCCATGACCATCACCGTGTCCTTGATTTCCGCTTCGCTGGCGGGCTCCAGTGATATGGGCCGCAACTCACGGGTGTTGAAATCTATCGTCATGCCCTCGAAAGGCTCACCGATAGGTTTGAGTGTTGAACGCACGACGGAACCGTCAGGTAATTGCCTCATCGGCGCCGCCAGTGAATAAACCACCAGATCAACCTGCCCAAGTTCTTTTTCAATCAAATCACAAACATCGCCTCGGGTTTCCCCGGAGAAGGCATCGCCGTTGATGTTCGCCGTATAAAGCCCTGCCTTGGTGGCTTGCTGCGTAAAAGCCGCCGTCTTGTACCAGCCAGGGGAGGCGGTTCGATTCCTGACCGACGGTCTCTCGAAAAAAACCCCTACGGTGGATGCGCCAAAACCGAATGCAGTGCTGATTCTCGAGGCAAGGCCATAGCCCCCGGAAGCGCCTATCACCAGCACCCGCTTTGGCCCGTCGTCACGCCCGCCTTGTGATTCAACATGGGCGATTTGATTGGCAACATCCCTGGCACACCCTGCCGGGTGCGCGGTGGTGCAGAGGAAACCCTTGATGCGGGGTTTGATCATCATAATTGTTCATCCTGTTTTTCAAGCGCGTTGCTTCGGTAAGCATACGCAAGGATTCCCGCCCCCAGAAGCACCATCGGTAGCGACAACAACTGCCCGTTTGTCACCCAGCCAAACATAACGAAACCAAGGTGAAAATCAGGTTCGCGAAAAAACTCCGAGAATGTTCTCAAGACGCCATAGCCAATCAGGAACATACCTGAAGTCGCCATCAAAGGGCGAGGCCTGCGGGCAAAGAACCATAAAAATGCAAACAGGACGACACCTTCAAGGAATGCCTGGTACAAACTCGATGGATGCCGGCCAAGGGTTTCGTTCGGGAACACAAGAGCCCAGGGAACATCGGTGACCCTTCCCGGCAGTTCGGTGTTGATGAAGTTGCCAATGCGGCCACACCCCAGCCCAAGAGGAACCGAGGGCGCAATCAGATCAGTCAGTTCAAACATTCGCCTGTTCCGGCGCCAGCCGTAAAAGAACATACCGCCAATAACGCCCAGCATACCGCCATGAAACGACATGCCGCCTTCCCAAAGCCTGAGAATTGACAAGGGGTCGCTGACAAAAGAATCCGCGTGATAAAAAAGAAAGTAGCCCAGCCTGCCGCCGACGATCATCCCCAATACCGTGTAGTAGACCATGTCCGCCAGTTCGTCAGCCGTCCATGTCAGCCCATCCCTGCGAATTCTGTACCTGACCGTCCACCAGGTCAGGCCGATACCCACCAGATAGCTAACTGCATACCAGTGAATCGAGAGGGGGCCGAGGCTGATGGCCACCGGGTCAAGCTGAGGGTATTGCCACATACAGTAAACCTGTTCAGAGGACGCAGCGGGCATTATCAGTCATACGGAAGCTTTGATAAACTCGCGTTTTTGGCCTGACACCCATGTGCCTGATTCTCCTTGCACTCAATCCCAATGACAGGTTTCGCCTTGTTGTTGCCGCCAATCGTGATGAGTATTACGCACGACCAACAAGGGCGGCGGCTTTCTGGCCCAGAGACCCAAGCCTGTTGGCCGGCATGGATGAAAAGATGGGCGGCTCCTGGCTTGGCGTCAGCCGAACAGGTCGCTTTGCCGCAGTGACCAATTTCCGTGAAGAACCCCGGAACCCTGCCCCGCCACGGTCACGGGGAGACCTGCCGAGAGTTTTCCTGCAATCTGAGGCCACTCCCGGCAACTATGTTGACGCGGTATCAAATCAGGGTGATGAATATCGAGGCTTCAACCTCATTGCCGCAGACAGGGAAGCCTGCTATTACCATGGCAACAGGAACGGCCGTCCCCGCCGGCTTGATGATGGCTGTTACGGGCTGAGTAATCAGCTTCTCGATTGCGACTGGCCAAAGGTTATTGCGGGCAGGCAAAGGCTCCGGGCGCTGCTTGAAGATAACGGCGCCGAGGACCTGGCCGGGGAACTGTTCAGAATGCTTCTCCACAAGGGCGATGGCAGTGAGTTCTCAAACAGTTTTATCGCCTCGGATACCTATGGGACTCGCGCCGCAACAGTGGTGTTGATAGAAAGAGACGGCGGGCTGTATTTTGAAGAGAGAAACTTCGGCAAGTACGGCGAGCCGATGGCAACGAATCGGTTCACATTCAACTGTAACGACGACTCCTGACAATATTCCCCAGACCCGCCTTGTGCATTTCATCATCAACGAAGTTCTTGATCAGGTAGGCGTTATCCATATTCAGGGCAGTATCCAAGATGCTCTTGACGTGGCTCATATTCAGGTGAGTGAGTGCATGCTTGACCGGCAGCAGGCTGGTGGAATTCATTGATAACACGTCAAACCCCATGGCCATGAGTAATATCGCCGCTGACGGGTTGCCTGCCATCTCCCCGCATATTCCGACGCTCTTGCGCTCTTCATGGGCCGCTGTAACCACTTGGTTCAACGCATGCAGGACAGCAGGATGAAACTCCTGATAGAGTTCCGCCACCCGGGCATTGTTACGGTCCACAGCCAGCATGTACTGGATCAGGTCATTGCTACCCACCGACAGGAAATCAACTCGCCTGATGATACTCCGCGCCTGGTACACGGCTGCCGGCACCTCTATCATCACGCCTATGTCCGGCATCTCGACCTGAACGCCCTCCTCGACAATCTCTCGATAGCATTGGGCAATCAGTCTTTGCGCCTCATCAATTTCTGCGGTGCTGCTCACCATTGGCAACATGATCCGCAAGTCTGAGTCGATACCCTCGTTTGCCCTGATCATTGCCCTGATCTGTGTGAGGAATATTTCCGGATGATCGAGCGTCACCCTGATGCCTCGCCATCCAAGAAAAGGGTTTGCCTCCTCGATGGGGAAATAGGACAGCGCCTTGTCTCCGCCTATATCCAGCGTCCTCATGGTCACGGGCCGGGGCGCGAAAGCCTGCAAATGCTCCTTGTAGATGACCCTTTGCTCTTCTTCCGTGGGGAAGCGGTCATTCATCATAAAGTGTACCTCGGTGCGATAGAGGCCAACCCCTTCCGCACCCCGGTCCAGTGACCTGACAACATCGCTCATAAGCCCTGTGTTCACCCAGAGCCTCACCCGGTGACCATCCAGGGTATGGCATGGTTTATCTCCGGTGACCTCCAGACCTTTGACCAGGGCATCTTCCTCGGCGATTATCCGCTCGTAGTATTTGCGCTCCTGTTCCTTCGGATAGGTGATCACCACACCTTCAAATCCATCAATGATCATCGGCTTCCCATCAAGAAGCTCCGCCGGCAGATCTTCCACGCCCATGACTGTGGGCACGCTCATGGCTTCCGCGAGTATCGCAACATGCGACTTGCCGGACCCTTTGATGGACACAAGCCCGGCGATCTTGTCCCGGGGCACATGCGCCAGATCACCGGGAGTCAGCTCATTGCTCACGAGAATGGTGTTCTCCGGGTAATGCTGGCGGCGGGTGTCCGCAGACTGCAATTTTGCCAGCACACGGCTGCCCAGATCCCGCACATCTGCGCCTCTTTCTCGCAGGTAAGGGTCATCCATGGCATCGAAGTTCGCCACATGGGACATGATCACCTTTCGCAGAGAACTCTGGGCCCACTCTCCCGCCCTGATCAGTTCAAGCACATCGCCACTGATGGCGGTATCGTCAAGCATGTGTATGTAGACGTCGAACAACGCCAGTTCTTCCGGCGACAACCTGTCTTTCAGTTTCACGACCATGCCGGCTATATCGCGGCGAACTTCTTCCGTTGCCTTGCGGAAGAGTTCAACCTCCGCATCCACGTCTTCAATGAGCTTTTCCGGAACCTTGTGCAACTCCGCCTCGGGATAGTTGACCACGACTGTGCCAATCGCCACACCTGGCGCACCCGCTATGCCCTTGAATCGGCTGGAGGTCTGCTGGTCTCCGGCGTCACGCAGCATGAGGGAGCCGGTCGCTTCCGCATGGGCAATCACACCGGCCAACTGGGCCGAAAGGGTAATGAGAAATGCCTCTTCGCTGTCATCGAACCGGCGAGTTCGCGTCTGCTGCACAACCAGCACACCCAGCACCTTGCGATGATGAATGATCGGCACACCCAGGAAGGCGTGAAAGGATTCTTCCCCCAGTTCCTCAAAGAAACGATTGCGAGGATGATTCTGTGCGTTCTCCAG
Source organism: Candidatus Azotimanducaceae bacterium (assembly GCA_965208855.1). Classification (GTDB taxonomy): domain Bacteria; phylum Pseudomonadota; class Gammaproteobacteria; order Pseudomonadales; family Azotimanducaceae; genus UBA9659. Next base: position 2,112,284 of record OZ242359.1, on the reverse strand, counting down.
ATTTATAGGCTCGGCTCTTTCTCCCACATAGCCCACAAGACCTTCATCCCGGGCCAGAGAAACCTGCCCGATCACATCGGTGTTCAAGCCTCTGGTTGCCATGAACACATAACGATTGTCCGCATCCGCCAGGTAGATGCTGCACACATCCGTACACATGGCATGCATTACCCTTTCTACGATGATGTCCAGCACGGTCGTCAGATCACGGGCGCGATTGACTTCCTGGATAATGCTGCGGAGCGCCTCAAGCATTGTGACCGACCGGCGATTCCTCTGGCCTGATGCCGCCCTGAGGAAACTGCCACGCCTGCTCACCTGTGCGTCTTGCCCAGAGAACCTGACCCAGCTCATTGGCAACGACAATACCGACATTGGGTCTGTATCCATCTCCATCAATCAAGTGAACTGAACCTCGATAATCATTGAAAATCATTGTGCTTGAATAGAAAGTTTTCAGCAAACCGACGAGGCAGGCTACACTGAAAGCTCTATTTCCAGGCTTTTTCTCATGGCATTGGCGATTTTTGATCTGGACGAAACCCTGATTGCCACGGACAGCGATCATCAATGGGGCCAGTACGTCGTTGACCGGGGGCTGGTCAACCCGGATGCGTACAAGAGAAAGAATGACGACTTCTATGCCAGCTACCAGGCGGGGAAACTGGACATTGATGCATATCTGGCGTTTTCCTGCGCCCTGCTTGCCCGCTATACCATGGAAGAACTGGAAGCATATCGCAGTGACTTCTTCAGGGAGCGGATAGCACCGACAATCCTGTCGGGCGCCGTTGCATTGGTGGGTCAGCACCGGGCCCAGGGAGACACCCTGCTGGCGGTCACCTCAACCATCGAGTTTGTTACCCGCCCCATCGTCGATGCCTTCGGCATAGATACACTTATAGCGCCCGTACCGGAAGTTGCCGATGGCCGTTATACCGGCAAGATAACCGGCATCCCCAGCTTCGGCGAAGGCAAGGTGACACGCCTGCAGGAGTGGCTTGATGGGACAAATCATTCGCTGGCGGGCAGTACCTTTTATTCGGATTCTCACAATGACCTGCCACTTCTGCGGCTGGTGGATAACCCGGTTGCAGTGGACCCTGACTCAACCCTCCGCCGGGAAGCGCTGGCCAACGGATGGCGAATCATCAGTTTGCGGGCGTGATGCAGGCAAAAGGCCGAACAGTATTTCTTTGGGGGCAAGCAAAGTAATCGTTTTTTCAAAGGCTCCCGGCAGTCTTTTCAGGCTCGCCGCTTGTTGCAGCACCGCCACATTCAGGCGGTGCCAGCCTCCTCGCTTTTCAGCGCCAGGTCCAGATCTCTTGCAGCTTTCACATCATCAAGGCGTTTGACCGGCAGGTTATGCGGGGCAGTCGTTACCAGTTCGGGATTGGATTTTGCCTCTTCCAGGATGGCAGCCATTGCCGCCACAAAGCCGTCTATCTCTTCCCTGGTTTCCGTTTCAGTCGGCTCTATCAGCAGACATTCCGGAATAAGCAGCGGGAAGTAGGTCGTCGGTGCATGGTAGCCGTAATCCAACAGCCGTTTTGCAAAGTCCATGGCGGTCACACCCAGCTCTTTGGCTTCCCGTGAAAGCGTCACGATAAATTCATGTGTTGTCCGCCTGCCGGGATAGGCCAGCTTGAATCCCGCCTTTTCAAGTTGCTTCGCCATGTAGCCGGCGTTCAGGGTGGCATATTCTCCAACCCGGTGCATACCTTCACATCCGAGCAGCCGGGCATAGGCATAAGCGCGCAGCAATATGCCAGCATTCCCCATAAACGCGGACATGCTGCCAATTGAATCCGGGATATCCTCCCGCGTCAGCCAGCGATATCCCGCTTCTCCTTTACCCACAATGGGCGTGGGAATACAGGACAACAGCCTTTCATTGACTCCCACCGGCCCGGCGCCCGGGCCACCCCCGCCATGCGGCGTTGCAAAAGTCTTGTGCAGATTCATGTGCAACACATCAAACCCCATGTCTCCCGGTTTTACCTTGCCGAGAATGGCATTGAGATTTGCGCCGTCATAGTAGAGAAGGCCGCCGGCCTCATGCACCACCTGAGCTATCTCTGTGATCTTTCTTTCAAATACGCCACAGGTGGAAGGGTTGGTCATCATCAGGCCCGCCGTCTGCGGGCCAACCGCTTCCCTGAGCGCGGCAATGTCCACATCGCCATCAGCCGTCACCGCAATTTCCCTCACCTTGTAACCACACATCACCGCTGTTGCCGGGTTGGTTCCGTGGGCCGCCATGGGAACAAGAATTTCGGAGCGTTCAAAATCGCCGTGCATGTCATGGTATGCACGGATCATTGCAACCCCCGCAAATTCACCCTGAGCCCCGGCCATGGGGACCAGGGAAACAGCCTTCATGCCGGTTACATCTTTCAGGTACTCCTGCAGTTCAAACAAACAGGACAAAAAGCCCTGACTGTTCGCCTCTGGCGCCAGCGGATGCCGGGCAAGGAATCCCGGCAGGCTCGCCGCCTTGTGAGCACCTCTGGGGTTGTATTTCATCGTGCAGGAACCCAATGGATAGAACTGGCCGTCAATGGAAAAGTTATACCGGGAAAGGTTGGTGTAGTGGCGCACCACCTGTAACTCGGAAACTTCGGGCAACCCAACCCTGCTCTTGCGCAGATGGCCGGCAGGGATGATGCCGAGCGTCTGGTCCGCCAGCTCATACTGGGCGGCGGCGTAACGGCCCGGGCTGGAGAGGTCATAGATCAGCATGACTTCAGCACCTCTTCAAGGCAGGCCGCGTAGGCGGCAATATCCTGGCTTGTTTTGGTTTCCGTGACATTGACAAGCAGGCAGTCGGCAAGCTCCTCGAAATGCAAACCCAGGTCATAACCACCAAGAATGCCTTTTGATGCCATACCTGCAAGCACCTTGCCGGTGGTTGTCGGTAACTGGATAACCGCTTCATGGAAACAAGGGCTGGGGAACTTTTGCACTACACCCGGGAGCATCGATACGACATCGATAAGCTGCTGCAGGCCGGTGTGCGATTGCAGGGCAACGGAACGAAGCCCTGTATCCCCGAGCAGGCTCAGATAGATGGTTGCCGCCGTTACCAATAACCCCTGATTGGTGCAGATGTTGGAAGTGGCCTTGCCGCGGCGGATGTGCTGTTCCCGCGCCTGGAGCGTCAGTACGAATCCCTGCTTGCCATCCGCATCAGTTGTCCTGCCGACAATGCGCCCCGGCATCTGCCGGACAAACGCCTGCCTGCAACTCATTAAACCCAGGTAGGGGCCGCCACCGGCGAGGGGAATACCCAGAGACTGACCTTCGCCTACCGCTATATCCGCGCCGTCCTGACCCCAGGACCCGGGCGGCTTCAGCAACGCCATGGCAACAGGGTTGACCACCGCAATAACCAGCGCATCGTTAGCATGGGCCCAGTCCGCAAGGCCGTCCACATCCCCAAGGCCGCCAAAGTAATTGGGGTAGCTGATCGCCAGAGCGGCAAACTCCGTATGATCAGCGGGAGAAACCAGGCCACTTGTGCGGTCGAAGGGCAGCAGTTCAAGATCTATGCCTTGGTTTTTCACAAGGGTTCGGCAGGCTGCGACATAAGCCGGGTTGGTGTCACCGGCGATCAGCACGCGGCGAGACTTGTTTTTTCTGTTGGCGCGAACCGCCATCAGTACTGCTTCCGCCAGCGCCGAAGCGCCGTCATAGACGGAGGCATTGGCAACATCCATCTCGAGCAAGCGCGTTATCATTGTCTGGAACTCGTAAGTAAGCTGCAAAGTGCCCTGGCTGGCCTCGGCCTGGTAAGGCGTGTAGGCGGTCATGAACTCCCCCCGGCTCACCAGGTCCCAGATGGCTGCGGGGATATGATGTTCGTATGCTCCCGCGCCAATGAAAGACAGGGAAATCTCGTCCATGGCCGCTCTTTCTTTCATAATGCGCATCAGCGCCATTTCGCTGATACCCGGCGGCGTACCGGTTAGCTGACCGGCACGAAGCGCTTCCGGGATTTCATCAAACAGTGTTTCGATAGAAGGTACACCAATAGCGGCGAGCATCGTCTGCTCGTCTTTCTGCGTATGAGGGATAAATGGCATGGTGCTTTCTATGCCTCCCCGGCCTCACAAACTGCCCGGTAGGCGGACGCCGACAAGAGGTTATCCACCGCCCCCGGCTCCTCCGGTCGTATCTTGAAAAACCAGCCATCCCCATAGGGAGATTCATTGACCAGCTCCGGTGAATCTTCCAAAGCCTCGTTCACTGCGACGATGACGCCGGTTACCGGCGCATAGATGTCTGACGCGGCCTTGACGGATTCAACCACCGCCACCTCGTCACCGGCAACACAAGCGATATTGACTTCCGGCAGCTCGACATAAACCACATCGCCAAGCGCATCCTGAGCATGATCCGAAATGCCCACAACGACCAGATCATCTCCGAACTTTGCCCATTCATGCGTTTCGAGATAACGCAGCGCGTCGGGAAATTCCGCCATGTCTTGCCTCCAGTTTTATGCCAGGGTTTTGTAAACCTGTTTGCCGTTTCTTACAAAGGGGGGCGCAACACAGTCAACCGGCTGCATTTTGCCTCGAATCTCCACCGCCATGCTCCCAGACCTTGCTGTCACCCGCGCCAGCGCAATGGCATGCCGAAGCGTTGGCGAAAAAGCGCCGGAGGTTATCTCGCCGACCTGGCTGCCATCGCTGAACACCGGGTAATGCGCCCGCAGTACACCCTTGGCTTTCATCACCAGGCCAATAAGCTGCCGGTAGCCGCCCGCCTGCATCTGCTCACGAATCGGCCCTGCGCCGATAAAATCCCTGCCTTCGAGATGAACCGTACCCGCCATATTCGCCTCCAGCGGTGAAACGGATTCATCCATGTCACTGCCATAAAGATTCATGCCCGCCTCGAGCCGGAGGGTATCTCTTGCTCCCAGGCCAATGGGCTTCACACCAGCGGCCAGCAGAGCATCCCAAAAAGCGGGCGCTTCGGCTTCCGGCAGGATGATTTCAAGCCCGCCTTCCCCGGTATAGCCGGTGCGGGCAATAAACCAGCCGTGGCTCCAGCATCCCTGAAATACCTTGAGCCGGTCAATGTCCTCTGATTGCGTATCCTTTACGACCTGTTTCACCCTGCTGATGGCATTCGGCCCCTGTACCGCCAGAATCGCCAGGTCCTTTCGTTCCACCAACTCGCAGTCAAAAGATTCCGCGACGCCCCCCATCCAGGCCAGGTCCTTTTCGCGGGTAGCGCAATTAACCACCAACAGGTAGGGGTTCCCTGTTGCATATACGATCAGGTCATCCAGAACACCGCCCGATTCATTCAGCATCGCCGAATACATGGCCTGACCAGGCGCCGTCATGCGACGGATGTCATTGGCGAGTAGCCGGTCCAGAAAATCCGTTCCACCTGCGCCATGCACTTCCACCACGGTCATGTGCGAAACATCAAAAACACCGGCGTCCTGCCGAACCACATGATGCTCTTCGAGTTGCGAACCATAGTGTATGGGCATATCCCAGCCACTGAAGTCCGCCAGCTTTGCTCCAAGCGTTTGATGACTGGCAAACAAGGGAGTTCTCTGACCCATTAGAACCTGAGCGGGAACAAAGCGCAGTATTTTACTAGGGAAACTCCAGGCAAGTATACAAAGCTCAGGATTGCGTCCTCCCGGTTGCGATATTGATCGCGAGCTTCTTCAATGTACTGCTCCCATTAACAAGCCGGAGCCCCTGACTTCTCAGCAAACCTATCAGGGGCGAGCCTGATGTGAACAAGCGATGAAACCCTTCCATCGCCATCCCCGCCAGATAATTTTCCGTCTTTCTTGCTCTTTCATAGCGTTTCAGAACTTGCAGGTCCCCCGGGGACCTGCTCTCCAGCCTGGCGGCGCATATCTCCGTCACAAGCGCCCTGGCATCGGCAAAGCCCAGGTTAGCGCCCTGCCCGGCCAAAGGGTGAATCGCATGAGCCGCATCCCCCAGTAACGCCACCCCCTCGGCAACATATTGCAGCGCCTGTTGCTGCGCCAGAGGGAAGGAAAATCGAGGCGAAACCCTGATGACTTTGCCTAAACAACCTTCGCTCGCCTCCGGCAATCGTCTGATGAACTCGTCTTCAGCAACAGAACCCAACTCCTCAAAGCTGGACCAGACTATCGCCACACTGTGGGTATCGCTCAAGGGCAGAAAGGCCAAGGGGCCATCTTCAAGGAACCATTGGTAAGCGCAGTTACCATGAGGCTGTTCCATTTCAGCTACGCAAACGGTGGCAGTCTGATCATAAGCATAGGTGAGTTTCTTTAAACCCAGTGATTCCCGGGTAGAAGAATGAACGCCGTCGGCGCCGACAAGCAGGGGCGCGTCACCTATTTCCGCCATTGCAGATGCGCCCCATTTCACGGTCAACCCTTCCACCTGCCCGGCCTGTTCTGCGAGAGTGGCAATCAGCGCTTCCCGGCCAACAATATGGCCAAGCGCATCAAGGCCGGCATCGGCGGCACTGAATTCAACAGCGCCTGCACCGGCGCCGTCATAGACGGACATCCTGTCATAGGCATTCATAAATTGCGGCGACAGGTAGCACCAGACATTGATCTCCTTCAGGAAAGTTGAGGACGCCGGGCTAAGCGCCAGCACATTGGCAGTGACGGCAGTCGGCATGGCAGGCTTGTCCCGTTTATCGAGAACAGCGACCCTGAACCCTTGCCGGGCGGCGGCAATCGCGAAAGACAAGCCGACAAATCCGGCGCCGACAACAAGAATGTCATTCATGGGCGGCCACTCATCAATTTTTCTATGGCTACGATGGTTTTCGGCGCACCCTCAGTCAGCACCTCGTGGCCGGTTTTTGTTACCAGCACATCATCCTCAATCCTGATGCCGATACCGCGATAGCGATCAGGGGCGCCGGGCAGGTCCGCCGATATATAAATACCCGGTTCGATGGTTGTCACCATGCCTGCTGCAAATATACGCCATGCACCATTGACCTGATACTCACCGACATCATGTACATCAAGGCCAAGCCAGTGCCCGGTTTTGTGCATATAGTAAGGCAGGTATGCTTGCCCGGCGAGCAACGCCTCCAGATCTCCCTGGAGGATGCCAAGAGAGACGAGCCCTTCGGTGATGACCTTGACGGCGACATCATGAGGACGATGCCAGGCGTTGCCCGGTTGTACCTCCGCTATGGCCGCCTGCTGCGCAGCCAGAACAAGATCATATACCTCCGCCTGGGGGTTGCTGAACTTGCCATTGACCGGGAAGGTTCGCGTCACGTCGCAGGCATAGTTTTCATATTCACCGCCCGCGTCCACCAGAACCAGGTCCCCGTCACGCAAGACATCATCGTTACAGATATAGTGCAGCACACAAGCATTCACGCCGCCGCCAACGATGGACGGGTAGGCTGGCCAGCGTGCGCCATTCATTGCAAACTCATGGTTAAGCTCCGCCTCGAGTTCATACTCCATCATCCCCGCCCGGGTTCTTTCCATAATCCGGCAGTGACCCTTGACCGTTGCATTCGCCGCAAGCCGCATCAGTTTGATCTCGGCTGGGCTTTTATAAAGGCGGAGTTCGTGCAGATATGGCCCACAGTGGACAAACTCAGCGGGTGATGTCGCCGCCGCACGATCATCGGGGTTTGCCAGCTTTACCCAGCCGAACATCTGATGATCGAATTCACGATCAACATTCATGGTGTAATAAATCCTCGACTTGCCCTCTATCAGGCCGGGCAGAATGTCGTCGATATCGGAAACCGGGAAGGCGTCGTCCATTCCGTGATGTTCTATCGCCCCTTCAGCGCCGGCGACCCGGCCATGCCACCTTTCCTGGTCCTCATCTCTTTCGCAGCAAAACAATATCGTCTCGTCATGTTCGCGGCCCGGTATCAGCGCCAGCACCGCATCCGGTTCATCAAAACCTGTGAGGTAAAAGAAATCGCTGTCTTGTCTGAAATGAAACTCAACATCACCGTTTCTCACCTTTCCTCCCGCGCCTGGCAGGATGGCGATACTGTTTTCCTCCATCAGCGCCATCATTTCACGTCGCCGCCTGCGGAACTCCGGCAAACCAATGTGCTTTGCAGTTTTTCTTCTCATGGGTCAGTGTTCTCCCCGGGACCTGGTTTCAGCGAATATCAGCAGGGTGCTGACCCGCACAAATTCCTCGATTTCCGCCAGGTCCACCTCGTTTTCCTCCCCCTGCGAGACCACATCTGTCATGGCGGCAATCCTGCCAATATCCTGCAGCGCCTCCTCGACGTTTTTCATGGCCTCACCCGCCAACTCTGACCTCTTGCCGGACTCCCCGAAACCGGAAAGAAAGCCACTGCACCAGAGGGCAATAGACCTGGCGCGTTCGTGAATCAGCGCCTTGCCCTCAGGAACCAGCAACCTGAACTCAAAATCCGCAAACTCGTCAAGGTTCTCCAGGACGGCGGCGTGAGATTCCTCCATCAATGCCGCCAGGCCGACCGGCAGAGAATCGCCAACCCACTCACGGTAAAGCGACTCCCGCTGCTGCTTGCCAGCGTCCTCCCTGACAGCACACAGGTATCCCACCAGCATGCCATGAAGTTCCGAAGGGTGAATATCTATATCATGCGAGGAGAGTTCGTTCTGGTAGTTTTCAAATGCCGACATATCATTGCCCGGTTTGCCGGAGATTCTACTCCAACTCCGCTTGAACAACAGGTTTAAGGGGCTTTATAGTGCTGAAAATGTTCTCTGTCGGGATTCACCTTGGATATCAACATGCTTGAACAACGCATCGATGAAATAATTGCCCTGTGTGACGAACTGGAGCAAAAGTACACCACCTTGCGGACGGAGCACGAAAAGTGGCGGCAAGAACGCACTCTCCTGCTGGCACAGAACAAACTGGCAAAATCAAAGATAGAGGCCATGATCATGCGATTGAAAGCACTGGGGCAGGATTGAAGATGGCGGCCGCGAAGACAGTCAGCGTTTCCATTCTCGACAAGGAATACCAGGTGAACTGCCAGGAACACGAGGTGGCGGCCTTGCAGAAATCCGCCGTCCATCTTGATGCCAGGATGCGGGAAATGAAGCAGCAATCTAATGTCTTGGGCCTTGACCGATTGGCGATAATGGCGGCGTTGAACCTGGCCAATGACTTGCTGACGGAATCGGCAAAGGCGAGCCAACTTGATGCGCACAAAGCGGAACTTGGGAAGCTGGAAGAAAAACTCAATTCGGCGCTTGCCGGATTAAAGGCAAAATTCGATCAGGCCTAGAGTTTCCAACGAGGGCGGAAGGTGCATATAATGATCGACAAGTTCCCTGGGTTGTTTGCCAGTCGCTATGTCCTTGACCCTTTATGCGAAACCCAGGAGGTCTTTTTTAATGGTTACTGTGCATGTCCGTGCAGCGGAAAGCCTGAGACCATAAGGAGGCCACCGTCTTGAACCGCCGGGTTCAAGGGCCTACATGTACAGCGGCAATCCGGGGAACGTCTTCTTGAAAGAACTCCGCAGGTCACTCCGCGAAAAACGCCTAGTGCTTTCCCCGGGCGAACGTGAGCGTCACTCAATCGTCATCGCCAGAAATCTCCTGAGCTATCTCCCTTTCAGGCGCGCCAGAAAGGTGGCCCTCTATATCGCCATGGCGGAAGAGGTGGATACGCGCCCGGTTATCGAGCTTGCGTCTGGATTGAACAAAGAACTCTACATCCCGATTGTCAACATAAGCAGGTTGCGTGAGCCGCCGCTCCTGTTCCATCGCTTTATTTCCGGTGAAACACCCATGAAGATAAACATGTATGGCCTTCTCGAGCCCGTTCATACTTTCGGCACCTGCATCCGCGGGCGTGAGCTTGACCTGGCCTGTGTCCCGTTGGTTGGTTTCAATGATCACTGCGACCGCATCGGCATGGGTGCTGGCTACTATGATCGCACTTTCGCCGACCAGGGCTTCAGAAAGACCAGGCTCGTGGGGCTGGCCTTTGGCTGCCAGCAGGCGGAATTTGAACCGGCGGCGCATGATGTGCCGATGGACTCGATAGTGACAGAGAAAGGAGTTTTAACGCGCTAGCTGATCAGAGACCAAGCGTCTGGACGGCTACCGACACGACCACACCCAAGCTAAATATGACAAAAAGCAGTACCATCGGATCAAGTTTTTTCTTCGCTATCTTCACTGCCGGATGACTTCCCGATCATGGTCCACAAAAGGGCAGACAAAATATAACTCTCAGGCATAATAGTCAACTCCCCTCCCCTAGCCCTAGTCTGACACCTAGCATGTCAACCGCCTGTTTAATACTGTTTAACATGTGTAACACGATATCCCGGATGCACGCACTATCTCACGCCTGGCTGCACTGATGCCCAGGCCGCTTGGTGAACCTTCCGTCATTCCTCGCCATCACTGCGTTCGGACCGCACCTAAACACCTGCGCTCCAGCCTTGTCCTGACGAAAATATCCTATTAATCAGAGCTTCCCTGGAACGGACAGCTCGAAGATTTTGATCCTGCTATACTGGCCTGATCTACTCGAAGACGCGACATCGGAAACGCGCAGGGAAGATTTTACCAAGCTGCGCACGACGACAAAAAATCTAACGCCAATTGAATATGTGAAGTTTCTAAACCGGGCAGCCACTTTGGCGGGAGAATCGGCTTATTAACGAAACCCGCCTGTCAAAAGGTTAATGTTGCTCCAGGAGGCAGATGAACCCGGCGATGGGATTGCTGGAATCGGAGTGAATGTATGGCGAAGAACAAGAAGCTAATAAATGAAGCCGGACTGCTCAAGGAAGCAATCCGGGTCGGCATGACCTACGCAGAAAAACGCGGCATCGTTGAATTCGAGCCCACAGACTCACAGCATGAAAAAGTCGAATATCTCTATCGATTACTCGTTCACGACCAACGGATCCAGCCACTGGCCAAGCTCGACGTTTCACAGAAAGCGATGGCGCACAAACTGGCCCTTTGGGTTTCCAAACAGTTACCGGAAGATCATCCTCTGCTCAAGCAATAGTTTGAAGCCAGCGTTTGTCAGTTCATCGGCCAGTTTTCGAGGGTCGTGCCACAAAGACAAGGCATGCCCACCTCAGCTTGATTGAGGATGGCCATGATCTGACTGTCGGTGTATCTGGACTTTTTCATGGGGAATCTCCTGCATGTAGCTTACGAGAAAATTCCACTTCTGAGGACAACTATTTTTGGGGATGATTACACTCCAAACGGCATTATGCTGTAGATTATAGAATTGACACAGAATTTCTAACACTCCCAATTCCAGCGGTTATGACCTTTCCTACCGGTGATATTGAGAGGAAAAACTTGCCATTAATTGCCTTACCTCATGGTGTTCCTGAAAGTTATGCTGGCATCATTTTAGTGATATTTCTGGAGGTGTTATTCAAAGACATGAGAGACCACCTAGTACTGTGATTCTGGTAAGTGAACAATTAAGCCATCCAGAGCATCGGAAACTTTAATTTGGCAACTTAAGCGACTGTTGGCTTGTGGGGCATTTGCGCATTCCAGCATTTCTTTTTCCATGTCACCAGCTTCGCCCACTGTGTTTACCCATTGTTCGTCAATATAACAATGGCAGGTTGCGCAACTACAGCAACCACCGCATTCGGCGACAATGCCTTCGATCATATTGTTGATGGCACCTTGCATAACGGTGGATCCGTTTTCTACCTGTACTTCAAATTCATTGTCAAGGTAGTCAATATATTTAATGAGAGCCAATGCTGTTCTCCTCTATTTAGTAATTCGATGCTGCGATTTTTTGTTTAATCCTGCGGCGCGATAAATTTAAATGGCTGAAGTTTTAAAACTAAAGCTGCACCACAGATTAAACCAATCCCTATCGCAATAATTGCGATGTTGTAGGTACCTGTCATGTCAAACACAAGCGCCATCAGCACGGGCGCTACACCCTGCGTTAGTACAATAACGCCGTATACCGCGCCAGAAATAGCGCCGTAATGTTTTACGCCAAAGTAACGCGATAGAAAATAGGGCAATACGCCGTATTCAGTTCCTAACCCAAAGCCCAGCAATACAGCTGCCAGAATTAGCAGACGGTAATCATCTGTTGATTCAAGCAGCATCAAGCCGGCCAAGGCTATCAGGTAAAAGGGTGCTGCTATCCAGGCTTTCGGGATGCGGTCGAGCAGATAACCAACACCAATTTGCCATGCAGCGGTAACCATGGAAAATGTGATCAATACAGTGGTCGCTTTTGATGCCGGGAGGCCGCGGTCAATTAACATGGGCACAATGTGTGCAAATATGGCTGTCATACAACCCGCACCTAGCCCAATAGCAGCAACAATCATCCAAAATGTACTGGTTCTCATAGATTCTTTGAGTGTCATGCCCTGACTGGTTTGTTGTGTTTGGCCTTGATCATTTTGCGCCGCTTTTGGTGGATCCCAAAGCAACAACAGCAGTACCGGGAAACCGATCAGCAGAACAGTCAAAGCAAGCCCTTGATAACCCACCTGCCAACCATAATTGCTGAGCAACATTAGCACCAGTATGGGCGTTAGAGCAGAGCCGAGGCCGTTTCCAAGCCCGCCGGCAATACCAAGAAACAAGCCTCTGTTTCGGTCAAACCAACCCGCGATAACCTTGGTGAACATCACCGTGCTGGGGATAGCGGCAGAAATACCCATGCAGGCATACGCCAGATAGAGCTGCAATAGACTGTCACCAATCAATGATACTGAAGCAAGTGATACAGCGAATAGTAAATTACCCGCGAGCATAAGGCGTCTGGCACCATAGCGGTCAACCAAGCGGCCGATAACGGGATAGCTGGCAGCACTGGTAATAGCGACAATAAGAAGCACCAGCGAAACACTGGAACGCGACCAGCCAAACTCCTCGGTTAATGGGATCAGGAAAAACCCAAATACCGTGTATACCATAGGCGTGATGCCCACCGCATTGCCAATCGTGCAGGCTGCAACAACACCGTGTGGTTTGGTAAACAGCCTTTCAGAGAACGAGGGCATTATTCAATTGGCCACGGGCTAACAAAAGGAACACCTGAACGTTTGATAATTGCATCCCCGGCGACCTGTGCTTGTTGGTAGAGTGCATCTTCATCGAACAGGGTTGATTGATAGTTATCGATAAGTCGAATGCCGTCGACCCAAACACTGTGAACACCCCTGCCATCCGCGCACCAGACAAGCTGATTGACCACATTTTGGATGGGCTGCCATTCGATACGCTGGGTATCGTGAAACACGAAGTCTGCCTTCTTACCGACTTCCAGCGAGCCAATTTGATTTTCTAATTGCAATGCCTTGGCCCCATTTAGCGTGGCCATGGTTAAAGCTTCGTGAGCGGCAAAGATTCGGAAATCTTGACGTGCATCCTTAAAAATGGCGGCGGTCATTTTCATTGTTTGCATCAAATCAGACGTGTGACCATCGGTACCAAGGAGGATATTTACCCCGGCCTCTGCCATTTCCGGAAACAGGCCGACTGCGGTGACCCCACAGGCGTCTTTCATGGCGGCGATGGAACAATGAATGACATTGGTTTTTGTTTCCTTGAGTTGCTCTAGTTCGTTGTTATCAATATGTACAACATGAGTAAGCGACACGTTGTCGCCAAGCACGCCAATATCAGACAGGTGTTCAATTGGCCGTCGCCCCGTGTTTTGCAGAAACCATTCCGCATCTGTTGCATAGGGGCTCATGTGCGCAGAAATGCCTAGCCCGTTTGCATCCGCTAAAGCTTTTGCTGCTAACCAGACTTCATCCGGGTTCGTTGTGTGGCCAACCAGTAAGGGCCATGCGGAAATTTTATTAATGTCGTGATTGTTGCTATCGTTTGCGGGGTATTTTATGACCTCATCTTCCAACTGTTGGATTGCAGTATCGATTAATGCTGTTTGATTGGCGGATGGATCAAACGCACGCCCTTCTACCCAGGAACCAACTCGCCCACGAATACCGGATTCATTCAGTCCATCAATAACCGAATCCAGATGCCGGACAGTGCCCGCCTCCAGAAAACAGGTGGTCCCCGAGTGCAGCATTTCCAGCGCTGATAATTGTGCCGAGAGTCGTTCGTCCTCGGTACTATGCGCATAATATCGAGGGATAACCCAGTCGTTCAGTTTCTCTTCGAAACCAACATCAATTTCATCCGGTACGTAGCCACGGGTCAGAGGATCACCAGTAATGTGGATATGACCATCAATAAAACCCGGGGCGATAACGAAGCGCGATCCATCAATGGTTTCATTTGCTTGCAGAGACTGTTCGGCATCACAGCGCTTGCCAACAAAAACAATCTTGTCCGCATTCATAGCGATAGCGCCGTCTTTGATAACACGGCGCGTTGCATCCATGGTAATAATAGTGCCACCGGTGATTAGGGTGTCTACCTGTTGCTGGCCTGATATTGATGCCTTGTTATCCAATATGTCCACAGTGATAAGTCCTCATACGGATTTTAATTAATAGGTACCAGAGTTATTCGTATTCTTCTTCCATTACGCGGAGTTCAGTCTTTAGCACTTTGCCATAATTGTTTTTAGGCAGGCTTTTAATTATTCGATAGTGTTTTGGGCGCTTGAAGCGAGCAATGTGTTTGAGACAAAACTGATTAAGCTCATCCAAATCGATCTGCTGGCTGGTTCCTGGATTGGCGGCCCCGGTTTTTTTCGATTCGACAACAGTTTCGTCATTAAGCACAAGATAAGCCACAACAAGCTCACCCCATTCGCGATCAGGCCGGCCTATCACCGATACCTCGGCTATATCAGGGTGTTGCATTAACACTTCTTCGACTTCCCGCGGGTAGATATTACTTCCGCCGGAAATAATCAGATCTTTGCCACGATCTTTTAGTGTTAAAAAGCCGTCTTTATCAAAACAACCAAAGTCGCCTGTATGTAACCAGCCATTGCGCAAAGCCTGAGCTGTCGCTTCCGGTTTGCCCCAATATCCTTTCATAACAGTTTTTCCGCGAACCAGTATTTCTCCGATTTCACCAATGGCTAAGGGCTCATCGCTGGTATCAGCTACGCAGACTTCGACCGAGCTTTGCGGAGTACCTACTGAGGCCAATCGCTCGTGCCAGCGTGGGTGGCCGTTGTCTGCATGGCGTTGTGAACTTAGGGCTGTGATGGTCATTGGGCTTTCGCCCTGGCCATATAATTGCGCGAGTTTCGGCCCGAACCTTTGCAACCCCGCCAGGGTATCTTCAAGGTACATGGGGCCACCACCATAGAGGATCGTTTTCAGATTAGTGGTATCTGTATTGACAGGGTGATCAATCAGACGCTTCAACATGGTTGGCGCAGCGAAAAAAACCAGACTTGGCCAGGCTTCAATCAGCTCATAAATCTCGGCCGCATCAAAACCATTGCTTTCAGGAATGATATGGCAGCTTGCTTGCATCACGTGTGCTAGCGCATAAAGACCAGAGCCGTGACTCATAGGCGCAGCATGTAAAATAGACAACCAGGGTGATTGCGGGTCGACATCAGCAAAATAGCTGCGGCACATAGCCAGTAAATTACTGTGGCTAAGAATCGCCCCTTTCGGCTTTCCGGTGGTGCCACTGGTATAAAAAAGCCAGGCTGTATCATCTTCAGCGCTGCTGTTTATCGCTAGCTCATCGGCAGTGAGCATGTGTTCATATTCCTCACCACTGACATCGACTATTGTCTGTAATTGACCGCCAACCAGATGACCATCAACCAGAGAACTGAGGGGCTTCAATACATCTGATGTAACAAAACAAACCCGTGCTCCGCTATCTTCCAAAATATAGGCGAATTCATTGGTGTGCAGTTTGGCATTGACAGGTATTGCAATCAGGCCTGCATGCCAGCAAGCGTAAAGCGTTTCCAGATATTCTGGACAATTCTTCATAACCAAAGCAACACGATCACCTTCTGCGAGACCATATTTATGGCGCAACGCGTAGGCCAACCGAGAAACACGACCCGCCAGCTCACCGTATCTCAGCAAGACTCTTGTACCCAGAGCTATGGCGGGGCTATCCGGTGAATCCTTTCCAGCGTGCTGCATGTACTCTGCAATATTCGTGATCATCTTTAGCCGATTTATGTTGCGATTTATCTTATATGAACAGTCGGTGATTCCACTGCGTTGACTCATGATAATAAATATGACATCGTATCACTATAAAATATTTCGTTTCTCAGGAAGAAACATCATTCGTTTTGATGAAGGCTCGTTGTGACGAGAAATGCAAATGGCAGGAACAAATAACAGGAAAGAGCGGAGATGGAGAGTGAGCCAGAACAATAGCGAGAGCCAAAAAGCACGCGTGTATAGCTGGGACACAATGCCCAAAGAATCAGTTCGGCCTGGAGTGAACCGGGTTGGCTTTCGTGGTGACGATACGCTGATGGTCATGAACTGGCTGGACCCAGGCATGGAGGTTAATCCTCATAGCCACCCTTTTGAGCAGCTTGTTTATATCGTTCAAGGCCGAATGCGTTTTATCATTGAAGGCGAGGAGCTTGAGGTTGGCGCAGGCAGTGTTGTGCGTATCCCGCCGGGCGTCGAACACTGTGGCGAACCGATTGGCGATGAACAGGTGATGAACCTGGATGTGTTCTCTCCCATTCGTGACGATTACCGGCATCTGGTCGAATATCAGCAAGCTGATTTTGGTTTGGATAAGAGCATCTAAGTAATGAATGCGCTATCAAGACAAGCCGAGCTTAAAAAGAAGATAAGGGCTCGGCAGTCAGTATTAGGGCTTTTTGTAAAAACTCCGTCAATGCACATTGTTGAAGTGTTAGCGAACGCTCAATTCGACTTTATTGTCCTGGATACAGAGCACGCACCTTTCGGTCCAGAGAGTCTGGATCAATGCTTACTGGCAGCGCGAGCGAATAATCTACCTGCGCTTGTCCGTGTTGCAGACCCCTCTGGGGCAGAAATACTCAGGGCGCTCGATATGGGCGCTGCGGGTGTTTTTGTACCACATATAAAGTCTGCCAATGATGCTTTAAACGCCATTGCAGCAACTCGTTATACAAAGGGTATGCGCGGATTTTCTGCATCACATCGTGCTGGCAACTACGGTGCTATGCCGACTAAACAATTCATTGAAGAAAGCGATCAATCGACAATCGTCATCGGGCAGATAGAAGATGTCGAAGCAATAAACAATATAGATAAAATCGCCGCAATAGATGCTTTGGATGCTTTGTTTATCGGTCCAGCGGACCTCGGTGTATCTTATGGCGTTGACGACTGGGACCATCCATTAATTGATCAGGCGATTGATAAAGTCTGCCACGCAGCCCAGCAGGCGGATAAACCCGTTGGCTTATTTCAATCAACTCTAGGCAAAGTTGCGCACTATCAGGATAAAGGTGTCAGCCTGTTTACCATTGCTACTGACCAATCTCTATTAGCAAAAGCTGCCAGAGCCGTAACTGAAGATTTTCAGACCTTTGCAGATAACTTCCCCTCTCAAGAATCCTTAATAAAAAAAGTCCTTTATTAATATGTCTACAAGCACACCTATTCATTCTGTTGTCAGCACACTAAAACTCATCGAATTTATGGCATATGCCAATGGCCCAATGGGCGTTAGCGAAATTGCCAAAGCACTGGATACAGCCAAGCCGCAGATTTTTCGCCATCTGCGCACACTGCTCAATCAAGGCTATGTGGCACAGAATTCTGAAAACGAGAAATATTATTTAACCGTCAAATTATTTCACCTTGGTCAGGCTGTGGCCGATCAAACCGATTTTCTGGCTGAAGCTAGAAGGGTTATGCCAGCATTACGGGACAAGGTCAACCTGACAGTAACTGTTGGTCAAATTGAAGAAGATGGTGTCAGAGTGCTCGACATACTTAAACACCGTTCAGAATTTGAAATCAGTGCACGGCCTGGCGCTTTTTTTGATTTTCATTGCTCTGCCCAAGGCAAGATTGCATTGGCCTTTGGCCCCTCGAGTCTGTGGGAAAAAGTCGGAAATGGTCCTTTGAAGGCATGGACAGAAAAAACCAATACCAATATCGATGATCTAAAAACAGAAGTGGCGCTGGTTAAACAACGTGGCTGGGCGGTAGCACCTGGGGAAGTGCTTAGCGGAATAAATACCCTTGCAGCACCCATCTTTGCCTTCGATGGGGCACTTGTTGGGTCTATGACGCTTCTTGGCTCCGTCCAACATTTACAAAACGAGCCGGATACCACGTACATCGCAGCATTGGTTAATGCTGCCGAAACCGTTTCGACGCGATTAGGTTACGAAAAATCGGGTTATAAAAAGCCAGATTATCAGGAGGCAATTGCCGTATGAGTAAATATGCATTAGCAGTAGACATTGGTGGCACCTTTACAGATGCAGTACTATTAAACAGTGATGGTCGCGTTTGGACGGACAAGACACTGACGACACATAGCAATCTGCTTGAGGGATTTTTTCGGGCAACTGACCTGGTGCTGGATAAAGCCCAAATTGAATTAAAGCAAATAGACGATGTAGTGACTCATGCCACCACCGTGGTTACCAACGTGTTGATAGAACGCAAAGGCCCTCAGGCCGCGTTGATTACCACCGAAGGCTTTCGGGATGTACTCTATATCCGTGATGAACATCGTTACGATATGTTCGATCCACAGATTGAATACCCCGAACCGCTTATTACCCGAAATTTTACCTGGGGCGTTAAAGAACGCACCTATGCTGACGGACAGATCGGTCAGTCTGTTGATACAGATGCCGTTAAAAAACTGGCAGAAGAATTAAAAGCCGAAGATGTATCCTCCGTGGCCGTATGCTTGTTAAACAGCTACTGCAATGCTGAAAATGAACAGGCTGTTCGACGTGGACTCAATGAGATTGCACCAGACATATTTGTTTCTCTTTCCAGTGATGTTGCGCCGCAAATGCGCGAATACTTGCGCACCAGCACAACCGTATTAAATGCCTACGCTGTGCCGATTTCACGACCTTATCTTGATGCCCTCATTGAAAAAATGAAACAGGGTGGACGCGATCAGGAGCCACTGATTATGCTGTCTAATGGTGGCGTCGTAGGGGCACGTGTGGCCGGCAATTACCCGGTACGTATGATTGAGTCAGGCCCTGCGGCAGGTGCGTTGGTAGCGGGTCATATTGCCAGGAAATACGGTATTGAAAATCTGATCTCCTTTGATATGGGCGGCACCACCGCAAAGGCTTGCCTGATTCAGGAGGGTAAACCTCTCATCAGTGGAGAATTTGAAGTTGATCGCCGTTATCGATTTAAGACAGGCAGCGGCATGCCCATAACCGTTCCCTCTATCGACATGATTGAAATTGGCGCCGGTGGCGGGTCGATTGCCAGAGTCAATGAATTGGGTTTACTAAAAGTGGGGCCCGATAGTGCCGGCTCAGATCCAGGTCCCGCCTGCTATGGTCGTGGTGGTCAGAACCCTTGCGTAACCGATGCAGATGTCGTTCTCGGCATATTGGATGCGGATAATTTCCTCGGTGGCGATATGCAGCTTGACATGAAGGCTGCTACAGAAGCGATGCAAAGACTGGCAAATGGCTTAAATGTTTCTACAGAGGATGCTGCTTACGGTATTTTTAGTGTGGTTGGTGAATCAATGGCCGCAGCGGCGCGTACCCACGCCACAGAGCGTGGTGTCAACTATCGTGGTTTACCCTTACTTGCCTTCGGTGGTGCCGGCCCTGTGCATGCCTGTTATGTTGCGGAGCAACTGGACAGCTCACAGGTAATCTATCCGCCTATGGCGAGTGTATTAAGCGCCTTCGGAACATTGGTTACACCAGCGCGACTGGATCTTGCACGTGGCGGGTTATGCAAACTGAACGACATTTCGTGGGACTCTTCACCGAACTCCGTAGCTAGTTTGATCGGCAGTATGGTTGCCGAAGGACAGCAGGCCCTGATAGAAGCGGGCATAGAAAAAGAATCGATTAATTATATGTTCTCAGCTGACATACGTTATGTCGGGCAACAGACTGAAGTGACTGTTAGCTTCGATACAGACCCTTGCGAGGCCAGAGATGCGATGGACATTCGTGCGCGCTTCGATCGTGCTTACGAAACGCTCTATGGCGTACGCCTTGACGAAATGGACGTCGAGGTAGTGAGCTGGAGAATTACGGCTCACGGTGGTGAAACCGGACGCGAGGCAAAAGTTACCATGACTCAAACACCCTGCGAGCCGAAACTTCATCGAGATGTGTATTTTGAACATGGGACAGCCAGGGTTCCTGTTTACGACCGATCGGCGTTGTCTCTGGGCCAGGTGGTTGATGGCCCACTGATTGTCGAAGAGCGAGAAACAACCGTGTTTATTTTGCTTGGCTGGCAAATGACAACGGATGCCGATGGCAGCCTGATCGCGAACAAACTGAGGGAGAAATAAGATGGACGGTATCGAACTTGAAATCATGTGGGGCAACTTAATCAGCATTGTCAGCGAACAGGCGAAGGCCCTACAACGAACCGCATTCAGCCCGATAGTGCGTGAAGCAGGTGACCTGGCAACCGGACTGTTTGACGCCAATGCCCGCATGGTCTCTCAGGGCTTGGCAGGTACACCGGGGCATATCAACTCTCTTGCCGCTGCTGCACAGAATATCCTCGACTATATTCCGCCTGAACAGCTCGAACCCGGCGATGTGTTGATTACCAATGATCCCTGGCTATCCGCCGGACATTTTTTTGATATCACCGTGCTCACGCCAATTTTTCGGAAAAACAAACTGATTGGATATGCAGGTTCAACTATTCACCACACAGATATTGGCGGTTATGGTATCGGCGCTGGCGCACGTGATGTCCACGAAGAAGGGCTGTGGATTCCGCCGCTCAAACTGTACGAAAAGGATAAGCCAAATGCGACCTTACATCAGGTTATAAAACACAATGTGCGCACACCAAATGCTATCTTTGGTGATCTTTCTGCCCAGCTATCCAGCGGTAAAATGGGTGCTGATCGTTTAAACGCAATGTGTGATCGATATGACCTGGATGATATCGAAGAGCTGGCTGCTGAGATAATAAACCGATCAGACGAGGCAACTCGGGCGGATATACGTAAGTTGCAAGCGGGCACTTACCATGGTGAAACACACTTTGATATTCCAGGTGGCGACGAAATCACCCTGAAA
Source organism: Candidatus Azotimanducaceae bacterium (assembly GCA_965208855.1). GTDB lineage: Bacteria > Pseudomonadota > Gammaproteobacteria > Pseudomonadales > Azotimanducaceae > UBA9659. The sequence continues at coordinate 2,091,138 of OZ242359.1, read as the reverse complement.
ACAGCGGTAACCATTGATACCGATGCGGGTGAAATACTCATCGACTTTACCGGCAGTTCGGCGCCGAGCAAATTGGGCATCAACGTTGTTCCCGCCTATACACATGCCTACAGTACCTTCGCGGTACGCAGCGTGCTCAACCCGGATTTGCCAAATAACTTTGGTAGCCTGACCCCGATAAAAGTGAACCTACCAAACAACTGCATCGTTAATGCTGAATACCCGGTTTCTGTTAATGCTCGCCACGTTGTCGGTATGTATGTGCCTTTCCCTATTCTTAATGCACTCTCAGAGATAATGCCCGAACGAGTTCTGGCTGAAGGCTCCGGTGCGGTATGGACCATGCAAATACAAGGGCGTGATAAAGACAATCGACCCTTCACCAGCTCCATGTTTAACTACTCAGGCGGCATGGGCGCGCGTGCCACCAAAGACGGGCTTTCTGCAACCTGCTACCCCACAGGCGTATCAGCGGTGCCAATTGAAGTACTTGAAGCATCTATCCCGATTGAATTTAGCTGTAAAGAACTGCTGCCAAATAGTGGAGGCAAAGGCAAATACAACGGCGGCGATGGACAAAAAATTGGTTTCCGTATGCGCTCCGGTAACGACTGGTTATTAAACGCCATACCCAGCCGTCTGAAAATTCAAGCGGAAGGTCTACAAGGCGGTGAACCCGGTAGTGCGGGTAGTTTTCTGGTTAACGGCGAACCCAGCTTGCAAGCCAGTAAGAAAACCATGTTGAAAGATGATGAAGTGCTTATGCAAACTCCCGGTGGTGGAGGGTTTGGTCATTCGGCATAGTTGTGGGGAAGGGCCATTTAACCACCAGCTACCGGTTGCGCATTAGCAGGAGGCTGCATTAGGAACACCGCTACAGCGATAATAAGTAGAAAAATGGCATAGCTTTGAAAAACAATCGCAAAGCCGCCAAAGGTATCACCAACAAATCCAGCAAGTAACGGACCAACCATGGCGACAGTGGTAATCAGGTTGAGTGTTCCGAGTATTTCAGGGTTGTTCTTAGGGCCAAAATAATTGATCAACAGGATGGTTGTAGAGAACAGGCACATACCAAAACCGTAGCCTTCGCCAAAGACAAACAAGGCAATCATTACGGGGCTGTCGGCAATAGACAGCCCCACCATTCCTATCACTTCCGCCAGCAGAGCTGATAAAAGCAACCATTTTGGGTCGATACGTGTAGCAAGGATGCCACCGAATGCACGTGAGATGGCATTTAACAAAGCCTGCATGCTTAAGGCCGTTGCTGCAATGGCGGTTGTTACTCCCAATGTTCCCATATGCACAACAGCCCAACTGCTCATTGTGACGGTGCAAAAGAGCGTCATGCTCATGGCTGCAACAATGATATAAAACTGTGGGCAGCGGCGAATAACGTTTTTGTAGGTCCAGTCGATAGTCGTGTTGTAGACACGCTCGGACTGTTTCTCGGTAACCAGGTTCGCTTCTTCCTCTTTTTCCTCTAATGTTTGATCAGGTTTGTCCTGAATAAAAATAGCTGCGATTGCCGCAAAGAAAAACATGGTGCCAGCAATTAACCACCAATACATGCGCCAGGATCCTGTCGCTGACTCAGTTGCGGTCACCAGCAAAGGGCCAGCAACACCACCCAAGCCGCCAATCGTCATATAGGCGCCAATTGCCAGAGAACGTTTATCCGGCATCCAGTTATTTAATAAGTGAACGGCTGGCACATTTGCGCAATGGCTAAAGCCATACCCCAACAAAGCGGTTGCTAGATAAAATTGCTTTAGCCCCGTGCAAGTAGCTAGCAAAGAGAAGCCAGCGCTCATACACAGACCACCAATTACATAGGTGGTTTTGATACTGAAACGGCGCAATACCCATGCCGGAATTAATGCGGTAATACCGGTCATCAAGGCCAGAATAGTGAAGCCAGCGCCAGCCTGAGTCCAGCTCCAGCCCAATTCGGCAAGCATGGAGGGAAGAATGACTCCCAGCGAACCGTAGGTTGAACCGACAATCAGAAAAAAGAACAGACTAACTATTGCGAACAGAGACCAGCGTTTGATACTGAATGAATTTGTCATTGAGGGCAGGTTCCTTTTATCAAATGGATTAGAGCTAATAGAACGTCAACAAATCCTGGTGAGTGACAAATTCATTCGTATATTTCATGGAGAGCCAAAACGAAATGGGTGGCATTTACTCGCGAGTAAAATTCTCAGGTATTTGGGGGTTTTCGCCAGCTTTAACCCACAGTATTATCTCATTGCCCCAGGGGTCACGAAATGCATTATTGTAGCCATTAAATTCAGCCCAGTAGTGGTTACGCCAGAGGACTTCGGCACCAAGCTTCTCAGCTGCGCCTAGAATTCGTTCCGGTGTATCGTCGTCGCTCACTAAAATCCAGACTCTTGCCCGGCAGCCATCGTCCGCCAATTTACGTGGGCCGACGCCCTCTGGTTTCGGATGTGGGCGGACATTGCTGGCATTAAAAATGCCAAAATGAAGGTTGCCAATTTCACTTTCTGAACCATCCGGGTTAAGAAAGTTTTTGCCCGGTACCAGGCGGTGAAATTCACCATCGAGTCGACGGTCATCCTCCCAGCCGAAAACCTCAGCATAAAACTTCCCTGCAGCGTCCGTATCATCTGAAGCCAAATCAACGAAAATTAAAGTGTTGGGGTAGGTCATAGCGACATCTCCTGTTAGTTGCATGATTATATTATTTAAAGAATCTCTGATTTAATCATTAGCTTATATCACTGCTGGAATGTTTTGCACTCCTGCGCCCGAATACTTGTTAATCACCCATAGAACATTTGATAGTTTACTCGCTCATACACCGCAGGTAGAAAGTAGTATTAACAAGTATTCGGGCGCGAGTGCACAAGACTTGACGGGGGTATAGAAGATAACTTAATAATCATAATTAGATGAAAAATCTGTTACCACCGACTTAAAAAGCTTGTTGTTACTGAGAGATACCTTGCCAGGAGATGCTGTATGAAAGCCTTGATATATGAACAACACGGTGGCCCTGAAGTGTTGCAATACAAGGATTGCACGGCCCCTGTGCCCGATGGCCGGGATGTCGTGATAGAGGTTGCTGCGACTACCATCAATCACCTGGATGCAACTCAGCGTAACGGTTGGTTTGTCATGCCTGGTTTCACTCTACCGCATATTTCCGGTATGGATATTGCCGGAACGGTTGTCGAAATTGGTGCACAGGTCTCTCGGGTTAAAATTGGAAATCGGGTTATCGTCGACCCATCATTATGCAAAGTGCCAGAGGACTCGAAATTATCCGGCCGAGGTGATATATATGGTGAGCTTGGCATTCTTGGTGCCAATGCTGATGGTGGCTATGCGGAAAAATGCCTGGCTCCAGAAACGCATTTACATCTGATACCAGAAGCCATGTCGTGGCACCAGGCGGTGATCTTTCCCACAGCATGGATGACATCACACCACGCCTTATTTGATGTCGCTGAACTAAAAGAAGGTGAGACCCTGATGATTCATGCCGCCGGTAGCGGCGTATCAATGGCAGGTATTCAGTGGGCAAAAAATGCCGGGGCAACTGTTCTGGCGACCGCAGGCAGCGAAGAAAAATGTGCAAAAGCTCGCGGACTTGGGGCAGATCACACCTGCAACAACCGTGAGACGGATATTGCTGCCTGGGCTCGCGAGCTGACTAGCGGACGCGGTGTGGACGTTGTATTTGATCATGTTGGTGAAGCACTATGGGCAGCATCCATGTTTTCTCTCGCTCCCAGAGGCAGGTTAGTAAATTGCGGCGGCACATCTGGAGATTCACCAACAATTCCAAGCCTTGGTTATATGTACCACATGGGCTTACGCTTATTGGGTTCTGACCCTTATCGCTATGAAGAATTTGGTGCTGCCTGGAAACAGTACTGTAAATCTGATTTTCAGGCGGTAGTCGATTCTGTGTATCCATTGGCCGAAGGGGCCAAGGCGCAGGAGAAAGTACTGAGTGGTGAGTTTTTTGGCAAGATCATACTAGAACCCTAGTTTGTAAATGGTTTATGAGTTTTTATGAATAGCTTATGAGTGCAGACCCTCCTTATCCCGAACTAAAGAAAAGCCACACCATGGCTCACGCGGGTCGACCGTGGCGAGACTATAAACCACCGCCATCGGGGCCGGTTTGGGGGGTGATACAAGCAGGAAATACCTACTGGATGTTGGTTGCCGCTATTGATCTGAGTATTTTTGATGTGCTTGAAGCTAAAGGCAAACAAAGCGCTGAAGCACTCGCAAATAATTTGAGTGTTTCAGCAAGCCATCTTCAGCACTTACTGGACTGCATGGTAACGCTTGGCTTTCTCGATCAAATCGACGATGAGTATGAAGTTACTGAAACTGCAGAGCGCTATTTGTGCCTAAATGGTGCCGCGCCCATGGCATCACTTGTACGTATTTCGCCAGGTCCATTGGAAAACTGGATCAATCTCGCCGAAACGATACGAACGGGCAAAGTCGGGACGCCTATCGAAGAAGATATAGGAAGTTTTTACGGGCCATTAGTTCAAGCAACATTTCCAACCCAACACCGAGTCGCTACACGCTTGGGTTTGAAATTGGGCTGGCAGCGCAAACCAAATTTGCACATTCTTGATCTAGGCGCTGGTTGCGCTCCCTGGTCGATAGCAATAATGGAACAATCGGTAGGCTCAACGGCAGTGATTAACGACTTGCCAGAGATCATTGGTTTTGCTGAAACGATGGTTGAAGAGAAGGGCCTGACCGAACGGTGTGAATTCCGCTCAGGGAGCTTCCACGACCTTAATTTCGAAGCTGATACCTATGATGTGGTTGTATTAGGCCATATTTGTCGTACGGAAGGGCCAGAACTGGCATTAAAACTGATTGAACGTGCGGTCAATGCGCTCAAGCCCGGAGGCCAGTTATTGGTAGCCGATTACTTTGCGGATAATGACCGTAAGCTAAACGCCTTCGGTGTGCATATGGGTATGACCATGCTCGCCAACACCATGCGAGGTTGTATTTTAACCCATGAGCAGATGCATAACTGGCTGTCCAGTCAGTCGCTGGAAATGGTCCGTATAATTGAGCCTATAGGGTTTAATATGGTTTATGTCGCGAGCAAAAAATAACATAAGACCTCAATATAAGAGAACTTTTTATGTCGGAAACAATGTCGAAAGCGCCACAAAAAGAAATCGATGTACTGGTAGACGCCTGGTACTTGGTTACCATGAACGAAACTCGAGACATCATCCATCGCGGCTCTGTCGCTGTTGTTGCTGATAAGATTATTGATGTCGGCAAGACAGTCGATCTCGAACAACGTTATAAACCAAAACGCCGTCTAGGCGGTGATCGTTTTGTGCTAACTCCCGGCCTTATCAATACGCATATTCATATCACCGGTGAACCGATCACACGAGGTTATGTGCCGGACGATACTCCTTTTGAAGAGAATGTATTCGTATGGTTATGTACGCTTTATTCTGTTGCCAGGGCTGAGGAAGAGAATGTCTCTGGGCAACTGGCTGCGGTAGAAATGTTGCGCTCTGGCACCACCAGTTTTCTTGAAGCGGGCACAATTAACTACATGGATGAAGTGATCGAAGGTTTGGGAGATATTGGCATAAGGGGGCGTGTCGGAAAATGGATATGGGATTTGCCACCTGAACCCTCGGTGTATAGACAAACAACTGACCAGGCTATCGCTAATCTTCAGCATCAGCTTGAAACCTATAGCCGCAAAAATGATGAGCTTATTTCAGCATGGAGCATTTTGGTTGGGCATACCACCTGTAGCGATCCCCTTTGGAAGGCTGCGAAAACCCTTGCGGATGAACATAATGTGGGGTTTGGGTTTCATATGTCACCAGCAGAGACCGATCCGGATGGCTTTATTGCCGAATTTGGTCAACGCCCAATGGTGCATCTTGCTGAAATTGGCGTGCTCGACAAAAATTGCGCCATCACACACTGCGTGCAAATAAACGACCATGAACTGGATGTGATGGCACAAACCGGTGTGAACGTTGCCCATTGCCCAACGACGGCACTCAAGGTGAGCTATGGCGTCACTCAAGTGGGTAAATTCCCGGAAATGGTGCAGAAGGGCATCAATGTATCCATTGGCACCGATGGCAATAATGCGTCTAATTATAGCGATTTGATGCGTGCCACATATCTGGTTGCTGGTTTGTTCAAAGACGCACGTAGAGACCCGCAAATGTTCCCTGCCGAGATGGCGTTCGAAATGGCCACACTAGGTGGGGCACGTACGTTGCAAATGGAAGATAAACTAGGTTCTTTGGAGCCCGGCAAGAAAGCAGATATGGTTTTACATGACACGGATCGACCTGAATGGCGACCTTTGCTAAACGTTATGAACCAACTAGTCTGGTCTGCTCACGGCGGTGGTGTACACACGGTTATGGTTAATGGAAAAATTGTTGTAGAAGACGGCCATTGCACGACCATAGATGAAGACAAACTTTGGGCGGACGCTCAGGCTATGGGTGAAGCAATCACTGCCCGCTCTGGTTTACCTGACAAAGCGAAGTTTCCGACACTTTAACTTTTCTTGAGACTTTCGCTTTTCCCGGCACTTTCACCTTGAAAGACTAAACAAAAAGCCCTTGTTTTCATATTGTTCCGTCATACCTGCCTACGCGGAATGACGATCTTAGCTAGTGCACTGTTTCCTCTTCTGGAACAGCATACTGCTTTCTTAGCTTATCCAGCTCTTTATGCAAGTCCGCCTGCAATGTTGTAAATTCTACTTTTCCGTAGAGGTTATCTTTCTCGCCTGGGTCCGTTAGCAAATCATAAAGTTCCCAATGATCCAGGTCATCTTTGAAGTGAATCAACTTATAGCGGTCCGTTCGGATTCCATAGTGTGTTCGGACTTGATGCCAGCTGGTTGGGCTCCCATAAAAGTGATAGTAGAGTCCATTTCGCCAAGGTATGTCATTAGATTCGGCTGTGGAGAGAGGAACCAAAGACATGCCTTGCATATCTGTAGGCCCAGTTACACCAGCAAACTCAAGCAATGTAGGTGCAAAATCCAGGTTTTGTACTAGTTTTTCCACTTCTTGACCCGCTGACACTTCGGCAGGATATCGAAGCATTAAGGGCGTTCTCATAGACTGCTCGTACATGAAGCGCTTGTCGTACCACCCGTGCTCACCCAGATAAAAGCCTTGGTCAGACGTGTAAACAACAATCGTGTTTTTGCTCAGCCCATTCTCATCAAGGTAGTTCAACATACGGCCTATGTTGTCATCCAGTGCATGTGCAGTTTGGATGTAATCATGCAGGTAGCGTTGATACTTCCAGCGGGCAAGCGCTTTGGGATCATTCTTCACTTCTTGATAATGCGCATTAGTACTTGAATAAAAGCTATCCCACTTGAGTTTCTGTTCTGGAGTCATCCGGCTATAAGACGCAACCCAGGCATCAACTGCTTGTTGAATACCTTGTTCATTACCCCGCGCGCCGCCAGTGCCTGTTTCGGTTTCATACTCGCCGGGTTGTAATTTCATGTCAAAGGACAGAAACATATCGGCAATTAACATATCTGCTTCTCTGGCTGCAGATCGCTCCTCGTAATTGTCCTCAAAATCAGATGGAAGAGGAATATCTGCGACAGTTTCAAGATAGAGATCCTTCACTCTTGGCATCCAGTTTCGGTGTGGAGCCTTATGGTGATAAAGCATCATGAAGGGTTTGCTCCTGTCTCGCCTTTCCAGCACGTCAATAGCAATATCCGTAATCTTGTCGGTAACATAAGCGCCGTCATGGCGGGTGATGCCATCTTTGCCAAGAAAGCGCGGACTATAATATTCACCTTGTCCTATCAGGACCTGCCATTTATCGAAACCAACAGGTTCCGATTTTAGATGCCATTTGCCAATGACTGAAGTCTGATAACCAGCTTCTTGCAACATTTTCGGGAAAGTTGGCTGTGCGCCATCAAAGGCTTGGCCGTTGTCCCTGACGCCATTGAGGTGACCGAATTTGCCAGTCAGCAATACGGCTCTTGATGGAGAGCAGATGGAATTGGTGACGAAGGCATTACGAAATAGAATCCCCTCATTGGCGATCCTGTCAATATTTGGGGTCTCCAATAAATCACGACCATAGGCACTTATTGCCCGTTCCGCATGATCATCTGCCATGATGAATAATATGTTGGGTTGGGCATGAGTTTCTACATCAGAGGCCCGGAGAGAAGGGCTTCCAACTATGAGAAAGTACGACAGAGGCAGGGTAAAAAAGGGAAGATATATCGGTGTAAACGAACCATGATATGCGCTTTCAATAATTTGATGCCAGACCTTATGTTAAATATTCCGAGTGTTAGGTTCTTAGAGAAGGGCAGCTTAGTGACTGCTCTCCTCGATAGTAATCTTCTGGATCAGCAGGCCTTACTCTAAATCAGCCCCAGATTTCGCGAGCCTTATCGTATACACCCTGATCATAAGAGAATTCAATCATATTGCCTTCCGGATCTCGTAGAAAGCATATGTAACCAATGCGTTTGGGCATTTGCTGAGGCCCAAGTATAAGGCAACCGGCTTCCTTACCCTTAGCAGCGGTGTCCTCTACAGCTTGTTTACTTGGAACTTCAATACCAATGTGCGCAAAGGGGCCAAGCTTCGGGTGTTCAATTGGGGCGAACGGATCATGGCCGTCAAAAAATTGCGCTAAAACCAGTACAAAAGGATTCTCACCCTGACTTTTATCGCCCAACCAGGCGCCATAACCATCTTCATCTTCCTCTTTGAAAAGCAGCGTTAAATGCGTGAACTCTTCGTACCAGGCGATGGCTTTGTCGATGTCTTTTACATGCAAAGCCAAGTGTGTCCAGGTAGATCGTTTCGGGCCAAGCTGATGTTCAGTACTCATTTTGATGAACTCTCGGTTACCAGATGTATCTAGCAGAGAGAATAACTTCTCGAGGCGGAATATATTCAGCACTGGTAGTTAAAAGGCCAAAAGGGTTGGTGAAGATATTGTTAATACCTTCTTCGTCAAACAGGTTTGACACACTTAGACTTACCGTTACAGGTGCATCTGCAAGGCTATAGGTAAAGTGAAGATTGACTAGATCGTAAGAGGGTATGGTGTCGACAGCTGGGTTGTTAAATACACGTGCTTGCATTTCGCCACGATGGACATATTCGATACGTGAATCCAGAGCAGAACCATTAGCAAAGGTATGATTGTTAGATAAACCCAGTCTGGCAATAACATCTGGTAATTTTGGTGGTTCGTTGCCGTTCAGGTTGGTTGAGGTGGCAAGCGCCAGTCTGGCATCGGAGCCTGGGTCGGTAAGCAATCCCACGCCAGGGATAAACTCGGGGGAATACACTGTAGGTGAAAGAGCCTCGCGAAAATCGACTACATCAAGGGCAAAAACGTCAGATTTAAACTTGCCATCCTGCAAGGCTAGCATGCCGTCTAGGTGCCATTCTTCTGAAATCTGAAAGCTAAATTCCGATTCGATACCATATTCTTCCAGTTCCGGAATAGTCCCGGTTCCGCCACCAAAGGGTACGGGGTCCTCATAGATGAACTGTAAATTCTCGTGATCATAGTAAAAGGCGGTTACATTCAGTCGTAAACGACCTTCCATAAAAGTGTTCCGCGTCCCGACTTCATAGGATGCCACTTCTTCAGCGCCGAAGCTTTCCTCAAGTATGATGGCGCCACTAGTTACTGAGCCAGGGTTGTTACCACCATTTTTCCAACCAGTGGAAATCAAACCATAGAGTAGGTTATCTTCAGTGAGATTAATGTCGAGACCCACTTTCCAAGTCGCCTTAGAATCATTGGTATCACGGTCAAAGCCACCATTGATACCGAAGAACTGATCACCAAAATCCCGTTGATCTTCCTTCTGGTAACGTAATCCGCCTGTTAACGCGATCGTTTCACTCAAACGGTAGGTCACTTGGCCATAAACGGCGCTATCTTCTCTGGAAACGGTTCTGTTTTCGTTGAATACCAGAACAGATCGAAATGGAGGTAATGTGACAACACTAGGATTTGCCAGCGCATCAATAGAGTTGGAGAAGGGCGATGGACCAGCAGCTTCGAGGAAGTCATTCCCATTATCGTGGTCCAGATAATAAACGCCGGTAACCCAATCCAGTTTATCGCCAGAATATGATGCACTGAACTCCTGACTGAAAGCGTCAGAATCATTGTCCCAGAATGTCAGTACATCCCAGTTACTGGCACCAAAGCCGTTAATATCCCGACTGATCGTGTCTTCTGTCAAACGGTCGCCATCGACTGATTGTTCTTTTTTTAACTCTTGCCAGCCAGTTTGTGACTTGAAAATAATGCCTGACGGGGCCTCCCATTTAATGGTAAGAGAAGCGTTGGTGTTTTCTAGCTTAAAGATACCTGGAAAATCTTGTGTCAGTTCGCGAATATCTGGATTAGGGTCAAGAAAACTCTTCTGCGCAGCCGCATGTTGGTCAGAATCCTGGTAGAAAACCTGTGCCAGAACAGATAGATTTTCTGTAGGCTGCCATAACAACCCAATTTTACTACTAATGGAATCTGCATCATCAAGATCGTAGCCATCTAAATCTCCGCCTACAATTTCAGCGAAACCATCACGTGTGTATTTCTGTAAAGAGGCCCGTATAGCGGCTGTATCGCTTAGGGGGATATTAACAGCGCCGCTTGCTTTGATAGTATTGTAGGTACCGTAACCACCTTCCAGGTAACCACTTAAGCCATCCAAATTGGGCTTTTTAGTGACCATATTAATAGCGCCACCGGTTGTACCCTGACCAAATTCCGTACCTTGCGGGCCACGATAAACATCAATTCGTTCAAGCTCTCCTAAATCGAGGCCTGCCGATAGCGGGTTGGCTAAGTAAACACCATCAATATAGGTTAACACGCTGGGTTGTGAGCCGATGTTCTGAGCCGTCTCCCAGCCAACACCACGAATGGTAATGACACGCCCTGCACCATCATTCTTGGCAACGACCAAACCAGGTACAAAGCCATTAAAGTTATCCAATTTCACTATATTTGATTTCTCGAAATCATCACCAGAGATAACTGAAACCGCAATAGCTGCGTCTTGCAGGACGACCTCCTGTTTACGAGCCGTAACGATGATCTCCTCAAGTTTTAATGCTTGTGCCGAGGCAGTTGTGGTGACACCTAATAGAAGCGTTAGGCTGGTGATAGAAAAAATGACTATAGAGCTTATTTGAATTTTGAATTTACCCATAATTTACCCCTTCATTACCGTGAACACTTATTTTTAGAATTTGTGACATAAACTACAAACTTTCTTGAGTTTGTGTCAAAAAGTACAAAATGGCTTGCACAGATGCGCCCCATTGTTTGATAAAATATTCGCTGTTTGACGGCCTGCAAACGCTTAAATTACTGACTTTGGTTCCGGTGCGCAACCTTTCTCTGGCTGTTCAGGCAAGGCTTTTTTAATGGCACTTAGGGAGCTATTCTTCCTGTCCATTATTGCGGCGATATTCACGCGGCGATAATTTATATTTATCACGGAAAACGCGACTGAAATGTGCGGAGCCATTAAACCCCCAGCGGAAACATATTTCAGATATTGAAAGTTGGCTATGTAAAGGGCTGGTGAGACCGGCGCGGCACCTTTCAAGTCGACGATTACGAAGATACTGGCTGAAACTCATACCCGCGCCGGTAAAGAGCTTTTGTAAATAACGCGTGGAGACACCATGTTCCTGTGCCACAGAGTTGAGATGTAAATCCGGGTCGCTAAGCATGGTTTCAATACTCTGGCAGATTCGGTGCAAATGAGAGGTTCTGGCTCCAGTTGCGCCGCCTAAACCAAATACCCTCTTTTCACCGCCGAGACTGGCTATCAGAAATTCAGTGACGGCAAGTTCAACCGGGCGCAGCTGCCATGACGTAATATCCTCCAGAGTTTTCGCAAGGGCACGCAACATACCGGCAAAAATATGATCAATACCGGATCTGGCACTCAGGCGGCCAATCTTTAGCAATAAGGGGGCAAGCACTCGCGGACTGAGCGTTAAACGCGGTATTCGGACGTGTAGTATCTGAAAATCTACAGGGAAGCGCATTGTTGCTTTGGTACGACAGGGGCCATAGGCAATGTCGCCCGGTTCCAGATCAATGCACTGATTGTCGTATATTAGTTGAGCCTGCCCTTCGAGTAGCACAACCAGCCAAATTGCATTCGACTGCTCCAGATACTTACCGGAAATTTCATGAGCAGTGGCATCAACGAGGGCAAATTCCATACCCAAAGGCGACTCGTGACAAGAAACAGTGCCGCGAAAGGGTTGATCTTCAGGTAAATCGCCCACGGGTAGGCTTAATCGACCCATTGCATTGCGCCAGGCCTGTAATCTCTCTTCCCGGGCATAAGAATCTGTCGTGAAACGCCAGACTTTCAAAAGAGGCTCCCTGGAGAAGGATCAATAAAGTACATAGGCCTATCATAATCTAAAAATTGGCTGGAATCCGGCCCTCGCTGGCAGTAGCGCGTGACCACCATAACCAGAGCCTATTTGATCGGTTCGCCACAGACATCCCAATTCCGGAAACGGAAAATCAGGTGTTTTTAGTCGTATAACTGCCCTTGTAGGGCTGAACAAAGGTGTGATGGATTTTGATCTGGCTACCCTGCCGATAATCACCTGCTTCCAAATCCGCCCTGATGGCTCTGCCGCATGCTGTATCGTTAAATCGTGCCTGTCAGGATCGGGGTCCGACAAACTCCTAGCACCATATTAAACCCGTAATCCTTTGGCCGAGAACTTCATCGTTGAAGACGATCCTGGCTAATGGTGACTCTTCGCAGGCCGCTCCATAACAGACGTGTAAGGGTAATAAATGTTCTTCTCTTGGATGACAATAGCGTGCATGGGGCGCATTTTCCCAGTCGATTAAACGTGCCTCTCGATCTGCTGGTGAAAGTGACTCAGATGAGCAGGTTTCGAGAAGCCAGTTATCAAAATCAATATTCTTATGCTTATTTGAAGTGTCTGAAGAAAAGAATGCACTCATATTATGGAAAGAAAGTCCCGATCCTATAATAAGTATATTTTCCTGGCGCAATCTTGCCAGCGACTTACCCAATTCGATATGACTCGCGGGATTGAGATCGGCCAGTAAAGATAATTGAACGCAGGGAATATGAGCGTCTGGATAAATTAATTTCAGTGGTACAAACATACCGTGGTCAAAACCCCTTTCATCATCGATATGGGCATCAATCCCGATTTCCTTAAGCATGTTCTGGATCTGAGAGGCTAATTGCGGGTGACCACTAGCCGGGTATTTTATTTTGTACGTTTCGGGCGGGAAGTTATTGTAATCGTAAATTATTTCCGGATGGCTAGCACCTGTGATTGCCGGTTGATCTTCTTCCCAATGGGCACTAATGAGAACAATGGCTGAAGGCTCACCTAATTCTTCCGCGATTTCCTTGAGAAACAAGATCAAACGCTCGTGACTTTTATCGCCCATCAGCGGAAGCGGACCGCCGCCATGAGGAATAAACATCACAGGTGAGAGTTTCCCTACCGATTTACCTTGCACGGACACGGACATTCCTAAGCTTTAATTCAAGGTTAAATTGCATATGTATACCTTATGTTATGAGTGTTAGGCGCAAAGCTGCTGACTCCATGCCTGATACAAAATATAGTCAGGGCTCTTTAGTCTTTCTGCTTGTCGCGAATACCTTGCCAGCATGACTTATATCGAGGTACTAGCCACTTGTTTAAATCCAGCTGGGCACCTTCTTGCCAGGAGTAGCGCCCGCGAGTAGCAAAGCGTGAACGCAGACCAATTTGTACCAATTCGTCGACATGTTGATCCTGAGCCATGATCTTGCCAGCGGCCGAATGAATCATTTCCAATCTATGTGGAAAGCTGGGGTCATCCTGTGCTCCAGGGGCAACCAATTCCCCTACATCCATTTCATTTGTTTCTGGGCCAGTTGCACGGACAATAAGAAAAATGATCATTTCACTGGTCATTACCAGCGACAAACTGGGGGGGATATTAGCAAAAATCACCTGACGGCGATCTTCATCCGTGAGTTTTGGAAACACCGGAAGTATAGCTTTTTGCGTTGCATTGAAACTAGCATCAGCGTGCAGCGTGCCGTTGTATCTTAGATAACCACCCGTATCTTCCGGTAATTCGGGGAAGGAGGCCTTGCCACTGGGAATGAAGTCATGCAACGGCCCCTGATGTAGCTTATTAGCATGGTAACCGTCGTTATTGTTCTCAAACATTACCTTCCAGTTCCACGGAAACTTACTGATTTGGGCCGTGCCCACTTCTTCTGCGTTGGCAAAATCATACCGCTCAATTGCCTCCTCGACGTATTTGAGTCGCGACGCCAGAGGTGCTGCGTCGAGGTCGAAATTGACAAAAATAAAACCCAGCCAGGTTTCAAGTTTAAGTGCGGGTAAACGCGCATCAGATTTATTGAAATTACAGGTCTTATCCATTGCCGGACCATTTCTCAACGTGCCGTCGAGCGCATAAGTCCAGTGATGGTAGGGGCAAACAAAGCCGCGCGTATTACCTTCGCCTTCGGCTACCAGCATGGCACGATGCTGGCAAACTGCTGACATAGCTCGCAATTCACCTTTAAGGTCACAGCTTATGATCAGTGGTTCCCCGACGATGGATGTCGTGAAGTAATCGCCTGGATTACTTACCTGAGCAACACGACCAACGCATAACCATTCGCGATTGAAGATTGCTTCTTTCTCAAATTCATAAAATTCTTCACTAGTGTAGCAAAAAGGCGGCAGTGTTTCTGCTTCCTCAATAGGCAGTATGGAGCTGTCGAGGTCTTCAAAAAACTTATCGGTTAAATGTGTTGATTTCACGTAGTTCACTCTTCAACATGGCAGTATTCAACATCATAATAGTCCTCTGCAGGGGAGCATTCTTGTCTGGATGCGCACCAAAAATTGGTTTAAGCCAAGATTTAAGGTGGAACATCAGTTTGGGATCATCAAGCGGCAGTTTGGGTTTTCCAAAGTGCGCTACCGGGGGACTGGACAAGAATGCTCATCGTCTGTTTGTGGCTTGCGCGTTGAGTAATCTGGTGATGGCCAAGAAACCACTCATGAGACGAAAACGACGAGGCTTACCTGCAAGTTGTGCCTGAAACATGGGCAACGGGGAAGATATACCCCAAACACTGTGAAAACAGTGTTTTTAGTCATATTAATAGGCGAGAAAGCGACAAATTTATGTAATGAAAGATGGATTCGTATTGATGGTAAGATTTTCACGGATTAATCAGAGCATCCCTAGAACAGGCGCTGGACTTGATGACGCCGAATGAGTACTTTCAACAACGGATGGCTGCCTGATGCAGTCTCATATTTCCTGAACCTATACACATAGTTGTAGTTGAGGGTTATGCTAAGTCCCAGTCGTTTTATTCCCTTTGGAAATTGTAAGATAAATGAACAGCAAAGATCTGGTTTTAAGTTATCTCACTTCTTTTGAAAGTGCAGACCCTGCATTAATAGTCAAACATGTGTCTGAAGAGTTTGAGAATGACCAGATGGGTTTGATAGGTAAAGGCTGTAAAGGGCGAGAAGTTTACCAGCAACGGCTGGCTAGTTTTCTAGGGCAATTCAGAAATCTTCGTTACAGAGTCGATGACATTATTGAAACTGGAGATCGTGTGGCAATTGCCTACACAATGCATGCAGAAGATAACGACAAGCCCATTGAGACCCGGGGCGTTATGCTTTTTTCGATAGAAGAAAATTTAATTACCAAGAGAAGCGATTGCTGGGACGGCCTTTGCTATTTACAGCAAATGGGTATCGATTCCTGGACGATAGAGCACTAATGCGCGTATCGCTGGTATCAAGAGGCCCTGAACTCTATAAACACTAGTGTATTGAGGAACAGCTAATGGCAATTTTTTCCGACAACCAGACCCTCCGTGACCAGTGGCATGCTGTTGCAAACGAATTTGAGCTTGATCAGGGCCCCATAGGACGCACGATTCTGAATCAGAAGATCGTTATTTATCGTGACACTGAAGGCCGGGTAATTGCCGCGCCAGACCGCTGCCCTCATAGAGAAGCGCCACTGTCATTAGGAACCACCGATAAAGGCGTGCTTACCTGCATTTACCATGGCTGGTCTTTCGCTGCGGGAGGCCGTTGCGTGTCCATTCCCTCAGCAGATCCAGACTTCCCTATTCCAGCCAACGGGCATTTACCTTGCATCAATGTCAGGGTTCTTTATGGTTTGATATGGGTATGCTTGGGTGACAATCCAGCAGATTTGCCAGTTATCAGGCAGGAGCAAGACTCCGCGTTCAGGCGGATTAATAATCCGCTGCAAACATGGAAGACCTCTGCGACAAGGATGACCGACAATTTTCTTGATATTGCTCATTTCCCCTGGGTGCATGCGGGCACTTTCGGGAGTAATCAGCGCACCCTGGTTAATGATGTGAATCTGGAGATACTGGATGATGGCTACTTTGGATATAAATACGATGTAGAAGCCGAGAACCCGGATACGGCCAGTCGGGTTTCCGGTCAGGTAGAAGAAACGGTCAGCCGGGCGATGAGCACCGGATTCCATCTGCCTTTTACTGTGCGAAGTACCATTGCATACCATACTGGGATAGAGCACATTATTTTATTGTTAACCACGCCCATAGATGATCTCAACTCGTATTTCACTTTTGTGGTCTGGAGAAATGATGACTTCAGTGTATCTGCTGAAGAAATAATTGCGTTTGATCGAATGATAGGAGCAGAAGATAAAGTGATGCTGGAAAGAGTGCCTAGCGTATTACCACTGGAAATGCGGGCTCTGGCAAGTACTCAGGCTGACAAGGCCTCTACCGCCTGGCGCCAGCAATTTGTCCGTATGTTGGATACATCCTCTGATCCAAAAAACGCCATCAGACCCTAGTGTCCAGCCAAGGCTATTAATGAGTCTGTTTTATGAGTTCTAACACCTCTTCATGCAAAGCAGAATTTGAAGAGGCGATAATATTTCCTCCCCAGTGTGCAGACTGACCATTCCAGTCTGTCACTACCCCGCCCGATGCTTCAACCACCGGTATTAGCGGTACGATGTCATAAGGCTCCAGATTTGATTCCAGTACAAAATCAACAGTCCCCATTGCCAGTAAGGTATAACCGTAACAATCGGTGCCAAAGCGAGAGAATCGGGATGACTTCACCAGTTTATGAAAGACTCTCATATCCCGACCATTGTTGAACATCAAATGATGGGTGCTACACATTATTGAATCAGAAATCTGTTCTTTGCCACTACAGTGAATAGGCTTTTTGCTTTGTTCAGTTAAAAAAAGAGCCTGCTAATATCTCTACCTATGCTAAACCACATTATCATAAGGGTTGCGGCGAAAGCATAAAAACTTCGTACCTGTTAAGGGATATAATAGCGGTGCAGTAGTTTGACAATATAATATCAGCAGACCCTAATATAGGTAGCATCGAAAATTTATGGAATTAATCCGTTACTCATACAACCTGAAGTCACATCATCGCGGCTGTGTTGCCACTATCGGAAACTTTGACGGCATACATCTGGGACACCAGACTGTACTCAGACAACTTAAACGTCATGCTGAGGTGATGGATCTGCCCTCTTTGATTATAACTTTTGAGCCACATCCCCTTGAGTTTTTTGAGTCAGACAACACCCCAACCAGAATAACCAGCTTTAGAGAAAAGCTGGAAATACTCAAACAGTTTGATATTGATCGCGTACTCTGCCTTCATTTTCAACAGTCACTTGCCGATTTGTCGGCAGAACAATTTGTAAAACAAATCTTAATTAATGATTTGGGCGTCAAGAGGCTGATTATTGGTGATGATTTCAAGTTTGGCAAAGGTCGTCAGGGAAATTTTAAAATGCTTGAGGCATTTGGAGAAAAGCACGGGTTTGATGTTATCCCAACAGAAACCCATATGCTTGACGGTCATCGGGTCAGCAGTAGCCTCATTCGTAACAGATTAAGCACTAGCCAGTTTGACGAGGCTCAATTGTTTCTTGGCCGCTATTTTAGTATTAGTGGCCGTGTTGCCCATGGTGCTAAACGTGGACGCGAGCTCGGCTTTCCTACGGCGAATATTAATTTAAGCAAGCGCTATGTTCCGCTGCGAGGGGTTTTTGCAGTCACGGTGAAAGGCGCGGACGATAAAACACATCTAGGGGTGGCAAATATAGGTGTACGCCCGGTTTTCGATGGGACAACGGAGTTGCTGGAAGCTCACTTATTTGATTTTAACAAGATGATCTACGGGCAGCATATTAGTGTCGAATTTTTTAAAAAAATACGCGATGAAAAACGATTTGGATCAATTGATGAGCTTGTGGCGCAAATAACAGCTGATAAAGAAACAGCCAAAGAGTTTTTTAACAGTCATAGTTTGTGAAGGTTAATAGGATATTTCTGGCATTATTCACCCCTGACAGGGCATGAAAACCACAGGATAATTGGCTTGCGACGAGCATACGGAGTGAAGCAGCATGGCTGTCCGTGAAATCATCCGCATGGGGCACCCGAGCCTGCGGGAGCCTGCCGCGGACTATCCGCCGGGCAAAATCGGGAGTGCTGACTTCAACGCACTTATCGAGGATATGCGCGAGACCCTTCACGCATACAGCGGCATTGGCCTTGCGGCCCCACAGATCAATATAGGCTCCCGTATTGTCGTCATCGAGGTCGAGAACACGAGCAGCCGCTATGGCGAGGTCGAGCGCATCCCTTTTGATGTGTACGTCAACCCCACCATCACCACCCTTGAAGAAGAAGTGGCCGGGTATTGGGAAGGCTGTCTGTCGGTACCGGGGATGATGGGATATGTCGAGCGACCCCAGCATATTCGCGTGGACTTTCTTGATAGCCATGGCGACCCCGGTAGCCTCGATGTCCATGGGTTCCTTGCTACCGTTTTCCAGCATGAATTTGATCATCTGGACGGCATTCTCTACGTAGACAGGATAACCGACAAGTCACGCTTCGCTTTTGTGGAGGAATACCGGCAATATCACGCCGACAGCGAAGATTCGGGAAGCTAGGGTCCGGGAAACGAAAGTCCGCGAAGCTGCCGACAGGCCGGAGACCATGCTGGCCACAAAGACACATTCCCCTTCAATGCTAGAATGCCACAGAGGATAACCGGTATTCGGAACGACAATGCGCGGGTTTGAAGTACATGAAGCAGGATGAACTCAAGGCGGCAGTGGGCCGCAAGGCTGTGGAATATATCGACCCCTTCCTGACACTCAAGACCATTGTCGGCGTGGGTACAGGTTCAACCATCAACTATTTTATTGACGCCCTTGCCGAAAGCAGGCATAAGTTCGACGGCGCAGTGGCAAGTTCACAGGCGACTGCAAAGCGCCTTCAAAAATACGGCATCCCGGTTTACGACCTCAATCAGGTCGACGAAATCCCCGTCTATGTGGATGGCGCCGATGAAGCCAACCCAGCCCTGGAACTCATCAAGGGCGGCGGTGGTGCGCTGACCGGGGAAAAGATCATCACCTCCGTTGCAAGAGAATTCGTCTGTATTCTGGACGAAAGCAAGCTGGTGGAAAGGCTCGGTACCTTCCCCCTGCCGGTGGAGGTCATACCCATGGCCAGGTCAGCAGTGGCAAGAAAGCTGACGGCACTCGGCGGGCAGCCCGTCTACCGGCAGAACTTTGTCACGGATCAGGGCAATATCATATTGGATGTGTATGACCTCGCCATCACCGACCCTTGCAATCTTGAGGATAAAATCAACGGCATTACCGGCGTGGTGACTCAGGGTTTGTTCGCCAAAAGGCCAGCGGATGTGCTGCTGGTGGGGCGTGGCTCTGGCGTTGAAGAGATCCGCAGACCACCCGGACAGCCTCGCCTATAGAAGTTTCCCGGGGTTCATGATGCCCGCCGGGTCAAGCACTTGCTTGACGGCACGCATAATCTCAATTTCTTCAGCGGATCTTGAAAAGTGTAACTGGCCTTTCTTGAGCAACCCTATGCCATGCTCGGCGGATATGCTGCCATGGTGACTTGCCACCAAACTGAGAACTTTTTCGCTGATCTGTTCGCATTCATGTCTGAAATCTTCAACCGACAATTCTTCCGGCTTCAGGATATTGAGATGCAGGTTGCCGTCACCGATATGCCCGAACCAGACTGTCTCGAAACCCGGAGCGCCGGACTCGACCGCCTCATCCACCGCCGTCAGGAAAGCCGGCGTCTCGCTGATGCGAACAGACAGATCGTTCTTATAGGGTGTTGCCGGTGTAATGGATTCCGAGATGCGTTCACGATACTGCCAAAGTTCCTGATTCTGACGTTCACTGCCGCTGACTATGCCATCCGTGACCCAGCCTTGATCCAGACAGTATTGGTAGGCATCAGCGGCGGCCACCATCTGCCCCTCATCCCCATTCTCAAACTCAAGCAATACATAGAAGGCTGATTCGTCAGCAAATGGCCGGGGGAGTTGGGCATGGGCCATAACATGGCGAAGTGCGCTCTCTGAAAAAAACTCAAAAGCATTCAGGGTAACCTGCCGCCGGAAACCAGTCAGTATGGAAAGGCAGTCCGCCATTCTCGGGACCGCCAGCAGGATGACCGCGCAAGGCGGCGGCAAGGGCGCCAGTTGCATGGTGGCTTCGACAATAAAGCCCAGTGTGCCTTCGCTGCCGATAAACAGGTGACGCAAGTCATAGCCTGTATTGTTCTTGGCAAGGCCCTCATTCAGATTCAGGATATCGCCCTTCCCGGTGACCACCTTGAGACCGGATACCCACTGGCGGGTCATGCCGTAACGTATCACTCTTATGCCGCCGGCGTTGGTTGCGATGTTGCCGCCAATCTGGCTCGAACCGCTGGAGGCAAAATCCACCGGGTAATACAACCCCTGCTCCCGCGCGAATGTCTGTAGTGCCGCCGTCACGACGCCCGCTTCCACGGTCACGGCGGCATCCGTCTCATTGAAGGCCCTGATCCGGTTCAACTTATCGAAAGATACGACTATCTCGCCATGCAGGGCGCAGGCGCCGCCGGACAGCCCGGTCCGCCCGCCGGATGGCACCAGACCCAGGCCTGCGGATTTTGCGAGCTGCACCAATCGGACGACTTGATCAACAGTTTGAACATGGACTATGGCCAGCGGAGCCGGCTTGTAGAAGCGAGTCCAGTCAAGACCGTAGGCCCGCAGGTCCCCTTCCTCGGTGGAAACCTTACCTTCCCCAACAATATCAATGAGTTGCGGAAGAACCGTCATGGGATGCTACGCCGCCCGTTGGTCCAGTGCGCCAGAGAGATACCTGTCAGACATTTCTTCCAGCGAGATGGGCTTTATTTTCGATGCATTGCCCGCTGTGCCAAATGCCTCATACCTGGCTACGACTATCTCTCGCATCGCTGTCTGGGAAGCCGCCAGGTATTTTCGCGGATCAAAATCCGACCTGTTCTCGTTCATAAAACGGCGAACGGCGCCAGTGGACGCGAGGCGAAGGTCGGTATCTATATTCACCTTGCGAACCCCGTGCCTGATCCCTTCCTGGATTTCCTCAACGGGAACGCCATAGGTTTCGGGTATTTCCCCGCCGTTGTCGTTGATGACTTGCAGCCATTCCTGGGGGACACTCGATGAGCCGTGCATCACGAGATGGGTATTCGGCAATGCCTCGTGAATCTCCTTGATGCGGTTTATGGCCAGTACATCACCGGTTGGCGGCCGGGAGAACTTGTAAGCGCCGTGGCTGGTGCCAATGGCAATCGCCAGAGCGTCACAGTTGGTTTGCGCGATGAAGTCCTTCGACTGATCCGGGTCCGTGAGCAACTGCTCCATGCTGAGCCGGCCCTCGGCGCCAACCCCGTCCTCTTCTCCCGCCTCGCCTGTCTCCAGGGAACCCAGGCAACCCAACTCGCCTTCCACGGTTACACCACAGGCGTGAGCCATCTCAACGGCGCGGCGCGTCACGTCGACATTGTATTCATAGTCGGCGGGGGTCTTCTGGTCTTCCAGCAGGGAGCCGTCCATCATCACAGAAGAAAAACCAAGCTGGATGCTGCGCTGGCAAACATCAGGCGAGGCGCCGTGGTCCTGATGCATGACCACGGGAATACCAGGGAACTCTTCAATAGCAGCCAGTATCAGGTGGCGGAGGAAATTCGGGCCGGCATACTTTCTAGCGCCTGCGGAAGCTTGGACAATAACCGGGCTATCCGTGGCCTGGGCGCCTTCCATAATGGCCCGCATCTGTTCCAGGTTATTGACGTTGAACGCGGGAACGCCATAATTATTTTCTGCCGCATGATCCAGCAACTGTCTCATACTCACCAATGCCATTTATCTGCCTCCTCTTGCTTCCAGGGCTGCCACCGCCGGTAGTGTCTTGCCTTCGACAAACGCCAGGAAAGCACCACCGCCAGTGGATATATAAGAAAACTTTTCATTCAAACCAAACAAATCTATTGCTGCCAATGTATCGCCGCCACCCACCAGAGACCATGCTTCACTTGCCGCAATGGCGTTCGCCAGGGTTCTGGTTCCCTCGGCAAACTGTGGAATCTCGGCAACGCCAACCGGGCCATTCCACAGGATGGTCTTTGCCTCGTGCATCATGTCACACATGACCCGCCTGGTCTCAGGGCCCACGTCAAGAATCATCTCATTATCACCAACCTGGTCCACAGGGCGGGTGACCGCCTGCGCACAGGAGGCCGCTTCCGTCGCCACCACCACATCCGTCGGCAAAGGAATGTGCATCCTGTCCAGCAGGCTTTTTGCCGTATCGACCAGGCTGGCCTCACACAGAGACTTGCCAATCCTGATACCGGTTGCCATCAGAAAAGTGTTGGCTATCCCGCCGCCGACAATCAGCGCATCCACCTTACCCGCCAGTGAATTGAGTATTTCCAGCTTGGTGGACACCTTGCTGCCGCCAACTATCGCCACCATCGGCCTTGCCGGCTTCTCAAACACTCTGCCCAGCGCATCAAGCTCAGCCGCGAGGAGCGGGCCAGCGCAGGCAACAGGGGCAAATCTCGCCACACCTTCCGTGCTGGCCTGGGCCCGGTGCGCCGTGCCAAAAGCATCCATGACAAAAATGTCTGCCAGAGCAGCTAACCGCCTGGCCAGTTTCTCATCGTTTTTCTTCTCGCCAACATTGATGCGAATGTTTTCAAAAAGCGCTATGTCCTCTTCACCCGGCTCAAATCCATTCAGGTAATTTTCAACCAGGCGAACCTTCAGGCCGGATATCCCGGTGATTTTCTTTGCGACAGGTAACAGGCTGTATTGTTGTTGTTCCGTAATAGCCACGCCCTCTTCCGGGCGACCCAGATGAGACATCACCATGACCTTTGCCCCCTGAGACACCGCATATTCCAGGGTGGGCAGGGCGGCGCATATCCGCGCATCACTGGTAACGACGCCGTTTTCCAATGGCACGTTCAGGTCTTCGCGGATCAGCAGTTTTTTATTGCTGATGTCCAGATCTTTGAGTTGCAGTATCGCCATCTATGACAAGCCCCTGACGGCCTGCATCACCTGTTCCCTGGTAAAGCCGAAATGCCGGAAGAGATCCTTGCCGGGCGCACTTGCGCCAAAGCCGGTCATGCCGATGACATCACCATCCAGCCCCACCCACTTTCGCCAGTAGTCCACATGACCCGCTTCCACCGCCAGCCGCTTACGGGTGGCCGGCGGGAGGATGGCATCCCTGTATTCCTGATCCTGAGCTTCAAAGACTTCCACCGATGGCATGGAAACAACCCGCACCGACATGCCTTCGCTGGCCAATGCCTTCCCGGCGCCCAGCGCAAGCGATACTTCAGAACCGGTTGCAATGATGATGTGTTCAGGCGAGTCATCCGTCTCGAAGATGGGATAAGCGCCCCTGGCAATATTGGCCAACTGCGCCTCCGTCCGTGCGAGAGTCGGCAGCCCCTGACGGCTGAATACCAGAGCCGTTGGGCCCGCATTGTTTTCGATGGCGCTTTTCCAGGCAAACACTGTTTCAACTGCATCTGCCGGGCGCCATACCGACAGGTTGGGCGTACCTCTCAGGTTTGCAAGCTGCTCTACCGGCTGGTGGGTGGGGCCGTCTTCACCCTGCCCGATGGAATCATGGGTATACACCAGGATATTGGGAATACCCATCAGAGCGCCCATGCGCACTGCGTTACGCGCATATTCCATGAAAATCAGAAAGGTGCCGGCAAAGGGTCGCAGACCGCCATGTATCGCAATACCGTTACCGATTGCCGTCATCCCGAATTCCCTGACGCCGTAATAGATGTAATTGGCGTCCGGATTATCGGCAGACAGGGCGCTTGCTGCCGACCAGTGTGTGCAGTTGGAGCCAGAGAGGTCTGCGGACCCGCCAATCAGGTCCGGTAGCAGCTCAGCCAAACTGGCGATGACATCGCCGGATGCCTGACGGGTGGCAAGGGTCTTGTCATTCGCTTGCATGCCTCTCGCCAGGGCCAGCATCTCATCTTCCCAGTTATCCGGCAGCGCCCTTGCAAGAGCACGACCCAATTCGGCGGCCAATGCCGGATGAGCATCTTCGTATTCAGCGAGCCGCTGTGACCAGACGTTTTCCTTTTCCGCGCCTTTTTTCCGACAATCCCAGGCGTCATAAATGTCCCGGGGAATTTCAAATGGCTCGTGAAGCCAGCCCAGGGCTTCCCTGGTCAGCTTGATCTCGTCCTCGCCCAACGGTGACCCGTGGCTGGCAGCCTTACCCTGCTTATTGGGTGAACCAAACCCTATCTCTGTCTTGCAACAGATCAGGCTGGGCCTGCCTGCTTCCTTTTGTGCTGCAAGAATCGCTACTTCCACCTTGCCCCTGGCATGGCCGTCAATCTTGTCGACCACATGCCAGCCGTAAGCCCTGAAACGCGCCGCCGTGTCATCGGTGAACCAGCCGTCTGTCTCTCCGTCGATGGAAATACCATTGTCGTCATAGATACAGACCAGTTTACCGAGCCCCAGGGCACCCGCCAAAGAGGCGACTTCATGGGAGATACCTTCCATCAGGCAGCCATCGCCGACAAACACATAGGTGTAATGATCGATGATATTGAAGTCGTCACGGTTGAACCTCGCCGCCAGCACCCTTTCTGCTATGGCCATACCCACTGCATTGGCGAAACCCTGCCCAAGCGGGCCGGTGGTAGTTTCCACGCCCGGGGTCTCTCCATATTCAGGATGCCCGGCGGTCTTTGAGCCGAGTTGCCTGAAATTGCGGATCTCATCCATGGGCAGGTCATAGCCAGTCAAATGCAGCAAGGCGTATAGCAACATGGAGCCATGCCCGTTTGACAACACGAACCGGTCTCGATTTATCCAATGGGGGTTCGCTGGATTATGGGAGAGAATATCCGTCCACAGAACCTCGGCTATATCCGCCATACCCATCGGTGCGCCGGGATGACCGCTGCCTGCCTTCTGCACCGCATCCATGGCCAGGGCGCGGATGGCGTTGGGGATTTGATTACCTGGGGGCATGGGAAAGCCGGTCAAAAAAGTGCGCGTATTCTCTCTTACGGCCATGCAATCATCAATGGCAAGTGTTGATTCAATAACACTTCTGTCAAACAGCATCCCTGGCAAGACGGATGCCTGAAAACTGCCAGCGGTCCAGCGGATAGAAGAAATTCCTGTAGCTGGGTCTGATGTGCGACAGAGGCGTTGCGCAGGAGCCGCCCCTGAGGACCCACTGATTGGCCATGAACTTGCCGTTATATTCACCCAGTTGACCCTCGAAGGGCTTGAAGCCCGGGTAGTGTGAATAGCCGGATGCCGTCCATTCCCAGACGTCACCGAATAGCCCGGCAATACCGCCATCATCTGCCGATTGAGAAACTGGATGTAAGCGTTCACTTTCGACGAAATTCCCAGTGACGGCCATCCTGGATGCCACATGTTCCCACTCGGCCTCACTGGGAAGGCGGCAGCCCTTCCAACGTGCATACGCATCTGCCTCATAACCACTGACATGGCAGACCGGCTGATTGGGGTCAACAGGCTGCTCGCCGGTCAACCCATATTCGACAAAATCGTCGCCGACCTTCCGCCAATAAAGTGGCGCATCCCAATGCTCCTCACCCAGAGAGGCAAGATGCCCCCAGCCATCCGATAACCAGAGCTCCGGGCGCTCATATCCGCCATCCCGGATAAACGCCATAAACTCGCCATTGCTCACCGGGTGAGAGGCCAGGCAATAGGGCGCCAGGTAAACCTGATGCCTTGGTGTTTCGTTATCAAAAACAAAACTGTCTGTGCCGCCGGCACCCACCTCGACGAGCCCGCCTGCATATTCCAGCCAATTGACGACTGGCGCCAGGCACTCATCCCTGGGCGCTTCCCTGTAAGCTGGTTTCAGAGGATTGTTGCCGAGGTTGTATTTGGCGTCTGTCAGGATAAGTTCCTGGTGTTGCTGTTCATGGTGCAGCCCCAGTTCAACCCTGAAGTTCAACTCGGAGGTAAGCTCGCCTTGTAGCAAACCCAGCATGTATTCGTCGACATGCGCCCGGTAAGCCAGCACCTCCTGCAGTGTTGGCCGCGACAGCAGACCGCGCTTCGGTCTCGGGTAGGGGTTACCAACGCCGTTGTAATAGGAATTGAACAGCGCCTCGAAGACATTATTGCACGGGCGATAATCCCGTAAATGAGGTTTCAGGATAAAGGTTTCAAAGAACCAGGTGACATGCGCCAGGTGCCACTTCGGCGGGCTGGCGTCATCCATTGGCTGCACCTGATAGTCCTCCGGCTCAAACGGAGCGCAGAGATTCAACGATTGCTGCCTGACCTTCCGGTAACGGTCAGCAAGGCTATCATCCATTTCTACATGCTGGATGCTACTCACCGGGATTTCTTTTCTGAATGTCGGCCATTCTACGCCATGCCATCATAAAACTGTACCGTGCATGCTGGTTCAGTCCCTATGTGCTTTTTTCGGCCTAACGAAGTGAATTGATCACCGCACGAATTTTCTGTGCGCTGTGAGGAGCCTTGATAAACCCGGCGTATTCCCCCGCCGGGCTTATCAGCACGAGGCTCGCGGAATGATCAACCAGATAGCTTCCCGGCTCATCACCCGGCACCTTGCCGAAGGCTATGTTGAGTTGTTCTGCCAGCCCCACTGTCTCGTCAAAGGTCCCGGTGTATCCCTTGAAGGCGGGGCTAAAGGCCGGGACATATCTGGAAAGTCTTGCCAGCGTATCCCTCTCCGGGTCCACGCTGACCATCACCACTTGAGGCGCATCGGCAATATCTGCCACCGCCTCCGCAAGCACGCTCAGGGTGGTGGGACAAATATCCGGGCAGGTTGTAAATCCAAAAAACAACAGCGACCAGGAACCTCTGAGATTATCAAGACCAACCTGATTACCGTCATGGTCCAGCATGGAAAAATCACGCAAGGCCCTGGGCTCATCGAAACGGTAAAACCCAAGCCCCATTGCCTCTTCTTCACTCAGGGGCCGTGGCATCATGACGCTGGCAACCAGCAAGCCAAGGACCAACGCAATGAAGGCCGCTATGCCAAAGAGTGTGTTTCTGACACCTCTATCCATGGAAGAGACCAACGGCGTTCATGGGAATTTACGCCGCATAGGTGACGGGCAGGAGGTAGTGGTCCGCCAGTAACGCCATGAACAGGGCGGCCAGATAGAAAATGGAATAGCGAAAGGTTTCTATCGCTCCGCGACGACCTTTGTTGAACAGCATCACCAGAGACCAGTAGAAAAACCCCGCGCCAAGCGCCAGGGCTGACAAAAGATACAGGATATTACTCATGCCAATGACATAAGGCAGCACCGAGACAAGGACCAGGGTAATGGTATAGAGCAGGATATGAACCTTGGTGTAATGTTCGCCATGCGTTACCGGCAACATCGGAACCTCGACCTGGCGGTACTCCTCCATACGGTCAATGGCCAGCGCCCAGAAGTGGGGTGGTGTCCAGACAAAAATAATCAGCACCAGCAATATCCCACCGCCACCGATACTGCCGGTGACCGCGACCCAACCAAAGAGTGGCGGGGCGGCGCCAAATAACCCGCCAATCACAATATTCTGCGGCGTCGCCCGTTTCAGGTAAATGGAATAAATGATGCCGTAACCAACCCAGGAACCCAGATTGAGCCAGGCCGTCAGCGGGTTGATGAAGGACGCCAATATCGCAATGCCCAACAGCCCGGTAGCTGCAACAAACAAAGCGCTCTGCTTGTTTGTCACCCGACCCACGGCGACCGGCCTGTTGCGAGTACGCGCCATGCGTGCGTCTATGCCGGCGTCCACCATGTGATTGAGGGCCGCCGCCGACCCGGCCACCAGCGCAACGCCGATGTTCCCGAGCAGAATGACATCCCAGGGAACCATTCCCTCGGTGGCAAGGAACATGCCCACCAGCGTACACAGCAACATGAGCAAAACCACCCTGGGTTTGCACATCTCCAGGTAGTCTCGCCAGGTTGCGACCTGCTGTATTGATTGCGTCAGTTCAGTCATGGGTCAAGCGACACGGAAAGGCTGCGCATATTATCGAAATTTGCGGGTTTTTGCATGTAGGCCTGGATTCAACTCTTTAAGTGCAACTTCACCGATGACTCTTATCCGTCATCCCCGACTCTCTATCCGCCATCCCAGGCGATGGGGGTTGTTCCCATCGCCGACAGTGTTTCCCGCCAAGGCCAAATGCAGTCTGCATTGGAATCGATTGTTGGACCGGAAGCGAAGGCTTATCAGCCTTGCTGAATCAAGCTGATTCTGCCACAGAAACATTGACCGAGACAGGAGCCCATAACAACTTCATAAATTGCATTGCCCTGCTGCCTTATCAAACACTTTGCCGAAATAGTTAATTGTGATGAATTAATATTTTCCGCATTTAACGCAATATTTTTAATCGCCGCCACATACCCAATATCAGGTACCGCATTATCATCCTGTGCCTCGTCCATCTGAGCAAGGGCAAGGTGTATACCCGCAACTTGGGCTGCATATTCTATGAAGGCTGAGGCTGGAAGCACACCGTTAATGAGTAAGGGGTTATCTTTATTGCAGTGGCTCTGCGTTACACACTCAATGCCCCCTGAATCCCATTTCTGAACTTCATCAATTAAACACATTGAAGGCCCATGAGGGAGCAATTCAAATAGTTTCTCTGTTAAATGACTCATGGTTAATCAAAAACAGTCTCAATATTCGCAAAGCCGCCACCCGCCATAGAAAAAGTGATGACCTCGTTTTGCATTTTTGCCAATGATTCCAATAAAGGGAGAGCCCTAGCTGCTGGATTAGATTGGCGTAGTGACTCTAATGTATCACTGCATGACTCCTGCATGGCGTCATCCGACTCTGCAACTGACCTTATCACTATTCTTCCACAGTCATTTTCTAACGGAGCACTGCCTAAAATAAACGACACCGAAAAAGGCTCACTGATTTTTCGACTTTCACACAAAGGAAACGAAGGCTGACTGTCGTAACAACTGAGCATTACCCTAGGTTCCTCTTTGAGCAATAAACTCGCCTCAAGCAAGCCTGCAATAAAGCTGTAATCAAATGCAGATAATGAACAAGAAGGTGCCCTGCTTCCTGTTGCAATACTCCAATACCCTGCTGGCGCATTGTGCACTGAGTTATGAAACTGAGTCGGAGACACATCTCTCTCAGGCTTGCTCAGGGACGTACAAATGTTATTGATAACTTGATAGTCCCCACCTGAGGAAGCAAACACTGCTGCGAGCTGCTCTGCCAGTGTTTCGTCATTGAGTGCCTGCAAGGCCTCTTCGCTAGTTTTAAAAACCAACCTAGCCGCATCTGTGGCCCTTCTTCTTTCATTGGGCGGCAACAACTGAGGTTTGTGACGTACGATATCATCGCGCTGCCATTGAGCATCACCACGTAACACTGCCTGAGATTCCTGCCATGAAGGCATGCCTGGCGCCAGCAAACCAATACTGTGTATATAAATAATTTTCTGGGAACCCTGGCTCATCGTTTTTCTATCAGTAAACTGCAATTATTACCGCCAAAACCAAAAGAATTTGTCAGTATGTTGTTAACGTTACCTTGATTAGTCTCCTTTTGAATATTAATAGCAATATCGCTGTCCTTTTCTATTGTATTCAATGATCGCAGAAGTAACCCATCCTCCATGGCAATCATTGAGAAAATTACCTCGATGATACCGGCGGTACCTAAAGTGTGCCCTGTCCAGCCCTTAGTCGAACTGCAAGCTACGTCATTTCCAAGCAAATTAGAAACTGCATTGGACTCCGCCTGATCATTAGCGGGAGTCGCTGTACCATGTAGATTCACATAGCTCAGTTCTTCGGAGTTAAGGCCTGCGGTATTCAATGCTTTTTCCATCGCTAATCTAGCGCCTTCACCTTCAGGATGAGGAGAAGACATATGATAAGCATCACTGCTCTCTCCGTATCCAGATAATAAGAACTGGGACTCTTGGTGAGCACTAGCACTTTTCTCTAAAACAGCAAAACCAGAAGCTTCACCAATCGAAATGCCGTTACGATTTTTATCAGAAGGCCTACAAGGCTCTGCAGACACTAGTTGCAATGAATTAAAGCCGTATAAGGTCGTTAAACAAAGAGAATCTGTGCCGCCAACAACTGCAGCATCGCAAAAACCTTGCTCAATCGCCCTTTCAGCTGAGGCAAAAACTTTAGCACTTGACGAACAAGCTGTTGATATCACCGATGAAAAACCAGTAATACCTAGATAAGCCCGAACAAACTCTGTTGTGGAGAACATATTGTGAGTATTCGCGTAATCAAACCATTCAGGCAACCGTGATTCATCATTCAGCCTATCCATATAGGCCTTCTCCGTTTGGTGAAGCCCTGAGGTACTGGTGCCCATAAAAAGCCCTACACGGGAAGCCCCATACTTCTCAATCATTCTTTTTGTACGATCATAAAAGCCGTCTTGCTGTAGCGTCAATAAAGACAGCGCATTGTTACGACACTTAAATTGTTCGAAAGCATTCTCAAAGATAACATCCTCAATAGCATCAACCTGACCAATGTACGTCTGTAACGGTTTCACTTCGCCATTATTCATATCAAAAAAATCGCAAGGCCTCAAACCACTCTCATCACTGTGAAGTTTTTCTCGATTATTTTTTACTCCACAACCTAAAGCAGTACTTAGAGTAAAGTCAGTAATTTGCAATTTATTCATTGTTATATTCATCAACCACTATTTATTGGCCCAGAACGCAAAAAAATTAAACCAGTTATAAGGATAGCGAGACACATAGTGCTCCAAGCGTTTAGCGTAAGCTTGACATAGTACCGCAAGCTTCTGCTGTCGATCTTTACGGGGAATTACCACTGCTTGTGAAAACTCCTCACAATAGATCTTGTAATGACGCGCCCCTCCATACAAACCAAAACAAAGAATCACTGGTGCTTTAAGCACTGAAGCTATTAACCAGGGGGCAAGTGGAAAGTTGGCTTGATCACCAAGAAATTCACAGGGAATGAATGCTTCATTTTTTCGACCACGATCAGCTATCATTCCAACGAAGTAGCCATTTGCAATAGCTTCTTGAATTTGCAGGACAAGCTCATTGGGTGAAACGTCTGCATCAATAATATTGCCCGCCATATCAGGCGCCAAATGCTCCATTAACTCGCTTGCGCCGGCATTGTGCCCACGGCTCATCACAATTTTAATGGGTAAACCCCTGTCTTTATTCCCGCAAGCCCTCATCATTTCAAAATTACCAGCATGGCTAACCAGTAAAATAGCTCCCTGTCTTTTTTCAATGTATTGATCAAACACCTCTGTCCCTTCTAAACTCACGTGATAAGAGGAAAAACGATTAGACAGGAAAAATAACTTATCGACTGAACAGACTGCAAAAGTCAAAAAGTGCTTATACACCTGCATCCAGGGTATTGAGTCAGTCTTGAAAACTTTTCCTAAGTACTCTTTGGAATACTGACTAAACTCTCTGGCAAAGACTGTGAAA
The DNA here is from genome assembly GCA_965208855.1 of Candidatus Azotimanducaceae bacterium. Classification (GTDB taxonomy): domain Bacteria; phylum Pseudomonadota; class Gammaproteobacteria; order Pseudomonadales; family Azotimanducaceae; genus UBA9659. The sequence goes on along the minus strand of OZ242359.1, from coordinate 2,059,080 downwards.
TATATCGCCGTAGGAACCAATACTAGCATTGATACAGACCTTCCTAGGTGCAAGGCAATCCAAACCAATAAGCGGCGCATGAATTGATTACCTGCCTCTGACTGATTACGCCAATGTATACCTTTACTTACTTCCGATTCAGAACCCATTATTTTATTTTGCAAACTTCCCTTTCAGCACAGTGGTCAACTCGCTCCCTACACATTTATAACATGTCACGGCCACAGCATCACTTTTGTCTTGATATTCAAAACGCAATAACTCACCAGGATAAACAGGAGATAAAAACTTTAATGTCGGTATATGCTGTAATTGAAAAGGAGCACCCTGCACATTTTCCCAACATTTCCCTAACCATTCAATTAGCAAGGCTCCGGGGACAATAGTCTGCACAGGAAAATGATCCTCATAGCAAGGGTGTTCAGAGGGCACTTTAAAGTCGACAGTATTCATAATGCTTCGCGATTAAGCCCTGGTCTCTTTTAGCATCAATTCAATAAGCTCTCTTGTCACTTTTCCTGTGTCATTTCTTAAAATTCGATTGACCTGATAGATAGGGCGAGGGATAAAGACAGGATCAACACACAAACTCATTTCTTTCATCAAGTCTCTTAGCGGTCTAGCACTGACCACAAAAGCGGCTGGGCGTGGAACCGTCTTATCATCAGCATTATCAGGTAAAAAAAACCAAGCATCCTCAACGCCCTCTAATTGACTCAAGACGCTAGTGAGATGCACTAATGACGAGCGTTTCCCTCCCACATTAATTAAATCGGTGCTACGGCCAAGCAGTTGAAAATGACAGTCATCAATAATCTCAATAACATCTTGCAAAGGTACTTCTTCATATAAATGATCCCCTGTCGCAAGCATGCTATATTCATTTTCTTGCAACGCAAAGCCCTCTAATAAATGCCAAGCCTTATTTTTGCAACTATAACGTGTCGCCATACTACCTGCTTCTGTACATCCATAAATTTCCTGTATCGAGCACTGCAAGTGTTTTTCTGCATTTTCCGCAAGCGCCAAATCGAGTGGCGCCGTAGCAGAGACCACCATACCCACTTCATTGGGGTCTATTTGAATACCCAAAATAGATTTCAGGTGTGCGGGTGTCGTCACCAACACACAATGCGACGGCGCTTCTTTAACTGACCTAGCGATATCTTCAGGATAAAAAGGTCTTTCAATGCTTACTTGGCACTCGCCCTGCAAAGCCATCATCACGGTCATCTCTAAACCGTACATATGCTGACTGGGCACCGTCGCGATAATAGTTGGGGTTTCAGTACACTGAGAAAAAAAACGTTTAGTGAGTTTCTGGGTGGTTCCCACAAGAGTTCGCCAGTATTTAGGGTTTGCTTTTGGAAGCCCTGTGCTGCCTGACGTAAATGCTAAAGCTGCCAAGGTATCAGAAGCAATAAAAGGTAATTTGATCTGCTCAGGGTCACACGAGTTTTGCTCCAAAACCTCAATAATATTGATATCCACACCATCTTCAGGAAAACCGATGGAATAGGCATTAGGGTAAGTTTCCTTGAGCCGTTGAATATGGCCGCTCTGCCTGCCTTGAGGCAATAAATTCTGCAACGCGTTGACTATTCCCGCAGCAAAAATAACAGCAAAAAAATAACGATGAGAACAACGGTTAATCAGTGACTTAACATCCAATTTGTTCAAATAGGCCGCGCAATATAAAACGTCACTCAAAAATTGACCTTGAGAAAAGGTTTCATCCTCTGAATAGAAAAGAATTTTTTCCGGGCTATACCCTTTGATCAATGGAATAGTGGTGAGAGCGTTTGGAGACATAAATATTATTCACTCCCGCAAAGCTAACTATTATCTACCCGATTGGGTTTATAGGATCTCACTTCGGCATCAATAACTATTTTTATATAATCAATGAAGCCTGGGTGGTCATGATCAGGAAAACGCCAACAGCGGTAAACAAATTCAATGAAAAACAGCATAGCGAGAATAATGTAGTTTAAGAAGTTAGCAAATAATGACCACAATTCATAAGGCGCGTAAATGGGTAACAATATTGACGACATAAACATAAGCCCGCAAGTCAGGACCCACAAAATAGTCACACCTTTCGTGTAATGTCTCATTTCTTGTGTTAGAGGCCCCCTGTATCTTTCACCAATAGCTGTCACTAATGGCTCTTTACCCGGTAAGAGCGTATTAAAAAACACGATAAAGAAAACTAATGAAATTATCACTGGCGGAACATAGAGCATATAAAGCGCTTTGTTATACCAAGCAAGGGTTAAAGAGATTACTGCAATGGCTATAAATGACAACCAAACGAGAAATTGCTTTTGCTTAAGTCCCCCAAGCAAAATGGCTGCACTTAAACTAATAAGAGCAAGCCCCGTTAGCATAGGAAGTTGAAATACAGCGGCGCTGTGAGCCAGTAGAGGATAAAGAATAATTAAAACAATGCGCACAGCACGACTGGTTCGAAAGAGCCTAAATCAGCGATTTGCTTCAATATGCTCAGACAACGAACGTAAACTAGCAAATATTGCTTTGTTCTTTTCGTCATCCGCTTTAATTTGCACATTGTATTTTTGTGCAACCATCACAGAAATTTCTAAGGCATCAATGGAATCAAGCCCAAGACTATCAGGCGTATCAAAACCAAATAACCTTGCTTCAGGTTTAATTTCTTCAGCATCAACGTCTTCTAAATCTAAGGCCTCAATTAAAGCCTGTGCCATTTCTGTTTCTACTGCAGTTTGTTCAGTCATTTGTGATTCCTGATTCATTCCTTCTGTTTTTACTCAGGCCTTTGAGAGTTTGACACCAGTGTATTCACTAAAAAGCCCTAATACCAAGTTGCGCTCAGGGTTGGACACCCCTGCTCCCGTTAAAGCGCCAAGAATTGCATCCGGCCTGACGCATTCGTTTGTTGTATCCCAGTAGTACTGCATTAACTCTTGCGCTTCGGGGCTGCGCCTAAATATTCTTGTGACAGTAGGAATGATGTACTTCATGTAGACTTTTAGCGCAAAAGCCGCAATAGGGTTATCGGATCGCGTGATCTCGAGTAGCAAAATTTTGCCACCGGGCTTTAAGACACGATTGTATTCTTCGAAAGCCAATTTCAAATCTGCAACATGACGTAGTGCAAATCCCATACTCAGCATATCAAAGGTATCATCAGGGTATGGCAACATCTCCCCCAGGCCTTGAACGGCATAGGAAACCCCCAATTTTTTTGCCTCGGTCAACATCCCTTTACTCGGATCAAGGGCTACGACTAAGCCTTCTCCCCCCACAATCTGCTGTCCCGCGTAGGAAACGACGCCAGTGCCAGCCCCAACATCCAACAGTTTCATCCCCTTTTCCAGACCCGCTCGCTTTAAAGCATCGTGACGATACCAACGACCGGAGCCAAAGCTCATCATATTGGTGATCCAGTCATAGTGGACTGCAGAGGTATCAAACATTTCATCGACTTTTTTACGGCGATCGTCTGCTTCACCGTAATAATCGGCAAGGACCGGATGTGGTACTACATCAGGTTTATTGGGCTCAGCTATCATGCTTAGTTCCTTCATATGAAGAATCGGCATTGATGTTTTTTTATACTGGGGGCGTACTCTACGGGAGCGTTTACCTTGAATCAAGAACTCTAACACTGGCAAAAAATCTTCCAATATGTAAACTGCCCAGCTTCAGCGGTTAAGAACACCAATGTACTCAAATAGCGTGTCAAACTCTACTGCAAGAAGGCCACTGCATTGCGATTTCAGCCATGCAGAGCAAAATAAATTACTCCAGGATTCCCACTTGCTTGCGGTGGTGGATTTTCAAGCGCAGTGCACCCCTCAGCGGGACCCTCGCTGTTATAACACAGGCCTCTCCCTGCTTGGCACATTCAATATGGCACAAAGTACCGGCATGAAAGAAGCCTGGTACAGTGATTCCCCGGTAGAATATGGCCGAGAAGGAAGCTGTCAGTGGTCCTGTAGCGACCAACACATCTTTACCGGGACATGGATTCCTAAAATCGATGATTCCACAACCTTTTGCGCTGCCGTGAAAGCAGCCTATGTTGAACTTTTATCGCTGCTAGAGACGAAACAATATCTCCATATTGCCCGAGCATGGAATTACCTCTCAGATATCAATCAAGGAGACGGTGATTCGGAAGTTTATAAACAGTTTTGTCTAGGGCGGGAACAGGCTTTTTGTGAAAGCCAACTGGGCTCAGAACAATACCCCTCTGCCTGTGCCATCGGTCACCATACAGACCACAGCGTGATTTACCTGCTTGCTAGTAAACAAGCCTGTACACACTTTGAAAATCCTCGGCAAGTAGCCGCTTATGAATACCCCAGGCAATATGGCCCCAAAAGCCCTTCTTTTGCCAGGGCCTTGATAGACCAGAGTCTACTTCACCTCTCTGGTACAGCCAGCGTTGTAGGCCATGAAACAGTTCACCCTAATGACTCCCGAGCGCAGCTCGATGTCACCATGGAGAATATTCAACACCTTCTCAAGTCGATTCAAGAACGCAGTAACATGGCATCCTTGGATATGACCCATTTGAAAGTGTACTGTCGCCACGCTGAACAATACCAACTACTGGCACCAGTCTTGTCTAATGCCATTGAGCAAGCAGGGTTAAGCTGCAATGTGCAGGTTTTATTCCTTCACGGCGATATCTGCCGAGTTGAGCTAGCTCTGGAAATTGACGGCTTAGGTTATGCCGCTTAAAAGGCACTGTTTCAGCGATGATTTCACGGATTTTTTACTATTGGCGTGTTCTTGCCACAGGCTTTAGCTTCGCCATTTTTGGCCTAGGCGGCTCCATTGTTGGCTCAGCATTTATCCTTCTACTCTTCCCCTTACCGTTCTCTCTTCAACGCAAATATCGCATTATGCGGCGAATTATCAGCCCCTCCTTCCTCTTTTACCTGTGGATACTTCGCAGCCTTGGGCTCTTAAGTTCTGAAGTCAAAGACCTGGAACGCCTGCAACACCAAGGACAACTATTAGTTGCCAACCACCCCTCGCTTCTGGATGTGGTTTTTCTGATATCCATGGTGAAACAGGCTAACTGCGTTATAAAACAAGGCCTTAAAGAGAATAAGTTCACTCTGATTCCCACCAAACTTGCGGGATACGTCAGCAATGCCAGTAAGCAGATGCTCGTGGACTGTAGCGAATCCTTGAAACATGGGGACTCCCTCATTCTTTTTCCTGAAGGCACGCGCTCTGTGCCTGGTACAGCGGTCAAATTACTCCGTGGTGCTGCCAATATAGCCATCAATGCCCAGCACGACATTACGCCTGTATTCATTAGCTGCTCACCACCCACGCTAATGAAAGGCCAAAAGTGGTATGAAATACCCGAGTCCCCTCCTCATTTTCATCTCGAGGTCTTACCGAATATTGATATCGCTCCCTATCTGGATGGCCCTAAGAGTAAAGCTTCCCGGAAACTGACCCGGGATTTAGAAGTGCTGTATAATGAAAAAATTAATAAATTCAATCAGTTAAGCCAAAAACCTAAAATGTTTTAAATTGACCTAAGCTAAGAGACTTTGCACTATATGCTCAGACATTTTTTCTGAACTTCTGTTAATGTTCACGTCAGAAATAGGCTCCTTAAATAAATGTTAAGGGGAATAAAAAACACCTTTTATTAAAACGATGTATTACGGGGGTACTGCCGAGTATGCAAAGCAAAGATGTGATTTTCACACACCTTCAAGAACTAATGACAGAGCTGTTTGAAGTACCAGCAGAGGAAGTTAAGCCTGAATCTCTGCTCTACGATGATTTGGATATTGATAGTATTGATGCGGTTGATATGATCGTGAAGCTCAAGGATATTACTGGTAAGAAGCTACAGCCCGCTGATTTCAAAGAAGCTCGCTCTGTCCAAGATGTGGTCGATGCCGTGCATAAGCTTTTACAAGAAGCTACTTAATTTCCGCCACCCAAGCCAATAGACTAAACATGGACACTGAAGCAGCTCGCCTCATAGGAGAAGATACCTCTCCTTCTGAAATTACTCAACAGTGGTTTCTTCCCGCAGAACTAGTTTACTTTCAAGGTCACTTCCCCAACCTGCCTGTCCTACCAGGAGTGGTGCAACTGAAATGGGCTATCGCTTTAGCAGAGCGCCTAAGCAACAACATGGGAAAACCTTTACGAGCAATTAAGCGGCTTAAATTCACCAACATCATCCAGCCTGAGATCATAATTTCTCTCCATTTAAAATACGACCTCGAAAAAGACTTTGCTACCTTTCGTTATTTCGATGATAAGCATGTCTATTCTCAAGGCCAACTTCACTGCAGCTGATTTACATTTACCATGCATGACGATAAAACTTATAACTTATTGGTGGTCATCCCCGTTTACAATCATGAATCAAAAATTGAGGCTATCGTCGAGACTCTTACTCTGCAGAAAATCCCCTGCCTTTTAATGGATGACGGCAGTCACGATAGCTGTCGACTGACCCTAGAAAAAGTGGCCAAACGGTTCTCACAAACTGTCACGTTAATTCGACACGATACCAATCGGGGCAAAGGTGCGGTGGTCTACGATGGAATTCTTTACGCAAAACAACAACACTATAGTCATATTCTACAGGTCGATGCTGACGGCCAACACAACCTTGACGATATCCCGGCTTTTATTCAATTAAGCCAAGCCAATCCAGAGGCAGTCATCAGCGGGCTCCGGCGCTACGAAGAAATGCCGAAAGGAAGACGTTACGGCCGTTTAATCACAGATATCTGGGTTCATATTAATACGCTGTCTAAAAACATCAAAGACTCAATGTGTGGCTACCGGCTATATCCCGTCAGCGCAACGGCATTACTCATTGAAAAAGGCAACATCGGTAGACGCATGGATTTTGATACAGACATTTTAGTGAGGCTTTACTGGCAAGGCCTATCCGTTGAACATATAGACACCAGTATCATTTATCACGATAATATTGAATCCCACTTTGACTTACTGGCTGACAATGTGCGAATTTCAAAAATGCATGCGCGACTTTTCTTTGGCATGCTACTCAGAATTCCCACTCTGCTTTCCAGGAAGTCGCATAGCAAACCTGCCAAGCAGGTAGAAAATTAACTGAGTCCTTAGTGTAACTTATGCAGTCTGTCGAATTTAACTACCGTATTCCCTTCCACGATATTGATTCAATGAACATCGTTTGGCACGGCCACTATGTCCGCTATATTGAACTTGCCCGCTGTCAATTACTTGAAAGCATCGACTACACTTACTCCAAAATGTTTGATTCCGGCTACGCTTGGCCCGTAGTCGACATGCGGATCAAATACATAAAACCCATCGTTTATGATCAAGAGATTATTATTGTCACAAGCATCAAAGAATATGAGTTTCGTTTGAAGTTGACTTATGAAATTCGTGATGTAAAAACCGGTGAAAAACTTACCAGCGCATACACTATTCAAGTGGCAGTCGATATGAAAAGTGCAGCAATGTGTTATCAATCTCCCGACATTCTATTTGAAAAGCTCGGTATCGATCCTAATACAATCCCTAATTAATCCAATGAATACTCTCTTCGGCTTTTCGACAATTTTTGTCCTGTGCATTTGCCTGGCCATGCCTTGCGTATTAGCCAACGAGAATCCGAGTCAGCCGAAGGAACACGCCGAAACAATCTTGCAAGATATTCGCAACACACTATCACAACATCAATCCGTTGCAGGAACTTTTACACAGTCAAGAAAAAGCGGTGATTTCAGCGTCACATTACTTTCAAGTGGCCGCTATATTTATCTTCGCCAACAAGGCCTATATTGGGAGGTGAACGCCCCCTTTTTTATTGGCAACACTTTCGAGGACCAAGCCGTCACCGAATGGGAAAGCCCAGGCGTTCAAAGTGACAGCACAGATATCTCGGGCCAACCCTTATCCATGCAACATACCGGAAACATCATCAACAGTATCCTACAGGGTGAATTTGCTGACTTAGAGAAACACTTCACTATCAGTAGTCGTTATAGCGAACAAGAGCAGTGGGTATTAACGCTACTCCCCAAAGTCAAGGTTGCTAAAAAGTCCCTCAAACACATTACCTTACAAGGAGGGGTTCAACTAGAAAAAATCATGATCGAAACTCCAGGAGGCGACCTCACAGAAATAAATCTAACAGTAGAAACACGAAACACGCCTTTAAGCACAGAGCGCTGTCAATTTTTCCCCCATCTTACTCACACACTGTGCCAATCCTGAGTTTCTGGTGAATCATTGAATACCGATAGCCAGCCATTCACTCTGTCACTGACGGACAAAATTTCTCGTACTTTATTTGTCATACTTTGTGCCGCACTACTTATCACCCTCACACAAATGTTCGCACAAAAGCGCCTGCCTGCCATTGAGACCGATTTACTCGCCTTATTTGATTACAACAAAAGCAATCCCGTATTAGATAAAGCCATTAAAAATTTGCAAAAGAATGCGCAAAACAAAATTATTGTTGGGTTTGGCAGTTCCAAAAAAGATAAAGCGCAACAAATCAGCGTACAGGCCCTAGACTTATTAAAAGACAGTGCCTCTATCACTCTGCATAATTTAAACGACACACTTAGTGCAAGAGAATCCCTAATTGAAACCTTGAAGCAACATAGACGATTTCTGCTTACCCCACAAGATCAACAAACACTATCAACACAAACTCTCACAGCGTTAAAGCAACAAACACTCCAATCACTCTACGGTATAGGCCAAAGTGGCTTACTTCGTTTTGCGCAAGACCCTTTAGCATTATTTCAAAATTTCGTAATAAGCGGCCTGCCTTCGTCTGGAAACACCAGCATCGAAGATGACTTTCTAATTATCCAAACCCCTGAAGGTCAGCATTATTATTTTTTAAGCGCAACTATCAACGGCAACCCACTTGATCTCGCGGTACAAGAAGCATTTTTCAACGATTTTAATCAAATACTCGAAACTATTGAGGCTGCTTCACCACAAGACCTTGATGTCATTTACTCCGGGGTGGTTTTTCACGCAGGCACTGCCGCACAACAAGCAAAAAATGAGTTGGCACTAATCAGTATCGTCTCTATTCTTTCAATCGTAAGCTTGTTTCTCCTTTGTTTTCGCTCCTTGGTGCATTTGCTCCTTGGCTTAATGTCCATTGGCTTTGGCTGCTTCAGTGCCTTATTACTTTCTCAGCTACTGTTCGACAGCATTCATCTCATCACTCTTGTATTTGGTGCAAGTTTGATTGGCGTCAGTATCGACTATGCCTTGCACTATTTCGCCTTCCATAATCGACCTAATGCCTCTCAACAAAAACATCAGCATTTATACCCCGCATTAGTCTTCAGTTTAGTGAGTACGCTCGCCGCCTACGCCTGCCTATTTAATGCTCCATTGCCAGGCTTGCAGCAAATGGCTTTTTTTGCCATCTTTGGCTTGATCAGTGCCTGGCTATTTGTCCTATGTCTTTTCCCTCGACTACTCAGGAAAACGGTTTATTTGCATCCTAAAAGTTTTCAGTATGCCAGTGTCTTCTTATCATTCTGGCAGCGTTTTTCTGTTAATAACGTTCTTACTTTTTGTTTTGCTTTAGCACTTTGCTCAACCTTCATTATTTTGTCTTCCCTGAACTTTAATGCCGAAGCCAAAGCCATGTATAAACCTCCTGCTGACCTTTTATATAATGACAAAAAAATAAATCGTTTACTAAGTAATGTTTCTGGCAGTCAGTTTATTTTTGTACATGCTAATAATCTTGAGGAAGCCTTACAAAAAGAAGAAATGATTCTTCCTCAATTACGCACAGTATCAACACAAGACATAATTGCTTTAAGCCAGCTACTGCCCTCGCAAAAACAACAACAACTAAATGACATACAACTCAATTCTCTTTATGCCACGAATAAAGGCTATCACGCCATATTGCAAGAGCTTGGCATGACTGCACAAGCCATTGATAACTTAAAACGAGACTACTCACAATCAACTCTGCACCCTCTTCAGTTGAGCCACCTAAAAATAGACACTCTTGAAGAATATCGACTGACACTTATGCAAAGCGAATTCGGTGAGAGTATTGATGGCACATTAATACTCCTATTAGGTGACAGTGATAAAAATGCTATTCAGCAATTGCTAGAGCACCACCCTGACATTGAATACGTCGATCAAATCCAATCACTTGGTCACTTTCTCAAGGGGCAAATTCACAGCACATTAAAATTACTGGCCTTCGCTTACCTGGCAGTATGCTGCCTCGTATACCTCCTTTATCGACAAATACGAGCCCTTTTTCTGGTCGCTGTGCCCATGTTATCTTCTCTATTGACGCTTAGTGCCCTCACCTTAATGAATATTGATGTTTCTTTATTTCATCTATTTGGTCTATTTCTCATACTTGGCCTTGGCATGGATTACAGCATATTCCTTTCTCACTACACACGTGAACATACAGACACACTGGTTGCCATTTTCCTCTCCGCGATTACGAGCTGCCTTTCTTTTGGCTTACTCGCTTACAGCAGCACCCTAATGATTGCTCACTTTGGCCTCACTGTCCTACTCGGCAGTATATTCAATTTAGTTCTTGTGCCCTTGGTCACTTTCCTGCGCATGCAAGCGGGCCAATCTTCGGTATAATGCGCCGCGACTTTTTGCTTGATATTTATTACTATATTGTCGTTATGCATGCCACTAATTACAGCCAAAACCCCGTTCAGGATTTGCTGGTACATCGTGATTCCGCACTGCTTGTGAATGCTCTCAAGGCTTATGGCGATAGCTGGGCTGAGGCTGAAGTCCATCATAATCAAGCAACACTCTACAGCGATGAACAGGGTCGCACCCCAGCATGGGTAGGCATTGAATACATGGCCCAAACGATTGGTTTTATTGCTGGGATAGAATCCAAAGAAGCCTTGAGGCCACCTCAACCAGGGTTTTTGCTCGGCACTCGTGAATGCCAGCTCTTTTGCGAGCATTTTGAGGCCAATCAAAAAGTCCTCATTCGTGTAGACATAATTTTCCGCGACGAGCACAATCTGGTAATGTTTGACTGTAAGGTTCTCGATGAAAACCAACAGACATTGCTCACTGCTGAAATCAAAGCGATACAGCCCGAAAATATAGAAGAAATTTTAAATAGGTAATTTATGCCCAGCGTACTCGTGACAGGAGCCAGTGGATGTATTGGCAAAGCCATCGCAATAGCCGTGGTAGAAGCTGGCTATACGGTAGTCGCCCACTATCGAAGCAATCAACAAGCCGCAGACGAGCTTGTCGAGTCCGTTACCACCAAAGGCGGCTTTATTCGACTTCTGCAATTTGACATCAGCGACCGCGAACAAACTCGTACTGTACTTGAACAAGACATTAATGATAATGAAGCTTATTACGGTGTTATCTGTAACGCAGGCATTCATGCAGATGGAGCCTTCCCCGCCCTAAGTGAAGAGGATTGGGATTCTGTCATGCGCACCAACCTCGACGGTTTTTATAATGTCGTTCAACCCCTTACCATGCCGATGATACAGCGTCGTAAACCTGGCAGAATTATCACCATTTCCTCTGTCTCTGGTTTGATGGGCAACCGTGGCCAGGTAAATTACAGTGCCTCCAAGGCAGGCCTCATTGGTGCCACGAAAGCCTTGGCAATTGAACTGGCAAAACGAAAAATTACCGTTAACTGTATTGCACCTGGGGTTATTGAAACGGAGATGGTCGACGAGCATGTTCGCGAGCAAGCGATGGCGATGATTCCTATGCAACGTTTTGGAAAAGCGGAAGAAGTCGCATCACTAGTGAGCTACCTACTCTCTGAACAAGCAGCTTATATTACCCGGCAAGTCATTTCTGTTAATGGCGGCATGTTCTGAATATCCAAGGAAAACCAAAAAATATGAATAAAAGAGTTGTTATTACAGGCATGGGTATCGTCAGCTCACTCGGTGAAGACTGGAGCACTTTTTCCAATAATTTAAAACGAGGGAAAAGCAGTATTGCGTATATTGAAGAATGGGACCGCTTTAAAGATCTCAATACTCGCCTAGGTGCCCCTGTACAAAATTTTACAACGCCAGAACATTACACACGAAAAAAAGTGCGTTCCATGGGGAAAATTGCCCTCATGTCCACAGTCGCCACAGAACACGCTCTTCGAGACAGTGGCTTACTTGATGACCCTATCCTTAAAAGCGGCCAAGCTGGCATTGCTTACGGCTCTTCAGCAGGAAGCCCTCCAGCTATGACAGATTTTGGCAGCATGCTTGTTAATGGCGACATGAGCAATGTGACTGCAACTACTTACATTCGCATGATGCCTCACACAGCCGCTGTCAACACGGGTATTTTCTTTGGGTTAAGGGGCAGAATCATTCCTACCAATACCGCCTGTACATCTGGCAGCCAAGGCATTGGCGCCGCCTACGAAACTATTAAGTATGGTAAACAAACTGTCATGGTTGGGGGAGGTGCTGAAGAACTCTGTGCCACTGGAGCCGCAGTATTTGACACACTCTATGCCACCAGCACACTCAACAATACCCCAACCTTATCCCCTAAACCTTTCGATAAAGACCGTGATGGACTTGTGATTGGTGAAGGAGCGGGCTCACTCATTTTAGAAGAGCTGGAACACGCTAAAGCTCGCGGTGCTACCATCTATGCAGAGTTAATTGGCTATGGCACTAACTCGGATGGCGGCCATGTTACACAGCCCAACAAAGATACTATGCAGATTGCTATGGAGCTCGCCCTTCAAGATGCCAATTTACAGCCTCAAGACATTCCTTACATCAATGCCCATGGTACAGCCACCGACCGCGGCGATATTGCCGAATCCAATGCCACAGAAAACCTCTTTGGTAAGCAAGTTTGTATCAGCAGCTTGAAAGGAAACCTTGGGCATACGCTAGGTGCATGTGGTGCCATTGAAGCGTGGGCTTCAATTAACATGATGCGTGACAATTGGTATGCTCCGACCCTCAATTTGGAAAACCCAGACCCAGATTGCGGGGAACTGGATTACATCATGGGAGAAGGCCGCCAGATGGAAAACGAGATTGTCATGAGCAACAATTTCGCCTTTGGGGGAATTAACACATCACTCATTTTTAAGCGTTGCCAATAAGCACCAACTATCTTCATGGAGCTTTGGCTTTGCTATAACCACACGCTTCCTGACACGCTCTGGCGGCATGGCAAACTCAGCCACCTGCTAAGTTCACAAGAAAGACGCGCTTTTCTACAGAACACCCGCCGCAAAGAAAAAAAACAAGAGTCCGCTATTGGTAAAGCCTTGCAACGCTTGGCCATTTCTCATTACACAGGCCTTGCCGCTCAAGCACTGATTATTGAAAAAAGTGACAAAGGCAAGCCCTTCATTCCTCCCTCTACACTCCCCTTCCGAAGCAAAGCAATCCAATTCAATTTGAGCCACAGCAACAAAACTGTTTGCTGCGCTGTAGGAAAAGCAAACTGTCTCGGTGTTGATGTTGAGATAGCTAACCGTCGCAATAATTTAATGGCGATTGCAGAAAGATATTTTCACCCAGAAGAATACAAACAACTGCTTAGCCTAAAAAGTGAGTCTGAACAGAATCATTTATTTCTTTTATTTTGGACTCTTAAAGAGGCAACGATTAAAGCACTTGGGGAGACAATTGGCAGCATGTCGCTAGATGAAATTCCCTTCGAGATTCATCACCAAAAAATTACTCCCCTCTTTAGCGAAAAGAAAAATTGCCATTGGCGATTCAACTTATACCGGATCGGCGGAGAAACAATACTTTGCACGGCGCAAGGCACACCACGCTATCAAACACTTGACAATACAGCAACGCTGCACAAAATCGACTTTAAAAAACTCACTGACTGGAAACCCCAAGACAGTGAATTGTTACTGCCTGGCTACTACAGCTAGCCTGATTCTCCTCTTTGACACAAGCAAGAAATGAACCCCACTATGCCGCTAGTCTATGTAGAAGTCAGAAAAGTTGGGTTTAATTATCGACAAGATCCAATGAGACTACAGTGCCCTCAAGATATACTTTAGCCATCAGGCCTCCCGCCCGACAGACGAATTCATCAGAGCTATTGATGGGCTTTCCTGTGGTAATGCTTTGGATATTGACCACAGCATTGCCACCCTCTGCCAGCGCTCGTTCGTAAAACGTCTTGATCGCTGAAAGAAATGCCCATCGACAGGCCTTAGTGTCAGATTTGCCAAATGCGTTGGTCGTCCTTTTGGTGGGATAGGTCCCAATCAATCGCTTGACTGCAGGATGAGATTGATCTCCGAAATAGAATTTGACATCGGTGAATGATTTAGCAGTGGCAGTTTGCATGGCATCAATTATGGGGTAATTCTGTACGGTGTCCCGTGCTATCGCGGTTCCGGGAGATTGTACAGCGATTATAACCAGCAAAATGCTGGCGCCGAAACGGATGGATTGTTTATTTATGTTCATTTTTTCCTCGCTGATTTGTGTTAAAGAATAAAGTCATCGTGCAGACCATGATAACTTAGGTATAAAAAGAATAAGCTGTCCGCATACTTCAAATTTCTTCAGACACTGGATTCGATTATAACTCCTTGCTTAATATATTATAAGCTACTCAGGAAATGCTTGGTTTTTCGTTAATCAGGTGCTGCCCTGGCCTTGCTTTACAGTTTGTGCCGGAGACACGGTTTACAGTTTTTCCGGTATAAAAGGATCCTTAGTCGGTTCTACCCGACACTCATCCTCGTCAAAAGATCCTAAATCATAGTCCATGAAGATGACAAGCCAGGTGGGGCGGATTGTATTGTCTCATTAATGATAATCCTCGTGCCTATAAAACAGGGAGACTTGTAAGGATAGGAAACATCAAGCTGCAATGGGCTTGGCTCTCTCAATTCGTACACGTCGTTTTGGCGTATTGAGTGCTTTCCATATTTCATTGCGCTGCTGTAGATTCAACCAAAAATCTGCTGTATTCCCAAAAACTGTCGAAAGCATTAATGCTGTGTCGGCTGTGATGGCTCGACGATTGGTACACAACTCATTGACGGTTTTTCGGCTTACACCCATCGCTTCAGCAAGCTGCCCTTGAGTCAATTCCAAAGGAATTAAAAATTCTTCGGTAATCATCTCGCCAACACTAGTGGGTTGTCTTTTAGTGATGTTCATGACCTACCTCACCGATAGTCGTGATTGTCCAGATATATGTCATTAGCCTCGCCACGTTCACAGACCAGGTAAACACCAGCCGCCATTGCTTGCTGATGCGTGTGGAAAGTATAACACCTCTCAATCCGCAACCTGATGTTCCACACCCCGGCTTTTCAGGAAACGCAAAATCGGCTCGGTGTGAACACCAAGGCCAACATTCAGAAACTGGTGTTCCTTTTGTGCCACGTTTTTGCGCCGGGTCGGCACGGGTGGGTTGAAGCCCAGCGAATAGTGGCGGGTGTGAGATTGCAGCGCCCAGACCAGGCCGTCAGTATCAACAATAGGGCCGCCGCTTTGGCCCGCGAGGCCAGGGGAAGATGTTTCGATGAACTTGCCCGCTTCTGTAGGTTGGCTGCCAGCGGGTTCACCCCCGCCAGCTTGCAACATCGGCGCAATCACGACCCGCGTGAATATGCCTTCTATCGGAAACAACGGCAACGGCACCGAGCCTTCGGGCAACACGAAGGCGTTTTTTTCTTCATCATAAGTCGGTTTGATTTCGTGAAACGGGAAGCCGAGCCGGCACAGGCTGCGCCCGGGAACATACCCACTCGCCGGGTTCTTGAACACCGGATATTGCGCAACCCAATCCGGGTTGAACGGCTCCAGGCGGCCGAGTGCAAGGTCAGCCGCAGGCATCATCGTTATGTCAATGAGTTGCGCGCCGTCTTTGCCCCACCATACGGAATGGTTTTTCACCGCAGTTTTTGATGGCCGGTGCAAAGTGTGAACTCGTTTCTTCCGATAGGGTCGGTTGGAGACGATGTCCTGTTCCAGTTCCTGAACCTCGGTGTCGTGGGAGCGGTGTTGCAACGCGCTGTTCTGCTGGCGCTGAATCTCTTGCATCAGGTGCGCAACGGTAAGCACCCACCCGTCCTGGTTCACCACCACACAAGCACCAATTATGCTGTGGCACTCGTCGTTGCCCAGGCGGCTGGAAATCACCACCGGTAGCGTGAAACCGCTGGCGGTCGAATAAGCTTTGGTAAACATGATGGTTTCCTGTTCTGCTTTGTCTGAATTATGGTCGGATTGTAATGGTCAACCCATATCTGCAGCCTTCAGCAAATGCTTCAGATCTTTCAACATGGGCTTGCCCGCTTTTTCAAGAGAGTAATACATCATCACCTGGCCCCTTGGGTCCATCAGGAATAATAGCGGCTCTTCATCACTTGCCTTGCCCGGCAGATCATGCACAACCTCGATAACCCGCACGTCCGCATGCTCCCTGCGCAAAAAATCCCGAAACGCCGCTGAAACACCAACAGGCGCAAGCAACGCACGTTTTACCCGTCCCGCATTCTTGCCAAGCCCGATGACCACTTGCCGGGATAAATACAACATCTGCGTACACTTCTCGTCGCAGTCCGATGCTACAGCTTGCATCAGCACCCAGCTTGTATATTGACCCAACTCAGTGGAAATATCCTGGCCGTCTACAGAGGGAATGATCAACTCTCCCTGGTTCGTGGTTCCCGAGGGTATCCAGCCGGGAAAATAGAAGAAGACCACATAAGCAATCAGGATGGGCGCGAAAGCGATCATAGCCAGCAAAGCAAGTCTGGCCCGGCCTGTGCGAGCCTCCCCGGAATGCTCAGTCATGGCTTTGCTCCTCTTTCCTGAAGCTAAAAAATAACCAGGCAGCAACAACGGTCGCCGCCAGGGCAAACCACTGTATTGCATAACCTCTGTGTCGTGCCGGGGACATCACCGTAGCCGGCCAGTGCCGCGGCAATGCGCCTGGCTGATTTTCTTCCAGCCTGACCGTCAGAGGATAAATGTCCAGGCCGGTTTGCACTTGCAGTTGCGCTATATCGATGTGTTGCACTATGTCAATGTGCTGCGCATTGGCCGGAAAGCCGCCCTGCACCGCTGGCGTTTCCCGCATGAGCCAGGGGTCGCCATCAGGCTGGTAAACCCTGCCAAGTAACCGGGGAGCTTTCCCCGGCAAGTACACAACCGGGGGCACAGGCGGCAGGTTCGCCCTGGTCCGGCCCATCTGCACAAAGCCCCGGTTGACCAACAGTGCAATGCCTGATTCGTCACGAAACAACTGATGCACCTCAAAACCCACCCTGCCTTTAAGCACCCGGTTATCCAACAGCAAGGTCATCTGTTCGTCAAATTTGCCTCTGATAGCCACCGGCAACCCATTGATGTCACCATCTTCGGGCAGTTCATGGGCCGGTATGGGAGGCTGGTTGAGCCGGCCCTTCAGCAATGCCAGATATTCGCGTTTTTCATCTTCCCGGCTCAACTGCCATAATCCGAGCATGACGAATGCCATCAGGCAAACCGCACAAAAACACGATAACCTCCAGCTATGATTGAATGTGCGCACCATCAGACTACCGGATTCGCATCATGTGGCTGAAAGTGATCATTGTCGTTTTATTCATTGCAAATCTCATTGCCCTGGGTGGCGCCCTGATGACCCTGTTGAAAGATCAGGGAAGGGGAGGGAAAAGAACCGCCCGGCTGTTACTGATTCGGGTTTCTCTCGCTGGCCTGCTGCTGCTGGTGGTGATTTATGGCTTGTACACCGGCCAGCTTGGTAACAACGCGCCCTGGTCCGGCCGATACTAAGGGGTGTGTGGCCCCGGGGCGGGCTTTCTTCGCCGGGCGAACCTAGCTGCCAAGCACGTAAACAAATACGAACAGCCCAATCCAGACGACATCCACAAAGTGCCAGTACCAGGCCGCTGCCTCAAAGCCGAAACAATCATCTGCTGAAAAATGACCCTTCAGGGCACGCCCCAGCATGATAAACAGCATGAGGGAGCCAAGGGTCACATGTGCGCCATGAAAGCCAGTGAGCATGAAGAAGGTGGTACCGAAAATCCCGGAACCCAGAGTCAGGCCCAACGCGGTGTAGGCATGGTAGTACTCATAGGCCTGCACACCAAGGAAGATAACCCCCAGAGCAAGGGTAAGGGCCAGCCAGCCAATCAACTTGCCACGCTTGCCTTCCTTGATGCCATGGTGCGCAATCGTCACGGTAAAACTGGATGTAACCAGCAACACGGTGTTCAACAAGGGCAGCCCCCAGGGGCTGATGGTTTCCGTCGGGCCGGGGAAGATTTCCGGGTTGGGTGTACTCAGCAATGGCCAGTGCGGCTCATATTCAGGCCACAGCATATCGGAGGGGCCGCGGTCCCCGACACCGCCAATCCAGTCGACCGCAAACATGCGGACATAAAAGAGGGCGCCGAAAAAGACGGCGAAAAACATCACCTCCGAAAAAATGAACCAACTCATGCCCCAGACATAAGACCTGTTCATCTGGTCAGAGTAGAGATTCTCGTGATTCTCTCTGATGACCTGGCTGAACCATGCAAACAGGGTGGCACCCATGGTAAAGCCCCCCAGGAGGAAAACAATCTCTCCGACACTGCTCTCTTCCCCCGATGTCATCTCGTTGAACATATTGCCCATGCCAACCATCGTCAGGAAGATGCCAATGGAGGCAAAGATGGGTAGCTTGCTGTTGTGGGGAACGTGATAGGTTTCGTAAGCACCTTGGGTGGACATATTTATATTCTCCTCGAAACTATTCTTCCAAACTGTTCTTCGAAATTACCCAGATGCACCAGCTTGCGCCATGATATCAGCCTGTTCTGTGACATCGTACAGAGTGTAAGACAATGTCAGGGTTGTCACGTCCTCTGGAATACCACTGTCAATAATGAACCTGAGCGGTAGCTTCGCTTCCTCGCCGGCCGCAAGCTGTTGTTGTACAAAGCAGAAGCACTCTGTTTTATGCAGATATTCCGCCGCCCTGAAAGGCGCAACACTCGGCACCGCCTGGGCGACCATTGTCTTGCCGGTGGCATTGCGAACATAAAATTCCGCCGTGTTCATCTTGCCGGGATGAACTTGCAACTTCCTGACGCCGGGCCGGAACTCCCAGGGCATGTCAGCATTGTTATTGGCAAGAAACTGTATGGTTACCAGCCTGTCTTCCCTGAGCACTTGTGTTTCGGCTGCCCCATATTGCCCGGCGGTCTTGCCGTTGAGCCCGGTCACCTCACAAATAATGTCGTAGAGGGGAACCATCGCAAACCCGAAAGCAAACATGCCGGCCACTACCAGTAATAGCCTGCGGACGGTTTTACCCTGGTTAACTTCAGCCATGAGCTTCAGCCATGTCTGCCGGGGGCGTGGTAAAGGTGTGGTAGGGCGCAGGTGACGGGAGCGTCCATTCCAGGCCATGAGCGCCTTCCCATACCTGATGCCCCGCCTTTTTACCGCCGCGTATCGTCTGGATGACAATGAACAGGAACAGCAACTGGCTGAACCCGAACAGGAAGGCCCCGCAACTGGATACCATGTTCCAGTCCGCAAATTGCAGCGCATAATCAGGAATACGGCGCGGCATGTTCGCAAGGCCAACAAAATGCTGCGGGAAGAAGGTGACATTCACGCCAATAAACGACAACCAGAAGTGTGTTTTGCCGAGCGCTTCGTTGTACATGTTACCCGTCCATTTGGGCAGCCAGTAATAAACGGCAGCCATAATCGCGAAGACGGAACCCGGCACCAGCACATAGTGGAAATGCGCCACGACAAAATAGGTGTCGTGATACTGGAAGTCCACCGGCGTAATCGCGAGCATCAGCCCTGAGAAACCGCCGATCGTAAACAGGATGACAAAGGCGATGGCGAACAACATGGGGGTTTCAAACGTCATGGCACCCTGCCACATGGTGGCCACCCAATTGAACACCTTCACGCCCGTTGGCACCGCTATCGCCATGGTGGCATACATGAAATAAAGCTCACCCGCTATGGGCATGCCGACCGTAAACATGTGGTGCGCCCAGACGATGAAAGATAAGAAGGCAATGGATGCGGTTGCATACACCATGGAGTCATAACCAAACAGCCTCTTGCGCGCGAAGGTCGGGATGATCGCCGACACCACGCCAAAGGCGGGCAGGATCATGATGTATACCTCCGGGTGGCCGAAGAACCAGAAGATGTGCTGGAAGAGCACCGGGTCTCCGCCGCCACCGGCGTTGAAGAAGGCAGTGCCGAAATGGATATCCATCAGCATCATGGTGACAACACCCGCCAGTACCGGCATCACCGCGATCAGCAGGTAAGCGGTAATCAGCCAGGTCCAGACAAAGAGCGGCATCTTCATCAGGGTCATGCCCGGTGCCCGCATGTTGAGGATGGTGACGATCACATTGATCGAACCCATGATGGACGAGATACCCATCATGTGAATGGAAAAGATAAAAAAGGTTACGCTCGGTGGCGCATAGTCGGTGGAAAGTGGCGCATAGAAGGTCCAGCCATAGTTGGGTGCGCCACCATCCATAAGGAAGGTTGAAAGTAACATGGCGAAAGCAAACGGCAGTATCCAGAACGAATAGTTGTTCATCCTGGGCAGGGCCATGTCCGGCGCGCCAACCATCATGGGCACCAGCCAGTTGGCAAGCCCGACAAACGCGGGCATCACCGCGCCAAAAACCATGATAAGGCCGTGCATGGTCGTTAACTGGTTAAACAACTCCGGTTGAATTATCTGCAAACCCGGCTGAAAAAGTTCGGCCCGGATACCCAGCGCCATCGTGCCTCCGGTCAGGAACATGATGAAACTGAACCACAGGTAAAGCGTACCTATGTCCTTGTGATTGGTGGTGAATACCCAGCGCATGATGCCCTTGTCAGGGCCATGATGATGATCGTCGTGATGTGCTTCTATGGCCTCACTCATCCTAATCTCCTATTGGCTCGCCGTCATGGCATTTATATCTTTCGGCTGCACCATGTCGTTCATGCTATTACCCCAGGCGTTGCGCTCATAGGTGACAACTGCGGCTATCTCCGCCGGGTTGAGTTGCAACCCGAACGCTTGCATTGCCGTGCCGGCCTTACCGTTAAGCACGATATCGATGTGATCTTCCAGCGGCCCTACGGACAGCCCCTGGGCAACCAGCGAGGGGAAGGCGGGCGGTATGCCCTGGCCGTTGGGCAGATGGCAGGCAGTGCAATGCTGCATGTAAACTTCTTCACCCTTTACCATCAATTCCGTCATGGACCATTCCTTGCCGACGGTCTCGAAGGCGAGGCGGGCTTCTTCCCGCTTCCCGACGGTCCACAGGTCATACTCTTCCTGCCCGACCGCATGCACGACGATTGGCATAAAGCCATGGTCCTTGCCACAGAGCTCCGCACATTGACCCCTGTATATGCCAGGCTCTTCAACAATAGCCCATGACTCGTGCACATACCCCGGGATGGCGTCTTTCTTTACCGCAAAATCAGGCACCCAGAAGGCATGAATGACATCCTGGGCGGTCACCAGGAATCGAATGCGTTTGTTGATCGGGATAACCAACGGGTTATCAACTTCAAGAAGATAATGCTCACCCTTGTTGGCCAGGTTGTTGATTTCTTCCCGCGAGGTTCTGAGTGCGCTCATGAATTTGATTTCCTTGGCCGGTTCATCATCCAGATAGGTATATTGCCACTTCCACTGATAGCCTCTGACTTCGATATCCAGATCAGACTCCCCCGGCTCGTACATATCCCGCAGCGTGCTGGTGGCCGGTACGGCCATGGCCAGGAGTATCACTATGGGCACTATCGTCCAGGCAAATTCGAGTTTTGTACTTTCATGAAAGGTGGCCGGCTTTGCGCCTATTGATTTCCGATGCATCAGCATAGAGATGATCATTGCGCCAAATACAACGACGCCAATCGCGCAACAGATATAGAAGATGAGCATGTGCAGGTCATAGACCGTCCGGCTGATCTCTGTAACACCTTCCTGCATATTGATGGCGGACCAATCCGCCAGCGCAACATTGCTCAATAGCAGCAGTGACAAGCCAACCTGCCACATCCGCTTCATTCTATTCATGCGCGAAGCTCCATATTGAAAAAACGAACGCCGGGAACATCTGCCCTTCCCAGGGCAATGTCATGTTGTTGGTAAACAGTAGAAACCAAAAAGGATTCCCGAACCCGGCAGCGTATCTGTTGCAGGGTAACAAAACGCCCGCAATTATAGCAGCGGCCCGTCTTTTCTCAACTTTGCAAAGATGCCTGCAAATTTTCGATGACCGGCCTCGTAGCAGATTCAAAACCGAACCAGGTTCTGAAGGCATGTGCCGCCTGTTCAACCAGCATACCCAGCCCGTCCGCCGTGAAACAACGCTGCTGTTGCTCGCACCAGACATTGAACCGGGTTGGCCCGCGGCCATACACCATGTCGTAGCAGTGGCCACTGGCGGCGACAATGCGCCCGGGCAGGGGCAGATCCTCACCCATGAGCCCCGCCGATGTCCCGTTGATAATCAGGTCATATCCGTCCTCAAGGTCTTCCGCTGGTGTGGCTGTGAGCTTTTCCGAACCAAACCTTGCCTGCAGGGCCTGCGCCCGGCCATGGGTGCGGTTGAACAGATGTATCGAGGCAGGCTTCTCGTTCAGCAGGTCCCCCAGCACACCACTCACCGCCCCACCGGCGCCCAGAATGAGGATACGGCTACCGCGTATCTCCCAGCCGAGGTTGTGCGTCATGTCGGTTATCATGCCGATGCCATCTGTATTGTCGCCAACAAGCAAACCGCCTTCACCACGACTGACGGTATTCACGGCCTGGGCGAGATTCGCCTTGTCGCTTGCTTTGTCCACCAGCTCCCAGGCGTCGAATTTGCAGGGCAGGGTGACATTGAAACCTGTCCCCTCAGCCATGAACGCTGTTGCAACCCGCCGAAACTCGTTGGTCGGCACCAGCAACTTTTCGTAAGTGATTTCAATGCCTGCCTGTTGCGCAAACATCTCGTGTATTTCCGGAGAACGGCTGTGTTCAACCGGGTTGCCGAGGATGGCGAGCCTGCTGACCGTCATCGCAAGGTCTCGCCGCTTTGCAGAACCTTTATCGGGCTGGGGCCTTTGGCCCTACCCAGATTACCCGGCACTATGTAATCCAGTAGGCCGCCAAAATATCGCCTGACCTCCAGCGCCGAGCGAGCGGGAGGATGGCCGGATATGTTCGCTGATGTGGAAACCAGCGGGCCAAAGTTCCGGCATAGCTCCCCGACAAGAGGATGCAGACTCACACGTAACCCGAGCATACCCCCGGACCCTGTGATCCAGCCCGGCGCTGTCCCGTTGTCTGGTATCAGATAGGTGGTTGGCCCCGGCCAGTCGTTTTCCAGGGTTCTGCGGCATTGGTCATCTATGCCCTCCAGATACGCTTCGACCTGCCCTATATCAGCGGCTACCAGCAGTAAACCTTTATCCCAAGGGCGGTTCTTCAGAGCGAGGATTCTGGCAACAGCCTCGGCAGAAGCTGGCAGGCAGCCCAGCCCCCAGACGCCTTCCGTCGGGTAGGCGATAACCCCGCCCCGGTTCAGGATGTCGGCAAGCAAACTTATGCGCCATGACGCCAGCGCGCTCACAAATCAAGGCCGGCGTTTTTCCCACGAATAGTCTCCGCATTCGCCGCCCTTTCCTCCACCAGAGCCTGATGAAGCGCCGCATCGCTCACACCAAGAATCTGCACCGCCAGGTAGGCGGCATTCTTTGCGCCCGCCTTGCCGATGGCGACACCCGCAACCGGAATGCCCCCCGGCATCTGCACCGTAGACAGCAAAGCGTCAAACCCCTGGAGAGGCCCGGCATCTATGGGGACGCCGATAACTGGCTTCAAAGTGTGTGCGGATACCGCACCAGCCAAGTGGGCCGCCATGCCCGCCGCGGCAATAAACACCGCACAACCCCGGCTGTCGGCATCCGTAACATAAGCCCGGGTGTCTTCCGGCGTACGATGCGCCGATGTGATTCGCACTTCATATGCCACGTCAAAACTTTTCAGCACGTCTATAGTGGATTGCATCACTGGCAGGTCAGAATCGGAACCCATCAGGACAGCTACAAAAGCCATAAGCCTGCTCCGTAAAAGAAGGCGAAATTAGCCTAGTGGGTGACATTCATCAAGGCTGAAGTTCAAACAGAGGTTCGCAGGTAAAGTCCACCTTCGGAATGGATATACCCCATGACCTCCAGGCTGACCAGGGCAACGGTAAGTTCCTCGATGGAGAAATCGATATTTTCCGCCAGTGTATCAATTGACATGGGGCCGCGGTCGAAACAGGCAAGCAACTTACGCTGACTGGGCTCAAGCGCAGGTTCCCCCGGAAGGTTATCAAGGGATGCTTCTGCCGACAGCCCCAACTCCCTTAATACGTCAGTGGATTTTTCGATCAGAAGGGCACCGTCCCTGATAAGCTGATGGCAACCTCGTGCCTGCGGGTTTGTCGCCAGCCCCGGTACTGCCATGACGTCACGCCCCTCACTGGCGGCCAACCTCGCCGATACAAGAGAGCCACTTTCACGGGCAGCTTCAACTACCAGTGTGGCCCGACAAAGCCCGGTAACGATACGATTACGGCGTGGGAAATGAGCCGCCCGGGCAGGCGTGCCAAGGGGGAATTCACTCAATAACAGGCCGGTTTCCTGCAGTCTCTCCGCAAGTCTCCAGTGACGCTTGGGGTAAACGACATCGCAACCGGAACCCAGCACCGCAAGCGTACTGCCGCGGGCCGCCAGTACCCCTTCATGAGCTGCGGCGTCAATGCCCAGCGCGAGACCGCTGACTACGGTCACTCCGGCAGTTGTCAGGTCGCCGGCAATTTTCTGAGCCATGTTGAGCCCATAGCTTGACGCCTTCCTGGAGCCGACAATGGCGACTCGCTGCTCATTCATTAGCGCCTCACGCGCACCGGCGGCAAACAACAAGCAGGGCGGGTCATAGGTTTCCTTCAGGCAGGAGGGATAGTCCGGGTCTCCGATAGACACAAGATGATGCCCCTCAGCCACCAGCCAATCTATATCAGTGGCAACCTGTTGCTCAAGCTGCCGGGTCATTTTGATGCCGTCTTTGCCAGAACCTGTAAACGCCGCTGCAGCAGTTTTGAACCTCTCAAGAACCTGGCGGAACCTCCTCGGTCTGTTGACGAGCAGCCTGTGCAGCGCGAGCATATATACTTGCTGGTCCAACCTGCCCCTCATGACATTCACAAGGACGCTAATGTACATCCGGCCCGACCCGGCCATAGAGAGAGAAAAGAGATGTCTCTTGTCAGTGTCTGGATAAGCTCCGGTTGCGATATTTGCCAGGTGCACCCGGCGATATTGCCCAGGACCCGACCGCTTGCAGCAAGCCAGATACAAGGAAAACAGATATAGGGAAAAAGAGTACAATGCCGAACTTTAATTGCTCCGGCTACCCAACTTCTGACCGGGACCTATGGCTAAACCATCATGATGTCGCTGGAAATTCTAGAATTCCCTGACCCGAGGCTGCGAACCGTCGCCAGCCAGGTGAAGGAGGTCAACGGCAAGGTCGTGGCACTGATCGACCGGATGCTTGAACTCATGTACGCAGCCCCTGGCATCGGGCTTGCCGCTACCCAGGTCAATGTTCATCGACGCCTGCTGGCAATCGACATTTCCGAGGAACACAACCAGCCTCTGGTCCTGATCAATCCTGAGATCCACGAAGTGGCAGGGGAAATAGAAACGCTGGAAGGGTGCCTCTCCATCCCTGGTTTCTATGAACCCGTGCAGCGCCACCAACATATCCTGCTGGAAGCCATCGGCAGGGATGGCGAACCTTTCAAAATGGAAGCCAGCGACCTGCTGGCGGTTTGCATCCAGCACGAAATGAATCATCTGGAAGGAAAGCTCTTTGTGGATTACCTTTCCGTCGCCAGGCGTCAGCTCATCAGAAAAAAATTGCAGAAGCTGCAAAAAGAACGGGTCTGATCAGCATTGAAAGTCGCGCTTGCCGGTACACCCAGTTTTGCGGCAGTGCATCTTGATGCGCTGGTTCACAGCCACCATGAAGTAGTTGTGGTCGTCACCCAACCGGACAAGCCGGGGAAGCGCGGCAAGAGCCCTCTTGCGGGGCCGGTTAAGCAATACGCCGCCCAGGCGGGGATTCCGGTTCTGCAATCGCCCAGGCTCACTGTGGATGATTTCAGCGGTTATTCATTTGACCTGTTGGTCGTGGTCGCCTTTGGCCAGATACTCGGTCGAGAGCTGCTCGCTTTCCCTCGATATGGTTGCCTCAATGTACATGCTTCCCTGCTGCCGCGATGGCGAGGCGCCGCCCCTGTACAAAGAGCGATACTGGCGGGGGACGACGAGACAGGCATAACGCTCATCAAGATGGATGAGGGTCTGGATACGGGCGATATGATTGCAAGGCAAGCTGTCTCCATCATCGGCGACGAAGCCGCCGGTGCCCTCGTGAGCCGCTTGTCGAATGTCGGTCAAGCTCTTCTCATCAGCACCCTGGACGATATGGAAGCTGGCAACCTGACCCCTGTGCCCCAGGATGAAGGCGCCGCCACCTATGCAGGCAAAATAGAAAAAGGCGAGGCACTGATCGACTGGTCGCTGGCCGCGCCCCGGGTAGACCGTCATGTGCGCGCTTTCAATCCTGGCCCGACTGCATTCAGCTTCCTCAATGGGATGCGGGTTAAAATCCACGCAGGAATTCCGCTGGATTCACCCGCTGGTGGGCCGGGGGAAATTGGCAAGGTCACCGAAGAGGGCGTGTTGGTAGGCTGCGGTGAAGGAAGCTACAGGCTGACAAGGGTTCAGTTACCCATCGGCAAGGGGGCGGTGTTGGGCGCCAGGGACATACTGAACGGCCGCGGGGATATTTTCTTTGCCGGAGCATCCTTCACGAAGAGACCGGGATGAACGAATACGTCGAGGCAAGTCGAGTCTTGCGGAAGATGCTGGAGGAAGAGAGACATCTGGATGAATGTTTCGGCCCCGCTAGCTCGCCGCTATCCCAACAAATTTGCTATGGCGCGGTAAGGCAATACTTCCTGCTGGACGGCCTCGTTGATGCCCTGTTGAGAAAGCCCTTGCCCCCGAAGCATCATGATCTCAAGCTGCTGTTGTTCGCCGCTCTTTACGCCATGGAACACCTGAAAAGGCCGGCCCATGCCAGCGTCAATGCCGCCGTAAACGCCTGTGGCGCACTAAACAAAGGGTGGGCAAAGGGGCTGGTAAACGGCGTGCTGAGAAGTTACGGCAGGGAAGGGCAGGCGCTGACACGCGCCCTTACCGACAAGTCTGTTGAAGCAAGGCTGAACCATCCTCTCTGGCTGATCGATCAGATTCGCCATGACTGGCCGGCGCACCCTGGGATATTCGATAATAACAATCGGCAGGCGCCCATGACTCTCCGGGTAAACCTGGCCCGAACAGAGATGGCGTCTTACCGGCGGCGGCTGACGGAAGCAGGGATAGAACATTACCGGGGAGACTTGTCAGAGGCCGCCGTGACCTTGGCCCGCGCCCTGCCGGTAACCGGCCTGCCTGGCTTTGCAGAAGGGCTGGTCTCCGTACAGGATGAAGCCTCACAACTTGCACCCGCCTTCATGAATCTCCAGGACAGTATGCAGGTGCTTGACGCCTGTTCGGCACCGGGCGGCAAGACCTGTCACCTGCTGGAATATCGCGGGAACATCAGGCTCACCGCAGTTGACCGAGACCGCAAACGCATTGGCCGGGTGGAAGAGAATCTCAAACGCCTTTCACTGAGCGCGAATGTCATTTGCGCCGAACTTGAAAACCTGCCCTGCAACACCCGGTTTGATCGCATCCTGCTCGATGTACCCTGTTCCGCGACGGGCATTATCCGCCGCCATCCCGACATTAAGTTGCTGCGGAAAAAATCAGATATTGATAAGCTGTCTTCCGCACAACGGTTATTGTTAAACAAGGCGTTTGGCTTGCTAAAAACTGGTGGCGAACTGCTCTATTCAACCTGCTCCATTCTCCTGGCGGAGAATGATGATGTCATTGCCGACTTTCTCGGCAAGCATGGCAATGCGCAGACCATCCCGATCAAACCACTGGGCACAACGTCCGTGCCCACCCATTTTGGCCTCCAGCTCCTGCCCACCGCCGCAGCCCACGATGGCTTTTACTATGCCTCGCTCAAGAAGTTGTCACCGTGAATATCCTCATTCTTGGCGCCGGTGAAGTCGGCGGGAACCTCGCCCAAAACCTGACCAGGGAAGCCGGCGACATCACGGTGGTGGATACCGACGCCGCCAGGTTGCGGGAATTACAGGACCGTTTCGATATCAGAACAGTCCGTGGCATGGCATCCCACCCGGACATCATGCGCCAGGCGGGGGCTGAAGACGCCGATATGCTGATCGCAGTAACCAACAGTGACGAAGTCAACATGGTTGCCTGTCAGGTGGCCTATACCGTTTTCAAGACGCCAACCAGAATTGCGCGCATCCGCTCATCCGCTTACATCCGTGAAGGGAACATCTTTCACAATGACGGCATGCCTGTTGACGTCATCGTCAATCCCGAGGCCATTGTCACCCACGATATAAGGCGCCTGATAGACAACCCGGGCGCCTTGCAGGTGATGGATTTCGCGGACGGCCAAGTGCAGTTGGTGGGCATCAAGGCTTACTATGGCGGCCCTTTGGTGGATCAAGAGCTGCACTACCTGCGCCAGCATATCCCCACCGTAGACACCAAGGTCGCTGCTATCTTCCGCAAGGACCGGGCCATCCATCCGCAGTGGAATACCGTGATCGAGGCGGATGACGAGGTGTTTTTTATCGCCGCCAGCCGGGACATCAAGAATGTGATGTCAGAAATGCGCCGAACCGAGAAACCCAACAAACGGATTGTTGTTGCCGGTGGCGGGCATATAGGCGAACGCCTCGCCCGCACAATCGAAAGTCACTATGGCGTCCGCATCATCGAACGCAGCAGGCAGCGTTGTTACGATCTTTCGGAAACCCTGGACAGAACCATCGTACTTAACGGGGATGCATCAGACCGTGACCTGCTGGTCGAAGAGAATATTGAAGAGACGGACGTCTTCTGCGCTGTGACCAATGACGACGAGGCCAACATCATGTCATCCATGCTGGCAAAGAGCCTCGGCGCCAGAAAAGTTATTACGCTGATCAACAACCCGGCCTATGTGGACCTGATTGAGGGCGGCACTATAGACATAGTGATCAGCCCGCAACAGGCAACTCTGGGTTCCATACTTACCCACCTTCGGCGGGGGGACGTGGTGCGCGTGCACTCCCTGAGGCGAGGCGCGGCAGAAGCCATTGAGGCCATCGCCCATGGAGACGAATCCAGTTCAAATGTTATCGGCAAAAAAATCGAAGACATAGATCTGCCCCAGGGCGTCAACATAGGCGCAATCGTTCGTGGCAACGACGTGGTGATTGCCCACGACGACATCACCTTAAAATCAGGTGACCATGTCATTCTGTTCCTTGTTGACAAGAAAAAGATCAAGGACGTGGAAAAGCTCTTTCAGGCGCCACTCAGTTTCTTCTAACGGTACGCATGCATATACAGATTACAATTCGAGCTCTGGGCGTCCTGTTGATGATGTTCAGCCTGACCATGCTGCCGCCGGTTCTCTTTTCCATTATCTACGCCGATGGCGGGGAAGCCATTTTCGTCCGGGCCTTTACCATCACCTTTGTTGCAGGCTTTCTGCTCTGGTTCATCTTCCACCGCAACAAAGCAGAAATGCGGATCAAGGACGGGTTTCTGATAACGGTGTTTTCCTACCTCGCCCTTGGTATCTTCGGTGCACTGCCTTTTATCGACGGGCAGGGGCTTGGCCTGTCCATTCCTGACGGGCTGTTTGAATCCTTCTCGGGGCTGACTACTACGGGCGCCACTGTGCTGGGCGGCCTGGATCATCTGCCGCAATCCATCCTCTACTATCGGCAGCAATTACAATGGCTGGGCGGTATGGGCATCATTGTGCTTGCGGTAGCTGTTCTGCCCATGCTGGGCATAGGCGGCATGCAATTGTATCGGGCGGAAACCCCCGGCCCCGTCAAAGATTCGAAGCTGACCCCGCGAATCAAAGAAACGGCGCTGGCGCTCTGGTCCATCTACCTCGGCCTGACGCTCACCTGTACGCTGGCTTACTGGGCTGCCGGTATGAGCCTTTTTGACGCTATCTGCCACAGTTTTTCAACCATCGCCATTGGCGGCTTTTCCACCCATGACGCCTCCCTGGGTTATTTCAACTCCGCCCAGGTGGAGTCTGTCGCCATCTTTTTCATGATCCTGGCGGGCATCAATTTCGGGCTGCACTTCTTCGCCTTCAAGGAAAAGTCGGTCCGCCATTATTTCCGGGATGACGAAGTAAGATTCTATCTGGTCATACTCTTTGTGGCGACAGCGACTGTGGCAGGCATCCTGTGGTGGGACGGCATCTACGATGCTGATAGCGCCATCCGCGCGGGTATGTTTGAAGTCGTTTCCATTTTTACGACCACCGGTTTTACCACGGCAAACTTTACCACCTGGCCAAATATGCTGCCTTACCTGATTTTTTTCGGCGCCTTCACCGGTGCCTGCGCCGGCTCCACCGGCGGCGGCATGAAGGTTATCCGCGTGCTGCTGATCTGCAAACAGGGGCTGCGAGAAGTCAACCGGCTTCTCCATCCCAACGCCATCTTCCCTGTCAAGATAAACCACAGGCGGGTACCCGGTCAGGTGATGGATGCAGTCTGGGGTTTCTTCTCCGTTTATGTTCTTGTTTTCCTGTTCATGCAGCTCGCACTCATTATGACCGGCATGGATTTCATCACCGCCTTTTCCGCCGTGGGGGCGACCATCAACAATCTTGGCCCGGGGCTTGGAGATATCGCCCTGAATTACAGCGGCATCTCTGACACGGCCAAGTTACTGCTCTGCTTCACCATGACGCTGGGCCGCCTGGAAATTTTTACGCTGCTGGTGCTCTTCTCACCGCTTTTCTGGAGACGCTGACAACATGAACATGAAAAACAAGTGGAACCACGCTTATAGCCAAAAAATCGACCCAGGTTCCCCAGCCGCAGTGCTGCTGAACCACCAGACCCTGCTGCCCGCCAGCGGCATTGCCCTTGACATAGCCTGCGGCCAGGGTGCCAACGCCCTTTTCCTTGCAGAGCGCGGGCTGGCGGTCGATGCCTGGGACATTTCAGATGTTGCTATCAGGCAACTGAGGAAAAGAGCCACCGGCCTGGGGTTGTCGATCAATGCCAGGGTCGTCGACATCACTGCAAGGACGCTGGAAGGGCCCTATGATGTCATCGTCAACTGTCACTATCTGGACAGATCGATCATCCATGCCATGAAATCTGCGCTGGCGCCGGGAGGCCTGCTTTTCTTCCAGACATTTACCGGGGATAAGCGCCTTGATATTGGCCCGACGCGTGAGGCCTTTCTGTTACGCAAAGATGAGCTGCGTGAAATGTTCGGGGAGCTGACCATATTGGATTACAGAGATGAGAGCGGCTGCGAGGACATCGAAAATCCGCTGGCGGGCCGCGCCTGTATTCTTGTTCGCAAGGGCTAAGTTCCCAAAGAATAAGCTCGCAAGGACTAATGCACAGCCGGAGGCTTGTCAAAGCGGTAGAGTTTCGGCTCACCTTCCGGCCTCTTCCGAAACCGCTTGTACTCCCATTGATACTGGCTGAGGTCCAGCCGGGCGCAGTCTTCAACCAACTGATTTACCGCCGCAAGAGACTCGTCCATGTCTTCCGAATAGATTGCTGCAGGCGATTCAACTACCCGCAGGGTAAATCTGCCGTCCCGTCGGCGGAGCAGGGCTGCGCCCAGAACCTGTGCGCCGGTTCTTTGCAACAATCGGCTCGAGAGTTCGTCCGTCAGCGTCTGCTGACCAAAGAAAGGCGCGTATCGCCCGGTAGCAGGCACCTGATCAGGCAGAACAACCACAACGCCGCCGGCTTGCAGGGTTCTGAACAGGCGCATGATGCCCTGACGGTTTGCGGGTGCCATGTCATTGCCCCGCCTGGCCCTCACATCCGCCAGCAACGCATTCAGGTATGGCTGCCGAGGGGGCCGATAAAGTGCCGTGAAAGAATCATGCCGCCTGAAGTAAACATTAAACAGTTCCCAGTTGCCCGTGTGCGGGAGCAATATCAGCAGCCCCTTGTCGGCCTTTACGGCTTGCAGCAGCAAGTCTTCGTTCTGCACCTCGGCTATCCATTGGTCGAGGTGGCTATGCTTCCCCAGCCAGACCCTTGGCGTTTCCAGCATCGTCTTGCCGGTTTCCTGCAAGCTTGACCGACACAGGGCTGCACCGGCTCCGGGGCAACAAAGCAGGAGATTGGCGCGGGTAACCCTGGCAGCCCGGGTATTCAGATAGAAACTAGCCAGGCCGAGCAGGCTGCCCATGGCCTGAGCCAGGCGTCTTGGCAGTAACGACAACAGCTTCAGGAGCAGCCGAATCACCCCGGCGCTCATTTCCCCAACCGCCGACACGCTTCGTGCCGGAAACAACTCACAAGATGATCATTGACCATGCCGGTTGCCTGCATGTACGCATAGCAGATGGTTGAGCCGACAAAATTGAAGCCGTCTTTTTTCATGGTTCTGGACATAAGATCGGAGGTTTTTGTGGATGACGGCACCTTATCGGAGGAATGCAACCGGTTGACTTGCGGCCTGTGGTCAACGAATTGCCACACATAGTTGGCGAAGCTCCCATGCTTCTCTCTCATCTCAAGATAAACCCTGGCATTACGGACGGCGCTTTCTATCTTCAACCGATTCCGGATGATGCCGGGGTTTTTCAGCAAACTGGCAATCTTCGCTTCACCATAACGGGCCATCTTTTCTGCATCAAAGCCACTGAACGCCTGCCGATAACCCTCACGTTTACGCAGAACGGTGATCCAGGATAACCCGGCCTGGGCGCCTTCAAGAATCAGAAACTCGAACAGGCTCCGGTCATCCGTGTTCGGCACGCCCCATTCATCATCATGGTAGGCGATGTAGAGTTCGTCCTCGCCACACCAAGCGCATCGTTTACGGTCAGCCATGGCGTCAGGTTATCCGATTTACCGGCGTCGATGTATACTGACGCACCTTTTTGCCGGGTGTTTCCCGTCATGTCATTGACATTTCAGGACCTCATACTCTCGCTACAATCCTTTTGGGCAGACCAGGGCTGTATCCTGATGCAGCCTTATGACATGGAGATGGGCGCCGGCACCTTTCACCCGTCCACCTTTCTGCGCGCCCCTGGCCCGGAAAACTGGTCGTCCGCTTATGTACAACCTTGCCGCAGGCCAACCGATGGCCGTTATGGCGAAAATCCTAATCGATACCAGTACTACTACCAGTATCAGGTTGTTATGAAGCCCTCGCCGGCGAATTTTCAGGCGCTGTATCTGCAATCGCTTGAACACCTGGGAATAGACACCAGGGTCCACGACATCCGATTTGTCGAAGACAACTGGGAATCACCGACTCTGGGAGCCTGGGGGCTTGGCTGGGAAGTATGGATGGATGGCATGGAAATTACCCAGTTCACATACTTCCAACAGGTGGGCGGCCTGGCGTGCTACCCCGTCATGGGTGAAATAACCTATGGTCTGGAAAGGCTTGCTCTCTACCTTCAGGGTGTTGAGGATTTCAAGCAACTGGTCTGGACGGAGACAGCCGCCGGCAAGATTACCTATGCGGATGTCTACCATCAGTACGAGGTTGAAATGTCGCGGTTCAACTTTGACCTGGCCGACGTGGATGAATTGTTTGCCCGTTTTGACTTCTGCGAGAAGGAAACACGGCGACTTCTCGATGAGGATTTGTCCCTGCCGGCCTATGAGTATGTGATGAAGGCTTCCCATGCCTTTAATCTGCTGGACGCCAGGCGCGCCATTTCGGTAACGGAAAGGCAGAGGTTCATTCTTCGGGTGAGAGACCTGGCCCGGCGCGTTGCCCAGACCTATCTTGATTCACGTCGGGCGCTGGGCTTTCCCCTTGCAGATGCCGATATGCGAGACCTGGCAGAAAACGAACTCACCCATGCCAACTGATACCCTGCTGATAGAAATAGGCGTTGAAGAACTGCCGCCCGGCTCCCTCGACAAGCTCCGCAAAGCTTTTGTGGACCAACTCGGCGCATCACTCGAAGCTGCCGGTTTTGGTTTTACGCAAGCCAGTGGATACGCCACGCCAAGACGCCTGTCCGTGATGATTACCGACCTTGCAGACCGACAACCGGACCAGCCCATCAAGCGACGCGGACCCGCCGTCAACGTCGCCTTCGATAAGGATGGCAAACCCACCAAAGCCCTTGAGGGTTTTATGCGGTCTTGCGGCGTGAGCGATGCGGCAAAACTGGAAAGCATGAAAACAGACAAGGGCGAATGGCTTGTCTATCAATCAGTGCAGGTCGGTGAACCCCTGGCTGTACTATTGACCCGCCTGCTCCCGGAGGTCCTCAGCAAGCTGCCAATCGACAGACGAATGCGCTGGGGCAAGAGCCGCGAGGAATTTGTGCGGCCCGTGCAGTGGTTCGTCTGCCTGTATGGCGCAGACGTGTTGCCGGTCAAGGTCATGGGGCTCGAAGCGGGCCGCATGAGCCAAGGACACAGATTTATGCGCGCCGGCCCTTTCGAGATTGGCAATGCTAACGATTATATTGAGGCGTGCCGGGAAGAGTATGTCATCGCTGATCAGGAGGAGCGAAAAACGCTAATCCAAAAACAAGTGCAGGAGATCGCGGCAAAGGAAAATGGCCAGGCAGAAATGGATGATGAACTGCTGGAAGAAGTGACTGCCCTGGTGGAATGGCCGGTTGCGCTGATCGGCAGCTTTGATGAGTCTTTTCTTTCCGTCCCGGAAGAGGTGCTCATCTCCGCCATGAAAAAACACCAGCGATACTTTCATCTGACCAACCCGAAGACAAACAAGCTGCTGCCGAGATTCATCACTATCGCCAACCTCGAAAGCCGCGACAGTAATCTGGTGGTGGCGGGTAATGAAAGAGTCATCAGGCCAAGGCTGGCAGACGCCGCCTTCTTTTATGAGCGGGATACCCAAACAAGCCTGGAAAGCAATCTGGCGCATTTGAAGCGAGTGGTGTTCCAGGCGGAACTCGGCAGTTATTACGACAAGACGGGGCGTGTTTCCGGTTTGTCCGAATATATTGCGGGGCGACTGTGGCCGGATGCGAAGGAAACCGCCGCTCGGGCCGGCCTGTTATGCAAAGCGGATCTTGTCAGCGACATGGTGGGTGAATTCCCAGACCTGCAAGGAGTCATGGGCGGCTATTACGCCAGGCATGACCGTGAACCCGACGAGGTTGCCCAGGGAATAGGGCAGCATTATTTCCCCGCCTATTCGGGCGGCCCTCTGCCGCAGAGCCATGTCGCCTTGAGTGTTGCCCTGGCAGACAAGACAGACACACTGGTGGGCCTCTTTGGCATCAGCCAGCCCCCGACCGGGTCCCGTGACCCCTTTGCATTACGCCGGCAGGCCCTTGGCGTTATCCGCATCTGTATTGAAAAAGAACTGGATCTGGACCTCGCCGCCCTGCTGGAGCAAGCCGCCAGTCTGTACGCGCAGGATTTCGACACCAGCACCCTGCTGACCTACATCATCGAAAGGCTTGAAAATTATTATGCTGAACAGGGCATTGCCGGGGATCTGGTCAATGCCGCCGTTGGCGGTCGCAGGGCTGCGAATCTGCATCAGGTTCATGAGGTCATCATTGCCGTCATGGACTTCCGCAAAAAGCGGGCAGATGAGGCAGAGAAGATGATCGCCGTGAACAAGCGAGTCGCTAACATCCTGCAACAAACCAAGACTGACAACCTCCCGAAATACGACCCGAGTCTTTCGAGTGATCCGGCGGAGGAGGGTTTGCAGGCAGAGATCACTGGCGCCGGGTTTGCTCAGGCTGACATCAACGATAAGCTGCGCTATCTCGCCGGCTTACAGGAACCGATTGACCGCTTCTTCGATGATGTTCTGGTCATGGTGGAAGACGAACGGCTCAGGAAGAATCGCCTTGCGCTGTTGCAGTCGTTCCGTGATCGGTTTCTTGAGATAGCCGATTTTTCATTGCTGCGATAATGCCATCGTGCCAAGACGATAGTCATGCGCCCATTTATCATCCTCGATAGAGACGGCGTGATCAACGAAGACGCCGTGGACTACATCAAGTCCGCAGAAGAATGGACTCCCATCGCCGGGTCCCTCGAGGCTATCGCGCTCTTGACGCAGAAAGGCTTTGATATCTATGTTGCAACCAATCAAGCGGGTGTTGCGCGGGGGAAACTGACCGAGGATGACCTCCAGTCGATTCACGACAAGATGCGGCAGGCAGTCGAGGAATACGGCGGCAATATCCTGGACATCAGATTCTGCCCGCACCACCCGGATGACAACTGCCGCTGCCGTAAGCCCAGGCCGGGGTTACTTCTGGATTTGGCCGTCACCCATGGCCTGAACCTGTCCCTGGGCAGCTATGTCGGTGATTCCCTGACGGATTTACAGGCTGCGGAGAGCGCCGGTTGTGCCGGGGTGCTGGTGCTGACCGGCAGAGGTGAAGAAACCCTGCGCTTGCGACCCAGCCATGACCCTGTATTCAAGTCCCTGCTGGATTTTGCCCTGCAGCGGATTGAATCAACTTAACCCATTAAGAGCCGTCATTGTCCGGCTTGCCCGGACAATCCAGAGCGGCGGCGCAAGCCACCATTAACTAAGTTGCGTGCCCCCCGCCATTCCCATTGCGTTTCCGTTTCGCGAAATTCGCAATATTCCCTTTTGTTAGGGATTTATATATCCAGGTTGGCAACGGCCAAAGCATTTTCCTCTATAAATGCCCGCCTGGGTTCAACCTGATCGCCCATGAGAGTGCTGAACACCAGGTCCGCGGCTATCGCATCCTCAATGGTCACCCGCAGCATGGTCCTGATATTCGGGTCCATGGTGGTTTCCCACAACTGCTCCGGGTTCATTTCGCCAAGCCCCTTGTAACGCTGCTTGCTCTGGCCTCTCAGGGCTTCCGCCTGTAACCACTTGAGCGCCGCTTCCAGAGAAGTGACGTTTTCGGATTTCTCTCCCTTCACCACCCTGCCCTTGTCACTGACAAGGTTATTGACACTGTCACCGAAGTCAACAAATGCCTGATAATCTGCGGAAGCAAAAAAATCCCGACCCAGAGTGTATTCACGGGTCAGGCTATGGTTGGTCACAACAATATGCGGATAAAAGAGGCGCCTTTCGGTGTCTTCCCATACGCTTAATTCATACTGAGTTCGGGCGGTGTTGAGGTAGGCAATCAGGCTTTTCAGCTTGTCTACCCAAGCCTCTACCGCCAACGGTTCCTGCAACTGGTCCAGGGTTATCTGTGGCAGGTAGATGATCTGCCTCAATATGGGCAAGGGATACACCCGCTCCAATCGCTCCATCTGCCTCTGTACTTCATAGTAGCCTTCCGCCAGAGAACGCAACACATCACCTGTGATAACCTCGCCGCCGACGCCAGTTTCAATACTGGCTTCCTCCAGCGCCACTGCCAACAGGTAACTAGTCAGTTCGCTCTCGTCCTTGATGTATCTCTCCTGCTTGCCGCGCTTCATCTTGTACAGGGGTGGCTGGGCAATATGCAGGTAACCCCGCTCGATCAGTTCCGGCATATGTCGGAAAAAGAAAGTCAGCAACAGGGTGCGGATGTGGGCGCCATCCACATCCGCATCCGTCATGATAATAATGCGGTGATAGCGCAACTTGTCCGGATCAAACTCGTCCCGCCCGATGCCACAGCCCAGTGCCGTGACGAGCGTGCCGACCTCAATGGAAGAAAGCATCTTGTCGAAACGGGCCTTCTCAACATTCAGAATCTTCCCTTTGAGCGGCAGAATCGCCTGAAAACGGCGGTCTCTGCCTTGCTTGGCGGACCCGCCAGCAGACTCGCCCTCCACCAGGTAGATTTCCGACTGGGCCGGGTCCTTTTCCTGGCAGTCTGCCAGCTTGCCCGGTAGACCCGCGATATCCAGGGCACCCTTGCGGCGGGTCATTTCCCTGGCTTTTCTCGCGGCCTCCCTGGCCCGGGCCGCATCGATCATTTTCTGTACAATCGCCCTGGCTTCCTGGGGTTTTTCCAGCAAGTAGGCCGAGAAATTCTCGCCCATTTCCTGCTCCACAGCCGTCTTCACCTCGCTGGATACCAGCTTTTCCTTCGTCTGCGAGGAGAATTTTGGATCCGAAGCTTTCACCGAGACAATGGCCGCCAGCCCCTCGCGCGCATCATCGCCAGTCGTATTGATCTGGGCCTTTTTCCCGAGCCCTTCAGATTCGATATAGCTGTTCAGG
This sequence comes from Candidatus Azotimanducaceae bacterium, assembly GCA_965208855.1. Taxonomy (GTDB): domain Bacteria; phylum Pseudomonadota; class Gammaproteobacteria; order Pseudomonadales; family Azotimanducaceae; genus UBA9659. The sequence continues at coordinate 2,020,687 of OZ242359.1, read as the reverse complement.
GTCCGGGTAAGTGCGCTACGAAAGCCTTGCAGGTGAGTTCCTCCGTCGCTCTGAGGAATAGTATTGGTATAGGCCAGGATGGTCTCCTGATAGGAATCATTCCACTGCAACGCAACCTCCACGGACACGCCGTCTTCCCGGTCCGTGGAAAAGTGGAAGATGTCGTTGAGCGGCGTCTTGTTCTGATTGAGATATTCCACAAAGGTCTTGAGGCCCCCTTCATACTTGAACTTCTCCTGCTTGCCGGATCGCTCGTCGGTCAGTTCGATGCCAACGCCGGAATTCAGGAAAGACAGCTCCCGCAGACGTTTCGCCAGAATATCGTAGTGAAATTCGATATGGGAAAAGGTTTCCGGAGAAGGCCTGAAGCGGCAGCGGGTACCTGTCTGGCTTGTTTCGCCAACAACTCTGAGGGGAGCCTCCGGAATGCCGTCATGGTAGGTTTGCTCCCAGACCTTGCCATCCCGCCAGATGGTCAGGTTCAACTCGCTGGAAAGCGCGTTGACCACGGAAACCCCCACACCATGCAGCCCTCCGGACACCTTGTAGTTGCTGTCGTCAAACTTGCCGCCGGCGTGGAGTACCGTCATGATCACCTCCGCCGCAGACCTGCCCTCTTCTTCATGGATATCCGTTGGAATACCCCGCCCGTTATCGGAAACGGTAACAGACTCATCCGGATGGATGACGACATTAATATCCGAGCAGTAGCCCTCCAGGGCCTCATCGATGGCATTGTCCACCAGTTCCTGCACCATATGGTGCAGCCCGGTCCCATCGTCCGTGTCGCCAATGTACATGCCTGGACGCTTGCGTACCGCGTCCAAACCCTTTAAAACCTTGATGCTGGTGGAATCGTAAGCTCTGTCGCCTGACATTTAGCTCTCCTGAACTTCCAAGTCGCCATGTTTCACATGAAACATGGCATCAAAAACGCCGTCGCAGGCAGCCATTAAGGCTTCCCTGTCTACACCCGTAAGTATCATCTGGGCATTTGTTTCCATCAGGTACCTGCACACTCGCCGACGGTGCTCAAGATCAAATTCAGAGGCAATATCATCAACAAGATAGAGAATGTCCCCGTCTTGCATCATAGACCCCTGTGCCAGAATCATGCCCCAAACCAGGGCCTTGAGTTCACCACCCGAGCAGACTTTCGCCGCAGGCTGACCATCGAGGGATATTCTAACATCCGCACGCTGAAAACCCTTCTGCGTAAAGCCTTTTTTTTTGTCGCCATCCACCTCTGCCTCATAGATATGCGCAAGGTTTCTATCTTTCCCCCAACCTCGAAAGTACTCGAAGGTAATCCCTTCGATCCCCGTCAGCCTCGCCACCACAGACTGGAAGACTGGCAAGTAGCCCGCCACGAATTTCCGCCTGACATCATCCAGCCTCTCCGCCTGCTTCGCCAACTGGGTGGACCAACTTTCCAGCTCCGCGTTCCCGGCGGAATCATCTCTCAATAACCGGTTCCGTTGCCTCAGGCAGCGGTTGGCCTCTTCCCATAGAGACGCAAAACCTGGTTCCATGTGAAACAATCCCCAGTTCAGAAACCTACGCCGCAGGGATGGCGCCCCTGTCAACAGACCCACCGATTCAGGGCCAAGAACAAGTGTAGGCAACAACCTGACCAGTTCCGCCGCCCGGTGAACCCGTTCGCCTCCGACCTTGATTTCCCTGGCACCTGAGCGGTTCCGGCTGACACCGGCTTGGTATTCCTGGTCACCATGCAGGATTCTCCCGGTAACCAGACAATCTTCCTCCCCCCGTTGAATCACCAGGTCCAGCGAACTACTGCGGAAAGAGCGGGCAACAGAGAGAAAATAGCAAGATTCCAGCAAGCTGGTTTTGCCACTGCCGTTTTCACCATGAATCAGATTGACACCCGTAGACAGTTCCAGCGTCACATGCCTGAGATTCCTGAACCTGCTGGCCTGGAGCCATGCGAGGCTCATAGTTTCATAGGCATGACCACATACACTGCATCATCAACTGACGGGTCCTCCAAGACCACGCTACTATTGGCGTCATGGAGCGTCATCTGGACGCGATCATTCTCTATCACGCCCAAGACGTCCTGCAGGTAGCTCACATTAAAGCCAACTTCAAGGTTGTCTCCCTTGTACTCGACGGAGACCGTCTCCTCGGCTTCTTCCTGCTCAGGGTTATTGGCGGAAAGCTGTAGCTGGCCGGATGTCAAAGCAATCCTGATCCCGCGGAACTTTTCATTGGAAAGGATAGCGGTTCTGGACAAGGCCCGGTTCAGTTCCTGCTTGTCGGCCAACACCACCTTGTCGCCGTCCTTCGGAATAACCCTGTCGTAATCCGGGAACTTGCCATCCAGCAGCTTGGTCGTCAGAGTAAACATGGTTGATGTCGCACACAGGTGCGCGTCGCCAACCGACACAGATACCTTGTCTTCCATCTCCTGCAGCAGCCGCTGTATTTCAATAACGCCCTTTCGGGGCACAATCACCTGCTTGACCGGGCCATCAAGACTTTTCTGCACAAGATCGCCCAGAGCAAGCCGATGACCATCGGTTGCCACGGCGCGCAAACGGCCAGCCCCCACTTCAATCAGCATGCCGTTCAGAAAATAGCGCACATCCTGCTGGGCCATGGCAAAGGCTATTCTGTCCAGCAGTTTCTTTAGCGGTGGGCTGTCGATTTCTGTCGTAAGGTCCTGATTGGGCGGCTCGACAGATGGAAAATCTACTGCCGGCAGAGTAGACAAGGTGGACCGAAAGCGGCCTGACCTGATTTCCAGCCTGTTATCCAACAGGTTGAACTCGACATCGGCCTTGTCTGGCAATTCCCGGCAGATGTCTACCAGCTTCCGGGCTGGCACGGTAATCTCGCCGGGCTCTGCAACGGTGACTTCAACCCGGCCAACCAGTTCAACCTCCAGATCAGTGCCGGTTATCGATAACTGATTGTCACGGGCCTGCAACAGGAGGTTAAACAGGACCGGTAGAGTTTGGCGTCGTTCGACGACACCCCCGACCTGCTGCAGGGGTTTCAGAAGCGACTCTCGATTGGCAGAAAATTTCATATTTGATGCCTCAATTTCTTTTATGTTATGTTAGTGTGTACTTACTCACTGTATAACCATAGGGCTGACAACACACAAGGACTCAGGTTCATTCGGGTTTTCCAACAGACAGGCTTTGTCAGCACTGGTAAAAGTAAGCCTGACTTTTTCTCCTTCCATGGCTGAAAGCGCGTCGATCAGGTAGTTCACATTGAAACCAATGGTCAGCGGCTCACCCTCGTATTCCGTAGAGACACTTTCTTCAGCCTCTTCCTGCTGGGGATTGTTGGCGTGTATGTTGAGTTTACCCGGTAGCACATTCAATCGAACATTCCTGTATAGCTCATTGGAGAGGATTGCCGTCCGGAACAATGCTTCTTTCAACAACTGGCGGTCCGTTACCATAATCTTGTCCCCACCCTTGGGTATGGCGCCGGAATAATCCGGATAGGTTGCATCAACCAGTTTGGTTATCAGCGTGACCCCCGCCTGGGTGAACCGCATGTGACTGGCCGTAAAATCGAGATTCACCATCGCCTCCCCTTCACCCACCAAAACCCGACCCAGTTCCAAAATAGCCTTACGGGGAATAATAAACTGGTGGTTACCAAGTTTTTCGCCGATATTCACCTGGCTGGTTGCCAGCCGTTGCCCATTGGTTGCCACGAAGCGGATCTTGTTTTCCGCCACTTCCAGCAGAATGCCATTGAAAAAATACCGCACATCCTGCTGGGCCATGGCGAAGCTGGTGCGTTGTAACAATCGGCTGATGGTTGCCGCAGTCAATTCGAACGAGACATCGCTGGTGATTGGGTCAATAGCCGGGAAATCCGCCGCCGGCAAGGTCGCGAGATGTGATGAAAAATTGCCGCTATCTATGGCTACACGCTTGCCATCAAGTTTTGCGGTCATGTTGGACCCTTCCGGCAGACTGCGGCAAATATCCATCAGCTTGCGGGCGGACACAGTGGTCTCCCCCGGCTTGTCAACCTGCAGGTCGGTGATCAATGCCTTCAACTCAACTTCCTGATCACTGCCTGTCAGGGTGAGTTGGTTATCTCTCAGAACCAGTAACAGATTCGACAGCACCGGCGAGGTCTGGCGTCTTTCCACGACCCCACACGTCATCTGCAAAGGCCCCAGCAGGCTTTCCCTATCAATCGCAAATTTCATGTCAATCCCTGCGCTCTAGTCAGGCCGCAGTACTGGCTCTAACACGGGTTGAAACACAACCTCCTCAGGCGGTCAACAGCCTCAGCAGGTTGTTGTAGTCTTCCTGCATCTCTCGGTTGGATTTCCTGAGTTCCTCGATTTTATGGCAGGCGTGAAGCACTGTCGTATGGTCCCTGCCGCCGAAGGAATCACCTATCTCGGGAAGACTATGGTTAGTCAGCTCTCTTGCGAGCGCCATAGCAAGTTGCCTGGGCCTGACAATTGATCGGGTGCGTCTCTCCGAGCTCAAATCACCAACGCGAATTTTATAGTAATTCGCAACGGTTTTCTGAATATTATCGATGCTGATCTGTCTGCCCTGGCTGGCAAGCAGATCCCGCAGGGATTCCTTTACCTGTTCATTGGAAATTGGCCTGCCGGTAATTTTGGCGTTAACGATGACCCTTTTGAGAGCGCCTTCCAGTTCGCGGACGTTCGAGCGAATTTTGTTTGCAAGAAAGCGGGCCGCTTCACTGGGCAGAACCACCTCTTCCTGTTCCGCCTTCTTCATCAGTATCGCCACTCTTGTCTCCAACTCCGGTGGCTCCACAGGGGCAGTCATTCCCCCAACGAAACGACTCTTCAAGCGCTCTTCCAGACCTTTTATCTCCTTGGGATAGCGGTCACAAGTAAGCACTATCTGGCTACCATCTCCCAGAAGCCGGTTGAACACATGAAAAAATTCTTCCTGTGTTTTCTCCCCTTTCGCCAGGAACTGTATGTCATCCATCAAGAGGACACTTACCGAACGATAATAGCGGGTGAAGTCCGGCATAGTGCCCTGTTCGATGGCCCTGACCATGTCCTCCATGAACCGCTGTGAATACATATAGACAATTTTCAAGTCGGGATGATACTCGGCTATTGAGTTGCCTACGGCATGCATCAGATGGGTTTTCCCGAGCCCCACACCACCATACAGCAGTAGCGGATTATAGGAGTCGCCGCCGCCGATATTTTCTGCTACCTGTATGGCGGCGGCCCTTGCCAGTTCATTGGACCGACCCTCTACGAAAGTATCGAAAGTGAACTCCCGATTGAGGTCCGGCATCGGGTAGAAGTGCTCCCGTTCGACAAGTGTATTGCGGCTGTCTCTGGCTATTGCCGGCCTGGCCGAAGTGCCTATCTCCAGTTCGACCTTGCCGGAACCACTCTCGGCTAATATTTCACGGATTCTTGATAGGTATAAATTACTGACTTGGTCCTTGGTGTACTGATTGGGCGCGAACAACTTTATATTGTTGTTGTCCACCATCGCCTGCAAAGGTCGTATCCATGTCGTGAATTGTTGTAAAGGCAGTTCGCCTTCAAGTTGCTCGAGGCATTTTTGCCAGACTACTGCCATCACAGGTCCCCCGATTTGCTGGTTGCTATGCCCAGCGTTTCTTGTGTTTACCCGGATCGTGTTCACCAATTTGGCGAATGAAGAGGTCGATCTCGGCAGATGTTAATACTCAAATCACGAAAGGATGGTAACCTGATTGCAACTTCCAAACCAAGAGATTGTGAGAAAAAAAACATGGAAATAGCGATTTCTTTTCCCCCGAAAAACGGAGAAGCCGTTAGCAAATTGTGCATAACTTGTGGACTACACATCACCCCTTAGCCAAGTCGTTATCAACGTGTATAACTCACGCTTTTCCTCTCAGGTTTCCCACAACAAATCACAAAGAAACAAACCGGATACCAACCAGGTTACACTTCGAGTAAACCACTGAAAAATTAAGTAAAAAAAGGGTTATTCACAGAAACCCGCGTCCTAATAAAAACAATATTAATAAGTTTGTTTATAAAAGAATTACTTACTAAGCATACCCGGAGAGGAAATATATCTGCTTCATGCTCGTTGACGGGGCTGCCCGTCTTCATTAGAATCCGCTTCCTTTTGATGTCTATTGTTGGTGCACCACCATGAAGAGAACCTATCAGCCAAGCCAGATCAAACGAAAAAGGACCCATGGGTTCCGCGCCAGAATGGCGACCAAGGCAGGCAGGCTGGTCATCAAGCGTCGCAGGGCCAAGGGCCGCAAGGTTCTATCCGCCTAGTCTGCAATGTAAGCGAAGGTAGCGAGGTAGCGAAGGTGCCGCTGTCGCCATGAGCTGTGGTCAGTAAGCAATCCAATCAAAGTTTCCCCGCCAATCATCGGCTCCTGCATTCGCGTGATTTCGATGCTGTCTTTGCCAAGTGTGATGTGCGCGTAAGCAACCCGGCCTTTCTGTTCCTTGCAAAGCGTAATCGGCAAGGATTTAATCGCCTGGGCATGGTGATCAGTAAGAAAAACCTGCCTTTGGCGGTAGAAAGGAACAGGGTAAAGCGACTTGTCAGGGAAGCCTTTCGGCGGCACGGCCGGGCTGGGCATTTCGATATTGTTGTTCTCGCTAAACCGGGTGCTCGGCGGGAGACAGACCTGGTGTCAGCCATTAGCCAACTATTCGAGGAAATCATGCCATGCGGAGAGGCTCAACCGTGAAAAGCCTGCTGCTCGCGTTGATCAAGTGTTATCGAGTCATGCTGAGTGGGTTGCTTGGACCCCGATGCCGTTTTTATCCGACCTGTTCACAATATGCGATCGACGTCATAGAGACTCACGGCGTGATTCGTGGCGCGGGTCTGACGGTCCGCAGGGTATGCAAATGCCACCCCTTTCATCCCGGCGGGTTTGACCCGGCACCGGCAAAGCAGGAAGAAGGGAGCTAGATGGACATTCAACGCATATTGTTAATACTGGGGCTGGCAGGGACCGCCTACTTTCTGATCCTGGCGTGGAACCAGGATTATGGTCAGGGCGCGGAGCCCTCTCCAGAAACAGAAGACAGGGTTGTGGAGTCGTTGCCGAGAACTCAGGACCCGGCACCGGCAAACCCCGGAAACGATGACGCAGGTATCCCTCAACTCGACGAAGAAGCTATCCCGGACAGGGCAAGAGAGGCCCCGGAGAGCAGGAGCCTCGTCACGGTTAGAACGGATGTTCTGGATGTCAAGATTGATCCTCTTGGCGGCGATATCGTATCGGTAGCACTGCCCGCCTATCCAGCCAGCTTGAAAACACCGGACATCCCCTATCTTCTGATTGACCCGCAGCATGCCTATGTCGCGCAAAGCGGGTTGGTTGGGCCGAACGGCACAGACAAGAGTGACCTCAGGCCAACCTATCGATCGGAGCGGTCTGCCTACACCCTGAGGGAAGGGGAAGACGAGATCAGAGTTACACTGCGCCATACCCAACCCGGTGCCCGGAATACCAGTGTCGATATTCTCAAGCATTTTATCTTTCACCCGGGTGATTACCTCATAGGTGTCGAGTATGAGGTTATAAACAACAGTCAGGAAGATTGGCGCGGTGCTTTGTTTGCCCAGATCAAAAGAGACAGCCAGGACCCAGCATCGGAGTCTGGAAACAGCATGGGGCTTCAGCCCTATGTCGGTGGTGCAACCCGGTCGGCGGAAGACCTCTACAGGAAGCTGGAATTTGAAGATCTGGAAGACGAAGGTTATAAGCAAGTTCGCGATCAGGGTTACATGGCGATGGTTCAGCACTACTTCGTCAGCGCATGGGTGCCCGAAAACCAGACGGAAAGTACTTTTCAGGCGAGAAAGCTAAAAGGAAGAGACATTTACATTTTTGGTTTTGTCACCCAGGCGGTTTCGGTACCGGCCGGGTCTATCGGGCAACTATCTGCATTGTTTTATGTCGGCCCCAAGGACCAGTACAGGTTACGGGAAATTGCCGAGGGCCTGGACCTGACCGTTGATTATGGATTCCTCTGGTGGCTGGCCCAGCCGCTTTTTTTCCTGTTGAACCAACTGCATTCCGTTTTTGCAAACTGGGGCGTGGCGATCATCTTTCTCACGGTCATCGTCAAGATGCTGCTCTATCCCTTGTCTGCGGCAGGCCTCAAATCTATGGCAAAGATGAGAAAACTCCAGCCGGAGATGCAGCGGTTGAAAGAGCGGTTCGGCGATGACCGCCAGAAGTTCACCCAGGCGACGATGGAGCTTTACAAGAAAGAAGGCGCTAACCCGCTGGGCGGATGCTTCCCCATTCTGTTGCAAATGCCGGTTTTTCTCGCGCTCTACTGGACCCTGATGGAAAGTGTGGAACTTCGCCAGGCACCATTCATGCTATGGATAAAGGACCTGTCGGCGATGGACCCCTTGTTCATCCTTCCCATTTTGATGGGTATTTCCATGTACCTGATGCAGAGGTTGCAGCCTGAGCCGCCAGACCCGCTACAGGCCAGGGTATTGAAACTTATGCCGATCATGTTCACTTTCTTCTTTCTTTGGTTCCCTTCCGGGCTGGTGCTTTACTGGCTGGTCAACAACGTCATTTCCATTCTCCAGCAGTGGTATGTGGCGCGCCAGGTTGAGAAGGCCGGCTAGCGCCAAACCCCATGAGCTACGTGAAGGACACCATAGCTGCGAGGGCAACACCTCCCGGCAAAGGGGGCATAGGTATTATCCGGGTGTCTGGTTCCCTGGCACCGGTTATTGCTGCAAAGATGCTGGGGCGGTTACCTGCCGAACGTCACGCAACTTTCTCGTCCTTCTGTGACGATCAGGGGGGTGCTATCGATCATGGCATTGCGCTTTACTTCAAAGCCCCGGACTCCTTTACCGGGGAAGATGTGCTTGAGCTGCATGGTCATGGCGGGCCAGTGGTGCTTGACCTGCTTCTGCAGAGGATCATTGCTCTGGGCGCGAGGATTGCCGCCCCGGGTGAATTCAGCCAGCGAGCCTTTCTGAATGACAAGATGGACCTGGCCCAGGCAGAGGCCATAGCAGATCTCATTGATTCCGGTACACAACAGGCCGCCCGCGGTGCCATGAGATCTTTGCAGGGTGAATTTTCAAACAGGGTCAATACATTGCAGACGAGTGTGACCGGGTTAAGAGTGCTCGTCGAAGCCGCCATTGATTTCCCCGAAGAAGAAACGGACTTCTTGCCGGACGGGGAAGCCGAATCACATCTGGAAGCAATCCGTGGGCAACTGGAGGCCATCCTGGTGGCGGCTGGCAATGGGGTTTTGCTGTCGGAAGGGGCTTCCGTCGTGCTGATCGGGAAACCCAATGCCGGGAAATCGTCTTTGATGAATGCCTTGACTGGCCGAGATACTTCCATTGTGACCGATGTACCCGGCACGACCCGGGATGTCATCGACGAGGATTTGCAACTGGACGGCATACCGTTGCGCCTGCTGGATACTGCTGGCATCAGGGAAAGTGACGACAGGATAGAAGCAGAGGGTGTTCGCAGGGCGTTGGTTGCAGGTCAGGCTGCGGATTTGCTGATAACCATCAGGGACGCCAGCCTGGGTGAGGATTCCTGGGAGCAACTGCCTGGTGAGTCGAGTGCGCCGGAAGTGAGGGTAATGAACAAGATTGACCTGCTGGCAGACAGGTCCGGCTTGCCGGGTGACTGTGTGGCTATTTCAGCGAAAACGGGTGAAGGCATCAACGGCCTTAAGTATCGGTTGAAACAGATCCTCGGCTTCCAGGGAGATATGGAATCCGGTTTTACCGCAAGAAGACGGCACCTGACAGCCCTGGAGGAAGCCCGAGACGCGCTGTACAGGGGGAAATTTGTGTTGGCGGAAGGTCGGGGAGGCGAGCTGCTGGCGGAGGAACTGCGAGTTTGTCAGCAACACTTGTCGGCGCTGACCGGCGAGTATTCCGCCGATGACCTGCTCGGGGAGATATTCAGCAGTTTCTGCATAGGCAAGTAAAGGGGATTATGTAGCAAGTTGCCGAAATAGTGCTTGCGTTGTTCTCGACGAGAGGCACGCAGCCAGAGGTTAGAATTACTGTATACTTGCCCGCCCTGGAGGGAGCCATGTTTCACTTTGATGTCATTGTCGTGGGCGGCGGCCATGCCGGAACAGAAGCGGCACTTGCCGCTGCCCGTAGCGGCGCCGCCACACTTTTGTTGACCCAGAACATTGAAACCCTCGGGCAGATGTCCTGTAATCCCGCCATCGGCGGCATTGGCAAGAGCCACCTGGTCAGGGAAATCGACGCTCTGGGTGGTGCCATGGCCCTTGCGGCTGACAAGGCCGGCATTCACTTCAGAGTGCTGAATTCTCGCAAGGGGCCGGCGGTCAGGGCTACTCGCGCTCAGGCGGACAGGCAGCTATACAGGGCGGCGATTCGGGGAATGCTTGAAAACCAGGCCAGCCTGTCGATATTTCAGCAATCGGTGGAAGACATCCTGCTCGAAGGAGACAGGATAACCGGCGTCGTAACCAATATGGGGCTCCGTTTCAAGGCCGATGCTGTAGTCCTGACGGTGGGCACTTTCCTCGGTGGCCTGATTCATGTGGGCATGAACAGTCAGTCTGGTGGCCGCGCCGGAGATGCACCCTCCATTGCCCTGGCGGACCGCCTCCGCGAAATGCCTTTTACCGTCGGTCGCCTGAAAACCGGTACGCCACCGCGCATTGATGGTCATTCCGTGGATTTCAGCGAACTGGAGGAACAGCCGGGAGACACGCCCAGACCGGTAATGTCCTATCTTTCGTCAGGGATGGACCATCCGCCGCAGGTCTCCTGCTTTATCACCCGGACGAACGAGCAAACCCATGACATTATTCGCAACGGGCTTGACCGCTCACCTCTCTTCTCCGGGGAGATCAAAGGCGTGGGGCCAAGATATTGCCCGTCCATTGAAGACAAGGTGGTTCGGTTTGCGGACAAAAACGCACACCAGATTTTCATCGAGCCGGAAGGGCTGAACACCAACGAACTCTACCCAAACGGAATCAGTACAAGCCTGCCTTACGAGGTACAACTCGAGCTGGTTCACTCCATCAAGGGTTTTGAAAACGCGCATATCACGCGACCCGGCTATGCCATTGAGTATGACTTTTTTGAACCCCGTGAGCTGCATCCAACATTGGAAACCCGGCATGTCAGGGGGTTGTATTTTGCAGGCCAGATAAATGGCACCACTGGTTATGAAGAGGCTGCCGCCCAGGGTCTTGTCGCCGGTGTCAATGCCGCCAGGCAATCGCAGGGCAAAGATGCCTGGTGGCCAAAGCGGAACGAGGCATATATCGGTGTACTCATCGACGACCTTGTTACCCAGGGGACACGGGAACCCTATCGCATGTTTACTTCACGGGCCGAGCATCGCCTGATTCTCCGGCAGGATAACGCAGACAGGCGGCTCACCGAGACAGGCCGAACCCTCGGCCTGGTTGATGAGGCGCGCTGGCAGCGCTACTGTGAAAAACGGGAAAAGGTTGAACAACTGTCCCGCGAACTAAATGTGAACAGGCTGCAGCCTGGCGACAGCAGGGTGGAAGCACTCATAGGCCAGCCGCTGACCCACGCCTGCTCACTCTATGACCTGGTAAAACGACCGGAGGTAGAAGTCGGCCCGCTGCTCCTGGCGCTGGGTATGGACAGCGATGATGCACAGGTGAATGAACAGGTCGAGATTGACTGCAAGTATCAGGGCTATATTGCCCGCCAGCAGGAAGAAATAGCGCGAATACAGGCGCAGCAGAACCTGGCATTACCTGACAATATGGATTATGCGACCATCCATGGGCTATCCAATGAGGTGGTACAGAAGCTCAGTGTCACCCGACCCGCGACGCTTGGTCAGGCAGGCCGGATATCCGGCGTGACGCCTGCGGCAGTTTCCCTTTTGCTGGTGCATCTCAAAAAGCACGGCAGGCGGGAGGTTCGGCAAACAGCCTGATGGGTCTTGAAGGCCGGATTGCCAACGGGCTGAAATCGCTCTCACTGGAATACGACGCTGATGTTCCCCAAAAAGCCGCCAGGTATCTGGCATTACTGCGAAAATGGAACAGGGTGGCCAATCTCACGGCCATCACCGACGCAGATGAAATGGTGACGCGTCATCTGCTGGATTCCTGCACCCTGCATGTCTTTCTCAGGGGCCAGCGTATTCTTGATGTCGGCAGCGGGGCCGGGTTGCCGGGTATTCCGCTTGCGCTGCTCAATCCTCGCAAAGACTTTATACTGCTCGACTCCAATGGCAAGAAGACCCGCTTTATGACGCAGGTGGCTATTGATCTAGGTCTCGGCAATGTGACTGTGGTGCAATCCCGGCTGGAAGACTTCACCGATGAATTTGACCATGTCGTCTGCCGGGCGTTTCGCAGCCTGCATGACCTGGTTGCAGGCTGCTATCACATGCTGACGGCGGGCGGCTCGCTACTCGCCATGAAAGGGCCAGGGGTGACCAGGGAACTCAGTGAACTCGATGCCAGAGGGTTTCGCTACACGGCCCATGGCGTGCAGGTGCCGGGGTTGAAACGGCTGATTGTCGAAATCCAGCGGCAGGAATGATGGCGACAATATTCGCAATAGCCAACCAGAAAGGGGGTGTCGGGAAGACCACAACCAGTGTGAACCTCGCCGCCGCTCTTGCGATGATGAACCGCCGGATTCTGCTGGTGGATCTTGACCCACAGGGCAATGCCACCATGGGCAGTGGCGTCGATAAGGCCGCACTGACCCGTTCAGTGTATGAGGTGCTGGTGGGTGAAATTGGCGCGACCGGGGCAATCGAAAAAATCGAGACGACGGGTTACGGCTTGCTTGGTGCCAACGCCGACCTTGCCGGTGCGGACATAGAACTGGCGGACATGGAAAGGCGGGAGTTTCGGCTCGACGATGCGTTACGCGGCGTCGGGGCAAACTACGATTTTATTGTTATCGACTGCCCGCCGGCGCTCAGTCTGTTGACCATCAACGGGCTGGTGGCCGCGGACAGTGTAATCATACCCATGCAGTGCGAATATTACGCGCTGGAGGGATTGACGGCGCTGATGGATACCATAGAGCGGTTGGTCACGCTGAACCCAAAGCTCAGAATTGAAGGCCTGGTCCGAACCATGTATGACCCTCGCAACAGTCTTTGTCGTGACGTGTCCCTGCAATTGATCGATCACTTCGGTGACATGGTTTACCGCACGATAGTGCCGAGGAATGTTCGCCTGGCGGAGGCGCCCAGCTATGGTATGCCGATACTGTTCTATGACAAACTTTCTCGGGGCGCAAAAGCATACTTGGCGCTGGCGGGGGAAGTGCTTAACCGCCACCCGGAGGCAATTGCTGTAGGAGGCGCGGCGGATGGTGGCTAAAAAAAGAAGATTGGGCCGTGGTCTCGATGCACTTCTGCCGAAGGAAGTCAGGGTATCGGCTGATCCGACCGAGTCGGGTCTGGAGGAAATGCCCCTCGAGTTTATCCGGCCTGGTAAATATCAGCCTCGGTCAAGTTTTACGGAAGACTCCATCGCCGAACTGGCGACATCCATCAAAACAAGGGGCGTCATACAGCCGATAGTTGTCAGGCCCCTGGCGAAAAACAGCTTTGAGATCATCGCCGGTGAGCGGCGCTGGCGGGCGGCGCAACAAGCCGGGCTCGAGAAGATCCCGACAATGGTGGTGACCGTGACCGATGAATCCGCTCTTGCCATGTCACTGGTTGAGAACATCCAGCGGGAAGACCTGAACCCGTTGGAGGAAGCAATCGCCCTGCAACGCCTTGTGGATGAGTTCCAGCTTACCCATGAGGACATTGCGGAAGCGGTTGGCCGCTCTCGAAGTTCGGTAACAAATACCATTCGCCTTACGCATCTTGCAGAGCCGGTGGCGAAGATGCTGGCCCGGGAAGAGATAGACATGGGCCATGCCAGGGCACTCCTGACCCTGGATACTCGCGCACAGGCAAGCGTTGCAAAAACCATAGTCGCCAAGGGGTTGAACGTCCGGCAGACAGAAACACTGGTTCGCAATCTGAGCAGTAAGCCAACCACTGGCCGCAAGTCGCCCGGCAAGAATCCAGACATCCGCCGGCTTGAGGGGAAGCTGGGTCAGAGCCTCGGCCAACCGGTGGAGATACAGCAGACCAACAAGGGCAAGGGCAAGTTGGTCATCAGCTACAACACCCTGGATGAACTGGATGGCATTCTGGCCCGGATGGGTTACGAAGAATAGTTGCCCAGGCAGGCCTTAGTCTTTATACTTTGCCCCCCGATAAGCGGGGTGATTTAGCTGATAAATGGCGGTCGGGATGTTATCCGGATTTACGCAATCGCCCATGTACCGAATCGTTGTAGCGCAGTCCATCGCGACATTTCTTGCATCAGTTTCGTGCCTGGCCATTGATTGGGTCGCAGCGACTTCTGCGCTTTATGCGGGTCTTGTCTGTTTGGTTCCGGGGATGTATGTCCTGCTCAGCAGCATTCGTCCTCTTGCGCCGGGTGAGTCAGGGCTGGGGAGGGCGCTGAAGAGCGAAGTCGGGAGACTTGCCATTACAGTGTCGTTGTTTGCACTGATACTTGTTTTTGTAAGGCCGCTCGATGCGGTGATTTTTTTCGGCACATTCGTGATGCTGCAACTGGGATACGCGATAGTGCCATGGTGGGAGGCGAGAAAGCAGATCAACTCGCAAGCATAACCCTGACGGGTGACGGGAGCCCGCTCTCGGGCCACCTCAGGTATTGCAGCGGTTTTCAAAGAAGGAAGTATGGCAGGCGAATACCAAGATTCTACCGAGTATATCCAACATCATCTGACCAACCTGACCTACGGTCGGTTTGCAGATGGTCATTGGGGGTGGGCGCACGGTGCTGAGGATATTGCCGAGATGGGGTTCTGGGCGGTTCATGTCGATACCCTTTTCTGGTCTGTTTCCCTCGGTATGCTGTTTCTGGTTGTGTTCAGGCTGGCCGCCAAAAAGACCGCCAGAGGCGTACCGGGGCATCTGCAAAATTTCTGTGAATACACGGTTGAATTTGTCGAGGACAACATTACACAAGTCTTCGGCAACCGTCCCAACGCAATTATCGGGCCTCTCTCTCTGACCATTCTTGTCTGGGTCTTCCTCATGAACCTGATGGACCTGGTGCCGGTGGACTGGATTCCCTACATCGCCAGCCTGGCCGGCATACCCTATTTCAAAGTGGTGCCCACCACTGACCCCAATGCAACTCTGGGGATGTCTCTCGGCGTATTCATTCTGGTGCTTTACTACAATTTCAAAATCAAAGGCCCCCTCAAGTTTGGTGCGGGTTTTATCACCCACCCGATTCCTCATTGGAGCATGTACTGGTTCAACTTGATTCTGGAATTCGTGGATATGATTGCCAAGCCTCTGTCACACGGGCTTCGCTTGTTCGGCAATCTTTATGCCGGGGAGATGATTTTTATTCTGATTGCCCTCCTGCCGTTTTACGCGCAGTGGGTTCTATCATTGCCCTGGGCGATCTTTCATATATTGATTATTGGTTTGCAGGCGTTTGTCTTTATGATCCTGACGATTGTGTATCTGACTCAGGCCCATACTGTTGATGAACACTAGCAATTTGGAAAACGACTAGCATAGTAGGAGTAAATCATGGAACAGTCACTTATCTTGGTCGCCGGCGGGATTCTCATGGGTCTCGGCGCCGTTGGCAGCGGTGTTGGCATTGGTGTTCTTGCCGGTAAATATCTGGAAGGCGTTGCCCGCCAGCCGGAGTTGAGGCCGCTATTGATGACCCAGTTGTTCATTTCGCTGGCACTGGTAGACGCTCTGCCCATTATCGCAGTGGGCATTTCACTCTATCTGATCTTTGCTGCGTAGATCATTTCCGCAGGTTTTCAGCCGGATAGAGGTAAACAGTGAATATCAATATGACGATTATCGGGCAGCTTATATCCTTCGTGTTGTTTGTCCTTTTCTGTATGAAATTTGTCTGGCCGCCGGTCACCGAGATTATGCGTGAGCGTCGAAAGGCAATTGCAGATGGGCTGGACAAAGCCGCTGCTGCGGAAAAGCAACTGGCGCAAGCCAGTGAAACGGCGGGCAGGGAACTCGAAGAAGCCAAGCAGCAGGCGGCAGGATTGATTGCCCAGGCGAGAAACCGGGCTGGCCAGATAGAGGAAGAAGCCAAGACGAAAGCCGGCGAAGAAGCCAGGCGAATCATTGACGGCGCCCAGGCGGAAATTGATCAGGAGATCAGCCGTGCCAGGGAAGAACTCAGGGCGCGGGTTGGCGAATTGGCGGTCGATGGGGCCGAGAAGATACTGGAGGCAAGGGTGGACAAGTCGGCCCATGAGGCGATGCTCTCCAGGCTTGCTTCGAGCTTGTAACAATGGCCGAAGCGGAACCTTCCACCATTGCCCGACCCTATGCCAGGGCGGCTTTCTCCCATGCGCTGGGCAGGCCGGATGGGCTCGACGCCTGGCTCGCCATGTTGCGTCTGCTCGCCGCCGCTGTTGAGCAGCCCAAGGTGCGGGAAGCTCTGGACAATCCGCAGTTGACGACCGATGACAAGGCAGCCCTGTTGCAGCAACTCCTGGGCAACAGCCTGAGCGAGGACGGCAGGAACCTTGTCGAGATACTCGCGGAATATGGGCGGCTTGCTTTGATACCCAGAATCTCCGAGGGGTTTGAATTGCTCAAAGCCCACCATGAAAAGACCATGGAGGTGGAAATCATCAGCGCCTTCGATGTGTCTGATCAGGAGAAGACGGCACTGGGCAGCGCGTTACAGAAGAAGCTTCAGCGCAATATCAACATCGAGACGGCGGTGGACAAGTCACTGATAGGCGGCGTGGTCATCAAGGCAGAAGATACGGTTATAGATGATTCGGTACTGGGGAAACTGGAAAGACTTTCCCGTGTGCTGAATTGATGGACATTTAATTTTCCTTTGAGGAACGGGATATGCAACAACTGAATCCTTCCGAAATCAGCGAGATCATCAAGCAACGGATAGAGAAACTTGATGTCTCCAGCGAAGCTCGCAATGAAGGCACTATCGTCAGCGTATCTGACGGTATTGTGCGCATTCACGGCCTTGCGGATGTACAGAATGGCGAAATGATCGAGTTCCCGGGCAATCTGTTCGGGTTTGCGCTGAACCTGGAGCGCGACTCTGTTGGCGCGGTTGTTCTGGGTGATTACAAGAGCCTGAAAGAGGGCCAGACAGTTCGCTGTACCGGGCGAATCCTGGAAGTACCCACAGGCCCGGAGCTGCTGGGCCGGGTGGTTGACGCCCTGGGTAACCCCATAGATGGCAAGGGCCCGATCAATGCAGCAACATCATCACCTGTAGAAAAGGTGGCCCCCGGTGTTATTGCCCGCCAGCATGTCGACCAGCCGGTACAGACGGGCCTGAAATGTATCGATTCCATGATACCGGTTGGCCGGGGTCAGCGTGAGTTGATTATCGGCGACCGTCAGACGGGCAAGACGGCAATCGCAATAGACGCCATTATCAACCAGGCGCAGTCCGGCATTAAGTGCGTCTATGTGGCCATTGGCCAGAAGCTCTCTTCCGTCGCCAATGTCGTCCGCACGCTCGAACAACACGGCGCCATGGACAACACCCTGATTGTTGTTGCTGGCGCATCCGACCCGGCGCCCATGCAGTATGTCTCCGCTTATTCCGGTTGTGCAATGGGCGAATATTTCCGCGACCGCGGCGAGGATGCGCTGATCATCTATGACGACCTGACCAAACAGGCATGGGCGTATCGCCAGGTCTCCCTGTTACTGCGCCGCCCGCCGGGCCGTGAGGCATATCCGGGAGATGTCTTCTACCTGCACTCACGGCTCTTGGAGCGAGCCGCCCGTGTAAACGCGGACTATGTGGAGCAGTTCACCAACGGCGAAGTAAAGGGGCGCACCGGGTCACTGACGGCGCTGCCGATTATCGAGACCCAGGCGGGGGATGTGTCGGCATTCGTACCGACCAATGTTATTTCCATCACGGATGGGCAGATTTTTCTCGAGTCGGACAAGTTCAACGCCGGTGAACGGCCTGCAATGAACCCGGGCATATCCGTGTCACGGGTTGGCGGTGACGCTCAGGTCAAGTTCATGTCGAAGATTTCCGGCGGCATCAAGCTGGCGCTTGCCCAATATCGGGAACTGGCGGCCTTCTCGCAATTCGCCTCTGACCTGGATGAAGCAACACGCCGCCAGTTGGAACACGGCGAGCGGATCAACGAGTTGATGAAGCAAAAGCAGTATTCACCCATGACCGTTGCAGAGATGGGAGTGGTGCTCTATGCGGCCAATGAGGGCTTCCTGCAAGATGTCGAGGTCAGCAAGGTGCTTGATTTTGAGGCGGCGCTCCTCTCCTACATGAACGCGGAACACGGCGACTTTATGAATGAGGTGAACACAGCAGGCGCATACACGGACGAAGTGGTTGCTCGCATGCACAAGGCGATTGAAACCTTCAAATCCACGCAAACCTGGTAGGCAATCAACGAGGCTGTTATGGCAAGCGCAAAAGAACTGCGTAAACAGATAGGCAGTATCAAGAACACGCAGAAGATCACCAGCGCCATGGAAATGGTGGCGGCGAGCAAGATGCGAAAGGCCCAGGAGCGTATGGGTAGAGGGCGGCCCTATTCCGACCATATCCGGGCGGTTATCAGCCATATAGCCAATGCGGCCCCCGAGTATCGCCACCAGTTCATGGTTGAAAGGGAAGTGAAGCGCGTGGGGTATATCATTGTGACCACCGACAAGGGTTTGTGCGGCGGCCTTAATGTGAACCTGCTCAAGGCTGTTGTGCGGGACCTCAAGAAACAGTCGGAGGCGGGCATTGAATATGACCTCTGCCTGATAGGCAACAAGGGCACCCAGTTCTTCAGGAGCTATGGCGGCAGGGTGTTGGCCGCAAGCAGCCATGTCAGTGAAGCCCCGCAAATCAGTGATTTGATCGGCAGTATCAAAGTGTTGCTGGATGCTTTTACGAACGGGACGGTGGACAAGATTTATCTTGCCAACAATGTTTTCGTCAACACCATGACGCAAAGGCCGACCATCAGGCAACTTGCGCCCCTTGACCGGCAGGACGACGAGAGCCTCAAGCACAGATGGGATTATATCTATGAGCCGGATGCGCGGGAGCTTGTCGAAGGGCTGGTTACCCGGTTTATCGAATCTCAGGTTTACCAGGCGGTGGTTGAAAACGTGGCCTGTGAGCAGGCCGCGAAAATGATCGCAATGAAAAGCGCGACGGAGAATGCCGGCGAGTTGATTGATGAACTTGAGCTCGTTATGAACAATGCGCGTCAGGCTGCCATCACGCAGGAACTGGCAGAGATAGTGGGCGGCGCCGCGGCTGTTTAGCGGGCGTTGCCATTGATATTGACTAAAGAGGAAAGAGCAATGGGTAGTGGACGTATCGTATCGGTTATTGGTGCGGTTATAGATGTTGAGTTCCCCCGGGAGGAAGTGCCCAAGATCTACGATGCCCTGTTGATAGACGACAACAGCATCACCCTGGAAGTGCAGCAGCAACTTGGCGACGGCATTGTCAGGACCATCGCCATGGGCTCATCGGAAGGCATCAGTCGCGGGCTTGCAGTATCCAACACCAAGGCGCCGATTTCGGTTCCCGTTGGTGAAGAAACCCTGGGCCGGATCATGGACGTGCTGGGCAATCCCATTGATGAGAAAGGCCCAATCAACGAAAAGGAACGGCTGCCGATTCACCGGCCGCCCCCATCCTTTGAAGAACAGGCGGGGGGCCGTGACTTGCTGGAAACCGGCGTCAAGGTCATTGACCTGATTTGTCCTTTTGCCAAGGGTGGCAAGGTTGGCCTTTTCGGCGGCGCCGGTGTGGGCAAGACCGTCACCATGCTCGAACTGATCAACAACATCGCCAAGGAACACAGCGGCCTTTCCGTATTCGCTGGCGTTGGTGAAAGGACCCGCGAAGGAAACGATTTCTACCATGAAATGCAGGACGCGGGTGTAATAGACAAGATTGCCATGGTGTTCGGGCAGATGAACGAGCCTCCCGGCAACAGGCTGAGGGTTGCGCTGTCCGGCCTGACGATGGCGGAGAAGTTCCGGGACGAGGGCCGTGACGTACTCCTCTTTGTGGATAACATCTACAGGTATACCCTGGCGGGAACCGAGGTATCAGCATTGCTGGGCCGTATGCCTTCCGCAGTGGGTTACCAGCCGACCCTGGCGGAGGAAATGGGCGTACTGCAAGAGCGGATTACCACCACCAGGGCCGGTTCCATCACATCAGTGCAGGCAGTCTATGTGCCCGCCGATGACCTCACTGACCCGTCTCCGGCAACAACCTTTGCTCACCTGGATTCGACTGTAACCCTATCACGGGATATAGCGGCGCTGGGTATCTACCCCGCCGTTGACCCGCTGGATTCATCCTCCAGGCAACTGGACCCGCTGGTGGTCGGCGACGAGCATTACCAGATTGCCCAGGGTGTACAGAGCATCCTGCAACGATACAAAGAACTGAAGGACATCATCGCCATACTGGGCATGGATGAACTGTCTGAAGAAGACAAGTTGACTGTTTACCGCGCTCGTAAAGTCAGCCAGTTTTTCTCACAACCCATGCATGTGGCGGAAGTGTTCACCGGCCAGCCGGGTGTCTATGTGCCGTTGGCGGAGACGATCAGAAGTTTCAAGGGTATTCTGGAGGGTGAGCATGATGATCTGCCTGAAGCCGCCTTCAGCATGGTGGGCAGTATCGAGCAGGCAGTCGAGAAGGCTAAAACACTCTGATGCGGAAATTGAAAGCAGGCAGGTAAGTCAATGGTTTCAACTGTATTGTGCAGCATCGTCAGCGCCGAGGAGGAAATCTTCTCCGGCCAGGTGGAAATGGTTATCGCCATGGGGACGATTGGCGAACTGGGCATCCTGCCAGGGCATGCGGCCCTTCTGACCGGCGTCAAACCTGGGCCGGTACGGCTCATCCTCGAAGGTGGCGAGGAAAAAGTCTTCTTTGCATCCGGCGGTTATCTTGAAGTGCAGCCGACTTCCATCACGATTCTTGCGGATACGGCGCTCAGGGCGGACGACCTGGATGAAGCCGCGGCAATTGAAGCCCGGCAAAAAGCGGAACGTGAACTGGCGGACCAGAAAGCGGATATTGACTTTGCCCGTGTAGCGGCGGAGCTGCAAGAACAGGCCGCCCTGCTGAGAACCATACAGAAGGTCCGTGAAAAGAAGCGGTAGCAACATATTCTGCAAAAGCCCCCGCAAAAGATAACCCATCCCGCTCAGGCCCCGGATCATCTCTCTCCGGCTGTTTTGAGTTAGAATCCATCAATGACTAAACCGCTTGAAGTTTGCGTTCTTGCCGGCGGTATCGGCAGCCGCATGCGTTCGGATAAGCCAAAAGTGCTCCACACCCTGGCTGGCAAGCCGCTGCTGGCGCACCTGTTGGAAACGGTCGGCGAGCTTTCCCCCCAAGCTGTTCATGTGGTTGTTGGTCGTGGCGCCGAGGAAGTGAAAGCGGCGTTTCAACACTTGAGCCAGATCAACTGGGTTCACCAACCTGAAAGCCTCGGTACAGGTCATGCCATGCAACTGGTTGCGCCGCACCTGGCGGATGATTCCAGGGTTCTCATACTGCTGGGCGATGCGCCTCTGGTTCGGTCGGAGACATTGTTGGCGCTAGGCGCTGCGGATACCGACCTGTCTGTCTTGACGGTGAGCATGGATGACCCCTGTCATTATGGCAGAGTCATCCGGGACGCAACCGGCATCCTTGCCATAGTGGAAGAGAAAGACGCAAACGAAGCGCAGAAGCAAATTCGCGAGATCAATACCGGTGTCATGGCGGCGGGGGCCGCAGCTCTGAAGACATGGCTTGGTCGCTTGTCCGATGACAACGCCCAGCGTGAATACCTGCTGACGGATATAGTGCAATTTGCCAAGGCGGCGGGGTCTACGGTGGCCGCGCACACATCAGATGAACCATTGGAAGTTTCCGGCGTCAATAGTTTTGCTCAGTTGGCGGCGATGGAGAGGGCTCTGCAAATGAAGACAGCGAAAGAATTGATGGAACAGGGTGTGCAGTTGATGGACCCGGCGCGCCTGGACGTCCGTGGCGACATTACCGCCGGCAAGGGTGTGTCCATAGACGTCAATGTGATTCTGGAGGGCAAGGTGACCCTGGGTGACCGGGTTGCCATAGGGCCTAACTGCATCATTCGTGACACTCAGGTTGGGGAAGGTACCGTCATCAAGGCAAACTCGGTCATTGAAGAAGCCACTATCGGTGCTGCCTGTACCCTTGGGCCCTATGCCCGGCTCAGGCCGGGGGCGGAACTGGCGGACCAGGTTGCCGTGGGTAACTTCGTTGAAGTAAAGAAAAGCAAGCTCGGCAAGGGCAGCAAGGCCAATCACCTGGCCTACCTGGGGGATTCAACCATCGGCGAGAACGTCAATATAGGTGCCGGTGCGGTTACCTGTAACTATGACGGCGTTGAGAAACATGAAACCCATATAGGCGAAGGCGTATTCGTTGGGTCAAACGTCGCCCTTGTTGCGCCGGTTTCGATTGGCGCCGGTTCAACGATTGGCGCAGGCTCCACCATAACGAAAGATGTGGATGCCAGTTCCCTGGCCCTGGGCAGAGGCAAGCAGAAAGTCATACCCGACTGGCCCGGCCCCCGGAAGAAGTCTTAAGCGCCATGTGCGGCATAGTCGGGGTTGTGGGCGGCAGGGAAGTCAGCGAGATACTGATCGAAGGCTTGCGCCGCCTGGAATATCGCGGCTACGACTCTGCCGGTATTGCCATGATAGGGGCAGACGGAAAAATCCGCCGGGTCCGCCGCCTCGGCAAAGTTTCTGAACTTTCCAATGCCTGCCTGCAGAACCCTTTGCATGGGGAGTCCGGCATTGCCCACACTCGTTGGGCTACACATGGAGAACCCAGCGAGCAAAATGCCCATCCTCATGTATCCGGCGGAGTTGCCGTTGTTCACAACGGCATTATCGAAAACCATGAAGCATTGCAAGCGACGCTGGTTAAAGAAGGCTATCGTTTTGAATCGAGTACAGACACGGAAGTTGTCGCCCACCAGTTACACAGTGAACTTGCCAGAGCGGGCAGTTTTCGTGAAGCCATGAACAACCTGCTCAACAAACTGGAAGGCGCCTACGCCATAGCGGCCATAGACGAAAACAACCCCGGCAAACTGATGGCGGCCCGGCTCGGCAGCCCGTTGGTGATTGGCCTCGGCATAGGTGAAAACTATGTTGCTTCTGACCCCCAGGCCCTCCGGCCTGTGACCAATCGGTTTATATTCCTGAAAGAAGGCGAAGTGACTGAAGTCACCGCGTCCGGCATATCTATTGTTGGTGCTAATGAAGGTGCTAGCGAAGACTCATTGGAAAGCCGGACAGTGACCCTCAACGAAAGTTATGGCGCGGCAGACAAGGGCAACTACCGCCACTATATGCAGAAGGAAATCTTCGAGCAGCCAGCGGCGATTGAAAGAACCCTCTCTGGCCGGGTCACAGCAAACCATGTGCTGACTCATGCCTTTGGTGCGGATGCAGAAGCGATATTCAAGGCGGTGCGGGCGGTACAGATAGTGGCCTGCGGCAGCAGCTACTATGCGGGCCTCGTTGCAAGGTACTGGTTTGAACAGTATGCGGGTGTGCCCTGCCAGGTGGAAATAGCGAGTGAACTGCGTTACCGGCAATCTGCGGTACTGCCGGGGACGTTACTGGTTGCGATTTCCCAATCCGGAGAAACGGCAGATACCCTGGCGGCCCTGAAGGCGGCAAAGGATGACAATTATCTTGCGACTCTGGGCCTGTGTAATGTGCCCAACTCCAACATGGTGCGGGAATGTGACCTCTCCCTGATGTTGGAGGCGGGTGCAGAGATTTGCGTGGCCTCTACCAAGGCGTTCACCAATCAACTGGTGGACCTGGTGTTGCTGGTGGCCGCCATTGGCCGGCACAACAGCCTGAGCGACGAGGTACACGGAGAACTGGTCAGCGCATTGCGGAGCCTGCCGGGCCTGGTGGAGAAGACCCTGCAACTTGATTCGGAAATCCGCCACATGGCGGAACAGTTTGCCGAAAAACATCACGCCCTCTTTCTTGGTCGCGGCAGCCATTACCCGATAGCCCTGGAAGGCGCATTGAAGCTGAAAGAAATATCCTACATCCACGCGGAAGGTTACCCGGCGGGTGAACTGAAGCATGGGCCTCTGGCGCTGGTTGATGATGATATGCCGGTGGTTGCGGTGGCGCCGGGTAACGAGTTGATTGAAAAGCTGAAGTCCAACCTTGAAGAAGTTCGGGCGAGGGGCGCAAAGCTTTTCGTGTTTGCCGATGAGCATGTGACCATGCGTGAGCAGGCGGATATCACTCTGCTCAAGATACCCGCCTGCCCTGCTATTGTCTCGCCCATCCTTTACACCATCCCGGTGCAATTGCTGGCCTACCATGTGGCGGTGTTCAAAGGTACGGATGTTGATCAGCCAAGGAACCTGGCGAAGTCTGTAACGGTGGAATAAGCCAGCCTCGCCAAGGCCGCAGGCCGACCCCACACCCCCGTTATCCTCGCCGAGGCCGCAGGCCGAAGGCGGGGACCCAGAGTTGCGGCTTTCGCGAAGCGAAAGCGCAATGGGTGTAACGCGGGGCACGCTGCTTAGTTAATGGCGGCGCAAGCCGCCATTTACATTGCGAAATTCGCAAAGGGTAGGCGTTAATACGACAAATGAAAGTTTTGGTTAAACAAGTATATAAGTCCCAAAATTAACAAAAGCATTCAAATAGAAGAGGCCCCCTCTTTTTTGTAAAAGGGGTATCATTACGATAATGAAAAATCGCCCTATTCAACCGTATAACACCGATGGATGTCTCACACCTGCTTGATTCCCTGAACGAACGCCAGCGTGAGGCGGTGGCCGCTGCTCGCGGCTCGTCCCTGATACTGGCAGGAGCCGGTAGCGGCAAGACCCGCGTATTGGTACACAGGGTAGCCTGGTTGATTCAGGCCGAAGGCCTTTCACCTTACGCCATTCTGGCGGTGACATTTACGAATAAAGCGGCTGCGGAAATGCGGGGGCGCATTGAGGCGTTGCTCGCATTACCGGTGCGGGGCATGTGGGTCGGCACCTTCCACGGCATAGCTCACCGCCTGTTGCGCGCACATTACGAGGATGCCGACCTGCCGCAAAACTTCCAGATTCTTGATGCGGACGATCAGCTCCGGCTGGTAAAGCGCGTCATGGCAAGCCTTGAAATCGATGACAAAAAATGGTCCCCGAGGCAGGCGGTCTGGTGGATCAACAGCCAGAAGGACGAAGGCCTCCGGCCCGGCAGCATAGAAGATTATGACGACCTCTACCTGAGAACTCACCTCGCCATCTACCGCGCCTATGAAGAGGCCTGCCGGCGGGGCGGGATGGTGGACTTTGCGGAGCTGCTTCTGCGGGCTCATGAACTCTGGCTCAAGAACCCGGAAATACTGAAGCACTATCAGGGTAGGTTCGCGGCGCTGCTGGTGGATGAGTTTCAGGATACCAATACCATTCAATACGCCTGGTTGCGGGTTCTCGCCGGCGACAATGACAACCTGATGGTGGTTGGCGATGACGATCAGTCCATCTATGGTTGGCGGGGCGCTAAGATTGAAAATATCCGGCAGTTCACCAAAGACTTCCCCAATGCCAGCACCATACGCCTGGAGCAGAATTATCGGTCCACGTCCAACATCCTGAAGGCGGCCAATGGGTTGATTGACAAGAATGCCGGCAGGCTTGGCAAGGAGTTGTGGACGGATGTTGGCGATGGCGACTCTATTCTGCTTTATGCCGGTTACAACGAAGTTGATGAGGCGCGATATATCGTCGAGCGCGTCAAGTCCTGGGTTGATGAAGGCAACAAGTACATCGAGGCCGCCGTGCTGTACAGGTCCAACGCCCAGTCCAGGGTATTGGAAGAGGCATTATTGAGGTCGCAGGTGCCTTACCGCATCTATGGCGGCCATCGATTCTTTGAACGGGCGGAAATTCGCAATGTGCTGGCATACATGAGATTGATCAGTAACAGGGATGCCGATGCAGCCTTTGAGCGTGTGGTCAATACGCCCACCCGTGGCATTGGCGAGAAGAGCGTCGCCGAGCTTCGCACCCTTGCCAGGTCGTCAGATATTTCTCTCTGGCAGGCGGCGCGTAAAATGGTTGATGAGAAGCTGCTGAATGGCCGCGCGCGGAACGCTGTCGTCGGCTTCCTCGATACTGTTGATGAACTGGATAGGCAAACCTCAGGCATTGAACTGGGGGAGCTGGTTGAAATCGTGGTGACGCAATCCGGCCTTAAGAGTCACCACGAAAAGGAAGGCGGGGAACGTGGTCGGGCCAGGCTGGAGAACATGGCGGAACTGGTGACGGCGGTCAGGGAGTTTGACCCGGAGGAAGACGCCACCTTTATCATCGATACCTCTGAACCCGGCGCAGAGCCGGCCCCCGCCCTGCCCCTGCTTGAAGAGTTTCTTAATCATGCGGCGCTGGAGGCGGGCGGAGGGCAAGGAGACCCCAATGCGGATTGTGTGCAGCTAATGACCATGCACAGTGCCAAGGGTCTGGAGTTTCCCCTGGTGTTTCTGACGGGTATGGAAGATGGGCTCTTTCCGCACATGATGTCGACTGAAGACCCCGCCAAGTTGGAAGAGGAGCGGCGGCTTTGCTACGTGGGAGTAACGCGGGCCATGAAGCAACTGTACCTGACCTATGCGGAATCGAGGCGACTCCATGGCCGTGAAACTTCCAACCCCCCTTCTCGGTTTATCGGTGAAATACCGGAAGATGTCGTCAGTGAGGTCAGGTTGCAGAACACCGTAGTGCGGCCCCTGGCAACCAGGGGCAGGGTTTCTCCTCGGGAGGCCGTTGAGGTCGTCGGCACAAACTTCAAACTGGGCCAGCGAGTTTGTCACCGGAAGTTTGGCGAGGGTGTGATTCTGAACTACGAAGGTGAAGGTTCTTCCGCCCGGGTGCAGGTAAACTTCGCCACAGAAGGCAGCAAATGGTTGATGATGGCTCATACTGACCTGCAGCCGGTCGGGTGAGCACAAGCAACTCTCCGGAAGAAACATAAGGAAAAGATGATGAGACTGGCATCCCTGTTTATTGTTCTGATTCTTGTCGCCCTGGCGTCCTGTGGCGGCGAAGAGCAGGCGGTAACCGCGACTACAAGCGGTGAACCAACGAAAGTTTACAGATGGCGAATGGTCACCACCTGGCCCAAGAACCTGCCGGGCATTGGCATAGCGCCGGAGACGATTGCGGAAAAGATTCGGGTGATGAGCAATGGCCGCATAGACATCAGAGTCTATGGCGCTGGCGAACTTGTGCCGGCCCTGGAAGTTTTTGAAGCCGTGTCCCAGGGTACGGTGCAGATGGGTCATGGCGCCGCCTATTACTGGAAGGGGAAAGTGCCCGTGGCGCAGTTTTTTACCGCTGTGCCATTCGGGCTGACAGCCCAGGAAATGAACGGCTGGCTGTTTCACGGCGGCGGTATGGAACTCTGGCGTGAGCTTTATGCCAGATACAACTTGATTCCCCTGTCCGCGGGGAATACCGGCGTACAGATGGCGGGCTGGTTCAACAAGGAAATCAATTCCCTGGATGACATCAGGGGAATGAAAATGAGAATACCCGGTTTGGGCGGCGAGGTATTCGAGAGAGCCGGCGGTGTTGCCATCAATCTTCCCGGCGGCGAGATATTTACCAGTATGCAGACGGGTGTCATCGACGCCACGGAATGGATT
Source organism: Candidatus Azotimanducaceae bacterium (assembly GCA_965208855.1). Taxonomy (GTDB): domain Bacteria; phylum Pseudomonadota; class Gammaproteobacteria; order Pseudomonadales; family Azotimanducaceae; genus UBA9659. The sequence continues at coordinate 1,992,897 of OZ242359.1, read as the reverse complement.
GGGCCCTATAACGACCTGGCCTTCGGCCTGCATCAAGTTGCAAAGTATTACTACTACCCAGGCTGGCAGGAACCTGGGCCAAATCTGGAATTGATCGTCAACAAGGTCGCCTGGGAACAGTTACCCGATGATCTTAAGGCCATTGTTGAAAATGCCGCCCTGGCGGTCAACGCGGACCTGCTGGCGGAATACACCGCAAGGAATAACGGTGCCCTGACGGAACTGGTAGAGAAGCACGAGGTGGATGTGCGCAGGTTGCCGGATGATGTCATGGCCAGGTTGCAGGAGATTTCACACGAGATGATCGCAGAGATGGTGGCTAATGAAGATGAACTCGCCGGGAGAATCTTTGCGTCTTACCAACAGTACAGCAAAGGGGTGATTCAATATCACGAAATCTCCGAGCGGGCCTATATCAACGCCAGGGCTGCCGATTGATTGTCGGTATTATCGGTACAGCACCGAAGGCAGCCAGGTGGCCAACCCCGGGAGCAGGGCGAGTATGACCAGCATGGACAACTGGATCAGTATAAAAGGCACAACGCCTCTATAGATGTCCCGCGTCGTAACTTCCGGTGGCGAGACGCCCCGCAGATAGAAAAGCGCGAAACCAAAGGGCGGCGTCAGGAAAGACGTTTGCAGGTTGAGGGCGATCATTATGCCCAGCCAGATGGGGTCCAGGCCCATCGCCATCAAAACAGGCCCGACGATGGGCACCACCACAAACGTGATTTCTATGAAATCGAGTATGAAACCCAGCAGGAAAATCACCAGCATCACGACAAGCGTTGCCCCTATGATGCCGCCGGGCATGGCATTGAATAACTCACTGACAACCTCGTCGCCGCCATAGCCTCGGAAAACCAGCGAAAAAAAGGATGCGCCCATCAGGATAAAAAAGACCATGGCGGTGGTTTTGGTGGTGGAGACGGCAATCTCCCGTAACCGGGGCACCGATAACACCCGCCGCCCGGCAGCCATCAGCAATGCGCCCAAGGCGCCAACGCCGGCGGCTTCCGTGGGTGTGGCAATGCCGCCCAATATCGAACCCAGTACCGCGACTATCAGGGCCAAGGGCGGCAGAGTGCTGTGAAGTATTTCCCTGGTGGAAATGTTTCCGGCTTCCACCTTCGGTGCCTTGCCGGGGCTGACCAGGGCGGTCGTCATGACATAAAGGGTATAAAGCGCGACCAACATCAGCCCCGGAATCATGGCGCCGGCAAAGAGGTCGCCAACTGAAACTGTTCTGGCGTTAAAGATACCCAGAGACAACTGTGCCTGTTGATAGGCATTTGATAACACATCCCCGAGCAGAATCAGGGCAATGGAAGGCGGAATAATCTGGCCGAGTGTTCCGGTTGCACAGATAGTCCCGGTGGCAAGCGGTATGTCGTAGCGGGCTTTCAGCATGGCCGGCAGTGACATCAACCCCATGGTTACCACTGTGGCACCAACTATACCGGTGCTGGCCGCCATCAGCGTACCGACGATGATAACCGACAGGCCCAGGCCGCCCGGTAACCGGCTTACGGCCCGGCTCATGGCATCCAGTAACTGCTCCGCGATGCGTGTTTTCTCAAGCGTCACACCCATCAGGACAAACAGGGGTACGGCGATAAGCGTCTGGTTGGCAATAATGCCGAACAGGCGATTCGGCATGGCTTGCAGGAGGCTCGGTTCAAAGACGCCGGTTGCCATGCCGATGCCGGCGGCAATAAGCGCCGTACCGGCAAGTGACAGGGCTACCGGGTAACCCATCAGCAGGACGGCAAACACAGCCAGGAAAAGTAGCAAAGGCACGTATTCCATCAAGGTTTGCTGCCGAGCTTCATCATGCCTTTAAGGATTTCCGAGAGCCCCTGCAATATCAGCAACAGGGCCATGGCCGGGATAAGAGTTTTCAGCAGATACACTCCCGGCAGGCCGCCCGGTTGGGCGGAGCTTTCTCGTAGGGACCAGGCGAAGCCAACGTAATCAATACTGGCCCAGAAGATAAACAAGGCCACCGGCAGGAGGAAGACAAGATGCCCTGCTATATCGACCAGTGTTCTGGTTCTTTCGCTGAATTTTTCGTACAGCAGGTCCACACGAACATGTCCCCGCTCCTTCAAGGTAAATCCTATGCCCAGCATGAACACCATGCCGTGCATGTACATGACGGATTCCTGCAAGGCGATGGAGCCGAAACTGAAAACATAGCGGGCAATGACGATGCCGCAGGTGACCAGCACCATGGCCAGGGTGAGCCAGGCAACGCCTCGCCCGGTCACGTTACTGACGAGGTCAGCGGCCCTGATGATTGAATGGATGAAACGAACCGACAAGGCGCAGGCATCTGGAGTGAAGAGCGCATCTTATCACGGGGTAAGCCGGTTCAAATGTAATGCGCGACGACACCAAGGAAGATGCTTAACCCCGCCCAGTGATTATTGAGGAAGGCGGCAAAATAGCCTTCGCGGCTGTGGCTCCGGGTCAGAAAGTGTTGGTAAGCAAAGAACCCTGCTGCGCCGCCGAGGCCCAGGTAGTACCAGATGGAAAGGTCCAGGGACCGGGGGACCAACAGCATTGTCAGGATGAAAGACGCTTGCAGGATGACGATCATGGGGCGGTTCAGGTCCGCAAACAGGATGGCGGTGGACTTGATGCCAAGCCTGATGTCATCGTCCCGGTCAACCAGGGCGTACTGGGTGTCATAGGCGACGACCCACAAAAGGTTAGCAATCAACAGCAACCAGGCAACTTGTGCAATGTCATTGTTGACCGCCGCAAAGGCCATGGGTATCCCCCAGGAGAAGGCAATGCCCAGCACCGCCTGGGGCAGGTAGGTGTAGCGCTTCATAAACGGATAGATGGCCGCAATGCAAACAGCACAGGCGGCGAGGGCGATTGTCAGAAGATTCGTGGTCAGCACCAGCAAAAAGGCCGCAAGTAATATGGCCATGGCCAGAAGGGCCGCCTCCAGGGGCTTCACCCTGCCCGTCACCAATGGCCGTTGCCGGGTGCGCTGCACGCTGCCGTCAAAATCCCTGTCGGCAAGATCATTGACGATACACCCGGCGGAGCGTGTCAGCAGAGTCCCGAGGGTAAATATCAGGAACAGCTTCCATCCCGGCCAGCCTCCCGCCGCTATCCACAGGGCGACCAGTGTTGGCCATAGCAGCAGATATGTCCCGATGGGCCGGTCCAGCCTGGTTAAGGCGATAAAATCCGGGATACGCGGGAAGCGCATAAGCATGGCGGTTTGTATTTGTTTCAGGCGGGCAAACACTGCAGTTCAACAGGTAGGTAAATCATTGTAGTATACGCGCTCTCCCCGGGCTTCAACAATCACAGGGCGGGAGCCTTGTTGCCGGGTAATAGTTTGGAGATAACTTGGATATAGCTTGGAGAATCTCGAACAGATGAAAAAATGGCAGTGCATTGTGTGTGGTTTCATTTATGATGAAGCCGAAGGTTTGGAAGAGGAAGGCATAGCACCAGGTACTCGTTGGGTGGATATACCCGACGACTGGGTTTGCCCCGAGTGCGGCGTCAGTAAAGCAGATTTCGAAATGATGGAACTCGACTAAAATCAAAAGGGTATAACAATGATTGATCGATCGGCGCTCACAAGAAATATCCTGATTGGCATGGTGGCCGGATTGGTGCTTGGGTCGGTGCTTCATGCACTGTCACTGGCGGAAGACAACCCACTGCTGACCTACGGTATAAGCGGCATTATCGATATAGGCGGCAAGGCTTTTGTCGCCAGCTTGAAACTGCTGGTGGTGCCCCTGGTTTTTGTATCCCTCGCCTGCGGGGCAAGCAACCTGGCTGACAACGCCAGCATAGGTCGTATCGGCGTCAAGACCATCGGCCTCTACTTGATTACAACGGCCATAGCCGTCACCTTGGCACTTACGGTTGCCAATATCGTCAACCCCGGAATGGGCATAGCCCTGGCCGCAGAATCAACGTTTGTCCCCAAAGAAAGCCCGCCCCTCAAGGACGTTATCCTCGCTCTGGTGCCCACCAACCCCATCAAGGCTATGGCGGAAGGTAACATGCTGCAAGTCATCGTGTTTGCCATACTGGTGGGTGTTGCCATTGGTAAAAGCGGCCCTGGCGGTGCCAGAGTCAGAGCCGCGCTGAAAGACTGGAATGAAGTCATCATGAGCATGATTGTCATGCTCATGTCGGTTGCGCCGATTGGCGTCTTCTGCCTGATGCTCACCTTGTTTACCAACATGGGCTTTTCGGCGATTGCTGACCTTGCCACATACTTCTTCACCGTGGCGGGTGTGCTGGTGCTGCACTTCCTGCTGACCTACTCCACGATGGTGCGGTTTGTTGCCAACCTGAACCCGATCTCTTTTTACCGCGACTTTTATCCGGTGATGGCATACGCATTTTCCACCAGCTCTTCCAACGCGACCCTACCAATAACGCTTGAAACAGTTGAGCATCGTCTGGGTGTGAAGAACGAAGTGGCTTCTTTCACCGTACCGCTCGGCGCAACCATCAACATGGACGGCACCGCCATCATGCAGGGCATTGCCACAGTGTTTATTGCCCAGGCATACAACATAGATATTTCCATGACCGGTTATCTGATGGTCGTGCTAACCGCGACCTTGGCTTCCATCGGCACCGCCGGCGTACCGGGGGTGGGGCTGATTACCCTTGCGCTGGTATTGCAGCAGGTTGGGTTGCCGGTTGAAGGTATTGCGCTGATCATCGGTGTTGACCGACTGCTGGATATGATGCGCACGGCGATCAATGTGTCTGGTGATGCGGCGGTATCGGCCATAGTCGCAAAAAGCGAAGGCAAGTTTGACCAGGCAGTGTTCGACTCGAACGAAGCAAGCCCCGCTGCCACCAAGACTACCTGACTGTAAACTTCCTATAGGTTGTTTACATCCATGCGGGCCGAGAGAGGTTATGAGAACACTCGCCCTCCTTCTGCTGATCGCCTTTTCCACCACTGTCGCGGCAGTACCAGTCTACGAAGCCGCTGTGCTGAAACGCCTGCCCCACAGCCGCAGCGATTTTACCCAAGGTCTCGAAATTCACGACGGCTATCTGTATCAGGGAACGGGCCATTACGGCGCCTCCCATTTGCAAGTGTTCGACCTGGTGAACGGTGGCTTACTGAAACAGCGGGCGCTGCCGGGCCATCTGTTCGGCGAAGGCATTACGGTATTCGGAGACCGCATCATTCAACTTACCTGGCAGGAGAAGCTGGGCATCGTGTACCGCCGCGCAGATCTGGAACCCCTGGAAGAGTTCCCGCTTAAGGGAGAAGGTTGGGGGCTGACCAACAACGGGCGACAACTGATCTACAGCGACGGCAGCCACCATCTACACTTCCTGTCTCCGGCAAGTTGGCGGATTGAACACAGCCTGCCGGTTCTGTTTCGCGGCAAGCCGGTTTTCCGCCTCAACGAGTTGGAGTGGACGCCGCGGTACATACTCGCCAATGTCTGGGGTACGGACTGGATTGTGATGATCGACGAAGAGACCGGCGAACTGAATGGCCGGGTCGATTTGCGCGGCCTGCTGCCCGAGGCGGAAAGAAAGCCGAGCACCGATGTTCTGAACGGTATCGCCAGGAACCCGGAGACGGGCGCGTTATGGGTAACCGGCAAAAACTGGCCCTGGATTTATCAGATTGAGTTACGGCTCAAAAGCGGGCCGTTCAAACCTGCCCAATCCGCTCCGGGTCCCTGATCCAGCGGCGGACAATCAGGTTCGCATCTGTGCGGCGCTGCGCCATAAGTTGCAGGGACGTTTTCCGCACTGCCGGTAACATGGCCCGGTTGCGCAGCAGGTCTGCAATCCTGAACTGCAATGTACCGGACTGGCGCGCCCCAAGCAGTTCTCCCGGCCCCCGGATGGCAAGGTCTCTTTCAGCAATCAAGAAGCCGTCATTACTTTTGCGCATGATACTCAGCCTTTGTTTGCTGAGGTTGCCAAGCGGCTTTTTGTACATCAGTACACAATGGGAGTCGATATTGCCCCGGCCTATTCTGCCGCGTAACTGGTGTAGTTGGGCGAGCCCCAGCCGCTCGGAATTCTCGATAATCATCAGGCTGGCGTTGGGCACATCAACGCCCACCTCTATAACAGTCGTGGCGACCAGCAGGTCTATCTTTGCAGCCTTGAAATCATTCATCACAGTGGTTTTATTGGCCGGTGTCATGCGCCCATGAACAAGGCCGATACGAACATCCGCCAGAAGAGAAGTCAGATCATGGGCCGTGACCTCCGCCGCCTGACATTGCAGCACCTCTGATTCCTCAATCAAAGTGCAGACCCAATAAGCCTGCCTGCCCTGGTGGCAAACATCCGCCACCCGGCTGACCACTGCCTCGCGTTTTTCGTCTGATATCACCGTGGTTGTGACGGGAGTTCTGCCGGGAGGCAGTTCATCGATCACCGACACATCCATATCCGCGTACATGCTCATGGAGAGTGTTCGCGGGATGGGTGTTGCCGTCATCACAAGCTGGTGCGGGCATCGGCCCCCCGCCGCGCCCTTCTCCCGCAATGCAAGCCGCTGGTGTACGCCAAACCTGTGTTGCTCATCAATGATCACGAGCCCCAGGTTTTTGAACTCAACATCCTTTTGGAAGAGCGCATGTGTGCCAATCACCACGGCTGCATCTCCCATGTGTATGCGGGCAAGTTCCTCGGCGCGGTTTTTGCCGGTGACCCGGTTGGACAAGAAAGCGGTTTTGATACCGAGAGGATTAAGCCAGCCGGAAACATTGATGAAATGCTGCTCCACCAGGAGTTCCGTTGGCGCCATCAATGCCGTCTGCAAACCATTTTCGTGTGCATGTGCGGCGGCAAGTGCGGCAATCACCGTTTTACCGGAACCCACGTCTCCCTGGATCAGCCGCTGGGATGGTTGGTTCTTTGTGAAATCTGCCACCACTTCGGCGGCGACTTTCTTTTGTGCGCTGGTTAGCGGAAAGCCGAAAGAAGACAGCAGCGCCTGGTAGTTTTTATCGGGCGGCCGCATTTTTGCAGCCTGGAGTTTCTGTATCTCGGCGCGGACGATGCGCAGGCTGACCTGATGCGCCACTAATTCCTCAAAGGCAAGCCGCTGTTGTACGGGATGCATGCCCTCCGCCAGCAGGCTGGTATCCGCATCCGGTGGCGGGCTGTGCAGAAAGCGAAGTGCCTCGTTGATCCTTGTATCCAGCACCTCAGTAAGTTTGTCAGTGGCCAGAAGCCCAAGAGCCTGTTCTGCCAGGGCGCGGTAGCGTAACTGGCTGATTCCCTCCGTTGCCGGGTAGACAGGGGTCAATGCTTTCTCCAGGGGAGTGTCGGCGGCCAGCTTTGTGTATTCCGGGTGGTAGATTTCGGGCCCGGATGCGCCGACCCGTACTTCCCCAAAGCAGCGAATCGATTTGGCGTTTTTCAGGTTATGTTGCTGTGCCTTCGAGAAGTGATAAAACCTGAGACCCATCTTGCCGGTATTGTCATGCAGGTAAGCCAGCAGGCTGCGCCGGCGGCCATAGGCTATATCACAGGCAACGACTTCGCCCTCGAACACATAAGATTCACCCGGCCGCGCCGCGCCTATGAGCGTAACCCGCGTCCTGTCTTCATATCGGAAAGGCAGATGAAACAGCACATCCTGAACGGTGTTGATGCCCAGCTTTTCAAGTTTACCGGCAAGGGCCGGGCCCACCCCTTTCAGGGTCGAGACATTGACCTGCGCCAGAGCGTCAGCGGACAAGAGTTACCCCACCGCTACCAGGGCGTCTATTTCAACCAGTGCGCCACGGGGCAAGGCGGAAACTTCAACCGCCACTCTTGCCGGGTAGGGTTCTGACAGGAGGCTCGCCATGATGTTGTTCACCAGAGAGAAGTGAGCAAGGTCCGTCAGGTAGAGCGTGAACTTGATGGTATCGTCCAGAGTGGCGCCGGCGGCGGTGATCACGGCCTCCAGGTTGCTGAAAACCTGCCTGATCTGTTCCTCTATGTCATTGCCGACAAGCTTTGTGCTCCCCGGGATCAAAGGAATCTGGCCGCTGACATACAGCAGGCCATTGTGGATGACCGCCTGCGAATAGACGCCGATTGCTGCGGGCGCGTCCGTCGTTGAAACAATCTTCTTCATCACCTCCCCCTGAGCAGTATGAGCCCGGCTCTATTGTTTCTATTGTAATCGGTTTAACTGCGAACCCGGGTAATCCGGTTAATGCCCTTGATGGTTCTCAGGCGCTTGATGACGTTGGCGAGATGAACGCGGTCATGTATGGAGATCACCATGTTCACAACGCCAAGGTGGGCGTCTTTTTCCATCATGTTGATGCGTTCTATGTTCGCATTGGCGTTAGTCACTGTTGAAGCGACAATGGCAATAATGCCTCTCCCGTGTTCCAGCACCACCCTCAACTCTACGGAAAATTCCTGATTCACTTCCGGGTCCCAGCGGACATCCATCAACTCCTGTGGTTTCCCCCGCAGGTCAGCCATGTTCTTGCAGATATCCGTGTGAATCACTATGCCGCGACCCGCGGAAACATGACCGATGATCGGGTCTCCCGGTATCGGGTGGCAACACCGTGCATAGGTGACGACCAGGCCCTCCGTACCCTTGATGGCGAGCGGCCTGTCATCGGCATCGGGCACCGGGCTGTCATGATCTCCGAGCAATCGCTTCAAAAAAACGCCGGGCATCTGGTTGCCGAGACCTATTTCCGTCAGAAGATTGTTGAGGCTGGAAATGTTGCGTTCCTTGAGCACGGCTGTCAGGTCCGCCGGGTTTATGTCATCAAGGGTCATATTATGTTGCTTGAGGGCGCGTTCCAGCAGGCGTTTCCCCAGCGCCGCGGACTCACTTGCCCGCTGCTGTTTGAGCGCATGACGAATGCTGCTCCTCGCCTTGCCGGTGACGACAAAACTCAACCAGGCCGGGTTTGGTTGTGCGTCCGGGGTGCGGATGATCTCAACCGTCTGGCCGGAATCCAGCGTTGCCGACAGTGGCGCCGGCCGCCTGTCTATGCGACAGGCGACGCAGCTATTGCCTATATCCGTGTGTACCGCATAGGCGAAATCCACCGGCGTTGCGCCCTGGGGGAGGTCAAAGATTTCTCCCACTGGCGAAAAAACATATACCTCGTCCGGGAAGAGATCGACTTTTACGTTCTCAATAAACTCCAAAGAGTTGCCGGCTTTTTGTTGCAACTCCAGCAGGCCCATCAGCCACTCCCGCGCCCGTTCATGTGAACCCGTGGTTGAATCCTCGCTGGCCTTGTACAGGTAATGGCCAGCGATGCCATTATCGGCCATCGTCTCCATGTCCTGAGTGCGAATCTGAATTTCAATCGGAATGCCGTGCATGCCGAAAAGCGTGGTATGCAAAGACTGGTAACCGTTGACCTTGGGGATTGCAATATAGTCCTTGAAACGGCCCGCCACCGGTTTGTAAAGATTGTGCACGGCGCCGAGGGAGCGATAGCAGTTGTCCACGGAATCCACAAGAATGCGGAAGGCATAGACATCCATGATTTCACTGAAGGACTTTCGCTTGCTGCGCATCTTGTCGTAGATGCTGTAGAGGTGTTTCTCACGGCCAAACACCTTGGCCTTTATGCCTTCCCGATTCAGGCAGGATGCAATTGACTCCAGTATGTTGCCGACTATCTCCTCCCTGTTGCCCCTCGCCCGTTTTACCGCCTTTTCGATCATGGAGGAACGCAGCGGATACATGGTCCTGAAACCAAGTTCTTCAAACTCGACCCTGATGGTATTCATGCCAAGCCGCAGCGCAATCGGCGCATAGATCTCAAGGGTTTCTTTTGCGATGCGGCGACGTTGTTCAGGGGCCAGGTAGCCCAGGGTGCGCATATTGTGCAGCCGGTCCGCCAGTTTCACGAGGATAACGCGAATGTCCTTGGCCATTGCCAGGGTCATCTTTTGAAAGTTTTCCGCCTGGGCCTCTGCCTGGGTATGGAAAATGCTCTTCAGCTTGGATACGCCGTCCACAAGCTCCGCGACTTCTTCATCGAACATCTGGCCAAGGGTGTGCTTGGGGATGCCGGTATCTTCGATAACATCGTGCAGCAGTGCCGCCATCAGGCATTGATGGTCCATGTGCATGTCCGCCAGGATATTGGCGACGGCAAGTGGGTGGGTTATGTAAGGTTCGCCGGATTTTCTCTTCTGGCCTTCATGGGCCTCTTCGGCGAAATGGTATGCTTTGACGACCTGGTCAATCTGGCCGGGTTGCAAATATGTACTGAGATCTCGGGTGAAGGAATCGATGGTCAACACGGGGTGCCCCGACAGCCGCCGACGGCTGTTGGTAAGGCTCGCCCCGCAGAATGTTCATTAGGGTCCGAGGATATCGAAATCTTTATTCTGTTGTTCAAATCCTTCTCGTACCGCGTTTAGCGCCAACGCCTCAGTGTCTGCCTGGGTTGGCTCATCAAGGATGGAGGCACCGATCAGCCCCGCCGCTATTTCCCGTAATGCCAGCACGGTGGGCTTGTCATTCTCCAGTGGCACGAGAGGTTCTTTGCTCCCGGTCGCCAACTGTCTGGCCCGTTTACTGGAAACCATAACCAGTTCAAAGCGGTTTGCCACATTTTCCAGGCAATCTTCAACTGTCACTCGCGCCATGTGTAACTCCGTTGTTTCAGTGTGGTTGCTGGCGGGGCTTCCCGCAGCAAAGGCATCAAAGAACCCGGCATATTAGCCCCATTGACCCGAACAGACAATACCAACCCGTACAATACTACGGCATTTTTTGCGGCAATAAACCCCGTATCAGGGGCATTAGTTCCGTCATGCGGTTTTCCCGCCTCAGCGCTTCACTCTCTCCTTCAACCTCCCCTTCAACCACTCGTCTGAGCTCCGCCAGTGCCTCATCAAAACTGTCATTGACGATCAGGTAATCGAACTCCTCCCAGTGGGAGATCTCCTCGAAGGCGGCATTCATCCTCTTGTTCACGGTTTCATCGTCATCCTGGCCACGCGCCATAAGCCGCTCCCGGAGTGCGCCCAGTGACGGCGGGAAAATAAAAATGGAGCAGGTGGCGGGCGCTTTTTGGCGGATTTGCCGCGCGCCCTGCCAATCTATCTCGAGGATGAGGCTCCTGCCGCTTTCAAGCACCTGGTTGGCGGCCTGGATGCTTGTGCCATAAAGATGCTCCGCCCCGAACACCTTGGCCCATTCCAGGAACTCATCGTCATCGATCATCCGGCGGAAGATATCAACATCCGTAAAATGATAGTTGACGCCATTTTGCTCATGCGGCCTTTGTGGCCTTGTCGTGTGGGATACTGCCACCTCCATGCCCGCAACGGCATCAAGCAGCACATTCAACAGGCTTGTCTTCCCGGCACCGGAAGGCGCCGAGACAACAAACACTTGCTTCCCATCTCGTAAAAGTTCACTCATTCTATATTCGGTGCCCGTCGAGTGTGAATTCATTCGTGGGTAAAGGCAGCATATTAACGGCTTTACTGCTTGCCCTGCCAGAGTAGCGAACTGACGGCCGTCGGTAAGGCCCTGCTCGAAGCAGAGAAAAAGCCCACATGAACACCGTATCCATCGTTTCCAAAGTCTGGAGCTGTGTAGGTTCAAACACATGTGAGACTTTTCAGAGATTAAACAGGCCCAGTGGGTTGTCCCACTGAGCCTTATCTTCAGGTAGTCTTTTGTTTACGACAACGAAGGGGTACCGAAGATGCAGATCAAAAGCCTGCGTATCAAATCATGCCGCAGTTGGGCGATTGCCGATACCGCCAGCGAAGCAACCATTCTCGCTCTTTCATCCTGTCATCCCAGGCGATGGGAACAACCCCCCATCGCAGGGATTATGGGTAAAGCGGTTGGCTGTGATGAGGAACTGGAAGGCGTTAAGCAGGGTTCTGCGGCGACCTGCTGGAATGAAGCAGAACGGTCGATTATTAGAGCAGCGGATGAACTGCATGTAGCCTGGTGATTAGCGATGATATCTGGGCGGGACTAGCTGCCAGCTTCTCAACGGAGCAAATACTGGATTTGATTTTCACTTGTGGACAATATCGCATGTTGGCAGGCGTACTGAATTCACTCGGCGTCCCGCTGGACGACGATATCAAAGGTTCTGGTGTCGAATGATTTTGATGCCGCCGTGCCCTGCAAGATAGTAGCCTGAGCTTTTGCCGGTGTCCTAAGGGAAATTTGCAGAGTCCCGTGCATGAATCGTCTTTGACTGGTTAATTGACTTTTACACAAAACCCGTACACTTATACACGCTGATTCGTACTTTCCCTGCGGTTCCGCGAAATCTGGCTCCGCAACAGGGTATATTCCGATTTCCGAAGATTGTTCAGCTACGCTTGGTATCTGTTAGTCCTCCATTAGCACTTCTATGCCTTTTCCTTGCACAAGATTCAACATTTTCATGGCCAGGCCACTAGGCTTCTTCGCGCCTTGCTCCCATTGACGTACTGTGGAGACACTCGTGTTCAGCACCAGTGCAAAGACTGCCTGACTTGCATTATTTGCCGTTCGAAGCTTTTTAATTTGTGCGGGAGACAAGCTCTTCACTTCAGGCAGGCACATGGCATCAAAGCTACGCATGTCTTCAGTATTCAGTAATCCGGCTTCATGCAACGATTTCATATCCTCATGGGCATTTTCAAGAATTCTACTCATCTCTTAATCCTCCTTTTATAATTCAACCAGTACTCGAGCCTTAACAGCTTTTTGTAAATCTTTGGGCGACATTGAAAACCAAACGGCTGCTGTCTGCTTTAAGACTCGAAGTTCTTTTGGGGAAATGTTCGCCCTCGTATTTTTTCTAAAACCGTGTTAGGTAGAATGTGTGTTCTCCTTTTTTAAAGGCGATCAGCGTACGCGCTCCACCACCCTTCCCTTTGCCTGGTAGCGCTACACGTTTTTTGTATACACCTCCGCCTAGATCTGCCTCAACCGTACCTTCTGCGACTTCTGTAGCAGCCTCTTGCAAGTTCTCGTCGTCCAAACCAGCTCCAGTCGCCCATCTGTTGAACGATTTCGTTTTGTAGACAGCCATGATCGGTAATATAACACCAAGTGTTACTTTATCCGGACATTTGGGGTTAGGCATCGGTGGTTTCCGAAGGAGATAACATCGATGTCACTTCCATATCTAGACGACGGGTACTGCCAAGTTAAGTCGTCAAAATTGATAGACGCCGACGATGAATACATATAAACGCCACCGGTTCCCACCCGATATCATTAGTTACGCCGTTTGGCTCTACCATCGGTTCAATCTCAGTCATCGCGATATCGAAGATCTGCTAGCCGAACGGGGTATTGTCGTGAGCCGTGAGGCGATCCGCTCTGCCGATATAGCGTCTGGCGGCATTGGTGCCTAAGCCGAGGGTGAATCTCACGAGGTTTCACGGTGTTTTTTCCCCACGGAGCAAGTTGAGAGAGCATGTCGTGCCGGGAAAGCCAGAAGATGGATCGGAGCAGGTCTCACAATCCACCAGATTTCATCGAGTGCTGAAGCAAACTCTGATTTTGGAAGGACCGAGTACCTGGCTGATGAAGCAGAAATGTGGTTAATTCTTCTTATACCCCACAGGCGGTAAAGTTCACTCATTCGATATTCTGAACCTGCTCCCGCACCTGCTCGATGGCAACCTTGAGATCAATGGTGTGGAGAGTGGTCTGGCCGGTGGTTGATTTTGAGGAAAGAGTATTCGCCTCCCGGTTGAGCTCCTGCATCAGAAAGTCGAGACGCCTGCCAACGGGTTGTTCGAGGTTGAGGCTGCGCCGTGTTTCTGCCATATGTGTCGAGAGCCGGTCCAGCTCTTCCATCACATCAAGCTTCTGCGCGAGTATGACCAGTTCCTGCTCAAGCCGTGCCGGGTCCGCTTTGATATTGAGTTCTTCCAGACGCTTGACGAGTTTGTCGTGCCGGCTTTGCGCAATGGTGGGCGCTGCTTCGCGCAGGTCTTGTACGATGCCTGCCATGTCATCCAGTCTTGTCTCCATCAGGCCGGCAAGTTCATCTCCCTCACGTGCGCGCATGGCGACAAGTTGCTCGGTTGCCGCCGCAAACCCGCTGCGAATATCCTCTGTCAGGTTTTCCGTGTCATGGGAGGTTGTGAGCACATTCGGCCAGCGCATCAGGTCGATGGCATTGCTTTCGGCCCCGATGTTGGTCAGATGGGTGATTCGGTCAAGCGCCTCTTTCAGTTGCGTGACCAGTTCCTCATTAACGGATACCTGCGGGGCAAGCGCCGTGTTATTGATCTTGAGGGAAGACTCCAGCTTGCCCCTGAATACCCTCCCCTTCAGGTAACCTTTGAGGTCGCTTTCCAGATGGCGCAGGCTGTCGGGCATACTGAAGGTCACATCCAGGTAGCGGTGATTGACGGAGCGCATTTCCCACACGACATCGCCCTGCTCTACGCGGGCGAATGCCGTCATACTTCTCGCCATCTGGGTTCTCGTTAAGTGTGGTGGTCTGCAAGTATAATAGAGTTTTCAAACGGTGGAACAATTATGGGCGGTAAACGAATCGTTGATCGCGAACCTGACCAGATGCGTCAGGTAACGATGGAGAGAAATATCAACAAGCATGCTGAAGGTTCGGTTCTCATTGGCTTCGGCGACACCAAGGTTATCTGCACCGCATCCGTCGAGAAGGGCGTGCCCCCTTTTCTCCGGGGAACCGGCCAGGGCTGGATTACTTCCGAATATGGTATGTTGCCGAGGTCAACAGACACGCGTATGGCCCGGGAGGCTGCGCGTGGCAAGCAGGGTGGCCGCACTATCGAAATCCAGCGGCTGATAGGCAGGTCCCTGCGGGCAGCGGTGGACATGTCGGAAATCGGCGAGTTCACTGTGCGCATTGACTGTGATGTCATCCAGGCAGACGGCGGGACGCGCACCGCCGCCATCACCGGTGCCTGCGTAGCTTTGATGGATGCGGTAAAAACACTGGATGCCTCTCCCAGGAGCCAACTGATCTCTGCGGTTTCTGTCGGCATAGTGGGCGGTGTGCCGGTTCTGGACCTTGAATATGTGGAAGATTCAAAGGCGGATACGGATATGAATGTCGTGATGGCGGAAGATGGCCGATTCATCGAGATTCAGGGTACGGCTGAGGCTGAGCCTTTTGATCGTGAAGAATTACTTGAAATGTTGCGACTTGCGGAAAAAGGCGCAACGGAGTTGCACCTGGCTCAGAAGTCCAAACTGGCGGAGGTGTAAAGCGTGTTGGCGGATTACCAGCGTGAGTTTATCGACCTGGCCATCGAGCAGGGCGTGATTCGTTTCGGCGAGTTCAGGCTCAAGTCCGGGCGGGTCAGCCCTTATTTTTTCAATGCCGGGGAAATAAAAACAGGCCGGGCATTGATGCAGCTTGGGGGATACTACGCCGATGCGCTGGTGGCGAGCGGCCTTGCGACGGACTGCCTGCTCGGCCCCGCTTACAAGGGGATACCTCTTGTAACCGCTACGGCCATGGCCATGGCAAACCGCCATCAGCGGGATATGCCTTATGCATTCAATCGCAAGGAAACCAAAGATCATGGCGAGGGCGGCAGCTTGGTGGGCGCCCCTCTCAAAGGCGATATCGTCATAGTTGATGATGTGATTACGTCGGGGACTGCCATCCGCGAGGTGATGGCGCTTATCGAAGCTGCAAACGCCACGGCGAAAGGCGTGCTGGTTGCCATTGACAGGCAAGAGCGTGGCAAGGGTGAACTTTCCGCTGTTCAGGAAGTGGAGCGGGATTACGGAGTCAAGGTCATTACCCTGGTGACGCTGGATGACATGACGGGTTATCTGGAAGAAAAGGGTTCTTTCGGGTCGGCGCTGGAGCAGATAGCCGCCTACCGGGAGCAATATGGCGTGACGCCGGGCTAGGCAGTTTCGAGGCCGGCCGTACCCGGCTGCGCCGGCTGGAACAGGCCTTTCTTTATTGGCTCCCAGCGGATGTCCCATTCCGTGGTGGGCAATCGCTGGAAGTCACTACGAACATACTGGCTGATTCTTCCTTCAACGAGAGAGAGCAAAAGATTGGCGGCGGAGGAGGGGTCCGTTGCGATAGCCGCCTCACCGCGCATGGGCATTTCTCGAATGATCTGCCGCAGTTGCATTTCAATTCGGTCAAACAACTGGGCAACACGCTGGCGCAGCCGTTCGGTTTCTCCCGTCAGCGGGTCCCCGGTAAGGATGCGGGTAATGCCGGGGTTGAGTTCACAAAATTCCAGGATGGTGCTGAGAATTTTCCAGCACCGGACATCCGCCTGTTCTTCCTCACGCAGGATTCGGTTGATGCTTGCGAAGATGGATGCGTCTATGCCATCTATCAATGCGTCGAACATCTTGGCCTTGCTTGGGAAGTGCCGATACAGAGCTGCCTCTGAAACGCCGACATGTTGCGCCAGGCCAGCAGTGGTGACCCGCGCCCCGGGGTTTTGTTCCAGGATGGTTATCAGGGATTGCAGAATCTGGTCCTTGCGAGAGAGTTTTACGCCTTTGCCTGGATCGTCAGTCATGTTCGCCCCTTTATAAAAAGGTTAGTCATGCTGATTGGTTATCAGCGTACCAACACCTTCATCCGTCAATACTTCAAGCAGAACCGCATGCGCCACCCTGCCGTCGATAATATGTGAGCTGGTGACGCCGTTCTTGACCGCGGAAAGGGCGCAGGCGATCTTCGGCAACATGCCGCCAGTGATGACTTCGTCGGCAATCAGCTTGTCAACCTCGTCGGAGGTGAGCCCCGTCAGTAGGTTCCCTTCTTTGTCTTGCAGCCCTTTTACATTTGTCAGCAGGATGAGCTTTTCCGCGCCGAGTTTTTCCGCCATCTTCCCTGCAACCAGGTCTGCGTTGATGTTGTAAGTTTCGTTGTCTTCGCCGACCCCTATGGGCGCAATAACGGGAATGATGTCGCTGCCTGTCAGCAGGTCTATCACGTCCCGGTTGATGTTCACCACCTCGCCGACGTGCCCGATATCGATGATCTCCGGCGTTTGCACCGCCGGGCCACCGCGCTTTATCAGCATCTTCTTTGCCTTGATCAGGGTGGCATCCTTGCCGGTGAGGCCCACGGCCTTGCCGCCGTTGCTGTTGATCAGCTTGACGATTTCCTGATTCACCTCGCCGCCCAGCACCATCTGCACGACATCCATGGTTTTACTGTCGGTGACTCGCATACCATCAACAAACCGGGATTCTATGCCCAGCTTGTCCAGCAGTGCCCCTATCTGCGGGCCGCCGCCATGCACCACAACCGGGTTTATGCCCACCAGCTTCATCAGCACCAGGTCCCGGGCGAATCCATGTTTCAACTTTTCTTCCGTCATGGCATTGCCGCCGTACTTGATGACGATGGTTTTGCCTGTAAATCGCTGGATATAAGGCAGTGCCTCGGTGAGTACCTTGGCAATGTTCATGGCCTTGTCTCTGATCACGTTTCTTCCCTAGCCTTTTCCGGAGGAGCCAAAACCGCTGGCGCCCCTCGATGTTGCCGTGAATTCTTCCACTATGTTGAAACTGGCCTGGCATACCGGGACGATGATCATCTGGGCCACCCTGTCGCCGGGTTTAATGCTGAAACCGGCATTGCCTCTGTTCCACACGGAAATTATCAATTCACCCTGATAATCGGAATCGATCAGGCCAACCAGGTTGCCGAGTACAATCCCATGCTTGTGGCCCAGCCCGGAGCGCGGCAGGATCATTGCCGCATAGCCCGGGTCCTCGATATGGATGGCGAGGCCGGTCGGTACAAAAGATGTCTCGCCGGGATTCAAACGCAGGGGTTCATCCAGGCAGGCCCTGAGATCAAGCCCCGCCGAACCCTCCGTTGAATAGGTGGGTAGCGGTATGTCTACGCCGATTTTTCGATTAACGATTTTTACCTGCAGGCTTTCCATCAGTTGGCCGCCAGCCTGTCGGCGATCATTGAGACCAGCTTTCTGGCAAGCGCCTCTTTGGACATCTTCGGCAAGGCTTCTTCACTGGCCTGGGTAAGGATTGTTGTTTGGTTATCGTCACTGTTGAAGCCGATGGATTTATCGGCAACATTATTGGCAACGATCATATCGAGGTTCTTGTTTTTCAGTTTGCCCCTGGCGTGTTTCAGCACATTTTCGGTTTCTGCGGCGAAGCCAACGGTAAAGGGTTTGCCCGCCTGCGCGCTCACGCTCCCGAGAATATCCGGGTTCTGTATCAGGTCAATGCTCAGGCCGTTCTTCCCCTGCTTCTTGATTTTTTCGGGCGCGACGGCCTTCGGCTTATAGTCCGCAACTGCCGCCACGCCGATAAATATATCCGCCGTGTCGATGCTGCTCATGACAGCGGCGTACATATCATCGGCGGATTCAACGGGAATGACTTCCGCTTTGTCTGGCGGGGTCAGGCTGGTGGGCCCGCTGACAAGCGTGACCCTGGCACCGGCTTCTATGGCCGCCTCCGCCAGGGCATAACCCTGTTTGCCGGAGCTGTGATTACTGATGTACCTCACCGGGTCAATGGCTTCCCTGGTCGGCCCGGCAGTGATAATGACGTGCCTGCCCTCAAGGATACCCGGCTTGAATATGGCGGTTACGGCGTTGACGATAGCCGGCGTCTCCATCAGCCGCCCGGTGCCGGTTTCTCCGCAGGCTTGCAGGCCATCTTCCGGCTCGAAAATCATGACCCCGGTTTCCCTGAGAGTGGCGACATTTTCCTGAGTGCTGGCTTTTGCCCACATGGCCTGATTCATGGCCGGTGCAATCGCCACCGGGGAGGTTGCGGCGAGGCAAATGGTCGTCAGCAGGTCGTCGCCATGCCCAAAGGCATAACGGGCGATGAAGTCCGCCGTTGCCGGCGCAATCACGAGGATATCCGCCCAGCGGGCCAGTTCAATATGACCCATGACGGATTCGGTTTCCGGGTCCATAAGCTCAAGATGCACGGGATGATTCGATAACGCCTGCATGGTGAGAGGCGTGATGAATGATTGGGCCGCGCTTGTCATTACAACGCGCACGTCCGCACCTTCGTCCTGGAATCGTCGGACCAGGTCGGCACTTTTGTAGGCTGCTATACCGCCAGTAACGCCCAGCAAAATTCTTTTGTTAGTAAGTTTCATCCCCTTCGCTCAAGCCAATGGCTTGCATCCCACCATGTCAAAGTCAGCATCAATTTTGAGAGTTTTCCGCTGCCTATATGAAGAAAGTTAAGGTTAGCATAGCTTTACCGGGAAGTGGTTACTCACAAGCATGGTAGTTCAGCATGGAAATTCAGCATGGTAGTTCAGCATAGAAATTCAGCATGACAAATTCGTACGAAAAAGCCGGCAATAAGGCGGCACCTAAGCCAGCACCTAAGTCGGCAGCCAGAGCGCTGCCGCAAGTGATGCCCCGGGAAAAACTGCTTGCCCAGGGCCCTGAATCCCTGAGCGATGAGGAAATCCTCGCCATTTTTCTGCGCACGGGGCTGCCGGGGACAAACGTGATTGATCTGGCCCGGCAGCTCCTCGATACCTTTGGCGGGCTCAGAGGGCTGATGCATGCGGACAGGGACACATTTCTTGGCGTCCGGGGTATTGGCATTGCCAAGTATGCGGAGCTTACTTCCGCGCTTGAGATGTCCCGACGTTACCTGAAAAGCGGTATTGAAAGGGGCGATACCCTGACTAACCCGGGTATTACCCGGGATTTCCTGCAAATGAAGCTGCGTCCCTATTCGCGGGAGGTTTTCGCCTGCCTCTTTCTTGATAACCAACATCGTCTTATTCGTTACGAGGAGTTGTTTTTCGGCACCATAGACAGCGCCAGTGTCCACCCCCGTGAAGTGGTGAAGCGGGCGCTGGAATTGAACGCCGCCGCGCTGATTTTTTCACATAATCATCCTTCCGGTGTGGCGGAACCCTCACAGGCGGACAGGCAGATTACGGACCGGCTGAAATCGGCCCTGGCCCTGGTGGATATACGAGTGTTGGATCATCTCGTGGTTGGCGACACGGAGGTTGTCTCTTTCGTCGAACTGGGCCTGCTGTGAACCCCGGTCTGCATGGTGCCGCCCCCGCCATTCCAGGCGATGGGGTTGTTCCCATCGCCGACAGTGTTTCCAGGGCGTAGCCCGGGAATCCAGAGTGGCGGCGTAGCCGCCATTAACTAAGCAGCGTGCCCCGCGTTACACCCAACGTACTTGAGGAAGTGGCTTCTTGAGAGCGGCGGTTAGCGGTTAAGACGAACACTCACGCGGTATCCTGCTCACCCAAATCATCCGCAATCAACCGCATCTGCTCCAGCGCCGATTCCAAATCTTCAACAATTTCAGCGGCAATAACCCCAGGCGGTGGCAAATTGTCTGAATCCTCCAGGGATTCATCCTTCAGCCAGAAGATATCCAGGCTGGCTTTGTCACGCGCCACGAGCTCATCGTACTCATACGCCCGCCAGCGGCCGTCTGGCGTATCATCAGACCAGGCCGCCTTTCGATCAAACCGGTTCGCCGAGTTATAGCATTTCACAAACTCATCCAGGTCTTTGCGCTGCAAGGGGTTGGTTTTCAAAGTGAAGTGCTTGTTGGTGCGCAAATCATAAATCCACAACTGCTTGGTCCACGGCCTTTCGGAGGCTTCTTTTTTCTCAAAAAACACCACATTCGCCTTTACTCCCTGCGCGTAAAAGAGACCGGTGGGCAGGCGCAGCAGGGTGTGCACATCGCATTCGTGCAACAGTTTGCGGCGGATGGTCTCGCCAGCCCCGCCCTCAAACAATACGTTGTCGGGCACCACCACGGCGGCGCGGCCGTTGATCTTCAGCAGCGTCTTGATGTGCTGCACGAAGTTGAGCTGTTTGTTGGAGGTGGTGGCCCAGAAATCGTCCCGCTCGTAGCTGTCTTTATTCTTGGAGACCTTGCCGTCTTCACCCATGATGGTGAACGAACCCTTCTTGCCGAAGGGTGGATTGGCCAGCACGATGTCGAAGCGGTCGCCGGGGTCCGCCGCCAGCGAATCCTGCACCAGGACGGGTTCAGACTCCTGACTGCCGATACCGTGTAAGAGCAGGTTCATCGCACAGAGCCGTGCGACCGACTGCACCAGCTCAATACCGGTAAAGGTGCCGTCTTTCAATTTTTTCTTCTGATCCCGGGTCAGGTTGGGGTCTTCAATTAGGTATTCGTGGGCCGCCAGCAGAAAGCCGCCGGTGCCGCAGGCCGGGTCGCAGATGGTCTCACCCGGCTGCGGGTTCACCACGTCTACCATGGCCGCGATCAACCCGCGCGGCGTGAAATACTGCCCCGCACCGGACTTCGTGTCCTGGGCGTTCTTCTCAAGCAACCCCTCGTAGGCTTCGCCTTTGACGTCAGTGCCCATTGACGTCCAGTTTTCCTTGTCGATCAGGTCAACTACCAGCCGCCGCAGCTTCGCCGGGTCCTGAAACTTGCTCTGCGACTTGTTAAAGATCAGCCCCAGCATGCCCTTCTCATCACCCAGCGCTTCAAGCGTATGCCGGTAATGATCAAACAGCTCATCGCCGTCTTTCTTTAACAGCGTCTGCCAGCCCCACTGCGCGGACACGATACTGGTCTGATTATGCGGCGCCTGCGTGCGCTCATCCGCCATCTTCAGGAACAGCAGATACGTTAATTGCTCAACGTAGTCGCTAAAATGCATGCCGTCTGCGAGCAGGACGTGGCAGTAGTTCCAGAGTTTTTGGGAAATATCAGTCATTTCTATAATTCTGCCATTCCTCGTAAGCGCTCGATAATTATCGATACACGATCTTGATTAGTGACCTTGGTAACCAGATCAACATCAGTAGTCGCTCGAACTGGCGGTCGAGCTGCATCGGTTACCAACAAGCCCGTTGCGCAGCCTCCAACAAAAACAAATTGATCTTTCAAGTCGCCCAGGCTTTGAACAACACCTTCCAGCAATTGAATATTCGGGTCACGAGGGTTCATAATCTTTCTCGCAAAAGTTGCCGAGCAAACTCCCTCTCCCTGGCTGCTCCAGATCTCAACGCATCGAATAAAGATAGGTTTTCATATAGTAGGGGGTCCATTTTCACGGCTCGCGGAACACTTGGGTATAACGGATACAGGGCGAAGCCGCGAACGCTTCCCTGAGAATCGGGCCAGACGGGCGGCATTTCATCAGGCTGGTTTATCAATTCCTTTAGCGGTGACGCAGCGTATCCAGTTGGCACCCCTCTGGTCGCCGGCCCCATAACCGCCGGAAAGAAATAAATGGCACCGTAGATTACAAACTCTATAAATGCTGAGCGCACTACATTGACACCGTTGTCATTGGCGCTTGCCAATCGCGACTGCATTACCCGAGCAATGCTTGCATGCCCTTCGGATGCAGCGATCCCCAGGGACTCGGATAGCCCAGCATAGGTGAAGCGCTCCCGCGGATTGCCAGCCAACTTAAATAACACCAATAAGTCTTGTGGCTTCAGCGCAATTTGTTTGTTTCTTACACCCATAATCATAAGTATTCGTGATTTGCGAATAGAGAATACTACCCTCTATATAGGATAAATACCAGCCAAAGCGATGGGAACAATCCCCATCGCTTTGGATGACGTGTGTTTTTTTCCCGTCATTCTCGGGCGTAGCCCGGGAATCCAGGGTGGCGGCGTAGCCGCCATTAACTAAGCAGCGTGCCCCGCGTTACGCCCATTGCGCTTTCGCTTCGCGAAAGCCGCAACTCTGGACCCCCGCCTTCGACCTTCGGCCTCGGCAAGGATGACGGGGTGAGGGTGCCTTCGGCCCTAGCCAGCGTGCCTGCAAAGGCTCGCGCCAAAATTGCCCGACGACCGGAGGAAGTGGAAAATCAATCCTCTGCACTCGACTCTTGTTTAATGCATGCCGTCTGCGAGCAGGACGTGGCAGTAGTTCCAGAGTTTTTGCGTAATCGAAGCTGAAGACAAAATTTAATACCCTTGTCAATTCCTATCTACTAACTGCGGCTACTATTTATCAACATCATCAAATATTGATCTTTCCGAAACATCATCTGGCTCTTTGTTACCGCCCGAATAATGTTCTTCATACTCGGATTCTGGAGGCATTTCTGAACACAGTTCTTCTATAGCAGTTCTAACCGACGAATCGGCTTCGCTTATCATTTGCATCGCAGACGCATCATCCCAAAACTCCTGCTCATATTCGTTTAGCGCACTCGCCAACGGCTCAAAAAAGGATTCCGGATCGTCACCGCCACGATAATTAGACTTCCAGTCGTCTATATAACTCTCGATATCATCTATGACCTCAAGTTTTACTCTTTCAATAAGCTTGTCGAGTTCATCACTAAGAAACAGAGATTTTACATCTGCGGCCAGAAACCCCGAGTCAGGAACATCTATAGCTAGAGATTCAATATCCTCAATCACAGCCTTACGCTTCTCTTCGGGCAACAGGTTCACCTGGTTCAAACGAACAAGAAGAGCGACATCTGAAACCGCATATAGATAAGAAGACGCTTGCAAGCTAGCAAGGAGTGGTTCATTGCGCTCGAGGAAACGCTTCAAAAAAGCCTCACCGCATCGATATGCAAGAAACCGGTAGACGTATCCTCTGTTTTCCCGTTTTAAGCTCATATGCTCTTCAAGTCTTTCGGAAAAATAATCAAATCGTGTTTCCGGAATAACTACTTTTACACCTTCAAGCCCAACATCTCCGCATGAGACCTCTCCGAGTAGTTTCGACACCGGCGTTCCGGCGATAAATACATCGAGCAGTTCAGGATCTTCAGAAACCAACATGGCGAATGCGTCTCTTACAGTTGGGTGCTTAAAACCCCAATAGCTAACATTCTCTTCGCTTACCAAGTTAAGCATAGATTGATTGAGTGCCACTAAAGACCGCCGAAGATTTTCAGGGACCCCACCTATCTGGGCAATCGCTTTTTCTTCAATAGATGTAACGTCGACAGGGCTAGGTAGCCGCCCACCTCTAACAAAAACAACAGCTAACGCCGATTTGCTATCCGAGTCCATTGTGCGAATCACTTCTACTAGCAGATCCATCGGCCGATCAAAAAAGTCGTCTATTCCAGCTCTAGTGACCACCAAGTCTTGTGTAAAGAATGGAGAACCAAGTCTGCGAGCGCTTTCCGGGCTGAAACGTTCGTGATCTGCTGTTCCCGGTAGAAGTGGTTTCAACTTGCTCTTATAAGATGGTTGCTGATATCCCAAGCGAATATGGTTATACAAAATCTGCTCTCTCTCCTCTTTCGTGAGGTCTTCTACCCTTATTACCACTTGCGATTCCATCAGCAGCGGAAACGCTGAAGTCTTCAAATACTCTCTGGCAGATCTGTAAATATAGTCACGAGACGTAAATACGACCCGCGCACCCCTTTTAATTGCAGCATGGATATGGGGGAAGATCTTATTCCAGTCAACTGTAGCCGACCAATCCAATTGGGTTGCGCCAAACGCATCATCTACCCAAAAGAATTGATTCTTTTCATCTGGATTGGAGTGGGTAATAAATTCATCTGGAGACACGATTTTAATAGTTGAGCAATCCCATCGGTCCAATGCCCCTAACGCTAGCGCAGCCGCAATAGTTGACTTTCCGCATGCTGGCTCGCCCAGCAAAAGAACGAACCCATGCTCTGTCAAAGCATGAGCGCTTGCTCGGTACGGCTGTGTGATCACGAACTTCGACAGATTATCACCAAGAGAGCTCAGAATATCCTGGCTTTGTTTGTACGCTCTCTCATCAAGTATCTGACTAAGATCTCCCAAGCCATATACCCTGGGGACGAGCATTCGTAACCTCGAATGTTCGTGAATCATCTGGCTAATTCGATTTGGGCCAAAAGCAGCAAAATCTTCAAGCCCATCAATGGCCTCAAATTTGGCTCTTATATTTTCCTCGGTTGTACCACCGAGAACAGCATTCGTCATCAAAATGTACGTGGTCGCTAATCCCTTAGCCGCTAAAGATTCGGCTTTTTCATACTCATCAGCCAAATCAGATACAGTTAAGGACTTACTTTCTTTAGCTGTGAACTTGGCTTGAACGGTAAAACTTCCATGGAAAGATTCTCCACCGGCAAGAGCCCACACACCCTGAAAAGCGCCATCTCTGCCGCCGTCATTGGTGTCTGCGAAACTTGTAACCGTCTGACCCAAAACCTCAGCAGTGATCGAGACACAAAGACTCTGGAATGCCTTCCATCCTAAAGAATGCAGTGCGTAGCTGATCTGACCAGCTTGCACCGTCTTCTCGGCCTTACCGGGCTCAGCCACTAGCCTTGTTCCGCGATTCTGCGATTTCTAACGGTATCCACGTATCGCTGCCACCACTGTCTACTTAATTGCAGTCTTACCTGCCGTTGAACGCCACCAATCTTTCCAGACAGGTCCAAAAAAGCAAAGTTCTGCTGTTTAAAGTCTACAACCTGAAGGGGATCATCGCGCATAGGGTCTAGCAACATCGCGATGTCATCTCCGACAATTTCAAGCAATGTAGGCATTATTTCCCTGATGTTACTTCTGAGCTGCCGCCACTAAAGGCATTGGCCAAAATATTATTCCCACTTTTCCGAATCAAGTTTCATTTTTCAACGACATTCCCATACTCACCCGCCTGAAAATGCCGCAGCCAGCACGGACTGCTTCATTCGCTCTGCGCGAATAAGATTCAGATCGATCTGATTCATTACTCGCAGCACATACTCAAACTTCGCACTAACCGCCACCCGAATCGCATCCTGCTCATTTAAAGGAGGCAATGCTACCGGTAATGCGAGTAGCTGTTCTGTGTTGATTCCGTCCCGTGTAGCACCATGGTTTACATCACGAACATACCTATTGACGAGCTCGGCTCCGCGAACATAAGAAATAAAATATTGAGGGTCTACAACAGAGGCACAAAGCCGTAACCTCATTATGTGGTAATTAAAAATCGAGCCTTCGTGCTCGGCGGTTACGAATCCTACTCTGCCAACGGCCGCCATCCTCGAAAACAGTAGATCGCCAACCCGCAGTGTGTATCGCTTCAGCTCTTCGGCCTTCTTGCTGCTCACAAATTTGGCCTTCTCTATAGCAATGCCCTCTTCTTTCAAACAGCCTATCGTTAGAACTGGAACGCCACTATCCTGAAAATCACTTTTCCCCATATGTGACCCGAATGGCCCAGTCAGAACTGGCTGTTCACCAACAGAGCCTAACTGATCTACGCTTGCCAAGGCCCAACCCTCACTAACCAAATCCGTTTGCGATGCCATTTTTGGCGGCTCTGGGGGCTTATATTTCTCCTTCCACTTATCATCCTTCGGTTCTTTGCCTTTCGCCTTCATTTTGGCGAGTTCGGCTTCTTCCCATTTGGTGCGGCGTTCGGCGAGGATGCGTTCGAGGAGTTTGCTGGCGGGTTCGACGTCGGGGTTTTGCTGGCGCCATTCTTCGGTGAGTTTGCCTTCGACGGCGGCTTTGAGGACGGCGGCTTTGTAGCGCTTGAGGTTGGCTTTGACGCGCTTGAGGCTGGTGACGGCTTCGTCGAGGCGGTAGAACTGTTTTTCGATTTCGGCGACGATGTGTGCTTGTTGATCGCGAGGCGCGACCGGAAACGGGATCGCTTTCAATACAGCTGGATCGACATGGGGAATACCTACGCCCTTTGTATTGGTATTTATATAGCCGTATTGCCCCTGCAGAAAGTAGTAGAGATAGCTACTGCTAACGTCTACCGCTTCGAGCTTGGCCAATGTTGACCCTATATAGCCTGACACCCCCCTACCCACTAGGCCGGAACGTGCACCATCCCAAACCATCAATATGTCGTCCTTGGAGCAATCCCGATAATTTCCTGGCGATGCAAACTGTTCCGGTACGCCAGTTTCGAAAGCTTTGATGTTTATATAGGGAACAGTGCGCTTCTTAGTTGGCGGGCCATTATCTTTTGGCTTCTTGCCTTTGACGGTAGAAACAACTTCTCCGAAAGGCTTTACAACCCAGTCTGCAGGGAATTGCTCTACTGCGCTCACGCCGCCAACCCTTCATTCAATTCATCCAGAATCACCGGCAACTGCTCACCAAATAACTGATGTACTTTGCCGAGCCCGCCCTCACCTGAGAAGGGCGCATAGTCGAAGTCTTCGGTGTCGATACTCAAGTTCGCCGCAATGTGATCCCGAATCATCCCCAACCATTTCTGCTGTTCTTCATTAAAGGTATTACCTGCATTCTCCTGGCTGGCCAGCCAGGCTTTGTAGTTGGCGCTGACCCGTTCCGGGAAGGGCACCAGTTCGTTGTCTTCTTCCATGGCGAAGCGGACAAGTGAGACCAGATCAGTGAGCAGCCGCTTGCCGCCTGCGCCCTTGACCTTGCTCTTTTCCAGCGCTGCGTAGGCTTCCCAGACCTGGCCGCGATTCATCAAATACGGCGGTGCATTGATGCTGGCGGAAAGCTCCTTGAGGTGCTCGAAGTTCAGGCGCTCTTTATACGGGCGGTTGTAGAGAATCTGCAGCGCGGTGATTTCGTCTTTGTTGTCTTCGATGAACTGCTTGAACTTGTCGACCACCTCGGCGGCCTTGTCTTCGGTGCTTTTACTGAAGCCGGCTTCGAGGATTTCATCTTCGCTGATGATGTCGATGGTGATTTCGTTTTTCTGCCGGACCAGGTCCAGCAATTCCCGCAGTTTGGGGTCATGAAACGGTTTGGTGGCCATCTCGATGCTGGCTTGGCGGGCATCGGGGGCGAGATCCGGGTTGAGGGCATCCACCAGGTTCTTGCTGAGGTCTTTCAGGCCGAGGCCGTGGGTTTGTTCACGAATCCGTTGCTCGTCTTCTTCGGTGGCGCGGTGCTCCATGCGGGCGAGCCGGCCAGCAATGGAACTGAGCACGTCTTCTTCGGTGTTACCCAACGAAACAGCCTGCAGCAGCTTCTCGAATGAGACTGTGGGCTTTTTCTCCATGGGCTTGGAATCGGTCATGTCCTGCTCGCAGACGCCAACGGCATCCACAATCACGAAATGATCTTTGGCCTCGGCGTCCGGGGTGACGGCCTTGAGGTCGTCCGGCGTGATCACCCGCACGCCCCGGCCCTTCATCTGCTCGAAGTAGCCGCGGGATTTTACGGCGCGCATGAACATAACGATCTCGACAGGCTTGATGTCGGTGCCGGCGGCGATCATGTCCACGGTGACGGCGATACGCGGGTTGTAGCTGTTGCGAAAGGCCTTGATCAGGTTCTTCGGGGTGTCGCCGGTGGTGCGGTAGGTGATCTTCTGGGCGAATTCATTGCCCTTGGCGAACTGCTCGCGCAGTTCCTCCACGATGTTTTCCGCGTGGTTGTCGTCCTTGGCAAAAATCAGGGTCTTGGGCACGTACTTAAGGGTGTTTTCTTCATGCACGCGACCGGGATATATGACCTGCAGATTGTTCTTGAAAGTCTGGATGATCTTGCGGATCTGGTCGGGGGCGACGACATCGCGGTCGAGCTTGTTGGGGTCGTACTCGAAATCATCATCCAGCTTTTCCCAGCGCTTCTCGCGGGTTTCGCGGTCCTGCTTTTCTACCTCGAAGCCCGCCTCGATGGTAGCGCCCTGCTCCGTGATAGCCGTGCGAATGCGGAACACGTCATAGTTTACGTTCACCCCGTCGGCCACCGCCTGCTCGTGGCTGTACTCCATCACCAGGTTCTGGTTGAAAAAGCCGAAGGTCTGCTTGCTGGGCGTGGCGGTAAGGCCGATTAAATAGGCGTCAAAATACTCCAGTACCTGGGCCCACAGATTGTAGATAGAGCGGTGACATTCATCGGTGATGATGATGTCGAATTGTTCGATGGGAATGTGCGGGTTGTATTCGATTGGTGGCCGTTGCTTGAACAACGATTCCAGGCCGCCAATAGAGGCTTCATCGTCCATCTCAGACAGCTCGCGGTTGCTGAGCATGGAGTACAGACGCTGGATGGTGCAGATGCAAACACGGGCAGTGGTGTCGATAGTGTTGCCTTGCAGGCGCTGCACGATGAATTCTTCAGTGAACTTGTAGTTATTGTAGGGGGATATGTACTGCTGGAATTCCTTTTCCGTTTGATCGGCGAGATTGCCGCGATCAACCAGGAACAACACGCGGTGGGCACGGCCGAATTTGATCAGGCGGTAGATCTGGGTGATGGCGGTAAAAGTCTTGCCCGAACCGGTGGCCATCTGCACCAGAGCGCGGGGACGGTTGTCTTGAAGGGACAGCTCAATGTTCTTGACCGCCTCGGCCTGCTTGCCCCAGAGGCCCTCTTCAATGATCGGCGGCATGTTCTGCATGCGGGCGAGAAAAGTACGGCCGCGATCCAGAAATTCCTGGTGGCCATAGGCCACCCGGTCGGTTTCGGCGATTTCCAGCAACCTGGCCAGTCCCTGGGGTCGATGGAAGGCGAAGGTGCGGCGAGAGCGGGGTTCGGGGTCCAGGTTATTGGTGAACTGGGTCTCTTTGCCGGTAGACTCGTAGGAGAAGGGAAGTGGACGCTCCCAGGCGGGCAGTCCGTCGGGCAGGCCATGAATGTACTTATCTGATTGGATTTCAACGCCACTTAGCGTGTGCCCGACCTTTTTAGCCTCCACGGTACCAACCGCCTTGCCTTGCAAATAGAGCAAGTAGTCGGCGTAACCATGACCGGGTTTCAGGGGAAATTCGCGAATGGCGCAGGGCCGGGATATGTCCTGCTTGCCATGATCACAGACATTCCAGCCCGCCGCCTCCAGCAACTGATCAATTTCTAACCTGGCTATGTCTTCTGGTCGGGCTGGACCCATGGTCTCCTGCCTATACATATCCGGAAATAGTACCTCCAGGGCAAAGTTAAAGCGGCCTATTCACCAAGACTTTGCCAAGGACAGGCACAATTTAGCTTCATATCGTGAAGCCCGCAACTAAACGAAAGTACGATGCTGCAGTGGCAACCTGCTCTGGTGAGGCCTTGAGGCACTAGGTTGAATCCAAGAACCTATGCCCCCGGTTGAACCCGCGGGTGCCTTCTGGTATAAAGCATCGCTTTCGGTTGGTCAGGGCTTGCGGGTTTCCCGTATTTTCATAACCTACTGAATTTCAAGGCAAATCACTTCAAGGTAATCGGTATGTCCAGAGAATGTCAGGTCACCGGCAAGAGGTCGGTCAGCGGGAACAATGTGTCACATGCGCACAACAAGACGCGCCGCCGTTTCCTGCCCAATGTGCATAACCATCGCTTCTGGCTGGAGAGTGAAAACCGCTTCATCAAGCTCCGTGTTTCTGCGAAGGGCATGAGAATCATCGACAAGCTGGGCATGGAGCAGGTTGTCTCGGATATGCGCGCAAAAGGAAGGAAGGTCTGACTATGAGAGAGAAAATCAAACTTGTTTCGAGCGCCGACACTGGCCACTACTACACCACCAGCAAGAACAAGAGGACCACGCCGGACAAGATAGAGATCAAGAAGTATGATCCTGTTGTCCGCAAGCATGTCATCTACAAAGAAACCAAGATCAAGTAAACCATTCCCGAGCTCCCTGAAGTAGAAACAACCCGCCGCGGCATAGAGCCGCATCTTGTCGGCCAGCCGATTCGGCAGGTCTTGGTCCGGCAACCCAGGTTGCGTTGGCCCGTTCCTCCTGAACTTTCCCAGACACTGACCGGCAGCCAGGTTTCTTCGGTTGACCGCCGCGCCAAGTATTTGTTGTTCAACATGCCTCATGGCCGGATGATGATTCACCTGGGCATGTCCGGCAGCCTCAGGATAACCGACTCAGGCTTGCCGCCTCGCAAGCATGATCATCTGGATGTGGTGTTTGCAGACGAGACAGTCCTGCGCTTTCACGACCCGCGAAGATTCGGGTCAATCCACTGGTTGCCGGGGAATGCAAGTCACAAACTGCTGGACGGCCTCGGCCCTGAACCTCTTGGCCCGAAGTTTGACGGGGATTATCTGTTCCGCGTATCGCGAAGGAAAAAGGTGGCGGTCAAACATTTCATCATGAACAGCCGGGTTGTTGTGGGCGTGGGTAACATCTACGCCAATGAAGCCCTTTTTATGTCCGGCATCAGGCCGGCGCGGCCGGTGGCGGGTATTTCACGTGCTCGCTATATCAATCTTGCCGACAGTATCCGGCGCGTGCTGGGCAAGGCCATTGACATGGGCGGCACCACCTTGCGGGACTTTGTGCGGGAAGATGGTTCCCCCGGGTACTTTCGTCAGCAGTTGTCTGTTTATGGCAGGGGCGGTGAGGCCTGTGTCTCCTGCGGCAGAAAGCTCCGAGAAATCAGATTAGGAGGCCGCAGCACCGTTTTCTGCACGAGATGCCAGCATTAGTTTGATGATGTACGGGGCCTCGCATCCTTCTTCGGGCCCATCCACGCATCAGACATTACTCCGGCTCAACTGATCTCTTTGTTGAGCAGCGCCTCGGCAACGCAGGGATGAACAAACTGGGTGACGTCTCCGCCGTATCCGGCTATTTGCCGCACCAGAGAGGAGGAGATATAGGAATGTGCTTCCGATGGTGCGAGAAACACCGTTTCGATATTCGGTTGTAGTGCACGGTTCATGCTGAGCATCTGGAATTCATAATCGAAGTCCGTCACTGTTCTGATGCCTTTCAGGATAACCGTAGCGCCAACCTCCCGCGCAAAGTCAACGGTCAGGGTACTGAAACCCCGGACTTCAACATTATTGATATGTTCGAGCGCCTGGCAGGCAAGGTTCACTCTCAGACCAAGTTCACCGGGCGACTTGTGAGGGCTGGTTGCAATACCGAGGATGATCAGGTCGAACAAGCTGGCGGCCCGCTCCACCAGGTCGGCGTGACCATTGTGAATAGGGTTGAAGGTGCCCGGGTAAAGTACTGTAGTCATACGGTTGCGATTCTTTTTCTTGAACGGGGCGCAATAATACAGAGGGCGTCAACGCGATTTCAACCGATACATTGAGTCAAGGTACAAAGGCCATAGTGCACCGCACCAGCCTGCTTGGCCAGGCGCCCGTGCTCTAGCATGGGCGCAAGCCTTCGGCGAGGTGTGATGGCCAGCCCGGAAGTCATGGCGCACAAAGGCCATAGTGCACCGCACCAGCCTGCTTGGCCAGGCGCCCGTGCTCTAGCATGGGCGCAAGCCTTCGGCGAGGTGTGATGGCCAGCCCGGAAGTCATGGCGCACAAAGGCCATAGTGCACCGCACCAGCTTGCTTGGCCCGGCGCAGTTCCCACCCAGCCGGTAATCGGTCGATATCCAGTTTATCGACGGATTCCAGGTAGACATAACCTCTCGCCAGATTGTGGTCGCCGACCTGTTGGCAAGCCTTGTAGAGTTCATCATCGGCAAAGGGCGGGTCCATGAAGATGAGATCAAACTGCCCGTCGCAGCCGGAGAGGAAGGCAAGCGCGTCTGAGTTGATAATCCTGTAGTCGCCCGGGTTCGCAAGGGAAGAAACCTGCCGGGCCAGGTGCTGTCTGACGTCTGGGTCTTTTTCCACCAGAGTGACATGCTTTGCGCCGCGAGAGAGGGCTTCCAGGGCCAGTGCCCCGCTGCCGCTGTAAAGGTCGAGGCATTCGGCCCCGGCGATGTCGTGCATCAGCCAGTTGAACAGTGTTTCTCTGATACGGTCGCCGGTTGGCCTTAGGCCATCCGTGTCGCGGAAAGTCACTTTGCGGCCGCGCCACTTTCCGCCGATAATTCTCAGGGTGCGATCTTGATATGTCATACAATCCCGCCGTGGATGATGTTGCGTTCAGTAAACCAGGAAAGATGTGTCGATATGCCAGCTAATGTTGCAGATGAAACGAACGAAGACAAGGGCGGGCTCCTGCATCGGCTCAGGTCCGGGTTGAGTAAAACGCGAGGCAGGTTATCCGATGGTCTACAAGATATTGTCCTTGGCGCCGGAAAACTGGACGATGAACTTCTGGAAGAACTCGAAACGATTCTGCTCAGTTCCGATGTCGGCGTGGCCGCCACCGGGGAGATATTGTCTGATCTGACGGCCAGTATACGCCGCAGGGAGCTAAGTAACAGCGAGGCCGTGTACGCTCACCTGCGGCGGGCCTTGGCGGATATCCTGAAGCCGGTGGAAGTGCCTTTGGTCATTGCAGCGGATAAACCTTTTGTCATCCTGATGGTTGGCGTCAATGGTGCGGGCAAGACGACGACAATCGGCAAGCTGGCCAAACGCCTGCAAGGCGAGGGGCATGCCGTGATGCTGGCGGCGGGTGACACATTTCGCGCTGCGGCGGTCGAACAATTGAAAGCCTGGGGTGAGCGCAATCAGGTCCCGGTCATAGCGCAGAATGCTGGTGCGGACAGCGCCTCGGTTATCTATGATGCCCTTGAGGCCGCCCGGTCACGGGGTATGGATGTACTCATTGCAGATACGGCGGGGCGGCTGCAAAACAAGAAGAATCTGATGGATGAGTTGGGCAAGATTACACGGGTTCTCGGCAAGCTGGATGAATCCGCGCCTCACGAGGTGATGCTGGTGCTCGATGCGGGCACGGGGCAGAATGCCATATCCCAGGCTAGGGAGTTTCAGGCGGCGGTGGGCGTATCAGGCATTACCCTGACCAAGCTCGACGGCACGGCAAAAGGCGGTGTGATATTTGCCCTTGCACGGCAACTGCAACTGCCCATCCGGTTTGTTGGCATAGGGGAGCAGCTCGATGACCTTCGGCCTTTTTCATCTGAAGATTTTGTTTCCGCATTGTTTGAATGACTCGAGTTTGAATGATTCGATTTGACGAGGTAAGTAAGCGATACGAGGGCGGCAATGAAGCGCTGTCCCGGGTCAGTTTTGAACTGGCGAACGGGGAGATGGCTTTCCTGACGGGTCATTCCGGTGCGGGCAAGAGCACCCTGATGAAGTTGATCATCCTGATGGAAAGGGCCAGCCAGGGGCAGGTGTTCGTCAATGGTGTGAATCTCAACCGGGTCTCCGGGCGCCAGGCCCCCGCTCTGCGCCGGAATGTTGGCGTTGTCTTCCAGAACCCCCAGCTTCTTTTCGACAGGAGCGTGTTCGACAATGTTTCTTTACCTCTGATCATTGCCGGTTTTTCGCCCAGGGAAGTCGGCCGGCGGGTGCGCGCCGCTCTCTCGAAAGTGGGTCTGGCGGACAAGGAGAAAAAACTCCCGGTAGCCTTGTCCGGTGGCGAGCAGCAACGTGTCGGCATTGCCCGCGCCGTTGTTCATAAGCCGCCCCTGCTGCTGGCGGACGAGCCGACTGGCAACCTGGACCCGGACCTGTCTCGCGAGGTCATGGACCTGTTCGACCAGTTCAATCAGGTGGGTGTCAGCGTATTGATAGCAACCCATGACCTTGACCTGGTATCGAAAATGGCCAGGCGCGAACTGCTCTTGCGGCACGGCAAACTTGCCGAGGGTGGCGGCCAGTGAAGGCTCTTGGCGCCACGGTTGCGGTTACTGGCTGGGCAGGCAGGGGGCGAGCCTGGGCCGCTCATCACCGGCGGGTTTTCTACGATACCTTGCGGGAATTGGTCGCAAACCCGCTGGCGAGCCTGATGACCTGGTTTGTCCTTGGTATCGCTCTGGCCCTGCCGACGCTGCTATATGTGGTATTGCAGAATGTATCCATGGTCGGTGGTGATTGGGGAGGCAGGCCCAGGGTCAGCCTGTATCTGGTGGATGGCGCCCAGATTGAGGAGGCCCGTGAACTGGCGGCGGGAATCGCCGCCCGGCAGGATATATCGCTGACTCACTTTATATCCTCCGATGATGCGCTGCAGGAATTCCAGCAGAGGTCCGGATTTGGCGAAATATTAGCGACTCTGGGTAGGAATCCTCTGCCTCATGTTATAGAGATAACGCCTATTAGTGAGGATGCACATACGCTATCGGGCCTGGTTGATAGCTGGGAGGATCATGCGCTGGTGGAGCGGGCGTCTGTTGATTTCCAGTGGATTGAACGCCTGTTCGCCCTGCTGGCTTTTGCGGAGCGCCTGGTTACTGCACTTGCCGTGGTGCTTGGCCTGGGCGTGATACTGGTCATGGGCAACACCATCAGGCTGGCTATCGAGAACCGCCGTCAGGAGATACAAGTCGTCAAGCTGGTGGGAGGCACGAATGCCTTTGTCCGCCGGCCCTTTCTTTACCTGGGCTTCTGGTACGGGCTGGGAGGCGCCATTATCGCGTTTATGCTGGTGTGGTTGAGCCTTGCCTTTCTGGCGGGGCCGGTAGAAACCCTGGCCCGAAGTTACCCTGGCGATGATTTTGTCCTGGCCGGCCTCGGCTTTGGGGGGAATCTGCTGCTGCTCTGCATGGGTGCGCTGCTGGGTGTGCTGGGTGCGCTGCTGGCGGTTTCCCGGCACCTGAAGCATATCGAGCCCTGACCTGCGGTGGGCCAAGCCTGTCGCCATAACGTCTGACCCGGTGTTCCTCTGGAAGTTGCTTGGCGGAAAAAGATACCATTGCACGTTGGGTCTGGTACGCGGACTATGTTCCGGAAAATGTTGAATGTAAAATCGGCTGAAGAAGAAGTACTGGCATTGCGCACGATGGCGACTGATGCTCTTGGAATAAGCGCAGGCTAATCAAACGAGCCAGAGGTTTAGTTATTACTGAGTTAATCGACCAAATTATTGCGGAAATTTCGCCGCTGGTTGCATTCGATTCGAGTGTGACCGGCAGTGAGAACGAACTTTGCGCTCACCTGGAGTGCCAGCTGTCACAGTTGGCACCGGATCAACTGTTCTCGCGCGCCACTCCCCGTGATTATGCAAAAGACACTTGGTTTGTCTTTGCGCGATGGGGTAACGGCAAACGTCTTGTCAATGTGCATCTGGACACAGTGCCTGTCAGCGGGCAATGGTCAAAGGAGCCGCTTGCCGTCGAGAAAGCTGGTGAACTGATATATGGCCTTGGTGTTGCGGATGTCAAAGGTGCCCTCGGCAGCGTGCTTCTGGCGTTGAAGAAACTACGGCTAACTGACGTATCTGTTCTGTTTTCCGGCGATGAGGAAATGAACAGCAACAGTGTTACCAGTTTCCTGGCCGACGGACTTGCCGAGGGAATTGAACTGGCGCTGGTTGCTGAACCGACCAATTGCCGTGCCGGGGTAGATCATCGTGGCATTCTGTATCTTGACCTCGCTGCTGGCGGTCCCGGCGGTCACTCGTCGCTGGCGTCCGAGACTGCCGCGCCCCTGTTGCAGGTGGCGAAATGGGTCAGTTATTTTTCAGAGTATGAATTCTCCTTTCAAACAGGCGAGGAGGATTTATGCTTCAACGTCGGCGAGTTGACAGGCGACTCCTCTTATAACGTCATACCAACAGAAGGGCGTGCGAAGGTATCGCTCCGGCCGCCGGCGGGCGTGAATTGCAACAGGGTTGCTGATGAGCTTGCAGAAAAAACGGCAGAGCTATTTCCTGATATCAGTCTGAATCGAACTTTGGTGCAGCCCTCGTTTTATACAAAGGACTACGGAGCTTTTCAGAAGTTGTTTGGTGACCTTGATGTGCCTGCTTATTCTTTGGATTTTTGGACTGAAGCCGCCATGCTTGCGGACGTGGGTATCAACACCATTGTCTGTGGTCCCGGTGATATTGAAGATGCACACAAATCAGATGAAAAAATTCTGGTGAGCGAGTTTGAGTCTTACTACTGGATTGTCAGCCAGTATCTGACCGCAGCTGACTGAAATAAAAAAAGGAAGATTAGGCATGGAAGGAAGTAAATTTACGATTCTGGGCGCGGCTCGTACGGGTAGTCATATGTTGTGCTCTTTTCTGGAGTCTCACCCTGAAATCCTTTGCCATGATGAAGTGTTTAATATGGACGAAGTCTACTTTGCTCGCGAAATTGGCGATGACCCGTTTATTGGCGGCAAGGTGGAGCGCGATGCAGATTCACTTTCATTTCTCGAAAAGTTGTGGGTCAACAAGGGGAATCATACCTCCGTCGGCTTCAAGATGATCTATCCAAAACATGACGGACCCGTTATGCTTGATGTGCTACGGTATATTGATGAAGATCTGGCTGCGAACCACTATGTTTCTCAGCTCAAGGTTGATAGCGTCAAATTGAACCCTCGCCCACTCGCTAAGAGAATTGCCAACTATGAAGAACTGTTGCAGGAACTGAAGGGTACCCGCTACGAAAAGGAACTGCTGAGTTAGCGGCAACCCGTCGAGTCGAGATATATGGAAAATGAGAGTAACTACATCCAATCGTTGCAGTATTTTGCTGAATATACGCAACGGCATCGAGGCAGAAAGTTTGTCATACATTTGCCAGATGGCTGTGTCGAGGATGAGAACTTTCCACAGGTTCTTGATGATATTCTGTTTCTTTATTATCAGGGCATCCAGCTAATTCTGAGCTACGGGGCAAAAAGTCAAATTGATGCCTATTTGCAGAATGCGGGTATTGATTGTGAATATGCCGAGGGCGAGAGAATAACGGATACAACAGTTTTGCCTGCGGTGCAGAGAGTCTGTGGTGAGATAGAGAATGCAATCTGTGCAAGATACGCCCGCAGTAATCGTGATTCACTCTCAGAGCATCGGATTAGAGTTATTCGTGGCAACTTTGTTGTTGCCAAACCCAAAGGTGTGACCGGCGGGATTGATTTTCATCACACGGGAACAGTACGCAAGGTCGACACCCGTGGCATTCTGACGCAGCTTAAAAGCTTCAATATTATTCTGCTATCACCTGTTGCCTACTCAGCATCAGGCCAGACGTTTAATGTGCGTGCCCTGGATGTTGCGGCAGACGTTGCCCGTGCCATAGAGGCAGACAAATTCATTTATCTTGGCCCCGAAATCGGAATTCTGGATCATCGGGGTGAACGGGTTGACGAACTTGTCGTCGGAGGGTTCGACACCCGTGAGATCAACAGGGATGAGTTGATACAGCATGCCGAGGCAATGTGTCGTGCTGGTGTTCAGCGATTTCATTACGTCAGTTACAAAACCAACGGCGCGTTGCTTAAGGAACTGTTCTCCAGAGAAGGCAGTGGCACCCAGATAGTCTTGAAATCCTACCAGGAAACAACTCAGGCAAATGTCGACGACATTGACAGCATCATTAGTCTGATAGAACCGCTTGAGCAGCAGGGATTGCTGGTTAAACGATCACGCGATCTTCTGGAACTTGAAATCGACAAATTTGTCGTCGTCAAAGTCGACGATATGGTTGTTGCCTGCAGTGCGCTCTATCAATTGTCGGAAGACTCAGGCGAACTCGCCTGTATTGCGACGGCCTCAACTTATCGTGGTCGCGGCATTGCAGACCTGCTCCTGTCAAAAATCGAAAACTGGGCGAGAGACAAGGATCTGAAGCAACTTTTTGTCCTGACAACACAGGCCGAAGAATGGTTTTCAGAACGCGGCTTTACCACCGCCAGTCCAGAAGAGTTACCGGCAGAAAGAGAGCGTCTATACAACTACAACCGAAATTCAAAAGTTTTGAGAAAGACTTTGTCGTAGGCCCTATTCACGGCCCTGCCGGTTGAATAAGAGATAGGAGAACAAAATTGCACAGAATCTTTATAGACGGCCAGTACGGTACAACCGGACTGGAACTGCTGATGCAGCGTAAAGATATTCAACTCGTCGAACTTGGTTAGCATCAACGTCATGATGAAAAACTTCGGCTGGCAGCCATGGCTGAGGTTGAGTTGACAGTACTGTGTCTGCCGGAAGATGCCTCGCGAGATGCTGCGGTGCTTGCAGCCAAAACTCAGACCAGGCTGCTGGCGCTATAAGGCACGGGGCACCGAACTGAGCGAAGCTCTCTCTAAATGCATTGTGGTGTGCAGATTACAAAGGACAATTCAGATTAGGTAATCAGTGGAGCCGAGCGTCATCCAGAAAATCCTGAAACACTTGGGGCTGGATCAGGCTGGTGACCCACAAAACCGCTCACCGCCATCAGTTCTGACTGACCAATCGACGACACTATTCTGAATCCCAAGTCATCGAATAAGCACCGGTGACGGTCGCGTTCGGCCGGAGCCTGAATTCGATGCCCAAATTGCCGCAATTTCGATCAACCAACACACGTTTGGAACAGTCCAAGAGGACCGCAGGCAACCCGCGCTACACCGAGGCCAAGGGCTTTCTGTTTGGCTAATTACCCGATGCCGTCAACATACTATGCATTTAGACGGCTAAATGTATAGTATGTTGGCATGATTGAACGTCCTCTCTGGCTTAAACGCATTCAGTTGGCTTGGGCAAAGCGTTCGATTGTCTGGCTGTCCGGCGTACGCCGGGTGGGTAAGACGACAATCGCTCGCCTGCTGCCCGATGCCGTGTCTTTGTGGCACGACCCTCGAAAACTGGCCGATGAACTGACAAACGCTGGCTTCAAACTATTGCTTGAGCAGAGGATGATCTTCCGGTAACTGTTTGGAAACCCAAAGGGCCAGTTTGTGCGCCATCGCTTTCTGTGAAACGTCGAGCTTGGCCAGTGGCTGGATCCGTTGGTCGTGAACGAGTAATCGATAGAGATATTCGACTTTTTCATGCTGTGAGTCTGTGGGCTCGAATTCAACGATGCCGCGTTTTTCTGCGTAGGTCATGCCGACCCGGATTGCTTCCTTGAGCAGTCCGGCTTCATTTATTAGCTTCTTGTTCTTCGCCATACATTCACTCCGATTCCAGCAATCCCATCGCCGGGTTCATCTGCCTCCTGGAGCAACATTAACCTTTTGACAGGCGGGTTTCGTTAATAAGCCGATTCTCCCGCCAAAGTGGCTGCCCGGTTTAGAAACTTCACATATTCAATTGGCGTTAGATTTTTTGTCGTCGCGCGCAGCTTGGTAAAATCTTCCCTGCGCGTTTCCGATGTCGCGTCTTCGAGTAGATCAGGCCAGTATAGCAGGATCAAAATCTTCGAGCTGTCCGTTCCAGGGAAGCTCTGATTAATAGGATATTTTCGTCAGGACAAGGCTGGAGCGCAGGTGTTTAGGTGCGGTCCGAACGCAGTGATGGCAGGAATGACGGAAGGTTCACCAAGCGGCCTGGGCATCAGTGCAGCCAGGCGTGAGATAGTGCGTACGTCCGGGATATCGTGTTACACATGTTAAACAGTATTAAACAGGCGGTTGACATGCTAGGTGTCAGACTAGGGGTGTTAGCAGTACCGGATTCGTGGTGCTACAATCCGCGCCCCTTTCAGTATCCGGGCGACTATGAGCAGAGACATGATGGCTATGCCCATACTTTCTCCAGGCGGCAATCTGGCGGCTTATGTGCAGGCGGTCAACAGTATTCCCGTACTCAGTGCGGAACGTGAGCGGGAGCTTGCTCACCAGCTTTTCGAGGCAGGCGATCTGGATGCTGCTCGTCAGTTAGTGATGGCTCACTTACGATTTGTGGTATATGTGGCAAGATCATACTCCGGCTATGGCCTACAGGAGGCGGACCTGATCCAGGAAGGCAATGTCGGGCTGATGAAGGCGGTGCGCCGATTCAACCCCGAGTTTGGTGTGCGTCTCGTGTCCTTTGCCGTGCATTGGATCAAGGCTGAAATGCACGAATTTATCCTGCGCAACTGGCGTATTGTCAAAATCGCCACCACCAAGCCCCAGCGGAAATTGTTCTTCAACCTTCGCCGCGCCAAGAAGCGCCTCGGCTGGATGAATGACCGCGAAGTCCGTGATGTCGCCAGCGCGCTTGGGGTTGACCCGGCAGACGTGCGGCAGATGGAAAACCGGCTGTCCGTCCATGACGAGGCATTCGAGACGGAGGGGGATGACGATGAAAGTTATTCCCCATCCCAGTATCTGCAAGATTCGGATGCTGACCCGGCGCTAATCGCCGAGGCGGAAAACTATAGCGATGTTCAGCGCAGCCGGCTGACGGCCGCCTTTAATGAACTCGACGACCGGTCGCGAGAGATCATCCAGCTTCGCTGGCTGTCGGAGAACAAAGTGACCCTGCACAAGTTGGCCGCCCGGTTTGGCGTGTCGGCGGAACGCATCCGCCAGTTAGAGCAGAATGCGCTGAAGAAGCTGAAACTGAGCTTCGCCTGACAGCCGAGCCCCGATGTTTATAAAACTGATCGTGATGTTTGCCGCCCTGAGTGGTGGCGTCAGTGTCCTGCTGGGTGCCTTTGTCGCTCATGGTCTGCGTGGCCGCCTCGAAGAGAGATTGCTGGAGTCCTTTCAGACAGGTGTGCATTATCAGTTGATTCATTCCCTGGCCCTCTTACTGGTGGCAATTCTTGTGCATCAATGGGGCAGGTCCGCAGCCTTCGAACTGAGTGCTTATAGTTTTATCCTGGGCATAGTGTTTTTTTCCGGTAGTCTCTACGGCCTGGCTCTGACGGAAATCAGATGGCTGGGCCCGGTCACGCCATTGGGCGGCCTGGCTTTCATTATTGGCTGGGTTTCACTTGCGGTGGGAGGCTAT
The DNA here is from genome assembly GCA_965208855.1 of Candidatus Azotimanducaceae bacterium. GTDB lineage: Bacteria > Pseudomonadota > Gammaproteobacteria > Pseudomonadales > Azotimanducaceae > UBA9659. The sequence goes on along the minus strand of OZ242359.1, from coordinate 1,951,605 downwards.
CTGCGCATTGGCTGAGTCTCGGCGGAGCATCAGGTCTTTTGTCTTGAGGCAGGGGCGGCTGACCGCCGGTCAGGAGAAGGCGCTCAGGGATTACTGGCCAATCTACGGCCTCAGCACCGAGGATGGCTTGCTCGATATCGCCGGGGGCTTTCCCCATAAGCAAGCGCTTACCCTTGAAATCGGGTTTGGCATGGGAGATTCCCTCGTCTCCCAGGCGCGGGACAATCCAGAACGGAACTTTATCGGTGTGGAAGTGCATCGTCCCGGTGTCGGGCGTCTTCTCATGGAGGTCGCTGACAATGATCTGCATAACCTGCGGGTGTATGCGGAAGACAGTATCCAGGTGTTGGAAGAATCCATCCCGGATGATTCACTCAATGCCATACAATTGTTTTTCCCGGACCCCTGGCCGAAGAAGCGTCATCACAAGCGGCGAATCATCAACCGACAGTTCCTGGCACTCATCAAACCGAAGCTGCAACCAGCCGGCATCATCCATATCACGACAGATTGGAAACCCTACGCCGAGGGAATCATCGAACTGTTTGCCGCCGATGCCATGTTTACGGCTGTTGCACCGCCGGCAAGACTCGGGACAAAGTTTGAGCAAAGAGGTCTGGGGCTCGGGCATGACATTTCAGACCTTGCTTATCGGCTGCAAAAATAACCGGCTTGTCGGCCGGCAAACCAACTAGCCCGTCGGCTGGAAGATAAGCAGTAGATCATTCAGGAAGCGCCGCCCGGTTGCCGTGGGCCGGACTTTCTGGCCTTCAACGACGACAAGGGATTTATCGCTTGCCTGCCGAAGAAAATCATCCAGGGTTGATGCAGCAAGGCCGGTTCTATCTTCAAACTGTCGAAGGGTAAACCCCCGGTTGAGTCGCAACACATTCATCAGATATTCCAGCGGCAACTCCGCCGCCGGCACTTCAGTAACCCTGGCCCCGGGGTTGGCCATGTAATCTCTGGGCAGCCTTGATTTTCTGGTTCGGGTGACAAGGCTGTTGCGGGTGTGTTTGCCGTGCGCACCTGCGCCTATACCGATGTAATCACCAAACTCCCAATAGTTGAGGTTGTGTCTCGCCTCTTCACCCGGCTGGCAATAGGCAGAGACCTCGTACTGCATGTAACCGGCTTCACGCAGACGCACCTCTCCCCTGTCCTGAATTTCCGCGAGTGTATCTTCCGTCGGCAGGGTTGGCGGGTGGCGATAAAAATAGGTGTTGGGTTCCAGCGTCAACTGATACCAGGAGATGTGCTCCGGCCCCAGTGCAATTGCGCGGTCCAGATCCGTGAGCGCCGACTCAACGGATTGATCGGGGAGGCCGTGCATCAGGTCAAGGTTGATGCGCCGGAATCCCGCCTGTCTTGCACCTGCGAAAGCTCTTTCTGTTTCTTCCGACCGATGTATGCGCCCCAGCGCCTTTAGTGAATCATTAGAGAAACTCTGTGCGCCTATGCTCAGCCTGTTTATGCCAGCATTTCGATAGCCATCGAAATGAGACTGATCGAAGACGCCGGGGTTGGCCTCCATGGTTATCTCGATACTGCCGATATCGAAGCGCCGGGATACTGCCGTCAGTAACCTGGTCATTGATGCCGGGCTGAACAGGCTGGGTGTGCCGCCGCCCATAAAGATGCTGGTCAGCTTCCTGTTTGCTTCCGCGCCGAATTCAGGGCCAGGGCCTAGATTAAGGCTCAGGTCGTCGATAAGCACATCAATATATGCCTGTTCCGGGAGTTCGCCCTCGCCTTCATGGGAATTGAAATCGCAATAAGGGCATTTCTTTACACACCAGGGGAAGTGTATGTAAAGGCTGGGCGGCAGGTCAGATGAGTTGTTCATTAAGTCGCGCCAGAGCAATGCCCCTGTGGCTGATGGCGTTCTTCTCATCCGCCGTGAGTTCAGCCGCTGTCTTGCCCAGTTCGGGAATAAAGAAAACGGGGTCATAACCGAAGCCGCTGCTGCCGGCTGGCCGGGTTGCTATCTCTCCCCGCCAGACGCCTTCTGCAATGACGGGCCTTGGGTCGTCTTCAGTCTGCACACATACCAGCACACATTGAAAACAGGCGCGGCGGTCATCCATACCCTGCATGGCATCGAGAAGTTTCCGCAGGTTTTCCGCATCTGTTGCCTGCATCCCCGCGTATCTTGCGGAGCGAACGCCCGGTTCGCCGCCCAGGGCGGCAACGCTCAGGCCGGAGTCATCGGCAATAGCAGGGAGGCCACTGACCCTGGCCGCATGTCTGGCCTTGAGCAGGGCATTGTCGAGAAAGGTCGAGCCATCTTCCACCGGCGATTCCACGCCCAAGTCAGTCTGGAGCAAGAGTTCAATCCCGGGCGGCAGCCTGCCGGTTATCTCTTCAGCCTTGTGACGGTTGGCGCTTGCAAGTACATATCGCATCAGTCGTATCGCCGGACAAATCGGATGTTGACTGGTTCATGGCCCGGCGGAATGATGGTGATATCGAATCGCAGTATGTCCTGTTCTGTCGCCGTGTGGCTTGCCAGGTAGTAGATGGCATCGGCCTCGCGGATTTCATCAAACTCGAGCCGCGACCGTTGGTCGAGCAGGTTGGTCACAAAGCCGGACAAGTCGCCTTCTTCATGCTGGCCGGATTTTTCCAGAGACACATTGAGCACAATAAGGTTCTCGGCCCGCGTCATGCCGTGGGCGGCGGCAACTTCCGGAGGTAACAACAGGCTGGGGAAGGCGGTGTAGTGAATCCTGTAGTCGCCGCTTACCACAAACTGGGCGGCTTCGAGACTGCCGGAGAACAGGCAGGCCATGACGAGCATCATGCCGGGGCGCATGGGTTCAAGACCCCATGATCAGCCCTCGAGGGATGCCCAGCGTCCGAATAAGGGGTTCCACCACCAGGTAGCGGTCAATCATGGTGATGGCGACAAAAACCAGGATGATGGAAAAATCCAGCCCGCCCATGGGCGGTAGCAGCTTCCTCATGGGCGCACAGACAGGCTCCGTCAACTGGTATATCAGCCCCAGCACGGGGTGGTTGGAGTTTGGCGCAATCCAACTGGCAATCACCATGATGATAAGTGCATAAAAGTAGATGTCGATAATAGTGGAGAAGATACCCAGCAATGCCCAGGCAATGTAAGTGGGGTGAAATGTCGGGTTCCCCGTGATCAACATAATGAGTGCTATGGCGGCCAACTGCACGATAAGCGCCGCCAGCAAGGTGGCGGAATCTACCCCGCGGACGGTTGGCAGCGCCCTTTTCAGAGGTCTGACGATCGGGTCGGTTATTTTTATGATGGCCTGGCAGATCGGATTGTAATAATCGACCCGTGATATCTGCATGAGGAATCTCATCACAATCATCATGAAGTAAAGGCCGACGAATGTCTGGACCAGGAATATACTGATATTGGCGAGATTGGTTGACATGGATCAGGCCCTGATTCTGCTCGGATTAGACTGGCAATTATATGCTATTTGCCGTTGATCTCCCGGATTACCCGCCACCTGACAAGGCAACCGAACGAAGGCGGGCTGCCGCAATCGCCTCCGAAACCGCTACCTGCAAACCCCGAGCTTCAAGTTGTTCGATGGCCGCCTGTGTGGTCCCGCCCGGTGATGTTACCTGCCTGCGCAGTTCGGCGGGTTCAAGCGTGTTGCCCATTGCCATGCGCGCCGCGCCGAGGGCGGTTTGCAGTACGAGTTTCTTGGCCACCTCGTTTGTCAGCCCTTCAGCCCTGGCGGCATCTATCATGGCTTCCATCAGCAGGAAAAAGTAGGCCGGGCCACTGCCGGAAACAGCCGTTACCGCGTCCAGGTCTTCTTCTTTTTCCACCCAGAGCGTTTCACCAACCGCCGACATGATGGATTCCGCTTCATTGCGTTGATCTTCCGTCACAGGCCCGCCGGCAAAGAGCGCCGTCATACCCGCCTGCACCAATGCCGGCGTGTTGGGCATGGCGCGAACTATGGCGGCGCCCCTGGGTAAGCTTGCCGCCATGGCGGAAACCGAAACACCGGCGGCAACACTGAGGAACAACTTGCCTGATGTATCCGCGGTGACGTTTTCCAGCAGGTCAGGCACCACATCGGGTTTGACGCAGAGCATGACCAGCCCGGCCTCGGCGATGGCCCTGTTGTTATCTTCAAGAGCATGGACGCCCAGCGCTGATGCCGCTTCCCGGCAGGTCGCCGACGGGTCCGCGGCAAAGATTGTTGTGGGGTCATGACCGTTGTCGATCAAACCACCCATGATTGCCCGGGCAATGTTGCCGGCGCCAAGAAATGCAATAGTCATCTTCTTGTCCTTCTGTAAGTTAAATCTGATGACGCGAGCCAAATATGGCCGTGCCTATTCTGACCCAGGTTGCGCCTTCCATGATTGCCGCGGGGAAGTCCCCCGTCATACCCATGGACAACTGATCGAAGTCTTCAAGCCGCAGCCTGTCCCGGATGCTGTCGCGGAGTGCCCGCAGCCTGCCGAATCTCTGTCGCTGGGCGGCTTCCTCGATGGATGCTTCCGGTATCGTCATCAAGCCCCGCAACCTGATGCGGGGCAGCGCCTCGATATTTCCCGCCAATGCACAGGCTTCTTCCGCCGCGATGCCGGACTTGGCGTCTTCCCCGGAGGTGTTCACCTGCATAAGAAGGTTAAGGTCGCCTCGCGCCGAGTCCCGCTGGTCCGACAATCTTCTCGCCACCTTCAATGACGATACGCTGTGAACCCAGTCAAAGTTATTGGCGATATGGCGGGTCTTGTTGCCCTGAATGGCACCGATGAAATGCCATCTTGCCCGGGGCAGGGCCTCGATCTTTTGCAGTGCTTCTTGCAGATAGTTCTCCCCGAAGTGCGCCTGCCCGCATTGCCAGGCTTCTCTGATCTTATCCAACCCCTGTGCCTTGCTCACCGCCAACAGATGAACTTCGGAAGGGTCCCTGCCCGCCTCGCCGCAAACCTGGTTGATGCGCTGGTGTATGTCGTCAAGCCTGTCAGCAATATCGGTCATGATGTCTCGCAAAATACGGACGTCCTGCGCCCCTGTTTTTGTTTACCTTTGTTCTTTGTCTTGATCGGTATCGGCACGGGGCCCGCCGCAGTGGGTTCCATAACGGGAATTAAGGATGGATATTACAGAGTTATTATCATTTAGTGAAAAACAGGGCGCATCAGACCTGCATTTGTCCGTTGGCCTGCCGCCCATGATCCGGGTCAATGGCGAGATACAACGACTTGACCTGCCGGCTCTGAACCAGGAAGGCACTCAGGCCATGCTCCATCAAATCATGGGAGACCGGCAGCGCAAGGAGTATGCAGACTTGCTGGAATGTGACTTCTCGTTTGAAATCCCGGGCATTGCGCGTTTCAGGGCGAACGTCTTCAACCACAGACGGGGCGCGGCAGGCGTCTTCCGGGTGATTCCTCCTGGGTTGCCCACGCTGGAAGGGCTGGACATGGGTGCAGGGTTCCGCCGCATTGCCGAATTCCCACGCGGTCTGGTGCTGGTCACCGGCCCGACGGGTTCAGGCAAGTCCACGTCACTTGCGGCCATGCTGGATTACATCAACGACACACATTGCCGGCATATCCTGACTTTGGAAGACCCCGTCGAATTCATCCATGAGAGCAAACAATGCCTGGTCAGCCAGCGCGAAATTCATCGTGACACCCTGGGCTTCAACGAAGCCTTGCGGTCCGCTCTGCGTGAAGACCCGGACATTATTCTCGTGGGCGAGATGAGGGACCTTGAAACCATTCGCCTGGCCCTTGAAGCGGCTGAAACAGGTCACCTGGTATTTGCCACACTGCATACGGCTTCTGCGGCGAAAACCATTGACAGGGTTATCGGTGTCTTTCCGGCTGCGGAACAAAATCTGGTTCGCTCAATCCTGTCGGAATCCTTGCAGGCGGTTGTATCACAGTCACTGTTAAAGAAGGTGGGCGGCGGTCGCGTTGCGGCCCGGGAGGTCATGATCTGTACACCGGCGATCAGGAATCAGATTCGTGAAGACAAGCTTGCCCAGGTCTACTCCGCCATACAGACAGGCGGCGAACAGGGTATGCAGACGCTTGATCAGTCCCTGCGCGAACTGCTGGAAAGGCGGGTTATCACCGGGGAGTCGGCGCGCGGGCTGGCCAGGATGCCGGATGATTTCAGGTAGCATTTGTTTCGCAGGTGCGCCAGAGGTTAGTCGGCCAGCCAGCTTTCCAGGATGAGCTTTGCCGCCAGGGCATCCACTTGGGTTTCATCACTGAGGCTTTTCGCTTCGTAAGTGGATAGCCGCTCGTCCATCATTTTCGCCTCAAGCTTGTATCTGCCATGAAGCCTGCGGGCAAACTTGTCTGCCGCCTTGCCCATCTCGCTCATGTCGCCATCCATGTGGAGAGGCAGCCCGACAACGAACAGGGCCGGTTGCCACTCATTGACCAGAGCATCGAGCGCCGGCCAGTCAGGGATGCCGTCTCGTGCATTGACCACGGCCACAGGCGTCGCGGTGCGGGTTATATGTTGACCGACGGCCACGCCGATTCTTTTCAGCCCGAAGTCAAAACCCATGATGAGTTCATCCATCAGCCGTGCCCGGGGGTGGGCGCTATCAGGTTGAGGTCTACGCCGATTGACCTTGCGGCTTCTTCCGGCCGTTGGTCGAAGGGTGTTCGGAAAACAATGTCATGCGCATAAGGAATGACCAGCCATACATTTGCCAGGATTTCACTCTCAAGCTGGCCGCCGCCCCAGCCCGCGTAACCCAAGCCAGCCAGCAGGTCGGTTGGCCCGGCATTGGCCGATATGTTTTCCACGACATCCAGAGACGTTGACAGCGCAACCTGATCATTGATGGCAATTGAATCCGCATAGTTTGTCGGCTCGCCATGCAGAAAGAAGAGCCGCTCCTGTTCAATCGGCCCGGACTCAAGCAGCGTGACCTGTCGATTACATTCGATATCATGGTCTGCAAGCAGCGCCGCCAAATCAGCATCCAGCGGCCTGTTGATCACGAGGCCGAATGCGCCCTGCTCGCTGTGTTCGAGCAACAGAGTAACGGTATGAGAGAAGTAGTCCTCTCGCATGGTTGGCAGGGAAACAAGTAATTGGCCGGAGAGGGAAGAGAAATCTGACATTGAATTTCAGCAGCCCGACCCCGGGTCAGAAGCTCCTCAGGGATGCGTTTTTCCTGAACTGCCAGGTTCGGATTATTTCCAGCACGTCTGTCGTCTGTCGTAGTTTGTCCGGGAAGGGCGCATAGGGCGCCGCCAGCCTCACGATGCTGATGGCCGCATCGTCAAGAACCTGGTGGCCGGAGGATTCCAATAACCTGACTTCTTCCAGGGAGCCGTCCGGCAGGATGGCGACCAGAAGCCGGAGAGAACCATACAGCTTGCGGCGGCGAGCTTCTTCCGGGTAGTTGAGGTTGCCGATATTCTCAACTTTCCTGCGCCATGAATTCAGATAAAAGGCGTCGGTACTCGCCGCCGTTGCCAGGCTCGTCAGACGTTTAACCCTCGGGCGCTTTGCATAGACCTGCCTTTGCCTGTCGAGTCGCGCTTCAAGGCTGGCAATATCCAGGGTGGGCCAAATCAGCTTCGCCTCCTGCGCGGATGTGGATTCCGAAGGCGCCTGGTCCGCCGGTTCCTCGTTGAGAATTACTCGGTTGCTGGATTCGGCGGCAGTGGTTACCGCCATTCGCGCCTGCTCCGCCGCTCTGCTGATGGCTTGTTGAGGGATGGGGGCCGTCTCGTGATATTCCGTGTCTTGAAACTGCGCCTCTGTCGGAGAAGTCTGAAGTCTTTTTTCTTCAAGCGTACCACTGCCTGCCTGATTCAACTGGGCGAGAAAGTCCACCCTTTCCGGGCGGTGCTCGCTGCGTTGCTGCGCCAGCGTTACCTCCATGGTATGTCTGTAGGATGTGTTTTGGGCTTGGGTGAAAGTCACGCCGAGTATCAAGGCGGCATGCAGCGCAAGGGCGAGGAACAAGGTGAAACTCAGCCGGTCGCCCGGGCCAATATCAGGGTTTGTCATTGCTGGAGCAGTGGCTGCCATTCGTCAGTCAGTTGCCGAGTATCTCCGCCTCGACAAAAGCCATGAAGTCACCGGCGATATCCAGGTTGAATGCCTCGTTGAGTTCTTTTATGCAGGTTGGGCAGGTCACATTGATTTCCGTCAGGTAATCACCAATCACATCGATGCCCACAAAGTATAGCCCCTTTTCTTTCAACACCGGCCCGATTTCGCCGCATATATATCTGTCTTGGTCGGTCAGTTCCCTGCCAACGCCCTGGCCGCCGGCGGCGAGATTCCCGCGGGTTTCACCCGCAAGGGGAACACGGGCAAGGCCATAGGGCACGGGTTCGCCATTGATGAGCAGGATGCGGGTATCGCCCTGAACAATTTCAGGTATGAACTTCTGGGCCATGGTCTGCACCTGGCCGCCATCCGTCAGGGTTTCGATGATGACCGAAAGATTGGGTTCATCTTCCCGCGCTCTGAAGATGGAAGCGCCGCCCATGCCGTCCAGTGGTTTGTAGATGACATCGCCGTGTTTTTTGTGGAAGGCCCTAAGCAGGTCCTGGTCCCGGCTGACCAGATGAGGCGGGCAACATTGCGGGAAGCTCAAGGCAAAAAGCTTTTCGTTGCAGTCTCTGATGCTGCCGGGTCTGTTGAGTACCGGCACACCAGCTTTTTCAATCATCTCCAGGAAATAGGTCGCGTAGATGTACTCCATGTCGAAGGGCGGGTCCTTTCGCATCAGGATGGCGTCGAAGCCCGTTGCCGGGGTAGTGCCTTCTTCCTGCACGGTAAACCAGACTTCCAGATCATCCCTGGGCAAAATGACCCGCCGATTGACAAAGACCTCGCCATCCTCGACAAACATATCCTGCTGGGTGAAAACCGATACTGTCCACCCTCTTTGCGCGGCGGCCAGCATCATCACCAGGGTACTGTCTTTCTTGGGATTGATGGACTCGATTGGGTCCATCAACACCCCGATATGATTGGTCAAGTTATCCGCTCCTAAACTGTCTATTCTTGAGACTACCTATCCTTGAAACTACCTATCCATACAACCATCTATGCACACAAACCAGTCAATCATGCCGCTGGCGCACATTGTAAACCAGAAAACCCTAATGAGCCCCGTGCGGTATCAACAGGCCCGATAGTCTCCCCAGAGGCGTTGCAGTACCGACATGGCCACCAGTGGCGCGGTTTCGGCGCGAAGAATCCGGCTGCCGAAAGTAACCGCTTCAAATCCGTTGCCAGCGGCGGCTTGTAACTCCGCATCTGTAAATCCGCCCTCCGGCCCTGCCAGCAGGCTGATGTTATCCGCGCCTTCCGGTCTGTCGGCCAGGGGGGATGCGCTCGGCTGCATCATCAGCTTGACGCCATCCTGGCTTGCCAGCCAGTCATGCAAGGGAATGGCTTCCGGCAAGTCCGGCGGCAGGTTGAGCCCACATTGTTCGCAGGAGGCAATGACGATGTCGCGCCAGTGAGACACCCGCTGATAGATAATTTTTTTTGAAACCGTGCAGCGTTCGCTGACCAGCGGAGTAATCCGGGCAACGCCGAGTTCAACGGCGCGGGCGATAACCCTGTTCATCGGGTCCTTCTTCAAGATGCACATACCCAGATGTATCCTGATTGTCGCGGCGCGATTGTCGTCTATGAACTCATCCGCCCTGACGGCGGCAGTTTTCCCTGCGACCCGCGTCACTTCGCAAACATATTCGCCGCCTGTGCCGTTGAACAGAGAGACATGGCTGCCTGCTTCAAGTCGCAGTACGCGAACAAGATGATGCGCCGCGCTTTCAGGCAGTTGAATCTCCCGGCCAGGGTCAATGCTGCCGGGTACGAAGAATCGCGGCAGGGTCAAACTAAAGCCCCAGGTTGTTCCAGATACGCAGCGAAGGCGCCGCCCGGTTGAGTGTATAGAAGTGCAACCCTGGCGCACCCCCGTCGAGGAGTCGCTGGCACAGATGGGTTACCACTTCCGTGCCGAACTTTTTCAGCTCGCTCGGCTTGGCGCGATAGGTTTGCAGATGCTTTTCTATCCAGCGGGGGATTTCCGCACCGCAGATTTCGGAGAACCTGACAATACCCTCGTAATTGGTCAAGGGCATGATGCCGGGCACTATCGGCGCCTCTATGCCCGCAGCAGTGCAGGCATCTCTGAAACGGAAGTAGGCATCTGCATTGTAGAAGTACTGGGTAATGGCGCTGTTGGCCCCGGCATTGATCTTCCGCTTGAAGTAGGCAATTTCGCTATCTACGGACGGGGACTCCGGATGCATTTCGGGGTAGGCGGCAACATCTATATGAAAGTGATTGCCAGTGCGCTCGCGGATGAAGGCCACTAATTCATCGGCGTGGGTCATTTGCAGGTTGCCGCCTATGCCTGATGGCCGGTCGCCCCTCAGCGCCACCAGCCGTGTAATGCCGGCATCCCTGTATTCGTTGAGCAGCGCCTCGATGGCCTCCGGCGTGTCGCCGCCGAATGAAAGGTGTGGGGCCAGGTTGCTGCCTGCCGCGGCGAGGTCCAGAACAATCTGCCTGGTGCCTTCCTTGGTTGAACCGCCTGCGCCATAGGTGACGGAAAAAAAATGCGGAGACAGAGCGGCCAGCCGTGCGTGAGATTTCTTTACTTTTTCCGTTGCTTCCTGAGTTTTAGGGGCGGAGAACTCAAAGCTGAACAGTCGCTCGTTTGCGCCGGTCATGATTCAGGTCGCGGCTGCGGCGAGCGCATCCTTCTTGTCCGTGGCTTCCCAGGTGAAATCAGGATCCTCGCGGCCAAAGTGACCATAGGCCGCAGTCTTGCGGTAAATGGGCCTTTTCAGATCAAGCATATCGATGAGGCCCCTGGGCCGCAGGTCGAAGTGCTCCTTCACCAGTTGTTCTATTGCAGCTTCGCTGATTTTGCCGGTGTTGAAAGTATTCACGCTGACGGAAGTAGGTTCTGCAACGCCGATAGCGTAGGAAATCTGTATTTCACAACGCTTTGCGAGACCGGCGGCAACAATATTCTTGGCGACATACCTGCCGGCATAGGCGGCGCTGCGGTCCACCTTGGACGGGTCCTTGCCAGAGAAGGCGCCGCCGCCATGACGGGCCATGCCGCCATAGGTATCGACGATAATCTTCCTGCCGGTCAGCCCGCAGTCTCCCATGGGCCCGCCGGTGACAAACCTGCCGGTGGGGTTGATGTGATATCTCGTATTGGCGTGAAGCCAGTTGGCGGGCAGCACCGGCTTGATGATTTCTTCCATGACCGCTTCTTTCAGCCTTTCCTGTGAAATATCAGGAGAGTGCTGGGTGGACAGCACAACCGCGTCTATGGCAATCGGGTTACCTTGTTCATCGTAACGGAAAGTCACCTGGCTTTTCGCATCAGGCCGGAGACACGGGAGCTTGCCGGACTTACGAACCTCCGCCTGCTTTTCAACCAGCCTGTGTGAGTAGGTGATGGGCGCGGGCATGAGTACATCGGTTTCATCTGATGCATAACCGAACATGAGCCCCTGGTCGCCAGCGCCCTGTTCTTTTTCGCTGGTCTCGTCCACGCCCATGGCGATGTCTTTGGATTGTTTGCCTATGGCATTCAGCACCGCGCAGGAAGCACCGTCAAACCCGACATCCGAGCTGTTGTAGCCTATGTCCAATATGACGTTGCGGCACAGATCTTCCAGGTCAACCCATGCTTCAGTCGTAATCTCGCCGGCAACCACCACCATGCCGGTTTTCAACAAGGTCTCGCAGGCAACCCTGGCATCCTTGTCTTCCGCAAGGATGGCGTCAAGGATGGCGTCTGAAATCTGATCGGCCATCTTGTCTGGATGCCCCTCGGATACGGATTCAGAGGTAAAACTGCTGTTGACTGTCATGTGATTGCTCTCTGTCGGGTCGCTTGGTTATGGCTAAAAGCCTCGCATTCTACTAGATGTGGCCTATACCCGTCATTCACATTGCGAATTTCGCGAAGCGAAAACGCAATGAGCCTTGAAGCCACCACGGCGACAGCATTTTCCGCAGGAAAATTGCGATAGCCCCCTGGCCGAATCTCCCCAGGCGACGGTGACACCCCCCACAGTTTGCCGTCCCGCCCTTTCCCGTCATCCTCGGGCGAAGCCCGGGGATCCAGAGTGGCGGCGCTTGCGCCGCCATGCAGTTTGCCGTCCCTCAACCCCGCTATTCCCCCACACCCATTGCGCTCCCGCTTCGCGGAACCGCAACCCTGGATCCCCGCCTACGGCCTTCGGCCTAGGCGAGGATGACGGAATAAGGGGAGGGCAGGAATCTGGGAGAGGTATTTTTCGTCGAATTCGAGTGGCATTGCGTATTATTCCTGAATCAGGAAAAAGTTTGAGGCAACGGAACATCCAAATCTTGAAAAATCCGTTTTGCGAGGTTTTTGTTAATCTTCCGATGGCGCGGAATCGTCGATATTTTCATTTTCGCACGATTGACATACACACTGCTTCCCGCCTTCGCGCAACAATTCGCAACCGTGTCGTCGAATGTGGCGCAGTAAAAGGTCGCGTTTCACACAAAAATGCTTCCGAGTTCAACTTTCGTCACACCGTCGCTTTCGCCCAATTGTTCCTCTGCCAATTGACGGTTGGCTTGCAACATCAACTGAATTGCTTCGATCAAGTTGGCTCTCGTTTCTTCCAGCGTTTCGCCTTGTGTGTTGGCGCCCGGCAATTCCTCCACGTAACCGATGTAACCCTGCGGGCATTTTTCGAATACAGCGGTCAAGGCTTCTTGCATTTTAGGTTCCTCGCTTCGTCAAGTTTCAGATTATAGTAGGTTTTGCATAAAAGCTATTCACTGTCGGCGACGGTGACACCCCCCCCACAGTCATCCTAGGCGATGGGGGGGTATCCATCCCGACAGTTCCCCCAGACCGGAACCCCCGCCATCTCCGCTCTTTCATCCTGTCATCCTCGCCGCAGGCGGGGATCCAGGCGCGGCGTAAGCCGCGTAAAGCGTCATGCTCGGTTTGGCCAGGCAATTCAACGTATAATCATTTGATAATAACTATGCTTATATTACCTTTGGTTATTAAAAGGTGTAAAAAGTAAATCTGCGGGAACATATAGATGTTTGAGACAGCCTTTAAACATATAGATGATGTGCTTTGGAAAGATGCCGGATGTAGTACAGAGATGGACTACATCGAACAAACATCATGGGTGTTGTTTCTCAAGTACCTGGATGACTATGAAAAAGACAAAGAAACCTCCGCCAAAATCAGCGGGAAAACCTATACCCCCATTATTGCCGAAGCGTATCGCTGGGCAACCTGGGCAGCACCCAAGACAGCCGATGGCAAACTCGATTTTAATGCCGCGCTCACCGGAGAGGACTTAAAAGAGTTCGCCGATAACCAGCTATTCCCCTATCTCACCAAGTTTAGAACCGATGCGGAGAGTGCCGATACCCTGGAATACAAAATCGGAGAAATTTTCAAGGAAATAAAGAACAAGCTACGCAGTGGCTATAACCTGCGTGAAGTCATCAATAAGATTGATGAACTGCGCTTTCGTAGCAATGAAGAAAAGCATGAAATGAGCAGCCTCTATGAAGACAAGATTAAAAACATGGGGAACGCGGGACGCAATGGCGGTGAGTACTACACTCCTCGCCCCCTTATTAAAACCATTGTAGAAGTTGTCAAACCCCAACTGGGTAACAAAGTTTATGACGGTGCCGTAGGCAGTGCGGGCTTCTTGTGTGAAGCCTATGACTATATGTGTGCCAGCAAAGAGCTAACCGTTCAAGAGTCCGAGACTCTTCAACAACATACTTTCTATGGCAAAGAGAAGAAGTCTCTCGCCTACATCATCGGCATTATGAATATGATCCTTCACGGGATTGAAGCACCCAACATTCTGCACACCAATACTTTGGGTGAAAACATCTCAGACATCCAAGAGAAAGACAGAGTGGATGTGGTACTCGCTAACCCTCCTTTCGGCGGGAAAGAAAGAGCCGAGATACAAGAAAACTTCCCCATCCGCACCGGCGAAACCGCCTATCTGTTCTTGCAGCATTTCATCAAGATACTGCGCAAAGGCGGCAAGTGTGGCGTTGTCATTAAGAATACTTTTTTGAGTAATACCGATAACGCCAGTATCGCTTTGCGTAAACAGTTACTGGAAGAATGTAACTTGCACTCAATCCTGGAACTGCCCCAAGGTGCTTTTACGGGAACAGGCGTTAAGACAGTCGTTCTCTTCTTTGACAAGAATGCGGGGGGGGGGGGGGGGGGGGGGATAGGCACTAAAAACGTTTGGTACTACCAGCTTAATCTTGACAGAAATTTAGGTAAAACCAATTCGCTGAATGAAAAAGATTTGGCGGACTTTAAAGCATTACAAAAGACTAAAGCCGATAGCGATAATTCCTGGGCAGTCTCTATCGATGATGTTGACAAAAAGACTTGGGATTTAACATCCAGCAACCCCAATGCTGAAGACACCAGTGAAAAACGCACCCCTTCCGAAATACTCGCTGAAATAGAAGCACTTGATAACGAAGCCGCTAAAGCGATGGCAGCTATTAAGGCGTTGCTGTGATGTGGAAGACAGCGACTTTGAGAAAATTGTTGATTAAAACAGAGACAGTAAACCCAACAAAAGATGCAGATAAGTCCTTTAAATATATTGATGTATCGTCCGTCGATAGAGACACATTATCAATCAGGGAAGTGCAACAATTATTAGGTAAAGAGGCTCCCTCTCGTGCAAGAAGACTTGTAAGGCAGGGTGATGTAATTTTTGCGACAGTCCGTCCAACTTTAAAAAGGATCGCTATCGTACCAAACGAATATGACGAACAAGTATGTAGTACTGGCTATATTGTACTTCGCCCTGATAGCCAAGCTCTGCACTTTAAATACCTCTTTTATTCCATGCAGTCGGATAAAGTAATGCGTGAAATAGAAGCGATGCAAACCGGAGCAAGTTACCCGGCAGTAACAGACACACAAGTCCGAGGGTTAGATATTAGCTATCCCCCTCTCCCAGTACAAAAACAAATCGTTAAGAAACTTGATGCCGCCTTTGCTGATATTGATAAAGCAATCGCAGCCACTGAGCGTAAAAAGGATGGAGTTAAAAACCTAAATGAAACTGCGCTAGCGTCAATAATGCAGTTAGATTCTTCAGCTGACTCAATTTGGAAGACTGAAAAGCTTGGAGATTTAGCATATGCAGCAGGAAGAATCGGTTGGAAAGGTTTGACAAAAAAGGAGTATGTCGATGAAGGAATTCTATTCTTATCAGTTCACGGACTAAATTATGGCAAATTCGTAGACTACCGTGATGCAAATCGCATAACCCAAGAACGCTACGACGAAAGCCCGAAATCATGCTACAAAAAAATGACATTCTGCTATGCAAGGATGGAGCTGGAATCGGTAAAGTTGGCGTTATTGGAGAATTGTCTGAATCCGCAACTATAAACTCTTCTCTTCTCCTAATCCGTGCTGGTGATACCATTTCACCCGTTTACCTTTACTATTTTTTATTGAATCCATTGTTCCAAGGAATCATTCAAGAAAAAATTGATGGCGCCACTACACCGCATTTATACCAACGAGATATAAAGAATTTACCCATTAACCTGCCCCCGCCAGCAGAACAAGAACGGATAGTTGCGAGACTTGATGAAGTTATTTCTAAGACTGAATTGGTTAAAGAATTAATTACCCAAAAGCTATTGAATCTAAAGGCTCTAAAATCCTCACTTCTCACCCAGGCCTTCTCAGGTGAACTGATAAAGGATGCGGCATGAACGAAGCGGATACGCGGGCTGAACTCATCGACCCCCAGCTTAAAGCAGCCGGCTGGGGTGTTGTTGAAGGCAGCCGTATCCAAAGAGAATACTATATTAACGCTGGTGAAATACGCGCAGGGGGCATTCGTGCCAAGAAACTCAAAGCCGATTACATCCTTATTTACAAAAACAGAAAGCTCGCTGTTGTTGAAGCCAAAAGCAATGAGCTGGAAGTCGGTGAAGGCGTCGGACAAGCAAAACGTTATGCGCAAAAACTCCAGCTAGAAACAACCTATGCTGCCAACGGCAAAGTTATCTATGAGATATGTCTCAAGACCGGCAAAGAAGGTGAGGTTTCAGCCTTTCCATCGCCTGATGATCTCTGGAATAAAACCTTTGCTGAGACCAACGAATGGCGGGATAAATTCGACACTATCCCGCTTGATATCGGCAGCAAGAAACAAGCACGCTACTATCAAGAGATAGCCGTTAACAAAGCCACAGAAGCTATTGCGAATAACAAGAATCGTATTCTACTGACCCTGGCAACGGGCACCGGTAAAACATTCATTGCCTCGCAAATTGCCTGGAAGCTCTTTAAGTCGCGTTGGAATCTACAAAGAGACGGTAAACGCAGACCGCGTATTTTGTTCCTTGCGGATAGAAACATTCTCGCCAACCAAGCCTCTTTGGACTTTGGCTCGTTCAGTGAAGATGCCTGCAAGCGCATTAAACCCAGCGAGATTAGTAAAGGGGGCGGTGTGCCCACCAATGCCAGCGTCTTTTTCACCATCTTCCAAACCTTTATGTCGGGCCCTGAGGGGGAACCCTACTTCGGACAATACCCCGCGGACTTCTTTGATTTCATTATCGTTGATGAGTGTCACAGAGGTGGGGCACATGATGAAAGCTCGTGGCGGGAGATACTGGAATACTTCCAGCCTGCGGTTCAACTGGGTTTAACAGCAACCCCCAAGCGCAAGGACAATGTGGATACCTATGCCTACTTCGGTGAACCCGTATACAAATACAGCCTCAAAGAAGGCATTCAGGATGGCTTCTTAACGCCATTCAAAGTCAAGCGCATTCAAACCACCATAGACGAGTACATCTATGCCAGTGATGATGAGGTTATCGATGGAAAAGTAGAAGAAGGAAGAATATACGAAGAAAAAGACTTCAATAAAATCATTGAGATTGAACCAAGAGAACGCAAGCGAGTAAAGGATATGCTGGCAAGCATTAATCCTGATGAAAAGACGCTTGTTTTCTGTGCCAACCAAGCACATGCCGCAAAAATACGAGACATCATTAACCAAGAGTCTGGCAGCACGAAAGTAGATTACTGTGTGCGAGTCACCTCCAATGATGGTGCTAGCGGGGAGACATACCTACGCCAGTTCCAGGACAACGACAAAGAGATACCGACGATACTGACAACCAGCCAAAAGTTATCGACTGGTGTGGATGCCAGAAATATACGCAATATTATCTTAATGCGCACCGTCAATAGCATGATTGAGTTCAAGCAAATCATCGGACGAGGCACACGTTTATTCGATGGGAAATACTATTTCACTATCATTGACTTCGTTAATGCCTATCGTATGTTTAATGATCCCGAGTGGGATGGGGAACCCATTGAACCTGATCTGGTAGAGCCACGCCCACCCAAGCCAGAAGACCCTGACAACCCCCCTGTTGATCCAGATAATCCCGACAATCTTGATGATTCTGAAGCTCCCCCCAAAAAGGTAAAAATCAAGCTGCGGGATGGCAAAGAGAGAGAAATACAATCCATGTCATCCACCATGTTCTTTGTCGATGGCCAGGCTGTGGGTGCAGAGGAATTCCTCAAGAAAGTATTCGATACGCTTCAACTGCCGGCACTGTTTGGTAGCGAGGATAAGCTAAGGGAACTCTGGGCTAATCCCATCACTCGACGCGAGCTACTTGAAAGGCTTGAGGATGAGGGTTGCTCCAAGAGTGACTTGCTGAAACTGCAAGAAATGATTGATGCCGAAGACAGTGATCTCTTCGATGTGCTCGAATACATCAGCTATGCCCGTAACCCCATCACCAGGCGTGAACGGGTCTCTAAAGCAGAGGATAATATCTACGCCTTCCTGAATCGTGAGCAACGGGCATTCATTGAGTTTGTGTTAAACAACTACATCAAAGACGGTGTGGATGAGCTGGATGACAGCAAATTGGGTAAATTAATCACGCTCAAGTACAAATCCAATACGGATGCGGAGCGGGTTTTAGGTGATCTCAATGAGATTAGAGAAGTATTCATAGATTTCCAAAAACATTTGTATCTTGAGAAGGCTGTTTAAGATTTGCGGTTGGCGTACAATGCCCTGCCGTGGCTATTCCCGCTTGGTGTGTGCAAGCCGTTGTTTATGCATTACTTTCAATGCGCAGAGGGTAGCCTGTTTTTATATGGATGATGAGATTGTCTGGCGGACTCGGGGGAGGAGCCTATGAAATCAGCACCGTCGTTGCATTTCTACGACCACGCGGATAGGCAGGATGATTTCACCGAGGAAATCATCAGGGGCTTTCGCGCCAGGGAAAAATTCATCTCGCCGAAATTTTTCTATGATGAACGGGGCTCGCAGCTTTTTGCCGATATTACCCGGCAACCCGAGTATTACCTGACACGCACGGAAACCAAACTGCTGCAACAGCATGCCGGGGAAATCAGCGAACTGATTGGCGATGACCTCCTGCTGATAGAGTATGGCTCGGGTTCATCGGAGAAAATCCGCATACTGCTGGATAATCTTCGCCCCAGTATCTACGCGCCCGTCGACATTTCTCGCGATTACCTGGCCCAGGCGGCGGAAGCCCTGGCGCGTGAATACCCCTGGCTCGAAGTACACGCGACCTGCGTGGACTTCACCAACGAATTTGTTTTGCCATTTCACAGCGAAAAGAGGCGGGTGAGTTTTTTCCCCGGCTCCAGTATCGGTAATTTTGACCGGGATGAGGCGGCGGCTTTTGTCGGGCGAGTCCACAAGCTGGTGGGCGACGATGGCGGGTTGCTAATCGGGGTTGACCTGAAGAAGGATGAAGCAATACTCAATGCCGCCTACAATGATGAAAAGGGCGTCACCGCTGATTTCAATCTCAACGTTCTCACGCATCTTAACAGGGAGTACGACGCGGATTTCGACCCGCAGGGGTTTGAGCATCAGGCCGTCTATAACGAGGAAAAAGGGTGTGTTCAGATGTTCCTCATCAGCAACAGGTCGCAGACGGTTTCCATAAGCGGTGAAGAGTTCGGTTTTGAACCGGGGGAGCCAATCCACACGGAAAACTCGCACAAGTACACCATTGATGAGGTGTTGCAAATGGCGCGTGGCGCGGGGTTCAGCAGGACGGAAACCTGGCTGGATGAAAACAAATTCCTCGCGGTCTTTTATCTTTACAGTTAAGGGTCGGTGGTCGTAAGGCGGTGGTTTCACTTCCGGGAGGGGGCTATGCTTACCCTTGGGTCCATCTGCGAGCTTGACTTGTATCGGTTTCTTTACAGCGTTTTCTTCTACCTGGCCATCCCCTTTGTATTGTTGCGATTGCTGATACGGTCCGTCCGGGAACCCGGTTATCGTCAAGACCTGCTGCAGCGATTTGGATTCTTCCGGTCTGCTGCGCCCGGCAGGCTCATCTGGGTTCACGCCGTGTCTGCCGGTGAAACTGTCGCGGCAGTGCCGCTGGTGAAAAAACTGCTTGCCGCCGGGCATCCCTGCCTTGTCACCAACATGACGCCCACTGGCAGGGGAAGAGTGCGGGCTTTGCTCGGCGGCCAGGTTGAAAATGCCTATGCGCCTTATGACCTGCCCGGGTCGGTGAACCGTTTCCTGCGCCGCAATAAACCCAGGCTTCTGATTACCATCGATACGGAACTCTGGCCTAACATTCTCGCCGCCTGTAAAAAGCAAGCCATCAAAACGGCACTGGTCAATGGCAGGATGTCGTCTCGCTCCGCCGCCGCTTATTCCCGCCTGCCCAAACTCTCCCGGACCACGCTGGCATCCATTGATCTGATAGCGGTGCAGACCAGGGAACATGCCCAGCGCTTTGCGGGCCTGGGGGCGAATCCTGCGAGGATAGCAGTGACCGGCAGCATCAAGTTTGATGGCGAGTTTCCCGGGGGATTTGCAAGCAGTCTCGAACAGGCAAGGCAATTAACCGGGGGCAGGCCGGTTCTGTTGGGCGCAAGTACGCATGCAGGAGAAGAAGAAGCGCTCCTGCGGGTTATGCCGGCGCTGCAAAGCCAGGTCAGGGATATATTGCTGGTTCTGGCGCCGCGGCACACTCACAGGTGCGGGCGAGTCACCCGGTTATGTGAGCGGATGGGTTATCCCGCCCGGCTGTTCAGCCTGTCTGAAGACGGGCCGGGCCTTGATGATTCGGTGCTCATTCTGGATGAGATGGGGCGGTTGGAATCCTTTTTCCCCGTGGCGCGGCTTGCCTTTATCGGCGGCAGCCTCGTACCGGTTGGCGGCCATAACTTCCTTGAAGCTGTCCGGGCGGGCACGGCGGTTTTGATGGGCCCGCACCTCGATAATATCGAGGACATTGCCGGGCAGTTTATTGATCGTGACGCCATGCGCCTGGTGCGCAATCAGGATGAATTGAGCAAAGAGGTTATTGAATTGATGACGAATGAGGGCAGGGTGCGCGGGCTGGTTGAATCCGCCAATCAGGTGCTGGCGGCTAACCAAGGTTCACTGGGCAGGGTTGTTGACCTGCTTGCCCCCTTGCTGTCTCCCCCGTCAATAACTGACAAGGTACGCTGACAATATCTGCTGACCAGATACGTTGACCATGTACGTTGACTAGATATGTTGACTATATACGCTGACAAAAACCCACAATGCCTGTCATATTTTGAACCCGAATATCAAGCCCAATTTAAGTATTACGCCTGATTGTTTGTGGTAATCTTTCAACCCAACAATGAGGCCGGAATTATCCCGGATGGCAAGAAAAGACATTAACTTTGGCAAAGGCGCTGGCAAAAACATTTACGTGCCGGACCTGATCGCCGACATGGCGGAATGTGACGCCAATTACATTCGCCTGCATCGGCTGTTTCCCGATATGGCATCCGAAGATGAATTACGCTTCGGCGTCCGGGTTGGCAGGAAAGAAGCCGCAGTCGTGGCCATCAGAGTTCTTCAGCGTTGCCCCTTTACGACCATGATGGCGGTCAATATTTCACCGGAAAAGAGCAAACCTTTTATCAAATGGCCGAGCATGGAGCTCAGGGTCTATCACGATGTGAAGTCGGCGGAAATTTTCCGGTTTGAACGCCACAGAAATTTTCGCTCTCGTTATGCCACGCCAAATGAATATATGTTTCAGCCGGATGAGAAGTCGCAGATCAACAGGTTCTTTGGTGAACTGCTGACCCATTGCATCCAGCATGGTTATTCATTGGAGCCAGTTTGCTGACCCGGCGGCATCTTTTCCGGGCAATCCTGTTTCAAATCTTTATAATTTATCCCGCAATACTTCTCCGGCTTTATGACGAAAGAAGTGGATTATTGGCTCAGGGGCGAAATCTGCTCAGAATCATGCCGCTTTACCGTTGCAAAAAGACGGCCTTCTGTTTCTCTTTGATATTTTTTCTCCAGTGTTTTACGGGAACGAATGAACAGCAGCGACTATAAAGCGGATTCCATTGAAGTCCTGAAAGGCCTCGACCCGGTCAAAAGAAGGCCGGGCATGTACACGGACACCAGCAGACCCAATCATCTGGCGCAGGAGGTCATTGACAACAGTGTTGATGAGGCTTTGGCGGGGTTCGCCAGTGAAATCAAAGTCACGCTCAGAAAAGACAACTCCATGTCCATCAGCGACGATGGCCGGGGCATGCCCGTGGATATTCACAAGAAGGAACAACTGCCGGGTGTGGAGCTTATTCTGACCAGGCTGCACTCCGGCGCGAAATTCAACAACGACAGTTACAAATTCTCAGGCGGGCTTCATGGCGTTGGTGTGTCCGTGGTCAATGCCTTGTCCGAAAGTTTCGAGGTTTTTATCAAACGTGACGGCAAGCGGTATCACATGGCTTTCAAGGGGGGTAAAAAAACCAGCAAGCTGACGGTGAAAGACGAAGTGGGCAAGCGGAACACTGGCACGCTGATCAATTTCAAGCCGGACCCGGGGTATTTCGATTCACATAAGTTTTCCGTGCCAAAATTGACACACCTGCTGCGGGCCAAGGCGGTTTTGTGTCCCGGGCTCAAGGTGATATTTCACAACGAGATGGCATCCGCCAGGGACGAGAAGCATTTCGAGTGGTGCTACGAATCCGGGCTTGAAGATTATCTGGCTGTGGAACTCGAGGGTCTTGAACTTCTGCCGGGCGAACCGTTTACGGGCTCGATGGAAGGCGAGGAAGCATCCGTAGACTGGGCGGTGCAATGGCGGGTGGATGGTGGGGAACTGATTACCGAAAGTTATGTGAACCTGATTCCTACGATTCAGGGGGGCACGCATGTCAATGGGCTGCGGGCGGGGTTGCTGGAGGCGCTCAGGGAGTTCTGTGAGTTCCGGAATCTTGTTCCGCGCGGCATCAGAATCACCGCGGAAGACATTTGGGACAAGTGCAACTATGTACTCTCCGCGAAAATGATCGAACCGCAGTTTGCCGGGCAGGCCAAGGAAAGATTGAACTCGCGCCAGGCGGTTACCTTCATCTCCGGCGTGGTGAAAGACGGCTTCTCTCTGTGGCTGAATCAGCACATCAGCGATGGCGAGGCGATAGCCGAGCTGGCGATAAGCAGCGCCCAGGAAAGGCTTCGTGCCGGCAAGAAGGTGGCGCGCAAGAAATTGACAAGCGGCCCCGCCCTGCCGGGGAAGCTGGCGGACTGTTCCTGTAATGACGCCATGATGGGTGAATTGTTTCTGGTGGAAGGCGATTCAGCCGGCGGTTCCGCCAAGCAGGCGAGAGACAGGGCAACGCAGGCAATCATGCCTCTTCGGGGGAAGATACTGAACACCTGGGAAGTGGAATCCACGGAAATACTTTCATCCCAGGAAGTCAACAACATCTCGGTGGCCCTGGGTATTGAGCCGGGGTCCGATGACCTCAATAACCTGCGTTACGGCAAGGTTTGTATTCTCGCGGACGCGGATTCAGACGGGCTGCATATCGCCAGTCTGTTGATTGCGCTTTTCGTTCGTCATTTTCGGGCGCTGGTTGACGCAGGGCATATTTATGTGGCGATGCCGCCCCTGTATCGTATCGATGTCGGCAAGGAGGTCTTTTATGCGCTGGACGAGGGGGAGCGGCGGGGCATCCAGGACAGGATTGCCGCCGAAAAGCTGCCCGGCAAGGTCGTGGTTCAGCGATTCAAGGGCCTTGGTGAAATGAATCCCGTGCAGTTGCGAGAGACCGCCATGGCACCGGATACCCGGCGGCTGGTGCGGCTGGAAGCAGGCGAGCGGAAAACCGTGGATGAATTGCTGGACATGCTGCTATCCAGAAAACGGGCACCTGACCGAAAGACCTGGCTTGAGAAAAAAGGGAACCTGGCGGAACTCAACTAGCCCGGTGGCAGCAATTTTTTCAATACGGAGCGGAGCAAGCAAGCCATGACCGATAACATCATGCGTGGTGATACCGAAAAAATGTCACTCGCGGAGTTTACCGAAAACGCCTACCTGAATTTTGCGATGTACGTTATCCACGACCGCGCGCTCCCGCATATCGGAGACGGGTTGAAACCGGTACAGCGTCGCATCATCCATGCAATGAATGAACTGCGCCTGTCGGCGGAAGCCAAGTATGTAAAATCAGCGAGAACAATCGGCGACGTCATAGGCAAGTTTCACCCGCATGGAGACGCCGCCTGTTATGAGGCCATGGTGTTGATGGCGCAACCATTTTCCTACCGATACCCGCTGGTTGACGGGCAAGGCAACTGGGGCTCGCCTGATGACCCCAAGTCCTATGCTGCCATGCGCTATACCGAGTCAAAATTGACGGCCTATGCGGAAGTTCTGCTTGGCGAGTTGAAGCAGGGCGTTGTTGATTGGACCGCCAATTTTGACGGGACCCTTATCGAGCCGCTGACCTTGCCCGCCAGGCTTCCGAATATATTGCTTAACGGGGGCAGTGGCATTGCCGTAGGCATGGCAACGGATATTCCTCCACACAACCTTAATGAAGTCGTTAGCGCCTGCATTCGGTTGCTGGATAAACCGCGTTCAACCCTTGTGGATATCATGGAGCATGTGAAGGGCCCGGACTTTCCAACGGGCGCGGAGATCATTTCATCCGCCGAAGAAATTCGGCAGATGTATGAGACAGGGCGGGGGGCGATCAGGGCGCGGGCCTTATATACCAGGGAAAACGGCGATATCGTCATTACCGCCCTGCCGTATCAGGTTTCCGGCGCCAAGGTGCTTGAACAGATAGCGGCCCAGATGCAGGCAAAGAAACTGCCCATGGCAGCGGACCTGCGCGATGAGTCCGACCATGAGAACCCGACGCGCATTGTCGTGACGCCCAGGTCAAACCGGGTCGATGCCGACCAGTTGATGTCGCATCTTTTTTCCACGACGGACCTGGAGCGCAGCTTCCGGGTCAATTTCAACATGATCGGCGTCGATGGCAAGCCCAGGGTCAGGCCGCTGGTTGATCTGTTGAAAGAATGGCTTGGCTACAGGTCCGATACTCTGGTGCGGCGGTTGCAGTTCCGCCTCGACAAAATTCTGGACAGGCTGCACATACTTGAAGGGATGCTGGTCGCCTATCTCAACCTCGATGAGGTAATCAACATCATCAGGACGGAGGAACAGCCCCGGCAGGTCTTGATGAAGACGTACAAGCTCTCCGAGTTGCAAACGGACGCCGTCCTTGACCTGCGTCTCAGGCAATTGGCCAAACTGGAAGAAATCAAGATCCGTGGAGAGCAGCAGGAACTGGATGCGGAAAGGGCCGGCCTTGAAAAAACCCTCGGCTCCAAAGCGAGACTCAAAACGCTGCTCAAGAAAGAGTTGATGGCGGATGCGGCAACCTATGGCGACGAGCGTCTGTCCGCCATTACGAAAAGAGAAGAAGCCAGGGCTTTCAGGGAAACGGACTTGATTTTGACGGAACCCGTGACGCTGGTTCTCTCCGAGAAGGGCTGGATTCGAGCCGCCAAGGGCCATGATATTGATGCCACTGAATTGAGTTATCGGTCCGGGGACGAGTGCCGCCAGACCATGGTCGGCCGATCAAATCAGGATGCGGTATTTTTTGATTCCACTGGCCGCGCCTACACCGCAGCCGCGCATACCCTGCCGTCGGCGAGGAGCCAGGGGGAACCGCTGACCGGCAGGTTCAACCCGTCGGAAAGCGCTTTCTTCACGGGTATGGCGATTGGTGAAAAGGAAGCGAAATTTGTCATATCGAGCGATGCGGGTTACGGGTTCATCGCCGTACTCGGCGACATGATGACCAAGAACAAAGCGGGCAAGGCGGTATTGAGCGTTCCCAAGGGCGGTATCACTAACCAGCCGGCGCCGGTCATGGACGAACAACATGACTTCATCGCCGCTTTCAACAATGAAGGCAGGTTGCTGGTCTTTCCGGTGGCGGAACTGCCTGGCCTGGGTCGGGGCAAGGGCGTCAAGATCATGAACATACCCAGGGCGCGTGTCGAAGAACGTGTGGAATTCATGTCTCACCTTCAGGTTTTCTCGGAAGTTGACACCCTGGTTGTTTTCTCCGGAAAGCGAACACTGAACCTGTCGATCAATGAGTTGGAACACTACCAAAGCGGAAGAGCAAAAAGAGGGCCTAAACTGCCAAGGGGTTTTCAGAAGGTTGACGCGGTCATTGTCGAGAGAGAGCGCTAAGCCTTCGCCAGTTGCCTGGCCTGTTCGCCCAAGGTGTCATGGCCCCGCAGGCCGCTGAGTTTCATCAGACCTTGTGAATCCACCAGCGCATGATGAAAGGGCTGCATACCCAGCCGCTCATCCGGCAATGATGCGCCGCCGACAACAAGCAGGTCGCCGTCGGCAATGGATGCAAGATAGCTTGCGGCCTTCCTGGCCTCATCCGGGTTGTCTCTTGCCGTCACTATGCTGAGAATGCCGCCAAAGCCGATGTTACCGGCAACCATGCCGGCGACTTGGCGAATCAGTAACCCGGTACAGGCGGCGCGAAATATGGCGTCGATGCCCTCGAAATGAATCACCAGTTCTTCCGGCGTGGTCTGTTCGACGATACCCAGGTGCAGGTCTGCGGCCTGGTAGAACTTGTCGAAGTGCATTTCAAGGTAGTGTGCAGGGCGGATTCTTGTGGTCAACATACACGCCGCAGCCGGGCTTGGCTCAGGCTGGAGGGGAAATGACGCTGCGGGTTCATCTTCCCTTTCTTTCCTTGCTTCCCTTTCAAGCGGCGCTTCTGCCAGCCAGCCTCGGATTTGCGGCGCATATCGCAGGACGACAAGCGCATAGGCGAAGAGCGTGAAGGCTGCCAGCGGGAGCCGCCAGAAGGAGGCCGCCACCACCGGCCGGACGGTGAGCCGGATGCGCCCGACAGTCGAATCCTGGAAGGTCAACTCCTTGGTAAATGACATCTGACCCTTGTGTTCGCGGCCCGCCTGCAAGATCAACTGATTGTCGTCGTCGTAGATGGCGGCAAATTCAATCTGCTCATTATCCGCCAGCCTTCGTATCATGACGTTGAGGGATAGCATGTCTCCGTCAACGACATATTGGGTCACAAGTTCCGCGGTCTGGTCGGCGATAGCCTCTCCATGAAACCTCTGTTGCCCGTCAAGCAGCCGTGTGAATTCATAAGTTGTCGCCAGATATACAAGAGACGCCGCCAGCAACGGGGGGGTAACCAGTAGCAGGAGAAGTCTTTTTTCGGACATCAGGTTGCTGCCGGGTTGCAATCATGGGCGGGGAGTATAGCGGATAACATCGCGGCCATGGATAATACACAGGACTCAGAAAGAATCTCTTATGAACGAGCTGGTCCTTATCAATGTGTCCGGGGAAGACAAGCCGGGTATCACCGCTGCCATTGCAAAACTGTTGGGCGACCATGACGTTGATATTCTGGATGTCGGCCAGTCGGTCATCCATAACCACCTGTCCCTGGGGATACTGGTCAATGCCCCGTCATCATCCGGGGACGTGTTCCAGGCGCTGCGGCATGAATCAGGGGCGCTGGGTGTGCAGGTTCATTTCTCGCCTGTTTCCGAGGCAAGCTATGACGAGTGGGTGGGCCTTCAAGGGGCGTCCCGTTACATCCTGACACTGCTGGCAAGGCGGATAAAGGCGTCTCACATTGCCAGGGTTTCCGACGTGGTTGCCGCCAACTTGCTCAACATTGACAACATTACACGCCTGTCGGGGCGCGTACCCTTGCATGATATCGATGCACCGACCAACGCATGTGTTGAATTTTCATTGCGCGGGAACCCGGCGGAATCTTTCCGTGAACAGCTTATGGCGGTGTGTTCCGAACTGGATATAGATATCGCCGTTCAGGAGGACGACATCTATCGGCGCAACCGCCGCCTGATTGCCTTCGATATGGATTCGACGCTGATCAATGCGGAGGTGATTGATGAGTTGGCTGCCCTTGCGGGGGTAGGGGAGGAAGTGGCGCATATCACGGCAAGGACCATGGCGGGTGAACTCGACTTTGCGGAGAGTCTTGTCGCTCGGGTTGCCCTGTTGAAGGGGCTGCCGGAAGGCGCTCTCGAAGAAGTCGCGGGCCGGTTGCCATTGATGGAGGGCACCGGAAACCTGTTCCGAACCCTGAACCGGCTGGGGTACAAGACCGCCATTTTATCCGGGGGCTTTAGCTGGTTTGGCGAGGTTTTGAAGAAAAAACTCAACATCGATCATGTGTTCGCCAACCGATTGGAAATAGCCGAAGGCAAGCTGACCGGCCAGGTCATCCGCCCCATCGTGGACGCATCACGGAAGGCTAAACTACTGCGCGAGCTGGCCTCGCAGGAAGGCATTTCGCTCAAGCAAACCATAGCCGTGGGTGATGGTGCCAATGATCTCGGCATGCTGGATGCCGCCGGTCTCGGTATTGCGTTTCATGCAAAGCCGCTGGTCCGTGAAAGCGCGGGCCACGCTATCTCGACGCTTGGCCTCGACACTATCCTGTACCTGATGGGGATTCGCGCCCGGGACACAGAGCCGGATTGAAGTCACCTATTGCGTTTTCGCTGCGCGAAAGCGCAACCCTGGGTCCCCGCCTTTGGCCTTCGGCCTCGGCGAGGATGATGACATGGGGCACCCCCGCCAGCATGACCGAGACAGAGGCAAGAAAGCACAAGTCCTGCAAAACATTTAACAATTTACTCAATGTATTGAGTAAAATTACTCATTATGTTGAGTAAAAAGACATTCACCAGAAGCCAAGCGGCGGAGTTGCGGCGGCGGTTAAAAGAACCTCGGCGTTTTATCCAGGTCGTGTCGGGTGCCCGACAAGTGGGCAAGACCACTATGGTGTTGCAGGTGGCGGAGCGGAATCGGTTGCCATACCACTTTGCCAGTGCGGATGAACCGACGTTGCGCGGTGGCGGGTGGATTGAAACACAATGGGAGCAAGCGCGTTTGCTTGCCAGCGAGCCGAGAAAGAGAAATGCGCTGCTGATACTGGATGAAGTGCAAAAGGTGCCGCACTGGGCGGAAACGGTAAAACGTCTTTGGGATGAAGACTCGCGGAAGAAAATTTTAGTCAAGGCGGTCTTGCTTGGTTCCGCGCCGCTGTTGGTGGGTAAGGGCTTGACCGAAAGTCTTGCCGGGCGTTTTGAAATTTTGCATCTGCCGCACTGGAGTTTTTCTGAAATGCATAAGGCGTTTGGGTGGAGTATAGAACAGTATATTTTTTACGGTGCCTATCCGGGTGCCGCTCCTCTGATAAAGCAGCCGGCTCGTTGGTCGCGTTACCTTATGGATTCTCTTATTGAAACCACTGTGGCGCGTGATGTGTTACTGCTTTCGCGCGTTGACAAGCCGGCATTGCTGCGGCGATTGTTTGACCTGGGATGACGGGGGTGGGGCCTTCGGCGAGAATGACGAAATAGGAGTTAATACGATAAATGAAAGCTTTGGTTAAACAAGTATATGATTCCCATGAATAAGTTGCTTGGCTTCGGTGCCGGGGACTTCACGCACGAGTTTCGGCACAAGATAGCCGGGCAGGGCGTTGGTCATGGCGCGCATCAGTTGATGGGCGCTTTCCTCCGGCACATCAAAGTGCGCCGCGCCCGCCACCGGGTCAAGCAGGTGCAGGTAATAGGGCAGTACGCCACTGTCGAACAATCGTCGTGACAAGCTGACAAGGCTTTCCGCTGAATCGTTGACGCCCCTGAGCAGAACACTCTGGTTCAGCAGAGTAACGCCCGCATCTTTCAGTTTGGCCAGTGCTTCGCTGACTTCATCATCCATCTCATTGGCGTGGTTTACATGCGTGACGAAGACAAGATTGCCGGATATGCCGGATGCCCAATCCAGCAATTCCTTGCAAATGCGCTGGGGTATGACGATGGGCAAGCGGGTATGAAACCGAATGGTGCTCACATGGGGCAAGGCGTCCAGCGCCCCGACAAGCCCGGCGAGGTGGCGATCATTCATAACGAGAGGGTCTCCGCCGCTCAATATCGCCTCGCTGATACTGGGGTCGTCCCGAATGTAATCGATGATGGTCTGCCAGCCGGCGGCGTCCGGTTGTTCCTCTCCATAAGGGAAATGTCGCCGAAAGCAGTAGCGGCAATTGATGGCGCAAGCGCCGGTGGCGACCAGCAGAACCCGCCCCCGATATTTCTGCAACAGCCCTCTGGGGCCGCTGCCCGAATGTTCCAACAAGGGGTCTGGTACATATCCGGGCTGAGAGGAATTTTCCTCCTGGCACGGCAGTATCTGGCGCAGCAACGGGTCGTCCGGGTCATGCCTGCGTATCCTTTGCAGGTAGGGTCTGGGTACAAGCAGCGGGAAGTCGCTTCGGACTTCGGGAAGTTCAATGCCAAGCGCCGCGGAGAGTTCATCAACACGCCTGATGGCATGGCGAAGATGCCATTGCCAGGTTTGAACCTGCAATCCGGTATGGCTTAAGGGTATTATTGTCTTTTTCAAGTGAAGGGTCGGTTGGCGTGGCCAGTTATTCTACCAATGAATTCAAATCAGGTCTCAAGGTTATGCTTGAGGGCGCTCCTTGCAGCATCATCGAAAACGAATTTGTTAAACCGGGCAAGGGTCAGGCGTTCAATCGTGTCAAGTTGAAGAATCTCAAGACCGGTCGCGTCTGGGAAAGAACCTTCAAATCCGGGGAATCCATCGAAGGCGCGGATGTCATGGAGCACGAAATGGAATATCTCTACACGGACGGGGAACACTGGCATTTCATGAAAACCGACGGCAGCTATGAACAACTCGCCGCAGACAAAGCTGCGGTGGAAGGCAGCATCCCCTGGCTGAAGGAAACAGAGAAGGTCACGGTTACCCTCTGGGATGAGGTGCCCATCTCGGTCATGCCACCCAACTTTGTTGAGCTGGAAGTCGTGGAAACGGACCCGGGGCTGAAAGGCGACACGGCCAGCGGTGGTTCAAAACCGGCAACCCTGAGTACCGGGGCGGTGGTCAAGGTTCCGCTGTTCATCAACAGGGGTGAAGTCGTGCGTGTTGACACCCGCACCAGCGAGTACCAGAACCGCGTTAAGTAATAAGCGCTTGTCCCCTTTAGCCTTCAGAAGCGACCTGCTGAAACATATCCGCGAATACTTTTTCCGCGAAGGCTTGCTTGAAGTGACCACGCCGCTGTTAAGGTCTGCCGGCGCGAGCGACGTCCACCTGGACAACCTCCCCGTCCATCACGGTGAAACACAGGGGTTTCTCCAGACTTCTCCCGAATATGCCATGAAGATTCTCCTGTCGGAGCACAGGGCCAGTATCTTCCAGATATGCCCGGCCTTTCGGGGCGGGGACAGGGGCGGGCGGCATAGCGTCGAATTTCAGATGCTGGAATGGTATCGCTGCGATTACAGCCTTGAAGCATTGATGGAAGACCTGCTGGCCCTCCTGGCGTATCTCTATCAAGTCATGGGGCCTGTGTATGACCTGCCGCCGCCCGGCGAGGTGACGAAAAAATCCTACGCGGCGTTATTTGCGGAGAGATACGGATTTAATCCTCATCGTGCGTCCAGGGAGCAACTTGCGGCCCAGGCTGCCGCCAATGCGTTACACCACCTCAGCGGGGATGCGGAGCCGGGCGACCTGCTGGACGGATTATTTGCAACGGGTGTTGAGCCATTGCTGCAAGGGCGGAGTATCGTTTTCGATTATCCCGCCTGCCAGGCGGCGCTGGCGGAAACAGGTACAAACAGCGCGGGCGATTTGATCAGCCGCCGCTTCGAGTTATTTATGTCCGGCGTTGAAATTGCCAACGCTTATCAGGAGTTGACGGATAGTGCGGAATTGCAACGCCGGTTCAGGGGAAACAATCGGCGGCGTGCACGGCTGGGCAAGCCCCTTATGGAGGACGATGAAGCACTGCTTGTGGCTGTGGGCAGGCTGCCGCGCTGCGCGGGCATAGCGCTGGGCGTGGACCGTCTTGCCATGGTAATGAGAGGGGAAGACGTGCTGCCGGCAACAATGCCCCGGGCACCTCACTGACCGTCAGGCTACCAGCGCCTCCCCGAATTTCACCGGGTCACCTTCTTTGGCCAGAAACTGTTGCCGCTGGCTGAACAGCAGGATGACGGTTGAACCCATCTGGAACTGACCAAGTTCATCACCCTGCGCAAAATTTATTCTCATTGCGGTGGCAACCCCCATCCGGGCCTCGTAAGCACTGCCCCGCCAGACGGGTTTAATCCCTGATACCAACATGGCGCCTACCATGACCGCCGCCATGGGCCCACTGCTTGAGTCGAATTGGCAGACCAGGCGCTCATTATCGGCGAACAGGTCCGGCAGATTATTGGCTGTGCCCGGGTCAACGGAAAAAAGCCGCCCAGGCACGTACCTTGCGCTGTGCAGCTCGGCAGTTTGCGGAACATGCACCCGATGATAGTTGTGGGGCGCAAGATAAATGGTGACAAAGGAGCCGTGGGTGAACTCACTCACCGATTCTTCGGCCATGAGTTTCTGCAAGGAATAGGTATGCCCCTTCGACTGAATCAAGCTGTCACCGTCCATGTCTCCGAGGGCGGTAATGGTTCCGTCCGCAGGGGAACATATCGTGCCATTGATGGGACGGGCTCCCGGCTTCAAGGGCCGGGTGAAAAAATCATTGAAGGATGCGTAATCCTGCTTGCGGGTTTTTTCCGCTTCAGCCAGGTTTACGGTATGAAGCAGGCAGAACATATTGATGAACAGGCTCTTTATGATGGGCACTTCGCTGCTCGCAAGTCGGCCCACCAGCCTGCTGAGCAGATGTTGCGGCAAAAGCCGCTGAAGAAAAACAGACATAACGACAGGGACCAGAGTTCAAAGCCGGGCCATTCTACTCTCTACCCGGAAAATATCATCACATCACCGGAAGCAGGTTGATTTCAGTTAAAATACGCCCTTTGCAATGGATTACTCATGCCAGAGACTGCGGTTTCTAAAAACCTCGTGTGGATGGACCTGGAAATGACAGGGCTTGACCCTGAGAAGGACCACATACTGGAACTGGCCACTCTGGTCACGGATTCAGACCTCAATATCCTTGCCGAAGGGCCGGTGTTTTATATACAGCAACCGGAGGCGCTGCTGGCGGGCATGGATGAATGGAATACCAAGCATCATGTAGCCTCGGGATTGATTGATCTGGTTCGCAAACAGGGCAGCAGTGAAAGAGAAGCGGAACTGGCGACCCTGGCCTTCCTCTCCGAGCATGTGGAAGCCGGCAAGTCTCCGCTTTGCGGCAACACCATTGGTCAGGACCGCAGATTCCTCGTGAGGTATATGCCGGAGCTGGAATCCTTCATGCATTATCGAAACATAGATGTCAGCTCGGTGAAAGAGCTGGCGGTGCGTTGGCGGCCGGAAGTGGCTTCATCTCTGATCAAGCGGAATGAGCACAGGGCGCTGGATGACATCAAAGAGTCCGTTGCAGAACTCAAACATTACCGGGACCACTTTTTCAGGCTGAACTGAGCACAGCTTTTCATGGCGCGGAAGATGCGTGTTGCCTCAATGCCCAGTCGATGTGTTCATCCAGCATGGCCGATATCCCCTTTCTTGATACAAGCGCCTCGGTGATTGCCGGGCCCGTCGGTGCATTCCCCAGCGCCACCGCCAGGTTTCTCAGCCAGCCGTGGTAGCCGGCTCTCCGAAGGGCGGAGCCCTCCGTCCGTGACAGGAAGGTTTCTTCATCCCAGAGGAAGAGTTTTACCAGCCCGGCGGATTCCAGCCCGTGCCTGGGTTGAAAGTCCGGTTCCTGATTGCTCCTGGCGTAACGATTCCAGGGGCAGACCAACTGGCAGTCGTCACATCCGAATACGCGATTGCCCATGGGCTTGCGCAGCTCCACAGGAATACTGCCCCTGTGTTCTATCGTTAGATAGGAAATGCAGAGTCTGGCGTCAAGTTTATAGGGGGCGACTATTGCGCCGGTCGGGCAGACTTCCATGCAAGCACTACAACTGCCACAACGATTTTGTTGAGGGGCGATGGTTTCCGGGAGCGGCAGGTTTGTCAGCACCTCTCCCAGGAAGAACCACGAGCCGGCCTTCTCGTTGAGCAGCAGCGTATTTTTACCGATCCAGCCCAGCCCCGCTTTTTCCGCGAGAGCCTTTTCCAACAGGGGTGCGCTATCGGTAAAGACCCTGGATGTAAAATCCCTGAAGTCGCGTTCATCCAGGTGGGATTCGATTCTTCCCACGAGGTTTTTCAGCTTGCCCCTGATGACCTTGTGGTAATCGCGACCCAGGGCGTAACGAGAAATATAGGCGGCATTGTCCGATTGCAGCACATCCATCGGGTCCGGGGTTTTTTCAAGGTAGTCAATCCGGGCGGAAATGATCGAGCGTGTACCCGGGTGGAGTTCTTCCGGGTGCGAGCGCAGGCGGCCATGCCGCGACATATAGCCCATGCTGCCGTGATAGTTGTTGGTTAACCAGTTGTCCAGCCAGGTTTCGTGCTCGCCCAGGTCTGTATTGGTTATACCTGTTGCGGCAAAACCGAGTTCGTTGCTCCATGTGCTGATACGGCCAGCCAGGTCGTTCCAGTCTATGTCCGTCATTCCGGGTCCTGCCCTTGCGAGTTGGCATATAATCAATGTTTGCGGAACTGTGAACAAGACTTTGAACTCACTATATACCGCCAGCCAGGTACGCGAGCTGGATAAAATCATCATTCAGGAAGGCGGCGTGCCCGGCTTGACGCTGATGCAGCGTGCCGCCCGGGCCTGCGCTCAAGCCTTGCTGGAACATTGGCCTGCGCCGGGGAAGGTCGCCGTGCTTTGCGGTTCCGGTAACAACGCAGGCGATGGTTTTATCCTTGCGGGTTTACTTGCGGCAAAAGGCATCGAGGTGGAGGTCGCGCTGGTCGGCAGGGCGCCGGCGGATGAAACGGATGCAGGGCGGGCGATTCGATTTTGCCGGGAAAGCAAAGTTCCTCTGGTTCAGGTACCCACTGCTTTGCAGGGTGCCGGCCTGATTGTTGATGCGTTACTCGGTACCGGCCTGAATGGCCAGGTGCGCCCGGCGTATGCGGAGGCAATAGCACGGGCAAACAACAGCGGATTACCGATACTTGCCGTGGATTTGCCGTCCGGGCTCTGCCCTGACACGGGCAATCTTCTCGGCGAAACCATCAAGGCGGATGTCACCGTGACATTCATAGGCAGGAAGTTTGGTTTGTTGACCAACAATGGGCCGGAGCAGACGGGCAAGCTCATCTTTGCCGGGCTGGATGTTCCTGATTCGATGTATGCGAAAGTAGAAGCGACCGCTGGGATCTTGTCCTATGAAACATTGGCGAAACTACTAAAGCCCCGCCATCGGAATACGCACAAGGTAAGCCACGGCCGGCTGTTGGTCGTTGGCGGCGACGAGGGCATGGCGGGTGCGGCTTCCCTGGCGGCGGAGGCGGCTCTTTACGCCGGCGCAGGCATGGTTCAGGTGGCAACCCGCCAGGAAAATGTCGCCGGGATAACTGCCCGCCGGCCAGAGGTGATGGCCATGGGTATAGCGACGGGGCCTGAACTGGATTCGCTGGTCGAGTGTGCAGATGCCGTGGTCCTCGGCCCGGGTCTTGGCCGGAAAAATTGGGGCAGAGACCTGTTCAACAGAATCATGGAAACCCGGCTTCCCCTGGTGGTGGATGCGGACGGTTTGAACCTGTTGGCGGAAAAACCACAACACCGGGACAACTGGATACTGACGCCACATCCAGGAGAGGCTGAGCGGCTTCTCCATCGCTCGCCACAGGCAGACAGGCTGGCGGCGGTCAGGCAAATGTCGGGTCAGTATGGCGGAACATTTCTCCTGAAAGGTGCCGGTACGCTTGTTTGTGGGCCTGGTGGCAAGGTTGATCTCTGCCCTTACGGTAATCCCGGCATGTCAGTTGCAGGTATGGGAGACCTGCTTGCGGGTGTCATCGGCGGCCTGCTGGCCCAGGGAATTGCCCAGGATGGTGCGGCCAGATTGGGGGCAGTGGTGCATTCTCTTGCCGCAGACGAGCTGGTTAAGTCGCAAGGGGAAAGGGGGCTGCTGGCGAGCGAATTGCTTCCGGGCATACGTCGCCTGGTTAATCCGGTGTAATGGTCAGCATTACGATATTACGCGAACCGGAAATGCTGGTGCTGGGGGCGGCGCTCGCAAGTCTGCTGGGAGGCAAGGGCGCGGTGCATATCCGCGGCGAGCTGGGCGCGGGGAAAACGACCCTGTGCAGGGGCATTCTTCGGGCAATGGGCCACGAGGGCGCGGTCAAAAGCCCGACTTTTACCCTGGTCGAGCCTTATGAAATTGGGAGCCGGCAGGTTTTTCATTTCGACCTTTACCGGCTGGCGAACCCCGGCGAGTTGGATTACCTGGGGATTGACGAATACTTCAAGGGAGGCGGGCTCTGCCTGATCGAGTGGCCGGAGAAAGCCAGCGGCTTTCTGCCCGGGCATGACCTGGAAATTGACATTGATGTATTGGGAGAAAAACGGAACATAGGCATCAAGGCAAATTCACCGCACGGCGAAACAATTTGCGAACAGTTGAAAAATCGTTACGACTCAGCATGACGGCTCAGCGACTTTACCTGTTTGCCCTGGTCTGCTTCTTCCTGAATGTTGGTCATGTCAACGCGGGTATCGCCGCCATAGATGGCGTCAGGCTGCGCCCTTCTCCTGACAAAACCCGAATGGTTTTTGATTTGGGGCAGCCGGTGGAATACAATATTTTTCCCCTGGCGAATCCTCGTCGGCTGGTCATCGACATTTGGTCCGCCAGGTTGAACGCCGATATTGATTCTCTGAACCTGAAAGGCGCTCCCATCCTGTCCATCAGAGCCGCAAGCAAAAATAATAACCGGGATGTTCGGGTTGTCTTGGACCTGTCTGAAAAGGTCAAGTTCAAGAGCTTTGTGCTGGAGCCGATCATGCAATATGGCAACCGCCTGGTGATCGATATCTATGGTCAGAGCAAGCCCGCTGTCATATACAAATCTGAAAATGATTTGATGCAGTTGCGGGATGTCATGATCGCCATAGACCCGGGTCACGGTGGCGACGACCCGGGCGCTGTGGGGGCCGGCGGCTTGTATGAAAAAGACGTGGTGATGGGGGTTTCCAGGCATCTGCACAAGCTCTTCGAGCAGGAGCCCGGCTTCCGTGCCAAGCTGATTCGTGAGGGGGACTACTATGTAGCCCTGCGTAAACGAACGGAAATCGCCCGCAAGAATCAGGCAGATGTCTTTGTATCCATCCACGCGGACGCCTTCAAGACCCCGGATGCGAGTGGCGCTTCCGTTTACGCCATCTCACATAAGGGCACCACCAGCGAAACGGCGCGCTGGCTGGCGGAAAAGGAAAACCGTGCGGACCTGATTGGTGGAGAAGACGGTAGCCTTTCACTGGATGACAAGGACGACCTGCTGGCGGGTGTCCTTCTGGATTTGTCGATGACGGACAGCCTTGTACGCAGCCTGGAGATGGGTTCTTTCATATTGCGCTCCATCGGCAAGGTGAACAAGCTGCACAAGAAAACGATAGAACAGGCGGCTTTTGTCGTGCTGAAATCTCCCGATGTGAATTCCATCCTGATTGAAACCGGCTACATTTCCAACCCGGCGGAAGCCAAGAGGCTGAGCACGAAAAGCCATCAGAGGAAGTTGGCGAATGCCATTTTCGATGGCATCAAGACATACATGCAGGTCAAGCCGCCGCCCGGTTCCTATCTTGCATGGGTCAGGCAGAATCAGGGAGGCGGCAAGGCCATTACCCATGTGATAGAGCGTGGCGATACGCTCTCTGAAATCGCCGGCCGATATAGAGTAAATTTCAAACGGCTGAAGGATTTTAATGGCCTGCGAAGTGATACCATTCGTATCGGTCAAAAACTGAAAATCCCACCCGTCTAGCCAATGCAAAGAATCTCACAACTTGAAAAAAGACTGGCAAACCAGATTGCGGCCGGTGAGGTTGTTGAGCGTCCCGCTTCCGTGGTCAAAGAATTGCTTGAAAATGCGCTGGACGCAGGGGCCGACAGGGTCGAGGTGGATGTCGAAGCCGGTGGCATGAAGCTGGTACGGGTGCGGGACAACGGCCAGGGCATACATCAAGACGACCTGCCCCTGGCACTGGAGGCGCACGCCACCAGCAAGATTCGCACGCCGGCAGACCTTGCCGGTATCGAGACGCTTGGGTTCAGGGGTGAGGCCCTCGCGAGCATGGCCTCGATTTCAAGGCTGAAGCTGACAACCGCCAGCGAGAGCAACAGCACCGAGGGCTGGAGTATTCAGGCGGCGGGGGCGGACATGACAACAGAGGTTCTCCCGGCTCCCCACCCCCAGGGTACGACCGTCGAAGTGAGAGACCTGTTCTTCAATACGCCCGCCAGGCGGAAATTCCTCCGCACGGAAAGGACTGAATACCTGAAGGTTGAAGAAGTTGTGCGGAAAATAAGCCTGGGCTATCCATCGGTCAGCTTTTACCTTTCTCACAACGGCAAGACGGTCAGGCAGTATGGCGGTGATAGCGAGGAAAGCCGTGTCGCCGGCATCTTTGGGCAAGCATTTCTGGACAATGCCGTTTTCTTCTCGGAAGAGAGAAACGGCATGGAACTCAGAGGATGGATTGGCCTGCCTACCTATTCCAGAAGCCAGGCGGACCAGCAGTTTTTCTTTGTGAACGGCCGCTTTATCAGAGACAAGGTCATAACGCACGCCGTGAAGCAGGGCTATGCCGATGTCCTCTACCAGGGCAGGAACCCGGTTTACACGCTGTTTCTTTCCATCAATCCCCGCCTGGTTGATGTCAATGTCCATCCAACCAAGCATGAGGTCAGATTCCGGGAAAGCCGTGATGTACACGACTTCATATTCCGGACCATCCACCGAGTGCTGGCGGACATCAGGCCGGCGGAAACACTTTCAACACCCTCTGCAACAGCGCCTTCAATGACGGGCGCTCCCCTTCCGGCTCACCAGCCCGCCCAGACGCCCATGGCATTCGGCGGCAGAAGCAGCACCCATGGCATCAGTGACCGCACCCCCGCACCCGCCTATCGGGAAATGTTCGCCAGGGACCCGGAACCTGCCAGCCCGGGAAGGGATGATGCCACCATGCCGCCCCTTGGATACGCAGTCGCCCAGCTTCACGGCATCTACATTCTTGCTGAAAACGCCCATGGCCTGGTGCTGGTTGATATGCACGCAGCCCATGAACGGATTACATACGAACACATGAAGTCCGCCTGCGATGCCGAGGGCATCAAGAGTCAGCCATTGCTGGTGCCCTTGGCCATTGCCGTCAGTGAGAGTGAAGCTGATCTGGTGGAGGAACGTGCCGGGAGCCTCTCGGCTCTGGGCGTGGAACTCGAGCGGGCGGGTGAGGAATCCATTCTCGTGCGCGCGATACCCACGCTGCTGGCGAAGAGTGATGTGGAAAAACTCATCAGAGACTTGCTATCAGACCTCGCCGAATATGGCGAAAGCAAGCGTATTGAGCAGCACAGGGATGAGATTATTTCGACCCTGGCTTGCCACGGCTCCGTGCGCGCAAACAGGAAGCTGACTCTGGATGAGATGAACGCCCTGCTTCGGGATATGGAAGAAACGGAGCGCAGCGGGCAGTGCAACCATGGCCGCCCAACCTGGTACGAGATGAGTCTCACAGAACTCGACGGTCTCTTTTTGCGGGGCAGATAATGTCCGGGGCGGTGGTTATCATGGGGCCCACAGCCAGCGGCAAGACGGGGCTCGCCATGGAAATAGCCCGGCAAATGGATGTGGAAATCATCAGCGCAGACTCCGCCCAGGTCTATCGTGGCATGGATATAGGCACCGCCAAGCCGGGGCGGGACCTGCTCGCGGAGACGCTCCATCACCTGATAGATATTCGGGACCCCGCAGACCCATACTCTGCCGCCAGCTTCAGAGATGATGTCGTCAAGCTTGTGCCGGAGATACAGGCGCGGGGGCGGCTGCCGTTGATCATCGGCGGCGCCATGCTTTATCTCAAGGCGTTGAAAGACGGGCTGGCGGAAATGCCGGCGGCGGACCCTGGCATCCGGGATGAGATCAATCGCCAGGCGGCGGAACTCGGGTGGGAGTCGGTGCACCGAACTCTCGCTGAAGTTGACCCTGTGGCGGCGGCCAGAATCAACCCCACCGACACGCAAAGATTACAACGGGCTCTTGAAGTCTATCGGCTGACCGGCAGCACGCTTACGACATTACACCGTCGGGCTGCCAGCCCCTGCCCCTTTCCGCTGACAGAGATAGCCCTTGTGCCGGGTAGGGCGCAACTGCATGAAGCCATCGCCGGGCGCTTTATGGCGATGCTCGATAAAGGGTTTGTCGATGAAGTTGCCGCCCTCAGGAGCAACCCCAGGCTGCACCCCGGCGCCCCCTCTCTCAAGGCGGTGGGTTACCGGCAGGTATGGTCATATCTGGCGGGCGATATCGACTATCAGACGATGACCGATCAGGCTATTGCGGCAACCAGGCAACTTGCGAAGCGGCAATTCACCTGGTTGAGATCATGGCAGGGGCTGATGACACTGGAATCTCCCGAACCCAGCCAAGTCTTGAAAATCCTATCCGGCGACACCATATTGAAATAAGTCACTTGCACGGGAGTTATCCCGACGCAGTGTTTAGCTTTGAGCCAGGCTAAACTTAATCAACGGTGGGCGTTTACTCACTGGCACAATTTAATAATGCTATGCTTGTCGCCGACAGAGGGCATGAAAAATATAAGGAGAGCAACATGTCAAACAAACAATCACTACAAGATCCTTTCCTGAATACTTTGCGCGAGGATGGCGTCCCGGTATCCATTTACCTGGTAAACGGGATCAAGCTACAAGGTCAAATCGAGGCGTTTGATCAGTTCGTCATTCTTTTGAGCAATTCGGTGAGCCAGATGATTTACAAGTCTGCGATTTCCACCATCTTGCCATCCCACAATGTGCAGATACCCGGCGAAGGGCAAGACTAAGTTTGTTTCTGGACAGGCCTGAAACCGGCAGCAGATCACTGCTGGTTCATATCCAAAAACAGAATTCGGAACTCGCATCACCGGAGGAATTGCGTGAACTGGCGACGTCTGCGGGGCTGGTCCCCGTGGGTTGTCTGTCGAGCAATCGACGTTTTCCGCATCCCGGTTCCTTCGTTGGCGGTGGCAAGGTCGAAGAGATAGCGGCCTTTCTCGCAGAACATGAATGCGATCTGGTGGTGTTCGGCGATGACCTGACGCCGACCCAGGAGCGTAACCTTGAAACAACTCTGGAGAAGCGGGTTCTGGGCCGCACGGGGCTTATCCTGGAAATATTCTCGGCCAGAGCCAGAACCCACGAAGGGAAGTTGCAGGTGGAACTTGCGCAACTGCAGCATCTCTCGAGCCGATTGGTCAAGGGCTGGAGCCATCTGGACCGCCAGCGTGGCGGGTCCGGCAGAGGCGCTGGCGCTTCATCGGGGCTGGGCGGCGCCGGTGAAACCCAGCTTGAATCAGATCAGCGAATGGTCGGCGACCGCATCAAACGTATCAACGCAAGGTTAAAGAAGGTTCGTCGGCAAAGGCAGCATAACCGCAAGAGCCGGTCAAAATCGGATACCAAGAGCGTATCACTGGCCGGCTACACCAATGCTGGCAAGTCCACCTTGTTCAATCGCCTGTGCAGCGCGGGCGTACATGTGCAGGATCAGTTGTTTGCAACCCTTGACCCGACCCTGCGGAAACTTGCCCTTCCAGTCATAGGCTCTGCGGTGCTTGCAGATACGGTGGGATTTATCCGGCAGTTACCGCATACGTTGGTAGATGCTTTTCGGGCAACCCTTGAAGAGGTCTGCCAGGCGGACCTGATTCTCCATATTGTTGATGCAGCGGCCCCTTTGAGGCAGGAAAGAGTCAACGAGGTGAACGCTGTGCTTGAAGAGATAGGCGCGGAGGCTATTCCTCAGTTGATGGTTTACAACAAGGTTGACCTTATCGGCGAAAGGCCCAGGGTGGAACGCAATGCCGAGGGTGTAGTCCACAGAGTATGGATTTCCAGCATCAACGGCAGCGGCAAGGCGCTTCTGCTTGATGCCATTGCGGAAAGGCTTGGAGAAGGCACCATCGAAACGGACATCACCCTTGGGCCTGAAGAGGGCAGGCTACGGGCGCAGTTCTTCGCCCTGGGCGCGGTTATGAATGAGCGCGCCCGTGAAGACGGTTTCGTGGAAATGCGCCTGAAAATACAGGAGAACAGCCTGCGGAGAATCACAGCTAATCGCCCATTGATGATGAGGCGGGTTGAAGGCCACGACATCCATCGACAATAGTGGGAGAATGGCGCTCTGCATTTGCTTTAACAGGAGATACTTATGGCATGGAACGAACCGGGAGATAAGCAGGAAGGCCAGGACCCTTGGGGGAATCGTGATAATCAGGGGCCGCCTGATCTCGATGAGGCATTCCGTAAGTTGCAGAAAAACCTCGCACGGATGTTTGGTGGCGGCGGGGGTGGCCAGGGTGGCGGCTCGTCCCGGTCCCTGAATATGAATCTGGTCGGGCTGGTGCTTGGCGGGCTGGTGCTCGTTTATCTGGCGATGGGCGTTTACACGGTGGACCAGCAGGAGCGGGGCGTGGTCCTGCGATTTGGTGAGAAACAGGAAGAGATTATACTGCCGGGCCTGCACTGGAACGCGCCGCTTATTGACCGGGTGTTGATAGCCAATGTTACCCGGGTTCGTTCAAGGCCACATGACTCGGAAATGCTCACCGAAGACGAGAATATTGTGAAGGTTAAGATGACGGTGCAGTACGTCATCAGTGACATCGCAGCCTACATGTTAAATGTGCGTGACCCGGACCAAAGTCTGTATCAGGCAACAGAGAGCGCGTTGCGTCATGTGGTGGGCGGTACCGAGATGCACGGCGTGCTCACCGAAGGCCGCGCCGAGTTGGCTGTGGAAGTGAAGGCGAGAATCCAGACCTACATGAATAATTATGGCACGGGCATACGGGTCACCCAGGTCAACATTGACGAGACGGCACCCCCGGATGCAGTGAGAGCCGCCTTCGACGATGTGATCAAGGCTCGCGAGGATGAGGTTCGCCTCCGCAATGAGGCCGACGCCTATGCCAACCAGATAGTGCCGGAGGCGCGTGGTGAAGCCCAACGGTTCCTGGAAGATTCGCAGGCATACAAAGAAAGGGTGATAGCCCAGTCTCGCGGTGAGGCGGAGCGCTTCAACAAGATCTACAAAGAGTACAGCCTGGCCCCAGAGGTCACCAAGATGAGAATGTACATAGACACTATCGAAAGCGTGATGTCCAATTCCACCAAGGTGTTGATAGACGTGGACGGCGGTAACAACCTGCTTTACCTGCCGCTCGACAAGATCATGGAACAATCACAAAGGAACGACAGCGACGACAGGGGCCAGAAAACAAGCAGTGGCCCAAATTACGGGAACAACAGTGAGTCCCAAAACAGAAGGGAGAGACGCCAATGAGTACTCGATCAATTGTCTTTATTGTTGTCCTGGCTGCGCTGGGGCTGCTGGGCATTAATTCTGTCTTTATCATCACGGAACTGGAGCGGGGTGTGCTGCTCGAGTTCGGCAGAGTTGTACGCGCTAACATCGAGCCAGGTCTGCACTTCAAGTTGCCCATCGTCAACGATGTGCGCAAGTTCGATGGCAGGGTGCTGACTTCGGATGCGCCGTCGGAACGCTTCCTCACCCTGGAAAAGAAAGCGGTGATTGTCGATTCGTTTGCAAAATTCAGGATTGACGACGTGCAGACTTACTACACGGCGACCTCCGGTGATGAAAGGCGAGCGGAGGAACTGCTGAAGGAACGCATCAACAACGGTCTGCGGAACGAGATCAGCAAGCGCACCCTGCACGAGGTGGTGTCCGGTGAGCGTGATGAACTCATGACGGTATTGACCTCGGCCCTCAACGAAGTATCAAGAGTGGAGTTGGGTGTATCGGTGGTTGATGTGCGCGTGAAGCGCATTGACCTGCCGCCTGAAGTCAGCCAGTCCGTTTATAACCGGATGAACACCGAGCGGGATATCGAGGCCAGAGAGCATCGCGCAAAAGGCCAGGAGTTGGCGGTTGGCATCAGCGCCGATGCGGACAAACAACGGGAAGTCATCCTGGCGGAAGCCTACAGCACAGCGGAAGAAACTCGTGGCGAGGGTGACGCCGAGGCGGCAAATATCTACGCATCCGCCTTCCGGAAGGACAAGGATTTTTACGAGTTCTACCGCAGCATGTCCGCCTACCAGAGAACCTTCTCCGACAAGAGCAATGTGTTGCTGATACAGCCGGACTCTGAGTTCTTCAAATATATGAACAGCAACAAACTTGGAGAGCGTTGATCCCGGCAAATTCTTGGGGATATCCAGTGTGGCATGACCTCGGGGTGGCGCTTTGCCTTGTCTTGGTTATAGAGGGCATAGTGCCTTTCCTCTATCCGAGGCGATGGCGGGAAATGGTCATGGTATTGTCGGAGGTAGACGACAAGTTCATGCGAATCATCGGCTTGGTGAGTATGTTACTGGGGACGGGGCTGCTCTACCTGATCAACTGAAGACCGGAACCTGACATGAGCATAGTAGACCGATGGTTGTTGCCGGATGGTGTGGAGGATGTATTGCCTCCCCAGGCAAAGCAACTTGAGGCGGTGCGCCGCCGCCTGCTGGACCTGTTTGCCACCTGGGGGTATGAATACGTCATCCCGCCCATGATCGAGTACCTTGAATCCCTGTTGACGGGGACGGGCAAAGACCTCGACCTCAAAACTTTCAAGATCGTTGACCTGCTGACCGGCAGGACCATGGGTATTCGAGCGGATATAACGCCGCAGGTTGCCCGCATAGACGCTCACAGTTTCAACCGCGATGGCATAGTGCGGCTCTGCTATGCCGGGACCGCCGTACAGTCGCAGGCGGAAACCATGCTCGCCGGCCGCACGCCCCTTAGCGTGGGCGCGGAACTCTTTGGCGAGTCTTCCGGCAAGGGTGATGTTGAAATCGTCAGTCT
This sequence comes from Candidatus Azotimanducaceae bacterium, assembly GCA_965208855.1. Lineage (GTDB taxonomy): Bacteria > Pseudomonadota > Gammaproteobacteria > Pseudomonadales > Azotimanducaceae > UBA9659. Next base: position 1,907,183 of record OZ242359.1, on the reverse strand, counting down.
GATGGTGGAGTCACTACGATCACTGGGCTGCAATGACATTCATCTTGCCCTGGGGGACGTGGCCATTTTCCGCCAGCTTGTTTCCGCCCTGAAAATCTCAGAGGACCGGCGGGAACTGCTGTTCGACGCAGTTCAGAAGAAAGCCGTTGCGGAAATCAGGGAACAGTGCGCCGCCTTGCAGTTGGCCGACAAGGCTACGGACCTGCTGTGTGCGTTGCCCGGGCTTACCGGTGACGTGTCGGTGCTTGCGGCCGCAAGAAAGTTGTTTGCCCGCCGCAAGGGCATACTGGCCTGTATTAATAATCTCGATGCTGTGGCGAAAGCCATTCTGCAAAGATTCGGCGACCTGGATATTTATTTCGACCTGGGTGAACTGCGCGGCTATGCCTATCATACGGGCATCGTCTTTGCCGCCTACACGGATGGCACAAGCGATATCGTCGCCAAGGGCGGCCGCTATGATGATATTGGCCGGGTCTTTGGGCGGGCAAGAGGCGCGACGGGTTTTTCCGTCAATGTCCGAAACCTGATGGAAAAGGCCAGTGTCTCAACAAAGAGCTCGCAGCGTGTTTTTGCCCACCCGGTTGCCGGGAAGCTTGGGCAGGTCGCCTGGGAGGAAATACAAAAGCTGCGGCGCGAAGGTTATGTCGTTATCGAATCGGGTCAACCGGGCGATGGCGACCTGACGCTCGAGCATGAAAATGGCGCCTTTGTCTTGAAGCCCGTATCCGGAAACAAAACAGATGGGTAAGTTAGATGGGTAAGAATGTTGTTGTTATCGGCACCCATTGGGGCGATGAAGGCAAAGGCAAGATGGTCGATCTCCTGACGAAGAAAGCGGCGGCTGTCGTTCGCTTTCAGGGCGGGCACAATGCCGGGCATACACTGGTTGTAGCCGGGAAGAAAACAGTGCTTCACCTGGTGCCGTCCGGCATTCTCCATCAGGACGTCAAATGCCTGATAGGTAATGGCGTGGTGCTATCGGTACCGGATTTGTTCAGGGAAGTTGAAGCACTCGAAACTGCGGGCATGGGCGTGCGCGACCGTTTGTTCGTTTCCCCTGGTTGCCCGTTGATCCTGCCGCATCATGTGGCGCTGGACAAGATGCGAGAAAACCTGCGCGGCAATCAGAAGATAGGCACCACCGGGCGGGGGATAGGCCCCGCCTATGAGGACAAGGCCGCCAGGCGAGGCGTCAGGGTAATGGACCTGTATGACCCGATAACTTTCAAGGAAAAGCTCGAAGAGGTTATGGACTACCACAACTTTGTGTTGGAGAAATATTTCCACACGGACAAGGTTGACGTGAATGAATCCCTTGATGCGTCACTGGGTTATGCGGACCAGTTGTTGCCAATGGTGATGGATGTGGTTGATGAATTGAGCCGTTTGCGAAAATCCGGCGCGAATATCCTCTTCGAGGGCGCACAGGGGGCTTTGCTTGACATTGACCAGGGCACCTACCCTTACGTCACTTCTTCCAATACGACCGCCGGGGCAACCGGCAGTGGTTGCGGCGTTGGCCCGCTTGATCTGGATTACATTCTTGGCATTACCAAGGCCTATACCACACGAGTCGGCTCAGGGCCCTTCCCGACGGAACTGTTTGACGATGTTGGCACCCACCTTGCCAAAGTCGGCAATGAGCTTGGGTCGACAACGGGCAGGCTCAGGCGGTGCGGCTGGTTTGACGCCCATGCGTTGAAACGAGTCATCAGCATCAATAGTATTTCCGGCCTCTGCATTACCAAGCTGGATGTACTGGACGGCCTGGACAAAATATCCATCTGCATTGATTATGAAAACGGCCAGGCCAATACGCCAACACCTGTTTACGAAGAGTTGCCCGGCTGGCGGGAAGCAACCGCAAGAGCCAGGTCCCTGGATGATCTACCCGCCAATGCTCGCGCGTATCTGGAGAGAATTGAATCGGCCTGTGGTGTTGGTATCGATTATGTATCCACCGGCCCGGACAGGGACGACACGATTACCCGGCAAGCGGTATTTGAATAACCGCAGGCACCGTAGCGATAGCCGTTCCGGGCAAACATCAATCTTGGGGAAGTATTGGTGCCGAGGAGAGGACTTGAACCTCCACGGGGTTGCCCCCACTAGCACCTGAAGCTAGCGTGTCTACCAATTTCACCACCTCGGCATGAGGTTTCCGGTGCTGGATTTTTCCCGCAGCCCCCGGCCCGAAAATCAAGGACGCGGCAGGGTACAATGGCGACCTTAAAGCTGTCAATTGGCATCAAGGCATGAAAGACCCGCATTCCAAGCGAGAAAGTCGCAAGTATGAACACCCCATCCCGAGCCGGGAAGCCATATTGTCCTGTATGGAAAAACTCGGAGAACCCGTATCACTTAAAAGGCTGGCGGACGAACTGTCGATCAACAGTAATCGTGACCGGGAGTCGCTGCAGCTCAGGATGCGGGCAATGGTCAGAGACGGGCAGGTGGTGGGCCGGCGGAGCGTCTATGCCATAGCGTCAAAGATGGAATTGTTCGCGGGGAAAGTCTCCACCCATCCGGATGGCTTTGGTTTCCTGTTATGTGACGAGGACCGTGAAGATATTTTCCTGCACCACCGGCAGATGCGCGCCGTCTTTCATGGTGACCGGGTGCTGGCTCGAGTCCGCGGCAGGGACGGCAGAGGCAGAGAAGAAGGTGAGATAGTTGAAGTTCTGGCGCACAATACGACGGAATTGGTTGGCCGAGTCTACTTCGAGGAAAAAGTCGCACTCTTTGAATCACTGAACAGACGCATTGCGCACGAAATCCTGATTGATAATCCCGGCGCGGAATTACGTAAAGGCCAGATTGTGGCGGCCAAGATTACCCGCCAGCCGGGTCTGCATAGCCTGGCGGCCGTTGAAGTCGAGAGCGTGCTGGGCGAACACCTGGCGCCAGACATGGAAGTCGAGATTGCGCTCCGTAACAACGATATTCCCGTTGAGTTTCCAAACGAAGTTATCGAGGAAGCCGACACCCTGCCCCTCGAAGTTCAGCCAGCGCAGAAGCGCCAGCGGGAAGATCTGCGTCACCTGGATTTTGTCACCATCGACGGTGAAGATGCGCGGGATTTCGATGACGCCGTTTATTGCGAGCGCAGAAGCAAAGAAGGAGGCTTCCGGCTCCTTGTCGCCATAGCGGACGTGGCTCACTATGTGAAGCCGGGCAGGTCGCTGGACGACGAAGCCTACAAGCGCGGCACGTCGGTTTATTTCCCTCAGTACGTAACGCCCATGTTGCCGGAGAAACTGAGCAACGGATTATGTTCTCTCAACCCGGACGTTGACCGGCTGGTGATGGTCTGCGAGATGACCATTTCAAACCAGGGGCGTATTGGTGGCTACCAATTCTATGAAGGGGTCATTTGTTCCTCCGAGCGGCTCACCTATACGCAGGTTGGCCGATGGGTCGAGGAAAAAGCCTTCCCGAGGCATGAAGAGAGCCTGGCCGCGATGGTTGACCTTGCTTTGCTGATGTCAGGGGTCAGGAAGCAACAGGGCGCCCTCGATTTTGATACGACCGAGGTACGTTTTACCTTCGATGATGACGGGCGCGTGTCCGGTGTCTTTCCGGTAACGCGCAATTTTGCCTACAGGTTGATCGAGGAATGTATGTTGTGCGCTAACGTATGTGCGGCCAGGCTTGTGGAAAAGTCCGGGCTGCCGGGCCTGTTTCGCGTACATGAGAAACCCGAAGAGGAGAAAACAGCTTCCCTGCGGGAGTTTCTCGCCTCTTTCAGCATTGATCTGGGTAAAGGCTTGGGAGCGGATTACCAGGCCGCCATCGACAACCTTCGCGGGCGCCAAAACGGCCAGGTTTTGCAGATTGCGCTGTTACGCGCCATGCAGCAGGCGGTTTACAGGCCGGAGAACCTGGGCCACTTCGGCTTGGCGTATTCACACTATACCCACTTTACATCGCCCATCAGGCGTTACCCGGACCTGTTGGTTCACAGGCTGATCAAGTCGTTGATACACAGTAACCGAAACCTGCGGGAAGTCAGGCGATTTGGTAAATCGGGCAAGGCGGGCAAGCCTGGCAAACAGCACAGCTACCCTTACGATGAATCTCAGGTGCTGGCTCAGGGGGAGCATCTGTCTTTCACTGAAAGACGCGCAGACAGCGCGGTCTATGAGGTGCTGGAGTGGGTGAAATGCGATTACCTTGGCGACCGGAAAGGCGACGACTTTGAAGGCGCCATTTCCTCGGTAACCCGGTTCGGTTTCTTTGTTCAGCTTGAAGGTGTGCATGTGGAAGGGCTGGTGCATGTCAGCACATTGGTTGGGGATTACTATCGCTTTGACATGGGTGACCAGCGCCTCGTGGGCGAGAGAACAGGGGCAGCTTTCGGGCTGGGCGATGCTGTGACCGTGCAGGTGGCCCGAGTGGATGCGGACGAGCGGAAGATTGACCTGGAGTTGCTGACCCATTCACCCATCAAACGCAAGCGTGGCCCGGCGAAGAAGCGCGCTGCCGGGAAATCACGGAAACAAGGGCAAGGGCGAGGCCCGGCGAAGAAGCGCGCCGCCGGGAAATCGCGGACACAAGGCCAAGGGAAAGGGAAAAGCCAGGGGCGCAGGAGGCGACGGTAATTGACCATCATGCTTGGCATACATGCCGTGCGCCAGGCATTGTTCGCTGGCTCCGGCAGGAAGCTCATACTTCGGCAGGGCAGGCTGAACCGGCGGCTGCAAGAAATTGCTGATATTGCAAAAACGCTCGATTGCCCGATAGAAGTTGTTCCGCCCACCCATGATGCGCTGAGCGGCGAGGGCGTGGCTCTGGAGGTATCGCCGCCGGTTATGCGAAGCGAGCGCGAACTATCCGAATTGTTGGGTCAGGCAAGAGACACTTGGTTGTTTCTCGTGCTGGACGGTATCACCGACCCCCGGAATTTCGGTGCCTGCCTGCGGAGTGCCGCGACTTTCGGTGTGGATGGTGTGCTGGTGCCGAAAGACAGGTCGGCGCCCCTGAATACTGCGGCGGTAAAAACAGCCAGTGGCGCGGCCAGCCTGGTGCCCGTGTTCCAGGTACCAAATCTTGCCAGGGCATTGGACAAGTTAAAGGAGACGGGTGTCTGGGTTGTCGGAGCCGAGCCCAGGGAGGAAGCCCGCACCCTCACTGAAACTGACCTGAAGGGGCATATCGCGCTGGTCATGGGAGCGGAAGATACCGGCCTGCGACGGAAAACCAGAGAAAGGTGCGACCTACTCGCAGGCATCCCCATGACATACCCCGGCCTCAGCCTTAATGTTTCGGTGGCGGCGGGTATCTGCCTTTATGAAGCTCGCCGGCAAAGGCAGGCTTTAGGATCAGCTTGTATATAATTCCCTAAAAAAACATTCAATGTTATGACCATACCAATTGGTATGTTTTCCATTCAGTAGGAGGTTAGTTGATGGCGACACAACGATATTCCGTTACCCCGCACCCCATTGATACTCTGCTCGCTTGGGTGAAATCTGGCGAGATCGCTATACCCGAGATTCAGCGCCCGTTCGTTTGGGATGCGACCAAGGTGCGCAACTTGCTTGATTCACTCTATCGAGGCTATCCGGTCGGCTACCTCATCTCTTGGCGCAACCCAACCGTCAAGCTTAAGGATGGATCACACTCTGCGGGCAAACGTGTCTTGATTGACGGTCAGCAACGAGTGACCGCACTGATGGCATCATTGCTCGGTCGTGAAGTATTGACCAAAGACTACGAAACGATCCGCATTCGTATTGCCTTTCATCCCGGCGAGGAACGTTTCGAGGTACACAATCCGGCCATCGCCAAAGATGCCGCATGGATTGATGATGTGTCGGTGCTCTTCGACTCTGATGCAGACTTACTTGAATTGATCGACCAGTATGTCACACAGAACCCGACGACAAATCGAAAAATCGTCGGCAAAATATTGCAGAAGGTAGAAAAAATCGTCAATAACCAAGTGGGTTTGATTGAATTGGCCGAGGATCTTGATATTGAGACCGTTACCGAAATCTTTATCCGTGTGAACTCGGCTGGTGCTGTGCTTTCCCAAGCCGACTTCGCCATGTCGAAGATCGCCACCGATGAAAAATTCGGTGGAAACTTGTTACGCAAGGCTATTGATTATTTTTGTCACCTGGCCGTGGCACCAGAATATTTCTCCAAGATCGAGAAAGGCGATCAAAATTTTGCGCAGTCGGAGTTCCTACCGAAGATGCGCTGGCTCAAGGACGTCAATGACGATCTCTATGATCCTACCTATACCGACATGCTACGGGTCGCCTTCACGTCCGAGTTTGGCCGAGGCAAATTGCAGGATCTTGTTGCCCTGCTCTCAGGTCGCAACTTTGAGACTCGCGAATACGAGGAAGCTATTGCCGAAAAGTCTTTCGCCCAACTTAAAAATGGCATTGACGCCTTTATGAGTAAGACCCATTTTGACCGCTTGACTATGATTTTGCGGTCGGCCGGGTTCATCACCAGTGCGCTTATCCGCAGTCGCAATGCCGTCAACTTTGCCTACATTCTTTATCTGTGCGGACGCAAAGAAAATCTGCCCGCCGATGACATTGAGCGTATGGTCCGTCGCTGGTATGTCATGTCGGTCCTGACGGGACGATACTCTGGTAGTTCAGAGACTACTTTCGATGTCGACATCCGCCAGATCACGGCCCGGGGCGTGAAAGCCTACACAGAGTCTGTCATTGAGAACGAGTTACCGAACACTTTTTGGACCGGGATGTTGTTGCAAGAAATGGATACTTCTTCGGCCATCAGTCCGTATTTTATCGCCTACCAAGCAGCACAAGTGAAATTGGAGGATAAAGGTTTTCTCTCAACCGATATTACTGTGCGCGATCTGTTGCTTAACCGTGGCGACAAACATCACGTCTTCCCGCGCAAGCACCTGCAACGTCAGGGATTAAATCGCGGGCGTTATAACCAGATTGCTAACTTCGTCATCGCTCAGAGCGAGATCAACATCGCCATTGGCGACAAAGCACCCGAAGAATATTTCAGCGCATTAGCCGAGCAATGCAACGGCGGAAAGAAACGTTATGGTGGAATCACTAATGAACCAGAGATGCGTGCCAACCTGGCCGCCAATTGCATACCCAATAATATTTTGGACGGCGGTCCATTCGACTACGAGAAGTTCCTAGCCGAGCGGCGCAGGCTAATGGCGCTCAAAATCAAGCAGTGGGTCGATGGGATGTCGTGATGACTGCCTTCCAGTTCTATTCCATAGCAAAGGGCTTCGGCTTTTAGCACCTGAAGGAAAAAAGATTGGAAGATGCATCACCGACTTACCACGCCACCACCCGCGTCCCATGGGTGAAATCCGCACAGATATTTTGGCGTTGGAGCAGGAAAGTGAGGGATTGTTGGGTGGGATTATTGGCGGGGAGCCGATAATGCCACAATGCAAGGCTACCTTTACTATGGAAAAAAGATCTGGCTATAGTAAACGCAGCCTTTACTATGGGAAAAATATCCGGCTATATTAAAGGTAGCCTTTACTATGGAGAGAAATATGGGCTATAGTAAAGGTAGTCTTTACTATGGATACAAAATCCTTCCATATGAAAGCCAGCCTTTATTATGAATATACACAAAAATCACGCCCCGACCCGTGCCGGCCAGTATATCCGCCAGCCCACTGGCTATCGGGCATTTATACCGGCACCCTTACCGCCTGACCCACCTGTTCACATTGAGTCGCTCCGGTCCTTGCTCTCCCAAGCCGACTGGACACTGGGGCGGCTGGACGGTTCCATTGAGACCCTACCCAATCCAGACTTGTTTGTTTATATGTATGTGCGCAAGGAAGCGGTGCTGTCCAGCCAGATTGAGGGAACACAAAGCTCACTGCACGATCTGCTTACCGCCGAAGCAAAAATCCTCGCGCCAGACCGACCGAAGGACGTTGATGAACTCATCAACCATGTTCGCGCCATGAATTATGGGCTTGAGCATCTTGACCGGGTGCCGCTTTCGGTGCGGCTGATTCGGGAAATTCACGCTGAACTTATGCGTGGTGTACGCGGCTCCAAACTTACCCCTGGCGAAATACGCACCAGCCAAAACTGGATTGGTCCCAGCGGTTGCACACTGAACGAAGCGACTTTTGTCCCGCCACCACCGCATGAGGTTGGACAGCAAATGTCTGATCTTGAAAAGTTCTATCACGCCGACACCAACCTGCCACTGTTAATCAAGGTCGGGCTGGCTCATGCCCAGTTCGAAGCTATACACCCTTTCCTTGATGGCAATGGTCGTGTTGGCAGGTTGCTTATTACCTTCATGCTGTGCGAGCGGGAAGTACTACGTGCGCCGGTGCTTTATCTGTCCAATTATTTCAAGAAACACCAACAACAATATTATGATGAATTGCAATCAGTGCATAACGCTGGCACCTGGGAGCAATGGCTCAGTTTTTTCTTGCGCGGCGTTGTTGAAGTGAGCAAAGAGGCCGCCGAGACTGCGCGAGACATTATCCGACTTAGAGAGAAACATCGGGAGTTGATCACTGCAAGATTTGGTCGCGTCGCTGGCAACGGACACCGCATATTGGAATACCTCTACGACCATCCGATTATTTCCGTCTCCGAAATACGCGATCTGACTGGAACAACCTATCCGACAGCCAACAACCTGGTAGGGCGTCTGGTCAAAACTGGCATCCTGCACGAGGTAAACGGACAAACTCGCAATCGGAAGTTTATGTATGGAAGCTATATTGATCTGTTTCGGGATGTCGCGCCAGATGCGGAGCAATAGGCTCCCCCCGCCATCCTCGCCCCCACCGTCATCCTCGGGCTTGCCTCTTCCCGCAATCCTCGCCCCTCCCGTCATCCTCGGGCGTAGCCCGGGGATCCAGGGTTGCGGTTTCGCGAAGCGAAAGCGCAATGGGTGTAACGCAGGCACGCTGCTTAGTTAATGGCGGCTACGCCGCCACTCTGGATTCCCGGGCAATGACGACTCTTAAATGCCTTGGTATGAAAACACCGAATCAGGCACTATTCGGCATAGACCCCAGGTTGCACTTCGGGGTTGAATCCAGGCAATACAAGGCTGCCTTTACTATGGGGAAAAATATAGATTACATTAAAGGCTCTGTTTACTATGGGCATGTGATCGCCTAGGGTCGTGACGATTGGGAAGTGATGGTCAAGACCTGCCAGACGGTGGAGAGTAAGATGGTCAATCGTTCCCCACATAGAGAAAAGAGAAGGGTTTGGTTTTTGCTGAAAGGGTTATTGGTCAGCATCATGGCAGGCATGCTTTTTGCCTGTCATCCGTTCACTGATTCCAAACTCAACATCATCAATCCGGATACCTTTGCGGGTATCTACACCGCAAACAATGATGGCGAGCCTTATCATCTGGTGATTAACACAATATCGCCGGACAGCAACCGCCAGGGTTTTTTGATTTTTGGATTTTCCGAAGACCGAAAAGCACAGTTCATGCAAGAGTTCACCAAGATCAGCACCGCAGACATACCAACAACAAAAGCCGCAGTATGCATGATTATGCAAACAAAATTTTGCGCCAAAGAAAAGGTGACTCAGGGCGTTTGTTCTAGAAAAGCCATGAGATATCCTTCAGACCAATACCTGGAAAGCCCCGGTCAATACGGGCTGTTGATGGTGAGTCAGTTGCCCTATGGATATTTATACGGCGATACCTATGATGTCATAAAGGGTCATAGCCTGTTGCCCAAAAAAGAATACGCCGCCTCCCGCCTGAATATTAATCGCAATGGCGAACTTGGCAGTGTGACTTTTAGAGAAACTGGTTTTATCCAAGCCTTCACGTCAGAAACGTTGACCTTTCAAAAAACAGGGCAACCCGACGAGCAATTGACTAACCAGGTGCATGCTTACGCCAACATTAGAAATACCTTATATGATTTGGCTAACGTACACGATGTGCCTAATCATGATTCAACCCGGTTTTTTGATAGTTGTCATTTTTAGCCAATAAGCGACATGAGTCTGTGAAGTCATCGCTGTTGATATGCGCGTTGTTGAACTTTCCCCACGCCCATGGCTGGCAATGTAGCCCGGATTTGTCAGAGTTCCAGTGACCCGCAGGTTGGGATTGACGGATCAGATTATGAGGACTGAAAAATGACCCAAACTAGGAGCGAACAATTTTCTTCTGTATTTGTGTCTTTGCGGGGACAAGGTTTTACAGAGAGCGCAGAACGAATCAATGAATTGGCGGACCTGCAAGATTTTGAAGAGGGCGAAAAGCCATTGTCCATTAAATCTGCTCAGAGTTTTCAAAAATTCATCGGCGATTTTACTGTTTTAGGGGAACCCACTTTGGGAATTTTTTCCGAAGGTACATTGTCTGCTGGATGGCGACTGGCCGATAACAAACACTTTCTTCTTGAATTTTTCGAGAACAATGAAATTTCCTTCGCCATGATTGGACCAGATGACGAAGCAGTCGATGGCAAGTTTCGGCTTAATGGCAGAGGTAGCAAAAAGAATGTTTTGGAACATCTAAACAATAACATATCGCAATGGCCGGGTAGTAGTTTGCCGTATGGGGTTGCTGGCGGGTAGACTATGCGTGACCGGGGAGGACATTATGACCGTTGGTCGCATCATTTTGAAGATAGAAGGGCCAGAAGCAAATAAGCGCCATGTGGAATTGCCTGTTTTTCTTGAAAAAATCAGGAATTTTCACCAAATGCTGAACGCCAATATCAAGAGTGATGAACGCAAAAGCATCGCGCTTAATGTCGTGCAGTTGTCCCATTCCAGTCCCGTGACCGTCGAATGCGAGCCAAACTGGTGCAAGCACGAAGCGAGGAACATATTGAAATAAGCACGATAGATGGCGTGTTGGAAGAAATTAATATCCATAGCAACCCGCATACTTTCAAAATTTATGATGCGAGTTTTTCTTCCGCTACTATCAGATGCGAATTTCCAAAAGAGTTGGTAGAGCAAGTGCAGGGCGCACTGGGTTGTGGTGTTTTTATTTCAGGTGAATTTTTTTACAGACCCAATGAAAAAATTCCCCACAAGATTGATGTTCAAGAAATTGAAGTGTTGCCACGCAACAACGACTTGCCTTCTTTCTCTGACCTTAAGGGTGTCGCACCGAATGTAACTGGAAACAAAGCGCCAGAAAAGTTTGTCAGGGAACTGCGTGACCAGTGGGATAAGAATGATCGATGAGAAAAGAAAATATTTGTTGGGATACATCCGTTTTTCTCACTCACATTGCAACCGCAATTGTCGGCGAAGCAATAGTGTTCCATACTTTCGATAAACAACTACTCAATCTTAGCGAAAAAGATGAAGTAGATAATCTCAAAATAACGCCCTGCCATATTCCAGGAACAACTCCCTCGCTACTTTATCCAGATTGACTAATGCAACTCAGAAACCATCAGGAAAAAACCACACTGGTATTCACCGCGCATAAATTCATGGAACAGAAAGGACTGACGGATATGAACATCACTGTGACAATTGAGCGGGACGAAGACGGCGCATGGGTTACTGAATGCCCTGCTATACCGGGTTGCGTGAGCCAAGGGAAAACGCGCCAACAGGCACTTGATAATATCAAAGAGGCGATTGTGCTTTGCCTTGAGGTGCGTGCTGAAAAGGGGCTTCCGCTGACTGTTGAGACGCGACAAGTTGAGGTCACAATCTAATGCTAGGTCTGCCTCCTCTGAGCGGAAAGGAAGTAACGAAGGAAGGCGAGATGGCATCGCTCTCGATACCGAATCATTCAGCAGTTGCCAAAGGAACCCTAAGAAGTTTGATTCGTTCAGCACGGATTAGTGTGGACGAGTTTACTGCTGTAATCTACGCGACCTGATAGGCACAACCTATCCAGCAGCCAACAACCTGGTGGGGCGTCTGGTCAAAACCGGTATCTTGTATGAGATAACCGGACAAACTCGCAATAGGAAGTTTATGTATGGAAACTATATTGATTTGTTTCAGGATGTTGCGCCAGATGCAGAGCAATGATTGTGGATATTGTGGTGTTGGGGAAGAATGCTGAACAGGTCCATCAAATGAAAATAATCTATACTTGTGCGGCAAGTTGGTACTCATTGATAGCAAAGAAATTAACGAGGTACAAAATGACAACCACTTTAAAAAATATATTTGAAAAATTCAAATTGGAGAAAATTCGTTTGAATGCCAGCGTTATTGACATTGAAATGTCTTTTGAAGATTCAGATAAGGATGCAGCCTGGGAATTATATGTTGAAATGTTGACGAGAATTGTTACTCAGCCTTTGCCAAAAGAAGTAGGAGATGAGAAAACTGCATTAGAAAGTGTTTATTCTCTTTTTCCGACTACTCGAGAAATTTTGCGCAAACAAGGAAGAAAAACTTTGCAGTTCAGCAAAGTTGCAATACCGATATTGAACCAAATAGTACGCCCCTTTACCGCAAAATGGCACAAAGAGGCATTACAAAATGGATTTGGTGACAGTGTCAAGAAAGAAATGTTTCGTACGGAATTACAGGAACTACAGAAAGACCTTTGTAATTACAATCGCATGTTGGCAGAAATTGCTGGCGTGGAAGACTTAACCGATTTAGAAAGCAAATGTGATAACCATGGTTGCTAGACACAAAGTATTTGTTAGTTTTCATCACGAAGATCAGCAATATAAAAATTATTTTTTCCGCGAAATGAGGGATGACATTGTGGACCAATCAGTTGGTGAGGGGGACATAAACGACAGCAACGCCACAGAAACAATGCGCCAACAGATACGAGATGATTTTATTGCTGATGCTACTGTTACAGTTGTCCTCATTGGCCCTTGCACATGGCAAAGAAAGCACGTGGATTGGGAGATTGGCTCCAGTTTGAGAGATACTCCGAGAAATTCTCGGTGCGGCTTATTAGGAATTCTGCTTCCAAACCATCCGAATTATAATTTACAAACATATCAACCAAAACTGATTCCGCCGAGACTTTGGGACAATGTTTCAAAGAGTAATTTCAATGGGCAAGAACCTTATGCACAAATTTACAATTGGCCAAATGGATATTCCACCGCAAATACTATACGAAATTGGATTCATCTATCTTATTTGCGTAGGAATCAAAATCCACCGCCCAACAATAACCGAACACAGTTCGAGAACAACAGGGGCGGAGCATGCGCACAAGGATGGCAAAATTAAGAATATTAATTATCTATACAATAAACTTTATTTGAAGAAACATGGGAGTTAATAATTATGTCTGATGAAATAAAAAATGTATTTATAAGTCACATTCACGAAGATGATGAAGGAATTGCTAAACTTAAAGCGTTAGCAAAAGAAAGTGGATTGGCCATTCGAGACTCATCCATCACATCTGAAAATCCGAATCAAGCAACAGACCCAGAGTATATTAAACAAAGCATTCTTAAGCCAGGTATTGATTGGGCAAGCGTTTTGGTTGTTTATATTTCTCCTGAAACTAAAGATAGCAAGTGGGTGAACTGGGAGATTGAATACGCTCTTGAACAAGGCAAAAGACTTGTTGGAGTATGGGCATGGGGTGAGAGTGAGTGTGGAATGCCAGAATTAGTAGATAAACATGCAGATGCGATAGTGAGTTGGCATGGGGAAAGCATTGTAGATGCAATCACTGGCGAGTCAAATGACAGTTATGATCAAACTGGTTCAAAAAACTACCGCGACATTGAGAGATATAGCTGTAGATAGAATCGATGGCCAAATTATATTCTTATGTAGTAGCCAGAGATTATGGATTCGCCCCTAATCCATTTAACGAATGGTGTACCTTGGCAACATGTAAACCGGGTATACGCCGAACTGCTTCTATTGATGATTGGGTAGTTGGCACTGGGTCTACAGAGAATGGGAAGGTTGATTGTCTTGTCTATGCAATGCGTGTGTGTGAGACAATGACTTTTAATGAGTATTGGCAAGATGCGCGTTTTAGAAACAAACGCCCCAATTTATACGGTAGCATGAGACAATCTTTTGGTGACAATATTTACCACAGAGACAGTGATTCTGAGCAGTGGCAACAAGAAGATTCGCATCATAGTTACAGGCACGGTGAAATAAACTGTCTAAATATAGACAATGACACAAAAGCTGACCGCGTTCTTATTAGCGATGAATTTATTTATTGGGGAAAATCCGGACCTAAAGTTCCAAAATTTCAAAATACTGACATTAGAAAAAAAGGATCAGGGCACAAGTGCCGTTTTCCTGAAAAAGCAGTTAATGAATTTATCAATTGGTTTCGCGCACAACACAATCAAGGTTACTGCGGGGAACCGTTTGATTGGCCAAAGAGCCCATGAAAATACGTGATGAAACCGCTATGGAACAAAAAAATAAAATTATACTGCTGAAGGATTATGCGAAGCATGTAGCAGACACAAATCAATACAAAAACGATATAAAAATCGTTCAGCATGGATTATTTGGTGAAGTTGGCAGTGTTATGGCGGTAGTTAAGAAGCGCCATCGTGAGAAAAAGGCATTTCTAGAATTCCATGAAGCAAGCCTTGAAGAATTCGGGGATTCTCTCTGGTATTTTGCGGCCATCTGCGAACGCTTAGGACATAATTTTGAGGATATATTTTCCCACGTTATCGATAAATTTGGCTACGCTCACTCTATCTCAACTGCCGACTCAACCACATTCCCCATTGCGCGTGTATATAAATCATCTGACATTCCTGACCTGGATACAGTATTGCTGCAGTTAGGCATGGTTACGGCCGATATTTTGCGTTTCTCGACAAACTCTGCCAAAAAAGAAACAAAGAAAGTTCTTTGTCATTTTGCTCACATATACATGCAATCTATTCAAGCGGCAGGAATTAATCTTGGTGAAGTTATTGAGAGTAATATTGAGAAGGTTCGTGGGCGTTTCATTAAAGCAAAAAATAGCGAATTACCAACCTATGATAATGACTTTGACGAAGAAGAGAGTCTTCCAGAAGAATTTGAAATAAAGATCAATCAGCGAAAAAGCGGCAAAGCATATCTGCAATGGAAAGAGGTGTTTATTGGTAATCCACTTACAGATAATATGCATGATGAGGATGGCTATCGATACCACGATGTGTTTCATATGGCTAATGCTGCTATTTTGCATTGGTCACCTACATTTCGTGCACTCATAAAACATAAACGCAAAAGTAGCAGAAAGCATGATGAAGTAGAGGATAGTGGTCGCGCTATTGTTATTGAAGAAGGTTTGACTGCATGGATATTTTCCAGAGCGAAAGGGCTGGAATATTTTGATAACGCGAATAAAGTTTCTTTTAATATGCTCAAGACCATCCAACAATTTGTACGCGGTTATGAGATTGAAAGCTGTCCGTTAAATCAATGGGAGAAGGCTATTTTAAAGGGATATAAAGTTTTTAGGCAGGTTCGGGACAATAATGGTGGTGTGATTGTAGGAGATCTTAAAAACCGTACAATAACCTTCAAAAATTCTTGAATAAGGAGAAAAGCATGCAATCAGATGATTTTGCAAGCGCCGTGAAATCCTTAAATTTCCCAAATGTTTTTAATCCCTACACAGACACATGCCTTAAATACGACAAAAAAGATGCACATCAGTCTAGATTTGACCTTTTGCGCAAAATAATTAACGAGGCTACGAAACGAGAGATAGATTCAATTTGGATAGGTCGTGACCTTGGGTATCGTGGTGGTCGTCGCACCGGGCTTGCGCTAACTGATGATAGACATATTGAAGAGCACGCCAAACGCTGGGAAGTGTGTGCTTCGCATACAACAAAAGGGGAGATACTTTCTGAACTTACAGCGACAGCTATCTGGAATATTTTGAACGATATCAAGGGCAATATTTTTCTGTGGAATGTATTCCCTCTTCATCCACATGAGGCCGAAAATCCATTCAGCAACCGTCCGCATAATAAAGAAGAACATCGTGCCGGCGAAGAAATTTTTGATCAATTA
The DNA here is from genome assembly GCA_965208855.1 of Candidatus Azotimanducaceae bacterium. Classification (GTDB taxonomy): domain Bacteria; phylum Pseudomonadota; class Gammaproteobacteria; order Pseudomonadales; family Azotimanducaceae; genus UBA9659. Next base: position 1,891,227 of record OZ242359.1, on the reverse strand, counting down.
ATTACGCTGCTGAATCCAAAACGTTTGATTGCTGTCGGAAACGATGCAGATGAAACTGTGAAAAGGTTTCGCGGACAACGGGAAGTATACAAAGTGAGACACCCGAGCTATGGCGGGCAAGATAAGTTTCAATCTCAAATGAAAGATTTATATTCTCTGAATCATCGCCGGGTAGCATTCTAATTCTGATAAAAATCAGATGCTATCATTTATCAGGCAAGAGAAAACATTGATCACGAGAAGTTGAGTTGTTCAAGGTTGACGGTCCCAGCTCTTTCCGAACAAGCCACCATTGCGCGTTATTTGGGTTATGTATGAACGAAGCGGAAGTTATCCAATCTGCTGGCGGAGCAGAAGCAAGCCATCATTCACCGTGCCGCCACCCTGGCCGACCTTTACGACCCCCTCAGCATGCCACCGGTGTTACAAAAAGCACATCAGACGCTGGACAAAGCCGTCGATCGTGCCTACCGCAAAACCCCCTTCAACAACGAAGCCGACCGAGTCGCCTTCCTGTTTGACCTCTACCAACAATACACCGCACCATTGCTGCCGCCCGAAAAACCAAGAAGGCGAAGTAGCCGCTACCGTCCCTGAGCTCTCCGCCCCTTATGAAGCCATATTATTGTAAAATTGATAGTATATCTGACGGAGTAATTGATTAAATATTGCATTATTTTAAATTTTATAACCTATTGAATAATAAAATAAATAGTTAAAATCAGTCAAAAAATTATTAGTTTTTGCTATAAAAACTGATGTTAAATATGACACAATGCTGCCCGCTCACATAAACCGACCGGGGTGGTAAAAATGCCATTTGAGCATCTAGCATTTGCTCGCCATTGGCGGTTATCCGAAGCAACAGTCTATAAGTTGGGGCAGTGTCAGGCTTTGGTGGACACGATTGCCATGGTGCCACTCAGTCCTGAATTCAGAGGAAAGCTCAAGTGGGTTGCTCTGCTCAAAGGTGCCCAGGCGACTACGGCCATTGAAGGCAATACCCTCACCGAGGAAGAAATCGAAAAAATCATGCAAGGCGGGCATCTTTCGGAGAGCAAAGCCTATCAAGAGCAGGAAGTACAAAATATCTTAGATGCGATGAATGAAATAAAAGACTATGTACTGGCTCAGAAGTCACCTGGGATTATCACACCAGACTTGTTGCGCCAATATCACCGTCTAGTAGGTAAAAATTTATCCGCACCATTTTGTGCCGTGCCAGGGCGGTTCGCACAATCACAGCGCGTAGTTGGGGGTTACCGATGCCCCCCGCCAGGGAGAGAAAAGCATCAGGTAGAGGGGTTGGTGACACAACTCTGTGAATGGTTACAAAAAGAATTTAAATATGCATCTGGCAAGCAGTCGTTTATGGATGGCATCCTGCAAGCAATCGTGACTCATGTGTATATTGAATGGATCCATCCTTTTGATGATGGCAATGGCCGCACCGGTCGGCTGGTTGAGTTTTATCTTTTGTTGAGAGCGAGGGTGCCTGATATTTGCGCTCATATCCTCTCCAATCATTACAACAATACTCGACCGCAATACTACGATCATCTAAGTAGGTGCCGGGATAAAAAGGATTTAACCTTGTTTATAGACTATGCGGTCACCGGTTTTTTAGATGGGCTTAATTGGCGTAATGGGCTTTGGAAAGAAGTCTTTGTGGAGTTGAATAAGGACGCATGGCGCGGACATGTAGATGACACTATAGCCAAGATGAAATGGAGCAAGCCGGTCTTCAAAAGACGACGACAATTGTTGTTAGGGATACCGCTTTTTATGCCATTCAATAGTGATGACATTCGTTACACATTTCCTAAAGTTGCTCGGGAATATGCCAGAGTGAGCGCATCCACGGTGCAACGAGACATTAAAAGTTTGATAAATCTGGACTTGTTACGCATGGACCCCAAAAACAAGACAATTTCTGCAAATATTGAAATTATGAGATATAAATACCCCGACAGACGACGACCATGACTAGGCTACCGCTGACATTATTTTATCGCGGCTACGCCGGACGGCATATTTAACTGACCCCCACCTACGCAGGGATGACGAAGTTTAAGGATGAATTGTATGTGTTCACTAATTCGATGACAGATTTGAATAGTATCATTGACTAAGTGACACACCCAGGAGGGCAGCATGAGAGACAACAGCAAAGACAGCACGATCGAGAGGAATTTGATCCGCGACTGGCAACATAGGTGCCAGGAATACGAACAGGTCAAGGCCGGCAAACATCCTAAGTTTCGTTTTGTATCGGACTTCTACAAGCACTACAACACTCATCGGCAGGTGTTCTTGAAGTATTACCACCGCTATAAGGCCAGCGGTGATGGACAGGACCTGCTGCCGCAGCGCCGCGGTCCAAAGTGGCAAGCGCGGCGTGGTATGACTAAGGTGGAAGAACTAGTGCTGGAGCAGCGCCGGCTGGGTAATAACCGCTACGAGATCTATGCGATACTATTGCCTCAACTGCATGATGACTGTCCATCACCGAGTACCATCTACCGGATCACGCGCCGCTATAATCTGAATCATTTGAAGCCAAAGATGCAAGCCAACAAACGCAAGATAATCAAGCAAAAGGCAGGTGAAATGGGGCATATAGACTGCCATCACCTGAGCCGGGACCTGTTTCCCGGGCAGCCCCGCCACTATCTGGTGTGTCTGCTGGACGATTGCACGCGCCTGGCTTGGGCGGAGGTGGTGTCGGACATCAAGAGCCTGACGGTGATGTTCACCACCCTGCGGATGATCAACCTGCTCAACAGTCGTTACCAGATCCGGTTTGAGGAGCTGCTGAGTGACAACGGTGCGGAGTTTGCTTCCAGGAAGAACCTGGACGGGCATCCGTTTGAGCGGATGCTGCAGGAGTTGGGCATCCGGCATCGCTACACTCGTCCCTACCGACCTCAGACCAATGGCAAGGTGGAGCGCTTCTGGCGGACGCTGAATGATGACCTGATAGACGACACGGTGTTCGAGAGCGTAGCTGACTTCAAGAAAGAACTGGAACTCTACATGTTGTACTACAATGAACACCGGCCGCACCAGGGGATCGGCGCTAAAACACCGCTGGAAATGAACAAACTGCGGCAGTGAATTAGTGAACACATACAATTCTTCTTGTCGGGCGTAGCCTCTCCCGTCATTCCAGGCGATGGGGTTGTTCCCATCGCCGACAGTGTTTCCCGGCGTAGCCCGGGAATCCAGAGTGGCGGCGTAGCCGCCATTAACTAAGCAGCGTGCCCCGCGTTACTCCCATTGCGTTTTCGCTTCGCGAATGCCGCAATGTGGATGACGGGTTGATATGAACCTCTTGGATTCACTTCTTGACATAGCGATGAGCATTGGTTATAGATAGCTGGTTCCTGTCGCAATCGTGGGAATGCCACTAACTTGGGGGAGTTATTATGCGAAGAGTTCACAGACTTATACTGGGTTCTATAGTTGCTGTTTACGGGTATTCAGGCGTGTATGCAGCAGATCAGGATGCCGCAATTGAAGAGGTCGTCGTCACGGGGTCCTACCTCAAACGAACGGCTCAAGATTCACCATCACCACTATCCATTCTCAGTTCGGCTGATATAGAAGATTTGGGCGTCGCCGACGTTGGTGAAATCGTTCGATCTTTGCCATGGCAATCAGGTAGTCAGACCAGAGCTGAAACCTTTGGCGCTGGCGAAGGCTCTGATGGTCGTAATAGTATCAATCTGCGTAACCTTGGCCATGGTGCAACGCTTCCGCTTGTCAATGGCAAACGCCAGGTAGCTTCGTGGTACAACCCACGCGGTAATGCGTCTGTGAATGTAAACGGCCTGATTCCTAATATTGCGCTGGAACGCATTGAAATCATCAAAGATGGCGCTTCAGCCTTATATGGTTCGGACGCCATTGCCGGGGTCGTCAACTTTATTACCAAGAAAGATTTCGAAGGGCTCGATGTTAGCTATCAATACACAACCGACGATGAAACTGGCAAGGGTGATGCCAACACGATGGGCATCATCTTCGGTATTCAAGGCGACCGCGGTGGCATCGTTGCCTCAGCTTCGTTCTTGAATCGTGATGAAATTAATATCGAAGACAACTACAGTCGCTATGGTGGTTCGACTATTTCATCTACTGGGCAGCCAGGAACGTTTGGATTAATTCCAGGGCAAACGCCGACTTGGGCAGCTAACGGCTTACGACCAGGGATTGCGGTTGATCGCGATATGGACGGTATAGGCGCAGGTGGTAGTGCGACCAGCTTATTGCCTCGAAATGCCGCTGGCACCAAATTTGGTCGATCTGACGTGAACTGTGAAGACTCTGCGGCTCTGGAACAAGGCGGAGCACTCGGTGTGCTGACGTCAATCCCGCTGCCTTTGGCGAGTGGCGTAATTCCTGAGTTCGGTGTTGCGGATCGTTGCGTATATGACTACGGCTCGTTCTTCTCATTGCAAGCTCAAGAATCCTTGCGTAAATTGCATGTGGAAGGGCACTACGAACTTACAGATACCTCACGCGTGTATTTTGAGTTCGCTGGCAATGATTCTGAGTTTGACCGCTTGAACTCGCTGAATCCCAACGCGCCTGCTCTGACGATTCCTACTGCGGTCTCTTATGTTGATGCCAATGGTGTTGCCCAATTTGTCGCGAACCCTGGCAGTGTTGAGGATGCATTTCGTCGTGGCATAGAGCCAGTCGAGTATTCGAATATAACGCGCCTTGTAGGTGGCACGCGTAATACACCACGCGATCAGCGCCCGTTAGATACATTCACGAAAACTCATCGTTCTGATCAGCGGTTTATTATTGGCGGTGTGCAAGATATCACTTTTGGCGACAAAGAGTGGACGATTGATGCGTCTTATACTGCTAGCCAACACAATTCGGCAACGACCCAAGCACAGGATACGCTGTCAACGCATATGGAATTGGCTCTCAATGGTCTTGGTGGGCCTAACTGTGATGCCAACACGGGCGTGCCTGGGGCAGGCAACGCAGCCTACGCGGTTGCCGGCGGTGATTTTGATGCCGGCGACTGTTACTTTTTCAACCCATTTGGTAATAGCCAGTTCGAGCGTGATGGCAGTTTAGGTAATAGTAACCTTGAGTTAGACAATCCTAATGGGTTATACCAATGGCTACTTGGTCGTGCGAGCAGTGACGCAGATTTCCGCCAGCGCGTTATTGATGTGATTGCAACGGGTGACCTGCTTCAAACAGGTTCGGGTCCGGTGGGCTTGGCGGTTGGTTTTCAACAACGCCGAGACAAAGGCAGTGTTACAGTCGACTCCGCACTCACGGCGGATAACCTGGACTTTGTCTACGGTGCTAGAGATTGGTCTGGAACTTTAACCACCACGGCTTACTTCGTCGAAATAGGCATACCCATTGGTGACATGTGGGAAGTTAACCTGGCCGGACGTTATGAAGATTTTGACGAAATTGACGAAAACACCACTGACCCAAAAATCACTGTTATGTTTAGACCTATCGATTCGCTGACTTTCCGTGCTTCAGCAGGTAGTTCGTTCCGCGTTCCATCGTTGCAGCAGTCATTTGGCCAACTAACAACAGTCGCCAACCAGGCAGACCTTGTAGGTGGCACGACGTTCAAACCTTCGTTGACACAGGGTAACCCAAACCTGGCGCCTGAGTCAGCAGACAACATGAACTTCGGGTTGTCATGGGTTCCACAAGAAGGCTTCCTTGAAGGGTTGTCTATAGATGTCGATTACTACGACTATGAGTATGAGGACATCATTACCCGAGAGTCCTCTTCAACTATACTTGCGGAAGACAACGCTGCCCTGACAGCCTATGCGGAAGCAAATATGGGCGGCTCTTGTGTCGCGCTTTCGGATTGTTACATTGCTGCAGTAAAGGGGGGGGGGGGGGTTGGTAATCGAGAACAAGTTATTCGTAACCCCCAGGCGATTTTGCTTCGCATTTTGCCTAATTTTGCCAATGCCAACTCTGCAGATATCAGTGGCATTGATTTAGATATGTCTTATCGATTCGATACTAACGTCGGTACCTGGCGCGTTGGATTACAGGTGGCCTGGTTGGAAGAATATACTGTTGAAGTAGCGAATAGTTCCGGCGGCGTGACCGAGTTTGATGCGGTTGGTAACTACAACAGCACTAATCCCGTTGCTCGCCCTCTACCAGAATGGAAAGCCAATGGATCTTTAAGCTGGAACATGGGCGCTCATCGAGCGCACCTGCTAGTGAAGCATGTAGACGAAGTTGAGACCGATATACCTGCCGGTACAAGAGGTTTCTTTGCGGCGACTACCACGCTGGCTGGAAATGTAAGCATATCCAATGAGGACTTCTTTGACACCAAGATTGAAAGCTTCACGACGGTGGATATGCAGTACACCTATTCTTTTGGTGAGCAATTCATGTTGAACGACAGTTCGGTATCCTTTGGTATGCAGAATGTTTTCGATGAAGAAGCACCAGTCGTCGCAAACGTAACGGCATCGGACGGCAGTCTGCACGACGCTCTTGGGCGCATATACTTCCTGCGCGTCTCGGGTAGCATGTAGCACAGCTTGGGGCTCCTGGTATGGGACCCGATTCAGCCAAGCTAAGCCCCTTCATTTGAAGGGGCTTTTTTTTGATGCTTGCATCAATGGTAGGTGCAAGTAGATTGTCAGCCAGGACAAAATCGGGCAGAGTGACTTTAACGTGCTTGTCGGAGTCTGAAATTGAAGCGTTTAGTTGCCGTTGGTTTTGCGAGCTTGTTGGTGTTCCCAGGTATTTCATTGGCTCAACAAGATACCCTTGCTTGTTCAAAAATAGCAGATTCATCGGAACGGCTCGCTTGCTTTGATCGTGCTTTTCCTACTGATTCGAGCAAGCCAGCGTCCATCCCTTCGTCAGCCCCGGAAGATTCTACACCTGTCATACAAGAAGCGCTGGCTACTGCACCTTCCTCGTCCTCATCGACCAATTCAAGTATGCTTCAGGAACCTGATTCGCCCAGCCGTGGTATGTTCTCCTGGCGCGAGAAACTGAATATCAGTTCTCGGTTGATATCTGTGCGAGACAAAGACAAGCAAAAAATGGTTTTCCAGCTCGAAAACGATCAAATCTGGCTACAGGATTCGCCGCGATCATTGCCTTTTGCTGAAGGGGATGAAATTACCATCAAGAGTGCCACCATAGGCGGCTACATCATGAGTAATAGCAAAGGAGTGTCAACCCGAGTCCGACAAATTAAATAGGGTATAACAAGATAGTCCGCGTTGTTGATGCTCAAGGTTACCGCAATTTTTTGGCATTATCGTTTATTACCCATGATTAGCCGTGGTTTTTTGTCATTGCCCGGCATTATACGCGGCTTCGCCGCGCCTGGATTCCCGCCTTCGGCGAGGATAACTAATAAGAGCGGCGAGGATATGAACCTATACACCGCTTGCTTTTGAGCGGGAAGGGTGTTTATTCTTACCGCCACACGCTGCAAACCACTTGCGGAAGGCGTAGCTACAAAACATAACTGCAAGACATAACTGCAAGACATAGCTGCAAAACCATTTCCTAATATAGGGGACGAAAACTAATGATCAGACATTCTCTTGTTTTACGCACACTCTTGCCGCTTCTGCTGCTCTATCTGTCGGGGTGCGGCGTCAGCGCCGAAGAAGGCATCGAATTCGGAAAACCAGAGCGGAATGGCATGTCCGTGGAGCGCCTGCAACGCATCACGACTCATATGGATAAGCAGGTTGAAAATGGCGTCATGGCGGGCGGCCTCGGCATGATTGCCCGTAATGGAGAGGTGGTTTACACACGCACCTGGGGCGAGATGGACCGGGAAGCGGGCAAACCCATGGAAGAGGATACGATTTTCCGCATTTATTCCATGAGCAAACCCATCACCAGCGTGGCGGTGATGATGCTCTATGAGGAAGGTCATTTCTTCCTCAACGACCCGGTTGCCAAGTACCTTCCTGAACTTGCCAACCTGAAAGTGGCGCTTTCTACTGCCGGTTCTGAAGGCGGTGCCATGTCTGACGGTACGACCAGTGGCGGCGCAGATGCCGGAGATGAAACGCAGGCAGGCCTGTCCCGTGAACCGGCCAGGCAGCCCACCATCCGGGATTTGCTGGCCCACACGGCGGGAATGACCTACGGAATTTTCGGCAACACGGAAGTCGATAGACTCTACCGCGAGGCGGCAGTGTTTGAGGCGGAAGACCTGCAGGATTTCGTCACCCGCCTGGGCAAGCTGCCACTGCAATACGACCCGGGTTCACGCTGGCATTACAGCGTATCCGTTGACGTGCAGGGCCGGCTGGTGGAAGCCATATCAGGCATGTCTTTTGGTGAATTTCTGCAACAGCGTATCTTTGAACCCCTGGGCATGAAAGACGCCAGCTTTGTCGTGCCCGCCGATAAACTGGGCCGGTTCGCACAACTCTATTCTCCCGAGGGTACTAAAATAGAGCCGGGTGAGGCTTGGCAGCCTGTTTTTTCCAACAAGCTGGAAGTGGCCGACCCGGAAATCAGCCGTGGCTACATCGAGGGCGGTTTAGAGAGTGGCGGCGGCGGGCTTGTTTCCACTGCAGAGGACTATATGCGCTTTAGCATGATGATGCTCAATGGCGGGGAATTGAATGGTGTACGCCTGCTGTCGCCCAAGAGTGTCGAGTTGATGACGCGCAATCATCTGGGTGATATACCGGGAGCCTGGGGGCAACCGGGCCTGGGCTTTGGTCTGGGTTATGCCGTTCTGATGGATATCGGGCAGTCCGGAGAACTGGGTTCCGATGGCCTGTATTATTGGGGAGGCGCTGCCGGCACCCGCTTCTGGATAGACCCGGAGGAAGACCTGATCGGTATTTTCATGGTGCAGAGCCTCCCGCATCAAACGACCCTGGCGGATGCGTTTCGTGTGATGACCTATCAGTCTATCGTTGACTGATGGCGCGGCAATGTTTATCTGGAGAGAGCATGAAAACGGTCAATATTCACGAAGCCAAAACCCACCTGTCTCGCTTGGTAGAGATGGCGGCAAAAGGGGAGGGATTTGTTATCGCGAAGGCAGGTAAACCCATGGTTAAAGTCATACGTATTGACGCCCCGGCCGTTTCTCAACAAAAACGCTTGGGATTTTTATCGGGAAAGATGAAGGTGCCAGATGATTTCGACGCTATGGGCCAGCAAGAAATACAAGAAGCATTCGAGGATGGCCAGTGAACGTGCTGCTGGATACCCGCTTATTACTGTGGGCTGCAGGCGAGCCGGAAAAGCTGACAGTTGCCGCCCGTGGGAATAACAAAAGACACGCGGCTCCGCGAAGCCGCGTAAAGTGCCTTTGCCCGGCTGGAGAACTTATTCCCGGTTTAGAAATTCAAGCCAACACGGCCATAGACAAAGCGGCCGCTGAAACCATAGGGCGAGAAGCCGGAGTAAGGGAAAATCCGATCAAAGGTGGATAATCCTATGCCATTGCGCTCGTTAAAAGATATGGTTGCCTCGGGATAGACATCAAACACATTATTGGCCCCAACCGCGAGACTGATCATTTCGCTGAAGTCATAGTGCACCTCTATGTCGGTGATCCACTCGGCATCGATAACCTCGTCCTCGGCAATGTTGCTTTGTGGGTCTACCGTCTCTCCATATCGGTTGAGGCGCAGGGTTAGCTGCAAATCCTGATACAACCAGGTGGCGCTCAGGTTCAGCTTGGTTTCCGGGGAGCCAATTTCAAGACGCCGTGCTTCCCGAGAGGAGAAAATGCCATCTGCCTCCAGGTTGACCGCCAAGGGAACCTTGATCACATCAACCTCTGTCTCCGTATCATTGTAGGCGACATTAAACTTTATAACGCCCCCCCCCCTCACCTATATTCCAGTCATAGGTGGCGACGACATCGTAGCCTCGAGTTTCCGTATCGGCGCCATTGAGAAAGAAGCGAGCACGTGTGGCGTTTACGCCCGCCGCCTCCAGAACCTCCACGACGGCTGCACTGCGCAGGTTTTCGGAAAGAACAATGCGATCATCTATGTCTATGCTGTAATAATCGACCGTCAGGTTGAAGCCGTCTATCAACTCCCAGGTAAAGCCGGCGCTGAATCCAAAGGATGTTTCGGCATCCAGCCCCGGAGAGCCCAAGGCGATGGCGACATCGCTGGTTGGCCGGAAGGTGCCCGTTTCAGACGGTATTGCATCGACAAATACCGTGGCAATCGACTGGTAGTACTGCTGCCCGAGGCTCGGAGCTCGGAGACCGGTTTGGACCGAGCCGCGCAGATTGAAGGTATCGCTCACGCCAAACCGAGTGGCCAGTTTCCAGTTGAAATCAGAGCCGAAGTCACTGTAATCCTCGAAACGACCTGCAACCCCCAGATTCCATCTGTCAGTAATATCCGCGTCGAGTTCAAGATAGACGCCGATATTGTCCCGCTCGCCATTCACCTCTGATTCCGGCGTGAAACCCGGTAAGACCTGGGCACCGGCGGCCTTGCCTGCCACTGGCCCGATACCCAGGCCAGTTGGCAGGGAGGCGGGTTCCCCGGCCCCCAGTTCATAGTTTTCTTCCCGGTACTCAAAACCGAAGGCCATGTTTACCGGAACGTTGTTAAAGTCATACAGTCGCGAAAAATCGACGTTGAGAACAAGATGGTCATTGATGAGGGAACCAATATCGAACTCGGTCGGGCTAACCGGCCCGTAAGAAGCGTTCAGGCTGTTGACCACGCCAAACTCTATATCGTTCTCGCCGTATACAAGCGAAAAGTCCGAATCCCAGCCAATCACATCGCCACGCACACCGACAACGAAAGACATATCATCCGTCTCGGTGGTGATCTGCGGCAGGAAGCCATGCGGGTAGATTTCGGGGACATTGCGGGCGTCCTGAGAGCGCCGATAAAAACCGCCACTGTTACCTTCGCGATGGCCGTAGGTTGCAAACAGATAGGCTTCAAGGTCGGCTGTCAACGGCTTGCCTGCATTGACCACGAAAGTACTATCTTCAACTTCGGCATTACCAAAGCGGTGATTGATGCGATCAAAGGTGAATTCTCTTGGGTCAAGGCAATTGACTGTGTTGGTGCAGCCATCAGTGCCACCGGGGATGAGTGCATATTGCTGCCTGGGATCATACCCAGCGCGATTGGAGTCATCACGGTCACGGTATTCAAAGGACGCGTTGAGAAAGCCGTCACCAAAGAAAGGCAACCCCAGGTTGCCGCGAACTGTCAGGACTCCCCCATCGTCGCGCTCATCATCCCGGTCGCTTGGGGTCACCTGCAGTGTTTCGGAACCCATATCATCCAGCACGGCAGTCACAGACCCAACTCTTGACACGTCATCCAACTCGGTTCTGTACTCGCCGTATATCGTAGAGAAAGACAGGCCATCCGGGGCGTCTTTCAGAATGATATTGATGACGCCGGCAATGGCGTCCGAGCCATATTGTGCGGCGGCGCCGTCCCGGAGCACCTGAATACTCTTGATAGAGTTTGCAGGGATCTGGTTGATGTCAACTGCTTGTGAGCCGCGACCCACGGAGCCGTTAAGGTTGATAAGTGAGCTTTTGTGTCGGCGCTTGCCATTGATCAACACAAGCGTCTGGTCCGGTGCGAGACCGCGAAGCTGGGCAGGGCGAATCTGGTCGGTGGCGTCTGTAATGGAAGGCTGGGGGAAGTTGAAACTTGGCAGCAGGTTGGAAAGCAGCCTGTTCGTTTCGGTAAAGCCGCTGTTTTCGAGCTGGTCCGCTCCGATGACATCTATCGGCACAGTACTGTCCGCGACTGTCCTGCCCTTGCGGCGCGTACCCACGACCACCACTTCTTCCAAAACTGTTGTAATACCCTCGGCCCCCGTTTGGGCGCCGGCAGGAGATGACAGCGCAAACGTGAGTATGCAGGCCGGGATAAACAGCAGGCCGATCTTCGTCTTTTCAAGGCGTGATATGAACATTGTTAGAACCCTCGTAGAATTTGCAGTGTATGACCCTTCCGACTGATGCAAAAATGATTACCATCGGCTGATTCAGTTTGTCCAGTAGCGTACCATTTTCCTTTGGTGCCTGGCCAGAGCCTGTTGCTGTATGTACATGGTTATATGTACATGGCTATATGTACATGGCTTGGGCTGACAGCAGGTCTACGCAGCCGCCAGCTATGGCCATCACTTTGCGAATTATACGACGAGGGTGCCGAGGGGTCAAAGGAGAGTATGCATTCAATGCATGTAAGCCTGATTAGGTAGCCATCCGCCGAAAATGCTTACACGGCGTCATCAAGACCAGTACCTGATGAGAAGAACCTTGCATGGGCAAGGTTGTATCTCCGCATCCGTGCCTACACCAGTACCAGCACCTACACCAGCACCTACACCAGCACCTACAATAGCGCCGGCAAAAACACCGCCAGCCAGGCCGTGAGGAGAGCCCCGCCGAAGATCAGGTGGGCCCTGATGATAGTGTTGAGTTGCGCCACCCGCTCCGGCTCCGCATCAGATTTCCAGATATTGCTCATCATGACATCCAGCCCAATGACTATCACAATAATCGGTGATGTGGCGGGCAGTATGCCGCTGAAGAACAGGACCTGGTTTTCTGAGTAACCGGGGCTGCCAGCAAACGGCATCAGCAGTGTACATAAGAGGGCGGCGCCATGCAGGATATTACGCAGCGGCCCCATTGCTTTCAGTGTGTTCAGCATTTGCAGATTATAGTTGGTTTGGTCTATCTTCTCTCCCTGCTTGGTGAGTATATGCACTGTGTAGGTTCAAACACATGTGAGACTTTTCAGGCAACCAGGGTGATTTGCTGATAGTACGCCATCGGCGCCATTAAACCCCACACCGTCATCCTTCGCCGAGGCCGAAGGCGGGGGTCCAGAGTTGCGGCTTTCGCGAAGCGAAAGCCGCAATGTAAATGGCGGCTACGCCGCCACTCTGGATTCCCGGGCTGCGCCCGAGAATGACGGGAAGGGGGTGATCATCACCGCCACTAGCCCTGTCTAGCAGATTGACCGGTTTGTCCGCAGGCGTTCAGCACCTTGATGAGAGTGCAGCCCAATGATTGATATGAATTTTATTGATCCTATAACAAATTCACTTTTCAGTATAATCACATAGCTGACTGACAGGAGGGAGCCCATGGCTAATGACAAAGTAAAGCACCCTAAAATTCACATCGGGGAAACAGGCGGTGTTCGCGTCGATGCGGATGAGTTTTTCGTACAACCCACTAGAAAACATAAGAAGATGAAAATAACATCAGAAATGACAGAGGCTGCATACCTGGCCTCAAAGGAAGTTTATGAGGGGATAAGGAGTAAGCAAGATGCCATCGACCACTTAGTAAATGATCTGAAAATGAACGGGGTTTCAGCATCAAACTATATTAATAATTTCAAGAAAATGATGGATGGCGAAGGATACAAACGGTCGCATAACAAATATGCAACCGACTATCATTTAACTAAAATATTGGAAGATTATGGTGTTGACGGGTTAGCCAGTGCTATTCAAGCGGTAAAGGAACACATAAAGTACTGTGAGAGCTCAGGAAATACGTCAATGGGCAGCACAAGGCGTGTCATGTCTCATCATGAAAAAATTCTCAAAGGTCTGTCTGTCATAACCTATCCCGATGAAATAGATGAAAAAGATACCAATACACCCTTCTATGAAGGAGCTAAGAAATCAGTAACAGTGAATGTATATGAGAGGGACCCTAAAGCGCGAGATGAATGCATTGAGCATCACGGCTGCTTTTGTATGGTTTGTGGCTTTAATTTCGAAAAGGTATACGGAGATATTGGAAAGGGGTTTATCCATGTACATCACTTAGTCCCACTTGCAGATATAAATAAAGAGTATGTAGTGAACCCAATCGAAGACCTTGTGCCAGTCTGCCCCAATTGCCATGCCATGTTACACCGCCGTAAGCCGCCATATACACCCGATGAACTGAAAGAAATGGGGCGTGTCTAGCTGTTCTTAATCAAAAACCGGCTGACTGGCTGGTGTTTTACAACGCCGAACGACCCCACCAAGCCCTGAACCTGCAATCTCCGCTACAATCCCTGGTCATCAACCAACCGGAGCGCCATATATTATGGGCCTATACAGTACATTGATAATGTCACTTATCGTTCCTTTGATGGTCTCCATATTTATATCCTTTTATCAGATTAATGGACTATCAGCGTCGTAGCACAGAAAGTCATAGTGTCAATTCATACCACCAACACAGAGCAAGTCATCAAGGCTCATCACGATGCTGGATTGATCTATCTGCTGGAATACAGGGCTTTTGTTGTATCTAGCATTCAACACAACATTTACCGATTATGAGGCGGGTCCAGCAGCAATTCTTTATGGAAAGATATGATGTGCGTAACTAAATCCACAATCACATCTTTGTCTTTGGGGTTGCTTGTGGCAATAAATACTGTCAGTTTGTAGATGAATCCATAAGGAATGATCGGCCCTTCGTTCTCACGGCGCAACATTCCGTTGATGTCTAAAAACCATATAAAAAGGAACGCCGCTATTCTTTTGTTGCCATCAATAAAAAGATGGTCTTTCACTAAAAAGTAGAGCAGGTGTGCTGCCTTGCTCTCCACGCTTGGATAGTAGTCTCCTTCATCCGAACCCTGATAAATGTTACCAATGATCTTCTCTACACCGCCGTTTTGCTCAACACCAAAATATTCTACGTTTTCTTTTCTACTGCGCAGACGATTTTTAAGTGCTGATATTATGGCATTCACCTTCCCCTTTTCCAGAATATAGGGTGCCGATTCATCTGTGGATGTGGTGTCAGCAACACCCTTTGGAGTGTGGTCGTGTTGCCTGATAAAGAGCAATGAATCAAGATACTCACCAAAGCACCCCCAAAAACTGAAAGATTCAGCGGCATCTAATCCGAGATTCTGTAACGCGTAATATTCTTCACTTTTTTGATCAATTTCTTCCAGGATTTTCTTGTCATCAGAATCGGTCATTTTGTTTTCTTGGTTGTGACCATGGATACGAATACATCATTTAACAACCGACCTCTGAAGTTAGTGACCGTTACATTATGATGAGCATTCAGTTCTGCCATAGCTGGCTTATCTATGAACCCTCCTTCTTGAGGAGCATAGACGACAAGCCCTACCGAATGATTTTTAACGTGTAACACTTCATTCAGTTTGTCCTTGAAATCTGGCCAATAAACCAACAGCAAGTCTGCTGACTCGGCGCTAAAGATATTAGTTGTCCCGATGTTAACGATATTTTTTTCTTTGAATAATTTCGAATCGGTTAGTATTTTTTCTAAATCATTAAAATTATCACTATCCGCAAAGATGGCTATCTTGTTTCTGGAAAGCGCGATGCCCAAACGCCACCAGACAGGGATAACACCGATTACCACTAAATAGATTATATATATTGCCCCACTTACAAGCACGGCGGTACTTATGCCACCCATAACTATAAAAAACTGGTGGTTGAAAAAATCAATGATGGAAGACATTTATAAGATTATTTCTTAAACGGTGGGGATGGTTTTATTTGGTGAGCAGCCTTCAGAACATCATCAAAATCAATAGACTTGTTAGGATATGCCGAGATTGTGATGGCGTGAAACAATCGATGCGTAATATCTGAAAACGTATACCCATAATCTCGCCCCTCGGTTTCGCCGGTAACCTCAACAATCTGGTTGATTTGTTGTGCATTAAAGCCAAGCTCTTCCAGCGCGGGTTTTAATATGGCGGCACGTTTTTTCTCATTAGGCCGCTCAAATACAAACGTTTCCGTAGCACGACGAACAATTGCAGGGTCAATTGCTTCCAGGCGATTGGTGCACATTATCATCACGGCGGGCAGGTGTTGCCGATTTAGCAAATCCATACCGCGTATCAACGCATTCACCCCGGCACGGTCTTCATGATGCATCTGCCCACTGTCGCGTGATTGCGCCAAGGCATCGGCTTCGTCTATGAGTAAAATAGCACCCGCCCGGTAACTGCCGTCCTTTGATTTGCTTATTTTCTTGCATGCCTGTTCAACATAACCAAAGGCGGAAGAAATTAATTTGGTCATTTCGCCAACCAACCCTGAGCCGCGGGTTGACAGACTCATCGGAAACAAGGTTATCTCTACATTGCCGTTTCTGGCGACTCGGCTTCCGATTGTCTCCGATAATTCCGTTTTCCCCGTGCCAACGTCACCAGCAATGATGATCAATGGGTGTTTATTCTTTACGTAATTAAAAATAGTTGATGCTTTTGGATGATGGTGCTTGCGCCATTCTTTAATACGCACAGGGAACAACAACATTTCCAAAATCTTTGACAACCTGTCAATTTGTTCATCAATACCGACCAAACGCGCAAGACGCTCGTCTGCTTCGCTGTCTGGCAATATCGCCCGTCGACCAAAAACATCGTCTATTGATCCTTCTTGCATTGTGTTAAACCACTTTTATCGCGGAACGTTGCACACCTAATCCACCCGCTGTATATCTTCTTCCCTCAGCCCAGCAACCTTTCTCAATCTTTGGCTCCCGTCCCTCTTTGCGTTTAAATGGAAGAGTTTCTTCAAAATCTAATCTTTTCTGTTTGGTCATCGTATTCCATTTGCTCGAATAGATTAAAAACGAGGAGAAGTAAGAATCACTCACGTCTGTTTCCAGTCTTATACCACCAGGGTCGCTACCAGAAACGCCACCATCAATCGCTTGATATTTCAATGCCACAATCCATTTATCGTTTCGCTTGTAGCCATATGTAACGACACCCAAATACCCAGCAATCAATAACATTTGCAATTCTTTTTCATAAGCATCAATTTCCCCATCTGTTGGGCTTCCAATACCATAAAGTCGTTGTAATCGTTTCAAATCCGCAGACACCTTGGCGGCAATATGGCGTGCGTAAACAGAAGTATTTGTGTGTGTTGCAGTAGCTGTAGACATTTCTCTAACCCCCAAATGAAATACCAAAAACTTTGCGCCAATAGCGAACAGCTTCGCCTTTTGTTGGTGCACGCAAAGCAGAATCCACGGCATCCGCGGCATCCGCGGCCGCATTTACTATAGATTCTTTATCGCCCGGTGTATAACTTCGTGCGACATTATTTTCCGGATTAACCGGATCAAACACGCCGATTGGCTCGTTGCAATGCAGAACCAAATTTGGTGAGTAATAATCGTCAAACACAATCAATTTATCCAGTCCGCCCCGGACAATGAAATTAAAAAAATCCGCCAATGCCTCAATATAATCACTCAAACAAATTTTACCATAATCTGCTAAATGTGCCATGATCAACTCAACCAAAAAGGACTTAAATCTAAAATTCTCATCATTTTTTTGCATCTCTTTAATCCAGTATTTCAGCAAGCGAATCACCTGAAGGTATTCCGCTCCGTGCTCCATCCTGCGCTTTTTAATGAAATCAAGATGTTGATTGATATTGGTTAGAATCCATTTGCCCGACCGAGAAGAATACAAATAACCATCCCACTTTGAATTACCATTGTATGCAATTGGTACTAAATCAACATCAAGCCCCGTTCCCCGGTATGAAATGCGAATTGAATGCTCTTGTTGTTGTATTTGTGACGGATCCATATTTGGATACAGGTGATTGAGTATATGCATTAATTTAGCCAGTAATTCAGGCATATCTTCTGGTGGGTCGGGTTGCGAAACATACAATGCAACATCAATATCATTGATACTTTTCAGCGCCGTATGTTTTGCCAGACTTCCGGATAGCAACATTCGGCGCAAGTCAAAACCGGGATCTTCGGTTAGTTTTTTTTCCAGCCGCGTACGCAATTCATTCGTCTGATGCCTATATTTCTTCGCATGCTCTCTTTTCAGGTTGACATGTTGGTCAGCAAAATCGATTATGTCTTGGTGGGCTATGTAATTGTTTCTCATATTCTACTACCTTGTTTACTGATAATAATCATCCAGGGTATCTGTGTTTTCTTTAGACCAATTTTAAATGCAAAAGTCGCCGATTTCCTTCGTTACTTGAAGGGTTTGCCGTCTGGTGGCTGACGTGAATTTTTATCGATGATAAGTAATGCTAAAGAGAGGCTACTGTATCACTCTTGTGGATCAAAAAGAATCCATCTCTTGTCCGGGCATTACCATCCTTGCCTCTGCCCATGAAGCCGTTACTGCGTATGATGTGCCTTAATGGAACATCAAGTTTAATGCACGATTCTTTGGATTGGATAGGAGCCCAACATTACGACAAAGTTAAAAACATTTGCGGATCACATCTTCGCGGCCGACGATGGACGGAAGGGGGATACATTTTAATTTCTTTGCAACTCGCAGAGGATGCCAACATCGCAAACAATGCTGACTTTTCCACCAGGGCAGAATTTATTTGTCATTGCGAAACGACCTCACATTAAAAATGTGGCGCGAAGAGAATAATGCGTTAGTTGCGGATCTTGAGTTCGGCGATTTCGTCGAGGCATTTGCCTTTATGACGGAAGTCGCTGCCCTGGCGGAAGAGCACAATCATCATCCCGAGTGGTGCAATGTTTACAATCGCGTGTCTATTCGCTTGACGACCCATGATGCGGGCAGCAGGGTTACAGACAAGGACCGTGCCCTCGCGGAAGCGATTGCCGCTTTGCCGTCTCTTCAGGCGGCAAGCCAGGGTTCCCCCTGAAAGGGTCGTCAGCGGGTGAATCTTGACGCCAGCCCGCCCAGCCCGCGAATGAGCCAGCGAGGCTGATGTTGCGCCCAGGCGAGTGCGAGCTTGTTGGCGTGGCCCGGCACGCGGATGACTTCTCTGTTCATCAGGGCGTCAAAGCCTTCTTTCGCTACATCTTCCGCGCTGGACATCATAAAAGGGGGCAGGTTTTTCGCCAGGGTTTCATCTACCATTTCCGTGCTGGTGGCCCCCGGGCAAAGGGCGGTTACTGATACGCCCGTCCCGCGCAGATTTTCTGCAAGGGATTCCGTAAAGGAAAGCACATAAGCCTTGGTTGCCGCATAGACGTCCATGCCCGGCGCCGGGTGAAAGGCGGCAACCGATGCAACATTGAGTATGCGGCCGGATTTATTGGCGAGCATTCGCGGCAGGCAGTGATGGGTCAGGCGCGTGAGCGCGTGGATATTAAGGGCGAGAGTCCTGTCTATCTGCTCCGATGTGAGTTGTGCAAACTCAGTCTGAACCATCATCCCGGCATTGTTCACGAGAATATCCGGGCCCAGGTCAGCGTCGTCAATGTCGGAAATCAATGCAGCAAGGCCGTCGTCCGTCGCCAGGTCCGCGTTGAAGATGTTGACCTCTGTTTGCTGTTCAAGCGATTGCCGCAGTTTTTCCAGGCGGTCTTGCCTGCGCGCCGTCAGGATGAGGCCAAAACCCTCGGCGGCAAAGCGGTGCGCCAGAGCCTCGCCTATGCCGGATGATGCACCTGTAATCAATACCCGGTTCATGTTGCTTTCTTGTCGGTCTGCTTGCTTTTGTCGTCTGCGGCCTTTCCCAGCATCATCTGTTGTACCCATTGCTGGTAGGCCAGCATCGGTTGAACGGCTCCCGTGATGAAATCATTGAAGACCGTCTGGCCAGACTCGGTGAGCTGTTTCCTGGCCATTTCCAGTATGTCTTCCTGCAGACCCTCGAGATTTGGCAAGCCAAGAAATTGTCTTAGCTCTTCGGGGGTAATATCAAAGTCGATGGTAATTTTCATGGAAGTGCTCCTTTCCCCAATGTTGCGGTGCAACATTGTATAGGCGGGATGCCTGTATTTGCAACTTCCCGGAAGCCTGTGTAACTTCATCGTCCAGTATTGTTCAGTGCACAAAAAGCCCGGCATCACCCGTGAGGTCACCCATGAGAGAGTTCAAGAAGTACCCCAACAGGCGTCTGTATGGCATAGAAGAAAGTCAGTATGTCACCGTTGA
This sequence comes from Candidatus Azotimanducaceae bacterium, assembly GCA_965208855.1. Lineage (GTDB taxonomy): Bacteria > Pseudomonadota > Gammaproteobacteria > Pseudomonadales > Azotimanducaceae > UBA9659. Next base: position 1,871,314 of record OZ242359.1, on the reverse strand, counting down.
GGATATCCGCAAGATTATCCTCAGCGGAGAGTCCATTTCCGTCGCGGATTCCAAAACGGGGAAGGACCTGACCCGGACGGTACTGATGCAGATCATTTCTGAGCAGGAAGGTGAAGGCCGCCAGCCCATACTGACCAACCGGGTTCTGGAGCATCTCATCAGATTTTATGGTGAAGCGGTGCAAAGCGTGGTGGGTCGTTACATTGAGCAAAGCATCATGATGTTCCTGGAGCATCAGGACCGTTATCGCCGCAATATTCGGGGTCTGACCGATGCGGAACCGCTCAACATGATGCGCAAGGCCATGGAGCAGAATATGAAATTCTGGAACCAGGCGGTTCGCTCGGCCCTGGATTCAGACAAGAAGCGCAACTATAAAGGCAAAGGCATCAGTCCATCAGTGCGCAAAAGTCGCTGATGGCCATATCCGCTTCCCGCAGGTCGTCGGGGGTGGTGTAGGGGCTTTCGATTGCCACCACCGCCATGCCCGCCCTCTTTGCCGCTGCAATACCATTGCGTGAATCCTCAAAGGCAACCGTGCGGGCCGGGTCGGCGCCCATGCGGCTGGCGCATAGGAGGAAGATATCCGGTTCCGGTTTACCCTTTTTCAGCGCCGCATCGTCTCCACAGACGATGGTTTGCAGCAGAGGCTTCCAGTGGCGTTTACCTATCTTGAGTTCGCACAGGCGAGCGTTTGAACTGGTTGCCAGGCCGATGGGCAGGCGCTTTTCGGCAAGATATTGCAGGTAGGCTCCCGCGCCTTCAATTTCCTCAGCGTCGGGAAACAAATCCTTCAGGTAATCTTCCCTGGCGGCAAGAAACTCCTGCGGGCTTAGAGGTAATCTGTATTCATCAATTGTCACCTGGGCGCTGCGAACCGCGTCGCCGCCCATGACGCGGCGTTTCAGTTCCAGGTCATAGGTGTGCCCGAAGGGGTCAAGGATCTTTTGCGCCGCCTGGGTATACAAGGGCTCCGTGTCCAACAGGGAGCCATCGAGATCAAAGATCACGGCAGCGGGCGTAATGGGAAGTTTCATTGCGCCTCTCTGTCGGCGGGTTCTTTTCTCATCATCATGTCATGATGTTACACACTCCGGAAAGCTAAGCGAAATTTCTCTGGAAGCATCGGGAGAAAAATCGACAATCGGCTGTCTATGGAAAGGCGATTTGGCGATGGTTTACCATAGCCGGTTTTTGGAGCCATGAGCAGCCATGAGCAGCCATGAGCAGTCATGAGCAGTCATGAGCAGTCATGAGCAGTCATGAGCAGTCATGAGCAGTCATGAGCAGTCATGAGCAGTCATGAGTTAGAGAGGTAAGCGCCTGCATGCTGGAAGTTAATCACCTGACAAAACACTACAGTGGCCTGGTGGCCGTTGATGACCTGTCGTTCAAGCTGGCCCCCGGGGAGATTCTGGGTTTTCTCGGCCCCAACGGTGCCGGTAAGTCCACGACGATGAAGATGCTGGCGGGCTTCCTGCGGCCCACTGCCGGGTCTGTTTCCATCTGGGGTTGTGACATGCAGCAAGACAGACTAGGCGCCCAAGCGCATATTGGTTATCTGCCGGAAGGCGCCCCCGCCTATGAAGAAATGACGCCTCTGGAATTTCTGAACTTTGTCGGGGAAGCCAGGGGGTTGGCCGGTGACGCACTGGAATCAGCCGTTGGCAGGGCGGTTCACGCCATGTCGTTGCAGGACGTGATTCACCAGAAGATCGAGACCCTTTCAAAAGGATTCAAGCGTCGGGTCGGCCTGGCCCAGGCCATCCAGCATGATCCGGATGTATTGATTCTGGATGAACCGACGGACGGGCTGGACCCGAACCAGAAGCATCAGGTGAGGGAAATGATCAAGGGGTTGTCGAAAGACAAGATCGTTATTATTTCAACGCACATCCTGGAGGAGGTGCAGGCTGTCTGCAACCGGGCGATGGTGCTGACCGCCGGCAGAATCGTGTCTGACACCACGCCGACGACGCTGTTGGAGCAAAGCGTCTACCACGGCGCGGTAACTCTGACCCTGGAAACCGCCACTGCCGCCAACGAGATAATGAAGGCGCTGGAAAATCTTCCCGGTGTGAGCAGCGTTGTTTGTAACGGGGAGGAGATTACCGTCTTCCCCGGCGAGGAGCCGGGCCTTTTCGCCAGGGTGTTTGAGTTGTCGCAGACCAGGCATTGGCCGGTTGCATCCATGCATGCGGAGAAGGGCAGGCTTGATGAAGTCTTTCGTTCCCTGACGGAAGGAGCGGCGCAATGAAGTTCAGTATCGTACTGAAGCGTGAGCTGCGAAGTTACTTTGCAACGCCCATTGCTTATGTGTTCATCATGATATTCCTGGTGCTTTCCAGTGTATTTACCTTTTATTTGGGCAATTTTTACGAGCGCCAACAGGCGGACTTGATTCCCTTCTTCAGCTTTCATCCCTGGTTGTACCTGTTTCTGGCGCCCGCCATATCCATGCGCTTATGGTCTGAAGAAAGGAAGACAGGCACGCTGGAACTGCTGATGACTCTGCCGCTTTCCCGCATGGACATAGTCCTGGGTAAATTCCTGGGGGCCTGGCTGTTTGCCGGTATGGCGCTGCTTCTGACTTTCCCCCTATGGCTTACCGTCAACTATCTTGGAGATCCGGATAATGGCGTCATCCTTGCCGGCTATCTTGGCAGTTGGCTGATGGTTGGCGGCTTCCTCGCCATAGGTTCCTGCATGTCGGCGCTGACCCGAAGCCAGGTTATCGCCTTCGTGTTGTGCGGCTTCATCAGCCTGCTGTTTGTGATGGCGGGTTTCCCTTTAGTGCTGGATGCCTTCAAGGGTTGGGTGCCGCTGCTGATGCTGGACATGATTGCGAGTCTCAGCTTCCTCAGCCATTTCAACGCCGTATCGAAGGGCGTGCTCAGCCTGCAGGATATTCTTTATTTCCTGTCGGTCATTCTGGTGTGGCTGACGGCGACGTCCATTGTCCTTGATATGAAAAAGGGGAATTAACGATGAAGTCAGGTGCGTTATCGTCACTCGTTATCCTTGTTGTCGGTTTTCTGTTGTTCACGTTGTTGAATAACCTGATGTTCGGCGGTATGCGTCTGGACCTGACGGAGAACAGTCTTTACACACTGTCTGATGGCACGGAGGAAATCATCAGCGAGATTGACGAGCCGATTAATCTCTATTTCTTTTTCTCCGGGAAAGCCAGCGAGAACTTGACAGCCCTGCGAACTTACGCTCAAAGAGTCAGGGAGTTGCTCGAAGAATACAAGCTGTACGGCGGCGCCAAAATCAATCTGAAGATCATAAACCCTGAACCTTTTTCCGAAGAAGAAGACCGGGCGGCTACTTTCGGGTTGCAAGGTGTGCCGGCCAATCAATCCGGCGATGAACTTTATTTCGGCCTCGCAGGGACCAACGCTCTTGATGGGCAGGCGGTTATTCCTTTCTTTCAGCCGGATAAAGAGGAGTTTCTGGAATATGACATCACCAAGCTGATTCATAACCTGGCCACCGTCGAGAAATCGACGGTGGGTGTTTACTCCAATCTCGAAATCGGTGGCAGCATTGACCCCCGGACTTTCCAGCCCTCGCCCGCCTGGATATTCATGACTCGCCTGGAGGAACTCTTTGCAGTGAAAGTGCTGGATGATCTTTCTCCGGATGAGCTGGAAACCGTCGATTTATTGATCGTGATTCATCCAAAGGCGCTTGATGAGAGCGGGTTGTTTGCCATTGATCAGCATGTAATGAACGGTGGTAAATTCATCGCCTTTGTTGATCCGTTAGCAGAAACAGACAAGCCAGCGGCGCCGGAAACGGGCATGCAGGGAGCGGCGTCTTCCAACCTGAATCGCCTTACATCGGCCTGGGGCGTCAAGCTCAGGGAAGATGAAATTCTTGGCGATGCGCAGGCGGCGCTGACAGTGGGGGGCGCAGATGGCGTGCCAGTGAGGCATCTCGGGATACCGGGTTTCACGGAGCGGAATATTTCACGGGATGATGTTGTCACCGCTTTGCTGGAAAACATCAACATGGCAACAGTGGGTATTCTGGACATAGACATGGTTGAAGGTGTGGAAGCGCGGCCGCTTATTGTTTCAAGCGAATTTGCAAGCCCGCTGCCTTCTCTTCAGTTTCAGTTTCTTTCAGACCCGGGCGAATTACAGAAAGGATTTACCCCGAGCGGTGAAACCTATGTCACTGCCGTGCGCGTTTCCGGTAGCGCAAAAACGGCCTTCCCGGAAGGCATTGAAGGTTTCGAGGGTGAACTCAAGGTTGCCACGGAGACATTGCAGGCGGTCATAGTCGCTGATACAGACCTGTTGTCAGACAGGTTGTGGGTGCAGGTGCAGGATTTCTTTGGTCAGCAGATTGTCAGCGCCTTTGCGGACAATGGCGGTTTCATTACCAACCTCGTTGACAATCTTTCAGGCAGCAGCGCCTTGATTGATGTGCGCTCTCGGGGCCAATTTTCGCGGCCCTTTGTCGTGGTGCAGAATCTGCGGCGGCAGGCTGAAGAAAAATACCTGCGGAATGCGGAGGACCTTCAGATAAGGCTTGCCGAAACCGAGCAGAAACTCAGTGAACTGCAATCGTCCCAGGTTGAAGACGGCCTGTTGACGTTGACGCCGGAACAGGAAGAGGCTCTTGTCCGTTTTCAGGACGAGAAACTGAAGATTCGCAAACAGCTTCGAGACGTTCGCCACCAGTTGGACAGAGACATGGAAACACTGGGCGCCATGCTGAAGTTGCTCAACATTCTGTTGATGCCATTCGTGCTGATAGCGATACTTTTCGTGGTGCGAAGGTTCCGCCCTGGTCGCGGTAAGGCGGTAAAGGAGGCAGGCGCATGATGAATGTAAGAGTTGTGGGGCTTCTGTTGATAGCCGCCATGTTGCTTGCGCTGTTCATGCAGAGGTTAGGCGATGACTCAGGGGAAATTCCCCCATTGCTTCTCCCTGGCCTGAAGGGGCAGCTTGCTTTGGTGCAAAAGGTGAGTATCCGCCCGTTGGCGGAAGAGCAGGTCGCCGTCTCCATTCAGCATGAGGATGCCGGTTGGCGACTGTCGGAAAAGTCCGATTATCCGGCGGATTTCGAGGCCTTGTCGGCTTTCCTTAGCCTGCTCTCGGAAGTCAAGATAGCGGAGAAGAAAACCGCCAGGAAAAAAAATCACGGCCGCCTGGGGCTGGCGGATTCCGGCGAACAGGCCGGTACTCTGGTTTCCGTCGAGTCCGCAACTGGCGTAACGCAACTCGTTATTGGTGAGTCCAGCGAGTCGCGAGGCTCATTCGTACGTCTGGTTGGCGACCCTCAGGTGTATCTGACGGATGCTGTTATAACCGCCTCGCCGGACCCGATGGATTGGCTGGACTCGGTGGCGATCAGTGTTGATTCCTCGAAAATCCGCAAGGTGACGATGGTGAAGGGGGGCGCTACCCTGTTGAGCGCGGAAAGAAACGAAGCCGGTGAATTGATATTGCAGAACCTTCCAGAGGCTGCGGAACTGAAGTACGCTACGGTTGCGGACGATCTGGCCAGGATGCTGGTCAATCTGCGTTTCCTGGATGTTGAGCCGCTGAAACCGGGTCGATTCGATCAAGCAACAATGACGACTTTCACGCTCGATGATGGTGAGACCGTCGTGGCAAAAACGGTCAGAGTCGCCGATGATCACTGGTTGCATCTCGATACTGAATCGAATAGAGGCTGGCAATACAAGGTAAGAGAATATACGTTTAATGAATTCAACAAGGCGCTGGAAGATATGCTGAAAAACAAAGGTCAGAATGAGTAAGACATACCGCTTCATAGAGGTTACAAAGGCGGGGCGGGTTGCGACCCTTCTGCTGAACAGGCCGGATTCATATAATGCGCTGAACGCTGGCATGATGGAAGAAATCGAGCAGGCGTCCTGTAACTTCCTCCATGACGAAGAAACCAGAGTCGTGATATTTCGCGGCGCAGGTAAACACTTCAGCGCCGGTGCTGATCTGAAACAGAAAACCGAAACCCGCAACCTGGTGATGAGAAGGCGGGATGCTGCTCTGGGCGGCAGGATGATTCGTGCCATTACGGAGATACATCAGGTTACGATTGCCGCCATACACGGGGCGGCGCTTGGCGGCGGTGCCTGCATTCCCACTGCCTGTGATTTTCGGATTGGCACGGATGACTGTTTTTCTGGTTATCCGGAGGTCAAACTCGGCATGAATCTGATGTGGCGCTCCTTACCCTTGTGTGTACGGCTGATTGGCCCGGCGCACGCAAAGCGGATGATTATGCTCGGGGACAACGAGAAGGCGCAAACCCTGCTGGAATGGGGTTTTCTGGATGAAGTCGTTCCCCCGGCGCGGCTGGATTCAGCCGTCAGAGAAATGGCGCAACGATACGCCGCGCAACCGCCGGTGGCGGTGCAGATGATCAAGCAGAGCATCAACGCAGTGAGTGCCGCGCTGGATGACGCCGTCATGCACATGGATGCAGATCAGAATATGCTCACGGGTCCGAGTGAAGACAGGGCGGAGGGCGCCCGCGCTTTTTTTGAAAAGCGCAAACCTGAATTCAAGGGCAACTAGAAAATCGTCAGACTTCCATGACCGCCACTGGCTGATCTTCATTCACCGCCTGTTCTTCCGTGACGAGTATTTCCACCAGCCTGCCGTCGCAAGGCGCCTCCACCGGGATCTCCATTTTCATGGACTCCAGCACCATAATAACGTCTTCCGTTTTCACATCGTCACCGACAGCGGCTTCAATCTTCCAGACGTTGCCAGTAACGTCGGATGTCACTTCGACCCTGGCCATCAGTTGTCAAACATGATGATGTGGCGGGCTTCTTCGCCGGTTTTCAGTGCGGCGAGCGCATCATTGACGTCACTGAGCTTGATGTGCCTGGAAATCATCTGGTCCAGATGCAACTTGCCGTTAAGGTAAAAGTCCACAAACCTTGGCATATCGACGCGAAAGCGATTTGAACCCATGTTGGAACCCTGTATCTTTTTCTCTGCAAGAAAATCAACGCCGTGCAGTTCCACCATCTCACCCACCGGGATCATGCCGATAATAGTGGCGACGCCGCCGCTCCCGAGCATCTTCCATGCCTGTTCCGTTGTCGCTTTCAGCCCGATTGCCTCGAACGTATAGTCACATCCACCCTGAGTCAGTTCCCTGACTTCTTCCACCGCATCGCAGGAAGCCGGGTTGATTGTATGGGTTGCGCCCAGTGCCTTGGCTATTTCCAATTTTGCATCAATCATATCGACGGCAATAATCATGCCTGCGCCCGCAATTGCGGCGCCGTTGATGGCCGCGAGACCAACCCCGCCACAGCCGATGACCGCAACCTTGGAACCCGGTTCCACACCGGCGGTATGGAAGACGGCGCCAACACCGGTGGTGGTCGAACAACCGATCAACGCCGCCCTGTCCATCGGCATGTCTTCCCGAATTTTCACAAGGGCATGTTCATGTATCAGCATCAGCTCGGCAAAGGATGAAAGATTGAGGAACTGGTGAATCGGATCATTGCCCTGGCTCAGGCGGGGTTCTTCTTCCTGGCTCCGGGAAACTTCAGGGCTCTGGCACAGGGAAAGATGCCCGGTCAGGCATTTTTCGCAGTGGCCGCAGAAGGCGGAGAGGCAGGTAATCACATGATCACCTTTTTTGACGTAGGTGACGTCCTTGCCCACTTCTTCCACTATGCCGGCGCTTTCATGCCCCAGAATGGTGGGCAGCATGTAAGGGTAGGAACCGTCCATGAAGTGCAGGTCACTGTGGCAGACGCCAGCGGCTATGGGGCGCACCAGAACTTCCCTCGGGCCTGGTTTGGAAACCTGGACATCTTCAATTTCCAGCGGCTTGTTGTGTTCGCGCAAAACTGCTGCTTTCATTTCATCCTCACGGGTAGAATCAAGAAGGGTGAAACTATCATGTTTGTCACGCTCGATGCCATGACTCCGGGAGGTTCGGGGGTTTGATAGCCAAGCTGTCTATATTGCCCTGGGCGCGAACCTTGGGGACCCGATGGCCAACCTTGGCAAGGCGGCGGGCAAGCGGGCATTGACAGATCATTGGATGAACTGGTCCACGCCGCCGCAGACAAGGATATGGAGAGACTTACTCCCCTGACCCCTTGGGCGTGAAGGCGGGCATGGGGAAGGGTGACACATTGCCGCCTTCCCTGGCCTCGGTGATGGAGCCAACGCCTTCTTTGGCGACTTCGTCTATCCTGACGATGGTGTGCATCGGGATATAGCTTCGGCGAACGCCGTCAAATTCTGATTTGAGTTTTTCTTCAGCAGGGTCAACCAGTACGCCGGAGCGTTCCCCGAAAGCAAATTCCTCAACCTCGATAAAACCGTAAAGATCAGACTGGTAGATCTGGCGGGCGTAGACTTCGTAGACCTGGCCTTGATTGAAGAAGATAATTTTGTAAATGGGCGTGTTGGGCATAAGGGTGGCATCCGGGTCAATAATACAGTGTTCGTATTCTGCGACGTTATGTCAACTACATTGCGGCTTTCACCGAAGGTGAAAACGCATCCCGTTAAATAGGGGTTCTTGTGACGATGTTCAAGGCTATAATGGCCGGCCTTGCCTTCGGTGTTCGGCGCTTTATGGCCAAGCTATTCATCAAGACTCACGGCTGCCAGATGAATGAGTACGATTCATCAAAAATGGCGGACATATTGAGCGTATCTCACGGATACGAGCTGACCAGAGATGAGTCAGAAGCGGACCTGCTGCTGCTGAACACCTGCTCCATAAGGGAAAAGGCTCAGGAGAAAGTCTTTCACCAGTTGGGGCGCTGGCGGCGACTGAAGCTGGAAAAACCCGGCTTGCAGATAGGTGTTGGCGGTTGCGTTGCCAGCCAGGAGGGGGCTGCGATTTCCACAAGGGCGCCCTATGTAGATGTCATTTTTGGCCCTCAGACCCTGCATCGGCTACCGGAAATGGTTCGGGCGGCATCTGCCACGGGGCAGCCGCAGGTGGATATCAGCTTTCCGGAAATCGAAAAATTTGATCGCCTGCCGGACCCCTCGGTGAACGGGCCAACCGCTTTTGTATCCATCATGGAAGGTTGCAGCAAGTATTGTTCTTTTTGTGTCGTGCCCTACACACGCGGCGAAGAAGTCAGCCGCCCGTTGATGGATGTACTGCGAGAGATACACCGCCTGGCGGAAAAGGGCGTCAGGGAAGTCAATCTGCTGGGCCAGAATGTCAATGCCTATCGCGGCACCATTGAGGGCGGAGATGTGGCGGACCTTGCTTACCTGATCAGCATGGCTGCGGGTATTGAGGGCATTGACCGTATTCGTTATACCACTTCGCATCCAGTGGAGTTCAGTGACTCGTTGATCGGTATTTACGCGGAGACGCCTGAACTGGTGAACCATCTGCATTTGCCAGTGCAAAGCGGTTCCGACCGCATCCTGGCGAAAATGAAACGAGGTTATACCGCTCTCGAATACAAGTCACGCATCAGAAAGCTCCGGAAGATCAGGCCGGATATCAGTCTGTCCAGTGATTTTATCGTTGGTTTCCCGGGTGAAACCGACGCCGATTTTGCAGCGACCATGAAGCTGATCGAGGAAGTCGGCTTTGATTACTCCTTCAGCTTTATTTATAGCGCAAGGCCGGGAACCCCCGCCGCCGACCTGCCGGATGAAACACCCATGAGCCTGAAGAAGGAAAGGCTGGCGGCCCTTCAGGCGCGACTGCAAGGCCAGGCGAAGCGTATCAGCGAGGCCATGGTTGGCGGCAGGCAGACTGTTCTTGTGACGGGCGTTTCCAGAAAAGACCCCGGGCAGTTGCAAGGGCGGACGGAGAACAATCGGGTGGTTAACTTCAGCGGCGACAGCCGCCTGATTGGGCGGTTTGCCGAGGTTGAGATAGGCGAGGCGCTGCCAAATTCTCTGCGTGGAAAGCTGGTCGAATAGGCTTTTCAGGTATATCCTCTGACAGCAGCCAATAACTATCCATAGATGAATTTGCCTAATCCCGAACCGCATCAGATTATTCTCGAACCCAATGACAGTCACCGGCTTGCAACACTCTGCGGCCCTTTTGATTCTCATTTGAAACAGATTGAGCATCGTCTTGGCATTACCATACGAAATCGCGGCAACGACTTTCAGTTGATCGGCGACAATAAGCTGGTGCGGGCGGCGGGTGCATTGCTCCACCATCTGTATGGCGAGGTCGAGGGCGGCGCTGATCTGACATCGGAGATGGTGCATCTTTTCCTCCAGGAATCCGGCGTTGAAGCCTTGGTAGCGGGGGAGGATGACGAGAGTCTTATCCGTACCCGCAAGAAAAGCATTAAACCAAGAGGGGGCAATCAGGTCGCATACGTGGATGCCATCCGAAACCATGATGTCAATTTTGGCATTGGCCCTGCCGGGACGGGCAAGACCTATCTGGCGGTTGCCTGTGCGGTGGAGGCGCTGGAGCAGGAGAGCATCCGCCGGATACTGCTGGTCAGGCCGGCGGTGGAGGCGGGAGAGAAGCTCGGATTCCTGCCCGGCGACCTGAGCCAGAAGATAGACCCTTACCTTCGCCCCCTGTATGACGCCCTTTATGAGTTGTTGGGTTTTGAACGGGTCGAGCAACTGATCGAACGGCAAGTAATAGAGGTTGCGCCGCTGGCTTATATGCGTGGCCGCACATTGAATGATTCCTTTATCATTCTGGACGAGAGCCAGAACACCACGGCGGAACAGATGAAAATGTTCCTGACGCGCATCGGCTTCGGTTCAACGGTGGTGGTGACCGGTGACATCACGCAGATTGATTTGCCGCAGCAAACCGTGTCCGGCCTCAAGCATGTCCTGAAAGTGTTGGGCGTCGCCGAGGGTATTTCCTTCACACACTTCGGCCCCAGGGACGTTGTGAGGCATGCGCTTGTTCAACGCATCGTCGAAGCCTACGAAAAACATGAGTCTGGCAACTGAACAACACAACGTGGATGTATCCCGGTCAACCTGCGCGCTTGAGGATGAACCCGACACGCATCGGATCGCCCTCTGTTTGCGTGCGGCGTTGGAACATCTGCGCGCAGGCGCTTCGGGGGTCTCGGTAAAGGTGGTCGCCGAGGCAGAGATGACGGCATTGAACAACAGGTATCGTCATCGGGCGCGCCCGACCAACGTGCTTGCCTTTCAGGCGGGCATCGATGGAGGTGAAGGCAGACTATTCCTCGGTGATATTGTTATTTGCAATCAGGTTGTGCTTGAGGAAAGCCGGGTTCACGGCAAGTCGTTCGCCGATCACTTTTCCCACATACTTGTTCACGGTCTGTTACATCTGATGGGCTATGACCATCAGGAAGAAAGTCAGCGAATGGAAATGGAGAATCTGGAAGTGACCATACTGCACCAACTGGGCATAGATCATCCTTATGAAACCGAGGCCATGCCATGAGTAATCGGGAAAACGTCACCGGGTCATGGTTTCAAAGGCTCTCCCTGGCGCTGACCCGGGAGCCAGCTTCCCGGGTGGAATTGCTTGCGCTGCTTCGCTCCTCCGAGCGGCGCGCCTTGCTGGACAGTGAAGCCCTGAGAATTATCGAGGGGGCGCTCGCAGTGTCTGATATGCGAGTGAGGGAGATTATGATTCCCAGGGCCCAGGTGGTGTTTGTTCGCATGGACCAGGAACCGGGCGAATTTCTGCCTATGGTCATCGGCAGCGGTCATTCCCGTTTTCCGGTGATAGGCGACAATCAGGATGAGGTAATCGGGATTCTCCTGGCCAAGGACCTCCTGCCTCTTGTGCAGAAAGACCGCACGCAGAAGTTCAATTTGAGAGATAACCTCCGGCCTGTGAGTGCCATTCCTGAAAGCAAACGGCTTGATGTGCTTCTTCAGGAATTTCGCTCAGCCCGGAACCATTTGGCGATTGTGTATGACGAATACGGCGGTATCAGCGGCATAGTAACCATCGAAGACGTGCTGGAGCAGATCGTCGGCGACATTGAAGATGAATATGACTTTAAAGAGGAAGGTTTTATCAACCGGCATGTCAATGGCTCTTATACCATCAAGGCGCTGCTGCCCATCGATGATTTCAACGACTATTTCAAGACGGATTTCAGTGACGAGGAATTTGGTACCATTGGCGGTCTGATAGCCAACAGCTTCGGGCATCTCCCCAAACGAGATGAGCAGGTTACCGTCGATGGTTACTGCTTCAAGGTGCTCAATGCGGATGGCCGACGGATTCATCTGCTACAGATGACGCTGCCTGAGCAGTGACAAGCCGGGTACGCGAATACCTGGTGGACTTGGCGGCGCTGGCTGGCGGGGGCTTTTTTACGTTGAGCCTGTCGCCGTTTGATTATTGGCCCTTTGCGCTTCTTTCTCCTTTGTCGCTGTTCATGTGTACACGCACCTGCGGGGTGAAACGCGCCATCGGGCGTTTTTATCTTTACAACTTGGGCATGTTTGGCGCGGGCGTTTCATGGATATTTGTTTCTATCCATGTTTACGGTGGCGCGTCGGTCTTGCTTGCTGGCTTCCTGGTGGCCCTGGTCGTTCTGGGCTATTCACTGATATGCCTGCCTCAGGCGTTTGTTTATGCGGCCTACTTTCGCGGTTCGGCGGCCATGCCGCTCATTGGCTTCCCGGTGTTGTGGGTGTTGCAGGAATGGATGCGCACCTGGTTCCTGACTGGTTTCCCGTGGCTGTTTACCGGTTACGGCCTGATGGGTTCGTCCCTTGAATACTTTGCGCCCGTTGCGGGTGTCTATGGCGTCAGTCTGGCAGGTGTTGTTCTGGCTGTGACCCTGTTCACCGCCATCGAAAGAAGAAGCCTGTTATTGGTGCTCCCGGCGGTTCTGATCACCGTCGCAGGCCTGTTATTGGCCCGGGCAGACTTCACGGAACACAAGGGCGACCTTTCCGTATCACTGGTTCAGGGCAATATAGATCAGCATGCAAAGTGGCTGCCGAAGAATCGCCTGCTTATTCTTGACCTCTACCGGGAAGCATCCCGTAATGAGTGGGGTAGAGATTTGATTATCTGGCCGGAAGCGGCTGTCACCCTTCTTCGGGGCAGGGCGGAGGGGATCATTGATCAGTTGGGTAGCCAGGTAAAAGAGGCAGGCTCAACGCTGATATTCGGCATCCCGGACACGGGCTTGCAAGGCGGTTTCCGGAATACAGTGATTGCGGTCGGCGCAGGGGAGGGTCAGTACATCAAGAGGCGGCTGGTTCCTTTTGGCGAGTATGTTCCCCTGGAAAATTATCTGCGGGGCATCATCGCTTTTTTTGACCTGCCCATGTCTCGTAACAGGCCTGGCCCTGAAGATCAGCAACCACTTCGCGCCGGAGAGCTTCGCATGTCCGCTTCCATCTGTTATGAGGTTGCCTACCCGGAGTTGGTTCGTGGCGCGGTCAGGTCCCCGGACCTGCTGCTCACGGTGAGCAATGATACCTGGTTTGGCAGTTCCTTCGGCCCCTGGCAGCATTTACAGATGGCAAGGATGCGGGCTTTGGAGAACGGCAGGAGCATGGTAAGGGCAACCAATAATGGCGTCACGGCGTTGATTGACCATAGGGGCAGGGTGACGGGCAGCCTGCCGCAATTCACGCCCGGCGTGCTCCGGGGTAAGCCGGAAGTGAGATCCGGTGAAACGCCTTTCCATCGTTACGGGAGTTATCCGCTGCTGGTGTTGTGCGCCCTGCTTGGGATAGGCTGCCTCTTGTGGCGACACTTTTATCGCGGTTAGAATTGCGAATTTTTTTGGACCCGCCAAACGAATGAACAAGCAAACATACAAGCACCAAGATGTGGAGCGAGAGGTTCAAAAAACCTGGGCGGATAGCGGCTGCTTCAAGGCTGAGGAAAACAGCGACAAGCCGAAGTTCTATTGTCTTTCCATGTTCCCGTATCCCAGCGGGCGGCTCCACATGGGGCATGTTCGCAATTACACCCTTGGCGATGTCGTAGGTCGATTCCAGCGATTGCAGGGCAGGAATGTGTTGCAGCCCATGGGCTGGGATGCTTTTGGCCTCCCGGCGGAAAATGCCGCGATAAAAAGAAGTACCCACCCGGCCGAGTGGACCCGCGGGAACATTGAGTACATGAAAAAACAGTTGCAGGCGCTGGGGTTCGCTTTTGACTGGAGCCGTGAATTCGCCACCTGCGAGCCCGGCTACTATCGTTGGGAGCAGTGGTTCTTCAATCGTATGTTTCGCAAAGGTCTGGCTTACAAGAAGGCCGCCTGGGTCAACTGGGACCCGGTGGACCAGACTGTCCTTGCCAACGAGCAGGTCATCAATGGCCGGGGCTGGCGGTCTGATGCGCCGGTCGAGCGTCGGGAGCTGGCGCAATGGTTTGTCAGAATCACGGACTATGCGGAAGAACTGCTGACGTTTCTCGACGATTTACCCGGCTGGCCTGAAAAAGTTAAAACCATGCAACGCAACTGGATAGGAAAATCCGAGGGCGTGGAGATCAATTTCCCGCTTGCCGATGGCGATGGGTCCTTGTCCGTTTATACCACGCGGCCGGACACCCTGCTGGGCGCCACCTATCTTGCAGTTGCGCCGCAACATCCTCTTGCTCTGGCGGCGGGGGAAGCCAACCCACAGTTGCAGGCGTTTCTTGAAGAATGTAATCGAACCAAGATGGCCGAGGCGGAGATGGCGAGGCTGGAGAAGCAAGGCCTGCCAACCGGGATTCATGTGATTCATCCGCTGTCTGGTGAAGCGATACCCGTTTGGGTCGCCAACTTCGTGTTGATGGAATATGGCTCCGGTGCCGTCATGTCCGTCCCCGGGCATGATCAACGTGACTGGGAATTTGCCAGGAAATTCGACCTGCCGATAAAGCAGGTTATTGTGCCTCTGCAGGATAGTCGGGAGACTTGTGACCTTGAGGCGTGCGCCTTTACCGCACACGGGGTGCTTGTCAATTCAGGAGACTATGATGGTCTCGATTTTGAGCAGGCATTTGCCGCTATTGCTGATGCCCTTGTCGATAAGGGGCTTGGCAGGCGGCAGACAAACTATCGGCTGAGGGACTGGGGCGTGTCCCGGCAGCGCTACTGGGGTTGCCCTGTGCCCATTGTCAATTGCAGCGACTGTGGGGCGGTGCCGGTGCCGGATGAGAATTTGCCCGTCGTGCTTCCCACGGACGTGGCATTTGATGGCGTTGGCTCGCCCTTCAAGCAGATGCCGGAATGGTGCACTACAACCTGCCCCGAATGCGGCGGACCTGCAGCGAGAGAAACGGACACCTTCGATACCTTCATGGAATCATCCTGGTACTACGCTCGCTTTGCCAGCCATGATGCCGATGACGCCATGCTGGATGGCAGGGCCGGATACTGGACTCCCGTCGATCATTATGTCGGCGGCGAGGAGCACGCAATATTACATCTGCTTTATGCAAGGTTCTTCCACAAGGTCATGCGGGATGAAGGTCTTTTGGATTCCGATGAACCTTTTGAGAAGCTGCTTTCCCTTGGCATGGTACTGCAAGGCGGCACAAAGATGTCCAAGTCAACCGGTGATGCGGGCGACCCTCAACATCTGATGGAAAAATTTGGAGCGGACGCGATACGCATGGCAATGATGTTCAGCGCGCCACCGGAGCAACCCTTCGAGTGGTCGGATCATGGCGTCGAATCCGCCAACAAGTGGATTCGTACAAGGTTGTGGAATACGGTGGTGGAGCATCTGGCTGGCGATGATGTGCCGACCGTTGACAAGGCCGCGCTGACGGATGAGCAGAAAGAACTGCGCAGGCTCACCCATGAAACTCTTGTCAGGTGCGAAGATGATTACAGGCGCAGACTCGCTTTCAACAAGGTTATTGCGTCGGTCATGTCGTTGATGAATGAGGTCGTCGGGTTCGGGGATGACTCACCTCAGGGCAGGGCCGTGGTCAGGGAGGCACTGACAAGCGCCGTGTTGATCATGTCGCCGATTACGCCCCATGCCTGTCATGCGTTATGGCGCCTGCTTGGCCTTGGCGCGATTGAACAAGCACAATGGCCGCAGGTGGATGATGCGGCGCTTGAAAAGAAAGTTGTTGAACTGATCGTTCAGGTCAATGGCAAGTTGCGCGGCAAGGTTGAAGTCGCCCTGGATGCGAGCGAAGATGATGTGGTTGAACTCGCCCGGCGGCAGGAAAATGTTGAAAGGTTTGTTGCAGACAAGACGGTGCGCAAAGTCGTTCATGTACCCAACAAGATTCTGAATTTTGTGGTTTCCTGATTATTTGCGCTCTTTGATTATCCTCGGTGGTATTCTTGTGGCTGCGGGCTGCGGCTTTCATCTGCGCGGCTCGGACATCAGCACCCTGGAGTCGGTGCATTTGAACGGCCCGGCGGCTCACGGTGATATTTACAGCGTTTTTGTCGATGTGCTCGCCGAACATGATGTCAGCCTTGCCGCTGAATCGGCGGACGGGCTGACGGTTACCCTCCTGGATGAGCGATTATCAAGCAGTGTTGCCTCAACATCTGCGGCAATCGATGCGGCGGGATATGCGCTCGTCCTCGAAGTGGATATTTCGATCAGCCGGGGCGGCAAGTCGCTTCTCTCACATGCAACACTCGTATCGACCGGAACCTATGAAGTGGACTCGCAAAATCTGGTTGGCAGTTACGAGGAACGGAATCTGCTCCTCAAGGTAATGCGGCGGGACCAGGCCCGCCACATGATAAGACGTGTGGAGGCGGTTGCGCTTCGGGGTGCGGAGGAGGCCGGTTGAAAGTTTATCCAGACAAGCTGGCCGCGCGCCTCAAGAAAGACGCCTCGCCCATTTATATTGTCAGTGGTGATGAGCCACTGCTGGTACAGGAAGCCTGTGACCTGATTCGGCACGAACTCGGGTCCCGGGGGATTTCGGAGCGGGACCTGTTCCACGTAGAAGGCCCTTTTGACTGGAACAGCCTGCTTTACAGCGCAAACAGCATGTCGTTGTTTGCAGAACAAAAACTCATCGAGATCCGTATGCCATCGGGGAAACCCGGTGATCAGGGCAGCAAGGTACTGAAGGAACTTGCCGGCCAGTTAAACGACGATACCCTGCTGCTGGTACTCCCCCGTCTCGACCAGGCGTCCCAGCGAACAAAATGGTTTAAATCTCTTGAAGCTGATGGCGTCTTTGTGCAGGTTTGGCCGATAGAAGCGAAGCAATTACCCCGTTGGCTGGATGGCAGGTTTCGCCGGGTGGGGTTAAAGGCCACTCGTGAGGCGGTGCAGATCATGGCGGAGCGGATTGAGGGCAATTTGCTTGCCGCCGTGCAGGAAATCGAGCGCCTTAAACTGGTTGTTAGCGATCAGCGGGTCGATGTGCAGGATGTTACAGAGAGCGTTGCGGACAGCGCCAGGTTTGACGTGTTCAAACTGGTTGATGCGGCTCTGGTGGGCGATGTCTCCCGTTGTGTGCGCATGGCCGAGGGGCTGAAGTCCGAAGGGGCGGAAATTCTGTTCCTGGTCAACATGCTGTCTCGTGAACTTCGTGCTCTGGAGGCCATGCAGATGGAGATTGTGCAAGGCGGGGCAAGGCAGGCGGTATTCAAGAAATATCGCATCTGGGATAAACGGGCGCCCGGTGTGCAGGCTTGCCTCGACAGACATGAAGTGGGTTCCCTGCGTGAGTTACAGGGGCGGGCGGGCGTCATCGACAGAATGGTCAAAGGCGTTCACCCCGGCGACCCCTGGCGGGAACTGCAAGGGCTGATACTGACCATTGCCGGGAAAGACCTTGCGACCTTGCGGGGTAGGGTGTGAAATAGCTAAGCTAACAGGAGAAAATAGCAAACAACATGAAATGAGGGTGGGAGATGATCGATATTAAAGAACCATCGGTATCTGATGCGCCTAAAATTGCCAGCACCGACGAAATCCGGAAACAATTAGCTGTACTTCGCAAGAAGCTAATTAATTTGTCTTCGCGAAATAAATTACTTAACTTTAAGTTCTCATATAGGTCATCTGCGCCACCACTTATTCGTGTTGTTGATGAGCTACCCAATGAATTGTACAAAGGGTTGCTTGCAGGCAGCATGACTTTTAAACCACTACCAGAAATCAAAGAAATCCCAAGAGATGAAGAAACTGATGAATTTCAGCAATGCTTGATTAAGCTTTCAAACACAGATGATCTTTATCTCGCTAAATTAGAACAAATAAGTAATGACGCCGTCGGAGCAGAAAAAAAACAAGAACTTGAATTCGGATTGCGGGATAAAGCTAGAAAAATACTAGAATTAAAACCTATCAAGCGCAATGAAAATATTTCGATACAAGACCATGCGCGACAAGAAGGCTATGACCCTGACTACAATCTACCAGCCAAACTTGAAAGCGATAATCCGCTTCATTCGGATAAAGAAATACAGACACTGCTTTTCCCTGACAATTTAAGGAAAATAGAAAAAAAGATTTACTCTGAAAATCAATTATCAAATGACCAAAAGGGTATAAATATTGTGCATGTTGCTTTTGGATTTATTGAGTGGATTGAGAAAGAAGGTTCAGGCAAAATTTTTTTTGCGCCGCTTCTTCTTTTGCCAGTCGAAATGAGCAAAAGTAATAATAAATATAAAATAACCGGAGTTCCTGACACATGTGCGTTAAATACTTCTTTCCGAGAAAAAATAAAGCGTGATTTTAATGTTACTGATTTCCCTGAATTCGATAATGATAAAGATAGAAATCTAGAAGAATATTTTTGTGAAGTAGAAGAGCGGATACAAGAAATATCTGAAAGTTGGAAATTAAAAAGATATGTCGTGTTTTCTACATTTCCATTTCAAAAAATTTCTTTATATGAAGATTTAGACCCTTCAAACTGGACTCCACCAGAAAAATTACTTTCACACAAAAATATTGCACACATATTAGCAGGCGTAGAACCTACTGAGGTAGTTGATGGCGGTAATTCCTCTATCGTCGATGTTCCCCCTATCGATATAGACTTAAGAAAAAAACATATATCAATTGTTTTTGACGCAGATTCATCACAATTTCAGGCTATTAAGTCTGTTTTAGACGGCAAAAATATTGTTATCCAAGGTCCACCGGGGACAGGAAAATCACAAACGATTGCAAATATCATTACGGCGCTTATTGCCAATGAAAAGCGCGTTTTGTTTATTGCGGCAAAGAAAGCGGCACTTGATGTCGTTTCCTCACGGTTACGAGGTGTTAGGCTTGGACCTTTATTGTTAGAATTTCAAAGTGGGAGAAATGTTAAAGAAACACATGAAAATTTAAAAGAACGCCTTGACTGTCCACTACCATTGCCGGGGTTAGAAGGTAATAGTGAGGGGTATAGGGAAATTATCGATAACTTTGCTAAGAGGTATCAAGAATATAATGAACGCTTAGAACAATCGAGTGGTTTTTGTGATGAAACAATCCGATATTTTTGCGGTGCCTATCTTAAGATGAAGCTAGATTTTTTTTCTTCTATGGAAGATGAGTCGGAAGCTGGCGAATTTAATATTGAAACGAAGGAGCAGCTAGAAAGATATAAAAAATATCTCGCAGATTATTCAGAACTACTATCAACTATCAATATTACGGAAAGCATAAGTGGTATTTCAGGGCTACCAGAAGGTCAAACAATACTGAATGATTTTATTCAAAACACTAAAAATATTTGCAAAAATATAAAACAAGATGAACATGCTTTTCAAAACCTCCGCGATTTACAAATTGTTCGCATTGAAAATTCTAGGATGCGTCTTTTCTTTGATTTGTTGTTTTATGATGTTAAATCATTAGCCAATTTCAAGATTGCGCGGAGTTTTCGTACTCAGTTATCAGAATTCATTGAATATTGGGATTTATCATCTGATATGTATCTTATAAAAAAAGGTAATTCTAAATCATTGGATGAGGTTTATATGTGGTTGCAAAAAATTTCATTATTGAGTGTCGAAGAACTAAATAATTTTAGATTAAAAGAAATACAAAGAAAAGAAATTGCAGAGGCTGGCTTAGAAGAGTTTTATGAAAAGCATAATTCATTATCTCCACGAGATTTAAAAATGAAATTTGAATTTTGCGTACGTCGTAATTTTTACAAACACACTTTCAAGAAATTCGGAGGCTTTAATGCCGGAGTTTTAGCAAACGGTATCGATGGGTTTAATGCGGCAGACAAAAAAGTAATTCAGTTAAATGCTAGTAATATACTTGAAAAATGGTTGGACAAGGAAATTCCTAAAGGCAATAAAGGCATGCCGATAGGTAAATTAACCGATAAGGCATTAATTGAACATGAATTAAAAAAGAAGAAAGCACATATACCTGCAAGACAGCTTATAAAACGCGCGCGCAAAGCATTGTTTGTGATGAAGCCGGTGTGGATGATGTCGCCATTGGCTGTCCCGGAATGTTTACCGCGCGAAGAAAATCAATTTGATGTTGTTGTTATAGATGAAGCCTCACAAATGGTTCCGGAAGATGCGCTATCTGCAATTGTGCGCGGAAAACAATTAGTGGTTGTTGGTGATGACAAGCAATTACCGCCGACACGCTTTTTCGAAACAGGAGAATCTACGGAAGATGATGAAGCTGATTTGACAGCAATGGAGTCAATTCTTGACATTGCTTCATTGCGATTTGAATCAAGTATGCTTCGTTGGCATTATCGGTCAATAAGCCCAAGTTTAATTAGTTTTTCTAATGAGGAATTTTATAATTCCGAATTAATTCTACTGCCTTCACCAGAAATTGTTGCGGCCGATTGTATGCAATATGTCGAAGTTTCGGATGACGATTATAGCACTGGCTTGAATCCGGTTGAAGCTGATAAGGTTGTTTCTGAAGCGGTCAAGGTGATGAGTGAGCAGGCAAATAAAAGTCTTGCAATTGTTGCGATGAATCTAAAGCAAAGTGATTTAATACGCGAAGAAATAGAACAACTAGCAAATACCAACGAGAAAGTTGAAGCGTATATTAGTAAGTGGGATTTGAAACTTGAAAAATTTATTATTCGCAATTTAGAAAACATACAAGGCGATGAGCGCGATATTATAATTATTTCGACAGTTTATGGGCATGATAGCGAGACTGGGGAAGTTCGTCAAAATTTTGGACCTATAAACAAAGAAGGTGGAGAAAGGCGCTTGAATGTGCTTTTCACGCGCGCGAAAGAAAAAATTATACTAGTTAGCTCGTTAACTGCGAATGATATAAGACTGAGGGAAAATTCAAAGAAAGGCGTTGGAGTTTTAAAGAATTATCTTGAATATGCTGCAAACGCTGGAAAACCTAGTAGTGGAAAGTCTCAAGGCGAACCTGATAGCGACTTTGAAGTAGCAGTCGCCAACTCATTAAGAAAATGTGGGTTTCATGTTGATTATCAAATCGGAGTGTCAGGTTATAAAATTGATTTGGGGGTTGAGCATAAGGATTACCAGCACGGATATTTGGCAGGTGTTGAATGTGATGGTGCAACCTATCACTCATCGCATGAAGCGCGCGATCATGACATGATACGACAACGCATTATTGAAAGCAGAGGGTGGAAAATTTTTCGCGTGTGGTCAACAGATTGGTTTAATAATCCTGAAGAGGAAATACGAAAACTCGTGGCTGATATTGAACAGCATTTACAGGACAAAAAGAACAAACTTAATTAAATACCCAATCTCTCTTCATCGGCAAACTCAGCTTTTTGTTGAATAAACTTAAACTGCATTTCAGGCCTATTGCCCATTAGGCGGCGCACTGTATCGGCGGGGGCGCCCACCACCCCGCAGTTACCGTCTTGCTCAACCGCTAATGCCCGGGTGATTATATCTTTGCCCGCCTGAAAACAAACTATTCAGTTCATTCCAAATTCTGGCTCGATGCTTTCTGTTGTTGTGTTAAGCAGCGGTACGAAGTCAGCCTGGTTCCCGCTGTAGGCATCCCGCCATTTGTCAATCCATGGCGGGTCCTGGACCTCGTCGGGGTGGTATGCAGGTCGCAAAGACCGCAGCATGGCGCCGCCGGCTTTGACAAAGAATCTGCCAACCATGCGCCACAGCCGCATTCGACTGCGCAGGTTTGCCCAGCGTCCGTCCTTTTTCAGCATCACCATGTAAGCGCGCCGGGCAAGGATGCCAACGTGCATGGAGCCATAGATCAAACCCAGAACGCGCAGCCAATAGCTACCAGACACAGCCTGAAAAACATCATAGGCCACCGACTTGTGTTCAGTTTCTTCGACCATGTGCCACAGCACCAAGGAGGTAACAATAGGGTCCGCATTCTTGAACAGTTGATCGCGATCGTTAACCAACCATTCCGTAACACCCATCGTCATGGTTTCGAAACCGGCAGTGTAAGCCAGGCGCCACTCGAGTGATCGTTTTGACAGTGCCTCGTAGGAAACCGTGTAGGATGCTTCGACGCCCGCCAATTCCGAGTATCCATTTGCTTTTAGAAATTCATTAAGGCGTCTGTGATTTGTAAAGTGCTGTGCCTCCTGCCCAATGAAGCCTTTTACATCCTCTTCAAGGCCCGGATCTTCAATCTTTATGATTGCTTCTCTGAGATTCTTGATCAGAAATGGTTCCAGATACGGCATCGTCAGGGAGGCGCCATTGAGCATGTGGCTCCATTCGGGTTTCTGTTGATTCCAGATGGGCGCGGAGGTTTGATCAAACTCGAACGGGATTTTTCTGATTTCGATGTCGTGTGGCATGAGTTTAGCGCTCCAGAAATCGGTAGTGCCGCCATGCACCCCAGATCAGTAAGGCAAAGGCAATATGAACACCAATCATGGCCGGCCAGCCGAAAAGGTAGATGACATTGTTGGCGAGACTGTGGCCAAAGGGTCCGCCGTCAAAGGCGAGCCCTCTGGTGCCAAACCATGCGTTCGCAATCGCCGGCAGCGTGAAAAGCCAGCCGAACGTGATCGACGAATAGAACAGCCATGCGTGCTGCCTGGCAGAGAGGTACAGGTAGTTGGCGCCGGCCGCTATTGCCATCAGCAGTAATCCATTCGTAATACCTTCGAGGTGGGCCATGATCCAGGCTCTTGGCTCGCCCGGTACAGCGACCTCAACATGATGGACCACCGGCCAGAGATCAATCTCTCCAAGTAATTGGAAAAAGTGCAGCCAGCCGCTAACAACCGCGCTGATTAACAGGCCAATACCGTTCAGTACCAACAGGCTTCTGTGTTTCTCTAACATGATGATGCCCTCCGGAATCAGTGAGATGTGCTCCATATTAACAACAATTTGCCCGGTTTGTTTTTTTGCCGTCATTCCAGGCGATGGGGGGTTGTTCCCATCGCCGACAGTGTTTCCGGGCGATGGGGGGTTGTTCCCATCGCCGACAGTGTTTCCAGGCGATGGGGGGTTGTTCCCATCGCCGACAGTGTTTCCCGCGGGCTTGCCCCGGGAATCCAGTTCTGAAGAGTTGAATCCAAGGGGCGTCTCTCGACCTCGCATTTCCCATTCATAAAAGCTATTCTTTGCACCCGTCTTGTCTCGGTAGGTTCCCGTCTCAGGCTGGTTGAGCCGTCACTTTTCGATGGCGTACATGGCCCGCCGATGATGAATACTTATGGTTGTAATCGGGCGATTCGGTTAATTCAAACAATGACAGGTGCAGTAATGGCAGAGGAACATGGCGCATTGGAAGGGGAAGGTATCCCTGACAGCCAGGTGGATGTCAACGAGGTTTTCGGGCTGGATGTGGATCTCAAAGCGCCCGCCTTTTCGCGGACATCCGAGCATGTGCCGGTCGCGGATGAAAGTTATCTCTTCAATCATGAAACGACCCTGGCAATCCTGGCAGGGTTTGCGCACAACCGGCGTTGCATGATTCAGGGTTACCACGGCACGGGTAAATCCACGCATATTGAACAGGTCGCCGCACGTCTGAATTGGCCATGTATCCGAATCAATCTGGATAGCCATATCAGTCGCATTGATCTTGTTGGTAAGGATGCCATCGTCCTGCGCGATGGGCAGCAGGTCACCGAATTCAGGGAAGGCCTCCTGCCCTGGGCGTTGCAGCATGCCTGCGCTCTGGTGTTTGATGAGTATGATGCGGGCAGGCCCGATGTCATGTTTGTTATTCAGCGGGTACTGGAAGTGGAAGGCAAGCTGACATTGCTGGACCAGAGCAGGGTTATTTCGCCCCACCAGTCTTTCAGGTTGTTCGCCACCACCAACACCATTGGCTTGGGCGACCCAACCGGCTTGTATCACGGCACCCAGCAAATCAATCAGGGGCAAATGGACCGTTGGAATATCGTCACTACCCTGAATTATCTTGGTCGTGAGCAGGAAACCGACATAGTGATCTCCAAACAGCCGGACCTTGACCGCTGGACGGCGGCGAACATGGTGTCCGTCGCAAACCTGACAAGGCAGGGTTTTATGAATGGTGACATTTCCATTGTCATGTCTCCCCGGACCGTCATCATGTGGGCGGAGAACGCAAAGATATTTAACGATCTCGGGTTTGCTTTTCGGCTGACCTTCCTCAACAAGTGCGATGAAACAGAGCGCCCCATCGTCGCCGAGTATTACCAGCGATGCATAGGCACCGAACTGCCGGAGTCCAGCGCCAACGCGGTGTTAGCCTAGCGAGGAGTGTCAATCAGTTGTTTCTGATGGCATTGATCTTGGTTGTTGGCACTATGCCTCTTGTCAGGCGCGGTCAGTTTACGCAATATGGAATGGTGGTGACCTGAAAATCGAAGTTATAGACATATTGGAATTTATGGGGTAGCAGCAGACGGTGAGTTCAGAGAAATTCAACATTTGCCATATTTTGTGCAAGTTGTTTAAAGCAATTAAGCAGCTTTTGCCATGGGCTTCTGAACCCAAACCGAGCCCCGAGCTTGGACTCGAACCTGAAGCTGAGCCTGAGATCAAACTGGACCCCCAGTCCAGTGCCGAACCAAAGAAACCACCATCAAGGGGCGGCAAACGCAAAAAACAAACGCCGCGAAACCCGCCCGCTGCGGAAAAATCGGCGCCTGACAAGAAGCCGGAACTGATGTGCAGGGGGATTCGTAACCCTCGCGAGTGGCAAATTTTTCTTTCGGTACCAGCAGGTGAAAACATTCACGCTCGACAAGGCGCGTTGGAATTAACGCCCGAGCGTGACGGGGAATGCAAGCTGTCGAATTACAGGGAACCGATAACCTGGACGAAGGCGACAAAGAAGAAACGATCGCCTTGGTTGGCGGTACCGTGCCGTTGATGTTCAAACTACGGAAAAACTGGAAAGGAGATGGGCGGCGAATTTCGAGCATGAACAGCGGTCACTATATCGTTTTCGCGCCGAAAACTTGGCAGAGGCTTAGCATGGGGCCGATTGAACCTTCGCAGTCTACCGATGGCGAATTCTTAGCGTACTATTTCGACTCGGATAGTGATGATGCAAGCGATGGCTTTGAAGAGTGTGAATCGTTTATCGCGAGCGAGCGTTTTTCGCTGCGTGGAAGAACGGTACATGATGACGCGGACATGGGTGATTTGTACGTCGGCGATATTCCACAGTTATACGACAGTGAAAACTGGCGCGATATCCCGTGGATGCGTGTCGGCGAAGAAGGCGGTGGCACGTGGGCCGAAAGCTTCAAGCCGGTCGAAAAGCAACTCGCGGATGTTCTCGATAACCGCGAAGGGTGGTTTTTTCTACGTTTTTATGATGAGAATACTGAACTCATTCATAGCATGGATTTTCGCTATCTGGCAGGATTGAAAAAAATTCTGGTGGGCGGCAGTCCACACTCTCGCGACAACATCATCAAACCTAGTGACAACGGGCATATCGAAACGATAGTTCGGTTTGTTGGCGAAGTCACAGTGCAAAATAGAAGCGCGAATATTACCGTGAGTGACAACACGGCCAGCGTCGCCCCACACCCGGACCTCGATGAAACACAATGGCGGTTGGTCGGAGGGAAAGGGAACGCATCGATAAACATCCATTTGCCGCGTATTTGGTGGCAGTTGGTCGATAGCAAAACAGAAAGCGGCGAATGGAGAAGCACATCGTTTGAGATGGGGAAAGAAGCATTTTCCGATGACCTAGCGGCAAAAATGGTGATTAGTTTGCCGTCTGCCATAAACAAAATACAGGTAGGGTTTGATCAAGGTGGCTACATTGATGGCCCGAAAGTATATCGCAAAGAACGCGGCACTAACGAGGTGACGTTTCCATTGCGGCATTTCCGCGACCGCCCGCCAATTACGGAGGGTTCGTCGGAGGGTTCTATTTTTCAGGTACAGTGTAGCAATGTTAAGTTTACGATTGTTCGTATTCTTCCCACGGTGCGGTCGCCGAAACCACCCGATGGACCAGTGAACATTTCCCAGCAACACTGTCTACGTCCGTATCGTGGAAACAAACGGTTTAGTCGTGCCGAATGTGAAGAGGCCAGATTGACCGATGCCGATGTGAAACGGTTTCTGCTCGCCGTCGACTCTCGTCGAGCAACAAAACACGAGCGCAATATAAAAATTCTGACGAAACTGCAAGGGGGACACCATGCCGCATGAGTACGAAATCACTGAGTGGAAAAATGAGATCCACACTCGCTACCTGAACTATCTAAAAACGTCCTTTTACTTCAAGGACGCGGGTCTGCGCACATCGTTTGATGCGGCGCTGCGGGAACAGGAAGATAAGTTGATAAAAGGAGCATTTCCCGAACGAGCACAAGGCTTTTCCAAAGGGGCGCACGCTCATGACCTAGCGCGACAGCATTTTCCGAACGAATACGAAAGCATTTTGCCTGCGTTGATTGACCGCGAATTGTATGACCATCAGGAAAGGGCGATAAGTCAGGCGCACGACCACAACATCGTCGTCGCCACCGGAACCGCAAGCGGCAAGACAGAAAGTTTTTTATACCCGATTTTGTTCGAGTTGTACCAACAACATTTGGACGGTACCTTGGGCGAGCCCGGCGTGCGTGCGTTGATTTTATATCCGATGAATGCACTTGCCAATGATCAACGGCGGCGATTGGGGGATATTTGTGCCAAATTGAAAGGGCAAAATTCGGAGTTCGCACCAACTTTCGGGCAGTACATTGGTGCAACGCCGGAAAATAAGAAAGATCGCTGGCGCAACGGTGCGGCACATGAAGAAAACCGCTATGAAGGAGAGTTGGTGTTTCGCGAAGAAATACGCAAGACCCCGCCGCATATCTTGTTGACCAACTATTCAATGTTGGAATATCTGCTCATTCGCCCTGAGGACAGCCAATTGTTTGATAATGATCGCGGACAGCATTGGCAGTTTATCGTACTGGACGAAGCACACCAATATCGTGGCGCCAAGGGTATGGAGATGGGGATGCTGGTGCGCCGGCTAAAGCAGCGTTTAAAAGATGGTGGACGCGAAAACCCTTTTCGTTGCATCGCTACCAGCGCGACCATTTCGACCGGCGAAAGCGAGGAAGACAAGAAAACCGTTGCAGCGTTTTCCGAAACATTGTTCGGTGAATATTTCACTGCCGATAACATCATCTTCGGTAAAAAAGAACCAACCAACGACCCGCGCCCGCAACGATTTCATCTGTTTATGAGCGCATTGGAAGGCGCGTTTTTAATACATAAAGACGGCAAAGATCATATCATTTTAAATCGTAATACGGAGAGCGATGACGAGGATGGTAAGCAAGATCAAACGGTGTTGGAAATTGCGCTTTGCCGTGAGTGTGGGCAACATTATTATGTCGGGCGAGAGCATAGAGGTCGTTTGATTGAAGCCGCACGCGACCCCAGCCAGAGTGATTTTGGGGTTGATTTTTACCTTCCTGTGACGAGTGATGCAGATGTCGCTGATAGGCACCAGCTCTGTCGTCATTGCGGACGAATCTCGAATGAGAGTCTTTCCTGCGGCTGCGGTGCGGGTATCGCGGTTGAAAAATGTAAGAACCACTCTGATCACCTCGACCAAATATCACGTTGCAGGGTTTGTGATTACAGCGGCGGTGGTGATCCTGTTCAGGAGATTGTACATGGCGCAGATGGGCCCAACTCAGTGATTGTCACTGCGTTGCATACGTTGTTGTCGCAAAAGCGGCGCAATGAGACTTTGTTTTCCGATGACAATCGACAGGCGGTATCCGGAGATCGACCCGATGTGCCGCCGGGGAAGATATTGTCTTTTGCCGACAGCCGGCAGGAAGCGGCGTTTTTTGCCTGGTATGCGCAGCATTCCTATGAGCAAGTGCGCAATCGAAATTTTATTTTTCGCGCATTGATGAATTCACGCATTAATGACGAGGGATTGTCCGTTGAAGATTTGCAGGTTCGCCTGCAAAAAATTTTGGTGGAAGAGAATTTCTTTCCAAGGAGCACAACTGCAGAAGGGAAAAAGAGAATCGCGCTGGGTATGATTTGTAGCGAGTTGGTGACCAATGAGCAACGCATCGCCCTTGACGGTACTGGCTTGGTAAGGTGGTTTGTATGTGTTCCGGATGACTTTAGACTACCCGAAAAGATGTTCCAGTCGCCATGGAATTTCACGGAAAAGGAGGGGCGGGCACTGCTGAGTTTTTTGTTGAACCGATTGCGCGAAAAACAGGCGATGGCCTTACCCAAAGGCAGTCCGCTGGCGACGGACGTGTTCGAGTGGTCGCAGTTTGCGGTCACCGGCAACAAAGGCAGCGGTCGAAACACGTTTGCATGGAGTAACAAGCAAACTGGCCTCGTCAAACATTTTCTTTCCCGTATGTTGACTGATCCTGCCCAGTCTGACGGTGAAAATCGCGAATATGGAACACAGTTGTTGGATGTGCTGTGGGATGCAATGAGTGATTACAACCGTGATGCCGCTGATACTGACAAACTGCTTGTCGATGCGAGGCTGGGCGGCACTTTTTACTTAAACCCCGCATGGTTGCGCGTCACAGTGCCTGCGCCCGAAGAATGTTTCGAATGCGACACATGCGCGCGAGTGAATTTTTATAATATTCGTGGTGTTTGTCCGCGCAATCGTTGCCAGGGCAGCCTTGTCGCTGCGGATAGGGACAAGCTTAAGCAGAATCATTATCGTGTGCTGTACCAGGATGAATACATGCCGGTGCGTCTGCGTGCCGAAGAACACACCGCGCAAGTACAAAGCGAAGAAGCGCAAAAGCGGCAGGACAAATTTATTTGCGGTGAAATTGACTTGCTCAGTTCGTCAACCACTTTCGAAGTCGGCGTTGATTTGGGCGATCTAGAAGTCGTCTTTTTGCGCAATGTTCCACCGGAGACATTCAATTACACACAGCGCGTCGGGCGAGCCGGGCGCGGCGGTGTATTCCCCGGGCTGGCCATTACTTACTGCCGTCGGAATCCACATGATTTGTATCACTACGCCGACCCGGAAGGTCGAATTCTGAATGGAAAAATCCGCCCGCCGCAACTTCGCCTGAAAAATGAGAAGATCATTATCCGACATATCGCCGCGATGGTGTTGTCGGCATTTTTTAAGCAAAACAGAGAACGCTTTAAAAATGTTGAAGACTTGATCGGAAATAATTGGCATTCTCCGAGCGCGGTGAGTAGTGTGCTGGCGTTTTGTCGCAACAATGATGTGCTGGAATCTTCCCTGCATGATGTCGTTCCGGAAGATATGCGTGAGAAAGTCGGTTTGCACGACAAAAAATGGGCCGACAAAATCGCCGGACCTGACAGTCGGTTCGCTGATGCCGAGCGGGAGGTTTGCGACGACTACATTCGCATGGATGAAAAACGTGAAGAGAATCGCCGGCAAGATAACGACAAGATGGCATCGCGGATAGGCAATCGCATGAAAACCATCGCCAAGGAAAGCTCTCTTGTGTTTCTTTCCCGAAAAGCCATCATTCCAAAATATGGCTTCCCGGTAGATGTAGTCGAGTTGGACACCCGCCCAATGACCACGGAAGAAGCGCACAAAATTTCATTGCAACGCGATTTGTCTCAAGCCATCGCCGAATATGCACCGGGTGCGAAGGTGGTCGCCAACAAGAAAGAGTGGGAATCTTGCGGCGTGAAAGTTATTCATGGCAAAGAACTCCTGGTCCGGAAATACTTTTACAACCAGGCGCGCAACTTCAAGAAATGGGATGAGGGCGAGCCAAGGCCGAACGACGTGGCTGGGGGAAAGAGCTACTTGTGGCCGCAATTTGGCTTTGTGACCGATTTGTTTAAACATCCGAAGGAACCAAAAGGGCGCGCCCGTCGGTTGTACACTACGCGACCATTTTTCGAAGGTTTTATCGAAGAACAACGTGATCCGACAACTTCATTCGGTATTAAAGTCACGCCTGCTTTGCCGGGGCTGATGGTGGTGTTGTGCGAGGGAAAAAACGGCGGCGGCTTTTTCATTTGCCGTAGTTGTGGTTCAGGTTTCCCCGATACAGCCTCTAAGCACAAGAGCCCCGAGGGCAATGCGTGTACCGGTCGGTTGGAGTGCGTTGCCCTTGGCCATGAATTCGTCACCGATGTCGTGCGCCTGCAGTTTCCCGAGCTTACTGGCGAATGGGACGCATATTCGGTGGCGTATGCGATGCTGCTGGGGGTTGCGCAAACGTTGAATGTACCGGATACAGATTTAAACGCTACCATCACCGCCGGGGAGGCAAGCGACGAAACTGCGATTGTGTTGTATGACAACGTCCCTGGTGGTGCGGGATTGGTCGCCACCTTGGAACAACCGCAGGTGCTACAAATGGCGCTCGTAGAAGCGAAAAAACGAGTGGACGGCAAATGCGACTGCACCGAAAGTTGCTACGGCTGCCTGCGCAGTTACCGCAACCAATTCGCCCATCCGAATTTGAACCGCATTAACGCGTTGCCATTTCTCGAAGCAGCGTTGCGCGATACGACTTGAATTGGTACCTCATGCGCGTTGAGATCATAAACAACGATGAGGTAGCAGGTTTTGTTGCACGGCATCCCGTAAATCGCGCCGCCGATTGGTCCCGGTGGACAGGAACTGAGCGGGCAGATAGCATCGTGCGGCTTGACAATGTTGCGCAACGAGATACACTTGAGTCGATGATCAAATCCTTCAGGCACAAGGGGCTTGAGAGGTTCTATTCGACAGGCGCGACCACCGGGATTCAGGCCA
This sequence comes from Candidatus Azotimanducaceae bacterium, assembly GCA_965208855.1. Taxonomy (GTDB): domain Bacteria; phylum Pseudomonadota; class Gammaproteobacteria; order Pseudomonadales; family Azotimanducaceae; genus UBA9659. The sequence goes on along the minus strand of OZ242359.1, from coordinate 1,840,289 downwards.
GGCACACAAAGAAACTCCGCCTGCAACTTGCGGCCCTGGGTTCCGCTCAAGCGATAGATGACCTCGATATCCCTGGCTATCGGCTTCATTCGTTGAAGGGAAGCCGGAAGGGAATCTGGTCTGTTACCGTGTCCGCGAACTGGCGGCTTACTTTCGAGTTCACGGATGGGAACGTGTTTATTCTGGATTACGAGGATTACCACTGATGGCTATGCACAATCCACCGCATCCGGGTGAATTTATCCGCGGGACCTACATGGAACCTTATGGGTTTAGTTGCCGTTATTTGGCTGAGAGGCTGAACGTGGCGGCATCCACTCTGAACCGGGTATTGAAGGGGCAGAGCGGCGTCAGCCCGGAAATGGCGCTGCGCCTGTCCAGGGCGCTGGGGCGGTCTCCCGAGAGTTGGCTCGCTATTCAGCACACCTACGACCTTTGGGTGGCGCGGAAAAACATCAACCTGAAAAATGTTTCAAAGGTTGATCTCGACGCCGCGTAACAGCGCACATGGTCGCCACCGTAGTTCACGCCCATGTGTACTTCCATCAGCCTTCCATCGGCTCCGGCAGAAACAGGTTGACCCGCGAGAGGGTCAGGTAGCCGTAGGCGGGCAGCAATACGGCGCGCTGGCCCCTTGGCGGAGTTCAAGAGGTTTTCTCCGGCTCCCCGCGGCTGTCTCGTTTCAAGTCGACGCTGATAGGTTAAACTGGCATCCTTAAAGGTGTTTCTGTGGCTGAGTCCTCTGAGAGAGTGGGTTTTTGTTCTAACCTCTTATTCTTATATTCAGCCAGAGCGGACACACACAATCCATTGAAAGGTCACATCCAGCGGGGAATTGACGTGACACACGATGATTCCACGGCGTTATTCAAGCAGGCGATAACCTCCACCATGCGGGCCATATCTGGCAACGAATCGCTCGTTGTCAGTTTCGGCAAGGGCAAGCCGTATCTGCAAGGTAATCGTGCACGGGTGCCGCTGCCTGACGCCGAACTTTCTCCCCAACAACTTGCCGCGCTTCGTGGGACTGCGGACAGGTTCGCCCTGCGTACCCGTTTTCACGATGAGGCCATGCACGGCAAGAGGCGGCCCGTGACCGGCGTTGCCCAGGAAGTCTATGATTGTGTGGAAGAAGCACGAGTCGCCTGCATTGGCACCTTCCTGATGAAAGGTGTCGGCGATAATCTTCAGGCCCAACTGCATGAACACTGCGCCAATCATGGTTTTCAGTCAGTGGAACATCAAAGTCAGGCCCCCCTCGGAGAAGCCCTGGGTATGTTGATCAGGGAAAAGGTAACAGGCCGCAAGCCACCTCCCGGCGGCGATGTGGTTCTGGACCTCTGGCGGGACCATCTTGAATATGCGCTGGCGGACGACCTTGTGGGTCTCGAATCCCTGATGTTCGACCAGAAAGCGTTCAGCCAACTGACTAGAAGGATGATCGCGGATCTGGGGCTGTCTGACGAATATGGAGAGGACAATCCGGATGGAGAAGCGGGGGATGAGGATGAACAACAGGATGAAATGGAGTCTGAGGCGGGTGACGAGGAGACCGAGCAGGGCATGGGTGGTGACCCGGATCTGACGGATGCTATTGAAGGCGAGGTGCCGATGGATATGGATGCCATGGACATGGCGGAAATGGAGCCGGATGAAGATGAAGCAGGCTCTCCGTCGGGTCTGGCCGGAGAAAAGAACCGGCTGCGACCCAGGGAGAATACCTACAAGATTTTCACCACTGCCTTCGATGAAACAGTTGTTGCCGACGAGTTGTGCGACCCGGTGGAACTGGAACGGCTGCGTGGCGTACTGGACACGCACTTGCAGCATTCACAGGTGGTTATCAGCAAGTTGGCCAACAGGTTGCAGCGGAAACTTATGGCGCAGCAAAATCGCACCTGGGAATTTGACCTGGATGAAGGGATGCTCGACACCTCCAGGTTGACCAGCATCATTATGGACCCCTTTCAGCCGTTGGCGTTCAAGCAGGAAAAAGACATGAACTTCAGGGATACAGTCGTGTCTCTCCTGATCGACAGCTCCGGTTCCATGCGTGGCCGCTCGATTACGATTGCCGCTATCTGCGCCGATATTCTGGGTCGGACGCTTGAGCGCTGCTCGGTCAAGGTGGAGATTCTCGGGTTTACCACCCGCGCATGGCGGGGAGGTCAGTCCAGGGAATTGTGGTTGCAACAGGGCAAGGCCCCGCAGCCGGGTCGCCTGAATGACCTTCGCCATATCATCTACAAGGCCGCCGACATGCCCTGGCGAAGGGCGAGAACAAACCTTGGCCTGATGATGCGGGAGGAACTCCTCAAGGAAAACATCGACGGTGAGGCACTGTTATGGGCGCACAACAGAATAGTCGGCAGGCCGGAAGATCGCAGAATCCTGATGGTCATATCCGATGGCCTACCGGTTGATAATTCAACTCTGCTGGTCAATCCCAGTAACTATCTGGAACAACATCTCAAGTACGCCATTGACCAGATTGAAAATCACTCGCAGGTGGAATTGGTTGCCATCGGCATAGGCCATGATGTGACTCACCATTACCGCAGGGCGGTTACCATCACCGATGCGGAGCAGTTGGGCGATGCCATGACGGAGCAACTGGTGGACCTGTTTGACGAGGAATCCAACAGGAACCCGAAGCCGCCCGCTATGTCTGAATCGTCTTCCCTGGCCCTGTAACGCCTATGCCTTTACCTGCGTCACTTCGGCTTCGTAAAGGAAGCAGGCGACATCCCTGTCTTTGCTGACCGGGATTAACACCGGCGTTTCATGCCTGCAGCGGTCCATCACCCGCGGGCATCTGTCTGCAAATCTGCAACCCGGCCCGACATTGATCGGCGAGGTAATTTCACCTTCTATGGGGCGGTACGCCCGTCGGCGTTCAATTTCCGGGTCCGGTTCCGGGTTGGATTCAATCAGGAGCCGGGTGTAGGGATGCTGCGGGTCAAAGAAAACATCATTGGCGGGGCCAACTTCCACCAGTGAGCCCAGGTACATCACTGCCATTCGGTCTGATACATACCGGACCATGGAAAGGTCGTGGGCTATAAACAGCAGTGTCAGGCCCATGGCTTGCTTGAGTTCATCCAGCAGGTTGATCACCTGCGCCTGTACCGAAACATCGAGGGCGGATATGGGTTCATCACACACCACGAACCTGGGCTCGATAATCATTGCCCTGGCAATACCGATTCTCTGCCGTTGACCGCCGGAAAACTCGTGCGGGTAGCGGGACATGAAATCCGGGTTCAACCCGACCCGGGTCAGCCATCCGGCCACGCTTTCCCTGATATCCGCCGAAGAATGTTCGCCCTGTATTCTCAGCCCCTCGCCAATGATATCCAGCACTGTCATCCTGGGATTCAGAGAGGAGTATGGGTCTTGGAAAATCATCTGCATTTCTCTGGTGAGGCGCAGGCGATCTTGTATGTTGAACCTGGCCGGCAGCGCCTTGTCGTCATAGAAGACCTTGCCGCCGGTTCGATCATGCAGACCCACCAGGGTTTTACCGAAGGTGGACTTGCCGGAGCCGCTTTCTCCCACAAGACCGAGGATTTCGTTTTCTGCAATGGTCAGGCTGATGCCATCCACCGCATGCAAGATCTGGCCCGGGCCAATCTGAAAATGCTTGGTCAGGTTTTCCGTTTTAATCAGCATGGTCGCGTCCGGGCTGATAAATTTCCGTGACACGAGGCGCACCCTCGTGTTGCAACCAGCAGCGAGACCTGTGGCCCCGGGTAACCTCTTCGGCTTCCGGCAAATGCGCTTTGCAGATTTTCATGGCGTAAGGGCAACGGGCATGGTAGCCGCAACCTGCGGGGGGTTGAAACAGGTCAGGAGGGCTGCCGAGAATCGGCGTCAATGATTTGTCCCTGTCATGGGTATTCGAAGGCATAGCCGCTTTCAATCCCAGGGTATAAGGATGGCTTGAGCGGTAAAAAATATCGTCCACGCCGCCGGTTTCAACGATTTGCCCCGCGTACATTACGGCAACCCGCTCCGCCATGCGTGCAACCACCGCCAGATCATGGGTGATCAGGATGATGGACATACCTTCCGTTCTCTGAAGTTCCTGCATCAGTTCCAGAATCTGCGCCTGAATGGTCACGTCCAGCGCCGTGGTGGGCTCATCCGCAATCAGAATGGATGGGTTGCAGGCGAGGCTTTGGGCAATCATGGCACGCTGCAGCATGCCACCGGAAAACTCGAACGGATATTGTCCGGCTCTCTTCGTCGCTTCCGGGATGCGGGTCTTTTCGAGCAGTTCAATCGCCTGGGAGAAGGCTTCCCGATGGGATTTTCCCCTGTGTACCTTGAGAGTTTCGGCAATCTGATCCCCAATTTTCATGGTCGGATTCAATGAAGTCATCGGGTCCTGAAAGATCATTCCCATCTCTACACCGCGAAAATTGTTCGCTTCTTTGGCGGCCAGGCCGATGATGTTCTTCCCGTTCAGGGTGGCACCGCCGGTGATCTTGCCCGGTGGAGAGGGGACAAGACCCATCAGCGCCTGCACGGTGACCGACTTGCCGCAACCTGATTCACCGACAATGGCGAGTGTTTCCGCAGGATTAACTTCGAAGCTGACGCCGCGAACAGCCTTGACGGTTCCGCCATAGGTATCAAAATCGACGCAAAGGTTATTTACCTCGAGCAGGGGCTGTGTCATTCCCGAGATCTCATCTTTGAATCCAGCGCCTCCGTCAACCCGTCTCCCAGCAGGTTGAATGCCAGTACGGTGGCACTGATAAAGGTTGCAGGGAAAATCAGTTCGTGGGGATGGCTCAGCATGGTTTTCACGCCCTCGTTACACATGGAGCCCCACGAGGCCGTGGGGGGCGCAACACCCATACCGATAAAAGACAGGAAGGCTTCCGTGAAAATTGCCGCCGGGACGGCAAAAGTCAGCGCCACCAGTATCACACCCATGGTGTTGGGGATAATGTGACGCAGTATCAGGTAATGGTTTCTGCCGCCCAGCAATCTGGCGGCTTCTATATATCCTTGCTCGCGTATCTGTAGCACCTGCCCGCGCACCAGCCGGGCGGTTGCCGGCCAACCGAGCAGCACCAGGGCAATCAGCATTGGCAGGATGCCGCTTTCCCCCGGCCCTATGCCAAATGCAATCTTGAACAGGATCATGAAAAGCAGAAAGGGCAGCGCCACCACGAAGTCGGCGAACCGCATCAACAGCGTGTCGAAGTGGCCGCCAAGGTAGCCGGCAAAGCCGCCGTAGAGAATGCCAACAAGCACATACAGGAAGGGCGCAAAGAAACCAATGAACAGAGAAACCCGTGCACCTTCCATTAGTCTCGCCAGCAGGTCTCGGCCAAGATAGTCGGTGCCGAAAGGGTGAAACTCGATCCTGATTTCATCACCGGGGGCCAGGTCACTGCTGTCATTGATGAGCCTGCGCTCGAGAGCTTCCTCCTGCGTCAGGGCGAGTCTTGGTGTGACCATCAGTTGGCTGTAGTTGCCATATTCATCAAAACCATCTGTCGGGACTACCGAGTAGTGGTAGTCGTCGGCTTCAAGGCTCAGCCTGTCTTCATAACTGACTTCATCACCGTAGGTTGAACCCAGAGGCAGCCCCAGGTCATTAAAATTCAGGGGCTCGCGATCGTTACGGTAGATATTGTAACCATCGGCGCCGACAACCGGGTCCCAGGTTATGCGCACCCTTTGCGTCGTGGGTGTAACGAAGGTTCGCAGGTTGGCGGGCGCATTGACGGTTGTCGGAAATTCCTCCGGGGGGTTGTAGTTTTCCACGCGAATGCCGTCCCATGATTGGTAGGGCGGGACGATCAGCGCCGATTTTCGCCAGGAGGGAGGCTGGGATACCTGATTCAGATCTTGCAGCGCCGGGTCCACAGTCCATAACCCGGGGCCGATTAACGTGAAGGCGGCAAGGGCGATAATAATCCCCAGTGAAACCAGTGCGCGGTTATTCCGTTTCAGCCTGACCCATGCGTCACGCCAGTAAGACAGAGAAGGCCGATGGATATGCTCAACTTGCTCATCCCTGCCCAACGGCTCGAAATTTTCCCGGGTGATATTGTACGGGTTCACGCTAGGCGAACCCTCGGGTCAATGAAACCGTAAAGTATGTCAACCAGTATGACCATCAGCACCAGAAAGGCGCCATAGAAGACGGTGGTCCCCATGATGACGGTGTAGTCGAGTTGTTGTACCGCCTGCACAAAGTATCGGCCAAGACCGGGGATGGCAAAAACCAGTTCGACAACAAAGCCGCCAGTGGTGATGACAGCAATCTGGGGCCCGAGCACGGTGATCACCGGCAGGATGGCGTTCCGAAGCTGGTGCCTGAAGAAAATACGGGTTGGCGGAAGCCCTTTTGCCCTGGCGGTCCTGATGTAATCCTCGTTGACGATTTCAAGCATTGATGAACGCATCAATCGCGTCAGGAATGCCATGGTTCCCAGCCCCAGAACCAGTGCAGGCATCAGCATGTGCAAGATGCTTCCCCATCCAGCCACCGGGATAATTGATTGCCCGAGCAGGCTGTTGATGTTGACCAGGAGCAGTTGCCCGAGGGCGGCAAAGACAAAAGACGGTACGGAAACTCCCAGGATGACGAGAAACATGATGATGATGTCCGGCAGCTTGTTGCGATAGATGGCGGTGAGGGCGCCAAAAAGCACGCCGCCCACCGCGGCAAAAAAAATAGCGAGGATGCCCAGAGTTGCCGACACGGGGAAATGGTCACGAATGATGTCGTTCACCCGGCGGTTTTGCTGGGTAAAGGAGATGCCAAAGTCTCCACGGAGCATATTGCCCAGGAAGATCAGGTACTGCTCCGTTACCGGCTTATCCAGGCCATACTTTGCCTCAAGATTGGCGCGAATCTCCGGCGTCACCGCCTTGTCGTTCATGAGCGGGTCACCGGGGACAAGGTGCATGGCGATGAATGTGGCCGTGGCGATAAACCAGACGGTGATGATTCCCGCCATAAGTCGCTTGGCGGTGTAGGCAAGCATCAGGGAACTATCCTTACCATAGTGTAGTCCGGGTCAAGCCCGACCACTCTGCGGACCACGCCTTTCACCTTCGGGTGCAACAGATATATTTCCCCCTGTTCGTACTGCGGCAGAATGACCGCATCGTCATGGAGTATCTGTTGTAACTCACCCATGGCGTTCATGCGGATTTTCGGTTCCGTGTTTTGCATGGCGACCCTGACCAGCCGGTCGTACTCGGGATTACTGTATCTGCCGCGATTATTCAGGTTCCAGGATGCAAACAGATCGCCAAATGTCATGATGTCGTCAAAATCCGGCCCCCAGCCTGCCGCGACCATGTCGAAATCTCCGGAGGTCATTTTTGCCAGGCGCTGTTTGAAAGTCTGGGTGTCAATCTTGACCTCAATGCCAAGTTTGTTCACCAGAATGCCCTGCATGTACTCCGCCTGCTTGGTTGCGGTGGGGCTGTTGCCGGTGAGGAGTATCAGCGGCGGAATGACGCCGCCAAGTTCCTGCCTGGCCTGCGCAAGGTGTTGACGCGCTCTGGCAATATCATATTTAGCCATGGGTGCCGGGTATTCACGGCGGAATTTATCCTTGACGCCATTCACCCAGACAGGGAAGAGACTCTCGCCCCGCAGGTTACCGGGTATCGCCAGCACGCGATTGACCAGTTCATCCGGGTCGAAGGCATGCTGGATGGCCTTACGGAGGTTGAGATTGGTGGTCGGGCGCCCGGGTCTGTGATTGTACTCGAGGAAAAAAATAGCTCCGCTGGTGAATCGCCTGATTCGGAATTTCTGCGTTAGCGCGTCCTTGTAAGTATCACTGTCAAGGCCAGTGTAGGCTATTTTCCCATCGATAAAGAGATTGAGACGCGCCCGACTGTCGGCAGTAATGTAGTCCGCATTGATGGCATTGAGGGTGATGTTTTCCTTGTCCCAGTAAGATTGGTTTTTAACCATCTTCAGGGAAGCGCCGTGAACCCACTCCGTCATGACAAAGGGGCCGTTATAGAGAAGGTCATCCGCATCGGCGGCAAACCTGCCGCCCTTTGATGCCCAGAAATCCTGCCTCACCGGCAGGTAGCTGCCGAAGGCCGTCAGCTTGATGAAATAACTTGTTGGCCTCTCGAAGGTGACTTGCAGCTTTCTGTCGTTGACCGCAACCACGCCCAGCGCCGTCGACGGCAGTTGCCCGGTATTGACCGCCTCGGCATTCTTGATGGGGTAGAGAATAAATGCGTACTCGGATGCGGTCTTTGGGTCCAGGGTGTTCCGCCAGGCAAACACGAAGTCATGGGCGGTAACCGGTCGGCCATCGCTCCACAGGGCATTGTCTCTCAGCCAGAAGGTTGCGCTCTGGTCGTCAATTTCCCAGCGCTCCGCCACGCCGGAGATAATATGGCTGCGCTTGTCGTAACGAACCAGCCCTTCCATCACATGGCCCAGTATCATTAGGCTGAGCTGATCCGTGGACTTCATGCTATTGAGTTGCGGCGGTTCCTGAGCCAGCGCAATGGTAATGGTCTGAGTTTCGTAATCTGCGGATGTAGCGTCAACCTGCGCCAGGAGATTAGTACAAACGGGCAGCAAGAGTAATGCGAGAAGATAAATTTTCATGAACAGCGATTCTGTAAATCAATGCCGAATTGTAGCACCAACCGGTAACATCAGCCTCAGGTAGTGACCCGGAGCAGATTGGCAACGACCCGTTCAAGGTGCGCCAGGGAATTGCAGACTGCGGCCTGATGGCAGCAAGGTGCATACTTCTTCATTTCTGCATCGCCCACCGCCCAGCCGGACCTTGGCTCCGGATTCAGCCAGATGACTCTCTGCGCCTTGTCGTAAATCTCGCGAAGAATTTCCGCCTTCGGGTCGCCGTAATTGTTGCGGGCGTCACCGAGGATGATCACGGTGGTTTTACCATTTACATCCTTCAGGCAATGGCTCTTGAAGTCCGTCAGCATTTGCCCGTAGTCAGTTGAACCATTGCCGTAATCCCGCATGGTACTGGCCATGGCGTTTTCCAGGCTGCTCTGCTCGAACAGGTGAGTCACCTCGCCCAGATCAGATGAAAAGGCGAAAGATCTGACTTTTGGCAGGACGCCCGCCAGGCTGTACAGAAACATCAACAAAAAACGTGAGTAATTACTTACTGACCCGCTAACATCGCAAATACACATGACCTTGGGGCGATCAACTGTCTGCGACTTCCACTTGAGGTCGAACAGCATACCGTCGTATTGCATGTTGTGGCGCAGGGTTTTGCGTATATCCAACTGACCCCGCTTGAAGGTCTTGCGACGCCTGGAGTGAATCGCGATCAGCTTCTTTGCCATCTTGAATACTATGGCCTGAACATCCTTGAAGTTGCGTTTCTCCAGATTGGAGAGTTTGACCTTCTTTAGCAGTTCTTCGCGAAGCGTCTTGCCGGTTTCGTCTGCATGCAGGAAAAACTGCTTCTCCACATAGTCCCTGACCAGTTCTCGCAGGTGCTCCCGGGCTGACTTCAGCCGCCCCGCCAAGTGCATCTGAGGCCTGCCGCCAGCCTCCTGCAGAGCGCCCATTTCGTCCTGCAGCCCCTTGAGACCCATGGCTTCCATAATCTTGCGGGTATAAAGGCCCTTCTGGGTGAACACAAGAATTTGGTTGACTTCGACCTGACGCCCGGCCTCCGTCATACTGACCAGGATGTCCATCCGGTTGCCGGCAAGTAAAAGTTGGCCCAGTTCAGATGTGGGCGACAGGGGTTCAAAATCCAACGCCTCCGCCGTCTGCTCACCGCCGCCCGTGCCACCACCCATGCTACTGCCCTGACCGCCTGCCTGGTCGGACTGATTGCCCTGGTCGTCGCCCGGCTCCCCCTCGCCGGGTTGGTCACTCTCCGCCTGGTCCGCCTCGTCGTTGGCCGATGTGAACTTATCGAAGGTGAAAAATCGCTCGAAGCAGGTATCGAAGGCTTCCTTTTCCTCGGGATTTTTCGAGAGTACAAGGGACAGGGAGCCTTTCAGAAAGTTGCGGTCTTCAAAACCAATCAGGTCGAGCGTGTGCATGGCGTCCAGGGTTTCCGCTGGCGACACCTGAATATCTGCCTTCCTCAGCACCCCTACAAAGTCAACCAGTGTGTCGTGCATTGCTGCCATAATCAGGCCAAAGTTGACGATGCCTTGATTGCGCGGGCGGTGACGCCCTGCAACTCCGCTTGCACCGTTTCAATGTCCTCCTGGAACTTGAGAATGACGTTCAGGGTCTGACGCACCAGATCCGGGTTCAACGATTCGGAGTGCAGCAGAATCAAGGTCCTGGCCCAGTCAATGGTTTCGCTGATGGCGGGAACCTTCTTGAGGTCCATCTCCCGCAGTTCCTGAATAAACGCCACCAGTTGTTGATTCAGCCGGGGTGGAATCCCGGCAACTCGCGCCTCAATAATTCTGCGTTCGAGGTCGGCGCCCGGGAAGGGTATATACAGGTGCAGGCAGCGTCTTTTGAGTGCATCGCTAATTTCCCGGGTGTTGTTACTGGTGAGGAATACGATGGGCTTCTTGTCGGGGATGGCCTTGATGACGCCTATTTCCGGAATGGACAACTGATACTCCGAGAGAATCTCCAGCAGCAGAGATTCAAATTCGTGGTCGGATTTATCCACCTCATCAATCAGTAGAACGCAGCTTTCTTCCTCCTTGAGAGCCTTCAATAATGGGCGAGGCTCCAGAAATTCCTCCGAGAAGAAGGTGTCTCCAAAATCATGCAGCTTTGCCACGGATTCAGACAGCCCTTTTGCGCCATCCAGTATCTCGGAGAGGGTTTCTTTCAGAACCTGCGTATAAAGCAGTTGTTTGCCATACTTCCATTCGTAGATGGCCTTGGATTCATCCAGCCCTTCGTAGCATTGCAAGCGGATACAGGGTAAATCCAGCATTTGCGCGGCGGTCTTGGCAAGCTCCGTTTTGCCGACGCCCGGGGGGCCTTCGATCAGCACCGGCTTTTCCAGATGGTACGCCAGGAAAACCGCCGTGGCGATCTCCGGCGAGCAGATGTAATCCAGAGTTTCAAAGTTGTCGTGAATTGCCTCGATGTCGCGAAGCTTGTTGCCGTTTTTTATTGCCACTGAAAATCCCGTATGTATGGAAGGATGAGGGAAAGCCGCTCATTATCGGGAGCCGCGCTCTGATTGTACAGCGGCTGCGGCGCCCATCCTATCAGGAGCAGGTATCCCGGGGAATACACGGCGTTAGCTTCGCTTAGGCGGGCTTGTCATGCAACCTGATCAGCGCTTCCTGGGTTGCGGAGGCCACAAGCCTGCCGTCTCTGGTAAAGAAGCTGCCGCGATTGAACCCCCGTGCGCCTCCGGAATGCGGGCTGTCTTGCTGGTAGAGCAGCCATTCGTCGGTTTTGAATGGCTCATGAAACCACATGGCATGATCCAGGCTGGCTGTCTGGAACCTCGGGTCAGCCCAGCCAAGGGCGTGGGGGCGTATGCAGGTGTCCATCAGCGTCATGTCTGATGCATAAGCCAGCAGGCACTGGTTAAGCCTGATATCGTCCGGCATGGTGCCTGTGGCTTTTATCCAGACGTGCATGTAAGGCGGCATGGGGTCGGGGTTGAATTCGCTGACAGGTTCGACAAAACGCATTTCGATGGGCTGGGGGCGCTCGAAACTGGCGCGATATTCCTCCGGAATCTGATCCGCCATGGCTGCCCGAAATTCTTGCTGGGTTGCGCATTGCTCGGGCGGCGTCACCTCCGGCATATCCACCTGATGATGCAGGCCGTCTTCAATAACCTGAAATGAAACAGACATACTGAAAATGGCCTGCCCCTGCTGAACGGCGATGACGCGCCGGGTATTGAAACTCCTGCCGTCCCTTATGCGGTCCACGGAATAGAGGATGGGTATGGTGGTGTCGCCGGGTCGCAGGAAGTAGCCGTGCAGCGAATGGGCGACGCGGGTTTCATCCTCAACGGTTCTTGATGCGGCTACCAGCGCCTGGCCGATCACCTGCCCGCCGTATACTCGCTGCCAGCCCTCCGCCGGGCTGACACCGCGAAACATATTGACCTCGATCTGTTCCAGATCATGCAGGTCGAGTAAATCCTGGAGTTCCTGATTCATGATTAGTACTTGTATGTATCGGACTTGAAGGGGCCTTCTGCAGGCACATTGATGTAGCCCGCCTGCTCTGTCGTCAGGCGGGTCACGGTGCCGCCGAAGCCTTGGACCATGTAGCTGGCTACTTCTTCATCCAGCGCCTTGGGCAGTACCTCGACGGTTGCGGCCTGCCGTTGCCTGGGGTCATGGTCCGCCCAGGCGCGCTCATACAGGTACATCTGGGCGAGTACCTGATTGGCGAATGAACCGTCCATGATGCGGCTGGGGTGGCCTGTGGCATTGCCCAGATTGACCAGGCGACCCTCCGACAGAAGGATCACATAATCCTTCTTGTCGTCACTGCGATATATCTTGTGTACCTGGGGCTTCACCTCTTCCCATTTCCAGGTTTCACGCATGAATTTGGTGTCTATCTCGGTATCGAAATGACCTATGTTGCAGATGATGGCGTTGCCGGACACGGTTTTCAGCATATTCGCATCGCACACATTGACGTTGCCCGTGCAGGTGACTATCAGATCTGTCTTTGCCATGAGGCTTTTGTCTATGTCTCCCAATTTGCCGGTGTTGATGCCGCCTTGGTAAGGAGAGACAACCTCGTAACCATCCATGCAGGCCTGCATCGCGCAGATAGGGTCCGTCTCGACGATGCGGACGATCATGCCTTCCTGGCGAAGACTCTGTGCGGAACCCTTGCCCACGTCGCCATAGCCTATAACCAGCGCCCGCTTGCCTGCCAACAACATATCAGTGGCGCGTTTTATGGCGTCATTCAGGCTGTGACGGCAGCCGTATTTGTTGTCATTCTTGGATTTAGTCACTGAGTCGTTGACGTTCACCGCGGGGGTTTTCAACTCACCTTTTTCCATCATCTCGTAAAGCCTGTGGACGCCGGTGGTGGTCTCTTCCGTGATGCCGTGAATATGTTCGAGTAATTGCGGGTATTTGTTGTGAATCATTTCAGTCAGGTCGCCGCCGTCGTCCAGGATCATGTTGGCGTCCCAGAGCTTTCCGTCTTTCAGGATGGTCTGTTCGATACACCAGGAGAACTCTTCTTCGGTCTCGCCCTTCCAGGCGTAAACAGGGACGCCTCTGGCCGCCATGGCGGCGGCGGCATGGTCCTGGGTGGAGAAGATATTGCAGGAGGACCAGCGAACCTCGGCGCCCAGGTCCATCAGGGTTTCTATCAGGACGGCGGTCTGTATCGTCATGTGGATGCAACCCAGTATTCGCGCCCCGGCCAGAGGTTGTGTCTCCCTGTACTTTGCGCGCAGAGTCATCAGCGCGGGCATTTCGGCTTCCGCCAGATTGATTTCCGCACGGCCAAATTCCGCCTGGCCAATGTCCGCAATCTTGTAGTCTGTCATGGAATAGTCCTTGCTCTATGGTGTTTGATCGTATATTTCACACGGTGATGTGATGCTTAGTTTTTCAAGCGCGGCAGGGCTGTCAGCCGGCGGCGATGGCTTCTCTGGCCCCAGCGCCTTCCTTGTATATAGGTAATGTCACCCCGATGCTCACGCCCTTGCCGTCAAACAGGTTTGACGCTTTGACCGAGCCACCATGATGTTCGGCGATAATCCGAACCACATAGAGGCCCATGCCAAAATGCAGGCGATTGTCCGGGTTTGATTCGCGTATTGATACCATGGAGTCGAAGATATGATCCACCAGGTCCGTGGCAATGGGGGGGCCTTGGTTTGTCACAAACAGGGTCACGTGGGTTACGTCGGCATTGATGCCGATAGTGATGGTGGAGCCCGGGTCGGAAAAATCAATTGCGTTATCCACCAGCTTGTCCAGCAGTTGTTCAATTCGGAAATCCGAAACCCGAGTCATAATGGGATGGCGTATTCCCTGATATTGAAATTCGCGGTCAGGGCGCATGGAGCAGCAGTTGCCGAGATAGTTCTGAACCAGTTCATAAAGATTGATGACCTCCGTCTCTTCTGCCCGGAGGGCATCTTCCAGACTGGCGGCGTCCGCGAGGTTCTGCACAATCATGCCGATGCGGTTGACTCCTCTTTTGGCGGCTTCGAGGTATTTGTGGCGAACATCCTCGTCGGATTTTTCCGCTTCCAGGTTCTGCAAGGAAGTGGACAAGGTGTTAAGCGGGTTGTTGATCTCGTGGCGCAAGGTGCGGGGCATATTCTCAAGGAATTGATTGTGCTGATGCAGCCTGGCCAGCATACCGGAAATACTTCGTGCCAGGTCTCCAATCTCGTCCCCGGAGAGGGTTTCCGCCGTTAACTTGTTTGTTTTCAGCCTGCCGTGAATGTCGATGGCGCCGGTCGCTTCGGCGCCAAGTTTACGAATCCGACCGGCCAGCCTCAGGGAAAATGCCAGTATCAACACGACAAAGATCAGCAGTGAGATGACCGAGAAGTTGACAATTCTTTGCAGCGCATCGCGACGAAGTTCCAGTATGCGCTCCGTGTTCTGCTTGAGCAGAACTGTGCCGATAATCTTGTCCTGGGCAATGATCGGATGTGCGGCCAGGATAACCTCGCCGTCTTCCTCGGAATAGCGTCTCCGATAGGTGGGTTCACCGGCCAGCGAATCCCTGATGACATCGTCGTCCGTGAGAGATGACGCCTGCAGGCCGGTTTCGATAATGCCGTAGAGAGGTGTCATGATCAGATCAACGAATGAAAACCAAGTATCCGTCCAATTGTTGCTTTCGTTTTTTGACTGTTGCGGGGTGGATTTATAGCTGCCGACCTCTGCCCTGACCCGGTGCTGCGCATCTATCACCTGGATATTGGCGCCGGAATAGCCAAGCCCTTCGATGATGCGCAGAACCTCCGGAGACTTGAGGAGTACAAGCCCATAGGCTTCCTGCCCGGCGCTTGGCAAGGTGCCGGTGATGGATGCAATCTCCCGGGTTTCCGCATCGTCCACGTCAACGACCGCCAGGCCGAACTGGCGCGCCGAACCAAGCAGTTCAAGCGGGATGCGGAACTCCATGGCGTACCCGCCATCCGCTTCGATTTCGATCATGTGACCGGGGATGCGATTTTCCGGCTCGCCCAGTATGGCGTAGCGCCAATCATTGTCGATGACATAGGCGGTTGTCACGCCGGGTTCCGTCATGGTCAATACGACTTTTGTTATTGTTTCATCCTGGCCCGTAAAGGTTATTCGCAGATGATCGGAGAGGTCCAGCCGAAGGATGTTGCGGTCTCTGAACACGAGGACGTCGTCTTCTACCGTTACCAGCGCGTACAACTGGTCATTGTGTTCGCCCAGAGAGAGGCTAAACTGGTTGGGGTTTGAACTTGTGTCTTCGCTTGCGTCCGGGCTGCCGAATCCTATGCTGTACTCCAGCACCTCTTCCCAGTCGTTAGCGCGCCCGTCTATTCGGATCGGGTTCTGCAAAGGATGGGCGTATAGCTGCTCATAACCCTCCGGTGAAAGAGGCAGCTCGTAGAAAAGGTCGGATCGCCCGTTCAACAGGGTTGAAATGCCTTCCGCGGTCAGAAGTTGAGCGTTTGCCTGGCTGTCAATCAGAAAATCTTCCATCTCGGAAAGGTACAGGTAGCTGAACCAGGGGATAACCACCAGAGCCAAGCTCATCAGGATGAGCAGCTTGGCACCAAGCCTTGGCCCACGAATCGTCGCAGCGCTCATCCGGCGGCCTTGAGGAAGTCTCTAGTGGGCGGACCAGCGATAGCCATAGCCGTATTCACTCTTGATGCAATCGAAATCAGGATCGATGCTTTCGAACTTCTTCCTGATATTGCGCATGTGCGTGTTGATGGTGTTATTGGTCACCAGCGACTGCATGGTGGCGTTCATCAGCGTCTCGTAAGAGACCGCATGACCGGGCACACGGACCAGCTTGGCGAGCATTCTGAACTCAGTGCCGGAAAGGTTGATTGGCTGGTCTTTCCACGAAACAAGCAGCGCTTCCTGATCCAGCGACATATTCCCGACCATCTTGGCCGTTGCAGTGCCGCCGCCCGGTTCCACTCTTGCGGCGTTAATCCGCAGAAGGGAACTGATGCGTTCCGCCAGATAGTTGAGTGAAATGGGTTTGGGCAGGTAATCCCAGGCGCCCAGCCGCAAACCGCTGATCTTGTCTATTTCCGCGATTCTTTCGGTAAGGAAGATGACCGGGAGAGATGGAGACTTCGCCAGCAGGTCCCGGCAGATCTCGAACCCTGCGTCCACCTCGTCACCGAGGATAATGTCCAGAATAGCCAGGTCCGGAAGCGCCCGCTCAAAACCCGTGAGGGCTTCCTGACGATTGGAGTAAGCCACCACGTCATAGCCCTTCTTGGTGATGGCGTCCACATAGTTGCTTCTCTGGTCCGGGTCGTCTTCGACGATAGCAATATTTTTTGCCATGAAATGCTCCCTGTTGTATTAGGCGTAATGATACTCAGACAAGCGCATCTTGAATATATCCCAGTTTAACTTGCTGATTCACCGGTTCTCCACACTAGTTCAGGGAACTTCCACTTTCCTTCATGCCGGGTTTGCTGATTGTGGGGTTGAATTGTCGTTCCATATTCGAGCCAATTTGAGGTATACCGGAGAGGTCATGAAAGTTTTTGTGCCAATACCTGATTCAGCTCTGGAAGTTAACGATGGGGTGTACCGGAGCCTGATACCCTTTGACCCGGCTTTCCTGGCCGGGAACCTGGCGCGGGAAGGCCGAAAGCCGAGCAACTGGATATCCGGTAGCGACTATGAAAGCCAAACGGGCCATAAAGATTATAAAAAGTCGCGGGAACACCTGTACGCTGGTCGAGCAGGCTCAGGCGCCATCGAGCCAAGTCAGGCATAGATTCAGGCGATGCCGGTGATTTCCTGCCGATGTTAAGGTAGACGATGATATTTTCAGCGTCCCGCCGTGCATTATCAAGTAACTTCTTTCTCCACATGCCCTGGTTACTTTGTGGCCATTTGAATGCATTACATTTATGGCAATGTCAGAAGCAGCCGTTTATCAGAATCACTGCGAGATACTTTGATAGAATGATGTCGGGTTTTCGGGAAGTTTAGGATAATTAAGTCGGAAACGAAATCCAGATTGATGAAGCAGTTTCTTAATGGTTCGTTCAAACTTAATGCCTTTGTTAGGTATGGCAGACATCATTTCTGACCGCTTCGCTTTGGGAACCTTATCAACCATTAATTGGATACCATACCGAGGAGATGCTTGGTAGAATGCCAAAAACTGACTTACCTAATCTATGCTAACGTTTGTTGACATGTTTTGTGGCGGCGGATTTGGAGCATTCGGAGCAGTACGTGCGGGTGCCAAGCCTTTGCTCGCTGTTGATGCTTGGGATGTCGCTGTAAAGACATATGAATCCAACTTCCCGGATGCGAAAGTTTTATGCGCTGATGTTAGCTCAATCGATCCTCGCTCATTGCATCTGGAACATACTCCGGATGTCCTACTGACATCACCAGAATGTACTTCACATTCGATAGCTCGAGGAGCAAAGCCATCTTGTTCAGAAAGCCAGAACACGGCCATCCAGATATTGCCATGGCTGGAGCATCTAAAACCTAATTGGTTGATTCTGGAGAACGTTCGACGGATGAAAAAGTGGGGACGTCATAAAGAACTCGTTTCAGGTATTGAGTCTGTAGGGTACAGAGTAGACGAAGTTTATTTGGACGCTGCGAATTTTGGTGTGCCCCAATCGCGAAAACGTCTTTTTCTCATCTGCAATAAACTCGGGGTTCAGATTTTTGAAGAACAACTGACGCCCAAACGAAGAAAGATCAGATCAGCGAGAGATATCCTTGATAAAGGTAGTAGATTTAATTCAAATCCACTTTTCACACAAACACGAGCGCGCTCAACCATCGAACGTGCCAAAAGAGGTATGGCAGAATTGGGGGAAAGAGTTCCGTTTCTGATTGTCTACTATGGATCTGACTATGCAGGAGGGTGGCAGACATTGGATGCGCCGTTAAGAACAATTACTACGCTTGATCGATTTGGGCTGATAACATGGAAGAATGCCGAACCATTTCTGAGAATGCTACAGCCCGGCGAACTTGCCAAGGCAATGGGAGCTGCGCGTATCCGATTGGATCACGGAACACGACGCGACAAAGTGAAGTTATGTGGAAACGGAGTTTGTTCCCCGGTAATGGAGCAGATTTTCAAAACAATAAGTCAAGTGCGGTAACTTCCAGAACTCTTGAGCCCTATCGATCATTTGATCTAAATGTAGATGAGCTTCATCAAATCGGCAATCCGATAAATCATCCAATGACTATTTATCCTATCTGCTTGCGGCTCGCTCAACAGGAATGAGATTTAGTTGGTGAAAAACCCGAGACTTGGTGATGTAAGTGTACCGGTCAAAACAGCTCGGTCCAGATACCTGTTTTGCTCTTCACAAGAAGTCTCTGGTAACAGAGTGCAGGCATGGCATGCTGCCAAGTTGCAACTATCAGGGCCTTGACCACGGCTTTCGATGCACACGGGGTCAGCGGAGCACCAATTTGCATTCTTTAATGCACGCTCCAATACTCCCGCCAATCTGGCTGGTGACCCCATTCTAACAAGACCTCCCATTGTGCCTTCAGAGTCTCCAGCAGCTGTATAGATCAGTATACCTGTCATCTTTCTATCAGAATCAGAGGAATATATCCGTTCTCGCAGTGATGCTGAGCTGTAACCGCATTCAAAGATTAGCTGGTTAATCAAAATATGCGATAAAGTGTGCAAGAGCAGGTACCGAGGTGAAAGTAACTGATCAAGTTCGGTGCGATATGCGAATGTGTTAACAATATTTTCACGAAGGGTTTCGATTCTCTTATTTAGCGGAACCTCTGACTCTTCTAACCATTTCCGTATCTTGTCTTCGCGAAGCTGAAGAAATATGCCTTCACCTCTAACGACCACGCACGGTAGCCAGTTCTTTTCTGTTCGTGATATCTGATTGCGAAGTTTCTTGAAGCCTTGTTCTCTTGTGGCTCGTATCCTCGTATATCCTGCGAAAGCTCTGGTTTCACGTAACTTGTGCAACAAGGAAATCCTTTCGAAATTTCTGTTGACTATGTGAGGGTAATCATTGATCGGATGGCTGGTAATCATCAAATTTCGTTTTGGGTAGCCCTCTTGTACGTCCCTACGAAACATCTCGTATTCTTCATATCTGTAATCTGCCTCTGTTGCGTTATCATCTCTGTCAGAATTCTGACTCTCTTCTTTCAGGAAAATTGTCTTGGTAACTTCCATCAAATCATTGAGACTAACCTTTCTATCCGGGTAGCGTTCATTGATCTTTTTTTCTACCTGTTCCGCCATATCTAAAGAAACTACTCCGTTGTTGTCTGGCACTAACAAATCCAATAAGGTTTTAACAGTGAAGTCCTCAAGTAAATCAAGGACGTTTTCGTCTATGGACTCATGTACTGGTGGAAGATAGATGGAACTTACTATGTGCGGGAAGTATAGATTCGAAGCACCTCGTAAAAGGGTAACCACCCTTTGATCACAAATTTCGGCGAGCTTGTTATCAATAATTTTTGCCAGAGCAGGATTCTCGCCTTTGCATGTCAAGACAGTACGATCTTTTCCTTCTTCACTGGTATTGAACGCTCCCGCCAAGGTGCGAGATGCTACCTTTGACAGACTATCATCCTTTTTTTCACAAGTTATCCGCACACCTGCCAGTGATGAGCTACCTGAAGTCTGGATTCTTAGGCGATGGATTTCCTGATCAATCATTTCCCCTCTAAGTACCCATTCCCACCACGGAAAATCCTGCAAGTGTCCGTCAGGACAAGCTGCAACAAATCTAACTTGGATCATGTTTCTTGAATTGTGAGGCTTACCTTTGTCTTTCCCCGTTGATATCGGACCAATGCACCTTGGTGCCGATACATCATGCAATGCAGATTGTTTCATCAGTCCGCACCGAGGACACTGATGCCATCTTGGAAATCTCAAGAAAGGCATTTTCTTATCCAGGTTCGGGAGATTTTTGGTGCTGTATCGGATCGATTTTCGATAATCTATCGGTTGGACGAAGTAACTGACTCCAAGCCTATTTGCTAGACGCTTCTCGTCTCTGACCTCGAATTCCTTGGAATTTGTATCATTTTCATCATAAGGCCAAGCGTCAATACCGCAGTGAATCAACGATGTTGGACCAGGAAAATCTACTAAAGCACCTACTCCAAAAGGCGCCAAAGCTTGTGCACGTCTAATGGGTTTCAATTAATTGTCTCCAAGTTCTATACGGTTGTAGTACTGTGTCACTTCAGCTTCGCAGGTAGCATCCACATCTCGCATTGAACTTAACGTGGGCCAGCTATGGCCCTGCCAAGTATCGGGTGCTGTTGACCCGGCTGGATGCATCAATGGTGGGTTCATAGGAGCGGTACCGAATGACCCATAGCTATCCGGGTTCCAGTGTTTCCATTCTTTCAGGCGCTGTTCCAGCATTCGTTGCACATACTTATCTTCTTCAGGATCCACGGCTTTGACACGGTTTTTAATCATCGCCTTTATTAGGTTAACGAGACCGCCATCACTTACGAGAGGGAAGGGTCTTGGTGACGTTGCGGCAGAAATGGGTGCTCTTTGTCTAACATAGCTGACAATTAGACTGTGTAGTACACGATCTACTGTGGGAGGGCAGAATGGTGTAACACTCGTGGGCTCAACTTGAGCGTACAATTTTTGATGATAAATACGGAATTGTTCGTAGTGACTTCGATCTCGGGGTTTGCTTTGACTATAAGTGATTGCGACCAAACCTGGTTTTTTCACGTTGCGGCCAACTCGACTTGAGACCTGTATGTATTGAGACGTTGTTTTTGGCTGACCTACTATTGTCATCAAGGACAAGCGATCAATATCAACACCAACTTCAATTATATTGGAAGCTAAACAAGCTTCGATTGCGCCACTATACCTTCCATGCTCGTCAAGCTTACAGCTTTGTTCTAATTCTTGAATTGAAAGAGGTATTCGGTCACTTCTGATTCTGCTTGTTAACTCCGTGACCGAAAGAAGTTGTCTGATCTTTGTATAGTTTATGTTGTGTCTATCAAGTATGACTCGTAAATAATCTCTTACATCAGAAACCAACAAAGTTGCGGCGCTACCCAATTCTCTTAGTGAATTGAAGAAAGCGAGTAACGTGTACCAAGGATCTACCGTTTCTGGATCATTACCGATAAGCCTTCCCCATTGAAGTAGGCAGGCAAATATCCTGGTTTGTGCCGTCTGTTGAGAGCTGTACCCACTCCCGAAAATACCCATATACATTCGACCAGGTAACAACTGTCCAGAATCATTTCTGAGTTCTTGAGAAAAGAAAGAATCTGAAGCGTCAATACCTGGAGGGGGAAATAAGCACGACTGGTCTCTTGCGTATAGCTGGTTTATTTGATCCGACGCCCTACTGATGGTTGCAGTAGATGCAACAATTTTAGGTACTACTGGGTACTTTGCAGAAGACCGATCTGTACAAAGCTCTTCGATAATGGTTTCGAAAGCACCCATTACTGATCCAAGGGGTCCGGAGATCAAATGCAGTTCGTCTTGGATAATGAGGCTGGGTGGGTTTGTATATGTTTCGCCATCCTTATTAATCCCGAAGATAGATCTCGCTTGAGGTTCCCATGCGAGCAGTGCGAATTTGTCAACGGTACCGATTAGCATATCTGGGGGATCAGCGTAAATGTCCTCGTCGATGATGGTGATTGGGATTAACGGTTTCTGATTGGATGGGTGTGCGCCGAATTCGCAATCTGAGTCTGGGCAACTGAATACTACTGTCTGACCTAAGTCCGGCATGTTTCGCCGCCGATATCCTAAAATTTCTGGTGTCCTGTTAGCCTGCCCCTCGCCGCGGATGGGTCCAAACTCGGCATGGCACCAAGGGCACTTTAGTAGTACAAATGGATTTTCAGCATGGCTATCTCGTTGAAGCCTGCTTAGTGCGCTGGTTGCATCTCGTCTTTTATTCGGCGTCGCTGCTCTTCCTACCCACATTCCCAGCCTAATTGGTTTGTCGCCCAAGAAACTGTTTCCCGTCTTTCTCCGTAGATGATCCATGGCGCAGAAGAGTAACCCTGCGCGCTGAAACTGTTGAGCGGTCAGGAGTCGTAATGTATAACGCATCAATACATCGGTGTTGCTTTTCTTGCCAGTGATCCGGTTAAAGAAGATGGTGAACGCTGACAATCCCAAGTAAGCTTCAGTCTTACCGCCGCCGGTAGGAAACCAAATCAGATCTGTGGTCAATCTATCAGTTGAGTAGCCCTCGGAAATATCAGGTATTGTCATCAATAAGAAAACAATCTGAAAAGCCCTCCAATATCCGATCGTTTCGTGGTGAACACTCTCGTCCAATTCCGTATACGGTTCGGAAAACTGGTAGGGACTGTCAGTCCCGATAACTCTCCGTACGCCCCTATTGTTTCGAAGTTGCGCAATAAGCATTGCATGATTTGTTAATCTAAAGGCGCTCAGTACGCCATTTGATGTTGAATCGGCAGCGTATAGAAACTCCAGCCCATTTTCGATTCTTGAGAGACATCTTCGACACGACTGCAGGTTACGTTTCGCCACGTCAATATCGAAGCCGCTGTTGTTCGTTTGTATTTCTGCTTCCTTTTTCTCTATCCAACTTCTGTATGCTGCAACCAGATTTTCGATTTCCGCTTTTCCATCATCTCCTTCGTCTAGGCCTGCGAGCTTCCTCATGCTTACACGTAAGGGGTTTCCATCCGCATCACTCAGATCTGCACTTGTTGACGGCGTTTCGAAAGTGGGTAGCAGCTCTGTCCACACTTCGCCTACCATGGACGGCGTTTCTTCTGGCCAGTTAGTAGCCACACCGTGACCAACAGCAAAAGGTCGATGTTTTTGATAGAGAAGATTGTTCCGTCTTACCTCGGGGTCGGTGTCTTCATTATCGTTAGGTATTGAGTACGGCATGATCCAATTTTCGGAATCTGCCGATACTCTAAGACCTGACTGAAAGAAGCATAATTCGTTGATCTTCGCCCGCTGTTCCTCCTGCAGGTTGACGATGCTGATTGTTATAAGTTTCTTTTTCGAGCCTTCTTCGTCGTAACCTGGGTGTCTTCTAAAGACTGCCAGCACCTCAAGTCTGTCTTCAAACCCTGGAATCCATTTTCTCAGCACCTTTCGATCAGAATTTAATTGCTCCAAATTAAATGAGATTACCAAGGGATTTCCATTTTCATCTGCGATTGGTTTTCGTAACCAAATGTCGCGAGATGTCGGTTCTTTTTTATCAGCCAGATGAATATTTACCTTTTTCCTTTCATAGCATGAAGGGAAGACATCCACTGTTTCGGAACCGAGCATATGTCTACATATGAACGAAACGTCTATACTGTCAGTGATTTGTTCGAGATCAGCCGCAAAACTAAGCCCCATGGCCGATGGTTTGTAGCAATTTGTCAATGAGACATGATCTTCTTCGGGGAGTTCATCAGAAACGTTTGAAGATGGCCCCTCCTTTTGTTGATCGTCTTTGGAAGAAGATTCACCTCGCTCTTCTGTATCGGGCTCTTCTTGTAAGAGGCTCTCTTCATCGATTTGTTTAAATTCAGTGAATTTCTGCGGGAACAGTATTCCGGCTCCATATCTCTTTATCGGTGGGTCTTGCCAAAGACATTCTTCTCCGTTCGGTTGTTTTCGGGGAGTCCGAAAATCCTTCCAATCTTTGAATGTCACATCCTCTTTGAATTCAAATAAGTCTCCGCTAGGATCTGGGCCAACCACTTCATTCCGAACTTGCTGGACAAGCCGTAGGCGATTTTCATTGTTGTCTGGTGAATCATTCATAATTTTTCTATTCCTTTGCACTAAGTCGTCTCGGGCATTGCTGCAGGAGTTTCTGATATGAATCTATAGATTCATTGCCCAACAGAATGTTTAGTGCCAACTACCTGAGAGATAAACCTGCGTGCAATATTTTTGGTTTGTCTGCTTTCCGGTTCTCCAATATCAGTAAATAGTTATGCTCTAATGATCAAGTTCCTTTAGACATGCAGATGGAAAGTATCAGATTTGGCATTATCTCACCTCACCTATTATCGTGTATGGAACAAGTTCGACGTTTTCTTCAATAGATATGACCGTGAAAACGGTCAGCGAGCCCGAACTACTTCCTATTGTGATAATGGTTTCGTCATCTGACAGTCCGCTTTCAGCAATGAGCTCCCTAAGACAGCCCAAGAGCTCTCTACGGATCAATCTCCCAGCAGAGTGGTGATACCTTAGTACTTCATTCATTTCATTCCATTTCAGTTGTGTGAAACCCTCTAGATCAAGCTTTTTATCCCCTAGAAAATTTCGTATTGAGCCGATCAGCTTATCAAACAACTCTTTCTTGTGTGGTCTCATTACATAGTTAGTAGACCAAAACCGAATATAGTTGTGATCCCTTATATGCTCTCCCCGTTGTTCAAGCTCGTGCGCTATCCATTCTGGACCTTTGATCTGCAAGCACTCCAGAAGGGCTTTCTTCCAGATGATGCTAGAGTCTCTGAGGGTTGTCTTTTTATCTCTTCGAAGCAGGTCGTCTGCAACGTCAATGAGATAGTCTCCACTACCTTCTGTTCTAAGTAACACCATATCATTGCGCTTAAGCTCGCATGGAAACTTCCGTGGCAACCTGAGGAGCTTATCGAAACTTCTTTCCAGAACTTCAGATATCTCGATGTATTTTTTCTGCTCACCAAAGAAGGCCGCCTTACCGCTCTGAAATATGCAAAGCCTTGCGGGCACTTTGGCCGAAGAGCTTGTCTCATGTGTGGCAATATGATTCGAGAAATTGGTTTTGATAGTTGACCAAAAGTCACGATCAGCCCAATGGTTCATGGTCTCGTCATGAACTTCACCTATAACTCGCTCCGCCACTTTCTTTGAATGCGAAAGTGATTTGACGTTGGGTCTTCGGGAAAATGTTGGTTTTCGTGCCCCTTCAGTTTGATAATGGAGGTGGCAGAGGCTTTTTGACCTGTAAGCGGTATACGACTCATGGATCAGAGGGCAGAATCTACCATTGAAGGGTATTACTATTTCGTCGAAATGGGATTTCCCAAGCTGGCTAGTGGAGTCAAGAAATCGAAGGTTTGGATAGATTCCGAATACTTCTTCCCATACATTTGCTTCGCAACCGGGCAATTCACGATGCGATGATTTGACTATGATTCCTACAGCACGATCTGGCGGATGAGAGTTTAGATGCTTAAGTAGTTGTTGTCGTTTGGGGTTTTCTGAATTCTGTGCGAGAAATTTCACCGCTTCAGAAAGTGTTGTAGTAAGGTTCTCATCGTCTAAGGATTGTCC
Source organism: Candidatus Azotimanducaceae bacterium (assembly GCA_965208855.1). Lineage (GTDB taxonomy): Bacteria > Pseudomonadota > Gammaproteobacteria > Pseudomonadales > Azotimanducaceae > UBA9659. The sequence goes on along the minus strand of OZ242359.1, from coordinate 1,814,863 downwards.
TTGAAAAAAATTGATGATGTCATCAACTTGGCTAGATAATTTCAGTCGCGGGTCATTGAACGGAAGCGGTGATTCATAGATCGTATTGCGCAGGCCCCAAAGGGAACGTTTCGACTCGACAACAGAATGATCTTCTTCATTTGGTAAGAGTCGAAAAAGCTTAAAAACCAGTTTCGCTGTTTCATCGACAGGACGATAGTATGGGAGTGCGATATCGTTAAGTTGGAATAGCTTAGCATTCTCAAATTTTATGTTTGTTCTTGAAAGATAGCTATTCTTCATTAGCTGGCACAGCCGTGTAGAAGAGTTCAACTCCTTGAGGTGTAGATATTATTGGCGCGGGAATGTTTATCTGATTATCTGCCCAATTAAAGAGGGGTTGCAGCAGATTGTAGGCTTCTTCAGACCAATCAGAAAAGGACATCAGAAACAACATATTTTTGGCATGTATGGACTCCCAGCTATAAGCAGATTTCAACCCATCGAAGATAGTTAGAGCTGGCTTTTTTGGGTGTGTTGTTGATCTACTTGATGCCGTCATAATTTTTGTCGGTGCACCCCCTGAGCTTTGATTGTAGAGGAGAATATCCTTCAGAGAGATGCATGTCCCCATATCATCCGTCCGCAAATATGTTGTCGGACAGATTTCTTCCCAAACAGATGGAGAAGTTATTACATAAGCTTCGATAGCATCGCTTTCAGTCCAATCAATATCCCCTGCGGGGAGCAGAAGGTCCATAAAGCCAAGAGATTTTCCAGTCTTCCATTTTCTTCTTTTTGAAAGATGCGGGACCAAGCGAATCGAATACGAGGTAAAATATTCCTCACTTATATAAAGGATGGCCTCTCGAATATTTTTTGGCCCCTCAAGAACAGTTACTTTTCTGAAAGCTTGATTGTCTCTCATGTACATTTCGTTTATCTCAGCTTTACAGGAGGAATTTTTTTTAGGCGGTATCAGATAGACTATTTTTCCACTAGTCATGCTTTCAAAGCTGCTCCAGCTCGGTATGCTGGACGGTAATGCAACAGAGTCAATCAGTGCACCAAATGATGCTAGGGGAGCTACAACTTCAGTGCTTGGTAGTAGGGCAAGTGCTACGAGGTTGTGACTACGATCGTTAAACGCATGTGCCCACTCACCTAACCAAATGCTGAAGGCAGACCATTCAGGTAAAGAAGCGAAGCTTTCTAAGGCTTCCTCATCTGATATGTATAACTGTCTGGAGAGGCCGATTTCTTGCTCCCAAGGTGCGAGTGTTGTGTGGGTTTCAGACATTGTGTACTGCAATGAAGAAGCTGATAGAAATACTTTAAGTTTTTAAGTGTAATGTCAAGCCTGCCCTTTTTGAAGGCCTTACTCATTTATATCCTGGATAGGGAAGTATCAGTCTGAAGTGCTGCAGATCACTACACCAATTGTTGATGGACTACATTATTTGAAGATACGGCGGCGTTTTTGTTTATATTTGACTTAATGATAACCAAGAAGAGAATGAAGCTACATAAGAGGGCTGAGAAAGGCCCGTGAATTATTGATTTAACTGGTCGGGATGGCGAGATTTGAACTCACGACCCCTGCCTCCCGAAGACAGTGCTCTACCAAGCTGAGCTACACCCCGACGCGGGCATTGTAACAAAGAAATCAGTACCGCCTGTCAATCACGAAATTTATCAGTGCCGCCATGGCATCCTTGTATGCGGAGGAGCCAACTTCGTCGAGGCAGGCGAGCGCCTGGTCTCGTTCCCTGTCCGCGAGCTCGGTTGTGTATGACAACCCGCCGGTTGCGTTTACAACTTTCATTATCGAGTCGAGATTTTCCAGGCCGCCACTGAGTACCGCCTGCCGGATAAACGCCCTTTGCTTTTCGTCCCCGTTTCTCATGGCCACTATCAGGGGCAGAGTCACCTTGCCCTCCGCCAGGTCGTCGCCCACGTTTTTACCCAACTCGCCGGTGTTCCCACCATAGTCCAGCAGGTCATCCACGAGTTGGAAGGCAATCCCCAGATGTAAACCATAGTCTCGCAATGCCTTTTCGGTTTTACTGCTTGCGTCTGCAAGCACCGCGCCGGAATGGGCGGCGGCCTGAAACAACATGGCCGTTTTGCGAGAGATGATATCCAGGTAGTTGCTTTCGGAAGTGTCGGGGTTGCGGAGGTTGCATAGCTGCTGTACCTCGCCCTCGGCAATGACATTGGTGGCCCGGGACAGTATCTGCATGACGCGCATGTTGCCGATTTCCACCATGGTCTCGAAGGCTCTGGAATGCAGGAAGTCGCCCACAAGGACACTTGGCGGGTTTCCCCATGCGGCCTTGACGGTTTTCCGCCCGCGGCGCAGGTCCGAATCGTCCACCACATCGTCATGCAGCAGCATGGCGGTATGGAGAAATTCGATAACCGTAGCCAGTTTGATATGGTCGCGGCCCTTGTATCCGCAGGCAAGCGAACAAAGTAGGACCAGCAATGGCCGTAACCGCTTGCCGCCGGCTCCGATCAGGTAAGAGGATATTTCTTCCACAAGGGGCACATCTGAATTCAGGTTTTTCCTGATCAGGTTGTCGACGGCCTGGAAATCGTCCCGGACGGGTGATAAGAAAGAGTAGGTCATGTGCGTTGGAAAGATCGGCCAAATACTGCGAAAAAGAGGGTGCGAATGCTAGGTTGGGGCCGGATAGGTGTCAAGGGAAATGACCAGGCTCATTGATCCGGCGCATACATTGATGGATGAACTGGGCTACAATCACCATCCCGGGTGCCCCCGGAGGCAAGATCGAACTGAAAGGAGACACGGGCAGACAACATGAACATCAACGAACGACAACAGGATGACGTTCTGATCGTCGGTATCAAGGGCCGTCTGGAGAGCGGTACTTCAGAGGCTCTGGAGAATGCGCTGACAAGCAGGATTGATGACGGCAATATAAAAATTGTCATTGACCTTGCGGAGTTGGAGTATATCTCGAGCTCTGGTCTGCGCACGCTGCTTATAGCGGCCAAGAAAATAAAGGCGGAACAGGGCGGTTTTGTGGTGAGCGGCATGGGAACACATATCCGCGAGGTATTCGAGGTTGTCGGCCTGCTGCCCATTCTGACTGTTACCGATGATGTCGAGGCCGCCATAGCCTCGCTTGGCTGAAACATACCGCGTATTTCCGCCCCAACCCTCCTTGAAACCTGTACAAGCACCCGGCACAGGCCGCTTGCGGTAGATGCCCCCATGCCTTAGAATTGCGCGTCCTGAAGCTGGCGGGTCTTCCGCCGCTTTCAAAGCCTGGGGTTTACCAGGGCTGATATTCTAAAAAATCGAGACTCAAACATGTACGCTGTGATAGAGAGTGGTGGCAAGCAGCACCGGGTTGAACCCGGTGAAGTGTTGCAACTGGAAAAACTGGATGTTGCCGAAGGCGATGCCATCGACTTCGACAAGGTTATGATGATTGGCGAAGGAGAGAAGGTCAGCATCGGTATGCCCTATGTGGAAGGCGGCAAGGTTACCGCAGAGGTCATCAGCCACGGGCGGGGCGAGAAGATAAACATCGTCAAGATGCGTCGCCGGAAGCAATACCGAAGGCAGGCGGGTCATCGGCAGTATTACACCGAGGTCAGGATCAAAGAGATTAGCGGAGGCGAATAATGGCGCATAAAAAAGCAGGTGGCAGCACCCGGAACGGGCGCGATTCGCAATCCAAGCGGCTTGGCGTCAAGATGTTTGGCGGTGAGGCAGTCATTGCCGGTAACATCATTGTCAGGCAGCGAGGCACCAAATTTCACCCGGGTGTCAATGTTGGCTGTGGCCGCGATCACACGCTTTTCGCGAAAGCCAACGGTGTCGTAGAATTTACGATAAAGGGGCCGATGCAGCGCAAGTATGTAAACGTGGTGGCTCAGGTTTAACGCCAGGCAGGTTATAGACAAGCTGAAAAAGCCCTGTCTTACGGCAGGGCTTTTTTGTTTCTGGAGCGCCATTTTCGTGGGTAAAGAACCATGAAATTCGTTGATGAAGCAAGCATAAAAGTGGCAGCGGGCAACGGCGGCAACGGTTGCCTGTCTTTTCGTCGTGAGAAATACATTGAACGCGGCGGGCCCGATGGTGGTGACGGCGGTGATGGCGGCTGTGTCTATCTGGTAGGCGACGAGGCGCTCAATACCCTCATCGATTTCCGCTTTCAGCCCAACTATCGTGCCGAGAAGGGCGAGCAGGGCAAAGGCAGCGACTGCACCGGCGCGAAAGGCGGGGATCTTGTCATCTCTGTTCCTCTTGGAACCAGTGTTTACGATGATGAACTGGATGAGTACCTTGGCGATGTCAATGAACCTGGCGCCCGGCTTCTGGTGGCGGCGGGGGGTAAGCACGGGCTGGGGAATACCCGCTTTAAATCCAGCACAAACCGTGCGCCTCGCCAGACCACGCCGGGGGAGCTGGGGGAAATCAGGAAACTGCGCCTGGAGTTGAGGCTGCTCGCCGATGTCGGCCTGCTGGGTATGCCGAATGCAGGCAAGTCCACATTGATCAGCGTCGTTTCCTCCGCCAGGCCGAAGATTGCAGATTATCCTTTTACAACACTTGTGCCGAGCCTGGGTGTTGTGAGGCTCAACCATGAGCAGAGTTTCGTTATAGCTGACATACCGGGGTTGATCAAAGGTGCGGCAGAGGGCACCGGCCTCGGCGTTCAGTTCCTGAAGCATCTTTCGCGCACGAGACTACTACTGCATCTGTTGGACATTGCGCCGATGGACGGCACCGACCCGATTGAAAATTGCGGGGTCATTGAAGAGGAGCTTGCAGCATACAGTGAGGGAATTGCGAACAAGCACAGGTGGCTTGTCTTTACCAAGCTGGACCTGCTTGAACCAAAGGTTGCGGAAGAGCAGATGGCGTGCATGGCTTCCCGCCTGTCTATAGAGAATTACTTCGGAATCTCTTCGGTTACGAGGGCGGGGGCCAACGAATTGATGCAGGCTATAGCGACCTTTTTCGACTCCCTGCGGGAACAGGGCGAGGACGATGTAAAAATCCGCCGGGAGGTGCATGAATTTTCCGGGCGGAAGCGCGAAGCAAGACGCCGTCGCCGAGACGGTGATGGTGCGGCAAACCACGACACAAAGGTGCATTACGAACCATGACGGCTTTATATCAGGCGGGTTTGACCTGGGTGGTGAAGGTCGGCAGTTCTTTGCTTACGGATTCAGGCAGGGGGTTCAGCCATTCACTGGTTCAGAGTTGGGTCGATGACCTGGCGCTGCTCCAGAAGCGGGGTTATCGGATAGTTCTGGTTTCTTCCGGAGCGGTTGCCGAGGGAATGCAGAGGCTGGGGTTGAAAGACCGGCCGCGTTCCGTGCATGAGTTGCAGGCGGCTGCTGCGGTGGGGCAGATGGGGCTCATTCAGATGTATGAGTCGGCCTTCCAGCGACATAACCTGCACACTGCTCAGATTCTGCTGACACATGATGACCTGAGGTCCCGGCAGAGATACCTCAACGCCAAAAGCGCCTTGAAACAGTTGTTGGGCATGGGGGTGATTCCCGTTGTCAACGAAAACGACACGGTGGTGACGGATGAAATTCAGTTTGGCGACAATGATACGCTGGCGGCGTTGGTCGCCAACCTGATCGAGGCCAACACCCTTCTGCTGCTGACGGATCAGCAGGGCCTGTATACGGAGAACCCCCAAGATAACCCAGACGCCGGGATGGTTGCGGAAATACAAGCTAATGACGCGAGGCTTGATCAGATGGCCGGGGGTAGTTCACTGCTCGGCCGGGGCGGCATGGTCACGAAGGTGAAAGCGGCGAGAATTGCGTCCCGGAGCGGTGCCAATACGATCATTGCTTCCGGGCGGGAAGACAAGATCATATACAACCTGTCCGAGGGGCGTGTCAGTGGTTCACTGTTGAAGGCTGACCGTGAATTACTGGTTGCCAGGAAGCAGTGGCTGGCCACCTTGCCGATTCGGGGTCAATTGGTGCTCGATGAAGGCGCCTGCCGGGTACTCAGGCAGGAAGGACGTTCCCTCCTGGCGGTCGGCGTTCGACGCACGGAAGGAAGCTTTACCAGAGGGGACATGGTTGCCTGTGTGGACGATCAGGGTGTGGAGGTTGCCCGCGGGCTGGTTAATTATGGCAGTAGTGATGCCGCCAGAATATGTGGGCTCTCCAGTGAGAAAATTGAATCCGTATTGGGGTTTGTCGCCGGAGAGGAATTGATCCACCGGGATAATCTAATTTTGATCTAGCCGGCATCCGATCAGGAAGGCATGAGCGCCTTGATTTTCGCGTTCAGTCTCGACTTGTGGCGAGCCGCCTTGTTTTTCTGGGTGATGCCATGAGTGACAGCTCGGTCGATAACAGGGACTGCATTCTTGTAGACGGTAGAAGCGGCGTCATAGTCGCCAGCTTCTATGGCGGCTTCGACTTTCTTGAGAGCCGTGCGAAACGCCGAACGCTGGCTTGCATTGTGCCTGCGCCGGGATTCGTTTTGTCGCGCCCTCTTCTTGGCTTGTAATGTATTTGCCACTCGATGCTTGCCTGATTCAGGAAAAATGTGGCGCGTACTATGCCCCCTGGCGTTTTTTTTGTCAAACAAGCCACTGATTACTTCTATCATAGGGGCGGGTCGGGAGCCCTTGTCCCGGCCTGTATGAGATGATGGAGCGATGAAGGTCGGGCGGTTGTATGGATAAGACAGGCTCTCAGAAAGGCGGCATGTTGCGGTCGGGCGTGGTGGTGTCGGCCATGACCATGATATCCCGTGTCTTTGGCCTGGTCAGAGACATGGTTATCGCCTACTTTTTTGGCGCGGCATCCGGTGCCGACGCATTTTTCCTGGCTTTCCGCATACCTAACTTCTTCCGGCGATTATTCGGAGAAGGCGCTTTCTCCCAGGCTTTCGTTCCGGTGTTGTCGGAATTTCGCGAGAACCGCACCAGGGAAGAGGTCCGTGAACTCATCAACAAAACCACCGGTTCCCTCGGACTGGTGCTGGCGGGGGTGACGCTTGTCGGCATTCTGGCCGCGGGCCTGTTGATTAGCGTCTTTGCCCCCGGGTTTCTTTATCAGGAAGACGTCACGAGATTTGAACTGGCCTCGGAGATGTTGCGCCTGACCTTTCCCTATCTGCTTCTGATTTCGATGACGGCTTTGTCGGGCGCCATTCTCAATACTTGGGGCCGTTTTGCCGTTCCTTCTTTCACGCCGGTATTGTTGAATCTTTCCCTTATCGCCTGCGCTGTCTTTCTTAGCCCCCGGATGCAGGAGCCAGTTCTGGCGCTTGCCTGGGGTGTGCTGATTGCCGGGGTTGCGCAGCTTTGTTTCCAGTTGCCGTTTCTGGCGAGAGAAAAAGTGCTGCCCGTGCCGCAGATTGGTTTTAACCATCCCGGCGTCAGGAAGGTCATGGCTCTCATGCTTCCCGTCGTGTTTGGTGCGTCAGTCGGTCAGGTGAACTTGTTGGTGGATACATTACTGGCGTCCTTTCTTCCAACCGGGACTCTTTCCTGGCTCTACTACTCCGACAGATTGCTGGAACTACCGCTTGCTCTCTTCGGCATAACCATCGCGACGGTTATCCTGCCGGGGCTGTCGCGGGAACATGCCAGGGGTTCTTCCCGGGAGTTTTCGGAAACGCTGAACTGGGCGATGAAACTGGTGTTTGTGTTTGGCGCGCCGGCCACAGTCGCCCTGGTGTTCCTGGCGGATGAACTGATAGCAACTTTGTTTTACCAGGGTGAGATGACCCGGCGGGATGTGTATATGACGGGGCTCAGCCTCGCCGCCTATGGTCTGGGTTTGCTGGGACACATGCTGGTCAGAGTGTTGGCCCCGGGTTACTTTGCGCGGCAGGACACAAAAACCCCGGTCCGCTATGGCATTATTGCGCTTGTTGCAAACATTGTGCTCAACTTGGCACTGGTCTGGCATTTCCAACACATGGGGCTTGCCCTGGCAACTTCCCTGTCCGCTTTCCTCAACGCCGGGCTGCTTTTCATGGGTCTGTACAGAGGGAAGATATTGATTCCGGGTGCAGACTTGCCCGGGTTTCTTGCCCGGGTGGGTCTGGCGACACTCGTGATGTATGGCTTCCTCTGGCTGGTCCTACCGCCGATGGAAACCTGGCTGGCGGAGGAATTTTTCCTGCGCCTCGGCTACATGCTATTGATCTGCATGGCGGGGGCGTTAATCTATGCTGCTGCACTGACGCTTGTCGGTGTGCGATTTCGCCAACTGGTGCGCTAATGGAAGTCATCCGCGGGCTTATAAACCTGAAGGAGAAACATCATGGGTGTGTCGTTACCATCGGCAACTTTGATGGTGTTCACACTGGCCACCAGGCGATTCTGGCGGAGGTAAAGGCAAAAGCCTGCGCCCTTGATGCGCCTTCAATGCTGGTGTGTTTTGAGCCTCAGCCGTTGGAGTTCTTTGACGAATTCAACGCGCCTGCGCGGTTGACCCGCTTCCGGGAGAAGGTTGAACTTTTCGAGACCCTGAACATGGATTATGTGTTGTGCCTCAAGTTTGATCTCGCCAAGTCATATTTCGGAGCGTCCTGATGCCTTACTTTGTTTTCAGTATGGCGTTGATTGTTGCCGACCAGATGTCGAAAAAATACATATCGTCCCTGCTTCTGCCTTGCCAGCCGGGGTTCTGTGAATCCATCGAGATATTGCCAATTTTCAAGCTGACGTTGCTGCATAATACCGGCGCTGCTTTCAGCTTCCTGCATGATGCGGGGGGCTGGCAGAGATGGTTCCTGACCGTGGTTTCAAGCGGCGTGAGCCTGTTTATAGCGGTCTGGCTGTGGCGGCTGTGCAGGTCCCAGAGGCTGCTTGCCTGGGCATTGGCGTTCGTCCTCGGTGGCGCCCTTGGCAATCTCTGTGACAGGGTGCTCCTGGGTTATGTGATCGATTTCCTTGTCTTCCACTATGACGTCTATTATTTTCCCGCCTTCAATATCGCGGATACGGCAATCACCCTGGGCGCAGCTCTGCTGATACTGGACATGCTGTTGCCTGAAAAGGAGAAAAGTTAATTGTCGGTGCCGATAGGACCGGGCGCCCGTGTAACCCTCAGGTTTTCCCTTGCCCTGGCGAGCGGCGGTTTGATCGATGAAACCATGGATGAGCCCGCCACCTTTAATGTTGGCGATGGCAGGCTGCTGCCTGGTTTCGAGCGAGCCATGTTCGGGATGAAAGCTGGCGAGAGAGCTGACTTGCAGATTCCTTGTGAGCAGGGGTTTGGCCTGCCGAATGACGATAATGTTCATATCATCAGGCGGGCGGAATTTTCGAACAAGCTGGCATTGGAGGAAGGGCTGGTCATCTCTTTTTCCGATGGAGATGGTAAAGAGCTGCCCGGCGTCATAACCCGATTGTTCACGGATACCGTGGAGGTGAATTTCAATCATCCCCTCGCCGGGAAGGACCTGCTTTTTTCAGTCGAGATCGTTGCAGTAGAGCAGATTTCTGACGACATCCTGAGAGTTTAGCCCACATATTGTCGGGCGCACCGCTGATAGCGGAACCCACCGGGGCCGCTGCAAGATAACCATCCATCCCCGATACGAAGCACCGGAGTGAACCGGAAAATGAAAGGCTTTTCGTTGATTGAGTTGATGGTTGTTGTGGGTCTTGCGGGTGTTATCGGAGCCCTTGCCTACCCACGTTACCTGGGATACATCGCCGACACCTACCGCGCCCGGGCGGTGGCGGATATGCAAATCTGCGCACTGTCTCTGGACCGTTATTACGCCAATACATTTACCTATGTGGGTGGCACTGGTGCATGTACGCTCTGGTCCCCCGCCGACAGCCATCCGGCGGACAAGAAATATACCCTGACTTTGCAAAACCTGTCCCGGGATGATTACACCATCAGGGCCACCCCGGCGAGCGGCGTTTGCCCCTGTATTGAATTGGATGCAAGCGGCGCCCGGGCGGAGGTTCCCTGATCTCCGGGTTTTCACTATTGGAGGTACTGGTCTCTCTGGCGGTCATGTCAGTCGCCCTCTTGGGCCTGGCGGGGGTGCAGCTTGTCGCCTTGCAACAGAATCGCGACGCTCTTCTGCGAGCGGAAGCGACACAACTTGCTGGCGACATGCTTGACAGGATGCGGGCAAACCCGGCGCAGGATTATACCGGCGTCGGTTTTGATGACCCGCCGTCCGGCACTGTATGTGCCGCAAAGGTGTGTTCCGCAGCGCAGATGAAGAGCCATGACATTGGCAAGTGGAAATGTTCAATCAATGCCCGGGACGGCAACGGGCGTATCCACCCCGCCTGTGAGGCGCATGGCGTGGAGGGTTCGCTGCCCGGTGGTGGCGGCGCCATTGTCGGTAACGCTGATGGCGGGCTGGGTGTTCTCGTGCAGTGGGTTCCTGGCCGTGACGGCGTCAGTTCGTCTGTCTCACTGAGGGGGAGAATAAACTGATGCGCGGGTTTTACGGCAAGGGTTTGTCTTTGGTGGAGATGATGATTTCCCTTGCGACAGGCTCCGTTCTTATCCTTGGTGTGATTCAGTTGTATGGCGCCAACGCTGATACTTACAGGCTTGTCATGGGCGGGTCCAGGATGCAGGAATCCGCCATGTTTGCGCTGGACTTCATTGGTCGGGATATTCGCAGGGCCGGTTATCGCGGATGCGCGCCCGCAGGCGAGCCTGCCTGGTGGATTGCGGACCCGGGGGCTCTGCCTTACGAATATGACCTGCTCCTTGGGGTACAAGGATATGACGCAGCCGGTGGTGATAGCTGGTCGCCGAGTCTGGATGATGTGTCGGATAGACACGAGGGTTCTGTCGCTGACTTCGGCATCCCGAAAGAGGACATTGTGCCCGGTACGGATGTCTTGACTCTTCGTCATGTTGTGCAGCAGGACCTGGAAATCAAGCTCGTGGAAGCTATGGCAACCGCCAATGAACCCATGCGGGTCTATGCACCTGTCAACGGGGCCGCAGGCTTGGGTTTTGACGAGCAACGTCTGGTTTTTATCAGCGATTGCGAAAAAGCCGCCATTGTCCGCATAACCGATATAGCTGAAGTGGCCAATGCGCCACAGATCACTTTGGGCCATGACCCGGGCCTGGCTGTCGGCGGCGGGTTTGAGGCCGGCTCGGTTGTCGCTGGGATAGAGACCCACGTCTACTATATTGCCCAGGGTGCAGGGCACAACCTCAGTGGTGATGCGCCCCTGTCGCTGTGGCAAAAATCGGGCGCATCTCGACCCATGGAACTGGTGGAAGGCATAGAAGACCTGCAAGTGCTTTTCGGTGTCTCGACTGATGGAGACAGAACCCCGGACCAGTATGTTACCGCCGATGCAGTTACCGATTGGCGGGGCGTAACCATCATTCAAGTTACGGTGGTTGCCAATAGTGTCGATGATGTCGGCGGCGTCAGTACGCCGACCCATACCTGTGACGTTCAGGCTTGCTACGAAGGTGAACTCTCCGATGGCATTGACGGGCTCATGCGGCGGACATTTATGCAGGCCGTCATGTTGAGGAACTATATGAAGAACCATGTGAGGAACAACAAGGGGTGATGACGATATGCAAAAACGGCATCAACAGGAGAAGCAATCAGGGCTTTGTATTGTTTATGAGCCTGGTGGTGTTGCTTCTGCTGACGGTGCTGAGTATGTCCTCCTTGCAGACTATCTCTCTGCAACAACGGATAGCAAGGAATGCTGGTGATGCCGGCCTGGCTTTCCAGGCCGCAGAGTCCGCCTTGAGAGATGGCGAAGACTATCTGGAAACTCTCCATAGCCTCGACAAATTTTCAGCCGCCAATGCGCGGGATGATGGTTTCTATTACGAAGCGGCCCCTAGCGATGAGCCCAATTGGATGGCCCTTGATTGGTCCGGCAGCCGCGGCTTCCGATTCGGTGAGACAAAGATAACCGGCGTTGCCGGGCAGCCGAAATACATTCTGGAGCATATAAAGACCATAGTCCCGGATGTTGACGGGCTTGACCCTGGCTCTTCCAGTGAGGATGCAAACCCGGGCCGCATTCTAATCTTCCGGGTGACGGCGCATGGCACAGGCCGCTCCCGTATTGCCCGGGTCATGATCCAGAGTATTTATGGCATATATTTGTTTACAGACGCCGATGCCGCCCTCGGTGACTACAGAGGGCGGTTTGCCTGGAAGAGGCTGGAAGCTGCGCTTTAACATTTCAGCACCTTGCCGTTTCGATCAATCGGGTAACCCTCATCATTCAGGGCATGATTCACGCGCACTCTGCCTTGTACATTGATCACAATCTGGCGGGCTGCTTTTGGGTCGGCATCCTCCAGGCAAACAACAAAATTACCATTTTGGTGGCGGGTGTGACCCATCCCGGTCATTTGCAGATATTGCCTGTTGCGAAAGGATCGCCACTTTACGGTATTGTTAGTCCCCAAAGGCTGAATACGGGTGATGACTTCATCGCCGCCATCAAACCGCGCATTGATATTCCGGTCTAAAAACACCGTCAGGACTGTGGCCCATGATGCTCCGCATCTGCCGTCCTGTTTCAGACCGCAAAGCGTCGCCGTGGTCTGGTATTGCACGGCTGAATGCCGGGTGAAGTTTACGGCGGTAACCAGCCGGTTGACCGAGGCTCTGGATTGGCTGCTGTCGATCATGGAACTGACGGAGGGCACGGCGGAAGCCATGATGACGATCAGTATCGTCAGCACCACCAACAACTCTATTAATGTGAAACCTCGCATAACTGGAACAGTTTGCGCCGGCGAAGGGCGAGATGCGCCTGGTTGTTAGCTGATAATGATGCGGGTGTTCGTTGTTTTCAGGGGTAGGGTATCGCCCTGGTCGTCAACCGAGCAGGCCGAAGCTGATGATCTGGAGCCAACTGCGTTCTTTTCCACTGGTTGACTTGTCGGCCCTGAAGTTGCCGTTTTTATCCAGGGATTGATGGTCCGGGTAATTGCTCGAGAGAACCAGCAGGGCTTGGTCCGCAAGTTCGTCCATACCAAGAAGCTGGTAAGCCTCGACCATGATCGCCAAAGCGTCTGGCATCGCCGCGGCCTCCTGTAAATTCTCGAACACATAGCGACCGCGATTGGCAGCGGCAACATAGGCACCTCGCTTGATATAGTAACGGGCCACGTTCACTTCCGAGGCGCCGAGCAGGTTGCGCAGATACTTCATGCGCCTTTGTGCGTCCGGCGCATACTCGCTGTTTGGAAATTGGCGAATCAACTGCGAAAAATCATTGAAGGATTCCCGCGCTGCGCCCGGGTCTCTGGTCGAAGGGTCTATCGAGATAAATCTGGCGAGCAGGCTCCTGTCCTGATCGAAACTGATCATCCCTTTCAGATAGTAGGCATAGTCAACATTCGGGTGGGTGGGATGCAGCCGGATAAACCTGTCGGCGGCAGACCGGGCTTCTTCCGACTGGGCGCTTTTATAGTAGGCGTACACAATCTCCAGTTGCGCCTGTTGCGCGTAACGGCCAAACGGGAATTGGGATTCAAGCAACTGTAACTTGCTTATGGCGCCGGTATAGTTGCTCGATTTCAGGCTGTTTTGTGCGGATGTGTAGTAACTCAATTCCGTTGCATTGAGGTCTTCTTCCTCCTCATCCTTGGAACAGCCGCCAATGAGCAGCACCGCCAGTACCAGAAGAAGGTTGATATGTGAACTCTGCAAGGGGTCAACCGATGAATGCTTGAAAACGGGGGTATTTAACCATAGCCTCACATCAAACTAAACATGCCGGCCTATCTTATGGGGGAAAGAGTACAGCTAACCGCGATAACCACTGCCGATCATATCCGTGAACGCCTGGATACGGTCGCCGCCGATCTCTTCCCGCAGTATTCCCGCGCCCTGCTGCAACGCTGGATCAGGTCGGGTGAACTCACTCTTGACGGTAAAACTGCCAGGCCGGGCAAGAAACTCATCGGGGACGAAACGATTGTCGTCGATGCGCGGATTGACGAGTTAAGCCTGAGCCCTGAGCGGATGGACCTGGATATCCGCTTCGAGGATGATGCCATCCTGGTTCTCAGCAAGCCGGCGGGTCTAATTGTACATCCCGGCGCCGGTCATCCGAGCGGGACCTTGTTGAACGGCCTGCTCTTCCACGACCCGGCCGCTGCGCGTATCCCCCGGGCGGGATTGGTGCATCGGCTGGACAAGGACACAACCGGCCTGATGGTTGTTGCCAGAACCCTGGAGGCATATAACGGTTTGGTCGCGCTGCTGTCGTCGCGGAATGTCAGCCGTATCTATGAAGCCGTGGTACATGGCTCGCCACCCGAGGAGGGCGTCATCAATCAGCCTATTGGCCGGCACCGCACACAACGCACCAGAATGGCGGTGACCTTGAATGGCAGGGAGGCAATAACGCGCTTTCGCATACTGGAAAGGTTTGCAGGTTTTGCGCGTCTTTCTGTTGCGCTGGAAACGGGAAGAACGCACCAGATACGGGTGCACATGCAGCATCTGGGCCACCCGCTGGTGGGAGACCCTGTCTATGGCAAACGGTTACACAAAGCGGGTTACCCTCTGTTATCCGGGTTTGCACGCCAGGCTCTGCACGCAAAATCTCTCTCATTCACGCACCCGATCAGCGGCAAGGTAATGAAGTTTACCCAACCGCTGCCGGAAGATTTCGACGCACTGTTGCAGGAACTTCATGGCCTTTGAATATCCGCAATGGGGGGCGCCGGCAAATGTACATGCCGCCATGACATTGCGGGGAGGCGGGTTCAGCCAGGGTCCATTTGCGTCTCTCAATCTTGCGACCCGGGTTGGCGATGCGGCGGAAAATGTCGCGCACAACAGGGAAAAATTAAGGTCCGTGTTGAACCTGCCTGCGGAACCCTGCTGGCTGGAGCAGGTACATTCAAAACGGCTGGCATTGAACGGCCAGGCTGATGGCAGTTACACAAGGGAAGCAGGCAGGGTGCTGGCCGTCCAGTGCGCGGACTGCCTGCCGCTGCTTGTCTGCAGCGCCTCCGGTGATGAAATTGCCGCCGTTCATTGCGGCTGGAGAGGTTTGCAGCAGGGGATTATCGCCGAAACCCTGGCGCTATTTTCCAGCCATGAGTTGATGGCATGGATAGGCCCGCATATTCGCCAATGCCATTATGAGGTGGGCTGTGAACTCCGACAGGCTTTCTCCGATTATCCGGGCGCGTTCAGGCCGGGGAGAGACAAAGAGCACTGGCAACTTGATCTGAGCGAGGTGGCAAGGTGGCAACTGATGGAGGGAGGCATGGGTACTGTTACACAATCCGCTGACTGCACCTATTGCGACAAGGCAAAATACTTCTCCCATCGCCGGGATGGTCAGTGCGGCAGGATGGCGGCGCTGATCTGGAAAGATTGACGACTGTTACCGGGGTAGAGAAGCCAAATATTCCTCGGTTTTGCTGTAAGATGCCCCATTTTCCATGGGTGTGGTCGGGATGCATCCGGCTTGGGGGCCGGTCATTGGCTTCCTGTGGGGGATAAAAGAGAATGCCCGGCCCTTTGGGGCCGGATTTACGGGCGAATCAGGGGTTAATCGTGGAAAAGTTGTCCGGTGGAGACATGCTGATCCGGGCGCTGCAGGATGAAGGCGTCGAATATGTTTTCGGGTATCCCGGCGGCGCTGTGCTGCATATCTATGATGCGTTTTTCAAGCAGAACAGCATCCGGCACATATTAGTGCGCCATGAGCAGGCGGCAACGCATATGGCGGATGGTTATGCGCGCGCAACTGGTCGCCCCGGCGTTGTGTTTGTAACGAGCGGCCCCGGTGCCACCAATGCCATCACCGGGATAGCCACTGCCTACATGGATTCCATCCCTATGGTCGTGATATCAGGCCAGGTTCAGAGCCACCTGATAGGCACGGATTCATTCCAGGAAACCGACATGATCGGCATTTCCCGGCCAGTGGTTAAGCACAGCTTTTTGGTAAGGAGCGCCGCCAGAATCCCTGACACAATCAAGAAAGCTTTTTACATAGCGACTTCCGGCCGCCCCGGCCCTGTTGTTGTCGATATTCCCAAGGACATCACCAGCCCGACAGAGTTGTTTGATTATCATTACCCGGAAGAAATCCGCATGAGATCTTACAGCCCGGCCACCCGCGGGCATACCGGCCAGATCAAGAAGGCCATCAAGATGCTGATGAGTTGTGAAAGACCCATGCTGTATTCCGGCGGTGGCGTGGTTCAGGGTAATGCGTCAAAACAGTTGATCGAGATGGTGAAGATGCTGGGCTTTCCAATCACCAGTACATTGATGGGGTTGGGGGCCTATCCGGGGACTGACAGGCAGTTCCTCGGCATGTTGGGTATGCACGGCACTTTTGAGGCCAATAACGCCATGCACCACTGCGATTTGTTGCTGGCAATCGGCGCCCGGTTTGACGACAGGATTACCAATACGATTTCTAAATTCTGCCCCCAGGCACGGATCATTCACATTGATATAGACCCGGCTTCAATTTCCAAGACCGTCAATGCCGATGTGCCGATAGTCGGCCCGGTTGACGTTGTGCTCGATGAAATGATCAGTCTGCTCAAACCGGCGGTCGAAAAGCGGCCCGACAAACAAAAACAGATGCTGGCCGAATGGTGGGAGCAGATTGAAGGTTGGCGCAAGCAGGATTGCCTCAAGGTCATCCGTGCTGAGTCCAACGATATGATCCTACCCCAGGAAGTGGTGCAGGCTGTCTACAAGGCAACAAAAGGTGCGGCCTTTGTGACATCGGACGTTGGGCAGCATCAGATGTTTGCCGCCCTCTATTATCTCTTTGATGAACCGCGTAAATGGATAAACTCCGGCGGCCTTGGAACCATGGGTTTTGGCTTGCCCGCCGCCATGGGCGTACAGTTTGCGTATCCCGATGAACTCGTGGTTTGCATCACCGGGGAAGGCAGCGTCCAGATGAACATACAGGAGCTTTCAACCTGCGCCCAGTACGGTTTACCCATCAAGATAATCAACGTCAACAACCGGGCGCTGGGCATGGTGAAGCAGTGGCAGGATATGGAGTATGGTGGCCGCCATTCCCACAGCTACATGGAATCCCTGCCTGATTTTGTGAGTCTGGCGGAGTCTTTCGGCCATACAGGTTTCAAAGTGGAAGCGCGTGATGAGCTTGAACCAGTCATCAAAGAGGCCATGTCCATAAAGAACAAACTCGTCTTTGTTGATGTTATCGTTGATCCGGATGAGCACGTCTATCCAATGCTGGTGTCGCCCAATGGCTCCATGCGGGACATGTGGTTGCGCAAGGGAGTAAGAACCTGATGCGTAGAATTATATCGGTACTGATAGAAAACGAGGCGGGTGCCTTGTCCCGCGTTGTCGGGCTTTTTGCGCAGCGCAACTATAACATCGAGACTCTCACGGTCGCGCCCACTGAAGATGTAACCCTCTCCCGGTTGACCCTGACAACCTTCGCCAGTGATGAGCAGGTTGAGCAGATCACCAAGCAGCTCAACAAGCTGATAGATGTCGTCAAGCTGGCGGACCTTACCGAAGGGGATCATATTGAGCGGGAGTTGATGCTGATCAAGCTGAAAGCCGTTGGCGCACAGCGAGCGGAGGTAAAGCGCACGTCGGATATATTCAGGGGGCAGATCATCGATGTGACGCAGAACATCTATACGATTCAGCTGACCGGCACGTCCGAAAAGCTGGATGCATTCCTGCGGGCAATCCCCGAGACCAGCGTACTGGAAGTGGTGCGCTCCGGTGTATCCGGCCTGTCCCGGGGGGATAAGGGACTCTCCATTTAACTGCTATACTCGCGAGTCTGTAAGCACAAAGAGCGTCCCCATGTCAGAGGAAGAGTCAGCCAAGCGCGAGCCAACGGCGGTCACGGAACTGCCGCCGCGCCGAGGTCTGAAAAAAGGCGTCTACCTGCTCCCCAATCTGGTGACAACCGCGGCGCTTTTTGTCGGCTTCTACGCCATCATAGCGGCCATGACCGGCAAGTTTGCACCCGCCTGTATTGCGATTGTCGTAGCGGGATTCCTGGATGCTCTTGATGGCAAGATTGCGCGCCTGACCAAGACCACCAGCGAATTCGGGGTGCAATATGACAGCATGTCTGACCTGGTGGCATTTGGTGTGGCACCGGCGGTCCTGTTATTCAGTTGGGCCCTGTCGGACCTCGGCAGAATTGGCTGGATTATTGCCTTCCTTTACATGTGTTGTGTCGCACTGCGCCTGGCCCGTTTTAATACATCACCGAGCGACAAGGTCTTCCATGGTCTTGCAAGCCCCGCGGCTGCGGGCACCATGGCGACAATGGTGTGGACCTGGGTGGACAATCTGCCGTCGGTAGTGAACTTGCAAGTCGCCACCCTGGTCGGTGTTTTCACAACGGTGGTGGCGCTCCTGATGGTCAGTAACCTGCAATACTACAGCCCCAAGAATATCAAGGGCCCGATGCCTTTCATTTATGTGCTGGGTGGGGTGCTGTTGTTTATCGTTGTGGCTGTCTACCCGCCGGGCATGCTGCTCTGCCTTGGCCTGGTTTACGCGTTGTCCGGGCCAGCTTGGGCGCTGCGGCGTCTCGGTCGAGATAAAGAACTGTAACAATTACCCGATTTTGCTGTCTTTTATACAGTGAACCATGGAAACATCACGGGAGCCGATCAATGTTGATACGAACGAGAAAGCCAGGGGACCCTCTCCCTTCAGAGATTACCAACGAGGCGGATTTTCATAACAGGAGAAGAGTTCTCAAATCTCTCGGCATAGGCGCGATGGGATTGGCGTCCGGCGCAACCCTGGCCGCCTCCGGGGAATCACAGCAAAGGAAACTCTATACCAGCCACGTTCCGGTTCGAGGGTCGGCCGGGCTGGAGAGAAAACTTCAAGACGTGGCGGCGGGGCCATTTTCAACCACGGAAGAAGCGACTCCCTGGGATTATGTCACCGGTTACAATAACTTCTATGAGTTTGGGTCCGGCAAGGGTGACCCGGCTGAGAATTCCCGCGACTTTGTCACTGAACCCTGGAGCGTGGAGGTAAGTGGTAAAGCCGAGGTGACGGGCAAGTTCACGTTGGAAGACATACTCAAGCCTCATGCTCTGGAAGAACGGGTCTATCGGCTGCGTTGTGTGGAAGCCTGGTCCATGGTGGTGCCCTGGGTCGGCTTTTCGCTGGCGGACCTGCTGAAGCGGTTCAAGCCCATGTCTGACGCCAAATATGTGCGGTTTGAAACAGTGTACGACCCGGAGCAGATGCCGGCGCAGCGGTCGCGATTCGCTGCGATTGATTATCCTTATGTGGAAGGCTTGCGCATTGATGAGGCAATGAATGAGCTTGCCTTCATGGCGGTGGGTGTCTATGGCAAGCCACTGCCGAACCAGAATGGTGCGCCCATAAGGCTGGTGGTGCCCTGGAAGTATGGCTTCAAAAGCATCAAGTCCATCGTCAAGATAGAGTTCACCGATCGCCGCCCCAAGACTACCTGGGAGGAAAGCAATCCACGGGAATACGGGTTCTATGCGAACGTGAATCCCAATGTCGACCACCCGAGATGGAGCCAGGCTCAGGAAAGACGCCTGCCCAGTTCGCTCTTCGTTAGAAATTCCCGCGACACTCTCATGTTCAACGGCTATGCGCCTCAGGTTGCTCACTTATACGAAGGCATGAATCTCGCCAGGTATTTCTGATGTTCAAGGTCTTGACGTTTTTGCTGAGCCTCGGCCCTCTGGCCTATTCGGTATTTCAAGTGTACCTCCTGCAAACCGGCAGCGCGCATGCGCTGGGCGCCGACCCGGGGAAGGCACTGGTCTTGATGCAGGGCGAATGGACGATACGGTTCCTGGTGCTGACCCTGCTCATCACACCGCTACGCAGGCTGACAGGGTGGAACCGGCCACAGAAAATTCGGCGCATGCTCGGGCTCTTTACGTTTTTCTACGCATCCCTGCATCTGCTGGCCTACATGGTTTGGTTGCTGGAGTTGGACTTCGCCAACCTTTGGTCGGATATCATCAAGCGCCCCTATGTGACGGTTGGTTTTTCGGCCTACCTCCTGCTGATTCCCCTGGTCATTACCTCAACTAACGGGATGATGCGCAGGCTGGGCCATCGCTGGCTCAAGCTGCACCGAGCCATTTATGCCGTTGCTGCTCTGGCGGTGACGCATTTGCTGTGGCTTTCCAAGTCCAGTTATGCGGAAGCCGCCTTCTACGGCGCCCTTATCGGGCTCCTTCTGTTAGCCAGGGTTTTCGGGTCCAAGCTTCGGCTATTCCGGGGGGCAGCCAGTACCGGCCCCTGAGAGAGCTCAAATACTTGCACAAATATCGCCAAAAGCGGTTGTGTTGAGTGCTTCAAGGCGTATAATCCGCTGCCTTGGTCAAGTCGATCAAGCTGGGTTACAGGTCGTGACTCGGGGTGGCGGTTGAGTCGCCATCCGGATTTACCATTAGTCGAAACCGCTCGTTGAAGTAACTTTCAGCGTGGGGTTTTTTGCACGGCAGCTTCCACAGGTGGCAGCTGCAAGGTTCAAATCCGGTTGTTCTTTAACATAATTGGAAACAAGCAATAGGTGTGGGTGCTTGTTGGTTGAATGCGAGAAATATTCAGCTACAAGTTACCGCAATTTATTGAGTGATACTTACTAAATACACGGTAATTCAGTTGTTGTTCGCCGTCAGGCGGGCGCAACGGAACAAGGCATCGTGGTAGCTGTTCGACTATCGCAGCGGCTTTAACTTTATCGGCTGTAAAGTTTGACTTTATTGGCTGTGTGTAAAGACCAACTGTTATTGAAAACAGCAACCTGAAATAAGATGCCTGAATCTTGTTTAGCTGAGCCGGCGGATTATCCGCCTGCAAGAGATTGGCGGCTTTAAACCGCTACTGGTGTCCCGAGAGATCCTCAAAAGGGAGTAACAAGGGATGTCAGGGAAATACTCTTGAACTGAAGAGTTTGATCATGGCTCAGATTGAACATTGGCGGCAGGCCTAATACATGCAAGTCGAACGGTAACAGATCGCTGTGATCCCTTCGGGGTGAACTTGATGCTGACGAGTGGCGGACGGGTGAGTAGCGCGTAGGAATCTACCCAGTAGCGGGGGATAGCCCGAGGAAACTCGGATTAATACCGCATACGCCCTACGGGGGAAAGCGGGGGACCTTTCGAGGCCTCGCACTATTGGAGGAGCCTGCGTTGGATTAGCTTGTTGGCGGGGTAAAGGCCCACCAAGGCGACGATCCATAGCTGGTCTGAGAGGACGATCAGCCACACTGGAACTGAGACACGGTCCAGACTCCTGCGGGAGGCAGCAGTAGGGAATATTGTGCAATGGGCGAAAGCCTGACACAGCCATGCCGCGTGTGTGAAGAAGGCCTTAGGGTTGTAAAGCACTTTCAGTAGGGAGGAATTAGCGCGATTAATATCCGCGTAAAATGACGTTACCTACAGAAGAAGTACCGGCTAACTCCGTGCCAGCAGCCGCGGTAATACGGAGGGTACGAATGTTAATCGGAATTACTGGGCGTAAAGCGCACGTAGGTGGTTCGTTAAGTGGGATGTGAAAGCCCCGGGCTTAACCTGGGAACTGCATTCCAAACTGATGAACTAGAGTACGATAGAGGGGGGTAGAATTCAGAGTGTAGCGGTGAAATGCGTAGATATTCTGAGGAATACCAGTGGCGAAGGCGGCCCCCTGGATTGATACTGACACTGAGGTGCGAAAGCGTGGGGAGCAAACAGGATTAGATACCCTGGTAGTCCACGCCGTAAACGATGTCTACTAGCTGTTGGGAGGCTTGACCTTTTAGTAGCGTAGCTAACGCGATAAGTAGACCGCCTGGGGAGTACGGTCGCAAGATTAAAACTCAAATGAATTGACGGGGGCCCGCACAAGCGGTGGAGCATGTGGTTTAATTCGATGCAACGCGAAAAACCTTACCAGGCCTTGACATCCAGAGAACTTTCCAGAGATGGATCGGTGCCTTCGGGAACTCTGTGACAGGTGTTGCATGGCTGTCGTCAGCTCGTGTCGTGAGATGTTGGGTTAAGTCCCGTAACGAGCGCAACCCTTATCCTTATTTGCCAGCACTTCGGGTGGGAACTTTAAGGAGACTGCCGGTGATAAACCGGAGGAAGGAGAGGATGACGTCAAGTCATCATGGCCCTTATGGCCTGGGCTACACACGTGCTACAATGGGAGGTACAGAGGGTCGCAAAGCCGCGAGGTGGAGCTAATCCCAAAAAACCTCTCGTAGTCCGGATTGGAGTCTGCAACTCGACTCCATGAAGTCGGAATCGCTAGTAATCGCGAATCAGCATGTCGCGGTGAATACGTTCCCGGGCCTTGTACACACCGCCCGTCACGTCATGGGAGTGGGTTGCACCAGAAGTGGCTAGTCTAACTCTTTCTTTTCGGAGATAGAGAGGACGGTCACCACGGTGTGATTCATGACTGGGACGAAGTCGTAACAAGGTAGCCGTAGGGGAACCTGCGGCTGGATCACCTCCTTAACCTTCTGCATCAACTGCAACACCCACAACCTATTGTTTGATTCCAAGACCAAAACGCGCATTGCCTATAACAAAGCAATAGACATCAGAAGTCAGAAGACTGAGCCGGAATCAGGCAGTATCCGGCAAGATTCAGTTCGGTTTGTATCGAAATTGTTCTCAAAAGTCTTCTGACTTCTGCTGCTCTAAGTGGCAGTCGGTCTCGATAGCCTCGAGATTGCGTTCTTTAAGAAAGTGTATAAGTGATAAAGTCTGTAGAAGATTTGAATTGATGTTTGATTCGAATCCGAAACAAATGACATCCGCAAATGAGATGGTGCGCCCATACCAGTTTTATTGGTCTTTCCAGGTGCATGTGTCACATTTGTATTTCAAGCGTAATTATCCGGTGGATACATATAGTTTGAATAGGCCCTGCTTCATGCATGCATGAGACAAAAGGAAGGGTCAGCAGTACTCTTTTCCCGCCGCTCCGGTGGGAAGAGATCGTTCAAGTTATATGGTCAAGCGAATAAGCGTATACGGTGGATGCCTAGGCAGTTAGAGGCGATGAAGGACGTTGTAGTCTGCGATAAGCTCGGGGAAGCTGACAAACAAGCGATATATCCCGAGATTTCCGAATGGGGAAACCCGGCCCTTTGGGTCATCGTCACCTGAATACATAGGGTGGCGAAGCTAACCCGGTGAACTGAACCATCTAAGTAACCGGAGGAAAAGAAATCAACCGAGATTCCCTTAGTAGTGGCGAGCGAAAGGGGACCAGCCAGCAATCTTTATGCAATGTGTCAGGGGAACGGTCTGGAAAGGCCGGCGATAGAAGGTGATAGCCCTGTACCCGAAGACGTATTGCAAGAACTAGGTTTGCGACAAGTAGGTCGGAGCACGTGAAACTTTGACTGAAGATGGGGGGACCATCCTCCAAGGCTAAATACTCCTAACTGACCGATAGTGAACTAGTACCGTGAGGGAAAGGCGAAAAGAACCCCGGTGAGGGGAGTGAAATAGATCCTGAAACCGTATACGTACAAGCAGTCGGAGCCCTTCGGGGTGACGGCGTACCTTTTGTATAATGGGTCAGCGACTTACTTTCAGTAGCAAGCTTAACCGTTTAGGGGAGGCGTAGGGAAACCGAGTCTTAATAGGGCGCCTTCTACAGCTTCGGCTGTAGACATAGTTGCTGGGAGTAGACCCGAAACCAGGCGATCTATCCATGGCCAGGGTGAAGGTTCGGTAACACGGACTGGAGGCCCGAACCCACCTATGTTGAAAAATGGGGGGATGAGCTGTGGATCGGAGTGAAAGGCTAATCAAGCCTGGAGATAGCTGGTTCTCCGCGAAATCTATTTAGGTAGAGCGTCATATATCACCACAGGGGGTAGAGCACTGTTTCGGCCAGGGGGCCATCCCGGCTTACCAACCCGATGCAAACTCCGAATACCTGTGAGTGCAGTATGGCAGACACACGGCGGGTGCTAACGTCCGTCGTGGAAAGGGAAACAACCCAGACCGCCAGCTAAGGTCCCTAAATCACAGTTAAGTGGGAAACGATGTGGGAAGGCATAGACAGCTAGGAGGTTGGCTTAGAAGCAGCCACCCTTTAAAGAAAGCGTAATAGCTCACTAGTTGAGTCGGCCCGCGCGGAAGATGTAACGGGGCTCAAACTGTGTACCGAAGCTGCGGCTGGTCATTTCTTACGAGATGACCAGGGTAGCGGAGCGTTCTGTAAGCCTGTGAAGGTGTGCTGTCAGGCATGCTGGAGGTATCAGAAGTGCGAATGCTGACATGAGTAACGATAAGGGGGGTGAAAAACCCCCCCGCCGGAAGACCAAGGTTTCCTGCGCAACGTTAATCGGCGCAGGGTTAGTCGGCCCCTAAGGCGAGGCAGAAATGCGTAGTCGATGGGAAGCTGGTCAATATTCCAGTACTTTTAATTACTGCGATGGAGGGACGGAGAAGGCTAGGCTAGCGCGGCGATGGTTGTCCGCGTGAGAGAGCGTAGGCCGGGATCTTAGGTAAATCCGGGATCTCAAGGCTGAGGCTAAGGACGAACCAGATCAACGTATCTGGGAAGTAGCTCATGCCATGCTTCCAGGAAAAGCTTCTAAGCATAGGTAATTAAGAACCGTACCCCAAACCGACACAGGTGGTCAGGTAGAGAATACCAAGGCGCTTGAGAGAACTCGGGTGAAGGAACTAGGCAAAATGGCACCGTAACTTCGGGAGAAGGTGCGCCGGTTTTAGTGAAGGGACTTGCTCCCCGAGCTGAGGCCGGTCGAAGATACCAGGTGGCTGCGACTGTTTACTAAAAACACAGCACTCTGCAAACTCGTAAGAGGACGTATAGGGTGTGACGCCTGCCCGGTGCTTGAAGGTTAATTGATGGGGTTATCTTCGGAGAAGCTCTTGATCGAAGCCCAAGTAAACGGCGGCCGTAACTATAACGGTCCTAAGGTAGCGAAATTCCTTGTCGGGTAAGTTCCGACCTGCACGAATGGCGTAACGATGGCCACACTGTCTCCACCCGAGACTCAGTGAAATTGAATTTGCGGTTAAGATGCCGTATACCCGCGGCTAGACGGAAAGACCCCGTGAACCTTTACTATAGCTTTGCACTGGACTTTGATCTTACTTGTGTAGGATAGGTGGGAGACTTTGAAGCGTGGTCGCCAGATTGCGTGGAGTCGCCCTTGAAATACCACCCTGGTAACATTGAGGTTCTAACTTAGGTCCCTTATCGGGATTGAGGACAGTGCATGGTGGGTAGTTTGACTGGGGCGGTCTCCTCCTAAAGAGTAACGGAGGAGCGCGAAGGTACCCTCAGCATGGTCGGAAATCATGCAATGAGTGCAATAGCAGAAGGGTGCTTGACTGCGAGACAGACACGTCGAGCAGGTAGGAAACTAGGTTATAGTGATCCGGTGGTTCTGTATGGAAGGGCCATCGCTCAACGGATAAAAGGTACTCCGGGGATAACAGGCTGATACCGCCCAAGAGTTCACATCGACGGCGGTGTTTGGCACCTCGATGTCGGCTCATCACATCCTGGGGCTGAAGCTAGTCCCAAGGGTATGGCTGTTCGCCATTTAAAGTGGTACGCGAGCTGGGTTTAGAACGTCGTGAGACAGTTCGGTCCCTATCTGCCGTGGGCGTTTGAGAATTGAGAGGAGCTGCTCCTAGTACGAGAGGACCGGAGTGGACGAACCTCTGGTGTTCCGGTTGTGATGCCAATTGCATTGCCGGGTAGCTACGTTCGGAAAGGATAACCGCTGAAAGCATCTAAGCGGGAAGCCCCCCTCAAGATTAGTTCTCACGGGACTTCGAGTCCCCTAAAGAGCCCTCGAAGACTACGAGGTTGATAGGCAGGGTGTGTAAGCGCCGTAAGGCGTTGAGCTAACCTGTACTAATTGCTCGTGAGGCTTGATCATATAACTTGAGCGAGCCTGGTAATCCAGGCGACCCAATCATGCCGTTAGGCTTGATTGTGGGTTTCAGGTTATAGAGTAAATACCAGGATAAATATCTTGAAAAAGGATGTCATTAAAAGGCTTTTCACTTATCGCTTTTTTAGTTTTGTTGTCGTCGCAGAAATTGCCGATAACAGCCAGTTTGCCTGACGATAATAGCAAGTAGGTACCACCTGATCCCATCCCGAACTCAGAAGTGAAACTGCTTAGCGCCGATGGTAGTGTGGGGTTTCCTCATGCGAGAGTAGGACATTGTCAGGCATTTAATACGAAAACCCGGCCAATTTGGCCGGGTTTTTTTTGGCCGCTCCAAACCATGTAGAATGGGGCACTGCTCCTACTGAGGGTTTTGCCTTGATTCGCTGCGTATTGTTCTTGTTCTGTATGGCCGCTTCGCTGGTGCATGCGGCACCCTTTGATTCGACCTACAAGGTTCCGGTGAGCCCACCGGTGCTGATCCGCGATGTAACCATTCTCACAGCGTCGGGCCAGGGGAAAATAGAGCGGGGGTATGTTTTTGCCCGCGATGGTCTGATTGCTCAGGTGTCGCCCGGTATGCCCGGTGCTGAGATAACCGACGATGTTATGGTCATTGATGGCGCGGGTCTGTGGTTGACGCCGGGCATTATTGATGTACACAGTCATCTCGGCAATTACCCGTCTCCCGCGTACATGTCTCATGCCGACGGCAATGAAGGCACGGCGCCGGTCACGGCGGACGTCTGGACGGAACATTCCGTATGGCCGCAGGACCCGCAGTTTCCTTTGGCGCTGGCGGGTGGCGTTACCACTTTGCAGATACTGCCGGGTTCCGCAAATTTGATAGGTGGTCGCGGGGTAACGCTGAAAAACACGCCGGGCCGGTCCGTCATGGATATGAAATACCCCGGGGCACCCCACGGCCTGAAGATGGCCTGTGGTGAAAATCCCAAGCGGGTCTATGGCGAACGAAAACAAGCACCTTCCACCAGAATGGGTAATGTTGCCGGGTATCGGCAGGCATGGGCCGACGCGGTCGACTACCGACAACAATGGCTAGATTATGAAGAGTCCATTGCAAAAGGTCGGGAAGACCCGGACAGCACTCCCAAGAGCAAACCCAAACGCGACCTCAAGCTGGAAACACTGGTCGGTGTCCTGGAGGGTGAAATCCTCGTACATAACCATTGCTATCGCGCTGACGAGATGGCGGTGATGATCGAAATCAGCAAGGAATACGGCTATAAGATTGCGGCTTTCCATCATGGTGTTGAGGCTTACAAGGTCGCTGATCTGTTGGCGGAGAATGGCATCTGCGCTGCCATCTGGGCGGACTGGTGGCGGTTCAAGATGGAATCTTTCGACGGCATTAAAGAGAATGTCGCTCTGGTGGAGAAAGCAGGCGCCTGCACGGTGGTCCATTCTGATTCTCCCTGGGGCATACAGCGCCTGAATCAGGAGGCAGCCAAGGCCCTGGCCGCAGGCAAGAGAATGGGCATGGCACTGGATGAGGCGGATGCGATTCGCTGGCTTACCATCAATGCGGCGCGCGCTCTCGGCATAGAGGAAATGACCGGCTCAGTGGAAGCCGGCAAGGCGGCGGACCTGGTGCTGTGGGACGGGAACCCGTTTTCTGTTTACACCAAGACCAGGCTTGTCATGATAGATGGGGCGATTCGATATGACAGGGCGAAAGGGATAAAGCCCGTCACCGACTTTGAATTGGGTCACAGGAGTGCGGAAGAATGAAGCTACAGCAATCGATGATGATGTGCCTTGCCCTGCCTTTTTTTGCAGGGGGGCTATTTGCGGAAGATCTTGTTATCACGGCGGTAAAACGCCCCGGTGATTCGGGCATGATTTCCATACGGGTGTCCGATGGCGTTATCACCGCAATAGGTGAAGATATCGACACCGCAAACGCCGGGGTTATTTCGGGCAACGGCGGCTATGTTACCCCCGGTTTCATTGATTCCGGCTCAACGCTGGGTATCGAGGAAGTTGGTCTCAGCACCAATGCGGAAGATCAGAAGTACGAAGGCATGGATATGGGCGCTGCTTTCAACCCATCCCTGGCCTTTAACCGGGACTCTTCAATTATCCCTTCTCTGCTGGTGGAAGGGGTCACGCATGTATTCCTCAAGCCCTCGCCCGGCATGGACGTGTTCGCGGGGCAGGGTGCGCTTGCGAATCTTTCCGGCAAAGCAATGGTTTCGGACCCGAAGGCGCTTTATGTGTATCTGGGAGAAAGAGGGCGGGAGCTGGCCGGTAAATCGCGGGCAGCGGCGCTGCAACGGCTGTTGCTTGGCCTGAAAGAAGGGGAAGTCTACGACAGGGAGCGGGAAGCCTATCAGGCGAATCGTCTCCGCCCCCTGTCATTCCCGATGGAAGATCTGGAAGTGCTGGCGGCGGTGATGCGGCGTGAAAAGAAACTCATTGTGTACGTGGACCGCGCCGCTGAAATTGAAACTGTTCTGATGTCTCTCGACTCTTTTAACATTGACATAGTTCTGATGGGGGCCAGGGAGGCATGGAAGGTTGTCGATGCTATTCGTGACAGGGATATCCCGGTTATCCTGAATGCGCTGGACAACCTGCCGAGGAGTTTTGATCAGCTTGGCGCGAGGCTTGACCAGCCCCGGCTGCTGCATGAGGCGGGTATCAGCTTTGCACTGATGACGGAAGATCTGTATACGGAAACCAGAATGCTTGCCCAAGCGGCGGGAGTGGCGGTTGCTTACGGCCTGCCCTGGCAGGCGGCTCTCGATGCGGTGACGGTGAACCCTGCAAGAATCTGGGGTCTCGATGACAGGCTGGGTTCTCTTGAGCCGGGGAAAAGCGCAACCCTGATTATCTGGGATGGCGACCCTCTGGAGGTAACGAGCATTGCAACTCGGGTGTTGATCAATGGTGAACTGATTGACCTGGAGAACAGGCAGGATTTATTGCGTGACCGTTACAGCACTGTCGGGGAAGGTAACGCACCTTTTGTCTATCGTTGACAGGGCCAGCGTTGACAAGGCCGGGCTGCTTAAGCGGCGTTTTCTTTGATCAGGGGCGTGGCTTCTTGACCGGCTATCGAGCATACATATTCCAGACAACGGCCACAGCCGGTGCCTAGACCCATTTCATTCGCAATGTCATCCAGCGACATGCCCCGTTGCAGGCATTCCTGCAACTGGCGACTGTTGACGTTCTTACATACACAGATAACCATGGGGCTAATTGTAAATAAGAATGATTCGTAATATCAAGTTTATTTTCACTGCCGCCCGCTAATGAATGACATTCTCAAATCATTGATTTATAAAGTATTTATTGGATTTTGGCGTGAATGCTGATTATGATGGTTTTTCCTCCAAGAGAGCCGGTGCCCCATGAAATCGCAAGACCCCAAGATTATCGATTATCTCAACCAGGTTCTGAAAAATGAACTGACCGCCATCAATCAGTATTTCCTGCATGCCAAGATACTTCAGGACCGTGGTTTGAAGCATCTTGCAGAAAAGGAGCGCCATGAATCCATTGAAGAAATGGGACACGCGGACTGGCTGATGGAACGCATCCTTTTCCTCGAGGGGTTGCCCAACCTGCAAAACTTGGGCAAGCTGCTGATAGGCGAAGATGTCGAGGAAATGCTGAACTGTGACCTGCAACAGGAGATGATCGCGATTCCATTGTTACGCGAGGCAATCTCGCATTGCGAGTCTGTATCGGACTATGTCAGCCGCGAACTTCTGGAGAAGATTCTGCACAATGAGGAAGAGCATGTGGATTGGCTGGAAACCCAGCTCCAACTCATCAAGGATACCGGCATCCAGAATTATCTGCTCGCACAAATGGAAGAGGGAGGCGATTCCTGAACCAGGCCGCCGGGGTGTTCTGAACTTTTCCCGGCCAAGCAGGATATAACGACATGGGTCTGTTACAGGGCAGTATGGGAACGAGACTCACGATCATTTTTCTGATTAGCTGGCTGGCTTCCTGCGTGACAACGCCGGAGCAGGAAGCCCCGGAGGATGCGGCGGTACTCGATGCGCTTCTGCTTGATGTTACGGTCGGCGACCCGCAGCAAATAATCCTTGCGCTGCCACCGTCCCTGGCCGCCGGGCTCGACGATGTGATTGACCCGAGGTGGAGCCAACTCCGCCGGCTCAGAGAGTTGCGGGCCCATCTGTTCGATGAAAACAGGCTTCATATTCAGTACGCACCGGGTGATACAAAAACGGCGGTGGAAACCTTCGAATCCCACCAGGGCAACTGTCTCTCCCTGAGTAATCTTTTTGTTGCAGCCGCCAGATATATTGGCGTCGACTCCGGATTCAAGACTGTCGAGATTCGGCCAACCTGGGGCCAGGAAGGCGACACCATGATTCGTTATGAACATATTGTTGCGCAGGGCGTGATTGGTAACTGGGGCGAATATGTCGTGGACTTCCTGCCCGGTTTTATCCTGGATGAACGACCATCGGCGCGGATTACCGATGGGCAGGCGCTGGCGCTTTATCACAATAACCTGGGGGCGGAAGCGGTTATCAAAGGCGATAACGAACGGGCGGTTGATCATCTGCTCAAGGCGATCAAGCTCTGGCCGGATAATGCGGATGCCTGGAACAATGTGGGCGCCGCCTACAAACGCATAGGTGAATCCCGGCTGGCGGAATTAAGCTACAAACGGGCATTCCGGCTTAACCGCTACAAGTACTCGGCCCTCGCGAATCTCACGCAGTTCTATATAGAGGAAGGCAGGAGAGACGAGGCGCAGCAGTTTCTCGACAGGGTCAATCGATATTACAGACGCAATCCTTACTTCCACTTTTATCTGGCGCAAGTGCATTACAACGCCGGGGAATATGAACGGGCCATTGGCTACCTTGATGCCGCAGTCAAGCTGAAACGCGACGAGCCTGATTTTTACCTGGCTCTGGCGGGTTCCCATCGCAAGCTGGGTGATGAAGAAGCAGCGTTAAAGTTCGATGCGCTTGCGGACAAGGCCAAGGAAAAGCGGCGAACTTACAATCGTCGTGAGCGAAGAATCTGGATGCCTTTCGGTATCACCCGCTAGCCCGTCGTACATAGAGTTCTTGCAGTATCTCCGTGTGTCGTTCACGGGTCAGCCCGTAGTGTGAATAGCACCAGAGCGAGATAACCGCGAAAGCCGAAACAATCGGTCCATAGAGTAAACCCAGGTTCACCAGTGTTTCCGCCGGAATGTCGGCGGCTGTTTGCACCCCCGTACCACGCGGCCATGAGATGATGTCCAGGCCAATGCCACCGATAAAACTTCCGAACCCGGAAGTCGCCTTGGCGGAAAAAGCGATAGCGCCGAAGAAAATACCTTCCTGGCGAATGCCCGTCGTATATTCATGCTCATCCGCCACGTCCGCCATCATGGAGCCAAAGGAAACATACGCTTGTTGCAACAGTAACCCCTGAATAAATTTTATGCCGATCAGTGTGTGGAGGAGAGCGGGTGCACCATTTTCGGGGAACATATCAGACAGCCTGAGTACGACCGGCAATAGCTGCAAAGCAGCCCAGGCGGCGGTGCCAAGAATGACGCCGAATTTCTTATCGGCGAGCCTGTGCAGGGTTGGAGTGAAGAATACCCCGAACATTAACCCAATCATGAGAGACAACTGCACCCCCAACATGCCGATGCTCGTCAGTTCCCAGAAGTACTGGAGCATGTAGAGGTCGAGGGAGATATTGACACCGGACATGATAAAAACAATCAGCACACCGAAAAACAACCAGCGAAAAGAACGATTGACAAAGGCTTCTTTGGCTTCCTGCACCAGCCGATGAAAAATACTCCGCATTGGTTTTTCCGTGGGTACGGGAAGCTGCGGAACTTCCTTTTGGGTTCCCCAGGCTGAGTACCAGATAGTGATGACCATGAGCAGGCCGAGTGTGATGGCGTAGGGCATATAGTTTTCGGTACTGAGACGGCCTCCCTGGGCATCCGCAAAGAAATAGCCGAAACCAATAACGACTGCGGAAGCATTGCCGAAGGTGCTGAAGAATTGGCGAAAGGAGACGATGCGGGTTCGTTCTTGAAAGTTTTCCGTCAGCTCCGCGCCCAGTGCAAGATGCGGCACATGGTAGAGGGTCATGGCGGCGCGGGTCAGGATTGCAAACAGGGTCAGCCAGGCAAAGAGCCCAAGTTGGCTAAAGGATTCCGGCGGCGAAAAAAGCCCGATAAAAGCAAGCCCCAATGGAACCGCTGACGCATACATGAAGGGGTGGCGCCTGCCCAGTTTGGATCTGAAATTGTCCGAGAGGGAACCTGCGAGGGGGTCAGTGATGGCGTCAAACAGGAGAGCAATGAAAAGTGCCATGCCCGCCAGCGTGCCGGAAAGGCCAAGTACCTGATTGTAATAAAACAGAATGAACAGCGCGAAGGCGGTATTCTTCAGACCCTCTGCATATTGGCCGACACCGAAGGCAAATTTGCTGCTGAACGGGACCAGCCTGTCATTGGAAACACTTGCCATCCCGGCATATAACCAGAAAACACCCGGCTATGATAGGTTGGATACTGCGGCGCAGGTCTTGTCGGCGAAGGGGGTTATGCAGGTAACCCCGTGTCAATCCGAAAACCCGAATTGACCTGCGTCCATCGCTTCGTAGAGTCGATTCCTGTCCTGGTGGAATCGTTTGGCGGCCAGATAGAAGAGCGGAATGGCGCTAGCGGAAAGAGCAGTAAAGACAAGCAGTGTTTTAGTGTATGGCTCGCTGATGCCCTCACTGATCATGTAATCAATCATGATCCCGGAGAAAGTGATCCCCAGCGCCAGACCAATAAGATTGAGTGTCAGCAGGTAGAAAGCAACCACCGTTGACCTGATCCTGGGCGGCGTGAGTTCCTGAACGGTGGAAAAAGTCGGCCCGTAAAAACTGCCAAGCTGAAAGAAACCACAGAAGATGGCAAACCAGAAGAACCAGGAGTCGGGATCAACAATCCGGTAGAAAAAACCAACGGGTGCAAGAAACAGCAGGATGCACGCCAGGAACATGGGCCGCCCGCTTTTGCGGTTTTTCTGCCACCAGTCGCTGCCGATTCCGCCAAACAGGTTGCCCAATACGCCGCCGGCAACACCTACCCAACCCGTCATCTGTGCTATGTAGGCTCGGTCAAAGCCGCGTTCCTGCACATACCAGAGTTGATCAAAAGCGGCTGCCCCAAGGATGAAATGGGTTGCGACGCCGCCTGCCATGGTAAGTGAAAGCGCCGGGGAGAACCTGAGAACTCGCACCATCATTTTCGCGATGGCCAGAAAGCTGGGGTTCTTGGCGGCGGCGGTTTCTTCATTGTGATGTTTGCGGGGTGTTTCCTTGACGAACAACATGACAATCGCAAGACTCACGCCGATGGCTCCCAACGCATAGAAGCAGTTTCGCCAACCTATTGCGGGGCCAAGGTATCCCGCGACCAGCAGGCTGACACCAACGCCGATGGGTACGCCCATATAATAGAAGCCAGAGGCAAACCCGAGCCTGGATTGCGGGAATCGGTCCGCCAACATGGACATGGAAGTCGGTGTCAGCACGGATTCGCCGACACCGATGAACATTCTGGGTAGCGCCAGGCTCATGAAACCTTTTGCCATGCCGGAGACGGCGGTCAGCATGCTCCAGAGTATCAGACCTGCTGCAACGAGCCTTGGCCTGTGGACCATGTCGGCCAGGGCGCCCATGAAGAGACCCATCACCGCGTAGAAGGCAATAAACAATAAACCGGTCAGCAATCCAAACTGGGTGTTGGTCAGTTCAAGTTCCGGGACGATGAAGTTTGCGAAACTCGCCAGCAACTGGCGGTCCACAAAGTTCATGACATTCAGAACCATTAGAAAACACAAGAAGACATAGTGTCTTCGTTCAACAGTTTCGATAAAGCCTCCA
The DNA here is from genome assembly GCA_965208855.1 of Candidatus Azotimanducaceae bacterium. Classification (GTDB taxonomy): domain Bacteria; phylum Pseudomonadota; class Gammaproteobacteria; order Pseudomonadales; family Azotimanducaceae; genus UBA9659. The sequence goes on along the minus strand of OZ242359.1, from coordinate 1,781,060 downwards.
AGCCAGAGCAGTTATTGTTACGAGTGGCCAGCCACCCGTTTGCTGGAAAGATACACCCCTATGGTCTTGTAGCCAAGCGCTTTCATTTTCCCTGGTTCAACTCTGCCGCCGTCAGCATCCCTGATGATAAGATAGGGGCCAGTCCATAGGTGGAAGAACTCGTGCGAAGCAAGCGGCAATATCTGGAGGCAATGGGTATCGATGTCTGGTCACGCAGGCCGCCGCCGGTTGTGGTGAAAGAGAAGACGAAAGCGGCGCCACGGCGGGCGGATAAACCGAAGCGGGCAGAACACACTGCCAATGCGCCGCGGCCACCCTCCGGGAAAGTGCCGCCCATCGCACATGAAGTGCCTCGTTTCAGCCTGGCGTTTTTTCATTACGGCTCCATTGGTTTATGCCTGTCTCTCAACAATGAGAAAACCCAAGTGCCAAGGCGGCTGTGCGATGACCTCGCCCGCGTCATGAACGGCAATATCGAAGCGGTGCGTTTCCATCGGCTTGACTGGCCCATGTTGAGCACGACTGGAATAGATCAGTCCATTGATGCGGCTCGTGAAGTTGTCACCCAGAAGTTTTCCGCCCTGCCCGCAAGGGTGATCATCATAGGGCAGGATGTCGCCGACTATTATGAACCCCTGGCAGATGTGCAGGCGCATTTGCCAGGCGATGCCGGTGGGCAAAAGATTGGCGGGCAAAGCGTTATGTTGCTTCCCTCCCTTGAGGCGTTCATGGCATCTGTGCAGGCAAAAAGAGACCTGTTACCGGCCCTGTATCAGTGGCTGGCAAGCTGATGAAATCTGCTGTCAGAAGGATGGATGCGGCGGACCTGCTTGCGGTGTTACAAAATGAACGCCTGGGATATACCCACCCCTGGAGCGAGAGAATATTCAAAGATTGCCTGACCAGTGGCGACGAATGCTGGCTGCTGGAACTCGGGGGCCATATCGTAGGGCACGGTGTTTTGTCTGTTGCGGCAGGTGAATCGCATTTGTTGAATGTATGCGTACAGCCGGATTGTCAGGGGAAAGGTTTTGGCCGGATGCTGGTTGAGCATTTGCTTGCCAGGGCAACAGAGAAAGATGCGACGGTCATGTTTCTCGAGGTGCGGGCCTCCAATGTACCGACCCAACGGCTCTATGAAAAGCTGGGTTTCAATGAAGTGGGCGTGAGGAAAGACTACTACCCCGCTCATGGCGGCCGGGAAGATGCGCTTGTTCTGGCAAAAGAGCTACTGGCATGAGTCACGCTTTGTCTGACGAGATCAGCAAGAGACGCACCTTTGCGATCATTTCGCACCCGGACGCGGGTAAGACCACCATCACTGAAAAGCTGCTGTTGCTGGGCAAAGCCATCACGCTGGCGGGGACCGTTAAAGCAAGGAAGTCTGGCAGGTATGCGGCCTCCGACTGGATGGCAATGGAAAAACAACGTGGCATCAGTGTGACCACCTCGGTGATGCAATTTCCCTACAAGGGGAGAGTTGTTAATCTGCTGGATACGCCCGGCCATGAGGATTTTTCCGAAGATACCTATCGCACTCTGACAGCGGTGGATTCCGTGTTGATGGTGATAGACGGCGCCAAGGGCGTGGAAGACAGAACCATCAAGTTGATGGCAGTCTGCCGGCTGCGGGACACGCCCATCCTGACCTTTATCAACAAGTTGGACCGGGAGGTCAGGGAGCCGATAGAACTCATGGACGAGATCGAAGACACCTTGAAAATTCGCTGCGCGCCAATGACCTGGCCGATAGGTATGGCGTCTCGATTCAAAGGTATTTATCACATCTACAGTGATGAGATTCATGTTTACGGGCAGGGGCGGGGTAATGTTGCGGCTGCACCAAGAGTCATCAGCGGCCTTGAATCCGGCGAGGCCCAAGCTTGCCTTGGTGATGATCTGCCAAATCTTGTCGAAGAGATTGAACTGGTGAAAGGTGCGAGCCATGAATTTAACCTTGACGACTATCTGCAAGGAGAACTCACACCCGTCTACTTTGGCGCCGCCCTGAACAACTTCGGCGTCAGTCAGATGTTTGATGGTTTCGTCGAGTATGCGCCGCCGCCAAAGCCAAGAGAAACGAGGACTGAAACCGTGGACGCCCGTGACGACGCCTTTTCAGGGTTTGTCTTCAAGATACAGGCGAACATGGACCCAAAACATCGGGACAGGGTTGCCTTCATGCGGGTCTGTTCGGGTCGGTACAGCCAGGGTATGAAGATGCATCATGTTCGCACCGGGAAGGATGCCAGGGTCAGCGACGCCGTGACCTTTCTGGCGGGTGAACGCACCCAGGCCGAAGAAGCCTTCCCCGGTGATATCATCGGGTTGCACAATCACGGTGCCATACAGATAGGCGATACCTTCACAAGCGGCAAAGATCTGAAGTTTGTCGGCGTGCCGCATTTCGCGCCGGAACTCTACCGCCGGGTAAGGCTGAAAGACCCGCTGAAGAGAAAGCAGTTACACCGGGGCCTGACGCAGTTATCCGAAGAGGGCGCAGCCCAGGTGTTCATGCCGCTCATGGGTAATGACCTGCTTGTCGGCGCCGTGGGTGTTCTCCAGTTTGATCTGGTGGCGTTTCGCCTGAAGGATGAGTACAGGGTGGACTGCGATTATGAATTGGCGGGCGTGAACACCGCACGTTGGGTTCATTGTGGCGACCAGAAACGGCTTGCGGAGTTCAAACGCAAGGCGGAGGCGAATCTGGCGCTGGATGGCGGCGGTCGCCTGGTGTACCTGGCCCCGACAGTCGTCAACATGTCATTGACGGAAGAACGTTGGCCGGAGATTGAATTCCGGGCAACCTGTGAGATAGGTTGAAACCCGCCAACGGGATATGACGCCTTTTACGTCATGTCCTTGTAGGGGTTCGGAATGTCGAGAGAAACCTCCTTGCCCTGGCCCGGGATGGAGATATGGTTGGCGGAGATGCCCAGTTCTTCCCCTTCAATTACGCCAACGCCGAAGTTGTAGATGGTGGAATTTTTTCCTGCGATCATGGATGCGTCATAGGCGGCAACCTTTTCTTTCACGGTTTCATTGAGCTTCCCGTGTTTGCTGAAGGCGCGCTTGCCGTGTTTTTTAACCAGCATGTTTTTCACGACATGAGGCGCCAGCAGGGCGGCAGTAGCGTTGTTCCCGCCAAAACCCTTGGAGTTGACGAACACCGAGTCCATCTCCTCGCTGTTGATTTCGCGATGCTGTAACAGGAAATCCAGGTTGGAACGGTGAACGTCGTCGGCAATCTCCTGCGATGTGGTAATACCGGGAATGATCCCGTCCCGCCATACGCCCAGGCTGGCAATGATCTGATCGCCGGAGGCGCATGCCAGTGAATGGCCGATATAGGCTTTGATAGCCGCCACCGGCCAGTCGTGGATGCCGAATGATTTGGCCAGTTGGTTGAAAATATGTGATTCGGTTACGCGGTTCTGCGGTGTGCTGGTGCCGTGAGCCTGCATATAGGAGCGGTTGCGCAGGGATTCCTCGCCAAGTATGGCGCGGATGACACCCATCGCCTTGCCGACCGTCACATAGTTGCCAATGCCGGGGCCGGGAATGGATTTCTTCCAGCCATCGGCATTGATGAACACATCGGCAACAGCACCATAGATGGTTGCGCCCAGTTCAAGCGCCAACTCATCGTCAAACAGAATCACAAACTGGGCTGCCTCCGCCAGGGTAAAACCGCAATTCTCTGCAAAGGGGCGGCAGGCCCGGCGGTGGTCCGCTTCGCCACACTCGACACCGTCCATCTTGTTCAATGCCTCGTCTTCCGCAAGCGCCCCCATGGTGCGGTAGCCTTCCAGAAGATCCGGGGTCAAAGGCGCTTCGCTGCCACCGACCAGCACCGCGCGATACTTGCCGGACCTTATATCCTCCACGCCTTGACGCAGGTTATAAAGAAATGTGGCACAGGCGCCTATGTTCGCGCCCGTGGTGCCGACATTGCCGAGTATGTAGGCATTGACGAAGTCCGCAGTCATCTCCGCCAGCCCCAGAGGCAGGTTCCGCGCACTGACCCGCTTGCCCATCCAGCCCGCCTGCAACATGCCGCCTGAACCATTGGTATCCAGTTGCCCCATGGCACTGCTGGCATAAACTGAAACCTGGTCCGCGGGTATGCGTTCACGAACCTGTTCCCAACTGATGCCGAGGGAATTGAGCGCATCGGATGCGCCATAAACCGTGAGTTGCAACCCTCGAGGATGGCTGCGGCTTTGGTAGAGTGACTCCGGATCAAAACCGCTGGGCAACTGCCCCGCCGCAAGCACCCGCGAAGATCTTAAGTCATTGAACATTACCTCAAGCTCGCCGGAGACTTCCACAGCCACCGTCCCGTCGCCCTGGTCGCGGATATTCCAGTCATCCGGAATCTGGTCTGGCAGATTATTTTTCCGGGTGATGAAGCTGATGGTGTCTGCACTATCAGCTTTTCCTGTACTTTGTCCCGCACCCTTTCCTGCGCCCATTATGGTGGCTTTCTTGTGCAGCGGTATGGCGGTGGCGTCAAAAAGATTGGTTTCGAGGCGGCGTATCAGGGTGTGATTCAGCATGTGCTGCCGAGTCTGTTCGGATGTGGAGTCGTCCAGGTTCATCAATGCCGCCAGGGCGGCAAAGGTGCTGTCCTGCTGTTCCTTGCCGAGCTTGTCGATTACCATTCGTCGATAAGCATGATGCAATGAACTGCGCCCGGCTGGATTGACGCCACCAAAGCCAACGATTACCGGCAGGCGAGACAATAGACCAACTCCTGTAGTCCGAAGAATATGAAAGGGATTGTACGGCCTTGGCTATAGTATCTCTACAGCAACCGCCGTGGCCTCGTCCCCGCCGATACAAAATGAGATAAGGCCGCGTTCATGGCTCCGGCCACTATCACTATATATGCGGATTCACTCATCTGGTTACCTACTTGTTTACCGCCGGCCTTATGCGAACTGAAGCCGGAGGTTGTGCCATCGGTTACGCTGTACCGTCAGTTCCGCTTCTATTTCTTTCAGCTTTGTTCGCAATTCGGCGGCCTGTTGGGCAAGATTCTGTTTCCTGAGATCCAACCACCGTCGCCGGTAAGTGCCCCACCTGCTCAGGTATTCGAGCAGCGCATTATACTCATGCTCCAGCGCGGCCAACCAAATCTCGGCGTCCAGCTTCTTGGCTGCAACCGCACGAGCCCGGGTCAGTTGCATCCGGACCACCGACCTTTCAATCTGTTCCGGCGGCGTGCGCTTCAGGCTCCACGCCAGCTTCAGCCAGGAAAGCATGCCGATAAGCCATTTGGTCGGGTCAAACTGATACCAGTGCCGGCCATTTCTGTAGTCCCATTGAAAGGTATGGTGGAAGTTGTGATACCCCTCGCCATAGGTGAGCAGTGCGATGACACCGTTATCCCTTGCCGTGTTGCTGTCTGAATAAGGTCGGCTTCCCCAGTAATGAGCAAGAGAGTTGATAAAGAAAGTCGTGTGGTGACAGATAAACAGGCGCAGGAAGCCAAGCAGCAGCAGGCCGCCAAGAGCATCCCCCAACAGGTAGCCGATCAGCAGGGTCAGGAGTACATTCAGGGCAAACGAAAGCGCCCAATAGTAACGGGATTGCCAGCGGACCAGCGGGTCGCAGTCCAGGTCGCGAATGTTTTCTTCGGTCACTTCGGCAGCCGGGTAATCGCGCAACATCCAGCCGATGTGGGAATACCAGAGCCCGCGAGTCGCGGCGTAGGGGTCCTGTTTCGGGTTATCGACAAACCGGTGATGTCGCCTGTGATTGGAACACCAGACGCGAATGGCGTTCTGCAAGGCAAGCGCACCGCCCAGGGCGAATACAAGGCGGACCGGCAGGGCGGTCTTGTATGCCTTGTGAGCCCATAACCTGTGATACCCCGCCGTGATGGAAAGCCCGCTCCACAGTACAAAGGCGGCGAAGAACGCCCAGAGCTCAGCCGAATAGCCGTGACTCAGGCCATAATAAGGAACCAGCGTAAGTGCAACTACGGCTGTGCCAACGAATATAGTCAGCACATCGAATCTGGGCTTGCTGTCGATGGTGCTCTCCCGAGTCGGTTTCATGAAGACTAGACTAGAGAACAAGCGGCGCTAAATCAATCTTCCCGGCCATTCGGATATGGTATCCTCGGCCTGTTTATCGTTAGAAGTACGTGAGGGAGACATGTCAGAGAAAGCAGCCGCCGCGCTTGAGATTTACAAGTCTGTGGAAGGCCAGGAAGAGGGGGTCGGGGATTGGCTTGAAGTGGGCCAGGAGCGAATCAACCTGTTCGCAGATGCGACCCTCGACCACCAGTTCATTCACATTGACCCGAAGAAGTCAGCCGAGTTGTCTCCTTACAAGGTCACCATCGCCCACGGGTTTTTGACACTTTCGCTGATAGTACATCTGGGCGAATCCATCCCGCCGTTGAAGCCGGAAGCACTGGAAGGCGTTTACATGGGTGTCAACTATGGCCTGGACAAGGTGAGATTTCCCGCGCCCGTGCCGGTTGATTCCAAAGTTCGCGCAAGACACAAGCTCGTCTCAGCGGAACTCAAAGGTAACAACACCATCCAGGTCAAGCGGGAAGTCACAGTGGAACTGGAAGGCGGCGGCAAGCCGGTTTGCGTTGCGGAATCTCTGATTCGTTACCTCTACGCGGACTAGTACCATGACGGTCATCGAAAAAGAAGACCTGATCCAGAGCATCCAGGATTCGCTGCAGTACATTTCTTATTACCATCCGCCGGATTTCATTCGCGGCCTGGCCGAGGCTTATGAAAAAGAGGAGTCTCCGGCGGCTAAAGATGCCATGGCGCAGATTATGGTCAACTCGCGTATGTGCGCCGAGGGTCACAGGCCCATGTGCCAGGACACGGGCATAGTCAATGTCTTTCTTTCCGTCGGGATGGATGTTCATTTCAAGTCGGATGTGTCACTCGATGACATGATCAACGAGGGCGTGCGGCGCGCCTATCGTCTGCCGGAAAATGTACTCCGGGCTTCCATACTGTCAGACCCGGTGGATAAGCGCGTCAATACAGGCGACAACACACCAGCGGTGATTCACACCGAACTGGTGCTCGGCGACAAGGTTGATATTCGGGTGGCGGCCAAGGGCGGCGGTTCGGAGGCAAAGTCCAGGTTTGCCATGTTGAACCCGGCGGACAGCATCGTCGACTGGGTCTTGGAGACGGTGCCGACTATGGGCGCCGGCTGGTGCCCGCCGGGGATGCTGGGCATTGGCATAGGCGGCACGGCGGAGAAGGCAATGCTCCTCGCAAAAAGGTCGCTGATGGATGCCATCGATATCCATGAACTACAAAAGAGAGGCCCGGCCAATCGTCTTGAAGAACTGCGGCTGGAGATATTCGACAAGGTAAACGCCCTGGGTATTGGCGCTCAGGGTCTGGGGGGCTTGACCACCATTCTCGATGTAAAAATCATGGACTACCCGACCCATGCAGTAAATCTGCCGATTGGCATGATCCCGAATTGTGCGGCAACCCGGCATGTACATTTCACGCTGGATGGTTCCGGCCCCGTGGAACTCGAGCCGCCGAACTTGGATGACTGGCCGGATATTACCTGGGAGGCAGGCCCTGGCTCAAGAAAGGTCGATCTTGAAACGGTGACCGCCGAGGATGTAAGCGAATGGTATCCCGGTGAAAGGCTCTTGCTCACGGGAAAAATTATGACTGGCCGTGATGCCGCCCACAAACGCATTCGTGATGAAGGTTTGCCCCCGGACCTGGACATGAAAGGCCGCTTTATTTACTACGTGGGTCCTGTTGCCCCAGTGGGAGACGAGGTCATTGGCCCGGCCGGGCCAACGACCGCCACCCGAATGGATAGCTTTACGGACATGATGTTGGAGAAAACCGGCATTCTGGGCATGATTGGCAAGGCTGAGCGCGGCCAGGAAGGCATCGAAGCGATTCGCAAATACGGCGCCGTTTACCTGATGGCGGTGGGTGGCGCGGCTTTTCTGGTATCAAAAGCAATACGGGCGGCCAGAGTTGTTGCTTTCAGTGACTTGGGCATGGAGGCTGTCCACGAATTTGAAGTGGAGAATATGCCGGTTACGGTGGCCGTTGACAGTCGCGGCGAATCCATACACCAAACCGGGCCCCGGGAGTGGCAGGGCAGGATAGGCAAGATTCCCCTGCTGGAGGCCTGATTTCCGGCCTGGGTCGAAAAACCCCGAAAGACCAAAAACAAAATGAAATCATTAAGTTAGCATAGCTGTTCAGCCGCTCTTTCATTGAAAGAACACCAGCTATGAAGTAGGCTAATCGCCCGGCAATGGGTAAGAGAAGAACCCTGCCGTCAGTACATTTATTGGAATGTCGAGTGGTATGGGGCAACAACATACATCTGTGGATCAACTCTATCTGAATGCGGAAAGCCTGGCCAAGGACTTTTCCCTGTTTCCGCGCAAGGAACCTTCGGCGGTCGTCAAGGGGTTACTGACAGACCGGCAGATAGAGATGGCGCTTGAAAACCTGCAAGGCATGGAGGTTGATGCCTATATTGAGGCAACAGTTGCGCCTACCGAAGAATCCACCCGGCTCGGCTCCAAGGCCATCATCAATGCGCTGGATGTGCCGATTCTTAACGAGACAGAAGACGGGCCCCTCTATGCGGCGGAACTGGAATTTGATTTTGATGGAACGCCCCGATCAATAGGGTTCATCACCCAGAACCGCGCCCACGCAACCGGCGTGTGGGGGCCGGAGCACCATAACGCAGCCGCTGGTTTAGCCAGCCGGTTTGCGATTCGCTCCATGCCGATTGTGACCTTTATGGACACGCCGGGCGCCGACCCCTACGAAGAAGCCAACGCCAACAACCAGGCCCATGCCATCTCCCGGCTGATCGCGGAACTCTGTAATGTTGATGTGCCGACTCTGGGTGTCATTATCGGCCAGGGGTATTCCGGCGGCGCAATACCGCTTGCGTCAAGTAATCTGTTGTTTTGCCTGCGCACCGGAGTATTCAACACCATTCACCCGAAGAGCCTGGCCAATATTGTGCGGCGTTACAACCTGTCATGGCAGGAGTGCGCCAAATTTGTCGGCGTGTCTTCCTATGAGTTGTACCGGCAGGGCAATATAGACGGCATCATCGATTATGACCCGGGGGAAGATGACAATATTCACAACCTGCGGAACGTGATTGTTTCAGGCATCACATCCATCGAGGAGGGCGCCAGCCAATTTGTCGCCGAACATCCGGAAGTTCTGGATCACTATCAGCGCAATCTCAAGCGTTACTTCAACATGAGCCCGATGCTGGCGGCGGTACATGCCAGTTCCACGCTCAAGTTGAGAACATCGCCAACCGAATTTCCCAACGTCTTTGGCGTGGCCTATCGTTATTTGCGCTACCTTGGCCTGCGCCGCAAGATTAAAAGCACATCCATTACGCAGTATGGCCGCCTTGCGGATACCGAGGTTCCGGAAGGTGAACTGGCGCAGCGGATTCATCGGGAAAGGCGCACGGTCTTTCTTGGCTGGTTGCAGGACCCGGACAAAGTCCTCTATGAGGACACGATCAACAAGGCGTGGAAGACTTTTCAAGACAAGCGCAACAAGCTCGGTGAAGAGCGCGGGCGCTTTGCACAACTTATCTTCGGCGAACCCGGGGCTAATTTTGAAGCAGCCAGGAAAGAAGTTTGCCTGGTGTCCGGCCTGCATTTGTTCAATCGTTGGAAGGCCAGCGCCGAAGACAACCTCAGTGCATTGATCGAGTATCTGAGAGACACAACAACCAGCCTGTACTTCCTGAGCATAGACGACCTGAAAGATGTCAAAGAGTTGCTGCAAGACCTCTCGCAGGCGGACGACCCTTTCCGCACGAATCTGAAGCAAAGATTCAGCTTTGAAGGCAAGAAGCTATTCGACCTGACCTATATCAATGAAAAGAATATTGCCTTCCTGAGCGCGCAGCTTGTCTCCGAGTTCAACATTATTCTGGAAAGCGGCTCGCTTTATGATGAAGCGCTGCTGAAAGGCCATGACATTTCAGACGTGACTCTGGGCCTGGCTGGGCAGGCGGATGCTCCATCCATACCGCTCAACCGACGGCTGCTTGAAGATACGCTCTGGTCTCATATCAAGAGGAAGGCGGACGCTGAACGCCTCCCCGGCCCTCAAGATGTCAACATTCTCGATGTCATACTCGACTCGGATATTCGTGAAGGCTTTACCGACACCTGCCGCAACCTGATCCTGTTCGGGATGGTTTACGAGAACATGATTGCGGACCTGGTTTTCATGGCACACCGAGCGAATGAATCAAGAACCATGCCGCATGAGTTTGTCGAAGGGCTCCTGGGGAAAACCGTCCGGGATGCGCTCAAGCTGGACGCCTTTGCAGGGCACGATGAACCTTCCGTGCAGCAGTCCTTCTCGGCATGGATGGAAGAACTCGCCGCCTATTCCGGCTGCAGCAATTTCCTGAAGTCTGCGGAAGAGTGGATTCGTGTTGTACACAAGGACAAGTCCGATACTTTGTTTGTTGTGGTGAGTTTCTTTTTCGAGAAGATTCTCCCGGAATACTACGCATCCCGCCGAACCGGCAAGCGATTTGAAGGCAAGATAGACCCGGTACGTATTGGCCGCCGCAAGGATTTCTGGAACCGGCTGACCCTTGCCTATCGTGACCTCCTGTACAATGAATACCTCAATCAGGAGGGCCGCGCCAGGCACATAACCTACGAGACGATTCTCGAGAAGTATGTCGAGAACTTTGAGGAACTCAGCGGCTCCCTGATGTCCGCAAACCCCTGCGCCTTCCCGACTTTCAGGCTCTCGATAGAATCCGCGCTCAAGGCCAACATCCGCCCCTGCGGGTTGATCACTGGCATCGGTGATTTCACCACTGGCGAGGGCAGCTACAGAGCCGGGCTGGTGCTTTCCAATGTCGCCTTCCAGGCAGGCAGCATCGACAATTCCGACTGCGCTCGCTTCTGTCACCTACTGGTTGAATGTGCGACCCAGCGCCTGCCGGTGATTTGTTTTATTTCATCCGGCGGCATGCAGACCAAGGAAGGCGCGGTGGCGCTCTTTACCATGGCGGTGGTGAATGACCGGATTACCCGATTCATTCGCGACAATGACCTGCAGATCATCATGTTCGGGTTTGGCCATTGTACCGGCGGCGCCCAGGCAAGTTTTGTGACTCACCCACTTGCCCAGACCTACTATCTTACCGGTACGCGCATGCCATTTGCCGGCCAGGCGGTGGTGGAGAGGCACCTGCCTTACCATTGCATGTTAAGCAATTATCTGTCGTTGACGGACGGCGCCATGGCGGGCCTGATCAAGCATCCATTCTCCGAACAACATGACAAGGAACTGCGGAAGATTGACCCGACGATTCCGTTGCCAACAGAAACTATCGAGCAGGTTGTGGACAGAATAATGTCCGGTAGTCTGGCGGCTCAGAGGCCGCTTGTTGACCTGAACCCGCCACAGGAAGAAGACCTGGTGCGACCCGTGAAGAGAATATTGATTCACGCCCGGGGTTGCACCGCCGCGAAACTGGTATCCAGGGCCAAGGCGCTTGGCCATGAAGTTGTGCTGATACAGTCCGACCCGGACATGGATTCAGCCCCGGCGGACATGGTGAGGGGCGACCCGAAACATTCGCTGGTGTGCATCGGCGGCAATACTTCCGATGAAAGTTACCTCAACGCCCTTTCCGTGATCAGCATAGCGGAAGTGGAGCGGGTTGACGCCCTGCATCCGGGTATCGGCTTCCTTTCCGAGGACCCCAACTTCGCCAGCCTGGTGCGGCAGCATGGCATTAACTTTATCGGCCCGCGGGTGGCTTCGATGGAAACAATGGGCAACAAGTCCAATGCCATCCATGCCACCATGAATATCGATGTGCCGGTGGTGCCGGGCAGCCACGGCATTGTTGATACCAGCGAGCGTGCTGCGGAGATGGCCGAGCAGATTGGCTACCCCGTCTTGTTGAAGGCCGTGCATGGCGGGGGTGGCAAGGGCATACAGACCGTCGAGCAGCCGGATCAACTGCACCGCTTGTTTCACCAGGTCACCACCGAGGCGAAGGCGGCCTTTGGCAATGGCGACCTTTACATCGAGAAATTCGTTACCAGCCTGCGCCATATTGAAGCGCAGTTGCTGCGGGATACCCACGGCAATACCCGGGTCATCGGCATTCGGGATTGCAGTGTGCAGAGGAACAATCAGAAGCTGATGGAAGAATCCGGCTCCACGAGGCTGCCGCAAAAACTGAAGAAACAGGTGCTGGATTATGCGGAACGCATAGCCGATGCAGTGGACTATACGGGCGCGGGTACCGTCGAGTTCATCTACGATTTGCCCAATAACACTATTTACTTCATGGAAATGAACACCCGCTTGCAGGTGGAGCATCCGGTGACGGAAGCCGTTACCGGCGTTGATATAGTTGAGAAGCAGTTCCAGATAGCGGCGGGGGAATCCATCGCCGACATGCAGTATCCGGAACAGGGTTACAGCCTGGAAGTCAGGGTAAATGCGGAAAAGGCGGTAGTGGATGCGGAGGGCAGGGTTTCCTTCGCGCCAACGCCGGGCGAGATAACCCAATGCGAACTGCCGGCAGATGAGCATATCCGGCTGATCTCCATGGCGGGGGAAGGCAAGGTGGTATCGCCTTTCTACGACAGCCTGATTATCCAGATCATCTGCCACGGGGAGAGCAGGAAAGACGCCATCGACAAGATGGCGAGCTACCTGAGCCGCGTGGTGATTCATGGCATCTGCACCAACATCCCGCTGATCAGAAAGATTCTCGAGGACGATGTATTCATCCAGGGAGACTATGACACTGGCTACCTGCCCGCCTTCCTGAAACGCATTGACTCAGGTGAACTGATACGGGAAATCGAAGCCGCTTCCGGCTCAACGGGAGAGGCCATCAATATCGAAATGCTGCGCATTGATGGCAGCGACGAGCTTAAAGTTCTTTCACCATCAACAGGCGTCTTTTATCGAACGCCGTCTCCCTCCGAACCGGAATACGTTAATGTTGGCGATGTCATATCAACGGAAGACATACTCTGCCAACTGGAGGCCATGAAGATGTTTACGCCGGTGAACCTGAACAGCTTCTCCGGCGGGCAGGGGGAAATATATGTGTCAGCAAACAGGTACGAGATCACGCGCATCAACATCACTTCCGGCCAGCAGGTAAACGAAGGGGACCTGCTGTTTGTCATCAAGCCCGCCCGCGAGGCTGCTGAATAAGAGCCGTCATTGTCCGGCTTGCCCCGGGAATCCAGTTTTTGCCGTCATTCTTGTCCGGCTTGCCCCGGGAATCCAGTAAATAACGCGCCCTGCCTTGGAAGAGCCTTCAGCGGGTTCAGAATAAAGAGCCCTCAGCGGGTTCAGAATAAAGAGCCTTCAGCCAGAAGAGTTAAAGAGCCCTCAGCGGGTTCAGAATAAAGAGCCCTCAGCGGGTTCAGAATAAAGAGCCTTCAGCCAGAAGAGTTAAAGAGCCTCAGCGGGTGAGACAAAAGCCTCTTTGGAATAGAATACCCGCCATAAGGGAATATTTATCATGATTGAAAATCTGGAGACCCTGCTGACCCTGGCCCGCGCCGGCACAATGATGGCGGCCAGCACCGAGCTTCGTATTACCCAGTCTGCAGTGAGCAAACGCATCTCCACCCTGGAGCGTTACTATGGTCGCAAGCTGATTCAGAAGTAAGAAACGGTTTGGTGAAATTGTTTTCCGGATTGATTACTATTTTATTGAGGAAGATTCTCTAATTCGTGAGCAGAGCAAGCGTTTGTTGGAGAGGATAAAAGAATTGGACGAGCGACTTTTTGATGAGAGGACTTTAGGGGATTATGTAGCAAAGTGCCGAAATAATGGCTGGTTTTCTCCCTGATATAACGACTTCGTATCTAAAAGAGAATTATATACTTAACGGGATAATCCTCAATCGTTTAGGCGCAAAACTCGACTATGAGAGTTAACCCCGGAGTTCCATTAGGATGCGTGGAACCGCACCAGCTTGTTACATTAGCCGCAAAGCAGGATGCAATTATCAATGCTATTTACCCCGCATGGGGTTTTCTGAAAATTAGTCCCTGATTCTTTTCCATTGGAATTTCATTTCCGTGCCGGAAACATCAAGGACCTCAAAAATGTTCCCGCGTATTCCGACCGTATTTGGCCCATCTACGAGTGCATCGAATCGAAACTCTTTTTGGGTTTCACGATTTTCGTCGTATTCGATCAGAGTAAAGTGCAGAATGCCCGAATAGTAGCCATCAAAAATGACGACCTTGAGTGTCGTCCCTGCACCGTGCTGCCTCTCCTGCCCCTCAGTGAAGGTTATGCCATCACTTTTTTTCACAGATCGAGACCACACGGTTGTCATTTCGTTATACTGAGAGTTGTCTACAACCCACTCTTTCCTCCCTGAACCGGCGTCCACCCGGACGCCCACACAGTCGTCTCGTGCGACTACGGAACCAAATCCGGGAAAGTAAGCACTTCTCATGTGAGAAGGTGCACAGAAGTACTTGTGTTTTCCCCTGTCAAATTTTTGAACCAAGTTGGTTTTCTCGATTGCGAAGTAAAAGGGCACACCAAAAGAGCCTGGCATAAAACTGCTTATTCCCTCTGACATGAGAAGTGTCTTTACGACAATCGCTTTACCACTCACTAGGATGCTATCTCCGGTCTGTACCACCAACGGTATGTCCAGTGGTGGAGAAAACGGAAAGTCTTTCACATCCGAGGGACTGCGCATTGAGGATGCAGTACCGCAACTGGCTTGTACCAAGAGTAGAAGCAAGATTAATATCTGAGAAAAACAGCGACTCTTGAGCATTGAATTCCTCATCTAATCGACAGAGAGACTCGATCTTCTAAGCCTCGCTTCAACTCCGAATTCGGGTTTAGGCACTTCGCTATATAATCCCCATAATCTTTATATGGCGATTGTTGATATCTATAAGATATTCCTCTATTCCTTTCCATTTGACACCAAAACCAATTAGATCGGCATTATACCGCCGAAAATCCCGCTCATGGCCGACCTCCACATCCACAGAAGGCGACGGATCATTCTGTATATTATAATACGCCGCGGCGGCAAACAGCACCACAACCAAAAAGCCAACATAAACAACCTTACGCATAATCATTACCTGCATCACCTTGATCACTCATTATTCAATTCCTCTCCATAGTTATAAACCCGCAAGGGCGATTCTCTCCCGCGCCCTGCCTTGGAAGAGCCTTCAGCCAGAAGAATAAAGAGCCTTCAGCCAGAGGAATAAAGAGCCTTCAGCCAGAGGAATAAAGAGCCTTCAGCCAGAAGAATAAAGAGCCTTCAGCCAGTGAATAAAGAGCCCTCAGCGGGTGAGACAAAAGCCTCTTTGGAATAGAATACCCGCCATAAGGGAATATTTATCATGATTGAAAATCTGGAGACCCTGCTGACCCTGGCCCGCGCCGGCACAATGATGGCGGCCAGCACCGAGCTTCGCATTACTCAGTCTGCAGTGAGCAAACGCATCTCGACCCTGGAGCGTTACTATGGTCGCAAGCTGATTCAGAAGAAGGGTCGCCGGGTTGAACTGACCCAGCATGGGCAAAAGCTGGTGGACAATATCTCGCCGCTGCTGTCGGCGCTACGGGACCTGTTCATCGATGAGATTACCAGCGCAAAGGGTGAACTCATCATTGGCGTTTCTGATGCGATTCTCTCTTCCTGGGGGCCGGGCGTCTTTCACCAGGTGCGTGAAGAAATGCCAGAGGTGACGTTTATTTTCCATACCCACAGAACGCCGGTGGTGCTGGATAGAGTCCGCTCCGGGGAATTCATGGTGGGTGTTTGCACAGGTTCCGATGTGCTGGATACGGATCTACAGTCGGAAGTGTTGTCCAAGGAGCCGATGGTGATTATTCCTTCCGGGCTGAAGCCAATCAAATTTCCTGCCAAGGGTGAACTGGGTGTTATCACCATTGAAGACTATTCCGGCGCCTGGCGCTCTTTCCGGGATGAGGTGCGGAAGCTCAGAATCAAGCGGGAGGTGGCGCTGGAATCTTTTTTCAGCGTCGCCCAGATGGCGATAGCAGGATTCGGCCACGGTATGGTGCCTGTTGGCGTTGCTCGCACGTTGAAGATACCGGAATCCTGCCTGATCAACCTGGGCGAGAAGGGGCTGCACAGGCCGGTGCGGTTTGTAGCGAGGAAATCAACCTACTCCCTGCCGATGGCCGCCAGCTTTTACCAGCTATTGGCGGCAAAGCTGGCGTAAAGTTCAAGGCGCAAGGTGAACAGCCGAAACCATTACGATATTGAGTAGCTGAACTTCTCGCGGTTCTGCGCGGTCAGGGTGAGCGTGTTTTGAAGGGGCGTGTTGCGAGTGTCAGAGTGCCGGCTTGCCGCCTCGGTATGCCCAATCACTTGGGCCTCGACGCCCAGTTCCCCGGCAACATCAATGACCAGGTCTGCGAGTCTGGTCGGCACATAAACTTCCATGCGGTGCCCCATGTTGAACACCTTGTACATTTCTCGCCAGTCAGTGTCGGATGCGGCCTGGATTGCTGAAAACAGCGGCGGCGTTTCGAACAGCCCATCTTTGATGTAATGGATGCCTTTGCCAAAGCGCAGGCATTTAGTTTGCGCACCGCCAGAGCAGTGGACTATCCCTTGCAGCGCATCCCCAAGCTCGGCACGCAGCGCATAAATAACAGGCGCGTAGCTTCTTGTAGGCGAGAGGATGGCCTCCCCGACGCTGAGATTACTTTCCGGCAATGGGTCATCCAGCCTGTAGGGGCCGCAGTAGACGAGCGCCGTATCCAGGTTGGCATCAAATGTTTCCGGGTATTTTTCAGCATAGTCGTGGTGCAACATATCGTGGCGGGCACTGGTCAAGCCGTTACTGCCCATGCCGCTGTTCTCTTTTTCTTCATAGCTTGCCATGCCCGTTGAGGATAGCCCGACTATGCACTGGCCCGGCTGAATGTCATTGGTAATGACGCTGCTCTTGTCCATGATGGCAACAGCGCAGGAGTCAACCAGAATAGTGCCGGTCGTGTCGCCGACGTCCGCGGTTTCGCCGCCGCCGGAGTAGATGTTGACGCCTTGTTCGCGCATGGACGCAAGGAAGGCTTCCGTGCCATCGATCAGTTCCGAAACAACCTCGCCCGGGCAGTTCAACGCATTGCGGTTGATGGTGTTGGAAATAAGGATGCGCCCATTGACGCCAACGCAAAGCAGGTCATCGAGGTTCATGACGATGCTGTCCTGAGCAATGCCGCGAAAAACGGAAGGGTCCCCCGTTTCCTTGTACCACAGGTAGGCGACAATGGATTTTGTACCAGCGCCATCTGCGTGTATAACATTGCACCTGTCCGGGTCGCCGGAAAGAAAATCCTCGGTAACCTTGCAGAAGGCACCGGGGAAGAGCCCTTGCTCCAGCTTGCCAACGGTATCATGTACTTCTGTTTTGTCCGCGCTGACGCCGCGGGCTTGGTATCGGGATTCAACACCCTGTGGGGCGACCAGATAACCGGACCTGTCCCGAACATTGACAAGCCCGCGAAACTCAAGCTGGCGGTAAGCCTTGGCCACGGTGCCGGGCGCAATGTCGAGTTCCCTGGCGATGGACCGGATACTTGGCAGATTCTCTCCCGGCTTGAGTTCCCCGGTGGAAATGGCGAAGTGAAACTGCTCGATAATCTGTCGGAAGACAGGGGCGGCGGAAGCGGTATTGATCTGAATTTTCATGGCCAATGACAGCCGCACTATCGTGCGTGCAGTTCCGTTGCACTATCGTGCGGACCACTGTAACACTACCGTAATACAAATACATATCTCTCATATTGCCTGCCCTGGCCCTCTCTGCCGCAAATCCACGGGCTGATGCCGTATAATCCGCGCTCTTCAAGGGGAGGCGCAATGGCCGTCATCGTCGATTATGGTGCCGGAAATGTTCGCAGTGTGCAGCGGGCCTGCCAGCGGGTGGGCATGGATGCACATATCTCCTCGGACCCGGATATCGTCGCGGCAGCCGAGAGGCTGATTTTCCCCGGCGTGGGTTCCGCAGTCAGTGCCGTGGACAGCCTCCGAGCCAGGGGGCTGGATGAAGCCATCAGGTCTTTTTATGCGACCGGCAGGCCCCTGCTTGGTATCTGCATGGGTTTGCAGATTGCCCTTGAGCACACGGAAGAGGGTAACAAGGATTGTCTCGGCATTGTCGCCGGCGCTTGTGCAAAGTTTGATTTTTCTGACAGGTCCGTAAAGGTGCCGCATATCGGCTGGAATGAACTGGAGATTACCGGCTCGCATCCTTTACTGGCGAATGTTGAATCCGGCGACGAGTTTTACTTCGTACACAGTTACTATGCCCGGCCACAGCACGAAGAAAATAGCCTCGGCATGACTGTTTACGGCGACACTCGCTTTTGTTCCGTGTTGGGTCGGGACAATCTGTTCGCGACACAGTTTCACCTGGAGAAGAGCGGCGAGTTGGGCCTGCGGTTATTGTCCGCTTTCACAGACTGGGCGCCGTCGTGCTGAGCAAGAGAATTATTGCCTGCCTGGATGTGCGCGATGGCAAGCTCGCCAAGAGCGTGAAATTTGTCGATACCAAAGACATCGGGGACCCGGTTGAAAAAGCCAGGGAGTATTACGAGGACGGGCTGGATGAACTGGTCTTCTATGATATTACCGCTTCCAGTGACGCGCGTAACATTATGCTGGATGTGGTGGAGCGGGTTGCGAGAGAGATTTACATTCCATTTTCCGTTGGCGGCGGTATTCGCACAGTGGAAGACGCAGGCAAATTACTTTGGGCCGGGGCGGAAAAGATCAACGTCAATTCGGCGGCTGTCACAAGGTCGGCATTGATCGCCGAGTGCGCGCACGCCATAGGCAACCAGAATGTTGTTTTATCGATGGATATTCTTCGGGTGGGCGAATCCGGCGAGCTTCCCAGTGGTTACGAGGTCGTTATCAACGGTGGCCGAACGCCAACGGGTATCGATGCACTGGCATGGGCACGGCAGGGTGAGGAACTGGGCGCCGGGGAGCTGGTGGTGAACTCCATAGATGCGGACGGCACCCGGGAAGGTTACGAAATCAACCTCACCCGCATGATAACGGATGCGGTATCCATTCCGGTGATAGCATCGGGCGGCGCCGGTAAACCCGAACACCTGCTGGAAGTGTTGACGGTGGGCGGTGCGAATGCGGCCCTGGTTGCGTCCATGGTTCATTATGGCGAATATACCGTCAGCGGGTTGAAGCAATGGCTGCATGACCAAGGGGTTAAAGTCAGGATGCGTTACTAATGACCGACATTGAACAACGCACTGAAGGCCTGGAAGAACGTCTGACATTCCAGGAAGACGCGATACAAAAACTCGACGAGGCGCTGGCGAGCCAGCAAAAGCAGGTGCTTGATTTAAACCGCCTGGTTACGTTGCTGATGGAGCGCCTGCAGAGAATTGAAGAGAATCAGGAGACATCGGTTGTCGATGAAAAACCACCGCATTATTAACGCAAGGCAAGGTGCAAAATGAAAGCAGTACTGGTTGCAGATGACGGGTCCCTTTCCTGGGGCGATTATGAAACCCCTGCGCCTGCGGGCCATGAGGTGCTGATAAAAGTGGCCGCCAGCGCAATCAACCGAGCGGACCTGATGCAGCGTCGGGGCATGTATCCGCCGCCATCCGGGGCGAGTCATATCATGGGCCTTGAATGTGCTGGCGAGATAGTTGAAACGGGCAGAGACACCGTCAGGTATAAGTCGGGAGACAAGGTTTGCGCCCTGCTGGCGGGTGGCGGCTACGCGGAATATGCGGCGGTTGACGAAGGTAGCGTTCTGCCGCTTCCGGATGGGTTGTCATACAGCGAGGCAGGGGGCCTGCCGGAAGTGTTTGCCACCGCCTGGTTGAATCTTTTTATGGAAGCGGCTCTGGAACCCGGGGAAAAAGTCATCCTGCACGCGGGCGCCAGCGGCGTTGGTGTTGCCGCCATCCAGCTATGCAAAGCCTTTGGTTGCCCGGCCTTTGTAACGGTGGGCACCGCTGAAAAACTGGACGCCTGCCTGGCATTGGGCGCAGAGGCCGGTAGTAACCGCCATGATGGGCCCTTCCTGGGTAAAGCCAGGGAATTTGCTGGCCCCGGTGGCGTTGGCGTCATCCTGGACCCGGTGGGCGCCGGTTACCTCGCAGATAATATGGCGCTTCTGGGCGTCGGCGGTCGGCTGGTGTTGATTGGTTTGATGGGCGGCGCAAAGGCGGAACTTGATCTCGCCGGGCTGATGATAAAGCGGGCGAGAATCATCGGCTCCACCTTGCGGGCGCGGCCACTGGCGGAAAAGGCCGCCGTGATGGCGGAACTGGAGAAAAAGGTCTGGCCCCTCATTGCGAACAAAGAAATCAGGCCTGTTATCCACCGGAAATTTCCCATCGAGGAAGTGTCCGGGGCCCATGACTTGGTTGCTTCAGACGCAACAACAGGCAAGGTGATCCTGGAGATGGATCACTAACGATTTGTTAAGCCGCCCACCCCGGCGGCTGCACTGGCAGAGAAGCGCCGTTAAAGCTCGGCAACGTCCTCTGCTTGAAACCCCTTGTCCGTTTCGGAAATATCGAACTCGACTTTCGCTCCCTGCTTCAGGGTGCGAAAACCTTCACCCCTGATGGACCGGTAGTGAACAAAGGCATCATCGCCTTGTTCACGCTCAATAAATCCAAATCCCTTTGCGTCATTGAACCATTTGACGATTCCTGCTTGTCTATCTGTCATGACTACTCTGCCCTCGCTACTTTCGCTACCATCGCTATTATCACGCTGCCTGCATCGTCGAAAACCGCGATGCAACTTGATGGAAACATAAATCAAGGATGAGTGTCCAATGGCCGTACTCCCCGTAATACCGGGGAAAATTTACATGGCGGCGATGATAGCCCGCTGCTCACGGAGCTTTCCGAGGTTGGACTCTAAGTCTGTCATCTTGACCCTCTCTTTGCTCACAATGTCCGGGGGCGCTTTCTCAACAAAGCCTGGGTTATTTACCTTGGCGGCGGCCCTCGCATGATCCTTCTCTCTGCGTTCGATTTCTTTGTCCAGCCGCGCAAGTTCCGCGTCCTTGTCGATGAGGTCGGCTATGGGTACCAGCAGTTCCATGTCGCCTATCAGCGCGGTTGCCGCCGGAGGCTTGTCTGCGGAGGGCTCCAGCAATGTCAGAGATTCCGGGCGGATGAGGAATTGCAGCAGCCCGGTGAACTCATTAAGCCGCTCCTTGTCCCGGGGGGAGTACCTTGAGAAAAGAATTGGCACAGCCTTTGCCGGGGAAATATCCATCTCGCCGCGAATATTGCGAACGCCGGTAACGACCATCTTCAGCCAGCCGATGTCTTCGGTGGCGTTTTCGTCAAGGCGTGATTCATCAACTTGCGGAAAGGGTTGGAGCATGATGGTATCGCCCTCGCCGCGAATACCTGCCGGTAATTTTTGCCACAGCTCTTCCGTCAGAAAAGGCAGGAAGGGGTGCGCCAGCCGCAGCAGTGCTTCAAGGGATTTGGCCAGCGTCTGCTTTGCGCCCCGGCGCAGGGCATCGGAGCCGTCGTCTGAATTGAGGATGGGTTTTGAGAGTTCCAGATACCAGTCGCAGAACTCATCCCAGGCGAATTCGTAAATTTCCCTGGCGGCCAGGTCAAAGCGATAGGTTTCCATGGCCAGGCGAACCGCCGCCGTGGTTTGCTGAAACCGGGAGACAATCCATCTGTCGGCCACCGAGAATTGAATGTCGTCCGAACTCAACTCTTCGTCCGCGCCCTCGATATGCCCGAACACAAAGTTTGCGGCGTTCCACAGTTTGTTGCAGAAGTTGCGATACCCCTCGACACGTTTCAAATCAAACCTGATGGTCTTGGTGCCCGTGGCAATGGCGTAAAAAGTGAAACGCAGCGGGTCGGTGCCGTATGCCATGATGCCATCCGGGTATTCCTTGCGGGTGGCCTGCTCAATGCGCGCCGCCATGCGCGGCTGCATCAGGTTGTCTGTTCGCTTGGCCACCAGATCATCGAGTGTAATGCCGTCTATAATGTCCAACGGGTCCAGCCCGTTACCCCTGCTTTTCGACATCTTCTGGCCGTTGGCGTCTGTGATCAGGCCATGAATGTAAACCTGGCGGAAGGGGACTTCGCCACCGAACTTGAGGGCCATCATAATCATGCGTGAAACCCACAGGCTGATGATGTCATGGCCGGTCACCATGATGTTCGTGGGATGAAAGGTTTCGAGTTCCCGGGTTTGCTCCGGCCAGCCCAGGGTGGAGAAGGTCCACAGCGCCGAGGAAAACCAGGTATCGAGCACGTCCGGGTCCTGCGTCAGTTGCAGGTCGGCGGCGAGGCCGTGTTTCTCCCGGACATCCGCAAGGCTGCGGCCAACATAGATGTTGCCCGCCTTGTCATACCATGCCGGAATCCTGTGGCCCCACCATAATTGCCGGCTGATGCACCAGTCCTGGATATTGCGCATCCAGGCAAAATAAATGTTCGCCGTATTGTCCGGGATAAACGTTATGTCGCCGTCTTCCACTGCTTTGATGGCGGGGTCCGCCAGAGTCTGTATTTTCACGAACCACTGGTCTGACAGGTAAGGCTCGACAATCACGCCGGAACGCCCGCCCCTCGGCACTGCCAGCGTGTGATCTTCAACCTTTTCGAGCAGGCCCAGCGCATCCAGGTCTTTGACGACCGCCTTCCGCGCCTCGAAGCGGTCCATACCGCGGTACTTGTCCGGGACATCATCGTTCAGGGATGCGTCCTCATTGAAAATGTTGATCATCGGCAGATCGTGCCGTTTGGCCAGGTCGTAATCATTGAAGTCATGAGCCGGCGTGATCTTCACGCATCCCGTGCCAAATTCCGTTTCTACATAATGGTCTGCAACGATGGGAATTTTGCGGCCCGTGAGGGGCAGCAGAATCTCCCCACCCACCAGGCCACTGTATCTTTTGTCATCCGGGTTTACCGCCACCGCCGTATCACCCAGCATGGTTTCGGGTCTGGTGGTCGCAACCACCAGGTATTTTTCCGGATCATCCGCCAGCGGATAGCGGAAGTGCCACAGATGGCCCGCTTCTTCCTTCGAGTCGACTTCCAAATCTGAAATGGATGTTTTGAGTACCGGGTCCCAGTTGACCAGGCGTTTGCCGCGATAGATCAGACTCTCTTCGTAGAGTTGGATAAAGACTTCCAGCACGGCCGCCGATAGCCCTTCATCCATGGTGAATCTTTCAGTCTCCCAGTGCAGAGATGCGCCAAGTCGCCTGAGCTGCTTCGAGATGACGCCGCCGGATTCTTCTTTCCATGCCCAGACTTTTTCGACGAATGCTTCCCGACCAATATCAGTCGGTTTTATATCCTGGGCCGCCAGTTGCTCTGTCACCAGCATCTGCGTTGCAATGCCCGCATGATCGACGCCCATTTGCCAAAGTGTGTTCCTGTTGTCCATCCGCTGGTAGCGGATTAGCGCATCCACCAGACTATGTTGAAAGGCGTGACCCATGTGCAGTGTGCCGGTCACATTGGGGGGCGGTATAGCAATACTGTAGGGTTCGCCATCGCCGCTGGGAGCGAAGTAGTTGTTATCCTCCCACCGCCGATACCAGGATTGCTCTATGTCCTGTGGTGCGTATTTTGTCATGGCTTGTGGGGCGGAATGGATAAACCGAATGTTGAAAAGAAGCGGAATTATACACGCTAGAGCCCTCAGCCCAAAAAGGGGTGCTGACAACTTAACTACCCGTAATGAGATAATCCGGTGATGAACACATACAAGCGCCACCGATTTCCCTCCGATATCATCAGCTATGCTGTTAGGCTCTATTATCGATTTGACCTCAGCCACCGCGATATTGAGGATATTCTCGCGGAGCGAGGTATGCGTAGGTTTAAATCTGTTGGGCAGGCTCAGAGATTTTTGGGTACGTATGCCAGGGTCCACGATCTTTTCAATCACGGTAGACATCTGATTGGTGCGGGGCATTATAGGAATCTCAGGACAGGTGCGTTCAGAGAATGGAGAAGGCAGTAGCGTGAGATCGAAAGATTGTTTACTCTGGCCTCGATGAGTTAAGTTGACAGTACCCGTCTGTATATTGATTTTCAAAAATACGGAGCCCGAATTGGTTACTCAGCAACTAAATCCCCCTGCCAACCCAGAAGATTTTGAAAGTCTCTGCTTGTGCCTTTTTTCAGAGATACTTGATGATCCATTCGTTACCTTGAATGGTGTGAGCGGTCAGAAGCAGAACGGCGTTGATATAATCTGCGTTAAAAATGACAAATATATTGGTATCCAGTGCAAAAAAAAGCTGCTTTATAGGGACGGCAAGTTAAAAAAATCAGAAATCCGAAAAGAGATTCAGAAGGCTAAGGGATTTAGCCCCCAATTGTCTAAGTTCATCATTGTCACTACGGCGAGGGAAGACGAGCAAACGCTGGCAACATGTCGAGAATTAAATGAAAAAAACCTAGCTGAAGGTCTGTTCCGAGTCAGAGTTATGGGATGGGAGACCATAGCAAGCCAACTCAATACTCGCGATTTGCAACATCTTTGTGTGCCAACTTATGATCTGCATCAAGAGAGGCCGGATAACCAAACTACATACAATCGGTTTTCCCGCGTTCTTAAGAGTATTCTTAATCGTCGCTTTTTTATTCAAACACCTGGATATTATGATGAGGCTAAGAGCCTCGTCATAAGCCTATTGTCAGGCGAATATGCCTTGCTTTCACCAGTCAAGAGAGCGGATGCTCTTTTCCGCCTTGCACGTTTGTTTTTGAATGAAAATCGAGAACTTGCCGAGGAAATCTATAAAAGAGCTCTCGTTATTTATAAGCCTACTGACCCTCATGGAATGATAATGAGGATTCTTTTTGATGAAAATGACACTGATAAAATTGAATCTTTGCTGGCTCTCAATAATCCTAGTGCGCGGGGGGCGGCCCTAATAAGAAAGAGACTTGAGAGCACAGTTCTGGAAACTATCTCCTGGGCCAAGAATGAAAATATAACACCCGCTAACCTTGATTCGGACAGCATTTTTGTCTACGTGCAATGCCTTCTTCTTGCTGATCGATGCGATGAAGCCAGTTCATTAATTGAAGGATTGGATGCAAATCATTTTGACGCTTGTCCCGCTTTGCACGTTCAAAAAGCACGCAGCTATTTGGCTATGGCGATTGAAGATGCCCATGTTCGTCAGCAGCTTCTCAATATGCAAGCAATACCTTTCAATCTACGAGATTTCCTATTCAAGGAAGATATGAATGGTCAGAAGTGGCTAAAGAAAGCCTATCTTGCTTTCGATAGAGCAAAGCAAAAGCTGATAGAAATAGGTCAACAACCTACGACAAATCGCATGTCAGATTTTGCGCTCTGGCTGGGATTGAGACTTGATGATTTTCAACAAGCAAGCATGGCCAGGCTGAAAGATGCCGTAAGTGCTGGCGAACGCCTTGTTTATTTGCACTTCGCAGTTGAGTTCAATGTAGATTTTGATCAGGCAGAATCTGAGCGTCTTCTGCAAGAGCAGGCAGCACGAATAACCGACTGGGAAAATGCCCCTGAGGTGCGGGATTTGGCGTTTGGTCACTTCGCTATGTTGCAAAGCATGCAAGATGATCCAACTGGTGCTTACAAATACTGGCATCAGAATAAAGCAATTTTTGAAAAATGCTTTAGTGAAGATGCTGTCGTCCGCTTCGAAATTAAACTGACAATGGCTGCTGGATACTCCGACACGGCTCGTGAGCTTTTAGAAAGTGCAGAGAGTTTACCGCAAGCATATAAGACTCAACTAAAAAATTTGGTTGAAAGTCCTGAAGGTGATGTTTCACTGGCAGTATATGTTGATGCATATAAAGCAACGGGTCACCTTGAAGATCTACGTGTTTTGGTTTTCAAGCTACAGGGCAGAAAAGAATGGCCGCAGCTCACTAAATATGCGCTTGAATACTTTGAACGAACCCTTAGCACTGAAGCTTTGAAGATTGTTATTGAGGCATATCGGGGGACAAAACGCCTTTCAGAAATCGTGAATTTAATCGAGAGCCAACCTGGGTTTTTATCTCATTATGATTGCTATATCTGGTGTGCTTATGCCGAAGCATTGTTTTTCCTTGGCAATTTTAAGAAAAGCATTGATATATGCAATCGGCTTAGGAATGAAACAGATGACTCTGAGGTTTTAAGGCTTTGGCGTGATAATCACATTCACCAAGGCACATGGGAATATCTCAATGAATATGCTCTTGGGCAGCTTCAGCGAAAAAATGAGCTGTCGGCTAATCAGTTAATGGAAACGGCACACATTGCTTTCTGGGGTGGAGCTCCATTTGAAACCATCGTGCTAGAACTTATAAGAGCCACCCTGGATTTGGAGCCGGATAGCGCTGATCACTTAATGGCCGCATACCTTCTAGCATTGCATATGGGTAAGGAGGACACCGATGAAACTTATGGTTGGTTTAAAAGGGCAGAGGATGTCAGTGACGGTGACAAGGGGTTGCAAGCCGTTGATAGCCTTGAGCTACAAAAGCTTGTCGATGATCACAAGCGACACCAGCCGAATATAGAAAAACTTTGGCGAAACTACGAAGAGGGTGGATTACCGACCTTCATGGTGAAAAGTTTTAGTAATCTGTCGCATCTAACACTGCATGTTATCCAAGCACTTTCGAATATACAAAATATTGATGCTCCAGAAAATTGTTATCCGGTTTTTGCTTATAGCGGAGCGATGCCTAATCAGGTATCACTCCTTAACGGTGGTGATAAAATCATGCTGGATGGTAGTGCTTTGCTAACACTCAGTTATGTTGGAGTTCTTGACGAGGTTATTGATCTGTTTAATGTCATCTTTCCAAATGCGACATTTCCTTGGCTGTTGAATGAGAGAGTAGAAGTTGTGTTTCACCAGCCGAGTCAAGTGGAAGAGTCAAAGCGATTGAAGCAACTGGTTGATGAAGGGCAGTTGACTTTGTTATCAGATGTCGAAGGACTGCCCGAAGATTTGGTGAGTAATGTGGGGTATGACTTGGCAAACATGTTAATCACCGTCCAACGAGAACACGAAGTAGGGAAAAGCAGTGTTGTTATTCAATCTGCCCCAGTGACCCGAGCTGGGAGCTTTGATAATCAACCAATTGATCTAGATGGTTTCCACAAACAATTGGCAAACTGTCAGGCATTGCTGGTCTATGCACGTGAGGCAGGAAAAATTACTTTGGCGCAGTTTGAGAAGACAACCGATTATCTTGAATGGCAAGGCGATGAAGCATGGCATGAAGAGATAGAAGTAACAGAAACCACTTCAATTTATCTATCTGAATTAGCCCTGTCATATTTTCAATATAACGGCATTCTGAATGACTTAATTACTATTCCCAATAGTATCTATATCGCGAACAGTAGCTTCACCGAGGCCTCCAGTTTCTGCCGTTACGAAGGCTTGTATCAAGAAGCGATTAAGGTGATTGAAAGCATAAGAGTGACCGTCTCAAAAGCTGTTCAAGACGGAAAAGCGACATTTGCACCTCACAGTGATTTGCTGAGAAGTACAAAGGAATTAAGCAGATTAGCTGAGTCGTTGGGTAGGCACCCTTCATTAGAAATGTTTTCGTCAGGTGGTCTGGCTGATGTAGTTGTTTCAGACGATAGAGTGTTCAATTGCCGTGAAAATTTGGCAGTTGATGCCGAGCAAACAAAAACCAGACCGATACTCACCTCGTATCATCTCATTCGCTTCATGTTTTCTAAAAATGTGATTTCGCAGAATAAATACCATGATGTACTCGCTAAATTGAGGCGTTCTGGGTTTGTTTATGTACCCGTTGAAGTGGATGAATTGACTTTTCTGCTAAAAATGGCTGGTACAGAGAAAGCCGGGTTTCATGAGACGGCTGAACTGAAAGCGATCCGTTTTCACCTCGAGCTATTGCAGTCTAGAAAGATAATCCCTGGTGCGGACTGGCAATGGATAGTTAATTTGTTGAAAACTTGTTGGGTTGTTCTAATCAATACATGGCACCGCGGTGGAGAAGCATCTCGTTTGCGAGAAGAAGCAAACTACTTGTGGGATCTTATACGGGGCGATAAATGGCAAAATCTTGAACACACATCATCGCTGTTGCAGAGTCAAATCATTCAAGCAACAGCACCGTTCTTTACAGGAACAGTCATGGAAGAGTATCACAAATGGTTTGTGGCGGAGGTTTGGAAGCCAGCGGTCACAAATAATCCCGA
Source organism: Candidatus Azotimanducaceae bacterium (assembly GCA_965208855.1). Lineage (GTDB taxonomy): Bacteria > Pseudomonadota > Gammaproteobacteria > Pseudomonadales > Azotimanducaceae > UBA9659. The sequence goes on along the minus strand of OZ242359.1, from coordinate 1,752,769 downwards.
GTTGGAGCAGAGACTGCTTGCGGAACACAAGAAAATGCTAAAGGATGCGGTAATCTCCGGAATTACGAAAAGTGAAAACCCTTCTACGTTCGATCATGCCACTTTGAAATCGGAGGTTTCTCAAATGATCGCTCTTTATCCCGAACCGATTAGGAGAGCCTTTGAAGCTGACGAAAATCTAGTAAGAGAAATTGAAGATATGCTTCATGGATAGTTTTGGGAATTATATACTTGTTTAACCAAATCCCTCATTTTTCACTCCGAAATTCTTTACTTTCTCCTTCAAAAACCAACCTATTCTTTATATACTCAATCAGTAATTTTTGCTTCTTTAAAAACCTTTGTTGCCTCATAACACTAGAAAATGCTAAAGATATTACAACTAAAAATAAAATAAACAACCAATCTATGAATTCCATTAATAAATCCCTCTACAGTTCCGATAGAAAAGCCCGCAATCACAACATAAATATCAGTTATAACCCGGGCTTTAGTTCATATCAAAATTAGGTCAGAAACCTTACGTATCTTTTCCCCCATCTATACCAAGTATTCCTTTAACTCTAGCTAAACTAGCCTCAACTTTCTTATAACAGTTAGCAACAGGTGAATTGCCAATCGCTGGATTAAGGTCAGCATATTTTCTGGCTACTGGAGCAAGAGGTTTTTCAATCCTACTAATCAAAGTACAACAATTCTCATACATAATAGGATTTGAATTCCTATCCGGGGCAGCCTTTTTACTAAATACCTCTTCCATTCCCGTTAAAATCCCCTCAATGTTCCCAAGATAAAAAACGAGTTCCTCATCATCAATAGGCATACCCTTCGAAATTATGCGATTAAAATCATTAAATATCATTTAAATTCCCTTTAATTTTTAATAAAACTCATAGGGAATTATATACTTGTTTAACCAAATCTCTCATTTTTTCCGATTACGTCTTTTCCGTTTTTCGACTGGCTTTGTTGGTTATGCTACCTGAAATATACGTTTTGCTAGGCTTTCAGCATTTGTCTTAAAGGTACTGACAACTTAACTACCCGTAATGAGAATGACGGCTCTTATTCGTCATTCCAAGCGATGGTGTCACCATCGCCGACAGTGCCTCCCGCCGAAGGCGGGGATTCAGAGTTGAGAATTTCGCGAAGCGAAAACGCAATGGGAGTGACGTGGGGCACGCTGCTTAGTTAATGGCGGCTTGCGCCGCCACTCTGGATTGTCCGGGCAAGCCGGACAATGACGGTGTGGGGGTAAGCCGCTGGTTTAAGAACTGGATTCTCGTCTGGGGCTACCGCAATTTTCCTTCGGAAAATGCTGCCGCCGTGGTGGCTTCAGCGCTCATTGCGTTTTCGCTTCGCGAAAGCCGCAATGGAAATGACGGCGGACGGGCAAGCCGCTGGAAATGAACAAAGCAGGGAAGTGAACTGGTGAACATACACACTATTCATGGTTCAGGATATCGAGGATGGCGGTCAATTCCCCCATCAGTTCCTGCTGCAATGGCTTGCTGATCTTTTCCCTGTATTCGGTTGTTTGCTTGCCCGTGGATTTTTCAGCGGGTTGAAGCCCGTCGGCGGTGGTATTTTTCGGTTCCGGTTCCTGCAAGTCGCCAAACAGGTCGATGGTATCCGGGTCGTAACCCGGAGCCTGTGACTTGCAGGGTTTGGTGTCTGCATTATCCATGCGGTTAATCTATCTCGTGGTAATTCAGCACATAGCCCCGATTTTTGTAATAGGTATAATTTCTGCGGGCGGCATCCCGGTCATTTTCATTGGCCGGGGCCACCTCTGCAACCCGGTCGAAGCGGGAAAAAAATGGCGGCACAGTGCCCGAGAGATTGATCATGACATCCTGATGATCGTCAGGCTCGTCGCCAAAGCCGATCTTGACCGGCACATCCAGCCCTTGGGATTGAAGGGCATGAGGTACAAAGGCATCCTCACGGAATACCCAGAGATAGTCGTCCAGTGCGCCAGCCTGCCCGGCGTCAAGGGTATGCACATAGACCCGGTGGCCACGCCGATAAACCATATCAATCAGGCGACAGGTGAACATCTGCTCGTCCCCCTTCACCTGGTAAAAATCAATGCGGGTCAAGAGCTTTCAGCCTTTAACCTGGCTTGCCTGGTTGTTCAGATATTCAAACAGCAGGGTAACCGGCCTGCCTGTCGAACCCTTGGCGGGCCCGCTACCCTTGAAGGCAGTGCCCGCAACGTCCAGATGGGCCCATCTGTACTTTTTGGTAAATCGCGCCAGGAAGCAGGCGGCGGTTATGCTGCCGGCCTCCCGGCCCCCTATGTTCGCCATGTCGGCAAAGGCGGAATTGATCTGAACCTGATACGCATCCCATAGCGGCATACGCCAGACCCGGTCAAGTGTGTTCTCGCCGGCCCGGAGCAGATCTTTCGCCACTTCCTCATCATTGGCGTACATGGCGCTTGCATGGCTGCCCAGCGCAATGATGCAGGCGCCGGTCAGGGTTGCGACGTCGATAACCGTTTGCGGTTTGAACTTGTCGATGTAGGTCAGCGCGTCACAGAGCACCAATCGGCCTTCTGCATCCGTGTTGAGTATTTCCACGGTCTGCCCGGACATGGTGGTGACAATATCGCCGGGTCTTGATGCGTCGCCAGACGGCATATTCTCCGCCGCGGCAAGTACGCCAATCACGTTGATGGGGAGGCCTTGCTCGGCGATGGCGACCATAGTACCGAATACGCTGGCGGCGCCGCACATATCCCAAATCATTTCGTGCATACCGGCGCCCGGCTTGAGAGAGATGCCGCCCGAATCAAAGGTAATGCCCTTGCCTACAAGAACATGGGGCCGGTCCTTGGTTTTGCCGCCCTTGTATGTCATGACAATCAGCTTGCCCGGCTGGTCACTGCCCCGGGTGACCGACATCAGGGCGCCCATGCCGAGTTCCTCCATTTCCTTTTCTTCCAACACTTTGGTGGCGATGGAAACATGGTCTTTTGCGAGCTGCATGGCCTTGTCGGCAAGGTAGCCCGGCGTGCAGATATTGCCGGGTGTATTGCCCAGGTCCCTGGCCGCCTTGATGCCATTGGTCAGAGCTGTTGCGACCTCGATGGTTTTGTTTACGGTTTCCAGTTCTGACTTGTCGGAGACATGCAATTCAACCTTGTCCAGTTCAATGCCGTTCTCTGGCGGCGTACCTTTCATATCGTGAAACTGGTACAGGCCGGCGGCAAAGGTTTCTACCAGGCGAAGGACTTTCCAGGTCGTGTCCTTGCCGGGTACATCGACTTCCAGAAGACAACAGAGGCAGGTTTCCGCAGCAAGGGCTTTCAACTGGCCAATGACGACGCCTGCAATACCGACAAACCTTGCAGCATCCATGCTCTCGGCGTTGCCCAGGCCAACCAGCATCACCCTTGTTGCGCCTGTGTCGGGTACATCATGCAGTATCTGCAACTGATTGGCCTTGCCTTTGATGTCGCCGCGCTTGATGATTTTTTTCAGGTAGCCGCAGCTTTCCTTGTTGATGGCCTGGCCGGATGCCGTTAACTTGCCATCGTCATAAATGCCTACAATCGCGCATTGGGTTCTCGCTCTCGCAGCCTGGCCCATCCGTGTGACATACTTCATATTGATTCCTGAGGAATTTGTCTTGTGACCCGGGGTCTTAATAGTAACGCTTCCTGTCCGGCGGGTCACATGTGTTTGAACCTACACAATGTGTTTGAACTTACAAAATGTGTTTGAACCTATCACAATGGGCGCATTGCAATCTGGGGATTTTGTTTGATTCTTTTCCGGTATCTTATAAAAGAAGTGTTTCCTGCCATGTTTTCCGTGGCGGGTATCGTGCTTGTGATCTCAATGGGCTGGCGATTCAGCGGCTACCTTGACCAGGCGGCGGAAGGGTTGTTGGCGCGTGAAATACTTTTTGCGCTGATGGCTTATCGCTTGCCGAGTTTTCTGGAACTGATCATACCCGTCAGTTTTTATCTTGCCGTCATGCTGGCTTATGGCCGCCTTTATGCGGATAACGAAATGGCGGTGTTGCAGTCCACCGGCATGAGTCCGTGGAAGCTCATGGGTCTAACGTTGCTGATGACGCTGGCGGTTATGCTGCTGACGGCTGTGGTTACCCTGTGGTTGAAACCGATGGGAGAGCAACGGGTGGAGGCGATGCTGCTTGGGCAAAAAAATCTGACGGAACTCGACACCCTTGCAGCGGGCAGGTTCCAGACTTTTTTCGGCGGCAGGCGGGTAACCTATACGGAAGACATCAATGGCGAAGGCGAGCTTTCAAGGGTGTTTATCAATGAATACCGGGAGAATCATCGTGAGAACAAACCACAGGATGCCGTTACGATTGTTGCGGATTCAGGCAGTTCCAGAATAGATGACGCCGGCCAGCGATTTCTGGTGCTCTATAACGGAGCCCGTTACCGGGGCGTCCCGGGCGAGGAGGATTATCAGATTGTTACCTATGAAGAATACGGGCAACTGGTGGACAAGGGTAGTGCGTCTGCGACAAAAAAACGGCAGGCTGCCGTTCCAACGCCGGCGTTACTGGGGGTAAAAGAGCCGGGTGGCGTGGCTGAATTGCACTGGCGGATATCCGTGGTCTTGATGGTCCCGGTCCTGGCGTTGCTGGCAATACCTCTTGCGCGCGTCAATCCCAAGCAGGGCAGGTTCATGCGGCTGGTCCCGGCAATGATCCTTTGCTTCCTGTATATGATTTTGCTTTCCATCGCCCGCTCCGGCCTGGAGAGGGGCCAGGTGCCATTGGTTGTGGGCCTGTGGTGGGTGCATGGGATATTTCTGGTGATCACCCTGTTGGCGTACAGGCTGGAGCCGATGGTGGCCCGGGTCAGTCGTTTGCTTTATCCGGTGCGGCGGGCTGCACTCTGACATACGCATCCTTGCCGAGGTAAAGAACACGGGTTCCGGAAGCCCGGTCATGCCAGGCCAGGCGTTCAGGGTCAAACAGTATCCAGATAAATCCGAGCCCCATGAACATCAGCGAGAAGGTGGCAAAGAAGTACCGCACAACACATTCATACAGAGTTAAAATTTCTCCCTTGTCGTTGACGGTGCAAATCTTCCAGACCTGCATGCCAAGAGTCTGCCCCTTGACGCGCCAGAAGTAGGTAAAGAAGACGCCTGCTTCGATATAGAGAAATAACTGAAACCCGGGGTTTTCTATTGCTTGACCATCGTTAAGCAGTACAACCATCATCAGCGTGCTTATCATCCAGATGGCCAGGAGAAGAAAAGCGTCGTACAGCATGGCCGCAAGTCGGCGCCACAGGCTCGCGGGCGTCATCAGTCGGGAATCATCATAAAACTTGCGTCCGCCTCCGCGACTGTCTGCTTGTTGTCGTCCCGTATGATGATGCCTTTCATTTGTGTGAGGCGGGCCTTGCGTCTGACGCAATGTCCTTCGAGATTTACCTTAACGCCGATTGGCAGAGATTCCCGATAACGTACTTCGCATTTTGCGGTGAACGCCTTCAAACCTTTCAGGAACAGCCAGTTGGCCATGACGTCATCCAGTACGCTGAACAGTATGCCGCCGTGAGTCACGCCATCATAACCGCAATGATGTTCGCCGGGCGTAAAGGCGCTGTAGCAGATATCTTCTTCGATGCGGAAGTCGAGCCGTAACCCGATAGGGTTGCCGGGCCCGCATACGAAACAATGATTGGCGTCAGTTCGGAGAGCAGACATGATGGAAAACCAGCGGCCTTTTACCTTGCAGGGTTTTGTAGATTAACAGCTATGCGTTTGATAACGCCAGCCTTGCGCCTCGCGCCCGATCAATAGAAATCACCATCCGGCGCCGCTTTTTCGGTGCCGGTGTCGTCCCGGGCGGCGGCCAGTTCCCGCTTTGCGAGCCGCTCCATCCAGGCCCTGTCCGCGCCAAGCGTGACCATGTGAAATCCCTGGTCAAGGTATCTCTTCGTGTATTCCAGTGAGCCGGTCTGTATACCCGCGGCTATGCCGTGTTTTTTTGCTGTTTCCAGGATACGGGTCACCGCTTCTACGTGCTTCGGCTCGTCATTGTCGCCGATGGGCGCAAGGCCCAGAGCATAGGCCAGATCGTTTGGCCCTATGTAGACGGCATCCACGCCGGGTGTGGACATGATCTCGTCCAGGTTCTCCAGCGCTTCCGCAGTTTCGATCATCACGATACAGGCAAGCTCGCTGTTCGCGGCCTGAGTATAGCCTCGCCCTGAGTAGAGTGCGGCACGGTTGGGTCCAAAGGAGCGGATGCCGTCCGGCGGGTAACGGCAGGCAGAGACGGCTCTCTCCGCTTCCTCACGGTTGTTGACGAGGGGAACAATCACGCCATAAGCGCCAGCATCGAGAACCTTCATTATTTCGTAAGGCTCGTTCCATGGAACGCGCACGATGGGCACGGCCCTGGATGTCGAGATGGCCGTCAGCATCTGCTTGACGTCATCATAGTCAAGAAAACCGTGCTGCATGTCGAGACAAAGCCAATCGAAACCTGCATGGGCAAGCGCTTCTGCTACGTATGCGGAATCTATGGAAAGCCATGCGCCTATGGTGCTCTTGTTGGCGCGCCAGGCCTGTAATACATCGTTGCTTCGCATGGTGTCTTCCGAATTTCAGAGAGGCGACAGTATGTCGGTTTCAGGCGCTCCTGGCGAGAGATGCGGCGATTATCCTGTATCCGGTTTGTCGGGCTGTTGATGAGGGAGGAAGCATTACGTCTGCATGGTCCCGGCGGGCCGGGTGGCTATTCCATTCGGTTACGCCGCCTCGCTGAATGCAACAGGCGCTTCACCGACGACGGTGGTTCTCCACATTTCCCGGCGTTGGCCTCGATAATCCGATGTGGCGCAATGTTGGGTGCAGCGATTGTCCCACATGATCAGAGTCCCTGGTTGCCAGTTCACCCGGCAGCAGAAGGTGGGCGTCACCGCCAGTTGATTGAGGTAGTTCAACAATGGCGCGCTTTCCGCCTCGGTCATGTCTTCAAACCGAATGGTGTAGACAGGGTTGACCCAAAGCGTTGGTTTGTCAGTGACCGGATGGCGACGAATCACCGGATGAACCATCGAATCAGGCTCGTTGCTGTCGTTGACGATGGTCATGTTTTCCATGTGGTCTTTGAGTTTTGCCGCAGGCCCATAGGAACGCACTGCACTGTGCACGGCCTGGATACGCAGCAGGGTTTTTTTCATGCCATCAGAAAGCGCCTGATAGGCTTCATAAAGGTTGCAATAGAGGGTGTCGCCTCCGGCTGGCGGCGTATCCACGGCGTACAGCATTGTTCGGGCTGGCGGTAAAGGCTGGAAGGTGAAATCTGTATGCCAGCCTGCACCGAAGGTTAACGGGGACTTCTCGTCGGCTTCCTTGATGACCGGGACGACATCCGGATATTCGGCAAGCCCGGTCAGATAAGGGGTTTCACCGACACCGCCGAACCGATTGGTCAGGTCCAGCAAATCAGCGGGGGTCAGGGACTGGTCGCGAAAACACAGGACCAGGTGACGTGCAAAGGCATCCTCGACAGCCTGAAACTGCTTGTCATTCATCGATTTCAGGTCAATGCCTTTGACTTCGGCACCGATCAGGCCGGAAATGGGTTGTATTTCCATCGGGCCACCATAATCCAAAGGCCGGGCGGAGTTCAAGCCATGATTTTCACGCTATTCTCAGTCAAAATTGCCTACGTTATAAATTACGTAATTGATTACTTATATGTCATCAGCTAGACTCTCACTGATGAATGAAGATTTTCTTGCAGAACTCGGCGCCCTGGCCCTTGGCAACAGGCTCAAGAGGCTGGCGGACAGGCTGATACAGGATAGCAGCCAGGTTTATCGGTCAGATAGCGCCGGCTTCGAGCCCAGGTGGTTCCCGGTATTCATGTATCTGTACCGGCGCGGCCCTACCTCGATTACAGGGCTGGCCCGTGCCCTGGGTGTTTCGCACCCGGGCATCAACAAGGTCGCCAATGAGTTGATCGAGGCGAAACTGGCGGCGCCCTACCGTGACCGCAGCGACAAGCGTAAACGTGTGTTAGCACTCACTAGCATAGGAAGGGAGAAATACCAGCAGCTTGAGCCGGTCTGGCGTGATATACGCCAGGCCGTGCAATCCATGATTGATGAAGGACCTGGGCAGCTTCTGCCTGCCCTTGCCGACCTTGAGCAAAGGCTTGGCGAGAGCAGCTTGATAAGCCGCCATGCCCTGCGCCAGGGCGGCAGCCATCAGGTCGGGATTCGACCTTACGAGCCTGCCTACAAGGAGGCATTCAGGACCCTGAATGAAGCCTGGATTAAACATTATTTCGTGCTGGAGGCGGCCGACAGCCGGGTATTGAATGACCCGGAGGCCGCTATTCTTGCTGATGGTGGTGAAATATTGCTCGCGGTTGACGAGCAGGGTCAGGTGATTGGAACCTGCGCATTGATCAGGGTGGATGCTGTAACCGGCGAATTGACCAAGATGGCCGTGGCCGAGGCGGCGAAGGGCAAGCTGGTGGGGCAGAAAATTGCCGAGGCCATAATCAAGCTGGCACGGGAGCGCGGTTATCGAATGTTGCGCCTGGAGAGTAATCGCAGGCTGAATGCGGCAATCAGTCTCTACCGGAAGCTGGGTTTTGAGGAAAAACCCTTCCCGCAGCCGTCGGCATATTCCCGCGCGGACATTTACATGGAATTGAACCTGGCGGCAGCGGAAAACAGCGGCTGATTTTCCGGGCTATCCATTGTTGCCATTGTCGCCATTGTTGTTCTTGTTGGGCAGCTTCGACATGAAAGCCTCCATCAGGTCTATGGGCAACGGGAAGACGATGATCGAACTTCTGTCTCTCGCCACTTCCGTCAGTGTCTGCATGTAACGAAGCTGCATAGCCTGGGGCTGCTTGGCAAGTGTGGTTGCCGCTGCAAGCAGCGTCTCCGATGCTTCAAGTTCACCGCCAGCATGAATGATCTTGGCTCGCCTTTCCCTTTCCGCCTCCGCCTGCTTGGCGATGGCCCGAATCATCGATTCGTCGATATCGATGTGCTTGATCTCGACATTGATGACCTTGATACCCCAGGACTCGGTTTGCTCATCCAGCAGTGTCTGAATGCCCTCGTTGAGTTTGTCACGCTGGGCCAGCATTTCATCCAGTTCGTGCTGCCCAAGTATGGAACGGAGCGTTGTCTGGGCAAGCTGGTTGGTCGCCTCGAAAAAATCCTCTACGTTGATAATGGACCTTTCAGCATCAATCACCCGGAAATAAATCACCGCACTCACCTTGACGGAGACATTATCTCTGGAGATGACATCCTGCGTGGGCACATCGTAGACGACAGTCCGCAGATCCACCTTGACCATTTGCTGGATGCCGGGGATCACAATGATAAGCCCGGGACCTTTGACCGCCTGAAACCGGCCCAGGAAAAAAATAACACCCCGCTCATACTCCCGCAGGATCCGAAAGGTATAAAAAGCCAGGCCGAGGAACAGGACGGCCAGAACCAACCAAAATTCAATCATGATGTTTCTCCTTCAACTTTGCTGACAGTCAATAGTAAGCCGTCAACGGATTCAATGTAAATCTTGTCACCTTCAATGATATTGTCGCTGGATGTGGCTCGCCAGATTTCACCGCCGATTTTGACCTGGCCCTCATGGCCAAGGTCTGCAAGGGAAAACCCCTTTTCGCCGACCAGGGCTCCGAGGCCGGTGGTGATTCGCCTGCGTTGGACCTTCATGGCCAGGTTAATCGTCGCGACAATCAATAGCGCGGAAACCAGGGCTGTTGCTGCAATAGTCGAAATGCCCACCTGAAATGCCTCCATCTCTGTATCGAACAACATCAGTGCTCCAATAGAAAAGGCGATGACGCCGCCTATGCCCAGTATGCCGAAGCTCGGCACCAACGCCTCGGCCACCATCAGACCCACGCCCAATAGTAACAGCGCCAGCCCCGCATAACTGAGGGGCAACAGTTGCACCGCATAGGCGGCGAGCAGCAGGCAAATGACACCGATTACGCCGGGGATCAGTGAGCCGGGGTTATAGAATTCCAGAATTACGCCATAGATGCCAATCATGCCAAGAATCAGGACGATGGACGGGTTGGTAATAATGGAGAGAATTTCCGTGCGCCAGTCGGGTTGGTGGTAGTGAATATCCCGGTCGGCTATGTTGATGGTAACTGCCTTGCCATTGATGTCGATGATCTTGCCGTCCATCTGGTCCAGCAGGTCCGGCAGATTGTCCGCAATCATATCGACGACTCCGAGTTCCAGCGCGGCTCCCGCATCCAGGCTGACGGCCTCCCTGACTGCTTCCTCCGCCCAGTCCGCATTGCGTCCCCTGAGCTCGGCCATGCCGCGGATGTAAGCTGCGGCGTCGTTGATCATTTTCTTGTCCATGGAGGTTTTGGGTTTTTCTTCGTCTTTTCCCCCTATGGGGGAAGATGGCATGGAAGGCGCCGCTATCGGTACAGGTGTCGCGGCGCCAAGGTTAGTCGCTGGCGCCATGGCGGCAAAATGGCTGGCATAGGCAATGTAGGTCCCGGCGCTGGCGGCTCGAGAACCCTTGGGGGCGACATAGGACACAACGGGAATGTCGCTTGCCAGTATGCCCTGGATAATATCGCGCATGGCGCTATCGAGACCGCCGGGGGTGTTCATTCGGAGGATAAGGAGATTGGCGTCCGCTTGTCTGGCTTGTTCAAACCCGCGCAACACATAGTCGCTGGTAGCCGGCCCGATGGCGCCCTCAATGTCTATCAGCCATACTTTACCGGTAGCATTGGTATCAGAATGGCCGCCAGGCTGAAGCATAAGCAACAGGGTAAAGGCGGCGGCAGGGAAAACCTTCTTCCACATAATCAATACCTCTCAGGCCATTAAAACATACCTGACCGAGCGTGCATTCATCTTTTTTATGCCGGGTTATCACTGGCCGACACAGTCAGATAGGCGTCTGAAAATTGCTCTTACTACCTCTTTTCTTCCGCAAAGTACACAAGCGCCGCGTTGCCGCCGCCGATAACAAGTACGTCTGTTGAGTTCGGCAGGTTCATTTCACGTCCGGTATTGGTGAGACGCCTGTCTTTGCTTCCGTCGGGTTACTGGCCCTTCAAGAGGCGGCGTTCGCGTTCCACCAGGTAGTCGGCGACATGCAGCATTTCTTCAGTCCCGCCGGCCATGTCCACTGCTATCCGGTACTTGCCGTTGACGATGATCACCGGGACACTTGTGGCGCGATAAATTCGCTGCCGCGCAATGGCCTGTTGATACATGGCCTTGACGCCGAAGGAATCCGTGAAAGTCTTTATGAACCTTTCCATGTCAACGCCCTGCTCGGATACAAACAGCGCCATGGACTTGAGGTCGGAAATATGGCGACCTTCACTGTGCAACGCCTGAAAGAGGGACGTATGAACCTGGTCGAGTACACCCAGAGCCTGGGCCGTGTAGTAAGTCCTGGCATAAAGCTCGTAACCCTGCCAGACAGCCGGGGTGCGATTGAACACCACGTCCTCCGGCAGCTCTGATGTCCATCTCCGTACCCAGGGTTCAAATTGATAACAGTGAGGGCAGCCATAAGAAAAGTATTCCGTTACCTCTACGGCATCCGGGTTGCCTGTTTCCACCGGCACTTCAAGCCTCGCAAAGTGGACGCCCTCTTCGTACCGAAATTCTTCCGCCCAACCGGCAAAAGTCGGCAGCGTCAGCAATAAAAGGAGTTGTAACCTGTTCGCCATGCCTGATAAACCGCCCTGCATCCGAGACAACAGCCTACTTCAAACCGTACAGGTAGGAAGCCACTGCCGTCATTTCCTGCTCATTCATGTCGAGAGCCGTGCCTCGCATCATCTGCTCATCGCCGTCATTATGGCGCACACCGGACTGGAAGGCTTTCAACTGCAATACCGTGTACTCCGGCCATTGGCCCGCCAGCGCCGGGAAACCCGCCGGACCATTGCCACTGCCTGTGGGGGAGTGGCAGGCGGTACAGGCTGCTATGTTCTTGCGGGGGATGCCAAATCTGTATATGGATTCTCCCAGTTCTACCAGCTCTTCTTTGGCGGCCCCTTGAGCACGGGGCTGGGCTGCGTAGAAGGCCGCGATATCCGCCAGGTCAGATGCAGACAGGTTATCCAGCATACCTGTCATTGTTGGTACAGGCCGCTCGTCACTGCGGATCTCCAGCATCTGCTTCAGCAGGTATGATTCATGCTGCCCTGCGATATTCGGGAAGTTGCCCACCAGGCTGTTGCCCGTCTCGCTATGGCAGGCGGTACAGGTGGCAACGAGGGTTTTGCCTCTTTTTGCATCCCCGGCATGGGCGGCGAACGGCATCAACATCAGTAAGATATATGCCAGTAAAACAGGGGTCAGGCTCTTTTTCATCATGGCAACTTCTTCAGTTCTGTTTCATTTTCTTGATTGGGCTTTTTGATAGGGTACACCGTCCCGAGAGAGTGCTAAAATGCGAGGCACATTATATAGCAAAGAACCCGCCATTAGGCGATCAGCAACCAGATACCGATTACCGCGAAGCATATCCGTGAATTTCCAGGCCGTCCATTTTCTCACCAGTGCCGCCACCCTGGCGCAGTGCCCAGCCGACGAAGGGGCGGAAGTCGCCTTTTGTGGCCGCTCCAATGCCGGTAAATCCAGTGCGATAAACATGCTGACGGGCCGGAAAAATCTTGCCCGAACCAGCAAAACCCCCGGCAGGACCCAACTTCTCAATTTCTTTGCGGTCACGGACCAGGCAAGGTTGGTGGACCTGCCCGGCTATGGTTATGCGAAGGCGCCCAAGCGCGTCAAGGACCACTGGAGCCGGCATCTGGATGAATATCTGCGGAACAGGCGTTGCCTGAAAGGCATGGTGTTGCTGATGGACATTCGCCATCCTATGAAGCCTTTTGACCTGATGATGCTTGACTGGTCAGCGGCGAGCCAACTACCGTTGCACATTCTTCTGACCAAAGCCGACAAACTGAAGCCCGGCAATCGGCAGAGCAGCCTGCTGGCCGTAAGCAAAGATTTACCGGGCCATGTGACCCTGCAAACTTTTTCCGCAACCAAAAATCTGGGGCTGGTGGAATTGGAGAAAATGCTGCTGGCGTGGCTGGTTTGAAAAAAGAAAAATGGGTCCTGACCATTTTGGGGAAGGGTGGTCAGGACCCGGGCTTCGGTTTTTTTGGGGGATAAAATCACCGAAGTTACTACTTAAGCGTATCGATTCACCTAGCGAAACGGCTACGCTTAACGCCTAACAGTAATTATGACAAAGGAAGGTTGACAAAGTTCGAAATAAAAAGTGAAACTTTCTTCACTTTTTATTAGCAAACACTGAACTGTTCACGGAAAGGCTGGTCAGTGTGCTTCGTCCCAGTTATTGCCGACGCCGGTTTCCACAAGCAGCGGAATAGATAGTTCCACCGCGCCAGACATTCTTTCCTCCAGGCCAGCAGCCACCTCATCGACCTTGTTTTCAGAAACTTCCAGCACCAGTTCATCGTGGACCTGCATGGTCATGCGGGCGTCCAGATCTGACCCCGCCAGCCAATCGTCAACGGCGATCATGGCTCGCTTTATGATGTCCGCCGCGCTCCCCTGCATGGGTGCATTGATTGCCGTTCGCTCCGCCGCCTGGCGACGCTGGAAGTTGCTGGCCTTGATTTCCGGCAGGTACAGGCGCCGCCCAAAAATGGTTTCCACGTACCCGCGTTCCACCGCCAGTGCGCGTGTTTCGTCCATATAGTTCTTGACGCCTGGGTATCGGTCAAAATACAGGGTAATGTAATTCTGGGCATCGCCCCTCGAGATGTTGAGCTGCCTGGATAAGCCGAAGGCGGACATGCCGTAGATCAGCCCGAAGTTGATCGCCTTGGCGCTGCGTCGGTAGTCTTCCGAAGTCTTGTCCAGGGGAACGCCAAATACTTCCGCCGCCGTTGCCTTGTGAATATCCAGCCCCTTGCGAAAAGCGTCGAGCAAACTTTCGTCCTGAGAGAGGTGCGCCATGATGCGAAGTTCGATCTGCGAGTAGTCCGCCGCCATCAACTTGTAGCCGGCGGGCGCGATAAACGCCTTGCGAACTCTCCTGCCTTCCTTTGTTCTTATGGGGATGTTCTGCAGGTTCGGGTCGGCGCTGGACAACCTGCCAGTTGCGGCCACCGCCTGGTGATAGGATGTATGCACGCGCCCGGTGGAAGGCGCGACCTGCTTTGGCAATTGATCCGTGTAGGTTGATTTCAGCTTTGACAGCCCCCGGTATTCCATGATGACGCGAGGCAGGGGGTAATCCCGCGCCAGTTCCTGCAACACTGGCTCTGCGGTGGACGGCTGGCCCTTGGGCGTTTTCTTGATGATCGGCAGTTGCAGTTTCTCGAAAAAAATTTCCTGCAGTTGCTTGGGGGAACCGAGGTTGAATTCTTCGCCCGCCATGCCAAAGGCTTCCTGTTCCAACGCCTGCACCCGCTTTTCAAGTTCCTTGCTGTGGGCTTTGAGTTGCGCCTCGTCCAGCAATACGCCGGCTCTTTCCACACGCGACAAGATGGGCACCAGAGGAATTTCTATATCGCGGTATACCGAGGCGAGGGTTGGCTCCGCCTTGAGTTTTGGCCATAGCGCCAGGTGAAGGCGATAGGTGATATCCGCATCTTCGGCGGCATAGAATCCCGCCTTGTCAATTTCAATCTTGTTGAAGGTCACCTGCTTTGCACCCTTGCCCGCTATGTCTTCAAAATGCACCGTGGACACGCCAAGATACTTAAGCGCAAGATCATCCATGTTATGTCGGGAAGCGGTCGAATTAAGCACATAGGATTCCAGCATCGTATCGAAGAGCTTTGCCTTCACATCCACGCCATGATTGGCCAGCACACTGATGTCGTATTTCAGGTTCTGGCCGATAATGGTTCTGCCCGGGTCTTCAAGGAGTGGCCGGAACTTCTCCAGCACCAGGTCGATGTCGAGCTGCGCTGGCGCATCTTCATAGTCGTGGGCCAGGGGAACATAGGCGGCCTTCCCGGGCTCGCAGCAGAATGACAGCCCCACTATGCGGGCTTCCATGTAATTGATGCTGGTGGTTTCCGTATCGAAGGCGAAGACATCCGCCGCGGCCAGTTTTTTCAACCAGCCATCCATGTCCGCCAGGCTATAGACTATTTCATAGTGGGTTTCCGGCCCCTCTTCCATTGGTGCAGCCCCGGCACCTTTCTGGTTGCCCAGCTCGTTGACCCAGGACTTGAACTCCAGTTCCATGTAGGCGGACAGTAACCCTTGTCTGTCTGCCTCGCCCAGTTCAAGCTTATCAACCGTGCGGTCAAGCGCCACGTCTGTACTGATGGTGGCGAGTTGGTAAGACATGGGCAGCCATTCCAGTGAGGCGCGCAGGTTTTCACCCACCTTGCCTTTTACCTCGTCCGCGCTTTCCATGACGCCCGCCAGGCTGTCATAGGCGTCAAGCCATTTGCCCGCTGTCTTGGGGCCGCAATTGGGCACGCCGGGGATGTTGTCTGATGTGTCGCCGACCAGTGCCAGGTAGTCGATAATCTGGTCCGGACGTACGCCGAATTTCTCTTTGACGCCCGCTTCATCCATAAGCGTGTCATTCATGGTGTTGATCAACGTGACATGAGGCGTGACAAGTTGTGCCATGTCTTTATCGCCGGTGGATATCAGCACGGCCATTTTTTGTTCCGTGGCCTGTTTCGCCAGAGTGCCGATTACATCGTCAGCTTCAAAGTTATCCACGATCAGAAGCGGTAACCCCATCATGCGGATGATATTGTGAATGGGTGCGATCTGGCTTCGCAATTCATCCGGCATGGGCGGGCGATTGGCCTTGTACTCCGGGTAAATGTCGTTACGGAAGGTCTTGCCCTTTGGGTCAAATACCACCGCGATATGGGTATCCGGATATTCATTTATCAGTTTTCGAATCATGCTGATGACACCCTTGATGGCCCCTGTAGCCTGACCCTTGGATGAAAGCAGTTGAGGCAGTGCATGGTATGCGCGAAACAGGTAGGATGATCCATCGATCAATATCAACTGGTAATCATTTTTCATCCGGCAACAATACTTTGAATATGACGCATTTTCCATTGCCCGCCGTCGCGCTGTTTCTCGCCCTGTTTGTGGCTTCCGGCCCACTGGCCGGGGCCTCGCGGGAAGAGCGTGAAGAGGACACGGTTGAGATTATCGAAGGTGAAGACAAAGTCATCTACGAGTACCGGCAAAATGGCGTACTCACCCTCATCAAGGTGGCGCCGAAAAACGGCAGAGCCTATTACATGGCGCCGTTGGATGGCGCGCCTCTCCATGAGGGGCTGGATCACAAGCGCAAACTTTACCCCCGGTGGGTCATCCTGGAATGGTAGCGGATGGCGGCCTTCACCACTTTTCCTGAGGAAGCCCTTGAGCGTTACCTGCAAATGTTCGGTAAGGGGCGGCTTGATTCATTTGCCCCCATTGAAGGCGGCATAGAAAACTCCAATTATTTTGTCACCCTCGTCGAAGATGGCGCGACCATGGATTATGTGCTCACAATCATTGAAGGCATGACCTTCGCGGAGGTTCCTTTTTTCAACAAGGTGATGTCGAGGTTGAATCGTCACGGCCTGCCGGTTGCGGCGCCTGAAAATACCCTTGATGGCATGACATCCACTATCTTCTGCGGTAAACCCGCCTTCTTTTTCAAAAAACTGCCCGGCGCTCATCCGGATGAGATTGATGAGGCGCACTGCCATCAATTAGGTGAGTTTATGGCGCATGCGCACCAGGCGCTTTCCGACCTGCAGGATGCCCGCAGTAATCCGTATGATCCGCAATGGATGCAGAGCACGGGTGATCATGTGGCGGATAAACTCGAAGAGAGCGAACGGCTGCTGATTCGGGAGCTTATTGAAACCTACGGCAGATTGCAGGCCAGTGAACTCCCCAGGGGTTTGATCCACGGTGACCTGTTCAAAGACAACACCCTGTTTGAAGACGGAAGCCTGAGCGGCGTCATTGACTTTTATCATGCCTGCCATGACTTGCTGATTCAGGACCTGGCCATTGCCATCAATGATTGGTGCAAGGGTTCCGAGGGTATTGATGAAGCGCTAAAACAGGCCGTGCTGGCAGGCTACGGTTCCATACGAGCATTGACGCCGGAAGAGAAAGACGCTCTTCTGCCGCTGCAACAGGTGAGCGCCGTCAGGTTTGCTCTCACGCGAATTCTGAGCGGCGACCCGCCGCTGAAAGACCCCGGGGAAATGCTGCAACTGGCGGCATGGCTTGGCTAATCTGAAACCATGCTGACTGATCGGCACCAAATATAAAGATGTTGAATGCCTGTGTTGCGGCGGCGGGCAAGACGATGGATTGATGATTGCTTAATCAAGTGACTTAAATTGTGTACACTGCCTGACGAGCGGGGAAAGTCGTAAATAAAACCGCCGTATTGTTGAAACTTTATCCAAGCCACAATCTTAGTGAGGCAACCGATGGGCAATAACAAACAAAGCGGAAACAAACCTTTAGTTGTCGGCTCTCTTAATCGCATTCCCAAAAACGTGTTCGCCAAGTATCCGCGCCAACTGACTGAGTTAATCGGCAACGAGGCCGGTGTTTACGCGCTATACCGCAAGAACAATCTGTACTATGTCGGGCTTGCGTCCAAGTTGAAGAGCAGGTTAACGCAGCATCTCAAAGACCGGCACGCGGACGAGTGGGATTCATTCAGTCTTTATCTGGTGAACGATGCCGGTCATCTCAAGGATATGGAGACGCTCATCCTACACATCGCGAACCCGCCTGCAAATCGCACGAAGGGGAAATTTATTCGTGATAAGAATCTCCTAAAACAATTGACGGACGCCATCAAAATCATGCAACGCGGGGAGTTGGACGACATACACGGTAAACCCCAAGAACGTCTGGCATCGAAAAACAAGACCGTGAAAGCAAAGGGGTTGAAACTAAGGGCGACCTTCAAGGGGAAAAACCACAACGCAGTTTTGCGGGCCGATGGCAAAATCATATACGGCGGGGAAATATACACGTCATCCTCCGGTGCGGGTGTCGCGGTGACCGGCGGGAAGTCATGTCGAGGCCCAAAATTCTGGCAATACAAAAACGAGCGGGAGCAGTGGGTACCCATCAGTGAGTTGCCAAAGCAGGTGGCGGAGCCCGCCGTCGGCAAAACAAAGACCGCCAGCCGGCCGACCATAAAAAACGGCAAGGGTGCTGAGTTGTACTCACAGTTAAAACCCTGGCTGCACGGTTTGGGTGATGATGTGCAAGAGAAAATCCTGGCCGGCTGTGATGTCTATAAATGTTGCAATATCTCTCGTCCTAAAAGTTTTGCCAGCGTTCTTGTTTCTAAAGCCAGGCTAAAAATTTATGTTCCTCTGAACCCTTCCGAAGAAGAAATAATAGAAGACTTCACCCGGGACATGAGAGGCATTGGTCATCATGGAAACGGCGATCTTGAAATCACTGTCGGCGACGGCGAACAACTGGGAATGGCAAAGTCCATTATTCAACGCAGCTATGATACTCAAGTTGGACTAGCTCGCGGTTCCCCGCCAGCCTAAGGCATCGGTTTGAGTCGCGTGATGAATGGAAAAGCGCTGCCCTAACTAAACTCAAGCACCGACCTTGCCACCTCGCCTGCCTTCATTGATCTGAATGCTTCGTTCACGTCTTCCAACTTCAGCCTGCGGGATACGAGCCTGGTCAGGTCAAGCTTGTCTTGCAGGAACAGATCAATCAGCTTCGGCATATGCTCACGGAAGCGGGTGGAACCATACATGCAGCCGATCAGCTTTTTCTCTTGCAGGAAGGCGGGCCCCGGAACGCTGATCTCTGAACCCAGCGGGTGCATACCAACCACCACGGCAGTGCCGCCGCTACGGGTGATATTGAATGCCTGTGTTGCGGCGGCGGGTGCGCCTATGGCTTCAAACGCATATTCAACGCCATTGCCATCAGTCAGTTCATGTACCGCTTCCACCAGTGTGTCGGGGTCACTGGAGTTGATTGTGTGCGTCGCGCCAAATTGCGTTGCCATCTCCAGCTTGGCGTCGATGAGATCAACGGCGATAATTTTGGCGGCACCGGCAATGCGGCAACCCTGAATAATGTTGAGGCCAATGCCGCCACAACCTATGACCGCGACCTCGGACCCGCCGGGTACATTGGCGGTATAAAGGGCCGCGCCCACCCCGGTCATAACGCCGCAACCGATCAAGGCTGCTTCCGCCATTGGCATGTCTTCGGGAATTTTCACCAGGCCGTTCTCGGATGTGACCATCATTTCCGCGAAAGAGCCGACGGAGGCAAACTGTAAAATAGGTTTGCCCTTCCAGGTCAGCCGTGTTGCGGATGCTGCGCCTATTTCCGGGGCGTTACACAGGTTGGGCCTGCCCCCCAGACAGTAATAGCACTTGCCGCAGAAAGGTTTGAAACTCATGATGACCCTGTCCCCCGGCTTCACATAGGTCACGCCTTCACCCACCGCTTCAACCACGCCGGCTGCCTCATGGCCCAGCACGCAAGACATGGGGAGCTTCCAGAGTCCGTCAATGAAGTGCAAATCTGAGTGGCAGACCCCGGAACAACTCGTTCTTACCAGCACCTCTCCGTCGCGGGGGTCGATGATATCGACATCTTCGATAGTGAGAGGTTTGTTGGCTTCTTCAAAAATGGCAGCTTTCATGCTTCCCCTTCAATGTTTTGGCAATAGATGTGAGGCCGGATTGTAGCCATGTTATGCCGGGCAATACAAACCGCCTGATTTGCGGGATTTACTGCAAACTGAGACTATTCGCGACACGGCAGAAAAAAGACGGTGAATATGAGCGATCTTTCAACTTTCAGGCAGGAAACACGGGCCTGGCTCGAAGCGTATTGCCCTCCGGGGGCAAGGGGCCCCGGCGAGGTGTCCAACGGCAGTTCCAAGCTGACAATCCAGGACCCGGATACACGGCTCTGGCTGGAGCGGATGGTCGAAAAGGGCTGGACGGTACCGGATTGGCCCAAAGAATACGGCGGCGGCGGGCTCTCGAAAGATGAATTTGTTGTACTTTTTGAAGAGATGAAACGCATCAAGGCAAGGCCGGCGTTATCGAGTTTTGGTGTGGCGATGATCGGGCCGACCCTGCTTGAGTATGGCACCGAAGCGCAGAAGCAGCGACACCTGCCAAAAATTGCGCGGGCCAAGGTGGAATGGTGCCAGGGTTACAGTGAGCCCGGTGCCGGTTCCGATTTGGCGAGCCTGCAAACCCGGGCTGTGCTGGACGGCGATAATTACGTCATCAATGGCTCGAAGATCTGGACATCCGGCGCTCATAACGCCGACTGGATGTTTATTCTGGTTCGTACTGACCCGGATGCGTCCAAGCATGATGGTATCAGCTTCATGCTGTTGCCGATGGACCAGCCGGGGGTGGAAGTCAACCCGATACGATTGATCAGCGGGGAGTCTCCTTTCAATCAGGTGTTTTTCAATAATACGCTGGCGGCCCGGGATGATCTGGTGGGCGAATTGAACAAAGGCTGGACAGTCGGCAAACGGCTCCTGCAACACGAGCGTTCCGGCATGCATGCTCTGCTTGATGGCGGCACCGAGACGGGGCAGTCAAAGCTCAGCAACCTGGCGAGGGAGAGTCTCGGGGAGGTTGACGGCAAAATTGCGGATGCGGAAATGAGAGACCGCGTTCTCCATCACGACATGGATATGCGCTCTCTTGGCCTGACTATGCGCAGGGTGGTTGAAGAATCCGCCGATGGCTCGACGCCTGGCCCGGCAACATCCATCTTCAAGGTGATGAGTACGGACCTCGAAAAAATCTACTATGACCTGGCTACGAGCCTGAGGGGCACCCAGGGTTTTGGCTGGGAGGGAGACAGCTTCACTGAGTCGGAGAGATTTGACCTGCGTAAACTACTGTCGTCCAGGGCCGCCTCCATATACAGCGGCAGCAATGAAATCCAGCGCAATATCATTGCCAAGCGGGTACTGGGATTGCCGGATTAACCCGCAGTCACAGGGGCACGGGGCTGCGTTATTTCGTAGGCTTCCGTCGCTTTTACTTGCCGTTTAATTTGGCGACCACCGGCGCAAAGGCTTCCATGTTGTCTTTACCGATGGTGATGTAAGAGATGCCATGTAACTCGCGCCTGCGCTCCAACTCTTCACAGATGGCGTCCACCGAGCCAAAGAGAGCATGAGGGTGGGCGCGCATCTCCGCTTCCGTCATGCCGAACATCTGCGCGAACTGCTCCAGTACCGGCGCCGGGTCATCCATGACAAAGGTGAAGTAGGCGCCAATTTCTATTTCCAGTTCATCGAAGCGTTTGCCTGCGCCCTCTTTGACCCAGCCCACTTTTTTTTGCGTTTCTGTTTCCGTTGATGAGCCGACCCCGTCCGGGCCGATCATACCGGAGCGGTTGTTGAAGTTGAGGCTGACAATGTCCGCTTCACGCCCCGCGAGCCGCAGAATCCGGGGCGAACCGCCGCCCACCATGATGGGCGGCTTGGAAACCGGCTTGGGTACGCCGGAAAAGTCTTTCCACTCAATAGTGTTGTTAGACAGGTCTGCCGGGCCGTCATTGCAGAAGGCCTTCACGCCCTCAATCACATCGGCGAGCCGGTCTATACGCACTTTGGGCTCATCCCTGGTGATGCCGAGCGCATTGTATTCTTCCGTAATCCAGCCAGCCCCAAGGCCAAATTCGAGCCGCCCGTTGGAGAGCTTGTCTATGGTCATCGCAGACTTGATAAGTACGATGGGCAGATGATAGTCCACACAAAATACCCGGCAGCCGATTTTTATCTTGTCTGTCACAGCCGCTGCATAAGCCATGGCGGGAATGGCGGCCAGGTCCTGCTCCGGGTGGTTGGCCTTTTCAAGCGCCGGGCCCGCTCCCAAGATGTGGTCTGCCAGGTGGAATGCCGAGTAACCTAATTCTTCCGCGCACCTTACCTGCCCGGCCCAATCTTCCGCGGATTCTGCGTTGAATGACTGGACGCCAAATCGAAATGGTTTGCTCATAACTTCTCTCCGGTAAAAGTGTGCGGCATGGTCCGGTGACCCGGCAATGGGCGGGGCCAGTTCCAGGATGCGTTGCAGTGATTGTTATGTCTGTTCCTGATGCGCCGGGCGAAAATAGCCCGCATCGTTCAGCAGGTCAACCCTTCCGGATGCAGGCACATGTTTAGTAGATGTAGCGCAGACCCATCCGGATGCCGCGACCGGGTTCAGGCGCATAGTGCTTGAGGAATGAAGTGTGATTCCTGATTTCTTCATCCAGGATATTGGCGCTCTTGGCGAACAGCAACACTTCACCATTCCCGATTTCCCAATGATAGTCCGCGTATAGTTCAAAAAGGGTATGGCCGTCGGTTTCGGATTCCCCGGCAGCCGCATCGTTCTGACCCAGCACCTGCTTCAGCCTCAAGTCAGCAGACCAGTTGTTGGCATACCAGCCGAGCTTGAGGCCGACCCGGCCCGGCGGAATTCGTGGCACATTGCCTCCCCGGTCAAATCTGGCTCTCACATAGTCGCCGGTAAAGTTGATGTCCATGCGGCCAGTATCATTACTGAAAAGCGGCAACCCAAGGCTGACCTCCAGCCCGTAGAAGTCCGCATTCTGAGAGAAATAAGCGGCAATTTCCTGACCTTCAAACGCTTCGCCGGTTTCCAGCAGGTACACATAATCCTTGATCGAGTTGTAGTAAGCATTGGCTTCCAGTGTCCACTTGCCGGCATGGCGTCTATAGCCGATGTCGATATTGTTTGACGTCTCCTTGCCGAGGCCGGGGTTGCCCAGTTCGAACAGCGCCGTGGCGGCATGAAGCGTCAACCTTGCATCATCGAGCGGGCGGGCGCAGCTTGCCGTATCTATATTGGAATAAAGTTCCTCTATGGTGGGCGTCCGCTCGGAATGTGATATGGCGAGCAGCAGGTTACTTTCACTGGAAAGGTTGCGGAGGTAACTGCCGGACAAGCTGTACGAATCTTCGGCGATATCGCAGCGGCCACGCATGGCGAGCCGGTTGTGTTCCCAACGGAACCCGAGCTCCCAGGTCCCTTTGCCGGCTTCAAACCTCTCGATGGCAAAAACAGCAAGCGTGTCCTTGTGGATTTTCGGGATGAACGCCTCCTCACCCGTGGCGCTGAATGTCGTATTCGCCACCTGCATGCCAAGCACACCCTGCCAACCGCCAAGCGGGTGGTGCTTCAGTGTAAGGCGGCTTTCGATGCCTGCATTACTAAAATGGGTTCCCGGGGTGGCATCGCCATCCGGCGATAGTTCTATTTCAGTGTGCTCGTAGTCAGTGTAGTTGATATTGAAACGCAATGAGTCCATCAGGCTGTCGTGGAACTCCAGTTCGCCGGCCAGGTCGTAACGGGTCTGCTGCATGTCTACGCGAACCAGCGCCTGCCCCTCTTCCTCATGGTCGTCCGCTTCTTCGTGGTCATCTTCACTTGGGTCATGTTCACCATGACCATGGGAGCCAGGAGGCAAGCCATACTCACTGTTGAGTTCATTCACCGCCAGGCCCAGGAAGCCACGGTCAGAGGACAAGGAAAAGCCAAGGGTGTGTCCGCTCGCCTGGGCCTTAGAGTTGGCGATAAAACCATGGCTGTTGATGATCTCTTCTTCCTCTCCCTCATGTTCCTCTTCAGCCTCCAGCGCCCGGACGTCTATTGCATAACCATTGATCTCCACTTCGCTATTGTCCCGAGTGTAGCCGTCCAGATATATATTCAACCGGCCGAGAGAGAGGTTCAGCCGAGCAACAGATTTGTTCTCGTCGTTGTTGGTGTCGTGAGAATGTTCCAGTGCAAATTCCGGGCGACTGAATGAACTTTCGGGAATTCTTTCGTCGATGACGTTCACGATGCCGCCGATTGCGCCGTTGCCGTAGAGCAGCGTGGCGGGGCCGCGCACCACTTCAATACGTTTTGCCAGGATGGGCTCCAGGCCGTTTGCATGATCCGGGCTGACGGATGAGGCATCGACGTTGTTGACGCTGTTCTGCATCACCTGCACCCGTTTCCCCGACTGGCCGCGGATGATGACATGACCAACCCCCGGCCCAAAGCTGGCACCGTGGATGCCGACCTGGTTCTTGAGGGTGTCGCCAAGACTGTTGGCCATCTCCCGTTGAAGCGCTTCGCCCCAAAGGGAATTGACCGGCAAAGTGGTTTCAGCGTCGGAATCCTGGAAAGGGGCGCTGACGAAAACCTCTTCAATGTCGTGATGACCGGGGTTCTGGTGATGTTCGGCGCTGGTGGCGGCTTCAGCATCGTAAACTATCGCCAGCGCCACCAGTGCAAGATAAATCTTGTGCACAATTCTGCTCCTGTATTGGTTAATCGAGAAGGCGGATTAACCCAGGAAAGGCGGCCCTCTGGCGCTACTGCCGTATCGTTGATGTTCAATCGGCGGGCAAGCCTTTGTAACCGCCGATGTGAGTTGTTCAGAACTGACAAGGGCAAAGGAGGAAAGTTGAGCCTCGTCGCTTTGCGGTGAATAGTTGCAATATTCACAGCCCGCCTCATCGCTGAGGCGGTCATGTATGTGACCACCCGCCAGGAATGACGGCGTACTGATCAGCAGACTGAGCAGAACCGCGGTCACCAAATGCCTGGGCGGGTAAAAATTCATAACGGGCGTTTATAGAGCAGCACCTGTGGCTTGTCAAGAAATCGGCGTTGGTTTAATAACTGGATTCCCGCGCCAAGCCGCTAACCAAATTCCTTGCCGAGCGAGCCTTCGTCAAACGCCTTACTGGCGAGAATATGCAGGTGCAGATGGAATACCGTCTGGCCCGCCTCCGTGCCATTATTGATAATGAGACGAAAGGCTTCGTCCACGCCCAGTTGCCTGCTGATTTTCCCGGCAACCAGCAACAGATGCCCCAGCAAGGCCTGGTGACTCTCGTTTGCGTCAACGAGGCGCGGTATCTCCGTTGACCTTGGGATAATCAACACATGGGTCGGCGCCTGCGGATTGATGTCTTTGATGACGATGCAATGGTCGTCCTCGTAGAGTTTTTCAGACGGGATTTCACCGTCAACTATCTTTGCAAATATGGTTTTTTCTTCACTCATGTCGGTTTGCCTGTGTTTAATGGCGGTCCCGAGGCTTCTGTTCTTTCAAACCCTCGGTGACGACTTTCAATATCTGCCTGCAAGTTACCTGACCAACCACCTTGCCATCGGCAATAACAGGACGCCTGCGATGCTTGTGGTCCAGCATGGATGTGGCGACATCCACTATGTTGTCTTGCGGGCTCTGCGTGCTCACGTCCTTGGTCATGACGTCACTCACCAGGGCGCTGCCAAAATCCTCGTTGTTGTACATGCTGGCGAGAATGATTCTGAGGCAATCCATCTCCGAAAGCATGCCGACAAGTTGATCGTTGTCATCAATTACCAGCAAGCCTGAAACCCTGTGTTCAAGAATACACAGTGCGGCTTCATACACGGTCATGCCCGGTTTTACCGTGACCGGATTTTCCAGCATGTAATCGCCTAGTTCGGTTGAATATATCATGGTTTCATCTCCTGATTTCTCTGTGCATTGTAAAGATAATTCTCAGGTAATAGAAAAGTCTGATGCAGGTATTTCAGGTATTTACGCCTCCGAGGTGCACCATGAGGGAAGCAGACCTTCCCGAGGGATTCAAGCGCTGGTCTGGGTTACACTCTGTGATTGTCAAACAGGTCTAACGCCTTTGCTTCAGGTCTTTGATTGCCAGTTGCGCGACGGTCGTTCGGTCACGTCTCGCATCCAATTCTCCATGAGCGAGATTAATGTCCTGCTGGGCAGGAACAGGGCCGGTAAGACTGCCCTGTGCCGATTGATTGCCGGGCTGGCGAGCCCGGCCACCGGCAGGGTAGAGCTGGACGGCACTGCGCTGGAGAAAAGCCACCGCCCGGTTGCCATGGTGTACCAGGCGTTTGTGAACTATCCCAACTGGACAGTGGCCAGCAATATCGCGTCTCCACTGGTTGCCTGCGGCGAATCCCGGGGGGCCATCAGGGAGAGGGTGCAGTCACTGGCGGCTTTGGTTCGCATTGATCATCTGCTGGACCGTATGCCCCATGAACTCAGTGGCGGTCAGCAACAGCGCCTGGCCCTGGCCCGTGCGCTGGCGAAAGAACCCCGCGTGCTGTTGATGGATGAGCCTTTCGTCAACATCGACTATAAGCTCCGGGAGGCATTAAACCTTGAACTGAAACAACTGGTGGCGTCCACCGGCGTGTGTCTGATATTCACAACGTCAGACCCTCGTGAAGCCCTTGGCCTGGCGGATTATCTGCTGCTTCTCGATGACAGTGAAATACGCCAGGCGGGCGACCCGCTTCATCTATACCGTGAGCCCGCCAGCCTTGCAGCGGCCGGCCTCATGTCAGACCCGGGCGTTTGCGTCATCAGCCAGGGCAGGTTTGTGCGCCCGGAACATATTTCCCTTGAACCCTGCGGCGGCATGACGTTCACGGCCAGGGTTAGCGGCGTTGAAACCAATGGCGCAGAAACCTACCTCCATGCCGATGTCATGGCGGACAAAACCCGTGAGTGGGTGGTGAAGTTGCCGGGTATGCACACTGTGCGGGTCGGTGAAGAATGTTTCCTGCATGTCAGAGATGGTGATGTCTTGCACCTGGGGGATGCCGCCGGTGGCTGAGATATGTCTCCAGGACCTGACTTTCAATTACCCCGGTGCAGATGTGGAAACCCTGTCGGCGCTGAACCTGACCATTGCCAATGGCAGTGCACACGCGCTGTTGGGCGCGTCCGGCGCCGGCAAGACCACGCTGCTGAATCTTCTCTCCGGCCTGCTGCGCCCGACCGGGGGGCGGGTACTGTTTGATGGCGAGGATGTTTCCCGGGTCAGCGCAAGGGAGCGCAATGTTGCGTTGGTGTTCCAGTTTCCAGTGCTTTACGAATCAAAAACCGTGCTGCAGAACCTGATGTTCCCGCTGCTCAACCGGGGCTGGTCGGCGAAGGCCGCCGATGCAAGAGCCAGGGAAATTGCAGCAGAGCTGGAAATAAGCGCGGCGCTTGACGGCAGGCCCGCTGGCCTGTCGCTATTCCAGAAACAGTTGGCCGCCATTGCAAAATCGTTAGTCAGGACGGATGTTGACCTTGTTCTTCTGGATGAACCTTTGACGGCGGTGGAGCCGGCTATCAAGTGGCGACTTCGGCAAACACTCACCCGCTTCCAGCGAGCCCATCAACTCACCATGGTGTATGTGACCCATGACCAGACGGAGGCGCTGACCTTTGCCGACAAAGTGAGCGTGATGGCCGGGGGCGGCATTCTGCAAACCGGGTCGCCGCAGGAAATCTACGAGAATCCGGTGGACCCTTTTGTTGCCGGGTTCGTCGGCGCACCGGGTATGAAGCTGGCCCCCTGCCGGGTGGAAAGCGGCCTTGTCCATATAGATGGGCTTGTCTGTGAGCCAACGGACGCTCAGGCCGGGCATTACCTGTTGGGCCTGCGCGCCGAATGGCTGAAGCCCGGCCTTGACCCTTCCGGCCCCTGGCGGATAGAAGGCGTGAGATTGCTTGGCACCCGTGAAGGTTGCGCCAGGTTATTGCTGTCTGTCAGCGCGGGCGACAAGCAACTGGTGGCGGAAGCCTCCGGTGATTTTTCCCCGGGCCAGAGGGTGACATTGAACGCGGCGAAGTATGTGCTGTTCAGGGAAGAAGATGCATAACAATCGCGCCTGGCTGGGCGTCTTGCCGGTGCTGCTGATAGTGGCTTTCAGTGCCATTGCGCCTTTGATGACCGTTGTGAACTATTCCGTGCAGGACATTCTCGACATCAACACACGGTTCTTTGTTGGCCTCGACTGGTATCGGGAAACTCTGCAAGACCCGCGTTTGCAGGCCGCTCTTGGCAGGCAGTTGTTATTCAGCGCGCTGGTCATTCTGATAGAAATTCCCCTGGGCCTGCTTATCGCTCTCGCCATGCCGAGGAAGGGGCGGCTGGTTTCATTATTGATGATCCTGTTTGCGATACCTCTCCTGACGCCCTGGAATCTGGTCGGCACCATCTGGCTGATATTTGCCAGGGGAGACATTGGCCTGCTGGGCGTGGCGCTGGCCGAACTGGGTGTGGGGTTCAACTATGCTGCCGAACCCCTGCATGCCTGGATTACGCTTATTGCCATGGATGTCTGGCACTGGACTTCCCTGGTGGTATTGCTGGCTTTCGCCGGGCTCTCGTCCATCCCCCCGGCTTTCTATCAGGCCGCGGAGTTGGATGGCGCATCCCGCTGGCAGGTGTTCCGTTATATCGAACTGCCACGGCTGAAAAGCCTGCTCACCATAGCGGTGCTGCTGAGGCTCATGGACAGCCTGATGATTTACACGGAGCCCTTCGTGCTGACCGGCGGCGGGCCGGGTAATGCCACGACCTTCCTCTCGCAGTACCTTGCCACCAAGGCTGTGGGGCAATTTGATCTGGGCCCGGCGGCGGCCTTCTCGGTGATTTACTTCCTGATGGTCCTGCTGCTTTGCTGGGTCTTTTATGTCTCTGTCGCCAAGGCGCGGCCTGACGGGAGCCATTGATGCCTGAAAGATCACGACTCGCTCATGTGCTGCTCACCCTTTACGGGGCCTACCTGCTCATACCGCTTTACTGGCTCCTTACCATGGCGGTGCGCAGCAACCGGGATATTCTGGGCGACTTTGAACTGGTGCCCGGCTCCCCGACTCTGGATAACTTCATACATATTTTCACGCGGGAAGCCTGGTACACGGGTTTCATCAATTCACTCACTTATGTTGCTCTCAACACGTTGATCTCCATCACTGTCGCCCTGCCGGCGGCCTATGCGTTCTCTCGGTATCGCTTCCTTGGCGACAAGCAACTCTTCTTCTGGCTGCTCACAAACCGCATGGCCCCACCGGCGGTATTTCTGCTGCCTTTCTTCCAGTTGTATTCGGCCATCGGGCTCTTTGATACGCCCATCGCCGTGGCCCTGGCTCACTGCCTGTTCACTGTGCCCTTAGCTGTGTGGATACTGGAGGGGTTCATGTCCAGCGTACCGAAGGAAATCGATGAGATGGCCCGGCTGGACGGACATTCTTTTACCAGCTTCTTCTTCCGCATATTTATTCCCATCAACCGTGGTGCCATAGGTGTGACCGTCTTCTTCTGCTTCATGTTCAGTTGGGTGGAACTGCTGCTGGCAAGAACATTGACGGCAAGCAACGCCAAGCCGATAGTCGTCGTGATGACCCGAACCGTGAGCGCATCGGGGCTTGATTGGGGCGTCCTCTCCGCCGCCGGGGTGCTCGCCGTCATACCCGGCTTGATCGTGGTCTGGTTTGCGCGCAAACATCTGGTGCAGGGTTTCACCCTGGGGAGGGTCAACTGATGCAATGGATGGCCTGGACCCTCCCCACCGCCATTTTCTTTCTGGCGATGGCCGCTTCGCTCATCGCCATGACCCTGGCCGAATTGAAATGGCCGACAACGGAGCGCCGGGGCATCCTGCCAATGGCCACCACCCGCGGAGACCGCTTTTTTATCAGCCTGCTCTCCGCCGCTTATATCCACCTGGCCTGGCTGGGGATGACTGACCTGCCGCTGACCATTGCGTCCTTGCTTGCGATTGGCGTGGCGGTCTTTATTATGCGATGGGGTTAGCACAAGAAGAGAGCCGCCATGAGATTCCATTTGCTGTTTACCGGCCTGTTGCTGATGGTCGGCCTGCTGTTGATGTCAGGATGTTCCGACCAAGACGGAACCACAAGCCGGGGCATTGACCCGGGGGCCAATGCCGCCCGCTGGGTGGATGAGGAATTTCAGCCATCGACCCTGAGCCGCGAGGAACAACTGGCGGAGCTTGCCTGGTTTACAAAGGCCGCGGAGCCATTTCGCGGTATGCGCATCAGTGTGGTGTCAGAGACGCTCACCACCCACGAATACGAAAGCGAAACCCTGGCCAGGGCTTTTTATGACATTACCGGCATCAAGGTGACCCATGACCTGATACAGGAAGGCGATGTCATAGAGAAGCTGCAAACCCAGATGCAGTCCGGGGAAAATGTCTACGATGCCTATGTGAACGATTCGGACCTGATTGGTGGCCATTCCCGATACGGATATGTGACGCCCCTGTCTGACTTTATGGCGGGCGAGGGCGCGGACGTGACATCACCCACCCTCGATATCGATGACTTTATCGGCAAGTCATTCACTACCGGGCTGGACGGCAAACTTTACCAATTGCCGGACCAGCAGTTTGCGAACCTCTATTGGTTTCGTTACGACTGGTTCAACCGGGAAGACCTGAAGGCCGCCTTCAGGGCAAAGTATGGTTATGCGTTGGGTGTGCCGGTGAACTGGTCCGCCTATGAAGACATTGCCGAATTCTTTACCGAAGATGTAAAAGAAATAGACGGCCAGCGGGTTTACGGCCACATGGACTACGGCAAGAAAGACCCGTCACTGGGCTGGCGATTTACCGATGCCTGGCTCTCCATGGCAGGGGCCGGTGACAAGGGCATACCTAATGGTGTGCCGGTGGACGAGTGGGGCATAAGAGTGGAAGGCTGCAGGCCCGCCGGTTCGTCGGTTACCCGGGGCGGGGCCGCCAATGGGCCGGCGGCTGTCTATGCGCTCACCAAATACATCGATTGGCTGAAACGCTTTGCGCCCCCGGAAGCGGCGGGCATGACTTTTTCGGAAGCCGGGCCTGTGCCCGCCCAGGGCCGGATAGCCCAACAGATATTCTGGTACACCACCTTTACGGCGGACATGATCAAAGAAGGTCTGGCGGTGGTGGATGAAGCCGGTAACCCCAAGTGGCGCATGGCGCCCAGCCCGCACGGGCCCTACTGGGAGGAGGGCATGAAGCTGGGTTATCAGGACGTGGGCTCCTGGACGTTGTTTGCCAGCACACCGCTCGAACGGCGCAAGGCTGCCTGGCTTTATGCGCAGTTTGTCACCTCGAAAACAGTTTCCCTGAAAAAAACTCTGGTGGGTTTGACGCCGATACGCGAATCCGATTTGCAGTCTGACGCCATGACGGAAATTGCACCCAGGCTCGGCGGGCTGGTTGAGTTCTATCGCAGCCCGGCAAGAACCGCCTGGACGCCAACCGGGACCAACGTGCCGGATTATCCAAAGCTGGCGCAGCTCTGGTGGGCCAATGTCGCCAATGCCGTGAGTGGTTCAGTCACTCCCCAGTACGCCATGGACATGCTTGCCGCAGAACAGGACAGGGTGATGGGGCGTTTACAAAGACACGGCGTACTGGGGGAATGTGGGCCGCAACTCAATGAAGAGAGCGATGCTGACTATTGGCTCGCACAACCCGGCGCGCCCAAGCCCAGATTGAACAATGAAAAACCCCAGGGAGAAACAGTGCCCTACGACGACCTCATCCGCGCATGGCGTGAGGGGAGGGTGAGGTAGAGGGTTGGTTTTCGTATTGTGTTTGTGTCATGCGTCTTTATTCTTTGAAATAGTCAAGTGCTGTGAGCCTTCGTTTTGCAGATGCCAGTTCTTGTTCAGTAAAGAGAGGCGCCCATTGAGCTTCGAGAACCGCTGCTTCAAGCGATATGTCGAGTCTGCCCTCTTCCCATAATCGAGTTAAGCCGTCCGAATGCCCTTTTTTGGCCAATAGTTCTTTTGCAGTTCCCAAACCACCCCTTTGCTCAACCGATTCTATAAAATAACTCGGGTTATACCCGCATTCTGCTTTGGCTGTTTCATAGATTGTGATCATCCGGCGGTGGAACTTTTCTTTCAGCATGTTTAAGTCTGTCATGGGTTCTCCTGGTTCTCCTGGTTCTCCTGGTGCTGTGGGTTCGATGATGTGTGATCTAGCCTACCCAATATATCTCAGCAATACATCTGGCTGTTCATTCAGAGTCTTCTTGGATGACATTAAAAATTGTAGAGCTATCACCCCCTCACACGAATCTTTTTTCGTTTCTCGTTCAACCGCGTCTTAGTGGCCTTGTTTAGTTTTTCGGTGGCGGCGGAATAGGCAAGGGGATGTATCTCTGCGAGATTCCTCTGCATGAATAGCAGGGCTTCTTTCGGGTAGACGTTGTATATCTCCCGCAGGGTCCAGCCCACCCCTTTCTGTACATAGTAATCGTCATCCTTCAACAAGGGTTCCACGAAACTGATCAAGGTCTTATAAGGCCGGACGCTTTTTCTTTTCTGCGCGTATTCCAGCAGGCCCACCACTGACTGCCTGCGCTTCCATGGGTTCTTGTTTGAGTTCCACTTTCTGTACCAGGGCAGGACCCAATCCGGGTTTTCTTCAAACACCTGAGCATAGATCTTCGATAAGTCATCGCTGTGCTCCCAGCAGTCACACCGATTGACCCATTGTCGCACCTTGTTGAACTCGGCCCTGTTGAGTGACCTGTGCTGGTAATAATAGATGGCCTGGCAGGCCACCTCGTACAGGTCGGTTTCGTGGAAGATGTAATGCCAGGTTGCCAGAATGTCCCGGCGGCGCCCATCGAGGAAGCCATAGCCATTTTTCACCAGGGCGCGTACTGCCGGTACGCGGACCATCAAGCGCCGAAAGCCCTTTGGCGAGGCTTTGCCGGGCGCGCCCGCCGCGATTTTCCTTGTCTCCTTGTGCAACTCCGCAAGGGCTGCCTTCAGTTGCCGGGTTGTCATTACGCTCCCTGGACAGATGGCGGACAATACCTGCCCGCCGTGGTATAAATAGGCGATGGTGCGCCATGAGTGTTGAGTATATCTTGGCGTAAATTACCGGGTTCAAACACTTTTTGAAATAGTGAGGATGAAGATGAAAGTCAATGCCGCAGCAGCAGGTTTATCCGAGGCTCGCCTGGAGCGAATTACCACACATCTGAATGAAAACTACATCAAGCCGGGGAAGCTTCACGGCTGCCAGGTCATGGTGTCGAGGCGCGGCCAGCCGGCTTACTTTCGCTCTTTTGGCGAGATGGATGCGGAGCGTGGCAAGCCCATGAAGGACGACACCATCTTCCGCATTTATTCCATGACCAAGCCGATTACCTCTGTCGCTTTGATGACGCTGTTTGAGGAAGGCAAATTCCAATTGACTGATCGGGTATCCCGGTTTATTCCGTCATTCAGGGGCCAGCGCGTCTGGCTTGAAGGTGACGGCGAGGGCATGAAAACCAAAGAACCTGACATGCCGGTTAACATGAAGCACCTGCTGACCCATACCGCCGGCCTCACCTATGGTGGCACCCTGTATCCAAGCGATCATCCCGTGGACAAGGCGTACCAAAGGCTGGGCGTGAATCGTGAAGCAGGAGAGACGATAGAAGCCTTTGCGGAGAAGCTGTCACAGGTGCCGTTGCGCTTTGAACCCGGCTCCCAATGGGAATATTCGCTTGCAACCGACCTTTGCGGGTGTCTTGTGGAGTACATCTCCGGCCAGCCTTTCGAGCAGTTTCTGAAAGAGCGCATCTTTGACCCATTGGGCATGAAGGACACCGGCTTCGTGACGCCCGCTGAAAAGCTTGATCGCTTTGCCGCCAACTATACCCGCGAACCAGACAAGACCCTGGCATTGATGGATGACCCTGAAACCAGTAAATACCTGCAGCCTGGCTTTCCGTCCGGCGGCGGCGGGCTTGTCAGCACGACTGCCGACTATGCGAAATTCTGTGAGATGTTAAGGCGCGATGGCGAACTGGATGGCGAACGCATCATCGGCAGCCGAACCCTGCGGCTGATGACCCAAAACCATTTGCCCAATGAGGTTGATCTCTCCTCTGTGGCCGGCGGTATGTTTTCGGAAACCAGCTATGACGGGGTTGGCTTTGGATTGGGCTTCGCGTCCACATTGAGCGAGGTGCAGGCGGGCACGATAGGCGCAGGTGACTATTACTGGGGAGGTTACGCATCGACGATTTTCTGGGTTGACCCGATTGAAGACCTGTTCGTGATCTTTATGACGCAACTGGTGCCGTCGGCGACCTTCAACTTTCGCGGCCAGTTGAAAAACATTATCTATGGCGCGATAGAAGATTAGCCCTGCGGCCTGGGTTGATTGGTACCGAGGGCGAGAATCGAACTCGCACTCCCGTGAAGGAACCGGATTTTGAATCCGGCGCGTCTACCTGTTCCGCCACCCCGGCACATGAGGTGCGACATTATATAGCAGAGGGGCAGGGGTGTGTCATCATCGGCAACCCGCTCTGCGGCCTATAGCCTGGCCCGGCTTACCTCATCGGCGCAATTCATCTAACATTCGGCTTTCTTGCTTGTGCGGAGTGATGGCGGCGGTGCCGTCTGCTTGCCTATGAAAGTCAGCAACTTCCATTTCGAATTGCCGAAGCAACTGATAGCACGCTATCCAACGGATAACAGAACCGATAGCAAGTTGTTGCATCTCGATGCGGGCAGCGGGGCTATTCAGCATCTCTCTTTCAAACAACTGCCGGGCCAACTCAATCAGGATGACCTGCTGGTGCTCAACAACACGCGCGTGATCCCGGCACGTCTGTTTGGCCGGAAGGATACCGGCGGTCGGGTTGAGATATTGCTTGAGCGGGTCCTGAGCGAAAAAGAAGCCCTTGCCCAGGTTCGGGCCAGCAAGTCTCTTAAGCCGTCATCAAATATCCATTTGGAAGATGGCCCAACGATTATGGTCACCGGCAGGGAAGGCGATTTTTACAGGTTGGTTTTCCCCGGCCCCGGTGTTCGCGCCATTACGGAGTCCCATGGGCATGTACCCTTGCCACCTTATATAGAACGCGCCGATGAAGCCGGGGACCTCGAGAGATACCAGACGGTTTACGCATCAATAAGCGGTTCTGTCGCCGCGCCAACGGCGGGTCTGCATTTTGATGATGCGTTGCTGCAACAACTGGATAACATGGGTGTCGCCAGGGCGGAAGTGACACTGCATGTCGGCGCAGGCACTTTCCAGCCGATAAGGGTCGAGAGAGTTGAAGATCATCGGATGCACAAGGAATTGATCGACGTACCGGCATCTGTCTGCGAGGCGGTTCGGGCCTGCAAGGCCCGCGAGGGGCGCATCGTAGCCGTTGGCACCACCAGCCTGCGTTGTCTTGAATCCGCTTCGGCGCAGGGAGACATTCAATCCTTCAAGGGCGATACCGATATTTTTATTTACCCGGGGTATGAATTCCGTTGCGTGGACGCATTGGTTACCAACTTCCATCTGCCTGGCTCCACCCTGCTGATGTTGGTGAGCGCCTTTGCGGGTATTGAGAACATCAAGCACGCTTATGCTGAGGCTATTCGGGAATCGTATCGGTTTTTTAGCTATGGTGACGCTATGCTGATTACACGATAACGGATTATTCAAGTGGCGCTTGAGTTCAACCTGCTTGCCTCGGATGGCGAAGCCCGCCTTGGCGAGCTGAAGTTTACCCGCCCTGACGGTGCTGATAAAAAGGTGCAGACGCCCATCTTCATGCCCTGCGGGACCTACGGTTCTGTCAAGGGTTTATCCCCCGCCAATCTTGATGCCGCAGGCGTTCAGATTCTGCTTGGCAATACCTTTCATCTGATGCTGCGTCCCGGCATGGATGTTATCAAGGCTCACGGTGGCCTGCATGATTTCATGGGCTGGGATGGCCCCATCCTCACGGATTCCGGCGGTTTTCAGGTTTTCAGCCTGGGAGACATGAGAAAAATATCGGCAGAGGGCGTGACATTTCGCTCACCGGTGAACGGCGACGAGATTTTTCTGTCGCCGGAAATTTCCATGGAGATTCAGAGCACTCTCGATGCAGATGTAGTGATGTGCTTCGATGAATGTACACCCTTCCCGGCTGAAAAAGACGCGGTGCGGTCCTCCATGGCGCTTTCCATGCGCTGGGCGGCAAGAAGCCAGGACGCTTTTACCGGCAATCCAAACAGTCTGTTCGGGATTATCCAGGGCGGCGTGTATGAAGACTTGCGCGATGAATCGCTGAAGTCGCTCACGGATATCGGCTTTGACGGTTATGCGATTGGCGGCCTGTCGGTGGGCGAACCCAAGGAAGACATGATGCGGGTCATCAGTCATATTGCGCCACAGATGCCCGGCGACAAGCCCCGCTACCTGATGGGTGTTGGCACTCCGGCAGACCTCGTTGAATGTGTCCGTCGCGGCATTGACATGATGGATTGCGTCATGCCGACCCGCAATGCCCGCAATGGCCATCTGTTCACGTCCCGGGGCGTGGTGCGTATCCGCAATTCACATCACCGGGCAGACCTTGGTCCGCTGGATACCCATTGCATTTGCTATACCTGCCAACACTTCAGCCGCGCTTACCTGCATCACCTGGACAAGTGCGGCGAGATGCTTGGTGCGATGCTGAACTCCATCCACAATATTCATTATTACATGGCGGTGATGGAAGGATTGCGCGGGGCCATAGGCCAGGGCCGGCTCGATGATCATATCAATGAGGTTTACGAAGGCTGGAAAAACGGCGAACCCGTTAAAAAAATGTAACCGCCTTCCATTTCTGGCACAATACCGCGCCTAACTATTATGATGCCACGAATCGTGGGTGTGTCTATGATTGATTTTCTTATTCCAAATGCCATGGCGGCCGAGGGCGGGTTCCCTGGCAACCTTTTCGGTCCGGACCTTCTTCTTATTGTTGGCCTGGTGCTGATGTTTTACTTCCTGCTCTGGCGCCCTAACAGCAAGAGGCAGAAGGAGCACAAGGGTCTGATCAGCGGCCTTGCCAAGGGCGATGAAATTGTCACCAACGGCGGCCTGGTGGGCCGGATTACCAAGGTGGAAGAGCAGTTCATTGTCTTTGAGGCGGCGGATGGCATTGAGCTGAGGCTGCAAAAAAGCGCAGTGATGCAGGCTTTGCCAAAAGGCACCATCAAGTCCATATAGCGGCCCCTGCTTTGATCAATCGCTACGCCATATGGAAGAACCTGCTGGTTCTTTTTGTCGTTACACTGGGCGTAATCTATGCGATGCCCAACGTGTATCCGCCGGATTTTGCGATACAGATTTCCAATCAAGAAGCGGACGGCCGGTTCACCCGGGCGGCGCTGGATGAGGCAACAGCAAGGCTCAGCCAGGAAGGCGTCGAATTTTTTGGCGCCAAGTTGGGCGATAACCGCGGCATCATACGTTTCCCCGATGACGATTCGCAGTTGAGAGCGAGAGACCTGGTGCAGATTGCATTGCACGATCTTCCTGACGACTATGTCGTGGCGCTCAACTCTGCGCCCACAACGCCAGACTGGCTCGCCAATATAGGCGGCGAGCCCATGAAGTACGGCCTGGACTTGCGGGGCGGGGTTCACTTCCTCATGGAGGTAGACACCTTGTCCACGATTGCCGACCGTGTGGAAGGCCTGGAGCAGGATATCAAGCGCCTCTTCCGCCAGCGGGATGAGCGAATCCGTTACACCGACTTCAGTTCGCCGGCAAGTGGCGTGCTGAAAATCAGTTTCGCGAGTGATGATTTGCGGGACCGCGCCCGCTCCCGGCTTGAGGAACTTTATCCGCAGTACCGGCTTGAAGCTGACCCCCGTGAGTCCGCCCTGACAATCTCCGTTGATGAAGCCTC
The DNA here is from genome assembly GCA_965208855.1 of Candidatus Azotimanducaceae bacterium. Lineage (GTDB taxonomy): Bacteria > Pseudomonadota > Gammaproteobacteria > Pseudomonadales > Azotimanducaceae > UBA9659. The sequence continues at coordinate 1,715,241 of OZ242359.1, read as the reverse complement.
CGTGCGGGAAATAGAAGATTTTGCCGTGCAGCAGAACCTTCAGGCGATTCGTAATCGGGTGAATGAACTCGGGGTTGCGGAACCTCTCGTGCAGCGATTGGGGCGCGACCGCATAGTGGTGGACCTGCCGGGTGTGCAGGATACCGCCAGGGCCAAGATCATTCTCGGCAAGGTGGCGACCCTGGAATTTCGCATGGAGGCGTTGCCGGATGCGAGCAGCGCATCCACGACAGAATACGAGTATGAAGGTTTCAATGTGCGTATCAAGAATGACATTATCCTGCGAGGAGACAGGGTACTGGATGCGAAGGTGGGCTTTGACCCGGATACCAGTTTGCCGCAGGTCAATATCACGCTTGATGGCGATGGCGGTGAACTGATGCACCGGGTAACTCGGCACAATGTGGGGCGGCGCATGGCGGTGATCTTCATTGAAACCAAAACCCGTGACCGTAAGGTATTTGAAAATGGTGTTGAGGTTCTGAAATCCGAACCCTATGTCGTTCGCCGCGTGGTCAGCCTGGCAACTGTTCAGTCGGCGCTGGGTGTGCGTTTTCGCATTACCGGTCTACGGGCGGGGGAGGCGAGGGAACTCGCGTTATTGCTGCGCGCCGGGGCTTTGGCGGCGGATATGTTTATCGCCGAAGAGAGAACCGTTGGCGCCAGCCTTGGCGCGGAGAATATAGAACTTGGTGCCTACTCTGTTGCCGTCGGTCTGGGGCTGGTGGTGATTTTTATGCTGGTTTACTACAAGGTTTTTGGCCTTGCGGCCAACCTGGCGCTGGCGGCTAACCTCGTTCTGCTGGTGGCCATTATGTCGAGTCTTTCCGCCACTCTGACCCTGCCGGGTATTGCAGGTATCGTGTTGACGGTGGGCATGGCGGTGGATGCCAACGTGCTTATTTTCTCGCGTATCAAGGAAGAACTGAAAAACGGCATATCGCCGCAACAGGCAATTCATACCGGGTTCGGGCGGGCCTTCGTGACCATCATGGATGCGAACCTGACCACCCTGATAGTAGCGGTTATTCTTTACAGCATCGGCACCGGGCCGGTGAAAGGGTTCGCGGTAACCTTGTCAATCGGCATAGTGACTTCCATGTTCACGGCCATCATGGGAACTCGCGCCATCGTCAACCTGATCTATGGCGGTCGCAATGTGAAAAGGCTGGCAATCTGATGGCAGGCTCCGGCTTCAATTTCAACTTTATGGGATATCGGAAGCTGGCCAGCGCCGCGTCAATATTTCTGGTGTCGGCATCGCTGGTTTCACTCGCCATGAATCAGGTGGAATGGGGGCTGGACTTTACCGGCGGGTCTCTGGTTGAAGTCTCTTATGCGCAACCCGTTGACCCGGAAGCCATTCGCGGCCAGCTCACAGAGGCTGGTTACAAGGGTCATGTGGTTCAGTACTTTGGTTCAGACAGAGATATTCTGGTGCGTATTCCGCCGCAAAAGAATCTGGATGCCCGGGAGAATGCCGGGTTGGGGGACCGCCTGATCAAGTCTCTGGCGGAGGCCTCCGAGAACCAGGTGACCTTGCGACGTTCGGAGTTTGTCGGCCCGGCGGTGGGCGAAGAGCTTACCAATCAGGGTGGTATTGGTTTGATGACGGCTCTCGGCGTGGTGCTTCTTTATGTCGCCTTCCGGTTCCAGTTGAAGTTTGCGGTGGGCGCGGTGATGGCCTTGTTCCATGATGTGGTGATTACGTTGGGTATCTTCTCCGTTGCCCGCTGGAACTTCGACCTGACGGTGCTCGCCGCCCTGCTTGCGGTTATTGGCTATTCTTTGAACGACACCATTGTTGTATCCGACCGCATCAGGGAAAACTTTCGCCGGATTCGCCGGGGCAAACCCGTGGATGTGATCAACGTATCCCTGAACCAGACACTTGGCCGCACATTGGTTACATCCCTTACAACCCTGCTTGTGTTGTCCACCCTGTTGTTGCTGGGTGGTGAACTGATCAGAGGATTTGCGATAGGTCTTATTATCGGTGTGCTGGTGGGTACCTATTCTTCCATCTATGTCGCCAGCAATATGTTGTTACTGATGAACATTTCTCAGGCGGACCTCGCAATACCGGAGAAAGAGGGCGCGGGTAAACCGGACCTGCCCGGTGTTTAGCTCAGGTATTTCCTGACGGCGACACTAAGCTGCCTGAAGCACCTGGGTGAACCGGCGACGACATTGCCGCTTTTCATGTAATTCGCCCCGCCGTCAAAATCGCCGACCAGACCGCCGGACTCGGTGACCAGCAGCGCACCCGCCGCCATATCCCAGCGGGCCAGCCCACGCATCCACATGGCATCCAGCCTGCCGGAGGCGATATAGGCGAGTTCCAGTGCAGCACTGCCCTGTTGCCTGGTAAAGGCCCTTGCTTCCAGCAGATGTTTGTACAGGGCCGCCTCCTTGTCAGCATGGTCATGCCTGTCTTTACCGCCCGTTGCAACAACAGCTCCATCCAGAGTTTCGAGTTGGCTGGCGCGAATGCGTTTCCCGTTCAATGTTGCGCCCTGCCCCCGGCTGGCGACAAATTCTTCCTGGCGCATCGGGTCAATGATAACGCCATGTTCAATCCTGCCCTTGTGCAGGCAGGCAATGGATACACAGAAATGAGGAAGCTGGCGGGTGAAATTGGCCGTGCCGTCCAGCGGGTCGACAACCCATTCATAGTCGCCGCTCCCGGTAGAACCGGATTCCTCGCAGGTTATCCCGTGGTCCGGGTAGGTGTAGCGCAGGGCGTTGATGATGATTTGTTCCGCCTCCCTGTCTATGTTGGTGACGAAATCATTGTGCCCCTTCGTCTCGATATCAATGAGGTCCGGCCGGTCAAATCCCCGGATGATGCATCGGCTCGCGAGGCGCGCGGCGCGCAAGGCGATGTTTGCCATGGGTTCCATGTATGGGTCCGGGGTGGGTGAATCCGGCGCGGATTCTAACAGAATCACCGGCGGAAACCCGGTAATATGATGCAATCAGTAAAGCGGCCATGTAGCCTTGAGCGAAACAAATCTTTTCCCCGGCGTCAGAATCATTATGGTGGAGACGACACATCCGGGGAATATCGGCGGTGCGGCTCGGGCCATGAAGAACATGGGGCTGACTGAACTGGTTCTGGTTAATCCGCATGACTTCCCAAGCGATGAGGCGGTTTATCGCGCTGCCGGCGCTGGCGATGTTGTCAAGGCCGCCAGACTGGTGGGAACCCTTGAAGAAGCCTTAAGCGACTGTCATCTGGTGATTGGCGCTTCCGCCAGAGAGAGGCGGATTCCCTGGCCCATGCTGGACCCGGAGCAATGCGGGAGCAAAGTCGTCCATGCGGTCGACAGCGGGCAAAAGACAGGGCTGTTATTTGGTCGTGAGTCTCGCGGCCTGAAAAATGAGGAACTTCAGAAATGCCAGTTCCATGTCAATATCCCCACCGGTGACGCCTACAGTTCATTGAATCTTGCCATGGCGGTGCAGATCATCTGCTATGAAATCCTGCAGGCAAGGCTCACTGACGTTGACAGGCCGGAGGAATGGGATATGCCCTTTGCCGACGCCAACACTATGGAGCACTTCTTCGAGCATCTGGAGCGCACCCTGGTGCAGGTTCACTTCCATGACCCGGAAAATCCACGGCGGCTCCTCACCCGGCTGCGGCGGATGTTCAATCGCATTCGTCCGGACCAGATGGAGGTCAACATCCTTCGTGGTTTCTTGAGTGAAATTAATAAGTTGGGAGAAAAATAGCCGCCCACTCAAGCCATCACCCCCGCCATCAGCCCAGCCATTACCCAAGAGCCCCGGCATCCGGCCACGCCTGACTTGAATTTTAGTCATCATCTATAGTTGACTGAATTAGTCAGGTATTACATACTCAGCCCTGCTTGGGCCTCGAGAGAGAAATATGCGACTTACGGCAAAAGGCAGATACGCGGTTACAGCCATGCTTGACTTGGCGGTACACCAGGATGAGGAACCCATAACCCTGGCGGATATATCCCGGCGGCAGGGTATCAGCCTTTCTTATCTGGAGCAGTTGTTTGCAAAACTCAGGAAGCACAATCTGGTGAACAGTGTGCGCGGCCCGGGCGGCGGTTATCAATTACAGCGTAAACCGGATGAGATTTTTATTTCGGAGATAGTCAATTCAGTGAATGAAAATGTTGACGCCACCAGATGTTCAGGCCGGGCAGACTGCAATCATGGAGAAATGTGCCTGTCACATCAGCTTTGGGCTGAACTGAGTGATGAAATCCACCACTTCCTGTCGGGCATCAATCTTTCCAGCATTATTGAAAAGCGTGAAGTGAAGCGGATACTTGCGCGTCAAGCTGCAAGGGTCAATGACATTGTACGGATGCCGGAAGCGGCAGAGGCATAGACATAGGAGCAGGCATGAAAACCCCGATTTATTTTGATTACGCAGCCACAACCCCGGTGGACCCCAGAGTTGCCCAGAAGATGAGCGAATGTCTGATGGCGGAGGGCAAGTTCGGCAATCCGGCGAGTCGCTCTCACAAGTTTGGCTGGGAGGCGGAGGAGGCCGTGGAAATTGCAAGGCGTCAGGTTGCCGACCTGGTGAATTGCGACCCGCGTGAAGTCGTCTGGACCTCAGGCGCAACAGAATCCGATAACCTTGCTATCAAGGGCATCGCCCACTTCTACAAGAGCAAGGGCAAGCACATCATTACTTCCAAAATCGAGCACAAGGCGGTGCTGGATACCTGCCGCCATCTGGAGCGGGATGGCTTTGAAGTAACTTACCTGGACCCGGCTGAAGACGGGCTCATTTCCCCGGCAAGTATTGAGGCGGCCATCCGTGAGGATACGACGCTGGTCAGCATCATGCACGTCAACAACGAGATAGGCGTGGTGAACGATATTGCCGCGATTGGCGAGGTCACGCGGGCGCACAAGGTTTACTTTCATGTTGATGCGGCACAGAGCGCCGGCAAGCTGGATGTTGACCTTCAGGCAATGAAAGTTGACCTGATGTCCTTCTCGGCGCACAAGGTCTATGGCCCCAAGGGTGTTGGCGTCCTGTTTGTCCGCCGCAAGCCCAGGGTCCGGCTGGAGGCGCAAATCCATGGCGGTGGCCATGAACGCGGTATGCGCTCCGGGACACTGGCGACCCATCAGTTGGTTGGCATGGGCGAGGCTTTCCGCATCGCCAAAGCGGAAATGCACGAGGAAGGCGAGCGTATTCTTGCGTTGCGCCAACGATTGTGGGACGGCCTGAAAGACATGGAAGAGGTGCATGTGTCCGGGAACATGGGCCATCATGTGCCCGGCATCATCAATATCAGTTTCAACTATGTGGAAGGCGAGTCTCTGATCATGTCGTTGCCGGACATAGCATTATCTTCCGGTTCCGCCTGTACATCCGCTTCCCTTGAGCCGTCTTATGTGCTGCGGGCTTTGGGCATGAACGACGAGCTTGCGCACAGCTCGCTCAGGTTTTCCATTGGCCGGTTCACGACGGAAGACGACGTTGATCAGGCGATTGAAAGCGTGCGCACGGCGGTTGAAAAGCTGCGTGAACTGTCCCCGTTATGGGATATGTACAAAGATGGCGTTGATATGGACAAGATTGAATGGGCCGCCCACTAGGTTGGGCATTACCCGTAAACCGGATAAATCAGAAGAGAGGTTGGGAAAATGGCATACAGCGACAAGGTACTGGACCACTACGAAAACCCGCGCAACGTCGGCAAGATGGACGCCGACAGTGACCAGGTTGGTACGGGCATGGTTGGCGCGCCGGCCTGCGGTGACGTGATGCGTTTGCAGATAAAGGTCGGCGATGATGGCGTCATTGAAGACGCCAGATTCAAGACCTATGGTTGTGGCAGCGCCATAGCGTCAAGTTCCCTGCTGACGGAATGGGTCAAAGGCAGGACCCTTGATGAAGCGGAAAGCATCAAGAATACCGAGATAGTCGAGGAACTGGCGTTACCGCCGGTCAAGATTCACTGCTCGGTGCTGGCGGAGGACGCCATCAAGGCGGCCGTCGAGGACTATCGGTCCAAGCATGCAAAGGACGCGGACGCATCTTCCGCTGCGGGATAAACAGCATCATGGGCGTGAGTTTGACTGAAAAGGCCGCCGAGCATGTGGTGGGCTATCTGGAAGGTCGCGGCAAGGGCCTCGGTATTCGCCTGGCGGTGAAAACCACCGGTTGCTCCGGCTTGATGTATGTGCTGGAACCGGTTGATGATATAAAGCCGGAGGACATTCAATTCGCATCCCGGGGTGTGGATGTTTTTGTTGACCCGAAAAGCCTCGTCTATGTGGATGGCACCGAAATGGATTACGTCAAGCAGGGGCTGAACGAGGGATTTGAGTTCAGGAATCCGAATGTCCAGGGGGAGTGTGGCTGCGGCGAAAGCTTTACCGTCTGACGCCTCCACCAACCATCGTGGACTTCAACCGAAACTACTTTGAAATATTCGGGCTGCCTGTTTCGTTTCAGATGGACCTCGATTTACTTGCGGACCGTTACCTGGCGTTGCAGAAAGAAATTCACCCGGACAACTTTGCCGCTGGCTCCGACCATGAAAAGAGGCTTTCCATGCAATGGGCCACCCTGATAAACACCGCCAATGAAACACTGAAAAACCCGCTGGCCCGTGCAATCTACATGCTGGAGATGAACGGCATGGGGCTTGCCGAGAACCCGACCTTGCCGCCGGCATTCCTGATGAAGCAGATTGAACTGAGGGAAGAACTTGAAGAGCTTGAACAGACGGCGCAGGGCGATTCAAGCCTGGAGGGGCTCGATGTATTCAAGGGAGAAGTGCGTGAAATCATGCGCGCCGTGGAAGGCCTGTTCAATGACGCGATAGGCGTTGATGCAAAAAAAGCGGAAGAGGCGGCGTACGAATTACAATTCCTCAACAAGTTATTGGTTGCGGCCGATCATCTGGAAGAAAAACTACTGGACTACTGATGGCTCTGCTGCAAATTACAGAACCAGGCCAGGCCATTGACCCCCACTTGAGAAAACGGGCGGCGGGTATTGACCTGGGCACGACCAATTCTCTCATTGCAAGTGTCCGCGCCGGTGTCGCGGAAACCCTGCCGGGCAGTGACGGCCATCACATGCTGCCTTCCGTTGTTCAATATACCCGGGAAGGGGTCATCGTCGGCGATGCAGCCCTGAAGGCGGCGGCGCGGGACCCCCTTAATACCATTGTCTCGGTGAAGCGCCTCATGGGCCGCGGTATTGAGGACATGGCAACGCTGGGAGAACGGCTCCCCTATGAATTTACCGGTGCCGGGGGCGGTATGCCGCGCATCAAAACCCGGCGGGGCGAGATCTCGCCCGTGGAAGTTTCGGCGGAAATCATCCGTGCGCTCGTATCTCGGGCTGCGGATACCCTGGCGGGGGAACTGGACGGCGTGGTGGTCACCGTGCCGGCCTACTTTGACGATGCACAGAGGCAGGCAACCAGGGATGCGGCGCGTCTTGCAGGCGTCAATATACTGCGGCTACTCAATGAACCCACTGCCGCGTCCATTGCTTACGGCCTTGATACGGGGGAAGAGGGTGTCATCGCTCTTTATGATCTTGGTGGGGGCACTTTTGATATTTCACTTTTGCGACTGAAGCGCGGCGTGTTTGAAGTGTTGGCGACTGGCGGAGACTCCGCTCTCGGCGGTGACGATTTCGACAGGGCTATTGCCGAATGGTTGATTGCCGGCGCCGGCTTCTCCGGGAGTCTCAGCCCGGGGCAGTTGCGGGCGCTGCTGATGAAGTCTCGCGAAATCAAAGAACAACTGACAACAAAAGAAAGTGTCGAAATCAGTTTCAGTGAAGGCGACCTGTCATTCAGCGGTGAACTGACCCGCCGAACGTTCAACCAATTGATTCGCCCGATGATTGAAAACTCCATCCGGGCCTGCCGAAGAACCTTGAGGGATGCAGGCCTGGCTCCCCATGAGATTGACAAGGTCGTGCTGGTGGGTGGCTCGACACGGACGCCGTTGGTGGTTGAATCCGTGGGTGAATTTTTCGGCAGCAGGCCCCTCAACAATATAGACCCGGACCGTGTCGTGGCCATTGGTGCCGCAGTGCAGGCGAATATTCTGGTGGGCAACAAACCGGATGACGAGATGTTGCTGCTGGATGTGTTGCCCCTGTCCCTGGGGCTCGAAACCATTGGGGGGCTTGTGGAAAAGGTCATTCCGAGAAACACGGCCATCCCGACGACCCGCGCCCAGGAGTTCACCACTTACAAGGACGGCCAGACCGCCATGCTCATTCATGTGGTGCAGGGAGAGAGGGAACTGGTATCGGATTGCCGCTCCCTGGCGCGATTTGAACTGAAAGGTATTCCACCCATGACGGCGGGCGCCGCCAGGATTGAAGTCTCGTTTAATGTTGATGCGGATGGTCTGCTTTCCGTCACTGCAAGAGAAGCCGTCACCGGGGTCGAAGCCGGCGTAGAGGTCAAGCCATCCTATGGTCTGACGGACGAGGAAATCACGTCCATGTTGCAGGCTTCCATGGACCACGCGGCGACGGATGCTTCCCATCGATCATTGTTGGAGGCCAGGGTGGAAGCGGGCAGAGTGACGGAGGCGCTGGCCAACGCCTTGAGGGAAGACGGCGCGGCATTGTTGGGTAAAGAGGATATCAGGTTGCTCCATGACGCCATCGCCAAGCTGACGGAACTCGTAAAGTCCGGGGGCACCAGGGCAATTGTCGAAGGTACGGAAATGCTGGGTAAGGCCAGTGAAGATTTTGCGTCCCTGCGCATGGATGCGGCGGTGAAGAAAGCGCTGGCGGGTCGGCGGATAGAAGAACTGAGCAGGGAAGTGTAATGCCGCAGGTTATCTTTTTACCCCATGAGGACAGATGCCCGGATGGCGCGGTGTTACAGGTGGATGAAGGGGAGAACCTGATCGAGGCGGCGCTGGCCAATGGCATTGATATTGAACATGCCTGCGAGATGTCCTGCGCCTGCACCACCTGTCATGTGATCGTCCGGGAAGGCTTGGATTCACTGGAAGAATCCGATGAAACCGAGGATGATCTGCTCGACAAGGCCTGGGGGCTGGAGCCGGATTCGCGGCTTTCATGCCAGGTTATCGTTGGCGGCGAGGATCTGGTGGTCGAAATTCCCAAGTACACCATAAACCAGGTGTCGGAAAGTCATTAAAAGAGGCTACTTCAATGAAATGGACCGAGGTTAATGACATAGCGGTCGAACTGGCGGAGGCGCACCCGGATACTGACCCTTTGAGCGTGCGCTTCACGGAACTGAGGCAGTGGGTCATGGAACTGCCGGGATTTGATGATGATCCTGCCCGCTGCGGCGAAAAGATCCTGGAAGCCATACAAATGGCCTGGCTGGACGAGCAGGATTGATCCCTGCCGCGTATAATGCGGTAGATTTTTAGCAACAAGCCTGGAGTAATTGATATGGCGATGGAGAGAACCTTCTCAATCATCAAGCCGGACGCGGTCGCAAAAAATGTGACGGGCGCGATAGTGTCGCGTTTTGAAGATGCCGGTCTGCGCGTCATTGCCTCCCGCATGGAACGCCTCACGGTGGAAAAAGCCAAGGGCTTTTACGCGGAACATGAGGGCAAACCCTTTTTCGATGATCTCATTACCTTTATGACTTCCGGGCCGGTTGTCGTGCAGGCGCTTGAAGGTGGAGACGCCATTGCCTTGAATCGCAAACTGATGGGCACCACTGACCCGAAGGCAGCGGACTCGGGCACAATCCGTGCTGACTTTGCGGAGTCCATCGACGCGAACGCCGTCCATGGGTCAGATTCACCGGAGTCAGCGTCGAGAGAAATAAGCTACTTTTTTACGACAGATCAGATCTACGGCCGCTGAGATGAGCGAGTCTGACTATGAACTGACCAACTATCTGGGGTTTACCCCGGAGGACTGGCATGAGCTGCTCACGGAACTCGGCGAGAAGCCGTTTCATGCGACTCAGATCATGAAGTGGATCCATCACCGCTTTGTCAGTGATTTTTCGCAGATGACCGACATCAGCAAGACCTTGCGTGACTATCTCTCAACCCACGGCCATATCGCGGAGCCGGAAGTCAAAGAAGAAATGCTGTCCGCGGACGGTGTCAGAAAGTGGCTTGTCCGTGCCGCTTCCGGCAGTCTCGTTGAAACCGTATTCATACCCGAGGGCAAACGGGGCACACTTTGTGTGTCCTCTCAGGTTGGCTGTGCGCTGGATTGCAGTTTCTGCGCGACCGGCAAGCAGGGTTTCAATTCAAATCTGACGGCGGCGGAAATCATCGGCCAGTTGCGGATTGCCCTGCGTCGTCTGCCGGCTGCGGGCCCGGAGAGGCGCCGGACAGTGACCAATGTCGTGATGATGGGCATGGGGGAGCCGCTGTTGAACGTCGACAATGTGCTGCCGGCTGTTGAATTGATGATGGATGACCTGGGTTATGGTATTTCCAAGCGCAAGGTGACGATTTCCACTGCGGGAGTCATTCCCGGCATTGAAGAAATGTGCAAAGCAACGGACGTGTCTCTCGCTGTGTCACTGCATGCGCCTAACAATGAACTCCGCAATCAACTGGTGCCGCTCAACAAAAAATACCCGCTGGAGGATTTGCTGGCAGTCTGCCGCCGCTATGCCGGAAACCTGGGAGAGAAAAGAACGGTCACCATTGAGTACACCTTGATAGATGGCGTTAATGACAAGCCAGAACATGCGGCGCAACTCTCTCGGTTATTGCGGGGGTTCCCGTGCAAGATCAACTTGATTCCATTTAATCCTTTTCCGGGTACGGGCTACAGACGACCCTCCATAACGACGATAATGGGCTTTCAGAGCAAGCTGATGAGGGATGGCTATAGCGTGATTGCCAGGAGGACTCGCGGCGATGATATCCATGCCGCCTGCGGTCAACTGGTAGGGAAGGTTGCGGACAAAACCAAGCGTCAGGAACGCTACCGGCAAATTGCCGCCAAGGCGATTGCCTGATGTATCGATTGCTCACGCTTTTTGTTCTGGGTGCGTTGCTTGCCGGATGTACATCCTCGACGCCGACGGCATCCACTGATGCCGCTGAATTGTCAGGCCGCCAGTTGGACCTGGGTATGGGCTACCTGCGAATAGGCGATTACCCGAGAGCCAGAGAGAAACTTAACAAGGCGCTGATGTTTGACCCCAGGAGCGCACCCGTACATGCTGCCTTTGGCCTCCTTTTTCAGTTGGAGGGTGAGCATGAATTGGCGGAAGAACATTTCAGGAAGGCGCTTCGCTATGATGCCGATAACGCCCAGGTAAGGAATGGCTATGGTGTTTTCCTGTTTTCCATGCAGCGATATCCGGAGGCGGTGAAGCAACTGAAAAAAGCCTCGGAGAATCCTTTTTATGTCAATCGCCCAAGCGTATTTGAAAACCTGGGTGTTGCCCATGCCAGAGTGGGTGATATCGAGCAGGCCGAGGGGTCATTTGCCCGGGCGATACGGTTGAACCCGGAGCAGTCGCGGGCACTGTTAAAACTTGCGGAGATTCGTTTTGACCAGCGTAACTACCTTGCATCCCAAGACCTGTACAATCGCCATACGAGGGTGTCCGAAGAAACGCCGGAGAGCTTGTGGCTGTGTATCCGCCTAGCCGACGTCTTTGATAACCGCGATGATAAGGCGGGCTGTGTGCAGGCTCTTGAAAGCGTTCACCCGGCGAGCCAGGAATACGGGAAATACAGTCAGTACAAGCAGCACGGGAAATACGACGAAAACAGCGAAAACAGCGAGTATAGATAAATGTCAGAGCATGAAGACAAATCAACATCAGAACAGCGGGCAGCGACTCCCGGCCTTTCGGCGGTACTGGTTGCAGCCCGAGAACAGATGGGGCTTTCCCAGAAGAATGTTGCCGACAGGCTCTTCCTCAAGACCGCTTATGTAAGGTATATGGACGACGACGACTTTGATCGCTTTCCCGCGCCGGCTTTTATCAGAGGTTACCTGCGTTTATACGCAAGGCTCGTCGGGCTCCCCAGTGATGAGATTGTGAAGCTGTATGAGGCGGAATTACAGGCGAAGGCACCGGTGCCGGAAACAAAAGAAATGACCGAGGAGAAAATCGGCGGCTCCAGTATCACGGGGCCGATATTTCAAACCGGGCTTATCGGTCTGGTCGCGTTGGTGGTTGTGCTTTCCCTGGTCTGGTGGTTGGTTTCTGAAGCTGACCCGTTGCCGCAAGTGACTCAGCCTGCCCTGCGGGAGCCGGCTGCCCCGGCGCAACCGCAGCAGGATGAGCCGGAAACTGCTGATGACGAGGTTGCAGCCACGGACGATGAAGATGCCCTGATCAAGCTAGAGCGCACTTTCGAAGACGGGGTGACTCACATATTCGCAGACGCGGGTGGTATGGACGAGATCAGGCTTACTTTCTTCGACGAGTGCTGGGTTGAGATAGAGGATGCCCGGCAAGAGCGCATCTACAATGATCTGCATGTCGTTAATGAAGTTCTTACTGTGCAGGGCACAGCACCCTTCGAGGTATTGTTGGGGAGAGCAACCGGCGTCGAGATACTTTACAATGGCCGCCCATTCGAGTTTGACTCTCATATCAATCAGGACGAGACCGCAAAAATAACTGTTTCCGATTAGTATGGTTTTTCTGGCGAGTACCGCCGGAACTCGCATCAGGCAGACAATGAAGATTCAGGCAGTCAGGGGTATGCAGGATATACTGCCCGCCCGGAAAGAAATTTTTCGCACCATCGAGGATGTTGCCCGCGATGTGCTGTCTGTTTATGGCTACAGGGAAATTGGCCTGCCGCATATCGAGCAGACAAGCCTGTTCCAGCGCCTGGTGGGAGAAAACACGGATGTTGTCGAAAAAGAGATGTACACCTTCCCGGACCGTAACGGTGATTCCCTTTCCCTGCGCCCTGAAGGCACGGCGGGCTGTGTGCGCTTTGCGGAAGAAAACGGCCTCCTGTTCAATCAAGTGCAGAGATTCTGGTACAGCGGCGCCATGTTTCGGTATGAAAGGCCACAAAAAGGGCGCTACCGCCAGTTTGAGCAAATCGGCGTGGAATGTTTCGGCATGGCGGGGCCGGATATAGATGCGGAACTGCTGCTGCTGAACGCACGGATATGGAAGCGGTTGGGGTTGAGTGATGACATTGCTCTGGAGATAAATTCTCTTGGCGTCGCGGAATCCAGGTTGAAGTTTACGGACAAGCTGGTCGAGTATCTTGGCAAGCACCGCTCGGAACTGGATGAAGACAGCCGGCGGCGACTCACAACCAACCCCCTGAGAATCCTTGACAGCAAGGTGAAAAAAACCAGGGAGATATTGCAAGACGCGCCACAGTTGAAGGATTTTATCGATGACGATTCCAGGGCGCATTTCGAGCAACTTTGCGCCCTCCTGGATGACAACGGGATGACCTACCGCATCAATCCGAATATCGTGCGCGGCCTTGATTACTACAACCGGACGGTGTTTGAGTGGGTCACATCTTCCCTTGGCGCACAGGGGGCGGTTTGCGGCGGCGGACATTATGATGGCCTGGTGGCGCAACTTGGCGGCAAACCCTCACCCGGCGTTGGCTTCGCCCTGGGGCTGGACAGGCTGGCGTTGATGCTCGACGGAGGAAAGGAATCTTCTGCAGCCGCCGATGTCTATGTGGTTTCCCAGGGAGATGCGGCCAGGAGGGCGGCGCTGAAGCTGGCGGAAAAGTTGCGGGATGATGTTCCCGGCCGGGTTGTCGTCGTGTATTGCGGCGGCGCTGGGCTCAAAGCACAGATGAAAAAGGCGGACGCATCCGGCGCTCTACTGGCGCTTATATTGGGCGAAGATGAAGTGGCCGCCGGTGAGGTCAATATAAAATCACTGCGGAAAAATGAAGATCAGGTGAGGATCAAGCAGGACAAGCTTGGTCAGTTTTGCCTGAGTCGTTTCGAAAGGAGAAATCAACTTGGTTGAATCAGACGAAGAACAACTTGAAGCCCTCAAGAAATGGTGGAATAAAAATGGCTCCTCGCTAATCGTTATTGCCATCATTGCAGTGGGCGGGAGCTTTGGCTATCGCGCCTGGGAGAATAGTGCGCGTGAAACCGGTGAGGCGGCTTCCGCGATTTATGAAGACCTGACGGTGGCGACGGCGGCCATTACCCCCGGGGGTGATGACGAGGCCATGAGGCAGACGGCCATCAGCCTTGGAGAAACCCTGAAGACGGAATATGAAGATTCCGCCTATGCGGTACTCGCCACCCTGCATCTGGCCAAAATGGCGGTGGATGCCGGCGACCTTGACCGCGCTCAGGCAGAACTGGAGTGGGCCATAAGCCAGGGCGGCGAACCTCATCTTGAAACAATTGCGCGTATACGGCTGGCGCGCCTGCTGGTGGCAAAAGAGGATGCGCTTGCCGCCCTTGCCAGCCTGCAAGACCATGAGCCTGCGATGGGCCAGATTCCCTCATACGAGGAAGCCAGGGGCGATGCCTATGTTGCTCTGGGCGATATGCGTCTTGCCCGGGCGTCTTATCAGAAGGCCCTGGACAACATGAACGACAATGCCACCAGACCTTTGCTCGAGATCAAGTTGGCGGACCTTCCTCTCGAAGTTGTTGAAGTTATTGAAGATATTGAAATTGTGACGGAAGAACCATCCCCGGAGGATGAACCATGATGTTCAGTCAACGCCATCTTCCGCTGGCTCTGCTTCTGATGGCGGTCGCTTCCGGCTGTAGCTGGTTCGGCGGCGGCGGTGACGACGATGATGAGGTGGAGATCAAGCCTAATCCGTTACCCAAATTTTCCCGGGAAGTGAAGCTGGATGTGGTCTGGAGCCGCAAGATAGGCAGCGGCGCTGACGACCGGGCCATTCGTCTGCGGCCTGCGATATACGGTGGCAGGGTTTTTGCCGCTTCCGCTGACGGCCATGTAAAGGCGCTGGAGAAGGATTCGGGTCGGGTGATATGGACGGTGGAAGTAAAACGCATCATCGGTGAAAAAAGTCTGGCAAGTGGATTCACCAAAGATCTGGATACCATTATCGGTGGTGTTGGCGCCGGCGGCGACCTGGTTGTGGTGGGCACAGGCGCCGGTGAGATAGTCGCCCTTAACCAGAGCGATGGCAGCCTGGCATGGCGAACAGGAACAAGTAGCGAGGTGCTTGCGCCGCCTCAAATCGAGGGTGATCTGGTGGTGGTGCAGACCATCGACGGCAAGATTGCCGCATATGACGCCATAGACGGCGAAAGGCAATGGTTATATACCACGAGTATCCCGGCCCTCACGCTGAGAGGTACGGCAACGCCACTGATTGTTGATGATTTTGTTGTCTCCGCTTTCGCCAGTGGCCGGGTGGTTTTTATCGACAAGGAGACCGGGGTGGCGGCGTTCGAGCGGCGCGTTGCTGTGTCTCAGGGTATATCCGACCTGGAGCGCCTGGTTGATATAGATGGCGCCATGACGCTCATCGGCGACCGTGTGTACCTTGCCAGCTTTCAGGGCAGGCTGGTGTCGATTGACATGACCTCCGGGGAGATACTATGGGCGGAAGACGCCTCCAGCATCGTGGGCGTGAGCCATGGTTTCGGGAACGTCTACCTGGCGACTGAAGACAGCCAGATCGCAGCCTACAATGCAGACAACGGCAGGGACGGCTGGAATGTGGATGCTCTCCTGCATCGGGATATTACCGCGCCTGTCACCCTTGGCAGTTATGTCGCCACCACGGATTTCGAAGGGCATATCCACCTGCTCGCCCAGAGTGACGGGCGTTTTGTAGGCAGACGAAAGTTCGATACCGTCAAGGCGGGGCTTGTTGTCGAAGATGGGCGGCTTTACGCCATGGGCGACAAAGGTAGTCTTGCCGTACTGGAAATCAAATAGGCCTTGCCATGCTGCCCGTCATTGCGCTGGTCGGTCGTCCCAATGTCGGCAAGTCAACCTTATTCAATCGCCTGACCCGCACCCGTGACGCCCTGGTTGCAGGTTTCCCCGGGCTGACCCGAGACCGGCAATATGGCAAGGGCACTCTGGGTGACTTTGATTATGTGGTGATCGATACCGGCGGCCTGGCGGGTGATACGCAAGGCGCGCCGGGTATTGAGGGCCGGGTGGTGGAGCAGGCGAGGCGGGCGATGGAGGAAGCCGACCTCGTCCTGTTTCTCGTTGACGTCAAGGATGGCCGTGTTGCCGCCGACGACGACATAGCCGCAATGTTCCGCCGGAACGATACTCCGACAATGCTTGTTGCCAACAAGATCGATGGCCAGAACCCGGCGTCGGCGGCCGCTGAATTTTTTGCCCTTGGGCTGGGCACGCCCCTTTGTATATCCGCCAGCAATGGCGTGGGCGTCCGGCAACTTATTAATGACGAAGTGGGGCCAAGGCTCAATATAACGGAGCCGGAAGCCGCCGCCGCAGGAGCCTCCGGCATCAAAATTGCCGTGATTGGCCGCCCCAATGTCGGCAAGTCCACACTGGTCAACCGTCTGCTGGGTGAAGAAAGAGTCGTTGTCTTTGACGAGGCGGGCACGACCCGCGACAGTATCTACATACCCTATGAACGTAATGGCCGGGATTACACCATCATCGATACCGCCGGCATCAGGCGTCGCGGCAGAGTAGCCGATAAGATCGAGAAATTTTCGGTGATCAAAGCTCTGGAGGCCATCGCCAACGCTCATGTTGCGGTGCTGATGATCGACGCGCGCGAAGGCATTGTTGAACAGGACCTGCACCTGTTAAGCCATATATTGGATGCAGGGCGGGCCCTGATCATTGCCATCAACAAGTGGGACGACACAGACCGGGAAGGGAAAGAAGGCGTCAAGAGAGAACTGGAACGCCGGCTGACCTTTATCAACTTTGCGAAGATTCATTTCATTTCCGCCTTGCATGGCAGTGGCGTTGGCAACATCTATGCTTCCATTCACCGGGCCTATGCTTCCGCAACGCTGAAAGTCCCTACGTCCCGGTTGAACGGGATACTGGAGCGGGCGGTGTTTGAGCATCAGCCACCGTTGGTGCGCGGCCGCAGAATCAAACTTCGCTATACGCATCTGGGCGGCAGCAATCCGCCGGTTGTCGTCATCCACGGCAACCAGACGAAAGATGTGCCCGATGCATACAAACGTTACCTTATGCGCCGCTTCATCGAAGCACTGGAACTGGAAGGCACACCGCTGCGTCTTGAATTTCGGACTGCTGACAACCCCTTCAAGGGGCGTAAAAACGTCCTGACAGGTCGTCAGCAGGGCAGCCGAAAACGTTTGATGGAACACATCCGCAAAAGCAAGAAGAACAAAAAGCGCAGTTGAATCCGCAGCCAGCCCTGCGTCGCTTACCGCGCCTGTTCAGGCTCGTCAGGCGGCGGTTCAAGGAACAGGCCGGGGTTTACCCGGGCATTGTTCAGGCTGACGCTCCAATGCAGGTGCGGGCCCGTAACGCGGCCGGTTTGCCCGACCCGGCCCAGTATGTCACCCCTGTTTAATACATCTCCCCGGGCCGCATTGATGGCGCTCAAGTGGCAATACATGGTGATCAACCCCTGACCGTGGTCAACGAGCAGGGTGGTGCCGTTAAAGAAATAGTCGCCGGTTGCAATGACCCGGCCGGCAGCCGGCGCAAGGACCGACGCACCTTCCATTGCCGCTATATCGAGACCGCTGTGGGGGCTGCGGGGCTGATCATTGAGGATGCGCTGCAGGCCGAATGAGGCGGAAACCATGCCGCTCACCGGCAACCTGAATGACGTATCAACACCATCGGCGGCGCTGAATGTATTAAAAGCCGCGTCCATTTCTTCGCGCTCGCGGATGATGCGCGGCATGTCACTTTCGTAGGGATTGACCTTCCGTTTGTCAGGGATGGTGAGTTGCAGCACATCGTAATCCTTCGGCAATACATCAAAACCAACCCGGCCACTGGATGTTTCCAGGTAATGTCTGCCGGGCGCCGTCGAAAGCGCAATGCCCACCACCGCAACAGGGCGCTCATTATGCTCGGCGAGCATCACTTGACTGCCCGCGTAGGTAACCTTCTCCGTACCGGCAAGAGGCACTATGGCGACCCCGCCAGGTACCGGGTCATGTAGCGGCAGGGCGAAGGCCATCTGGCTGACAAGTAACGCCAGGGTAAACTTCATGGATTTTCCGTTGTGCCCGCTTTTGCGGTGACTGGTGCGATAACTTGTGCGATGACTTCACCATCCTTGAGCCGCGCACGGATATTGTCGCCCGCCGCCAGTTCGGCGGCGGAGGTAACAACATGCCCCTCAGGTTCGGTTGAGATGATGGCATAACCCCGTTGCAGGGTGGAAAGCGGGCTCAGAGCGTCCAGTTTCGTGATGGCCGCTGCGAGCGGAGCGGACAGCCTTCGCCTGTGTGTTGCTTCGGCATGCAGCAGCTTATTGGCCAGATGTCTCAGGCTCGCCCTTGCGCCGTCAATAACAGGCACGGGGGGAATCAATTTGTTGTTTGCCAACTTCGCGGCGAGGCGGCCCAGTTGAGATTGTATGGCAAGCTCCATGCGGCGTTGCAGGTCATCCAGCCGTTGGCTCAGTTCCGCCAGATGCCCGCTCGGGTGGCGCAACCGCTTGGCGAGATGCACCGCTTCCCTGCGGCCATCGTCAATTTGCTGCTGAATTATCTGGATGAATCGTCTTGCCAGATCATCAAAAGCGTTGCGCCAGACTTCACCGTCCGGTGCAATCAGCTCCGCCGCTGCAGATGGCGTTGGTGCTCTCAGGTCGGCAACAAGATCGGCAATGGTGATATCCGATTCGTGACCCACGGCGCTTACCACTGGCAGGCGGCTTGCCTCAATCGCCCGCGCCACGGGTTCGGTATTGAAAGACCAAAGATCTTCCAGGGAACCGCCGCCTCTGGTCAAAAGGATCAGGTCAAAAGGTTCCCCGGGGAAGTTGTTGGCAAACGCCAGAGCCGCAACGATTTGCGCTACGGAATCCTCTCCCTGAACATGTACCGGCACAATGGAAAGGTGAATGGCCGGGAACCGCCTGCGCATGATGGCAATCACGTCTCTGATGGCGGCCCCGGCGGGAGAAGTGACGACGGCAATATGGGTGGGCGTCTCGGGGATGGGCTGCTTTCTGGATTCATCAAACGCGCCTTCCTGTTGCAGGGCGGCCTTGAGTTGCTCGAAGGCGCGGCGTAGTGCGCCGTCCCCCGAATCTTCCAGAGAATCAGCGATCATTTGAAACTCGCCGCGACCCTCGTAAAGGCTAATGCGCCCACGGACGATAACCTGCTGGCCGTTACGGGGCTGGAAAGGCGTCAACTGATTACGGTTACGGAACATGGCGCAGCGAACCTGCGCCCTGTCATCCTTCAGCGTGAAATACCAGTGGCCGGAGCCGGGCTGCGCCAGGTTGGAAATCTCCCCCTCGACATACAGTATGGGAAACTCCGACTCCAGCAAACGCTTGGCGTCCCGGTTCAGTTCCGATACGGAGATGATTTGTCGGTTGCCGCCCGCCATGGGAACACATAGTAACAGTTTCTTTTGAGGGCAAGGTTCTTGCCGTATAATTGCGCCTTGCCCACCATCTGGCCATCCATGCCGTCATCACACCCGGACATACACCAGGAAAAAATCCTGATTCTGGACTTTGGTTCACAGTACACCCAGCTTATTGCCCGCCGGCTTCGCGAAACGGGCGTATATTGCGAAATTCTCCCCTGGAACCTGCCGGAGGCCCGTGCCCGCGAGCTGGCGCCTATGGGCATTGTGCTTTCGGGCGGGCCGGAATCTGTCGCTGACGCTGACACCGACACCGACGCCGACACTCAAGCAGGCACCCTGGCCGCCCCTGACTATGTGTTTGATTTTGGTGTGCCTGTGCTGGGTATTTGTTATGGCATGCAGACCATGGCAAAGCAGCTTGGCGGTGAAGTGCAAAGCTCGGATAAAAGCGAGTTTGGCTATGCACGGGTTGACCTTGCCGAAAATAACACACTGCTTGGCGACCTCCGCGATGGAGATGGATATCTCGATGTGTGGATGAGCCACGGCGACAAAGTCGCCAAGCCGCCGCCGGGGTTTGTGGTAGCCGGGTCAAGCGACAACACGGACATTGCCGCCATGGCGGACGATGCCCGCAGATTTTACGGATTGCAGTTCCACCCGGAAGTAAACCACACCACTCAAGGGGCTGCGATACTTGCCCGTTTCGTCAAACAAGTCTGCGGATGCAGAGCGCTGTGGACGCCGGGCAATATCGTTGAAGACATTATCCACCAGGTGCGCGAACAGGTTGGCGACGCCGAGGTGGTGCTGGGCATATCCGGCGGGGTGGATTCAACGGTTGTGGCGGCATTACTTTCTCGCGCCATTGGCGACCAGTTGACCTGCGTATTTGTTGATACCGGCCTGCTGAGACAGGGCGAAGTGAGCCAGGTCAACCGTATGCTGGGCGAGGGCGTGGGGAACACCTTCCGGTTGAACCTGATTACCGTCCATGCGGAAGAAAGATTTATGACGCGGCTCACCGCCGTTACCGACCCGGAAGAAAAGCGCAGGATCATAGGCAATACATTCATCGAAGTGTTCGACGAAGAAGCCGCGAAAATCGGCAAAGTGAAATTCCTTGCCCAGGGGACCATCTACCCGGACGTGATCGAATCCGCCGGCCATAAGGACGGCAAGGCTCATGTCATCAAGTCTCACCACAATGTCGGCGGCCTGCCGGAAACCATGAACCTGCAACTGGTGGAACCCCTGCGAGAACTGTTCAAGGACGAGGTTCGCAGAATTGGCCTGACGCTTGGTCTGGCTCATGAAATGGTGTATCGGCATCCATTCCCCGGGCCGGGCCTGGGCGTGCGCATTCTTGGTGAGGTGAAAAAAGAATACGCGGACCTGTTGCGGCAGGCTGACCACATCTATCTTGAAGAACTCCGCAGCGCCGGTCTTTATGATCAGGTAAGCCAGGCTTTTGCGGTCTTCCTGCCGGTAAAGTCCGTGGGTGTGGTGGGCGATGCCCGCCGCTACGAATATGTGATTGCTCTGCGTGCGGTGGAGACAGTAGATTTTATGACTGCCCGCTGGGCGCACCTGCCTTATGAATTTCTGGAAAAAGTCTCCAACAAAATCATCAACGAAATTAGCGGCATCTCCAGGGTGACTTACGACATCTCCAGCAAGCCGCCAGCAACGATTGAGTGGGAGTAGCATGACGCAAATTCTATTACCAATACATATCCTGGCGGGTGTCCGGCTTGCCCGGACAATCCAGAGTGGCGGCGCTTGCGTCGCCATGCAGTTTGCCGTCCCCACTCTCCGTCATCCTCGGGCGTAGCCCGGGAATCCAGAGTGGCGGCGAAGCCGCCATTAACTAAGCAGCGTGCCCCGCGTTACACCCATTGCGCTTTCGCTTCGCGAAAGCTGCAACTCTGGATCCCCGCCTTTCGGCCTACGGCCTCGGCGAGGATGACGGGGGTATTGATAACACCAGTTGTTTTTTGGTGGAATGCGAAGGTTTTGAAATGAAGTTACACAGTAGTTACAAAGTATGATATATGGTGTTGCAAAGTATTCAGTCAAACAATAACACAAATACTTCTATCCGCATCAACAACATAACGCATTCATATTGGGGCAGGACGAAGTGTCAGGCATGGAAATAGCAGATTGGGTGTTGCAGAAGGGATGGGTCTAGGTGATTCTACGAATAGGTGGATTTATACGACTAACTGTTTTGAAAAGTGGTTAGAATGAAAAAATATCGAAAAGATTTATTATTGAGATCGAAAACCTATTTTTTAATCTCATTTGAATGCACTGTAATGCTTGTTTGGAGAGGAATATTTGGGTGACCAAGACATCAAATCCCTGAGTGCCTTCGTATGGTCCATCGCAGAGACCCTTCGAGGCGACTTCAAACAGTCTGAATACGGAAAAGTCGTTCTTCCGTTCGTCGTTCTGCGTCGTCTCGATTGTATTCTCGAAGACACCAAGCCACAGCTCCTGGAACGCGCATCGTCCATTTCAGAGAATATGGATGATGCGGCACGGGATAGAACCCTGTTTGAGGCTGCTGGTAAGAACTCCCGGGCCTACAACCGGTCTCAGTTCACGTTTGCGTCCCTTCGGGGGCAGGACCCTAAAGACATTCACCGAAACCTTCTCGACTACGTCACGCAGTTCTCTCCGAACGTTCGAGACATCTTCCTCGAGAAGTTCCTTTTCATCGACCAACTCAAACGTCTGAACGATGCTGGGTTGCTCTATCAGGTTTTTAAACAGTTCGCACAGATAGACCTTCACCCGGACGCCATCTCTAACCTGGAGATGGGATATCTGTTCGAGGAACTCATTCGGCGGTTCTCGGAAATCTCTAATGAGACTGCCGGTGAGCACTACACACCACGAGAAGTTATTCGCCTGATTGTCTCGTTACTCCTCGTGAACGACAAAGATGCTCTGACGGGTTCTGGTGTCATTCGTCAGGTCTATGACCCCGCGGCAGGCACAGGTGGCATGCTCTCCATCGCCGAGATGGAGATGAAGGCATTAAATCCAAGAATACGTGTCGAACTCTTCGGGCAGGAACTGAACCCAGAGTCCTTCGCGATTTGTAAGTCCGATATGTTGGTGACCGACCACAACCCGGAGAACATCGCGTTCGGGAACACCCTCACGGAGGATGCGCATAAGGGTAAGTCATTCCACTACATGCTTTCCAATCCACCCTATGGGGTTGAGTGGAAAAAGTATCAGAACCCCATAAGGTCCGAAGCAAAAGAACAGGGCATGTCCGGTCGATTTGGTGCAGGTCTCCCTCGCATCTCCGATGGTCAGTTGCTCTTTCTTCAGCACATGATTTCGAAGATGCGGGACGGCGAAGCAGGGTCTCGCATCGGCATCGTCATGAATGGTTCGCCGCTCTTCACTGGAGGTGCGGGTTCCGGTGAGAGCGAAATCCGTCGGTGGATGCTGGAGAACGATTGGGTCGAAGCAATCATCGCTCTCCCCACTGACCTTTTCTACAACACCGGTATTCAGACCTATGTCTGGTTGCTGACCAACCGAAAGTCGGTGGAACGTCGAGGCAAGGTTCAACTGATTGACGCATCGGGTGAACGGTTCTGGAAATCCATGCGTAAATCGCTCGGTTCCAAGCGTCGCGAGATACCTCAAGAGGCAACCGATGAGATCGCCCGACTCTATTCAGAGATGTTGAGTGATGGTTCTGACCTTGGTGAGTTTTCCAAAGTCTTTGACACCACGGACTTCGGATACCGGGAAATCCGTGTTGAGCGTCCTCTCAAACTTGTATTTAAAGTCACTGAAGAGGGTCTGGCATCACTCAAGGATGCAAAACCCTTCCAGAAGTTAGATGAGCATGAACAGTCCGCCATTCTGAATGCGTTAGGTCACAAACTGCCACAGAATGAGCGATGGACCGACCGTGACGTATTTGTGAGTGCGTTGGATGGTGTGTTAAAGCAGTCTGTCATAAAGGTTGGCGCACCAATCAAGAAGGCAATCCTCTCTGCGCTATCGGAACGTGATGAAGATGCAGTGGTCTGCAAAGATAGCAAAGGTAAGGTCGAAGCAGACTCTGACCTCCGTGACCACGAGTTGGTTCCTCTCGGTGAAGACTGGCGCGAGTATGTGGAGCGAGAGGTTCTCCCGTTCGTGCCTGATGCATGGGTTGATGAGAGTTACACCGATGGCCGAGACGGTGAAATCGGTCGTGTTGGGTATGAGATCAACTTCAATCGCTACTTCTACAAATACGTTCCGCCTCGCCCACTCGAGGAGATTGATGCCGAGTTGAAGACTCTGGAAGCAGAGATTGCAGGTCTGTTGAAGGAGATGGTGGGGTGAACGACATCATGACTCTAAACAGTCCCGAAGATTGGAAACTACATCGCTTAGGTCAACTGTTTCGTGAACGCAAAGCAAAGGGCAGCGACAAGGATTTTGCTCCGCTCTCAGTCACGATGCGAGGCATTGTCCCTCAACTAGAAACTGCGGCAAAAAGTGATGACGGAGATAACCGAAAGGTCGTTCGAGTAGGTGACTATGCCATCAACAGTCGCTCTGACCGAAAAGGTTCGGGTGGGATTTCCGACCATGAGGGGTCTGTTTCTCTTATCAGTATTGTTCTTGAACCCCGTAATATTGACAGTAGGTTTTCTCATCACTTACTACGTTCTACTGCTTTTCAAGAGGAGTTCTATCGTTGGGGGCATGGGATCGTCGCTGATCTTTGGACGACGCGTTATGGCGACATGAAGAATATCAGGTTGCGCGTCCCCGACATCCCTACCCAGCGTGTGATTGCGGATTTTCTGGACCGTGAGACCACACGGATCGACTCTCTCATCGAGAAAAAACAGCGGTTAATGGAGTTGGCCACACGTCGATTTGAAGGACTCATTCATGACGCCCGAGAGAGTGGCGAATGGCGACGGTTCGGTTTTTGCGTCCACCCGATAGCGCGACCGATCTCACAAGATGTAGAAGCATCCTTCGTTCCGCTGGGTCTTTACAATCGCGGACGTGGATTCTTTCGAAAACCCGAGACCCCCTTTGATGATCTAGGGGACTCATCATTCTTCTTCGTCAAGGAGAACGATTTTGTATTCAGTGGGCAGTTCGCGTGGGAAGGCGCGGTAGGATTAGTCTCCAGTAACGAAGATGGTTGCGTCGTGTCTCACCGATATCCAGTTTACGCTGGACTTGCGGGTATAATGACCGAATACCTATTTGCATATTTTCGTTCACATCATGGGCAGTTTCTAATGGACAACTGCTCGCGCGGCGCCGCGGGTCGTAATCGTCCGTTGAATATTCGAATAATCGAGAAAGAAAAGATTCCGGTTCCTCAGATTAGACTGCAGGAAAAAGTTGCTGAAATGATCGAATTTGAGAGAATCTTAAAAGGGAAGACTGCGCCGTCTATTGACCGCCTCAAAGAATACCGCTCTGCCCTGATCACCGCTGCTGTCACCGGTCAGATTGATGTCACCAGCTATGCAAGGTCTGGAACCACCGACCGTCAGTTAGATACCATCCAGTCGGAGATACAGGCATGACCGAAACTTCACACACCACCACAGATATCCATCGTGAGAGTGTCTTCGAAGAGCACATCGTCAAGTGCCTGGTGAGTGACCAGGGATATATCGAACGGACGTGTGCGACGGATTACGACGTGCCATTGGCACTGGATAAAGAACTGCTCGTTCAGTTCCTCAAGACCACCCAACCGGATGCATGGCAATCCCTGGAAGACCACTACAGCGGTTCGGCAGAAAGTGAACTTCTCAAACGTTTGGAGCAGGCACTTAAAAACGCTCCTACGCACAAGGTCCTGCGTGACGGTCTCAAACTGGTTCCGAATATCAATCTTTCGCTTTGCTACTTCAAACCGGCATCAAACCTGAATCCCGACCTGACACGTCTATACGAAGCAAACATTCTGTCAGTGATGCGGCAGGTCACCTATTCATCGAGGAACCGTAACGCGATTGATATCGTTACCTTCGTCAACGGTATTCCGGTGACCACCATCGAGGTGAAGAACAACCTCACTGGTCAGACCGTCAAACACGCAGAGAGACAGTATCGAAAAGACCGTCCTCCAGCAGGTGAACCGCTTCTCACGTTCAAAAGAGGTGCAATCGTTCACTTCGCGGTGGATCAGAATCATATCTCGATGACCACACGGTTGATGAATGGAAAGACACGGTTCCTTCCGTTCAACCGAGGACGAGACGGTGGTGCAGGTAACCCAGACGTCGCTGACGAGAACCGAGTTGCATACCTCTATAAAGACCTATCGCAAGCAAAGGCAGTCTTCTCACGGGAGGTGCTTCTGGGCGTTATCGGTCGTTTCATTCATCTCGAGAAGAAGGATGGAAAAGAGGTGCTGATATTCCCTCGGTTCCAGCAATTGAATGCGGTTCGAAAGATACTGTCAGACGCACAACGTAAAGGGACTGGTCAGAACTACCTGATTCAACACAGTGCAGGGTCAGGTAAGTCCAATACGATTGCGTGGACTGCACACCAAATCATCAACCTGCATGATGAAGGCGATAAACCGCTTTTTGATACTGCGATTATCGTTACCGACAGGTTGGTCCTGGACCGTCAGCTACAGAACACCATCTCCGGGTTTGCTCAGACGCAGGGTGTGGTGGAGACGATAGACGGAACCTCGAAGGACCTGAGAGGCGCGATCGAAGACGGTAAGCGCATCATCATCACAACCATCCAGAAGTTTGGCACTGAACATCTTGCGACCCTCGCAGGGCAATCATCCAAGAAGTTCGCAGTTATCATCGACGAAGCACACTCATCGCAGTCCGGCAGAGCAGCGCAGGCGATGGCAGATGCACTGACCCGTGACGAAGAGGTTCTGGAAGAGATCAACGACTTTGTTCTGAAACAACAGGCAGCACGCGGGCCACAGAAGAACATCTCGTTCCTGGCATTCACCGCGACCCCACGCAATGTGACCCTTGAGCGGTTTGGCACCATCGGCCCTGACCAGAAACCCCATCCCTTTGACCTCTACTCAATGCGTCAGGCAATCGACGAAGGGTTCATTCTCGATGTTCTTCAGAACTACACGACCTATGGTGCCTACTATCAACTCGAGAAGACGATTGAGGATGACCCAGAGTTACGAGGGCGTCGTGGTCAGGCACGTGTGGCACGATATGCATCACTGCATCCCAGCGCGATTGACCAAAAGGTAGAAGTGATTGTCGAGCATTTCCGGGTGCATGTTCAGAAAGAACTCAAAGGTCATGCGAAGGCAATGGTTGTCACACAGAGCAGAGAGCATGCCCTCCGCTATTGGCAACGTATCAATGCCTACATCGAGGAGAAGCAATACACGGACCTCAAGGCACTGGTCGCGTTCTCGGGTGACCTCAACATCGATGGGACTGAGTGGACCGAAGCGAGTGCGAACGGATTTGCAGAAACCGAACTTCCGAAGAAGTTTGATACCGATGATTTCCAGATATTGGTGGTTGCAGAGAAATACCAGACAGGATTTGACCAACCCAAACTGGTGGCGATGTATGTCGATAAGAACCTTTTCGGACTGCAAGCAGTGCAAACCCTGTCACGGTTGAACCGGACCTATCCAGGTAAGAAAGAAACCTTCGTCCTCGACTTTAGAAATTCAACGGAAGAGGTCAAAGAAGCATTCACGCCGTTCTTTGAGGCAACCGAACTGGAGGAACGCACTGACCTCAACCAAATCTATGATCTTGCAAGTCGTATAAACGATGCATACTACGTTCATGAGGATGAGGTTGAGCGATTTGCACAGAAGTTCTTCGCAGGAAACCTCTCAACCCAAGACCGCATCACACTCGAAGGTCTAGTCCGAGAAGCATTGGGTCGGTTTGAACTCGATGAGGACGAGCAGGCAAAGGAAGAGTTCCGTCTTCTTCTGAAAAGTTACCAACGGTTCTATTCGTTTGTAGCGCAGGTCGTGGCATTGAACGACGTCTGGTTAGAGAAACTCTTTGTCTACACGTCCTGGTTATCTCGACTGCTTCCTTCGCGAGATGTTCCCGCAGACGTTCACATCACAGATGACATGCTCACCCTGTCCGCGTTCAAACTTCAGAAAGAGGAAGACGGCAGTGGAACCCTAGCACCGGGAGAGACCACTACTCTTGAGCCGATAACCGAGTTTGGCGCGAACCCATACACCGAGGACGAGGAGCAGTCCCTCTCGGAAATCATCGAATCCTTTAACGAGAGACACGGAACCGAGTTCTCACGCGAAGACTTCCTAAGATTTGAGAAGGTAAATCAGGAAATCATGGACGACGATATGAAGGACATGATGCGCAACAACCCAGCGGATGTGGTTTACAACGCGTTCTCAGAGAAGTTCTTCCAGGGAATGGTCCGTGCGTTCCAAACAGACAACGAGATTCAGAATATTGTCATGAGGGACCCCGAGGCACGGGAACAAGCAACAAGGCACTTCTTCAAGCGTGCTCAGGGAATGGTTGCGACGGAATAAGGAGTGGCGGAAAGATCTTTTTGAAGAGTTTCAGAATTACCGATTATTGAGTGGGAGTAGTGGAATGATGCATCGAAATGGAAAGGTGTTGGCCAGTATGGCGCTCGCGGGAATGCTGCTTACCGCTTGCGGCGGTGATGATGATCAGCCAGACAGGAATCAGCGTGGGGTACTCGCTCAACCAGTGTTTGTAACAGACCACACCATTGTCGATCGTCGGCCAGATGCCAACCCACAGCGCAACGCCTACTTTGGCGATTTACATGTTCACACCACCTATTCGATGGATGCCTTTAACTTTGGCACACTGGCGACGCCTGACGACGCTTACCGCTACGCCCAGGGTGAGGCCATCAAGCATCCGGGCGGCTTTGATATGCAGATCGACCAGCCACTGGATTTTTACGCGGTAACAGACCACGGTTTTTATCTTGGCGTGGTCCCAGCGGGGGCCGACACCTCCACTGAAATCTCCACCAATCTGGCGATGAAACCCATCCACAATCTAAATGCACCGGAAAACCTAACGCTCGAAAGCATACCTACGCGGAATTTTCGTACGTTCATTCGAGGTGTTGCCTCTGTAATGAACACTTCTGAAACGTTCAGAGAGCAAGTCGCAGACATCATGCGCAACACCTGGCTTGATGAAGTGCGTGCCGCCGACCGCCATTATGAGCCCGGAAAATTCACTACCTTCGCCGCCTATGAGTTCTCATCGACGAAGGAGGACGGCGGCAGCATGCACCGGAATGTCATCTTCCGCGGCACCGAGAATATGCCAGCGGTGCCTTTCAACCGGCTCATGTCACTTGATCCAGAGGATCTATGGACCTGGATGGATGGTCTGAGGGAAAAAGGCGTTGAGAGTCTGGCCATTCCGCACAATTCCAACAAATCCAATGGACAGATGTTCGAGCTGGCGACCTGGGCAGGCGACCCGATGACGCTGGCCCACAACGAAAAGCGCATGCGCAATGAACCGCTGGTTGAAATCACGCAAGTGAAAGGTACCTCGGAGACGCATCCAGCCCTGTCGATGAACGATGAGTGGGCTGGCTTCGAGATCGACCCCTATAAGGCGGGCGGCGGACCTATGACCGTTGCCAGGCCCGCAGGTGGCTATGTTCGTGATGCGATGAAAAAGGGACTCGTGCTGGAAGCTGAAGGTCTCGGTAACCCGTTCCGTTACGGTTTTATCGGGTCTTCCGATACGCATACCGGCGCAGGTTCTTATGATGAATCGAATTTCTTCTCAAAGGTGGGCCTTCTGGATTCGACGCCTGTCCTTCGTGGCTCTGTGCCGGTCGGCAGTGAGGATATGAAAAGCCTCCGGTTAAACGATGCAGATGACTCGGCGTTCTATATCGCGTCGGATGGCAGGCGCTATCTGCCTCGCAATACGTCAGTCTATGGTGCATCGGGCCTGGCTGCTGTGTGGGCTGAAGAAAACACCCGTGAATCTATCTATGACGCCTTCCGCCGCAAGGAAACCTTTGCGACCTCTGGTCCGCGGATACGGGTTCGGTTTTTCGCCGGGCCTGACCTCGACGGCACAATGCTGGAAGCAGCGGATGGAGTTACCCGCGCTTATACCCGAGGTGTATCAATGGGAGGAGACCTGATGGCGAGACCCGGAGATGCGCCTTCCTTTATCGTTTGGGCAGCGAGAGATGCGAATTCGGCGCCGTTGCAGCGTGTGCAGATCATCAAAGGCTGGCTTAAGGACGGCGAGCCCCACGAGCAAGTTTTTGATGTTGCTTGCTCGGACGGATTGACGGTTGATGCGACTACCCATCGTTGTCCAGACAATGGTGCCAGGGTTAATTTGTCTGATTGTTCCTTTTCAGCGGACCGGGGCGCCGCTGAGTTGAAGGCACTCTGGCAGGACCCTGAATACGACGCGAGCCAGCAGGCGTTCTATTACGCACGGGTACTCGAAAACCCGACGTGCCGTTGGTCAACCTGGGATGCACTGCGCGCCGGCGTGGAACCACGCGACAATCTTGACCGGGTTATTCAGGAACGTGCCTGGTCTTCCCCAATTTGGGTTAACCCACAATGATGGCAGCGCATTCGGATATTGGTTTGCCTCCGGACTCGGCCGTCATGGCCTTGCTGCTGTTCAATGTGGGTGTGGACGTCGGCCAGTTGATGATCGTGGTTGTGATGTTGGTTATTCTCGCAGGATGGCGGGTTGTGGGACGGCAACTGACAGTTTTGGACAATCCCCGTTTGCAAGCACTGCCAGTCCAGTGCATGGGGATTGTCGCCAGTTACTGGTTTACGGAACGCACGCTGGGTTTGATGTTCCAGGGAGCCTAGGTTGATAGGTGCGTTGTTGAAATGCCGGTGATATACGCCGGGTGCGAAGGTTGTCTATACTTAAAAAGGTCAGTTATAGGAGGAGCATGATGAGTGAGTCGCTGGAAATTGATGTCTTCTGGTCCTTTCGGAGCCCATGGTCCTATCTAGCGACCAGACGATTGCGTGACTGGCAGGAACAGTACCAGTTGAAGGTCAACTTCCGGGTTGTGTATCCGATTGCGGTACGAATGCCGGAGTTCTTTGACCAGGTGCAGCCGCAATGGTTTTCGTACTTCGGCACTGATGTTTTTCGTGTTGCGGAGTTTCTGGAGTTGCCCTTTGCCATGCCCAGGCCTGATCCGGTCAACCAACTCATCGATGAAAACGGTCGGCGGCAGACCGCGTCCGATCAACCGTACATCCATCGTCTCACCCGACTCGGTGCATTGGCCGAGGAAATGGGACCTGGAATCGAATTTGCCGATGAAGTATCGATGCTCATCTGGGGCGGCACAGATGGATGGGACCAGGGAGATCATCTGGCCAGGGCGGCGGAAAGAGCCGGGCTCGATCTCGCGGAAATGGATCAGAGAATCATTGCCGAAGCAGACCGGCTGGAATCAGTCATCGAAAAAAACCAGGTCGACCATGATCATGCGGGCCATTGGGGTGTGCCGACCTGCGCATTTAAAGGTGAGCCGTTTTTCGGTCAGGATCGCCTCGATGTCCTGCTTTGGCGTTTGAAAAAAGAAGGGCTGAAAGCCAAAGGGGGTCAATGATGAAACGCATCGGCAGGGGGATTCTTACATTTTTGGTTGCAGTGCCCGCACTGCTTTTTATCGTCATGGGGCTGCGCTGGCTACTCTACCCGGGCGGCATTGCGGAATCAACGGGTCTCAGCCTGGAAACCGGCCTTGGACTCAGCACACAGATCGGTGATCTGTCTGCGTTCTTTCTTGTTTTGGGTCTCTGCATTCTGATTGCGCTAGTAACCGGCAGACGCTCCTGGTATTACCCGCCGGTAATGCTGCTCTTGATCGCCGCCATCGGCAGGCTCCTTGCATGGGTACTGCATGGTGCAGCCTTGCCGATTCAGACGGTCGGGTTCGAGATTGTCATTGCCTTGTTGCTGTTGACTGCTGTGCGGTTTCTGCCGGAAAGGGACTAATCATGGGGTACAAGGCATGACGTACAAGACTCTGGTTCTGCTGGCGCTGGTCACGATCTTATCGATTGAATCGCTGGCGGCGGACGACGCTGTTCGCCGGCCCAACATCGTCTTCCTGCTCGCGGATGATTTGGGTTATACGGATATTGCTCCCTATGGCAGTGAGGTAAACACACCGACGCTCGCGTCGCTTGCCGAACAGGGGACCCGCTTCAGCAACTTCCATACCGCAGCCAACTGCGCGCCGTCTCGTGCGATGCTGTTGACCGGTGTCAGCAATCACCTGGCTGGTGTGCCGAACATTCCTGAGATGCTGGCGCCAGAGCAGAAGGTGTTTGATAACTACCAGGGCGTACTGGGGGACAACGTGGTGACGATCGCGACCCTGTTAGAAGACGCGGGTTACCACACTTATATGGCTGGCAAATGGCATCTGGGTTCCGAGCCGCACAAATTACCAAGCCGTCGCGGCTTTGAGCGTACGGTCGCGTTGATGGACTCAGGCGCGGACAATTGGGAGCAAAGACCGTATCTTCCAATCTATGACGAAGCGAACTGGTTTGCCGATGGCGAGCGCTTCGAATTGCCTGAAGATTTCTATTCCTCGCGGTTCCTCATCGACAAGACTATCGAATTCATCGACAGCAATCTGGATGATGGCAAACCGTTTTTTGCGTACGTACCGTTCCAGGCGGTGCACATGCCGGTACAGGCACCCCAGGAATACATCGACCGCTATATGGGGATTTACGACAATGGCTGGGACGCGCTGCGTGAAGCGCGGCTGGCGCGCGCGGTCGAAATCGGCCTGTTGCCAGAGAAAGTACCGATGGTGCGCATGGCATCGACCGGAGACTGGGGCGCTTTGAGCGATGAGCGTAAACGGTACGAATCGAAGCGGATGGCCGTGTATGCCGGAATGATCGAAGCGATGGACCACCACATCGGCAGGTTATTGGCTTACTTGCGGGAGCGGGGCGAGCTCGACAATACGATTTTCATCTTTACCTCTGACAATGGCGCTGAGGGGTCTGGCGCCATTGACCCGCTTGTGGGGCCAAGAAGTGCGATGACAGCGAGCATGGGCTATTCGACGGATTATGAAACGCTTGGCCTGAAAGGCAGCTACAACTCTATTGGGCCGGGCTTTACCAGTGCCGCTGCCAGCCCGTTGGCCTTCTACAAGTTCTACACTGGCGAAGGCGGCCTGCGCGTTCCGTTGATTGTCTCTGGTCGACCTCTCGGCGATATGCCGAAGCAGACCGCAGCCTTCGCCTGGGCAACGGACATTGCCGCGACCATTCTATCGTTTGCCAGAGTTGACTTGCCCGGTGAGCGCTATGGCGGGCGCCCGGTACTCCCGGTGACCGGACGAGATCTGACGCCTCTCGTGAGGGGTGAGACTGACCGAGTCTATGGGAAGGATGATGCCATTGGCTACGAACTGACAGGACAGGCGGCGCTTTTCAAGGGCGATTTCAAGATTGTGCGCAATCTGCCACCGCTCGGCGACGGACAGTGGCGACTCTACAATATCGTTAGTGATCCAGGTGAGACAGCGGACCTTGCGAGTGAGCAGCCGGCCCGGTTTAGCGCAATGCTTTCGGCATACGAGACGTTCGAACGGGAAAACAAAGTTCAGCCGATACCACCAGGTTATTCGAGAAGTAAGCAGATCGCACTGAATTGGCAGCGAGATCGTCTCGGCCCCGGTGTCGTATTGGGCCTGTTAACACTGCTGGTGTTGCTGCCGTTTGGTGTCTACATGAGGATGAAGAGCAAGCGCTGAGGATAGCGGTTGCGAGTACAGTTTAGGAGCGAAGACCTTGACGAAAAATATAAAAGTGCAGACACTCATGGGTGCCCCGGGTTCTCCCTATACGCGGAAGGTGTTGGCAGTCATGCGGTTTCGGAATATCCCGTATCGGTTTGAGCGACAGTCGCGTCTGTTATCTGGAGGGTCGAATCCACATTACAGGCAGCGGGCCGAGCCGAAGGCCCACCTGCTACCAACTTTCTACTTTGAGAATGAAGCTGGCGAGGAAGTTGCTGTCACCGACTCGAGCCCCATCATTGCTCGACACAACTAACTGAACAATTCGGAGTGCCAACATGAGTTGGAAACAATCGGTCTTTCTGGATGTGTCTGTCGCCGCTGGATTCGGGAATGTCCTGGGAGGAAAGTGTGATTAAGAAAATAGGTTTAGGCGTAGTTGTTTTACTACTTGTGGCCATCGGCTTTGTCTGGGTCAAACTAGTGGTCCCTTTGCAGACAACGGCCGACAAATTCGGCCCGGAGTCTGCCGCTCGCGACTATGCCATGCAAGACAATAGCAAGCTCACACTGCCCGAACCGCAGCCAGCCATTTATCAGGCAGCGCCCAACCCTGATATGAACCTGTATTGGGGCGAATTGCACCTGCACACCGCTGAAAGCTTTGATGCCACGCTGTTCGGCACCACTCTGGGTATTGAGGATGCCTACCGCTTCGCCAAAGGCGAGCCGCTAAGCAGTCCCGGTGGCGAGGTCATGCAGCTTAGCCGCCCGCTGGACTTTGTCGCAATCACCGACCACGCCGAAGGCTTTGGCACCCGCACCCATTGCGATAACCCTGACCTGTCGCTTGGCGAGCGTGCCGCCTGTTGGCTGGCCAACGAGCCTAACCCAATGATTTTTCAAATCCTGGTGGGGAACGCGCGCGGTACAGCAACCCCGGGCGACCCATCAAAACCTGCCGGTGTTTATCAGCAGACGACCCGCCAGCCCCTTAACCCCGGTTCTTTCCCTACCTGTAGATTTGGCGATGGCGCGTTCGAGCGCTGTATTAAAAACACCGCCACCGATTGGGCTCGTTATATCGACCTGGCCGACAAGTACTATGAACCGGGTGAATTGACCACACTGATTGGCTATGAGTATTCACCTGGCATGCCCGAGCAGGGCAAGCACCACCGCAATGTTATTTTCCGCTCCAATACGGTGCCTGAACGCGCTATTTCAAGTCTGGATGTACCAAATGCCATTGAACTCTGGAAGGGACTTGAAGCCACCTGTGGCGAAAATTGTGATTTCCTGACTATACCGCACAACCCCAACAAGGCATGGGGCCTGACTTACTCACGCTTCACCTGGGACGGTCAGCAATATGGTGAGGCCGACTGGCGTCTGCGCCAAAGGCGTGAACCGCTGGTTGAAATATTCCAGATCAAGGGCGCACAGGAATGTGCGCTTGGGGTTGGCGCGACAGATGAAGAGTGCGCTTTCGAACAAGTGTTCGACCCGTGTGAACCTGGAGAAACAACCGGCTGCGCCTTCGAAACAGGTTTTGTCCGCCAGGGGCTTAAGGTCGGATTGGAGCTTGAGCAGGAGCTGGGGTTTAACCCGATGCAGGTCGGCTTTATCGCCGCCACGGACAGTCACAATTCCAATCCTGGGGATGTAGAAGAATGGGACTTTCCCGGTGCAGTGGGGGCGGTCACTTCCTCAGCGGTTCGGCGCCTGGAAGATAATGCGGATACAGCCGCTTACAAATCCCGTCTCAATTTTCATACATCGGGTGGTCTGGCCGCGGTCTGGGCGCCTGAGAATACCCGCGAAGCAATTTTTGACGCGCTCGCCCGGCGTGAAACCTATGCCACATCCGGCCCGCGCATGGCCGTGCGCTTCTATGCAGGCTGGGGTATTGATGAGACAGTAGCAAACGACCTCGATGCGATTCCATCCTTAATCGCCGGTGGTGTGCCGATGGGGGGTGTGCTGCGCACGAATGCGACAAAACAGACGTCTCCTGGCTTTTTTGTCTGGACGACTCGCGACGCAATGGACGCGCCGTTGCAACGGGTGCAAATGGTTAAGGGCTGGCTCGATACGCAGGACCAAGCCCAGGAAATGGTGGTCGATATTGCCTGCGCTGATGGGCTTAACGTCGTCCCTGCAACGGGCCGCTGCCCGGATAATGGTGCGAGTGTTGATCTTGATACCTGCAACTTCAGCCCGGGCTCTGGTGCCAATGAACTGAAAACCGTCTGGCATGACCCTGACTACGATCCGGCCCAGGGCGCCTTCTACTATGTTCGTGTACTGATGAACCCAACCTGTCGCTGGTCCAGCTATGATGCGATTCGCCTGGGGCGCGAGCCAGACCCCCGTGTACCGGCAACAATCCGGGAACGCGCATGGACGAGCCCCATCTGGCTTGATCCCGAGGGCTGATAGCGCAGGGGCGGGCTCGGCAGACTCCATCGACAATCAGCGAACTGACAACGTAATAGCCCAGGCTGTCGGGTTTGTTCAGCCAGCGCAGCGCGCCGGCCGGCCCGGAAAAGCCTCTGTGTGAGCCACCACGCACTGTCACTAACTGGCTGCCTGGAATATCTTCCACCACCCGCTCGGCATTTTCCGGATAAGACACCATGACATCCTGACCCGAGACGCTTTCTGTCTTCACCGACTTCGACCCACCTTTTCGGGGAATACTGCCTGGAGCAATCACGTCACAGTGATAACCGACCAAACGTGCATGCGCAATATAAATATGTTAAATTCTTTAAACTAAATGTTGGATTAAAAAGCCTTCAATATCCTATCGATACGACCCATGCCCAAGGGCGGTTAATTTTTAATATATTTTCATCTCTAGCTGAATTTGAGCGTGATTTGATTATTGAGCGAACAAATGCAGGACTGAAAGCGGCTAGGGCCAGAGGTAAAAAAGGGGGAAGGCCAAAAGGATTAACTGAAGCGGCTAAGCGCAAAGCTGTTGCTGCTGAAGCTATTTATCTAAAAGGCGACTTAAGCGTGAATGAAATAGCTCATAATCTTGGGATCAGCAAAGCAACGTTGTATAATTACCTTCGTCATCAAGGTGTTGCTATTGGTTTAAGCACATAAGATTTATAGTGCTATTTATTGTGGGCCCAACTGGATAAAATCGGTCTCGGAATCAATGATTGTGGGTCTAGAGTCAATTAATCTGGGTCTGAAATGTCAGATGAAGTCGGTCCACTACAGCTATTTATTGACAACATATACACGTTGTTCAGCCATACTTGCAAAAACAGAAACAACTATGCCTAAAATTAATATAAGAAACCCGAAATAAGCTAAAACCCCAAACACTGCTAGTTGAACAGCACTACCTCCAAGACCATATATAAGGTTTGTATTTTTAAAATTCAAATATACAAGATATAAAGCAATTATCACACCAATCCCAATAATTACAATGCCATTCAGTATGTCCCCATTTTCTTGAATTGAGTTAACTCTCCATTCATTACCAAGAAATATTGAGATTAATGACACACCCGCAGTTAAAAATGAAGGCATAGTAAAAAAACGATAACCAAACTTATTTTCGCAATGGTTATTAAAAGCAAAGAAGCTCCATATAATCGCAGTTAAAACAATTAAGCCAATGATAATTTGCAATACAAGCATAAATAGCCCCTTTAACAGATTATTTCCTGATTACACTTTGCTTGATCCTGAGTCATGTCAGCTTGACAACCATTTGTATTGTACTTTCAGCTTATTCAAATGGCTTGGTGGCAAATACCCTTCATGTTGCATCCGTCCGACAACGATTCCAGGGGCAATGCCGACCTGCTTAGCAAAAGCCTTTACCGCTACCCCCGTACGAGCAATACGCGGCAGATGGGCTACCGCTTCAGGTGGAATTAGGAGATCACTCGCGAATTTATCTGCTTCCTTCTCGCTAATGTCCTTCATTCCTGTTTCGAAAAAAGTCATCTGCTTGCCATGCAAAAGGATGTGACCAGCCTCATGAAAGAATGCAAACCACAAATGATCATTTGACTTGTACCTTAGACTAAGCATAAGAAGAGCCTTTTCCGGTGTGAGCCACTTTGTAGCACCGCTGATTGGACACTTGGGGGGTGTAGGCGAAAACACAACAGCAACACCTGCTTGGGCGCAAATATTGGTCAATTCCGGTATGAAAAGATGTGGCTCCGTTTCATTCGTAAGGTTTCTAATTTCGTGTAACGCATCTTTAAAAGCTTGCTTGTTGAAAGAGCTCGTTTCAAGGCTCGTAGCCTGCTTTTCACCATGGCGTAGCCAAGCAGCGACAGAAGCAGCATTCATCTGAAACTTCGGCGAAGACTTAAACACAGCTTGGGTTGACTGCTCATATCTTTTTCGCCAAGCACTAACAGAAGCAACACCGAAGAACGAAAGGCATTCTGTAACTTGATGACCTTTATCTTTATGATTCAATATCCAGTCATACTTCACCATATGTGCGAGCGGTAGTTCCTTCAACCAATCCACCTGGCTACGATGCAATGCCATTTCCTCTTTGCGAACTACAGCTTCCCGATACTGTGCTTCTCGTGATAGCCAAAAACTAGCACTTCCGCCCAAAACTCTTTCAAATCTAAAAGCCGTATCCTCGGAAATCGGTGCTTTTCCCTGAACAATCTTATTGATATGTTTTTTAGAATAATCTGTTCGTTGCGCAAGCTCGGACTGGGTCCATCCAAGTTCCTCAAGTTGATCCAATATGGTATCTCCGGGCGGCGATACCCACTTTGGCGCGAACTGAGTCGTAATATCAGTCATGATAGTCTCCAATGTAAGTGATTAGAAGGGATGTGACATTTCTCCAATCGACCGCACCGTCAGCAGTTGATGGTATAGGATCATCATTAGCCTTGAACACAATTCTGTGCCCTCCAGCCAACCTGATTGAAAATTCACCCAGCTGTTTGTTTGTCAGCGGGTGGGGTTTGCCTGCTGCCGGTATGTCGCCCAATCTAGCAGCAGCATTCAAGTCTGCCAGTCTAGTCTGGAGCTTTTTGGCAGACGCTGCCCCATACTGTTTTGTGGCTTTTCGTGGCTCTTCACAGACAGATTTGATGCTCAATTTAGCGAAATGGATGTCTATGCTAACACCTTTTTCATTAATGTATGAACCATATTGGTTAATACTACTTTTTTTAGATTATAATTGTATTAACCAAATTGGTAAAATTCAAGCGGTGGATGCTATATCAACTCATTAATTCACTGTCATATCTGGTTCATTTACTCTCCATTTTTCCCTAGCTTCTCACTGCATGCCGGTATAGCCTGCAAATCACATCAGCGCAAGAAGCTTGAGCGCCTGTGCCGATATATCAGCCGGGTGACACACCTATCCGCTCACCGCCATCGGTGCTGACTGAAGATTCAACGACACTATTCTGAATTCAAGGCCATCGAAGACGCATCGGTGATAATCGCGTTCGGCCGGAGTCTGGATTCAAGGTCCAAATAGCCAAGTTTTCGACCACCCAACATAGGCTTAGATTAGCTGTGTGGATCGCTGGAGGGAACAGCAGGTAACCGTCAAGGACGACGATACTTTTCTGAAAGTGGAAAAAGGGTGGTTGTTCGTCTAACCGCTTAACGTCGACCCTGCAACGGGCCGCTGCCCGGATAATGGTGCGAGTGTCGATCTTGATACCTGCTACTTCAGCCCGGGCTCAGGTGCCAATGAACTGAAAACCGTCTGGCATGACCCTGACTACGATCCGGCCCAGGGTGCCTTCTACTATGTTCGTGTACTGATGAACCCAACCTGTCGCTGGTCCAGCTATGATGCGATTCGCCTGGGGCGCGAGCCGGACCCCCGCGTTCCGGTAACAATCCGGGAGCGGGCATGGACCAGCCCCATCTGGCTTGATCCCGAGGGCTGATAGCGCAGGGGGGGTTCGGCCAGCACTGACATAAGTTAATAATCTGGCCGATTATGATTCCTAAGCCAGATTTCATAGCGCCATAATAAAAGTATCTCCTTTCTCCATTACTCATGCTGATAGTCCTACCTGTTTGATAAAGGGCTATTTCATAAAAGGCAATTTAATAAACAGAGATCTGATCCATGATTTATCGCACAGCAATGATTGCCGCCGTCGCATTGATAACCGCCTGTTCCGGCGATCAATCCGAATCGGATAAGCGCGCACAGGCACAGGAATACTATCGGACGACCAATACGATAATCCCGGCGAATGACGAAATCACAGCGTTCCCGGCAGTGTCGAAGCCCGACCCTGGTGGCCCCGGGCCCAACCCCGATCGAAATGCCTACTTTGGCGACTTGCACGTGCATACGACACTCTCCTTTGATGCGTCAGCCTTTGGTACCACCGCCTCTCCGACCGACGCCTACCGCTACGCGCAAGGTGAAGTGATCAAGCACCCGAGCGGCTTTGACGTACAACTGGCACAACCGCTCGATTTTTATGCGGTGACCGATCACGCGGTTTTTCTTGGCCTGATCAACGAAGGGGCAGATACCAGCACGTCAATTTCGCAATACGATTTCGCAAAGCCGTATCACAATATTAATGAATCGGTCGATGGTGGCCTGTTGGACTTAAACAATAGAAGTAAAGTGTTCTACGGGTTTATTAGCGATGTCGTAGCCAACCTGCTCGACGGGACTATCGACAACGCGATCGTCAATCAGGTCAGTCAATCAGCCTGGTCAAAAACCATCGAAGCTGCCAATGAGGCCTACAAACCTGGAACGTTCACTACCTTTGCAGGCTATGAGTTCACATCATCGACCGCAGAGCGCGAAAGCCTGCATCGCAACGTGATTTTCCGCGGCACCGAACGCTTACCCGCCCAGCCTTTCTCGCGCTTCAACAGCATTAACCCCGAAGGCCTGTGGGATTGGATGGACGCGCTGCGTAAACAGGATATAGAAAGCCTGGCTATTCCGCACAACAGCAATGGTTCTAACGGTGCAATGTTTGCGTTTACTGATTGGGCCGGCAACGCCATTGACCAGGAGTACGCCGATCAACGCTTGCGCAATGAACCGCTGGTTGAAATCACCCAGGTCAAAGGCACATCAGAAACGCACCCTTTGTTATCAAAAAATGACGAGTGGGCAAATTTCGAGATTTTCCCTATGCGGACCTCCACCAAGATACCCAGTGACCCACCTGGCAGCTATGTGCGAAACGCCTGGCAACGCGGGCTCTCCATGCAAGAGACAGATGGCGCAAACCCCTATAAATTTGGCGTGATCGGTTCAAGCGATACGCATACGGGCGCAGCCTCACTTGAGGAGGACAACTACGTTGGCAAAATTGGGTCATTTGACAGTACTGCAGAAAAGCGCGGCTCGATACCAGCGAGCTTTCTCTACGGTACGCTGATCAAACTGGCCGCGCCCAAAATGGCGGAGGAGGTGGACGATGAAACCTACCTTGATTTTTCGGGCTACAAGTATTGGGGCGCATCCGGTATTGCTGGGGTTTGGGCAGAAGAAAATACTCGCGAGGCCATTTATGACGCACTTCGCCGGAAGGAAACATTTGCCACCAGCGGCACACGCATAAAAGTTCGCTTTTTTGCCAGTTACGAACTTAACGATGCGCAGTTAAATAGTTCTGATCTCGTTAAAAATGCCTACCAAAGTGGCACAACCATGGGTGGCACCCTGCAAGCAGACGGCAATCGTCAACCTTCGTTTTTAACCTGGGCAGTAGCTGACCCAAACACTGCCCAATTGCAACGCGTGCAAATTATTAAAGGCTGGCTTGAAAACGGCGAACACCAGGAGCAAGTGTACGATGTTGCCTGCGCAGATGGTTTGAGCGTGGACCCGCAAACTCATCGCTGTCCGGACAACGGCGTACAAGTCAACCTGGACGACTGCTCCAGGACAGCAAATGTTGGCGCAGGCGAACTTAAAATGCTTTGGAAAGACCCAAACTTTATACCGGGACAACAGGCCTTTTACTACGTACGTGCGCTCGAAAATCCAGTCTGCCGGTGGTCCACCTGGGATGCCATACGCGCAGGTGAAACGCCGCGCTCAGACTTGCCGGCTACCATTCAGGAGCGCGCCTGGTCGTCACCGATCTGGTATAGCGCGTCGAGTAAAAACAATAACTTCGTAGATTGATCTCACCTTGACTAGTACAACGACCCAACAATATGAATCGGTCGACGTGCTGAACATTGAATCTGGCCTGTCTGGCATCGGTGGCACCTGCCAGTTGCGCCGCAACTGCCCTGACTGCAAGCTTTATGGTCCTGGAATCCCGAGCCGCCAGTGGCGGCACCTGGGATTTATTCTGCTACCCGGGTATTCGCTCCGGCATGCGTGATGCCGTAGCGATTACAGTCATGTCTCTTCTCTTGGTTCACTGAAAAAGACACATTACGCTGGGATAACGGGATCCAAGGAATCATATTCAGCCATGTGCAGGGGGTATCCGGCCAGCTATGTGTGTCTACGCGACCTGCTGCTGGCGATACTGGCTGGGCGTTAAACTGTTCCAGCGAAAAAACGCCCGGCGAAAATTCACCGCCTCGGAATAGTCCAGCAGGTGCGCTATCTCGGCCACAGTCAATTCGGTTTTGGCCAAATATTCCTTCGCGAGTAAGTCCCTGATCTCATCAAAAGTCGATCTGAAACTGGTTGATTCAGCTTCTAACC
Source organism: Candidatus Azotimanducaceae bacterium (assembly GCA_965208855.1). Lineage (GTDB taxonomy): Bacteria > Pseudomonadota > Gammaproteobacteria > Pseudomonadales > Azotimanducaceae > UBA9659. Next base: position 1,673,310 of record OZ242359.1, on the reverse strand, counting down.
GTCGCCTCAGGGTGCGCTCACTGACATGCAGGCTCAGAGCGACCTGCGAAATATCGAGGAAGCTGCCTGCGGACTGGGTCAGCAACTGCCGTACGGCGGCGGTGGTTTTCTCGACACTACCAAGGCCGCGTAACATCTCCTCGCATTGCTGATGAAAGATCACATGTTCAGAGATATTGGCTGTTTTAACTGGCGTGTCGAGAACATGTCCCGGCAGAAACAGTTCACTGTATTCGGCATCGAAAGTGACCTCTGCGTTCAATATCGACCGGTAGCTGCCAGCATGAGAGGGTTCAGAAAATCCAAAGCGTATTTCCGCACCCTCTATTCGGCTTCGATAAAGCGAGTTTCCAATAGCGCTCAACTGTGAAAAGCACAGCTCAGAAACAATCTGCTGTTGTGCTGGCGTGCCTCGACTGAGGTCCAAACGTAGCAAAAGCCCACCGTCATGAACCTGTGATTTCCAGCCTGGTTCAAAAAACAATTTCCCATAGCGCAGCAATAGCTCAGTGGATTCTCTCAGGTTGGCACAACTCATCAAGGCGAAACCGAATGTGCCATAACTTTCAATACCAATCCGTTGGCCCAGGCGTAATGCCAGAGTAAGATCGTCCGTGAGCGCCACTGCCGTCTCTAACGTTGTCAGTGGGTCGCTTCCTAAGGATACGGTTCGACCTGAAACTGACGCCGACCCCTCTCTTTGGCGGGATTGGCTAAGAAGTTGTTCTGGGGTAACCCCTGCTTTCTCCAGCTCCGGTAACAAGTGCGTATAAACATCACGCTGAAGTCGACTTGTTTTCATCGCTGGCTCTCAGTGCATATAGCTATAAATAGTCATTGAACAACACAGAACGCAGACACAGAACACAACTGTGGCCGAATATGATTCCATGCATGTTTCGCCGAACACTATACTTCACCTCACTGGAAATTGGGAATAAGCGCTGGCGCTGGTTTCCTGCGTCAATAATAATAAAGTGGTGAACATGAAAGTAAGCGCGTTGAAAAGTAACACCGGGAAAGCGATCAGTGTGTTATTGATCGCTATCGTTGGCTTCGCCGTGTTCAAAATCTTTATTGATGACGGCCGGCCCCATAACCCCAGGTTTTTTGGCCCGCCTGAGAAAACTGGTTGGAAGCCGGTCGGTGCGCGCACTGCAGGAAACTACAGCTACGATATTATCCCCGAACCGGATACCTTCAATGCCATTCATGTTGGTGTGGTCAATTCTGATAGTGTCTGGGTCGCTGCCGCTCCGATGTTTGAGCTTGACTGGGTTGCGGAGCCTTCTTACTTCATCGGTAATGGGCCGCTCTTTGATAACGAAGGCAATCTCTACTTTAGCCCGCAGTTCTACCACGGTGAGCGCGTGGTGCTTGTTTCACTCGATGCCCAGACTGGCGATCGACGTTGGGCGATTCCCGCCGACAGCGATATAGCATCAAGCAGCCCCGCTTTCATTTTGAACGACCCGGAAAACCCGGGATCCCAGATCATCTACATCGTTGGCCATAACCGTGCCATGGCCTTGCGGCCGGACGGTTCGGTGATATGGCGTACCGCTACCGGTTTAAACCTTCCTCCCTTGGAGCCAGGCAAGAGTTCTGTCTCGAAATTTCATAGTTTCAACTATCACCCGGCGACAGATTCACTGGTAACGGTGACCAAGGCCGGAGAATTATTTGCCTTCAGCCGCAAGAGCGGTGAGTTGATAGCATCAATTGGACAGGTACCCGGCGCACCTGCCGTCAGTGGTAACGGGACGAAGATACCCGAGTTTGTCATTAACAAGGTCGACCCGCTGATGGATAAAGCCTTTGGCAAAACCGATGCTGGCTTGAGTTTGTTCTCTTCCGCGGTGAATTATATCTATGGTGGTGGCGCGTGGATGTGGAAGAACCGCTGGTTGGTTCTATCTCGGTGTCACCGGATAACAATGAGCTGTATGCCGTCACACGCAAAGACGTAATCCAGTTGCGTTACTTTGCCGAAGGTCGAGAAGATTCGCTTGCCATGAGCACGGTTGCGGTAGATGGCAGTATTTATGTTGCCCATTCCCCATTACGACGTGCCGTGGGCAAGGCAATGTATCCCGAGCTAACGCCGGATATTACCAGGGCAGTCAGCGATGGCGACATGACGCCTGAGAACGCCGGTACACTGGGTGATTTACTCGAGCAGAGCACTCTCAGCTTGAAGCCGGTCGACTTGGCAGTGGCCAGCCTTAATGAGGCTTGTGCGATGTTCAAGTAGTAAGACTCACCGATCTCCCTGAATTTGAACGCAAGCATCTGCTCGCGAAAAACGAGCCACCACTTGGCCCTATATCTTATTTGTGCTGGAGTATGCATTGGTTCCCCCGATTCTTGGGGTTCTGTCAGCCTGTAACTGCACATGATGTGCTTGGATAATCAGAAATCGGTAGAGAATCGGTAACGCCCGATTATTTCTCCGCGAGTGCAGGTTACGTGACCTTCGTGCCAGGCCACGAGGATTTCCCAGTTTTACACCCACGTAAAAGTCTGCATAGTTTGCTCAAAGAGCGATAAGAGCCGCAGGAAATACGTGTAGAATGGTGGCCAGAGGTGGAATCGTATGGGCAGGCCACCTGCACCACACAGGGATTTTCAAGACGAAAATCTGTATTTCACATTTATTGAGTGAGAATGACATGATGCAAATCCTATTACCAATACACATCCTGGCTGGAACCATTGCTCTGCTTTGTGCTGCTCTGGCAGTTTCATCTGAGAAAGGTAAAAAACTCCATGTGTTTTCAGGTAGAACATATTTCTGGTGCATGGTTGCTATCTTCTTAACAGCTATTCCAATGTCGATTATTACCAGCGACATCTTTTTGTTTCTAATAGCTATCTTTTCTTTTTATTTAGCTTTCGCAGGTATGCGCTTTGCTAGGAATAGAAAGGGTGTCGCAACTACCCTGGATTGGATTACTGTTAGCTTAATGATTTTATCAGGAGTAGGGATGTGGATACTGGCTGCAAATTACTTCACGAATAACGATTCGCAATACATACCTCTTCTAGTTTTCGGGTTTTTAGCTATTGCTTTGGGTTATGCTGATTTTAAGAGTCATAAGAACAAAACAGCCATAGGGAAAGAAAGACTATCAAGACACTTAACTAATATGATGGGTGGAACCATTGCAGTTATTACAGCTGTTCTGGTTGTAAATGTTGATTTAAAACCAGAATGGGTATGGTGGGTGCTTCCAACAGTATTGATAACACCAGTTATTTTTTGGTGGAATGCGAAGGTTTTGAAATGAAGTTACACAGTAGTTACAAAGTATGATATATGGTGTTGCAAAGTATTCAGCCAAACAACAACACAAATACTTCTATCCGCATCAACAATATAACGCATTCATATTGAGGCAGCATAAGACGTTCTATTTTGGAGAAACATTATTAATGGGGGAATTAGCGCTTGAATTGACCACCCAAGGAGTAGTGGAATGATGCATCGAAATGGAAAAGTATTGGCCAGTATGGCGCTCGCGGGAATGCTGCTTACCGCTTGCGGCGGCGATGATGATCAGCCAGACGGGAATCAGCGTGCGGTACTCGCTCAACCAGTGTTTGTAACAGGCCACGCCATTGTCGATCGTCGGCCAGATGCCAACCCACAGCGTAACGCCTACTTCGGCGATCTGCACGTACACACCACGTATTCGTTTGACGCTTATTCATTCGGCACTCTGGCAACGCCCTACGATGCTTATCGCTTCGCGCTGGGCGAAGCCATCAAGCACCCGGCGGGTTTTGACATGCAGTTGAACGAGCCGCTGGATTTCTACGGGGTAACGGATCACGCCATGTTCATGGGCGTCGCACCCGAGGCTGCAGATACCAGCAGCGACATCTCCAAGTACCCGATCACGGAGGTTCTGCACAACCTGAATGAGCCAGGCAACATGGACCGCTGGAGTTTACCTCGGCGTCTGCGAAGCTTCGGTGGAATACTGCAGGGTCTGAGCGCTGAGATCATCAACGGTAATATCGACCCAGAAGAGTCACTATCAATTACCCGCCGCGCGTGGGCCGACACGGTCAGGGCGGCGGACATGTACAACGACCCGGGCCGCTTTACGACGTTCGTTGCCTACGAGTACACCACTGGGTCGGATGATCGCGGCAACCTGCACCGCAACGTCGTGTTCGAGGGTAGCGATCGGGTACCAGAAATTCCCTTTTCACGTGTGCATTCGAACAATCCTGAAGATCTATGGGACTGGATGGACACGCTGCGCGAAGCCGGTGTGGAATCCATGGCCATTCCGCATAATTCGAATGGCTCCAACGGTCAGATGTTCAAGCTGGTAGATTGGGCAGGCGACCCGATCGACGACGAATACGCCGTGCAGCGCATTCGCAATGAGCCGCTGGTAGAAATCACCCAGATCAAAGGCACGTCTGAAACTCATCCTGCCTTGTCCACACGCGATGAGTGGGCGGACTTCGAGTTGATGGAGTTTCGCGTCGCCACTACCTTACCGAGTCAACCTGAGGGTAGTTACGTGCGCGATGCCCTGCGTCGCGGTTTGGCGCTGGAGGCGGAAGGCATAACCAATCCCTATACGTTCGGTGTGATCGGTTCGAGCGATACGCACACTGGTGCTGCCCAAAATGACGAATCCAACTTCACCTCCAAGCTAGGCATCTTGTCCGCGGATGCGCAGTTGCGCGGCTCAGTTCGGTTCGGTTCCATTGCAGGTATGTTGTTCAACAACCTTGCCCCGCAGGCGATGACGGAAGTGGACGGCGAGACCTTCGTGGGAGGTGCGCAACCCACCTTTGGGGCTTCTGGTCTTGCTGCGGTCTGGGCCGAAGAAAACACGCGCGAAGCGATTTACGCTGCGTTTCGGCGCAAGGAAACCTTTGCCACTTCCGGCCCGCGCATGCGGCTGAGATTCTTTGCGGGCTTCGGCTTGCCCGATGACCTGTTTGAAACGGCAAATGGTGTGGCACGAGCCTATGCGACTGGCGTCACCATGGGCGCGGACCTCGCGCGTGGCACTGCACCTCAGCAAGGCGCACCACAGTTCGCCATGTGGGCGCAGGCGGATGCCAGCAGCGCGCCGCTGCAGCGGCTGCAGGTAATCAAAGGTTGGATAGACGCAGCGGGCGCAACCCATGAAGAAGTGATCGACGTGGCCTGCGCTGATGGCGCCGCGGTGAACCCTGCCACTAACCGCTGCCCAGATAATGGTGCCAGGGTCGACTTGAGCGATTGCAGTATCAGCGCCAACACCGGCGCTGCGGAGCTACGCACGGTATGGACCGACCCGGACTTTGATGCCAGTGAACGAGCGTTCTACTACGCCCGAGTATTGGAAAACCCCACCTGCCGCTGGAGTACTTGGGATGCAATCCGCGCAGGTACTGAGCCGCGCTCTGATTTGGCGACGACCCTGCAGGAGCGCGCTTGGTCTTCACCGATTCAGTACGTGCCCTGAATCCGGCAGAGATAAATTATATTCTTGAGAACTCAAGATGACTAAAGTTGCGCTTAAGGCCAATGTCCGGGCGCTTGAACTAAGATTGCGTCAGAATCCCTGGCTGGCAGGATGCTCCGGGGCAGAAAGATACTTGGTAACCCGTGCAGAAACGTGGTTAGTTCGTCATATCCCCGAACTGTCATCAATTGCAGCCATTAATGGATTAACGAATGAATGAATCATCACCACTGGTAGGGGCCCCATTGGGCGCCACCATGTTCCGCCTGGCAGTGCCAGGTGTGATCGGCGCACTGCTTACTTCATTTCCGGGATTAATCGAGGTAATCTTTTTAAGAAACTCGGGTGCCAGTGCTCTGGCCGCAGTCGCTTTGGTCTATCCGCTGATGATTCTTGCCGGAATGTTTTCGGCTGGCGCATTCGGTGGCGCAATCAGCGGTTTTACTGCACGAGCGATTGGTGCCGGCGACTATGAGGAAGCCAGCAGGGTGCTGGTATGTGCTGTGCTGATCTCGGTAATCGGGGGATTACTGATGTGGTTACTTGTGGTGCAGTTTGGTCCTTTCTTGTATGAGTATGCAAGTGACAGCCCCACCGTCACTCATGCCGCGCAACGCTATGCTGTTTTGCTATTTCCCGCCATCACTGCCTACTGGCTCATAAACATGTTGAGCTCAGTCTTGCGGGGTAGTGGAGATATGGTTCGGCCGGCATTGGTCGCTGCCAGTTTATTGATTTCCTACACCCTATTAGCGTTTCTGATAATACCCGGGCAGGAGGCAAGTCTTGACGAAGCCATAGAGTCGGCTGCGCTTGCAATGGCCGGTTCATATTTGTTAGCACTCATGATGGTTATTTTCTTTGTTGGTCGAAGCAGTCAACCCATTCGTTTTCAGTTGAATGCATTTAGAACGGAAACTTTTATTCGTATAGTAAAGCAGGGATCTCTCGCCGCGAGCCAGTCGGTTATGACCATAATTTACGCTATGATCACCACTCTCTTACTCAGTCAGTTCGGTACTGACTGGTTAGCCGGTTTTGGTCTTGCAGTTCGTCTTGAGCTCATCATGGTGCCCGTTATTTTTGGGATCGGTGCCTCAATGATTGCAATCATTGGTGCTTATGTTGGAGCAGGCCAGCGCAAGCAGGCAATTTCAATTGCATGGCGTGGGATTTTTATTAATGTTGCGTTGATAGGATCTCTCGGTGTGTTTTTGTCTCTATTCCCAGGCAGCTGGTGTGGGCTAGTTGGCAGTGATGCAACTGTCATAGAAAATTGCAGTCAGTCGCTCAGGATAATCGCACCGACCTACGCATTTTTCGCGCTGGGTCTTGGCTGCTATCTTGCGAGTCAGGCGCTCACCACGCTGGAATTCCCGGTGTTTGGCGCTTTGCTGAGACTGCTGGTGGTAGCAACAGGGCTTTACTGGGTCAGCAGCGCAAATGCGATTAACGATGTGCTATATCTGGTGGCTGGCGCAGCGATTGTCTACGGTGTGGTTGTTGCGCTAGGGCTGAAGTTAGGGCCCTGGCGTGAGAGCGAGAATAAGGAATAATACAAGGTTCCTTGGTTGGTGGTTCGACTAATTCTGGCCTCAAGTTTTTAGGGTAGACCGGACCGGAGTTATCATGTTGTCGGCTATACGGTCATTGGGTAATTCCCCCATTATACGAGTTGACTCAGAAAACCGAAGTGTATCGGCATGGAATTTTATAAGAAACCATCGAAAACCTCTAAACCCACGCCTGTTGCTTGAGTGTGAGTTTGTTGTCTTCTAATATCACCGATCATCCCGACTCGCTTTGATTTTTTTCCAGACCACTCGTCACATAACGAAAGAATCGTGAAAAAGGCCGGCGGTATTCGAGCACAGCAACTGTGTATGCCAGGACAATCCCTGGATAGTGGAGTTTCTGTTCAACGATACGGCTTCACCACCGGCCGAATCCTCTCTGCTATTGACTGGTCAAGTGCCATCCATCGTTATACGGGCATGGATATGCTGACAATGAAATTTTACTTTCCTGACGTAGTATTTTCGCTCTCTGCAGCGCGCCCTGTTTAGTGGTATACAAATCTTTATTACAATCTCCGCAAGGCATGGATGGTGTGTGACGACTTGCTGGTGATAAATGCCACTGACCGCAGTTCTTGCATTCATATTCCACCATTTTGGTGTCGTTGGTTTGGTTGATATAATCCGCCGCCTGCCGTGCATCCATCAAGGTGCGATACTCGGTCAGCGGTTTGCTGGTTGCCTTACCAAAACATGTTTTACTTTTAGTGTTCATTATTCGACTCCTTTGGGATAACGGGCGTTGAATTTTTCTTCAGAAAAGTCAATTTGCTTAAGCGCTTTTTCGATACCAACTTCAAGTATCGGATCGCTATAACCATACTCCCCGACTTCTCCGCTAAAGAAAAAGCGGCCATATGGATCTATCATCAAGTAACTATTTTTCATGCAGTCGTTGTCTTCGAACACCGCACATGGAATATGTTCATGGCGTTTTTTAAAAATCCCAAACTGCTCTGCGGAAATTGCTTGCTTCGCACTTTTCGTCGTTGCTGGTAGAACTTGGAATACTTTCCACTTATCGGGTTTGACGCGATGAATCAACGCAGATAAATCTTCATTAAAGTTAAAACAGTTGACTACCGTGTTAATTTTGATGCGAATCTGCGGGTTAATTTTACGCGCTAACCAAAGCAGATCGATGATTTTTTCATAGTCGGCTTGCCGGTGGGCCCTGGTTGCGCGCCCAATTATCAGGTTGGTGGCAGCGTGTGAGCTGTCGATGCTGATACCCAGCATGCAAATATTTTCTGCATTTTGGCGTAAAAACGTTTCACTCAACAAATCTCCATTGCTGATTACCGAAACTGCCAGGTTGTGTTGATAAGCACAGTCAATCTTTTCCGCCAGTTTTTTGTCCAAAAACGGCTCTCCGCCGGCGAATGAAATGCGCACTTTGGGCCAGTAACGATCAAGTCGACTAATCTGCTCAATCAATCGTTCGGAATCGCTCGGACTTTTATAAACCTCCGGTAACGAAGATTTTCTCCACTCGGCGAAGCAGTATTTACAGTGGAAATTACAGGGTTCAAGCAAGTGCCAGTTTACTACCACATTATTGGCTGAATTTTTGGATGATTTAGTCATGATTATATGTCTCACTATTTATGGTAAATTGAAGGTTTTCTACCGAAAAATAAAGGCATGAAAACCACGCACCAGATTGCTTTCGCATGGCTTGCAAGGAGTATCCGCAAACCAATAGGGACATCCGGGGACATACAATCAAAAGAGCCAAAAAATCGGTAAAAACCATGAATTCACCACTATTGAAAAAACGAAAAATTAATGATGAATGTTACCGGCTATACGAGGAAATTTGTTACTTACAAGCCCATTTTAAATGGTCACTAGCAGAACTTTGTAAAGAAGTTTATGTGGCGGGACACGACAACGATCATTTCAGCGAGGAAAATGACGAAATTATAAAAATGAGAGAACAGGTTAAAAAAATGTTTCAAAGAAAGAACTGGGAGAAGAACAAGGCGACCAAAAGAACATTACACACTTTGGAAAATCTGAGAGATAACATTTATCGTACCGACGCGTATCGGGATAGCGATCTTGCTGAAAGCGATCTCCCGATTGAGATTCGTCAGGGAATGGAAAAACAGTCTGAAAAACTACAGAAATGGTTGGCGGATACCGATTATGAGAAATGACAATCAACTTTTTTGTGGATAGTTTTCCTGACACGCCTTTCTATTTTTTTCAAAATCAGATAGAAACTTTAATCTATTTTCCGAATAATCTTCATTGCTATCGTAGTCTGGCAACCAGCCATTTTCCATTGTTTTTTCTAACGCACAGGCGCAAACTCTAATTGCCTTTGTTTTTCGAGTTTGTATTTTTTTGAGACAGCTACTCATAAGTTGGTATTCAAGGACCATGCTGAACCGATTTTCGCTAAAAGGAAGACCTGCCGAAAACCCAGATTCAAAAAACATCAACAAAAACAAACCGAACACAATGTTGCGCCACATAACTACTCTCCCAAGTTTATGGATAAATGAAAACATACAAGAAACCTAAAATAAAGGAAACAAGCATCTTGGCCTGGATGAAGCCTCACAAGCGAGGAACCGCTCACCGACTGCCGGTCTGTTTGACCACCCAACACACTGTGGAAATCAAGGCACTATCCCGGCGCTTGAACTAAGATTTCGTTAGAATCCCTGGCTGGCAGGATACTTCGGGGCAGGAATATACTTGTGTAGGTTGAAACACACGTGAGACGTTTCAGATATTAAAAAGGCCCAGTGGGTCACCCCCTTTCCCGTCATTCCTGGCGATGGGGGTTGTTCCCATCGCCGACAGTGTTTCCCGGCGTAGCCCGGGAATCCAGAGTGGCGGCGTTAGCCGCCATTAACTAAGCAGCGTGCCCCGCGTTATACCCATTGTGCTTTCGCTTCGCGAAACCGCAACTCTGGATTCCCGCCTTCGGCGAGAATGACGGAGAGATGTGTAGGTATGGCAGGTCAGGCGGAGTGGATCAAATAGTGGTTCTTAAAATTTGATTTCCTTTGCGCGAACTTTTACATATTCGCGGTGTTCGTTTTCTTTTTCTTGACGTTCTTTTTCACCTTTGCTGGCAGCATCCATACACATTTTCAGTGCTTCTTTATGATGCTCCTCAACTTCGTCTAAAGTTGTGTTATATAAAAATATCTGGCCGTGATATACCGAGACACTGACATAACTATTGAGATGAAGAAGTTTAATTTTGTGAGAGGTATCCCAAGCGTGTTTAAAGATTTCAATCCATGCGTCAGATGGCTTGCGAGATAATTCTAGTGGGACTATATAACGTGGCGGACTCTTAGATTCATAGTTTGTTGGATTTGATATATCTTCAGTACAAACCCTCACTATCTTAATTTCCGTGTCGTCGTTCATCGTATTTGCCTACTCAGTTAATAGGGCTCCAGCCTATTACACTTAATACGCCGTAGCAAAAAATAGAACCGGAAATGTTGAACGCTACCCCCTGCTTCTGTTCCTGGGTTACGAAAAGAGCACAAGCCTACCGCTCGCTCCTCTGCCCCTGAGTTTCCTTCCCTGTTCAAGCCACCAGAGCCTGCCCTCTAGCTTGAATAGAAGGCTTGAACAAGGGGGGCCAGGATTTTCGCGGGGGATGACGGGAGGGGTTTAATGACGCCGATGGCGTACTATCAGCAACTCACTCTGGCAGGGTGCTCCGGGCAGGAAGATACTTGGCAACCCGTGCAGAAACGTGGTTAATTCGTCTTATCCTCGGTTATGTCACAATTAGCATATCGGCATCATCGGCATGGAAAAGACGAAAGCCTTTTGGTCGAAGTTGCTTGAGCCCATGGAAGCAAAAATACTGATGTTGATGCTCGTTTACTCCGACAGCAATTTCACCAATCTAGTATTGATAAAATAATATTCTCGGCCACGCTTGATGCGGGAAATAAGCCCGAGATCGACAGTTTCATTCAAGTACCGAGTCGCCGTTATCCTGGAACATCCCAGTTCTTTTTCCACAATTCCGATTTTGCAATAGGGCCATTTGAACAGGAGTTCAATAAAACCCTTCCGTTCCGCGGCCTTGGTTTTTCCTGCACGTGCGGCATGCGTAATCTCGTCCATCAATATTCGCATCGCTTCGATTCTTGTAGCAGTATCCCGTGATGTCTGCTCCACGGCGTTCAGCATATAGAGTATCCACTGTTGCCAATTCCCTTGCTCAGTCACCTCTAGCAGGAAACGATAGTACTCACTACGATTCTCAATGAAGAATCGGCTGAGATATAACACAGGAGCACTCAGTAGCTGGCGATGCATCAAGTAGAGCATATTCAATACACGCCCGGTTCTACCGTTACCGTCGGGGAATGGATGGATGGCTTCAAACTGATAATGCATGACGGCCATTTTGATTAGAGGGTCCACTTCGTCTGTGTCATCGATGATAAAGCGTTCCAGATTCGTGAGTAGTCCGACTAAATGTTCTCCGTCTGGCGGGGTATATATGGTGCGCCTGTCAGTAGCGATCCAGACTTGGTTATGCCGTACCCGGATATGCTTGTCATGGATGCGCGAGCAAATCTGCTCAAACAGCGCGACATCCAAGCGCGACTGTGTTTCCAGATAACTCACGCCTTCCCAGAGCGCTTCGCGGTAGCGTAGCACTTCCTTGGTGCTGGCATCGGCTCTTGAATTACCGGATGCCAAGGCTTGGTACAACGCATCACTGGTTGTTACAACATTTTCTATTTCGGAACTGCTACGCGCCTCTTGTAGCGGTATGGTCTGGATTAGTATGTCTTTGCTCGGCAAGGTTTCCACCAAGGCATTGATATACGCCAACTCGGCCCTTGCGGAAATACAGGCTTTGAGGATTACTTTTGATTCGATTTCGCCCCTGGGTGGCAGTCCTGGCAGGCTATTCCAAGGTCGTTCCGGATTGTAGGGTGATTGCGGTGGGGTTGTATTCTGCGTCATTGACTGCCCTTTATATGTATACTTTTTGTGATCTTATATACATATTACTATGATGGTGTACTAAAATATACATATCGGACCCAACCCGGTACCAACGCCTATTCCATGACCCACTGTTCTTTTAGGGACGCAACGACTCAAAGACGTCTTTGCCATTGAAATAGAGAAGTGTGAGAAGTGCGGCGGCAGGGTGAATATTCACAGGCAAGAAACCGCCCACCACCTGCCGGTCTGTTTGACCACCCAACACACTGCGGAAATCAAGCCGCTGTTCTGGCGCTTGAACTAAGATTTCGTCAGAATCCCTGGCTGGCAGGATGCTCCGGGGCAGGAAGATACTTGGCAACCCGTGCAGAAACGTGGTTAATTCGTCCTATCCCCAGTTTAGTAACCAATACAAATCATTATATTACATTGGGCGAGCAGTTCTGCCGCAACTCCCTTCTAACGACGCTATCCAGTTGGACACCAATGTTATGCCTTCCTGATGCACCGTACTGCGACCAAATTCCGGCATCATGGCACCAGGCGCTAGACTTTCCATACGATACACAAGAATTGATGCTTCGGGCTGCCCAGGCATGATGGAATAACGATGCCCACCAGTACCTTGACCCGCCGCTATAGGCAGTTTGCAAAAACCAAGACGCACTGAATTGGTAGTGGCGAGATCAAGATATAGACCGGAGGTATCTGCCGGACCCGTTTTGCTGTGACAGTGCCCGCAATTAATATGCAAATAAGACCTTGCCCGATGCGCAAGAGGCGCGTCCTGGTCACGCCAGTCAGTCATCGCCTCTCGGGCCGGCATTGAGGGCATCCTTAAGAGCCCGGATGCTTGCCAGTGCTCCAGTTGATTGGTGAGCACTATATTGGTGAGCGCGATGTTGGTGGGTGCTATGTTGGCAGGCACTATATTAGCAGGCACTATATTGGTGGGCGCTATGTTGGCAGGCGCTATATTGGCGTAGCGATGCTCCCGATCAAGGTTCTGGATACTGGGTCCAATAAGATGGATTGCCCGGGTGGTATGTTCAGTCGCATGGCAACCCGCGCATTGGTTCTGGTCAGGCACGACATAGTTAAAACTCAGACGGGAGGTATCAATTTCATCTTGCAGGGTGATCGGTAGGATAGCACCCGTCACCTCTAGATGGGCTTCGGTCTGAGCGGCGTTCCAGAGATACGGCAAGGCATACCAGCCAGCAGAGCGTTTTACCAGTAATCGGGTTTCAAGCAAATAACTCTCACGAAGATCAAGCCCACCACCAGTACCCACAGCAGGTCGCAACCAAGCACCTTGATCGGTAGTTTTTATTAACTGCGCATCTTGCATGGGATAAAAAAAGGTTTTGGAAAAAATAGTGCCTTGCGGAAAATCTATTACTCCATCCTCACTGGCAACGGCAGATTTGCCTGCTGGAATCCAGACAGTGCGTAACTTGTGAGTGTAATCAGAGAAAAGCGGCGAGTTCAGGCTATAGTGCGTGACTGCAATATTAAGTTGGAGTTCATCCTGATGCACCTGCATCAATCCCCATTCGGACAAGGCATCAGGATTCCGCGTTGCATGAAAAGTAACGCCTGATGGCTCACATCCCACAAGACATCCCGCGCAAGAAACCAGCAGGATGATAAAAATACCTCTCATATTAGATAGCTGTTATTTCAACAGGGGGAAGCGGCTCGTGCCGGCATTGGTGCTGCTCCGTATCCATCCTTGGGTTAGCAAAACCATTGGGTGCATCCATATTAAAAACGCCGGTCTCGGCTTCGCTGTACACACATATTCGCAAGCCTGGAGGAAGCAGATTGTTCACTGCCTTCTCGGTATTGATAAAACCGTCCCAGATAACATGCGGGAAGCTTCCATCCTCGCCGAATACCATCCGCTTGATGTTGGCAAGATACTCCGTATCAGGACGAAGACCACCGCCTGCATATCGGTTGTGATGGATAGATATAGTTTCCGGAAAGGCATCAAAACTGGAAACAGATTCCCGATCGCTATAATTGGTTGAGTAGAGGCTGGAAATAACAATGTGTGCCGTCTGGTTGTGCTGCATGTCGTTATCAAATATCTCAATCAGATCATTGGAATTGATAACGATTCCAGAGCCCGCTGGCACTCCAGCAACCGCAGTACCTGGCACGGCAAAGTTGGGGGTGTTATTGGTTACTATCTGATTGCGGAAGACTCTTGTTTTCATACCTTCCAACACCAGGTCAGGCATGTTGAACACAAGAATACCGCCCGTATTGTTGGTCGCAATATTGTTATAAACATCCGCGCCCACTGTATTTTCGATTTCAATACCAGCAACATTAAACTCGGCGCGATTGTTGCGCACGACAACATTCTTTGATTGCCCCACATAGATACCGGCATCAGAAGCAGCAATCGCTACTGATTCTTCAATCAATGTATTCTCGGTCTGGACAGGATAAATACCATAGGCACCATTGTTAGTGTCGGGACCATTAGTCCATTCCGTGCGCACCCGCCGCACGATAATATTCTTCCCTTCGTTGATTTTCAGCGCATCGCCTTTGGTATCTTCAATGGCAAGATCTTCAATGGTAAAATCGTTGGCGGTCACCAGTAAGCCCTCAGCACCGCTCAATTGATTTTGAAAACTGAGAATGGTTTTATCCATGCCAGCACCTTTGATCGTCACGCCGTCAACTCTCAGAGACAGTGACCGCTGTAACTCAAACCTCCCTTCGGGAATCTGGATCACATCCCCCGGTGCTGCATTCAACAACTGCGTTTGTAATTTTTTGCCCATATCAACCGACGATTCTGGTCCAGAGCAGGCAACCAACAGTAGCGCGGTGATACTGATGAAGACTCGCGTCCCCAGACCCAAGGCGACTGTCTGAGAGTAAGATCTAGTGTTTTTCATGCTGTATTACTCCCTTTAATCAGATGGATTATAGTACTTGATGCCTCAGGTGGGGGCTATTAATACGGAAATTAGCCCGTTAATGCTAGCGAATTTGCTGAGTAGTTAATCAAGCGGCCCGGGGCGATACCGCCCTACAGATTGCAGTCGCATCCGCGCTTGCCAGGTCGTAGCGCGTTTGCAGGTTCAGCCATGACTGAGCATCACCGCCAAAGTATTGAGCAAGGCGTAAAGCGGTGTCGGGGGTGATTCCCCGGCGCTCCTTCACGATCTCGTGCATTCGGGTGGCTGGAACATGCAAGTCCATTGCCAGCGCATTGACGCTAAGCTCAAGGGGCACTAGATACTCTTTTCGGAGAATTTCATCGGGATGAATAGGGCGCATATTATTTACATCGGTCATGTGACCTCCTTAGTGATAATCAACTATTTAATCATGGAGGAATGATATAACGCATAGCGTATTACGTAAAACGTAATATGGGGCTTCGCATGATTTGCGATACATTTCTGAAAGTGAGAAAAGGATGGTTGTTCTTCTAACTGCAACCGCCCGCCTACCCATTAAACAACGGCTGCCTCGTCTCACAGTAAACACTTTTTAAGTGTGCGGCTTGCCGTATGTAGGTCAACGTGGCTTCGCTTAAAGTTGGCTTGCGCCCAAGTAACTGATTGTCACAAAGAAAGTTACAAACGGTTGCGACTACTGCATATCATAAGTAGCATTTAAGAATGGCAGCCAGCGAGTGATTTGAAAAAGCAGTTTTACGGCACCGTCGAAATTGATCCCGTTATGGCAAAGATGAAGTTTGCCGACATTGTCGATGAAATCGTTGAGCAGTTCACAGCTAAACACGGTGTTGAGGTTCGTATTTCTGTCGAGATTCAGGCGAAAGCCGAAGAGGGCTTTGATGAGGGATTACAGCGTTCCATTAAAGAAAATAGCAATGCGCTTAGTTTTGTTAGTTCCGAATTTGATAACGAATAGCTTTAGCAATGCTTGGAGATGATTGATGATGAAATTTAATAAGGATACCGCGTCATTCGAATCGATAATGAAACGCAATTTAAAGAACTGATAGCGCTAGATGAAAGATTCGATTATTAGGGCGAAGGTTACAAACCACAAAAATAGGCGAGGGAGCGGCATTTCGCGTCTTTTTATGCATAAGCCCTAATGTAGTACCATTGGCCGTTCATATTAAGGGTGAGCGAGTACCTTGCTGACCCACGGCTGGCTACACCTTTGCAAGTATCACGAAGGAGATGACTGATATGTTCAAACACAAAAAATCACTGGCTGTCGCTGTCGCGCTGATATCCTCTCTTACCCTGCCGTCGCTTTTGTCGGCTGCTACGGGTGACCCCACAAACGAGTTCTGGTGGCCAGAGCGGGTTAACTTGTCGCCGCTACGCCAGCACGCGGCTGAATCCAACCCAATGGGTAATGATTTTGATTATGCGGCCGCATTCGCCAGGGTGGATCTCGTCGCGCTCAAGTCTGACATTGACGCAGTTCTGACCAGATCCCAGGACTGGTGGCCCGCAGATTACGGCCACTATGGGCCGCTCTTTATCCGCATGGCCTGGCACAGCGCCGGAACCTATCGCGTTGATGATGGCCGGGGTGGTGCCAGCGGCGGTCAGCAGCGCTTCGAGCCGCTGAATAGTTGGCCGGATAACGGCAACCTGGACAAAGCGCGTCGTCTGTTGTGGCCGGTCAAACAAAAGTACGGCAGCAGCGTTTCCTGGGCTGATCTCATGGTGCTTACAGGTAATGTTTCCCTGGAGTCTATGGGTTTCAAGACTTTCGGCTTTGCCGGCGGTCGTGAAGATGACTGGGAGCCAGATCTGGTGTATTGGGGTCCAGAGAAAACCTGGCTGGCCGATGAGCGTTACAGTGGCAACCGGGAACTGGCCCGGCCATTGGCCGCAGTGCAGATGGGTCTGATTTACGTGAATCCGGAAGGCCCTAATGGCAACCCTGATCCCCTGCTTGCCGCCAAAGATATCCGCGATACTTTTGGTCGTATGGCAATGAATGATGAAGAAACCGTTGCGCTTATCGCCGGTGGTCATACTTTTGGCAAGGGCCACGGCGCTGTCAAGACGTCGTGCGTTGGTGCCGTTCCTGCGGCAGCACCTGTTGAAGAACAGGGCTTTGGTTGGGAGAACGAGTGCGGAACCGGCAAGGGTGTGGATGCAATCACCAGCGGGTTGGAAGGCGCATGGTCTGTTAATCCCATAGCCTGGACGACGCAGTACCTCGATAATCTGTTTGCCTTCGATTGGGTGCAGACCCGAAGCCCGGCCGGTGCGCTGCAGTGGATTCCGGCAGGCGGCCAGGCGGCAAATCTGGTACCGGACGCACACGACCCTGCCAAACGCCATGCGCCGATCATGTTCACCACGGATCTCTCGCTGAAGTTTGACCCGGCCTATCGAGAGATTGCCAAACGTTTCCAGGAAGACCCCGAGGAGTTTGAGTTGGCCTTTGCCAGGGCCTGGTTCAAGCTGACGCATCGCGATATGGGGCCGCGCTCGCGCTATGTCGGTGGTCATATACCTGAAGAAGCGCTGTTGTGGCAGGACCCGGTGCCATCGGTTGATCACGCGCTCATCAATACAAAAGATGTTGCCCGGCTGAAGGCCCGTATTCTGGAAGCCGGTCTTGCCGGCCCGGATTTGGTTCGGGCAGCCTGGGCATCTGCGGCCAGCTTTCGCGGCAGCGATATGCGCGGCGGTGCCAATGGTGCAAGGGTTCGTTTGCAACCGCAAAGTGCCTGGGCGGTGAATGATCCGAGTGTTCTGTCGCGTGTGCTGCGTAAACTGGAAGGTGTGCAGAATGACTTCAACGATGCCCAGCGAAGTGGCAAGCGGGTTTCTCTTGCAGATTTGATAGTGCTTGGCGGCGCGGCGGCGATTGAGCAGGCCGCGGCGCGGGCCGGTTACGATCTGGTGGTTCCATTCGCACCGGGTCGTGCAGATGCATCCCAGGCGCAAACCGATATTGCATCATTTGCCGTGCTTGAACCTTCCGCCGACGGTTTCCGTAATTACTATGGTGCAAACAGCCGCGCTGCACCCATCGATATGATGATTGACCGTGCCAGTCTACTAACGCTCAGCGTACCCGAGATGACGGCACTGGTGGGTGGCTTGCGTGCCCTGAGCGCCAATGCCGGCAGTGCGGAACACGGCGTGTTCACCGACCGCCCCGGCACTCTGAGCAATGATTTCTTTGTGAATTTGCTCGACATGTCAACCGAGTGGGTCAAGTCTGATGACGAAGGCATTTATGCCGGGCGTGATCGAAAGACCGGCGCCCTCAAGTGGACGGCAACACCGGTTGATCTGATGTTTGGATCAAGTTCGGAACTGCGCGCAATCGCTGAGGTGTATGCAGCAGCAGACGGTGAGCAGAAGTTCATGGATGATTTTGTTGCCGCCTGGGGCAAAGTCATGACGCTGGACCGATTTGATCTGAAGTAAGGCCTCCGTCTGCTCGCTGCGCTGTCTGGCGTGGCGTGCGGAGATCCAGTCCGTCATTCTCGCCGTTCTCCCTGCTGTCATCCCAGGCGATGGGGGTTGTTCCCATCGCCGACAGTGTTTCCAGGCGATGGGGGTTGTTCCCATCGCCGACAGTGTTTCCAGGCGATGGGGGTTGTTCCCATCGCCGACAGTGTTTCCAGGCGATGGGGGTTGTTCCCATCGCCGACAGTGTTTCCAGGCGATGGGGGTTGTTCCCATCGCCGACAGTGTTTCCAGGTGATGGGGGTTGTTCCCATCGCCGACAGTGTTTCCAGGCGATGGGGGTTGTTCCCATCGCCGACAGTGTTTCCAGGTGATGGGGGTTGTTCCCATCGCCGACAGTGTTCCCCGCCGCAGGCGGGGATCCAGATGATCGGAGCCTCGGTGCTGATTGAGTGGCGATGGTTGAGTGAGAGTGAGAGTGAGAGTGAGAGTGAGTATAAAAATGGATATACTGGTGCTTTAACATTAATGCTTGGCAGAATTTTCCATGAAATGCTTTTTGGTTGATATGCGTAATGACACATACTGGCCAAAGTCTATTTTGTGCAATATAGGATTTCAAGTCCTGTATTACACAACCTCTTGAGATTTGGGGCGGAAACACCCATCGGCGGCCGGTCAGTACACGCCATGCGTAAAACCAGTCATGTTAGGTAATCAAGGGCGTCGTGCTCGAAATCAATACCCCGCAAATCCTCCGCCAATCGAGCCAGGCGTATCTGCAGGAGCCGCGGCGGCCTGCCGGTCAATTACCGGCTCGGGTATCAAATACCGCTATGTCACATGTGTCAGAACCTACTTACATGCAACCGACTGCATTAAACTCTCGGCAAATCGGCGTCACTATCTGGTGGTGGTAAATGCAGGAAGTCTGGATGCGCAAGGCGATGGAACTGGCAATAGAGGCCGCCACTCGTCATGAGGTGCCCATCGGCGCCCTGCTGGTGTCCGATGGTGAGATCATCGGCAAGGGCTGGAACCAGATGATTACCACCGGAGACCCGACGGCCCATGCGGAAATAGTCGCCCTGCGCAACGCGGCGGCAAAGCTCGGCAACTACCGCCTGCCGGGTGCCACTCTTTATGTCACTGTTGAACCCTGTACCATGTGCGCGGGGGCGCTGGTTCACGCCCGCATCGAACGTCTTGTATTCGGCGCCAGGGAACCCAGAGCGGGGGCGGTTCGTTCTTCTGCCAGGGTGCTGGATAATCCCGGGCTTAATCATCGGGTGGAGGTTGTTGAAGGCGTGCTTGCGGATGAGTGTGGTGAACTAATGACAAGGTTTTTCCAGGGGCGGCGTTAATGACTGTTCTGGTTCTTCCTGGGCCAGTCGCCCTGTCCGGCTTCCGCATAGATAAATTGCAAGGGGAACTCAGGTACGCAGGCATCGAGGCGCGCAAGATTGAAACTTTGTTCGTTCATCTTGTGGAGGTTAAGGGCACCCTCGAAGATACCGAGCTGTCCCTGCTCAATAATCTGCTTCGCTACGGCTCCGATGCCGATGGCCGGCGTCACATTGGCGAGGTCACGCCATCTTTCCGCCTGGTCCTGCCTCGCCGGGGCACTATCTCCCCCTGGAGTTCCAAGGCAACGGATATGGCCAGCACCTGCGGGCTCAGCAAAGTCCGTCGTATCGAAAGAGGCATAGGCTACTGGATAGACGCTGCGGACCCGAAAGCCGCCGACCCTTTTATCCATGACCGCATGACTGAAGAGGTCATCGGTACGCTGGATGTGGGCTTTCTGTTTGCAACGGCCAAGCCCGGCCTTCTGGGTCATGTTGATATCCGGCTGGGTGGCGCGGCTGCGCTGAGAGAGGCAAACCTGTCCCTGGGTTTGGCGCTCACGGCAGATGAAATCGAATACCTGATGGAGGCATTTACCCAACTGGAGAGAAATCCGACGGATGTCGAACTGATGATGTTCGCTCAGGCAAATTCGGAACATTGTCGCCACAAGACATTTCGAGCCGGCTGGACAATCGATGGCGAAAGCAGGCCCATGTCTTTGATGGACATGATTCGCAACACCTGCCAGACCCATGGCGAGGGCGTACTGAGCGCCTACGAAGATAATGCTTCAGTGATTCGTGGGCCGAAGGCCAGTTGGTTTTTCCCTGACCCTGTGACGCGGGAGTACCGACATCAGGAAGAAGATGTCCATATCCTGATAAAGGTTGAGACCCATAACCATCCAACGGCCATTGCGCCCTTCCCCGGGGCGGCCACTGGCGCGGGCGGCGAGATACGTGATGAGGGTGCCGTGGGCCTGGGCTCCAAACCCAAGGCGGGGCTTACCGGCTATAGCGTTTCCAATCTCAGGTTGCCGGGCGCGGTAAAATCCTGGGAAGGCGATTACGGCAGGCCGAGTCGGATTGCTTCTCCGTTGCAGATTATGATTGAGGCACCTATCGGTGGCGCCGCCTTTAACAATGAGTTCGGTCGCCCAAATCTTGCAGGTTATTTCCGCAGTTATGAGCAGGAGGTTGCCGGTGAGGTGCGCGGTTATCACAAGCCCATCATGATTGCCGGCGGCATGGGCAACATTCGCGAGCAGCATGTCAGGAAGCACCCTATTGAGGTTGGTGCTTCTCTCATTGTGCTGGGTGGCCCCGCCATGCTGATTGGTCTTGGCGGCGGCGCGGCTTCGTCCATGGCTGCTGGTGCCAGTGACGCCGACCTGGATTTTGCCAGTGTGCAGCGCGGTAACCCTGAAATGCAGCACCGCTGCCAGGAAGTCATCGACCGCTGTTGGCAACTGGGCGAGCAAAACCCGATTCAGTTTATCCATGACGTGGGCGCGGGAGGCTTGTCCAATGCCCTGCCGGAACTGGTGAAAGACGGCGGCGTTGGCGGTGAATTTGAATTGCGCAAGGTGCCCAGCGCGGAATCGGGCATGACCCCTCTGGAAATCTGGTGCAACGAGGCCCAGGAAAGATATGTGCTGGCGATTCCCGAGGATAGATTAGGCACTTTTGCGCGAATCTGTGAGCGGGAGAGATGCCCCTTTGCAGTGGTGGGCGAGGCCACGGAGAGGCAACATATTGCGCTGCGCGATGCGAAGTTCAGCAACACGCCGATTGACCTGCCCATGTCTGTGTTGTTTGGCAAACCGCCCGGGCTCCACAAGGACGTTCGCCGCTTGGGCATGTTGCGCTCGCCCTTTGAACCGGGCATATCTCTGCGGCAGGCTCTGGACCTGGTGTTGAACCATCCGACCGTTGCCAGCAAGAAGTTTCTTGTCACCATTGGCGACCGCAGCGTTGGCGGTCTGGTTGCGCGAGATCAGATGGTGGGGCCCTGGCAGACACCGGTTTCCGACGTTGCGGTTACCGCCTCCGATTATCAAGGTTATACCGGAGAAGCCATGGCAATAGGGGAAAGGACGCCTCTGGCTCTGCTTTCCGGCCCCGCTTCGGCCCGGATGGCGGTTGGCGAGGCCATCACTAACATTGCCGCTGCGAATATCAGCAGGCTCCGGGATGTGCGACTTTCGGCAAACTGGATGGCGGCAAGCGGCGCTGATGGAGAAGACGCAGCACTCTATGAAGCGGTTCATGCGCTTGGCATGGTCTTGTGCCCTGCATTGGGGCTCGCTATTCCGGTGGGCAAGGATTCCTTGTCGATGCAAACACGCTGGCGGGAAGGTGGCGCCGATAAATGTGTTACTGCGCCCCTCTCTGTTATTGTTAGCGCATTCGCTCCGGTGGAAGATATAAGAGAGACTCTTACCCCCGCCCTCGACCCATCGTCGGGTTCCGTACTTTTGCTGCTTGACCTGGCGGCTGGCAGGCAGCGGCTTGGAGGGAGTGTGCTGGCGGAATGTTGCGCCGCTCTGGGGCGGAGTGGCCCGGACCTGGAGAGCCCGGACATCATCAGGCATTTCTTTGATTTTATGCAAACCAGCCGCGATGAGATTCTTGCCTACCATGATCGTTCCGATGGCGGATTGATAACCACCTTGCTGGAGATGTCTTTTGCGTCGAGGTGCGGCCTCACTATCACCCTGCCGGATGAATCGGACCCTGTTGCTTTCTTGTTTAATGAAGAGCTTGGCGGGGTTATCCAGGTTAGCGCCGAATCTCTTGACGGTGTCATGGCAGTTCTGTCGGCGCAGGGGATAGATGCAAGGCAGGTTGCGGTGCTGAGAGATGATCAGGTTATTCGTGTGCGGCAGAGGGGGCAAGACCTGCTCACGGCCTCCCGGGCAGAGTTGGAACGCCAATGGAGCCAGGTCAGCTTTCAGATTCAGCAGTTAAGGGATAACCCGAAATGCGCTGAAGAGGAGTTTGACGTCATCAGCGAAGACGCGGACCCGGGTTTGGTGGCTCTGTGCCCCTATGACATTGATGAAGATGTCGCCGCGCCCATGATTGCGAAAGGCGCCAGGCCATTGGTCGCCATCCTGCGGGAGCAGGGCGTCAACAGCCAGGTGGAGATGGCTGCCGCCTTCACCGGCGCCGGCTTCACGGCGGTGGATGTTCACATGAGCGAGATACTCGGCGGGGAGACAAAGCTGGACAAATTCAAAGGGCTGGTGGCTTGCGGCGGTTTTTCTTACGGGGATGTGCTGGGGGCGGGTGAAGGCTGGGCAAAATCCATCCTTTATAACCAACAGGCCAGGGATGAATTCACCGCTTTCTTCCAGAGACGGGGCAGCTTTACTCTGGGCGTTTGTAACGGTTGCCAGATGCTCGCCACCCTGAAAGACCTGATACCCGGCGCGGAACACTGGCCAAAATTTGTTCGTAATGAGTCGGAGCAGTTTGAGGCCAGGCTTTCGCTGGTACGGGTTGAACAGAGCCCGTCAATTTTCCTTCGGGATATGGCGGGCGCAATCTTGCCCATCGTCGTAAGTCATGGGGAAGGCAGGGCCGACATCACGGAGCGGCAGTTGCTCGGTCTGGCGTCAGAGGGTCAGGTTGCCATGCGGTTTGCAGATCATCTCGGTAATATCGCCATGCAGTATCCCCGCAACCCCAACGGTTCCCCTGGGGGGCTGACGGGCGTAACGAACCTGGATGGCCGCGTACTGGCCATCATGCCGCACCCGGAGCGCGTGTTCCGCAGTGTGCAGTTCTCCTGGCGACCTCGGGCGTGGCGCGAAGACAGCCCTTGGATGCGGATCTTTCGCAATGCGCGAGTCTTTGTGGATTGACGGGCGTGCCGGTTAACTGAGTGGGCGCCGCCCTGGGTCAATCATGATGTCCTTTGTTCTAATGGGGAAGCCATTGCCGGGCAAATCGCTGAAGTAGTACTCAAGGGTTTCCGTAACCACCCGGAAGG
Organism: Candidatus Azotimanducaceae bacterium; assembly: GCA_965208855.1. GTDB lineage: Bacteria > Pseudomonadota > Gammaproteobacteria > Pseudomonadales > Azotimanducaceae > UBA9659. The sequence goes on along the minus strand of OZ242359.1, from coordinate 1,649,559 downwards.
CAAGTTCTTCCCAGGGAATCTCATCCTCCTGAAAGAGTTGTGTTTCAAGCGTTTCCTCACCGGGATAAAAATCCAGGTCGGTCAATCGGGCGCGGTAGAACATATAGACCTGCGAGATGTGTGGCAGGCTGAACAGCGTATAAAGCCCGATAATCTCGACGCGAGCATTGGCTTCTTCCGCGGTTTCCCGCAACGCGCCCTGAGAGGTGGTTTCGCCGGTTTCAAGGAAGCCCGCCGGCAGGGTCCAGAAGCCTTCACGGGGAGCAATGGATCTTTTGCAGAGCAGTACCTGGTTTTCATAAAAAGGCAGGCAGCCGGTAATGACTTTCGGGTTTTGATAATGGATGGTTTCGCAGGACCCGCATACATAACGCGGCCGGTTGTCGCCGTTGGGAATACGCTGGGCAACCAGGTCGCCACATTGACTGCAATACTTCATGGTGGCAAGTATAAAACCCTGCGCGGCCGATGACATCAGGAAAACCAAACGTGTTTTGAGTTCACATGCCACCGACGTCTGCCGGTCCTGTGATACAGTGACGGCCGATTATCTTCTTGCAAATCCGGGAGAGAAAAGTGATTTACGCATTGGGTGAAGACAGGCCAAGGTTCAAGGGTGACTATTGGGTTGCGGACAATGCCGTCTTGCTTGGCAAGGTGCTGCTGGAGAACGAAGCGAGCGTATGGTTTAACGCTGTGCTTCGCGGCGATAATGAACTGATTACGGTGGGTGAGGGTTCCAATGTTCAGGACGGCGCGGTCTTGCATACGGACCCGGATGTACCCCTCATCCTGGGCAAGGATGTGACCATTGGGCATCAGGCCATGCTGCATGGCTGCATCATCGGCGATAATTCTCTGGTGGGCATCAACGCGGTTATCCTGAATGGTGCGAAAATCGGCAAAAACTGCCTGATTGGCGCCAATGCGCTGGTCCCCGAAGGTAAAAAAATCCCTGATGGGTCGCTGGTCATGGGCTCCCCGGGCAAGGTAATACGCGCTCTGGATGACGATGCCATCAAGGGGCTCACTCTGAGCGCCCGGGGTTATGTGATGAATTACAAAAGGTTCCGGGAAGGTCTGCAACCCTTGTAAACCGCCATTTTGCGCTTGCAAATCGCCGCTGGCGGGTTATAGTTTCTGACTCGAAATTTAGTTTTGTCGGTATTGCAGAGCGATGAACGCCATATCAGCCATTTTTGGCGCACCTGACGCATTCAGCTTGTATGTCAGGTCGGCCTTCTCTCGCAGCGGCCTGGTGCCGTTGGCGGTCTTGTCTGCGCCCGCCTTTTCAGTGCGGCGGTTCTCTCGCGCTTATTCTATTCTCTCTCTCAGGGCCATCCTGCTACGACTGCCGTTGTAGGCGGCCATCCAAACTCCTGCATTGCCCGGACTCCTGCGTTTCGCAGGTGCTTCAAACGACATCCGAGAACTGAATCATGAATGCTGAAGACCAAGCGACAAGCACCCAAACTGGGGCGGTAAAAAAAATGCCGTTCCGCAAATACAAACCATTTCGGCCTGTTTCCCTGCCTGATCGCACCTGGCCGGACCAGGCTATCACCCATGCGCCCCGATGGTGCAGCGTTGACCTGCGAGACGGCAACCAGGCACTTGTCGAGCCGATGACACCGGATGAAAAGCAGAAGATGTGGGACCTGCTGCTGGAAATCGGCTTCAAAGAAATAGAAGTGGGCTTCCCGGCGGCTTCCCAGACTGATTTTGATTTTGTCAGGAAGATCATTGGCGAGGGCGGGGTCCCCGACGACGTGTCCATCCAGATATTGTGCCAGGCCAGGCGGGAACTGATCGAGAGAAGCTGCGAGGCGGTGGCCGACGCGAAAAATGTGATCTTTCACCTGTACAACTCCACCTCCACCTTGCAAAGGAAGGTGGTGTTCAACATGAACCGGGAGGAGATCACCAGGCTTGCAACGGACGCGACGCAGCTTGTGAAGGAATACACCCGGCCATTGGTGGATGCGGGGGTAAACCTGACTCTGGAATATTCTCCGGAGAGTTATACGGCGACAGAAGTGGACTATGCAGTGGAAATCTGCGCCGCCGTCATGGACGTGTGGGAGCCGACGGTGGATAACAAGATTATCCTTAACCTGCCGGCCACGGTGGAAATGGGCACGCCGAACATCTATGCCGACCAGCTCGAATATTTTATTCGCCACCTGCCGAACCGGGAGCGTGCGGTTATCAGCCTGCATACCCACAATGATCGCGGCACGGGTGTGGCGGCTTCCGAGATGGGCCTGATGGCGGGAGCCGAGCGCATCGAAGGAACCCTGTTCGGCAATGGCGAGAGAACCGGCAACTGTGATCTGGTGACCATGGCGATGAACATCTTCTCCCAGGGTATAGACCCTGAATTGTATCTTTCGGAGATGCCGAAGATTGTCGCTGTTGCGGAAAAATGCACCAAGATGCCCGTGCATGCCCGCCAGCCTTACGCGGGTGAACTGGTGTTCACGGCCTTCTCCGGTTCTCATCAGGATGCCATCAAGAAAGGCATGCAGCATGTCGAAGCCGATAGTGGCGCCGCCTGGGAAGTGCCTTACCTGCCGATTGATCCGGCGGATGTGGGCAGCCATTATCGGGAAACGGTTCGCGTCACCAGTCAGTCCGGCAAGGGAGGCGTTGCGTTTATTCTGGAAAACTTTTATGGCGTGTCTCTGCCGCGCCCCCTGTTGCTGGAATTCAGCCCGATTGTGCAGGCGCTTTCCGAGGAGGACGGCGGCGAATTGAAGCCGGACGTAATCTGGAATGCTTTTGTGGCGGAGTTCATAGAAGTCGCAGGAGCTTACCAACTGGTTGACTATCAGGTGCATTCTACGAGCGAAGGCGCCGAGACCTGTGAGGCGACCATCAAGGTCGCGGATAACAGAGTGCAGGTGCAGGGAGCAGGCTCCGGGCCGATAGAAGCCTTTATCAACGCCATGGTGGGCACTCTGAACGAGCCTCTTAATGTGGTTGATTTTCAGGAGTATGCGCTGAACGAAGGGTCTGAGGCGCGGGCGATTTGCATGCTGGCCATCAGTGATGAAGAAGGCAACAGGCACTATGGTGTTGGCATCTCGCAGAACACCACGACCGCTGCCTTCAAGTCGATCATTGCGGCGATTAACCGCAAGTGGCGCTGACGTTAACCGGCGGGTTCAGAAGGGTTCAGGCGGGGGAGACAACTTGGCGGTGCGGACCATATTGTCCTGAATCTGCACCAACTCGAACCTGTAGCCCTGGATGGTGAAGCCCACATTCGCTTCCGGAATGGTCTCGAGATACTCGGTGATCAGGCCATTGAGGGTCTTCGGGCCGTTCGCCGGTAACTCCCAGCCCAGCGACCGATTGATCAGGCGTATATGCGTGCCGCCATCGATCAGGTAGGCGCCGTTTCCCTGCGGGTGAATATCAACACTGGCGGCGGCCACATCGGTGGTGAAATCACCGACTATTTCTTCCAGGATGTCCTCAAGGGCGATCAGGCCCTGTATGTCGCCATACTCGTCCACTACCAGTGCTATGCGCTCTTTCTCCTTCTGGAAGTTGATGAGTTGCGTTTGCAGCGATGTGTTTTCCGGCACGAAATAAGGGTTGGTGGTTGCCTGCAGCAGTGCCTCCTCGGTGAGTTCGCCATCTATCAGGAAATGGGTCGCATTCCGGACGTGCAGGATACCGACGATACGGTCGATATTTTCCTTGAAAACCGGCAAGCGCGTGTGTTGCACAGAGCGAAGTTGCGCCACCATGTCATCTATCCCGTCTTCTATGTCGATGCCAATGATGTCTGAGCGGGGCACCATAATGTCGTTAACGGTCACTTTGCCGAGGTCAAGTACGCCCAGCATCATGTCCTGATGATGCCCGGCGATTTGCGAACCCTCGTGCACAACCGTGCGGAGTTCTTCCACGCTCAGGTGATCTTCGGACGTTTCGCCATGCCGAACGCCAAAAAGATGCAGCAGGCTGTTGGTAATCCCGTTGACCAGCCACACGAAAGGGTAGCTGACCCACAGAAGTAGCTGCAGCAGGTAGGAAGACGGCAGGGCGATTTTTTCCGGGTAAACGGCAGCAATGGTCTTGGGTGCAACCTCCGCAAAAATCAGGAACACGATCGTGCAGATAATCGGTGCAGCAACCACCCCGTCATCCCCGAGCAGTTCCAGGGCAAGCAGAGTCGCCAGGGAAGCCGCAGTAAAGTTGGCGAGGTTGTTGCCAATCAGGATAACGCCCAGCAACCGGTCCGGACGCTGCAGCAGCTTGCTCGCACGTTTCGCGCCGCCATGGCCTTCCCCGGCAAGGTGCTTCAATCGATAACGATTGAGCGCCATCATGGCTGTCTCGGAACCTGAGAAATAGGCGGAGATGGCAATCAAAAAAATGATGGAGCCAAGCAAGAATTCTGGCGACGGATCGTCCAAAAATAGACCTCGTGTTGTTCAGTGAGTGTACTTTTACCAGAAAAGGCGGGTAAATCGCTATCCATGCCCGAGAATGATCTCCAGCACTATCTTGCTGCCGAAGTATCCCAGGGCCAGCAGCAGGAAGCCTGACAGAACCCAGCGGGACGCAACAGCGCCGCGCCAGCCCAACTGACGCCTGCCCCAGGTCAGGATGATAAAGACGACCCAGGCTGCAAAGGTAATGGCCGTGTGATGAATGAGCCCCGGGCCGGACATGTCTTCCAGGAAGATAAATCCGCTGACGATGGATAAGGTCAGAAACATCAGGCCGAACCACAGCATTTCGAACATCAACTGTTCCATGGCTTCCAGGGAGGGCATATTCCGGAGGATGGCCAGGCGGCGATGGCGCATCAGACTGTCGCCAAATGACAACAGAAGTGCCTGTACCGCGGCTATGGTCAAAAGGCTGTAGGCGATGACGGAGAGTATGATGTGGCTGAGGATGCCGCTGCTGACCCCGTCATGGGCGCTATAGCCGCCGGGCAATGCCATGGCAAGCAGGATGGCGGCTGCCGCGAGCGGGAAAATAATGATGAACAGGTTATCAACGGGCCGGCGCAGGCTGCTCAGCATGACAATGGCGACGATGGACAGAGACGTCATTGACAGCATCGGATAGACGCCAAGATCAAACCCGCTTGCCCCGTAAACATCCTGATAGATGAGCAGGCCGTGGAACAGCATTGCCGCCCCGCCGAGCAGCCGGACCAAGTGCCCCGGCCCGGCGCCAGCAAGCATGGCCCGTGCCTGCAACAGGGTGGCCACCAGATAGCAGGTGCAAGCAATCAATCCTGAGATAACCGGCAGCATGTAACAAACCGTGAACACTATTTGTTTATAATAAGCCTTTAGCCATCGAGTTGCAGAGAATTCAATGTTTGATTCACTTACCACAAGGCTGGGGGCGACCTTTTCCGCTATAACCGGCAGGGCCAGGCTCACCGAAGACAACATACAGGAAGCCCTGCGAGAGGTGCGGGTTGCGCTTCTGGAAGCGGACGTCGCCCTCACCGTGGTCAAGTCGTTTATCGACAAGGTTCGGGCGCGGGCACTTGGTGCTGAAGTGACGGCGAGTCTTTCTCCTGGCCAGGTTTTCATCCAGATTGTCAATGAAGAGCTCGCAGCCATCATGGGGGCGGGCGAAAGCGACCTGAACCTTTCCGTGCAGCCGCCGGCGGTTATTCTCATGGCGGGCTTGCAGGGCGTCGGCAAAACAACTTCCACGGCCAAGCTGGGCCACTGGTTGAAAAACCGGGATCGCAAGTCCGTGATGGTGGCGAGTACTGACGTATATCGCCCTGCGGCCATTGACCAGTTGCGGGTGTTGGCTGGCCAGGCCGGTATCGGGTTTTTTGAATCAGAGGCAGACCAGAAGCCAATCGACATTGCCAGGGGCGCGCTGGCGACGGCCAGGAAACAGTTTGCGGATGTGTTGATTATCGACACTGCGGGCCGGCTGCATGTTGACGAAGACATGATGTCGGAGATCAAGGCATTGCATGAGGCAGTCTCTCCGGCGGAAACCCTGTTCGTGGTCGATGCGCTTACCGGCCAGGATGCGGCGAATACCGCCAAGGCCTTTGGTGATCTGCTGCCGCTTACGGGCATTATCCTCACCAAGGTAGACGGCGACAGTCGAGGCGGGGCGGCCCTGTCCGCACGCTCCGTTACCGGTAAGCCCATCAAGTTTATGGCGGCGGGCGAAACCATCGAATCACTGGACGCTTTTCATGCCGACCGTATTGCGTCGCGAATCCTGGGCATGGGCGACGTCATGTCGCTGATCGAGGAGGCGGAGCAGAAGATAGACAAGAAAAAGGCGAACAAACTCGCCAGGAAAATAAAAAAAGGCAGGAAGTTTGATCTGGAAGATTTCCGCGACCAGATTCAGCAGATGAACAACATGGGCGGCATAGCCAACCTGCTCGACAAGATGCCGGGCATGGGGCAGATGGCGCAGGCCGCCCAGGAAAAAATAAACGACAAGTCCATCGTCAGAATGGAGGCCATCATCAATTCCATGACGCCGAATGAAAGGCGCTACCCGGACAGCATCAACGGCTCCCGCAAGCAACGCATCGCCGCCGGTTCCGGCACTCGGGCCCAGGACGTCAATCAACTGCTGAAGCAGCACAAGCAGATGCAGAAGATGATGAAAAAGCTGGGCAAGAAGGGCGGCATGGCCAATATGATGCAGGGTATGGGCGGCATGACGGGGTAACGGGAGGGCGTGCGACCCTTGTGTTTGCTTTCTCGCGCCTTTGCCTTACAATACGCCCCCTTTCGGCCCCCGGCGGCTTGCCGGGTGTCATGGGAAGCGCGATTTTCAAGGCAGATTTTCAGGTTATATTTTCAAGCTAGGGTTTTCAAGTTAGGGTTTTCAAGCTAGGGTTTTGAGTTAGGAGGGCAACAATCAGATGGTCACAATTCGCTTGGCGAGAGGTGGTAGCAAGAAGCGTCCCTTCTATCACATTCATGTGGCGGACCGCCGGGTGTCCCGTGATGGCCGTTTCATTGAGCGGCTGGGATTTTTTAACCCGATTGCAAAAGGCGCGGAAGAAGGCGTCCGTATCGATCTCGAACGGCTCGATTACTGGGTTCGCCAGGGTGCGCAAGTGTCTGATCGTGTAAAGAAGATCGTCAAGGATTACCGCAAGCCCGCAGCCGCCGCAGCGCCAGAAGAGGAAGCGGCATAAACAACGGTTTCATCCCGTGAATGATATTCGCCTGGGTAGTATCAACGGCAGTCACGGGCTCCGAGGTTGGGTGAAGTTGTTTTCCCACACCGACCCGGCGGAGGCGATTCTCGATTACTCCCCGTGGATTCTTCGGCAAGGAGATGTGCAAAGGGAGGCCCGGATTGCGGAAGGGCAACGAAACGGCAAGAGTATTATCGCCCGCATTGATGGTGTAGAGACCCGTGAATCGGCGGATGCGCTCATCGGGTACGAGATATACGTCAGCCCGGAAACATTGCCGACACTGGCGCAAGGCACTTGGTACTGGTTTCAGTTAGAGGGCCTCAGGGTCAGCAATAGCAAGGGCTTATTGCTCGGCCAAGTGGATCATCTGGTGGAGACGGGCGCTAACGATGTACTGGTGGTGCACCCGGTGGAAGGCAGTGTTGACGACCGGGAGAGGCTGATCCCTTATGTGGAGGGAGAAACAGTCATCAGCGTTGACCGGGATCTTGGCGAGCTGGTCGTGGATTGGGAAATTGATTACTAAACCATTGGCCGCCGGCTACACAACCAAAGCGTGTTATGTGGATGGGTCGCCAAGTGGATGGGACATGTGGATAGAGCATGTAGATAGAGCATGTGGATAGGAATAGTTTCTCTGTTCCCGGAGATGTTCGCAGCGGTTTCAGGTTATGGGATAACCCGCAGGGCGGTGGAAAGCGGGTTATTGCGGATGGATTTCTGGAACCCCCGCGACTTTGCCAAAGACGGGCGCAAGACGGTAGACGATAAGCCTTACGGTGGCGGGCCGGGTATGCTGATGCAGGTGCAGCCGTTGAAGGATGCGATTAACGCGGCCAAAGAAAGAGCGTCCGTTGGCTGCTCGGTGATTCACCTTTCACCGCAGGGTGTGCCGCTTGATCAGGCGAGGCTGAAAAGCCTTGCAGGGCAACAGGAAATGATCCTGGTTGCCGGGAGATATGAAGGCATCGATGAGCGATTGATTCAATCGGTGGTCGATGAAGAGCTTTCCATTGGAGACTTTGTCCTCAGTGGCGGCGAGTTGCCGGCTATGGTGCTGATTGATGGCGTAACGAGGCTCATACCCGGCGCAGTGGGTGACAGCGAATCAGTCGAGCGAGAGTCCTTTGCCGATGGCCTGCTGGACTACCCGCAGTACACCCGGCCCCTGATGGTGGATGGCCTGAATGTACCGGAGGTGTTGATGAGCGGCGACCATGGGAAAATCGCCCGCTGGCGCAGAATGCAGGCGTTGGGTAGGACTTATGAAAAGCGGCCTGACCTGCTTGCGGCATTGACGCTGGGTGAGGAAGATCAGAAATTGCTGGATGAGTATCTGGAAAGGGGCGAGTAGGTGGCAGAAACAAGTCACAGGATCAGGATATAAGTAAAGGAACTGATGATGAGTAAGAACAAGATTATCGAACAGGTCGAGCATGCACAGCTTAAATCGGACCTGGTTGAGTTTGGCGCCGGCGATACCGTCGTCGTGCAGGTTCGCGTCCGTGAGGGTGCAAGAGAGCGGCTACAGGCATTTGAGGGAGTCGTTATCGGTAAGCGCAATCGCGGGCTCAATTCCGCTTTCACGGTGCGGAAGATTTCCCACGGTGTCGGCGTCGAGCGTACTTTCCAGACCCACAGTCGGCAGATTGAGAGCATCAGCGTGAAGCGCCGAGGTGATGTACGCCAGGCCAAGCTCTATTACCTGCGTGAGCGCAGTGGCCGGGCAGCCCGTATCAAGGAAAAGATCAAATAACCCCGGGATATTTCCCAAACCCTGTCAGGGTTTGCGGCAGGCTCTTCACGCTTGCATCACCCGCGGGGCCTATTATCTACAAGCCCGGGCACCTGCAAAATAGGGCCATATCAAGTTTATTTCATATTGGAAAATACCGGGTAAACTTATCCGGACGCCCACCCCGGATTTCTTATGCTCCATGCCTCGGACGAAGTGATTATCGAAAAATTTCTCGATGCGCTCTGGCTGGAGAAAGGCCTCTCTGACAATACTCTGAAGGCATATCGTAACGACCTTGAGCAGTTTGTTCGCTGGGCGAGGAAGCACGGCAAGTCGATGACAGACATCGGCCGCGAAGACGTTCTGGGTTACCTGTCAGACCGGATGGGCCGAGGGCTCAAGGCGAGGTCCACCGCTCGTTGCCTGTCCTGCCTGCGTGCTCTGTATGGCTATCTGTTGAGAGAGAATAAAATAGAGAAGGACCCAACGCTGAGAGTTGAGAACCCCAAGCTCGGCAGATCTTTGCCGGATACGCTGACGGAGCAGGAGGTGGTGAGGCTTCTGGCGGCGCCGGATATCGACACGGCCATTGGTTTGCGTGACCGCACCATGCTGGAGGTCTTGTATGCCTGCGGCTTGCGCGTCAGTGAATTGACAGGCTTGAGGCTCGGCGAGATCAATCTCAGGCAGGGCGTGATCCGAATTGTTGGCAAGGGCTCCAAGGAAAGGCTGACGCCCATGGGTGAAGAAGCCATTAACTGGCTGAACCGTTATCTGCGGGAAGGCAGGGACGAACTGCTGAAAAAGAACAGGGCTCAGGACACGGTGTTCCCAAGCAATCGCGGCCGCGTCATGACTCGCCAGACTTTCTGGAGCCGGGTGAAGGAGTACGCAAAAATAGCCGGGATACAGAAAAACCTTTCCCCGCACACGCTTCGTCATGCCTTTGCGACACATCTGCTGAATCATGGAGCCGACTTGCGGGTGGTGCAGTTGTTGCTTGGCCATGCAGACCTCTCCACAACACAGATATACACGCATGTGGCACAGCAGCGCATGCAGGAGTTGCACCGAGAGCATCATCCCCGTGGTTGAGAGCGCTGCTGCGGAGGGCGTCGTTGCAGACCCGGGCTTCATCATGCAAAGTGAAAGGGATTACTGGATAATATGCCCATGAAATTACCGCGTCTGCTGTCGCTATTACTGTTGTTGTTGCCGCTCATTGTCAGTGCGGCAGAACCGAGAGATGTGATGACCGCTGAGCAGGTGAAGCGAAAGCTGCTGGCCGCACAACCCGGCCTGCCCATCAGAGATGTCGTGCCTGGCGCGTTGGAGGGTTATTTTGAGGTACATCTTCGTGACGGCATGGTGCTTTACATGAGCAGCACCGCGGATTATTTCTTTGCCGGCGACCTGTTTTTCGTGCAGCCGGAGGGGCTGCTGAATGCCACGGAAAATGCCAGGGTCGCAATGCGTAAGGCGCTCCTCGATAGCCTGGACGCATCAAAAATGGTTATCTTTGCTCCGCCAGAAGAACAGACCCTGGCAACCATCACCGTTTTTACAGACATAGATTGCAGTTTCTGCCGCAAGTTTCACCGGGAAGTCCCGGAGCTCAATCGCATGGGCATTGCCGTCCGCTACCTGGCTTACCCGAGAAGCGGCATAGGCACGGAATCCTATGATAAGGCGGTATCCGCCTGGTGTGCGGAAGACCGCCAGGCCGCGCTGACCAATGCCAAATCCGGCAAGGAAATCAAGAAGTTGACCTGCGCCAACCCGGTTGCCGCCCAGTATGCTTTGGGTGGCGACTTCGGTGTGACCGGTACCCCCACTATTGTGTATGAGAATGGCGAGCTTCTCGGTGGTTATCTGCCGGCGTCTGAATTGGCCCAGCGGCTTGGTGTCGTAAACTAGCGGCTGCTCAATGGACGATTTTCCGCGAATCAAGAGATTACCGCCGTATATCTTCAGTATCACGGATGCCTTGAAGAGGGATGCGCGTGCGCGTGGTGAGGACATTATCGACTTCGGCATGGGTAATCCTGATCAGCCGACGCCGCAACACATTGTCGATAAGCTGGTGGAAACCGCCCAACGGGGAGATACGCACCGTTACTCACAATCAAAGGGCATACCGCGTCTGAGGCGAGCCATCTGCAACTGGTACAAGAGCCGCTACGATGTGGAACTCGACCCTGAAACCGAGGCGATAGTGACGCTCGGGTCAAAGGAAGGCATAGCGCATCTGGCCATGGCAATTCTTGGCCCGGGTGATGCGGTGCTGGTGCCCAATCCTTCGTATCCCGTTCATCCCTATGGGTTTGTGATTGCCGACGCTGACGTGCGTCATGTGCCCTTGACGGGTAACGTGGATTTCTTTGAAGAACTCAAGCGTGCGATAACCAATACCTGGCCGAAACCCAAAGTGCTGGTTATCAACTTTCCCGGAAACCCCACCACCGAATGTGTTGATCTGGCGTTCTTTGAAAAGGTTATCGCCATTGCGCGGGAACATCGGATATGGGTCGTTCAGGATCTCGCTTATGCGGACCTGGTGTTTGACGGTTACGAGGCGCCCAGTATCTTGCAAGTGGAGGGCGCCAGGGATATAGCTGTTGAATTTTTTACCTTATCGAAGAGTTACAACATGCCGGGCTGGCGTGTGGGCTTCTGCGTGGGTAACCGGACGCTGGTGAATGCCCTTGGCAGGATCAAGTCTTACCTGGATTACGGCATGTTTACGCCGGTACAGGTGGCTGCGATAGCCGCCCTGGAAGGCGACCAGAGCTGTGTTGCGGAAATACGCGAGATGTACAGAAAGCGCAGAGACGTATTGTGTGGCGGGCTCAACGCGCTTGGTTGGGAGGTTACGCCCCCCAAGGCGACCATGTTTGTGTGGGCCAGGATTCCTCCCGGCTTCGCGCAGATGGGGTCGCTGGAATTCAGTAAGGCATTGTTGAAGGAAGCCGGGGTAGCCGTGTCTCCGGGAATAGGCTTTGGTCAGTATGGCGATGATCATGTTCGGTTTGCTCTGATCGAAAATGAGCAGCGAACAAGACAGGCCCTTAGAGGTATTCGAAAGATGTTCAGGAATCGTCAGGCGGGTAACTCATGAAGGTGGGAATCTGCGGGCTGGGTACGGTCGGTTCCGGCCTGTTCAATCTTTTCCGGGATAACCGGGAAGAGATCACCCGCAAGTCCTCCGGGTCGGTGGAGTTGGTACAGGTGGGTTGCCGTCGCGACCATCCGGATTGCGATCTCTCATTGACCCATGTAACGAGAGACATCTTTGATGTGGCCCGCAACCCGGAGGTAGACATACTGGTTGAATTGATTGGCGGCGTTGACACCGCCAGGGAGTTGGCGCTGGAAGCGATCAACGCGGGCAAGCATCTAGTTACCGCCAACAAGGCGCTGATTGCCCAGCATGGCGCCGAGGTGTTTGCCGCGGCGGAAAAAAACAAGGTATCCGTGGGCTATGAGGCCGCTATTGCGGGCGGGATTCCCATTGTCAAAGCCATCCGCGAGGGTCTTGCCGGCAACCGTATCGAATGGGTTGCGGGCATTATCAACGGCACGTCGAATTTTATCCTGACGGAGATGGCGAAGCCCGGCAGCCATCGTTCCTTTGCCGGTGTCCTGGCGGAAGCTCAGGCGCTGGGCTATGCAGAGGCTGACCCGACCCTGGATGTGGAAGGCATGGATGCCGCCCACAAGCTGACGGTGCTTGCGTCCATTGCTTTCGGCCTGCCGCTCAACTTGCCGGCCATCTATACGGAGGGTATCTCCGGTATTACATCGGATGATGTGCGTTTTGCCGGCGAACTGGGTTACAGCATCCGCCATCTGGGAATCGCCCGGCGGCTTCCTGACGGCGTTGAACTGCGCGTGCATCCGGCGCTGGTTCCCCATGATGACATGCTGGCGCAGGTGAGTGGCGTGATGAACGCAGTCATGGTTGGTGCCGACAGGGCCGGGCCGACCTTCTACCATGGCGCAGGTGCGGGCGCAGGGCCGACTGCTTCCGCTGTCATGTCAGACATCATGGATATTGCACGGTCTTCAATTGGCGTACCCAACATGGGGTTTATCACCTTGAATGAAATGCGCATCCTGCCCATGGAATCCATAAGGTCTTCCTGCTATCTGCGCCTTGGCGTTCTTGACGAGCCGGGCGTCATGGCGAAGGCGTCCCGGATTCTCAGTGATAATAATGTCAGTATCGAGGCATTGATCCAGAAGGATGCAAGGCGCAGTGATGCGCAGATAGTCATGGTGACCAATGAAGTACTCGAAGCGGATATCAACCATGCCATCGGGGAACTGGAGGCACTAGATGAAGTTACAAGCAAGGTGTCGAGGATTCGTGTCGCCAGCTTCTGATTCCCTTTCCCGTCATCCCAGGCGATGGGGAGAACCCCATCGCCTGGGATGACGGTGTGGGGTTTAATGACGCCGATGGCGTACTATCAGCAAATCACCTTGGTTGCACTTCGGGGTTGAATCCAAGAACCAGTACATTCGCTGGAGACCCTGCAGGCATTTGGATACAATGCCGCGTCCTGTGGAAGCTTCGAAATACCATGCTGGAAACCAACGCAACACTCACAAGGGTTAAAGACCTGCAAGAAAGAACTGACTTGCTCAGGGGGTATCTTTGACTATGAGAACCGTAAGGAAAGGCTAACGGAAGTTGAACTGGAGCTTGCGGATGCCTCCCTGTGGGACAATCCCGAACATGCGCAGAAACTGGGGAAGGAACGGGCTGCTCTCGAAATCGTTGTTGTGACGATAGACAAGCTGGGCAGGGGGCTTGCGGACATAGGAGAGATGATTGATCTGGCGGCGGAGGAACAGGATGAATCTCTGTTGGCGGCGGCCATTGACGACCTGACGGCAATGGACGAAAAACTCCAGGGGCTGGAGTTCCGTCGGATGTTTTCCGGCAAGATGGACGCCAAGGGCGCATATCTGGATATACAAGCGGGTTCAGGGGGTACGGAAGCCCAGGACTGGGCGGAAATGCTGCTGCGTATGTACCTGCGCTGGGGCGAAAGTCATGGTTTCAGTACCGAGATGATGGAAGTTACCACTGCTGATGTTGCCGGCATAAAGGGCGCGACCATCCATTTTGACGGGGACCATGCCTTTGGCTGGCTGAGGACGGAAACAGGCGTACATCGGCTCGTCAGGAAGTCGCCATTTGATTCCGGTAACCGGCGGCATACATCTTTCGCCTCGGTATTCGTTTCCCCGGAGTTGGATGACGATATCGATATAGAGTTCGATATGTCCGATGTGCGCGTGGATACCTACCGGTCCAGCGGCGCCGGGGGTCAACATGTGAATAAAACCGATTCCGCGATTCGCCTGACCCATTTACCAACGGGGATAGTCGTACAGTGCCAGAATCAGAGATCCCAGCACAAGAACAAGGATCAGGCGATCAAGCAGTTAAAGGCCAGGCTTTATGAGTTGGAAGAGCAGAAACGGAAAGCTGAGATGCGGGAAATAGAAGACAATAAATCGGATATTGGCTGGGGCAGCCAAATCAGGTCCTATGTGCTGGATTCGGCGAGAATCAAGGACCTGCGCACGAACGTGGAAACCGGCAACACTCAGGCGGTGCTGGATGGAGACCTGGACCGTTTTCTTGAAGCCAGTTTGAAGATGGGGCTCTAACCATGTCGGAGGATGGCAATGATATTTATTCGCTGAGGAAAGCCTACCTAGCGAAGTTGCGTACCAAGGGCAATCCTTTCCCCAACGATTTTCGGAGGAAAGATCTCGCCGCCGAACTTCACCGGCATCACGACGATAAATCAAAGGAAGCCCTTGAAACGGAGCCACCTGCCGCCACCGTTACCGGTCGGGTCGTGCTTCGCCGCATGATGGGCAAGGCCGCTTTCCTCACCTTGCAGGACGTGTCAGGCCGCATACAGTTGTATGTGCGGCAAGACAATGTTGGCGAGGATGTGTACGAGGATTTCAAACACTGGGATCTGGGCGACATAGTTGGCGCCTCCGGTGGCCTGATGAAAACCGGCAAGGGCGAGTTGACGGTAAGCTGCCGTGAAATCAGGTTGCTGACCAAATCACTCAGGCCCCTGCCGGAAAAACACAAGGGATTGACGGACACGGAAATACGATATCGCCAGCGATATCTGGATCTGATCGTCAACGAAGACAGCCGCAATCTGTTTCTGCTGCGTTCAAAAATCGTTGACGGCATCCGTCGATTCCTTTTTGAACGGGACTTTATGGAAGTCGAAACGCCGATGATGTTGAACACGCCCGGCGGCGCGGCGGCGGCGCCTTTCACGACGCATTACAATGCTCTGGGTACGGACATGTACCTGAGAGTCGCGCCGGAACTCAACCTCAAGCGGCTGGTGGTTGGTGGTTTCGAAAAGGTCTTTGAAATCAATCGCAATTTCCGCAACGAGGGCATGTCCGCCAAGCACAGCCCTGAGTTCACCATGCTTGAATTTTACTGGGCCTATGTTGACTACCATGAAATGATGGACCTGACCGAAGAAATGTTCAGGCACTTGGCGGTTTCGATTCTCGGCGGTACGACCTTCGTTTACAACCATGTCGCTGTTGATTTTGGCAAGCCGTTTGCGCGTATGCAGATGGACGAAGCCATTCTTGAGTTCAACCCTTTCATCTCCGCGGAAGATCTCGCAGACGAGGGCAAACTGAGGGCTCTGGCGAAGAAGGCCGGTATCGAGGTGAAAGGTAACTGGGGCATGGGCAAGATCATGATGGAACTGTTCGAGGCGCTGGTAGAGGAACGCATCGAGCAGCCGACATTTATTACCCGGTATCCCACGGAAGTTTCTCCGCTGGCGCGGCGCAGCGATGACGACCCAAACGTCACCGATAGGTTTGAGCTTTTTGTCATGGGCAAGGAAATTGCCAACGGCTTCTCGGAGTTGAATGACGCCGAGGACCAGGCCGGGCGATTCAGGGAACAGGCGGCAGCAAGGCAGGCCGGTGATGGCGAGGCCATGCATTATGACGAAGACTATATCACCGCCCTGGAATATGGTTTGCCGCCCGCCGCCGGTGAAGGTCTGGGCATAGACAGGCTGGTCATGTTGTTTACGGATTCACCGTCCATTCGGGACGTCGTGCTATTCCCGCACATGCGCCCGAAATCATAGATGACGACGCCCGGGCAGATTCAACTTGAACAGACTTGGTTGGATCAACTCTCAGCCGAGTTCGAAAAATCTTACATGCAGGAACTTCGGGCTTATCTTCTCGCGGAGAAGGCAAAAGGCAGGGTGATCTATCCTCCCGGGCCTGAGTATTTCAACGCCTTGAATTCCACACCCTATGACAGGGTTAAGGTTGTGATTCTCGGGCAGGACCCCTACCACGGCCCTGGCCAGGCTCACGGTCTTTGCTTTTCAGTAGGGCAGGGCGTCGCCCTGCCGCCGTCCCTGGTTAATATCTTCCAAGAAATACAGTCGAACCTGGGTTTACAAGCATCGGATTTCAGCCATGGTTGTCTGCAATCCTGGGCGAATCAGGGTGTGCTTTTATTGAACAGTGTGCTGACAGTTGAACATAGTCAGGCCGGGTCGCATCAGGGCAAGGGTTGGGAGGTCTTTACCGACAGGGTTGTCGAAGTCCTCTCCGCCAGAGAGAAGCCCTGCGTCTTCCTGTTGTGGGGGAGCCATGCCCAGAAGAAAGGAGCGGTCATAGACCGCAACCGGCACAAGGTGCTAACCGCGCCGCATCCGTCGCCTCTGTCGGCCCATCGGGGTTTCCTGGGTTGCAGGCATTTTTCGCAATGCAATCAACTCCTTGAACAGATGGGCGAGGTTCCGATTGACTGGCGAATAACATGAGGGCGGGAGAGCCGCATGGCTGACCTGGTTGAATTTGAACGCACAGGGGTGGGGAACCAGGTCGGGATTGCCAGGCTGGTTCGGGGGAAATCCCTCAACAGCCTGTTACTGGATACTATTGATGAGTTGTCCCGGCAGATATGCCCTTGGCTGGAGGATGACACCCTGGCATGTCTGGTGCTGGATAGCAGCAGTGACCGGGCCTTTTGTGCCGGTGCCGACATCACCGCCCTTTACCACAGTATCCGGGAAGCGAAAGGCGGGCCAAATCCTTATGCCGAGGATTTCTTTTTCAGGGAATACAGGCTGGATTACGCCCTGCATACGGCCCGCAAACCCATCCTGGCCTGGGGGAATGGTATTGTCATGGGCGGCGGCCTGGGGCTTCTTGGCGGCTGCTCTCATCGCGTGGGTACGCCACAAACCAGAATTGCCATGCCGGAAATTTCCATCGGCCTTTTCCCGGATGCCGGCGGCACCTGGTTTCTTTCGAAGTTGCGTCACTTGGGTATATTCGTCGGCCTGACCGGTTGCCAGTTGTCGGCGGGTGACGGCTTGGCGCTTGGCCTGCTGGATTATGTGGTGGAACAGGACGCGAAGCAGGAGATTTTCAGCCTGTTATCGAAGCTTGACTGGGATGAGAGTCAAGCCGCCAACAAGACGAGGCTTGATAAGTTGCTGGAAGCCTGGCGTGTGCCTGGCCCTCTGCCGGAAAATCTGCTTCGCCACAAGGAAGCCATCGACGACCTTGTTCAGCGCAGCCTGAACAGTGACGAATTTCTGCCCGAATTTGAGAAAGGTCTTGATATGTTGCCGGATGATGATTGGCTGAATCAGGCGGTTGCGACTTACCGCGGCGGCTCACCGACCACCGCAAGAATATTTATGGAGCAGATGAAACGGGCCGCCGGTATGTCGCTTGCCGATATGTTTCGGATGGAACTGGTTATTGCCTGCCAGTGTGTGCGTCATGAGGATTTCCCCGAGGGTGTTCGCGCCCTGTTGGTGGACAAGGACAGGAATCCGCGATGGACCTACCCGACTGTGGCGGAGGTACCGGAGGAGCACATAGCGGCGCATTTTGAACCGACATGGCGTGGCGAGCATCCTCTGGCGATGTTGGGGAGTTGATGGCTTCGGCCAGCCAGGTCAAACAAGCTGGGCGGTTACGGTTTCGCCGTCAGGAAATTGCACATCTACCGGGTTGCCAGTCGAATTTTGAATAACGGCAAGGCACGCATTACCGGCTACGGCGACGACTCCCCCCTTGTCCAGGCTGTCACCCACCAAACGGGGGGTGCCGGACGTCAGACGATGCAGGCTGCGTTTCATTTCGCCCCGGTAATGGATGCGGGCCACTATCTCCTGGCCCAGGTAGCAGCCCTTGTCGAAATCTATGGCATCAAGATTGTGATAGTTGAACATCTGCGGCAGGAACTTCTCGCTGGTTGTGTCAGTGACCCAGGCGACTCCCGCGTCCAGCTCCGCCCGTCGCCAGTCATCCCCATGCCTGTCTCCATGCCCATCGTCGGTCGGTTTTTCACTCTGGGGCAACCATGATTCCAGCCGATTACCGAGATGAACAGTCAGCTTGTTGCCGTCTCTTTCGATTGTCATGGGCGCATGGCTTTGGCTGTCATCCTGTAAGCCATAACAGGTCATAGAATCAGAGATGTCCAGCATATCCGCCTTTGAAAAAACGATATATTTACGCAGGAACGTCATGGTTTGCTCAACCAGCTTTTTGTTCATGCGAAGCACCAGCCCGTCGTTGGTCTTCATCGCCAGGAAGCTGGTCAGCATGCGACCCTGTATATTGCAGATGGCGCCCATCTGCGCGCGATCATCGTCCAGGGCGTCAAGGTCGCAGGTTGAATAGCCTTGCAGAAAGCTCAACGCATCCGTGCCGTTGAGCTCAAGAAAACCATATTCGTCCAGTAGGCAGATATTAGACATGGCGGTATATGTCATCGTGCATGGCAGTGGCAATAATGATAATACTAACAGTAGTAATAGAAGTAATAGAAGTATTGGAAATAATAGAAATAAAAAACACCTTCTACATGAGGATTGATTCTTGAGATTGAGCGAAATGGAATTGAATCGCCTGCGCTGGCGTTCACGGCGGGGGATGCTGGAGCTGGATTTATTGCTGGCGCCTTTCTTTGATGGTGTTTTTCCGGGGCTCACGGAGGCGGAGCAGCAGGCATTCATCTACCTGCTGGAGCAGGACGACCCGGACCTGCTGAAATGGTTTTCACGCCAGGAGTCGCCCGATGAGCCTGAACTGAAGGCCCTGGTGGAGAAAATACTTGATCGCGTTCAACCCGAATGACCTTTTCGTCCGGGAGCCTCTATCTTCTTCTCAAGCCATCACCGGTTCATCTGTTGTTAGTCGTTACCGTTCATCTGCTCGGCCTTGCGGGAGTGTGGTTGAACATCCTGTTCGGCCTTCCCTTGCGGGTCTTTTTGACGCTGGCGGTGCTGGCGTCTCTTGTTCACGCCCTTCGTCGTCGGGTGTTATTGTTGGACAGGAAGTCAGTCACGGAAGTTATCTACAGTGATGGAGATTGGCGGCTGCGGCTTAAGAGCGGCGAGCTGGTTTCGGCGAGCCTGAAGCGGCCTTATTTCGTGGGCAGGTATCTGGTGGTGCTGAGATTTCACACCGGGCGTTTTCGCGAGACGCCGGTAGTGCTGATGTATGATGCGCTGCACCCGGATGTCTTTCGGCGCTGTCGCGTCCTGCTGCGGTTCGGCTTCAATGACTAACCGAATGCAGGCGGCGTAAGTACCGTGTCCTCGGCTTTGCTCAGGAGGTTTGGATAGTCCAGGGTATAGTGCAGGCCGCGGCTTTCCTTGCGTCTTATGGCGCACTGTATCATCAGGTCCGCGACCAGTATCAAATTACGCAGTTCCAGCAGGTCACTGCTGATTCGATAATTGCTGTAATACTCTGTGACTTCCTGCTGGAGTAGATGGACGCGTCTGCGGGCGCGCTGCAGGCGTTTGTCCGTGCGCACTATGCCAACATAGTCCCACATGAACCGGCGCAGTTCCTCCCAGTTATGGGAAATAACCACGTCCTCATCGGAATTGGTCACCTGGCTGTCATCCCAGAAGGGGATGTCAATCTTTTCGGCTGGTTCATCCTCTGTTGCGTTCATATACTTTGCCGCCGCCGCGGCGAAAACCATGCACTCCAGCAGGGAGTTGCTGGCCATGCGGTTCGCGCCATGCAGGCCGGTGAAGCTGGATTCACCGATGGCATAGAGATGCGGGAGGTCGGTCCTGCCCGCCTTGTCTGTCACTATGCCGCCACAGGTATAGTGCGCGGCGGGCACTATGGGGATAGGTTCTCTGGCGATGTCGATACCCAGCGCCAGGCAACGGGCATGTATGTTCGGGAAGTGCGCCTTTATGAAGTCTTCGCCCTTTGAGGTGATATCAAGATAGACGCAATCGCAGCCCAGCCGCTTCATTTCATGGTCGATTGCCCGCGCCACTATATCCCGTGGGGCCAGTTCCGCCCGCGCGTCAAAATCAGGCATGAAGCGATGACCGTTAGGCAAGAGCAGCTTGGCTCCCTCTCCTCGCAGGGCTTCGGATATGAGGAATGACCTGGCTTGCGGATGATAGAGGCAGGTTGGATGAAACTGATTGAATTCCATGTTGGCCACCCTGCAACCCGCCCGCCATGCCATGGCGATGCCGTCCCCGGACGCAGTGTCGGGGTTACTGGTATAGAGATATGCCTTGGATGCGCCGCCGGTAGCCAGCACCACAAACCTGGCGCGAAAAATATCCACCTTGCCGCTGCCGAGATTCAGCGCATAGACGCCAACGCAATCCTTCCCTTTCAGCCCGAGCTTGTCCCGTGTGATCAGGTCCACGGCGACATGGCGGGAGAAAATCCTGACATTTTCTCTGCCCCGGATATGCTCACTCAAGGTTTCGGATATTTCACGACCAGTCGCATCTGCGGCATGAATAACCCGGCGATGGCTGTGACCGCCCTCCCGGGTGAGGTGAAATTCTTCACTGCCGTCCTTGCGGCTCTGGGTGTCGAATCGGACGCCCAGTTCCACCAGCCACTTGATGGTGTCTGCACTGCGCTTGACCGTGAACTCAACCACGTCTTCGTGACAGAGACCGCCGCCCGCATCCAGAGTATCTGCGATGTGTGACGACACTGAGTCATATTCATCCAGTACGGCAGCCACGCCTCCCTGTGCATAGTAGGTGGAGCCATCCACAGGGTCATCTTTACAAAGCATGGCAATTTGCTGTTTGTCTGATAACTTGAGGGCAAGCGTCATACCTGCGGCGCCACTGCCAATGATCAAAACGTCAAACTGATGTTGTACCTGAGACAAGTCCGTACCCACGTTCAGCAAATCAGTAGGGTACTCTTTCTCTTTCGGGTCGTACACGTCAGCGGCCATGCCTATTTGTTATGATGAACCCGCACCGCTTCGGGGAAGCCGGGGTAAGTAGATGTGATGGGTGGCCGTGGGAGCTATGGTTGAACATGACGGAACAAACAGACAAGCAGTTGGTTGAACGGGTCCGTCGAGGCGACAAACGTGCTTTTGATTTACTTGCCCTGAAATATCAGCACAGGATAGCAAGCCTGGTGAGTCGTTACATCCGGGATGCTGACGAGGTAATGGATGTCACTCAGGAGGCTTTTATCAAGGCTTACAGGGCCTTGCCTCGCTTTCGCGGGGATAGCGCCTTTTATACCTGGTTGTACCGAATTGCCATCAATACGGCCAAGAACCATCTGGTTTCCCGGTCGCGGAGACCACCGGACACGGATATTGACCTGGGTGGGGAACTTCAGACGGATTTTGCTGCCTTAAAAGATGTCGCCAGCCCGGAAAGTTTGCTGGCCGCAGATCAACTGGAAAAGGTGATCTACGACGCCATTGACAGGCTGCCGGAAGAATTGAAGATTGCAGTCACTCTCCGAGAGTTCGAGGGGCTGAGTTACGAAGAAATTGCGGAGGTTATGGATTGCCCTGTCGGCACCGTGCGTAGTCGGATATTCAGGGCAAGGGAATCAATCGAAAAAAGCATTGCGGGTCTTGGCTGATGGCTCTATATTTCGCCCGAGCTGAGGGCTCTATATTTCGCCCGAGCTGAGGGCTCTATATTTCGCCCGAGCCGAAGGCTCTATTTCAGCCCGAAATTCAGGTCGGGTTGCAGAACAGGTTACAGAACAGAGCGCAGGCAAGTTACAAGCAGGCAAGAGGTGTTAAGTTAGCGTGAAAGAAACCAGAAAAGAGTATCTGTCTGCATTGATAGACGGAGAGGCAAGCGAAGTCGAGGTGCACAGACTGGTCCGTGAGTTCAGTTCAGACGAGACTCTTGCCAAAAGCTGGGCTATCTACCAACATATTCGGTCGACTGTTCGTACTCGGGGCGAGGCTCGGAATCAACTGACTCTCGAAGGGCACCAGGTGCTTTTCAACAGGATATCCGAGGCTATAGCGGTGGAAGATGAACACGATGCCCCGACCGTGAAGACATATACTCCCCGGAATATCGTGATGGGCGGCCTGGCGCTGGCGGCGATGCTGGTCCTGGCGGTGTTCATTGGCGTTCAGGACCCGGCCGGCGAGCCCCCGATTGTGGCGGGCAACAGCGCCGAGGGCGCTTCGGTTGCCGATGTGCGTGGCCTTTCAGCCTCATCGGGGATGATTTCGCCAACGTCTGCACTGGTTGAGCTTGATGAAGAAAAGCAACGCCGTTTGCGCGCTTACCTGAACCAGCATGATCGCATGGCGCGAATGGACCCGAACGCGCAATTGGTGAACTACCAAGACAAATCCTTGGGACAAGAGAAGTAATCGGCAGGGCAATGAGTATCCGCATGGTGTCAACATTTCTCGCCGGTCTCCTGCTGGCGGCTGCCAGTTTCCCTGCCTGGACGGATGGTTCATCCGCGGAAGCCGTCAACTGGCTTGCAAAGATGGGCGACGCGGTAAAGAACAGGGATTATCAGGGCACCTTTACCTACATGCGCGGAAGCAGATTCGACACTGTGCGGATAGTTCATCGTGTCGAAGATGGTGTGGAGATGGAACGCCTGTTCAATCTCAATGGCGAGGTCCGGGAGATATATCGGGAAAACGACAAGGTTCGCTGTTTCCATCCTCGGCGCAACGGCCAAGACATGGCGTCCCTTGGGGATCATACCGTGCAGATTGGCCCATTCACCCCGGCCTTCTCGGAAAAGGTGATAGCCACCCAGAACCTTTACCGCCTGTCGATACGCGGGGAAGGCAGAATTGCGGGCCGCAAGGTGGTCCAGTTGTCCATTTCGCCGAAGAATAATGACAGATATGGCTACCGTGTATGGTTGGATGAGGAAACTGGCCTGCTGTTGCAGTCGCATCTGGTCGACAGAGGCAGGGTAAGGGAGATTTTTCAGTTTACCGGTCTTGAGATAGACCAGCCTCTGGCCGCCGGTGACCTGGCAACGGCAATCAGCGATGAGGCTATTTCCCATGATCTGACCCTGGATATAAACGGCCAGCCGGACAAGCCCGTGTGGCGGGTAAGCTGGCTGCCGGATGGTTTCCGACTGGTGCGCGTCGGGGGTAATCGGTTGCACTTCTCCGATGGGCTTGCCACCTTCTCGGTCTTTGTTGAACCGCCCGATTCGGCGGCGTTACCCGACATGACCACGACCATGGGCGGGAGGGTTGTCATTATCCGTCGCCTGCAAAAAACAGGGCCGCAGGTTGCCGTGGTTGGCGAAGTGCCTGTTACAACGGCGCAACGTGTCGCCGAGTCGGTAGAACCTGTCATTTACTAGGCCATGCTGAAGTTAACACTGGAGCGGGTTCGCCCCGCTGCGTCTTACTACAGCCCCGTTGAAAAACACTGCGCGGGTTGTTCAGGTTGTGGTCAGGCGCAAGCTGCCATATTTTTGCCATCAACAGCCGATGAAGTGCATCTGGAATTGCCCGTGCGGATACAGCATCGCCTCCTCTGGAACAGTTGGTTGAAGCCGTTGCTGGCGTTTGTCAGTGCGGCGCTGGCGTGCGCTTGCTTGCAACTCCCGGAGCCTCACACCCTTGTTATATCGTTAGCGGCAATGGCACTTGGTTTGGTCTCTTGCAAGGCGGTTCCGCAGGGGCATCTGAAGTTGATGGAGGTCAACAAATGAAAAGATTCGCGGCGATCATCTTCCTGGCAGGTTGCCTTGTTGCACCCGCTCTCTATGCCAGTTACCCGGAGTTCACGAGCCTGATAAAAAAAGCATCTCCGGCTGTGGTCAACATTCGCACGACACGCAGCACGAAGGGCATGATGGACAAGTTCAACGAAAAAGATGTGCCTGGAAGATTCCGGCGGTTCTTCCCGGGCAACTGGATCGTCTTGCCGATGAGTTGGCTGGAGGCGTGACGGTGCCGGTCAGGATAGTTCGCAACAGGCAACCGCAGTTTATCGCTCTGAAAGCTCCAGCCGGGTGATGACTTGTTTGGCGCACCAGGCGGCTTTCCTATAGACTGCACTGCGTTCCCCTCGACGCTGCCTGCCAGTGACTGAACCCGCGCAAATCAGGAATTTTTCCATCATCGCCCATATTGATCACGGCAAGTCGACTCTGGCCGATCGTTTTATCCAGTTGTGCGGCGGTCTGGCGGACCGGGAAATGGAGAATCAGGTTCTCGATTCCATGGATATTGAGCGTGAAAGAGGAATCACCATCAAGGCGCAGAGCGTCACTCTCATGTATGACAGTGACGATGGGAAAACCTATCAGTTGAACATTATCGATACGCCCGGTCATGTGGACTTCACCTACGAGGTTTCCCGCTCGATGGCGGCCTGTGAGGGCGCCCTGCTGGTGGTGGACGCCGCTCAGGGTGTGGAGGCCCAGTCGGTTGCTAACTGCTATACAGCCATTGAGCAGGGTCTGGAGGTTCTGCCGGTGCTGAACAAGATAGACCTGCCTCAGGCGGAGCCGGACAGGATATGCAGAGAGATAGAGGAAATCATCGGCATAGATGCAACAGGGGCTCTCAGGGTCAGCGCAAAGAACGGTACAGGCGTCCGGGAGCTTATGGAAGAGACCCTAAGGGTCATACCGCCACCGGAAGACGGGCGTGACGGCTCGCTACAGGCGCTTATCATCGATTCATGGTTTGATAACTATCTGGGGGTTGTGTCCCTTGTGCGGGTGATGCAGGGAAAGATATCGGTCAAGGACAAGATACTGATGAAAAGTATCGGCAGGATTCACCAGGTTGATTCGACGGGTGTTTTTACGCCGCATCGGAAAGAAACCAACCTCCTGACTGCAGGTGAGGTGGGTTTTGTCGTGGCGGGTATCAAGGATGTCAAAGGCGCGCCCGTGGGCGATACCATTGTGCTTGCGGCGGATCATGCGACGGTCCCGGCTCTGCCGGGCTTTGAGCGCATCAAGCCACAGGTGTATGCCGGCATGTTCACCGTTGACGCGGATGATTTTGAAAACTTTCGCGATGCCCTCGAGAAGCTGACCCTCAACGATGCATCTCTTGTCTATGAGCCGGAGAGTTCGAACGCCCTCGGCAACGGTTTTCGATGCGGGTTCCTTGGTATGCTGCACATGGAAATTGTGCAGGAGAGGCTCGAGCGCGAATACAACCTTAATCTGGTCACCTCGGCACCGACGGTTATCTACGAGATATTGACCAAATCGGGTGAGGTGCTGCAGATTGACAATCCATCTCAACTTCCCGACCCCTCTGTTATGGATGAAATGCGCGAACCCATCGTACGGACCAATATCCTTGTGCCATCGGAATATCTCGGCAACGTCATTAATCTTTGCATCAGGCGGCGTGGCGCACAAAAGGATATGCAGTTTGTTGGTCAGCAGGTGTCTTTGACTTACGATTTACCGATGAACGAGGTGGTGCTGGATTTTTTCGATAAACTGAAGTCCGTATCCCGCGGCTATGCTTCTCTGGATTACGCCTTTGATCGGTTTGAGCCTTCCAAGCTGGTGAAGCTGGACATTTTGATAAACGGCGACAGAGTCGATGCGCTTGCCGTCATTGTTCACCGTGATGATGCGCGATCAAAAGGATTCGCGCTGGCGGGGAAAATGAAAGAACTGATTCCCCGGCAGTTGTTTGATGTTGCCATACAGGCGGCGATTGGCGGGCAGGTCATTGCGCGCCAGACGGTGAAGGCGCTCAGGAAGAATGTCACCGCCAAATGTTATGGTGGCGACATAACGCGCAAGAAAAAACTTCTTGAGAGGCAGAAGGCGGGCAAGAAAAGAATGAAACAGTTGGGGAGTGTTGAAATACCCCAGGAGGCTTTCCTAGCAGTGTTGAAGGTGGAGAAATGAGCGTCGACTTCCCTCTGGTTCTTGTGCTGGCAACGGCGATAACCGGTTTTATCTGGTTGCTGGATTATGTGTTTCTTCGGCCAAAGAGAAGGCTTGCCCTGGAACAAGCGGGCCAGGTGGATGAAAAAACCCGGGAAGAGATTCTTGCAGAGTCGACCATCGTGGAATACTCGATATCCTTCTTCCCTGTGCTGGCCATAGTGCTGGTGCTGAGGTCTTTTCTTTTCGAGCCCTTCCAGATACCCACCGGCTCGATGATTCCAACTCTTGAAGTGGGGGATTTTATACTTGTGAACAAATATGAATACGGTCTGCGCCTGCCCGTGTTGGGGACCAAGATCGTTCACATAAACGAACCCAAAAAAGGCGAGGTCATGGTGTTTATCCCGCCTCACGAAGACGAGTACTTTATCAAACGAGTGGTCGGCGTCCCCGGAGACAAGGTGCGTTATCAGGATAAAATCTTGTATATCAACGGCGAAAAACAAAACCAGACCTTTGTTTCGCAGATTCCCCCGGTCAACCCGACATACTTGCGCTACCGGGAAAAGTTGGGCGATGTCGAGCACATGATTCATCGCAACTCTTTCAGGGACACGCGAGTGGCTGAGTGGGTGGTCCCGGAAGGCCATTATTTTATGATGGGCGACAACAGGGACCAGAGCAGCGACAGCCGGTACTGGGGTCTGGTGTCGGCAGACAAGGTGGTGGGCAAGGCGGTGGCGGTCTGGCTGCACAAGGAGCCGGGTTTACGTTGGCCCGAGATATCCCGAAACCGCTGGATACGGTAATGGATACACTACCTGGCAGGATTCAAGAGGTTGACCCCGGGGGCTAGGTGCCAAACTCGGCCAAACTTGAAAGCAGAATCGGATACGATTTTAAGCGGGGGTCGCTGCTTGCCCAGGCGCTGACTCATCGCAGTTACAGTGATACCAACAATGAGCGTCTTGAATTTTTGGGTGACGCTATTCTAAATTACATCATTGCCCTGGCCCTGTACGACCAATTTGAAGACGCCGATGAAGGCGAGCTTTCCCGATTGAGGTCGAGCCTCGTAAAGCAACCAACCTTGGCGGATGTGGCGAGAGACATCGACCTGGGCGGGTTTATCATCATGGGTAGCGGCGAGTTGAGCAGCGGCGGCTTTGAAAAAGATTCCATCTTGTCGGATACATTGGAAGCCATTTTTGGTGCCATCCTGCTGGACAGTGGCCCGGATGCCGCCTCGCAATGTGTCCTGCGTCTGTTTGCAAGCCGGCTCGGCAATCTTTCCCTTGCAGACATCGGCAAGGACGCCAAGTCGAGGTTGCAGGAATTTCTCCAGAGCGTTGGCGAACCTCTGCCGGAATACGCGCTGCTTGACGTCATCGGCAAACCGCCCAATCAGAAGTTTGAAGTGGCGTGCCGCTCCGGCAGACTCGAAAAACCCGTTCTCGCCAGAGGGAGCAGCAGGCGGCAGGCGGAGCAGGCGGCGGCCGAGATTGCGCTGGCCCGGCTTGGGGCTGATTCTTGAATACCCGCTGTGGCTACGTCGCGATTATCGGGCGGCCTAACGTCGGTAAATCGACCTTGCTGAACGCCGTCCTGGGCCGGAAAATCAGCATCACCTCCCGAAAGCCCCAGACCACGAGGCACAGGTTGCTCGGCATTAAAACGGACGCGGAGTGTCAGGTTTTGTTTGTCGATACACCCGGCATGCATATCAAGCAGCCAAGGGCCATCAATCGTTACATGAACAAGAGCGCAAGGGGTGCGCTGCGTGGCGTGGATGTGGTGCTTTTCCTGGTGGACCGGCAGAAGTGGACGGAAGACGATGAAAAGGTGTCCCGTTTTTTCAGAGACACGGTGGCCAAAAAAATCCTGGCAATCAACAAGATTGATCTGACGGAGGACAAATCAAACCTGTTGCCCCTGATGCAAAACCTTCAGGAAAGATTTCCTGACGCGGAGATAGTGCCGGTTTCCGCGGAGAAGAAGCAGAACCTTGACGAGTTAGAGAAAGTCATTCGCCTGGCCCTGCCGGAAGCTCCCTTCTATTTTGGTGAGGATGAGGTTACGGACAGGAGCGAGCGATTCCTGATGGCAGAGATTATCCGTGAGAAACTGATGCGCCGGCTCGGCGATGAACTGCCTTACGCTGTAACCATCGGAATTGAAAGATTTGAAACAAAGCAGGGTGTCGTTCATATTGACGCGACCATCTATGTGGAGAAAGAGGGCCAAAAGCGCATACTGATTGGCAAGGGCGGCGAGGGGCTCAGACGCATTGGCACGGACGCCCGTGGAGACATGGAAGCCGCCCTGGCGTCGAAAGTGATGCTCAACACCTGGGTCAAGATTAAATCAGGCTGGTCCGATGACGAACGCGCAATGAAAAGTCTCGGCTATGACGATGTCTAGGGAAGGCACGCTGGCTCCGGCATATATTCTGCATGCCCGCGATTACCGGGATACCAGCGTCATCCTGGATTTACTGACACGGCATGAAGGTCGCTTTTCCATGGTTGCCCGGGGCGCAAGATCGGGCAGGTCCAAGCTGAGGGGCAGGCTGCAACCTTTCGTACCCATGCTGATAAGTGCTGTGGGTCGGGGAGAACTCAAGACAGCCACGACAATAGATTTTTCTGGCCCGCCACATCAGCTCACTGGCTATAACCTGTTGCTTGGGCTCTATGTCAATGAATTGTTGTATCGTTTACTGGGCCGTTTTGACCCGCTAACAGACGTGTATGACTACTATGAGACCCTCCTGGTGCGGCTGCAACAAACTGGAAACGGCGTTAACGCAGTGCGTGACTTTGAGATCAACCTGCTACAAGAGTTGGGTTACGGTATTAACTTTGACAATGACGCGGGAAGCGGCGGGCCTATAGAAAAAGCAAACAGCTACCGTTACGTTTTCCAGACGGGGTTTCACCGGACGGCGGATGTGGGCGATGATGTTTTTCCCGGTGACGAATTGATGCAGATAGCCTCCGGTGAATATGGCGGGGTGAATGTGAGACGGCTGAGAAACTTGATTCGCCAGTCCCTGGCGGAACTGCTGGGGGGCAGACCGTTGAAGAGTCGTACCCTGTTTCGAGATGTCGGCGGATGAACGTGATTACGCACTCGCTTTTGTCGTCGCCGGGTCCTGAATATTATCCGCCCCCGGGCCCCGCACCCGGAAAGAGGGATTCGGATTATCCCGCGTCCAGGCGAGCAGCGCGTTTATTTCACCATTCAGCAGGTTCAGAAGCAGCGTCACCTGATCGTCATTATCCTGTTTCAGCGCGGTTTCAAGTTTTTCAATTGCCTTGCCGAGCCTGGGCGTGCCACAGTAGTGAATTGCACCATGCAGTTTATGCACCGATTGCTTGAGCGCAGGCTTGTTGCCCACAGCGCCGTTGATTGAATCCTGATCTTTTGGCAGGCTATCGATCAGGAGTTTGAACAATTCCGTCGCCAGCTCAGGGTTCTGATTGGCGTTTTCCAATGACAGTTCATAGTCAAATACGGGTAGAGACTGGCTCGCGGGAGCGGGCTTGGGCGGGCGTCGCAATGCCCGCCCTCTTCGTTTGATAATGGACTGGAGGCTGGTCGTCCGCACCGGCTTTAGCAATACCTCGCTCATGCCTGCTGCATGGCAAGTCTCCCGTTCCCGGTCGGTGATGTGAGCAGTAACGCCAATGACCGGCGTTGTGCAGCCCAGCTCCCGTATCTTTCGGGTAGCCTCCAAACCGTCCATTTCCGGCATTTGCAAGTCCATGAAAATTATTTCAAATATATTGTCTCGGGCTTGTCGAACTGCCGCTGCGCCTGAATCCGCCCGCGTCACCTTGTGCCCCAGGTCCTTGAGCTGCATTTCCAGTAGCTGCATATTGGGTTGACTATCATCCACCACCAGCGCTTGCCTGCTGCCGTGCCCGTCCCGGGCGTAAGCAATGCTTTCGATAATCTCCGTGAGGCCCTGCTGCGTGACGGGTTCATCCATCCGCACTCGCAAGGGTCCGTCTCGCAGCTCCTGGCCCCTCAGCGACAGGATATATGTGGTATCTGGCAGCCAGGATTTGATCGTAAGGAAAGAAATGCTGGTTTCATCGGCAACAAGGCATATATCCGGTTGCCCGGATTTGAAATTGTTGATGCAGGCGACCCCCAGAGTGTGCAAGCGTTGGCTCAGGCTGGTTCGCTCTTCCCTGTTGCCTGCAACCACCAGAGCGGTCAGGCCGTTTGCAGGCGGCGGTTGTAAAGATTTGCCGGAGACGGTCGCAGGGAATAGCAGCCTCCTGTTTGACCAGCTTGCGCCCTCTTGACCGGATAAGGGCGTTGTTGTCGGTGAGAAGTTTTCGGAAAATAGAAGTTGCAGTTTTGCATTCAGGAAAGATGCGCGAATCGAAACATCGCCGGGTTGATCCGATTTCAGATGACCCATGATCAGATGAAACAGGGTGTGCATAAATCCGGCGCGATCAATATCAACATATCGGGGGCAGTCGGCTTCCATCAGCAGATGAACCCTGTAGTGAACCGCTTGCTGCATCGGCGAGAGTATGGCCAGGGTATCATCAAAGATGTCGAACAACAGGCAGGCGTCGATATTCTCACCGCCAGCAGGATTCAGCATGAGGGGTTCTATTCTTGACGCCGCAGCGACCATCGCTCGCTCCTCTCCGATGGTTGACGCCTGCTGCTGGTGTGCGCTGATAAGAGATTGTAGCATCGGCGCCGCCAGTTGATTGACGGCCCGCAAGTGTTCCATCTCTGCACGCATTTCGTTCGCGGATGCTTCAAGGCGGAGGCTTTCATCGACCAGGGCGGTGTATTCTCGCCGCCGCCTTCCCTGCAATTTATTGAGCCGTGCGCGAAGCCTTTTTCTTTCTATCTGGCCAAGCCGATTCCGCCGTGTAGTATGAAAGTTGATTGCTTTCTCCAGCCGCTTGATATTCGGATGTGTTTTGTCGGATATCAGGTGTGTGGAGCCGCCATAGAGCTTTTCCATGAGTCGGCTGAGCGATGTAATGTAAAGGCCATGAATGCGTATCAGCCCTGCAAGGGCTATCAAGGTGCTGGTCACGAAGGTGATCAGTGGCCAGTTGAGGCCGGGTCCATCTGTGTTACTTGCGGCAAGCAGCAGGCGGGATGGGGTGAGTATGGAGATAACCAACAGCGACAGTTCAAGGGAAATGCGCATGAAACGCTCCAATAATCACAACGACTTATTACGAAGATGTATTAGAATAGATAGCTATGATATTACAGGAATCTCTTTTCTTCTCATATCATGCTAACTCTGAAAAACATGTCAGTTTATGCCATGGCAGACTACCCGACTATTGAGGATTGCATTGGAGGAACACCACTCGTCCGTTTGCAGCGTATGCCCGGAGATACCTCGAACATCATCCTGGTAAAACTGGAAGGCAACAACCCGGCGGGGTCCGTTAAAGACAGGCCTGCATTGAGTATGATCCGCTGTGCGGCGGAAAGGGGCGACATCAGGCCCGGGGATACCCTGATTGAAGCAACAAGCGGCAATACAGGCATTGCTCTGGCTATGGCGGGGGCCATCAAGGGTTACCGAATGGTGCTGATCATGCCGTCTCACATGAGTGACGAAAGAAAATCCGCCATGGCCGCCTATGGCGCCGAGCTGGTGATGGTGACCAAGGAAGAAGGCATGGAAGGCGCCCGCGACCTGGCGTTGCAGATGCAGGAAGAAGGCAGGGGTGTGGTGCTGGATCAGTTCGCGAACGAAGATAACCCCCGTTCACACTATGAAGGTACGGCGCCGGAGATCTACCGGCAGACCAATGGCGAGATTACGCACTTCGTCAGTTCAATGGGCACTACCGGGACGATCATGGGCGCATCCCGATATTTCAAGGAGATGAACCCGGATATCCGAATCGTTGGGCTGCAACCCGTGGAGGGGTCGCAGATTCCTGGCATCAGGCGCTGGCCGAAAGAGTACCTGCCGCGCATATTCCAGCCTGAGCAGGTGGATATGGTGATTGATATTGAACAAAAACTTGCAGAGTCCACCATGCGCCAGTTGGCCGGGGAAGAAGGCATCTTCTGTGGCGTATCCTCAGGCGGGGCCGTTGCCGGCGCGTTACAGATCAGCGCACAGGTTGAAAATGCAACCATCGTCGCGATTATCTGTGACCGGGGCGACCGATACCTCTCTACCGGTGTTTTCAGCAGCGGCTGATCGTTCTCCGATGAAAAAAATGAACCCGTGGACCTCAGCATTGAATCCCTGGCTTTGTCCCGCCATGCGGGGGAGGCCATTGGTGTTGAGCAGTCTGCGACCAGTGTCGAGCGGGCAAGGTACAATGCCGTGAGGAACCGGGTGAGGAATGCCCGTTTTGAGACCATGGGACTGCAGGCCGGGCGTCTCGAACTCTCTGGTTTACACGGGGTCAGCTTGCAGGGAGTCAACAAGGTGCTGCTGTACCCGCCCAGGAGTGGTGCGGAGGGGTTGGTGAAAACACTTGCAAGGCACAATGTCGAAAGGGTAGTGTACGATTCCTGCAATCTGGAGACGCTGGCCAGGGATGTGAAAATACTGTGTCAGCATGGGTTTGAACTCCGGTCTGTTGGAATAATAGATATGTTTCCCCATACGACTCATGCAGAATCCATTGCTTTCCTCATCCGCCCATTGTCTTCCTTATCGCGGCCTGTAAACAGGTCTGGGTGGTAAACACGCATCATGGTCAATGTCAGGCAAAAGCAGCCGGTACTGAGTGACGGCGCGGTCAATATTGAAATGTGGCTGTGCAAGATTGGCGACCCTCGGCCGGAGCTGAATCTTGCCCGTCTCCGGGAAGCCTGCGAGTTATCCGAGCAGGCCGAAGAAAAAGCCATTGCTTCCAACAGTATCTGGGCGGAAGGGCATAGCAGTTATCGAACCGGTCTCGAAATGGCCGAGATACTCAACGAACTGTGCGTTGATGAGGAGGGTCTGGTTGCGGCGATCATCTATCGGGCGGTTCGTGAAAATCAACTGACGCTGAATCATGTACGCAAGCAGTTTGGCGAAGAGGTTGCCGGGCTGGTGGAAGGCGCCCTCAGGATGGTGGCCATCAGCGATATTCAATTTGGCGCTCGCAAGAAGGTACTGGGGGAGCGCAAGGACCAGATAGAACAGGCCAGAAGGATGCTGGTTTCGCTGGTTGATGATGTTCGCGTTGCGCTGCTCAAGCTCGCAGAGAGGACCTGCATCATACGTCATGCCGTCAAGAACAATAACGGCCCCAAAGGCCTTCGATTGGCGCGTGAGATTCTGGAGATTTACGCGCCCCTGGCGCATCGCCTGGGGATTGGCCATCTGAAGTGGGAGTTGGAGGATCTGTCTTTTCATCTGCGGGAACCATCGGCCTACAAGCGGATAGCGGGATTACTGGATGAAAAGCGAATGGCGCGGCAGGAGTATATTGCCGGGGTGGTAACGGAGTTCACGCGCAGGATTCGGCAGGCCGGTATCGAAGGCAGAGTGGACGGGCGCCCAAAACATATCTACAGCATCTGGCGAAAGATGCGAAGAAAGGGCATCTCCTTTTCTGAGGTTTATGATGTACGGGCGGTGAGAATCCTCGTGGATCATGTCGATGACTGCTATCGCATACTGGGCATAGTGCACAGTCTCTGGCGAAACCTGCCCCATGAGTTTGACGATTACATTGCCAACCCGAAGAAGAATGGCTACAGGTCCCTGCATACGGCGGTGATTGGCCCTGAAGGAAAGGTGCTTGAAATCCAGGTGCGTACCCGGGAAATGCACGAGGAGGCGGAATTGGGCGTTTGTTCCCACTGGCAATACAAGGCACCCCCGGATAACAAAGGGTCCGAATCCTATGAGCAGCGCATAGCCTGGTTGCGGCAGATTATCGAAAGCCAGGAGGAGGACGGCGAGTTGGACATACTGGGGGAAATATCCGTTGATCGCGTGTATGTATTTACGCCGGACGGAGACCTGGTAGATATGATGCCGGGCGCAACGCCGGTTGATTTCGCTTACCGGGTGCACACGCAAATCGGCCACAAGTGCCGGGGTACAAAGGTAAACGGCCGTCTGGCACCTCTCAACACAATACTGCGTTCCGGCGACAGGGTCGAGATTATCGTCGGAGACGACCCGGAGCCGCGCCGGGAATGGCTGCACGAGCACCTGGGATATGTCTCCACATCCCGCGCCCGTGCACAGATTCAGGGCTGGTTTGCGCGGTGTGAGCGAGAGAAGAACGTGGAAGACGGCAAGAAGCTCCTGGTTGACGAGTTAAGTCACCTTGGCGTTGAAAATTTTGAACTGTCGGCACTGGTTGGTAGAACCGACTATGACACAACAAACGAACTTTTCTACGCCATAGGGGCCGGGGAGTTGGCGGCCATGGATGTCATCGACAAGGCCGCAGATCTGATCAGTCTCGAAATGGCGGCCGATCAGTTGACTCTCGACATAGGTAAAGAGGCGGGTGAGGAGCCCTTGATAATCGGGCAGGGGGATATGGAATACGCAATGGCGGAATGCTGCCAACCCGTGCCGGGAGATCTAATTGTCGGCGTCATCGACGACCGGAATCTGGTCAATGTACACCGTCAGGATTGTCTGCAGGCGTTGCGGGCGGATGTATACGGCAGGTTGATGAGACTGGAATGGCAAAAAGAGGTCCGGGTAACCTTCCCGGTGAATATCGAGGTCGTCGCCTATGACCGATTCGGCCTGTTACATGACATCACCGGTATTCTGACGCAGGAGCGCACGAATGTGCAGTCCATCAACACAGTGCCGGATAGCCACAAGCATCGAATCATCCTGAAAATGGTCATTGAAGTTGCTCAACTGAACCTTTTGCTTCAGGCGCTTGAAAAAATCGAAAAGTTGCCCAATGTGATGAATGCGAGGCGAATCGTTTCTCAGGCCTAGTCGAAAAAATACAGACCACAATCAGGAGTCAGTAGTGAAGTTGATATTGTTGGGTTCCCCCGGTGTCGGCAAAGGCACCCAGGCGAAATTTATTACCGAGAGATGTGGCATACCGCAGATTTCCACCGGTGATATGCTGCGGGAAGCGGTGCGTGACGGAACAGAACTGGGCAAAAAGGTCAAGGCAGTGATGGATAGCGGCGCCCTTGTAACGGACGAAATCATCCTGAGTCTGGTGCGGGAACGTATCCAACGTGATGACTGCGTAAATGGTTTTCTGTTTGACGGATTTCCGCGGACCATTCCCCAGGCTGAAGCGCTGGTGGAGCGGAATGTGGACATAGACATTGTTATTGAGATCAAAGTGCCGGATCGGGAAATTATCAACCGTCTTTCCGGGCGCCGCATGCACGCCGTATCAGGGCGGATTTATCATCTTGTAAATAATCCGCCGAAAGTTGAAGGGAAAGACGACATTACCGGTGAACCGCTTATTCAGCGTAATGACGATAAAGAAGAAACAATTATAGAGCGTTTGCGTGTTTATCGAAAACAGACGGAGCCATTGGTCGCTTTCTATAAGCGGATGTCAGGCAAGAAAGGTGGCCGTCTTGAATGCCATACCATCAACGGTTCAGACGATCCTGAGAAAATAAAAAACATCATTTTCGACATCCTGGACGATTAATTTTCCGGTCGACAATACATATCATCTGTTTTTCGCAATAAAACTCTTTTTGATTTGATTTAAAAAAAACGCAATTAATGTAAAAAAAAGTGTGCAAATGCGATTTTTTTTTCTAAACTTCACATTGTTATTTTATTTATGAATAACACTCTGTCGAGGAGTCGCTATTTTTTAGTTTACATGGCTACTTAACGACTGTGGTAACAGACATACTTTTCAACGTACAACAAAGGAGCGATGAAAGTGGTTGTAAAAAAGAGAAGTGCAAAGAAGAGGGTTGCCAAGCGTAAGGTAGCCAAGAGGAAGGTCACCAAGCGCAAGGTAGCCAAGAGGAAGGTCACCAAGCGCAAGGTAGCCAAAAGGAAAACGGCCAAGCGCAAGGTCACCAAACGCAAGACCGCCAAAAGGAAGACGGCTAAGCGTAAGACGGCTAAGCGCAAGACGGCTAAGCGCAAGGTAGCCAAGCGTAAGACCGCTAAGCGCAAGGTAGCCAAGCGTAAGACCGCCAAAAGGAAGACAGCCAAGCGTAAGGTAACCAAAAGGAAGACAGCCAAGCGTAAGGTAGCCAAAAGGAAGACGGCTAAGCGTAAGGTAGCCAAAAAGCGTAGCTAGATAACATCAAGCCCTCCCTCGTGGGGGGCTTTTTGTTAGCTTTTGTCGTCAGCTTGAGGGGCGGCGATGTTAGGCCTGTGCCTTCGTGACATCTCCGGTGTCATTCCATCGTTGCTTTGTTTGGTTATTGGGGTTCCAGTTGCCCGGGTTCGTTAATGTTGGCGAAAGCCGCCGGGTCATTGAACTGCACAATCGAGTGTTCCTGGGTTTCCAGCCACCCGATTGCCGATCTTTTTCCGATTGTCAGATAATCCTTGATGGAAGCGGCAATATTGGTGTGCGCAAGAAAGATCAGTGGTTGTAAGCGATTGCCGTCATGTACGGTTACAAGCCCCTTGTCCGGCAGCCGACTCTTCAGCTTTTCAACCAGATTTGCGGGTAAATCCGGCATATCGCAGGGAACCACGAGGGTCAGTTCAGAGGACACATGATCAATACAACTGGCAACGCCCGCCAGCGGCCCCTGATAATCGTCGAAGCCGTCTGCAATGCAACGATAGGGCCATTGTTCATACCCAGAGTTTGGCTCGTTGCGGCTGATAATGACGTCATCGACACAAGGGGCAACACAATTGATGACATGAGTGATCAACGGCAGGCCCTTGAATTCAACCCATGCCTTGTCCCGGTGATTCATTCTTGATCCCCGCCCGCCTGCCAGTACGATTGCCGTGATATCCATCGTGTTATCTTCCGACATGTACCCCACGGTTTCAAACTGAGCGATGAGAGACATACCTCAAATATTTGAACAAGAACTTGAGTCGGTCATAGACGGATATGTACTGCGTCAGGAACAGGTGGCGCTTGCTGAAAACATCCGGGCCGTTATTGAAGCAGGCAAAACCGGCATATTTGAAGCAGGTACAGGTACGGGCAAGACATTGAGTTACTTGATTCCCGCCTTCCTTTCTCAGGACCCGGTCATAGTGTCAACGGGAACAAAGAACCTGCAGGATCAGTTGTACACAAAGGATGTGCCGGCACTTCGGGCGTTATTTCCACGCAAGCGCATCGCTCTCCTCAAGGGCCGGACCAACTACCTGTGCCCTTATCGGCTGAAAGCTAATCTGGAGATGATGCCTGTCGGCTCAAACCAGGCGAGCCGTCTTGTCGAGGTGCGGACCTGGTGGAGCCGCACGAGTACGGGTGACCTGACCGAGCTATTTGACCTTGAAGAAAATGATCGCTTGATGAATCTCATAACCAGTACGAGAGACAACTGCTTGGGCTCCCGCTGCCCGGAATTTAGTGAATGTCCCTTGTATCGAGCCAGGGCGGTGGCCAGCCGAGCGGACCTGGTTATCGTCAATCATCACCTCCTGTTCGCTGATCTGGCGCAGCAGGAAGACAGCCTTCAATCTCTGTTCCCGGATGCGTCCGCCATCATTGTCGACGAGGCCCACCAGATACCGAATATCGCCAGACAATTTTTTGGCCAACGCCTCAGTGGCGGGCAATTTACCGAACTGATTCGTGACGGCAGGGCGGAGCTTGAGTTGTTGGGAAATGACGACCCGGAAACCACACGCGAGTTGGATGAGTTGGAGAAGTCATCAATCGCGTTGCGCGCAGAGATTCTGAACAGTGATGAACAGGATTTTAATCTCTGGTATGTGAAGAAGCCGCAGGCGGTTGTTCACGACCTGGGCCAAAAGCTCATGGAAGCGGGCGACCGGCTGGATCAGATCGCAGACCGAAGCGAGGGGCTGGCACAATGCGCAAGACGGGCGGTAATGCTCATCGAGCGGTTCGCACTCCTCACGGGGAATACCGCCAGCGAGGATGAGTATGTACATTGGATTGAGCGCCGTGAAAGAGGGTACAGCATTCATCTGTCGCCTTTGTCGGTTGCTGAGTCAATGTCGGACATCATCAGCGCGTCAAAAAGAGCCTGGATATTTACCTCCGCGACCCTCAGCATGGATGGGCAATTCAGGCACTTTGCCGATGAACTGGGCCTGGATGATAGTATTTCCGCTGTTTTCAGCAGCCCATTTGACTTCGCTGCCTCGGTACGCGCCTACCTGCCCGCTGGCCTGCCGACTCCGGGAAGCGACCGGCACACAGTTGCGCTGGTGCAAGAGGTCATGCCTGTCATCAATGCCAATCAGGGCCGCACATTTTTCCTTTTTACCAGTCATCGTGCGCTGCGAGTAGCCGATGAACTTATGAAAGACGCGGGGATGCCGGTTTTTTCCCAGGGGAGCATGTCCAAGTCTCGGCTGCTTTCACGTTTCCGCGAGTCGGAGCGCAGCATTTTGCTGGCTACCCAGAGTTTCTGGGAAGGCATAGACGTCAGGGGCTCTGATCTCAGGTGCCTGATTATCGATAAGATGCCCTTTCCGAGCCCTGGTGAACCCTTGTTCAGTGCGCGGTCTCGCGTCATTGATGAGATGGGCGGAAACAGTTTTATTGAACTTTCATTACCGCGGGCCGTGCTGTCATTGAAACAGGGGTTTGGCCGCCTGATACGGGAAGAAACGGATAAAGGTTTGTTTATTATCGGCGATGGTCGATTGCGACATCGCGCCTATAGCCGCCATGTTATCGGCAACCTGCCGGACATACCCTGGCTCGACTCCCGCGATGATGCGATCAGTTGGTTGCAGGCGCTATAATGCAAATTTCAGCGGGCGACACTTGAAACTTTTGGCAATCGACACGTCGACTAAATCCATGGTGCTGGGATTGCGGCTGGATGACGAGGTTATCGGCAGGTCGACGCCTGGGGTCAATTCCCACAGCAGGGAAATACTGCCCGCCATAGAGGCGCTGGTAGCGGATGGTGGCATCTCACTTTCACAGCTTGACGCTCTGGTGTTTGGCCGGGGTCCCGGCTCCTTTACCGGGTTGAGAATTGCCGTGGGTGTTGTTCAGGGGCTTGGTTATGGCCTGGATATTCCCGCTGTTCCGGTTTCCTCCATGGCATCCCTTGCCCAGCGCCTTGCGGGTAAGGGAGACGATTCCCGTGTTGTTACCGCCTTGCATGCCCGGCAGGAAGAAGTCTATTTCGGCAGTTACGGTTTTCGTCACGGGTTTGCCACGCCTGTTGGCCCCGAGTTGGTTGCGGATGTGAAAGTGCTTCCCCGCCAGGCACCAGCGGACTGGTATGGCATAGGTGATGCATGGCATCTTCGGGGCAAAATAGAACAGGCGCTGGGGGTGACATTGACCGCCATCAGTGAAGAAATCTCACCCGCGCCCGGCGACCTGCTGACCCTTGGCGCTCATTTCTACGAAAGCGGCGCAAGCATACCGGCTATTGAAGCCAGCCCGGTTTACCTGCGCGAAGAAGTCGCAAAGAAAATCGGTGCCCAGGTTTAAGTTCAGCCGCGACGAGGCGGGATTCTACCTGGAGGATTGTTTTGTAAAGCAGAAGCCACTGCGCATCCGTTTCGATACGCCCGGATTTATCCGTCGGCTTAACCGGGCGGGCAGGAAAAGTGAACTGATTGCCCGGGCGGCAGGCGCAAGGCGGGGATTGAATGTTCTGGATTGTACGGCGGGGCTGGCTCGGGATGCGTTTATTCTTGCCGCGTTGGGTTGCCATGTGACACTACTGGAAAGATCGCAGGTTATCGCCATGTTGCTGGAAGACGCCCTTGTCACCGCCCGTGGCCAAGCCGCGATTGCTGATGCCGCGCATCGGATCAGCCTGCATTGGGTTGACGCCGGCGAGTATT
The DNA here is from genome assembly GCA_965208855.1 of Candidatus Azotimanducaceae bacterium. Taxonomy (GTDB): domain Bacteria; phylum Pseudomonadota; class Gammaproteobacteria; order Pseudomonadales; family Azotimanducaceae; genus UBA9659. The sequence goes on along the minus strand of OZ242359.1, from coordinate 1,609,524 downwards.
TGACGGCGCAGGGCGCCGATTTTGATGTCATCTGCCTGGACCCTATGTTCCCGGAAAGCCGGAATGGGCCCGCGGTCAAGGGGGAAATGCAGCTACTCAGGCGATACCTGGGTTCAGACAAGGATGAAGATGCAAAAGGGTTGCTGGCGATGGCGATGCAAACATCCTGCCAGCGGATAGTGTTGAAAAGACCAGCGCGCACCGGTTGGCAGGCGCCGGTTTCGCCGGATCTGGTGGTGAGTAACAGGAGCAGCCTCTACGAGGTGTTTCTTAAATAGCCGGACTTGACGTCTCCAGTTTACGGAGAATTGCCATCGAAAAGCTCGGAGATGGCTTCAGCCGGGTCTTCGTCCATGTCAGTCACGATGTTTGCAAGAATTTCCGCAAGATCCTTCGCGTTGGAGTTGGCCATTGTTTACCGGAGCATTAGCTCTTCTTTCTCCGCTTCCACCGCGGCACTCACGTGTCTGTTCTGCTGCCTGCCAGCTTCAGTCTCGTTGGTGGCGACAGGCAAGGTTTCACCAAAGCCGGTCGAGGACACCCTGTCCATGGTTATGCCAAAGCGGTCCGTCAGCATGTCTGCAATAGCCTGGGCGCGTCTCTCGGACAGCGTCTGGTTATATTCGATGGTACCGAAGGAATCCGTGTGCCCCTCCATCACGACAACGGAACGTGGATGTTCCTCCATGAAATCAGCGACACGGCCAACTTCCTGGGCATGCCCCTTGCGGGGCTCGGCGGAATCGAAATCGAACTCCACATTGAGCTTGATATCAGTGAGAGATTGTTGCATGACGTAGCATCCATTTTCATCGATTCTCGCCATGTGATTGGTAGTGTTCGGGCATTTGTCTCTGTGATTGGCAACGCCGTCAAGGTCATCGTCTCTGTCTCTGGGCTCCTCAATCACAGGTTTCTGAACCGGCCTCGCGGGTGCGGGTGCGGGTGCGGGTGCAGGTGCGGGTGCAGGTGCGGTCGTTGGCATTCGTAAGGGCAAGGCACCAAAGGAGTAGTGCAGGCCGATTGAAAAACTGGCTTCCGTGGTGTCCTTGTTGAACAGCTTCATGTCAGTGCGAAGAAAAGTTCGGTCCGTCAGAGCCCTCTTGAAGCCGACACCCAAGTTGAGCTGGATTTCGTGCTCGTCGTTGCCCGTGGGCAGGTCAAAATCCGCCCTGCCGGCACCGAAAGACAGAAAAGGGCTCCATTTCCCTGCTGGTTCCAGATAGTACAGGCTATCCAATCGCCAATAGTCAAAATCCACATCGTCCGTCGATTTATCGTTATAGTCTGTTTCGAATCGTTGTATCACCAGCTCCAGGGCCCAGGGGCCTTCAAATCGGTAACCAATACCCAACCCGCCGTGAGTGTCTGAATCCAGGTTGTAATCGGCATCAAAGGACATATGCTCCAGATGAGGATAAAAGGTCAGCCCGGCACCCTCGTCAGCATAAACCGGTGCGATGAGTAGGATAAGAAACAGTAGTGCAAATCTCATGGTAATCCACTTCCCGATAAGTAAAGGGCTATGTTGACATTTTTGGCGGCAGGTTTGAAGTATGTTTTTACGCAAAAACCTCAAAATTCACCCCTTCCGGCCTCTATTCCTCGGATATCCGGGCCAAGAGGATGTCAGTCAGCTCTTTGCCGTGGGTGTTCTGCAGGAAATGCCCGGCGTCTTCAATGGGGCTGAAGGTTCCTTTCATTTGTGCGGCCCACTTCTTGCCCCACGCTTCGGTGAAGATGTCATCCGTACAACCCCAGATGAAGTGCGCCGGCCCTTTCCAATTGAGCAGTGTGTTGTAGAAGTGTGTTTGTGGCGAGCCGTTGCCGCCTTCGTGGTTGCCGCAACAAATTGACAGAGGAAAGCGACGCATGCCGTTGTACGCTTCGTCGGGCATATCTTTGATGGGCGCGCGAAAAGCCTGGTAGGTGGCGAGGGCCTCGCCTTTGAGTTCCGCCAGGGGCGCTTTCCCGACTATCGCCGCTATGGCCTTGTCTCTTTCTACGAGGCCGGCGGACAACAACATGAGCGCACCCATGTCTGGTTTTTCCCGACAGAACAAGCCGCCCTCGTGCCAGTTTTGGATCCAACTGAGTATTGCTTCCGAATATTCATACTCCGGGTGGTGCAAAAAGGTGTTCATAATCGTCAAACGGGTAAATCTTTCCGGCATGAATACCGCTTGTGCAAGGCCGATGGGGCCGCCCCAGTCCTGGCATATAAGCGTGATGTCTTTGAGGTCCAGTGCGTTGATGAGGGAGGTCAGTATTTCCGTGTGGCGGGCAATGGTGTACCAGTTGGCGTCCATCGGCTTGTCGGACCTGCCGAACCCCATGTGATCGGGTAGAACGCATCGATACCCGGCGTCCAGTAATCCGGGAATGACGTGGCGATACAGGTAGCTCCAGGTCGGCATTCCATGCACCATCAGCATCACAGGCGCGTCCTTCGGACCTTCATCCACATAGTGCATACGCAGGTCCTGCCATTCGTGGTAATGCGGCTTGTAAGGGAAGTCCGCCAGGCCGACAAAGTTTGTATCCGGGGTTCGGATATGTTCTGTCATGATTGATCTCCTTAACGAACAAGATCGCCGTAGCGATCAAGAATTGATAATACCTTGTCCCTGTCCCTGTCCGCCGATGGCAGTGGCAGGATTGACCTGTCTATGCCCGCCTCGCGGTAGCCATCCAGGGTTTCTCTGTCGGGAGTTGCGCCAATTTTCATTCGCCAGTTTCCGTATTCAAGTCGGGGCGGAAGTACATCATTAAATGCATGGGCTGTCGATATTCAGGTTCCGCAGAAAGTTTGCCTTACCACTTGTTCCGGCCTGGGTGGTTTGATGTATCTGATGTCGACGCCTGCCAATGTGAAAGGAGCCGCAAGCGTATCGGCCAGTTGGTGAAAGGGCGCAAAATCATCCGCGCTGACGGCGGCCTGGATGACATCTTCAATCAGGTGGTTGCGGGGAATGATTGACGGGTTGGTTGCGAGCATCCCTGCCTGCCGCTCCGGATTGCTCTCTTCCCGGCATCTTTTCTTCCAGCGTTCCAGCCAGGGAGCAAAGTTGGCGGGAAACTCGAACAGTGACTCGACGTGGTGTTCCGGCGGTTCACCGGCAAGCTCTGAAAGCCTGAGGAACGCCAGCGTAAAGTCGCTGTGGTTGGCGGCCAGCAGTTCCAGAAAATCCATCGCCAGGGCTTGATCTCCGTCTCTTTGGCTGTTCAACCCGAGCTTGGCCTGCAAGCCGGCCGTGTTTGCATCCATAAAATAGGCGGGGAAACGGCCCAGTGCATCCTTGGCAAGCTCGATGGCTTCTTCTTCGGCATCAGCCAGCAAGGGTACGAGCGCTTGCGCCAGGCAGGCCAGATTCCAATGGGCGATGCCCGGCTGGTTGCGATAAGCGTAGCGACCACTCTGATCGATGGAACTGAATACGGCGGCGGGGTCATATCCATCCATGAAGGCGCAGGGGCCATAGTCGATGGTTTCTCCCGTCAACAGCATATTGTCCGTGTTCATGACCCCGTGAATAAATCCCACCATTTGCCATTGTGCGACCAGTTTCGCTTGCGCCACCATCACGCGATCAAGTAAAGACAGAGGCGGATTTTTGTCGTCTGCAATATCCGGGTAATGCCTGTGTATCACATGGTTTGCCAGTAGTTGGAGCCCCTCGACATCCCGTTTCGAAGCAAAAAACTGGACCGAGCCGATACGGATGTGGCTTTTCGCCACCCTGGCAAGCACGCCGCCGGGGAGGCTTTCTTCACGGAAAACCGTTTCACCGGAGGTGACCGCCGCAAGCGTCCGGCTTGTTGGTATGTTCAATGCCGCCATGGCCTCGCTGATGATGTACTCCCGCAGAACAGGGCCAAGGGGAGCGCGCCCGTCGCCCATTCTGGAATAAGGGGTCTGTCCGGAACCCTTGAGTTGAAAGTCGTAACGCTCACCGTCGGTGCCGATGACTTCCCCCAGCAGAATCGCCCGACCATCTCCAAGCTGGGGGTTCCAGACACCAAACTGATGGCCTCCGTAGACGGTCGCTATGGGTTCCGCCCCCTGAGGAATATGGTTACCGGCAATGGTCGCAACGCCTTCCGGCGACTCAAGCCATTCTGGTTCTATATTCAGTAACTTCGCCAGCGCAGGGTTGGCGCGAATGAGCCGGGGCCGCTCAACCGGCGAGGGTAATTGCCGGGCATAAAACCTTTCCGGCAGTCGGGCGTAACTATTGTCGAAACGCAGGTCCATAGCCGGACTGTACCACGTACTTCACCACGGACTTCACTATCCGGCGGACATGGCTATTGACCCGGTTCACTATCACCGGCTCGGGTAAGACTTGCGGGCAAGTCTGGCTTACAATGACGTCATGGTAACTCACTCAAACCGGGGCATGCTGATTGCGCCTGACCGGCTCGTTACATTTTCGAGCCGGATATTTCAGGCTCTTGGCGCATCGGAAGACAAGGCTTCTGAAGTGGCCTCCCACCTGGTGGAGGCCAACCTGAAAGGCCATGATTCCCACGGCGTTGGCATGATTCCCAACTATGTATACGGCGCGAAGCGGGGCCATTTGCGTGTGAAGAGCGATGCGAAACTGGTCAGGGACAAGGGTTCCGTGTTGCTGGTGGATGGGAATCGGGGCTTCGGGCAGGTGGTGGCGAGGCAGGCTACGGACATGGGTATAACACGCGCCAAGGAAAACGGCATGGTGTGTGTCGGCTCGCGCAACAACTATCACATTGGCCGGGTGGGAACCTACGGTGAACAATGCGCCCGCGAGGGGTTAATTTCCATTCACTTTGTCATGTTGTCGGGCATCCGCCTTATGTCTCCCCCTGGGGAGGGCGGGAGAAACGCATGCAAACCAATCCTTTTTGTTGCGCCGTGCCCACCGGCGGTGAACCCATAGTGCTGGACATGGCAACCAGCGCGATTGCTCTCGGCAAGGTTCGGGTTGCCCGGATGAAAGGCGTGGAGATGCCGGACGGCGCCTTGTTCGACATTGAAGGGAAACCTTCGAATGATCCGGAGACGATTGAAAAGGGCGGTTCACTCGGGCCCTTCGGTCAGCACAAGGGTTATGGGCTGGGGCTGGTGTGCGAACTGTTGGGCGGCGGGCTAGCCGGTGAGTGGACCATGCAGGATGTTTCGAAACAAACGGATATGACCATCAATCACATGCTGGAATTAATCATTGACCCTGACCTGTTCGGCGGGTTGGAAAATTTTCAACGGGAAGTTGAAGGCATGTCTGAATGGTTGAGGAACTCGGCACCTTCCGCGGGCCACGACAAGGTTCGCCTGCCCGGTGACCCGGAACGTGAATCCCTGGCGGAGCGGAGCGCCTCCGGCATTCCAATTGATGAACAGTCCTGGGCGTCAATCTGTGAAGCTGCGAGGCAGGCGGGGCTGGCCGTGGAGGAAGTGCCGGCCTGACGGGTCGGGGATATTCATGCTGATCAGGCTACAATAAAGCATGAATAAACAACAGGGCCGACCCTTTTCCGACTCGGAACTCGCTGGTTATCGTGAAGCCGGGTTCCTGGTTCGGGAGAGTCAGTTTTCTTTTGCCGAGCTCAAACTGCTGCGCGAGGTCGTGGAGCAGGCTGTAAACAGAGCGCTCGCACTCGTGAAAAAGGGTGCGGCCTATTGCCTGGACAGCAAGCGATTTGTTGATGTCGATGCCATGACGGTGCAGTTTGAACATTCGCCCGGGAGCGATGCCATCCGGGTCATCGAACCTGTTCATCATCTGCATCCCGGGCTGGACCGCCTGGTGGATGACCCGCGCATCGTCGAACCCATGAAGAGCATCATTGGTTCACATGAGATCAGCGTGTGGACCAACAAGCTGAATCTGAAATCCGCCAACGGCGGTTCAGGGTTTGGCTGGCATCAGGATTCCCCTTACTGGGTCCATGACAGTCATCATGTGGACCTGTTGCCCAATGTGTACCTCGCCTTCGATGATGCGGACGAGAGCAATGGTTGCCTGCGCATCATCCGGGGCAGCCACACCCGCGGTTGTCTGCCGGGGATGAATGACGGGTCACAACTGGGCGGCTTCTTCACTGACCCGGGAAGTTTCGATGAGTCGGATCAAGCGCTTATGGAGGTGCCGATGGGGTCACTGGTGTTCTTTGACCCTCATGCCATCCATGGTTCTGCGGCCAATCTTTCCGACCGGCCGCGCCGTGCGATTGTAATGACTTACCAGCCTGCTGATTTTCCCATGCTGAAAACCGGCGACATCAGGAATGTGAGGCGACAGGTTGGGCTCCGACGAGGAATGCAACATTGATAGCGGGAATGATATGGTAAGCTCGACCCGCCGCCACCGGCTGCGTATTATCATCGGAGAACTCGTTGCCGACGCCTATGTCCAGTACGCCCGTCAAGAAGGTCGACCTGAGTACCAAGCTGTACTATGGTTTTGGGGCAGTGGCCAATGGCGTCAAGTCCAACGGCTTCAACTACCTCCTGCTTTTTTACTACAGCCAGGTGATTGGCCTGAGGGCGGACCTGGTATCCCTCGGCATTGTGATTGCGCTTGTTTTCGACGCAATATCCGACCCCCTGATAGGCTACGTCTCCGATAACTTCCACTCCCAATGGGGCAGGCGCCACCCTTTTATGTATGCGGCGGGCCTGCCCGCCGCAATCGCCTATTATTTCCTGTGGTCGCCGCCTGACTTCGATCAAAGCGGGTTGTTTCTTTATCTGGTGTGTATGGCGATGCTTATCCGCACCCTGATTACGTTTTATGACATCCCGGCAACGGCGTTGGTGGCGGAGTTGACGGAAGACTATGACCAACGCACCGAGATGGTGAGCTTCAGGTTTTTCTTTGGTTGGTGGGGCGGGCTCACCCTGGCGGTGATGAACTATCTGGTGTTCCTGCCGGAAGAAAAAGGCGGTCTCGAATATGTGGAAGGGTGGACGCATTACGGGCTGATGGCCTCGGTGCTGATTTTTATTTCGATATATGTATCCGCCCTGGGCACTCACAGGCATATTCCCTATCTCAAACAACCGCCGCCAAAAAAACCGTTCAGTATCCGAAAAACCGTCGGGGAACTTCAGGAAACCTTGTCTAACCGTTCTTTTTTTGCGTTGTTTCTTTCCGCATTGCTGCAGGCGGTTGCGGTTGGCGTTTCCGCCTCACTCAGCATCTATTTTTCACGGCACTTCTGGGAGTTGACCAGCACCGAGATGGGCTACATGAGCCTGCCTTACTTCTTCTCTGCATTGGTCGCGCTGTCGATTGCGCCCTGGGCGTCCCGACGTCTTGGCAAGAAATTTGGCGGCATGGCTATTCTGGGAATGGCGTTCGCCCTGGCTCCGGTGCCTTACATCCTGAGAATGCTGGGATGGTTTCCGGAAAACGGTACGGATGCTCTCTTCTGGACTCTTATGGCGCTCAATACCCTGGATGTCACTCTCTTCATCTGTGCAGCGTCGCTGCTTGCCGCAATGATTGCGGATGTGGTGGAAGACAGCGAGGTCAAGACGGGCAGGCGGTCTGAAGGCATCTTTTTTGCCGCCAATACCTTTGCTCAAAAAGCGGTGAACGGCCTGGGCGTCATAGTCGCGGGGCAGATTCTGGCCTACGTTCAATTCCCGACCCAGGCAAAACCCGGCGATGTATCATCGGAGACTCTGTCAGACCTTGTCTATATCTATGTGCCGGTGCTGCTGACCTTCTACATGCTGGCCCTGTTGGTTCTGGCGATGTACCGCATCAATCGTGAGGATCATGCTGAAAACCTGCGACGCCTGGCGGAACCCCGAATGGGAGGAAGGGCAGTGGGGGAGGCCGAAGGGAAGCCGGCTGCATTGTGAGGGGCCGGGCCCGTGGTAATTTGGCAATAGTTGAACAGGTGCTAAACTGCTTCTCATCTTCCAGAGGAGAAAGAAAATGGACTTGATAGTTCTTATTATTCTGTTGGCGCTCATTGAATACATTGTGCTTGTCCTCAGGGCTGGTGCAGCGAGAAGAAAGTCGGGCATCAAGGCGCCGGCGGTGGTCGGCAACGAGGAGTTTGAAAGGCATTTCCGGATACACTACAACACGATTGAACAACTTGTTCTGTTTATTCCGGGAATCTGGTTTTTTGCTCAATTCGTGCATGTTTACTGGGCGGCGGGCCTGGGTGTTATCTTCATCGTTGGTCGCGCCATCTATGCGGTAAGTTATGCTCGGAACCCGGAAACCCGCGCCCCCGGAATGCTGTTGTCCGTCATTCCATGCTGGATTCTCGTTCTGGGCGCCTTCGCCGGCGTTGCCGGGAAGATGATGAACTGACCGGCCCTGTTCTATCTTTGGGCCTGCCTCAAGGAAGCGGCCTGGCGTCAACTCCGAGGGAACCCAGATAGGCCATTTCACGTTCCCGTAGTGCGGCCAGGAATGCGGGCCAGCCCGTCTTCGACGGGGAAGCATTCCAGCCCCGCTCGGCCACCGCCAGCAGCCGTGGGAAGAGGTGATAGTCCATCAGTGAAGCCGAGAAAATGGTTTCGCTCCAGAGTTGCGCCTGCAGGCCCGAGACTTGTTTCTGCTGGCCTTCACTGACCGCCCAACACCCGGCCGGGTCAAACTTGTAGATCATTTCCGTGTCGATATAACCCGCCCAGGGCAGGCCCGGCTCTTGGGCGTCCGGCGCATAGGGCATGTCCAGATAGAGAAAACTGGCGTTGGCAATGATCAGCTTCTGGTTTCTGTGCAGAATTTCCCGGGCGAGTTGGCCTTCGTTTTCCGTCATCCAGCCATTGAAATAGCTTGCCTCGTCACCGTAGGGGCTCATCTCATGCCAGAAACCTGTTTCGACGCCAGGTATGACCTCCCGCGCGACCCGGGTGATATGTTCATAGTGGTGTTTCATCAGCGCCGCGGTCGCAGCCCGGGCGTCGTCCGGGTCGTCCGGGTTCCAGTCGTCACGCCAGACGGGGAGTCGGTGGCAGGCGGGGGAATGAAGCCATGCCCCGAAGGGCACCTCGTCACCGCCGAGATGGATGCGCAGGAGGGGGACCTCGGCCCGGGTGTACATGGATTTGATATCCGCCAAAATGATTTTTGCCAGTTGATAGCTGTCTGCGAGCCCCACGTTCAATACATTGTGAGTGTATCCTTGGGCTGACCGATAGTTCGATTTGTCATCCGGGTCAACCAACTGATAGGCAGGGCTGTCATCCAGGGACCTTAGCAGGGCGTTGCAATGACCCGGTAAGTTGAACTCCGGCACGATATCGATATGAAACTGCCGCGCATATTGCAGTAATTCGACAAATTCGTCCGCCCGGATGTAACCACCCGTGTCTTCATGGTTGTCACCCCAGGCGGGATAAAGGGCGCGACGCTTGCCGGCCTCGTCTCTAACCTTGTGAGAGCGCAGGCTGCCGACCCCGGTGAGTTCCGGGACGGAGGGAATTTCCAGCCGCCAGCCTTCATCATTGGAAATGCCCAATTGAAGCACGTTCATCTTGTAGGCGGCCATGGCCTGGATGGTTTTCCTGATCTGCGGGACACCTCTGAAATGTCTCGCCAGGTCCAGAAAGAGCCCGCGATAATCGAAGTCCGGCTGATCGGTAATGGAAATTTCCGGCAGATAACAGCCGCCCCTTTGTATCTTTGTCAGTTGCCGGAGAGTTTGCAAGCCATGAAAGATGGACGCCGGTTTGCCGGCTGTGATGCTGACCCCTTCATCGTCGGTGGTAAGCCGATATGAAGCATCCCGAAGGTTGCCGTCCAGCCGCAGCTCTATTTTTCCGCCGGCTTCCGAAAGGAGCGCCTGTTCGTGAAGATATTGCTTCAGGCGGGCTGTTTCATGGATGTCGTCGCCGACGACATAAAAGCCGGGAAACGACAGGGTTCGGCCGGTCTCAGCAGCTTTTTTTACGGCGGGAATGATTGCCGGTTGCGCCGCGGTAATTGTCGGTGATGGTCTCGATGACAGGGGAGCCAGATTGGCGCTGGGTGAAATCTGCGTAATTCGTTCATTGCGAGGCGCCGTCAGCGGCGCCAGTTGCGGCGCCAGCAGTTCAGGTGTACCCAGCAATGTTTCTTCGCTTGCGCCGGAGGGCCTTTCCGCCAGATGAAAACCCTGCCTTGCTGCCAATGGCATACCGGAGAAAAGCCAGGTTTTGACGGGAACTCTGATGCTGCCTCCCGGCTTGATATCCGTCCAGCCGGGCCCTGGCTCAAGGTAACCGTAACGACCTTCAATGAGCTTCCGGCGCAGGCGGGTTTCACTGGGCATGAGTGTCAGCCCCAATGAAAAATAAAGTCTCCAGCCCGTCCTCAGAATGTCATGGCCCCGGTTTGTCATTTCCAGAAAGGTTGATATCAGGCCATTGTCTGCGACTTCGATGATTTGCAGGCTGAGATCTCTCGCTTTCACGGGTCGCCGATTAGCGAAATTTAGCGGCGTTCTTCAACAAGTGAGCCGGGCCGTGGGCATTGTTGATGGACGGGTTTTCCCCGTAGATTGCTTCCTTCATGCGGCCATAAATATCGCGATTGGCGCCGAGCCTTGCGCTGTCCGCCGCCTTTTGCATGGTTGCGGACATCAGGTTCTCCAATGGCTCTATCTGCTGCACCAGCCCGCCCGCCAGCGCATCCGGGCCTGTCCAGCGTCGCGCAAGCTGAACCGTTTCAAAAAAAGTGTGCATCGGCAGCTTGTGTCGGAAGAGTGCCAACTCCGGGTTGGGAATCATCAGACCCAGTTCCATCTCATTGGCGCAGGCGAAACCCCTGTCCGCACGCATGAACCTGATGTCATGGCACAGGGCGCACATCAATCCTGCGCCGAATGTGTGGCCGTTTATGGCGACAAGAGTTGGCAACGGCAGGGTAATGATTCTGCCCATGAGCGCCATAAACTCATCGCCAAACACCTGCTTGTCGCCGCCCTGGCCTTCGCCTTCCGCCGCCAGCCAATCCAGATCAAGGCCGTTGGAGAAAAATTTGTCGTTGGCGGATGCCGTGACCAGAGCGGCGGGGCCGGTGGATGCTTCCACTTCATCCAGCGCCTTGCCGAACTCGCGTACAAAATTCGTGTTCCAGCGATTCTCATCGTCACCCAGGGTGAGGATGAAAACATCATCCTGTCGGGAAAGATCCAGCATGTTATTTTTCCTTGTCAGAACTAGCGGATGGCCACCGGGTTGATGATCATCTGCACCGCGCCTCGAACCTTGGCCTGGCCGAGTACGAACAGAAACTCGAACGCCCCATCGCGTATCAGCGGGCCAGTGTTCATGGTCTCCAGGATAAATATGCCGTTTTCCCGGAGATAAACCGTGTGACCATGAAAAGGTCTCTCCGCAACCTGCGGTGGTATCACGTCCAGGCCCCAGGTGTCGGCACCCACTGCGACGACTTGCTTGCTGGCCAGGTATTCCGCTACTTCCTCTGACTGGCCGGGTTCCACCGTACCCCAGGCCGTCGGGTCGGATTTCAGTTTTGCATCCGTCCAGCCGGTATGGAACAGCACGACGTCACCTTCTTGTATCGGCGTACCCTGTTTTTGTTCAATAGCTTTTACATCTTCGACGGTGAAATATTGCCCGGCTTCCAGATGGTCGACACCATAATGACCGGCAACGTCCAGCACAATGCCCCTGGCGACAATCGGCGGTACCTTATCTGTTCCCAGCTTCTTCAGCCCGTCAATGGCGGCAAAGTCTTTGGCATGATTACAGTTATAATAGACACCATCGTTATCGCCTATGTGGCCCAATCCGTCGAGTTGCGAGCCTATGCCAAGCCAGCCGGTAAAGATGTCGTCGTTATAGGTCGATGGGCCCAAGGGACGGCCACCTTCCTGCTGGTTCGGTTGCACAACAATCAGGGAAAGCGAGCGGGACCCGAATGCAGGTGTCGTCTTGTCAATGGTAATGCCGAGAGAATAGGTTTTGCCGGTTTTAATGAGGCTCGCGGCTTTCAGTACCGATTCAGGTGTTATGCGGTTGGCGGCGCCGATTTCATCATCAGGCCCCCAGGGCGAAGGTTTGCATTCGCTGTCTGCAAGCGCGGCCAATGGCATGAATAGAGAGAGCATAAGCAATATTTTCATGGTGTTCTTCCTGTTGATTGTTCGCACACTGTAGCAATGAAAGGCGCTGACGTCATTGCGGTCAGCCTTGTGGCAGTGGCTGGCATGGAACCCGCCCGCCGAATACGCTCACGTACAAAAACGTCATGCCTTTGTCGGATTGTGTCCCGGCTGCTATCGGGCTGCCAGACGGTAGAGTCGGGCACCTTGCGACCAGTCCACGTCTTCATTGGCATCATAGTCGTACTTCTCGGCATATCTGGCTGCAACGCTTAGCACTTCCTGCTGGTTGTCCACCAGTGCAGCCGACAACTCATAGATGTCCTTGTCGATTCTGATGCGAACCTGGTTGTCCGCCGCAATCATGGGCACCCATTTGGTGTCCTGAGTCGCAACATACAGCTTGCCATCATCCACCACCGCCCAGATGTTGATGGAGTAAGGGGCAGCCGAGCGCACCTCCAATTGAACGACATCCGGCACGGAAGTCCAGCGTTCCGGCATCTCTTTTACATGACCCCTCAGTTTGCCGCCCGGTATGCCAACGATGGGGTCGCTACAGGCGGTGAGTAAAAACCCAATTATCAGAATTGTCAGTATTCTCATCAGAAGTCTCCCTGGTTAAAGCCGTCTTGGTTATTTTATGTCCGCTTTATGTCTACCTGACCCCCGTGCGCGGTCTCAAGCCCGGTCTGGATTGTCAGGCACACGTCCTTCAGTTGAAGGATAGTCCCAGAAAAGCGACATGACTACAAATTTGAGTGTAGAAGGGTCGTCTCCGGACTGAGCCAGGGAGCCCTGCGATCTTTCCGGTGGCGCCCGCTACCCGGACAACATTGAAACAATGGCAATCTTTTGCTCGGGAGTCAGGGCGCGAAATTTATTAAGCAGCAACCGCTCGGATTCCGTCAACATCGAATCTGGTTGTACAAACTCCATCCAATGCGCCTCAGTGCTCAAAGAATGTTGCAGCCGGTAAACAAATTCACTGTTAAGGCTGCGCCTGCTCCGTTTAGCCTCCATGGACAGGCCGCTATATACACGCTGTTCCATGCGAATGACAACCCTTCTGATTGAGTTGTCCTCCGTTGCTTCACCCAAACTCCGAGACTCGTGCACCTGATTGGTCTGATCCGACATTTGTTCTCCCTTGCTGACGGGTAAGACCATATTATGAGGACCCGGGGTTGTTTCAAAGTGGAGATGCCCATTCGTGTCCTGATACGCAACCCTTTTCAATGTAGGAAAATCGCCACCCTGCTCGCCTGCCGCTAGTGGGGTTACCATGCGGGGAAATCAAAAGTGCCGGTAAGGCAGAGAAAGAGAAGAGGGGAGGAGAAAGAGAGGTGATTCCTGCGTGCCGAATCAACATCCCGTCATGTTATGTTCCCGCTACAGGCTGGAAGAGCTTCGCCCCGATGAAGCCGGGGCGAAGCCATGTTGCAGTACAACCTTCTACATACCCGACATCAGGTGCAGGTCAAGGCATGGAGTGGTAGAAGTCATCAAGATAGCCACCTGCGAAGCCGATGCCGTAGGAGAAGGCTCCGCCCAACATTAGCAGGCTACCTGCTGTCATCAAAGGTGCAGCGACAGGGGCACTCACAATAGGGACGACAGTCGTCATCGCCGCACTTATGCCCATCGTCGTGCCACCGACCGCCACGCTGAGTCCCCCCATAGCCCGGAGGTCGTCATCCCATCCCCACCCACTGGGCATGCTGTTTAGATCGGCCCCTATCCCCAGACTGGACATGCTAGGAATTGACGGGGCAAAACACATACCTCCACCTACATTTCCACCTCCACTTACACTGCCACCGTCACCACCTGGTTCTCCTTCTCCATAACACATAATTATCTCCTTTTCAGTTGATTAATGAATGTCACTTGAGTGACAGCGTTGATTCTACACAGCCGCTTGACAAGTCAATGCACGCTCCCGGTTCAATCCACAAGACTTCCATTTTGCTGACTCAATCGAGCAACACTGCGATGCCAAATTAGAATCATATAGTGGAACAATTCTGAAAATACGGGCATGACGTTTGCGCATAAACCGCCGGCCATGTATCAAGTTGCCTGTCGAAACATCAAGGACACAATATGTTCAGCTTCACGGAAGCGCGTTTGTCTGATGCATTGAGAATATCGCAAGATCTGCGGTTTGAAGATGCGCGAGAATTAAAGGCGTGCTGGGGCACATCAGCGCAGGCGGGATTGACACAATGCCTGCTCAACAGTCATCGCGCCATGGCGATTAAAGTGATGGATAAACCCGTTGCGCTACTGGGCGTGACGTCCGTGCGTCACCGTAGGTACAGCTACGGAGTTCCCTGGTTGCTTGCGAGCGATAGTTTTTTCAGGGAGCGTAAATCCCTTGTCACATGCAGCCAGCCCTGGCTCGCAGATTTACTGAGAGACTATGATTTTTTGTCGAACACGACCGACATAAGGAATGACGCACACATCCGCTGGCTGAAGTGGTGCGGCTTCATTTTTGGCGGGGTCCATGAAAAGCAGGGCATACAGGGTGAGGACTTCGTGGAGTTTTATCTGCCCAACCCTGATAAAGGCATAAATGCCGAAGAAGTCGAGGATTTTTTGTCAGAGCGAACATCCGCGCCTTTCAAGGTACTTGGCGAGTCCGCCGAGCTCGACATCGCAATGACACTGGCTTTTCTGGACGTGGCTCCGGCCTGGGGCCGGGATGAACTGGGCAAGCTGGTCATGCTGGCGTCTCAAATCGAGCAAATTCGCATGCAGGAAGCCGCTTGCGCGCCCAGGTTGGTTTCTGAATTTCTGCGGGTATTGAGCGATGGCAAGCGCAGGTTGCAGGACTGCCTGCCCGATCCAAGCCTGGAAAAACTGTTCCTGCATATAGACATGATCCTGCTGACCATACATCGGGCCGGCGGGAGCTCTGAAAGCATACTCACTGATACATCGAGAGTCGATTTTCAATCTTACATGACTGAATGTCGGCGACAGGCCGACGAATGGTTGCCCGAAATCTGCCTGGAACGGTTTGCCGATTGGGTGTTCGGCGAGATTACGGCCCACGGGAAAATGAATCCCGCGATTGGTTACAAGGTGCTGTCCTATTGTAACGGACTGGTTGCCAACTCTCGCGAGGACGCATACGGGGTTCACCAGCAGGACCTGGACAATGTCCTGCGGCAATTGCTGCTCAGGGAAAAACTGGAGAGCGGTCAACCACTTACCTTCGCTTATTTTCTGGAGAAAGAAAAATCCATCGCGTCTCGCAAGGTGTCACACACCCAGGCGGTGAATGATCTCAGTCTCTTGTGCGGGCTTTTTCCTCTTGAAGCCGGCGTTACAGTTGATTTGGAATCTCTGGTCGCAGAGTCCAAAGTGGATACGGTCGGTGATGCGCTGAAGCTGGCCTACGGTGTTTTCAGCCAGTATGTGGAGGCTTGCATACACGGCATAAAGCTCGGCAGGATAGATACTGTCATCGCGTCTCGTAACTTTCTGATTTGCGCTTTGGCGACGCTCTACCTGAAAAAGTTGATACAAGATGACGGCCTGTTGTCGGACTGGCTGGGTTACAGAACACTGCAACTGCGTTGCGCCCATCATTTCGAATCCGGCTTGGTGGAGCATGAATCCGGGGATCTTAAGCAGCGCGTATTCAACGCCATGGGGAAGGTGGAAAAGTTCTTTGGGTCTTTACTGGATGAATCCGGTTTAAGCTACGATTTCTGCAGGTATCTCATCTCCATATTACAAACGCCGGTGATACATCAACATTCCTGTGCGTCTCATGCGCTTTTGTGGCGTCTGATTGCCGCAAACAATCTTGAGGCCGGCCTGTCGAACCTGTTTCATCATGGCCGTTTGTGCGCCACCGATTCGGCGACGCTGGACAAGGCGATTCGGCGCCGGGCTCAGGGGTTGGGCTTGTCCGGCGTCAGGGAAATACTGGTCGCCGAGGATGCCCGGCCCTCCCGGAAGGTCAAAAGCTGATGGCGGATGTCAAAACATTTGCGGCCATAGACAAGCTTGTTGATCTGTTCCTGTTGGAGGCCGACCTGACGGGGTTGAATGCTTTCAGGAATGCCGACCCGGAACAGCGCACCGGATTGATAACGGGGAGGTTCGCCGGCGCATCGGGCCTGGAAGAGACCCGGGTGATGTCGGCCCGGGAGTTGGAAGCTCGCGACGGTGCGGGGCTTGCCATCCGAGATGACGGAAAGAGTTTTCTGCTTCGGACCAGAGACGACAATTCCGTGTCCATTCGCTTTGAGCGTCAGGACAGGGACACTCTGCTGCCAATCACGGCACTCGATCAAATATTGCCCTGCAACCTACTGGTCAAAAAAGTTCGCTTCACTGCGCAAAATGAGCCGGAAGGTCAAAAAAGTGCCCCCTCTTTTTCACGTAGTCTGGGCGTCTATCTATTGACGTTGACCCTGGTCCTCGGCCTGGCCCTGCCTCTCTCCATGATGCTGATCATTGACAAGGTGGTGACGAGCGGTGCCCAAAGCACCCTGATAGCCCTGACTCTTGGGGTCGGTTTTTTAACCGGCTTTCAGCTTGTATTCGGTCATCTACGCGCCTGGTATGTGGATGGGTTCATTATCAGGGATGGCGCGCTTGAACAGCAGTCTGTTTTCAAACGGTTCCTGATGAAGAAGAAACCGGAAAAGATCGCATCTGCAACCTGGGAAGCCTTGCGGTCAGTGCCATCCATGGAGCAGTTCCACAAGGATGCCGGGGTGCAGTTTTATGCTGATTGTTTTTTCGTCGTGCTGCTGGCACTGCTGATGCTTAATTTCAGCATGTTATTGACACTGGTTTGCGTCGTTTTCGTGCCGGTTTATATTGGCCTGTCTTTGTATGGCGCGCGGAAAATCAAGCCGCTCGTCGCCTTGTTGGCGGAGTTTCAGAACAAGGCCTCTGCCATACTGCACGAGACAGCGCGTAATCATGAAGTCATCAATGCATACGCCCTGGTTGAATTTCAGGACAAAAAGTTTACATCCAACCTGCTGGATGAAGCCGAGACCCGCAGACAACGCGACCGGCTCAACAAAAGCACGCAACAACTCGTTGAAGGTGTACAGAAATATTCCGTGCTTGTGATTATGTTACTGGGCGTCAGCATGGTTCTGAATGGCGCATTGACGCTTGGTCAATACATTGCGTTCAACCTGCTTGCCATGCAACTTGCGCAGCCGCTGCTGCGAATTTCAAACTACAGGCGCTCTCTTGCCGTCAATCAGGTGGACAAGTACAGATTGGCGCAGGTTATGGCCGCCGCCGCCGTGGCGGAGCCGACGCGCTCCCTGCCGCCTTTTGATTGTTCAATGCTGACGACGATTAAAGTAAACGGCCTGCGTCTGCATCATGGGGGCGTTCCTGTTAAGGGCGTTATACCGGACGTCGCCATAAGAGCCGGCGACTGGATTGGTGTAACCGGGCCTTCAGGTTGCGGCAAGAGTTCCCTGCTTAAATGTATTGCGGGTCTCGATGATGAGTTTGAAGGTGGTTTGCGGGTGAATGGGTCCGAGCCGCGCAGCTATTCGAGGGAGACTTATTGTCACCATGTTCGATATGTGCCCCAAAGCGCGAGCCTGTTTGCAGCCTCGATTGGCGAAAATGTCCGCTTGGGCGACCTTTGCGGGACCCCGGGCTCCCTGTCAACCGCCATTGTCATCTCTGGCCTCGATGAGATCATCACCGATTTCCCTGAAGGGATGCATACGATTGTCGGCATAACCGGGCAGACGATTTCCGGCGGCCAGGCGCAACGGATATCCATCGCCCGCGCCCTGGCCAGCAGTCCTGATGTCTTGTTGCTGGATGAGGCGACGGCATCGCTGGATGAACAGGCAGAGAGAATATTATTGCATAAGCTGCGCGTATGTTATCCGGGCATGATTGTTGTTCTGGTCACGCACAGGCCGTCCACATTGGCGCTCTGCGACGATGTCATCAACATGACCATGCACGCTTCCGGCGCTTCTCATCTTCGAGTCGTTGAGAGTTGAGTACTGAAATGGCGGAAGCGGATATGACCCGGGAAATAGAGGCAAGACTGGGGAGGCGGCTCCCGAGGCTTATCGTCGCCTGCCTGTCTTCATTGATGCTTGGTATTTTCCTGGTCTGGTCCGTATTGACTCGTGTAGAGGTTGTCGTCAGTGCGGGTGGCATCGCGAAACCCAGGGGTGGCAGCGAGGTCCTGCGTGCAACCGCTGCAACCAGGGTCAGCAAGGTTTTGGTGGCGGAAGGGGATGAAGTCGAACAGGGCGGCCCCATTCTTTTGTTCCGTCAGGATGAATCGGAAGTTGAAGTTACCGCGGCGCAAAAAAGCCTGCGGGCGATGCAGGTGGAGAAGCACAAGCTGGAGGTGGAACTGGCGGTTCTTCTTGGCGTCAAGCAACGCGATGAAGTTGAAGACCCGGATGTACGGGAACGCCTGTTACAGGTGAAGAACAAGCTTGAAAGCATGCAATGGGAAATTCAGTCTCTTGAATCAAAACTGCGTGGATATGGAAATGCCGTCAGCACGTTAAAGAGGGTCTATAAATCGAAGGCGCAACACTTCAGGCGGCTGCAGAAAATGTTTGCCGGTAGGGCCATAAGTAAAAGCCATCTCGAAGAAGCAGAGCTTGCGCTCCTGAGGCAAAAAATGGAGCTTGATGATGCAATCAGCGCTATTTCCGTGAGTAGCACCGGTATCAAGTCTTTATCGAGCGCAAAGGAAGAATTTCGCCGGTCTCATCTGAACAGGTTACGGCGGGGAATAGATGATCTCTCGGTCAACATGGCCCAACAACAAACGATCATCTCCGGAGCCGAGTTACGCAGGCAAGAGACGGTGCTTAGAGCGCCAAGGCGGGGGATTATGGATCGTATCAATGCCAGCAGAGGGGAATATGTCGATCAGGGGCAGGAGATAGCCGTGCTCATACCCAGCGGCGAGCCCGTGTATTTTGAAACAAAGATTCCCACGGGAAACATTGCGTTCATCGAGCCGGGCATGCAGTGTCGGATCAAGTTGGATGCGCTGCCGTTCATGCGTTACGGCGCCCTGGAATGCCGGGTTGAGAGTATTACGCGCGGTGCGGTGGAGTCGGAAGAATCGCTGCCCTATTATCTCGCCAAGATAAAACCGTCCAGTGAAACGCTTCTGGCCAACGGGCGCTCTTTTGATGTACTCCCGGGTACGACCGGTGTCATTGATATTATCGTCAGCGAACGCACCATCTTCAGTTATTTCACTGACCCGCTCCAGCGGTTTGCCGCGACTGCAATGACCGAGCTTTAGCCGGCGTCCGGGAGTTCAGGCGATGAGAGGGGCGAGAGCGTCTTATCCCGGGGCTGTAACAAGGTCTTTCACCGCCTTCCCTGAACTGGCACAATGCGCGCTATGCCGTTATGAATATTCTAATCGGAGGCAACAGATGAGCCACTATGATGTTGTGATCGTTGGTGCCGGGATTTCCGGTGTCAGTGCCGCTGCACACCTGCAAAAGAACTGCCCGGGCAAGTCATTCACCTTGCTTGAAGCCCGTGATTCCATCGGCGGAACCTGGGATCTGTTTCGTTATCCCGGCATTCGTTCCGACAGTGATATGCACACTCTGGGTTTCAGCTTCAAACCCTGGACCGAGGCCAAGTCGATTGCCGACGGCCCTTCCATCCTGAAGTATGTGAATAAAACCGTCGATGAGCATGGGCTGCGCGAGAAAACCCAGTTGGGTTGCAAGGTAAAGAAAGCCGAATGGTCAAGTGAAGAAACTCGCTGGCGGCTCACCGTGGAGAATGCGGACGGCAGCACCGGGTGGATGACCTGTGGCTTCATTAGCATGTGTGGCGGTTACTATAATTATGACAAGCCCTATGATGCCGGCTTCACCAACATGGAGGCCTTTCGCGGGCAGATAGTACATCCGCAGTTCTGGCCGGAAGATCTCGATTACAGCGGGAAGAAAGTTGTCGTCATCGGCAGCGGCGCAACCGCCATGACCATTGTGCCTGCTATGGCGGAGGGAGGCGCAGATGTGACCATGGTGCAGCGGTCTCCCACCTATGTGGTATCGCGTTCTGATCAGGACATTATCGCCAACTTCCTGCGAAAGGTTCTGCCGGCTGCATGGGCCTACGCCATTACCCGTTTCAAAAATACCCTGCTGCAAGGATATTTTTACAAGCGCACTCGCATTGCCCCGGCCATGGTCAAGAACCAGCTTCTGAAGGCGGTGAAGAAAGCAATCGGTGAAGAAATGACTGAAAAGCATTTCACGCCGGCCTACAATCCCTGGGACCAGAGGCTCTGCCTGATTCCCAATGCGGATCTCTACCGGTCGATCAATAACGGGTCCGCCAATGTGGTCACGGAACAGATCGACGCCTTCGTTGAAGATGGTCTGAAACTCGGGACCGGGGAAGTTCTGCCTGCGGACATCATTGTGACCGCAACCGGCCTCAAGCTGATTGTGCTGTCGGGCGTGGAGTTCATTGTTGACGGCCAGCCAACGCACATACCGGATACCTTTACCTACAAGGGAATGATGTACTCGGGCATTCCCAACATGGCGCAGACATTTGGTTATGTTAACGCATCATGGACGCTTCGCGCCGACCTGACATCGGAGTACGTTTGCCGCCTGTTGAACTATATGGACGAGGTGGGTATGGCGCAGGTGACCCCAAGGCTCCGCGAAGAAGATGCGGGCATGGAGGCGAGGCCCTGGATAGATTGCTTCCCGGCCGGCTATATGATGCGGTCCATGCACCTTTTCCAGAAGCAGGGCGAAGGGCCCTGGCGTAATACCCAGGACTTTGCGGCGGACAAGAAAATGATCAGAAAAGAATCCATTGAGGATACCGCCCTGGAGTTTTCCAATCCGAAATCCGGGAGCAAAACGGTGCAGACGGAACAGATGGAAGATGTACGGGCGGCAAAAACAGCGGCCTAGTTCTTCTTCGCTTCTTCCTGGCGGCGCTGCATGATGTTTTTCTGGAACTGATCCGTGGTGTTTACCCTGGGATAATCCTCTTCCGGTGGCGCTATGCCAAGGAATTGACATAAAGGTTCCCAGCCCTGCCCGGCCTCATACACCAGCAGACGTTCCGCGGGCACTTCATCCATCACGGTCTGGTTGTGTCTGTTGAATACCTCCATCACATGCGCCTTGTCATCCATGCGGCTCTGAAAAAGCCTGTCCCAGATGATTTCTATGCTCCATTTGCCGGTTGCCCGCATCTTCGGGTCATCCATTTCGCACAGAGCGATGCTGGAAGGGTAGATGGTGTTCATAATGCTTGTGTACCAGCTTTCCGGGTTCCGCAAAGTCAGGATGATCTTTGCATCGGGAAAGTGCACAGCCTGCTCTCGCCACAGGTTGCAGGCCGGCCAGTCAACGCTCGCCTGATAACCGCCGAACAGGGCATCCCAGTCCACGGCTTCGCCGCGATGCGCTTTTGCCCAGAGTTGGTGATGGTCCTGATGGTTGTTGACTTCCATCATGTGGTAGCACTTGTCAAAGCCGAGTTTTTCCAGCGCCAGCTTGAGGGACAAGGTACCGGTTCTGCCAAAACCGGCACCTATCACTTTAAGCGTCATGGCTTTTGAGCCAGGGTCTGTACATGGTAACTCCAGGTAATTTTTGATGGCTGACCTTAACAAAAGACAGGCTGCGCGGGAAAGGGGAAAGGGGAAATGGGAAATGGGAAAGGAATAATGTAGTGCAATCCAGCCCGGGGTGCCTGTGATAGACTGGCATCCGTGTCGCCGTCTCCTCGTTACCGCTGGTATATCCTGGTATTGACGCTGGTTAATCAGGCGTTGTCCGTCGGTATTCTCGTTTACAGTTTTGCACTGTTCGTCGTGCCCTGGTTGGGAGAATTTGAGATCAGCCGCGGCCAGGTGATGCTGGCGATATTTGTCTTTCAGGTGATCATCGGGATCATAAGCCCTGTTTGCGGCAAGCTGATGGATCAGTATGCCATGCGCTCACTGGTGGTAACCGGCGGGGTCTTGATGAGTGTGGGGCTTGGTCTGCTGGCGTTTGCGAACAGCTTCTGGCAGATCATTCTTGTGTATACAACCCTATTACCTCTGGGCATGGTGCTTGCTGGAACCCTGCCGTCACAAACCATGGTCAGCAAATGGTTCGTGGAAAAGCGCGGCATGGCGATAGGGTTGTCTGCTATGGGTACATCCATCGGCGGCCTGATATTCCCTCAGATCACCACCGTACTTATAGCGGATTATGACTGGCGGGTAGCATTATTGTTGCTGGCGGTGCTGACACTCCTGTTAATGATCCCTCTCAACCTGTTGATACTGCGCCATGAACCTCCGGCGCCGGAAGGCTCCGGGAAAAAGGTTTCGATGCTGGACAGCCGAGCCTGGGCGAGCCGAGACATTCTTTCCTCCAAAAGTTTTTGGATCCCGGTCATTGGATTGATCCCGATCAACGCATCATTTGGGGGTGTGCAGTTTAATATCGCAGCATATGTTGACGACCTGGGATTCGTCCAGGGGTTTGCCGCTCAACTCATTGCGACGACCTCCCTATCGATGATTGGCGGCAAGTTCATGTTTGGCTACCTGGGAGACAGGGTGGATCATCGTAAGTTGTATTGGCTGATGGGGGTATTGCTGATAGCTGCGCTTGTTTTTTACCAGGGTTCCCCATCAAAAGCTGAACTGGTTGTTGCGGCTATGTTTCAGGGCGTCGCCATGGGAGGCGTTATGCCGATGATGGGCATTATCTACTCGGCTCGATTCGGTACCTTCTCTTTTGGGCGGGTTCTTGGTTACGTCAACATGTTTCTTATGATCGGAAGTTTCGGGTCAATTTTTTCCGGCTGGATATTCGACCTGACGCAATCCTACGACTTTGCCTTCTGGTTTTTTGCGGCGAGCGTCATCCCCTGCATGGTGGGTATGTACTTTCTGCCGGCGCCGCCGTCTGAACCCGAGAGCGTGGCACAACGCCAAATTTGACCACAATGTTTGTTGCGCTGTTCGTAGCGTTCAAAGATTTATTGTCCGGTCTCTTCGGGGTCAGATGAGCGTAAGCTGCTGATTGGTTCTTTTGAATTGACTTGGGTCCAGTGCAAATCTGTCTTGCCCACCGTAACCCAGTTTTCGGCAGGCAATTGACCAGCGGTTGTGAATGAGCTTGGCGAACTCGCCGGTGCCGGTCATTCTTTCGCCGAAGACAGCTCGATAATCCTTGCCGCCGCGACTCTGGCGGATAATGCTCATTATCTTCTGCGCTCGTTCGGGGAAATGCGCGTCAAGCCAATCCCTGAACATGCCGCTGATTTCCAGTGGTAAGCGCAGCAGGATGTAATTCGCAGATGTGGCACCGGCCTCGTGACCCCCGGCGAGTATTTCTTCCAGTTCATGGTCGTTCACATAAGGAATCATCGGCGCGGCAAGCAGCGTCACCTGAACCCCCGCATCGTTCAGTGCCTTGATGGTTTCCAGCCGGACGCGCCCGGCTGGCGCCCTTGGTTCAAGGATCCGTTTCAGCGCCCTGTCCAGCGTGGTCACGCTGACGGCGGCGCTGAACAGCTTCTTCTCTGCGAGGGGCGCAAGCAGGTCCAGATCACGAAGAATGAGCGAACTCTTGGTAATCATGGAAAAGGGATGTCTGAACTCCGCCAGTACCTCTATGATCGAACGGGTTATCTTGAGTTTTGATTCTATGGGCTGATAAGCGTCAGTGTTGGCGCCGATGCAGATGGGCTTTACCTGGTAGCTCGGCTGCTCAAGTTTTTCTCTCAGGAGCCTGGCGGCATCCGGTTTGGCAATGATCTTCGTTTCAAAGTCGAGGCCGGGTGAAAGGTCCCAATAGGCGTGTGTTGGTCTGGCGTAACAGTAGATGCACCCATGCTCGCAGCCCTTGTAAGGGTTGATGGAATACTCGAAAGGAATGTCCGGGGACTTGTTGCTGGTAATGATGGTTCTGGTCGCTTCCTTCAGAATGGTGGTGGGGACGGGCGGCCCGGGTTCTTCCTCGGAGGCCCATCCGTCATCGAAAGCCTCGCGGGCCCTGGGGTCATAGCGATTCTGTGGATTGGATAGAGCGCCCCTGCCTTTCTCCGGCCTGGGTCTTGCCGGCCCGGGTTCTTCCTCGGAGGCCCATCCGTCATCGAAAGTATCGCGTGTTCTGGGGTCATAGCGATTCTGCGGATTGGATAAAGCGCCCCTGCCTTTCTCCGGCCTGGGTCTTGCCAGCTTGGTTCTTGCCGGCCCGGGTTCGCCTTGAAGCTGGTGTTCGTCCATGTAGACAAGCCTATCACAGAATACTGTATATAAATACAGTTATATATTGAACCTCCCCGCCCGAGTAAATTTCTGGTCTTGTCTTTGATAACTTTGTTATTCTGCAACAAATCATTCACTTGGAAAATCATCATGGCGCAGACTCACGATCACGAAATTGTTTCTATCTATCCCTTTACAGACAAGGAGATTGATCAGTTGATGCACAATTCCGCGGAATGCGTCCTCATGTGGGGCACCAGAGATGGCTGGCCTGTCGGCGTGACCCATGCTTTTGTCTGGCATGAAGGTAAAATCTGGATAACCTTTTCGGAACACAGGCACAGGACAACGGCAATCCGCCGTGACAACCGTGTGTCGGTCAACGTCAGTTCCAGAGCATACGCGCCGGATGCAGACCCGGACTTGCCCGGCGGCGCCATAACCTTCAAGGGAAAGGGTGAGTTTTTTCAGGATGATGACACCAAAAAATGGTATTACACCGCCCTGTCGCAGAAGGTGAATCCGAACAATAAAGAGGGCGAGTCATTTTTCTACGATTTACTGGATTCCCCCCTGAGAATCATCCTCGCCGTCACCCCGACAAAGAAAATCATGTACAACAGCAAACTGGCGGGGGCGCACATGGCCGGCACTGCTGATGAAAATGACCTCGGCGAGCGGCTTGGCGTGGATAAAGAGCGAATGAACCAGGTGCGGAAAGGAAGAGGGCTGCCGTCCCGCTAACGCACATCAATATTTCATTCGTCAGGTAAATGTATTATCTGCATGTTTTGGCTAGTTGAAGGGCTAGTTAAAGCTGTGGTTGCAGGAGGAGCGATGAGCAATGTTGATGCCATGCGTCTTATGGCTATCGGGCTGCGAACATCTCTTGTAGATGCTCTTTCGGTAGCGGGCTCGTCAGTTTGGATACGATAACCGTACAGGAGATTGAAACTATCTCTCCCATAACCGCACAGGAGTACGGATTGGGCCCTTCCTTGTACAGCCATTCCGCCATGCGGCGCAGTTCACCATCAAACCAGAGAGGGTCAATAAGCTGGGTATGGAGAATCAAAAAGGTGACAAAGCCGCCGCAAAGCCCGGCGTAAGCGCCATACCGGGTGACGCCACGCCAGAGGGCGCCAACGACCAGCGGCCCTGCAAAAGAGGCCATCATGCCCCCTATGCCAATCCACACGATCAGGGAAATATTGGTTTCCATCAGGGACCAAGCCAGAACCATGCAAAGAATCAGGATAAGCACGGTTGATACCCGGGAAATATTCAAGACACGTTGGTCCAGTTCGTCTTCAGTAAGGTTGGGCTTGAGAATGGGGACCAAGGTTCTGCGATACAGGTCATTGGCGATTATCTGCGATGAAGACACCACCAGCCCGTCTGCGGTACTCATGACGGCGGACAGCACACCCACCCCTATCAGCGCGGCGAGCCAGGTCGGGAAGAGTTCTATGAACAGCATCGGCAGGGATTGATTCGGGTTGGCGCCATCCAGATAAAGAGCGTCGCCAAAGTGCGCCCTGGCCAGCAATCCGCCCAGGCCGAGCATACCAAGGGTGATACCCATTACAGAGGCGAGCTTCACAAATTGCAGGCGGTCGCCGCCGGATTTCAGCGCCCATAGCTTATTGCCCAGATGCGGCAAGAGCCCGAGTGGCATGTGTGCAAAGGCAATCACGAAGATAGACCACCAGGAATGGTACAGGGGCGTTCTGGTATTGAGGAGTGTGACCAGTTCTTCGTCCTGCGCTTTCAGGTTTCCCCACATGCCTTGTAAACCCCCCTCTATGCCAACGGCAAAAAAAGTGAGGAAGATCACCACCACTGCTAACAACAGCATCATGGCGCCCTGTAAGCCATCGGTGAGAATATCCGCATGTGCGCCGCCCATGACCACATAGATGAGAAGCACTATCGTTGTGATGATCAGCGCCCAGTCGGAATCCAGACCCAGCATCAGTTCAAACATCACCACACCGGAAACAAGCTGCCCCGCCAGGTAAAAGAACAGCACCAGAGACAGGAGTGATACCAGCACACGAATCCCTTCGGACTGGTAACGGTCCCCCAGGTATTCCGGTATGGTGCGATTGCCAAAACGGTTGCCGGAGGTGGCGATAAGGCGCATGCAGATGAGTACGCCGAAATACACCCCTATGGGATAGAGAAAGTTTGACCAGTTGGCGGCCAGCCCCCATTCGTAAGACAGCGCCGGGCTGCCCAGAAAAGTGGCACCGCTTGCTGTGGATGCCGCAAAAGCAAGCGCAAGGAATACAGGCCCGTAAGAGCCCCTGGCGGTGGCAAAATCATCCGCATGTTTGATCTTGCTCTGGGCAAAAAAGCCGATGCCCACCATCAACAAGATATAGACAAACAGGAACATCCAGGACCAGGTAACAATGCTCATGGGCTTACAACGTCAATGGTTAAAAGGTATAGGCGCAGGACAGGTACCAAGAGCCGCCCTCAAAGTTGCCCGGGCTTCTTCTCGGGTAGGGCAGGCCGACACTGAGGCGGTTTGAGTTTGGCGGGCCTATCTCATCGTTGTATTCGTCAAACAGATTCGCCGCGCCCAGAGTCAGCCGGAAATTATCAGTGACCCTGTAGCCCAATTCCATGTCAATGTACAGCACCTGGTCAATTTCGGCGCTGGGGTTTACTGCTGCGTTTATCCTGCCTCGTTCATCATAATGCGAGCCATAGTAGTTAGCCCTGATCAGCAGGTTCCAGGCATCGTTAAAGTTGGTGTTGGCGGTCAATACGGCCCGGGAATTGGGATAGTTGTTTTCAATATCCTCGATCAGGGCCGCGTCGACGGGCGTTATGCCGTTAATGACTGCCTGGTCCGTCACTTCCACCTTGTTGTAGGCATAGGCCAAGGTAAGGTCGGTTGACGCGCCACCCGCCAATTCGAAAGTGGAATTGATCACCAGATCAACCCCGCGGGACTCCACCTCCAGTGCATTGGTGTAGAAGGAAATGGTTGTCCCCGGATTCGTCATGCAGTCATTCATTCCTTCAGCCGGGATGCAAATGTTCCTGGTACGGTAAATACGGTCTTCAACATCTATCTGATATACGTCCAGAGTGACACTGGTGTTATCCAGCAGGTCAAACGTCAGGCCAGCGGAGATGTTGAAGGATTTTTCTTCCGTCAGTGCTGCGCCACCCACGCTGATAGCCAGCGGGTGAGTTGAACGGATGAGGCCTTCTTCTGTTTGCAGGCCGGTGGTGCCGTCAAAGGTTGTAATGGTTGTGCGGACATTGGCCTGGCCGGGCGTTGGCGCATGAAACCCGGTGGAGGCGGCGGCGCGCAGCGCCAGCCTGTCATTGACCCGATACCGCACTGCGATCTTGCCGTTGGTGGTACCGCCAAAGTCAGAAAAGTCTTCGTAGCGCAGGGCATACTGAATGAGCAACTGGTCGGTGACATCCTGCTCTATGTCCGTATAGATGGCATAGTTGTCTCGGTCAAACTCACCGGAGTCTCGCAGGGGAGTGCCTTTCAGCCCGTTGGAACCTTCCCCTATGTAGGCGTTGGGCTCACCGGCGTGAGAAACATAAGTTTCTTCCCGCCATTCCGCGCCAAACGCCAGGTTCAGCGTATTGGAGAGAGGTATGGAGAAATCGATGTTGAAGTTCAGTTCCTCCTGGGTGTAGCCGCCAACGTCGAAATCTCGCTGCGGTATCTGCAAGTTCGCGTCAAGCCCAAGAGAAGAGTTGACGGTGTTATACAGGTAGTAGTCCAGGTCGTTTTCGCCATAAGAAGTGCTGACATCATAGGTCCAGCCGCTGGGCATGGCGCCTTCGATGCCAAAGATGATGGAATAGTCTTCCTGATCGCCGTCGAGGTAAGGCGTGTAGCCCGCAGGCAGGCCGGTAAATCCGTCTGCGCGCAGCGGCTTGAGAGAGCCGTGCTCTGTTGGGTGGCGATAGAAGAATCGGAACCGGCCATCAACCTCAGCATAGTTACCAAAAGCATAGAGGTTGGTATTGTCGTTAATGTCGACACCGGCATCGAAGAACAATCTGGTGCCTTTGGATTCCGGGCGGCCCCAGGTCTGCGTAAGCGGTTCATCATCAAAGGGCGTGTCAGCGCCCACACCGGTAACGCCGTTGTCAATCAGCACCTGGGCGTCCGGCCTCTGGATACCCCGCGAATGTGCGTCATTATCCAGAGCCTCGAATGTCAGGTTGAGGTAGCCACTGTCACCGAGACTGAACCCCCCGTTGGCGGCGAACCTTTTGCTGTTTTCCCCCTCGAAAGACCGCCCGAACTGGGCT
This sequence comes from Candidatus Azotimanducaceae bacterium, assembly GCA_965208855.1. GTDB lineage: Bacteria > Pseudomonadota > Gammaproteobacteria > Pseudomonadales > Azotimanducaceae > UBA9659. The sequence goes on along the minus strand of OZ242359.1, from coordinate 1,580,903 downwards.
TTGATCGTGCCGCCCGCATCGGCTTTTTTCGTTATCAGGTTGATTACGCCGGCAATAGCGTCTGACCCATACTGCGCAGCAGCGCCATCCCGCAGGACTTCCACCCGCTCTATGGCGAGCCCCGGAATCATGCCGATATCCGCGCCATGAGAACCGTTACCGGCGGCTGGGGCAAAGAACTGCACCAGGGCGCTGCGGTGGCGGCGCTTGCCGTTGATCAGTATCAGCGTCTGGTCCGGAGCCATGCCTCGCAGTGAGGTGGGCCGCACGAATGCACTGCCATCGCCGCTCGCCGGGGTTGCGGTAAAAGAAGGTACTGACGCTTTTAACAGATCTGTCATGTCCTGGATATTACCCAGCGCAATAAAGTTGTTGCCGGCGATGACGTCCACCGGTACGGGAGAGTCGGATACAGAGCGCTCTTTTACGCTACGGCTGCCAATCACGACCACTTCATCAATGACTGCTTCCGCCAGGGCAACTGGCAGACAACCGGTACAGGCGGCGGCAATGGCCATAGCCCAAAAAACTTTGTTTTTCATAACCTCTCCGTAGAAATATTACAGGTGATCGGCTCAGCGGGCCGCATTCTAACAAAACGGGATGAAGATTATTACCTTGCCGGAGCCACCCGAAACAAGCCCGAGAATGACAGGTGAGATGCGGTAGCAAGGTGCGATATGCTCTTGAATCCAGGACCGGAACAAGGCAGATGCCCATGCTGAATAAACTTGATGACTTTCCCATTCACCAGACGCCAGAGCCGATTGCGCATCCTGTAACCAGTGACCGCAATGTATATGACCGCACCTGGTTCAACGGCTATGCGCCGGACGGGTCCTTTTATTTCGGCATTGGTATGGCGGTTTATCCGCATCGCGGCGTGATGGATTGCGCTTTCAGTGTTGTCCAGCCAGGGTCGCGCCAGCACTGTTTTTATGGCTCACGTCGTGCGCCGGATGAAAGAACCGAGATGGACGTGGGTCCTTTCCGCATGGAAATCATCGAGCCGATGCGCAGAGCCCGAATTATCCTGGAGGACAACGCCGGCGGCATCAGTTGTGACCTGACTTTCTCCGCAAGAACCGCGCCCATCCAGGAAGCAAGGCAAACGCTGTGGGCGGGCGCAAGACGCATCATGGATGCAACCCGGTTTGCCCAGTTTGGCAGATGGAGCGGGGTCATCAGACACCCGGATGGAGAACTCCGCATCAGTGAAGATACCTGCCAGGGTGTTAAGGACCGTTCCTGGGGTGTGCGGGGCGTTGGTGAGCCGGAAGTTGGCGGCGCGCCGGCCAAGCCCGGGGGCGCCTGCTTTATCTGGGTGCCGCTTGCCTGGGCCGATCATGTGTCCCACGCCATATTTTTTGATAATCAGAAGGGTGAACCGCTGGTGCGGGAAGGGCTGGAAGCGCCTCTTTATTCATCGGAAGCGGAAATTTCCGGCGCTGAAGACAATCTTGTCAGCAGGAAACTGACCGCGAAACATCGCATTCAATATCATCCAGGCACCCGCATTGCCAGGAGCGCGGAAATCGATCTGGTTAATCTAGATGAAAGTGTCAGGACGATCAGCTTGGAGCCTGTCCTCAAATTCATGATGAAGGGGTTGGGCTACAATCACCCAAAATGGAAGCAGGGCACATGGAAAGGTGAACTGGCCCTTGGGCATGAGTCATTTGACCCTCTGCAACTCGACCCCTGCGCCCTTGAGAATATCCACGTTCAGCAGGTTGTGAAGGCCCGGGATGGCAACAGGGAAGGGGCAGGCGTGCTGGAGCAGATTATCGTTGGCCCTTATGAGCCAGCCGGTTTCAAGGATGCCTTTGATGGTTATTCAGAGTAAGTAACCTCGCGCGGTGCGCTGGGCTGCCGCCTAAAATTGGTAGCGCAATCCCAGCATGAAGGTACGCGGTTTTTGTGGTCGCGCACCCGCCTTGGGTTCACGGGCGACGATGTCGCCTTCTGCGTCAGCCAGGTTATCAATGTTGAGGTAGAAGCGAGCCTGCTCGTTCCAGTCGTAATAGGCGGAGAGATCGATTGCCGAATAGGCATCAATGGCATCGAATGCCCCGCAGGTGGCCGTGGCGCAGGTATCGTCGAAGTAGCGCAGGCGCACCTCGCCACCAAAGCCGCCGCCCAGACGCAGGCCGGCCGCCAGCATCAACTGGTGTTCGGGCAGATTGGGCAGGGTGTCACCCGCCCGCACTTCACCCCATACAGAGGGCCCGATGAAGCTGGATTCAAACTCCGCATCGGTATAGGTGTAGCTCATGGTGAGCGGCATACTCTCTAGTTTGGACAAGACACCGGGCATGTCTACACTGGAAAAGTCGAGCGTGTAACCGGCGACCATTTCCACACCCCGGATTTCGGCTTTGCCGCCATTTTCCGTATCTCCTGCATCGCAGGGCTGGCTTCCGGTGCCGCCGGAATTGGTGCATACACCGATGATATTGTCGTAATCACTGAAGAAGCCGGTCAACTCGGCGTAAAGCCCGCCGCCGTTATAACGAAACCCCGCCTCGTAATTGGTCGCGGTCTCGGGGTCGCTGTCATCACTGGGGCTGGGAGAATGGCCCTCGTAAATGCCGGCCAGCAACTGCCAGTTGTCGGCGAACTCGAAGGTGGCGCCCAGGCCTGGCAGTATTTCGGTGTGATCGACCCCGTTGATGGTGTAGTCCTCATAGCGCAGGCCGGGCTTGACAGCCCAGGCGCCGCTGCTGATCTCGTCCGTCAGATAGACGGACCATGCTTCAGACTCCTTTTTGCCGGGGCTGGTATCTTCCACCCTGTTGAAGGTAAAGCTGCCATCGTCGCCTTGCAGGTAGATGTCCTTCGGCTGATACTGCGCTTCAAAATCTTGATGGTAGCGGGCACCAACATGGATCTGGTGTGACCAGTCGCCCCGGGCGATATACACGGCGAACCGGCTCTGCATGCCTTTCGATTCATAGTCGCGATTGTTGTGTTTGACGCCGACGTCCGCCATCTGCCCACCGTGCAACACGGCTGCGGCGAAGCCCCTGCCGTAGTCACCGTAGGCGGAACTCATGCCATCGCAACTGCCCCCGTTGGCGCAGATGATGACTTCGTCAATACTCTCCCCGTCAATCTTGTCCACCTTGTACCAATCGCGAGAGAAATCGTTGAAATAGCCCGTGGTGGTCAGGCTGAGGGAATTGCTGAACTCGATGAGATGAGACAAGTTTACCGACTTGTGCCGGTTGTTCATGTTGTCGAGCCGGGTCATGCCGTAACGCCGCAGGGAATCCGCCTCAAAATCGGCTTCGGTCAGGCCCACGTAGGTCTGGTTGGAATCCTCGTCGCTGTATTGCAGTTTGAGGTCCAGTTGCTGGTAGAAACGGCCACCGTCGGTGCTGTAACGTAGTTTGGCGAGCAGATCATTCTTCTCGAAACCGGTATCGGCATCGCTGTAATCCACGTCGGAAAAGCCGTCGGTTCCCGCAGTATATGCCTCCACAAGAAAGCCCCAGTTACCGGCGCTGCCACCGTAGCTGGCGTGCAGTTTGTAGGCCGCGTCCGTGCCTCCCTCCGCCACCAACTCGCCGCTCATGTTTTGCGGCACCGGTGTACTCAGCAGATTGACGGCGCCGCCGATGGTGTAAGGGCCGTTTTCAATCGCAGCGGCACCCTTCAGCACCTCCACACCGGCAATGCGGCCCGTGGTGGGGAAATAGTAGGCGGACGAAGCCGTGTAGGGGGCCGGCGCAATCAGCACGCCGTCCTCCATCAGGGTTATCTTGCTGCTGCGGTCGCCATAGCTGCCGCGGATGCTAATGTTCGGGCGCAGGCCGTAGCCCTCTTCCTCGCGCATGTACACCCCGGGCACTTGGCTCAGTAGGCGGTGAATGTCTGTACCCTGAAACCTCGCCAGGTCCGCGGCGGTCAACACTGCGCTCGAACCGGCGACAGCGCGTGCGTCTTCCCGGGTGCCGATGATCGTCACGGTCTCTATGAACTTGTCTTGCGCCTGTAGCGGCAGGGCGGCAAATATCGCCGCCAGCAGTATCCCTTTGCAAGCCCTCATCCACTGCTCCTCACAAGCCTTTATCAACAGCCCTTGATACCAAGGTCGGTGAGAATACTAATGCAAATGAGAATTATTATCAAATAGGCCTTCGCAATTTTGTATATGTTCACTAATTCGATGACATAACCTTCTAGCTAACCGGTGCGATGCTTTTTCGCGTCCGTGTTTAGCGCCTTGTTAGCCATAATGTCGTGTAAGCCACCAGAAACATATTTATGAAGAACGCTAGATACTAACGTTTGATATGGGATGCCTTCTTCAAGTGCACGCCTTTGTAGCGACTCAAGGTCACGGCTAGATATTCTGATGTTAATTCGTTTGTCTTTTTTGAAAGTTTCTTCGGCTGATGCTTGCAACATTTTCTTACGCTTGGGCGAAAGAATTGATTTGAACTCATCTGCTTCAAAATCTTTAAGAATTTCTTTTTCTTCTTTACTAAGTTTAGGGTTGCTCATTATGATTCTCCTAAGTATGCCTTTGTCGCTTTTCTGCCAGGAATAACTGTTTTTAAAAATATTTCTTTTCTGTTTTCTACGTAAGGTACAAGGTAAATATAATCATCAATGTTTATTACAAATACTCGCTGGTTTGGGTATTTATCACTATCAGGATGTTCAATATCATCTAATAAAGCGTCTTGCTGCAGGTAGAAAACAACATCCTCAAATGAAATGCCACGCTCAGACATAAGCTGTTGATTTTTTGTGGCATTCCAATTGATTGGTTTCATGCGTTAAAGCGTAGCACAAATGTGTGCCTATTGGCATCATGTGTACTGGTTCAATACATATGAGACTCATCAGGCAGCCAGGGTGATTTGCTGATAGTGTATGTGTTCACTAATTCGATGACAGTGTTTCCCGTCGATGCCGCTGGAAATGAACAAAGCAGGGAAGTGTATTGGTGAACATACACGCTCCCATTATGAACAGGGTTCAGGCTAGTTCAGTATCATTTCGTGTTAGAAACACGGCTCCCGCTCAGTATCATCTCGTATTGGACAAGGCTAACAGGACAAGGCTAAGACTGTTTACTCTGGCCTCGATGAGTTAAGTTGACAGTACCCCGGGCTCATGCGCCTGCGCCCTTGCCAGACAAGGCGGGCACCATTGTGGCTGTTGCAGCGAATCTGCCGGGGACAAATATAAAGAGGAAATATGAAGGCTTCAGATCTGTTCGTGCAATGCCTGGAAGAGGAAAATATCGAATACATCTTCGGTGTGCCGGGGGAAGAAAACGCCGACTTCATGATGTCGTTGGAAAAATCCGGGCGCATCAAGTTCATTCTTACCCGCCATGAGCAGGGCGCCGCCTTTATGGCGGAAATATATGGCCGCCTGACAGGAAACCCGGCGGGCTGCCTCGGCACTCTGGGCCCGGGGGCGACCAACCTGCTGACGGGCGTGGGTGATTCAAACATGGACCGGGCACCCATGCTGGTGCTGACCGGGCAGGGTGCCTCTACCCGGCTGCACAAGGAGTCTCATCAGGTCATGGACGTAGTGAGTATGTTCCGGCCTGTGACCAAGTGGGCCACCAGCATTTATCACGCCGACACTATTCCGGAAGTCGTGCGCAAATCGGTGCGCCTCGCCCGCACAGAAAAACCCGGCGCGGTGCATATTGAACTCTGCGAGGACATCGCTAAACACGACACCGATAAAACGCCGCTGGCGGTGAAGAAGTTCCGCCGCGCCGTGGCCGACGATAAGATCATGGATCAGGTTTTCGCGCGTCTCCAAACCGCGCAGAACCCCATCATTCTCGCTGGCAACGGATGCATCAGGCGCAGAGCCTCGGCGCAACTGAGGAAGTTCTGCGAGGCCACGGGCATCGGCGTGGTCAATACTTTCATGGCCAAGGGTTGTGTGGACATGGATGCAGATTACGCTCTGTTTACCATTGGCCTCGGCAGCAAGGATATTGTCACTCACGCCATCGACGCGGCGGACCTGGTTATCAGCATCGGCTTCGATCTGGTGGAATATCACCCCAGCCTGTGGAACCCGCAAGGCGACAAGTCGGTGGTTCACCTGGATTTTCTGCCCGCCGAAATCGATGAACACTACCACCCGGAACTGGAGGCGGTGGGCGACCTGGCCCATAGCCTTTGGATGCTGAACGAGCGGGCCGCCGCCACACCGCTGCGATTTGACATGAGCCGGCAGGCCGCGGTTCGGCGGGATATGCTGACCGTGTTCAGCGAGCACGCAGAGGACGACACAGAGGGGAAAATCCGCCCGCAGAAGATGCTTTGGGATGCCCGTCAGGTGATGGGCCCGGAAGACATTCTGCTCTCCGACGTTGGGGCGCATAAAATGTGGATCGCCCGGCACTACCAATGCCACCAGCCCAATACCTGCCTGATACCCAACGGCTTCTGTTCCATGGGCTTTGCGCTGCCTGGCGCCATCGCTGCCAGCCTGGTGTACCCGCAGCGTCGTATTCTGGCGATATCCGGCGACGCTGGTTTTCTGATGAACGTGCAGGAAATGGAAACGGCGCGCCGGCTTGATTCAAATATCGTCTGCCTGATTTGGGAAGACAACGCCTACGGCCTCATCGCCTGGAAACAGGAGGCGGAGTTCGGCCATCACACGGACCTCGCCTTCGGCAATCCGGACTGGCTGATGTTGGCGCAGTCCTTCGGCTGGCGTGGCCATGCGGTCAGCAACAGTAGGGACCTGCGGGCAACGCTGGATGCGGCGCTCAGCGAACCGGGGCCGAGCCTCGTGGTGGCGCCGGTGGACTACGGCGAAAACATGAAACTGACGGCAACCCTGGGAGAGCTGACCAGCCCGATTTGAGCGTGCGACATTCATTGTCCGGCTTGCCCGGCGTCGCGAATTGTAGTTGCTCTTTGAATAGCGCAAGATGACTTCTTCAACCGGATTGTAATGTCAGCCGATGGACGCCTTTACCCTGACTGCCAGTGATGGTCACCCTGTCGCTTGTTATGCTTGGGTCCCCCGTGAACCCGTGGCGCTTGTTCAGGTGGCGCACGGCATGGGTGAGCATGCTCGCCGCTATGACAAAGTGGCAAAGCATCTGAACGAGCGGGGATATGCGGTTTATGCCAATGATCACCGTGGCCACGGCTCAACCGGGCCATCCAACGGATACATGGGCGCTGATGGGTGGAATCGCTGCCTTGCTGATATGTATGAGATCAACCGGCTGCTCAAGGAAAAACACCCAGGCTTGAAGCTGTGTCTGTTGGGGCACAGCATGGGGGCCATGCTTTCCCAGCAGTACATCACCCGATACGGCGAGAGTATCGATGCGCTGATATTGTCGGGGTCTCCCGGTTTCAAGAAAAGCAGATTCACATTCATCAATCGCTGGATACTGAAGTTTGAACAGTGGCGTCATGGCGCGGATGGCGCCAGTGAACTCATGCAGTCTATTATTTTTGGCAAGGCCAATGACCCTTTCGATGCGCCGGGAGCAACCGGGTTGGAATGGTTGTCTCGGGATGCCGGGGAAGTCGCCCGGTATGTGGAAGATGACCAATGCGGATTCGTACTGACGCCGGGTTCATTGATCGACATGTATCAGGGCGTTTCGATCATGCAGAGCAGCGGCGCCGTACAAAAGATTCGTGCTTCTCTGCCCATGTATATTTTTTCCGGCGCCGATGATCCGGTACATGGGGAAGGGCTGGACCTGGAGCGCATGGTGGAAGCCTATCGTCAGCGGGGCATGGCGCGGTTGGATTGCAAGCTGTATCCGGGGGGTCGGCATGAAATGTTTAACGAGACTAACAAAGATGAAGTGGTGCGGGACCTGGTCAACTGGTTGGAGGGAAATCTGCCGTGACAACGATTGCAGTCATGGGTCTGGGTAATTTCGGCACAGCTTTGGCGCGGAACTGGCTGGGCGCGGGGCTCAAGGTGCGGGGCTGGACTGTCGAGCAGGAAGTCTTCGACAGCATTTCAGCAACCTGGGTCAATGAAAAATACCTGGCGGATGTTTCTCTTGAAGGTCTTGATGTGTCCATGGACGTGGCGGCAACTGTCAAGGGAGCCGAACTGGTGGTGCTGGCCCTGCCATCCGGCGTTGTTCTTGACGTGGTCGATGAGATTATTCCGCATTTGACCGACGATCAGGTGTTGCTCGACCTTGCCAAGGGTCTGGCTCCCGGGGACCGGATGATTTCCAATGTGATAGAAGAAAAGCTGAAGGCGGCAAACCTTGGCTGCCCTCTCTGCGTGATGATGGGCCCCACTGTCGCGCCGGAACTTGCCCGCGGGGTGTACACCACGGCCCTGGTGACCAGCGCGGACCCCGAGCTTGCCGGCCGCCTTGCGGCGACCCTGACCACGAAGACCCTGAAACTTTCCCCTGCCACGGATTCTCTCGGTGCTGAGTACTGGGGGGCTTTCAAGAATGTGATTGCACTGGCCTGCGGTCTGGTGGACGGTCTCCGGGAAGATGGCCGCGGCGGAGACAATCTCAAGGCGGCGGTCTTTACCGCTGGTTATCGGGAGGCGGCCCGGGTCTTGCCGCAAATGGGCGCGGACCCGGCTACGGCCTTCTCCGCTGCGGGCATTGGCGACCTGTTTGTCACCGCTACATCCCCTCACGGGAGAAATCGTGAAATGGGAGAAAGGCTGGGCAGGGGCCAGACCCTTGAGCAGGCTGAAGCGGAGATGGTGATGGTGAGTGAGGGTGTGCGCGCCGCCCGTATGTTCAAAAAGCTTTTTGCTGATAAGAGCATAGATGCGCCCTTTGTGGATGCGGTTTGCGCCTTGCTTGATGAGGGCGCCGGAGTTGATGACTTTCTTGAGAGAACAGTTGGTTAAAGTCTTCAGGCAGCCCCTGATTCACTTCCTTCTTCTTGGCCTGGTCCTGTACCTCATCTTTGAGGCGACGGGTGTCCGCACTCAGGATGCAAAGACGATTGTCGTAGGCAGGGAAGAACTGTTAAGGCACATGCAGTTCCGCTCGAAAATTTTTGACAAAGGCAGGTTTGATCGGCAGTTGAGCGACATGACGGAGCCGGAAAGGCGGCGGTTGATCAATGAATACGCGCGTGAGGAAGTCCTGCACCGGGAGGCAAAAGCCCTTGGCCTCGATGAGAATGATTATGTCATTCGCAGGCGGCTGGTGCAGAAGGTTGAGTATCTGGCTGTCGAACCTGATTTGCGGCAACTCTCCGACGAAGAAATATCGGCTTACTTCTCGGCGCACCAACAGGATTATTATGTCGCGTCGACGACGACTTTCACCCATGTCTTTATTCGCGGCGAGGGGCCGGATGCAGAGGCCAGGGCAGGTGAACTGCTGGTAAGCCTGAGGCGGAGAGAAGCCGGGTTTGCGGATGCGACCAGCTTTGGGGACCGCTTTGCATATCATCGTAATTATGTTGAAAGAACGGAGGAATTTGTCGCCGGGCACTTTGGAGCCGGGTTTGCCGCCAGGGTTTTCAGCCTGGAGCCGGGTGCCTGGCAAGGGCCGTTGACTTCCGCCTATGGTTATCATCTTGTCTATCTGCAGGCGCTGGAGCAGGGTCGGGATGCGCGGTTTGAAGAAGTCGCCGGGCAGGTGCGTCACGATGCCGCCCAGGCCCGCATCCGCGAACAGACGGAAAAGGCCATCAAAGAGATACTGGCGACGTACAAGATAGTGATTGAGCCGTGATGGTTTACCTGTTGCCCGCCCTGCTGGCGATGGTCGCAGGCGATGTTGTGGCCCATGATGCAAGGCCGGTCTATCTCGAATTGAAGGAATCACAGGCGGGGCTGTTTGACGTGAGCCTGAAGAGCCCCGGCACGATTGGTGCCACCAATCTACCTCGGGTTCTTATGCCGCCGGATTGTCAGCCCGTCGGGGCGTCCCGTGATATGGCTCAGTATGGCCTGAACGTCAGGTTCAGCCGTTTCCAGTGTTCAGACCCTTTGGTGGGCGGTGAAATCCGCTTGGATTTTCCAGAGTACAATCCTGCGCTTTCAACCTTGGTGCGGGCCGAATGGCGGAATGGCGTGATTCATTCGGCGGTTCTGCCGCCGGACGGGCTGACTTGGCGTATACCGGGTGCAGCAAGCCCGCTTGCTCTCGCCGGGCAATATATCCGGCTGGGCATCGGGCATATTCTCCGGGGCATTGATCATCTGTTGTTTGTGCTTTGCCTTCTTTTTATCGCCGGGACCTTCAAGAGAATTCTCATCACCATTACCGGCTTTACATTGGCGCATTCGCTGACCCTGGTTCTGGCCGCGCTGGGTCTGGTGGTCTTGCCCGTACCGGTTGTGGAAGCGGTTATTGCGCTCTCTGTTATTTTTCTCGCACTGGAGATCATGAAGAAGAACCCCGATTCATGGACATACCGCTACCCGGTTGTCGTGGCCGTCTGTTTCGGGTTGTTGCACGGGTTTGGTTTTGCCTCGACCTTGCGTGAAGCGGGCCTGCCCGGGGCGGAGTTACCAATGGCCCTGTTGTTTTTCAATCTGGGCGTCGAGGCGGGGCAGTTGTTGTTTATAACGATGGTTGCGGTGGCGGCAGTGATTTGGGTCGGAGCGGGATTGCGGCCCGTCTTTGCGCCGGAGCATCGTCGGCTGGCCGGTTATCTTGTGGGCAGTGTCGCTGCCTTTTGGTTCATTGATAGAACCCTGAGTTTCTGGGTATGAGTGATTAGTGTCATAATGCGCCGGACCATGAGTGAATCAACCCAACCGGAAAGAATCCTTTATGCGCTTGCCGCCCTTGCGCTTGTACTGGGTGCGGTGAAGGCGGCGGCGGGCCTGCTTGTTCCGACGCTGCTGGCCCTGTTCATCGCCATTGTCTGCACTCAACCCATGTACTGGATGATCGAGCGGGGGCTGCCGCGGGCGATGGCAATCCTGATCATGGTTTTTGTGCTTCTGGGGATATCCTCGTTGACGCCGGTGGTTATCGGCGGTTCCTTTGTGCAGTTTTCCGCGGAATTGCCCCGCTATCAGGCGGGGGTGGATCAATTGCTGGAGCAGGCCGGAAGCTGGCTGAGTGATTTCGGTTATGACGCGGACAAGTTGCGCACCATTTTTGACCCGGCGGCGGCTCTGCGTTGGGTACAGATCATACTGACGGCTCTTGGAGGCATTCTCTCCCGTTATTTTCTGATTATGCTGCTGGTCATCTTCATCCTTATAGATGTGCCCAGGTCCCTCAATGACGGCAATACCGCCGCCGGGCAGATAATCCGCACGGTGCAGCATTATTTTACGATCAAGACATTTACCAGCCTGCTGACCGGTGTGCTTATAGCCGTTTGGCTGATGGTCCTTGACGTGCAGTATCCCTTGTTATGGGGCTTTATTGCCTTCCTGTTTAACTTTATCCCCAACATAGGTTCGGTGCTGGCGGCCATACCGGTGCTGCTGTTGTCTCTGTTGTTTGACGGTTACATTGCCGCGCTGGTCATCATGGTTGGCTATGTGGTGATCAATGTCGTCATCAGTAATGCGCTTGAACCCCGTATCATGGGGCAGCAGCTTGGCCTGAAGTTCGTGTGGATTTTTGCTTCCCTGATTGCCTGGGGCTGGATTCTCGGGCCGGTGGGTATGTTGCTCGCCGTCCCCCTGACGATGACGCTGCGCATAGTGGCGGATAACCACCCGGCTACCCGATGGCTGTCGGATATACTTATTTCAAAATCGAAAGAGCCGGAGCCGGAGCCGGAGCCGGAGCCGGAGCAGGGCGCCTAGTCGCCAACCCGGCGGATGCCAGCGCCATGACCCAGGAATACTCCGCCTTTCGGCTGGGCGATATACGGGGAAATTACCCGGATGAGTTCGATGAGGCTTTTGTTGAAGGCTTTGCCCATGCCTTCGTGGGGTATTTTGGCCTGGGAGGCGGGATAGCGACAGGCCGGGACATGAGGGCTTCCAGCGAGAGCCTGCAATCCGCCTTGAACAATGCGTTGTCTTCGATAGGCGTGGATGTCGTTGATATTGGCCTGTGTCCGACGGAGCTGGGCTATTTTGCATCGTCCATCCCGGGCATGGACGCGGCCATTATCGTCACCGCCAGCCACAATCCCGCCGGTTGCAACGGCCTGAAGTGTGTATTGAAGCAAGGGCGGGCCATCACCCATGAAAGCGGCCTCAAGGACATCAAGGTTTTGATGCAGGGAGGTTATCGTCATCACCCGGCCAAGGGTTCCATTACGCAGTCCGATTACCATGCCCGTTACCTTGAGTTTCTCCGCAGGCGCTTCCCACCGGAGACTTTGCGCTATGGTGGGGTGGCGCTGAACGGGCTTAACGGAACTGCCGCCACCATGGCGGGCATCATCGCCGCCGAGTTTGAATTGCCGGTAACCTGGTTCAGGAAAACCCCAGGCCCCATGCCGGAACAAGGCGCGGACCCGGCCAATCCCGGGCTGGTGTCGGAAATGAAATCTTTTATGCAGGGCGGTGACTTTGCCCTGGGCGTTGCCTGGGACGGTGACTGTGATCGTTGCGTGTGTTTTGACAGTGAAGGCGACCTGGTCCCCCCTTACTATATGGTGGGTCTGCTGGTGGAAAGATTTCTCAGCGCATCACCGGGCCGCGCCATCGTCTATGACACCAAGCTGTGCTGGAATACTCTGGAGATGATCGAGCGGTATGGCGGCAGGCCGGTTCCCGCGGCAACAGGTCATGCGTTTATGAAACAGAAGATGCACGAACACCGGGCGATTTACGGCGGGGAGCTTTCTTCGCACCATTATTTTGGCGATTTCTTTGGTTGTGATTCCGGTATGTTTGCCTGGCTGACGATGCTCAGCCTGCTGGGAGACAAGAGTGCGCTAATCCATGAACTTGTGGCCGGTCGTAAAGCGGCGGTTTGCTCCACCCCGGAGATCAACATCGCCCTTGATGATGTGGATGCGGCTTTTGCCAGCGTGCTGGAAGCCTATGGTGACCTCGCCGTCAAGACGGACTTTTTTGACGGGTTGAGTTTTGTGATGCCGGGGGACTGGAGATTTTCATTGAAGCGCTCCAAGACCGAGCCGTTGGTCAGAATAAACTTTGAGGCCAGACGCACTTCAGAGGTGCTGCTCAGCGAAGGGCCGAAGGTTTTTGAACTGCTGGAACCCTACAGGGGTGATGACAGGGATTGGCTGAAAAGGTTTTACATTCAATAGATCAATCCAGCCCGTTATCCACATTGCGGCTTTCGCCGCCCTCACCCGTCATCCCAGGTGATGGGGGGTTGTTCCCATCGCCTCCGGTGACCGGCTAAAGGCTGAGCAGGTAAGCGGATAAGGCCAGTTCCTCTGCTTCACCGGACAGGCGAACCGGCGGCATGGGCGGCTTGGGGGTTTTGTAGAAACTTGCAAGCGATGCCGTATTGTATTTTGCCGCTACGTTTTTGATCGGCAGCAATCCGAAGGGCGCTGCATCAGTGTTAACCACATGACAAGCGACACATCCGCGTGTCTTGTAGATATGTTCTCCAAGGGCGCGCAACTGGCCGAGAGTTGCCTGGTCAATTGATTCCAGCCCGGTTTGTGCCGTGGTGGTGGCGGCTTGTGTTTGGGTGATGACCTGCGCCTCGCCATGGCAGATACGATAAATTGCCATGCCGAAATCATCCGAGACGTAAACACAGTTGTCCGGCCCCGCCGCTACGTCCACAGGGCGGCCTATGACATGGCCGTCTTCCTCAAAACCGGAAAGGAAATCCCTTTCTTCAAAGCCGGCGTCACTCTGGTGCAGCGACACGACCTTATAGCCGTCATGGCTGGACTTGTTCCAACTCCCGTGCAGGGCAACCAGTGCAGCGCCATCGTAAGCGGAAGGGAATGCGTCGATGTTGATGAAGCGAATGCCCAGGGGAGCATTGTGTGCGCGAAAGCCATGCACGGGCGATGTTGCCTGCGCGAGCATGGCATCGTCGCCAAAATCAGGGTCCAGTTCCCCAAAGCCGTTGACGTAAGGCCAGCCGTAGAATTTCCCGGCTTCAACCTTGTTGAGTTCGCAGGGTGGATAATCATCGCCGAGCAGGTCCCGACCATTGTCCGTTGCATACATGGCATTGTCGAAAGGCGACCAGTCGAAGCCGACAGCGTTGCGTAAACCGGTGGCGAATCTTTCCTCGCCGGAGCCGTCCGGGTTGTAACGGGTGATGGCCGCCCGTTGACTGTCCTCTTCCAGACAGACATTGCAGGTGGAGCCTGAACTCAGGTATAGAAGGCCGTCCGGGCCGAAGCGAATGGTTTTGGACCAGTGATTGCCTTCATCCCCCAGGCCGGTGATGATGCGTTCGTACTCGCCGATGGTCCGGCCTTGTTCATGGTCAAACCTGATACGGCCCACGGCGGTGGATTCGCCGACGTAGAGATAGTCGCCATGGAAGTCCACGCTATGGGGGCGATTGAGGTTATCCATCAATGTCACCAGCCCGTCGCTGATGCCATCGCCATTTTCGTCGCGGCGGACGAGGGTCAGCGTGGATTCCCGGGGTTGGGCGACTATCAGGTCTCCGGCACGGGAAAACCCGATAAACCTTGCGTTGGTAACCCCTTGTGCATAAAGACCAACGGAGAAGCCTTCGGGCGCTTGCAGCCGGGACTGCATGGTTGTTTCCTCGATGCGGCTGCCACCGCCAAACAAAGAATGCGCGATTATCCCCGGGGTCACGTTCACCTGCGACAGGAGAATGAAAAAAGCAATGCCCAGCGCAGTTGCCATGCCGATAAGAATTTTCCACCACATATTGTTTACTCTGTTTGCTTATTCTGTCTGCCTGACCCTGCCAATGAAGGACAGGTTACGATTGCGCTGTGCATAGTCAATGCCATATCCCACGACAAATTCGTCGGGAATTTCAAAGCCGACCCAGCGAGCGGTTACCTTCACCTCGCGGCGCGAAGGCTTGTCGAGCAGCGTGGCAATCTCCAGGCGCTTCGGCCCTCGTGACTCCAGCAGGGTCATAACGTGCGCCATGGTGTGCCCGGTGTCGATAATATCTTCCACCACCAGCACGTCCCGGCCCTCTATCTCGCCGTGGATGTCTTTGATGACGCGCACTTCACGGGAAGATTCCATTGAGTCGCCATAGGATGAAACTTCCATGAAGTCCACTTCCACCGGCATGTCCAGCTCCCGCACCAGGTCTGCAATGAATACAAAGGAGCCGCGCAGCAGGCCCACAACCACCAGCTTGTCCGTTCCTATGAAAAATTCGGCAATTTCCTTTGCCAAGGCCTCAACTCTGGCGGAGATGGTTTTGGCGGAGATCATCTTGTCGATCTCGTAACTGGGATACTGAGTTGTCACGGAGCCTCGGGACGTGTAAACCTGATGATGAAGTGTGCCGGAATTTGGCGTCGAGTTAAACCATACCGCCTAACCCATGCTCCCGGCCTCGTTATTGTAGTATGCTTGATCGATTGGCGGGGAAATATTGTATGTCCGATAACAACAGCAAGGGGGGCGGCCGGTACGCGCATTATGTGCTGTTTGTCCTGGTTATCGTTTATGTTTTCAATTTCATCGACCGCAACATCCTTTCCATTCTGTCAGAAGACATAAAGGCGGACCTGGGTGTCACCGATGCACAGATGGGTTTCCTTTACGGCACAGTGTTTGCCGTCTTCTATGCCGTGTTTGGCATACCGCTGGCCAGGGTTGCCGATGTCTGGGTTCGCCGCAGCCTGATTTCCATCGGCTTGCTGTTCTGGAGCCTGATGACCGCCTTATCCGGGTTTGCCAAGTCCTTCCCGATGCTGGCCACCTTCCGCATCGGCGTGGGTATTGGCGAGGCTAGTGCCTCACCGGCCGCCTATTCCATGCTGTCCGACTATTACCATCCCAGATTGCGGTCGACGGTCATCGCCATCTACTCATCGGGGGTATATATCGGCGGCGGCATCGGTCTTTTTCTTGGCGGGTTCATCATGGAAACCTGGAACAGCGCCTTCCCGGAGGCCGCGCCTCTTGGCCTGAAGGGATGGCAGGCGGCTTTTCTGGCCGTGGGAATCCCGGGGGTACTGATGGCGATCTGGGTCCGCACCCTGAAAGAACCCAAGCGAGGTATCACCGAAGGTCTGGTTACGGAAGATCATCCGGCGCCTTGGGCCGTCCTGAAAACCGAGTTGGGGGCCATGCTGCCGGTTTTCAATCTGATTGGTCTTCGCAGAGAGGGTGCCTCCCTGCCGGTCAATTTCCTGATGGCTGCTGCGATCGCAATTGTTGCGAGTGCATTGGTTGTGCTGACGGACAATCTGCCGCAGTGGTTGGCGCTGGGCATTGGGGTTTATGTGACCTTCTCCTGGGCGCAATCCTTGAAGGCCCGGGATACGGTCACCTATCACATGATCTTCAAGTCGAAAGCGATGATTTACACCATGATCGCTTTCCCCACCATATCGTTTGTGACCTATGGCGTAGGTTACTGGACCGCCCCTTTGTTACTTCGTCTGCACGATACATCCGCGACCGAAGTGGGCATGTATATCGGCCTTGGTAGCGCTCTGGGGGGGCTGCTTGGCGTGACCCTGGGCGGAATTATCGGCGATTGGGCGAAGCGCAAGCATCCGGCGGGCAGGTTGATTGTCGGTTATATTGCTGTTGCCGGAACGGTGCCGCTGGTGTTGTGGATGATCTATACCAACAATTTGATGCTCGCATTTTTGCTCAACTTTGCTCATCACCTGTTCAGTGCATCCTGGCCTGGTATCCCGCCGGCGACCGCGGCGGATCTGGTGTTACCGAGAATGAGAGCCGTGTCGGGCGCTTACTATATTCTGGTGAACACCATGATCGGCCTGGCTATGGGCCCTTATTTCATGGGTCATTTGTCGGATGAATATGCCGGGGGAGGTATGAATTCCGCAGAATCACTGCAAGCGGCCATCGCCACATCACTGCTTATCTTCGTTTTTACGCTGATATTCCTCACTCTGGCATGGCGACATCTGCCGAGGGATGAAGCGTCTCGAATAGAGCGGGCAAGGGCGCATGGTGAGGATGTGACGGAAGTCCAGGGCGTTTGATTCGGCCAGCGGCCCCGCCTCAGGAAAAATTCAGATTATTGATCCTGATCCAGGGGAAGTCCTTGGTGCCCAGGTCCAGATGTTCGCTGGAAATGCCGGTAATGTTATTGAGCATCTTTGCCATGTTTCCGGCGATCATGGTTTCTGACAAGGCCCGGCCAATTCCGCCGACTTCGATCATGAAGCTGTTTTTGATGACGCCGGAAAAATCACCGTTGGGGCCGGGGGAACCCATGGACAGACGATTGACCATTGCGCCCTTGGCTATGCCTGCAACAAGATCATCTCTGGATACGTCACCCTTGTCGATGGACCAGCCGGAACTCGCCGGTGTGTGGGTAATGCCCGTCTTGAGGCTGCCGTACAGGCTCGGCAACAAATGATTGAGCCTGCCCTTTTCCACCAGGGTCAGCGGCGGCGCCAAAAACCCATCGGCGGTGTAGGCGGCATGCCCTGGCGCATCAAACCGGCTGCGAACCGTTAGCATTTCATTGGCAATTTGTTGGCCGACTCTGTCTTTGAAAAGGGAAGTACCCGCGATAAGGGCATGGTCGCGTAGCTGGCTCAGTAACCAGCCCAGCAGGTCTGACACCGCCGCTGGCGCAAGGATAATATCGCCGACGAAGTTGCCGCCGATTGGCTTGGTGTCAATTTGTTGTTCTGTTTCCGTCAGCATATCGCCGATACCGAACAGTTTACTCGCATGCGCCTCGGAAACATCGTTAGCAACGCCGCCTGTGTGGTTGAAAGAGCTGGCCTTGCCGTCTTCAGACGCCGTTGCCATGACGGACAGGGAATAGGAACCTACTTTGCAGGACAGCCTTGTGCCAGCGGTGGTCAACAGGGTCTTACGGGCACATTTGTGTATGGCGGCGCCTTCCTCGATTTGTACTTTCGGCGTTTTATCCGCACGGAACGCCAGTAGCTCCCGGACTTTCCGGGTAAGCAGGTCCATGTCCGCTGCCATCGGCCCCTGTTCAAAAACAGCCGTCTGACCCTCCGCCACGGCGTTGGCTTCATCCTGGGGAGCAAACCGGGTGCGCTCGAACAGACCCTGAATGCCGGCGTCGATTGCCCCTTTACCGAGGTCTGTCAACGTCATGGATGCCTTGCGATGGTCAAGGATTCCCACCAGATTGATGCCATGGTCCTCGGTTGACCGCAGTAAACTGGGTTTGTTGTGGTTGACATTGAATTCATCTTTCTCCGATAGGGATACGGATACCTGGGCCGCGTCGAAGCCCGCCTTTTGCATGGCTTCCAGCGCCCGTTCGGCAATCTTGCCCGGTTCCATGCTCATCTATTCCCCGCCCAGGTGTAGCTGGGCGCGAAGTGCCGGGCCTCCGAGAGAGACGACCATGGGTTGCTTCTTGCCGCAATAGCCGTTGCACTCCCAGTAGATGTCGTCGGAAACGGCGTCCACGGTTTTCAACATGTTGATTGCTGCGCCGGATACAGTGGTGTTGGTGATGGCGTTGCCCAGTTTGCCGTTCCTGATTTCATAGGCGAGATTGACGCCAAACATAAACTCCGTGGTGGAATCCGCCTGGCCGTTGCCGGTTCGCATCAGATAGTAGCCGTCTTCAACGTTCGCAATCATGTCTTCAAGTTTTGATTTTCCGGGGAGTATCGCAGTGTTGCGCATGCGAACGAGCGGTTCATCGTTAAAGGTGTAGGCGCGGGCGTTCCCCGATGGCGTTATCCCCAGCTTGGCCGCTGTCTCGCGGCTCGACATAAATCCTTTGAGGATGCCTTGTTCGATTAGCGTCACGTCTTTTGCTTCCATGCCCTCGTCGTCAACATAGACGGGGACCATCAACTCTTCCCCCGCATAGCTGTGAGCCAGGTCAACCATGGTGACAAGTTCGCTCGCGACTTCCTTGCCCAGCAAACCGCCGGTGACCGCTCCGCCAAGAACAAGGTCCGCCTCACAGGGGTGACCCATGGCCTCGTGGGCCAGCATGCCCGCAAGCGGTGGTGCAATAATGACGGTTTGTTTACCGCCTCTCGGGGCGACGGCGTTACGCTTCGCCTGCAAGTGCCCGTGCAGTTCGTCCATCTTTGGCGCCAGCATGTCCAGCGAGAGAGCCAGGTCCGACAGGTTGCCCTTGCCGGAGACGACTTCCATCAGTTCCACCGGCTGCCCGGCTTTGTCTTCCGCAGAGAAGACAATATAAAAGGCGGATCGATTGATTGTAGACAGCGCCTCGCTGCCGTTGCTGGTGAAGAGACGCTTCTCATGGTTTTCCTGAGCCAGGATGAAAGAAGCAGACTTCAGCGCCGGGTATTTCTTGTTGCAGTGTTCGTTCAACGTCTCCAGCAGTTCAACCGTTTCTTTTCGGGACATGGGCGGCCGGCCATTGAAGCCATATTCGCCCACATGAGATGCCATCGGCATTTCAATGCGCGGCTGGTCGCCAAAGCGACACATGGCCTGGGCGTTCTCGACAGCCTTTTTCGCCACCTTTGCGGCGCTCCCATCGTCCATTGCCGGCACCGAGGCGAAACCCCAGTAACCCTTGTTGAAAACCCTGGCGCTGGTTCCGCTTTCCGTGGCCTCGCTGTTGGAGGTCAGGTTGCCATCAACCATCACCAGGCGGGTTTTCCTCAGTTCATGCTGGCGGGATTCCGCGTACTCAACCCCGGAAGGCACAGCAGGCGCACTCATCATTCCTCTCCATACTTGCCGATGAGGGCGGATTGTACCCGGATTGGCGGCTGGTGGCTTCCTTTCCCCGCCTTCGGCGGGAAACACTGTCGGCGATGGGAACAACCCCCCCATCGCCTGGGGTAGTTTCAAGGCTCATTGCGTTTTCGCTTCGCGAAATTCGCAATGTAAATGGCGGCTATGCCGCCACTCTGGATCCCCGGGCTACGCCCCTGGAAACACTGTCGGCGATGGGCACAATCCCCCATCGCCTGGAATGACGAGGGGAGTTTCCGCTTCACGAAAGCCGCAATGGGGATGACGAATAAGAGTCGTGCCACGATTACCAGGCGATACATCGGTTGACTGGCGTTTCTTTGGATGCAAGTATTTGCCCCGATATTGAATCATCACTGGAGTTCACATGTCAGAAGCCGTAAACACCACGCCCGACGTTGGTTTGCCTTCCTCCGATAAGGAGGCGCTTAGACGCCGGTATCGAGAAGAGCGCGACAAGCGCATCAGGCCGGATGGCAATGACCAATACATAGAGATCAAGGACAAACTGTCCTATTACCTGGAAGACCCTTATACGCCCCGCAAGGAAAGAGACCCGGTAAATGATCATGTGACCTTTGCCTTTATCGGCGGTGGATTTTCCGGGCTGGTGACCGGTGCAAGGCTGGTTGAGGCGGGCATTACCGACGTCCGAATTGTCGAGAAGGGCGGTGATTTTGGCGGCACCTGGTATTGGAATCGTTACCCGGGGGCGCAATGTGACACCGCCGCTTTCGTGTATATGCCGCTGCTGGAAGAGACCGGCCATATGCCAACGGAAAAATACGCTCATGCACCGGAAATTTTTGCGCAGTGCCAAAGGATTGGCAAGCAATACGGCCTCTATGACAAGGCTCTGTTCCATACACAGGTGCAGGAACTGAGCTGGGATGATGAAAACAGCCGGTGGAAAATCCGCACTGACCGGGGCGACGAATTCACGGCCCGGTTTCTGGGGATGGGTACGGGGCCTTTGCATGTACCCAAGCTGCCCGGCATCCCCGGGATTAAATCTTTCAAAGGGCATACCTTCCACACAAGCCGTTGGGATTATGACTACACAGGCGGCGACTATTGTGGCGAGCCCCTCGATAAACTTGGTGACAAGAGGGTTGCGGTTATCGGCACTGGCGCCACCTCGGTTCAGTGTGTGCCGTATCTGGCGAAAGCCTGCAAGGCGCTTTATGTGTGCCAGCGAACGCCGTCATCCGTGGATGTCCGTGATAACCACCCCATAGACACGAAATGGTTCAAGACCATTGCAACACCCGGCTGGCAGCAACGCTGGCTGGAAAATTTTACGGCGAACCAGACGGGCCAACCGATGGATGAAGACCTGGTTCAGGACGGATGGACTGATCTTTCGAAGCGCGTGCGCGCAAAGATAAGTCAGATATCCCGTGAAGATATGACCATTGAAAACATGATGGCGGCCTACGAAGATTCGGATTTCGAGAAGATGGAAGAGATTCGTGCGCGGGTCGATAGTGTGGTCACCGATGAACGGACTGCCGGGGACTTGAAGGCATGGTATCAGCAACTTTGCAAAAGACCCTGCTTCCATGACGAATACCTGCAAGCCTATAACGAGCCCGGATGTCAGTTGCTCGACACCAACGGCAAGGGCGTGGAGAGAATCACGGAGAAAGGCATAGTGGTTGCGGGCAAGGAGTACGAGGTGGACTGCATCATCTATGCATCGGGGTTCGAGGTGGGGACGCCATTTGAACGCCGGGCGGGTTATGCAACGCTTGGCCGTGACGGGCTAAAACTCTCGGACTACTG
This sequence comes from Candidatus Azotimanducaceae bacterium, assembly GCA_965208855.1. Taxonomy (GTDB): domain Bacteria; phylum Pseudomonadota; class Gammaproteobacteria; order Pseudomonadales; family Azotimanducaceae; genus UBA9659. The sequence continues at coordinate 1,559,396 of OZ242359.1, read as the reverse complement.
GGCGGAGGGCATGCGCACCAAGCATGGGTCGCATGTGCATGGCTTCCCCAACCTGTTTATCGTTCAGGCCACTCAGGGCGCAAATCTGATTTCCAATTACCCCCACAACCTGACGGAGTGCGGGAATACCATCGCCATCATGATCAGGTACGCGCTCGATAATGGGTTCCGGCAGCTTGAGGTCTCCAAGGAAGCGGAAGATCAATGGCTTGAGTTGTTGCAGCAGGCACCGCCCATGATGATAGGCTCCACCGAGTGTACGCCGGGTTACTATAACAACGAAGGCAAAGGCTGGGGTGCGGGTGTCAGTGGTGCGGTGAGCTATCCCCATGGCCCTGTCGCCTACTTCAAGTACCTGGATGAGTGGCGTAATGCCGGCAAGTTCGAGGGGATAGACTTTCGGTGAAGGATGGTTTCCAATTTGGAAACTATTAGTTGCTGATTATTCCCTGATCGTTTATCCCATTGGCTGTTAAATTACCGCCCGTAACGATGCATCCGCTCATCAGGAGGGTCCGAGATGTCTGTTCCACAGGTTGAGGTAAAGAAAGAAGCCACCGTCAGGGTTGAAACTGCCGAGGTCAAGCAGCGGATGCAGTACCACCAAATCGATGAATCTCTCTCAGAGTGGGAGTTGGCAAGGCTGACCAGCAAGACCTGGTCCATGGAGCAGGAATAGCCGCAGCAACTTCCTCGCCTGCGGCAACACCCTGGCAGTATTCCGTTCATGTCGTTATATTTGGCTGATGGCTGTCCAATCAATTTGAAAGGAGGAACTGATGGCCGGTTCAAAAGCCCATTTCATTGGCCACAAGGATGAATTACTGACGGCAACCATTGGTCAGCATCTTGTGCATGTTGCCGAAAAGAATCCCGATCATCCCGCCCTGATCATGCCGCATCAGGGTATTCGCTGGACCTATGGCGAGTTCGTCGCTGAAGTGGGAAGGCTTGCAACCGGGTTGATTGCGCTGGGGATAGAACCGGGAGACAGGGTGAGTATTTGGTCTCCCAATCGGTATGAGTGGGTCCTCACACAATTTGCCACGGCCAGGATAGGCGCGATCATGGTCTGCATCAATCCCGCCTACCGTCTCTATGAACTCGAGTATGCGTTGAACAAGGTGGGCTGTAAGGCGATAGTCACCGCGGAAGTTTTCAAAACCAGCTATTACCTGAAGATGTTGCAGGAACTGGCCCCGGAGCTTGCGGACTGTGCGCCGGGCGAGTTGAAGTCTGCAAAACTGCCGCACTTGCGAACGGTCATCCGCTTGGGTGACGCCGCTTCGCCCGGCATGTTCAACTTCGCCGATGTCTGTGATTTAGGCGGCGATGCTGAATACGCCCGGCTGACGGAGCTTGGAGACTCACTCAAATCGTCAGACAGCATTAACATACAATTTACCAGCGGCACAACGGGTACGCCCAAGGGCGCGACTCTGACCCATGCCAATATCCTGAACAATGCCTACTACAGCGGCCGGAGTATGAACCTCACCGCCGATGACATCCTGTGCATACCCGTACCCATGTATCACTGTTTTGGCATGGTTCTGGGGACGCTAGCCTGTGTGGCCCAAGGCGCAACCATGGTGTTGCCTTGCGAGGCGTTTGACCCTGAGCCGGTGTTAAGGGCGGTGCAGGACGAAAAATGCACCGCACTGCACGGTGTACCGACCATGTTCCTTGCAGAGTTGGACTTCCCCGGTTTCAGCGACTATGACACCAGTTCATTGCGTACCGGTATCATTGCCGGCTCCACCTGCCCGGTCGAATTGATGAAACGCCTGATAAACGAGATGGAATTGATGGAGATAGTGATCGGTTATGGTCAGACGGAATGCAGCCCGATCAACGCTATGACGGCCATTGATGACGTTTTTGAAGACAGGGTGACAACTGTGGGCCGGGCACATACAAACTGGGAACTCAAAATCATCCGCGAAGACGGTGCCATTGCTGAACACGGAGAAACCGGCGAGGTGTGCTCAAAGGGCTATGGCGTGATGCAGGGTTACTGGAGCGATGAGGAACGCACAGCCGACACCATAGATGATGAAGGCTGGTTGCATTCCGGTGACCTTGGCGAGATGGATGAGAGGGGTTATGTCAAAATCACCGGGCGAATCAAGGATATGATTATTCGCGGCGGAGAGAATGTGTATCCCCGAGAGGTTGAAGAGTTTCTTTATACGCATCCCGCCATTCAGGAAGTACAGGTCTTTGGCGTACCGGATGAAAAATACGGCGAGCAGGTTGCGGCCTGGGTACAGGGCAAGGATGGCGCGGAGATTACCGAAGATCAGGTGCGCGAGTTCTGTAGCGGGCAGATTACCCACTTCAAGATACCCAAATACATCAAGCTGGTGGATGAGTTCCCCATGACAGTGACCGGCAAGATGCAGAAGTTTGTCATGCGGGATAAATTCGCTGCAGAATTGGGGTTGAAGAACCCCCGGGATTCAGCCTGATTGCTCAATGGCGTTGATCAGTTTCCTGCGAATGGTGTCAACCTCCGTCAGCGGCGAGCGGCGCAAGCGCCCCACCTCTGATTCATCGAAGGGCTCAAAGTTCGCCGGTGTTGATTTTCCGCCGATATTGACAAGCATCCAGTTGAGCAGTTGCGCCAGTTCTTTGTCCGGTATCGGCGCACTTGCAGTTCCGGGTATCTGCACCAGATAAGCGCGCCCATTGGGCACACGCAGAAAATTACCAACATAGTCTTTCATACGCGGCACATCGCCGTCCCTGCTGGCGGCGCCGTTGTGTGCGTGGCATCCCTGGCAGTTAATCATGTAATTCACTCTGGCTTTACTGATAGCGGCGGCATTGACGCCCGTCTCATCGGCCCAGGCCAAGGGCAGAACGGCCAACAGCAAGGCCGGCAGTAAGGTTTTGGTTACCGGCTGATGCATCAGGTTTGTTGCTCCGGCAATTCGTCATGCCCGGTGGTTCCCGGCCTCGCAAGATATTCCTGAAGAGATGCCACCTGCATGGCTTCCGCCTCGAACAGGCTTTCAAGATGTTCTCTCGAGTTGACGATTCCCATGGAGCCAATGGTGCCGTCCGGTCTGATCAATGTGGCGTAGGGCAGCTTCGAGACGCCGTATGATCTGCCCAGCAGTTCGGAAAGAACGTAAGGAAACATCGCCAGCTTGTTGGATGTGACATAGCCTTCGTGTTCTTCCTGGTCGCCGCCGTCACTTGCGAGGATGATGTCCACCGCCTGTTCGGCATTGGCGAGGGATTTCAGAACCGGCAGTAATGACTTGCAGATGGGGCAATCCGGCGCGAGAAAGAAAAGCAGTTGATTTCCCCCGGATTCCGCACCGCCAATATCCAGGGTCTTGCCGACGAGGCTTTGAAGGGTCAGCTTTGGCGCCGGGTCCCCAACCTTCAGGATTTGATTGATCATCAATGCGCCCGCCGGCGCGACACGTTCAAACAGTACGCCCAGTTGCCGCGTCAGTGCATAGACGGTCAGGCTCAGGGCAATGACCAGAATCCAGAGCAGGGCAAGGGCGACCACAAGCCAGGTCGTCATAAGACGTTGCTTCCCCTGAGTTGACGTTCAAGGTGGGCGGTCATGCAGAGTTGGTTGAAACTCAGGTAACTGACAACCAGAAAAATCGCCACCGCCGGAACAAGCAGGGCATAGACAAATGCCATGCTCGCCAGGCCCGCCATCGACGATGAGGCCGTGGCGGAGCCAATCATCAGGGCCAGCAGGATATTGCGGGCGACCATTGCCCGGCTGATCGGCAGGGCATCGCCTCCGCAGCCGCAACTGATTTCTTTTCTGCCGCGATGAAGGTTAATGCCCATGGCCAGTGCATAGGTGACCAGCAGCAAGGCGGGGAGAAGTTTGATCAGGGGGAGCGCAAACAGGATGCCGACCACCGCAAGGCACTCCAGGGCGACAATCAACAGGCTTGCGTGAGGCAGGAAGTTATTGGGCAATAGCTTGTAACCGGCCAGGATGCCAGTGAACTCCCGGAAGTTTCGAGCCTTGTAGAGAAAAGACTCGGCGAAAATGACCACCGCAAGGCATTGGACGGCGAGTGCGCATATCAGCAGCACCTTGATTGCGTTCTCTTCAATCATTGGCCATCACCTTGGCCCGGCCTCATGGACAGGATGGAGCCCGTTGTGTTCCGTTGTCTGGCGGTAATCTCGTCGGCGGTAAAAAGATGCGCTTTCTGCCTGGGTGAAAACTGCCTCAGGGTGTAGTTCAGCAACCCCGCCACCTGCTCCGGGTGCAACTGCCCTGCTATGGGCGGCATTGCCCCCCTGTACCGGATACCATCGACTTCCATCTGGCCGTTCACGCCCCTGATCATGACGTTCACGAGATAGTCCCGGCCTGCATCGAAACCCGCCCATTCTCCGATTCGTTCGTCCAGGGGAGGAAAGGCGCCGGGGACGCCCCGACCGTCCTGCAAATGGCAGATTCCGCAACTGGCTTGGTAATCCGCAGATGATGCAACGGGCGTTTCTTCTGCACAGACATTGGCGAGAAAGGTGATCAAGGGCAGGGCAAACGCAGTTTGTATAACTTGCGGAACCTTCACGAATTATTCCGTTGCAGCCCCGAGAATGACCGCCGTCGAACAGTTGTAGACATTTGTGCTGGTGCCAAGACACCAGTCAATATCATTGTTGGCCTGTGGTCGATAGACGGGCTTGTCGCCCTCGTTGCGATTGCAAAGGCAGCGACCGCAATCACTCTTACCGCAGCAGTCGTTATAAGAGATGATGTAGTTGCGGCCATCCGCCGGGTTCCTGCAAGTGCCAATCCAGGTGAGGGGAGACATTTCCGTACCCGGCGGGCAGGCATTGTGCGCCCCGCCACAGCAACTGCAAAGGTAACCGTCTATGGCGCAATATCGCCAGTAATCACAACGAGTCGGGTCGCCCGGGTCCTGCATCTTGCCGGTACTTTGGGGGGGCACTCTGGCCGGTTGACCTGCGCTGCTCCCGCGGGCAACGGGCAGCAGGGGAAGCGTTGCCACCCCGACGAGCAGCCTGCCATATTGGGCGAGAAAACCCCTGCGGGACGTGTGATGCGCCAGGTTGCGCGCTGATTTCTGAGTAATCTTGTCAATCCAGTTCATGTTGAATCCTAACGTATCCTGTAAACCTGATAGGGTGACGCCCCCAAATCATGTATGGACTTCTGATAGCTGCCGCTGTGGGCGTCATAAATATCAAGAGAGCCCGCCGCATTAACTACCAGTAGCCTGGGTTCTTCCTCAACCGTAACATCGATGCTGATGGCCATTTCCCTAAGGGAGATTTTCGCCGTTCTGTTTTGTTTGGCGACATCATACAACCAGATTTCCTTGGCCGGGTCCTTGTGGCTGCCATCGTAACCATCCGGCGTCATACCCACCCAGAGCAGGCCATCGGGATGGCCTGCCGTCCAGTGCCAGCCGCCCGGACGCCAGCCTTCGGCCCTTTCCTGTGGTGAAAGGAGCGGCCAGCGAGGCATGACTTCTCCCTTGCCGGTGATTGGCTGGACATCGCCTTTGAAACTGATGAAATACCAGGTGTCCCCGATCTTGCTGGATTTTTCAGACAGGGGGTCTGCGTCAATATCGATAAAAGGTTCTCTTCTGCTCTGGGACCTAACCTGCCCCGAACTGTCCAGGGAAATGTTCAGCAGGCCGCCGTCCCCGCACAACATGAAGAAATCATGCCGGTCGGTGGGGTAGACGAGGCTGCATCCGGGAGTCTCGACCTCATTGACGACCTGGAGTTCGTCAAGATCAATCACGGTCACCGAGGTGGCCGGAGTCAGGTTGAAAACCAGCATGAACTTACCGCTTGCGGTAATGCCGGTGACGCCCTTGTTGACGACTATGGCTGCGCGCTTTGGCGGCAGCTCAATCTCGGCCACTCTGTCCAGGTTCTTCATATCGTAAACAGTGACAAGGTCTGATCGCTCGCCGCGTGTACCCCGGCTGTAATAAGTCTCTCCGATATAGAACTGCTGGCGGTCGAAAGACACATCCATGGTCGCAAAGTTTCCCCCGCTCATCATGCCCTTGAACTGCCCGCTTTCTGTATCGACCAGGCTGAAGGCACTGTCGATCAGGCTGCCAAAGCCAAAGTCATATACCACGACAAAGCCAGGAGGGTAGGGTGTGTCCAGAGTTATGTTAGCCGGGATGGGTTCGGGGGGCAGTGGGTCGGAGAATTTCTCTGCGGAACTGGCCTGGCCGAAGGCAAGAGCCAGGGCAAAGCAGAGCAGGGCGGAAAGGGATCTGACTGGTCGGTTCATCTTGTCATTTAACCTCATTGCATTTATTCCTGCTACAACTTCCGTATTGCGGCTTTTCGCGAAGCGAAACCGCAATGAGCCTTGAATCTACCAGGCGATGGGGGTTGTTCCCATCGCCGACAGTTTCTCCAGGCGACAGCATCCTCGCCGCAGGCGGGGGTCCAGAGCGCCGCAGCTGCAGTCTACTCTTTATTATGAGAAAGAGGTATTTTGCTACATAATCCCTTTTGATTAAACATGTATATAATTCCCACTCAAAGAAATAGCGCTGGACACCATGGTGGGCCTGGTTATGAACATAGATCAATCAAAGGGGGACTGAAATATGAAACTGAAATACACAAAGGTGGGGTTCTGGGTTGCAATGCTGGTCGGGTTTTCTGGTTTACCGATAAGCCAGGCCGCGGTTCTGGAAGAGGTGGTGGTAACGGCTCAAAAGCGTGATCAGTTGTTGCAGGACGTGGGTATTGCGGTTACCGCTTTCAGCAGGGAGCAGCTAAAGCAACTGGGCTGGTCAAGTGCGGAGAAGGTCACTGCCATGACGCCGGGTGTTACAACCATCCAGCCCAACGGCCCTTCGGCTTTCTTTACGAACATCAGGGGCGTGGCACAGAACGATTTCTCCGGAGACCATCAGGAGTCTCCCATCGCCGTCTATGTGGATGAAGCGTATATCAGCGCGGCTTCCGGCGCTGGCTTTCAGCTTTTCGACTTTGAAAGAGTCGAAATATTGAGAGGGCCGCAAGGCACATTGTTCGGCCGGAACGCAACCGGCGGGCTTGTTCATTATATTACGCGCAAGCCGGACCAGCAGCGTGACGGTTACCTGGAGTTGACCTACGGCGACTATAGCCAGATGAAAGCGGAAGGCGCTTTCGGGGGCGGGATCACGGATAATCTCTCCGGGCGCGTGTCTTTTGTTCACAATGAACATGACGGTGTGCTGGAAAACAGAATAGGCAGCGACCTGAACAATGGAAATGATTACGCATTGCGCGGGCAGTTGTTGTTTGAGTTTACTTCCGGTGCAGAATGGTTGTTGAGCATCAGGAAAGGGGAGCAGGATGTGGATGTTGGCCCCTTCACTCACAGGTCGGCTCGCCTGAACGCGGTGACAGGGCTGGGAGAAGACTTTGCCGGCGCTGATCTGACCGATGCCGGTGATTCCAAAAATGCTGAACCCTATGAGGACCTGAGCAGAGACCTGTTCAAGGCGTCGTTGAACATAAAGGGGTTCAACAAGATCGAGAGCAATGGCCTGACCAGCAACTTCTCAGTTGATTTTGGCAACCAGATGGAATTTGTCTCCGTCACAGACATCGCCCGGTTGGAGAAGGACTATATCGAGGATTCCGACGCCGGGCCGAACGACTTTTTTTCCTTTTCCCTCAGGTCGGACATCGATCAGATCTCGCAGGAGTTTCGAATCAGTGGGGCCACCGACTCCGCCACTTGGGTGGTTGGCGCTTTTTACCTGGACATAGAAGGTGACTTCTTCAATGGCGGCCCAGCATCAAACTTTTTTGCTGCCGCCTTTCCGGGGGACGGCCTTGGTGATGATTCGTTGTCAAATCTGGGTCTGAACAACCCGTTCAGCACGGAAACCCGGTCCTACGCTGTGTTCGCACAGACGGATTATGACTTGACGGGTGCGTTGAAACTGACCGCCGGCCTAAGGTGGTCAAAAGAAAAGAAAGAGATGGACTTCAGGCAGTTTTTCTCCCTGTTTGAGTCGACTAATTCGTTCAATGTCGCGGTTCAAGACGGGCTTGGTCTGGGCGGGGAGATATGGACGTTCAGCGCGGATAAAATATCCAACGAGCCGGGTGGGCCTGCATTTGGGTATGCCGCAATCAATGTTGCCGACCCGGGGGACCTGGCAAAGCGAGATGATGACCTTATCACCGCAAAACTCAGCCTGGAATGGTCTCCCAGCAATGATTTCCTCTGGTATGGCAGTTACAACCGCGGCATCAAGGCGGGCGGTTTCAATGCGCCCCTCGATGCAACAGATTTTTATGCCGGGGACAGGTCGCCGGAAGAGATGACCTTCGATGAAGAAGTGCTCAATGCATTCGAGACAGGGTTCAAGTTGACCTTTGCTGAAGGGCGCGCGCGTTTGAATGGCGCCCTCTACTACTACGACTATCAGGATTACCAGGCATTTGCGCTGGACAGCCTGACCACTGTCGTCTTTAACACGGACGCCGAGACAACCGGGATGGAGTTGGAGCTACAGGCAACGCCCGTGGACGGTCTTGACCTGCTTTTGGGTTTTGGCTGGATAGACAACAATGTCGAGGATGCGCATGTGGAGCCGAACGGCAATCGGGTGGACCGGGAGGCGGTGTTGACGCCGGAACTGAATGTCAACGGCATGGTCCGCTATGAATGGCCGGTTGCCGGTGGATATCTGGCGGCACAGGCGGACTTCAACTACATGGGCAGTCATTTCTTTCAGTTGAAGAACTCTCCCGTCGGTGAGGAAGACGGCTATGTGCTCACCAATGTGCGCCTGACCTACACCAGTGAATCAGGCCAGTGGGTGACTTCTGCCTATGTCAATAATCTGACAGACGAGGAGCACAGGCTGATGGTGTTTGATCTCGCCGGCGCGCCAGCAGAAGGCGGCTTTGGTATGTATGAAAACTTCGCCGGCCCGCCGCGCTGGTGGGGTTTGAATGTCCGGTATCTCTGGGGAGAATAAGCGGGGTTATTACCTGTTGATGTCGCTGGCTGGTGCCCAGGTTGCATGGGTGCCGCTGGCGATACGTTCCGGCAGGCGAACCCGGGCAATCGGCTCATCCGTCGGGTTGGCCGCATCGAGTATCCACCACGTCCGATATCTCCGATTCAATATCTCAATATCATAGCAGGAAGCAAACAGGTGCGGTCATTTTGCTCGCGGTTGTAGTAGCGCAAAAACCGCTCAATAACGATACCCGACGCGAAAGTAATAGAAGCCGCCGCCAAAGCCTATGGGGGAGGTCACCGGGTAGGTTGCGCCCAGCACGCTGGCATGGGGGTTCCGGTCTGGATATTCGTCGCCGATATTCTGCGCGCCCAGGGTGAAGGTCATCTGCTCGGTGGGCAGGTAGGAGAGTTCAACGTCCAGGGTGAAGGTAGAACCGGCTTCTATCGGCAGGTCGCCAGCGTCGGCATGGGCTTCGAAAAAATCGTCGTACCAGGAAAGGCGCACCAGTGCGGCATAGTTGGCGGCGCGGTGGTTTCCGGTCAGTATCCAGCGTGTGACCGGCAGGGAGTCTTCCAATTGCCGAACGCGGGTGTCGTCGATGTTGCTGGAGCGGTCTGTTACCTCGGTTCTGGTGCGGTTGTAGGCCAGGCTAAGGCTGGTGTCGCCGCCCAGCAGGTCTTCCAACGGATAGCTGGCCACCAAGTCAAACCCTTTTGTGTCCGTGTCAAAATCGTTGGTGAAGAAGCGCACACTGCTGATCGTCATGGCATCGGCCACGCCGGTTGCCAGTAGGTCAGCGCGTTCCTGGTCCGTCAGCGCCAGCGCGCTGGTCAGCGCGATGCGGTCCGTCACCTCGATATCGAAATAGTCCAGGGTCACGTTCACTGGCCCGATATCGAATACGGTGCCGATGCTGTAATGGACAGATTCCTCCGGTTCCAGAGGCTTGCTCCCTTTCACCAGTGCCAGGCTGCTGGTAGGCGCGGCAATCAGTTCTTCAACCAAGCGGTTACCCTCCTCGTTGACGATGATGTTGGTGGCGGTGGAGCGCACATTCGTCTGGCCCACTGTCGGCACCCGGAAGCCAGTGCTGACGGCGGCGCGCAGCGCGAGGCCATCGGTCAGTTGCCAGCGGGTGGAGAACTTGCCATTGGTGGTGGCGCTAAAGTCCTCGTAATCTTCCCAGCGTAACGCCAATTTCGTCAGCAGGTCCGGGGTGATGTCCGCATCCAGTTCCAGGTAGATAGCGTTGCTGGTGCGGTCGAACACGCCCGCGTCTTTGGGGTTGAAGCCTTGGAATCCATTGGAGCCGACACTGAAGCCTTGGGATGTCAGCGGGCCCGCCCCGTGGGAAGCCGGGTCGCCGGCCTTGATTTCAAATTCTTCCTTGCGATATTCAAAACCACCGGCGATATGCAGGTCGGAGGCCAATCCGCTGATGGAGACGAGGTAGCCCAGATCAAGGTTGGCTGTCAGGTCCGTTTCGGTGTAAGTGCCGGGCTTGAAAGCCGAGGGAGAATCCGGCCCCAGAGAGGCGTTGACTGTGTTCGTGAGGGTGAATTCGGCCTTGTTGCGGCCATAGCCTGCGCTGAGGTCATAGGTCATGCCCGCCAGCTTACCGGACACACCGGCAGCCAGGCTGGCATCGGTGATGGTGCCGCCGAAGTGCGGCGTGAAACCGCCCGGGTAGCGTTCGTAAAATGTAAAGCAGTTGTCATCGGCCTGGACAGCCGCCAGGGCGAGAGGGTCTGGTACATCGTCGGTAATGCTGATCACCGGGCAGGCACCGGTGTTGCCTATGTCGCCGACCAGCAGGGTCTGGCCATCATCGGCGGAGAAAACCCCGCTGCGAGTATTGGGATTGCGGAAGTAGAAACCGCCTTCCACTTCGCGTCCGGCCCGGTTACCGAACAGGTAAAGCCTGTGGTCGCCCAGATCCAGCCCGATATTGGCGAGCAGTTTGAAGTCGTCGCTGACTTTCGGCGCACCCCAGATTTGCACCGGGTTGGCTATCAGATTGTTGCCCGTCTCGGTCAGTGTTTGGGCGTCGGCTCTCTGCACACTACGGCTGGTGGGTTCAGTATCGCTGAACTCGAAACTCAGGTTGGCAAAGCCGTGATCAGTGAGCGGCAGCCCGAAGTTGCCGGCGACCTGTACAGTGTCACCGTCCCCTTCGTAAAACTCGCCCCAGCGGGCTTCCAGAGAGCCGCCCTCGGCATCGTCTTTAAGAGTGAAATTGATGACACCGGCAATGGCATCGGAACCATACTGGGCCGATGCGCCGTCACGCAGCACTTCGACCTGTTTCAGCCCGATTGTGGGGAGCACGTATATGTCCGGCCCTTGGGCGCCGTCGTTGATGCCGCCGCCGAGAAAGGTAACCACGGAAGCCCGGTGACGACGTTTGCCATTGACAAGCACCAGCGTGCTGTCGGCGGGCAGGCCGTGCAAATTGGCCGGGCGAACCAGCGTCGCCGCATCATTGATGGCCTGGGTGTTGACATTGAAAGAAGGTATGACGTTGCGTAGCAGGGTGTTGAGATCAGTGTTGCCCTGGCGGGTCAGTTCCTCTGCGCGGATGACATCGACTGGTGTCGGTGAATCTCCGACGGAGCGCCCGTCGCGACGGCTGCCGAGCACCACCACCTCCTCAATGACTTCCTCCCCGGTCTGTTCCAGAGCAAGCACGGTGGGCGGCATGCCCGCCAGTGTCGTCAGGGCAAGAGCAAATATCAGATAACCGTACTTGAGTTTTTGCATGTGATGTTTGATCGGTTTAAGCGCGCCCACTATAAAAGAATGAAACCAATCTGGGAAGAACCAGCCTTGTCCAATATGAAATGAGCCTGAAGGGGGGTGCCGTATTTCTAACACGAAATGATACTGAACTAGCCTGAACCCTGTTCATGATGGAAGGATAAAACTCTTTTTACAGAACGCGGCCCCTGGGCGAATAGCGGGCCGCATTTTGCAACTCTGCTCGAATATCAACGGGATACTAAGCTACACTTTACTTTGCGAGCTGCGGTTACCGGCATCCTGCCACAGGTTGTATGAAGGGAGATGTGTATGTCACAACTGACGAGGGAACAGACCAGAGCTTACTGGAAGCGTAACTTGTCGCTGATGTTCAAGTTGCTGGTGATCTGGTTTGTGGTGAGCTTTGGCTTTGGCATTATGCTTGTTGATCAACTCAACCGGATTCCTCTCGGCGGTTTCAAACTGGGTTTCTGGTTTGCCCAGCAGGGTGCGATCTATGTTTTCGTGGTGCTGATCTTTTACTACGCAAGAAAGATGGACGAACTCGACCGCGAGTTCAAGGTGGATGAAGATCAGGGTGAGGGCCATGGATCTTAAGCTGCTGACATATCTCATTGTCGGCACAACCTTTGCCCTTTATATCGGCATTGCCATCTGGTCCCGTGCCGGGACCACGCGAGACTTTTATGTGGCCGGCGGTGGGGTAAGCCCGATAGCCAATGGCATGGCCACGGCTGCAGACTGGATGTCGGCAGCATCCTTTATTTCCATGGCGGGGCTGATCGCCTTCATGGGTTACGGGGGTTCCGTCTTCCTGATGGGATGGACCGGAGGCTTTGTGATTCTGGCCATGCTGCTGGCGCCCTACCTGCGCAAGTATGGCAAGTTCACGGTGCCTGAGTTTATCGGTGACCGCTACTACTCTCGGGCTGCCAGGGCGGTGGCTGTGGTCTGCCTCATTATCTGCTCCGTTACCTATGTCATCGGCCAGATGAAAGGTGTAGGTGTTGCCTTCTCTCGTTTCCTGGAAGTGGACTACAGTATCGGCCTGCTGGTGGGTATGTGTATCGTGCTTATCTACGCGGTACTGGGTGGTATGAAGGGCATCACCTATACGCAGATTGCCCAGTACTGTGTGCTGATTCTGGCGTATACCATTCCAGCCATCTTTATCAGCCTGAGCCTGACGGGCAACCCCTTGCCGCAACTCGGGCTCGGTAGCACCATTATCGGCAGTGAAACCTATCTGCTGGACCGTCTCGATCAGGTGGTAACGGACCTTGGCTTCAATGAATACACCACCGACGTGCGGCTCAGCGGCCTCAATATGTTTGCGTACACCATGTCATTGATGATCGGCACCGCCGGGCTGCCCCATGTCATCGTCCGTTTCTTCACCGTTCCCAGGGTGAAGGATGCGCGTAGTTCCGCCGGCTGGGCGCTGGTGTTCATCGCCGTCCTCTATACCACGGCGCCGGCTGTGGCGGGCATGGCGCGCCTTAACCTCATGCAGACGATCGAACCGGAACCCGGCCAGCATCTTGTTTACGAGGAGCGCCCGCAGTGGTTTCGTAACTGGGAAAAAACCGGCCTGCTCAGATTTGAGGACAAGAACAGTGACGGGCGCATCCAGTACAGCGCGGACCCGTCAGACAACGAGATGGTCAAGATAGACAACGACATCATGGTGCTGGCCAACCCGGAAATTGCCCGCTTGCCCAACTGGGTGGTGGCACTGGTGGCGGCAGGCGGCCTGGCGGCGGCTTTGTCCACTGCGGCGGGGCTGCTGCTGGCTATCGCCTCGGCGATTTCTCACGACCTGTTGAAAGGTATGATGATGCCGAACATCAACGAGAAGCAGGAGTTGCGGGCGAGCCGGGTGGCGATGGCGTTGGCGGTTAGCGGCGCAGGTTACCTGGGCCTCAATCCACCGGACCTGGCGGCGGGCACAGTGGCGCTCGCATTTGGCCTGGCGGCCTCGTCGCTTTTCCCGGCGCTGATGATGGGCATCTTCTCTAAAGATGTGAACAAGGAAGGCGCGATTGCCGGCATGGTGGCGGGCATGGGCGTCACGTTGTTCTATGTGTTTCAGCACAAGGGCATTCTGTTTGTATCTTCCACCGCCTTCCTCGGCAATATGCCGCCCAACTGGTTCCTGGGCATCGAGCCTAATGCCTTCGGTGTGGTGGGCGCGCTGATCAATTTCGCGATGGCTTTCGGCGTGTCCCGATTTACGGCGAGGCCGCCTCTGGCGGTGCGGGAACTGGTGGAGCGGATCAGGATACCGGTGGATGCAGACATTGCCCGGGGCCACTGAATCCACGCCTGTGTTTACTGACAAACATGTTCTGGTGGCCCTGATAGTTGCGCCAATTCTCGCCTTGCTGGCCTGGTTTGCGGTGGATGTATGGCTGGCAGAGGAGCCAGAGGCAGCGCAAACCGGGAACAGTTACCCGCTGGTAGCGCGCAGCAACTGCCGTTGGGCGAGTGGCTTGTGCGAAATGGAGAACGAGGATTTTTCAGTCGTGATCAGGCTGGATGGCAATACCCGTCTGCTGCTGACATCCCGGCACACCCTCGACGGTGTGATGCTGGTGCTGGAGCATTCATCGGCTGGCTCTCCACCCCTGGCCATGTCTCGCCTCGATGCTGGCGGTCAGCGCTGGGCAATGCCATTGTCTGCGCCGCCGCCAGAGAGCGCCCGCATTCGGTTTGTGGCCAGTGCCTCCGGGCGGCAGTTTTTTGGTGAGACGGGTCTTGCCTTCACCGGCGGGAATAGCGCCAGCCCGACAGGCCAGGGTAAATGACGCCAGCCAATATTGTTGCGGGTGCATATATCAGGCGGCGACTTCCCCATCGATAATGCCATGCTTGATGGCGAGCCTGGTCAGGTCAACATCACTCTTCAGTTCAAGCTTTTCAAAAACACGGTACCGATAGCTGTTCACCGTCTTCGGACTCAATGACAATTTCTCTGAAATATCCTGCACCCTGTGCCCGGTGATAACCATCAGCGTGATCTGCATTTCCCTCGCACTGAGCATGTCAAAAGGTGAATCGCTGACTTTTGAGAAAGGCTTGAGAGCCAGATGCTGTGCAATTTCTGCACTGATGTAGCGTTGCCCTGACACCGCCTTCCTGATGGCAAGCAGCATTTCACTGATATCTGCGCGTTTGGTGAGATAGCCGGCGGCGCCGATATCCAGAAGCTTGGAAGGATAGGGTTCATTCTCGTACATGCTGAGCGCCACCACCTTGATTTCAGGATGTGCGCGTATGCAGCGCCGGGTTGCCTCGAGCCCGCCTATGCCGGGCATGTGGATGTCCATCAGGACGACATCCGGTTTGTGCTTGATGACCAGGTCCACCGCCTCTTCACCACTGCTTGCTTCACAAACAACCTCCAGGCCGGGAACATCTTCGAGTAAACGCCGGGTACCTGTCCTGACCAACTGGTGGTCGTCTACAACCATGATTCTGATCACGTTTCACCCCTATATCACCTTCAAAAACAGGCTCTAAAGATAACCCCGTCGTCGTGATAGTGGAAGTAGGTTCAAGCCATGGGCTTGTGTGAGAGCATGGATGTCACTGCTGTGGGAAAAGGCTTACACCAATGGCCGGGTATTATATTGCCATTCTTGATTTGGGGTGTTTTTGCCGTGCATTCCATATATCATTACGCATGGCAGGTCGTAACTGATAAGGCAGGTATCCTTAACTCTGCCACTGACAAGGGGAAATCAGCATGACAAACAAGTCGAAACCAAAGACCAATTCTTCCAAGCCGAAGGCTCATTCCGGGCTGAAGGCTCATTCCGAACCGAGACCTGACTTCAAGCTGAAGACGCTTGCCGTCAGTGTGGCCATGGCGTTGGGTGCGGCGCCGCCGGCCATTGCGGAGAGTGACAGCATAGAGGAGGTTCTGGTAACCGGTTCTTATATTCGGCGCTCCAGCTTTGAGGGGGCCAAGCCCATTCAGGTCATTGACCAGGAGACCATCGCCAGGATTGGCGCCACTCAGATGGTGGATGTGCTGAAGGAACTGACGGTGAACAGTGGGTCTCAGTTTTACAACGAGACCAATAACCGCGCTGGCACCGCCATGTTCAATGTCCGTAATCTTGGGTTGGGTTCGACCTTGACCTTGATCAACGGTAAGCGCGGCGGTATAGCTGCCGTGGCGGACGACACAGGCACGGACTTTCTTGATATCAATCAGTTTCCAATTTCGATGATCGAACGCATCGAGGTGCTGACGGACGGCGCCTCCGCGACCTATGGTTCGCAGGCGGTGGCGGGTGTGGCCAACATCATCACCCGCAAGGGTTTCGAGGGCTTTGAGTTGTCCGGCGGCTACTCCGATTCCGAAATCGAACAAAAGGACCTGAGCCTCGCGGCAGGCGGGCAGTTTGACAGGGGTGGGTTCAATATCTATGCCACTTATTATGAACAGGATGAGGCCTATCGCTCGGATTTTGGCTGGTTGAACAAGCGGCTCAATCCCAGCCCTGAAACGTCTCGATTCTTGTCCTCTACCGGGTCTCCGGGCACCTATCGCAGGGCGACTCTGAACGCTGCCGGTAATGCTATACCCGTGGATGACGCAATCCGCGTTCGCGACCCTGATTGTGAGGCCGCTGGCGGCGTTCTGCGCAGCCCAACGGATACGCGCTGCCGTTATCTGTTCGTGGATCAGGTCGCGATTATTTCCGCGGAAGAGCGGGTGCAGGTGTTCACTGAATTCGATTGGGAATTCAGCGACAGCGTCCGCTATTATGCGGAGGCCAGCTACTCCAACAATGTGATTGAGCGGCCCAGCGGCGGCGCCACCTTTAACACCGGGAGCGCGGTAGGTGGTGGATACACCATTCCCGCCAGCCATCCGTTCAACTTTTTCATATTGGACCCGAACAACCCCGCCAACATCCTCTATATCGGACCTGAAGACTGGGATAATGACACCCACACAGCGGTGGATTTACAGGCGACCGCACGCCCCCTGGGCCGTGAGGTCAACAATACCTCACTGACCCAGAACATCGTCCGGGAGCTGAACTATATCCGGCTCATGAACGGCATCGAGTTCGATCTGACAGACACCTGGACCATGGATGTGTCTTACGGCTGGGCCAAATCCACCCGCACCACCAATGGGCCCCATAATTACCGCTCGGATGTATTTCAGGATCTGGTGAAGTCCGGTGAATGGAACCCCTTGGGCAGCCGGCTCGCATCTCCGGAGTTGGTATCTCCCAAGGACGGCACCAGCGTGGCGGGAAGCAGCGGCATAACTTTGGCGAAGTTCGATACGCCATCGTCCAGTAACGCCCGGGTGCTTGAGCAGGTGACGGACCTCGTGGCGACCGGCGACCTCTTCACTTTCAATGGCAACACAGTGGCGGCGGCCTTTGGTGCTCAGTACCGGGATGTTGATATTACTATTATCGAGGATTCCCTGACCGCCGCTGGTGAATCGAATGAGTCCAGTGTTTCCGGCCCGGTAGAGGGTTCTCAAGATGTATGGGCGGTATTCGGGGAATTGGTGTTCCCGGTCTATGACGCGCTGGAACTGCAATTTGCCCTGCGCCGGGAAGAATATGGCGGCAGCATCGGCGCCACCACGGACCCGAAGCTCTCCTTTGAATACAGGCCAATGGATTGGCTGGGGTTGCGGGGTTCCTGGGGTACCTCATTCCAGGCCCCGACGGTCCGGCAGACCGCCTCCGCCACATCTTCGGCGTTCATCGACGACCCGGCTTCTCCCACCGGGCCGGGGGGCAGCCTGCGGTGCGTCTCTACCGGTTTGAACAATAACATCGTTGTTGCGGTTCAGGGGTCTCCCGGCCTGGCGCCACAGGAGTCGAAGAACTACAACTTCGGCCTTGTCTTGCAGTTCGAGAATGGAATCAATACCAGCCTCGACTACTTTTACTTCGACTATACGGATCTCATCGCTCAGTCCGAAGGCGCCCAAGCCATTGTCAATAATGATTGCGAGAATGACGAAATCCCCAACGACCCGCGGGTGATTCGTGATGCCGGTGGTCAGTTGCGACAGGTGAACACAGAGTTCACCAACATCGGGTCCGTGGAGACGCGGGGCCTGGACCTCAATTTCGGCTACGATGTGGCGTTGGGCCCCGGGACCCTGTTACTCAATGCTGCAGCCACCTACGTCATGGACTTTGACGTGAAAGACGAGGGCGAGACCTTTGACGGCGCAGGCAGCAGGAACTTCAGCAATAACTTCTCCACACTGCCGCAACTCAGGGGCAATATCGGCGGTAGCTACCTGCTGGGGAACCACAGCATCACGGGTAAATTCCGCTACATTGACGAATACGACAATGACCAGAGCAACAACGGGACAGTAGAGGCCTGGGAAGTATTCGATGTCCAGTACAGCTACCTGGCACCCGGGCTCATTGGTGACGGCGACACCACGATTACAGTGGGTATGAACAATGTCTTCGATGAAGACCCGCCGCGCCTGACCCGGCTGGGTGATGATGGCAATGAGTTGCCCGCGTCGAAGGCCAGTGCTGGTGGCCTGATCTTCGACGGAGCCTCGGACAGGCCGGGCTATGACGACCGCGCTGGCCATGACCTGCGGGGCCGAATCGTCTACCTGAAGTTTTCTCAGGACTTCTGACCCAGAGCTTCTGACCCAGCCAACTGACACGAACAGCCTCCGGCAACAGACGGGCGCAGGTCGCGCCTCTCTTGCGACAGTGCGGCCTTGCCTGACGAGAGGGCCAGGGGCACATCAGTTCGGCATCAGTTCGGCATCAGTTCGCCTTATAGTGAGCCTATAGGGAGGCTATAGGGAGACTATAGTGAGGTTATAGCGAGGTTATGACAGCGAGAGCAGATTAGTGTGACATTCAGATATAACCTCCTGGCCATAGGGCCATGCCTTGCCGTTCTGGCGGTATTCATGATTCCGACCCTGTCGGCCCGGCCACCCCTGCAGGCAGAACTCGAGGCCTGCGCCGCTCAGGAGAGAAACACCGACAGGTTGCGCTGCTTCGAGCGGCTGACGGACCTGGGCAGGAAACCGGCGGCAACAGCAATAGTGGAATCGGGAGCGGAATCGGGAGCGGAATCGGGAGTGGAATCGGGAGCGGAATCGGCGGCAACGCCTGCGCCCGCCGCGCTGGCCAGCCAGCCTGTACCGGCACCGGAAGCTGCAGGCCAGATAGCACCGGCACCGGAAGCTGCAGGCCAGATAGCACCGGCACCGGCTCTGCCTGGAGCGGACAAGCCAGCGCAGGCCGCTGCTGACCTCGGCCAGGAACAGCTTCCGCCACCCCGCCGGGATGCGCCTGACGAGAGTGCAACTCTGGGGGCCAGGGTCATCGAGGTATCGCAACATGGCCGGAGTCATCTGTATTTTCATCTGGAAAATGGCCAGGTATGGCGGCAGATAGAACCGCGCTATGTGCCCTATCCCCGTAACGGCGCCTTCGAGGTGGAGATCAGCCGTGGTATGTTGGGCGAATATCGGCTCAGAGTGGCGGGCAAAGGGCGGCTGGTGCGTATCCGGCGAGTCAAATAGTAATGAGCCGGCGTTGGTACAGACGAGGAGGAGGTCATTATCAACCAGATACCCGAATTTGATCTGAGTCAGGATGTATCGACGCTCTTCGGCACCCTGCTGGTGGTGCATGACTGGCAGGACAGTGACCAACTCAACCGGGAACTGGCGGCGCTGCTGCTGGCCCGCGAGCAAGCAACGGGCGGGGCTGATGCGCAAAGTTCCAATGCCGGCGGCTGGCAGTCATCCGGCAACCTCATCACCTGGCCGGAAGCACCCATCAAGACCTTGGCTGAGCGTGTCGAAATGCTGACATCCAGGCTCATGGATCAACTCATCCGCGATAAAAGCCGGCAGCGGCGGTTCCGATATCTGATCAACGCCTGGGGCAATGTCAATCGCCACGGCGATTACAATGTTGTGCACACGCACCCTAATTGCATGTGGTCCGGCTGCTATTACGTGGCGAGAGGTAACCCGGACTCGGCGATTCCCCAGAACGGGCTGCTGGAATTGCTGGACCCGAGGGAGGCGGCCAATTACATACAGGTTGGCGACACCATCCTGGACGGGCGTGAATTTATCGACAACCTGCCCGGCCGTATGTTGTTGTGGCCTAGTTGGATGAAGCACATGGTACATCCCTTCACCGGCGACGGGGCACGCATATCCATCGCCTATAACGTTAATGTGGTGGAGGAATAGGG
Organism: Candidatus Azotimanducaceae bacterium; assembly: GCA_965208855.1. GTDB lineage: Bacteria > Pseudomonadota > Gammaproteobacteria > Pseudomonadales > Azotimanducaceae > UBA9659. The sequence continues at coordinate 1,539,411 of OZ242359.1, read as the reverse complement.
TGGGGGATGGCGAGTCTTTTCAGGCAGTATCGCTAAAAGCGTACGAGTCTGAAGTTTCGCCTGACAATTACTTCTGTAAACTCAACTCACGCGCGCCCTGGATGAAATCCACGAAGATATTTTAGCGTGGGAGAAGGAAAGTGAAGGGAGAGGTGGGTATAGTTGTGGGCAACTGCGCATCTAGGAGAGCGATCAAATGAGCGAAGAACCGTTTTTGAGAGCCCGCCTGACAGGCCACCGCTTTGAGGGACATAAGATACCTCTGGAATTCTTGAAGGACATTGCCGTCTTAGAAGAGATGGTCGTTGAGATGGCAAAACTGGAATATATGAAAGAGCACTCCGAGCGTAAGCGGGTACCACGAAGGTTCACCAAAAATGTCATGCTCAGCCTGGCAGGAGTTGATCACGGTAGTGCTGTTGTCAATATCAGCATTGAGGCTCCCAATGTTTTGATTCCGCCAGAAGTATCCGTCTATTTTGAGCGTGCGCGAGATGCTTTGATGAATGCCATTGCGGTAGCCGAGACAAGTCCAGAAATGATAACTGAATACTTAGAAGAAAAAATGCTTGGTTACTTCGATAGGTTTGGTCGCAGTTTGCGCGAAGGTGAAACTATGGAATTTAGCAATAGTGGCAAGGAACAATCGGCGCGATTGACTAATACCACACGAAAAAACCTTGTTTCTGCTTCCACTAGAATTAAAGAATTAACTGAAGAGTGTTTAATTCGCGGTTCAATTTCAGAAGTCGATCAAGATAATTTGACTTTTGAAGTACAGCAAGTGAATGGCAAAAAAATTGACGCACCCATTGCACCACAGCATATTGACACGGTGCTTGAAGCATTCAATGGTTATCAGGATGGTGTTCTTGTATCACTACAAGGTGTTGGTCGTTTCAGCCGTAGTAAACAACTTTTGAGATATGATTCAATTGAACATATCACTATTCTTGATGAGTTAGATATTGCTGCCCGATTTGATTCCTTCCGCTTGTTAAAAACAGGCTGGTGTGAAGGAAGAGGAGAAGCTCCTTCGACGGAAGGGTTAGATTGGCTTTCACAAACATTCGAACAATACTATCCAGATGACATCCAACTTCCTCATCTCTACCCAACCCCTGAAGGTGGCGTTCAAGCAGAATGGTCATTGGACACAACAGAAGCATCTCTTGAAATAGACATCAAAACACACAAGGGTTGGTGGCATGTATTAAATATAGAAACAGATGGTGATACGCGTGACATTGATCTTGATGATGAAGCTGGCTGGCAAGGGTTAGCAGAAGAACTTCGGCGGCTAAGTCGAGGTGCTAATTGAACGAACGTACACTTTTGCTGCGGCAAATTCATCCACATTGGATTCAATCTAAAAAGGTTACTTCACAAGCATTCAAGCCAACGTCGAAAGACAATAAGCAACTTTCTTTTTATGATGGCGATCAGATAACAGCAGAGGCTTCGTGGCAACACTATACAGAGACCCTCGAGTGTCAATCTGCTGGTGTAATGGCGGTCAGTGTTAAGGAATGTGAATCGCTTACATTGCCCGTTAAGCCAGATCCCTCACTTTACCCCCAACATGTGTTAGTTGAATTTGCTGGTTGTTCAAGGTCAGCAATTGAAACAAAAGCTAAACAATTGAAACAATATGCCGAAGCGAGAGGTTGGCAATATGAGGCGACATAGTGTGTATCCCCATTGCGGTTTTCGCGAAGCGGAAACGCAAAAGGAGGCGCAAAAACCGTGGATTCATCGCAACTCAACTGGATAGCGAACTTCATCTGGGGCATCGCCGATGATGTATTGCGCGACCTCTATAATCGCGGCAAGTATCGCGATGTAATTCTGCCGATGATAGTGCTACGGCGGCTGGATACAGTGCTAGAAGACAACAAGCAAGAAGTCTTAGATGCAAAAAAGAGCCTGGATAATGCCGGCATCATTGAACAAGATGCGGCCCTGCGTAGCGCCGCCAAGCAAGCCTTCTATAACACATCAAAATTCACCCTGCGCGATTTGAAAGCCCGCTCCAACCAGCAACAACTACGCATAGACCTTGAAAGTTATCTTGATGGCTTCTCCTCCAATGTTCAGGACATTTTGAATAATTTTGAATTTCGCAATCAGATTCAACGACTGTCTAAGGCCGATGCGATCAGCACCTTGATTGAGAAACTAACCTCCTCGGCAATCAATCTCAGCCCGCGACCAGTGTTAAACAGTGATGGCTCCGAACGTCATCCCGGTCTTGACAACCATGCTATGGGTACCATTTTTGAGGAACTGGTGCGCCGCTTCAACGAAGAAAACAACGAGGAAGCGGGCGAACACTGGACACCGCGAGACGCGGTCAAACTCACGGCGAAATTGATTTTTCTGCCTATCGCCGACGACATAAAATCCGGCACCTACCTGCTGTATGACGGTGCCTGTGGCACTGGCGGTATGCTGACGCTGGCAGAAGAAACCCTCAAAACGCTTGCCGCCGAGCACGGCAAAGAGGTGTCCACGCACCTCTATGGTCAGGAAATCAATGCCGAAACCTACGCGATATGCAAGGCCGACCTGTTGCTCCAAGGCGACAATGCGGCGGAGAACATCAAGGGCGGTGCGGAATATTCCACTCTGTGCAACGATGCCTTTCCGACCCATGAGTTTGATTTCATGCTGAGCAATCCGCCTTACGGTAAGAGTTGGAAGGGAGATCTTGAGCGCATGGGTGGAAAGAAGGAAATGCGCGACCCACGTTTTATGATCGAACACGCCGGCGACCCTGAGTATTCTCTCGTCACCCGTTCCAGCGATGGGCAGATGCTGTTTCTCGTCAACAAGTTAAGCAAGATGAAGAAAAACACCAAACTCGGCAGCCGCATCGCCGAAGTTCACAACGGCAGTTCCCTTTTCACCGGCGATGCAGGCCAGGGCGAGAGCAACATCCGCCGCTGGATTATCGAGAACGACTGGCTCGAAGCCATCGTCGCCTTGCCGCTCAATATGTTCTACAACACTGGCATCGCCACCTATGTGTGGGTACTCACTAACCGCAAACCCAAGCACCGCCGTGGTAAAGTACAACTCATCGACGCCAGCGAATGGTACCGTCCCCTGCGCAAGAATCTCGGCAAGAAAAACTGTGAACTTGGCGAGGCGGACATCAAACACATCTGCGATACCTTTCTCGCCTTTGAAGAAAACGAACAGAGCAAAATATTTGACAACGCCGCCTTCGGTTATTGGAAGGTGACGGTTGAGCGGCCCCTGCGGTTGGTCGGTGCCGAGCCCGGGCGCATCTACAAATCCAACGAGTTGAAACAACTAAAAGAATCTTCTGAATGCAGCGAGGATGCGCTGCCAGTCATTAAGAAGATTCATAAACAAAGCACCAAGCCCGACCCATTACGTGGTTTATTTAAGACCAGCATTGACGGCAAGCCCGCGGTGGTGGAATACGAACCCGACCCCGACCTGCGCGACACCGAGGAGATTCCATTGCAGGAAGCGGGTGGCATTGAAGCGTTTCTGCAACGGGAAGTATTGCCGCACACCGCCGATGCCTGGTATGTGGAATCCAGCGTCAAGATAGGCTATGAAATCAGTTTCACGCGTCACTTCTACAAACCACAGCCCATGCGTTCTCTGGATGAAATCCGCGCGGATATTCTGGCGTTGGAGCAGGAAAGTGAGGGGTTGCTGGGTGAGATTATGGGGGCGGTCATACCGCCAAGTCCAAGGGACACTATCTGATGCGGCTACCAGCCTACAGCAAGTACAAAGACTCTGGTGTGGAGTGGCTAGGAGAGGTGCCGGCGCATTGGGGCTTGGTTCCCAACCGAACCATATTACATCAGCGCAAGGTTCTAGTCGGGGAACGCCACAGTGAACATCAACTCCTCTCGCTTACAAAGAGAGGCGTCATAGTACGTGATATATCCACCGGGCGCGGGAAGTTCTCGGCCGACATGAGTACTAGTCAAGAAGTGCGCGCCGGGAATCTAATTTTCTGTCTGTTTGACGTCCCTGAAACACCGAGAACGGTCGGGCTCTCTCCACACGCCGGTATAATCACTGGTGCATATACGGTGTTTGAGTGCGGTGACGCACGACTGGCCCGTTACGTGGAAGCTTTCTACATCGCAATGGACGATCGGAAGCTACTGGCCCCGCTCTATTCTGGACTCAGGAATACAATCCGTGCGTCGACCTTCTTGGGAATCAAGACACCAGCTCCTCCGCCGAAAGAACAAACCGCCATTGTGCGTTACTTGGATTATGTGGAGCAGCGGATTCAGCGTTATGCAGGGACGAAGCGGAAGTTGCTCGGGTTATTGGCGGAGCAGAAGCAAGCCATCATTCATCATGCTGTTACCCGTGGTCTTGACCCTGATGTTCCTCTTAAACCCTCCGGCGTGGAATGGCTGGGAGATGTGCCAGCGCATTGGAAAGTTGAGCGTAGCAAATGGTTGTTTCGCCACAAGAAACAAATTAACTATGACCGCACTAATACTAATGTGCTTTCGTTAACCTTGCGAGGTGTTGTCAATAATAATCCCGACAATCCAGAAGGGTTAGTGCCTAAGGACTACGCAACATATCAATTATTTTGCAAGGGAAATCTTGTATTCAAACTTATTGATTTGGAAAATCGCAAAACTAGCAGAGTTGGACTAGTGCATGAAGATGGAATTATGAGTTCGGCATATATTCGATTAATTCCTTTGTTGGATGTAAATATCGATTTTTTCTTCCGTCAATATTTTGATCTTTATTTACGCGGCATCTACAACCAACTTGGGGCTGGAGTTCGCTCAACCCTTGGGGCGAGCGATCTCCTTAATTTAAATGTTCTTGTCCCACCCCTCTCCGAACAAATCGCCATCGCCGAGTATCTCGACACAACCACCGCCAAGATAGACGCAGTCATCGCTCGCACCCACCGCGAGATTGAACTCATCAATGAATACCGAACTCGCCTGATTGCCGATGTAGTTACCGGCAAGGTGGATGTGCGCGAGGCGGCAGCAAAGTTGCCTGATGAATCAGACGCGGGCGATGTTATGCCAGACAGCGATACGGATAACACGCTTGACCCCGACCCGACATCTGATGAAATCATCGAATTAGACATGGTTGCGGAACCTGAGCGTGAGTATTAATTGTTTTTGTTATTGTAGAGTCCATTGGCGTTTATAATGACTCGGTCTATAATCAGGTAGCAAACATGCTGACTGAAGTCAATCACAAACCGAGCGTTGCACTTCAACCACAATGGTATTACTGACCGAGGGTGCAGAATGATTAAATCTACGACTGGCGATATTCTCAAAGCAGATACCGAATGTCTGGTTAACACGGTCAATTGTGTTGGCATCATGGGGCGCGGCATTGCGTTGCAATTCAAAAAAACCTACCCGGGTAATTTTAAGTCATACGAGGCCGCTTGCAAACGGCAAGAGGTGTTGCCTGGCCAAATGTTCGTGTATGACACCGGGCAACTGACCTATCCGCGATATATCATCAACTTCCCCACCAAAAGACATTGGCGCGGCAAGTCACGCATGGATGATATTGAATCGGGGCTTGTGAGCTTGATGGAAGTTATTAAAACAAAGAACATCCGTTCAATTGCCATTCCGTCTTTGGGGTGCGGGCTGGGCGGGTTGGATTGGAAGGAAGTTAAGCCGCGCATTGAATCCGCGCTGGATGCCTTGGAAGATGTGCAGGTGCTCGTTTATGAACCCGACGGCGCACCTGCTAGAATCGCTGAACATCAATTTTTATAACTTTGCCGATACCGCTTGGATATATTATGAATACAAGGCGTCAACAAGTTACGCTACAACCGAATGTCCTGCGTTGGGCAAGGGAACGCGCTGCTTACGAAGAGATTGAAATCGCCAAGAAACTTGGCGTGAAGCGAGAGCGTGTTACGGAATGGGAGGAAACCGGGAAAATCAGTGTTGCCCAGATTGGCAAACTCGCCAGCCATACTTACACGCCTCTCGGGCTTCTTTACCTTTCTGACCCACCAATAAATTTGGATGAACTTACGATTCCGGATTTTCGCACCAGAGATAGCAGAGCACTACAAAAACCGAGTCCTAATCTGCTTGAAACGGTACACACCATGCAGAGAAGGCAAACATGGATGCGAGAAGAGTTGTTGCGGGATGGTGTTGAAGCATTGTCTTTTGTCGGTTCTTTCAATCTTGAAAATCGACCCGATGAAGTTGCACGTGCAATGAAAAGCGCGCTTAATTTTTCAGAAAATTGGGCGGCAGAACATAGTACTTGGGAAGACGCACTTCGCCATTTAGTAGAACGTTTTGAAAGTGCTGGTGTTCTAACCATGTTCAACGGAGTTGTGGGGAATAATACCCATCGGAAATTAGAGCCCAAAGAGTTTCAGGGATTTGCTCTGGTGGACAAATATGCCCCGTTGGTTTTTATCAATGGCGCAGATTACAAGGCGGCGCAGATGTTCACGGTTGCACATGAATTAGCGCATATATTTATTGCTGAATCTGGTTTATCACAATTCGAAAACCTCCAATCTTCACAAAATAAAATAGAAAAGTTCTGCGATCAGGCGGCGGCGGAATTTCTTGTGCCAAGAGCGGAACTTGTTGTGTCTTTGGATAGCGATCTTGGCTTGCCTGAACAATGCCAGGAAATTGCCAGAAATTTTAAAGTCAGCACTATAGTGGCAGCACGTCGTATGCTTGATATTGAATTGATCAATTTGGACGCTTTTTTCAATTTCTATAACGAGCGGAAAAGAGAGGCTGATCTTCGCAAAAAACAAAAGCGTCAGAGTGGCAATTTTTGGAATACCCAGAATGTACGCATTGGACGTCCATTCGGTGTCACTATATGGCGAGCAGTTAGCGAGGGCAGACTTTTTTATCGGGATGCTTATAACCTAACGGGATTGAAAGGTAAAACTTTTGATAAATTCATGAGCAAGATGGATGTGCGTGAGCAAGAATGAATCAAAAGGGCGAGGTATGGCTGCTTGATGCAAACATTTTTATAGAAGCACATAAGCGTTATTATGCGTTCGATATTTGCCCTGGATTTTGGAGCTGCCTTTCTTACTATCACGACCAAGGGAAACTAATGAGCATTGATTGGGTAAAAACAGAAATAGAAGCAAACAAAGACAATTTGTGGGATTGGGTGAAAACTAGTGCTCCAGCAGACCTTTTCAAATTATCGAGTGAAGCAACTACACAAGAAGTCTATTCGACAATCATAGAATGGGTTAACAGCAAAGATTTTCAAAACGAAGCGAAAACTGAATTTGCCACTGGCGCAGACGGCTGGTTAGTCGCATACGCTAAAACTCATGATCTGGTTCTCGTTACCGATGAAAAATATAATCCGGATATTAAAAAAAGAATTCCCATACCTAATCTGTGTCATCAATTTCACATCCCTTACAAAAATACTTTTGCTATGTTACGAGAAATGGAGATTACATTTGAGTTACAGTTATCACAATAGAAACAATCTTTAACCTATTTGATTGATAATCATAGCGGTTGACAAAAAAACATGACCACTGACACCACTGAACGCGGATTAGAAGAGCTGATCTGTACCTTCCTCACCGGCTCATCTTGCGAGCCGTCAAAGATAGACGAGATAGCGGAGCGTCCAGCGATATATGATGTTGGTTGGATGTGCAGTGCCCCTGCCGACTACGACCGTGAATACTGTGTAGACTTAGTGCAACTTGCCGCCTTCTTGCGGCATACCCAACCTAAAGTCACCGATGCACTCAGCCTTGATGACGATGGCCCGACGCGGCAAAAATTCCTGGCACGTTTGCGTGACAAAGTTGGCCAGCGGGGTGTTATTGATGTGCTGCGCCATGGCATCAAGCATGGTGTGCACAGTATTGATATTTTTTATGGCACGCCCTCGCCCGAGAATGATACGGCAAAAGCACTCTTTGAAAAGAACCGTTTCACCGTTACCCGGCAACTTCAATACAGCAAGACTGATACCCACAACGCCCTTGACCTGTGCCTGCTCATAAATGGCCTACCTATATTCACCTTTGAACTGAAGAACAACTTGACCAAGCAGAATGTCAAGGATGCGATGCATCAATACAAGCGAGATCGTGACCCACGCGAGAAGCTGTTTGGCTTCGGACGCTGTGTTGCACACTTTGCGCTGGACGAGAGTGAGGTGCATTTCTGCACACATCTCGAGAAAAAAGCATCGTGGTTTTTACCTTTTAATCGCGGCTATAACAATGGCGCGGGCAATCCACCCAATCCGAATGGCCTCAAGACCGATTATTTGTGGAAGGATGTACTGACTCGGAGCAGCCTGACTAACATCATTGATAACTATGCTCAGATTGTTGAGACGCAGAATGAGAAGACCCGGCGCAAGGTGCGCAAGCAAATCTGGCCCCGCTATCATCAATGGGACCTGGTGCAGTGCTTGCTTGCTGATGTAGCGGCGAAAGGTGCGGGGCAACGCTATCTGCTCCAGCACTCGGCGGGTAGTGGTAAATCCAACTCTATTGCATGGCTGGCGCATCAACTCATCGACCTGAAAAGAGACGGTGCTCCGGTCTTTGATTCCATCATTCTGGTCACCGATAGACTCCTTCTTGATCAGCAAATTCATGAAACTGTCAAACAGTTCACTCAGGTGAATGCGACTGTGGGTCGCGCTGGTCGCTCAGACAATCTGCGTAAATTCATTGAGGATGGCAAGAAGATAATCATCTCCACGGTGCAGAAATTCCCTTTCATTTATAACGAGATAGGGGATGAGCAACGTGGCCGTAACTTTGCCATCATTATTGATGAAGCACATTCCAGCCAGGGCGGTAAGGCTAGTGGAGCCATGAGCGCGGTATTGGGTCAAGCGGGTGAAAGAGGTGAAGCGGAAACCTATGAAGACCAAATCAACCGGGTAATGGAGTCGCGCAAAATGTTACCCAACGCCAGTTATTTTGCTTTCACCGCCACGCCCAAGCACAGGACACTGGAACTATTCGGTGCACCCGAGCCGCAGACGGATGGCACCGTCAAGCATCGTGCTTTCCACAGTTACACCATGAAGCAAGCGATTGACGAGGGTTTTATTCTTGATGTGCTCAAGCATTACACGCCGGTAAATAGTTATTACAAACTTGCTAAGACGGTGGAAGACGACCCTGAATTTGATGTCAAGAAGGCGCAGAGCAAGTTACGCCGTTATGTTGAAGGGGACGAACGCGCCATCCGCATCAAAGCCGAGATTATGGTGGATCATTTCCATGAGCAGGTATTAGCACGCCGCCTAATCGGCGGACAGGCACGGGCGATGGTGGTGACGAACGGTATTCATCAAGCAATACAATATTTCCACGCTATTAAGAAATACCTGATTGAACGCAAAAGCCAGCACCAGGCGATTGTTGCCTTCTCTGGCGAGCATCAATATGGCGGTAAGAATGTAACCGAGGCATCGCTCAACGGTTTTTCGTCCAAACAGATTGCTAAGCAAATCCAGGATGACCCCTATCGCTTTCTGATTTGTGCGGACAAGTTTCAAACGGGTTACGATGAACCCTTACTGCACAGCATGTATGTAGACAAAATCCTCGCTGGAATTAAGGCAGTGCAGACCTTGTCGCGCCTCAACCGTGCGCATCCAAAGAAGCACAATGTTTGTGTGCTTGATTTTACGAACGATACCGACACGATTCGAGATTCCTTCGCGGATTATTACCGCACAACAATTTTATCCGAAGAAACCGATCCCGATAAACTGCATGATTTAAAAGCCGACCTGGACGCGCATCAGGTGTATGCGCCAGAACAGATTAACAACCTGGCAAGGTTGTATCTTGGCGGTGCAGAGCGCGATCAACTGGATCCTATCCTTGATGTTTGTGTGGTGTCCTATCAGGAACAACTTGACGAAAACGGGCAGGTGGATTTCAAAGGTAAAGCCAAGGCATTCATTCGTGCCTATGGTTTCCTTTCTGCCATCCTGCCCTACACCAAACCCGAGTGGGAAGAGTTATCTATTTTTCTGAATTTTCTGGTACCGAAGTTATCGGCACCGATTGAGGAAGATCTGTCCAAAGGAATTTTGGAGCTTATAGATATGGACAGTTACCGCATTGAGAAGCAAGCAGTGGAACAAATTGGATTACCAGATCAGGATGCCGAAATTGCTCCGTTACCGCCCGATGGTGGTGGTGGTAAGCCCGAACCTCAGATGGATCGCTTGTCAAACATCGTCAATGAATTTAATAATTTGTTCGGGAATATCGGGTGGAGTGATGCTGACCTGGTACGGCAGCGGATTACTGAAGACATTCCGCAGCGAGTGAGCGTTGATCCGGCATACCAAAATGCTAGAGAGAATTCTGACAAACCCAACGCACGCATTGAGCATGACAAGGTATTGACGCGGGTGATGATGGATTTTCTGAGGGACGATACGGAACTATTCAAGCAATTTACGGACAATGCAGATTTCAAGCGTTGGGTGACCAAGACTGTGTTTGATCTGACCTACAATGCGACAGAGGAAAGCAGGGCACCCTAACAAGTAGGACCAGGGAAGAAGCTCGCTTTCAAATCCAGCCATTACGGCATAAGAGAAAATATTGCGGGGTATGTTATGAACAAGATTCGTGACGACGGGCTATCTTTCCGAGAATATAATCAAGACCGAATGCGTCGTGCGTTCAGTTGGCTCGAAAAAAGTCGGGAGGAACCGACCGATCACGGGAAATTCATTTATCTGTGGATTGCATTTAATTCCGCATACGGCGCCGAGGGCATAGACGTGGAGGAAGCCACAGAGGTCAAACGATTCAACGACTTTTTCAGAAAGGTCATCCAGCAGGATGAATCGCAGGAAATTTACAACATCATCTGGCAAACATTCCACGGGCCGATTCGTGTGTTACTCGACAACAAGTATGTCTTTGGCCCTTTCTGGGACTTTATTCGCGGTGACAAAACCGAGATGGCATGGATTCAGGCACACAAAACCTATGACCAAAGCATAAATAAAGCACTTCGCGCCAAGAATACCGCTCTCATCCTCAAGACGATTTTCCATCGGCTATATACTTTGCGTAATCAAATTTTTCACGGCGGCACCACCTGCGAGACCGGGTGGGGGAAACCACAACTGCGCGACGGCAGCCACATCATGACATCACTGGTGCCGGTGATTTTGAAGATCATGCAAACCGACATCGACAACAACCCGGATTCAGAAACCTGGGGCAGGGTGTACTATCCGCGTATTAATGCCAGCCCGGAGGTGTAGGCCTGTGCCTCCACTAAACCACAAACCACCTCAGGCTTGATCAAGAATACTGCGATAGCGTTTAACGGTCGCCGCAAACCCAAACCACAAGGCGTCGCTGACAATGGCGTGGCCGATGGAAACTTCCGCCACAGCAGGCACCGCCGCACAAAACCTGGCGAGGTTGTTCTGATTGAGGTCATGCCCGGCATTGACGCCAAGCCCAAGTTCGCTCGCGCATGCCCCGGCGGCAACGAACTCCGCGAGAATCCTGTCTTCTTCCGCACTGCCATAGTGGTCGGCGTAGGGCCCGGTGTAGAACTCGATGCGGTCGGCGCCCAGGCGCTGGGCTCTGGCCAGTTGTTCTTGGTCCGTGTCCATGAAGCAGCTCACCCGGACGCCGATACTGTTCAGTTTATCCACCAAAGGCTTCAGTCGGTCGGCTTCGTCGGTCAGGTTCCAGCCGTGGTCCGAAGTCAACTGGCTCGGGTCGTCGGGGACCAGCGTTGCCTGATGCGGCTTGACGGCGGCAATCAGTTCCATGAATCCCGGGTAGCCGTTGTCTTCCGGCCCGGCGTAGGGGTTGCCTTCTATATTGAACTCTATGTCTGAATACGCGGGCTTCGCTAACAGTTCCGCCAGGTCGTAAACATCCGATGGCCTGATATGGCGCATGTCCGGCCTGGGATGTACGGTAATGCCCTGTGCGCCCGCATCTATGACAGTGACGGCAGCCTCGATGATGCCGGGGATGGTGGTGTCGCGGGAATTGCGAATCAGGGCAACCTTGTTCAGGTTGATGGACAAGCGCCTACTCATGTCCAGCCGCTGAATTTGCGCCGGTGGTATATTCGCCTGGCAACCCAGAAACCGAACAGCAGGCTGATCATCACCATGACCCCGCCACCCAGAAACCATTTTTGTGCCTGGTTATCAGCGAGTGTCTGGTTTTTCTCCCGGAGCCTTTCAAGCCTTTGCAGGACCTTGTCGCGATCTTTCTTCAGCGCCTTGTTCTCCTCGTCTATGGCAAGGGTGTTGGCCGCCAGTTCGGTTATTCTTTGCAGTTCCTGCGTGAGTTGCTCGTTTTCGATGGCAAGGGTGTCGGCTGTCTGGCTGAATTTGCTTGCCTCCTGTAATCGCAGAAGGTTCTGCTGGTATTGCGCTTCCAGCTTTTCAAGCCGTGCCTGCACTTCGGCAAGTTGTACGCGGGCGGTGGGTTCCTTCATCAGGTATTGAGATGGCAGCCATCCTTCGAGGCCGCCATTGGTTCTGACTCGGGAATAGCCGGATTCTTCGTTGATCTCCAGCCGTTCCAGTTCGGTGCCGCTTCGCAGACCCTGGTGGAGGATTTTGTACTCCATGGACTGGCCACTCCGCAGGGGAACATACAGGGTGTCTCGAATATAAACATTGTCCGCGAGCGTGCCGCTGGTACATACAAGCAGGAGCGCCAGGGCGAGGATTCGCAGCGCCATATCAGGGCAGAGCCTGCCTGTAAGGCTTGACTGTAATCTTTGCATAAACACCCGCCTCAATATACGGGTCCGCCTGCGCCCAGGCCCTGGCCTCTTCGAGAGACCCAAACTCTGCAACGATGAGGCTCCCGGTAAAACCGGCATCACCCGGGTCGTCATTGTCTATGGCGGGGTTTGGCCCGGCGATAATCAGCCGCCCTTTGTTCAGCAGTTGCTGGATTCTGTCCAGATGCGCTGGTCTGGCAGCCTTTCTTTTCTCCAGGCTGTCTGCAACATCCTCGCCGATAATCATGTACAACATAGTCGCTTCTCGTTTCGTTATCCCGGATCAATCAACTTTGGCAGGCTTCTCCGCCTGCTCGCCTGCTTCCCTCACTATATAACCCCCCTTGACCAGGTAGATCATGGTGATGATCATATAGATGAGGGTAATGCCAATCCCGCCAACCAGTTTGTAGGTAACCCAGAAGTCTGTCGTGAATTCGTAGGCAACGATCAAGTTGAGGGCTCCTGCAAGGAAGAACCCGAAAGACCAGCCATAACCAAGGTTCCTCCAAACATGTTCTGGAAGTTGCAGGTGCCCGCCAATTATTTTCTTCAGCAGGTTGTCTTTGAATACCAACTGGCTGCCGATCAGGGCACCGCAGAAAATCCAGTTGGCGATAGTCGGCTTCCACTTGATAAACATCTCGTCCTGGAAGGCCAGGGTCGCGGCTCCTGCAAGCATGATGATAAGAAAAATCACCTGCGTTCGTCGGCTGACTTGCCGGTCACGTATATATTCGTAAGCCACCTGCCCGACAGTCCCGGCCATAAGTGCCGCTGTGGCGATATAAATGTCTCTGGTGGTGAAATAGACCACTACGAAAAATGCTATGGGGATGAATTCGATGAACTGGCGCATATTGTCTCAGGCAAGGTTTTCAACCCGGACATGATAATGCATTTTGCGAACTATTAGCATGGATGGCCGTGGCGATATGGCGATATGGCGAAGTGATGATTAGAATGTGGCTTTCCCTTAGCGTATCCATTAACCGCACCCATGAGCCAGTTCTTTCGCATCCATCCCATGAATCCGCAGGCGCGGCTGATACGTCAGGCGGTGGAGATGCTGAAAAAAGGCGGCATCATCGTCTACCCGACTGATTCCGCCTATGCTCTGGGCTGCCATATAGGCGACAAGCGGGCCATAGAGCGAATCAGAGAAATCCGCAAACTGGAGCGGGACCACCACTTTGCCCTGGTGTGCAGGGACCTGTCGGACCTGGGGATTTACGCCAAAGTGGACAATGCGGCCTATCGGCAGATCAGGGCAGCGACACCCGGCCCCTATACTTTCATCCTGCCGGCAACCAAAGAAGTGCCGAGGCGCCTGGTGGACGACAAGAGAAAGACCATTGGGCTGCGGGTGCCAGACAATGAAATCTGCCAGGCGTTGCTCTCCGGCCTTGGCGAGCCGATCATGAGTACGACCCTGATTCTCCCCGGCGATGAGTATCCGCTGACGGACCCGGATGAAATCCGCGACCTGTTGGGCTCCCAGATCGATCTTATTATCGATGGCGGTTTCTGTGGGCTCGAGTCAACCACGGTGGTCAGTTTTGAGGAAGAGTATCCGAAAGTGGTCAGAGAAGGCATGGGAGATGCGGAATTGTTCGCCTGAAAGGGGTCTGGCGGGTATAATAACGGGCAAAACCATCTTCGAACTATCTTGAACGAACCTCACCCATCTCGACTGTCAGCCAAATTGTTCCCGGCCCGGGCTCTGGAGCTATCTTGAGCCAGTCCGAATCACAGAAACGGGTACTCTCTGGAATGCGTCCCACCGGCCGTTTGCATCTGGGCCATTATCACGGCGTGCTGAAGAACTGGATTCGCTTGCAGCATGAGTATGACTGTTTCTTTTTTGTTGCCGACTGGCATGCGCTGACGACTCACTACGAGGAGCCGGAAGTCATCGAGAACTATGTCTGGCAGATGGTCATAGACTGGCTTGCATCGGGCGTGAATCCCGGGTCGGCGACGCTGTTCATACAGTCCCGTGTGCCGGAACATGCAGAGTTGCACTTGCTGTTGTCGATGATCACGCCGCTATCCTGGGTGGAGCGTGTACCCAGCTACAAAGACATGATCGCCAAGTCCAATGACAAGGATCTTGCGACCTACGGTTTCCTGGGTTACCCGGTGTTACAGAGCGCGGATATTCTGATTTACCAGGCGGGTAATGTGCCCGTGGGCGCGGACCAGTCGCCTCATGTCGAGATGGCGAGAGAAGTTGCGCGGCGCTTCAATCATATCTTCGGGCGAGACTCGGATTTCGAGGAATTAGTGCAAAAGGCCATCAAGAAGCTCGGTCGCAAGAATGCAAACATATATCGCGAACTGCGCCGGGAATATATGGAGCAGGGTAATCAGGAATCCCTTGAGCAGGCCCGGGCCATGCTGCATGACCAGCAGAATGTATCCCTGGGGGACCGTGACCGGCTGTTTGGTTATCTGGAAGGCAGCGGCAAGGTGATATTGCCGGAACCAAAAGTGATGCTGACCGAGGAAGCTGTCATGCCGGGGCTGGACGGGAAGAAGATGTCCAAGTCTTACGACAACACCATCTCTCTGCGTGAAGAACCTGAGGTGGTTACCCAAAGCATCCGGACCATGGTTACCGACCCGGCCAGGGTAAGAAGATCTGATCCGGGTAACCCGGAGATCTGCCCGGTATTCAAACTGCATAAAATATATTCCGATGATGAAACCAGAAACTGGGTCAGGGAAGGTTGTTCAACGGCGGGCATCGGTTGTATCGATTGCAAGATGCCGCTGATAGAGAAGGTGCTGGAGGAACAGCAACCCATAAGGGAAAGGGCGCGGCAGTTTGAAGAAGATCCGGATACGGTGAAGTCAATAGTCGCCGAGGGTTGCGAGAGAGCGCGCAGCATTGCCAGAGCCACGCTGGAAGAGGTCAGGTCAGCCATCGGGATTGATTACCGATAACAGCATCCTGCCCGCTTGTGGCAGAGAACGAAGAAAGAAAGCAGAAAAAAAGAACACGCAGAGGCGAGAAGCATGACGGACGAGAAGGCTGCAGAGGACAATGCGGAAGAGAAAACCGCTGCAGGCGTGGTACAGGCGGAGATGCCATTTTCTGTTGTTGAAGGCACACCCATGCCTCATCTCCCGCTTGATCTTTATATTCCGCCGGATGCGCTGGAGGTCATTCTGGAGGCTTTCGAGGGCCCGCTGGACCTGTTGCTCTATCTGATCCGGCGGCAGAACCTCGACATTCTTGATATTCAGGTATCGGAGATTACCCGCCAGTACATGGAATACATCGAGATGATGGAGGAATTACAGTTCGAACTTGCCGCAGAATACCTTGTGATGGCGGCTGTGCTGGCAGAGATGAAATCCCGGATGCTGTTGCCAAGGCAGGAGGACGACGATGAAGATGAGAAGGACCCGCGTACCGAACTCATCCGCAAGCTACAGGAATATGAACGATTCAAACAGGCGGCGGAAGATATAGGCAAGCTGGAAAGGCTCAACCGTGATTTCTGGGCGGCCGTCGCCGATGCGCCTGTCACCGATAAGCCCAGGCCTTTGCCGGAAGTTCAGCTACAGGACCTGCTGGCAGAACTCGCCCGTGTCTTGAAGCGGGCGGAGAATTTTTCAAATCATCACATCAGCCTGGAACCCCTGTCAACCAGAGAGCGTATGTCATCCATACTGAATATGGTGTCAGCCACCAACGGCAGGTTCGTCGCATTTGCTGAACTGTTCACGGTGGAAGAAGGCAGGTCCGGCGTGATAGTGACATTTATAGCCTTGATGGAGATGATAAAGGAATCACTTCTGGATGTTGTGCAAGCGGCGCCCTTTGCGCCGATTCATGTGAAGGCGAAGACCGCCGAAGCGGTAACCCGCGAACCGACCCTGTAAACCGAGGGAACTCTGCGCCATGGAAACATTACCATTGAAACAAATCATTGAAGGGGCCATCTTCGCGGCGGAACAACCGTTGTCGGTGGATCAACTCATGCGGTTGTTCGAGGGCGATGTGCCGGAAAGATCAGAGGTGAAGCAGGCCTTGAAGGAGATTCAGGAGGCGTGTGAAGGCAAGGGGTTTGAGCTCAGGCAGGTGGCCTCGGGATACCGTTTTCAAGTGCGTAGTGAATATGGCGGTTGGGTGTCCCGGCTCTGGAAGGAGAAGCCGCCGCGTTATTCCCGCGCCCTGTTGGAAACTCTGGCGCTGGTGGCCTACAAACAACCCATCACCCGAGGCGACATAGAAGAGATCAGAGGCGTGGCGGTGAGCACCAATATCATGCGCACCCTGATTGAAAGGGAATGGGTGCGCGTCATTGGTCACCGGGATGTACCCGGCCATCCCGCTCTCTTTGCAACCACCAAAAATCTTCTCGACTACTTCAATCTACGCAGTTTGGATGAACTGCCCAGCTTGGCGGCAATCAAGGATATGGTGCAGGGGAATGAAGAGTTGGATTTGGAAGAGGAGTTGATTGATGCACGCACCCTCGAAGTGGACGAGGAAGAACGCGCCGCTGTTGCAGGGCTGGATGATGCAGACCTGGAGGCGGTAACCGACCAGGTGAGTGAGATTCAGGAGAATATACGCAGCCTGTTTTCGGAAGACGATCAAGCTGACCCGGATGAAGACAGCATGGATGATGAAAGCCCGGCTTCGCCGGACGAGCAGAAGACGGCGACAGTGACGCCGATAACCGACGCCACGGTTGACGCGCCGGATAAAGAATACGACGTCTGACGTGTCGGAAAAACTGCAAAAGTTCCTGGCCGCCAGAGGGTTTGGTTCCCGCCGGGCAATTGAGCGATGGATAGAGGCGGGCCAGGTATCCGTCAACGGCAAAACCGCAACCATCGGCGACCGGGTTACCCATGAGGACCGCGTCCTGGTAAATGGCCGGCCCGTCAGTTCAAGGAAGCCTGCGCATCGTCACATGCTCTACAACAAGCCGGAGGGTGAGATTTGCAGCCGCGATGACCCGGAAGGCAGACACACCGTTTTTGACCGCCTGCCGGGATTGAAAAACCAGCGTTGGATTTCCGTGGGTCGGCTTGACTTCAACACAAGCGGCCTGCTGTTGTTCACCACCGACGGCGAACTTGCCAACAGGCTCATGCACCCTTCATCCGGTATCGAGCGGGAATATACGGTGCGTGTATTGGGTGATGTCAGCGACGATACAATGGCGACCATGCGTGAGGGCGTTATGTTGGAGGACGGCATTTGCCGATTCTCGGACGTACAGCGAAGCCCGAACAACCAGGAAGATGGGAGCAAGGCCAACCAATGGTTCTATGTGGTGCTGATGGAGGGCAGGAACCAGGCGGTCAGGCGGTTGTGGGAATCCCAGGGTCACACTGTCAGTCGGTTGAAACGTGTGCGTTATGGCAGCTTCTTTATTCCATCGGCGGTGAGAGTGGGGCGGTATACTGAACTCAAACCCAAAGATGTGCGCGAACTTTACCTGATGGCGGGTATGGAAGAATAAGTCTGGGTCAGTCCGCCGAAAGCCACGCCGAAGTGAATGTCTTCCCGTGTTCCTTGTTGCTATCCGGGCCGAGCAGATACAGGTACAGGGGCATCAGGTCTTCGGGTGTTTTCAGGGCTCCCGGGTCTTCCGCCGGGTAGGCCGCCGCACGCATGGCGGTTCGCGTGCCGCCTGGGTTGATGATATTGACGCGAATCCGGGAAGTTTTTTTCAATTCGTCCGCCAGCAGTTTGGCAATGCCTTCCAATGCGTACTTGGATACTGCATAAGCGCCCCAGTAAGCCCGCGGCACGGCGCCCACCCCGGAACTAGTAAACAGCAACCGCCCGGCATCGGAGTGCTGCAACAGGGGCATGAGGATACGGGTTAGCAGGAACGCCGCCTGGGTGTTTACCTGCATCACCAGTTGCCATTGCCCGATGTCGTATTGATCGAAAGGCACCCTGTCGCCAAGGATAGCCGCATTGTGCAGCAGCCCGTCCAGCTTCCCGTAGTTCTTGTTGATGACTTCCGCCAGTTGCCGAACCTCCGCCTCTGTCACCTTTGCCAGGTCCATGGGAGCAATGCCGGGCTCGGGGCAACCGGCGGCGATGATGTCGTCGTAGGTGGCTTCAAGCTTTGCTGTTGTCCGCCCCAACAAGATAACAGTGGCGCCATGTCGTGCACAGCTCATGGATGCGGCTCGCCCGATGCCATCGCCGGCACCGGTAATCAATACAACCTTGTTTTCAAGCAGGTTTGCGGGTGGGTCGTAACTCACGATGATGCAGGGCGGATGTGGGCCAGGTAATTAACGGCGACGTCCCGGCCAAGTCTGTAGGCTTTCGTTATGGGGTTGTAGGTCATTCCGGTCAGGTCATCTATGGCAAGGCCGGCGTCCCGGCACCAGGCTGCGAGTTCAGACGGTTTGATCAGCTTGTTGTAGTCGTGCGTGCCTTTCGGCAACAGGTTGAGTATGTATTCCGCGCCTATAACCGCAAACAGGTAGGACCTGGGATTACGGTTGATGGTAGAGATAAAAAGATGGCCGTCCTCTTTCAGCAAACCAGCGCAGGCTTTGATCACGGAAGCCGGGTTCGGCACATGCTCCAGCATCTCCAGGCAGGTAATGACATCAAAGGGTTCTGGTGAAGAGTCGGCGAGTTCTTCAATGGTGGTTAGCAGGTAGTCCGCCGCCAGCCCGGATTCGTGTAGATGCAGTTTTGCGACTGACAGTGGTCCCTCCGCTACGTCTATGCCGGTTACTTTTGCGCCCTTGGCCGCCATGGATTCGCTCAGGATACCGCCGCCACAGCCGACATCGAGTAGGCGCCCGCCGGCCAACTCCACCCGCTCGGTGATGTAGCCCAAGCGCAGCGGGTTAATGTCATGGAGCGGTTTGAACTCGCTGTTCTCGTCCCACCATTTACGCGCCAGCGCCTCGAACTTGCTGACTTCCTCCTCATCTATGTTTCTCTTTTTTCCGGTGTTCAAAGCTGTTCCAAGGCCCTGTATCGGGCGAATAAAAGGAGTGCATTATACCCGTCTTGATGGCACCTTTGCCCGGGCCGCGGGCGAGGCTTTAGACTATCCGATAACGCCCGGATTATTTCTGTTATTTCAATGGATTAAGCCATGCTTTCCAGGCTTGAAACAGTGGGATAAGAAGCTCCTGCATGGTACAATCCCGGCCTTCCAGAAGGGATATTACAGAACCCGGTAATACACCCGGAATAACCGCTCAGGACGAGTCACAGGTTGCATGCCAATCGCATGTGGCAAGGACGTCGACTGCCGGATTTTCTTGGTTCAAATATGGTCGGCGGCGAGTTTCCGCAAAAAAATTTATAGCTCCTGAAGCGTACAGTTATGTCAGATTCAGATCAGGATATCAGTAACATCAACATAGAGGATGAACTTCGTCAGTCGTATCTCGACTATGCGATGAGCGTCATCGTCGGTCGCGCACTGCCGGATGTGCGCGATGGCCTCAAGCCAGTCCACAGGCGTGTGTTATTCGCCATGAATGACCTTAACAATGCCTGGAATCGCCCTTACATGAAGTCAGCGCGTATCGTGGGTGACGTGATAGGCAAGTATCACCCGCATGGCGACACCGCGGCCTACGACACCATCGTCAGGATGGCGCAGAGTTTCAACATGCGTTATCCGCTGATTGATGGCCAGGGCAACTTTGGTTCCCTCGATGGTGATGGCGCCGCGGCCATGCGATACACGGAAATTCGCATGGAGAAGATTGCCCATGAGTTGTTGGCTGATCTCGACAAGGAAACTGTCGACTTTGTGGAGAATTACGACGGCTCCCTGCAAATGCCGGTAGTTCTTCCGGCCAAGCTGCCCAACCTGCTGGTCAACGGGTCAAGTGGTATCGCTGTCGGCATGGCCACTAATATCCCGCCCCATAACTTGACGGAGGTGGTGAACGGTTGCCTCGCGCTGATGGAAAATCCCGACATCAGCGTCGATGAACTAATGCAGCATATACCTGGGCCGGATTTCCCCACGGCGGCCATCATCAATGGGCGGGGCGGCATAGTGCAGGCTTATCGGACGGGCCGTGGCCGGATTCAGGTACGTTCCCGCTGTGATATAGAGGTGGATGAAAAATCCGGCAGGGAAACCATCATCATCAAAGAGATTCCCTATCAGGTTAACCGCGCCCGGTTGATAGAGAAAATTGCCGAGTTGGTAAAAGACAAGAAGATCAGTGGCATCTCGGAATTGCGCGACGAATCCGCCACCGACACCAGAGTTGTGATTGAACTCCGGCGGGGCGATGTCGGTGAAGTGGTGCTGAATAACCTCTATGCCCAGACACAGTTGCAAAATGTTTTTGGCATTAACATGGTCGCGCTGGTGGAGGGTGAACCGAAACTGTTGAACCTGAAGGTGGTGCTGGAGCAATTTATCCTGTATCGGCGCGAGGTGGTCACCCGGCGAACCGTGTTTCTTTTGCGTCGCGCCCGCGCCCGGGGTCATGTGCTGGAGGGCCTGGCGGTCGCCCTCTCTAACATTGACCCGGTCATTGAACTGATCAAGAGCTCCCGGAATGCTGCGGAAGCCCGCGACAAGCTGGTTGCCGGTTCCTGGGAATCCGAGACAGTTGCCCGGATGCTTGAGAAGGCCGGCCCGAAAGCCGCCAAACCGGATGACATGGATGACATCTATGGCATGGGGGATGACGGCGGCTACCACCTGTCGCCGGAGCAGGCGCAGGCCATACTAGAGATGCGTCTGAACAGGCTGACCGGCCTGGAGCAGGAACGCCTGCTGGATGAGTACCGGGAGATCATTGACACCATAGCAGAATTGTTGGGAATCCTGGGCAATCCTGAACGGCTGATGGAGATTATCCACGAGGAACTGGTCGCGATTCGCGACGAGTATGGCGATGAACGACTCACGGAAATCGTTGAAACCCAGGAAGACCTCACCATGGAAGACCTGATTACGGAGCAGGACATGGTGGTGACGCTATCTCATGGCGGCTATGCGAAAACCCAGCCTCTTGAGACCTACCAGGCGCAGAGACGAGGGGGCCGCGGCAAAATCGCCAGTACCGTCAAGGAAGAGGACTATATCGAGCACCTGATGGTGGCGAGTACTCACGACACTATCTTGTGTTTCACCAATCGCGGCAAGGTTTACTGGCTGCGGGTGTTCCATATACCACAGGCCGGCAGGGCCGCTCGTGGCAGGCCGATGGTTAACATTCTGCATCTGGAGGAAGATGAAAAGATCACGGCGATGCTGCCAATTCGCGAATACCGTGACGATCAGTTCATCTTCATGGCAACGCTGAACGGCACTGTAAAGAAGACGCCGTTGATGGACTTTTCGCGGCAGAGAAGCTCCGGCCTTATCGCCATAGCACTGACAGAAGGTAATACACTCGTTAGCGCCGCTGTGACCGATGGCACCAAGAAGGTGATGTTGTTCAGTTCCGGCGGCAAGGCGATTTGCTTCACGGAAACCGGCGTTCGCTCCATGGGGCGAACGGCAAGGGGCGTTCGCGGTATCAGGCTCAAGCCCGGTGAGAAGGTTATTTCGCTGATGATTCCGGAAGAAGAAGGCATGATGTTGATTGCCAGTCGCAACGGCTATGGCAAGCGTAGCCGGGTTGAGGACTATCCTGTTCGGATGCGCGGCGGCCAGGGTGTGATCTCCATGAAGCTGAGTGAGCGTAATGGCGGTATGGTGGGTGCGGTGCAGGTATTCCCCGACGACGAGGCCATACTTATTTCGGATCAGGGCATTCTGGTGCGGATTCCGGCTGACGAGGTGTCCGTCCAGGGACGCAATACCCAGGGCGTCCGCCTGATCAATCTCGCCAACGGAGAACACCTGGTTGGCATGGCGCCGGTGGAAGAGTCCTTAGTGGATTTTGACAGCGAGGACCCGGCAGAACCCGGGGAAGATGCAGAGGAGACGGAATAGGCATTGGCCCTGTCTTGTCTTCAAGCGCCTTTGTTCATGACGGTGGGGATGGTAATGTACCTTGAGCGCCACATAACCGGATAATATTTATTCTGGTCTCAATATGAGTGACAAACACAACAAGTCGCCGAATCTGGCGGGCCTGCGGGAACACATCGACCGCCTTGACGCCGAAATTCTCGAAAGACTGAATGAGCGTGCCCGCTGTGCGCTGGCGGTGGCGGATGTCAAGCAAAAGGAATCCACCGAAGGGTCGCCAGTCTTCTATCGGCCGGAGCGGGAAGCGCAGGTGCTGCGTCGAATGCGTGACCTCAACACAGGCCCGCTTTCCCATGAAAAGATCTCGCAGGTTTACCGGCAAATCATGTCCGCCTGCCTGGCGCTGGAAGAACCATTAAAGGTGGCCTACCTTGGCCCGGAAGGCACCTTCACACAGTTGGCAACGCTGAAGCAGTTTGGCGATGCCGTCGTCGGTATGCCGATGATTACCGTGGATGACGTTTTTCGGGAGGTCACGTCAGAATCCTGCCACTATGGCGTGGCTCCGGTGGAAAATTCATCCGAGGGAGTGATCAGCCACACCCTGGATAACTTTCTCAATTCCAACCTGAAAATTTGTGGCGAGGTGGAAATCCGCATACACCATCATCTGATGGTGTCGCAGGAATCCGACGGCGACATCCGGAAAATATATTCCCATCAGCAAACCCTGGGCCAATGTCGCCGCTGGTTAAACGGCCATCACCCCGATGTTCCCAGGTTGACCGCCACCAGTAATGCCGAGGCGGCGCGCAAGGTGGCGGAGGAAAAAGACGCCGCCGCCATTGCTGGTGAAATAGCCGCGGACATTTACGGCCTGAACATTATCGCCAGGCAGATAGAGGATGAATCTGACAACACTACCCGTTTCATCGTGGTGGGCCGGGAAGATATAGGCCCTTCCGGTAATGACAAGACGTCCATCATAGTATCGACCCATAATCAGCCCGGCGCCCTTTACAAGCTGCTGGAACCTTTTCACCGTCATGGTGTGTCCCTCACTTCCATCGAGACCAGGCCGTCACGAACCGGCATGTGGAGCTATGTATTCTTCATTGATTTTGAAGGGCATCGAGAGGACGAGTTGATCCGGCGGGTTCTGGATGAAATCGACAAGGACGCCCTGGAAGTCAGGATGCTGGGCAGTTATCCTCGGGCAATCGACACCCCCTCGCGAAAACCTGCCACGGGTCGGTAGCACCCATGACCGATTTCACCCAACTCGCCCAGCCAGGTATTGTCGAGCTGTCTCCTTACCAGCCGGGGAAACCCATCGAGGAACTGGAGCGGGAGATAGGCATTTCGGGTGCCATTAAACTGGCGAGCAATGAAAATCCCCTCGGGGCATCGCCTCTGGTCATGGCTGAATTGCAAACCCGGCTGAAAGACATTGCCCGCTACCCGGATGGAAGCGGCTTTTTACTGAAGAACAAATTGCAACAAAAATTTGGCCTTGACCCCGCAAGGGTCACACTGGGCAATGGTTCCAACGATGTTCTGGAACTTCTGGCGCGGGTTTTCCTTGCGCCTGGGCTCGAAGCCATTGTTTCCGCTCATGCTTTCGTGGTGTACACACTGGTGACCAAGGCGCTGGGCGCGAGTTTGCGGGTGATACCGGCAAAGGATTACAGGCAAGACCTGGGCGCAACACTGGATGCTGTTTCGGACAGGACGCGGATTGTATTTGTCGCCAACCCCAATAATCCCACCGGCGCTTGGGTCAGTAGTTCTGAATTGCTGGCGTTCCTGAGCGCGGTTCCCAGTGATGTCATAGTGGTGCTTGACGAGGCTTACTTTGAGTATGTGGCAGCCGCCGATTACCCGAACGGCCTCGACATCATTGACCGCTACGAAAACCTGGTGGTTACTCGCACTTTTTCAAAAGCTTACGGGCTCGCCGGGCTGCGCCTCGGTTATGCCGTCAGCAACCCGGAAATTGCGGACATGATGAATCGCGTGCGCCAGCCGTTTAATGTCAACTCCATATCCATGACCGCGGCGATGGTTGCGTTGGATGACGAGGAGCATGTGCGGGAGTCCGTTGCCTTGAACACCGAAGGCATGAATTCCCTGATCGCAGCCTGCGAAGAGATGGGGCTGGGTTACATCCCCTCTGTTGCCAATTTCTTGACGATTGATTTTGGCCGACCCGCCATGTCTGTTTATGAGGCTTTGCTGAAGCGAGGGATCATTGTCAGACCCATTGGCATTTACGGTCTGCCCAATCACCTGCGTGTCACCATCGGTCTGCCGGAGGAAAACGCCGTGTTTATCGCCGGCCTGCGGGAAGTGCTGGCAGATGTCTGATTCTGAATTTGGCCGTCTCGCCGTCATCGGTCTTGGATTGATCGGCGGGTCAGTCGCCGCCGGTTCGCGAGAGAAGCGCATCGCAGAGAAGGTCATCGGCTGGGACAGTCATCCGGAAACCATCGATAAGGGCATGGCGTTGGGAGTGATCGATGAGGGTGCGAGTTCCATCAAAGACGCAACGGAAAACTCGGACCTGGTAGTAGTTGCCGTCCCGGTACTTTCCATGGCGGATGTATTCAGGGAAATGAGCGGCCGGCAGTTGATCACGGATGTCGGCAGTGTGAAGCACTATGTCATGGAAGCGGCGAGAGAATCCTTTGCAGGTTTGCCGGATACATTCGTGCCGGGTCATCCCATCGCTGGCTCCGAGAAACATGGGGTTACGGCGGCGGCCCCGGACCTGTTCTTGAATCACCGGGTCATTCTGACACCTGCCGAGGAGACATCCGCCTCTGCAATCCGCAGGGTTACGGGCTTGTGGGAAGCCCTTGGCGCAAGGGTGACGACCATGACTCCGCAGCAACACGATGTCGTGCTTGCGCAAACCAGCCATCTGCCACATCTGCTGGCCTATGCTCTGGTGGATACCCTGTCGGCGGGGGGAAGCAATCTTGAGGTGTTCGAATATGCCGCAGGTGGTTTTCGTGATTTTTCACGGATTGCCGCTTCTGACCCAACCATGTGGCGGGATATTTTTCGCGCCAATCCGGGCCCGGTGGTCGACATACTGGATAGCTACATGGATGAACTGAGCGAACTGCGGCGGCTGATCAAGGCAGGGGACGGGCAGGCGTTGCAGGAAGTCTTCCGGCGGGCAAATGCCGCCAGGCGCCACTTCTCCGCTCTGGATGAAAAAAACCGTGGCGGGTAAAACACCCGTCATTACCGTGGATGGGCCGGGCGGGTCAGGCAAAGGCATGGTGGCGACCCATCTTGCCGGGTTGTACGGTTATCACCTGCTGGACAGTGGCGCGCTTTATCGCCTGGTGGGTCTTGTGGCCAGGCGGGCGGGCTGTCTGGATGAAGAAAATATCGACGAATCCCGTCTTGCGAAGCTGGCTACCACCCTGGCGGTGAGTTTCTCGCCCACCGGGAACCCGGAAAATCCCCTGACAATAATGCTTTCTGATGAAGACGTGACAAGCGCCGTGCGCACGGACGAGGCGGGTGTCGATGCCTCCCGGGTGGCGGCCCTTGCCGGGGTTCGCGAGCGTCTGTTCAGCCTGCAACAGTCATTTCGCAAACCCCCGGGCCTGGTGGCGGATGGCAGAGACATGGGCACGGTTGTTTTCCGCGATGCGAAGGCCAAGATATTTCTTACCGCAAGTGTCCAAGCCAGGGCCGAAAGGCGCTATAACCAGTTGAAACATAAGGGGATGGGTGCTAATCTGCACGCCCTTTTTCAGAGCATACAGGCACGGGATGAGCGGGACAGGAACCGCGAGGTCTCTCCTCTCAGGCCGGCTGAAGATGCTTGTGTCATTGATAGCACGGATATGGGTATTGAAGAAGTTCTTGACCATGTTGTGGCCATCGTGGCTGAAAAATTGGGCCGATAACCGACGCCAACACTCTTTTCGCCCGAGTCCTGCCCCCGCTTAATTACCGGGGTAAGCAGGGGAAGCAGAGGCAAAGGAGGCCGGATATCGAGCCTTAACTTAGGTTAACCCACGAGGGTTGGTTCGTGGTGAAAGGTGAAGGGTGAAAGCCCGGGAAGCAACTAACATGAGTGAGAGTTTTGCGGAGCTTTTTGAAGAAAGCTTGACAACAATTGACATGACGCCTGGGTCTATCGTTACCGGCGTTGTGATAGATATAGACAATGAATGGGTCACGGTTCACGTTGGCCTCAAATCCGAAGGGATCATACCCCGGCTACAATTCCTGAATGACAGTGGCGAACTGGAAGTCGAAATCGGCGATACGGTTCAGGTTTCCATGAACGCCGTCGACGACGGCTTTGGGGAAACACGCCTGTCACGGGAAGAAGCCAAGCGCGCCGAGTCCTGGCAAATGCTTGAAAACGTCCACGAAAACCATGAAGTCATCACCGGCCAGATCAGTGGCCGGGTGAAAGGCGGTTTTACGGTTGAGATCCGCGGCATCCGCGCTTTCTTGCCCGGTTCGTTGGTTGACGTCCGGCCGATTCGCGAAAATGAACAGCTTGAAGGGCGCGAAATGGAATTCAAGGTCATCAAGCTGGACCAGAAGCGCAACAATGTGGTGGTTTCCAGAAGGTCGGTGCTGGAGCAGGAGAACAGCGAGGAGCGCGAAACCTTGCTTGAATCCCTGCAAGAAGGCAAGGAAGTCAAGGGTATCGTCAAGAACCTGACGGAATATGGTGCCTTTGTTGATCTTGGCGGCGTTGACGGGCTCCTCCACATAACGGACATGGCGTGGAAGCGTATCAAGCATCCCGGTGAAGTGGTGGCCGTGGGTGACGAGATCAATGTCAAGATATTGAAGTTTGACCGTGAGCGCAGCCGGGTTTCCCTCGGCTTGAAGCAACTGGGGGAAGACCCCTGGGTTGCAATCACTAACCGCTATCCGGAAGGTACGCGCATCATGGCGAATGTCACCAACCTCACCGACTATGGGTGTTTTGCGGAGATAGAGGAAGGTGTTGAAGGTCTGGTTCACGTATCAGAAATGGACTGGACGAACCGCAATATTCATCCCAGCAAGGTGGTGCAGGTTGGTGATGAAGTTGAAGTGATGGTTCTCGACATAGACGCCGAACGTCGTCGTATATCCCTTGGCATCAAGCAATGTCAAAACAATCCCTGGGAAGAATTTGCCACGCTTCATAACAAGAGTGACAAGATCAAGGGATACATCAAGTCCATTACAGACTTTGGCATATTCATTGGCCTGCCCGGCAACATCGACGGATTGGTGCACCTGTCTGACATCTCCTGGAATGAACCGGGCGAGCAGGCGGTGCGTCGCTTCACCAAGGGTGACGAGGTTGAAGCGGTTGTTCTTTCCATCGATGCGGAGCGGGAGCGAATCTCACTTGGCCTGAAGCAGCTTGAGGATGACCCATTCAACAACTATATAGCACTGAACGAGCGTGGCGCGATTGTTATCGGCAAGGTCAAGGCAGTCGAAGCCAGGCAGGCGGTGCTGGAACTGGCTGAAGATGTTGACGCCGTGCTCAAGGCTTCCGAGATCAGTGTTGATCGTGTTGAAGACGCCAGGGTCGCGGTAAACGTCGACGATGAACTGGAAGTAAAGATCATTTCCATTGATCGCAAAAACAGGGCGCTGGGCGTTTCCATCAAGGCGAAAGAACTGGCGGATGAAAAAGAAGCCGTCCGGGAACATCGCGAAAAAGGGTCGGAGGCGGCTCCGACCACCATTGGCGACCTGATCAAGAATCAGATGAACGGGTCTGAGGAGACGGCTGAATAGCCCTGTTCAGACACAGAGGCGAGAACATGACCAAGTCGGAGCTGATAGAGAAAATAGCCGCGCTTCAAAGCCAGTTGTCCGCCAAGGATGTGGAACTGGCGGTGAAGATGATCCTCGAGCATATGGCGGACACTCTTGCAGAAGGTGAACGTATCGAGATTCGCGGGTTTGGCAGCTTTTCTCTGCACTATCGCGCACCTCGCCTGGGTAGAAACCCCAAGACCGGAGAAAAAGTGCAACTGGCGGGTAAATATGTTCCTCACTTCAAGCCGGGCAAGGAGCTGCGGGCAAGAGTGAACTCTTCCCTGCACCAGGAGAACCCGGAGACTTTCGGCAACGAAGCCACCTGACATCTCCGGTGCTGATGCCTGGCAGGGTTCAGGTTTGTTGTCACAATAAGGTGTTGTTTTCTCGTTTCAACCGGAGGCGAGCATGGCGGTACTGAAAAAAACGATATTCATGGCGGTGGCGCTGGTGGTGTTCATCATTGTGCTGCTTGTGGTCGCGGACAACAGTGACGAGGTCACGCTCAAGTTCCTCGACTATAAATCTCCTGTGTGGCCGATTTCCTGGTGGATGATGTTGGCCTTTGTGGTCGGCTTGCTGTTCGGTTTTCTCCTGAATCTGGTATCCAATACCAGGCTCAAGATGGATGTACGCGCGGCAAATAAGGTCGCCGCAGACAAGACCCGAGCGCTTGAACAGACGCAGGCGGCCTCAACAGGTGACGAGCAATCATGAGCAACTCACTCCTTCTTTACGCCATTATTGTCGTCGCCATTGGCATAGGATGGTGGCTGGGTCGCCGCGAGCGTGTAAAGAACGCCAGGAGGGTCGGCCCCAACTACTACGAGGGGTTGAACTACCTGTTGAACGAAGAGCCGGACAGGGCGGTTTCCACCTTTATCGACAATCTGGAAGTCAACGAAGACACCCTGGAAACTCATCTGGCGCTGGGCGGCCTTTTGCGCAGGCGCGGTGAACTGGAAAAAGCGGTAGTGGTTCATGAGAACATTCTCAAACACGCCAGGCTTTCCGAGGACGACATGCAAGGCGTGGAACTTGAACTTGCCCGTGACTACCTGCTTGCGGGATTGCTCGACCGGGCGGAAGACCTGTGCAGGAAACTCAGCCAGGGGCCGACAACAGGCAAGGCGGATTCCGTCCGGCGGGAAAGCCTGAAGATCACCCTGGAAATATACGAACGCGAAAAGGAATGGTTACAGGCCGTCGAAGTTGCCAGGTTACTGGCTACCGGGCAGGACAGCGAACAATACGAAAGGGCCATCTCACACTATTATTGTGAATTGGCGGAGGAGCAACTGGCAGCAGGTCGGCTTGAGCAGGCGCGGGAGTCGATTCGTGAAGCCATCGGCCATGATGTCAACAATCCGAGAACGTCTCTCGTACGCGGGCGCATAGATGTGGAGGAAGGTCATTATGACCATGCCATAGCGGCGCTGACACGAATCCGCGACCAGGACCCGGTATATGTGCCCGAGTCTCTGGAAACTCTGGAAGAAGCCTATCGGCTGGACAGCCGGTCACAGGAGGACCTGCGCCAGTATCTGGACTCATGCCTGGGCGTCACGCCGTCTATTTCCATCGTGCTGATGCTGGCAAAAAGTATCCGCGAGGAACAGGGTGACGAGGCGGTGGCGAAGTTCATCGCAGACCACCTGAAGCAGAACCCGACAATTCGCGGTTTGACCCAACTGATTGACCTGCATATCGACAACACTCGGGGAATAGCCAAAGAAAACCTCTCCATACTCCGCAGCTTTGCCGAGGCGTTGGTTGCGGACAAGCCAGCTTACCGTTGCCAGGGATGCGGTTTTGAAGGCAAACGAATGCGCTGGCACTGCCCGGTGTGCAAGGATTGGGCAACCATCAAACCGATCTTTGGCCTGGAGGGTGAATAGTCGCCCGCCTTTTCCTCCGTCATTCTCGGGCGTAGCCCGGGAATCCAGAGCGGCGAAGCCGTAATCTTTTCATTGCGTTTCCTGTGCTTCGCGAAAGCCGCATGGGAATGACAAGGGCGCCAGCCGGCAACATCAGCGTTATAAGCTCTTAACCAACTTGTCTAATACAGCCTTGCCAATGCCTGTAAAATCGCCCCATGAAAATACTCGACAAGCTGGACCTCGACGCTAAAGCGAGGGAAATCACCGCGAAACTGAACGATTACCTGGACGAGGGCAAGAAGGTTTTTGCCACCTGCTCATTTCAGACGCAAAGCCTGCCGCTACTGCATATCATCAGCCGATTGGAAAGCCGCATCCCGGTTTACTATACCAATACCGGTTTCCTCTTCCCGGAAACTTTGGCCTTCGCGGATGATGTTTGCCGAGACCTGGGTATTGAAGCGGTCGGGCTCAGGCCGGAGACAACCAAGAACAGGCAACTGGACCGCAAAGGGCGGTTCCTTTACGCCTCCGACCCGGACCATTGCTGCTACCTGAACAAGGTGCAGCCGCTGGAGCCGATACTTATCGAGTATGACGTATGGGTCAATGGCATCCGCGCCGACCAGAGTGAAGTGCGCCGCGGAATGTCGGAGGAAGAGCAAACACCTCACAATTGCCTGCGTTACCATCCGATGCTGCAATGGGACAGCAGGATGATTTATTACTATCGGCAGCAACACAATTTGCCCGCCCATCCGCTGGAAGCCCACGGTTACCTGAGCATTGGTTGTGAACCCTGCACCACGAAGTTTTTTGGTGAAGGCAATGAAAGAAACTCCCGCTGGTTTGGCATGAACAAAACCGAGTGCGGGTTGAATACAACCCTCGTGGCTCAAGGAGGTTGACATGAGAGTCATGGTTATCGGGGGGGCCGGTTACATCGGTAACGAGTTGGTTTACCGCTTGTCGGCTGAGCCCGGCATAAAAGACATACTGGTGTACGACAACCTGTGCAAGGGCAACTACAATCTGTTCACCGGCCTGCGAAAGGTGCCGGGGAACAATGTACGATTTATCCAGGCGGATATTCTGGATTCACGCAGCCTGCGTAAATACATGGAAGGCATGGATGTGGTTTACCATCTGGCGGCGAAAGTGGAAACGCCGCTTGCGGACCAGAACGCCCACGACTTTGAGCAGACAAATCACTGGGGTACGGCTGAAATAAGCTACACGGCGGAGGAAGTCAGCCTGCCAAAGCTGGTTTACCTCAGCACCCAGGCGGTTTACGGCGAGGGTGAGGTCGACTCGGTGGATCATCCCTGCAATCCCTCCAGCTTTTACGGTATTTCCAAGATGCGCGGCGAGAATCATGTAAAACGCCTTATGAAGAAGATGTCCGTACAGCTTGTGCGTTGCGCCAATGTTTACGGCTACTCAAAAAACCTCAGGGTAGAGACGGACATCAACCAGTTGATTTTCGACGCCCACTTTACGAATCGTGTTTCCATCCATGGCGACCCGGAGCACACGCTCACTTACATCAGCATCTATCGTCTTGTGGAAGTCCTCGTGCAGGTCGCGCTCAAAGAAATGGAATCCGACGTTTACAACCTGTCACATCGGCGGCTTTCCTCTCTTGGCATGGTGGAGATATTGAAAGAAGTCTACCCTGACCTGGAAACCATTTTCGTCGATCAGCATATTCCCTTGCGCAACCTGACCATGGCGTGTGACCACCGTCTGAAGCATCTGCTCCCTGACGACACGGCCATGCTGGAAGATGTGCAGAAATTCCGGGAGCTGTTTACCTTTTGATGCCTGATGCAGGGTAGCCCAGGCTTCGGCAATGCGCCGTCAAATCGCCCCTTCCCGTCGCAGCCTGGCAATGTCGCTCTCGTTGTAACCCAGACTGGCGAGGATTTCGTTTGTGTGCGCGCCCAGCAGGGGCGGCCCGGAAGTTACTTCGGGGCCATCTTCATTGGCGGTATATCCCGCCTTGGCAAGGGTGATGGTTTGCCCTGGGTGAACAGGCGATGCCAGAGTTTCGAAAGCATTGCGCCCTTCAAACTGCGGGTCCTTCACCACTTCGGGTATTTCACGCACTTCCGCTACGGGTATGCCGGTGGGAGCCAATCGCTTCATCCATTCGGTGGTGGTTTTTTTCACCAGGGCCTCGGACATGGCCTCGTGTATCTTTTCGGGATTCGCCATTCTGGCTGATGGGCTCTTGTACGCGGCTTGTTTCAGCAGCGCCGCAATACCCAGTTCCGCAAAGAGTTTCTCCACCTGTGGTTGCCTGAGTGCGGTAATCTGAATGTATCCGTCCCCGGTTGGGAAAACATTCGCCGTTGGCTGGCCCGTGGGCGATGCGTTGCCTTTCAGGCCGATAAGGCTGCCTTGGTTCAGATAGCTGCTGAACTGCGCGGCCTGCATGATAACCGCTGTATCCATCATGGCGACATCAAGATGTTGCCCTTGCCCGGTCTTTGCCCGGCGATACAGGGCGGCGGAAATTGCAAAGGCCGTGTTGAGCGCCGTGGCCATATCCACGGGCATGTATCCGGTTCGTGTCGGGCCGGTTTCCGGGTGGCCTGTCTGCGACATCATGCCGCTGGATGCCTGTATTGCGCCGTCGTAAGCGCCTTCTCCGGCTTTCGGGCCTGTTTGCCCGTAACCAGTGATGGAGCAGTAGATGAGACCCGGTTTCAAAGTCTTGAGGGAATCATAATCCAATCCCATGCGTTGCATGGTGCCCGCCTTGAAGTTTTCAACAATCACGTCGACTCTCGGCGTCAGTTTTTTGACCAACTCAACGGCGGCTTCATGCTTGAGATTCAGGGTCAGGCTTTTCTTGTTCAGATTCATGCCCATGAAAAAAGGGGACATACCGGCATCACCGCCTTCATTTATCAGGCTGCGGATCTGGTCGCCGCTACCGGGCTGTTCGACCTTAATGACATCCGCACCCAACAAGGCCAACTGCATGACGGCAAAAGGCCCGGCCAGAACCTGGCTGAAATCAAGAATGCTGATGCCTTTGAATGCAGTGGTCATGATGTTACAAAGCAGCGTTAATCTTGAGCGGCGAGGCGGTCCGCCGCTGTCTGATAGCGGGGTTCGCCGTAGCGTTCGCTTCGCAGGTCCAGCTTGCCTTTCTCTCGCTCATTGACCATAGCCCAACCCGCCTGCCATTCAAATGGCATGGTCTCAATGGCCGGGCCGGTCATTGTCTCGAAGCCGCCGAGGGCGCGCCTAACCACATCCAGTTGATTCTGCCTGTCCCTGAATCTGCCGGCTTCAAAGCCGAGCGGATAGTTGACGAACATGGCGCGGGGAGGTTTGCCGGCGGTTAAAATATCCAGCGCACTGCCAAGTATCAAGGTTGGCAGGCCGTTTTTTTCGAAGTGGCGGGCTATCAGACACACGGTCTGGTGGCAGACTGGTCACAAGGGTACGAGCAATAGCAGGTCAGGCGCTTCCTCGCCGATGGCTGTTTCCAGAGAAGGTATGAGTTCGTCCTTGACGCGACCTTGTGAATAAATGCCACCCATACAGGAATAATAATTTTCAGCCAGTTTGCCAATGACGCCCTCGGCATCGAGTTTCGCCAGGGCTTCAATGGGGAAGACGGTACAGGGGTCCTGCCTGGCTTCCACCAGATAGTTTTCCATGATGTGAGAAAAGCGCAAATCCTTGACCGGCGTATTATTCGGGATGGCCCGGATGCCGGTGTCGTCCTTGTAGTGATAGGCAACTTGCCCATGCACATAAGCGCCGGCAGTGGAGATCATGCCTAGCCTGGACTCCGACAAAGGTTTGGCCAGGGGTGTATACGCCGGTTCATCATCCGCTTCATACCACCGGTAGGCCTGGTATCCGAGCGTCTCGTAATTCTTTTGGGTTCGGCGTATGTATTCTGCTGGCGTTGGGTTCATGGCATCCTCCATCATTATCGCCTATCATAACACCCATGTCTTTGAACTTACTCTGGCCTGCGGTACGTTGGGGCGATGACAATCAACCAGAAATACAAACCGCCGGCTCCGAAGTCAATTGCGTGTTTGTTGAGTCTCCGGATGACGTTACGGATGCGCAATGGCGGGAGGCGGATGCGCTGATCAGTACACTTGACCCGCTGACGGCGGAAACCCTGGACAAAATCCCCAACTGTAAAATCTTCGTGACGCCGAAAGTCGGCTTTGACAATATCGACCTTGAACTCTATGGCGGGGCGGGGATACCCGTCAGTCATGTGCCTGATTACGGTACTCAGGATGTTGCCGATCATGCCATGGGGTTGTTGCTTGGTCTGATGAAGGGGATCAACCGCTGGGATAATCGCCTGCGAGAGAAGCCGAGGGAAAACTGGAAACAGCTCGATAATCCGCTTGCGCTACGTCTCTCCATTGCCCGGGTCGGCATAGTGGGTCTCGGCAGGATTGGCACTGCCATGGCGCTTCGCTGCAAGGCCTTTGGCATGGATGTCACCTTTTACGACCCTTACAAGTCGAACGGCTCTGATCTAGCGCTCAACATCAATCGGTCCGAGAGCCTCGAGGCTCTGTTCGCGGAGTCGGACATTATCAGCCTGCACACGCCCTTGTCCGACGAAACCCACAACCTGGTCAATGCAGATTTGCTCGCTCACGCCAAGCCGGGCTTGGTGCTTGTCAATGCCGCCAGGGGCGAGATAGTGGATATAGATGCACTTTATGACGCTCTGAAGTCTGGGCGGGTGGGCGGCGCCGGGCTGGATGTGTTGCCGGAGGAACCTTCCAACATGGAAAGAAAGCTGATTCTCGCCTGGCACAAGGAAGAGGAATGGATCAAGGACAGGCTGTTGATCACGCCACATTCGGCTTTCTACACCCCGCAGAGCCTGTACGATATGCGCACCAAGGGTATCACCGTCGCGTTGAAATACTTGCGCATCGGCAGGCTGGAAAACTGCGTCAATGAGCAGTTTTTGGAAAACGCCAGGGCGGTTTAATCATTCCATTGCTCTCTTTTGTAACCGATACCTTCCCTGCAGGCTAAGGTCTTGCTCGGTTAAGATGCGGTTCGCCGATGGAAAATCATCAGCAGACTTGGCAGCAGGGTCATGTTGGCGACGAGGGCAAGCCCCATGGCGATGGCGGTAAGCACCCCGAAGTAAACGGTCGGAATGAAATTGGAAAACGCCAGGATGGAAAACCCGCCCATTATTGTGATGGTCGTGTAACTCACCGCACGACCAATGGTCTGATGCGCCCTCATGATAGCTGTTTCGATGCTGACGCCAGCGTCGAGTTCATTGTTGAACCTATGCAAGTAGTGGATGGCGTTATCCACGCCGATACCTATGCAGATGGCGGCGATGGTGATTGTCATCATGTCCATGACGATACCGACGTACCCCATGAGGGAGACAATCAACATGGCGGCAAGGACGTTGGGAGTGAGCGCAATCAGGGCCAGCTTCCATGATCGCAATAACAGCGAGAACATGATAAATGTGGCGGCCACGACATATCCCAGCGTTCGTGCCTGGGATTCCGCCAGTTGTTGCAGCATATCGTTGAACAGCACCACCATGCCAGTGACCCTGATCTCATCGGGCTTCAAGCCAAGGCCGTCCCTGGCGAATGTTTCAATGGCTGCAATCAACTCCCCCTTGGAAAAACCGATGACGCTCTCCCGTATCCTGGCATTGAGCCGCATCCAGCCTTCCTGGGGGTGGGCATAGGGCTGGATGAGAAATTCATGAACCTGGCTCGGCAGCTCGCCGAGTACATAAGCGATTTCAAGGCCGGAGAGGGCCTCGCCGTTGTTGAATTGACGCGCCATCTGTTCCATGGACGCCATGGATATTACCTTGCCGATTTCCGGTCGCTTCTCCAGTTCTTGCTGCATTTTATCGAGTAGTGCAATTTTTTCCGGCGTGAACCAATACCTCTCCGGGTAGGTTTCCTCGAAGCCATCAAGAAATTCGTCTTCTCCTGTCTCGAATGCTTCAAAGCGAATATAGACATCGAGGGGCAGGGTGCCGCCCAAGTGTCGGTCTATCTGGGCCATGCCCTGATGAATGTCGGTGTCATCGCTGAAGTAGTCAATGAACCTGTTGTCATAAGAGAGCAGCGTCAGGCCGTAGAGGGCGGGCAGTATCAAGATGCCGCCGGTGGCTGCCACCCATCCGGCCCGTTTTGTCGACAGGGCTCTGAGGCTGTCGACCAGCGCGATAGTTCTGTACGAATGCTTGCTGGATTTGATGGGCCCGAACAGCAGCAGCACTGACGGGAAGAAGAAATAGGTAAGCATGAGCGCGATTACAATGCCAAGGCACATCATCCAGCCGAAATCGATAATGGGCCCTATGCCACTGCTCAGCATGGACCCGAACGCGAGGATGGTGGTCAACGCTGTGAAGAGACAAGGCAGGAACTTGCTTCGCATGGTTTCTGTCACTGCGGCCCGGTGATCACCGCCTTCCTTGAACAGTTCCTGATAGCGAACTATCAGATGAATCGAAAATGAAATGCTGATAATGGCGAGAAAGGACACGAAGTTTGACGATACAACGGTCACGGGCGTATTCACCAGCCCCAAGACTCCCAGGGTCGAGGAGATGGAGGCAAGGCAGATGGCAAGCGGGATGAATACCCATATTGCCCGCCTGAAGAAATACGTGAGCAAGGTGACGATTAAAACCATCGCCATGCTGCCGAATATAATGAGATCCGACCTGATGTAAGACAGCATGTCAGCCGCGATCATCGGCACCCCGGATATGAAGATGCGTGCCTCGCCCTTGTAGTCATCACGAATTTCTCGCAGAGAGTTTATGAGGGCTTCCCGTTTGCTGACGTAAATTTCGCGTTCAGTTTCCTGCGTCAGATCCAGCATCGCGGTTATCGCGGTTGTTTTCGCATTGCTTGCAATCAGGTAGTCGCTCATAAGCGGGCTGTTCGTCAGTTCCTGACGCGCCAGTTCTTTATCGACGTCTTTATTTCGCAGGGTGTTGTAATTTTCCGCGATGGATTCCAGTGGGATTGGCGGGCTTTGGATCAGTGGCGCATCAAGAATGGAGTAGGTGCCGCTGACGTCGTCAAGTTGCTGCACCTGCTCTTGAATGGCGGCAATTTCCCGCAGGGAGACCTCCGACAGTACATCATCACTGGAGTAGGTCACCACGATAAAGTCGTCACCACCAAATAATGCGGACATCTCCCTGTAACTGATAAGAGAGGGGTCGTTTTCCACCACAAGAGTGTCGGCGGAGGCGTCAAAGCTGAAGTGCCTGATGCCCGATGATGCCACCATGCATAGTATCAGGACCACCCCTATCACGATTGCGGGGTCCCGTAGGCACTTGAGATAGATGTTTAGCACTGAGTCTCCGGTTTTAAGAAGGATTTCCATCCATGGAAAAGGTTGCCATTATACAGGTCAAGCCGCTGTTCGCCTGTAATCCTGTCGCCAAGCATAAAATCCAAAGAAGATTATACCAATATAAAGAACGAACAATGCAGCCGTGAAATACAACTCCCTGTCGAGGTAGAGGTAGATTGACACACCATCGATAATCAGCCAGTAGAGCCAGTTCTCGAGAATTTTTCTCGCCACCATGAAGGTGGTAATGACGGCGCCCCAGGTGGTGAAAGCGTCTATATAACCCAGGCGTTGGTCCGTGCCGGAAAGCAGCCACCCGCTGGTTACGGTCGCGAGTAGGATAAAAGAAATTGCCGCCAGGTGTTGTTTGTAACTCCAGACAGAAATCGGCAACGGCTTTTTTTCTCCATTGACGTGCCGCCACTGCCACCAGCCATATACCGCCATGGCCAGGTAGTATATCTGCAAGGCGGATTCCATATAGAGGTTCACCTGCCAGAAGATGTACAGAAAAATGGCTGTGGAGGCAAAGGCGGCATACCAGCAGGCGATGTTCTGGCGAACCGCAAGAAGCAGGTAGACCACGGCCAGGATAACCGCGGTGAGTTCCACCGGTGAGCCGGGTGCGGTCATTGTCGGTCCAAAATAAGTTCCAGCGTTACACCGGAGACCCTCGGCTCGCCAGACTGGTAATAGGGTTCGGTGGCGTAGTCCTTGCGAGGGTCGTTGCCGAAACTACCGAATCCGCGCACATGGTAATCTTCGTTCGTAAGATTGCGGCCCCACAGGGTCAGTTTCCATCCCCGGATTTCATAGCTGAGGGAGGCGTTGTAAAGTGTGAAGTTCTCGCTCTTTACGGCATGGCGGTCCGAGAAAAAGAATTCATCCTTGCCATTGGTGGAAACAGAAGCGGACCACGGGCCTTGTTCGTAGTGAAAGCTGACATTGAACATATAGCGGGGCGCATGAGCCTGGTCGCGACCGCCCAAGTCCTCACCAAACTCGTTGATAAAACTATCGAACCTGGCGACCAGCCAACCGGCGTTTGCCGTCATCCGTAATGTGTCGCTGATGCCCCAGTTGACATCCACCTCGATGCCCCGGTTTGTACCCTTGGCGGCATTACCCAGGAAGTCAACAAAGTCCGTGCTACCGTCCGGCCTGGGTCTGAGCAGAGAGCTTTTGACCTGCTGGTCCCTGCGGTCATCGCGGAACAACGCAATTTGCAGAGCGCTCCGGCCATTGTTCAGCCTGGCCTTCAGGCCCAACTCGTACTCGACCAGATACTCCTCGTCAAATTCCCGCAGGTCCGCGTCCAGAGTACCGTCCGTGTTGAACCCTCCGGCCTTGTAACCACGAGAGACGGAAACATAGCCCAGAGTATTCTCGTAGATCATATACTCCAGAGAAACCTTGCCGCCCCACAGCGAGTAGTCCGGCGAGAAGGTGACTTGTTCAGAATCGTTGTAATCGGCTTCTCTTTCTTCAAGCCTGGCGCCGATGCCAAGGTTCAGCTTCTCGCTGAGGGCGGTGTCCAGTTGGACAAAAACCGCCAGAGTGTCAAAATCGTAGTCGCTGAGGAAGCTTGATTGCAAGAAGGTGTATTCGCGCTTCAGGCTTTCGTCAGAACTCAGCAAATACAGACCCGCCACCCAGTCCGTTGAGCCTGCAAACAGTTGTCCTCCCCGGTTGGAAAGGAATCTGATTTCCATGCTGGTTGTGTCTCTTTCGCGGAAGTAATGATCCGTGGATGAATAGCCATTCGGGTGGAAGCCATCGTAAACCCAGTCCTCATCGTATCCGTAGGCGAGATCCGAATTTGCCCGGTTCAACAGGGCCTCCACTTGTATGCCGTCCAGTTGCCAGACGCTCTTCAGAGACAGATAGACGGACTCCTGCCTGTCGAAGCCCGGCTCACCGGATAACGTTTTGCGCACATTGTCCAGCGAGAAGGCGTCATAGCCGTTGTCGATGTCGATATTTGCCAGGGTGAAATTGACGGACCAATCATCCCTCGGTTGCCAGGATAGCTTGCCGCGCAGGGTCAACTCATCACGGCCATTGGTATCGTCGCGGTTCAGATGTTCATTATCGATGTATCCGTCGCTCTCGTGGGATTCCGCAACCAGTCTGGCTTGCAGCCTCTCTCCCACAGGTGAGTTGGCGATCAGCCCCAGAGATGTCGCACCGTATTCCGCGGTGGATAATTTCAGTGACAGGGAGCGCGACTCATTTGGGTCGTTGGTGATGACGTTGATGAGGCCGCCAAGAGCGTTGGCGCCATAGCGAGTCCCCTGAGGGCCGCGCAATACTTCCACCTGTTTCACATCCATCAGGGTCGCGATTGTGCCGGCACCGCTGAAGTCCACATCGTCGATTAGAAAGCCGACCGACGGATTGATCGGGCTCCCGAACTGGCTGCGTTCGCCGATGCCGCGAATCTGAAAAAACCTGGCGCGGTTGCTACCGGAGGCATAGTTCACGTTGGGAATGGTGAGGATGATGTCTTCAAAATGTTGCGCCGCTCGTGCGCGGATTTCCGCCTCGGTGACCACGGTCACACTGTCGGCGGTCTGCATGGCGGTGTCCCCGCGAAGGTTCGCGGTGACCACCACTTCTTCGATGGTGTCCGCGCCAAGCCGACCGCCGCTGAGCAGTAACAGAGCAAAAAGTTGTTTTGGGATTGATGATTTCATGAGTCTCTCCTTTCTCTTGCGGTAAAGCGTTGCAAAAAAGAGACCCGGTCCGAACGTATAGAGAGATGTTACCTGCGCACCTTTTTCCTACGCCGGTATTAACCGGATCAGGTTCTGGGGTTTGATCTCAGGCGAGTAAGCCACCCCCAAGGAACCTGCGAAGTATAACTCAGGGCGGGGTCGTAATGAATAGCCAGCAATTGTTGTTATTTGCCGATGTCAGGGCAATGTTTCCATGTCTCCGTGGCCCGCTCAAAGGCGTGGGCAAACCTGAGAATAGCAAGTTCAGAGCGGGGTTTACCGACGATTTGTATGCCAACCGGCAGGCCTCCAGGCGTAAACCCGCAGGGGAGAGAGATAGCTGGCAATCCGATCAGGGAAATGTAATAGCAGGAACTCATCCAGTCTATGTAGGTATGCATCTTGATGTCTTCTATTTCAGCCACATATTCCTGGGTGAGCGGAAAGGGCGTTACCTGGGATACCGGCAGTGCGAGAAAATCATACGCCTCGAAGAACCTGATGACGCCTTGCATCACACTTGTGCGGGTGCGTTCCGCTTGCGCCACATCGGCGGCGGATAGATTCAGCCCCTGCTCCGTATTCCAGATAATTGTTTCCTTGAACTTGCTTGGGTGCTTGCGGATGTTTTCCCCGTGAACGGCGGCAAAACTCCAGGCCCGCAGAGTCTTGAAAGCTTCATCGGCACCCGTGAAGTCGGGGCATGCCCGGGCGACATGGCAGCCCATGTCTTCCAGCACCTTGCCGCCGTTTTCAATCACATCCCTGACCTCGCGCGCCACGGGAAGCTGACCGCCGAAATCAGATGAGAAAGCGACCCTGGTACCTTTAATATCCGCGTCGAGAGGTTGCAAAAAGGTTTCGCCCGGGTCCGGCAGTGCAATGGGGCTGCGGTCGTCCGGCCCGGCTATGGCCGCAAGCAGAAGCGCACAGTCCTTGACATTTCTCGCCATTGGCCCCAATACCGACAGGTTGCTCCAGGCGGAGAGGGCAGGATAGAAGGGAATCCGACCGGCGGACACGCGAAAGCCGACGACATTGCAGAAACTGGCGGGATTACGCAGGGAACCGCCCATGTCACTGCCATCCGCGATTGGCAGCATGCGGGCGGCAAGGGCAACGGCCGCGCCGCCTGAACTGCCGCCGCAGGTGCGCGACCTGTCGTATGGATTGCGTGTTTCGCCAAAGACGTCATTGAAAGTCTGGGAGCCTGCGCCCCATTCGGGCGTATTGGTTTTACCCAGGGTTACCGCGCCCGCGTTTAACAGACGGTCAACGATGCAGTCATTCTCCTGCGGTACAAAATCCGCAAACATCCGGGAACCGAAAGTTGTCCTGATACCTTTGGTCTGTACCAGATCTTTGTGGGCAATTGGCAGGCCGCCAAGCAAACCGGGGTTTTCTCCTCTGGCGATCTTGTCGTCCACCGCTTTCGCCAGTTTTCTGGCGTGGTCCGGGACCTGAGTGACGATGGCGTTGAGCCCGGGATTGACATCGTTGATCTGCGCCAGGTGCGCCTCAAGCAGTTCTGTTGCGCTGATAGCTCCGGAGTCAATCAAGGTGCGCTGTTCCATGGCGCTTTTACTGCAAAGTTCGTTCATCTTTCCCGGTATTCCATGCGGCATAGTCGCCGCCAATATATTTTGGTTTGCAGGTCATCATGCCGACTCCGCGGCGGTTTTGTCCACAAATCCTGCCGTCACGACAACAAAGAGTGCAATGCTCATGATTGTGAGTATTGCTGCAAGGAGGAAGGGTGCGCCGGGGAAATAGAAGGGTGCATTTTCGCCGGTGAAGATGCCGAACACGATTGTCATCAAGGGCGGGCTGATGATTGCGGTAAGGCTCATGATACTGCCCAGTGCGCCTTGCAGTTCACCCTGCTGGTCCGGGCCGACCTGCCCCGAGGCTATCCCGTTCATTGCTGGCCCCGCCAGCGCCCCCAGGGCGCCGAGGGTCAGACCCACATAGGCAAAGGAGGCAGTTGTTGCGACTGCGTAAACCATGAAAGCAAGGATGGTGAACCCAAGGCCGATGATGCCGGCCAAGCGCATACCCAACACCGGTATGACAATACGGATCAGGTAGCCCTGCACGAACACCATCAATATGCCTGCAAAACCGAGGGAGTAACCTACTTCCCGAGGGGTCCAGTCGAATTGTTCGATACCGTAAAAACTCCACACTGCCGGGAGGACATGATGGCCGAGATTGTAGAGAAACATGACGCCGATAATGCCGGATACTATCTTGAAATGGCTGAGTTGCCTGAGGGCGGAGAAAGGATTTGCCCTGCCGGGTTCAAATACCCTCCGGTTTTCGTCTTTGAGGGATTCCGGCAAGAAGATCATCGCCATTACCAGGCTTAGGAGGCAAAGGGCGCCGGTTGCATAGAAGGGCACC
Organism: Candidatus Azotimanducaceae bacterium; assembly: GCA_965208855.1. Classification (GTDB taxonomy): domain Bacteria; phylum Pseudomonadota; class Gammaproteobacteria; order Pseudomonadales; family Azotimanducaceae; genus UBA9659. Next base: position 1,496,521 of record OZ242359.1, on the reverse strand, counting down.
CGCACACCGAACTCGCCGAGGAACCCGCCAAGCACCGGCCCGATGACAAATCCCAGCCCGAAGGCTGCGCCCATCAGGCCGAAGTATTGCGCACGTTCTTCTGGCGTCGTGGTATCGGCTATGTAGGCGTTACAGGTACTGTAGGAAGCCGAGCCGATGCCGGAAATTATCCTGCCGATAAACAACAGCGTGAGAGTTTCTGCAAGACCCATGATGAGATAATTAACGCCAAGCAGCAGGAGCGATGTCATCAATACGGGCTTGCGACCATAGGCGTCGCTGAGATTCCCGAGAATCGGCATAAAGAAAAACTGCATGATGGCAAACACGAACATCAACCAGCCGCCATAAACCGCCGACGAGGCGAGGTTCTCGCCGCTTATTTCCATCAACAGCATGGGCGTGACCGGCAGGATGATGCCGAACCCGATGGAATCAATCAACGCTACCAGGAAAATGATCGTGAAGGCGAACCGACGGTCGGGCATCTTAGTCACATCCCTATCAGGTCGGCTTTGTCGATGGTGTTTTGCAGAATGCGAACGCTGGCGGCATCGACCATGACGCCATCGACCTGAATGGCGCCCAGCCCCTTTGTGAGCGCCTGCTCGTAGGCCGCCTTTTGTTTGCGGGCGTCATCCACCGCTTTCTTGTCCGGTGAATACACTGCTTGGGCAATATCGACCTGGCTGGGATGAATGGCCCATTTCCCCACCATGCCAAGCACATTGCCGCGTTCACATTCGGTGCGGAATGATTCCGGATTGCGGAAGTTTGCGTAAGGGCCGTCCACCGGGTCAATGCCATGGGCGCGACAGGCAATGGTGAGCTTGTAGCGAGGATAGTGCCAGATGTCGGGCGGATAGTTGCTGCCCCCGCTGCCGACGGCGCGCAGGTCCATCGCCTGTGATGCTGAATAGTCGCCCATGCCGAATACCAGGCACTCCAGTCTGTCGCTGCATGCGGCAATCTCTTCCACGTTCATCATGCCTTCGACTTCTTCTATCAGGCACTCGATGCCGATGCGTTTGCGCAGCCGGAGTTTTTGTTCCAGTTGGTCCAGCAGTAGGTGAACAAACATGACGTCATGGGCGCTTTTCGCCTTGGTCAGCATGATGGTGTCGAGCTTTTCACCGGCGCCGGTAACCACTTCGATAATGTCGTCGTGGCAATACTCTGTTTCCACGTCATTGATCCGTACGCACAGGGTTTTGGCTTTCCAGTCGTGTTTGTGAATCGCCTCGACAATCAGGCCGCGCGCTTCAGCTTTGGCGTTGGGTGCGACAGCGTCCTCCAGGTCGAGGAATACATGGTCGCAATCCAGGCCGGCGGATTTGGTCATCATCTTCTCGCTGCTGCCGGGTACGGAAAGTTGACACCTTCTTAATCGTTGAGGGTGTGGCATAAGGGCCTCTTTACAGGTTTCTTGCAAACATGGCGAACAGGCGCTCGTAATGGCGTTCTGCTGAATCCTTGTGATAAATACCCGGGCGAAGCGGGAAAACAAACCCGTAATGTATTCATCGGACCATCTCCGGTTTCGATGTCGAGTTCTGTATCGATCATGCAGTATCCCCAGTCTGTGTCTGAAAATGCCGGGCCTCCAGGCACCAGTCCGTCAGGATAACATGCAGGCTTTCCTGAATTCGCGTAGCATACGGCTTCTTTTGAATTGCCGGGGGACCCTAAATGACCGAGAGAACCACTATCGGCCAACTTCAGGTTGCGAATGTCCTGAAGGACCTGCTGGAGAATGAAATAGCACCGGGTACCGGCGTGAACTCTGCACATTTCTGGAAAGAACTGGAGGCGATACTTGATGAATTCGTCCCGCGCAACAGGGCTCTCCTGCAAAAGCGAGACCGGCTGCAGGAACAAATAGACGCTTGGCATCGACAGCAGAAGAGGGGAAATATCGACGAGGCCGAATACAGTGCCTTCCTGAAAAAAATCGGCTACCTGTTGGATGAAGGGCCTGACTTCGAAATTGAAACACGGAATGTCGATGAGGAAATTGCACTCACTGCCGGCCCGCAACTGGTGGTGCCGGTCAAGAATGCCCGTTATGCGCTGAACGCTGCAAATGCCAGATGGGGCAGTTTGTATGACGCGCTTTACGGGACAGACGTTATCCCGGAATCGCCGGGCGCGGAGAAGGGTGGCAGTTATAATCCGGGCCGCGGCGCCAGGGTTATTGAATACGCCGCCAACTTTCTGGATGCAACCTTCCCGCTGGCTGATGCAAGCCATCGGGATGTGACCCGGTATTTGGTGGTTGAAGGCGCACTTGTCACGGAAGTTGGCGAAGATGGTGCCACCCACCTGGCGGACCCGGGCCAGTTTGTCGGCTACCTGGGCGAGCCGAATGATCCTTCCGGTGCCCTTTTGAAACACAACGGCATGCATGTCGAGATTCAGATAGACCGCAATGACCCGGTCGGCAGGGGCGAGAAAGCTGGCGTCAAAGACATCCTGATGGAGTCAGCCGTAACAACCATTCAGGATTGTGAAGACTCAGTTGCCGCGGTGGATGCGGAGGACAAGGCGGAAGTCTACGGTAACTGGCTTGGCCTTATGACCGGGAAGCTGGTGGAGGAATTTGCCAAGGGCGGCAAGGTGATTCGCCGCGCCCTTGAGCCTGACCGGGTCTATAAAAGCGCGAATGGCAAGGACATTACCCTGCATGGCCGGAGCCTGATGCTTATTCGCAATGTCGGGCACCTGATGACCAATGACGCCATTCTGATGGCGGATGGCAGTGAAATCCCGGAGGGCATCATGGATGGTATGTTCACCGGCTTCATCTCCATGCACGACCTGAAAAAAACCGGCCCGGTCGGTAATTCGCGTACCGGCAGCGTTTACATCGTCAAGCCAAAGATGCACGGCCCGGAAGAAGTGCGGTTCACTGTTGATCTGTTTGCGCGCATAGAGAAGGCGCTGGGGCTTGAGACGAATGCTCTCAAGATTGGCATTATGGATGAAGAACGCCGTACCACTCTCAATCTGAAAGAGTGCATCAGGGCGGCTAAGGAGAGGGTCATCTTTATCAACACCGGTTTCCTGGACCGGACCGGAGATGAAATTCATACCAGCATGGAAGCCGGCCCCATGGTCAGAAAGACGGTAATGAAGCAACAGCCCTGGATTACCGCCTATGAAGACTGGAATGTTGACGTAGGCCTCGGGGCGGGATTGCAGGGCAGAGCGCAAATAGGCAAGGGCATGTGGGCCATGCCTGATGAAATGACGCAAATGATGACGCAGAAAATCGGTCATCCTGAGTCGGGTGCCAATACAGCCTGGGTTCCGTCGCCGACGGCGGCCACCCTGCATGCCATCCATTACCACCAGATCAACGTGATGAGCCAGCAAGACAAACTGAAACATCGAGGCCGTGCCAGCTTGTCAGACCTGCTCACGCTGCCGCTTCTCAGGGGAGAAAACCTCTCTGAAGATGATGTGCAAAAAGAACTTGAAAACAATGTCCAGGGCATACTCGGGTATGTGGTTCGTTGGATTGATCAGGGTGTGGGTTGTTCCAAGGTGCCGGATATCAACAATGTTGGCCTGATGGAAGACAGGGCGACGCTGAGGATTTCCTCCCAGCATATCGCCAACTGGCTCAGGCATGGCATTTGTTCCGAAGAGCAGGTCATGCAGACCATGCGGAAGATGGCCGCCGTGGTGGACCAACAGAATGCCGACGATGCCGGGTATCACAACATGGCATCGGCGCTCGATGAGAGTGTTGCATTTCAGGCGGCTTGTGATCTGGTGTTCAAGGGCATGGAACAGCCAAACGGCTATACCGAACCGGTGTTGCACGCCAGAAGAAAGGAAGCAAAGGCGCGTTACGGCATATAGAGTTACACGGGAATCCGGCCCGTGGCTGCCAAGGTGTTGGTGATTGAAGGTCATGTACTCGTTGCCCGAGACTTGCAGGCTCGCCTCGAAAGCATGGGTTATGAGGTTGTCGGTATCGCAACTGAAGCAGAAGAAGCCGTCAAGATGGCGGTGGAGCGGGACCCTGATCTCGTACTCATGGATTTGAACCTGCGCAACGACATGGATGGCGTTCAAGCGGCGGTTGAAATAAACAGGCAACGATCAATTCCCATAATCTTTTCCACCGCCTATTCCGGCGACCGGATATTGGCGCGAGACGAAGCCGCTTCCCTGGGAGGTTATGTGCTGAAGCCCTTTGACAACCGGGAACTGGGAATAAACATCGAGGTTGCTCTCGTCAGGCACAGGGTTGAAAAAGAACTCAGGGAGGCAAAACAGGGGCTGGAGGCAACACTGGCCAATGTCAGCGGCGGCGTCATGGCTGCAGATGCGGATGGCGTGATATGTCTGGTCAATCCCATGGCTGAGCAGATTGCGGGCCTTCAGCCGGGTGAGGGGTTGGGAAAGAAACTGGACGAGGTGCTTCAGCTCGAAGCCTTCGAGGTCGGTCGGGTGCCGTCAAACCTGCTGAATCCCGGAGAGTTCGCTTCCTGGAAACAGGTCAGGGATATCCGTCATCGTTTGATCCGCGCCGACGGGGTCGCTTTGCCCATTGAGCTGAGTGCAAGCTTCCCCGATAAAACCTCGGAACTCATAGTTGTCACCTTCAGAGACATAAGCCGACAACTGGGTTACGAGGAAGCTATCAGGAAGGATGCTTTTTTCGATAGTCGGACTGAACTGCCGGGCAAGGCGTTGTTTGAGGACCGTCTCAGTGTTTCCATTGGTCGTCGTATCAACGGCGGAGAAGCGGGGCGGTTCGCAGTGCTCCTGATCGGCCTGGATGAGTTTGTGGTTGTCACTGAAGTGTTTGGCCATGATGCGGGTGGCAGGGTCATCGGCGACATGAGCCGCAGGATAGTTGATGCTGTTCGGCCAGACGATATAGTTTCCTGGTTCGGCGAGGATATATTTGCCGTATTGCTTAACCCTGTTGAATCCGTGATGGAGGTTATAAAAGCCTGTGAGGATGTTCTCGATTCGATTCGGCAACCGATGGACATAGACGGACGCATGATAAATGTCACGGCCTTCATCGGCATTGCCATTGACCATGACGACTATGCAAAGGCGGATGAAGTGATGTTTGATGCGGACACGGCGCTCACCGGAGCCAGAACCCGTACCCAGGGCGCATATATTGTCGCCGACCAGACTATGCACCGGGAGGCCCGGCAATTCATTGAAATATCCGACGGCATACAAGAGGCCATGATTGCAGATTCACTGGAGATTTATTACCAGCCCGTTTTAGCTGTTGAGTCTGAAAAGCTGATTGGCATGACATCACAGGTGAGGTGGTATCTCCCCGAGGAAAGCTCGCTCTCGCGGGATGAACAGATGTCCATTGCGGAAGCAGCGGGCCTGGCCTCGCCCCTTGACGCTTTCCTGTTGAGGTCGGTGTGTCACCAGATGAGCAGGTGGCATGGCATGGGATTTGATTGGTTCAGAGTCACCGTGAGCGTCAACGCCCTGCAATTCGAAAGCGATATCGTTACGTTGGTGCGTGAAGCTCTGGATGCTGCGGGGCTGTCGCCGAGTACCCTGAACCTGGAAATTTCCGGGGAACTGGCGATGGATAATCCCGACCGCAATGCGAGCATGTTGCGGGAACTGGAACTTATGGGCGTCAGCATCAGCATGGCTGATTTTGGAACCGACCATGCGCCCCTCTTTTACCTGAGACGTTTTCCATTGGCGAGCCTGAAGATAAGCCGCTCCCTGATTGAGGGCCTGCACGACAATGAAGACGACAAGGAACTCACCCGGGCCATCATCGGGATGGGGAAAAGCCTGCGCCTGACAACAATGGCGGAAGGTGTTACGAACCGCGAGCAGGTTCACATTCTGCGCCGCTATGGCTGCGATCAAATGCAGGGCCTGTTTTGCGGTGAGTCGCGCCCGACGGAAGATATGACACGCCATTTGGGCACCCTGATATAGAAGGTGTTGTCATTTCGGCGAAGCCGCCATGTACATCGCAGCTTGCGCGAAGCCAAAACGCAATTTTATAGTAGTATGGGGGACAGCAGCCTCAGATGTTGTAGATTCATAGTGCGCCGTATTTTTGTTGTAGCCGTATATTTCCTGCTATTGCCGGGTTGCTCCCTGCATGATCAAGCATGGATGTTCGATACTTCCACCGTAGCCTCTGCGCCCTGGAGAACCTGGTGGGCCTATATGATCTATGCGACGGTTACACTGATCTTGTTTTACCGGCTGATGCAACTGAGCCTACGCAAACCCGGCAAGGATGCGGAAACCAGGTTCTACAGAAGGCTGCAATATTATGTTGAATCCCTGGACGAAATACCGGAGTGCATTTTAAACGCTGACAGCAAAGAGCGTTTGTTGTTCGCCAACCATGCCGCCTGGTCTGTGTTGGATAAATCACCAACGGAAGTTATCGGACATCCGTTGTTCAAAATACTGTTTCAACGGGAAACGGATGAACTGGCGGCTCGTGAGGAGCTTGATTCAGACGGCTTTTATCAGGGAGAAGTGGAATATGCACCGCCCGATGGCGAGGAAAAAGTGTTGGATGTCCATATAGCCGCCGTTGAGGATTCCGCCGAGGATAACGTTTCTCTGGTCGTTGTCGTCAGGGATGTTACTGCCGGCATCCGGGAACAACGGGCGTTGGAAGATCAATCCAAAGACCTCGAACAACAAATATCGCGCAGTGATTCAATTCGCAGACAACTCGAGGCGAAGCTCAATGAGAAGAACAGGCTGCTTGAGGAAGCGCATGGCAGGGTACATGAGCACTTACAGTTGTTGATTAGTTTTTTGAGCATCCAGGTGGAAAGCAGTACCGACCAGCCATATCTGCAATTCATGGAAGACAACCGGCAAAGAATGAAGACAATCGCATTGGCCCACGAAAGCCTGCTGAGTTCAAGAGAACCAGGCGAGGTGTCGATGAAATGGTACCTGGATGTGCTGACAACGGGGCTGCACCGACAGTTTGTCCGTGATGGGGTCAACCTGGCGTTCGAACGGGACCTGGAAGAGATATATCTGAATATCAACCAGGCGGTGCTCTGCGGCCTGATCATCAATGAACTGCTTGCAATCCTGTTGCAGCGCAACCTGGCCGACAAGGCGGGCGTCAGGCATGTATCTCTGCTCATGAAACAATTAGCGGGAGAAGTCATGCTGCTTGTATCCGATGACGGCGGGGAGCCGCCTGATGAGCCGGGTATGGGCGGCGATAGTGCTGCCAGCATGGAGATGTTGGCGATACTGACTGAGCAGTTGGGAGGCAGCCTCAATCTCGTTGATGGGCATGGCACGGCTTTTGAGGTAAAGTTCAACGTCTCGCAAAGCATGAGAAACACAAATGAGTGATCTGGAAGAGTCGTTTGAAGATGGTGTATTGACCCTGACCATGAACCGCCCCGAGGCGCGTAACGCCATGAGCGGGCCGATGATGGAAGCCCTGCGGGAAGCGGTGCATCGCGCTGCAGTTGACTCGGCAGTGCGTTGCCTGGTGCTTACCGGCGCCGGTGGCGCTTTCTGCGCCGGCGGTGATGTCAAAAGTTTTGCCTCTGCTGCGGGTAGCAATGAGAGTTCGGATGGCGAGGGTCCGTCGCTGGAGGCCCGTGTCCAGGGTTTGCGTCAGGGCATGGAGATAAGCCGAATTTTACACACCATGCCGAAGCCAACCCTGGCGATTATTCCCGGCCCTGCCGCCGGAGCCGGTCTTTCCCTGGCCCTGGCCTGCGATATGCGTTTTTGCCTGGATACGGCAAAGATCACCACCGCCTTTGCCAAAATTGGCGCATCCGGTGACTATGGTGGCTCCTACTTTCTGCCGCAATTGGTTGGCGCATCTAAGGCGAGAGAGCTCTACTTCACTGCGGATGTCATTACCGGCCAGGAGGCTTATGGCATAGGCATGGTGACCAAGGTTGCGAGCGCGGACAAGTTTGAAAAAGAATCCCGTGAATACGCCAGGTATCTGGCGAGCCTGCCGACTGTCGCCGTCGGCTATATGAAGAAAAACCTGAACGCGGCGCAGAACGCCACCTTGAGTGATGTGTTTGATCTTGAAGCGGCGCACATGATGCGAACATTCATGACGGAAGACCACAAGCGGGCGGCGGTAGCCTTTGTGAACAAGGAAGCGCCCCAGTTCAAGGGTCGCTGAGGCGAAGTTTACAATGCAGGCAAGCTGGAGCGGGTAACGAGGCTCGAACTCGTGACCTCAACCTTGGCAAGGTTGCGCTCTACCTGCTGAGCTATACCCGCTATCAGGAACGAAGTTTAACATCATGGCGTCCCCTAGGGGAGTCGAACCCCTGTTGCCGGGATGAAAACCCGGTGTCCTAGGCCTCTAGACGAAGGGGACACAGCAATGGAAGGCGCGAATTTTAGGGGTCTGCAATCGGTTCGTCAAGTTCTGCAACAGTCAGTGTGAAAGCCTGAACCCGAGGAAGACTGAACGCGGGTTACCGACAAAGTAGCGATCACCGCCAAAAACAAAGTCCGCTCGCTCCGCATAATCCCGCTGGGCGATGTTCAGCAACCTGTAAAAGACCTCAAAATTGCCGGATACCCGCCAGGCTCCCCGCAGGTTCAGGAGGTCGTGGCCTTCGTAAGCGTTCAGGTTTTGCGGGTCCTGGTAGTAGCTGCCGACATGCACCCATTCCAGTTCAAGAGTGTGTGCAGGCCGGGGCTGCCACAGAATACTGGCGGAGCCAAGGGTTCGCGGCGCCGTATCTATATCGTTGCCGTCCAGGATAGCGCCGGACAAGGCGGGATTGTTGTTGTACCTGTGCTTTGCCCAGGTAAAGGCGAGCCCTGCACTCAGGCGATCATTCAACTCGTATGAGATGTCCAGTTCCAAGCCCCGATGGGTTGTCCGCCCGTTATCCACATTGCTCCGTGCAGTGTCGCGGAAAATAAAGTTGTCCTTGTTCATGGAAAAAAGGCTGAAGGCATAGTCGAGACCACCGGTACTGCCCCGAAAGCCAAGTTCAACAGCATCCAGTTCAACCGGGTCAATACCAGCCAGGTTTTGCCCGCCTTGCAGCCGGTATAATTCCGTTGTCTGTGGCGCTCGAAAGCCGCGAGACACGGAGCCATGGATCTGATGGAGGTCGGAAAGATCGTAAATAAACCCGAGAGTGGGAGACCAGTCACTGAATGTATCCTTCCGGTCCGCGGGTCGATTGAACCGGCAGCCGCCGGACCCGCAGGGGGTGCCGTCTTCTCGCGTCCTGCCCGGCAGCATTTTGTTGTCGTAGTCATAGCCGATGTACTGGTAGCGCAGGCCGACGGTGATTGAAAGGGCGTCATTGATATCTTCATGATAGCGGGTGAACAGTCCTATGAGGTCGGCATCCACCTCGTAGTCATAGTGTTTCCCCGGGGGTATGGTCTCTGTCAGGAAAGCGCTGCCGACAGTCGGGCCTGCCTGTGTTTCCTTCAAGAATCCGGACGTGTATTCGAGTTCAAGGCCCAACTGCCAGTTGCCCCGCTGATTCATCCAGAGTGTTTGCAGGCCGAGGCTGTCGTGGCCATTTTCTTCAAGGGCCTGCCCCGGCAGAAAATGTTGCAGGAAGTTCATTTCCACATGTCGAAAATAGGGTCTTAAAGAAAGCTCACCTTTGTAAATCGGTTGGCTTAATTTACTGGTCAACCGATAAGAACGCGCATCACGATATGCTTCCGGGTTGGGGTTATCACGCTTGCTGCCGGCGTCCTTGTAGGCTTCATGGCCCCGAATGAAGCCAGCGGTTTCCTGATTGAGATTTGTGTAGGTAAAAGTGGTTTCCCTGAATTTCAGCACCAGCTTCTGTTGGCCAAACCCGGATGCGTCCTTGTAGCCGCCATCGGTTGTGCCGGAAAAATCAAGACGGAATATATCCGATGAAACGGCGAGCTTTGTTCGGTAGTAGTCATGGGGGCCCGATTCAATGGACAAGGATCTGAGCCCTTCATCCTGGGGCGCGGTCAGGACGTTGACCACGCCATGCAGGGCATTGGACCCGTAGACGGCGGAGGCCGGGCCTTTGATGACTTCAATCCGATCAGCAAGCTCTGTGGTCGCTTCAAATAGTTCGTTGACGTTACAGAAACCGGGGGCGCGTAGCGAGATACCATCCTGCGCCATGAGAAAGGCACCGCAGCTACCGGCACCGGTGAGCACCGGGGAGCGAATGGCGGTAAGGTGTTCCTGACCGTTGCCACGGCTGATCCATACGCCGGCAACCCGGTGCAGGGTTTCATTGATGTGGGTATGACGGATTCGTTCAAGGGTTTCGGCGTCGAGAATCGCAGTAGTGAAGCCGACTTCTCGAACTTTCCTGGCGCTCTTGGTGGCTGTGACGATTATCTCGTCCAGCGTATTTTCCGCCGCTGCAACCGAGAGTGGCGGAAGCAAACACACAAAAGCAATGAAAATTGGAAGGCGCAACATGGGCAACGGACTCTATATAAAAATGTTCGGTCTGCATAGAGGGAAACAATCGCGGGTTACCGCATCAGGGTCGACTGCTCTCGCGTCTTGACAAGTATCCGGCATTGAAGTGAGATGTTTCTCCGCCACCCCCAAGGCCGCATTCCAAGATGGGCAACAACGGCAAACAATCGTATGTAAGCAAATACACCCCGTCTCTCCTCGAATCCGTCCCGAGAAAAAACCAGCGGCAAAGCCTTGGCATCAAGGATCATGCGCTGCCGTTTACGGGTCGGGATATCTGGAATGCATACGAATTTACCTGGCTGAATCGCAGGGGTAAACCGGAAGTGGCCCTGGCGCGGTTTCAGGTGCCCGGTGATTCCCCCAACCTGATCGAGTCCAGATCCATGAAGTTTTATCTGGGCTCATACAGCAATACATCCTTTGACCATCCCAACAAGGTCATTGATACATTGGCATCCGACCTGACGAAGGCCGCCGGGGCGTTGGTGGATGTCAGCCTCCTTACGGCGGCGCAGGTTGAAAATGACGGCATGGGGCTTTTCACCGGCGTCAGTCTCGACGACCTGGATATTGACATTGATGAGTACAACCCTGATGCCGACCTGCTGGCGCGAGAAGGTTCATCCACTGTCCGGGAGTCGGTATACACGCATCTGTTCAGGTCGCTCTGCCCCATCACCGGCCAGCCCGATTTCGCGTCAATCCATGTTCAATACGACGGCAACCGAATGAGCCATGAAGGGCTCCTGGGTTATCTGGTTTCCTATAGGCAGCATCCGGAATTTGCCGAGCAGGTTACCGAGCGTATTTTTATCGACATTATGAATCGTTGCGAACCGGGAAAGCTGACGGTCAACGCCAGGTATACGCGGCGCGGCGGCATCGACATCAATTCCTGTCGGACAAATGAGCAGGCGTTGCCGTCTCAGGCCCGCCTCTGGCGTCAGTAGGCTTTAATCTCCCCGACGGGGAAAGAGTTTGGTGCCCACCCATCCCGGAAATGTATTTCGGGACAGGACGTGACGGTCTATGTGGTCCAGTTCAGATGCCAGTTTTTGCGGGTCGGCAAAAAGCTGCGCCCGTGTGACCAGTTCCCGATTTTCGTCCAGAGGTTTTATCACCGCGGCCGGGTTGCCCGCGGCGATGACATTGGGGGGTATGTCGGACGCCACCACACTGCCGGCGCCAATGACGGAATTCTCGCCGATGGAAACGCCCTTGCAAATGATTGCGCCATCGCCGACCCATACGTTGTTTTCCAGGGTGACGGGGCGTGTCTGGCCAACCGCCCGGGTTCTGTCGTAAATATCATGCCAATCGGCGTCCGTGATATAAGCGCCGGCGGCGAACATGCAATTATCACCGATAGTGATGCTGCTTGCGGAATCGAAGCGGCAGCCCGGGCACACCAGTACATTGTCGCCGAGGTTGATGTGCCCCTGATGTTCTGCAAACGTCCAGGAGGAAAAGGTCACCTGCCTGTCTCTTTCCGCCACTAGATGCAGGTTATGGCCGATATTGATATGTTGGCCGTGCGCTTTGACATGCCACGGTTTCATAATGTGGTGGCCGCCGCCAATAGAGTTGAAGTTGGGTTCGATAAAGTGCCGGGCGTACCATCGTTCAAAAGACCTGAACAGGCGTTTCAACCAATATGGGCGATGGTCTTCAATCATCGCTACAGTGTAACAAAGGCGGGGGATGGAGTATCTTCCGGTCTATGGACGCACTGAAAGCATTACATTCCCGCAATTCGTCGCCGAGGCTCACCGGCTCTGTCGACCCCGCTATTCTGGATGACATTATCAAGGCGGGCTTGCGTGCGCCTGATCATGCGCAGTTGCGACCCTGGCGCCTCCTTGTTGTTGAGGGAGAGGGCAGGGAAGAACTTGGAGCGCTGTTTGCCCGTGCAAAGCAGGCCCGGGACCCGGGTCTGTCGCCGCCACAACTTGGAAAGCTGAAAGCCAAGCCTCTCAGGGCACCTCTGGTGCTGGTGGTTGCCGCAAGGGTGGTTGAGCATCCCAAGGTGCCGGAAGTTGAGCAGTTACTGTCCGCGGGCGCGGCGGCGCAGAATATGTTGCTTGCCGCTCATGCCCTTGGCCTGGGGGCCATGTGGCGCACTGGTGAGATGGCTTACGACCCTGTCGTCCATGAGGGCCTGGGGTTTGGTCGCAACGAGAAGATAGTGGGTTTTCTCTACATAGGGGAGGTTGAAGGTAAACGCAAGCCTCTGCCGATGCTGAATGTTGATGACTTCGTAACACGGTGGACGTCGGCCAGCTAGCGGGGTGGCGATTCCGGCGAATATGGTATGATGCCATTTCCACCTTGGTCCTCCCGCAATAAATAGTCGTAAACTCCGCCAGGCCTGGAAGGGAGCAACGGTAGCGATACATTTATGTGCCGGGATGTGGCTAAGGTGGTCTTATTTATGAATGTACCGGCCCGGCCCGCCGTCAAGGTAGATGTACTAGGGTAGCAATGCGCCCCCATCCACATCAATAACCGCGCCCGTCATATAAGGGTTGCTCATGACCAGCATGATGGCCTGCGCCACCTCATCGGCAAAGCCCACTCGCCCCATCAGGATATTCTTGCCCATGGCCTGCAACTGCGATGGCAGTTCGCCCTTGCCCTGATAGCCAAACATGGCGGTTGCGATAATGCCGGGGGCGACGCCATTTATTCTTTTCGGGGCGATCTCCGGTGCTATAGCACGGACGAAACCTTCAACGGCATTGCCGGTGCATGAAACCGCACTCATGCCGGGGTTGCACTTGCGTGCGGGAGACCCGCTCACCAACGTCAATGATCCCGTGTCCTTCAGACAAGGGATGCCATGCCTGGCCGCCTGAGTGTAACCCCAGAACTTGTTGAATGCCTCTCGGAACTGCTCATCCGTCTGCGCCAGAAAGGGCGCTATGGTGCGATTGGCGCCGGTTGCGGCGGCGACGATATGGTCAATGGAACCAACGGATGAAAACAGTGCTTGCAGCCCCGCCACGTCGTGGGTGTCCACCCGGCTGAAGCTGATGCCTGGATGTTCCGCCTGAGCCTGGCTGATCTTCTCCGCTGAGCGCCCGGCGGCAAATACACTGGCGCCAGCTTCTTTTGCCATCACGGCGGTTGCAAGGCCGATACCGGATGTGCCGCCTATAATGACGACTTTCTGCTTGTCAAGATTGTTCATGTTTCGGATACTCGGGCGTTTGATTAAGTGTACGTCAATGACAATGGATGTTGCCATGATGTTATGCTGACCCACAAGGGAGGATGATATGGACGAATTGGCTTTTTCCGACGCTACCACGCTCGCAAAAAAGATTGCCGACAAGGAAATCAGTGCGGTCGAACTGCTTGAACACTACACAGACAGGGTTGAGAAATACAATCCTGATATCAATGCGATTATCTGCATGCAACTGGACAAGGCGAGAGAGACGGCAAAAAAGGCCGACGCCGCCCTGGCGAAAGGAGAGATCTGGGGGCCGCTGCATGGCGTGCCGATGACCGTCAAAGAGTCTTATAACATCGCAGGCCTGCCAACCACCTGGGGCAATCCGGAACTCAAGGACAATATCCCAACGGAGGACGCTGTTGCCTGCCGGCGGCTGCAAAATGCCGGGGCGATTATTTTCGGCAAGACGAATGTGCCAATTAACCTGGCGGACTTCCAGAGTTACAACGATGTGTATGGTACGACCAACAATCCTCACGATCCGGCCCGGGGCCCGGGCGGTTCCAGTGGCGGTGCAGCCGCGGCCATGGCAGCGGGGCTCTCAGGGCTGGAAATGGGTAGTGATATAGGCGGCTCGATTCGTAATCCGGCGCATTATTGCGGCGTGTTTGGCCATAAACCCACCTGGAATGTATTGCCCATGCGGGGCCATGCGCTGCCGGGTATTTTGACGCCGTCGGACATCTCGGTCATTGGCCCTCTGGCAAGGAGCGCGGAGGACCTCGCGCTAGTGATGAATATCGTTGGCGGCGCGGACGACCTGCATACGCCCGGCTGGAAACTCGAGTTACCCTTGCCGACGCAGAAAAAGATTGCGGATTTCAAGATTGCCGTCTGGGCGGATGATTCTCTTGCGCCGGTGGACAAATCAATTGCCGAAAGGGTGTTGAAGGTGGCCGAATTCGCAAGCTCCGCAGGCGCGGAGGTCAATTTTGAAGCGAGGCCCGATTTTGACGCGGCTGCTTCTCATGCCACCTATGAAAGCCTGCTACATTCCGCCATGTCGGCGCGGCAGCCTCAATTGATGTTTGAGCAAAACCTGAAGCGCAAGCAGTCGCTTGCGGATGATGACATGAGCAGTGTTGCGCGTGTAACAAGGGCAAGCACATTGTTTTACCGTGAATGGCACCGAGAGAATGAAAACAGAACTCATTTGCGCTGGGCCTGGCACGAGTTCTTCAAGGAGTATGATCTGCTGCTGACGCCCATGTGCGCAACGCCCGCCTTCCCCCATGATCATAATCCGAGAGAGTCCGAGCGCACGCTGATCGTGAATAACGAGAAGCGACCTTATTTCGAGCAAGTGTTCTGGGCGGGCTTGACTGGTGTGTCCTTCCTGCCGTCCACCGTGATGCCCACGGGGCCGGACGCCCAGGGGTTGCCTATTGGCGTACAGGTGGTCAGCGGTGAAATGCGTGATCTGAAGACCATAGCGTTTGCCCGGATGGTGCATGCCGAAATGGGCGGTTTTGTGCCCGCGCCAGCCTACCGGGACTGATGCTGGTCGCGCCCTGCGGCTCTTTACCGCTGTTCGGATTCAGCCTGCTTTGCGGCCCTTTCAAGTTTGCTGATGAATTGAGAATCGGCGCGCATTTCTTGTGAAAAGTGTTGTATGCCCGCCTCGGTGTTGACGATACAGGTGGAGAGGTCGATCAGGGTCAGTTCATCGTCTGGGCCTATGATAATTTTGCGCGGCTGAAAGTGGATCTTGGCGATGCCCGCCAGGTGCAGCTTCATGTAGAGGGCATCGAGTTTCTTTATGAACTCTTTATCATTTAACAGGCGTTCATGGTCTATGGTATTACAGGGTGTGCCTGTCGCGTAGGTTTTGAGCAGGGCGTGATACTTGTCTGATTTGTATTCTTTCAGCAGATGAGTGACATTTGTCAGGTTTCTTTCCTCAATCCGGCGCAGTGCATGAATTTCATAAAAGAAATAGGTGTCATCCCAGACATTGTTGGAGATACTGCGAACCTTGAGAATGCGCTCCGCGCCCTTGTGGTTCACCAATAGGGTTCGGCAGTCCGGTGCCTCGGGGTTCAGATCCTCGATGAATGTCAGGTCGGCATCGATTTTTTTCACAAGCGCCGCGAGTACTTCCGGGTCCTGTGTGTTGATGGAAATATCGTCTTCTTGCATGGTGGTGATTATGAAGATATTGAGAAAATTTATCAGCGTTTTTATCCTGCTGTTTTCCGCCTCGGCTATCGCTGAACCCAGGCTGGTGGTGTTACTGGCAGTTGACCAGTTGCGCGCCGACCGTTTGACGGCGGACCTGCCCGGAGGCTTGGGCCGCCTGGTGCGCGAGGGGTTTGTGTATGGCAATGCAACGCTGGATCATGGGCTGACCAACACCTGCCCGGGCCATGTGGTGATATCCACCGGCGTTAATCCTGGCAAGGCGGGCATACCCGGCAACAGCTATATTGATCATGAAACCATGGCCGAAAGGTACTGCGTGGATGACCCGGGCAGCGACAATATCGTGATAGGGGGGTCGGCGACCCGCTCACCCAATGCCATCACCGCCACGACTCTGGGGGATTGGTTGAAGAAAAAATCACCGACGTCCAGAGTCTTCTCGGTATCCGGTAAGGACAGGTCGGCCATTACTCTTGGCGGTAAGCAGGCAGATGGCGCTTTCTGGTACGACCAACGGGGGGCGGGTTTTACCTCTTCCACCTATTATGGCGATGATTTGCCGGATTATGTGCGGGCGCTGAACGGCAGCGACTTTTTTGTAGACGGGTTCGCGGGGAATTTCCCCGCTGCCTGGACCCACGGCGAGGGCACACATCGGGCGGACGACTATGTGGGCGAATCACAAACGCACGCCAGAAAATCCGCCCACCCACTTAACACAGGGGATGCGGCGGAACGAGCCGAGAGAATATACTTCTCACCTTTTCTGGATATAGCCACCGGCGAACTGGCAAAGCGGATAATCGAAGAGGAACAACTAGGCCAGCGGGGCGTTACTGACTTGCTGGCGGTATCCTTCTCCGCTACGGACCTTGTCGGGCACCTGTATGGGCCCTTCAGCGCTGAGTCGGAAGACGCCATCAGGTATCTGGATGCGGAGGTAGGTGTCCTCCTGGAAATACTCGATCAAGCGGTTGGCGGTGATTATATTCTCGCGCTGACCGCAGATCATGGCGTCTTACCGTTACCCGAGTGGCTCGACGAACAAGGTCAGCTCACGTGCCCCGTGGAAGGCGGCAGAATCTCGGTCAGTAGCGCCACCTTCCGGCTGCTCTGGCACCTGTATAAAAATTTCACCTTCCCATTCGGGAACCCATCGAAATTGATCAAGGCTTCCGCCGCCGGTTTGACTGTGAACAGGGCATACGCGGAGCAAATTGGCGTCACAGTGGAGGAAGTGGTGAATTCACTCGAAGCCTATTACGAGACATGGCCGGCCATGGCCGGGACATGGGACCAGAAAGAGATATTCGAGAGTGACGAGCCTGTGGCAAGGCTGTACCGTAACTCTTATGTGGTCGGCAAGTCCGGGGACCTTGTTCCGCAACTGGCGGAAACCTGCCTCACCTTTCGGCCCGAGGGCACAAGTCACGGCTCTCCCTATATGTACGACAGGCATATACCGCTGGTGTTTTTTGGCCAGGGTATAGCCAGGGGTGGCGACATGGAGGCGGTTCACAGTATTGACATAGCACCCACCTTTGGCGCTCATATCGGTCTTGATTTGCCGGACGACCTGGACGGCCATGTACGGGACGTTTGGGATTGATGCCGCTCCTATTTCGTCATCCTCGCCGCAGGCGGGGACCCAGGCGATGGTGGGTTGTTCCCATCGCCGACAGTTCCCCTATTCCGTCATTCTCGCCGAAGGCGGGAATCCAGAGTGGCGGCGTAGCCGCCATTAACTAAGCAGCGTGCTCCGCGTTACACCATTGCGCTTTCGCTTCGCGAAAGCCGCAACTCTGGATTGTCCGGGCAAGCCGGACAATGACGAATAAGAGAACGGCGAGGATGACAACAGACTGGAACCTCATCCGCCGCAGTTGATGTTGTGGAACGCCTTGTGACAGGATAGCCGGAGGGAGTTTCCATGAGCGATGACAGTGTGATGCGGGAGCCGGGAGCGAGTGTGGACATGACCCGTGCCCGGCTTGAAAACCATTGGCTGCCGTTTACCGATAACAAGACGTTCAAGGAAGACCCCAGAATATTCGTCAAGGCTGAGGGCGTTTACCTGTGGAACCATCGCGGGGAGCGTTTACTGGATGGCGTGTCGGGGCTGTTTACTTCCGCCGCGGGGCATTGTCGGCCTGAAATCACCAGTGCCGTCTCCCAACAACTGGCGCAACTCGACTATACATCGCCCTTCCTGTGTGGCCACCCGGGTTCTTTCGAGATTGCCAACAGGCTGGCGGCTATTTTGCCCGAGCCGCTCAATCATGTTTTCTTCTGTTGCTCCGGCTCCGAGTCAGTGGATACGGCGATCAAGATGGCGCTTGCCTATCATGCCAGTCGCGGTGAGGGGCGGCGAAATATACTGGTTTCCAGAGACAGGGGATATCACGGTGTCAATGTTGGCGGCACGTCCCTCTCTGGTCTCGTAAAAAACCGCTCCGGGTTTGGTCCATTGATGCCGGGGGTCGTACACATCCGCTCGACCTGGGACGAGAAGCAGGTGTTCTCCATGGGGCAGCCGCTACATGGCGGGCCGGAACTGGCGGACGACCTTCTCCGTATGGTGCAAATCCATGGTGAAAGTAACATTGCGGCCTGTTTCATTGAACCCATTGCCGGGTCGACCGGTGCTCTGGTTCCTCCGGTGGGCTACCTTGAAAGGCTGAGAGAAATTTGCGATGAGTATGGCATCCTCCTGGTGTTCGATGAGGTCATCACCGGGTTTGGTCGCACCGGCTCGGCTTTTGCCGCACAGGAATTCAACGTGACGCCGGACATCATAACCATGGCAAAAGCCCTGACCAATGGCGCACAACCCATGGGCGCTGTGGCGGCCAGGGACGAGATTTACCAATCCATGACAGAAGCCAGCCCCGACGATGTTATTGAGTTTGCGCACGGCTATACCTACTCGGCGCACCCTGCGGCCTGCGCCGCAGCCCTGGCGACCCTGGACATCTATGAACGCGAAGGGTTGTTTCAACGCGCAAAGGAAATGTCGCAGTATTTTTTGGAAGCCATCTTTTCTCTCCAGAATTTGCCCGCAGTTACAGACATACGCGGCTATGGCATGTTGGCGGGTATGGACGTGGCTGCTGACGGCAGGGCGGGTGCTCAAGGACACAAGTTACAGAAGCGTCTGTTTGACGCCGGCTTGCATATCAAGACCACTGGCGATGCCGTGTTGATCGCGCCCCCGTTCGTTGTCGAAAAGGCGCAGATTGATGAGATGTGTGAAATTCTGAAACAGGAACTGTTGCGTATCTGAGCAATGGCGGGAAGCGGCCCCGCCTTCAGTCAATAAAGCGATGGAGATGACAATCAGGGCCCGCCTTTGATCTGGATTGTCTGGCCGGTCATCCAGCGAGACGCATCGGCAGCGAGGTACACACAGGCCGGGGAAATATCCTCGGGAGTGCCGACCCGCCCGAGAGGTATCTGGAAGCGTTTACCGAGTTCCGGTATCTCTTCTTCTTTCAGGTTCAGGAATTCCATGAACACTTCCGTTGGAATGGGCCCGGGCGAAACACCATTGACGCGAATCTTGTGTGCCGCAAGTTCAGCCGCCAGGGTTTGCGTCAGATTATCGACGCCGGACTTGGCTACCGCATAGGGCCCATTGAAGGGTGCCGCCTTTCCCGCAGCGGAGGAAGAGATGTTAATAATAGTACCGCCGCCATTGTCCTTCATGATGTTGGCCGCTGCCTGGGCGCCCGTCCAGACCGCCTTGAGATTCAGATTAAGTTGAAAGTCCCATTGACGCTCCGGCATGTCAAGGAAAGTGCGCGGAACCCTGTCATCGGCCCCGCCGGCATTTGATACCCAGCAGGTCAGCTTGCCGAAATGGTCAAAAGCCGCTTGCGCAAGCTTGCCTACCTGTTCCATGTCCATCATGTCAGTGGTTACCGCCAGAGCCTTTCTGCCAAGGGCTTCCACTTTTTTCGCAACCGCTTCTATCTCGTGGGTTCTCCGCGCCGCAAGCACAATATCGGAACCGGCTTCCGCCATGCCCAGGGCAATACCTTCGCCAATACCGCGCCCGCTGCCGGTAATGACTGTAACCTGCCCGTCAAGCCGAAAGGTATCGAGTATGCTCATGTTGGACCTCCTTTTGTTGTTTGGTTGCCGCTACTTTATTTTGTCGAAGGCCATGTTCAGGCCGGTTAATCCGTGAAGCAGGACGTTGGCGGAAAATTCCGGTTCACTGGCCCCGGGTGCGAGCCGGAAGTTTTCCATTCTCTTGAAGATAACTTTGAAGCCGACGTTCATTTCCCGGCGACTCAGCGCGGCACCGAGGCAGTGATGAACGCCTTTGCCAAAGGCAACCTGCTCTTTCAGGTTGTCTCGCGTCAGGTCGAACTTCTCCGGTTCCGGAAACCGTTCATCGTCCTGATTGGCGGATGCGAACCGTGCAAACAAAACCGCGTTTTCGGGAATGGTTACGCCGTGCATTTCCACCTCGCGGGTGGTGCGCCTGAACATATTGGATGAAGGGCTCGAATAGCGCAGTGCCTCCTCCACCAGCTTTGAAATTACCTCCGGCGAGTGATCATTATGAATCAGTGCGTACTGGTCGGGGTTTTGTATCAGCAACCACATGGCTTCTGTGAGGGTTGCGCTTGTCGTTTCATTTCCCGCCACCATGATTTGCGAGATCATAGACAGACATTCCGCGTCTTCCAGCGGCTTCTCTCCGTCAATACTGGCGTTGACAATTTTTGAAAGAATGTCGTCCTGCGGCGCCTTGCGTCGTTCATTCATGCGTTCAACGAAGTAATGTTGAAATTCCACCATATCTTTGGCGGCCTGAAGCGTCCCGTCCCGGTCTAGTTGCTGACTCAGATTGCCGATAAATGCCCGAGTCCATTTTCGGAACAGCGGCACATCTTCCTGGGGAGCGCCCAGTTGCGAAACAATGACTTTCAACGGTAACAGCACCCCGAACTCTGATAGAAACTCGCATTCGCCCCGGTCAAAAAACGCATCGATAAGCTCATTGGATAATTGTTCTATGTAAGGTTCCAGAGACTGCAGGCTTGAAGGCGAAAAAGCGCGGTCAACAAACTTTCTGTACCGCCTTTGCAAGGGCGGGTCCTGGGTGAGCATGGTGTCTACATTCGGGTATCCCTGAGACAGTACATCCATAATCTCCTGATCGCTGGTTGCTGTGAGAGCGCGATTGGCATTCAGCATTCTGCTGGAGAAGGTTTCGTGGTCCATCGCAATCTTGACCACGTCTTCATAACGGGAAATAAAGAAGATACCGGTGTTTGGGTCCTGAAAGACAGGTGCTTCCTGCCGCAGGCGTTTATTCATAATCCATGGGGATTTCAGAATATCCGGGTGCATTGGATTGATATTGTGAACAGGGCAGGTGGCTACCCTTGCGGTCTCGTCTGACATGGCTCCTCCCTCTTGCCGAGCTTCATAGAATAGCATGAATTCCGGGTGTCGTTGTCGCAGGCGGCTATCTTGGTTTGGCGCCGCCGCCTGTAATGACTGCAACCTGACCTTCGAGGCTGTACCGTTCAAATATACTCATAAATAATGGGGATGGGCGCAGTCAGGCCGCCGTCTGTTTTGCTTTTTCAAGGCGACGCTTGAGATTGGCAAGTTCGTCTTGCAGTTCCGAGGGTACATGGGCGCCGTAAGTCTGATAATAGGCTTCGATAAGCGGAATTTCGCTGAGCCAGCCGTCAACATCGACCCGCAGTAATTGCGCGATCTCTGTCTTGTTCAGGCCAAGCCCGGAAAAATCTAATGCATCCATGGTCGGCAGGTTGCCAATCGGGGTTTCCACGGCTTCGGCGTCATCCTCGCAGCGTTCAAATATCCATTTCAGCACCCGCGAGTTTTCACCGAAGCCGGGCCAGATGAATTTGCCCTTCTCGTCTTTGCGAAACCAGTTGACATAGTAGATGCGCGGTAGCTGCACATCTTCTTTTTTGCCGGTTGCAATCCAATGACGCCAGTAATCGGCCATGTTGTAACCGCAGAAGGGCAGCATTGCCATCGGGTCCCGGCGGAGTTCGCCAATCTTCCCGGTTGCCGCCGCGGTTTTTTCCGACGATACGATGGAGCCGAAAAAGGCCCCCTGTTGCCAGCTTGACGCTTCATTCACCAGTGGGACAACCGTTGCACGGCGGCCGCCAAACAATATGGCGCTGATGGGTACGCCGCCCGGGTCTGTCCATTCATCCGCCATGGCGGGGCACTGCGCAGCCGAAACGGTGAACCTGGCGTTTGGATGCGCCGCGGGTTGATCGGAATTCGGCGTCCAGTCATTGCCACGCCAATCAATCAGATGATCCGGCGGAGTCTCTGACATGCCTTCCCACCATACGTCGCCGTCATCGGTTTCAGCCACGTTGGTGAATATGCAGTTAGCGGTGAGGCTCTCCATGGCATTGGCGTTGGAAGCCATGCCGGTACCAGGCGCAACGCCGAAAAAACCCGCTTCAGGGTTGATGGCATAGAGTCTGCCATCGCCGCCAAATTTCATCCAGCATATATCGTCGCCCACCGTCTCGACCTTCCAGCCGGGTATGGTCGAGATCAGCATTGCCAGGTTGGTTTTGCCACAGGCGCTGGGGAAGGCGCCTGCCATGTAGTGCGTCTTGCCCGCCGGGTTTGTCAACTTGAGAATCAGCATATGCTCGGCATGCCAGCCCTCGTCACGCGCCATGACAGATGCGATGCGCAGGGCAAAGCACTTTTTGCCCAGCAGGGCATTGCCGCCGTATCCGGACCCGAAGGACCAGATTTCGCGCGTTTCCGGGAAGTGGGCAATATGGAGTTGGTCGGGGTTGCATGGCCAGGGAACATCTTTTTCGCCATCCGCCAGGGGTACCCCAACCGAGTGTATGCAGGGCACAAAGTCGCCGTCCTCTCCGAGTTGGTCCAGTACCGCCTGACCGACCCGGGTCATGATGTGCATATTTGATACAACATAGGGTGAATCGGATATCTCAACACCTATGTGGGCAATAGGTGAGCCAATGGGCCCCATGCAGAAAGGGATCACATACATGGTGCGGCCACGCATAGACCCCGAGAAGAGCCCTTTGAGGGTCTTGCGCATGGTATCCGGGTCTATCCAGTTGTTGCTCGGCCCTGCATCTTCTTCGTCTTCAGAGCAGATATAGGTGCGGTTCTCGACCCTGGCGACATCCAACGGGTCTGAACGCACCAGATAGCTGTTGGGGCGCTTGTTCCCGTTCAGTTTTTTTGCAACGCCCGCTTCGAGCAAGAGATGACACATTCGGTTGTATTCGTCCTTGCTGCCATCGCAAATCACCATCTCATCCGGCTGGCACAATGCTTGTATTTCTTCGATCCATGTCGCCAGCTTTTTATGTTTCAGCATTAACCATTCTCTCAATAATCAGGCCATGATCAGCGTACCAAGGTCAGTCAATTCAGTCATCAGGGGCCCGGGAAGCCGCCATTCGCAACCGATGGAATGTGCGACCCTGCGGTCGGCAGAATACCTTATTCGCCGGGTCAAATCGACGGATGCCGGGGAAATTTGAAGCGGGCTGGCAGGCTGCAGCCTGCCAGTGGCGAGACACTAGACAGCATCTTTAGTCTTCAGGGTATCCCGCAATTCGCGCTTGAGGAATTTGCCGTTGGCGTTGCGCGGTAAGGGGCCCTTGCTGAACCAGATGTATTTCGGCGTCTTGTGCCTGGCCATGTAACCCTGGCAGAAGCGGCGAATCTCATCGGCGGAGAGTGGCGCACCTTCTTTGGGGTAAATGGCGACCCCGACATCTTCTCCCAGACGATCATCCGGCACGCCAAATACAGAACACTCGGCCACCTGGTCAATCTTGTGCAGAACGGCTTCCACCTCGGAACAATATATATTCTCTCCGCCGCGCAGCACCATGTCCTTGATGCGGTCCACTATGAAGATAAAGTCATCTTCGTCCATGGTTGCAACATCGCCCGTGTGCAGCCAGCCATCGGTAATGGTCTCCGCGGTTGCCTCCGGGCGATTGATATAACCCTTGATGACGGGTGCACCCCTGACCCAGAGTTCGCCGGCATCTCCTTTGGGCAGGGGGTCACCTTTGTCATTAACCACTTTTGTTTCGAAGGTCGGCATTACCGGGCCGCAGCTTTCCGGTTTGTCGATAAAAAAGTCGCCATTGATGGACGTAATGATGCCGCAGGTTTCCGTCATGCCGTACCCGGTGCCGGGCCTCGCCGTAGGTACAGCTTCGTCAATCTTGCCCACCAGGTCCGGCTGCAACTGTGCGCCCCCGCCACCGACCGACAAAAGGGTAGAGGTGTCGTATTTGTTGAAATCAGGATGGGTTATCAATTCTCGCGCCATGACGGGGACGCCGGTAATGTTGGTAATTTTTTCCTTTTCGATCAGCCTGAGCGCTTCGCCCGCATCCCATCGGTACATGTGAACCAGCTTGCCGCCGTTGATGGTTGTGCCATGGGCAAGGCAGTTGTTTGCAGTGACGTGAAACATCGGCGTTGTCACCAGAGCGGCACTGGGCTGGGCGTCTTCAGGGTTTGGCGGCTCGACGTTATTGAGTTTACAACTGGTCAGTAATGCCATTTGCGCCGCGAAGCTGAGGTTCATGATGTTGTGAACACATCCACGCTGAGTCAACTGTGCGCCTTTTGGGTTGCCTGTGGTGCCGGATGTGTAAAAAATGCAGGCGTCCTCATCCGGGTCAACGGCAACCTCGGGTAATTGCCCGCCGGTTGCGATGACGCGGGAGAAGTCGGTCACGCCTTCCACGCTCTCCTGCAACCTGATGCCAACGGTAACAAGGTCAGGGAACCTGTCTCTGATGGGAAGCAGCCGGTCGAGTCGCTCCTGATCACAGAAAAGAACCCTGGGTTGAGAGTCATCCAGGCCATAAGCCATTTCTTCTGTAACCCACCAGGCATTCATGCCAACTACGGAGACGCCGGTGGACGCGCAGGCCCAGTAACAAAGCAACCATTCCGGGAAGTTACGCATGGATATCGCAACCCTGTCTCCCTGTTTGACGCCCTGTGACTTCAGCCAGTTGGCGATGGAGGCAACATCACGGTGAGCATCAGCGTAGGTACTGCGTTCATTTTCGTAGATAAGATATTCACGGTCGGCAAAGGCCGCGGAGGCCAGCCAGACCTCCCGGAGGCTTGCTGGCGCCGTGGTGTAGACGCGCATCGGAGACCCGCGAACAATGATCTCTTCAATGTGAAAGGGCGCCCCCTCGGCGGTCAGCTCCTTCCAGGTTTGTTTATAAATGTCGTACACTCTGGTCAGCTCCATGCATGATTGGGAAGTTGAGTAAGATAGAGATACTCGCTACCGTATTCAATCCGGGTCAAACATAACAGGAGAAATTCGTGGCGTATCTACTGGAAGGTATAAAAGTGATTGATTTGGCCGGTTTTCTGGCGGCGCCGGGGGCCGCAACCCTGATGGCGGATTACGGGGCGGAGGTTATCAAGGTCGAGCCGCCGGGCGGCGATGGTTACAGGCGGCTGCATGGCCTGTATGAAACCGACTACCACTGGCAGCTCACGTCTCGCAACAAGCAAGGCATGGCGATAGATATAACCGAAGAGGCCGGGCGAAAGGTGCTGGATACACTGCTGGAGGATGCTGATGTCCTGATCGTGAATTTTCGCCTTGATCAATTGAAAAAATACGATCTGTCCTTTGAGCGTCTGCATGAAACCTTTCCGCGGCTGATCCTTGCCCAGTTGACGGGATACGGCAATGTGGGGCCGGACAAGTATCGGCGCGGCTATGATTCGTCCGCCTGGTTTGCCCGCTCCGGAATACTGCGTCTGATGAAGCCGCAGGATGGGCCGCCCACTTTCCCGGCCGGCGGTGTTGGCGATCACTCCACCGCCATGTCACTGTTTGCGGGCATCTTGATGGCGCTTCTGAAAAGGGGAAAGGAAGGCGTTGGCAGTTTTGTTGAAACTTCGCTCATTGCAAATGGCTGTTGGGCCAATGGCATGCAACTGCAGGGCGCGATAGCCGGTTTTGACACGGCCAGTTTGCTTGAAGAAAAAGGCCGCAGCCCATTTGCCATGGTGTACGAAACCAGGGACAACCGGCATATTGTGCTGATACTGACCAACCCCGTTAAGGAATGGCCGGAACTGGCAAATGCCCTCGGTCATCCTGAATGGATGGAGAATGCAAGGCTCACGGACCTGCGTTCCATCATGCGCGACAGGGAAAAAGTTCGCACGATGTTCACGGAGGTCATTGGTGGCATGCGTCTTGATGATATCTGCCTGGCTCTGGACAAATATCATTTGACCTTCGGCGTGATTGAATCACCCATGGACGTGGTCCAGGACG
The DNA here is from genome assembly GCA_965208855.1 of Candidatus Azotimanducaceae bacterium. Lineage (GTDB taxonomy): Bacteria > Pseudomonadota > Gammaproteobacteria > Pseudomonadales > Azotimanducaceae > UBA9659. The sequence continues at coordinate 1,470,352 of OZ242359.1, read as the reverse complement.
CGCATCTCATCGAAAACGGCGTCGTTGTGCGAACCGAATCTGAAGACCCCAACTTTCAGTGGACTATTGCGAATCCCATCAGTATCTCCGGTGAAAAAAGCAGGCCGGCCATTGACCCTCCGGCATTCGGAGAAAATACTCGGGAGATATTGTTATCCCGCGGATTTACTGACGATGAGGTCAACTCGCTCATCGAGCGGAAGATCGTTTTTGCGGGTCAGCCAGGCGAGTAGCCGTTCATGGTCACGACGACCTTGCCGACAACGCGCCTTTCAGTCAGCATTTGCATGGCGTTTACCGCCTGTTCCAGCGGGAAACCGGCACATACATGGGGATTGATGGAGCCATCTGCCAGCAGGTCATAAATGGCCTGTTGATTTTGCTTGCCCAGTTCCGGGTCGCGACGCCCCGTTTCTCCGGCGCGAACGCCCATGACGCTGATCTGCTTGATCAGTATGTGGTTGACCGCCGCCTTTGGCCAGACGCCTGAAGTGAATCCTATGGTAAGCAGGCGGCCGTTCCAGTTGATACATCTCATACTCTCATCGAATACGGTGCCACCGACCGGGTCGTAGATAACGTCAGCACCGCAACCGCCGGTAAGCGCTTTTACCTCTGCCCTGAATCCGCCGAGTGTGCCGTCTTCCTGAGTGTAGTTGATGACATGGTCGGCGCCACGGGATTTGACGACTGCGAGTTTTTCGTCCGTGCCGCCGGTGGCAATGACCGTTGCGCCAAAATGCTTGCCGAGGTCAACGGCGGCCATGCCCACGCCGCCAGCGGCACCATGCACAAGCAGGGTTTCGTTATGCCGGAGATTGCCGCGAACCTTCAGCGCGACATAAGCGGTCAGGTAGGCCGTTTGGTACGCAGCGGCTTTTGCATAGGTTAGGTTCTCAGGGATGATTTTGACGGCTGCCGCATCGACATTTGCCGCCTCGCTGAAACCGCCGTAACGTGTTCCCGCCATGACCCTGTCACCTTTCGCAAAGCCCGTGACGCCATCGCCGACGGCGATGACTTCACCGGCAAACTCGCCACCCGGCGCAAATGGGAGAGGTGGTTTGAACTGGTATTTGCCCTGAATCATCAACACATCGGGAAAATTCACGGCACAAGCCATGATTCTGACCTGTACCTGCCCCCTGCCCGGCGGCGGCAGCGCCACCTGGTCCAGCGTTACGGTTGTTATGTCTTCGCTGATCTCATGGCAGAGTAATGTCTTGATGTTCATATCGTCTCCCGGAGGCAAATTATGGGAATTATGTAGCAAAGTGCCGAATAAGAGTCATTATTTACAATGGGCCTCTCGGGAAAACCGGCGGCTTATGGCAAGCTATGGACAAGATGACTACAGGAGTCAAAGTTGGTTGAGGGAATAAATGAAAAGAAAGTCACCGGCTGGCTTGTTGAACATGCACCTGATCTGACGCCGCCGCTGGATTTCTCGCTTATTGTGGGCGGCCATTCGAACCTGACTTTCCGTTGCGCCGACAGCGCCGGCAATGTCTGCGTCCTGAGGCGGCCGCCTCTCGGCCATGTGTTGGAATCGGCGCATGACATGGGGCGGGAACACAAGATCATCAGTGCGCTCAGGGATTCTGCGGTGCCTGTTCCCGCAGCTTATGGATTGTGTCGGGACAAAGAGGTCAATGGCGCGGATTTTTATATCATGGAATTTATCGACGGCCTGGTGCTGAATGACTCCGTGATTGCGGCGATGATTCTCCGGGATGAGCGTCAAGGCATAGGGGAAAGGGTTGCAGACATACTTTGCAATCTGCACGCGATTGATCCCGACGAGGTTGGCCTGGGGGACTTGGGCAGGAAAGAAGCCTATCTCGCCAGACAGATAAAACGCTGGACCCGCCAGTGGGAGGCTTCAAAGACTCACGAGATTCCGATGATGGAGGAAAGCGGCAGAATACTTGCCGAGCGCATGCCGGAGCAGGTGGGCGCATCCATCGTTCACGGCGATTACAGGTTGGGTAACATGATTGTCGACAACGGGGAGGTCAAGGCCATCCTGGATTGGGAACTTTGCACCCTGGGAGATCCGTTGGCCGATGTTGGGTATGTTCTCAACAACTGGGTGTCTCTGGACGAAGTTCTGGAGCCGGGGGAGGGGGACCAGTCGCCGACGGCTGTCAGCGGGTTCATCAGCAGAGAAGACTTTACCGAAATCTATCAACGGAATACGGGCCGTGACCTGACGAACATCAACTATTATCGCGCCTTCTCACATTGGCGGCTTGCGGCCATCGGCCAGGGCGTCTACAAGCGCTATCTGGTTGGCGCCATGGGGGAAAGCAAGGATGTTGACCTGGAACGACAAAAACAGGGCGTGGCTCGCCGTGCGGAACTGGCGCTGGCGTTGTTGTCAGCCTCTTAGCCAGGGCCTCTTAGTATGGGCCCGGTGCGCTAATGTATCGTTCGTGACGAACTTTCCATCGCCAGCAATCTTTTGGAAGCCAGTTGCTTCAACTGATCATCCCTTGCTGCATGCAATACCTGGGTATAGGTGTGCTGTGCCAGGCTCATGTTCCCCTGCATTTCATAGACAGCGCCGAGCTGCACGTTATATTCGGCCCTGCCTGGTAAAAGCAGAAGTTGCCGGTCAATACAGGCTTTGCTTTCCGACCACTGTTGCTGCCGCCAGAAAATCTGTTTCAGATTGTCCAGCATGCGAATAAGAATGTCTCTCGGGCTGGCGGGTTCGAAATACTTGTCCATCAGTTTTGCCTTGGGGCTGGTGATTTGCCGCAGGAGATTTTCACAGTCCGCCCGGCTCAGTTCGCGGCCTGAAAAGGGATCGACAATAACGCCGTTCCCCTTGCCGTAGCGCACAAGGAAATGGCCGGGAAAGGAAATGCCGTCAACAGGAATGCCGCTTCTGGAGCCAATGGAAATATGGACAAGCGCAAGGCTGATCGGGATGCCACGCTTGCAGTCAATGACCCGGTTCAGGTAGCTGTTCGCGGGGTCATAGTAATCAGTGATATTGCCGTTGAAGCCCAGATCTTCGTGAATGTAACCGACAAGCCCTGACGCCATGGTGTCGGGGCTTCTGCTGAAGCGCTTGTCCTGCCGGAAACGAATCGCCCACTGATCCAATTGATCCAGATAGTGGTCCACTGAAAAGTTCGCCTCCGCTTCAGCGGCGACCAGTAGCGCGGCCTCGTCCAGTTGTATACTGTCATCAGCCTGCCTGGCAATTTCTGCAAAGCGTTGCCGGATATCCGTATTCATGGCTTCACCTCAGAGTTAACTTTACAAGGTTAAGGCCAATATGCAACGATCACCGCGGATTTGTGAGCGGATGCTCGCTGATATGCGCCGGGATTGTGGTTTGTCGCGGGGTTGGCGATGGTTTCAAACTAATAGAGGGAGCGAAAGATGGAATTTGATCTGAAACAAACTGATGAATTGCTTGGGACTACCCGTTCTGTAAGGCGCAGGTTGGATTTTGACAAAAAGGTGCCGCGAAAAATCATCGAGGAATGTATCGGCATTTCCCAGCAGGCCCCGACGGGCACCAATTCCCAGAGTTGGCGTTGGGTTATAGTCGAAGATACGAAGAAAAAAGCGGTGTTGGCGGAAATCTATCGAAAGATGGGGGATATATATCTCGCCGAGGAAGGGCGCAAGGCAAAGGAGTCGGGCGACCCACAAACGATGCGGGTGCTTGATTCGGCGGTTTACCTTGCGGAGAACCTTCAGCATGCGCCGGTTCATGTCATTCCCTGCCTGCAAGGCAGGCCACCAGAAGGCGCGCCGACCATGGCGATGGCTGCAATCATGGCTTCTATTTTCCCCGCCGTGTGGAGTTTCCAGCTTGCATTGCGGGCCAGGGGTCTCGGGTCCTGCCTGACATCGCTGCATCTTGGCCATGAAAAGGAGGCGGCGGACCTGCTCGGTATACCGGATGATGTGATGCAGGTCGCCCTCCTGCCGGTTGCCTACACCAAGGGCACGGATTTCAAGCGGGCGAAGCGACCGGAGCCTTCAACCATCATTCACTGGAACCAATGGTAATACGGCTGCGCTTAGGGCAGAGGCTGAATCTGCATTACCAGGTGGTGACTTCCCGTTCGATCAGGTCGCCATAGAGGGCGAGTGCTTCTTCCTGCCGTCGTGGCAAGGAATAGCTGGGGAAGAGGTCGTCCGTTGGTTCATAGTCGCGGAGGACTTGCCTGGCAAGGGTGATCTTGTGTACTTCTGTCGGCCCGTCCGCAAGCCCCATGACATAGGAGCCAATCAACATGCCCGTAAACGGCAGTTCATTGGATATTCCAAGGGAGCCGTGGATATGCAAGGCGCGTGATACCACATCGTGATAGACCTTTGGCATTGCCGCTTTGATGGCCGCAATGTCCTTCCGCACCTTGAGGTAATCGTTGTACTGATCGATTCTCCAGGCCGTCCGCAACACAAGGAGCCGGAACTGTTCCATCTCGATCCAGGAATCCGCTATTTTTTCCTGCACCATCTGTTTGTCTGCCAGCACCTCCCCTTTGGTGGTGCGGGACAAGGCCCGCTCACACATCATGTCGAAGGCTCGTCGGATTTGCCCCAGGGTTCGCATGGCGTGATGAATCCGGCCCCCGCCAAGGCGCGTCTGGGCGACTGCGAAAGCCTGCCCGCGATCACCCAGCATGTTTTCCCTCGGTACCCTGACATTTTCGTAACGGACATATCCGTGTGACCCATGCCCTGGCGGTTCGGTGCCCACGCCTACATTGCGGACGATGTTAATGCCCGGTGTTTCCGCCGGCACAATGAACTGGCTCATTCGTCTGTGCGGGGCCGCGTCCGGGTCCGTTACCGTCATGACGATAAAGAAGGATGCGTATCTTGCGTTGGAGGAAAACCACTTCTCTCCGTTGATCACATAGTCGTCACCGTCTTCCACGGCCATGCACTTGAACATGGTGGGGTCTGCGCCCCCGTGGGGTTCGGTCATGGAAAAGCAGGAAACCATCTCTCCGGCCAGCAACGGGCGCAGATACTTTTCCTTGTGTTCCTCCGTGCCATAGTGAGCAAGTATTTCCGCGTTGCCGGAATCCGGTGCCTGGCATCCGAACACGATGGGTGCGAATCGGGAAACGCCAAGTATCTCGTTGAGCAGCGCCAGCTTTAACTGGCCATAGCCGGGCCCGTCAAGTTCCGGCCCCAGATGGCAGGCCCATAAGCCCCTTTCTTTCACTTCCGCCTGCAAGGGCCGGACCAGCTTGATGAAATCCGGATCATTGACCAGGTAGCTTGCGCCCAGAACCATGTCCAGAGGTGCAACTTTCTTATCTACAAATTCACGCGCCCAATCAAGCACCGGTTGAAATTCCGGGTCAGTATCAAATCCCCAGGCCATGACGGCTCCTTGTATGATGAATATATTGCTTACTGTAACGGGGTTGAGCGGCCTCGGCAAACCTCAGGACCGATCAGCCAACCGCCGCGCCTCGCGGAGCCTTTTCTTTTTTTCGCCCCGGCGAAGCTGCGTCTCTCCGGCATGTTCGCCGATATGATCCTCGCCCCTTTCGCTTGCGAGCCTGATCTGGCGCTCCCGCTCGTGATACCGTTCCCTGTCGGCAGCGGACTTTTTGTCTATGCAGTAAGGGCAACTCACGCCCGGAAGATATGCGGGTTCGTTCTTGTCATCGTCGCTGATTGGCGTCCGGCAGGCGCGGCACTGATCGAAGGCACCGGGTTCAAGCCGGTGATTCACGGTAACCCGGTCATCGAACACGAAACATTCGCCACGCCACAATGATTCTTCACCGGGTATTTCTTCCAGATACTTCAGGATGCCGCCTTCAAGATGGTAAACATTCTCAAAGCCCATGGATTTCAGATAGGCGGTGGACTTTTCGCAGCGGATGCCGCCGGTGCAGAACATGGCGACCTTCTTGTGTGTCCGAGGGTCAAGATGGGTGCCTGCATAGGCCGGAAATTCCCGAAAGGTTTCCGTATTCGGGTTAATGGCGCCGGCGAAGGTTCCAATCCTTACCTCATACTCGTTGCGGGTATCGATTACCGTCACTTCCGGGTCGGAGATAAGGGCGTTCCAGTGCGCGGGTTTTACACGAATGCCGGCGGCCCGCCGCGGGTCAATATCCGGAACACCCAGGGTGACGATTTCCTGCCTGAGTTTTACGCGAGTCCGGAGAAAAGGTGCGTCGCTCGCTGTGGATTCCTTGAATTCGATGCCCTGGAAGATATTGTCTTGTCGCAGGCATGTTTGAATCGAGTCGATGGCCGGTCGTGAGCCGGCGATGGTGCCGTTGATACCCTCGGGGGCAACCAGCATGGTGCCCTTGACGTCATTGGCCTGAAGCAGGTCAAGCAGCCGTTGTTGCAAGCCTGCGCAATCGTCTATTCGGGTGAAGTGATAGAAAGTGCAGACGATGATTGTATCAAGGTCATTTGACTGCAAATTTCCCCCCATCAAATGTGTCAATTCGGGTGAAGTTCTCCACCGGGTTTCGCTTCAGTTTCGTGAGCTGTTTTTTTGGTTTGCCGATAGCCAGCATTGCCGCCACCGCATAGTTGCCCGGCATCGCGAGGATAGCCCGGGTTTCCTGTTCCTGGTGCGCCAGGAAAGTGGTCAGTACGCCGCCGAGCCCCTCGTTTCTGGCGGCGAGCAGGATGTTCCAGACAAAAGGGTAAACAGAGGCGCCGGATATGACCCCGACTCTCTCCAGGCTTTTGTCCATGGAGGCCACCATCGACAAGTCCACACAGACCACGAGTATCACCGGCGTGTCTTCCATTGCATCAATGAAAGGGAAGGTCGAAGACATGCCGTCTATATCCTCCTGAGTGACCTTGCTTGTGCCGATTGAACAGAAGGGCGTTTCCCCTGCCCTTGACTGAGCCTTATACTGTTTGATTGTCGGTTGCAGGCTTTGTTTGAGTCGGCGCCTGATGTTCTTGTCCTTGACGACAAGCACTCGCCAGCCTTGCCGATTGCCGCCGCTTGGCGCAAAACGGGCATTGTCGAGAATGCGGTAAAGGGTTTCATCGCTGACTTCATCAGACCTATAGTCGCGAGCGGCAAAAGTGGTACGCATGGCGTCATACACTTCCATGACAATTCTCCGGGGTGAGTGAGAGTGTTGGCACTGGTATTAACTGGTGTATTATCCCCCAAGCCCCGGAACATCAACAGAACCGCCGGGCCAAGGAGAGAAAATGCCATTCTACACGGGTTACGGTAATGCTTGACATAGGCGATACGGCGCCTGATTTCGTACTCAGGGATGATGCCGGCGAAGCGGTTTCTCTCGATGACCTGCTGGCGGAAGGACCCCTGATACTCTACTTCTATCCCGCAGATTTCACGCCCGGCTGCACTGCCGAGGCATGCGAAATTCGCGACAGACACGACAGCATCAGGCTGGTAAATGCCAGGGTCGTCGGGGTGAGTCCGCAGGGTGAGAAAAGCCACGCTGACTTTCGCCGCCGATACAATCTTCCTTTCCCCCTGCTGGTTGACCGGGACAAGCAGGTGATCAGGGCCTACGGGGTTAACGGCCCTATGGGTTTTGGTGTGCGTCGGGTGACTTACCTGATAGGCCAGGACAAGCAAATCCGCCAAAGGGTGCTGGCGGATTTTGCCGTTAAACATCATGTGAAATTCATCGAGCAGGTCGTCAGTGACCTGGGCAACTATTGATCCCCAACCGATAAGCGAGGAAAGCAGGCATGGAAAACCCTTCAATCATCAATCACGTTTCCATCGCGGTATCCAACGCAGATACATCATTGGCCTTCTACGATAAGGTGCTGGCGACGATGGGCGCCAAAAGAATCCTGGAGCATCCCGGCGCCGTGGCTTACGGCAAGATGTTTCCGGAGTTCTGGGTCCATCCCCAGCCATTCGATGGCGGTGAGGCGGAGGTCGCAAATGGCGTTCACTTTTCTTTCTTTGCTGATTCACAGGCACAGGTACGGGCTTTTTATGAAGCCGCCCTGGCGGCGGGTGGCTCGGATGACGGCGCCCCTGGCCCGCGACCGGACTATGGTAAACCCTATTTTGGCTGTTTTGTCCGGGACCCGGACGGGCATAAGCTGGAGGCTACTTTCTGGGATGAATCTCTCGCATGAGTCTCTCGCGTGAACCCAACTCGCCCTTGCTCTTACCTTTGCTTTTACCCTCTATCCGTATGACCCGTATGCGGAAGGGTTCATCCTGAATTGCCGGCTCGGTTAATACTGGAACTCAGGTAGCTTGACTATGATTCCATTGAGTTCATCCGACATCTCTATCTGGCAGGAAAGACGGGAATTGGTTTCACGGTCAGGGTTCAGGTCCAGCATTGCGTTTTCCTGTTCCCCGGGTTGACCAACCTTCTCTACCCATGCGTCTGTAATCAGCACATGGCAGGTTGCGCAGGAACATTCTCCGCCACAGTCGGCATCGATACCAGGCACGAGGTTGTCAACGGCGGCGCGCATCACTGAAGTGCCATTGTCCACCTTAACGGTAGCTTCCTCGCCCGAGAATTGGATGAAGGTTACTTGTGCCATGGAATTACTCCGATATCGAAAAGTTGAAAAATTAGCGAGGCCCATCATATCAATAAAGATGAAACCAGGCCAAAAAATAATCACTTAAAAACAATAAAAAAGCAGCTTCCTAAATCTGCGGGTGAATGACAACCTTGCCGATGGTCTGGCGATTCAGCATCTTCTGCATTGCCTTGCCGGCATCCTTGAGGCCAAAGGTCTCGCCGACCCTGGGCGTGAGCATGCCCGACTCAATCCGCTTGAGAAGCCAGGCGAGGGCCTCCTGCGGGGCGGAGGGATTGGCGGCAATATGGCCGCCCCAGTTCACGCCCATCACGGCGCACCGCTTGAGCAGCATCAGGTTGGCGGGTAACTGTGGAATACTGCCGGAGGCAAATCCCACAACAAGAAACCTCCCATCGGCGCTGAGTGAGCGAAGCGCCGGTTCCGCATAGTCTCCGCCCACCGGGTCATAGACCATATTCAGAGGTTTTCCATCCAGCAGACTCTTCAGTTCCTCTCGCCAGTTTGCCGCACTCGCACTATAGTCGACTACCGCCCGGGCGCCGGCTTCGAGACAGGCTTCCCGTTTTGTATCTGTTGAAGCTGCGGCTATGACGATTGCGCCCATGGCTTTGGCAACATCAATAGCCGCCATGCCCACGCCGCCACTCCCACCGAGGACAAGCAGAGTTTCTCCGCTTTGCAGTTTGCCGCAATAACCGAGGCCATGAAACGCCGTGCAATAGTTCACCAGAAAACTGGCGGCCATGTCATGGCTGAGTGAATCCGGGATGGGTATGCAACGATGTTCACCAAGAGCGACATATTCCGCCAGCCCGCCGCTTTGGGTTGTTGCAAGCACCCGCTGGCCCGGTTCCAGGTGCTTTACGTCCTTGCCGACCTGTTCGACCACCCCGGAGATTTCATTGCCGGGAATAAACGGCAGGGTGGGCTTGATCTGATAAAGGCCGGCGACCGTCAGCGCATCAACGTAGCCGAGGCCGGCGGCTTCGACCCTGATGAGCGTTTCACCCGGCCCGGGCGTCGGCTTTGCCGATTCGCTGACGGACAATTCCCCCGGGTCGGAAAAAACCTGACAGATCAAAGCGCGCATGAATACAACCGTTCAGAAGAAAAGGGGATATTAAGTGAAAAGTGATCAATGGCCAACCGGGGGCGGAATATCTTATGATCTGCGTTGCGCCGTTGGTTGGCAGATTTGACGGCAAGAGTGGGGCGTCATGAGATGGCTATCGGCATAGGTATAGGAACTTCCCGCTTTCCTTTTGACAAGGCGGATGACTATTGGCGTTGGGTTGATTACTGCGAACTGAGCGGGGTGGATTCAATCTGGCAGACAGACAGACTCGTTTCGCGGGAAGCGATGCTCGAGTGTATATCTACCATGGCGGCGCTGGCGGGTCACACGGAACATATCCGGTTTGGCATGAATGTGGCGTCCATCGCCCTGCGAGACCCGCTGCTCACCGCCAGGCAATGTGCAACGATTGATTTTCTCAGCAATGGCCGACTGCTGCCCGCCTTTGGATTGGGTAGCGCCTTCTCACAGGATTACAAGGCAACGGGTACGCCCACCCGGCGTCGTGGCAAGCGAGCCGATGAGGCATTGGAGTTGGTTTCCCGCCTTTGGACTGAAGACAAGGTTAGTTTTGATGGAGAGTTTTTCCGGTATGAGGAAGCCTGCATTTCCCCAAGGCCGAGGGAAAATATACCACTGTGGATTGGTGGTTCGAGCCGGGTCGCCATGAAGCGAACGGCCCGCTTCGGCACAGGTTGGCTCGGCGGCATTGATACGCCGGAACAGGCGAAGGTGGTTGTTGAAGGCATCAAGGCCGCACTGTCAGAAAGCAGCCGCACCATTGATGAAGACCATTACGGGGCGTCTTTTCTTTTTCGTTTTGGCGATTTCCAGGACCCTATCGTGACGCGAACGGTGGAAGGGTTGAGTGCAAGGTTGAGCCAGGCACCTGACAGATATCTGGTTGCCGGTGATGCCGGAGACATGGTCAAGCGCATAGAGGAATTTATCGATGCCGGTTGCCGGAAGTTCGTCATGCTCCCCATGGCAAACGGCACAGCGGACATGATGATGCAGACCCAGTGTCTTGTGCAGGAAGTATTACCGGAGTTCGCCTGAACGCCGGTTGCCGGGGCCGTGAAACGGATTGGCGCCCCCTGGCTATGCTAGACTAGCCGCCGGGAAAATCAGGCGGCGCCGTTGGTGAGCAAGCCCAAAACAGGTATTTTTCAAGCCAAGTCTCGCGATGATTATGTCGTGCTCTGGCGGGGCATGGAGATTTGCCGTTATGACAGCATGGATGCATTTGTTCGTGCTCATCAGGCGGGTCTGCGAGCGCTGGAAAAGAAGCAGGCAAAACTGCTGGAGAGTTATTACAAGAGTCCCGATTAGGCAGGGGCGCATTCGCCTCAAGCTCCAGGCCCGGAAAATCCGCATACCCGGCGGGTTCTTCAACGTCGGATTCGTAGAGGCTTGTCACTTATTTTCCCCAAAGAGTCCTTACGGGCAGAGCATACAGGTTTTCCCCAAAATTGAGTGTGCTGTCGCCGGTATAGAGCAACACGCCGCCCTTAAAACGTTCGCCCGTTGTTTCTTTTAGTTTGCGCAGACCTTTAAAGTCTGATTTTGTAATTGTGCCGGACGCCTTTACTTCCACTCCGGCAAGAGCAGTCGCGCCTCGTTCTATAACAATATCTACTTCTGCTCTGTTTCTGTCTCTTTCTCTGAAATGATAGAAAGCATGCCGTTGTATATGCGCGCTTGCTTGTCTTTGCAACTCTTGTAAAACAAAAGTTTCGAGCAAATGTCCAAGTATTTCCCTGTTATCCAGAAGCGCGTCCTTGTTGAAATTCATCAGAGCGCAAATGACCCCTGTATCTTTCAAATGAATTTTCGAAGTTTTTGTAATTCGTTTTTTATAATTGCCGTGCCAGGCCGGTATTCTTTCCAAGAGGAACATTTTTTCAAGCAACACCAAATAGTTTTGGATGGTTAATCTGTTTAACTTAAATGAAGCTGCCAGATTGTTAATATTTAACAGTTGGGCGGTTTGCACGGCGGCTAATTCAAGCAATTTGGGCAAGGCATACAGAGCGTGAATGTTAGAAATAAGAGGCGCGTCTTTCTCAACGAGCGTCTCAATATAGGCTTGATGCCAGTTGCTTCTTCTTGTTGCCGGTCGCTGGATAGCTGCCGGATAGCCACCCGCTATAATGCGCTCAATTATTTTTGACTCTGAGGGTAAGTTTTGTCTAACGGTGAAGTTCGGAGAAAATAAATCATCAAGAAACTTCGGAGGGGTTTGCTCAAGTTCACTCTGGGAAAAGGGATGCAGCCGGACAATATCCATTCGCCCCGCGAGTGACTCTTTTACCTGCCTCATTTGTAGCAAGTCCACTGATCCGGTCAGCATAAACCGCCCCGCCGAGCGATTGCGGTCAACCGAAAGTTTGATTGAAGGCAAAAGCCCAGGCGCTAGTTGTGCTTCATCCAGAATAGCTCGCTCCGGTAATGAATTAACAAACCCCACAGGGTCTTCCACTGCGTAGTTTCTTGTATTGTCGTCATCAAGTGTAAAGTATTGATACCCCAAAGGTTCCCCAACCCTCTGGGCGAGAGTCGTTTTGCCACATTGTCGAGGTCCCTGTATCAAAACAACGGGTGAATCCTCCAAGGACTCTTTCAATCTTGGCTCAATATGGCGTTTGTAGGTTTTTTTCATCATTGCGCTAATTGTTAATTTACAGGTGTGCTGATTGTTATTCTACCTATGTGCTAATTGTTAATCAATACATGTGCTAATTGTTAGTCTAGGTATGTGCTAATTGTTAGTTTGCCGTCCTCCCCCCCTCCTCCCGTCATCCCAGGCGATGGGGGGGTATCCATCGCCGACAGTGTTTCCAGGCGTGAAGTGTTTTTATAAATTCACAACGGGCATTTCGTCCCAGGTGCGGCCTCGGTATATTCTGCCGTTGACTTTTTTGCTGCGTTTCACGCCATCTTTTCCATAGGCGCCCCACTGCTTGAAAAAGAAACGCGCGCCCGAGGCACGACACTGTCGCTTGATATCCGTGACCCATTGCATCTGCATGGGGCGCGCACCCTTGCCGCTCTCACCACCGACGATGACCCAGTGAATGTCGGTAAGGTTTACTTCTCCGATGGATTCCAGCAAGGGCTCCACCGACAGAAAACGGACACTTGCATCAATATTCCGCAAGCCATCAATACGGGGCACTCCATGCTTTTTGTTTTCCACCGATACACCGAGCCAGGCATTATTCGGTACCTTCCGAGAGGAAAAATACTTTGCCATGGTTGCTGGACGCTTCGTCAGGATTTGATAGGTGTGTTGCGGCGTATCGCAAATTGTTTGCATGACTTTATCAATGAACGCAAAGGGAACATACGGATGGAAAAGATCGCTCATGGAATTGACGAAATACATGGTTGGTGTCTTGCGTCGCAACGGAACTGACAAACGATTCTCGTGGCAGGACACTTTGAAACCATTTTCATAGCCCGCTGCGCCCATCGCCCGCAATCGCCGCGCCATGGTTTCGGCGTAGCAGTGCTTACACCCCGCCGACACTTTCGTGCAACCCGTAACCGGGTTCCAGGTTTGCTCGGTCCATTCGATTGCTGATTGAGTCATGATGAAGAGTCTATAATGTGATCTGCAATTCTCAAAGACAAACCAACTGCCTTGGGCCTCGGCGAGGATGAGGGGTATCTTTGATACTGAGCGGTTTTCGACCTTGCTTGCGTTTCAGGCGCGCTCATAGTCTTGTCCAATTTTCCACACTTCCTTTTCTCTAAATGCCGGTATGGTCTGGCGGCGGGCGGCGTTGGTAACGGAAGGAGCAGAAAGTTTGTTTTGCCTGATGTAATCCGACAAACGGATAATTTTTGCGCCTCTCAAGTAGGTCGTTCGCTTGTGCAAAGACTCCAGCAAACCCAAAGCCAAAATTCTTTCCATAGGTTTTGTTTCTTGCCTGTTGTTGTAATCGCGCAATGCCTGATAGTAGGTTGCCTTTTCTTTGTTGCGTATTGTAATGCGAGGAAATTCCAGTGCCAGTAATTGCATGTTTATAATCTCCCGCCCCATGCGGCCATTGCCGTCACAAAACGGATGGATAGTTTCAAAGTCCAGATGAAACTTTGCCACCTTGTCCAAAAAATAAGTATCGAGGTCGCTTGCATAAGCAAGCAGGGCTGAATGCATCATCAGGGCGACATGCTCTGGCGGCGGCGCTATGTGCATTCCAACCCGCACATATTCGCCTTTTTGCCTGAAACGTCCGGCAATAGAATCGTTAATGCCGGAGATAAGCATGTTATGCAAAGAAAGTATCAATTCCGAAGTGAGTGGTTCGACCCTGGTTTTGTCGCGTATGTGGTCAATCACCCGCGCCAGATTCTTTGCCTCAAACACTTCCCGCACCGACACATTGCGCGACAACGCCATTCCCAATAAAATTTTCTCCGTCTCTTTAAGTGTCAAAGTGGAGTTCTCAATGGCATTGGAGTTGTAGACGCTTTCAGGCTTTTCCGCATCATCCACCAGGGCTAAAAGCGATTCTTTGTCGCCTTTTAAGGCGGCATATTCTTCTCGCAAGGATTTGATTCTTTTTCGGAGAGGGTGGGAGGTTGCCATATCTCTACTTTATACAAATTCACTTAAATATGCTGAAAACGCGTGAATTTATACCGTTAAATGGGGTGTATTCACGGGGTTTAGCGCGGCAGGTTCAAACTTCCCGCAATGGCCAATGGCTATCCCTTTGCATCTGTGGGGATTCCAGGATTGAAATTGTTAATCGCAGTTTTGGGCGACCAAGCAAAACAATCTCGGAAAGATTGCCCCCTTCAAGCGTTTGGTCCTCCGGCGAAAGATACGCATAACCCTGCTTTCAGCAGTTCTATGGCGAAATTTTCTACATCGGATTGGGAGTAGGGTGGGTATACATCCTTAATCATGGCGTGTTTTTTATGGCAGGGTAATTTTCAATTACCCACGCGGTTAATTATTACTCAACTATTTTGCTGTTGCATAGGCTCAGATACATATGGCGCATCTCAACCAAAAGGCGTTCCACATGTTACGATTCTATACACTGTCTTGTGGTCATGCCGTAAACTGGCATAAACTCAACCAAAAAGAGAACTGGAGAACCGCTGAGGGCAACATGAAACAAAAACACACTGAATTAGACATAAGCATTATTGAATTAGACACGGGTAATCCGCGTATTCGTGGCGCTTTGGGAAAATACAAAAAAGGAGATGTGATCTCTCCTGAACGCATTTACCTTGCGTTACAAACGGGTGGGGATGAAGGGACTGCGCTGACCGGTTTCTATCGTCTGCAAAATTCGATTAGAGCAAGAGGCAGTATATCAATTCCTATTACCGTCGTTCAGCATGACGATGGACGTTTGGTTTGTATAGATGGGAATACACGACTTGCCATTTATCAGGACTTTGACTCAAAAAAAGCCGCTGGCAACTGGAACAAAATTTCTGCTTTACTGATTGAAGGGGCAACACCAGTCGAAATCGAAGAAATTCGGATCACCGCTCATTTGGTCGGAGCAAGACCTTGGCCAGCTTACGAAAAAGCGAAATATCTCCACGACCAGTATTACGATGGGGTGATGAGCGACGAGCATCTCATAGAGTTATGTGGCGGGAATAGAAAAGAGTTACGTCGTCAAATTGATGCTTATGCAGATATGGAAGAGTATTACCGACCAAGACTTGAAAATGATGGGCATTTTGATCATACGCGATTTAGTGGCTTCGTAGAATTACAAAAACCGGGCTGGAAGGAAGCAATCATTGATGCTGGATATGAACTTGAAGATTTTGCTGATTGGATAAATGACGGACGAATTCGTCGCCTTGAAGATGTGAGGGATATTCCCAAAGTGTTAAGTGACGACGAGGCGACAGAGACATTTATTAAGGGTGGTGTGGACTCAATAAAAAAGGGAATTCGTATTGTTAACGAAAAACATGAAAGAGATGACCCTGACATGGCGAAAATGTCTAAAGCCAGTCTTCAGTCCCTCGTCCGCGTTCTTGACGAAAAAATATCAACACTTCCGTTTAATGAATTGCGAGAATTGAAAGGCGACAACGATCTGCTTAATGCGCTTGATAGTCTCTCTAATAATATTGCTTCTGTTTTTGAAACGGTCGGCGTGGATGTCGGAGAGTAAGGAGCATAGACAACTGGTCCTGGATATGGCGCATAGACTTCAAACGCTGAACGTAGAAGCGAGCATTGCAGCCGATATACCACGCGATGGAAACTGGGGAACTCCGCCAGTTATCGGATCATTTCGTCCCGATATTTTTGTAAGTAGTGCTTATTTCGGACGGGTGGTCATTGGTGAGGCAAAGACCTGGCCAGATTTGAAAAGTAGCAGGTCTGAAAAGCAAGTGGTCTCATTCCTTTCATACCTTGACGGGCAACCGATGCCTGGTTGCTTCACCCTGGGGGTGTTCGGACATTTCAACGCCGAATATAGCCAGACCATGTTGAGGCTTTTGGTAAAGAGAGAAAACCTCAATAACTGCCATGTTCAAGTTTATGACGGTTTGGATTATTGGCGATTTGACAGGCAAGTAAGTGGTAGACAATGGCATTTAACCTGAGATTTCCGCCCAATCTAACACCGAAGCTAGAGGCTTTTCCCTACCAACTGGAGGCTCTACGCGCTATTTGCGACCGCCCTTATGCGGCAGTGTTTCATGAGCAAGGTCTAGGCAAAACGAAGATAGCCATAGATCTTGTGTTACATTGGCTATCTGAAGATGTGGTTGATACCGTTTTTATTATGACCAAAAAAGCATTGGTCAAAAACTGGTGCGATGAGTTTGACGGTCACTCGCACATTAAGCCTCGAGTTTTATCAGATAACAAAAAGAGCAATGGTGCTGCGCTGAACGCACCAGTTATTGTCTATGTATTGAATTATGAGGTTTGCCTAAGCAATGTCGATCTAATGAGATTGTTTTTGAAGACTTGTCGAGTCGGTGTGATTTTGGATGAAAGCCAAAAAATTAAGAATCCAGAAGCCCAACTCACACAAGCCTTCCTAGACTTATCTGATGGCTTTACCAGGAAAATTATCATGACCGGAACTCCGGTCGCCAATCGGCCGCAAGATATTTGGTCGCAAGTAAAGTTTCTTGATGGAGGCAAGTCGCTGGGAGATGATTTTGAAGCATTCAAATCCCGTGTGGATTTACCGGATGGCATAGCTAGCGGCGAGTATGAAGCAAAACTGTCTGACCTTCACAGCCATTTAAGAGAATTCTCCGTAAGAGAAACCAAAGAAACTGCGGCCATTGAACTACCAACCAAGAAAATTATTTCTTGCCCTATAAAACTGGCGCCGCGTCAGCGCGAGATCTATGAAACATATAAGTCAGAGTTGTCCTATCAGTTTGAAACGATGACAGGCTCAGTAAATGATGATGTTGAGAATGTGCTAAAAAGACTACTGAGGCTTGTCCAATGCGCCTCAAATCCAGCCATTATCAATCCAGCATATGATGAAGCACCAGCGAAATTTATGAAACTAAATACCCTTCTTGAAGGTGAAATTCCAAGCGATGAAAAAGTAATTGTTTGGACAAGCTTCATTGACAACGCTAACTGGCTGGCTGTTCAATTAGCGCAATATCAACCGGCCAAGGTGCATGGAGAAATACGCATTGATGCACGAAATATTGAGCTTGACAGATTTAAGCAACAGACTGATTGTCGTGTTCTCATTGCCACGCCTGGTGCGGCTAAAGAAGGGCTCACTCTAACTGCTGCCAATCATGCTGTGTTCTTTGATCGTAGCTTTAGTTTAGACGATTATTTGCAGGCACAAGACCGCATCCATCGCATATCTCAAAAGAGGGAGTGCTTCATCTATAATTTTATTGCTCAAGATTCGATTGATGAATGGGTTGACCAATTGCTTTACGCGAAATTCAAAGCAGCGCAATTGGTGCAAGGCGATGTCAAACATCAGCCTACCGAAAGAGTATTTACTGTTGATTTGTCAGAAATGTTAGAAGAGGTTTTGCGTCCTCAAACACAAGAATAGGAGCGAGAGATGTCAAATGAAACTTATATTACGATTTTAGGCGAGGATATCCATTATTCGGAAGAGAGGCTTGAAATAAGCTCTCTTAAATACTACGAGAATAATCCAAGGGTTTATGCGAAGCTAACAGAGGGTGGGCCTCTGCCACACTCGCTTGAAGAAAGGCAAGAATTCATTCATAACCAGATGCGTGATGAAAAAAGCGTACAGAAGCTCTTAAAGACCATCAAGCATCAGAGAGGCGTTACCGAGCCTCTTGTGGTGTTAGTCAAAACCAACGAAGTTATCGAAGGTAATTCTCGCCTGGCAGCTTTACGATACTTATCTGAGAGTGAAAAGGGGGGTGACATTGAGTCGTATTTGACTGCTCCGTGTCGTGTGCTCTCCTTAACACCAGATCAAGTTGACGCTTATCTACACCAAGCCCATGTTGATGGAAGGACTGCATGGACGCCATACGCTCAAGCCTTTTGCACTTACAAAAGAGTGATTGAGGATGAAGAAGGCATCGAAAAATATGCTGAAAACACTAACCAAACTGAACATGCTGTTCAAAAGCAAATTGATATAGTTCAACTTATGAAACAGAACGAGGGCAAACACATTCGAGAAGAACGTTTTAGCTATTATGAATCTCTTGAAAAGAGCCATAAACTCAAGAATGCATGTCACGCAAATCCTAGTTTGCGAGGTTATTTGCTCAAGGAAATAAGAAAAGAAAAGCCAGCGTTTGATGCTAAAAATTTGCGTGACGACATTCCTAAAATTGCTAATAGACGAAGGCAGCTAAAAAAACTCATTGAAAGCAAGATTGATTTTGAGACAGCCCTTGATCTGTCAAAAGTTAGCCAACCGAAGCAGCACCTTGACAAGGCATTCCAAAATTTAGAGGCTGTAAAGGACACAGCCATCAAAAAATTGCCGAATAGTGATTTAAATATTGCCAAGCTCGCAATGAAAAATTGCAGGAAAGAATTAGAACGGATAGAAAAAACTCTCAAAGGCGCGTTATCAAAATGAGACCCAAAAATATCCTGCTATTTGAGCCCGGCTATAAGAATAAATACCCACCGCTTGGCTTAATGAAAGTTGCTCAATATCATCGCCAGCAAAACAAAAATCACAATATAATTTTCGCCAAAGGGGAGGACGACCCAAAACTGGATGCCTTCCAGTGGGATAGAATCTATATCACCACATTGTTTTCCTTTGAGTGGAAAAAGACAGCTCGCGCTATTGACCGAGCAATTGAGTTGGTTGGTAGCCAGACACGAAAAATATTTGTCGGCGGAATCGCCGCTTCTCTCATGACAGATGAATTCCACGCCATTGAGAGATGGCAAGGCATTCGGTTTATCCAAGGGTTGCTGAGCAAGACACCTGCTACGGCTCTCAAGCTTGAATATCACGATTTTGGTTGCCGAGACTTCTCCTCCACACCGATTGAAGAACAGGTGCCGGACTATAGCATTCTCGACGACATTGAATATCAGTACCCAGTTCGAGATGCATAT
Organism: Candidatus Azotimanducaceae bacterium; assembly: GCA_965208855.1. GTDB lineage: Bacteria > Pseudomonadota > Gammaproteobacteria > Pseudomonadales > Azotimanducaceae > UBA9659. The sequence continues at coordinate 1,451,177 of OZ242359.1, read as the reverse complement.
TTCGGCTATGCCTCACGCGGCTGTGTTCGGAAATGTTCTTTTTGCGGTGTGCCTAAATTGGAAGGCGGCCAGAAGGATATGCCCCCGATAACCAATCTGGTTCAATCAATAACCTCTCTATATGGAGAGAGAAAAGATCTCATTTTAATGGACAACAATGTTACGGCTGCGCCACGGTTCCACGAAATAATGGCGGAGATAAGAGATTTAGGTTTTACACCTGGTGCAAAGCTAAAGCGCGGTCGGAGCAGTTCAGAACGGCGTGTCGATTTCAACCAAGGTGTTGATGCCAGAATCCTTGCCAAAAACAGCAGACTTATAAAGGATTTAGCCACGATTTGCATTGACCCATTGCGTATTGCCTTTGACCATCTTGGTGTTCGAAAGTACTACGAAAAATCAATTCGAGAAGCGGCCGAAGCCGGTATTACATCTCTTTCAAATTATATGCTCTACAACTTCCATGACACACCTGAGGATTTATACCAGCGCCTACGAATAAATATTGATTTGAATGAGGAACTGGGTATTCGTATTTGGTCGTTTCCAATGCGTTACCAGCCAGTAAACCTTAAAGACAGGTCACATATAGGCAAGCATTGGAACCGCTATTTTTTGCGCTCTTTTCAGATTATTTTACAGGCTACGCACGGGGTGGTGACCGGTAATCCGAAATTCTTCAATCATGCTTTCGGCACATCAGAGGTCGAATTCAGACATCTACTGGCGCTTCCACATGAGTTTATTTTTCACCGCAAGCATTACTTCCTTGGTGCTGGCCAACCTACCCTTGTAGAGTTCTCGACTCGCATGAAGAAGCTGTCCCAATCTCAGCTTACAGAACTGATAGGTTTAGTCTGCGGAGCACATGACCGATTCTCTAAGGGAACGCGCACGAAGCGATATGAGGCATTGCTTGAGGATAGGTCCATTGATGCAAGCATCAGAGAATTACTTCACTTCTATGCCGGATACACATTCATTGGTGGAGAACAAGCAAGTCGAGAGCGTATGGATAAAGAATTCTATGTGCCCGAAGACATTCGTGTTGAGGATGCAGGTTTATTTGATGATGACATTGTTGCTGTTGCCGCTGAGAGTGCATTGATTTCTCTGGTTCCCGTGTAAAGCGCGAGGTGACGGATGGTGAGGCATAGCATGAAGGAACTTATACACTGGCGGAGAGGGAGGAATTCGAACTCTCGACCGCCTCTGGTTCGTAGCCAGGTACTTTATTCATCTGAGCTACCAGCGCAGGTCTTTTCTAAACAGTCACTCCTAACAAGTCTCTGTGTAGGTTCAAACACATGTGAGACTTTTCAGAGATTAAAAAGGCCCAGTGGGTCACCCCACTGAGCCTTATCTTCAGGTAGTCTTTTGTTTATGACAACGAAGGAGTACCGAAGATGCAGATCAAAAGCCTGCGTATCAAATCATGCCGCAATTGGGCGATTGCCGACACCGCCAGCAAAGCAGCCATCCTCGCTCTTTCATCCTGTCATCCTCGCCGTAGGCGGGGATCCAGGCGCGGCGAAGCCGCGTAAAGCGTCATCGCTCGGCTTGTTCCGGGCAATCCAGAGCAGCGTCAGCCGTTGCCTTTTTCACCGACCGACCCCTGTTGATGTTTAGCGGGAATGCCAGGGTGGTTTGCCTTCGTTCCTCTGGGTCCCCGCCTTCGGCCTCGGCGAGGATGACGGAGCGGGAGGCACTGTCGGCGATGGGAACACCCCCCATCGCCTTCCCACCACTAAGCTTCCAATTCTGCTTGTGTAAATAAAACTTTAGCCCGGCTATCAATGTCTTGTGGGTAGCGGGCGAATTGGTAAGCGTTCACATCAACATTGTAGGGCAAGTTGCTCTCATGGAAGAGGGTCCACAATCGGTCAATGCTATCGGAATCAATATCGCCGTACAACACCAGATCAATATCCGAATTGCTTTTATAGGTGCCGGTTGTCCTGGAACCGAATAGCGACACGCTTTCCACCGGTGCAGAACATTCGCGCAAAATGTTCTTTATGGTTTGTAATTGTAAATCAGTGAGACCGTGATAAAATTCTTTCTTCATTGATGTCAATCTCGATTAGTTTTTCATGTAATTCGCTAAAACAAAGAATATACCGCTCTGCTATTTCCCAGATGACTTCTTCAAATTTTCGGAAATCATAGTTATGACTCATCTTATTGCGCGCATCAAGCAGGCTCATCCAGTCCTCGCCGCGTTCAATCAGTTTGGCAGCGATGGCTTCCTTCAGAACGGTGCGCGGCGTGATCTCCAGAAATATCACATTTTGATTTTCCAAATAATCCTTTATGGTTTTCCACGCAAGTTCGGTGCAGTATTCAAAGCGTTTAATCATACCTTCCTTGCCAAGTTGATCGAGTTTCTCCTCATGAAGAAGATCAATCGCCCCAAGCAATAAAGTGTAGGCACGTCTGAAATTATCAAAGCGGTATTGCCAACGCTTTTTTTCAGTTGTCATGTTTGATGTTCCAAATTTTGGTTATCGCAAGGTTACCTTGCTTAAATTGTCAGTAATCCGCTTGTTTAGTTTCTTTTCTTCCACAATCTGCATTTCAAACTCGGCCTTCAATTCGGCAAATCGTTCTTCAAAATCAAAATCATCTTCCACTTCAGCCAGCCCGACATAGCGACCCGGACTCAGCACATAATCCAACTCTTTTACTTTTTCCATTGGTGGTGGTGGTTGTAGATGCCATGGGATGCACTCAGGAAGCTTGCGGGCATTTTCTATTAGATAGGGGTAATCATCAACAACAAGATGGTCCGCCGCTCTTCGGGGAGGGTACTAGTGGCGATGATAACGGCCTTCGGCCTTCGGCCTCGGCGAGAATGACGGGTGTGTGTTTTGCGGTTACACCCATTGCGCTTTCGCTTTGCGAAAGCCGCAACTCTGGATTCCCGCCTTCGGCGAGAATGACAGGGTTGGGTAAGAGCCGTCACCCCTCGCTCATCATCCCCGGGCAGCCAGCCTGAGACATGCCGACAGCACGGGAAGATGCGGCCTTCAGACCTTTCCCGATTTCCAGATTGTCTCTACACTGTGGAGACAATTGAGATGGTCTCACTTCAAAACGGTAATGTACCTAAAAGATGAGCTACAACGCGGGTTTTACGCTCAAATGTGTGCTATTGAGCAATGGAGTGTTCGCACGTTGAAAAGCAAAATAGATGGGATGCTGTTTGAACGAACTGCAATGTTTGTCGAGTCAGCAGAGTTGGAAACCGAGATCAGAAACGATTGGTAAGGATTGCGGTATGAGTGAAACAATTCAACTCTTGAACCCAAGTACCAGGCGAACCAGAAAGCAATTTTTCCGTGTATGCCGTCATAAATGCCGACACCAGTTAGCCCAAAGCAGTAATGTCCCCGTCGTCATTCCTGTAGGCGATGGGGGTATCCATCGCCGACAGTGTTTCCAGGCGTAGCCCGGGAATCCAGAGTGGCGGCGTAGCCGCCATAGGGGTGACGCCGATGGCGTACTATCAGCAAATCACCCTGGTTGCACTTCGGGGTTGAATTCAAGTCCCCAATCACTCTCCCAGACTGCCTGGTACATAGTGTCTTGCGACGTGATAAAAGTTCGCCTTCGAATTGAGTTGTCGAAGCTCGCCCAGAAGCGGGTGTGTCTGAGCTTTTTCTGCAAATGCCCGGAAATCTGATTCTTTCTTCCAGCGCGCAAAATGCAGATAGCCGGTTTCATCTTCTTTTTCGTTCAGGCGGCTCTCGATAAAACCTGGCTGATGTCTGAGAAATCCATCTATATATTCATCGAGCAGGACAAACGTCTGTTGGTGGTTTCCGGGGTTGGTCTCAAAGGTGACAACAACAATGAAATCCATGACCTCAACCCAGGCTGGTCGATTGCCAGGCATGCAATTCAATGTGTCCGTCTGCGCACCTTCTCCAAACCGTCAGGAAGCGGTTGATCAGTGCTTTGGCCACGCCGTCGTCCATCCAGTAGAAGGCATGAACCAGGGTTCTCATCTGTTGTTATCTGATTCGGCTGACAGCAGAGCGGAAGCCGTCACGTGTTTTCTGCACCTGTGATCAGTTCGCCGTTTGCCTTGATACCGTCCGCATTGACTGGCAGATCGGCAATGGGTATACCCGCCGACAGGGTTGCGCAGAACTCAAGCATGACACCGTCCGGGTCAAAGAAGTAAAAAGAGCGGAGCCAAGTCTTGTCGGTAGGCATATCGGATGTGCGTCCTGCCTCGCCGGTAACCACATCATCGTGGTTGACCACTGCTGAACAGTCAACGCCGCGAGCGACGAGTTCTTCCTGGTAGCCGTCTATCTTGTCAGGTGATACGGAAAAGGCGACGTGGTTCATGGAACCGTGTGCGGAAGTTATCGTGCCCTTATCGGACGCAACGAGGTTCGCAGCAGACGCTATGCCTGGCTGTGCGTCTGCTGCATCGCGAAACCAGAAGAACGCGAGTTCCTGGCCGTCGCCCATATCAAAGAAAAAGTGCTGACCATATCCGCCGTCCAGATCAAAACCCTTGTTCAGTTTCATGCCAAGCTTGTTGGTGTAAAAGTCGACCGTCTTCTCCATGTTCTTGCAGACCAGCGCAAGATGATGGAGACCGCCGAGTTCAAATGCCGTTGCACTCATGATTAATCCTCCTGTTTACCTTTTGTCCAGGCATTACCCGCCCAATCGGCGGGTGCGTTTTCCTTGGGTACGGGTACTTCCCTGATTCTTTCATCTATGTCGTCAAATTCCAACCGCAGCGCCTTGCAGGACACAGCGTGCAGGTTGTAGCCAAGTACGTGATAGGTTATCTCAAGAATATCTTCGTCGGAGAAGTGCTTGTGAATGGCGTCGAATAGTTCATCGGATGCACGACCGCCCTGCAGTATGAGTGCGTCGCTCCATGCCAGGACAGCACGTTCCTTCTCATCGAACTCGTCTGAGACCTGCCAGTGCCCTATCGCCTCTATTTTGTCGTCAGACACACCGAATCGTCTGGCTGCCTTGCAGTGTTGTGAAAACACAAACTGGCTACCCTGAGTGTACCCGGCGCGCAAGATGGCAAGTTCGCGGACCGCGCCGTCGAGTTGGCTGATGCTCTTGTCCGCAAACATGCCGAACATGCCGAAATGGCTGGTCGCGTGATCGAAGATATAGGGAACCAGGGCAAAGACGGTCCACCAGTTACCAGGCGTCCCCGTTGCGGTACCGGGTTCTGCAACCGGGTCCCGGTCACCAAAAAGTCGTTCGTAGTACTTCAGCACGTTAGCCGGCGCATCGGCTCTCGATACTTGTTTCAGTCTTGGCATGGGGTGCTTTCCTGGCGAATAGTGACTTTTTCATCCTATTGCCACATTTAGAAATAGTCAATATTATTGATAATACATTCGGGTATGAGGATGGTTCAGCGTGACCCTCAAAGAGACTATTGAGCAAGGGCAGTTCATCAGCGCTCCCGGCGTGTTTGACCCGCTTTCTGCGCGAGTTGCAGAGTCCTGCGGCGCACGGACCCTCTACATGACCGGGTACGGCGTCAGTGCGAGCCTGCTGGGCAAACCTGATGCTGGCCTGGTTTCGTTTCGCGAGATGGTCGACCGTGTTCGGTGCATCTGCGATGTCATCGGGGTCCCGTTGATTGCGGATGGCGATACCGGGTTTGGCGGTCTGCCGAATGTAAAACAGGCGGTTCAGGGATACGAAGCCGCGGGCGCCAGTGCCATCCAGCTTGAAGACCAGGAGTATCCTAAACGCTGCGGGCACACCAGGAACCGCCGCGTGATTCCCCTGGAAGAAATGGTCAGGAAAGTCAGGTGTGCGACGGAATCCCGGTCATCCAACGAATTTCTGATCATCGCCAGGACTGATGCCAGGACAGAACATGGCCTGGATGAAGCACTGCATCGATCAGAGGCCTGCATCAAGGCAGGTGCAGATATCCTTTTTATAGAATCACCGGAATCAGTTGATGAAATGCAGAAAATCGCCGAGACGTTTCCGGACACGCCGAAACTGGTCAATATGGTCAGTGGTGGCCGGACCCCGGTGCTGCCCGATGCAGAACTGGAAGCGCTCGGCTTCCAGATAGCGATTCACCCGGTGTATCTCCTCGGTGCGGCAGTGGCCGGTATGCGCAGGGCTATGGCGCCACTGTTCGCAGAGGGTATCGAACAGGACGAGGTGGCGGACATTGATGAGCTCAACGAACTCGTCGATTTCCCCGCGATCTGGGCATTGGACGACCAGGAATAAAAGCAGGCGCTTCGATCAGGCCTTCTCGTTCAGCCAACCTGCAATGATGTCCGCAGTCTTGTCGCGGGCATCAGCCGGCTCCATCAGGTAATGATCCCCCGAGACCATCTCAAGGTGCTTGTCCGTTGAAGACAGGGAATCCAGTATCAGCTTCGCATCTCTTGGAAAGACGCCGGTATCCCCGTCGCTCTGAATGATAAGCGCAGGTTCATCGATTCGATTCAGATGTGGTACGCCGCTGCAGTAGGAATCCTTCAGGCTCCACATGGATAGCCAGGTGCGGATAGTATTGGTCAGGCCGATACCGCGAGGCGCGAAATTGGCGGTTTTTGGATTGCCAGCGTAGCACCACTGGGGCCTGCGTTTATTCGGGTCAATGGTCGGGTCCATCAGGCGCAGGTCTGCCCAGGTGCGGTACATGTTAAAGGCCCGGTCGGTCATCCCGTGTTTTGACAGGCGTTCGAGTTCCTCGTAGCACCAGCCGGTGATTCTGTGGTTCCTTGCTTCCTGTGCAGCCCGGTATTTCCTCACGAACTCATCGGAATAGGGTGGGCCGTTTGCTTCGTCATACATATTGAGCGAAGGGTCAATGCTGGTCGGGTCGGTTTCATCCGTGATTGAAGGGTCAAACCACTCGGTCAGCACTTCAGGCCTGCCCCCATGCGCGCAGAGCGATATATACAGATCTGCTGGTTCAATGGCATCCAGAGCCGCTGGCAGTTCAAGGCCGGGGGTCGGCTTCATGGTGACCCCTTTCGCCTGTGACTGGTAGGCCGCCATGAGAGAGCCGCCGCCGGAGTTGCCCAGGATGACGACTTTTTCAACACCAGCCTGTTCGCGCAGCCATCTGACACCCTGGCCGATATCAATCAGGGCGTGTTCCAGCAGAAAAAAATGCTCCAGCCCGCGGAAGCGAGTATTCCAGCCCAGGAAGCCATAACCCCTGGCTGCCATGTATTCACCCAGGTAGTGTTCGCTGAAATCAACGTTGTAGTGGGTGGCAATCAAGGCGACCTTTTCCGTGCTGTCTGCGGGTGCGACGTAGAGGCCCTGGCAGGGATAAAAACCCGCGCCGTTCCTGGTGCCGGTGGGTGAATCTATCGAGACAAAGGTTTTCTTGATATCGGTCACTTTATATCTCCTGTCCGATGTATTCATTCTGTCAGCGTCAGGTACCAGATAGGCGAAGACCAGGCCCGTTCCTGGATCATGCGGTCTGCGCCGGGAAACTCATCGCATCGGTCTTCTCTTTGGCAATGATACGAGGTCCATCGCCGGGTTTCGGCTTCCCTGACCCGTGCGTACCAGAAGGCAGGCTGACCCGCAATGAAATCCGGGTCTTCCCAGGTAATGCAGCGGGAGGCTGCCTCGCCTTCCCACAATGTTGTCACGCTTTCCTGGAAGATGCCGTCTTCGATGGTTCCCTTGATAATCTCGATCCGGTTCAGTGGCACTCGGTCCTGGCTGGCGGTCAGCCGGAAGTAAGGTTTGCTGCCGAGTTCACCACCCATGGGGACGGCTGCGTGCCGGTCGTCTGCCCCGCATGTCAGAGGTTTCAGGTCTGCTTCAAAATTCATCCCGATTCTCGGGCCGCTCGTACCATAGACTTCCCGACGTTTCATGGCGGCAAACAGACTCCCCCGAGTATTTTCTTCGGCTCGAATCGCTACGAGCCCGCCGGGGTTCCAGTCCTGCCTTGCCATCGCCATGTCCAGGCTGCCGAGACCAAATACCGGCCCGTGCCACCGGGATTCGTTGACAAATCCCGGTGTGGCGGCATGACCATCGGTTGAACCGATGATGCCGAGTTGCAGGGGATTCAGGTTGCCGGACTGACGATGGGCTGCAAGCCCCCTTAGCAAGAGACTTCTGACATAGGTTGCTCGCATGTGTTCCCATTCCGCACTGCTGTAGTCTTCCCTGGTTGCAGGCCGGGACAGCTTGGTCAGGCGGGTCTCAAAATTGCAATCGGATTCGTCGGTGACACCCAGGGGAGACAGGCATTCGCTGTTGCCCTTTTCCTGGTGAATTTCGATTAGTCGTTCGAACCTGGCTCGGCGTTCGAGTTCTCTGTCAGTTTCCTGTTCTACATCGAAGGTGGTGCCGTCTCCCATGTTCATATTGTGGGGTATCGTAATGACATCACACCCGTCTTCCGGTTGGCAGTGCTGTTCAAGCAGAGAAAAGAGCTGTTGAAGAGTTGGGTACCGGATGTAGTCAAATGCTTCCGGGGGAACTTTATTGCTGGCAAAGATCACGTTGCGGTGAGTGTGGCGAAAATTCTTGGTCGCAGTCCACTCGTAGCCGATGAAACTCGTGAACCGGCAGGGATCATTTGCCTCATTGGCCTGCTGCTGGATTCTCTGCCACTGGGAAACATAAGCGGCGTAGCAGTCCTCGGGGTTCTCCTTGCAGGGCGCCAGTACCTGTGGATCCTCAAGAGTGATGGAAGGGTTCACATACTGCCTGAAGAGACTGAGCCCTTCAGTGGGAGACGCATTTTCCCGAAGGTTTCTGCAATCAGGATGTGAGCCCATACCGGGATCAGTACACAGGAACATGAAGTCGAACCATTCCGCATGATCTGTAACAGCCGCAAAATCCAGTGGTCTCTCCAGTTGAGCCACGTTGCCGTCGGCCATGGTGAGCCGAGCACCCCGGGCGAACCGGTAAGCCTCGGCTGGCGCATTCAGGGTGCCGAAGCTGTACGCATCGAGTGAGTAAGCGGTATGGATGTGAATGTCTCCCCAGTAGGTCTGCTTCTCCCCTTCAACAGTCCCCTTACAGGACGATGCATAGGACGTGGGCAGGCAGAAGAAGCACAGTGACAGGTAACAGGTCAGTCTACGCAGCATCTTCTAGTTCCTCGGGTTGAGTGTTCGTTCTTCAAGTGAGCGGACCAGTGCAGTGATAGTCGCATTAACTGGTGCTGCACACAGGGCATCAGCGCGAAAGCCGGTTTATCCTCATGTGGCCGCGGTCGTGCCCACCACCAGTCCCAGGGCATAAGCCAACTTGCGTGTCATGGTCCAGATGCTGAAGTAGGCACCGCTGGCCGTCAATGAGATATAGTCACTGTCAATAAGCTGGTTGGGCTGAATATTAATCTCGGTCGAATAATCCGCAGTCAGTTGATACTTATATCCTTTTTTGTAGGAAATATGCGCCACTTTTTTCCGGTTGCGTCGGTCCCGTTTTTCAACTGGTTTGGTTGGTTCTGCCACTTGAAATATTCGTTTTGCTAAGTTTTCATCGCTCGTTTTAAATGGTTTTGGATAGCCTTTATATGGTCTGCCTTGTGGCTTTTTCATTTTAGTATTTCCTTTCAAATTTCTCGCCTTATGACAATTTTTTACTCTTTAGGCATTTTGCTTAAGATACGATCATTACCTAGTCTTATGTACTCAAATCAATATTAATTTTCGCAGCAGTCGCTTTAAAAAATAAAAATGACAAAATAGTAAGACCAAAACCCTGCCAGAATGTTATTTCTGTTAATCCAAATATCGGTGGGATGAGCCAATTCCAAAGAAGCATACAAAACCAACCATACAACAGCATTGATAACCCCAACAGAAGGACGTTAACCAAAAACAAAATTACCACAGCCGCACTCACACCCAAAAAGTCCCACATTTCTTTCTCCTACGTTCATCAACTTTTAAATCAATTCCTTCCTCAATACCTTTAACCCTTCTCCACAAACAAATCCAACCCTTCAAAACGGCCAGACATATTCCTCAACCCATACTGTTGTCCTTGGATACATGGTTGGTGTCTTGCGTCGCAACGGAACTGATAAGCGATTCTCGTGGCAGGACACTTTGAAACCATTTTCATAGCCCGCCGCGCCCATCGCCTGGGGTGGCTTTAAGGCTCATTGCGTTTTCGCTTCGCGAAAGCCGGTTTATCCTCATGTGGCGGCGTCCGCTCGTGCGTCGATCTCCTGTTGAATTTCCTGCAGTTTCTCTTCGGTCAGCGAGTAGTTCCACAAGAGCGGTACTGCAACAAATTTAAACAAGGCGGGTATCACGGAATATAAGCAGGCCAACCACAGCAAAGCAGACCAACTGTTCGGCTCGCTGATGGGGTCTGCCAGCGAATTGAAACCGACGATAGTGGCCGCGGTCGTGCCCACCACCAGTCCCAGGGCATAGGCCAACTTGCGTGTCATGGTCCAGATGCTGAAGTAGGCGCCGCCTTGGCGCTTGCCGGTCTGGGCACTGTCCAGGTCAATGACGTCTGCTGCCATGGCGTAGGGGAGTGCGGACAAGGCGCCAATAGAACTGCCCTTCAGGCACATGACACCGATGAAGAATGCGAATTTTCCGGTAGGAATACCTTCAAATTGGGCATTCAGCCCCGCCAGCCAACTGTCCGGCAGAAATGACAGCAGGCGCCCGTGTTCGAACGGGTCAAACCAAACCTGGGGCGCTATGGCGATGAGCGGGATAAAACACGACCACAAGGAATACCAGAAAATCGCCACCATGGTGGCTTTGTGCTTGCCGATTTTCGCGGACAGCTTGAACCACAAAGGTATGGCAACGATTTGCGAAATGAAGTACGGCGCCAGATAAAATCCGTAGAGATCACCCGCTAACAGCACGTGTTTGACGAAAAAGAAGCTCAGAGAGTTGGTCATCGCTGCGCCAATGGTGGAGAACAGAAAGATAATCACCAGTTTGCGATAGGGTTCGTTCTGCCAGACGTAGCGAAAACTCTCGCGCAACGATATACGTCGATCAGTGCTTTCCTTGACCGGATATTCCGGCACTATGGCGAGCATGTTGAGCACCAGTATCGGCATGACGATGGCCAGCGCTATGGTTAGAAAATAGACATTATCAGTAGGTTTGGTGTAGCCCCAAAATACCAGTACGGCTGGCGTCATGGCTCCAATCAGGGAGCCGGATACGGTGAATGCTTCTTTCCAACTCATCACCAGCGTGCGTTCATTGTAACCCCGTGCGAGTTCCGCTCCCCAAGCGGAATAGGGCACATCCTTGATAGTAGCGCCAATGTACATGAGCACGAGTACTCCGAGCAGATAGGGGTATCCGGAATTCATGGTCATGCCAAGGACCGAAATTTCGGTGAACTCAATGGGGGGTATCCACAATAACCACACGCCTACGATGAATATCGGCATGCCGATGAGAATGAAGGGTTTGCGGCGCCCCCAGCGGGTGCGGATACGGTCGGAGTAGAAGCCAATCAGGGGGTCGGTGATGCCATCAAATACACGCGACAGAGCCAGCATCAGGCCAACAAAGGCCAGACTTAGCCCAAAACCTGCGGAATCTGCATAGACCGGCGTGAGATAGACGGCCAAAGGCAATGAGACCATGGACAAAGGCATGGCGGGCGCCCCGTACGAAGCTAATCGATAGGTTCCTAATGGCTTGTAATCAGACATTCAAACTCCGCATTGCCTTAAACATACATTGGAATCGGGGAGGGGGCCAGCCTGATTTTTGTGCGGAATTTCCCCGGGTTCGAGTTCTGTTTGCAATGTTCGCTAGCATGCTGTCTAGTACAATTCATGTCATATCCTTTTACAAGCAAGAGAGCAACATCATGAAATTTCGTAAGCATGTTTTAACATCTCTATTGACTTTACTTTTCTCTGGATTAGTTGGCGCGCAAGAATACGACACAATTATTCGCAACGGCAGGATAGTCGACGGAACTGGAAATCCCTGGTACGTCACAGATATCGGCATAATAAATGACCGCATTGTCCGAATTGCTGATCTTTCAGATGCCGTGGCCGGCCGCATTATCGACGCGAGTGGGCTGGTCGTTTCTCCTGGTTTCATTGATCCTCATACGCATGCGATACGCGGAATTTTCGACGTTCCCAATGCGGAGAGCGCTTTATTGCAAGGCGTAACAACCTTGACTGAAGGTAATGATGGGAGTTCTCCGTTTCCAATTGATGAACATTTTCAAGACATCGTAGATCAAAAAATCAGCCCGAATTGGGGTGTTTTTGTTGGGCAAGGAACCATTCGCTCTGCAGTCATTGGTCTGGAAGAACGCGACCCCACCGCCGAAGAAATGGTTCAAATGAAAAACATGGTTCGCCAGGCTATGGAGCAAGGTGCGCTGGGTATTTCCACCGGGTTGTTCTACGTGCCGGGCAGTTTTACTTCGACGGAAGAAGTTATCGAACTTTCCAAAGTCGCTGCAGAATACAATGGAATCTATATTTCTCACATGCGGGAAGAAGCTGCGCAGCTACTTGAATCGGTTCGTGAAACTATCCGCATCGGGGAAGAAGCAAATATACCCGTGCAAATGACGCATCATAAAGTAATTGGAGTGGAAAATTGGGGTTCTTCGGTTGGCAGCCTCAGCATGGTCGATGAAGCGCGAGCTCGCGGCATCGACATTACCATCGATCAGTACCCCTATACTGCCTCGCAAACTTCTATCAATGCGTTGATACCGCAGTGGGCTCAAGAGGGTGGTCGGGAGCGATTACTTGAAAGAATAAATAACAATGAAACAAGGCAAACTATCAAAGACGTGGTGATATTTAAGATTCTTTATGATCGAGGTGGTGGTGACCCAAAAAATATCTTTATCTCACAAAATTCATGGGATTCAGAGATGGTCGGAAAAAACCTCGCGGAGCTAACTATTGAAAAAGGACTGGACCCAACCGCAGAAAACGCCGCCGATACTGTTTTCGACATCATACGCGGAGGAGGGGCGAAGGCTGTGTACCATGCCATTGGTCCCGAAGATGTAGACCGCATCATGCAACATCCAAGCACAGCAATCGGCTCAGATGGCCCGCTTGGTATTTTTGGCGAGGGCGCCCCGCATCCTCGACAATACGGCACCTTCGCTCGAGTTCTGGGATTTTACGTACGGGAGAGAGGCATCATTAGTCTCGAAGAAGCGATTCGTAAAATGAGCAGCCAAACAGCGCGTCGTCTTGGAATACATGATCGCGGCCTCCTCACAGAGGGTTACTATGCTGATATTGCGGTTTTCGATGCTGACGAAATTATCGATCAGGCAACTTTTGAGGACCCGCATCAATATGCGATAGGCATGAAGTATGTTCTGGTAAATGGCGTTTTGGTCGTTGCAGAGGGCAAACACACAGGCGCCCGCCCTGGGCGGATAATTTATGGCCCTGGATACACTACTGGCGACTCCCTTCCATAGAAGTCCGTCAACGAGAGGCGGCGCCGATGAAACTGCATGACGCCCTGGAAGCCGGAACACGTTTCGCGCCCCACTATCTGCCTTTGATGAACAGTGATCATCTGCCAATGACCCTGGCGGCCATGACGGCTTTGGGTGCAACGGAATCCCAACTGGATGAGTTCAGTGCAAGTTACGCAACCCGATTGCACGAATGGCAGCCGGGGCCCGAGGTGAGCAGTTGGGAAGAGGGCGTTGGCCGCCCTGAATGTTATCCGTCTCTCATGGGTTTTTATCGGGGTCAGTTGAGCAGCCGCTCGGTTACGGCACTGCTGGAGAGCCATCTGCCAACCTTCCTGCCGGGCCTCGCACTGGATGCTTTTCATCCGCTGATTCGTCTTGGCTATGCAGTGGATTTTGATTCACCGGCAGAAATAGCCGCAGCGCTGGCTTATATGACCATCGTTCACCATGAACTGCCGGTTTCCACCCGACCCTTGCCGGGCCTGCATGACAGGCTGTGTCAACAGGCGGAGGATGGGCCTGTGCCTGTCGAGGCAAGCAGATTCGGCGCATCTATCATTGAACTCGCTGAAACCGGACGCTACCCCCAGGGATCGGCGACCGGCCTGGAAGAGATTGCGAGAGAAGCCTTGCTGCTCTATCAATCCACCCGGGATTTCTTTGCACTGCATTTGGTGACGGCCACCCAGGCGTTGCGTTGCGTGGCAACCCCGGCAACCGGGTCCCTGGCAATAGCTTCCATGACCGGTGCCATGCTGGCTGCTCACCTGGTGCTCAAGAGTCCCGGGTTTTCGGCCCAGCCCCTGCCGGCGCCTTCGCAACTCGACCCGGAACATGCACTCAAGTATTTATGGGCGTGCCTTGCGGAGTACAGGCACTACGGTTGGCCGGAATACCTGGCAGAAATCAGGCTGTTCAGAGACGCCGGGCTTGTGCCTGATTGGGCGGCTGCCGACCTATTCGATTAGGCCAAGGGCGATCAGGCCGTCCTCGATGCGCAACGGGTAGGTTTCGATGGGTTCAAAGGCGGGGGCCGCCAGTGCCTCGCCCGTGTTGAGGTCGAATTCCGCCCCATGGTAAGGGCAGGTGATACAACCATGATGGATGTCGCCGCCTTCCAGAGGGAACTCGGCATGAGAGCAATAGTAGGAGACCGCGTAATAGTCGTCGCCGTCACGGCAGAGGAGAATTTCCTTGCCGTTTAATTTCACATGTAGTTGTTGGCCTGTTTCAAGTTCTGAAACCGCTGCAACCACATGATACTGTGCAGACATGAAACCGCCCCAGGAAATAAAACGCCATTAAAGCAGTTTTCGCAGCGGCCTGCCCGGCGGCATACTGTCATTCCAGAGTGGCGGCGCAGCCGTCATAAACAATGCTCCGGCTACGCCGGACTTATTATATACGCGGCTTCGCCGCGCCTGGATTCCCCCCGAACCCAGGCGTCCCGCCAAAGGCGGTACGGCTGGCTTCGGCGAGAATGACGGAGGGAGCTAGCAACCGGCCTGTTTTTTGCTGTCATTCCAGGCGATGGGGTTCTTCCCATCGCCGACAGTGTTTCCAGGCGATGGGGTTCTTCCCATCGCCGACAGTGTTTCCAGGCGATGGGGTTCTTCCCATCGCCGACAGTGTTTCCAGGCGATGGGGTTCTTCCCATCGCCGACAGTGTTTCCAGGCGATGGGGCTCTTCCCATCGCCGACAGTGTTTCCAGGCGATGGGGCTCTTCCCATCGCCGACAGTGTTTCCAGGCGATGGGGCTCTTCCCATCGCCGACAGTGTTTCCAGGCGATGGGGCTCTTCCCATCGCCGACAGTGTTTACCAGGCGTAGCCCGGGGATCCAGGGTGGCGGCGCAGCCGCCATGCCCTTTCCCGTCATTCTCGCCGCAGGCGGGAATCCAGAGTGGCGGCGCAGCCGCCATGCCTTTTGCGGTTTAATGATGCCGATGGCGTACTATCAGCAACTCACCCTGACTGCCTGATGAGAACTGTCGGCGCTGGGAACAACTGGAGGTTTGAACATGACGAGCCGTCGCCAACCATCAACGTCGGTCGCGCTTTTAATCGCGCTTTTCGTCGTATGGTTACCGGCATACGCGGCCTATGCGCAAAAACCCGATGTGTTTTTGCTCAAGACCTACGACGGCACGCAGGATGTGGTGGGCTGGGTGATGAGCGAGAAACTCGACGGAATGCGCGGGATTTGGGATGGCGAGCAACTGCTGAGCCGAAACGGCAATGTGTTGCACGCGCCGGAATGGTTCACTCGGGATTTTCCGCCGTTTGAGATGGATGGTGAGTTGTGGACCGGGCGCGCGGATTTCGAAAACATCGTCTCCATTGTGCGTAGACAAAATCCCGATGAACGCTGGGCGCGGGTGCGTTATCGTATTTTTGAAGTGCCGCATCAAGCCGGGGGCCTGCTGGAACGGCTGGCGGTTTTAGCGGATTATCTGGAACAACATCCTAACGACTACTTGCAAATCATCCCGCAAATCAAAGTCAGCAACGCCGACCAACTCAGCGCTTTTTTAGCAGAGGTAAGCGCGGGCGGCGGCGAGGGTGTAGTGGTGCGCGACCCCGCTTCGCCTTATCGCACTGGTCGGTTGTCCTCGGTATTGAAGGTGAAAAATTATTTGGACACCGAATGTGTGGTGCAAAAAATACTGCCCGGCAAGGGCAAATACACGGGTAAAATGGGCGCGCTCCAATGCCGGATGATGGACAGGAAACTGATCAAAATCGGTTCGGGATTCACCGACCAAATTCGCGCCCAGCCACCCGCCGTCGGCAGCGTGATTACTTTCAAATATTATGGTTTGACGCAAAAAGGTAATCCGCGGTTTCCGGTGTATTTGAGACGCAGACCATAATGCGCCGCCACTCTGGATCCCCGCCTGCGGCGGGAAACACTGTCGGCGATGGGAACAATCCCCCATCGCCTGGGAACATTGTCGGCGATGGGAACAATCCCCCATCGCCTGGAATGACGGGCTGGGGGGGATTCGGCCTGGGGCTATCGCAATTTTCCTGCGGAAAATGCTGTCGCCGTGGGGGCTTCAAGGCTCATTGCGCTTTCGCTTCGCGAAAGCCGCAATGTGGATGGGAACAACCCCATCGCCTGGAAACACTGTCGGCGATGGGAACAACCCCCCATCGCCTGGAAACACTGTCGGCGATGGGAACAACCCCCCATCGCCTGGGATGACGGCAAAAAAACAAGCGGAACAATGACAACTTGGATTCAGCCCCGAAGTGCAACAGGATGCGTTGAATCCAGGAACCTATGCACCCGCTCCCGCTCGCTTATGGCGAGATGTTCGGGTAGTGTATCCATGCTGAATCAAATTCTTATATCAATCAAGTGACATAATCTTGGAAAGACGTTTTGCAGAGGCGGTCATCAGGCTGCGCTGGTGGATAATTCTGGTGACGCTTGTCGCCTGTACGGTTGCGGGCCTGGGAATCCAGTACATTACGATTTCCAACGAGCCCAGGGACAACTTCGGCCCGGACAATCCACAACTCATAGCGTTCGAACAGCTCGAGGAGACTTTCACGCGGGTCGAAAACCTTTTCTTTGTCATCGAGCCGAAGGAAGGAGACATCTTTACCAGGGAAACCCTGGCGGTTATCGAAGAGTTCACGGAAGAAATATGGACTACCGATAGTGTCAACAGGGTTGACTCCATCACCAATTACCAGCATACGGAAGTGGATGGCGATGACCTGATTGTTCGCAACCTGGTTGAATATCCTCTTGATCTGACGGACGAGGAACTGGATCAAATCAAGGATATTGCCCTTGCCGAACCGTTGGTGATCAATCGCCTGGTATCAAAAGACGGCCGCGTAGCGGGAATCAATATCGACCTGCATTTTGGGAGCGGGGCGGACCAGAATTCCACCAAGGCGCACTGGGCCTGGAACAAAAAAACGGCGTTGATGGAGCAGTACCCGCATTTGAACGTCTATGTTACCGGGTCGGTGATTATCAACTCCAGTTTTACCGAAGTTGCACTGCGTGATCTGGGCATCCAGACGCCCCTGATGTATGCCTTTGTCATCCTGATTATGGGTTTACTGCTGCGGGGCGTCTCCGGATTGGTGGGCATCGTGGCCACTACTTTCCTGACGATTGTCTCGGCGCTGGGCATAGCGGGCTTCCTGGGCCTACAGATAACGGCCATGTCGTCCACCATCCCGGTCATCATTCTTACGGTTTGTGTCGCCCACGGCATCCACCTGATGGTGAGTTATTACCAGGACCTGCGAGGCGGCGCTGCAAAGCATGAAGCGATGATCGATGCCATCACGGTCAACATGCAACCTATATGTCTCACCAGCCTTTCCACAGCGATAGGCTTCTTCAGCCTCAACTTTCTTGCTGACGTGCCGCCCATTCAGCACGTGGGTAACATCGTTGGTCTGGCGGTTTGTATCGCTTTTGTTGTCTCGTTAACTTTTCTGCCCGCGTTGGTATATGTTCTGCCCAACAGGGTTAAACAACAGAAATCGGTCACCAATGATTACATGGGTCGTTTTGCGGAGGTGGTGATCGCCCATCGCAACGGATTTCTTGCCGCAAGTAGTGTGGTGGCAGTCATACTGTTGGCGCTTGCACCGCTTAACATCATCAGTGATCAGTTCAGCAAGTACTTTGCGGAAGACGCGCCGATTCGCGTTGATACGGATTTCACCGATCAGAATCTTGGCGGCCTCTACCGAATTGAATATTCGCTGGACACCCAAACCCCCCAGGGAGTCTCCGACCCCGATTACCTGAAAACCATTGATGATTTTGCGGAGTGGTACAGGCAGCAGGAATATGTGACCCATGTCAGCACCTACACGGACATAGTCAAGCAACTGAACCAGAGGCTTCACGGTGACGATGAGAGCTTGTATACCCTGCCGGACTCACAGGAGTTAGCGGCTCAATACCTGCTTTTGTACGAACTGTCGCTGCCGTTGGGTCTGGACCTGAATAATCAGTTGAGCTTCGACAAGGCGGCATCAAGAATGATTGTTTCGCTGCCGAGCATGGCGACGCCGAACTTTGTAGCGTTGCAGGAGCGGGGCAAAGCATGGCTGGCTGAACACGCCTCTGACATGACGCAGGAGGGCTCCAGCCTGTCTTTGATGTTCACCCATATTGGAATACGCGCCATGATCGGCGGCATAAAGGGCGCCTTTCTTGCCATGGTGCTGATCGCCATTGCGCTCATTATTGCCTTCCGTTCTCTGAAAATGGGTCTGATCAGCATCCTCCCTAACCTGTTGCCAGGGGCGACAGGTTTTGGCGTCTGGTATCTGTTGGATGGTCATGTCGGCATGTCCCTGGCGATGGTGCTAAGTATTACCATGGGGATAGTCGTGGATGACACGGTTCACTTTTTGAGCAAGTACTTGCGGGCGAGACGGGATCATTCACCGGAGGATGCGGTGCGTTATACATTTCGCAGGGTTGGCGTGGCGCTCTGGATAACGACACTGGTGCTGGTGGTCGGTTTTATGATGCTCAGCACTTCGGACTTCAAAATGAATGATGACATGGGCATCCTGGTCAGCGTCGTGATCGGAATTGCGCTGGCGTTCGACTTTATCCTTTTGCCGCCTCTCCTAATGAGGCTTGACACCGCCGATAATCGAGAGAAGGTGGAACCCCACTGACCTGTCGGGAGGTGCGGTTCAGATGGTGCAGTTCAGGCGGTGCGCAGGTCCGGCAGGCGGTATGACTCGGCTTCGAGTTGTGCGCGTATGGTTTTCTTGTCTATCTTGCCCGTGGAAGTCAAAGGAATCTCGCGGACAAAAATCACATCGTCCGGAAGCTGCCACTTGGCGAAAAGCCCCGCACAATGTTCAAGTATCAGATCCTTTGTGACATTGGAGCCTTCCACCAGGATGACCAGCGCTACCGGTCGCTCATCCCATTTTGGATGAGGTTGTGCAACCACGGCGGCCTGAGACACCCCGTCCAGGGCGACCAGGTGATTTTCCAGATCAACGGAAGATATCCACTCTCCGCCGGACTTGATCAGGTCTTTGGATCTGTCCGTGATGATCAGGTATTGCTCGCTGTCGATCTTTGCAACGTCGCCGGTGACAAGCCAGCCATCGTGAAACTTGTCAGGTTGTGGGTTCTTGTAGTACTCGGCGCAGATCCAGGGCCCGCGGATAAGAAGTTCCCCCACCGCCTCGCCATCATGGGGCATTGGATTCCAGTTCTCATCCACAATTTCAATATCCAGCCCGGGCATCACCAGCCCCGCCTTGGCAATATTCTCGAATTGCTGGTCCTCTGTCTGGTTCAGGTGAGACCGCTTGGCAACTTTGCGGGACAAGGTGCCCAGCGGGTTGGTTTCGGTCATTCCCCAGCCCTGTATCATTTCCACATTGAGCTTCTCGGCGTACCAGCGCATCAGGGATACGGGTGGGGCGCTGCCGCCACAGGTCAATCTTGAAAGTTTGCTCAGGTCATATTTGTCCGGGTTATTTTCGATGATGCTCTTGACCCCCTGCCAGATGGTCGGTACGCCCGCCGAGATGGTGACTTCTTCATTCACCATAAGGGCGATCAGGCGTTCCGGGTCCGTAAACCTGTGAGGCATGACCTGTTTGCATCCCAGCATGGACGCCGCAAAGGGGAGCCCCCAGCCCATTGCATGAAACATGGGTACTATGCCGCAGATAGCGTCAGTGGCGGAAAGTCCCATGGAGTCAGTCATGGCCAGAGTGATGGTATGCAGGTAGGTGGAACGATGGGTGTACATGACACCCTTGGGCTTGCCGGTGGTGCCGCTGGTGTAGCAAAGCCCCATGGGTGCGTTTTCATCTATCTCCGGCCATGCACACTGCGTGTCCTGCCCGTCAATGAACGCTTCGTAGTCAATCTGGTTTGGGAATTCGGATTCACCGCCTTCGCCATGCCTTGAAATAACCAGCAACTCTACGCTGGGGGTTCGGCCCAGCAGGGGTTCAAGGAGGGGCAGCAGGTCTTCATCAGCAAATATAACCCGGTCTTCCGCATGATTGATGATGTACTCCAGGTCGTTCGGGCCCAGCCGGATATTGAGCGTATGCAGCACGGCACCCATTGAAGGCACGGCCTGGTAGAGTTCAAGGTGGCGGTAGTTGTTCCACATGAAGGAGGCGACTCTGTCACCGGGTTTGATGCCGTGGGCTTTAAGGGCGTTCGCCAGTTGTGCTGCGCGTTGTGCAGTGGCCTTCAAGGTTTGCCGATGAGTACCGTCGGCAAGCAGTGTGACCAGTTCAATGTTCGGGTCTAGCTGTGCGCCTCGCCCGAGGATTCGTGGCATGAGAAGTGGAGTTTGCTGCATCGTCATGGTTGCGCTGTCTCCCTGAGTCAAAAAAACGCTAGGATAATGGAAATGCTTGTTGAAGCAAATGCCCGGATGTTACTCCCATAACGGCGTTAGCGCCAAGATATTCGGCTCAGATTGGTCAACGCACAATCAGAATTTCCCCGGAGGCATTCGCCGGCCGTGTCAGAAATTTCTCGACCAGTTCGACATTCTCCAACTTGTCTTCGCATTTTTCCGCCAGTTTGGAGAAAGGCGGCCTGCAAGGGTCGGCAATCATGATCTGCCGGACTCCCGCTCTCTTTGCCCGGACTATCATGCGATACAATTCGGCCGCCATCTGATCCCAGAAGCAAATGTCCGCGCCAAGGATAACGTCGAATCGGCTCAGGTAATCCACCGTTAGCTGATTGAAGGTTTTTCTCTCCGCGGTCATCCTCACATCGTTTAACTCCGCGTGCAGTTCAAGATACGGCAATATATTTTTATCGGCGTCAATACCGTGGACGCGATTGCCGAACCGTTTTGCGCAGTACAGGCCCAGCAAGCCCCAGCCGCATCCTATCTCCAGAATCCGTAATTTTGCAGGCAAAGGGTTCTTCTTCAGGTAGTCCATGATCAGATAGCTGGAATTCCAGAACTTGTTGCCGTGAATCTCCGCAACATGCCCGTCTCGTTTCAATTGCCGGATGCGGGGGTGGCCTGCTTTCAAAATATTCAGGCCGAAAGCGCGACGGTAGGTTCCGATTTTCATGAGGCAGGATTCCGTGAGGTGGATGCAAAGCGGCTATTCTAGCAGCCGCTCATCGATGAGCAACGCCCATCTGAGTCAGCCGCCCTGGAAGATACTGATGCTGTTGAGCCCGACAAAAGTGCCGCCGTTGCGTTCACAGAGAGTTCGCATCAGGATCGCAAATTGGATACCCGTATCCGAATTTCCTTGTGGGGAGAACTGTACGGGAAAGCCCATGGCATGGATTCTCACAAGGCGCTTGCCGCTGGCGTCCGGCTTGTTGATTCTGTCCACCACATCCACCACCTGCTGGATTGACCGGCCGCCGAACTCGTCTCCAAAGACATAGAGGCTGATTTTTCTACCCGGCCGGTAGAAGGTGGAGATGGCCTTGGTAATGCCTTCCACCGGTGAAGAATTGGAAAAGGGGTTCCAGTCTCTGAGGCGTTCGATGATTGCCTCTCGTCGTTTGTCCGTATCCGGTATCCAGGCATCCGTGTATTGCGAGAACATATATTCGCCCATGTCGTTCATCACCTGTATGCCTTTAAGGCGGGGGTAAACCGCGAGGGTTTCGGTGATCTTTTGCAATACCAGCGGCCAGGCATAGCCGAACATGCTGCCGGATGTGTCGATGATAAAGATGATATATTCGCTGTCGACGGGCAGGCCACCTATCGGGTCGCGCTTTTGCCGTTTGTAGTCCTTGAGCAGCGCCGCCATTTCATCCGTGAGTGAGAGTTTTGCTTCCGTCAGTTGTCCTTCTATCAGGGTGCTGACTCGCGTCCTGGTAAGGTTTGTTTCATGTTGCGTTTCCAGGATGGATAATTGCACATTCAGTTGCTTGAGCTTTTCCGTCTGTTCCTGTTGTACGTCTTCCTTGCGAATCATCCTGCGGTTCAGTGTGCTCGATTCGCCACGCAACTCGAACAGGTCCTGCTCCATGGACGCCAGATACCCTTCCAGATTTTCGATGGAATCTTCGAGAATAATCGGCTCGAACACCTTGGTCAGGATCAGCAGCAGGATGATGGCACCAAATCCGCAACTGATTACGTCGAGGAAGGACAGGCTGATTCCTTCTGTTTCTCTGCGTCGTGTCTTCATGTCTTCATGTCTTCATGTCTTCATGTAGTCCTGCCGGTCATGGCCAGTCCTCCGGCGGCGAGAGGAAGGACCCGCTGGTTGTCTGCGCCAACTGCCAGTAGGCGGCTGCGGCTATGGGGTCTCCTTCCATCGGAAAGAGAATCACGTTGACCGGGCTGCCCAAGGGCAGGAGTTTTAAACTATCCCGGAATAAGTCAAACCGATCATTGCTTTCAATGACATTTTTCCTCGGTATTGTCATGGCCATGGTCGGCAGGCTGTCGACTATCAGAAAGATGTTGTCCGGCCGTGGTTCAAGATTCCGCGCCAGTGTAAAAGCGTGATGCAGAGAAGTGCCGCCTTCGGGGACCAGTGCCTTGACGCTGTCCATGACCCTATCCGAGTCAGTGGTATCGAAGGCGCTGAACCATTCCGATTCCGTGCCCTGGACAACGGGAGTCGCCTGGGTATTGAAGCTGAACACCTGAAAACCGGACTCTGGCGGCATGTTGGCGATGATCCATTCAATCGTGCGAATAGCTCTTTGCCATTTCTCGGAAAGGATTTTCTGCTCGTCGGGCAGGTTTCTCCTGCGGATGGCGTTGACGATTGTTTTATCCAGCATACTGGCGGAAGCGTCCAGCAGAATCAGGATGTGCTCCCCGCCAACCCTCATGCCCGTCAGGAACTGCCGGTCGCCGTCGCCAAGTAACTTTCTGAGATCGGTTCCCGTGCTCTCATCGGCGGCCAGGCTGTCCTCGAGATTGGCCGTTTCCGTTTCAAGTTTCTTCAGTTCGGATTTCAGTTGCTCAATGATTTCCGTCCGCCCGGCGTCTTCCCGTGTCAGGTTTACCAGTTTTGCTGTGAGGGTTTTGATCGCTTCCATCAGACTGGCGGCCAGCGCCTGGGTGGTGATGATGTCATCATCCCGTTCCCTGACAGTGTTCCTGAGGGTGGCGAGGTTTTCCATTTCATTCTGGACCTGTTCCTCCACCTTCCGGATTTCCGCCAGCAACTGGGCGTTGACTTCCTGGCTAGTGACTTCCGTGGCGTGGTTTATGGTGATGTAGATTAGTATTACCGCGCCAAACCCGCAGGACATGATGTCCAGAAAGGAGAGGCTGAATACATGAGCGACCCGGGGCCTAGCCATGGTCCTCTACTAAGATCAGCGTCAGTGCTTCGCCGGCTATTTCAAGCAGGTCCCCGGGCTGCAATGACGCCCCGGATGTCGCTGCCTTGCCATTGAGGCGGACGGCGGTCGGTTGATGGAGTTCGAGCAGCAGATCATTGTTACGAGGATAGAGAGTGCAAACCGGTTCATCGGAAGCGGCCGGCCCCCGGGAAAAATCCCCGCCCAGTTTCAACCCGCTGCCTATGGCGCACGCCCGGTGATTCCAGAGTAGATGGGTGGCGCGCGCTGCTTCACGGTCATTGGCTTGCAAGACTTTACCGCCGCTCAATTGCAGTGTATGACTTACCGCGTTCGAGTCTGTCGCTATCTCATCCTGATATAGCAGGGCGGCGTCGATTGCAGCCGTTTCCGGCAGATCGATCAGGTCCAGGTTTGGAATCAACTCCAGGGAACGCTTGAAGCCGGGGAACCCCTTGAAACGATGGGAAATCAGCAGGCTCGCTTTCTCGCCCCTGGGTATCTCGGGGCGTATGGCCTGTACGATTTGTGGGTAAAGAGGGGCGCACTCTCTCAGCAGGTTATCGCCGGCAATGGTCACGGCATGTTCGGTGTCATGGGCCTCGAGTTCAAAGGAATGCATGTCGGCATCGGCGAGCCCGGCAATCCACCCGGGCAACAGATTGAAAAGGTGTTGTTCACTGGCGGCATCGTGCATGGGGTCAAAGCGGGTTGCCTGGATGAACTGGTTCGCAATGGTATGAGCCCATCTGTCCCACAGTGTATACAGGCCCGTTTCCGTGATTGTCTTGACGTTTTTCCTGGTCAGTTGGCCGGTGTTACTGATGCGTGTCAGGGTGATGGCATGCAGGTGTATGTCCAGATGCAGCACCGTGGGTCGAAGCGGCAGGTCGCAGGCGGCCAGCACTGAATGGTCAACGAGGCCGGATACCGGTATGCCACTTTCCCTGGCCATGCCAAGCAAGAGACCAAGATTATCATTGGAGTAATAGCCCGGCACGATGAATATGGCGCGCCCGGCTTCCTTCTTTATGGGCAGCCAGAGGTCTTCCAGGTGCGCGAATGCAAGGTCAGCATGGTGGCGAACCTGCCCCGTGGCGTTGGGCAGCGAGTTGGTTGTGAGTTGGCTCCAAAAGCGGTTGTTCGTCCACATGGGCAAGAGCCTGGCGTGCTGGCTTGCGCGTTCGCCGGTTATCAGTTCGCCCTTGTTGAGCAGGGCGTAGCCGGGGCTGGTTCTCAGAAGATCTCCCGCCAGTGCGACCTGAATGCCCGCATCGTTGATGTTGAATACCGCAGTCATATTCTTCCCCGTCAACTTTGCAGGCGCCTTATCAATCGCAGATCACAGTATTCCCCCACATCCAGGGCGAGCCTTTCCTGGGCGAGTTGCAGTTGATGCATCAGGAACATCACAATGATACTGATAAGCAGCGCAACAAATGTTGAGTTAAACGCCACCCCCAGAGATTGCGTGACGCCGGCTATGTCTCCCTGCACCGCTTTGTGAGCCTGATTGAGAGCCTGGCCGATACCGCGCACCGTTCCCAGGAAGCCTATGGAGGGAATCGCCCAGGCGATATATCTGATCATCGACAACTCCGAATCCAGCCGCTCAGATTCGGATTCGCAGACGGCGCGAACCGAGTTGGAGACGTCCTGGATGTTCCTGGTGGAGCGAAACCTGTGCAGCGCGGTCAGCAGTGTCCTGGGCAGCAGGTATCCCTGTTGCAGGATGGACAATGCCTCAATGGGCCGGGAGAACTCACGGGTGTCTTCCGGCAGAATGCTGGTCCCCTGGTTGACGGGGACAAGATCCATTTGCAGTACGCGCCTTTCCTGAATCGTTTGCATCGCCTTGTAGCCCATCAAAGACATTGCCCAGAGCATGAGTATGAAGCAGGCTTCCTGCTCAAAATCCCTGATGACGACATACGCGGACCTTTCGGGAACGTAATCCGGGTTGGCGTTTATCTGTATCGACTGCGTCTCCAGAATTGCCGTGGCGTTGGGCCGAACAATAGAAACGTAAATCGCGTGCACCAGGATCACCGCAATAATGAGCGAGAAAAGCTGGTAGATGAATTCGACAGGGAGTTGTTTGTTCATGGGTTTCCTTATATATCCACTGGGAAGGGTACCGCCGTGTCCGCACTGATGTCTTCGCTGGGCTGAAAAATCCTGAAGGTCTCATCCTGATCAAGATTTGCCGGGTTTTCCACCGCGGGTATTGAATCATCCGGCACCCGGGGGGTTTCCGGTTCGATGAGACTGGTTTCTTCCGCCTGCTGTTCTTCCTGCTCCGCAGTCACCGGCTGAGCCAACAGGAGTAGAGCGAGCAGCGGGATGGCGGGTTTCATTCCACATACCTCGCCAGCCTGAAGCCCACATCCGGGCGAGGGTCTGAGCCATAGTCCCTGAATGTCCAGCGCAGTTCGCTGAAGCGGCCATGGGTGTAGTTTGACCCCCGGATCACATGATAGTCGCCGCTTTTCGGGCCGGTCGGGTCTATGAGAGTTTCCCGCTGAACCTCGATGGAATAATAGTCGTGTACCCATTCGGAGACATTCCCCGCCAGGTCAAAGATTCCGAAAGCGTTGGCGGTAAAGCTCCCGGATGGCGCCGGCCCGCGGAAGTTATCTTCGTAGTTCTTAATGTTGTAGGGGACCATGTTCTCGGCGGCGGCATCGGCAAAATTGCCCGAGCCGGGCGGCGGCGGCATATTGTCGCCCCAGGGAAACCGGCTCGGCTTGGGGCCAGCGGCATATCTGGCGGCCCAGGCCCATTCCGCTTCCGTGGGCAGCCGATAGCCGATGGTCACCGGCAACTGTAGCCGCCAGCGGCCATCAACATTGACATAAGCCGGTGGCAGGCCCTGCTGTTCACTCAGCCAGTTACAGAAGCGCATGGCATCCACCCAGGCAACATTGACCGCCGGTCGATCGTCCTCGTTGAGGAGCGCACGGCCCAGCATCCCGGAATCATGCCCCGGTTTAAAAGCCCTGAATGACTTGTTGCTGATCTCCTCTTCCCCCAGATAATAGCTGCGGGTCATGGCGACATCCTTAAGGAACTCGTTGGACCTGCGCCCGGGTTCCCGCCGGCCTGCGCCCATCTGCATCTTTGCGGGCAGGATCAGGCGCAGGGCGTCACCCAGAGTGGTGGTAATACGTTGTGGTATCGCGGATATCCTGGCGGCTTCCTCGGTTTGCATAATGATGTTGAATTGCTGGGGCAGGCCGGGTTGTGGAATCACCTCGGCGGTATAGGTTGCATAGCCGGGCGATTCGATGCGCAATGTGTGTCGTCGTGCCATCAGCGTCAAGGTCTGGTTGGGGTCGCCCCTGGCTTCATCATCCACATACAAGGTTGCGTCCGCCGGCGTTACCATCAGTTTCACCTGCCCGACCAGAGTTTTCAGTGTCAGGTTGAGGTCCTGGTCTTCTTCCGGCTTCACGTCGAAGGATAACGAAAGACTTTCATACCCGGCCTTGTTCGCCACCAGCGGGTAATTTTCTCCGGGGGCCAATACCAGAGAGAGGGGCGTCTGGCCATGATACCGACCGGCTATAGTAATGTTCGCGCCAGTCGGCGAGGTGACGACCCGCAGTTTGCCATCGGCTCGGGTCAACACTATGCCGGATAATGTCTTTTGCTCCTGGGGGACCAGGCTTAATGCTGTTGACCAGGTTTTGTATCCGGGTTGCTTCAGTTGAAGCCTGCGGTCGCCGGCCAGAATCTCCACCCTGGCGGGCGTCTTACCCATGACAGCGCCATCGACAAGGATAGCAGCGCCTGCGGGCCGGGAACTGATATCAACATCGGCCCACGCCGGGTCAAGGGAAATATCCAGTGACTGTAATTTCCGTTTGCCTTCGACTTCTACCTCAGCCTGGTAAGGCAGGTAACGGGGATGGTTGATGTAAAGGTCGCGGGTCCCCGCGGCAACCGGGTCCAGAATGGCGGGCGTCATACCTTTCATCTTCTGGTCAATGAAGACATCAGCGCCTTCTATAGCCTGGCCGTCATCGAAGGCCAGCACTTCGAGAATACCCGGCAGCCTTGTCATTTCAAAGCTGAATTCCTGTTCCGACTCCCAGGTTACTTCTATCTCGACATACAGGTCTTCGTAGCCTTCCTGCCTGGCGAGGATGCCGTAAGCGCCTGGCAGCATCAGATGGCGTTCGCCCAACAGATAGACGGGGTAGCCGTCAGTCACATCAATTGACGCCTCGCCTGGCGCCATGTCGAGGCGAACTGCTCTTGCATTGAACATAAACAGCACAGCCACCGCCAGCAGAAGAAAAACCAGAGCGATGGCCAGCTTGATTGGGCTGGGGGCAAAAATCCGGCGGCCGGGTCTGGCCCGGGCCCGTTTGAACGTCGTTGGCCGGATTTCTTCCCCGCCTGGTGATGGTGTTTCCATTAGAGAATCTTCTCGGTGCTGGCGATGGTGACATCAGGTATGGGTTTACCGGCGATGATAACAAGATTTTCACGTACATCCCGGTAGCCGGCCCTTTCGCCGACTATGGTCCAGCGTCCGGGGATCAGATACACAACCTGAGAAGTTACCTTGCCCAGCGCCGCATGTTTTCGCACTGTGATGTCCGTCTCGCCGTTGGAGCGGATGGTAACGGGCACTTCCCGACGCGCCAGGGAAACCAGGCTGCTCAGGGTATCAATTTGCCGTAACAACGCTGGTGATGTTTTTTCAAGCCTCGATGCTGCCCGGATAATGGCGCCGGCCGCAGTGAGTTCATCATCGTCTTGCAGCAGGGTCGGGTCCCCCAGATAATGTGCAAACTCCGTTTCCAGATTCAGGCGTTGGCCGACGTAGGCAAGGCCCTGGTGTGCAAATTCCAGGGTTTCGGTAATGGCCAGCGCCGCCTCGTATTCCGTGATGGCGGCCCGCCATTCCTCTGCTTCGAGATGTCTCTCGGCGTTGATGCGATGGGCCTCGATGGCATTTTTGCGCTCTGCCTGCTCCACCTGCAAGAGCCCATCGGCAGGTTCGGGAGAGCCCGGCAGGATTTCACCGGCACTGATGAAAGCAGCCTTTGCGGATGCGTAGTCTTTCCCGGAAAGGGCGGCAAAAGCGTCAGACATGGCCTGTTGAAAATCTCTTTGCCTGATGGCCGACCTGACTCTGGCCATGCTGCTGCGGGCCGGTTGCCAGAGTCCGTCCAGTTGGCTTGCCTGCCGGTAGATATCGAAGGCATTGTCGAGCTGCCTGTCACGCTCCAGCACTTCTCCGCGTTTCATCAGGCTGAATACTTCTTCGATGTTTTCAGCACGGGTCAGCCTGGCCTGGAAGGTTTCATCGTCCGGGCTGATAGAGGTTGCGATGGTGAAAGCCGTCAGGGCCGTCACCGCATTACCGTCGGCCAGGGCTTTGTCGCCGATGGCGACTTGTTCCTGAAGTATCGCGGGTTTTCTGCCGACAAGGGATTTCAGTTCTGCCAGCAGGGTTTCATATTTGCCGAGTGCGGTTTCGTAATCCGTATTACGAAAGTCGTTTTCCGCATCATCCAGAGCAGCGGTGATGGCCGCGTATTCTTTTGTGGCCCAGAGGAATATGCCCTGGTCTTCCAGTTGGATTTGCAGCCGTAGAATTTCCTGGGCCAGCCTCGCCGTCTCACCCTGAATGAATGCCAGGCGGGCCGCTGCTAAAGGCGTCATAGCAGGGGCACTTGGCCTGGCAGCGAGCGCTTCAGCCTCGGCAATGACGTTGCCGGGCAGGGTCGTCGTCGGGAAATTTTCCGGGTCCGGCAGCAGGTAATAAAAGGCCAGGACAAAAATCAGCAGACCGATCAGGCCGAATGCGACGACATTCGCGGAAACTCTTCGGGTGGGGCGGGTATCAAGCGCAGGAGCCGCCTGCTCTGAACTTGTGGTCAGAGGCCTGGCGGTTGGCGTGGTCCGGCGGCTAAACGGTATTGACGCTATCCTGCCCTTGTCCCGGTTGAAGTGGGCTTCAAGGGCGTCATGGACATCCGCCAGAGCAACTGCCCGCTCAAAAGGGGCGTCGCTCAACATTCGTGACAGCAGGGTGGCCAGGTGCTCGGGGATGGGTGTATCCGGCGTCACAGACGCCTGGTAATCCTTGTTGGTAAGCGCCCTGAATATGAAGCAACCCAGCGAATAGATGTCATCTGTCTTGTCCGGAGCATCTCCCTGCCGAACCTGCGGACTCAGATATTGCCTGTGTTGTTCCTGGGATGACCAGTCGGCAGCCAGGCCGAACCCGGTGACTTGTATGTCTCCCTTGTCATCCACCAGGACATCCCCTGGGTGCAGGTTGCCATGGACGATGCCAAGTCCGTGGGCATAGGCGAGGGCTGCTGTCAGTTGTTCCAGGCTGTGCCAGTCGCCGGGCGGGTCGCCCTGAACCCCTGCTACGTATGGCTCGATAAGATAGTGGAGGTCTTCAGCAATGCCATACCTGGTTATCAGGTTGATATGTTTGTGTACCAGGCCTTTTGCATTATCGATGGCGGCGGTTGCCGATGCCCAGCGCTCGGGCCCGGGTTCAGTCAGTACCCGGACGAAAGCCCTGTTACCTGTCTGCTCTCCGATGGCGACCCAGGCTTCATGTTTAGCCGACTCTGCGACCTTCCTGTCAAGCCTGTAGCCTGGCGGGTAAGCCTGTCTCTCGACAAGGTGGGATGTCATTTGAGCATACCGGGTTGAACTGCTGGCTTATTGTACCGGCAGGCTGGTCTCCTGTGCGTAGATATCGTTCAGTAATCGCCGCCATTGCACATATTGATCCTTGGCGGAGCCAGTCAATTCAATAGTCCGGCCCTCTATGTCCAGTACATAGGGTGTAATCTCCGTGCCAAGTGACTGGCTCAGCTCTTGCAGGGCCTCTGCATGAATCTCCGCCTCTTTCTGGCGTTGGAGCCCGCTCTTGATAACCGAGATGCCGCCAACCACTATGCCTGCTGCTGCTGCACTTGAGGCCCAGGTTTTACTCTCGGCACCGGCGGCGATGCCACCCGCCACCATCAATGCGCCGCCCAGCAAACGACTGCGGGCCTGCCTCTGGACTTCCCTGAGCCGCACGGCTTCCTCATAGGTGGCATGACGCCATTCGTCGTAGGAAGGCCGCATATCCTTGTAATACTTGACGTAGTAGTTGTCCAACGTGTCTACGAAGAGGTACTCCTGTTCCTTGATGCGCGCAACCCGCGCCATCATGCTGTCGTTTTCCGCAGGCAGTTGAACAACAGTGACCTGCCCGCGCCTTGATGTTTGCAGGTAGTCGCCGAATGCATCCGGGGCCAGGTCTCTTGCAAATTTCAGGTTGGCGAGCTGTTTGATATCCAGGATTTTCTTGTCGGAGAGTTGTTGTCGCGCGCCCAGTAAATCGTTAGCGATGTCATTGTATAAATCCTGAAAAGGGTCTTCCGTGGGCGTCTCATAGGAGAACTTGCTGGCGGTATCCTTGTAGTCTCGCTGGAACCAGACCCTGCCTGAAGCATCTGTAACGCGGATATTGACCTTCAGTTGCTCGCCATCGGACAGGAGAATCCGGCCGCTCAGTTGCAGGTCAACGGCGTTTGAAGGTTCAGGCGTGACCCTCACTGCGGCCCAATTGCCGGTCAGTTCGAGCGTGTCTTTCAGATGGTAGGCAATATATGTGGATTCCGCACGGCGAACATCGGGGATGATGAGTTGTTTCTCGATTTTTTCAGGGTCTTTCGGTATCCCTGGCTCAAGCGGCAGGATGCCGATATCCATGCGCCGCTCGTCCGCCACGGCCGTCTGGATGGCCGGCGTCGAATTGGCGGTAATAATCTGAGTGCTGGTGCAGCCGTGTACCATCGTCGCCAAGATGAATAGCAGAAGCGTGTAAAGCCTGTCTCGTCTTGCCCTCATTTATAAACCCGCCCTGTACTTTTTGTATTCTTCCCAGAGCTTGGCCTGGAGTTCCGGGTCCGTTGCCGCTACGGCAGCCTCGCGTAACTGCCGAGCGACTATGTCATCACCCTGGGGGTTGGGCAGATCGTCAGGAAACTGTGGGCTCGAACTACCCTGCCCCGCCTTTTTGGATGCCAGTTCACGGCCCTCGGGCATTCGGCCTTGCTCGGAACTCTGGACTGTCGTTTCTCCGGTCTGCGTTGTTTCATTTTCACCAAGGCCAGGCACAGACAGCCCTGCTTCCTCTGCTCCTGCCTCGAAGTCGCCATCGCCCGGGCTGCCTAGAACAGCCACGCCGGGAATATTTTCTGCGCCGGTAGGCACAGGTATGCTGCCGATGATCACGTTTCTTGCATCGATAATCGTGGTTTCAAAGATGGCAATGGAAGCATCCAGTTCCTTGTCGAGTTGACCTCCCTCGGGGCGGGGCGCCTGCGGATGCCGGAATTCCGGGAGTTCCAATTGAGGCAAGAAAACAGATTCGGTTGCAATCACGATGGCGATATTTGCCTCGTCAAGCGACCTTTCGGCTTGGTACAGTTCATCCCCCTCGTTTGCGTCCCCGGCTGCTTCCCTGAGATCCAGCAGGTCCTGGCCTGCCACTATGACGCTGAGCCTGGCTTTCGCCAGGGCGGATTCCGCCGCCGCCAACTCATCTTCGGTAGCGGCGTGTTCAAGGGCATCGCCTGCGGCTTCAAGAGAAATACCCGCTTCTTCCAGACTCTTGCGAGCCGCCAGGGTTTCATCAGCGAGTGTATCGTCAGAGGCCATGTCGTCAGAAGCCATGTCGTCAGAAGCCATGTCGTCAGAAGCCATGTCACCGTCGCCGACTGACTCACTGGCTCGGGCAAGCTGCCGACCGGCTTTCCTGAGAGACCCGGCAGCAGCCTGCTGCTGTGCAGCTTGTTGTGAATCGTCCTGCCCGGATTCTGACGAAGGCGATGTTTCCAGCCCCGGTAGGCCTGGTGACGGCAAATGTGAAATATCGGGCATGGACGGGCTCGACCTTGAGCTGGAAGGCGGTGCCGGCATAGAGGGTGACGATGACGATGACGAGGGTGGAGCAGCGGAAGGCGAAGCGGAAGGCGAAGCGGGTGGAGAAGCGGAAGGCGAAGGTAACGATTGCTCCTGTGATTTGCAGGCGTACAGCAGCAGTGACAGGCAGAAAACAGTCACCAGGCGGCTGATTGATTGCATGCTTTTATCCATTTGGTCGTTCCATGGAGCCTATTGTCACCAGGTTAACCTGAAGTTTAACTGAATGGGCGCACTGAGTCTTTGCCATCTACATTGCGAAAAACACATGGCGGCGTAGCCGCCACTCTGGATCCCCGGGCTACGCCCGAGGATGACGGATAAGAGGGGGAGAGCCGGACGGGGGGAGGGGCTTGATTGCCGTTTTTCCGGGGATGTGTAGGATACAGAATTCGGCGCTCGAACTTGTGGAGGTATTGAGTGTTCAATAGATTTATTTTGTCGGTTGTCGTTATGTTGTTGATGCAGTCCTGCACGACTAACGTCCGGGTCGAGGGCACAGTGCCTACGCCATTGGTGAACAAGATTCCCGCCAAGGTTGGTGTTTACTATTCGGATGAATACCGGCAGTTCCATCACAAGGAGTCCATTGAAGGTTCGGGCGACTGGGATATCGATTTGGGCACCCAGAACCTGACCTTTTTCCGCAATGTGGTCAACGCATTATTCTTGTCTGTGACGGAGGTCGGTGAGCCTCCGCTATCCCGGGAAGAAATGTCCGACCTGGACGGCATCATCGTGCCGAGTATCGAAAAATATGGCTTCCTTACGCCGCACGTTTCCGGCCTGAAGTTTTATTCGGTGTCGATTGAGTATCGGATTGTGATGTATGACAAAGCGGGCGGGCAGATCGGCGATTGGAGAATCATAGGCTACGGCAAGAGTGAGGGAGGCAGGTTCAGCGCCGTCAATGCGATGAATAAGGCCACGGTGCTGGCCATCCGTGATGGCGGGGCGCGGCTTGCCATTGACCTGATTGATCTGCACTGGGTCCGGGACTGGTTGAAAACATTACGCGGTGAGGAACCGGCGAGAGGTGCTCAAGGCGCTAAGGTTACACCTGTAGCGGATGCTGGCTCCATGGAAGAGGAGGTATAGGATGTTGCGGGGTTTGTTGACGGTCATCGGGTTGACGATTCTGTTGTCTGGATGTGTCTCGTCCCGGGTTGAACAGTCCAGAGTGGCCAGTACGGGCATTGCCGACGGGGAGGCGATAGTGCTGCTTGGCCGGGCCAATTACAATGACAAGCAGACGGAAGAAAATTTCACGGATTGCATTGGAGATGAGCTTGGCGGCGGCAGTAACCCCATTCGCCTTATTCCCCAGAGTCAGTTCAAGGATAATCTCTACCCCTGGTTTGAATCCAGGGTCGCGCCAACTTCCACCGATGATCTGGGTCACTTGTTTGCACAGCCGGGGGTTCGTGAGCGGATAGAGGAGGAAAATGTCAGGTATCTGGCCTGGATCGACGGGGATACCGTCACCATCGATAAAGGTGGCTCCATGAGTTGCACTATCAGTACTTTTGGTGGAGGCTGTTTTGGCATGAGTTACTGGGAGGAAGATGCTTCCTACGAGGCTTCCATCTGGGATTTGCGGACGATGAGTGCCACCGGGAAAATCAGCGCCGAGGTTAATGGCACCTCTTACATTGCCGGGCTGGTGGTGCCCATCCCGATGTTGGCGCGGCCGGGCAATGCCGCCTGCAAGGCTCTGGCGAAGCAGCTAAAGAATTTCATCATCGGCGAGAGTTGATTCCGCCGTGTTCCTGTCGGCGTTGATGACTTTGAACGTCTGGCGTATCACCAATCCTTCCGTCCGCGCCATGTTGGCATCCTGAATCCTGGGCCTGAACCTGGTGTTTTTCATTCTTTGGCGCAGCTGGCGCGCCTGTGCATTGGGTACATTTTTCTTGAGCACCTTGACGTTTTGTACCCTG
The DNA here is from genome assembly GCA_965208855.1 of Candidatus Azotimanducaceae bacterium. Taxonomy (GTDB): domain Bacteria; phylum Pseudomonadota; class Gammaproteobacteria; order Pseudomonadales; family Azotimanducaceae; genus UBA9659. Next base: position 1,416,546 of record OZ242359.1, on the reverse strand, counting down.
CCTTTGGTTGTCACGGAATATGCCAGGTCAACGAACAGGGGCTCGCCTGCTTCCACTGCCCGGGGAAAGCGCTTCAGGTAGTGTAGCCGCCTCGGGGGATAAATCCGCACCGGCTCATCGAAAAAGTTGTTGGCGACCCGCTGTGTTTCCGGAGTTTCCTGCAGCAGATGCCAGGCTTCGAGGTAGGTGGCGGAGGCCCTGTCATCGGCAGTGATGACGTAAATGTCGCCAAGGTCCACCAACGCCCTGGCGCGGTCCGAGAGGTCGGAGCCGGGGTGTGCACGGATAATTGCCAGGGATCTCTCCAGCGCGATTTCCGCATGTTCCATGTTGGTCATCTGCAACATGCGGGCGCGCGCCATCCCCCGTAAAGGCTGCACGAGTCGCACGTCCCTGCCACCAAAGTTGCGCTCGATGATGTTGAATGCCCGCTTGTGCATGTGGAGAGATGTCCTGAACATTCTGTTCCTGGTATCTGGATCAACAGATATGGGCAGGGTGCCGCCTCTCGAAGCAAAGTAAATGCCAAGTCGATTCAGCGTGGGCAGTAATTCCAGCGAACCAGAGCCGTGGCTCCGTTCAGCGATGCGCAGGCTGAAGAACTGTTCCCGGTCTGCATCCTGGCGTTGGCCCTGCCACAGATGGGCGCTGGTCAGGTAGTGCACTATGGGTAGTTGCTCTTTGGTATGAACACCGCCCTGACGATGGGTAATGTGTTGTGCGCGTCGAAAAGTATCCTCTGCCTGCTCCGGGCGGCCCATGGCCATTTCGGTTACGCCTTTCGCCATGATGCCGTTGATCAACATCTGGCTGAAGCGATTGGTCTTCATCTCCATGACTTGAAGCCCCTGCTCGATCATTGCAAGGCTGGCGTCATAATCTTCGGCGGCGCTTTGAATAATTCCGTGGTTGATCAGTACTTGGCCGTAGGTGGTGGTGCTCTTTTTCAACGGCTCGACTTCCTCGACCAACTCCTGTGACATGGCCATGGCCGGGCCAAGTTCGGCATTGCGCAGGTGCGTATTGATCCTGCCAGCCAATGGTTGCTGTGCCACCGGGAGCTGCGGGGAATAAAGATAGTCGAGCGCATTCCGCTCCGCCATAGCGGCCATTGGCAGCAGGAAAAATAGCGGAATCAATCGCAAGTTTTCAGACTCCTTTGTAATCCCGGGAGAAGGTCTGAATCAAGTTGACCTGCTCCCGTCGTACCGGAACCCCGGCTTTCAGAGCAGGTCGATAGTAAACCTTTTTCAATGCCCGGACGAGAAGACGATTGAGCCTTGGGTGAGCGTTGGATTCAACCACTTCTATGTTCTCCAGATCGCCAGTTGCAGTGACGGTAAATGACGCTTTAATGCGTAGGCTGGCTTTTTCGCCCGCATTCTTGAATGGCAGTAGGTTATCCAGTTGCTTCGCGTTGAACAGTATCGGGTGCCCGGTCATGGATTGCATCCTTTGTGCTCCACCAGCAACATTATGGTTGTCGCGCCTGGTGAATCCAATATGGGCCAGGTCGCGGTCCATGATGAACCAGTGGGGCTCCCTGTTTTCATCTTCGAGATATTCCCTCTGGGTCATTTTCTCCAGTCTCTGCCTGCCGGAAAAGAGGTTTCGTTGCAGGCGGTAGGCGTCTGTCGAGAAGAATCCCGGGTCATCCAGGTTCTTCCGGAAGGTAATGGGCATGGGTTCCGATGAAGCAAGCAGGGGCAAGGTCTCATGGGCCTTCAGAAACCAGTGCCGGGCCTGACCCGCTTTCCTGCCAAGGATCAAAGTATCGGCTATCTCGAGATAGGCTTGCGCCAGTGTGTCCGGGTCGGTTGTGTCGCCGGCGCCCAGGGTCTCGATGAGCACCTCCGGATTGCAACACAGGCTATCGAGCCGCCGTGCGCGGTTGAGTCTGATTGCCAGGGGCAGGGGGTCGCGGTTGTGCCTGGCTGCCAGCCCCTGGGCTTCCGTCAACAGTTTTTTTGCCTTCCTGATTTGCCCGGTATAGGTGTACCAGTCGGCGATTTCCATATAGGCGGGTAGCAGGGCCGGGTCGCCTTCGCCAAAATAGTGCCGGGTGATAAAAAAGGCGAACACTTGCTGCTGGTCGGCCGCCTCATGGTCTTCGTCAAGCAGAGACATATTCGTCAACAGCCGAAGAATTTCCAACTGGCGCAGGTTGTAGACGCCCTGATTACGGTGACTGATGTTTTGTGCCCATCTCAGGGCGTCGGTTGCCTCCTCATGATTGCCCGCGCTGAGCCTGACCCGCCCCAGAGACATCAAAGATTCAAACAGGTCGCCGGAAAAGGGGCCGCTTTTCTCAGCGATCTGTGCAATGTGTTCTTCCAGCGCTTCGGCCTCTGCAAGGTATTCCTCTTCCATTGCCCCTGCGGCGGGGAGAAGCAAGCCCAACAGTATTGGGATGAGTGTCCTGATGTTACGCATAAGAGAAAATCGCATATTGCAACACATCCAACTATGGCCGACATCGACAGCTTCGCTGTAAATGAACGCACGATGTCACCCTGGCAATGATATTCAGCTTCACTTCAGCCTCGCATAATAATAATATTTGCGAAACCTGAATCAAACCGGTACGACATGATAGCAGTAGCCCGATACCTGTCCCCCTTAGTATTGATGGTGGGGTTGACGAGCCTGTTACCGCTGACAGCGGTGGGCATATCTCTGGAAGATGAGGTAGAACTCGGCCGGAAGGAGCATGAGAAGATCATTGCCCAAATGGGGGTCTACCGGAATCAGGAACTCCAGATATACGTGAACCAGGTGGGTCAGCGGGTGGCTGCCGAAAGCAGTCGCGAAGAAATCGATTATCAATTCACGGTACTCGATGACGACATGATTAACGCTTTTGCGCTGCCCGGCGGTTTTATCTATGTGACCCGCGGCATATTGATGCACATGAATTCGGAGTCTGAACTGGCGGCGGTTCTCGGCCACGAGATAGCCCATGTGACGGAAAAACACGCCCTGCGACGGGAAAATCGCCAGAAGGGCTTAAATTTCCTCAATGTGGTGGTCGCGATAGTATCCGGGCAATCCGCCCTTTATGAACTGGGGAATATGTTCGGCGGCGTTTTGCTTTCCGGATATAGCCGGGAATTTGAACTGGAGGCGGATGGGGTAGGCGCAAGATATATGGCGATGGCCGGATATTCGCCTCTCGCCATGCTGGATACTATCGAGATTCTGAAAGCCAAGGACAGGATAGAAATTGCACAGGCCAGGCTGGAGAAACGCGAGCCGAAGGTATATCACGGTTTTCTTTCCACCCACCCGGACCATGATACCCGTTACAAAGAGGTGATCAAGGAGGCGGAGAAACTTGCCCGGGACCAGGGTGAACTCATCAGGACGGGCGAGTTTTTGCAAAAACTCAATGGCTTGACCTATGGCGCATCGAAGCAGATTGGCGTGGTCAGAAAGAATACCTTTTACCATCCTAAGCTGGGCATCAAGTTCACCTTTCCCAGGGATTGGCGTTTTGAGGTCGGGCCGCGAGGTGCGCAGGTGGTCAGCAGGGTGAATGATGCGAGTTTCACCATCTCCATGGTGAGCCTTGGCAGGGGTGCGACACTGGCACAGGTGGCAACCGATCATCTTGGTATGAAGATACGAGAGGGGCGCGACATTACGATTGCCGGGATGCCCGCCTATCTGGGTATCGCAGACAGGGCGGACTCAGTCTATGGGCCGCGGCCCGTGCGTTTTGCCCTTATCGCTGACAATCGCAGGCATCTTGTCTATGTACTGCGTGGCGCGGGCAAGCATGACCTGAGAAACATTGCCGATGACGGGCATTACATAGCCGGGATTTTCAGTTTTGATCGCATGTCTCGCCGGGATTTTCAGGTTGCCAAGAAGTTGAAGGTGCAGGTTGTTCGTGCGGAAGATGACACCACCATGGAGCAACTGGCCGGCGAGTCGCCGATAACCAACTATGCGCTGGACCGGCTGCGGGTAATGAACGGCCTCTACCCTGACGGCCAGCCTGAGCCGGGGCAGTTGATCAAGATCATCAATTAGCGGTTGTCATCAACAATTCGTGGGACCTGATTTGTTCCTTGTCTTCGATGCCCCGGATGCGACCGCGGGCAATGAGGTAGTCCAGCCCCAGAGTTTCCTGATATCGGGCCAGGTTGTCTTTTACCCTTGCCTTGTCTCCGATGATCGCCCATTCGTCCAGCGGCAGGTCTTTTGCCCTGAATCGACTCGCCGCTTCCTGTTCAAGAGCATTGCGTACTCTTTTTGCAAGCCCGGGGTTGTCGGTGACGAAAACTGTGCGCATGACCGGCGTGACTTCAGCGGGCCCATGGCCTGCTTCCCGCAGGTGAGCGCGATGCTGCTCGACATTCCGCCGAAGATCTTCCAGCCCCTCCACAGGGGAGGCTATGTAGGGTAAACCCAGGGTCCCCGCCTGTTTTATCGCAAGCGGGCCAAATGCCGCCACCCACAGAGGCGGATGGGGTTTTTGCGTCGGCAGTGGTGAAAGAAAGACGGGTTGGCCGTCATGGTGGTCAATGGGTTCGCCGCGCCAGGCGGAGATCATTCGTTCAAGGTTGGCTTTGAATCGTTTCCGCTTCTCGCTTGTCGGAATGTCAAAGATTTTGAACATGGCGTCCTGAAAACCTCTGCCGATACCCAGGATGAGCCTGCCTGCGGAAAGCTGGTCAAGCACTGCAACTTCCTCCGCCGCCAGAATGGGGTTGCGTATGGGCAACAGGTAGGAAGAAGTCCCAAGACGAAGCTTGTCGGTGCGGCTGGCAATGGCCGCCAGTAACATGAGTGGCGCGGGCAGGGAGGCGGGGCCCGTGAAGTGATTTTCCGGCAGCCAGAAAGAGTCAAAGCCCAACGACTCGGCGATTTCACCCTGTTCGGCGAGTTCCCGGGCAAGTTCGTTCGTGCCAAGTTTCCAGGCTGTTACCGCAATTTTCATGGATAATGACCAGTGATTAGTCCTGTCTTGCTTTTGCTTCACAGCCCGCCCTGTTGTGGCAGAATGTGCGGCTTTCATTACAAGGAAATATCCGTGAATCCTAACACGCCCGTAATCATTGGTGTTGGCCAGCTACTGCAGCGCATCAACGACCCCCTCCAGGGGAAGGAGCCCATTGACATGATGGTGGCGGCAGTAAAGAAAGCCGCTGAAGACGCAGGTAACCCGGGCTTGCTGAAACAGGTGGAGTCAGTTTGCGTCATCAGGGGCGCATGGAAATACAGACAGCCCGCCGGATACGTCGCCGCAGCGATAGGCAGCCCGTCTGCCGAGAAGACAGGTACCTGCTATGGCGGCAATATGGTGCAGAGCCTTCTGAATGTCAGTGCCCTCGAGATACTGACCGGGGAGAAATCCCTGCTGGTTCTGACAGGCGCGGAAAATGGCAACACTCAGGCACGGGCGCGCAAGGCCGGCATCGAGTTACCCATGAAGAAAACCGATGGCGCCTATGATCGGATGGTTGGCAAGGAAGAGCCCATGAGCAGTGAGGCGGAGGTGGCAAGAGGCATAGTGCAGCCAATACAGATGTATCCGATTTTTGAGAACGCCGTCAGATATGCCGCTAACGAATCAATTAAGGCGCATCAGGAAAAGGTTTCCAACCTGTGCGCAAGGTTCAGCAATGTCGCGGAGGGCAACCCCAACGCCTGGATTCGAGAGCCGATGGAGGCGGAGGCAATCCGCACATCCGGCCCCCGGAACAGGATGGTCAGCTTCCCCTATCCAAAGCTGATGAACTCCAACAACGCGGTGGACATGTCTGCGGCGATCATCCTGTGCAGTCTTGAGAAGGCAAGGGCACTGGGGATACCTGAAAATCGCCTGGTTTACCCCTGGGCGGGAACGGACGCACATGACACCTATTTTGTTTCCGAGAGGGATAACCTCCATTCGTCACCGGCAATCCGGATAGCGGGAGCAAGGGTGCTTGAGCTTGCGGGTTTGACAACCGAGTCTCTTGATTTTGTGGACGTGTATAGCTGTTTTCCGTCGGCCGTGCAGGTTGCCGCCGGTGAACTGGGGCTGCCGCTTGACCGGCAACTGACGGTGACCGGGGGCATGACCTTTGGCGGCGGGCCCCTTAATAACTATGTTATGCACAGTATTGCAAGGACTGTGGAACTGTTGCGTGAAAACCCCGGCGGGAAGGCATTGGTGACCGCCAATGGCGGCTTCCTGACCAAGCACGCTTTCGGCGTATATTCCACGGAGCCGCCGGCGCAGGATTTTCTGCACCAGAATGTTCAGGAAGAAGTTGATCACTGCCCGCGCAGGGAATGTCTTGCCGGCTATGAAGGCAAAGCCCATATCGAATCTTACACGGTCATGTTTTCCGGCGAAGGGCCGGCTGTCGGGCATGCCGCCTGCCTTACATCGGCAGGGAAACGCACCTGGGCCAACACGACCGACCCTGATGTCATGGCGGCCATGACGAAGGAAGAGTTCTGCGGCCATCCGGTCACAGTTGACAGTGAGGGTAATTTCTCCGTCAGGTGAATGGGGCCGGCCTGGTTCCCGCCAGGCTGATGTAATACATCCGCGCTGTTCAAGTCGGAATTGATCGTGTATCCCGGGAATTGGCTAGTGGTCGTGAATGCAATTATGCAGCCGGCAGCAACGGAAGTTGCGGATATGAGCGGTTGCAAGCACCAGGCCGCCCAGAGAAGTGACGACGCGTTCACCGGTAAAGCCAAACCAGTCATGGCCAAACAGTGCGGTCACCATGAGAACCGTCAAGCCGATGACGCCAAGAATGCAGGTGACCCCATCCCTGTGCTGGCGGCAACCCATTGTCAGGGCAATCAGGCTGATTGGCAGAATGAATACCAGGATCAACCGATGGAAGATTGCTTCGTCAAGCAGGCTGACACCGGCTATGGGCAGCATTGTCAACAGCATGGGCAGCGCCAGACAGTGCAGCAGGCAGATGCCGGAGAGGAACATGGCTGTCGTGTCCAGATATTCGCGCTTGTGTTTAGTGGCGGGCATAGTCATAAGGGCGCAGTTTATAGCACAGTTTCCCGGCCAGGTCTTGGGAAAGCTTTACTGCCCGGATTCAATCCTGGATTCAACCTCGAAGTGCAACTTAGTTAATGGCGGCTTGCGCCGCCACTCTGGATTCCCGGGCTACGCCTGGGGAAACACTGTCGGCGATGGGAAGAACCCCCCATCGCCTGGAAACACTGTCGGCGATGGATACCCCCCATCGCCTGGAATTGACGGGCGGGGGAGGGTGCCACCATCGCCATTATTTGGGAATCATCAAGAAAACTTGATAAACTTAAAGCTGCGGTGATTAATTTGAGAAACTAAGAGGCCGTTATGAAACCTACAAAATTTTCAGATCCATTCACCCCGGGTTTTGGGGCGATTCCGCCGTATCTGGCCGGCCGAGCAGATGAGCAAGCTGTGTTTCGAAAGAGTTTAGCTAAAATGTCTGCTGGTAAATCACCTCCGGCAGCAACAGTTTTGTATGGCCCGCGAGGGATGGGTAAAACTGTATTGTTACGTTGGTTCAAAGATGAAGTTGAGCAGGGCGTTGAGAAGGATGACTCAATACGTTTGGTTTGGATGACTCCAAATAAGTTAAAGTCATCAATGGATTTGTGGAAGTGTTTGTCGCCGCCTGCGACTTGGATAAAAAAATTCTTACCTGAGGTAGTGAGTGCTGGTTTTAATGCAGTATTATTTTTTTCCGCTACTTGGGGGTCAGAGCAGTTAGCCAAGCAAACAATTCAAAACACTTTAATTAGTAAGGGTAAAAAACATCCATTGATATTGTTAATGGATGAAGCGCATAAAATGGATGCGGGCTTGTGTAATGATTTATTAAACCTCTATCAAGAAATTCGTCCGGAAACGCCTTTTATGTTGGTTTTGGCTGGCACGCCCGGGTTGCGACATTTTCTATCGGGAGTAAACGCTACCTTTGTTGAGCGTTCCAGAAAGATTGGTCTTGGGCGTTTGGATGAACAATCTGCGGCGGATGCTATAAGTAAACCGTTTGAGGGGCAGGGTATACAAATAACTGAAGATGCTTTATCCATCATTGTTGAAGATAGTCAATGCTATCCATACTTTTTACAAGAATGGGGTAGTTCTCTTTGGGAGGAAGCAGACAAAGAAAACTTGACATGCATAAATGAGGAACAGGTTGCCGTTGTAAAGCCAAATATTACCATTATAAAAAAGGATTTTTATGATGAACGTAAAGATAAATTAAAAACATTTCGGTTGCAGTCAACGGCGGTTGCTATTGCACAAGCATTTCAAGATACAAAAGCAATGACAGATGATGCGATTATGAAAATCATTACAGATAATTTATCGGTTGATACATTGAATACACAATCAGATATTGAACGCTTACAAACATTTATTGATAGTGATTTTATTTGGCGACCATTGGGGTCTGATTTTTATGAACCGGGTATTCCCAGTTTTATGACTCATATATTGGATCAGCAACCGTAGCCTTTCCCGTCACCCCAGGCGATGGGCAACCCCACTGTCATCCTCGGGCGTAGCCCGGGGATCCAGAGTGGCGGCTGACGGGGGGAGTTTGCGGTGGTTTCTTTTTTGGGTACCACTTCTCTATAATGTGGGCTCCTTTCGGGGGCAACAGATTTATGTCCAAAACACCGATGTTTACCAAGCTGTTTGGCCCCTCTCCGATTGCCCCAATTCAACAGCACATGACCATTTGCGAAGAATGTGCGGTGGAGCTGGAGCCTTTTATCGATGCGGTTCTTCGGGAAGACTGGTCCGCCGTCGGGCAATACGCCGGCCGGGTTGCAGAACTGGAAAACAAGGCGGATGAAATCAAAAAAAATATTCGCATGAAGCTCCCTCGCAGCCTGTTCCTGCCTGTGTCTCGCAACAATCTGCTGGAACTTTTGCATGTGCAGGACCAGATTGCCAATGCCGTGAAAGATGTCACCGGCCTGATTATTGGCAGGCGCATGTGCTTCCCGGAAAGCCTGCATCCGCTGTTGCTCAGTTATGTTCAGGCCAGTACGGAGGCGGTGCGGCTCGCCGGTGTAGCCATGGGCGGACTGAACGAACTCTTCGCCACAGGTTTCAGCCTACAGGAAATAGACCTTATTGAAAACATTCTGGAACGTCTGCATCAGGCCGAACACCAGTCCGATGAACTTCAGGTGGATGTCAGGCAGAAACTTTTTGCGCATGAGAAGGACCTTGACTCCGTTGATGTCATGTTCATGTACAGAATTATCGACCTTATCGGTGATATGGCGGATCATGCCCAGACGGTGGGCAACCGCATGATGTACCTCATAGCGAGCTAGATTTCCATCATGGACATTATCGAAGATTACGGCGGTACCCTTCTGTTACTGACAATTATCTTCGGGTTCTTTATGGCCTGGGGAGTTGGCGCCAACGACGTGGCCAACGCCATGGGTACATCCGTCGGCGCCAAGGCGGTCACCATCAAGCAGGCAATCATCATTGCGATGATTTTTGAGTTTGCAGGCGCTTACCTGGCGGGAGGAGAAGTCACCTCGACCATCCGCAGCGGCATCATAGACCCGGCGTTGTTGGCCGATGACCCAGACCTGCTGATTTTTGGGATGATGTCGGCGTTACTGGCGGCGGGTATCTGGCTTTTAATAGCCACGACCTTTGGTTGGCCGGTTTCAACGACGCATAGTATTATCGGCGCCATTGTCGGGTTTGTGACGGTGGGCATATCCGTTGATGCGGTCAACTGGACGAAAATTATTTCCATTGTCTCCAGTTGGGTGATTTCCCCGGTGATGGCGGGGACGGTTTCCTTTCTGATGTATATGAGTGTGCGCAAATTCGTCTTTGACACGCCGGACCCATTTGTCGCCGCCAAGCGGGCCGTGCCCTTCTACATCTTCCTGGTCGGGTTTGTTATTTCCATGGTAACCATGGTGAAAGGTCTCAAGCATGTCGGCCTGCACTTGACGTTCCAGGAATCAATCTTGCTGTCCCTTGGCGTCGCCCTGACATTCACGCTGATAGGCATAGTGCTGCTCAGCCGAATCAAGCGGGTGGTTGACTCGGTGAACCATGACATTGTGAACATCGAGCGGATGTTTGGCGTACTCATGTTGTTTACGGCCTGCTCGATGGCGTTTGCTCATGGCTCCAATGATGTCGCTAACGCTATTGGCCCTCTGGCGGCGGTAAATAGCGTCATTTCTTCCGGCGGGGATGTTTTGCAGACTGCGGCCATGCCTAGTTGGATTCTTCTGCTTGGCGGCGGCGGCATTGTGGCCGGTTTAGCGCTGTACGGATATCGTGTTATGGAAACCATCGGCACCCATATTACCGAGTTGACGCCCAGCAGCGGATTCGCGGCGGAACTGGCGGCGGCAACCACTGTTGTTATCGCTTCCGGCTACAGCCTGCCGGTCAGCACCACCCATACGCTGGTGGGCGGCGTCCTCGGCGTTGGCCTGGCACGCGGTATTACGGCCCTCAACCTGAGGGTGGTTGGTACCATATTCATTTCCTGGCTGGTGACTCTGCCGGCGGGCGCCATCCTGGCGATTATCTTCTTCTATCTGTTCAAGGCCATCTTCACCTGATTACACGCCGGCCCACCCGGGCGCGTCAGATTGGCTATACTTGCCCCTCGATGCATTTCGGAGTGGGCCGGTGTTTTCAAGCAAGGTGGCTTTGGTTACGGGTGCGGCGGGGGCGGTGCATGGCGCGGCAATTCCCGTTGATGGGTTGAGTTGAGGCATGAGCGGAATCAAGCCAGGGGTCCGCAAGACAGGGTGGAAATTCAGCCGCTATTCTCTTATACCATCATCTTCGGCGGGCGTATCCAGGCGTGCGATGAGGGGCGTCAGGGTGCCGGACTGCACCAGCAGGCCGAACAGCACCACGCCAAACACCATGGCCTGTATCGTCCACCAGTAAGGCAGTTCATGGGGCAGCGCCAGCACCAGGGCTATTGCCACTGCGCCCCTTATGCCACCCCAGCCCATGACCAGTTGCCAGCCCATGCTGACTGGCTTACCCATGAGGCGGCTGACGAGGCAGGTGAGGAATACGGTGGCGTAACGGGCGAGCAGGGCGGCGATGATGGCGATGAGCATGGCCAGCCAGCGATGGGTGAACATTTCAAAGGTGATGACCAGGCCCATCAGGGTAAACAGTACCGCATTCAGCAGCACCCTCAGCCATTCCATAGTATGGGCTGCATGGGCCAAGGTTTCTGCCGGTTCCCGCTGCAGCAGATACCGGGCCAGCAGGGCGGTGAAGGTAACCGACATGATGCCGGAGACTCCGAGCAGGTGTTCCGCCACATAGAAACTCCCCAGGGCAGAGAGCATCAATACCAGGCTGGATGCGGGTCCGGCTTGCAGCAGTCTGATCAGGCCGAACACCGGCAGGGCAAAACCCAAGCCAGCCAGTATGCCGCCAACGAATACCCAGGTAAATTCCCAGATCATGCCCGGCGCACTGGGTTCAACCTCGCCGAGGGCCAGGCTGAGCACCAGTCCGAACAGCACCACCGCCGTGGCGTCGTTGAAAAGGCTCTCGCTTTCCATCAGGGTGGAAAGCCCTTCCGGCGCACTTTCCTGCCGCAGCCGCGCAATCACGGCGCTGGGGTCGGTGGCGGAAATTATCGCGCCGGTCAGGAGAGCCGCAATCAGAGGGAAGCCCACCGGGTGGCCCACGCTCAGATAGATCAGCATGCCGCTGGCCGCTGTGGCGAACAGTACGCCGGGTATTGACAGCAGCAGGGTCGGTGCCAGCCAGCGGCGCAGCAGCGCGGGCTTGATATACCATGCGCCCTCGAAAATCAGCACCGGCAATATCACGTAGAACACCAGGTCTTGCATGTTGTGCGCCCTGACGCCGGTATCGAACATCAGCCAGGGCAGGCTGAAACCGGCCAGCACACCGGCCAGCACACAGCCCAGGGAAGCATCTATGCGCGGCAGCCGCGCCAGCAGCAAGCCTAGAACGGCAAAACCGCAGACAAACAGTATTCGGGCAATAATCAATTCTACCGACATCAGTATCTCTCAGTTTGCAGAGCCGGAATCAAGAAACTACCCTGTTTGAAACCCGGTTGCTACTCGAAACCTTCTCATCATGCCGTGTTTTTGGGTTAAGCTTAAGCCTTGTCTGGCTCCATTCATGTGGCCATGTCAGCGCTGTCAGCTTAATGCCATTGACTGGCGAAGGTGGGGGCAAGTCTGTACTTTCATTACGCTATAGCAGTGGATGTATGTAAGAGGAGGAATCATCATGCCCGCCGATATGGACGCTTTGCAGACGTTTACCCTGCGCTTTCTCGAGGTCAGCGTACTGCTGTTTATCTTTTTTGTTGGCCTCGCCCTGCTGGTGATTCTCTACTTATACATCTCGGATGTCACCCAGACCGAACAGGCGATACGCCGCAACTACCCGGTCATCGGTCGTTTTCGCTATTTGTTCGAACATCTGGGGGAATTTTTCCGGCAGTATTTTTTCGCGCTGGACAGGGAGGAATTGCCCTTCAATCGCGCCCAGCGCTCCTGGGTGTACCGGGCCGCAAAGGATATCGATTCCACGGTGGCCTTCGGCTCCACCCAGCCCCTGAACCAGCCGGGGGACTTTATCTTCCTCAACTGCCTGTTCCCCACTCTGAATGAAGACGCGGTGCCGCCAAAGGAGGTGAGCTTCGGCGAGGGTTACGCGGACAAGCCTTACCGCACATCTTCATTGTTCAATATTTCCGGCATGAGTTTCGGCGCTCTCTCCGTGCCTGCAGTGCGAGCCCTGTCCAACGGCGCACAGAAGGCCAATATATGGATGAACACCGGCGAGGGGGCGCTGTCTCCTTATCACCTTGAGGGCGGCTGTGACATTGTGTTCCAGATGGGCACCGCCAAGTACGGAGTCCGCGACGAGGCGGGCAATCTCTCCGACGACAAACTGCGGGAACTGGCCGCCCACGACCAGATGCGCATGTTCGAGATCAAGATGGCCCAAGGGGCAAAACCGGGCAAGGGCGGCATATTGCCCGGCGTCAAGGTGACGGAAGTCATCGCCTCGACCCGCGGCATTCCTCTCGGGCAGGATTCCATCAGCCCCAACGGGCACACGGACATCCGCAGCGTCGATGAACTCCTCGACATGATTGTGCGGGTGCGTCGGGTGACCGGCAAACCCACCGGGTTCAAGACCGTCATAGGCAGTCATGGCTGGTTGGACCAATTGTGCGAGCGTATTCACGAACGGGGCCTGGATTGCGCGCCGGACTTCATCACCGTCGACAGTGCGGACGGTGGCACGGGTGCGGCGCCCCAGAGCCTCATTGATTTCATGGGTCTGCCCCTGAAGCGGAGCCTGCCGCTGGTGGTAGATAAACTGCTGACCTACAACCTCCGCGACCGCATCAAAGTGGTCTGCTCCGGCAAGCTCATCAATCCCGCTGGCGTGGCGGCGGCTCTGTGCATGGGGGCCGACTGTGTGGTATCGGCCAGAGGATTCATGTTTGCTCTGGGCTGTATCCAGGCATTGCAGTGCAACAAGAACACCTGCCCCACCGGCATTACCACTCATGACAAGGGTTTGCAGCGCGGGCTTGACCCCACCAACAAGGCCGAGCGGGTAAAGAACTACGCCCATAACCTGCAATATGAAGTGGGCGTGATTGCACATTCATGTGGCGTCAAGGAGCCGAGGGAATTGCGCCGGTTCCATGCACAGATCATCAATGAACAAGGGTTGCCGGTGGCGATGTCCGAGGCCTACCCGGAGCCGGAACCCCTGGCGCAGTACCAGCGCTAGCCGGGTTTAACCCAAGGGCCGCAGGCGTACCCAGCCGTTTTCGATGTCTGTCAGCCCTTCTGCGTAGCCTGCTTCACCGGGTAACAGCAGTTCTCGGGTAACCTTGTGTACCCGCACCTGCTGGTCGAGGGGATTGCGCGACACCGAACGGATGACCTCATCGGCGGATTCAAAGGCGGCGAGGCACTTGACCATTCTCAGTGTTGGCGTCATCAGCACCATATCTCCACGCTCTGCCCTGGCCAGAATTTCCATCGGCGGCAGCCAGGTGGAATCGACCAGTTCGTCATCGTCATGTTGCGGAGTTTGGTTGCTTGGGATTCGGGCGATAAAGAAACGCGCATCAAACCGCTTGGGGGAGCCAATGGGTGTAATCCACCTGGCGATGTAGTGCATCTGGCCGACATCCGCCAACAGGTTTTCCGCTTCGAGGATTGTTTTCAACTCCAGTTGCCCGGCGTTCAGCCTGTCGCGATATTCGCCGTACCTGGCGCTGGCGTCCGCTTCAATCAATAGCGGGTTCTCGTCCTGGCGATGGAGCGCCAGCAATATGCCCGCTTCCTCAAAAGTTTCCCGGATGGCGGCCATAAAATAGGCAATGCCGCCGGAGCCGAGGCCCATCAACTGGCTGGCCTCGGCATCTGTGCGATGTGTCGCTATCCGGTTGTAGTAGGAGGCTTCATCCTGATGATCCACTGCGCCCCCGGGGAATACCCACATGCCGCCGGCAAACACGGTATTGGCATGGCGTTCAAGCATGAATACCTGCAGGTCCGGGCGGTCATCTATCAGCATGACGGTTGCGGCGGGGCGGACAGGTACGCTGTCCGGGTCAAAATCTGTCATGCGCTGCCCGGGCGGGTGAATCCTGTAATGTACAGGTGGTGCAAGGCGTCTGTAAAGCAGGGGGCGGGGATTGACGGGGAAGGGTGTGTCATCCTCGCCGGGAGCCGAGGCCGGGAGACTCGCAGCGAAAAATACGGGCTCCGGCAGTTTTCAAGCCACCTTGCGGGTTTTGGCCGCCGACCCTGCCGCCAGCGCCTTTTTCAGATATTTGCCGGTTTCGGACTGTTTGATCCTGGCAATGTCTTCCGGTGTGCCGACCGCCAGAACCTCGCCGCCAGCGGGGCCGCCATCCGGGCCCAGATCGATAATCCAGTCAGCGGTTTTGATGACATCCAGGTTATGTTCAATCACCGTCACGGTGTTGCTCTCGTCAACCAGCCTGTTGAGTACGCCAAGCAACTTTTTGACGTCATCGAAGTGCAGGCCGGTGGTGGGTTCATCCAGGATATAAAAAGTCCTGCCGGTTGCGATCTTCGACAGTTCACGCGCCAGCTTGATTCGCTGCGCCTCTCCGCCGGAGAGTGTTGATGAAGGCTGGCCGAGATGCAAATAATCAAGCCCGACATCCACGAGCAGTTGTAGTTTCGAGACAATCTTCGGATGTTCGGAAAAATGCTCAACCGCCTCGGCCACCGTGAGTTCAAGTACATCGGCAATCGACTTGCCCTTGTACTTTACTTCCAGTGTCGCATCGTTGAATCTTTTGCCGTCACATTCCTCGCATTTGACGAAGACATCGGACAGAAAGTGCATTTCGATTTTTCTCACGCCGTCTCCCCGACAATCTTCACAGCGCCCGCCCTTGACATTGAATGAGAACCGACCCGGCTGGTACCCACGCATACGCGCTCCCGGCAACCGGGAGAAGAAGGCGCGGATTTCGTCAAATACTTTTATATAGGTCACGGGATTGCTGCGAGGTGTTCTGCCGATGGGTTTTTGATCTATGGCGACCACCTTGTCTAACTGTTCAAGACCCGTCACCCGGGTATGTTCGCCCACCCGTCGGGTTGACTGGTGGAACTGCCTGGAAAGCGCCGGATACAGGATGTCATTGACCAGGGTTGACTTGCCCGCGCCGGATACGCCCGTGACTGCCGTCATGACACCCAGAGGGAAATCAACATCTATGCTCTTCAGGTTGTTTGCCGCCGCGCCTATGACGGATACGTGACCAATCGGAAGGCGTCGCTCCGATGTAAATTCTATCCGGCATCGATTGGCGAGATAGTTGCCGGTGATCGAGCGTTTGTTCTTTTCGAGACTCCCGGGAGTGCCGCTGTGTATTATTTCGCCGCCATGTACGCCGGCGGCGGGCCCGAAGTCAACGACATGGTCGGCGGTGCGTATGGTGTCTTCATCATGTTCGACCACCACGACCGTATTGCCAATGTCTCGCATACGGCAGAGGGTGTTCAGCAGTTTCTTGTTGTCGCGCTGGTGCAGGCCAATGCTGGGTTCGTCCAGTATGTAGATGACGCCTGACAGCTCGGAACCCACTTGGCTGGCCAGCCGGATTCGCTGCGATTCGCCGCCGGAAAGGGAAGGGCCGAGGCGGTCCAGTGAAAGGTAGGAAAGGCCCACCGAGTTCAGGAAACCAAGCCGGTTGCAGATTTCCTTCAGCACTTCGGCTGCGATTTCACCCGCCGCGCCTGGCAGGTTGAGGTTGTCGAAGAAATCGTAGGTTCTGTCAATGGTCCAGGATGATACTTCCACGATGGTGGTGTCACCGACTCGCACAGCCGCGCTTTCGGGCTTGAGCCGGACGCCTTCACAGGTCGTGCAAGGCGTATTGGCAAGGAACTGGGAGTACCAGCGTTTCATGCCTTCCGAACGGGTGTTTGTGAATCTGCGCATCAAGCGGTTGAGCAGACCCTCGTAACGGGACTGACTTGTGCCGTGACCGCCCCATTTGATCTTGTATTTGTCTTCGCCGGTACCGTAAAGAATTTTCTTTTGCTGGGCGGCGGTCAGTCTTCGCCAGGGTTTATCCAGTGGAAGCTTCAGGTAGTTGAAAATCTGCCGATGAAAAATAACGCCCATCCCGTTGCGGTCCTCATCGATTCGCCCCACTGGTTTGAGAGCGCCTTGCCGCAGGGTGAGATCTTTGTCGGGGATAACCAGGTCCCGGTCAAAAGCCACCTGGGTGCCCAGCCCGTTACAGTCATGGCACATACCCTGCGGGCTGTTGAAGGAAAAGGACTGGGGAGTGAGCGCGGGGAATGAAATACCACAATGGCTGCAGGAAAGTGATTCTGAAAACAGTTCATCCTTTGAGCCTTCCGCTGCCGCGATCAACATGCCTTCACCGTGACGGAGCGCCGTCTCGACGGACTCCGTAAGCCTTTCTTCAACGCCCGGGCGAATGGCGACCCTGTCAACCACGGCTTCAACAGTGTGCTTCTTTCTTTTGTCCAGCGCATCTATCTCATCGCTGCGCACCATTTCACCGTCAACCCGCAAACGGACAAACCCCTGCATACGGGCATCCTCTATCATTTCCCGGTGCTCGCCCTTTCGATTGACCAGTAATGGAACCAGAAGGTGAACACGAGCACCCGCTGGCCGTGACAATAATTCCTGCACAATGCGCTGCGCGGTTTGCCCCTGTACCGGCCTGCCACATTCATGGCAATGCTGCCCGCCCACCCGCGCATAGAGTACGCGCAGGTAGTCGGCAATTTCCGTGATGGTCCCGACTGTTGAACGCGGGTTCCTCGAAGTTGTTTTCTGTTCGATGGAGATGGTGGGAGAAAGGCCCCGGATGGTCTCGTACCTGGGTTTTTCCATCTGACCGAGGAATTGCCTGGCGTAAGCCGACAGGGATTCCACGTATCGCCGCTGGCCTTCGGCATAGAGGGTGTCAAAGGCGAGTGATGACTTGCCTGACCCTGAAACGCCGGTGAAAACCACCAGCTTGCGCTTCGGAATCTTGACTTCCACCGACTTCAAATTGTGTTCACGGGCTCCCCGAATGAGGATGTGATTAAGTTCTCCGGTGGTTGTTTTCATAAATATCCGCGCTGTAAATCCGTGAAGTAAGGGTGGCTTCAAAAATATGTATGTATATACAGTTTTGCCGGGTAGTTTAACATCGGCAGCCAATCCGGGTTTATTTTTTTACGAGGCACCCCATTCCGTCACCCTCGCCGAGGCCGAAGGCCGCTCACCCCGTCATTCTCGCCGAGGCCAGTCGTACCGCCTTCGGCGGGACGCCTGGGTTCGGGGGGAATCCAGGGTTGCGGTTCCGCGAAGCGGGAGCGCAATGGGTGTTGGGGACGGCAAACTGCATGGCGGCTACGCCGCCACTCTGGATTCCCGAGCAAGCTCGAGAATGACGGGCTGGGGGGGATTCGGCCTGGGGCTATCGCAATTTTCCTGCGGAAAATGCTGTCGCCGTGGGGGCTTCAAGGCTCATTGCGCTTTCGCTTCGCGAAAGCCGCAATGTGGATGGATACCCCCCATCGCCTGGAATGACGGGGGGCTTTTTACAGTTGTTTTAGGTGTCAGTCGTTTTAGGTATATTTCCGGTCGCTTTTGATATAGTCATCCCCATGAATAATCTTTTGACTAGATTCATTTTTGCATCTGCTGTGCTGGTAACGATAGGTGCTGCCCTGATTTCAGGGATGGGCACAACATTCGCACAAACGGGCGCACAAACATCAGCCGACTCGCCAGCACAAACGACCCCCCCCCCCCCCCCCCCCCCCCCCCCCCCACAAGTTTCCAGCAGGGCGCTGGGCACTGCTCTGGTGGGTAATCGGTCAAGCGTAAAGATTACCTTCAATGTAGCGATTAGCGGTTTGATGACTAGTGATTTCACCGCCACCAACGCCAGTGTGGACAGCATAACGGGCAGCGGCACAACCTACCTTGTCATCTACACGCCAAGCGCCCCGGGCCCGGTCCTGCTCAACCTCGCTGCGGGCAGCCTGAACGACGTCGGGGGCAACCAGAACCTGGAAATCATCTTTACCGGCACGGCGGTGGCCGCGGCACTGGAGCGGGTGAACCAGTTGCGCTTCACTGCCAGCATGCTTATCCACAGCATCACTACTGCGGAGTTTAACGACCCGCCATTCCGCCAGGGTATTGCGGATGCCCTGGGCCTTGCCGCCGATGATATGAACATCCTCAGGGTCGCGGCCGGCATGGGCACTGTGGCGGTTGCTTTGGAAGTGGTCGCGCCCAGCATCACTGAACGTGGCGCCCGGGCAAGCGCCTATAATCTCTTAACCTCGGCACAACTGCTCCATGCCAGTGGGCAATCCGCCGCCGGTGCGACCCGAGCCACCACCAGCATCCCGGTAGAAAAAGGTCTGGCATCCCATGAGGCGTCCCTCAGGGGATTGCAGGGAAGATATGATGGCTTCACCCGCCGCGTGGGCGCATCAACCATTGACCCCGACCTCAGAGACCACGTTGTCGATCCTAGAGTATCGAGTAGTGATGAAAGGCTCCCCATCTTTGTGTTGCCTACTCATCCCGGTGCGACCGTTACTATCAATGGCAACCCGGTCACGACTCGGGTGCCATTTCTCGGTGCTGAATATTTCACCGCCACAGTTGCCGTGAACCCAGGGGAAAACATTATCCCCTTTGTGATTACTGCCGAGGACGGTTTCACCAGGCAAGCCCACACCCTCACATATACTCGTCGTCTGCCGGTCTTGGATGCTTTGTCTGCCCGGGCAGATACGTTGGGTCTGAGTCGCTTTCTGGTCCCCGGATTCAGGCGCGAGACCACGGCATACACCCTGACCGTGCCAGCGGAGACGACCAGCATCCAAGTCACCATGAATTTCTTGATTGGTCATACCGTGACCGTGAATAACCTCCCTGTGGTTGCCTTTCCGCCCGTTCGAGGGCGGCACAAATCCCCACCCATTCCCCTGCTTGGAGACACCCCCCTCATCGCTATTCAGGTTACCAGCGGGATGGATATCGTCGCCAGGACTATCTACACCATCAATGTCATCCGCACGTCCGGTCCATTGCTGGTCTCCGACACCCGCCTGAGCACAAGCAGCTTCAGAAGGCCCTTTGCCGGCCAACCGGCGAGCGTGCGGCTCACCTTCAGTGAGGCGGTTACCGACCTGGGGGTTAATGATTTCACCGCCACCAACGCCAGTGTGAACGGGGTCACCGCGGTGAGTGGCACTAGTCCGGGCAGCACCTACATCCTCACC
The DNA here is from genome assembly GCA_965208855.1 of Candidatus Azotimanducaceae bacterium. Taxonomy (GTDB): domain Bacteria; phylum Pseudomonadota; class Gammaproteobacteria; order Pseudomonadales; family Azotimanducaceae; genus UBA9659. The sequence goes on along the minus strand of OZ242359.1, from coordinate 1,396,713 downwards.
TACACGCCAAGCACCGTGGGGGAAGTCATCATTAGGCTCGGCCCGGGTACAGTGGTCAATGCCGCGGGCATCACTAACCTTGAGGCAATCTTTACCGGCATTGCTCAGCCGGTGCGCCCGGAGGATATTCGGCAGCCGCGCTTCACCGCCAGCCTGACCTTCGGCGGCCTCACCACCACCGAGATTTCCCTATCTTCTGCTTTCTACCGTGCCATTCGGGATCTCTGGGGCATTCATGATAGGCATCTGGGCATCCTCACAACTCGCGCCACAGCCGACGGCGTGACGGTTGATTTTGTATCCATGGCAGACACGATAGCCCAACGCGACCAGTGGTTAGCGGCATACCAGGGGACGACTCAGGAGGAGTTACACGCGGCATTGGGGCAAGCCTTCGGTGCTACCAGCACCGCTACCTCCATCCCGGTCGTCAAAGACCCGGCATCCAGTGATGCGGGCTTGGGATTTTTGCGTCTTGGGGTGAGATATAATAGTGGCGCATTTCTCACCCAGTATCACTTTCCCCAACAGCCCTTTACAGGGGCGCGCACCCACTACACCGCCACCCTGCCGAGCGGCGTGAACGCACTTAACATTGTCGCCATCGCCAAGGCGGGCAGCAAGGCGACTCTGGCGGTGGATGGTGCCCAGGTGCCAGGCGCCGGCGAGCCTAAGATATTCATCAAGCCAATTACCCTGAATGAAGGCATCAACACCTTCAACCTGGTGGTCACCGCCGAGGACGAGGTCACTCAGAAGACCTACACCATCACCATCACCGCTCCGTCTCGCGATACCGCGCTGAGCCAAGTGGGTGGTCATATAGCTGGGCAATTGCAATTTGTAGACTATGAGCAGGGAAGTTTCAACACCGGGCCCGGAGAAGTTAACGACCTGGTAGTGACTACTGAATACCCGGTGCGGGGGCTGACCTTGGATGGGGTGGCGGGGGGTGCCCGGCATTTTAATCGGCCCCAGGAGTTTGCCGTCAGATGGACACAGGGCGCACGCAGAATTACCGTTGTTCCGATTGTGGTCACTGGCTTGTCCGGTGCCACCGAAACCCATTTATTCACCTTCCACCGGCGCGCTTCTTCTACTCCTGTTGGATTGCTCTCTTTGGTGATGGATGCCAACCCTGACCCGGGTAGCATAGAGCCTATCCCGTTTGAGCAATCATTCATGCCGAGCACGCATGACTACACGGTGACTGTGTCGCCGCGTACGGATGAAGTAACCTTCGTAATGGCCCCCTTTGAGGTGGCGACCGTGAATGGTGTGCCCGTAACCGACTACAGATGTCGCACGAGCCATGATTGTTTCTTCAACTCCGAGCCGGTTGCCCTGCGCGGCGGCAGCAGCAACACGATTCGCATTGAGGTTACCGCCAGGGAGGGTACCCAGACGCAAGCCTACACCATTACCGTCTTCCGCCCCCTCGGCCTGCTTTTATCAATGACCGAGCAGGACAACAACCGGCCGGTGCCATTCAATGAACCCTTCTCGGCAGCCCGCCGGGACTACACTGCGTCTGTCCCCCATGATGTGGACAGCATTACCCTCGGGGCGGTGCCTAATGCCCCGGAGGTGACCCTGAGCCTGAATGATGCCCCGGCGGCGCTGGATGACCGGGGGCACTTCCGCCAGCAACTGCCCCTGGGCAGCGGCGGCAGCAGCAACACGATTCGCATTGCAGTCACCGCCAGAGACGGTACCGAGATGCAAGCCTACACCATTACCGTCTTCCGCCGCCTCGGCCTGCTTTTATCAATGACCGAGCAGGACAGCAACCGGCCAGTGCCATTCAATGAACCCTTCTCGGCAGCCCGCCGGGACTACACTGCGTCTGTCCCCCATGGTGTGGACAGCATTACCCTCGGGGCGGTGCCTAATGCCCCGGAGGTGACCCTGAGCCTGAATGATGCCCCGGCGGCGCTGGATGACCGGGGGCACTTCCGCCAGCAACTGCCTCTGGACATAGGCGCCAATGACTTCGCGCTGGTGGCAACTATCCCGGGCAGCGAGGTAGCCTATAACCTCAGGGTCACCCGCCACCCCGAAGTGCTGTCGGTCGCCGATGCGGGGCCCGACCAGGAAAATATCATCGGCGGCACCCTGGTGACGCTGGACGCTAGTGGGAGTAGCTATGCTGATGGTCAGGTGGTGAGTTATGCCTGGTCGCATAGCATGACCGATGGCAGCCCGCCGACCCGACCCCTGGAGATTATTGGTGCCGACACTGCCCACCCGGCCTTCCGCACGCCGCTCTTCGCTGACCAGGAGATGGTCTTCACTCTAAGCTTGAGGGTCACCGATAACCTGGGCGGCAGCGCCACCGACCAGGTGAACATCACCCTGTCGCCGTCCGCTGAGGCGAGCCTGGCGGGCTTGGCGCTGTGGCAAGACGACACCATTCCAGTGCGCCTGGAGCCAGATTTTGCGCTGGCAACCAGAGCCTACAGTGCATCGGTGGGCTACGGTGTTACCCGGCTCGGGCTCAGGGTATCGCCGGCCGATCCCCTGAGGCGCCTGAACATCAATGAACGTAACTTCCCGCATCTGCTGCAGCCCCTCTCCACCCATCTTGACCTGCACCTGGGGGACAATGCCTTTACCCTCAGGAGCATCGCCGAGGACGGTATCACTGAGGCGATCTACACCCTCAATATCTTTCGCCCGGCGGCGCCGTCCACTGAGGCGACCCTGGCGGGCTTGTCGCTGTTGCGGGAGGGCGGCATCTCGGTGGGCTTGGAGCCCGGCTTTGCCCCGGACACCTTGAGCTACACCGTGTCGGTGCCATACAAGGTGGGCGGGGTCAGGGTCCAGGCGCAGTCCGACAGCGCCAGCCCGGTGCGCATGCGCGTGAATACCCTTGCGGTGCCCACCAACGCTCAGGGCGGCTTCACCTCTCAGCAGATTGACCTGAACCCCGGCACGAACCGCATCGCTATAGGGGTCGTCGCTGAGGACGGGGGCACTCAGAAGACCTACAGTATCAGTGTTACCCGCGCCCTGCCGTCTAGTGATGCGAGCTTTACTCTGTTCAAGTGGAGACGTGATGGGCGTGTTGAACTTGCCTCCGCGATAAGAGCATCGGAAGCCGCCACATCGGTGCCGAGTTATCAGGCGGAAATAGAAGTCATTTTCAGAACTGGCAACTCGGACACGAGCCTGAGTTTGCATGGGGTTGAGTTGACCCGAAGGAATTCCAGTGGCCGGCTTGCCCCCCTGTTTGCCCTGGACCCGGGCATAAACGCCTTCCCCCTGGTGTTCACCGCGGAGGACGGGGTGAGCACCGAGGGCTTCACCCTGGTCATCACCCGGGTGCCCCCGTCCGCGGATGCGGACCTGGCAGGGGTTCTCCTGGTAAGACAAGTAAGAAGCGGCGGGACTCTCTATACGCCGGTTGTGCCGCTCTCGCCAGCCTTCGCCCCCGAGAGGACGACATACACGGGGTCGGTGGCCTGGGTGGAGAACAGCGTCTTCGTTAGACGCATAAGGGCCGCCTACTCTCAGCGGCTGCGCATCATCCTGAATGGGGTCAATGTGGCCGGTAGTAATGGGGTTTTCAGCCAGATGGGTTTTCGGCAGACGACTCCCCTGGAGGTCGGCCTAAACATCATTACTATTGTGTCTACTGTGAGATCTACCGGCGTCACCAAAACCTATACCTTCGAGATCACCCGCGCGGCGGCGGATGCGTCTACTGAGGCGAGCCTGTCCGGCTTGTCGCTGACTCGAGAAGACGGCACCGCGGTGGGCTTAAATCCAAACTATGTCGCCGACACCCTTGCCTACACCGCGTCTGTGCCCGCCCATGTGCCTGATATCAGCCTCCAGGGGCAGGTGCCCCGGGCGGCGAGCATCACCTTGAATGGGCAGCCGGTGACTCTGAATGATGAGCGGCGCTTCTCCCAGTCGGTGCCGCTGCAGCCGGGCGACAACCCCATCACTCTGCGGGTCATCGCCGAGAGTATTAGCAGCGTCCGAACCTACACCATCAATGTCATCCGCGTGCCCCTGTCCAGTGATGTGTCATTACACGCCCTGTCGCTGGCGCGAGGCACCGGCATCCCGGTGATTCTGGAGCCAGACTTTGCCGCCGGCACCCTTGCCTACACGACGTCCCTGCCCGGCAGTGTGTCTAGCTTCAAGGTCCAGGGGCAGGTGCAGCGGGCGGCGAGCGTCAGCCTGAATGGGCAGCCGGCGACTCTGGTCGCGGGGGCTTCGGAGGCTGAGCGGGGCTTCTCCCAGCAGGTGCTTCTGCAGCCTGGCGACAAGGCAATCACTATTCAAGTTACCGCTGAGGACGGCAGTAGCCAAGCCTATAGGGTCACCATCGCCCTTGCCGCGCCGTCCCGTGATGCGACCCTGAATTTTGTGACCCTGGAAAATGCTACGGACACGACCATCCCCGCCTGGAATCAACTCATTACGCCGGGCAACACCGAATACACCGCGCCACAGGTCAGCGATGAGCGCGTGCGGCTCGTCGTGCATGCCACTGACGTCCAATCAAGCATCACCTTGAATGGCGTGGTTGCTCTCGCGGATGAAGGGCTTCAATTCCGCACTCAATTTATTAACCTGGGACCCGGCGACAACACGGTCCTGCTGCTCGTTACCGCGGAGGACGGGGTCACTACCCAGACCTATACCTTCCATATCCCCCGCCTCGCCAAATCTGAGACGAGCCTGTCGGGGCTGGTGCTGATGGAGGGGGATACCGGCCTGGTGCGCCTGGCGCCAAACTATGCCCCCGACCGGCTGACTTACATGGCTTCTGTGGCCTACGCTGCGGACGGGGTCAGCCTCCAGGGGCAGGTGCACCTGGATGGGAGCATCAGCCTGAATGAGCAGCCGGTGCCCCTGGATGATGCGGGCAGCTTCACCGAGTCGGTGCCGCTGAACCCGGGCGACAACACCATTACGCTTCGGGTCACTGCTGAGGACGGGACCACTCAGAAGACCTACACTATCAGTGTTACCCGTGCTGAGCCGTCCACTGAGGCGACCCTGTCCGCCTTGCTGCTGATGGAGGGGGAACTGGACTTGGAGCCAGGCTTTGCCGCCGACCGGCTGAGCTACACGGCTTCTGTGGTATACATTCAGGACCGCCTCAAGCTCCAGGGGCAGGTGCACCGGACGGCGAGCATCAGCCTGAATGAGCAGCCGGTGCCGGTGAATGATGCGGGCGGCTTCACCGAGTCGGTGACCCTGAACCTGGGCCTGAACCGCATGCTTATAGGGGTCACCGCTGAGGACGGCATCACTCAGAAGGTCTACAATATCAGTGTTACCCGCGCCCTGCCGTCTAGTGATGCGAGCTTTGAGCTGTTCAAGTGGAGACGTGATGGGCGTGCTGAACTTGCCTCCGCGATAATCTCATCGGAAGCCGCCACATCGGTGCCGAGCTATCAGGCGGAAATAGAAGTCATTTTCAGAACTGGCAACTCGGACACGGTCCTGAGTTTGCATGGGGTTGAGTTGACCCGAAGGAATTCCAGTGGCCGGCTTGCCCCCCTGTTTGCCCTGGACCCGGGCATAAACGCCTTCCCCCTGGTGTTCACCGCGGAGGATGGTGTGAGCACCGAGGGCTTCACCCTGGTCATCACCCGGGTGCCCCCGTCCGCGGATGCGGACCTGTCAAGAGTTCTCCTGGTAAGACAAGTAAGAGGAGGGTCTTCGTTTGCGCCGATTGTGCCGCTCTCGCCAGCCTTCGCCCCCGAGAGGACGACATACACGGGGTCGGTGGCCTGGGTGGAGAACTTCGTCGCCGTTAGACGCATGACTGCCGCCTACACTCAGCGGCTGCGCATCACCCTGAATGGGGCCAATGTGATCGGTAGTAATGGGGTTTTCAGCACGGGTATTCGGCAGTTGACTCCCCTGGAGGTCGGCCTAAACATCATTACTATTGTGTCTACTGTGATATCTACCGGCGTCACCCAAACCTATACCTTCCGAATCATCCGCGCGGCTGATGTGCCGTCTACTGAGGTTGCCCTGTCCGGCTTGTCGCTGGCTCGAGGAGACGGCATCCCGGTGCGCTTGAATCCAGGCTTTGCCGCCGGCACCCTTGCCTACACGGCTTCTGTGCCGGACAACGTGCCTGGCATCAGCTTCCAGGGGCAGGTGCCCCGGGCGGCGCGCATCACCTTGAATGGGCAGCCGGGGTTCCCAGATGCTGAGGGGAGATTTACCCAGTTGGTGCCGCTGCCGCCTGGCGACAACGCCATCACTCTCCGGGTACTCGCCGAGGATAATAGCAGCGCCCGAACCTACACCATCAATGTCAGCCGGTCTGCCGACCCGCCGAGCATCACTGGCGAGACGATGCTGGACTATGACGAGCATGCCGAGCGCATCATTGGCACCTACACCGCGACCCGTGCCAGCGATGGTACCCCGCTGCCCCTTATGATCGACACCTCGCTTGCCCGCCCGGACGGGGATTTGTTTGAATTGATTGTGCATGCGGGTGCGACGCGTTTGGCTTTCCGCGCCCCGCCGGACTTTGAAGTACCGCAAGACCATAACCGAGACAATCGTTATGAGCTTATCCTCAGCGCCACGGATGACCAGGTTGACCCGCCAGCGACAAGCCAACTGCTGGTGACGCTCAGCGTCACCAATCTGGATGACCCGGGGCGCCTCATCCTCAGCGGCGAGGCGCGAGTCGGCAATATTCTGCTGGGGGCATTTAGCGACCCGGATGGTAATGTCATAGCGCAGGAGTATGGCTGGGAATCAAGTGCCGATGGCAACACCTACACCCCCCTCCCCGGCGAGGATAGGCGCATCTACCTGATAGCAGCAAGCGACCTTGGCAAGACCCTGCGCCTGGGCACTACCTATACGGACGGCGAGGGCAGCGACAAGCGCGCCACCAGCCTGCCGAGCCTGAGGGTCGTGCCCGGGCGCGCACCCGCCGCCCCGGGGCTTGCCCTGGCGGAGGACACCGGTGCCGATACCAGCGATGGCATCACCGGCAATGGCCTGGTGAATGTCGCCCTGGCGGCGACAGCCACCGCCTGGGAATACTCCATTGACCGGGGGCGTACCTTCCTGCCGGGCGAGGGCAGTAGTTTTACCCTGGCGGAAGGCGCTTACCCCGCGGCTCAGGTCCAGGCACGGCAGCAGGTGAATGAGGCCTGGTCTGCCCTTGGCTCCATGGGGCCCACACGGGTGGACACCACAATACCGGTCATCACCCTGATAGAAGCCCTTGAAGAAGACCTGGTGGAAGACCTGGCTGATGTCGATAGCACCCTGATACAAGGCGAGGCCTTCATAGAGCCGGGCTACAGTGTTACCGATAACTTTGATCCCGGGCTTATTCCGGTGCTTGGTGGCGACCTGGACACCAACACCCTCGGCACCTACCCGATCACCTATGATGCGACCGACACCGCAGGCAACATTGCCGACCGGCAAACCCGTCGGGTGAAGGTCATCCGCGCGGATGCCCCGGGAAGCGTCACCCTCAGTGGCACGAGTAGCCGGGTCGGGGTCTGGCTGAGCGGCGCCTTGAGTGATGCCGATGCGGGGCTGGTCAATATCCTCTGGCAATGGCAAAGCGCGTTTGATGCGGGCGTCTACACCGATATCCTCGGCGAGACACTCGCCACTCACCGGCTGGCAGCCGGGGACCTGGGCCGGGTACTACGGCTTAAAGCCACCTATACGGATAGCCTGAGAAGCAACCGAGTTGCCTTCAGTGGGCCGACCGCGGTAGTGGTGGCGGATGCCCCGGGAAGCGTTACCCTCAGCGGTGTGGCGCGGGTCGGGGTAGCGTTGAGCGGCACCCTGAGGGACCCGGATGAGGCGGTTGTTGATATCCTCTGGCAATGGCAAAGCGCGGGCGAGGGCGGCATCTACACCGACATCTCAGGGGCTATGACATCCACCTATCAGCCGATAACAGACGACATTGGCAATAGCCTGCGCCTGAGTGCCACTTATGCAGACGGTCCCGACAATGACAAGCGGGTCATCAGCGCGCCGACCCTGGGGGTCCTGCCGGCAGCGGCACCGGAGGCACCGACTATCGCCCTCGTTGCCGACACGGGCAGTTCCAGCACGGACCGCATTACCGGCAATGGTTTGGTGAATGTCAGCCTGGCGGCCGAGGCAAGTGGCTGGGAATATTCCACCAATAGCGGCATGGGTTACACCACCGGCGAGGGCAACACCTTTGAGTTGTTGGAAGGTGCCTACGCAGACGGCAGGGTCGTCGTCCGCCAGATAGTGAATGGCCTCCGCTCCGAGCTTGCCATGCTCAGCGCTCTGAGGGTGGACACCAGCGCCCCGACTATCGTCTCGGTAAGCAGCAGCACGGCGGATGGTGCCTACGGTCCTGGTGCCAGCATCAACCTGACCCTGACCCTCAGCGAGGAGATGGCATCGGAGACCGGCATTGACGGGGATACCGATGTCAATAGTCAGTTTACGGCAATCAGACAGGCAACCAATGCCCGCGAATATAGTGGTACATTTATTGTGGAGGCGGCACAAAACAGCGGCGACCTGCAGGTGCTGGTGCTGCGGCCCGGCGCCAACCCTGACCTTGCCAACCCGACCGACCTGGCGGGCAATCCGCTTACCGATTACACCATTCCGGCCGGGGCAAACCTTGCCGACACCAGCGATATCCTCATTGACACCACCGTGCCGGTCATCACTCTGGAGGGCGATGACCCCTTGACTATGACCCAAGGCACAACCTACATGGACCCGGGTGCCAGGGCCACTGATAATCTGGATGAGGCTATCAATACCCGGCTCACCTTCGCCGTCGTTGGCGTGAACATCAGTATCTTAGGTAGACACCTCGGCACCTATCAGGTCGCCTATGATGTGTCCGATGCCGCCGGCAACGTCGCCGATACGGTCACCCGCAGCGTCATTGTGGAAGCCGTCAATCGGCCGCCGGGGGTCAATGCCGGTGCTGACCAATCTGTGCTCACCGGCACAGAGGTCACGCTAGAGGGTAGCGGCAGTGATGCCGATGGCGCAGTAGTGACCTACGCCTGGACGCAGGTCAGCGGTAGCAGCGTCACCCTGAGCGATGCTGCTGTGGCGCGCCCGACCTTCACCGCCATGCTCCCCCCGGGGGAGGTGCTGGAGTTCGCCCTGACCCTGACCGATGACGATGCTGCTAGTGCCAGGGACGAGGTGCGTATCGGGATCCGGTCCGATGATGCGGTGCTGTCCGGCCTGGTGATTTCCGCGGTTGATGCCAATGGCGTTATCAATGACGAACTCAGTATCAATGACGACCTGGTGCCTGCTTTTGCGCCCGCCATTATTGAGGGGTATCTGCTCAGGGTGGTGAATGAGGTGGCGTATGTCCGCCTTAGGCCCAGCCTGAATCACCCGGCTGCCAGCCTGACCCTGAGCCTGAATGGCACCCGGCTTGCCCAGGGCGAGGAAGCCGCGCCCCTCCCCCTGATGCTCGGCAGCAACAACATTCTTATTCAGATAACCGCTGAGGACAGCAGCAGCAGCCAAACCTACAGCCTGCGCATCCGCCGCCTGCCGCCGCCGCCCTTCTCAGTGACCATCCCCCCGCTGGGTGAGTCCATAGTGGGGCACCAAGCCAGTGTGCGGCTTACCTTTGAGGCGCCGGTTACTGGCATGAATAACCTTGCTTTCTCCACAAGCGTTGATGTGCGGCGGGTGATTAGCAGCCGCGGCGACACCTCGGGTGCCACCTACGACCGGGACTACATCGTTGTTTACATCGCCGATGCGCCGGGGGACAGCCGTCTTAAACTCCGGCCGGGTAGAGCGAGCACCGCCGAGAGTGCCACCAACCTGGTGGCCGAGGCGACCGGTACGGCGGTGGTAGCGGCTATGGCGCGGGCTGAGCGGGTGCGCTTCATCGCCACTATGACCCTCCTCGGCATCACCACCCCGGAGTTTCAAGCGGCACTATTCCACCGGGGGATGAGCAATTTCCTGGGTCTTGGTGCCGATGAGCTACGTATCCTCAGCATTGACGCGGGCTATGAGGTCACCGGTAGCCTCAGGATTAAGTTTGAAGTGGTCGCGCCGGATGCCGCTGAACGGGATGCCCGGGCGAGTACCTATGAGGCGGCGGCACCGTCTCAACTGCTACTGAGCAGTGGCCATCACCAGCTGGCAAGCAGTGCCACCACTAGCCCGGTAGAGACACAGACCCCGCCACCGGTCGCCATCAAGGTGCTTGGGGAGGCAGCACCAGACTATCTTGAGAACAGCCTGGAGGCGGTGGCAAGCTACACTACGGCGGCAGCTGGCAGCAAGACCCTTGATGAATGGAGCCTGGGTGGCGTGGATGCGCTCGCCTTTGCGATTGATGCACATGGTGTGTTGACCTTCCGCCAGTCGCCAGATTTTGACGACCCGACCGATGCGGGCGGGGACAACATCTATAACCTCAGCCTGAGCGCCACCTACACAGACGGCACCTCGAGTGAAACCTTCCGGCTCGCCGTCAAGGTCACCAATCTTGACGAGCCGGGCCTGGTCACTATCATCGGCAAGGCGAAGGTGGGTGCAGCATTGTTTGCTAGTGTTTTTGACCCGGATGGTTTTTTCAACATTGGACGGCGCTGGCAATCCAGCACCGATGGCCTGGACTACGCGTATATCCCGGACGCGCGTTCTATCGATTACGACGTGCAAGCGGATGATCTGGGCAAGCTCCTGCGCGTTGAAGTGACCTACGCGGATTCAACAGGACCGGGCAAACAGGCAACCAGCCTGCCGACTGTACCCGTGGTGCCGGCGGATGCGCCTAATCCGCCGGGCCTTACCCTGGCTGAGGACACCTTTTCCGATGGCGGCACGGCGCATGACCGGCGCACCACCAATGGGCAGATGAATGTTGCCCTGGCGGCAAGTTTTGATGCAGAGATGGGCGATACCTGGGCCTATTCCACTGACCATGGTGTTCATTTCAACCCCGGCACCGGCACTGGTTTTGTATTGGCAGAAGGCACTTATGCACCCAGTCAGGTGCAGGTTCGCCAGACCCTGAGCGGTGCTCAGTCTGCTGTCTTTGCCTTTAATCTTGATATCCGGGTGGATCTGACCCGCCCGCACATTACGGCAATTACTTCCCCCACCGCGGATGGTGCCTATAAGGCGGGCGCCCGCATAGCCCTTAGGCTGACTATTAGTGAGGAGATTTTCGGCCGGGCAAGTGATGCGCTTGCCTTCATTGTCGGCGTGCAAATCGGCACCGCCACCAGAGCGGTAACCCTGGGCCGGAGCAGTGTTGACCGCAAAGTTTTTGTAGGTGCTCTGAACGTGGTCGCGGGCGATAACGGTACCGACCTGGCGGTGGTTACGATTCGCCATAATACCGGTGCCGCGAAGTTCTTTGACATCGCCGGCAATGAGTTTGATATCCGCCTGCCCGCGGCGGCAAATCTGGCTGACAACAAGCTGCTTAGCATAGACACCAGTGTACCGGTCATCGCCCTGCTGGGTCCTCCCTCGGTGACGCTGGAAGTGGGCGCGCCCTACCTGGAAGCCGGCGCTACCGCCCTGGATAATCATGATGGCGACCTCAGTGCCAATCTGGTCATTGGCGGCGACCGAGTGAACACCGCCGCCGTGGGCTATTACAGCGTCACCTATAGTGTGCGTGACGCCGCGGGCAACCTTGCCGCTACCGTCATCCGCACCGTCAATCTAGTGGACACCACCCGACCGGTCATTGCCTTGAGGGGGGAGTCTTTGGTCATTCTGGCACTGGACGAGCCCTACACAGAAGCCGGTGCTAGCGCTACAGATAATGCCGATGGCGATATCACTGAGCGCATCTTCATCGGGGGTGACCGGGTGCTCCCGGGGCGCTATGGCACCTACCGGGTCACCTATCATGTGCTTGATGCTGCGGGCAATGGGGCGGTCGCCACTCGCCGGGTGCGGGTCAACCAGCCGCCGGTTGCCGACGCCGGTGATGACCAATCGGTGCTCGCGGAGGCACTCGTTACTCTGGATGCTACCCGCAGTAGCGATGCGGAAGCCGACCTTAGTACCTATGCCTGGACGCAAACCAGCGGACCGGAGGTGCCCCTGAGCGACCCGGCGGCTGCTCAGCCGAGTTTCACCTTCACCAGAGCGGGTAAGTATCCCAATCTGACGCTGGTGTTCAGCCTGCTGGTGACCGATGACGTCGGCATTACGGACACTGATGAGGTAAGCATCACCGTCCTGTCCAATATTGCGACTCTGGAGTCCGTGGTCATTCCCGAAGTCATGCTGTCCAGTACCGGTGCTTTTAGTAGTGCCGCGTCGGTGCCGAGCAACATGCTCAGTATTACTTTCACGGTTATCTCGAATGATCCCGGGGCGAGCATGCGCTTGGATGCGCTTCGCCTGGTCAGCGGCCAGCCCTCAAGGCCGGTGCGCCTGGGTGTGGGGGAAAACACCCTCAGCCTTGTGGTTACCGCCGCGGACGGTATCACCACCCAGACCTACACCTACCATATTACCCGGCCTGAGCCCCCGCCGGTATCAGTAGTCGTCATCCCCGACCTGGGCAACTCCACGGTCGGCAAGGAGGCATCCGTGAATTTCCGTTTTAGGCAGATGGTGTTCGGCTTGACGGCGAGTGATTTCAGCGCCACCAATGCGCAGGTGGGAAGTACAGACGCACCGGAAACTGTGCTCGGGGCAACGGACTACGCCCTGACCTACACCCCGACTGCGCCCGGCGAAGTAACCCTGAGCCTCCCTGCAGGTAGCGTGAGCATCGCCGATGATGCCCCCAACTTGGCGGCAACCGCGAGCGGCAGGGCAGTAGCAGAGGCAGCAGAGCGCGTAAACCAGCCGCGCTTCATCAGCAATCTGCAATTCAATATCACCCTCAACAGCCTTGACCGGGAAGCCTTCTACACTGCCTTTATGGAATCCCTTGCTATTCCTACCGGGGCGGTGAATATCCTCAGCGGCACCGGAATTATTGATGGTTCGTCCTACCGCACAACTATTAAGATTGAAGTGGTCGCGCCCAGCATTGCCGAGCGAGATGCGCGGCTGGCAAGCTTCAGTGCCCTGAGCAATGCTGACCTAAGCCGAATCTTCCAACCAGGACAACCCCCTGTATCGGTAACTCGGATGGGGGCAATAGAGGCAAAAGACGTGCCATCACCGACCCTCAGCGGGGAAGCAACCCTCAGCCATGTGGAAAATAGTGCCGACCTCAGGCTGGCGACCTACACCGCGTCCAATGCGGGGAGAACCCCGCTTATTAGCCTATCGCTCGGCGGCGCGGATGCTGGTCTGTTCACCCTGGATGGCGAGGGTCTATTGCGCTTTGCCATCCGGCCGGACTATGAGGCACCGCAGGACCTTGACCAGGACAACCAGTATCACCTCAGCATCACGGCAACCGATCTGCTCTCCAGGCCCAGCACTCTGGCAATCCGGGTTAGCGTCACCAATAGCGATGACCCGGGGCAGGTCAGCATCTCCGGTGAGGTGCGCGTGGGGGAAGGTCTGACCGCCAGCCTTGCTGACCAGGATCTGCCCCTCAGCCAGATTGACTATCGCTGGCAATCCAGCACCGATGGCATGGCCTACACCAACAACCCAGACGGCAATCAGCCCGGCTATACGGTGACCGAGGGCGACCATGCCAAGACCCTGCGCGTGGTCGTCACCTACACAGACGGGGTAGGTGCAGACAATAGGGCTACCAGCCCAGCCACCTCCGCAGTCGTGTCCGCGATGGCACCGGCCGCCCCGAGCCTTGCCCTGGCTGAGGACAGCAGCGCCAGCCAGGACCCGAATGACGGCACCACCGAGGATCGCATCACCACCAATGGTCAGGTGGAGGTGACTCTGGCGGCTGGTTTTAATACGGGCGCTGATGGGGAGATAGGCGATACCTGGGACTATTCCACTGACCAGGGCGTTCATTTCAACACTGGCACCGGCACTAGTTTTGTATTGCCGGAAGGCACCTACGCCGCCAATCAGGTGCAGGTTCGCCAGACCCTGCTCGGTGCCCGGTCCGCTGCCGCCTTGTTGCCGGGGGTCAGGGTGGACACCACCAGCCCGCGCCTCCTTGCCGTTACCTCAAACACCGCGGATGGCGTCTATAAGGCCGGTGCCCGCATAGACCTTAGACTGGTCCTGAGTGAGGAGGTTATCTCCACCGCGCCCCGTGCCGCCGCCGCGCTCAGTGTCACCCTGCAAATCGGCACCGATACCCGAGTGGTAACCCTTGCCCAGAGCAGCGTTGACCGCAAAGTTTTTGTCGGCAGCTTGACCGTAGCCGCCGGCGATAACGCCCATCCCTTGACCACGAGCCTGATCCAGCCGGCTACCGGGAGCCGATTGATTGACCTGGCGGGCAATGCGGGGGATTTCAGCCTGCCATCGGGGGCAAACCTTGCCGACACCAAGCGGCTTGCCCTGGACACCATAGTGCCGGTTATTTTCCTGAATGGTGCCAACCCCTTCTATGTAGAACTAGGCGCAACCTACACCGACCCGGGTGCCACCGCCACTGATGATCAGGGAGACATCAGCACTGAGTTAGTCATTAGCAGCAGGCATGTGGATACCCACAGGCTCGGCGAATACACCGTCTCCTATCATGTGTTGGATGCCGCGGGCAACGCGGCTGAGCGCGTTACCCGCAGGGTCATGGTAGAGCCGGTCAACTTGCCACCGATTGCCGATGCTGGCGAGAACCGACCGGTGGCCACGGGCTTCATGGTAACTCTGGATGCTGGCGGCAGTATCGACCCGGATGGCAGAGTGGTTGCCTACCACTGGGAACAAATCTCGGGACCTGAGGTGCGCTTGAGCGGCCCTGCGCCGCTGCGGAGGTTCATCGTCCCGGGCATACATAACATACTGGTGTTTCGCCTGACGGTGACCGATAACGACGGTGCCGTTGACACGGACGAGGTGACCCTCACCATCCCGTCCAATAATACAGCCCTGTCAAACCTGGCGATTTCTCAGGGTACTTTGCGCCCGGCTTTTGCCGCAGATACCTACCGATACACCCTGTCGGTGCCGAACCATGTAGCCAGCCTGGTGCTCTTTGCGAGCACGGATGATCCCCAGGCGAGCCTGATGCTGGCTGATGGCACTAGTCTGGTGAGCGGCCAGCCCTCGGCGCCGATCCCCCTGCAGGAGGGGGAAACCACCCTCAACATTGAAGTCACCGCCGCGGACGGCGGCACCATCCAAGCCTACCGCCTCAAGATCACGCACGCCGGCGCCGCGCCGGTCTCACCCGTATCAGTAGTCGCCATCCCTGACCTGGGCCTCTCCACGGTCGGCAGGTTGGCGGCCGTGCAATTCCTTTTTGATGAGGGGGTTAGCGGTCTGGAAGCAAGTGATTTCAGGCTCACCAATGCGCAGGTAGACAGGGTGCGTATAACCCCCCATGCGAGCCTGGCGGGAAGGCAGCAAGTCGTTATTCTTTACCGCTCGAGTGCACCCGGCGCGGTAACCCTTAGCCTCCCCGCCGGGAGTGTTGTCGCCGCTAGCGGTGCTCCTAACCTGGCGACCAGCAGCACCGGCATAGCCGCGGCAGAGGCAGCAGAGAGCCTGGACCAGCCGCGCTTCATCGGCATCCTGCGGTTCACCGCTGAGAGCAATTTCCTCAACGTTGAGCTGAGCCAGGAAGTCTTCTACGCCGCCTTTATGGAATTATTAGACATCCCCACCGAGGCGGTGAACATCCTCCTCCTCAGGCTGTTATTTAATAGCGATTTCATTGGGATGCAACTTGAGTTTGAAGTGATAGCCCCCAGCATTGCCGAACGGGATGCACGGCTGGCAGCATACAATGCCTTGCCGGGGGCAGATTTGCTGCAAGCCATAGTGAGTAGCAGCGTGAGTGGTGCGCGAATAGAGAAACTCCTCCCCGAGTCAAAAACGCCGGTGCAACTGCCACCGACCCTCAGCGGGGAGACGACACTCAGCCATGTGGAAGATAGCGCCGACCTCGGGCTGGCGACCTACACCGCGTCCAATGCCGGGAGAGCGCCGCTCAGCCTATCGCTCGGCGGCACGGATGCCGGTCTGTTCACCCTGGATGGCGAGGGTCTATTGAGTTTTGCCATCCGGCCGGACTATGAGGCACCGCAAGACGCTAATCAGGACAACCAGTATCAACTCAGCCTCATGGCAACCGATGCGCTGAGCAGCCCCGGCACCCTGGATATCCTGGTTAGCGTCACCAATGGCGATGACCCGGGCCAGGTCATTATTTATGGCGAGGCGAAGGTGGGTACAACATTGAGTACTAGTGTTGTTGACCAGGATGGTTCCCCGGTCAACCCGGTATATCGCTGGCAATCCAGCACCGAGGGCATGCCCTACGTGTATATCTCGGGCGCGAGCCTGGACTCTTACCAGGTGCTACCCGATGACCAGGGCAAGACCCTGCGCGTCGAAGTGACCTACGCGGACCCCCAGGGACCGGGCAAGGAGGCAACCAGCCTGCCGACTGTATCCGTTGTGCCGGCGGCGGCGCCGGACCCGCCGGGCCTTGCCCTGGCTGAGGACACTACCAATAGCCCCCTGGCGCCGGGGGACGGCACTGCTCATGATCGCATCACCACCAATGGGCAGATGAATGTGACCCTGGCGACAAGTTTTAATACAGCGAGGGGCGATACCTGGGCCTATTCCACTGACTATGGTGCTCAGTTCAACCCCGGCACCGGTACTCATTTTGTATTGCCAGAAGGCACCTACGCCGCCAATCAGGTCCAGGTTCGCCAGACTCTGAGTGGCACTCAGTCCGCTACCACTGCGTTTGCTCTTGACATTCGGGTAGACCTGACCGGCCCGCGCATTACTTCCTTTACTTCCACCACCGCGGATGGCGTCTATAAGGCGGGTGCCCGCATAGACCTTAGGCTGGTCCTGAGTGAGAGCGTTATCTCCACTGCCTTCAGTATCACCCTGCAAATCGGCACCGCTACCCGAGAGGTAGCCCTTGCCCGGAGCAGCATTGACCGCAAATCTTTTGTCGGCACCTTGATAGTGGCAGCGGGCGATAACGGAGACCAGTTGACCGGGGTCGCTATTGCGCCTGCTGTCGCGGTTGACCTGGCGGGCAATGAAGCATCACTCAGCCTGCCTGCGGAGGCAAATCTTGCTGACAACAAGCGGCTTGACATAGACACCATAGCGCCGGTTATCGCCCTGCTGGGTGCCAACCCCTTCACCCTGGAAGGGCCCCAGGCCTACCTGGACCCTGGTGCTACCGCCACCGATAATCGGGATGGCGAGGTCACCGGCAATCTATTCATTGACATCAGCACTGTGGTGCCGTCCAGAGTCGGCACTTACACGGCAACCTATAGGGTGCGTGATGCTGCGGGCAATGTCGCGACCATCACCCGCACCGTCATGGTGGTGGACACCCGCGCACCCGTCATCACTCTCATTGGCGATGACGCCTTGAATCTGGTCGCCGGGCAGGACTACATTGACCCGGGTGCCACCGCTCGAGATACTCTGGATGGCGATCTCAGTGCGCAGATCAGCATTGGCGGCGACCGGATGAGCAGCGCCGGCAACTACACCGTCCTCTATGATGTGCGTGATGCCGCGGGCAATGCCGCCGTCCAGGTTATGCGTAGCCTCTATGTGCGTGCCAACGCCGCGCCGGTTGCCAGTGCCGGCCGCGACCAAAACCTGCCGCTTGATACGGCGGTGACCCTGGTTGGTAGCGGTCGCGACTCAGATTCTGGCGAGCGGCTGAGTTATGCCTGGGAGCAAACAGATTGCGGTGCGCTGGCGCTGGGCAATGTGGACTGCCCGGTAATTACCCTGAGCCAGGCAAGCACGCCCATGCCGAGCTTCACCACACCGAGCCGCGCGGCGGTCTTGACCTTCCGCTTTACGGTGACTGATCTGGGCAATGCCGCCGACACCGACGAGGTGACCCTGAACATCCTTGATATGCCCGGCACGGATACCACGGCACCGGTCATCGCCCTGCTGGGCCCCCACCCCTTCACCCTGGATGAGGGTCAGGCCTACATTGAGCCGGGTGCCACCGCCCTGGATAATGTGGATGGGGATATCAGTGTCTACATTGACATTGGCGGTGACCGGGTGGATACCAGCATCCCGGGAAGTTACCGGGTCGCCTACCGGGTGACCGACAGTGCCGGCAATCAAGCCATCCGCATCCGCATTGTGAATGTGCAAGACATCACACCGCCAGTCATCGCCCTGCTGGGCGACCCGGTGATCAACCTGAACCAGGGCGAGCCCTATATTGATCCGGGGGCAACCGCCAGCGATAATTCGGGTGCTGACTTTACTGTCTTCATTGAAATTAATGGTGCCCCGGCGAGCACCACCCGCGTGGGTAGATATACCATCACTTATGATCTGCGAGATGCCGCCGGCAATGCCGCCGAGACCCAGACCCGCATTGTGAATGTGCTGGACATCACCAAGCCGGTCATCATCTTGAATGGCATGACAGAGGCAAGGGCAGAGTTCGGCAGTGCCAGTTATCTGGACCCCGGGGCAACTGCCAGAGACCAGGTGGACGGTGACCTAACGCCGGACATCAGCCGAGTGGTCAGCCTCGACGGTATGGAGGTGCCTGATGTAGATTCGCAAGTCATCGGCACCTATAGCATCCGCTACGATGTGCGTGATGCCGCGGGTAATGCCGCCGATAGCGTGACTCGTAGCGTCATGGTGGTGGACACCATACCCCCGGAGCTCAAGGTCCCGGCGGATATGACCTTTGAGGCAACGGCTGGCATGACGCCGCTAGACGAGAGCCACTATGGCGCGGCGACTTCCCCTGACACTATGGCGAGCATCAGTAACAACGCGCCCGATACTTTTCCGCTGGGCGAGAGCAGCATCACCTGGACGGTGGCTGATAGTAACGGCACCAAGGCAAGCGCCCGCCAGCGCATCACCTTAGTAGACACCACAGCGCCGATGATTACCTTGAACGGCGAAGCAGAGGAACGGGTAGAACTGGGCAGTTCCTACACGGATCTCGGCGCCATGGCGACTGACCGGGTGGATGATGATGCCGCCCTAACGGCGGCCATTGCCCGAGTGGTTATCCTGGTCGGTATTGAAGGCGATACCGAAGACGATACCGAAGATACGGAAGTCCCCGCAGTAAACCCCGCTGTGGCTGGTAGCTACCGCCTCAACTATGAGGTGCGCGACACCGCGGGCAATGCGGCGGCGCGCGTCACCCGCACCGTCATAGTGGAAAACACCGAGGCCCCAAGCATCACCGCGCCGGATGATTATGAGGCGGAAGCCACTGCTCCCCTGACGCGGCTTTCCGATGCCCATTATCACAGGGCAACTTCCTCCGACTCCAACGCGCAGATCACTAGCGATGCGCCCGATGTTTTCCCCCTGGGCGACACCATCATCACCTGGACAGTGACCAGGAATGGCCTCAACGCGCGGGCAACCCAGAGAATTACCGTTGTTGACACCATGTCGCCAGTGGTTACTCCCCCGGGAGATGTCACTATGGAAGCCACGGGTCCCAGCACAACCGTTGATGTGGGGCAGGCGATCGCCACCGATATAGCGTCGGTGCAGGTGAGCATTACCCGCAAGCCACCGGATAACGAGTTTGCCGTGGGTAACCATGAGATCATCTGGGAGGCAGACGATGGCAACGGCAATGTGGCGACTGCTACCCAGCGCATCATGGTCACCGACACGGTGATGCCAGACATCACCGCGCCGGAGGCCATGACCTTTGAGGCAACCGCTACCCTGACCCCGCTTGACCGCTCCCACTACGGCACCGCGATTTCCACCGATGACACCGCCGACATTACCGCCGACGCCCCGGTATCTTTCCCGCTGGGCGACACCACCTTCACTTGGAAAGCGGACGATGGCAACGGCAACACCGCCACCGCCACGCAGACCATCACCATCACCGACACCAGGCGGCCAGAGGTTACTCCCCCGGAGGATGTCATTATGGAAGCCACCGGACTCAGCACACCAGTGATGCTGGGTGCGGCGGCTGCTGTTGATCTGGTGGACGGGAGCCTGATAGCGAGCCGCGAGCCCCTGGACAATGAGTTTGCGGTGGGTGTGCACATCATTATCTGGTCGGCGACCGATGCCCAGGGGCACCGAGGCACCGCTGAACAGCGCATCACCATCACTGACATGACTGCGCCGACGATTGCCGTCCCGGCTAAGATCATTAAGGAAGCCACGGGTCCCAGCACAGTCGTTGAGGTGGGGCAGGCGACCGCCACCGATATAGCGTCGGTGGAGGTGAGCATCACCCGTAAGCCACCGGTCCCTGGGTTGCCGGGCATGGAGCTTAATGACGAGTTTGCCGTGGGCAACCACGAGATCATCTGGGAGGCAGACGATGGTAACGGCAATGTGGCGACTGCCATCCAGACCATCATTGTGGAGGACACCACCGCGCCGCGCATCACCCGGGTGGGTCCCGCGGAGGTGCGCGCCGAACTGGGTCTTAAATATACCGAACTGGGGGCAACGGCGACCGACCTGGTGGATGATGACAATGCACTGAGCGCACGGATTACGGTGACCCCGGTGAACCTTGCGCAACTCGGTCTGCAGACGGTCACCTACCGGGTGGCCGACACCGCGGACAACCGGGCAAGCACCAGCCGCCGGGTCATGGTGGAAGACACGGAGGCACCAGATATCACCGCGCCAGGGGAATTCAGAACCGAAGCCAGGGCCCCCCTGACCCCCCTCAGCGGCGCCGACTACGGACCCCCGACCTCGACTGACATCACGGCTGCCTTTAGCCACAACGCGCCGACAGTATTCCCGCTCGGCAGCACCACTATCACCTGGACGGCAACTGATGGCAGCGGCAAAACGGCTATAGCCAACCAGACCATCATTGTGGAGGACACCACCCCACCGAGCATCATTTTGAATGGTGCCTCAAGGGTGCGCACTCCGGCGGGGAACGTCTACAACGACCCCGGTGCCCGGGCGACCGACCTGGTGGACGATGACCAGGAGGTGACCGCGCGGATTCAGACTGAGCAGACACGAGTGCCGGGCAGCCGGGGCGAAACCCAAATCTTTTATGATGTATCAGACGCTACCGGCAACCCCGCCATGCGGGTCACGCGCACCGTTATTGGGGTAGAGCCAGCCGATGAAAATCTCCCGGGCATCACCGCGCCGGCAAGCCGCTCCATAGAAGCGAGCGCCCGCTTGACACCCCTGGATAGGAGCGACTACGGCAACGCCACCTCAACTGACCAGGATGCCGTCATCGGCAAGGATGCCCCGACCGTGTTCCCGCTCGGCATCACCCTCATCACCTGGAGCGCAACTAACTCCCGGGGTAGCGCGGAAGCACATCAGGCAATCACGCTTGTGGATACCACTGGCCCGGTGCTCGAGGTGCCGTCCGAGGTGCTCGAGGAAGCCACTGGGCGCATCACTCCCGTCCTGCTGAGCGCGTCGGCAACTGATGCTGTGGATGGCGCCGTGCCGGTTACGGGCAGCCCGGCGGAGCGGGACTTCCTGGTGGGTGTGCACAACATTGTCTGGCGGGCAAGTGACAGCAGAGGTAACCCCAGCACCAAATTCACGACTGTCGCGCTTAGAGACACCACCCCACCGGCCATTACCCTGAACGGTGAACCCGCCTATGAGGTGGAAGTTGGCATGCTATACACAGACCGGGGTGCCACTGCCATGGATCTGGTAGATGGCGACCTGAGTGACCATATTGACATGGCTAATGGGGTAGACACCAGCCAGCCCGGCACCTACAGCGTCACCTTCACGGTGTCCGACCAGCGCCGCAACACCGCCACCGCCACCCGCCGGGTAACCGTGGTGCCCCCGACCGCGCCGACAGTGACCGGGCAAACAACCCTTGCATACACCGAGCAGGGCACCGAGGCGGTGGCGACCTATACCGGGGTCGCCGATGGCGACAAGACCATTACCGGCTGGACGCTCGGCGGTGCGGATGCGGCATGGTTTGATATTAAGGCGGTTAATGACACTCAGGCCGAATTAACCTTCACCACGGCCCCGGACTATGAAGCACCGACCGATATTGATGGCGACAACCGCTATGAAATCACGGTAACCGCTACCGACAGTGTTACTGTGGCGAGTGAAGCCTTCGCAGTGACCATAGCGGTCACCAATCAGGATGATGCGGGGGTGGTCATCATTGAAGGCACCGCCCAGGTGGGCAAGACCTTGACCGCCAGCCTGACCGACCCGGACATCCTGATTGCAGACAGCACCACCTGGCAATGGCAAAGCGCGACTGCAGGGGGTGGCGCTTATGCCGACATCACTGGTGCCACTAGCGCGGCGACCTACAGGCTGACGGCAACGGAGGTTGGCAAGACCATCCAGGTCATCGCCACTTACAACGACGGGGAAGGCACCGGCAAGACCGTCACCAGCGTAGCGACACCAGCAGTCGCCGCCGCGGCGGCAATTGCTGCGCCAGCCATCGCCTTGTTTGAGGACACCGGTGAATCAAAGATAGATGGCATCACCATGAATGGTCGGGTAGATGTTGCCCTGGCGGAGACTTTTAATGCCGACGGCGAGGACACCTGGCGATATGCTATTGATGGGGTTGCCTTCACCCCTGGCACTGGCGGCCACTTCATCCTGCCAGAAGGCAGCCACACCCATGTGCAGGTGAAGCAGACGCTGGCTGGCGTTGAGTCTGCGGTTGCCTTCTTGCGCCCGGTCACTCTGGATACCATCAAGCCGATTATTGAGTTGAAGGGCGCCACGACCCATGACATTGACTTTGGTAGCAGTTACACCGACCCGGGCACCAGGGTAACCGATGCTGAGACGGGTCTTTTCGCCACCACTAGCGACCGGGTGGATTCCTTCACTTCTGGCGAGCAAAGCCTTACCTACAGGGTGCGTGACACTGCGGGCAATGACGCGGTGCCGGTTACCCGCCGGGTAAGAGTTACCGTGCCGGTCGCGCCGACAGTGACCGGGCAAACAACGCTGGCTCATGCAGAGAAGGGTGCTGAGCAGGGCGCCGAGCAGGGCACCGAGGCGGTGGCGACCTACACCGCGTTCGCGGATGGCGACAAGACCATTACTGGCTGGACGCTCGGCGGGGCGGATGCGGACATGTTTAGTCTCGAGTTTATGGTTGATACCACAAGTGGCGTATTGAGTTTCAACAATCCGCCGGACTATGAAGCACCGACCGATCTTGATGGCAACAACCGCTATGAAATCACGGTAACCGCCACCGACAGCGTGACTGTGGCGAGCCTAGCCCTGGCAGTGACTATCAGGGTCACCAATCAAGACGAGGCGGGGGAGGTCACTATTGAAGGCGCCGTCCAGGTGGACCAGATCTTGACTGCCAGTCTGACCGACCCGGACAATGTAGTTGCTGACAGCATCGAATGGCAATGGCAAAGCGCGGAAACGGACGGCGACTACACTGAGATCAGCGGTGCCACCAGCGCGACCTATAGGCCACTGCTGGCTGAGCGCGGCAAGACCCTGCAAGCCGTGGCTCAGTATGACGACCGGGAAGGCAGCGACAAGACCGCTGCCAGTATGCCGACCATCGTTGCGGCCGCGGATGCACCGGCCGCGCCGAGCATCGCTCTGGCTGAGGACACGGGTGCCGCGCCCGATGACGGCATCACCATGAATAGTCGGGTGCAGGTGACCGATATCTTGCCTGATGCCACCTGGGAATACGCCATCAAGGGTGGCAGTTTCACCCCTGGTTCTAACTCTGGTTTTAACTCTGGTTCTAATAGCGGTTTCACCTTGGTTGAAGGCAGCTATGCCGCCAATGAGGTACAGGTGCGCCAGACGCTACTCGGCACGCCGTCCGCGGTCGCCTTCTTAGGTCCGGTCACCGTGGATACCATCAAGCCGATTATTGAGTTGAAGGGCACCGCGACCCTTGGTATTGACTTTGGTAGCAGTTACACCGATGCGGGCACCAGGGTAACCGATGCTGAGGCGGGTCTTGTCGCCACCACTAGCGACCGGGTGGATAGTTTCACCTCGGGCGAACAAATTCTTACCTATATGGTGCGTGACACTGCGGGCAATGACGCGGTGCCGGTTACCCGCCGAGTAACGGTTACCGTGCCGGTCGCGCCGACAGTGACGGGGCAAGCGGCGGTGGACTATGCAGAGAAGGGTGCTGAGCAGGGCGCCGAGCAGGGTGACGAGGCGGTGGCGACCTACACCGGGGTCGCGGATGGGGACAAGACCATTACTGGCTGGACGCTCGGCGGCGTGGATAAGGACTTGTTCAGGCTCGTGTTTATGGCTGATACGACAAATGGCGTATTGAGTTTCAACAATCCGCCGGACTTTGAAAACAAGCAGGACGCAGATGCCAACAACGAATATCAAGTCACGGTAACCGCCATCGACAGCGTTACTGTGGCGAGTGAAGCCCTGGCAGTGACTATCAGGGTCACCAATGCGAATGAGCCGGGTGCCATCAGCGACATCACTGGCACTGCTCAAGTAGGGCAGAGGCTGACCGCCGGTGGGGTGACCGACCCGGATGGCGGAGTTGGCACGGATGGTGCGCTTACTGACGTCACCTGG
Source organism: Candidatus Azotimanducaceae bacterium (assembly GCA_965208855.1). Classification (GTDB taxonomy): domain Bacteria; phylum Pseudomonadota; class Gammaproteobacteria; order Pseudomonadales; family Azotimanducaceae; genus UBA9659. The sequence continues at coordinate 1,372,122 of OZ242359.1, read as the reverse complement.
CAATGGCAAAGCGCGGCAAGCGGCGGCGAATACGAGAACATCACTGGTACCACTAACGCGGCAACCTACACCCTGACGGTAACCGATGAGGGCAAGACCATTCGAGTGGTCGCCACTTATACCGATATCTTTGCTCCCGGTATGATGGTCGTCAGCGCGGCGACTAGCGCCGTGGTTTCTGCCACGGCACCCGCGGCACCGAGCATCGCGCTGGCGGTGGACACCGGTGTTGATTCAAGCGATGGCATCACCAGCAATGGTCAAGTGAATGTGACAGGTCTGGCAGACGGTGCCACCTGGAAGTACACCATCAATGGTGGTGCCGCCAGCCCGACATTTACCACCGGCACCGGCACCTTCTTCACGTTGGAAGAAGGCAAGTATGCAGGTGGCGCGGTGCAGGTCGTGCAGACGCTGTTGGGCGCCGACTCCGCCGCCGCCCGCCTCGGCGCGGTTACCGTGGACAGCACCGCACCAGACATCGCCGCGCCGGGTGCTATGACCTTTGAGGCGACCGGTGTCCAGACGCCGCTTACCGATGTCCAGTATGGCAGCGCGACTTCCAGCGATGGCACCATCACCGACAACGCGCCCGGAACTTTCCCGCTAGGCACCACCACCATCACCTGGACGGCAACCGATCTCGCGGGCAATGAAATGACCGCGCTCCAAGTGGTCACGGTTGTGGACACCACCAAGCCGGTTATCGTCCTGAATGGTGGCGACGTCACCCTGACTCAGGGCGATGCCTACAATGAACAAGGTGCCACCGCCACGGATGCAGTGGACGGTAGTGTGAATGTTGTTATCGGTGGCGCGACAGTAGACATCAACACCGCCGACACCTACATCATTACCTACACCGCAACCGACACCGCCGGTAACATTGCCGACCAGATGACCCGCACCGTTACCGTTGCACCGATGCCTCTGTCCGCGAATGCCGACTTGTCATCTTTGACTATCTCGGTCGGCACCTTGCCTACCTTTAATGCCGCCACCGAGACCTACGCCGTCGGCGTGGGCAATGATGTGGCAAGCGTCACGCTCACGCCGACTGTGGCGGACACTGGCGCAAGCGTAACCGTGGGTGGCAACCCGCCAACTCAAGCGGTCAGTCTGAATGTCGGTGTAAACGCCATCGCTATCAAGGTCACCGCCGAGGATGGCACGACTATGAAAACCTACACCGTCACCGTCACTCGCGCGGCCAACACCGCGCCGGAGTTGTCTGGTAACACGAGTCCGAGTGTCGCCGAGAACACGCCCATAACAACGGCAGTGGCGACCTACACCGCAACCGATGCCGAGAGCAACATTGTTACCTTGGCACTCGGTGGCACAGATGTGAACTCGTTTGATCTCGACGCTACAAGCGGCGTATTGACTTTCCGCTCGGCGCCGGACTATGAAACCAAGTCCACCTACTCGGTCACCATTACCGCCACCGATAACGGCACGCCGGAGATGAGCGACACACTTAATGTCACGGTTACGGTTACCAATGCGGATGAAGAGGGCGCCATCGGCGCCATCAGCGGCACCGCGCAGGTCGGGCAGACCTTGACTGCTGGCATAGTAACCGACCCGGATGGCGGAGTTACTGGCACCACCTGGCAATGGCAAAGCGCGGACGACGACTCCGACATAGACAGTGCCACCGAAAGCACCTACATCCTGGCGGTAGCAGATTTTGGCAAGACCATTCAAGTGGTCGCCACTTACACCGATGCCTTCGACGACAACGAAAAGAGCGTCACCAGCGCACCAACTGGCGCAGTGGTTGCGGCGGACGCACCCGCGGCACCGAGCATCGCGCTGGCGGTGGACACCGGTTCCTCGCCAACGGATCGCATCACCAACAATGGTCTGGTGAATGTGACGGGTCTGGCAGACGGTGCCACCTGGAAGTACACCATCAATGGTGGTGCCGCCAGCCCGACATTTACCACCGGCACCGGCACCTTCTTCACGCTGGAAGAAGGCAAGTATGCAGGTGGCGCGGTGCAAGTCGTGCAGACTCTATTGGGCACTGACTCTGCCGCCGCTACCTTCGGCGCGGTTACCGTGGACAAGACCCCGCCGGTCATCGACTTGAATGGTGTAGCGACTATCACCCTGATTGTGGGCGATGCCTACAATGAACAAGGTGCCACCGCCACGGATGCAGTGGACGGTAGTGTGAATGTTGTTATCGGTGGCGCGACAGTAGACATCAACACCGCCGACACCTACATCATTACCTACACCGCAACCGACACCGCCGGTAACATTGCCGACCAGATGACCCGCACCGTTACCGTTGCACCGGTGCCTCTGTCCGCGAATGCCGACTTGTCATCTTTGACTCTCTCGGCCGGCACCTTGCCCGCCTTTGCTGCCGACACGATAAGTTACGCCGTCAACGTGGCGAATGATGTGGCAAGCATAATGCTCACACCGACCACGGCTGACGATGGCGCAAGCGTAACCGTGGGTGGCAACCCGCCAACTCAAGCGGTCAGTCTGAATGTCGGTGTAAACGCCATCGCTGTCGTCGTCACCGCCGAAGACGGCACGACTATGAAAACCTACACCGTCACTGTGACCCGCGCGGCCAACACCGCGCCGGAGTTGTCTGGTAACACGAGTCCGAGTGTCGCCGAGAACACGCCCATAACAACGGCAGTGGCGACCTACACCGCGACTGATGCCGATGGCAACATTGTTACCTTGGCACTCGGTGGCACAGATGTGAACTCGTTTGATCTCGACGCTACAAGCGGCGTATTGACTTTCCGCGCCTTGCCGGACTATGAAACCAAGTCCACCTACACGGTCACCATTACCGCCACCGATAACGGCACGCCGGAGATGAGCGACACACTTAATGTCACGATTACGATTACCAATGTGGATGAAGATGGAGCCATCGACGTCATCAGCGGCACTGCTCAAGTAGGCGAGCAATTAACCGCGGGCACAGTAACCGACCCGGATGGCGGGGTTACTGGCACCACCTGGCAATGGCAAAGCGCGGACGACGACTCCGACATAGACAGTGCCACCAGCATGACCTACACCCTGGCGGTAGCAGATTTTGGCAAGACCATTCAAGTGGTCGCCACTTACACCGATGCCTTCGACGACAACGAAAAGAGCGTCACCAGCGCACCAACTGGCGCAGTGGTTGCGGCGGACGCACCCGCAGCACCGAGCATCGCGTTGGCGGTGGACACCGGTTCCTCGCCAACGGATCGCATCACCAACAATGGTCTGGTGAATGTGACGGGTCTGGCAGACGGTGCCACCTGGAAGTACACCATCAATGGTGGTGCCGCCAGCCCGACATTTACCACCGGCACCGGCACCTTCTTCACGCTGGAAGAAGGCAAGTATGCAGGTGGCGCGGTGCAGGTCGTGCAGACCCTATTGGGCACTGACTCCGCCGCCGCTACCTTCGGCGCGGTTACCGTGGACAAGACCCCGCCGGTCATCGACTTGAATGGTGTAGCGACTATCACCCTGACCGTGGGCGAAACCTATACCGAGCAAGCCACCGCCACGGATAATGTTGATGACAATGTTACGGTCACCGCAGATATTGACATCGCCACTGTCGCCGCCGGCACCTACACGATTACCTACACCGCAATGGATGCCGCCGGTAATGCCGCCGATAGGGTAACCCGCACCGTCATCGTGCAGCCGATACTCGCCTTTGCCGCCGGCCAAGAACCCGCGCTCACGAGCAGTAACTCCGGCGGGGATTACGCCAAACACGGCGACACTCTGACCCTGACCTTCACCGTCAATCTGCCATTGACAAGCGAGCCAACGGTGAGCATCGCCGGGCAGGATGCCGCGGTAGCCAACACGGGTAACCGTTACACCGCGACCTATACCGTGGTGGCGGCGCAGGTTACGGATGGCGCACTGGTGGCTTATGACATCGGCGCAATGACCGCCGCCGATAATGCCAGCAATACGCTTGACCCTGATGCGGTTGACAGCACTATTCGAATTGATGTGACCGCACCGGTTATCACCTTGAATGGTGGCGATGTCACCCTGATTGTGGGCGACCCCTACAATGAACAAAACGCCCGCACCATGGACAATGTGGATGATGACGTTACGCTCACCGCCCGGATTGTCGTGGATAGCAGTGCCGTGGACACCGATCTGCTCGGCACCTATCAGGTCACCTACAACGTCACTGACGCCGCCGGTAATACCGCCACGCCGGTGACCCGCACCGTTACCGTGGCACCGGTGCCTCTGTCCATGGATGCAGGCTTGTCCGCTTTGACTATCTCGGCAGGCACCTTGCCCGCCTTTGCTGCCGACACGATAAGTTACGCCGTCAACGTGGCGAATGATGTGACCAGCACCACGGTCACGCCGACCACGGCTGACACCGCCGCAACTGTAACCGTTGCTGGCACAGCGGTTGACAGTGACGAAGCATCAGAACCGATTGACCTGACGGTCGGCGAAAACGCCATCGTCATCATCGTTACCGCCGAGGACGGCGTTGCTACGAAAACCTACACCGTTACCGTGACCCGCGCCGACAACACCGCGCCGAGCATCGCCACTGGTAACCAAGCGGTGAATCATCCCGAGAACGCACCCATAACCACAATAGTGGCGACCTACCGTGCGACTGATGTCGAGAAAAACACCATTACCTGGGCACTCACTGGCACGGATGCGTCATTCTTTACGCTTGACGGCACAAGCGGCGCATTGACTTTCAATACTTCGCCGGACTTTGAAGACGCGCAGGACACTGACACCAACAACGAATATCAAGTCACCGTGACCGCCACCGATAACGGCACGCCGGAGATGAGCGACACACTTAATGTCACGGTTACGGTTACCAATGTGGATGAAGATGGAGCCATCGGTGTCATCAGCGGCACCGCGCAGGTCGGGCAGACCTTGACCGCCGGCATGGTAACCGACCCGGATTCGCCGTCTACGTCGGTTACTGTTACCACTTATCAATGGCAAAGCGCGGTAAGCGGCGACGGCGACTATACCGACATCACTGGTGCCACCAACGCGGCGACCTACACCCTGGCGGTAGCAGATTTTGGCAAGACCATTCAAGTGGTCGCCACTTACACCGACACCTTCGACGACAACGAAAAGAGCGTCACCAGCACACCAACTGGCGCAGTGGTTGCGGCGGACGCACCCGCGGCACCGAGCATCGCGCTGGCGGTGGACACCGGTGCCTCGCCAACGGATCGCATCACCCAAAATGGTCAGGTGAATGTGACGGGCGTAGTAACCGATGCCACCTGGAAATACTCCATCAATGGCGGCAGCACTTTCACCCCCGCCACCGGCACCTTCTTCACGCTGGAAGAAGGCAAGTATGCAGGTGGCGCGGTGCAGGTCGTGCAGACTCTATTGGGCACTGACTCCGCCGCCGCTACCTTCGGCGCGGTTACCGTGGACAAGACCCCGCCGGTCATCGACTTGAATGGTGTAGCGACTATCACCTTGATTGTGGGCGATGCCTACAATGAACAAGGTGCCACCGCCACGGATGCAGTGGATACTGATGTGACGGTCACCGCCACCGGCACAGTGAACATCAACACCGCCGACACCTACATCATTACCTACACCGCAATGGATGCCGCCGGTAATGCCGCCGATAGGGTAACCCGCACCGTCATCGTGCAGCCGATACTTGCCATTAGCGCAGGGCCTGAACTGACGAGCAGTAACGCTGGAAATTACGCCAAGCACGGCGACACTCTGACCCTGACCTTCACCGTCAATCTGCCATTGACAAGCGAGCCAACGGTGAGCATCGCCGGGCAGGATGCCGCGATAACCAAAGGCACGGGCAACAGTTACACCGCGACCTATACCGTGGTCGCGGCGCAGGTTGCGGGAAGCGATGGCATGGTGGCGAGTTATGACATCGGCGCAATGACCGCCGCCGGTAATCCCGCCAATGCGCTTGACCCTGATGCGGCTGACAGCACTATTCGAATTGATGTAACCGCGCCGGTCATCACTTTGAACAACGACACCGCAGAGGGCAACACAGTTGTGGTCGGCACTACTTACACTGACCCCGGCGCCACCGCCACTGATGCAGTGGACGATAATGCCGAACTGACGATACGGATTACCGCCACTGGCACGGTGGACACCGGCACGGTCGGGGACTACACCATCACCTACAATGTCTCCGACACCGCCGGTAACGATGCCGAACCGGTAATCCGCACCGTCGTCGTGCAACCGGTGCCTCTGTCCATGGATGCCGACTTGTCCGCTTTGACTATCTCGGCAGGCACCTTGCCCGCCTTTGCTGCCGACACGATAAGTTACGCCGTCAACGTGGCGAATGATGTGACCAGCACCACGGTCACGCCGACCACGGCTGACACCGCCGCAACTGTAACCGTTGCTGGCACAGCGGTTGACAGTGACGAAGCATCAGAACCGATTGACCTGACGGTCGGCGAAAACGCCATCGTCATCATCGTTACCGCCGAGGACGGCGTTGCTACGAAAACCTACACCGTTACCGTGACCCGCGCCGACAACACCGCGCCGAGCATCGCCACTGGTAACCAAGCGGTGAATCATCCCGAGAACGCACCCATAACCACAATAGTGGCGACCTACCGTGCGACTGATGTCGAGAAAAACACCATTACCTGGGCACTCACTGGCACGGATGCGTCATTCTTTACGCTTGACGGCACAAGCGGCGCATTGACTTTCAATACTTCGCCGGACTTTGAAGACGCGCAGGACACTGACACCAACAACGAATATCAAGTCACCGTGACCGCCACCGATAACGGCACGCCGGAGATGAGCGACACACTTAATGTCACGGTTACGGTTACCAATGTGGATGAGCCGGGCACCATCGGCATCATCAGCGGTAGCGCGCAGGTCGGGCAGGAATTGACCGCCGGCGATGTAACCGACCCGGATGGCGGAGTTACTGGCACCACCTGGCAATGGCAAAGCGCAGCAAGCGGCGACGGCGACTATACCGACATCACTGGTGCCATTAACGCGGCGACCTACACGCCGCTAGTAGCGGATATTGACCAGACCATTCGAGTCATCGTCACTTACACCGATGGGGAAGGCTCTGGCAAGATGGTTACCAGCGCACCGACCGCCGCGGTGATGCCGGTGCCTCTGTCCATGGAGGCAGACTTGTCATCTTTGACTCTCTCGGCCGGCACCCTGTCGCCCACCTTTGCTGCCGACACGATAAGTTACGCCGTTAACGTGGCGAATGATGTGGCAAGCACCACGGTCACGCCGACCACCAATCACACCGCCGCAAGCGTAACCGTGGCTGGCACGGCGGTTACCAGTGGCGCAACTTCCGGCGCGATTACGCTGAATGTCGGCGCAAACCCCATCGCCATTGTCGTTACCGCCGAGGATGGCACGACTATGAAAACCTACACTGTCACCGTCACTCGCGCCGCCAACACCGCGCCGAGCATCGTTGGCAGTGGGGCGGTGGATCATGCCGAGAACGCACCCATAACCACAATAGTGACGACCTACAGTGCGAATGATGCCGAGAACAACACATTTACCTGGGCACTCACGGGCACGGATGCGTCATTCTTTACGCTTGACGGCACAAGCGGCGCATTGACTTTCAACACTCCACCGGACTATGAAACCAAGTCCACCTACGCGCTCACCGTGACCGTCACCGATGACGGCACGCCGAATGAGACCAGCACACTTGAGGTGACGGTTACCGTTACCAATGCGGATGAAGAGGGCACCATCAGCACCATCATCGGCATCGTTCAAGTGGGGCAGGAATTGACCGCCGGCGAAGTAACCGACCCGGACGGCGGGGTTACTGGCACCACCTGGCAATGGCAAAGCGCAGCAAGCGGCGACGAATACGTCAACATAGACAGTGCCACCGAAAGCACCTACATCCTGGCGGCAGCGGAGGTAGACCAAACCATTCAAGTGGTTGCCACTTACACCGATGCCTTCGACGACAACGAAAAGAGCGTTACCAGTGCCGCGACCGCCACCATAGTTTCCGCCGCGGCACCCGCCGCACCGAGCATCGCGCTGGCTATGGACACCGGTATCGCAGATGACGATGGCATCACCAACAATGGTCTGGTGAATGTGACCGGTCTGGTAACCGATGCCACCTGGAAATACTCCATCAATGGCGGCAGCACTTTCACACCCGCCACCGGCACCTTCTTCACGCTGGAAGAAGGCAAGTATGCAGGTGGCGCGGTGCAGGTCGTGCAGACCCTATTGGGCACTGACTCCGCCGCCGCTACCTTCGGCGCGGTTACCGTGGACAACACAATGCCGGTCATCGACTTGAATGGTGCAGCGACTATCACCCTGACTGTGGGTCAGAACGAAACAAATCCCCCGAGTGCCACGGATAATGTTGATGACAATGTTACGGTCACCGCAGATATTGACATCGCCACTGTCGCCGCCGGCACCTACACGATTACCTACACCGCAATGGATGCCGCCGGTAATGCCGCCGATAGGGTAACCCGCACCGTCATCGTGCAGCCGATACTTGCCATTAGCGAAGAACCCGCGCTCACGAGCAGTAACGCTGGAAATTACGCCAAGCACGGCGACACCCTGAGCCTGACATTCACCGTCAATCTGCCATTGACAAGTGCGCCCACGGTGAGCATCGCCGGGCAGAGCGTCACGGCGACCAAAGGCACTGGAAACAGTTACACCGCGACCTATACCGTGGTCGCGGCGCAGGTTGCGGGAAGCGATGGCATGGTGGCGAGTTATGACATCGGCGCAATGACCGCCGCCGGTAATCCCGCCAATGCGCTTGACCCTGATGCGGCTGACAGCACTATTCGAATTGATGTGACCGCGCCGGTCATCAATCTGAATGGTGTAGCGACTATCACCCTGACCGTGGGCGAAACCTATACCGAGCAGGGCGCTAGTGCCACGGATGCAGTGGACGGTAGTGTGAATGTTGTTATCGGTGGCGCGACAGTAGACATCAACACCGCCGACACCTACATCATTACCTACACCGCAACCGACACCGCCGGTAACATTGCCGACCAGATGACCCGCACCGTTACCGTGGCACCGGTGCCCCTGTCCGCGGATGCGGACTTGTCATCTTTGACTCTCTCGGCCGGCACCCTGTCGCCCACCTTTGCTGCCGACACGATAAGTTACGCCGTTAACGTGGCGAATGATGTGGCAAGCACCACGGTCACGCCGACCACGGCTGACACCGCCGCAACTGTAACCGTTGCTGGCACAGCGGTTGACAGTGGCGAAGCCAGCGCAGTGATTGACCTGACTGTCGGCGAAAACTCCGTCGCTATCAAGGTTACCGCCGAAGACGGCGCTGCTATGAAAACCTACACCGTCACTGTGACCCGCGCCGACAACACCAAGCCGAGCATCCAGGGCAGTGCGGCGGTGGATTATGCCGAGAACGGTGCCGGGTCGGTGGCGACCTTCACTGCGACTGATACCGAGAGCAACGCCATTGCCTGGACACTCACCGGCGCGGATGCGAGATTGCTTTCCATTGATGCCAACGGCGTATTGACTTTCCGCGCCTTGCCGGACTATGAAACCAAGTCCACCTACACGGTCACCATTACCGCCACCGATAACGGCACGCCGGAGATGAGCGACACACTGAATGTCACGGTTACGGTTACCAATGTGGATGAAGATGGAGCCATCGGCGTCATCAGCGGCACCGCGCAGGTCGGGCAGACCTTGACTGCGGGCACAGTAACCGACCCGGATGGCGGGGTTACTGGCACCACCTGGCAATGGCAAAGCGCGGACGACGACTCCGACATAGACAGTGCCACCAGCATGACCTACACCCTGGCGGTAGCAGATTTTGGCAAGACCATTCAAGTGGTCGCCACTTACACCGATGCCTTCGACGACAACGAAAAGAGCGTCACCAGCGCACCAACTGGCGCAGTGGTTGCGGCGGACGCACCCGCAGCACCGAGCATCGCGTTGGCGGTGGACACCGGTTCCTCGCCAACGGATCGCATCACCAACAATGGTCTGGTGAATGTGACGGGTCTGGCAGACGGTGCCACCTGGAAGTACACCATCAATGGTGGTGCCGCCAGCCCGACATTTACCACCGGCACCGGCACCGGCACCTTCTTCACGCTGGAAGAAGGCAAGTATGCAGGTGGCGCGGTGCAAGTCGTGCAGACCCTATTGGGCACTGACTCCGCCGCCGCTACCTTCGGCGCGGTTACCGTGGACAAGACCCCGCCGGTCATCGACTTGAATGGTGTAGCGACCGCCACCCTGACTCTGGGCGAAACCTACACCGAGCAAGCCAGCGCCACGGATAATGTTGATGACAATGTTACGGTCACCGCAGATATTGACATCGCCACTGTCGCCGCCGGCACCTACACGATTACCTACACCGCAATGGATGCCGCCGGTAATGCCGCCGATAGGGTAACCCGCACCGTCATCGTGCAGCCGATACTCGCCTTTGCCGCCGGCCAAGAACCCGCGCTCACGAGCAGTAACTCCGGCGGGGATTACGCCAAACACGGCGACATTCTGAGCCTGACCTTCACCGTCAATCTGCCATTGACAAGCGACCCAAGCGTGACCATCGCCGGACAGGATGCCGCGATAACCAAAGGCACGGGCAACAGTTACACCGCGACCTATACGGTGGTCGCGGCGGAGGTTGCGGGAAGCGATGGCGCACTGGCGGTTTATGACATTGGCGTAATGACCGCCGCCGGTAATCCCGGCAATACGCTTGACCCTGATGCGGCTGACAGCACTATTCGAATTGATGTGAGCGCGCCGGTCATCACCTTGAATGGTGGCGATGTCACCCTGATTGTGGGCGACACCTACAATGAACAAAACGCCCGCGCCACGGACAATGTGGATGATGGCGTTGCGCTCACCGCCCGGATTGTCGTGGATAGCAGTGCAGTGGACACCGATCTGCTCGGCACCTATCAGGTCACCTACAACGTCACTGACGCCGCCGGTAATACCGCCACGCCGGTGACCCGCACCGTTACCGTTGCCCCGGTGCCTCTGTCCATGGAGGCAGACTTGTCATCTTTGACTCTCTCGGCCGGCACCCTGTCGCCCACCTTTGCTGCCGACACGATAAGTTACGCCGTCAACGTGGCGAATGATGTGACCAGCACCACGGTCACGCCGACCACGGCTGACACCGCCGCAAGCGTAACTGTGGCTGGCACGGCGGTTACCAGTGGCGCAACCTCCGGCGCGATTACGCTGACTGTCGGCGCAAACCCCATCGCCATTGTCGTTACCGCCGAGGATGGCACCACGAAAACCTACACCGTCACCGTCACTCGCGCGGCCAACACCGCGCCGGAGTTGTCTGGTAACACGAGTCCGAGTGTCGCCGAGAACACGCCCATAACAACGGCAGTGGCGACCTTCACTGCGACTGATACCGATGGCAACATTGTTACCTTGGCACTCGGTGGCACAGATGTGAACTCGTTTGATCTCGACGCTACAAGCGGCGTATTGACTTTCCGCGCCTTGCCGGACTATGAAACCCAGTCCACCTACGCGCTCACCGTGACCGCCACCGATGACGGCACGCCGAGTGCGACCAGCACACTTGAGGTGACGGTTACCGTTACCAATGAGGATGAAGAGGGTGCCATCGGCGCCATCAGCGGCATCGTTCAAGTGGGGCAGGAATTGACTGCCGGCGAAGTAACCGACCCGGATTCGCCGTCTACGTCGGTTACTGTTACCAACTATCAATGGCAAAGCGCGGCAAGTGGCGGCGACGACTATACCGACATCACTGGTGCCACTAACGCGGCGACCTACACCCCGCTAGTAGCGGATATTGACCAAACCATTCGAGTCATCGTCACTTACACCGACGGCCATGCTCCCGACAAGACCCTCACCAGCGCGGCGACCGCCGCCGTGATGCCGGTGCCCCTGTCCACGGATGCGAACTTGTCCGGTTTGACTATCACTGATAACAACAGCATGGCGGTTGATTTGGTTCCGACTTTCGCTGCCGCCGAGATAAATTACACCGCTAACGTGGCGAATGATGTGGCAAGCACCACAGTCACGCCGACCACGAATGACGCTGGCGCGACCGTAACCGTGCAAGACAAAACGGTTATCAGTGGCGAAGCCAGCGAAGCGATTGCCCTGGATGTCGGCGAAAACGCCATCGTCATCATCGTTACCGCCGAGGACGGCGTTGCTACGAAAACCTACACCGTTACCGTGACCCGCGCCGACAACACCGCGCCGAGCATCGCCACTGGTAACCAAGCGGTGAATCATCCCGAGAACGCACCCATAACCACAATAGTGGCGACCTACCGTGCGACTGATGTCGAGAAAAACACCATTACCTGGGCACTCACTGGCACGGATGCGGAGTTCTTTACGCTTGACGGCACAAGCGGCGCATTGACTTTCAATACTTCGCCGGACTATGAAACCCAGTCCACCTACGCGCTCATCGTTACCGCCACCGATGACGGCACGCCGAATGAGACCAGCACACTTGAGGTAACGGTTACCGTTACCAATGCGGATGAAGAGGGCACCATCGGCGCCATCAGCGGCACCGCGCAGGTCGGGCAGACCTTGACCGCCGGCATGGTAACCGACCCGGATTCGCCGTCTACGTCGGTTACTGTTACCAACTATCAATGGCAAAGCGACAGCACCGACATAGACAGTGCCACCAGCGAGACCTACACGCCGGTAGTAGCGGATATTGACCAAACCATTCAAGTCATCGTCACTTACACCGACGGTCATGGCACCGGCAAGACCCTCACCAGCGCACCTACCGCCGCGGTGATTGCGGCACCGGTCATCAACCAGTCGCCAACTGCTAATGCGGGTGTCGATCAAAGCGTGACCACCGGCGCAACAGTAACGCTGACCGGCGTCGATAGCACCGACCTCGATGGAACTATCCAGAGTTATGAATGGGTGCATACTTCAACCGATGATGCTGAGCCAGCCACGCCAATCATCGTGGCCGATGGCGTGACCTCGACCTTCACCGCACCGGCGACCGCCGCGGTGCTGATATTCGAACTGACCGTAACCGATGATTCCGGTGACTCCGCCACCAACACCCACAGCGACACGGTAACCATCACCGTCACCGCGCCGCCGGACACCCCGGCGGACACCAAAAACCCGAGCGTGATGACCTTTGAAACCAACAATATTTCCGGTATCCGCACCATTGGCAATGCTCTGGAGACGTATAGCGTCACCTTCTCCGAGCCGGTGACCGCTCCGGGCGGCACACCTCTGGGGCATGATATCTTCTCCAAGAGCATCGGTGCCACGGTAACCGCCTTGACCGACTCCGGCGACCAAACCAGATACACCATCACCTTCACCCCGACCGATACCTCCTTCACCCTGATCATTACCGGCCGCTCGGTGAGAGACCTCTCGGGCAACATCGGTCCGAGGAGAGATAATCGCGCGAGCGGCAGGGCGCAGGCTCCCGCTGCCGTGGTGCACCAATTCGGCAGCTTCTTTGACGCCAGCATTGTTGGCAAGCAAGGGCCGGCCTCCTTTATCTTCGGCGAGGCTGTGACTGGCGTGGATGTGGCGGCTTTCTCCGGCTCCACTGGTGTCACGATAGATAGCGTTCGCCCGGTCGGCACCAGCACCACCAACTATAGACTCCGTATCACCCCGACCGAGGAAACTTTCACCCTGCTCCTTGCCGCCAATAGCGTAACCATCACCTCCAGCGGGGACATGGGGCCCGCCGAGCCGGTGAGCGTGACCCGCACTGCGCTCCCCGCCCTTGTATTTACCGCCGGCCCGGTATTGGCAAGCAGCAACGCGGGCGATTACACCAGAGACGGCGATACCTTGACCCTTGCCTTCACCGTCAGTCTGCCATTGACCGGCGACCCAAGCGTGACCATCGCCGGGCAGACCGTCACGGCGACTAAAGGCAGCGGTAATGATTACACCGCGACCTATACGGTGGTGGCGGCGGAGGTTGCGGACGGCGCGGTGGTTTATGACCTTAGCGAAATGACCGCCACCAATCACGGCGACAACACCTTTGACCCTGAGGCGGTTACGAGTTCGATTCGAATTGATGTAACCGCGCCGAGCGTGACGACCTTTATCACCCCGGATGCCGACGGTATGCTTGACACACAGCAGACACATTCCATCACCTTCTCCGAGCCGGTAACCGGATTGGATAGCAGCACCCTCGCCACCGTCATCACCAGCACTGGCGGCGTCACGGTGGATAGCGTCACCGACACCAACAGCGACCAAACCACCTACGACATCGCCTTCACCCCGACCGAGAGAACCTTCGACCTGACGCTTGCCGCAAATAGCGTTACCGACCTCGCGGGGCGCACCGGTCCGGCAAGCGAGGTGACCGTGGGCGGCGTCGCGGTCGGCCCGCCGGTCACCATCACTACCCTACCGGCGTTGGTAGTCAAAGAGAACAACCAGGTAGTGACGCGCCTCGCCGCGGAAGATGCCGACGGCAACGACATTAGCACCGCCGTTACCTGGACGGTAACGGGCGGCGCGGATAGGGGCGCGATAGGGGAGTTTTTCGAAAATGAATTGGCTTGGAGTCTAGCAGTCAACACTAACGCGGACTTTGAAAACCCGTTAGATGCAGACCGCAACAACATCTATGAAATCACCCTTACCGCCACCGATAGCGACGGCGCGAGCGACGACCTTGAGGTGACGATTACGGTGGAAGATGTGAATGATCGGGGCAGCGTCGGCGTCATCGGCGGCCGCGCGCAGGTCGGGCAAGAATTGACCGCGGGCGCAATAAGCGATCAGGATGTCGGCACGGGCACGGATGGCGCATATACCGACATTACTTATGTATGGCAAGCCGACGGCAACGCCATCAGCGGTGCCACCAGCGAGACCTACATGCTGACGGCAGCCGAAGCGGGCAAGAAAATTCGGGTGGTCGTCACTTACACCGACGTCCATGGTACCGAGACCGCCAACAGCAGGGAGACTGTAGCCGTAGTCGCCGAGACGGTGATCGAGCCACCGACCCTCGCGCTGGCTGATGACACCAATATCGATGGCGATTACATCACCAGCAATCCCGTGGTGAATGTGCTGCTGTCGAGCGATTTTGATAGCGCACGGGGAGACACCTGGGAATACTCCACCAATAGCGGGAACAGTTTCACCGTTGGCAGCGACACCAGTTTCACCCTGGATGCTAACCGCAGTTATGCCGCTGGCTGGGTGCAAGCCGTGCAGACCCTGGACGGCGTTAAGTCCGCCGCCAACCCGCTCGGCGACCGCGTGATTACCGTGGACAGCAGAGCACCAGAAATCACCTTGCTTGGCGAGGTGACGGTCCCCCTGACTGTGGGCGACCCCGCCTACACAGATGCGGGCGCTACGGCGACTGATGTCGGCGGCGACCCGGTCGACCTCACTAGCGCAATTACCACGCTGATTACTTTTGCTGGCGACACAGTTAGCACAGTGAACCCCGACACGGTCGGGGACTACACCATCACCTACGACGTCTCCGACCTCGCCGGTAATGAAGCCGAGCAAGTGACCCGCGCCGTGGTCGTGAGCGCGCCGACCCCGTTTGCAGTGACCATCCCGGCTCTGGGCAAATCCACGGTCGGTCAACCGGCAAACGTGAGGATTAGCCTGGGTGCGTCGGTTACCGGTTTGATGGCTGACGACTTTGAAGTCACCAACGCCAGCCTGGGAACCCTCTCCGGTAGTGGCACCGAGTATGTCGTCACCTACACCCCGACCGCGGCGGGCGCGGTAACCCTGACTCTCGCCGCGGACCGCGTGACCGATACCAATGGCAACCCCAACCTTGTGGCAAGCGCATCCGGCACCGCGGTGGCAGCGGCAATGGACACCGAAGACAAACCGAGATTCATTGCCCGCATGACCATTCCTGGTCTCACCACCGCCGAGTTTGATGAAGACAAATTCGTCATGGGCATTGCGGACTTGTTGGCTATTGCTGCTGCCGATGTGCGCGTCCTCAGCATTGCCGCGGGCAGCGTGGTGGTGGATTATGAAGTAGTAGCGGACACGGTCGCCATGCGCGATGAACGGGCAACGGCATTATCTGCCGCTAGCGAGTTGGATTTACGCACCGCCACTGGCCAAGCCCTCCCCGATGATGCCGCCGTTACCACCACGCCGCCCGAGGCCAGACAGCCGGCAATCAACACCGCGCCGCGTATCGACAACGATGCGGCGGTGGATTATGCCGAGAACACCGACCCCGCGGTGACACCAGCAGTAGCGACCTTCACTGCGGATGATGATGAGAGCAACACCATTACCTGGGCACTCACTGGCACGGATGCGTCATTCTTTACGCTTGACGGCACAAGCGGCGCATTGACTTTCAATACTTCACCGGACTATGAATCTCCGCAGGACACTGACACCAACAACGAATATCAAGTCACCGTGACCGCCACCGATGACGGCACGCCGAATGAGACCAGCACACTTGAGGTAACGGTTACCGTTACCAATGAGGATGAAGAGGGTGCCTTCGGCGCCATCACCGGCATCGTTCAAGTGGGGCAGGAATTGACTGCCGGCGAAGTAACCGACCCGGATTCGCCGGATGTTGATTCGCCGGTTACTGTTACCACTTATCAATGGCAAAGCGCGGCAAGTGGCGGCGGCGACTATACCGACATCAGCGGTGCCACTAACGCGGCGACCTACACCCTGACGGCAGATGAGATTGACCAGACCATTCGAGTCATGGTCACTTACACCGACGGTCATGGCACCGGCAAGACCCTCACCAGCGCGGCAACCACCGCGGTGATTGCGGCACCGGCCACCAACCAGCCGCCAGTTGCCGAGGCGGGTGCCGCGCAGAGCGTGACCACCAGCACGGAAGTAACGCTGGACGGCTCTGGCAGTAGCGACCCCGAATCTGGTGTCCTGACATACCTCTGGACGCATACTTCAACCGATGGTGATACGCCCGCCCCGGTTATCCCCTTGACCAACGCCGACACCGCCACGGCCACCTTCACCGCGCCGGCCACCGCCGGGGAACTGATATTCACCCTGACCGTCACCGATGATGCCGCTACCCCCGCCAGCCACAGCGATACGGTAACCATCATCGTGCAGCCTGTCCTTGCCATTACCACAGGACCCGCGCTCGCCAGCGATAACGCTGGCGATTACGCCATAGACGGCGACACGTTGAGCCTGACCTTCACCGTTAATCTGCCATTGGCAAGCGAGCCAAGCGTGACCATTGCCGGGCAGAGTGCCACGGTGACCAGCACGGGCAACAGTTACACCGCGACCTATACGGTGGTCGCGGCGCAGGTTACGGATGGCGCCCTGGCGGCTTATGACATAGACGCAATGACCGCCGCCGATAATCCCACCAATGCCCTTGACCCTGAAGTTGTCACGAGTGCTATTCAAATTGATGTGGTTGCGCCGGTCATCACCCTGACCAACGACACCGCAGAGGGCAACACAGTCGTGGTCGGCACTGATTACACCGACCCCGGTGCCACCGTCACCGATGCAGTGGATGCCAGCGTGATGGTCACCACGGATAGCAGTGCAGTAAACACCGCCGCTGTCGGCACCTACACCATTACCTACGACGCAACCGATGCCGCCGGTAATGATGCCACGCAGGTGACCCGCAGCGTCATCGTGCAGCCGGTGCTTGCCATTAGCGCAGGACCCGCGCTCACGAGCAGTAACGCTGGCGATTACGCCATAGATGCCGACATTCTGACCCTGACCTTCAGCGTCAATCTGCCATTGGCAAGCGAGCCAAGCGTGACCATCGCCGGGCAGGGCGCCACGGTGACCAGCACGGGCAACAGTTACACCGCGACCTATACCGTGGTGGCGGCGCAGGTTACGGATGGCGCACTGGTGGCTTATGACATCGGCGCAATGACCGCCGCCGGTAATCCCGCCAATGCGCTTGACCCTGATGCGGCTACAAGTGCTATTCGAATTGATGTGAGCGCGCCGAGCATCGACTTGAATGGAGCAGCGACCATCACCCTGACCGTGGGCGACACCTATACCGAGCAGGGCGCTAGTGCCACGGATAATCTGGATGCCAGCGTGGATGTCGTTACCGGTGGTGCTACAGTGGACACCCAAGCCGTCGGCACCTACACGATTACCTATGACGCAACCGATGCCGCCGGTAATACCGCCACGTCGGTGACCCGCACCGTTGCCGTGGTACCGGTGCCTCTGTCCATGGATGCCGACTTGTCATCTTTGACTCTCTCGGCCGGCACCTTGCCTACCTTTAATGCCGCCACCGAGACCTACGCCGTCGGCGTGGGCAATGATGTGGCAAGCATAATGCTCACACCGACCACGGCTGACGATGGCGCAAGCGTGACTGTGGCTGGCACGGCGGTTACCAGTGGCGCAACTTCCGGCGCGATTACGCTGAATGTCGGCGCAAACCCCATCGCCATTGTCGTTACCGCCGAGGATGGCACCACGAAAACCTACACCGTTACTGTGACCCGCGCTGCGTCCGCGGATGCGAACTTGTCCGGTTTGACTATCTCCGAAGGCACCTTGCCCGCCTTTGCTGCCGCCACCGAGGATTACGCCGTCAACGTGGACAATGATGTGGCAAGCGTCACGCTCACACCGACCACCAATCACGCCGCCGCAAGCGTAACCGTGGCTGGCACGGCGGTTGACAGTGGCGAAGCCTCACAACCGATCAACCTGACTGCCGGCGTAGCAACCCCCATCACGACTATCGTTACCGCCGAGGACACCAGCACGAAAACCTACACCGTCACTGTGACCCGCGCCGACAACACCAAGCCGAGCATCCAGGGCAGTGCGGCGGTGGATTATGCCGAGAACGGTGCCGGGTCGGTGGCGACCTACACCGCGACGGATGTCGAGAGCAACGCCATTGCCTGGACACTCACCGGCGCGGATGCGGACTTGTTTTCCATTGGTGCCAACGGCGTATTGACTTTCCGCTCTGCGCCGGACTATGAAACCAAGTCCACCTACTTGGTCAGCGTTCACGCCACGGAAACCGATGGCGACCCAAGCAACCTGAAAGGCGAATTGGCGGTCACGATTACGGTTACCAATGTGGATGAAGATGGCATGGTGACCATCGACGGTGCCGCGCAGGTAGGCGAGACCTTGACCGCCACAGTAACCGACCCGGACATCGTGGTTGCTGACAGCATCACCTGGCAATGGCACAGCGCGGCAAGCGGCGGCGAATACGCCAACATCGACAGTGCCACCAGCATGACCTACACCCTGACGGCAGATGAGGTTGGCAAGACCATTCAAGTGGTTGCCACTTACACCGACGGTCATGGCGCTGGTAAAACCATCATCAGCGCACCGACCGGCACCGTGGTTGCGGCGGACGCACCCGCCGAACCGAGCATCGCGCTGGCTGTGGACACCGGTATCGCAGATGACGATGGCATCACCCAAAATGGTCAGGTGAATGTGACTCTGGCGGACGATTTTGATGCCGCACGGGGAGACACCTGGAAATACTCCACCAATAGCGGCGGCGACTTCACCGAAGTCACTGACTCCACCGTCACCAGTTTCACCCTGGACGATGGCGACTATGCCGATGGCGCGGTGCAGGTCGTGCAGACCCTATTGAGCGTTGACTCCGCTGCCGCCAGCCTCGGCGCGGTTACTGTGGACAACACCGCGCCAGAAATCGAGGTGAATACTGACCCCGCGACCATCACCCTGACTCTGGGCGATGCCTACATTGAACGCGCCACCGTCACGGACAATGTGGATGCCAGCGTGGCTATCATCACCAGTGGCGAGCTAGTGAACCCCAACACCGCCGGTAGATACCGGCTTGTTTATACCGCAACCGATGTCGCCGGTAATGCCGCGCGGAAGGTCCGCCTCGTCTTAGTGCAGCCGGTACTTGCCTTTGCCGCCGGCGCAGCACCCGCGCTCACGAGCAGTAACGCTGGAAATTACGCCAAAGCCGACGACATTCTGAGCCTGACCTTCAGCGTCAATGTGGCCTTGGCAAACTCCCCAAGCGTGAGCATCGCCGGGCAGTCAGTCACGGCGGTCAAAGGCACCGGCAACAGTTATACCGCGACCTATACGGTGGTGGCGGCGCAGGTTACGGCAAGCGATGGCATGGTGGCGAGTTATGACATAGGCGCAATGACCGCCGCTAATAATCCCGCCAATACACTTGACCCTGATGCGGCTGACAGCACTATTCGAATTGATGTGACCGCGCCGGTCATCGACTTGAATGGTGTAGCGACTATCACCCTGATTGTGGGCGATGCCTACAATGAACAAGGTGCCACCGCCACGGATGCAGTGGACGGTAGTGTGAATGTTGTTATCGGTGGCGCGACAGTAGACATCAACACCGCCGACACCTACATCATTACCTACACCGCAACCGACACCGCCGGTAACATTGCCGACCAGATGACCCGCACCGTTACCGTTGCACCGGTGCCCCCGTCCGCGAATGCCGACTTGTCATCTTTGACTATCTCGGTCGGCACCTTGCCTACCTTTAATGCCGCCACCGAGGCCTACGCCGTCGGCGTGGGCAATGATGTGGCAAGCGTTATGGTCACGCCGACTGTGGCGGACACTGGTGCAACCCTAACCGTGAATAACGTTATGGTTACCAGTGACACAGCCTCCGGCGCGATTACGCTGGATGTCGGTGTAAACGCCATCGCCATTGTCGTCACCGCCGAAGACGGCACGACTATGAAAACCTACACCGTCACCGTCACTCGCGCGGCCAACACCGCGCCGGAGTTGTCTGGTAACACGAGTCCGAGTGTCGCCGAGAACACGCCCATAACCACAATAGTAGCGACCTACAGTGCGACTGATGTTGAGGACAACACCATTACCTGGACGCTCACTGGCACGGATGCGAGCTTGTTTACCATCAACCCCACAAGCGGCGCATTGACTTTCCGCTCTGCGCCGGACTATGAAACCCAGTTCACCTACTCGGTCAGCGTTCACGTCACGGAAACCAATGGCGTTCCAAGCAACCTGGCAAATGAATTAGCGGTAACGATTACGATTACCAATGTGGATGAGCCGGGTGCCATCGGCGTCATCAGCGGTAGCGCGCAGGTCGGGCAGACCTTGACTGCTGGCATAGTAACCGACCCGGATTCGCCGTCTACGCCGGTTACTGTTACCAAATATCAATGGCAAAGCGCGCCAAGCGGCGGCACCTATGACGACATCACTGGTGCCACTAACGCGGCGACCTATACCCTGGCGGTAGCAGATTTTGGCAAGACCATTCAAGTGGTCGCCACTTACACCGATGCCTTCGACGACAACGAAAAGAGCGTCACCAGCGCACCGACCGGCACCGTGGTTGCGGCGGACGCACCCGCCGAACCGAGCATCGCGCTGGCTGTGGACACCGGTTCCTCGCCAACGGATCGCATCACCCAAAATGGTCGGGTGAATGTGACTCTGGCGGGCGATTTTGATAGCGCACGGGGAGACACATGGAAATACTCCACCAATAGCGGCAGCGACTTCACCCCCGGCACCGGCAGCAGTTTCACCCTGCCCGATGGCGACTATGCCGATGGCGCGGTGCAGGTCGTGCAGACCCTATTGAGCGTTGACTCCGCCGCCGCCAGCCTCGGCGCGGTTACCGTGGACAAGACCCCGCCGGTCATCGACTTGAATGGAGCAGCGACCATCACCCTGACCGTGGGCGACACCTATACCGAGCAGGGCGCTAGTGCCACGGATAATCTGGATGCCAGCGTGGATGTCGTTACCGGTGGTGCTACAGTGGACACCCAAGCCGTCGGCACTTACACGATTACCTACGACGCAACCGATGCGGCCGGTAATACCGCCACGCAGGTGACCCGCACCGTTACCGTTGCCCCGGTGCCTCTGTCCGCGAATGCCGACTTGTCATCTTTGACTATCTCCGAAGGCACCTTGCCCGCCTTTGCTGCCGCCACCGAGGATTACGCCGTCAACGTGGACAATGATGTGGCAAGCGTCACGCTCACACCGACCACCAATCACGCCGCCGCAAGCGTAACCGTGGCTGGCACGGCGGTTACCAGTGGCGCAACTTCCGGCGCGATTACGCTGAATGTCGGCGCAAACCCCATCGCCATTGTCGTTACCGCCGAGGACGGCACGACCACAAAAACCTACACCGTTAGCGTGACTCGCGCCGCACCGGCCAACCAAGATCCAGTTGCTGATGCTGGCGACGCGCAGGAAGTGGATACCGGCACAACCGTGGTGCTGAACGGCTCTGGCAGTAGCGACCCCGATGGAATTATCCAGAGTTATGAATGGGTGCATACATCAACCGATGATGCTCCGCCCGCAACGCCAATCATCGTGGCTAATGGCGTGACCTCAACCTTCACCGCGCCGGACACCGCCGGGGTCCTGATATTCACCCTGACCGTAACCGATGATGACGCTGCCGCCATCACCGACACGGTAACCATCACCGCGACCGCGCCGCTCACGCCCTTTGCAGTGACCATCCCGCCACTGAAAAAATCCACGGTTGGTAATCGGGCAAGTGTGCGGGTTACCTTCGACCAGGCGGTTACCGGTTTGATGGCTACCCACTTTGAAGTCACCACCGGCGAAGTGAACTCCCTCTCCGGTAGCGGCACCACGTATGTCGTCACCTACACCCCGCCCGCGCCGGGCGCGGTAACCCTGACTCTCGCCGCGAACAGCGTGACCGACGCCAACGGCAACCCCAACTTGGCGGCAAGCGCATCCGGCACCGCGGCGGCAGCGGCAATGGAAACCGAAGACAAACCGAGATTCGTTGCCACCACGACCATTACCGGTCTTACCACTGCCGAGTTTGATGAAGACAATTTCGTCATGGGCATTGCGACCTTGTTGTCTGTTCCTGCCGCTGATGTGCGCGTCCTCAGCATTGCCGCCGGCAGCGTGGTGGTTGAGTATGAAGTAGTAGCCGACATGGAGACTGAGCGCGATACACGGGTAACGGCATTATCTGCCGCTACCCAGACGGATTTACGCGGTGCCATTGACCAAGCCCTCCCCGCTGATGCCACCGTTACTACAACGCCGCCCGTCACCCGCGCCGGCACCACCGCGCCGACCCTAACGACCTTTGAAGATATCACCGCCGTCGGTACGATTGGCATCGCGCAGACGCACACCATCACCTTCTCCGAAGTGGTAACCGGTTTGACTACCGATGACTTCTCCACTTCCACCGGTGTTACCGGAACTAGCGTGAGCGGCTCCGGCACCACTTATACCGTCACCTTCACCCCGGACGCGGTATCCTTCACCCTGACCCTTGCCGCCAATAGCGTTGAGGACACCGCTGCCACCCCGAACCCGGGTCCCGCCAGCGCGGCGAGCGCGAGCGGCACCGCGGTAGACGCCACTGCCCCAGAGATTACTCTCATAGGTGCCAGTCTCGTGGAGGTTGATCAAGGCAGCACCTTCACTGACCCGGGGGCAAGGGCAAGTGATGCTGTGGATGGCGACCTCAGTGCCCGCATTGTGGTTGGCGGCGACCCAGTGGATACCGACACTGCCGGGGACTACACCCTCACTTATGATGTCTCCGATGCCGCTAGCAATGCTGCCGAGACGGTCACCCGCATCGTCCGTGTAGTCATACCACGCGACCTGGCTCGGCTTAATGATGTGATACTGCCCGAAGTAGCACGTGCCATGGCGGACCAGCATGTCAGCGCGATTGTGCGGCGCCTTGAGCAGGTACGGCTCTCAAACAGTGCCGGAACTGCTGCTGGTGGGAGCAGTGCCAGCCTTGGCGGTGCGGGCAACCTGGCGGAGATCATCAAAGCCCAGGGACGCGCCCTTGCCGATGACCAGTTTGACTTGAAGCGGGTCTTGGCTGGGTCTGCCTTTGTGCTGCCTTTGAATGGCGCGGGTGGTGCTGCTTCTGCTTCTGGTAATCAACACCAAAGCCAAAGCCAGGGCTTCACCCTCTGGGGCGCGGGCGATTACCGGAGTATAGAAGGTGCTGATGGAGTGCGTTGGGACGGCGACCTCTTTAGTCTGCAACTGGGTCTGGATGCGCGCCTGAACGAGCGCACCATTCTGGGTGTGTCGGTCTCCAAAAGCCAAGCGAGGCTGGACTACACTGACCCCAGCCTGGCAGTCAGCGGCGACTATGACCTGGATATGACTAGTGTCCATCCTTATGCGGGTTGGACAGCGGGAGGTCTGGACTTCTGGGCGACTGCTGGCTATGGCGATGGCGAACTGGATATCAGTGAAGACCGGGTGTCAGGAGAGGCCATCCCTTCAAGCGACTTGAGTGTGCAGACCTTTGCGCTGGGTGCGAGTGGCATCTTGATGGAGACCGGGCGCACCAGCCTGCGTCTCAAGGGTGAGGCCTTGAGGAGTTCTGTGGAACTGGACGGTAATGAACAGATAGCTGCGGTGACTCGGGATGCCAGCCGATTGCGCATGACCCTGGAAGCGAGCCGTGTCCAGACCCTGGATAGTGGTGCGCAATTTGAGTCTAGTGTGGAAGCCGGGCTACGCTATGACGGTGGCGACGGGGAGACCGGTGCGGGTGCTGAACTGGGTGGCAGTCTGCGCTATGCCAGCCTGGGCGGCGGACTGGTGATAGAAGGCAAGGCGCGTGCCCTGATGAGCGGCAAGGGTGAGGCGGAGGAGTGGGGGCTGAGTGGGCTGTTCAAACTTGGACCCTCAGCAGACGGGCGGGGCCTGTCTTTCAGCCTGACGCCGGGTTATGGAGTGACCAGCAGCGGGGTGCAACAACTCTGGCAGCAGGGGCTGATAGATGAGGGCGGGGCGGGCTATTCACATGGTGCTTCTAGTGGCTCTTCTAAAGGATACAGCCCAAGCCTGGAGGTTCGTTTGGATTACGGCATGCATGCGCTCCGGGGACCAGGCCTCATGACGCCCTACACTGAGCTGAGTCTTGGCGACACTGGTGACACCCATCGCTTGGGATTGCGGTGGCAGCGCGGCAAGTTGTTTGACCTGAAACTTGTTGCCGAGCGTAAAGAAAGCACCACCACGGCTGACCACCGCATCTACCTGAAAGGCGACCTGCGCTTTTAATTACCCCCCCCCGTCATTCTTGCCAAGGCCGAAGGCCGCAGGCGGGAATCCAGAGTTGCGGTTCCGCGAAGCGGGAGCGCAATGGGTGCTGAAGCTACCACTGCGTCACCCCTATGGCGGCTACGCCGCCACTCTGGATTCCCGAGCAAGCTCGAGAATGACGGGGGGGCTGCGCCTGGGGTGACGAGAATTCCAGGCGATGGGGGGTTCTTCCCATCGCCGACAGTATTGCCAATGAATTCCCGCAGTTTTGATTTTATCAAGTTTTCTTGATGATTCCCAAATAATGGCGGTGGATTCCCCCATCGCCTGGAAACACTGTCGGCAAAAAACAGTTAAGATAGTCAATTCTGACTATCAGCCAAACAAAGCAGAACAAGAGGAAGATATGCGGGTAAATGCCTTATTTGAGGAAGCTGTGGACGTTCTAGCGAAACCAGTGCAGATTCGATATGTTGATAGCCCCGATTCGGCATGAATTCGGGCTTCGGCACTTTGCTACATAATCCCCTTTCTATAACATCTGCTGAGGGTTCTTTATAACAACCGCTAAAGGCTCTTTATAATATGGCGAAGACAGTAACCGCTTGCCTGGTGATTATCGGCAATGAGATTCTTTCCGGGCGAACCCAGGATGCAAACCTGGCGCATCTCTCCACGGCATTGAATGAGCTTGGGGTCAGAATGGCGCATGTTCGTGTGGTGGCTGATGTCGAAGAGCAGATCGTCAGTACGGTAAACGAATGTCGCCGATTGTACGATCATGTGTTTACCACTGGCGGTATCGGCCCGACCCATGACGATATTACAGCCGACTGTATCGCCCTTGCGTTTGGCGTCGAGTTGTATATGCATGCGGACATAGTTGAAATCCTCAAGCGTCGGCAAGCCCCGCCAGACGTGATGGCGTCACGCCTGCGAATGGCGAGGATTCCGCGGGGCGCCAACCTGATAGAAAATCTCACGGGAGGGCCGTCGGGTTTCCAGATGGAAAATGTGTGGGTTCTGGCGGGCGTACCCATGGTCATGCAGGCCATGGTCGGCTCACTGACAAAAGAGATGCTGGGCGGCACCGACCCGGTAAGGTCGCGTTCGGTGGGCGCATACCTGAGTGAAGGCCAGTTGGCCGCGCCCTTGAGAGAAATTCAGGAGCGACATCCCGAGGTGGACCTGGGCAGCTATCCTTTTTATCGCGAGGAAGGCTATGGTGCAAATCTTGTCATGCGAGGGACGGATGAAACCGAACTGGATTCAATGCTGGAGGAAGTCCGTGAGATGATCATTTCCCTGGGAGCGGAACCCTTTGATGAATAGCCATGCCTTTCGGCGTTCAGCGGACGGATGTTGAGTCGTGGCAGTCAGGCTGGACAAACCCTGGGGCACGTTTACGGAGCAAGAGGTCGCCCGGGTGGGTGGGCAGCTTGGGGTATTTGAACTTGCTGATGAACAGGGAAATGTTGTTTATATCGGCGGCGCCGGCGGTAGGAGCCTCTTTGGTTTGCGCGGTGAACTTCAGCCGTGGCTGGGCAGCGGGCTGCGTTGATGACCGATACGCTTGTCATGCTGGCCGGAATCGGTTTGTTGGCCGCGATTGCCCAGTGGGCCGCATGGCGGGCTCGCCTGCCGGCCATTCTGTTCCTGCTCGTGTTTGGCATGTTGGCGGGCCCGGTCACGGGTCTGCTGAATCCGGACGAGTTGTTCGGGCAATTGCTGTTCCCGGTGATTTCACTCTCGGTGGCGGTGATACTGTTTGAAGGGAGCCTCACCCTGAAGGTTTCGGAACTGCGTGAGATAGGCTCCACGGTCCGCAACCTGGTCACTGTCGGCGTGCTGATAACCTGGTTGGTTAGCAGCCTTATTACCTGGTTGTTCGTTGGTTTTGACTATGACCTGGCGCTGCTTTTTGGCGCGGTGGTGGTGGTGACAGGTCCCACCGTTGTCGTTCCCATGTTGCGCACAGTGAGGCCGAGTAAACGTGTGGCGAACATCCTGCGTTGGGAAGGCATCATCATTGATCCCATAGGTGCCCTGCTTGCGGTTCTGGCGTTTGACTTTTACATTGCCGCCCGCAAGTTCGACGCCATGGGTGACATTCTCGCTCTCTTCCTGTTGGTGGTCGGCGTCGGGCTTGCTGTCGGTTTGGCTTTTGGCTTTGGCCTTGCCGCCATACTTCGCAGGCACTGGCTACCGGAATACCTCAGAAGCCCCTTCACCCTGCTGATGGTTTTCGTCGCCTTTGCCCTGTCGGAAGTCATCGAACATGAGTCGGGGCTCCTGGCCGTTACAGTGTTCGGCATGGTCCTGGCAAATCAGCGGGGTCTGGACGTCCATGACATCCTGGATTTCAAAGAAAGTCTTACGCTTCTGCTGATCAGCGGTCTTTTTATCATTCTCGCCGCACGCATCGACCTGAATGGTCTGATCAGTGCCGGCTGGTCGTCGCTGCTTGTGCTGGCGGGCATTATTCTGATTGCCAGGCCGCTGTCGGTATTTGTTTCTTCCCTGGGTTCAGACCTGGCATTCAATGAGAAACTGATTATCGCCTGGATTGGCCCCCGTGGAATAGTTTGCGCCGCAGTTGCCGCCATTTTCGCCTTACGCTTGGAGCAGCAGGGTGACCCGGGGGCGGGCCTGCTGGTACCGCTTGCTTTTCTGATCATCATAGGCACGGTTGTGTTGCAGAGTCTTACGGCCAAACCTCTGGCCCGATGGCTGGGGGTGCGCGACCCTGCGCCCTCCGGGTATCTTGTGACGGGCGGCGGCAGGGTGGCGCGGATGCTCGCGTCAGCCCTTGCGGAATGGGAGCTGCGCGTGGTGATTGCAGATAGCGATTGGGACAACGTCAGCCAGGCGCGCATGGATGGTATTGAAACCTACTTCGGCAATCCAGTTTCCGAACATGCGGACCGCTACCTTGATCTGTCGGGTATAGGCAATCTCATCAGCCTGTCCGGTCGCGCCAACTTTGACGTGCTGACGGCACTGCAGTTCAGGCGCGAGTTCGGGTCTGAGCATATATACGAATTACCCACGTCTTCCGAAGAACGGCAGGACGACAAACATCGTATTGCGACTCGCCATCGCGGCAGGCGTCTTTTCGGGGATGATATTACCCATAACCGGGTGCTTGGCATGATTCAGGATGGCTGGACAGTCAAGACCACCGGGCTCACCGAAGAGTTTGACATGGGGCAATACCTTGACAGGTATCAGGAAAGGGCGCTCATCCTGTTCGCGGTGGATGCATCCGACAGGGTGCGTCTGGTAACGGATGAGGAGGACTGGCAACCGGAAGCAGGCTGGCAACTGGTCAGCTTGGTTGACGAAAATGAAGGAGGCTCTGGAGACAATGAATAGTAGCGAGGCTGCAAGGTCCGGCGCCACCAGAGCAACTCCCGGGATGCGGTTTTTTATCGTCACCTTCCTGGCGCTGCATATTCCATTGTTTATCTATCCGGTGCTGCGCTTGTGCCAGTGGCTGGATGCGGGGCCGGTCCTGACCTGGCTGATTCTTGTGCCAGTGGTGGCCAGCCAGTTTGTCAGCCGCTGGCTGTTACGGCGCACCAGGCATTTCGTCGCAAAGATGCTGCGCGGTTTTGCGAACCTTATGCTGGGTATGAGCCCGATTGTTGTCCTGACCCTCCTGGGGTTTGAGCCGTTGGTGTTGCTTGAAATCGTGGGCGCAAGGGCCGCCGGCCTGTCGGTGATTGGTATGGCGTTGACCATATCCGCACTGGGCTTGGTTTCTGCAAGCATCCCTTTCGTGAAAACAGTGTCCTTTGACTCGGAGAGCCTCAAAGCGCCACTAAGGTTTGTGCAGATTACTGATGTTCACATTGGTTCACGCAGCAGTCGCTTCCTCAGGAAGATTGTTGGCCGCATCGGGCAACTTGAACCTGAATTTCTTTGCATAACCGGTGACCTGGTGGATGCCATCGGTGTGTCTGAAGAAGACCTGGGCGCCCTCGGGGAATTGGCTTGCCCGGTTTATTTCTCGATAGGCAATCATGAACGATATGAAGATCTGGACGATATCCTGGCGCGTTTGCAACGCTTGGGCGTCAAGACGTTGCGTACACAGGCCGTGCACCATCGTGATGATGTTCAGGTACTGGGTATCGATGACAAGGATGACGCCATGCAGGTTGAACGTGAGCTTAGGAATATGGTCATTGACAGGAGCGCCTTTGGCATCCTGATGTATCACCGGCCTCGCGGAATTGAAGCGGCGGAAAGTGCGGGCATCGACCTGATGTTGAGCGGCCATACCCACAACGGCCAGATATTTCCGTTCAACCTGGTGGTTCGTCGTATTTTCAAGCACATTGTGGGCATGTACCCGTTCGGTAAATCACGGCTTTATGTGTCCCAGGGCGTTGGCACCTGGGGGCCGGCGATGCGGGTGGGCACTCGTGCGGAAATTACCTTGTTTGAAATCACGCCGGCCTGACCGCCGCCATCTCATGCCCGTGTCGGGCTTGCTATAATGCGCGGCTTGTTCGAGTCATAAGGAATGTTTCATGGAAAATAATGCCGCACCGGCTTCTCGCACGTATTTTTCTCAGCGGTTGCGTCTGCATTATCTGGATTGGGGTAATGATGACGCGGAATCTCTTCTGCTGGTGCATGGCAACAGAGACCACGGCCATAACTGGGACTGGGTGGCCCAGGCGCTGTGTGACAAATACCACATACTGTCGCTGGACTTCCGCGGCCATGGTGATTCCGCTTGGGTATACGGCAGCGGCTACAATCACAGCGATTATGTTTACGACCTCGCCCAGTTGATTCATCAGCGGAAACTTGCCCCACTGACCATCATCGCCCATTCTCTTGGTGGCAGCGTGGCTCTGCGTTATGCCGGTGTTTATCCGGAAAATATCAAAAAGATGATTGTTATCGAGGGCACGGGCGGGCCGCCGGGTATGTTTGAGCAACGACCCACCCATGAACGCATGCGGGAGTGGATAGAAAACACCCGACAGGTGGCCGGTCGGTCGTCAAAAAGATACAAGACCCTGGAAGACGCCTACAAGAGAATGCATGAGGAAAACTCACACCTTCAGGAGGAACAGGCCCGGCACCTGACGATTCACGGCAGCAACCAGAACGAGGACGGAACCTATTCCTGGAAGTTCGATAACTACACTCATGTCCTCTCGCCTTTCGGCATAACGCGAGAACAGACCCATGAGCTCTGGTCACGGATAGATGCGCCGGTGTTGCTGATGAGTGGCTCCGAGTCCTGGTTTCACAGCCAGGGCCGGGAAGACCCCTTGCCGCATTTCCGCAATGCCCGGCATGTTCAGGTGGAAAATGCCGGCCACTGGCTGCACCACGATCAATTGGACGAGTTCCTGCGGATTGCCGGGGATTTTCTCGCCGAATGATTACCCGGGTTTCAGTGCGGGATTAAACCAGTCCAACAGGGCTGTGTTCTCGGTTCTGGCGTAGGTATGAGATAGCCCTTCGATGGGTCGGAAGACAAGGTTGGCGCCCGCGGCCTCCAGTTCCGCCTTTGCCATGTAAGCGGTTTCTATCGGGAACATCCAGTCATGGTCACCATGCACCAGATAGATGTTCCTGTCTTTTGCGTGAAGGATTCGCCCGCTCATCGATATTTCCGGGTGCAGCACGCCGGAAAAAGGCGCCAAGTGAGTGAAGGGGGAGTCTTCACGCAGGCCCGCCAGCAGCGAGTAGGTAGCACCATCGGACATGCCCGTCAGGAGAATATGCTCAGGGTCAATGGCGTGGTTTTCCGCGAGCAGGTCCAGCATTTTCAGCAGGGAAGGCAGGTCATGTTCTTCACCCATCAGGGACCAGGTATTCTGCCGGGAGGTGGGGGCGAGCAGTATGAATCCCCGCGTCCTGGCTTCCCGAAGCCATGCCCAGATAAAGTCGCTGCCGTGGCCGGTACCGCCATGAAGCGCGACAACAACGGGCGCGGGTTTTTTTCTATCCAGATATTCCGGCACATAGAGGCTGAAGCCTCCACGGCTTGCCCGATCATTTGCCGCATGCATTAACCCCGCCTGTTCTTCCGCACTGTCCCGGTTCAGCAGGTCGAGTAACTCGGTGTTTTCGCGCATGGGCGCTTCCAGGAAATACTGGCTGACCGGCTTCAGTATGCCGGCAAGAGGGTAGAGCTTTTCTTGCGCCCGGCTTTGTGCGCGCATTGCTTTCATCCTTGCCGAAGGGTCCTGATGATTACCCGTAACGCCATTGCAGGCGCGTAACGAATAGGTGGCGGCTTCGGTCAGAAAGCCGGCGAATTTCTCGATGTGTGCGGGAAACACAAGCTGCTTGAAGGATTCAAAGGCATTTTGCAGTTCTTCCTCGAAGGGAGAGATAAATGTTGCCAACTGCGGGATGCGGCTCGGGTGCATGTTCCTCTGCACCTGCTCGAAGGCATCCATGGTTGCCAACAGCCGGGGCGTCAGTGCCGTAATGCCGTCGGCAAGTTCGTCATCCGTGGAAGGCGTGGAGGACACAGTCATGGTGAATCCTGTACCGGGAAGGCGTGCAAGGCACTATACGCGAAAATTTTGAGAGGGTTGCCGTGGGGGATTGACGAAAATCGGACAGATTATCTGTTCCTGACACGAGAGCTGATGTTAATTGCATTATCAGGCTGAACTTGCTTACACTGGAAATAAAGATGGAGGGCAGTATCCTATGAGCAACATGGAAGAAGAGACAAATAAAACTGAGGTGTCTGAAAATTCTGCGGAATCCGATTCCGCAACCACAGACCCGAATCCGGAACCGGATCCAAGCCCAAGCCCGGAACCAAGCCCGGAACCGGAGCTGAACCCGGAATCGGAGCCGAACCCGGAACCGGCCCCGAAAGATACTGCAAATGCTGAAACAGAAAGCGAAGCAGGCGTGGCGCAACCTCCACATCCGTCTGATACAGAGCAGAAGACCGGAAAATATCAACAGGGCGAAGCGCAGACTGATGCGCGTCAAAAAAATAAACTGTTTCGAACAAAGGGCGACCTGGGGACCGGATTATTCATAGGCAGCATTCTGATTTTTCTGATTGCGATGGCAGCGTCCCTGTATTTGTTTTGGACGGGATACGGCGGAACGATTACCCAAACTCTCGCGTCACCTTCTCTGACAACCTTTGCATTGCTTATGTGCCTGATAGCGAACCTCGCGCTGGTTGGATTTGTCTATGCTTCCTACAAATGGCGAACGATACTCACTGAGTCTGGTCGAGTTTCGTTAGTGCCGGAAGCATGGGGGTATGAATTACAGCAGGTAGGGAAGAAAGCGGACAGGGTTTCCCGATCTCTTGCAGAAAATACCAAAACCCAGGACATGCGGCTTTCAAAATACAACGGGCGGCTGAACGAAATGTTTGACAGTTTGGAAATTTTTCAAAATGCAATCCGTCAAAGGGACGAAGAAATCATAAAACTCCAGAAGGGTTATGACCGAAGCATTTTATCCCGGTATCTTAATCGCGTCATTCGGTTACATGAGGACGCCACCGAAATCATGCATGAAAACCCGGACTCGGATGATATTCGTTACTTGCAAAAATTAACCGATGTCTTTTTGGAAGACTGTGATATTTCGAAAGTCGAACCAAAAATCGGCTCGGATTGGACTAAGGAGGGTAAGCTCATTGACGACAACGTAAAGTATGAAGACAGTGACGATCCAAAGTGTCACCACAAAATCTTCAAAGTGGACTCACCTGCTTATATCCACGATGAAGAAGGTGTGAATGAGTTAATCAGGCCTGCCCGTGTCCAAGTATATAGAAAGCCATCAACCAACAGAGAGGACTCTGCATCATGAGCTATATAGGTATAGATTTAGGCACCACTTTTTCCGTAGTAGCGTACCTTGATGAGTTGGGGGTGCCCAGAATTATCAAGAACGAACACGGAGAAAACCTTACCCCTTCATGTGTGATGAACGAAAATGGGACTATGAAAGTTGGCTTGGAAGCATCTCGCCTCTGGAGTAGTACCCGTAGTAGTGATACCCCGGACGAGGCGGCGGCAATGTTCAAGCGGGCTATGGGTACCGACACTGCCTTTTCTATCAAGGGGGAAGATTTTAGCCCAATCCAGTTATCTACCTTTGTTTTAGAACGAATGAAGGCCATAGCGAATGCCGAAGTCAGCGACATCACCAAAGCAGTCGTTACCATTCCCGCGAACTTTGCTCATGAAGCAAGGGACGCGACCATGGTCGCGGCGCAGGATGCCGGATTGGACGTACAGTACATTATCAACGAGCCCACGGCGGCAGCGCTGTATTATGCGTATGTCGAGCAGGAAGAGTTGCACGGAAAATATGCCGTCTATGATCTTGGTGGCGGCACCTTTGACATATCAGTTATCGAGGTCAATGGAAACGAAGTGGAAGTCATTTCCTCCGATGGGCTCCACAAACTTGGTGGCTATGATTTTGATATGGCGTTACAGGAATTAGTTAAAGAAAAATATGAAGAGGAGACCGGCAAAGACTTTGACCCGGAGGGCTTCAATCTGAAAGATGCGGAAGAAGCGAAGATAGCTCTGTCCAGACGGAAAAGAGTCGATGCGCAGATTGGCAGAGACTTTGTTGACATACGAAGAGAGGATTTTGAGGAGGCCATTTCGTCCCTTCTTGCACAAACCGAAATGTGCTGTGAAGCGGCTATGGATGATGCGGGAATTGAGCCTTCAGACCTGAAAGCCGTCTTCATGGCGGGTGGCAGTACAAGAATACCCGCCTTTCAGGAGAGCGTATCGAGAGTTTTCGGTAAAGAAGGAATCTCTACCGCCAACGTGGACGAAGTGGTTGCTCTGGGCGCCGCCCTCTATGCCGCACACAAATCCGATAAAAAGGGTCTGTCCGCAGTTCAAAAACGCAGCCTGGCAAAGATACAGGTGGCGGAAAGCTCGAGCATGTGTTTTGGAACAATTTCGCTGGGATATAATGAAAATCGAGAAGGTGCGGAGCTTCAAAACGATGTTTTGATCAGAAAGGGAGACAAAATCCCCACCTCCGTGACTAAATCCTACTACACGGTCGCTGAAGGCCAGACCGCAGTTAATTGCATAATTACGGAATCACGAACACCAGAGAGCAATCCCAAGTTTGTAAAAGAAATATGGTCCGGAGAGTTGCAACTGCCGTCAGGCAGACCGGCCAATCAGGAGGTTGAAGTGACCTTTGCCTATACTGAAAACCAAATTGTGTGTGCCGCATTTAAAGACGTTGCTTCAGGAAATATCGAGGATATAGAACTGTCCATGTCTGGCGATAGCACAGGGTCCGACATAGACAAATTCAAGGTTTAAGCGGCGCTACGACACAAAACGGTAGGCATACGATATGGATGAATATATTTTTTTCTCGGGGGTTATTGGCGTGGGGTGTTTCTTGGGGCTTTTGGTTCTTAGAGTTCTCCTCCCCTTCTTGATGGATTTAATTTCCGACTTCATCGAGTACGTGTTCAAAACAATCAAGGATAGTATAGATGCCAAGACTTCCAAAACAGCCACTCATCACTCTCAAAGAAAGCCTGCGCCTACTATTAAGAAAAAATCCAAGCCCTATTTTGGTGCTTTACAGGTAAGAGTTACGGAGAGTTCCGATGAGCAGCATGGTGGCAAGCTTCACCTCGTTGAACTCAGGGGAACTATTCCAGTAACCCAACATGAAAAAATTGCCATCAGTACACATATTGTCGATAGAACAGACACTGATGACAAGGGTAAAAGAATTCTCATGCCGGTAATTAGTCTTTTAGAAGAGTTTCAAGAAAAGAATACAGTCTTCTATCAGTCGGAAAGAACTGGTATAGAAATCGGCCCCGGAGGGTCGTTTGTTGATTGGATGCCTGTTTCGGTTGTGATTCCACGATTCATACAAACAGCAAGGTCAGGTAAAAGATCGTTGGGGGCGATGGTCGGGATATATCCAATGTCTTCGCCCGTTGAGGTAAACCACGGACGGTTCGATAGCATATTCAATCTTCTTGAGAGAAAAATAGCTTCGTTTGAATTTGACTGCAACAATGTAGGTTACATAGAAGCAAAAGAAAATCGTGACGAAAGCAGAACGCTTACCATACAGATTGCAGTTGCGGTCGCCCTGTCAGATAGTGATTTAGACGATTCTGAAGGTGAAACCATACGGCGCTGGATGTCACGAAATCTTGAGCTGTACGAAGGTGACGAAAAAGAAGAAATGCGGACAAAGTTCAATAGTGCACTTAAGGAAGCTTATACATTCGCAGAGGAGGGTAGTTTGTCGCTTTCTGATTTATGCGAACGGCTTGGCAAAATTGGAGACGCCAAGTCAAAATTTGACACGATTGAACTTTGTATGAGTGTTATGGCGGCGGACGGGGTTGCCGAACCTGAGGAAATGACAACGATAAGAAAGATTGCCGATATTATCGGTTTTGATCTGGATGACTTACAAAGAATTCAGGACGAAAAACTTATCAGCCATAATCTGACGACCAGTACAAGCGATCCCGAAACGGTTATAGGCATTGACCCATCCTGGTCCGACCAGAAGAAGCGCAAACACCTGCGCTCGGAGTTTCAGAAATGGAACAACCGATTAAACAGCCTTTCGGCTGGAGAAGAACGGGATGCCGCGCAACAAATGCTCGACCTTATCGCCGAAATCAGAACCAAGTACCAGTGAATTATCTTGAGTCGAGTGGCCTGCAACTGGAGCGTCTTCGATTTATAGAGGACGTGCAAACATCGAAGCGCAGACCTGATTCGGCCAATCATAATAAAGAGATTGCCAGATATGCGTATGCCAGCGTTGAAGTCTCGCAGTTTTTAACACCGCTATTGGAAGCTGCGCTGGGAGAGGCTTGCAGCCGATTGTCCATTGATCGTTCACAAGTCGTCATGTTTGTTCAACAGCAATCGGATGTTCAGGCTTCCTGCATATTAACGGACGGAAAGCGTTGCATTCTGACGGTAACATCGGGGCTGGTAAATCTGTTGGAAGATGATGAGATTCGTTTTGTCGTGGGCCACGAGCTTGGGCATTATGTCTTTGAACACACAGGTTCCATGACAACCAATGAGAGCGATACTGAAATACCTTTGCTTCAGCGCGCCGCCGAGATTTCTGCGGACAGATGTGGATTAGTCGCATGCGGAGACCTGGATTCTGCAATAAAAGCGATGATAAAAACCGCGTCCGGGTTGGACAGCAAACATTTGCGTTATGACTCACGGCAGTTCATGTCTGCCGCCAATTCACTGCAAGGTATGACGCACATGACGCAAGGAGCGACTCACCCCGCTCTGGCCGTTCGGGCGCGCGCTTTGGTTTGGTTTCACATGCATGTTTCTTCGAGAGAAAAAGAAATGCTTGAGACGGTGGATAGTCGGGTATTAAAAGATCTGGGAAAATTTGTTGATGGAGATTTTCGTTCCACGAGGTCCGCACTTCGAATTGAGCTTATTAAATGGAAATGCGCCGAGTTGATTCTTCACCATCCGGAGGTCAATAATGACTGGGTTCCAGTTTTATCCACGGAAATCGGTTCGGAAAATGCCCGCGAAATTAAAATATTCCTTGATGATGAAAATTGTGAAGGCGTCTCGAAAGACGTTGAGCATCGCGTCGGAGTTGTATTGGATGAAATTAGAGATAAGTACTCTGTGAGCGCGGCACAAATTGAAGAGGAAGCAATCGGTTGCTCATACAGGTTGTTGGATTCCATAAAAGGGAATTAGCCAGTTTGCGATTGATAAAGCACACAGCGACAACAGGCATAAATAGCACATTGGAAGATCGCTCCTAACGGCGGGCCAGGCGTTTCTTCTTGTTCTGCACATAATCCACCAGTATGTACTCTCCGAGGTTGTGCGGCTCGGTGTAGAAGACTCTGCCGCCGTTGATCCTGCTCATCTGTTCGACAAACGCCTTCAGGTAGTAATTTTGATCCAGCATAAAGGTATTGATGTTGATGTTCTTCGTTGTGCAGTGCTTTACGGCGCGAAGAGTTTTACTGATGGTGGCGGACGTTGGCGGATAGGCGAAAACCGGGCGACCATTCTCCAGATGGGCTGTCGGCTCCCCGTCAGTAATCATGATGATCTGCCTTGTGCCCTGCTGGTGTTTCGCCAGCAGTTTCTCCGCGAGGATCAGGGCATGCTGCATGTTGGTGCCCAGCAGGTAGTCGTCGTATTGCAGGTAGGGCAGGTCATGGGCCTTGATTTCTTTTGCATAGGCGGAAAAACCAAGCACATACAGGCTGTCTCTGGGGTAGGCGGAAGAAATCAGGTTATGCAGGGCCATGGCGACTTTTTTGGCCGACTGGAAAGAGCCGCGCAGAGCCATTGACCATGACAGGTCCACCATCAGCACCGTCGCGGTCTGGGTGATCAATTCACTGCGGTAGATTTCAAAATCTTCCGTTTGCAATTTGACGGGAGCGCCCGGCCCCTCGCGGTTCAGGGCGTTCCTTATGGTGCGCGGCATGTGGATGTGAAACGGGTCGCCAAACTCGTAAGGCTTGGCGTCTTCCATGCGTTCTCCAAACCTGCCTTCCTCCGGCGTTGCATGATTGCCGAAGCTGTGCTTTTTCAGCCGGGCGTAAATTTCAATCAACGCCTTCTGTCCCAGGGCCCGGGCGCTGCGTGGTGTGAGTTTCCATCCGTTGTCTTCTTCTGTGATGTACCCGGCCTTCTCCAGCACATCCAGCATCTTTTTCATATCCTCGAGATGCTCGGCGGCCTCATCGCCCAACATCTCCCGCAGCTTGTCTGCATCGATGTTATCCATCCGGCCATCGTACTGGGCGCGTTGCATTTGCTGTTCGAGCCGGTCGAGCTCGGTCATTTCCCGCATCAACGCCATCGCCGCCTGCAAGTCAATCTCTTCGCTGCCGGTAAAGTTGTACCGCTTGCCGCCGGGGTTCAGGAAGTCCAGTTCCTTGGCGAGCCTGGCCAGCGCCGATTCGAGTTCCGGGTCGCCGAATTTACCCTGCATCATTTCCTGTAACTGTTGTTGTTGTTCCGGAGACATGGCGTTGAACAGTGACTGGGTGGCGGCCATCTGTTGCTGCATTTGTTCAAGCAATTCATCCAGGCTGCCCGGTGGCTTGGCTCCGAACATATCCCCGTACTTGTCCATGAACGCCTCGAAGCCCGTATCTTCGCCGGCGATCTTTTTCACCAGCATGTCGTTCAGGTCGTCCAGCATGTTTTTCATGCGTCCGATATCGCCGTCCGACATCTCGTTGACCATCTTTTGAACGTCCTTGAAAAAGGACTGGGTCATTGCATTGCGAAGCTGCTCGATCAGTTTGAGGAATTTCTTCTGGGCATCCGGGTTCAGAAATTCGTAGTCTTGCAGCG
The DNA here is from genome assembly GCA_965208855.1 of Candidatus Azotimanducaceae bacterium. Lineage (GTDB taxonomy): Bacteria > Pseudomonadota > Gammaproteobacteria > Pseudomonadales > Azotimanducaceae > UBA9659. Next base: position 1,333,567 of record OZ242359.1, on the reverse strand, counting down.
CATTCACCCGCCCCGCCGTATCCTCCGGCAGGTCGTCAATGAACGCGCTGTTTTTTTCGCCTATATCACTGAGGACCCGGTCGGAAAAATTATCACCATGGCCGCCGCTATCACCATCACCTTCACTGGGCGGGGTGGGGCGGTCGGTTTGCATGCTGTTATCCAGGTTTTGCATCAGGTCTTCCATGAACCTTTCCGGGCTGCCCGGGTCTTCCTTTTGCCTGATCCATTGGTCGATGGTTTCACGTTCCATGTCCAGGATTTCTTCAAGCTGGCGTTTGAAGTCTTCCATGACGCCGCCCAGGTCGAACCGCTCCAGCCGTTGACGACGTTCTTCCTTGATTTGCCCGAGCATATCCCGCAGGCCCTTTATGTAATTGCCGTCCGATGTCTCCATGCCGCGCTGCATCAGGTAGCGCATAGCCTGTTGAAGGTCGCCAAATTCCATCAGGTCTTCCGAGAGGGCGTTCATGATGTCGTCCGCATCCAGGGTGACTTTCTGTGAGTCGTCCCATTCGGAGTAACGGAGGAGTGATGTGTATTTGATGCTCATAGGCATTCAACCCCTGTAGCTTGTGTATTCGTCAACCCTGTCCTTGTTGAGTAGCTGATTGATATGCATCCCTTCCAGGATAAATTCCACTGTCGACGCCCGGTTTGCCGCATTCCCGGCGGGGGCGAGTTGCTCTACCGCCTCATCCATGCCCTTGATTCGCCCGATGATGACCTCGTATTCAATAGAAGGCAGTGATTCGCCCGTTGTTGCATGAGCGCCGTCGGCGAATTGCTGCGCCATGAATTCCATATCCATGCCAGCGGTAAAACGGTCAAACACGCCCTTGATCGCGCTCTGGAACAGGCGCTCCATTATTTGTTCCTCCCGGCCTTCCTCCATGGCCTCGAATTCAACCTTGCCCTGCAGTGAAGGCATGATGAAAGGCAGGTCGGATATTCGCGGCACAACGTCCTGTTCACCCACCTGCATGGCGCGTCTGAGGGCATTGGCGAGTATGGCCTCGCAATTGGAAATTGACGCACGAACCGACACGCCGGAGCGCTGGTTGATATCAGGCGAGCGCCTGGCCTGCTGGGTAATCGCCGCGAGGATTTGCGACATGAAGGCGGGTATATCCTCCCTGTATTCACCCAGGTCCAGTTTCTTCCGCTCCTGCTCCATGATGATGATTTCTTCGTCGATGGTTTCCGGGTAATGGGTTCTTATTTGCGAACCGTACCTGTCTTTGAGAGGGGTAATGATGCGCCCTCGATTGGTGTAGTCTTCCGGGTTGGCGGTGGCGACGATCATGACGTCCAGGTCGAGGCGTATCTTGTGGCCGCGAATCTGAATATCACGCTCTTCAAGCACGTTTAGTAGACCAACTTGTATCCGCTCCGCCAGGTCGGGAAGCTCGTTGATGGCAAATATGCCCCGGTTGGCGCGAAGAATCAGGCCGAAGTGCAGCGCCTCTTCATCTGCAAGGTAACGGCCCTCGGCAATTTTGATCGGGTCCACCTCGCCAATCAGGTCCGCTATTGTGATATCCGGCGTGGCCAGCTTTTCGCCGTATCGCTCATCGCGATGTATCCAGCGAACAGCGGTGGCGTCTCCCTGTTCCGCAACCAGCTTCCTGCCCTGCGCACTGATGGGTGCGTAGGGATTCTCGGGGATTTCGGCCTCGGCCAGAATCGGCGTGTATTCGTCAAGGAGATTCGTCAGCGAGCGAAGGATGCGAGACTTGGCCTGGCCTCTCTCTCCAAGCAGGATAATGTCCTGACCAGCCAGAATGGCGTTTTCAATCTGCGGGATAACAGTGTCCTGGTAGCCGACGAGACCGGGAAAGACATCCTCTTTTGCCTGCAGCCTGGACATCAGGTTCCGGCGCATTTCTTCCTGAACCGGCAGCAGTCGGTAGCTGCTGGCTTTAAGTTCCCCCAGAGTTTTTGCTTCTGTCACGCAGCCCTCCATTCAGTGCCAGCTATGGCCATATAACCAGTTTGCCACCTATGATTTCAAGTAGGTTTCCTTGCCACCAGTATCGCCCGTGTCGGCGCGGGATGGCCTTCCACGGTTCTGGAGGCGTCATCCGGGTCCAGAAAATCCGCCAGCGACTGGAATGTCATCCAGGGGGTCACGCGCTGTTCGTCCGGGGTGGTTATCGTTACATCAACGGTCCTCACATCTGCAAATCCGGTGCGTTTCAGCAGGGTTTCCAGCATCGTCGGTGAAGGAATAAACCGGACGTTGGCCATCTTCGCATAACGCCTCTCCGGTATCAGCACAGTGTTTGCATTGCCATCGACGATCAGTGTTTCAAGAATGAGTTCACCGCCCGGCCTCAGGAAGCTGAACAGTTCTCCCAGGTGGTTCACCGGGGAGCGCCGATGATACAAGACGCCCAGGGAAAAAACGGAATCAAACCCGGCAAAGGCGGGCAGATGTTCGCTGCGCAACGGGAGCAGGTAGGCGTTATTTTCCGGCGCCAGCCTTTGCATCAGGGCAAACTGATAGTTGAACAGAATGGTCGGGTCCACACCCAGCGCCAGCCTTGCGCCCTCTCCCAACATGCGGAACAGGTAATAGCCGTTGCCGCAGCCAATGTCGAGTATATGCCTGCCCTTCAGGGGAGAGATATGCGGCGTGATGCGCCGCCATTTCCAGTTGCTGCGCCATTCGGCGTCAACATAAGTGCCGCCTATCCGGAAGGGCCCTTTACGCCAGGGGAGCAGCGTACGGAGCGCCGGGTTTGCATCCAGGCCCGCCCCGCCGATGACAACCGTATCCGCGTCAAAGATGGCATGGCCGGAGGAAGAGGGGAGACTCCTGATCACGGCGTCCCATTCATCGGCTTGTCCATGCCGGCGTACATGCTTGTCGAGCCCGGCCCGGAGCGATTCATGGAACCGGCTCAGGAAGGTTGCGCCCGTGCCGGCGAAAAATCTTTCGCTGTCAATCAGCATGGCGTCGTGTTTTACCTGCTCCGGCATTTATCTGATGGCAAGAATTGCTTCAAAGTTGAGGCAGCGAAGGCACAGTTCAACTTTGCTGAAACCCGCAGCTTTCAGCCTTGCAACGTGAATCTCGTGGGTGTTGGGCGTCAGCACATTCTCGAGCGCGGTGCGCTTTTGAGCAATTTCCATGTCACTGTAACCCTGCATTTTTTTGAAGTCATGGTGTAACTCCGTCATGAATGTCTGCCGCTCCCCGTCTTTGTAGATGATCTTTTCCGCCAGCAGTAGAACACCGCCGGGGTTGAGTCCCTTGGCAATTTTCTCAAGAACGTCGAGCCGCCCGTCGTCCGGGACAAACTGGAGGGTAAAATTGAGAATCGCCATTGAAGCGTTTTCGATAATGGTGTCGCGGATATCTTCGTGGCGGATTTCAAAGTCCGCGCCCGTCCGGATGCGCTGCATGTTTGCCATGCACCTTTCAACCATGACCTTTGAGTTGTCAATGCCGATGACCCGGCATCCCGCCGGGGCGTGTCGCCTGAGTTGCAGAGTGGAAGCGCCGAGAGAACACCCGAGGTCGTAACAGTTGGTGCCCGCCGCTGCAAAATGCGCTGTTACCACGCCTATCAACTGAAGGGCCAGCCCGTAACCGGGGACGCTTCTTTCTATCATGTCCTGGAACACATCGGCAACCCTTGCGTCGAATCGAAATGCATCGACAACGGGCAGGGGGTTTGCGTAAACGTCGTCTTTTCGGGATGGCATATTACGGGCCCGTCAAAAGGAAAGGATTATCATGGAAATTATAAACCGGACAGTTTATGTGTTCCTAACAAACCTATACAAAAAGTTGATTTCCGGCCCCGGGGGCGTTATCGTCAGTGACAAGTGGATTGGGAGTTCCCGGTCGGCGTGGGGGTGCGGTGTAAATCGCGCCCTTTCTGCTTTTCAGGGGAAGGTTTTCAGCCCATACCCATCCAGTTTTCCATCCGGGCCGCGGTGGAATTTCTTCACCGCCATATCGTAGGCCCGATTTTTCTGCTCTGGTTTGAGCGATGTCGGGAAGTCTTGTTGAGGCGCCCGTTATCGGTGGTGTAGCGGACATCAGGCAGCCTCCGGCAAGTCAGTCTTGATGAGTTGGCTGGCGAAAGTTGGCCGGCGAAACTTGACCCCGCCGCTCTGACGGCTATTATGACGACATTATTTCAGGCGGATTGCCGGAATGAGTGTCAGGATACTTCGGATCAATACAGCAGGTGTGCCGGTTGACTGGTTGAGTTGGCAGGATGCCGTTTGTCTCCATGCCCGCAACCTTGTGAGCTGGACCTATGGCGAGGATGTCATGGAAGTCCATGGCGGGCATTCTCGCCTCACCGGCGAACAGACGCTGATTACCCTGAACAGCATCCTGGCCTGCAAAGGGAAAGTCTATGGCAAGGTTCGTAAAGAACCGCCATTGACGAATCGTGCGCTTTTTCGCCGTGACCAGAATGTTTGCCTGTATTGCGGAAATCCGTTCAAAGAGTGCGACCTCAGCCGCGACCATGTGGTGCCCATTTCCCGTGGTGGCCAGGACAGGTGGATGAATGTCGTGACCGCCTGCAGGCGTTGTAACGCACACAAGGGCAACCTGCTGCCTGACGAGTGCTCAATGGAACTGCTGGCGTTGCCTTACAGGCCCAATCACGCGGAATACCTCGCGCTGTCACACAGCGGCAGAATACTGGGTGACCAGATGGCCTTCCTGCGAAGGCAGTTTTCATCCAACAGCCGATTGCTGGACGACGGCCCCATCAGGTTCAGGAAGAAATCCGCCGCCTGACGCCCGGTATCATTTGTTGACCTGGTCCCCGGGTCGCCAATAGACTCTGCTCTTGTCTCGCCACTCAAATAAAGGGAAGCCCATGCACGATGTCGTGACTTATGATGTCGCTGGTCGCACGGCCATCATTACGTTGAACCGTGAAGATAAATTGAATGCTCTGAATGAAGACGTCATCCGGGGTTTGCGGGCCTGCCTGCGTCGTTACGATGCTTCCGATGAGCGATGCGCCATACTGGCCGCGGCGGGAGAGCGGGCCTTTTCAGTCGGGGCGGATATCAAAAACCCGCCGAAGGATATGTGGGAAGGCGTGCCTGGCGTCGGTGTGGTTACCGATAAACCCATTATCGCCTGTGTGCAGGGCTATTGTGTGGGCGGCGCCTACATACTGGTTCAGATGTGCGACCTGGTGGTGGCGGCGGATAACACCATCTTCAAGTACCCGGAGGCGCAGGCGGGATTCACGGGCGGGCTTATTGCCGGGTGCGCTGCGAGAATCCCGCACAAGATAGCGATGGAATTCATGCTGCTTGGGGAAGACTTTCCCGCCTCGCGCGCCCGTGAGGTGGGCATGGTGAACAAGGTCGTACCTCTGGGGACACAGATGGAAGCTGCGCTGGAATATGCGCGCCTTCTTGAATCCGGTGCTCCGCTTGTAATCCGGACGCTGAAAAATCTGGTGGCGGGCACAGTGCCTAGAGGGCCGGCTGAAATTTCCGCTCTGGCAAGAGACAAGCTCATGACCGTGAGAAACAGTGAGGATGGCGCGGAAGGGCAGCGAGCCTTCAAAGAAAAACGATCGCCGGATTTCAAGGGCAGGTAATCGTTACTCTTGGAACTCTTTGCGGATGCGGTCATTGTCCTGCCCTTTATCGGGCAGGTTCAACGGATTGTCGGGTTTCCCTTCCACCGATGCGCCCCGGTCTAATGCCCTGACGGTTCCGTTGGGGGTTTTGATTTCCCGATAGCGATTTTGCGGGTGCTCTGCGAGGCCGTTCAGGTCGTTGACTCGCCCAAAGGCAATGTTGGCTTTTCCCAGGCGGGACACGACTTCCTCCCGACTATGATGGCTGAATACGGACTCGATAAGACCGTCGAGCGCCTCGCGATTTTGCACCCGCAAGATATTGTCGGCAAAGCGTTCGTCATCGGCAATTGAAGAGTCGGAAAGTACATGGGTACACAGGCCAGACCATTCCCGATGGTTCTGGATGCTGAGCAGAACCTGTTTGCCGTCGCCACAGATAAAGGCGCCGTAGGGTGCGATGCTGGGGTGCTTCAGACCATGATTGCCTGGTGTAAAACCGCCATAGACATGTTGCAGGTAGGGCACGTTCATCCAGTCAGCAGTGGCATGGAACAAGGATACATTGATCTGCCGGCCCGCGCTTTCCGGGTCCCTTTCCCTGGCAAACAAAGCCTGCAATATTTCCTGGCAGGCTTTCATTCCCGCAGCAATATCCGACACGGAAACGCCGACCCGGGTCAGTTCTTCGCCCAGGCCGGTGACCGAACAGAGACCTGTTTCCGCCTGTATCAGCAGGTCGTAGGCCTTCTGATCACGGTAGGGTCCGTCTTCGCCGTAACCACTGATGGAACAGATAATCAGGTGCGGATGTTTTTTCCTGAGTTCATGGGGAGCAAACCCGAGTCTTGCCAGGGCGCCGGGGGCCAGGTTCTGGATAAACACATCCGCTGCTTGCAGGAGGACGGATAAAAAGGCGGCATCGTCGCTGTCTTTAAGGTTCAGGGTGATGCTTTCTTTACCCGCGTTGAGCCAGACAAAGTAGGTACTGTGGCCGAGCACCATGTCATCGTAATGCCTGGCGAAGTCGCCGCTTTCCCGTTCGACCTTGATAACCCTGGCACCGGCTTCCGCCAGCAGACCGGAAGCATAGGGCGCAGCGACGGCCTGCTCGAGAGCGATGACCGTAATGCCGCCCAGGTCGGATATTCGGGGTGTCGTGGTTTTCATAGGGACATTATCCAACATTCAGCCGGGTACATCGCCTCGGCGCAGAATATGGAAACAGGCGCAGGCCATGTTTGGCCCGCCCAGAGAGATTCGAACTCCCGACACCCAGGTTCGAAGCCTGGTGCTCTATCCAGCTGAGCTATGGGCGGTCAACATAGAAGGGCGATTATAGAGAAGGATGTGCCGACACTCCACTCTCTACTGCTCTCCCGTCAATTCCAGGCGATGGGGATGTGTGAAGATGGTGGGCCGTCCGCGACTCGAACGCGGGACCAATTGGTTAAAAGCCAACTGCTCTACCAACTGAGCTAACGGCCCGGAAAAGAGAAGGCCGCTATGATACTGATTACCGCCCGGAACTCAAGGAAAGTCAGCGGCTTAGCAGGGCGCTGTCAACCGCACTGGCAACCGCCCCCGCATGATTGACGCCAGTCAGTTCATCAATGGTCACCAAGCCTCCCGGATTGATGACATTGACTTCAATCAGCCAGGGGTAGGCGAGGTCAATGCCACTATATACCACGCCGCGGCTCATAAGCTCCCGGCCCAGTTGTTGACAATAATCCCTTTCCTGTCTGGTCAGGTCGCAGGGTTCGGTCGCCGCGCCCTGGGTAACATTGGTTCGATGGTCGATGGTCGGCAGGCGTCGGTACTGGCCGATAATCCTGCCCGCCGCTATCAGCACACGTTTTTCTCCCCGTTCTATTTCAGAAACATAGCGTTGGATCAGGGTGTAGCTGGTGTTTGTCGGCCCGCACAGATGCCGGAGTATTGACATGATGTTGTCGTCACCCGCATTCACCAGGAATACATCTCGGCCCAGGCTGCCGGCGGGCGGCTTGATGATCCACCTGCCTCCCTTTTCGCTGATGATGCCGGCAAGTTCACTGGCATTCGGCGATGCGTGGGTTTCCGGGCAGGGGAAGATTTCCGGCCGGCTTGCCAGCAGGTATTTGCTGTTCAGGTGCATGATGGCGTCAAGGGCGTTAATAACGCACACATTCGTCGGTAATGTACGGAGTAGTTGGACCTTGTCAAGGAAGTTGCGTCTTTCACCGAGTGACAAGACCCAGGCCAGGTCCTGGTTCAGCGGCGCGGGGGATAAGTCAGGGAAGGGCGGGCCCGCTTCCGGTGAATCATCCCAGCGGAACCCGTCCGCCTGTACGCGCCCGTTGACCAGCCTGATGGAATCAATGGGCATCAGGTGAATGTCATGGCCCAGTTTCGCCAATGCGGCGGCCAATCTCAGGTAATTGCCGTCTTCAAGGGTCGGTGTTTGCGAAACGAGCAGGGCTATGCGGGACATCGGTATTGAATGCTGTGCTGGTGATGCCGCACTCTACCGAGTTTGCCTTGTGTATAATAGCCGCTCCCTTGCGGTAGGGTGATAACGACATGGCCAGTATTGCCTTTGATGTTCCACTGCATCAAAGCCATCTCCTCAGCGACAGTGAAGTGTCGGATTACAAGAGGCGAATCAAGGCGTTGCTTGAACGAGAGAGTGCCGCCATTGTTGCCCACTATTACACGGACGACGCCATTCAAGACCTGGCGGAAGAAACTGGTGGTTGCGTTTCCGACTCGCTGGAGATGGCGCGGTTTGGCGCACGCTGTGATGCGAGTACCCTCATTGTCGCTGGCGTCCGGTTCATGGGAGAGACGGCAAAAATAATATCACCGGAAAAACGCGTGCTGATGCCGACTCTGGAGGCGACCTGCTCCCTCGACCTGGGTTGCCCCATTGATGAGTTCTCCGATTTTTGTGACAGCTATCCGGACCATACCGTGGTTGTCTATGCCAATACTTCCGCGGCGGTCAAGGCGCGTTCGGATTGGGTGGTGACTTCCAGCATAGCGCTTGAAGTGGTGGAACACCTGATGGATGAAGATCGGCCAATGATCTGGGCGCCGGATAAGTACCTGGGTTCTTACATCAACAAGGAAACCGGCGCGGACATGGTGCTGTGGGACGGGTCCTGCATCGTGCATGAGGAGTTCAAGGCCAGAGGCCTGCGTGACCTGAAGCAGGTTTACCCGGATGCGGCTGTACTGGCGCACCCGGAATCACCGCCAGCCGTGCTTGAACTGGCGGATATGGTGGGCTCAACCACCCAGATCATCCGTGCTTCACAGGCATTACCCAATAAACAATTCATCGTGGCGACAGACAAAGGCATCTTTCACAAGATGCGCTCTCTGGCGCCGGAAAAGGTCATCATTGAAGCGCCGACCGCAGGTAGCGGCGCCACTTGCCGAAGTTGTGCCCATTGCCCGTGGATGGGCATGAACATACTGGAGAACCTTGAGTCTTCATTGGCGGAAGGCAGTAATGAAATCCTCATTGATGAGGAAATCAGGCAGAGGGCGCTTGCGCCGCTGCAAAGAATGGTGGATTTTCAGACGAGCGAAGAGTTCAGGGTAAGAAGATAAAACTTCGGTTAATCCTCTTTCAGTTTCCAGATGTCAAGCAGCCGCTGTTTGATGCGGGCGCTTTGCTGAAAATTGTGCCTGACCAGCGGCAGGGCATAACCCAGTTGTTTGATGGCCTGGCCGAAGTTGCCGTTCAATACAAAGAACTCCGCCCGCGCCTCATGCACCCCGGGGATGTTGTTGGCAAGCCCGTAAGCCTCAGCCAGTAGATACCATAGGTATTCGTCATTTGGCCGGTCGATGCTGAGTGGTGTCAGCACTTCCAGCGCCGCATGGGGTTTGCGGGCCGCGATAAGGGCTTCCGCGAGATTGATGGAGAGGGGGTAATTGTTGGTGCTGATATCCAGCGCATCGTCCAGCAGCTCCAGAGCGCGTTTCGTTTGTTGCGCCTTCTCGTAGATTTCCGCCTCGGCAATACGAAAGGGAATATTGAGCGGGTGGGCTTCACGCAGCTCCGTGACCTGCCGCTTTGCTTCGTCAAATGCCAGGTCTCTTGTCAGCATGAGTACAAGGCCATAGCTGTTTGCAGTCTTCATCACCTCGTTATCAACCTTGAGCCCGGCTTCAAACCGCGCCCTGTCTTGCTGCGGGTTCTTGCTGGTCAGTGCCTGAGCCCGGACTCGCATCAATTGATAATCCAGACTCAAGGGGAAGGTTTCCTTCGGGTAGTTGCGAACCTGGTTGTAGGAGTCAGCAATACGCGACCTGGTTACCGGGTGGGTGCGGAGGAATGCCGGGATTCTTTCCCCGTCACTGTGACGGCTGGCATTTTGCAGGCGTTCAAAGGAATACGCCATCGCCCAGGGGTCCATGTCGGATTCCACCAGGGTTTGTATGCCGATTCGGTCCGCCTCCGCTTCCCTGTCCCTGGAGTATTTCAGGTACTGGCTCTGACCATAGGCCTGGCTGGCGGTCAGGGCGGCCAGGCCTGCATCGGTGCCGGTAGTGGCCGCCAGCAGTATGCCCGCGAGCAGGCCCGTAATGCTCACCGCGTTCGACTTTTTCCCCATCACCAGTTGCCGGGCAAAATGTCGCTGGCTGAGGTGGGCAATTTCGTGTGAAAGAATCGCCGATAGTTCGTGCTCGGTTTCTATATGCTTGAACAATCCATGATGTATGCCAATGATCCCTCCGGGCGCGGCGAAGGCGTTGAAAGCGTTGTTGTTGATGATGGCCAGGTCCAGTCGCTTGTCTTTCAACTGGCTGTTGGATGCCAGCTTGTAGATCAGATACTCCAGGTAATCCTGCAGGATGGCATCGTCAAGAGTGGGGGCCTGCGCACGGATGGACCTCAGAAACTTCTGCCCCAGCTTGCGCTCCTCGTTCAAAGAGATGATGCCGGATGAGCGGTCTCCCAGGCTCGGCAACTCCTGCCCCGCCGCATGGACATTAATCGACAGGAGGCACAGAAGGATGATGAGGCCGCGGGACATGAGTCTTGAAACCCGGTAAGTGAATATTTTGGACACATTACCACATGATAGGTTCCGGTCTCTTGCAGGCAGGTTTCCGCTATACTTCGCCCCATGAAAATCGATCAGAGGTTGGATGCCTGCGGGCTGACCTGCCCTTTACCACTGCTGAAGGCGAAGCAGGCGCTGAACAGTCTCGACGGCGGGCTGGTGCTGGAAGTAGTCTGCACTGACCCCGGTTCAGTCCGTGATTTCGAGGTTTTTGCGAAACAAAGCGGTAATGAGCTACTCCGGCAGGAAGAGGCGGAAGGCAGGTATATCCACTGGTTGAAGAAAGCCTGAAAGGGGTGGTCGGCTTGTTATCAACTTGCCCCGCCAGTAGTATGAGCGAGTTTTCTCATGAGCCACAATCATGATTACCGGTAGTATCGTTGCGCTTGTTACGCCCATGCATCCGGATGGCGATATCGACTGGCCCAGTCTCGCTGCCCTGGTTGAATGGCACATTGAACAGGGCACTGACGGGATAGTGCCTGTCGGCACTACCGGGGAATCCGCCACCGTATCCGTGGAAGAACATTGCAAGATCATAGACTATGTAGTCGGCGCCGTGGCTGGCCGGGTCCCGGTGATTGCCGGCACAGGCGGCAATGCCACTGCGGAGACCATCGAGTTGACGGCGGCGGCGAAAAAGGCCGGCGTCGATGCCTGTTTGCTGGTCACGCCCTATTACAACAAGCCAACCCAGGAAGGGTTATTCCGCCATTATGAGGCCGTTGCCAAAGCGGTTGAGTTGCCTCAGGTGTTGTACAACGTCCCCGGGCGAACGGCCTGCGATATGCTGGCGAGCACCGTTGCGCGGCTGGCGAAAATTGACTTGGTTATCGGCATAAAAGAAGCGACAGGCGACCTTGAGCGTGGCGTCGAGATTCGTGAATTGTGTGGTGATAATTTTCTGCTGCTCTCCGGCGACGATCTGACTTCCTGTGACCTGATGTTGCAAGGCGCGCAGGGTACGATCAGCGTGACCGCCAATCTGGCACCGGCAAAACTGGCCGGGATGGCGAAGGCCGCGGTTGCCGGTGACAGAGACACAGCCGCCGCCTTCGATACGGAATTACAGGGTTTGCACCAGGCGCTCTTTCTGGAGTCAAACCCCATACCCGTCAAGTGGGCGCTGGCTGAAATAGGGCTGATTGAATCAGGGCTGCGCCTGCCTTTGACGCCGTTTGCGGCGCAATACCATGATGAGCTTCGTGACGCCATGCGCCGGGCGGGGGTCGTCAATTGATGGCCCGCTTTACCATCCTGCTGTTGGTTTGCCTTGTGCCCGCCTGTGGTTGGTTTGGGGTAAGCGAGCAACAGAAGAACCTCGAGACCGGTGCCTCCACGCCTGTCATTGTGCCTGAAGAGTTGGATCAACCGGTATTTATCGACGCCATGCCCATCCCGGAGGTGATTGACTTCCGCGGGCTTGCCGGTCAGGAAATGGAAGTAGGCCTGCCACCGGCACTCAGCACGACCTTTGGCGTTGAACAGATAGTCATTCGTCGTCTGGGTGATGATCGCTGGGTGTTCCTGGACCTGCCGATTGCGATTGTCTGGCCGCGCGTGCTGCTCTTCTGGGAAGAGAATCGCCTGCCCCTCGCACAGATTGATCCCCGCAATGGCGTGTTGGAGACGGAGTGGATCACGGGCGCCGTGGGAAATCCCGATGAAATATACGAGAGTTTTCAGGAAGGCAGTGACCTGACCACCCAGGCAGATGCAAGGCAATACAGATTCCGCGTCCGGGTCGAGCCGGGTGTCCGCACTGGCAGCACGGAACTTCATATGGACCAGAAGGAGCGGCCACTGGAAGGCGATGATGGCCCCATTGACTGGGATGCGGGTTCCGATAACCTGGAGTTGGAAGGCAAGCTGCTTACCGTCCTGGCTTACTATCTGGGTGATCAGACGACGGAAGAGCCCAGCGTGTCTTTGCTGGCGGCGGGTTTGCAGGAGAGCAAGGCGACACTTGAGGCGGATGCCGAAGGCATGGTGCTCAAATACAGGCTGGATTTTGATCGCGCTTGGGCGACGGTTGGCGAGGCGCTGAAAAATGCCGAGATAGAAGTTGCAGATCTGGATCGCACTTCCGCCAACTATTATGTGAATTACACCTTTGCCAATGATCCCGACTCCGGCTTTTTCACGCGACTTTTTACAAGGGACAAATCCAGCGAAGAAAACGCCGAGAAGAACAGGTTCAGGGTGCATCTGCAATCGGAGGGTGAAAAAGTGCTGGTCACGGTGGGGCGAGACAGCGAGGTTGCCATGCACGACACAGATAGCGCCATCCTCCGTGAGCGGCTGCTGAAACTCATCAAAGAATACTCAACCTAAACTTATGTCGGGCGCCGTCAGATTTGCTTCATTGGGTAGTGGCAGCAAAGGGAATAGCACGCTTATTGACGATGGTGATACCCGTCTGCTGATTGATCTTGGTTTTACCGTAAAAGAGGCGATAAAAAGGCTTGCCCGGCTGGGCATGGCGCCTGAAAACATAGATGCCATACTGGTGACCCATGAACATGGTGATCATATTCATGGCGTTGCGGGTTTTGCCCGCAGGTTCGGGACGCCTGTATACCTGACTGCCGGCACCTACGACCTCAAACGGATGGGTCAGCTACCCTTCCTCAACATGATCAACTGCGATGAATCATTTATGGTGGGCAGCTTCGCTGTCATGCCGGTAGCGGTGCCCCATGATGCCAGGGAACCCTGCCAGTATGTGGTGACTTCCTTTGGCGTGTCCGTCGGCGTACTGACGGATCTGGGGCATATTACGCCTCATGTAGAGGCGTGCTACCGGGATTGTGACGCCCTGCTGCTCGAGTGCAACCATGACTCGGACATGTTGGCCCAGGGGCCCTATCCCCACCTGTTGAAACAGCGGGTGGGCGGGGACTATGGCCATCTTAACAACCATCAGGCTGCGGGGCTGCTGGAGAGGATTGATCTTGCCCGCCTTAGCCATCTGGGCATTGCCCATATCAGTGAGCAAAACAACCTGCCGCACCTGGCGAGGGAGGCCTTGCAACCCGCCCTCCGGGACTGGCCTGGGTCCCTTCGGATCGCCGACCAGCAGCAGGGGCTTGGCTGGGTCTCAATTCAATAAAAAGCTTGAATACTGTTTTTATATCCAGTACTGTATGAAAATCCAGTTCCTGAAAAGCGTGAGCAAGGCAACGGGATAGATGTGACAGGTAAGAGCAGATGTACAAGGTAAATAAAGAGGTACAAGGTAAATAAAGAGGTACAAGGTAAATAAATAAAGAGGTACAAGAGGACAAAAGCATGAAAGTAAGACACATCAGATCATTGGATATCTGGTTGATGAGCAAAGGCAATCGGGTGCTCTATCGTGGCAAAGAAAACCCCTGGCATTCTCCTAACGTTCTGCAGCATGTGCTGCGTCGTGAAAGGTTGAGGGTGGTTGCCTGAACAACTGTCCGGGCTGTTCGGCGGAAGCATCTTCTCGATTCCCCTGTGTTAATCTAAGCGTTTCCTGACATTGGCTAGGGAGCCAGGATGAACGCTGATGCTTACACGGTGGCAGTCACTGCGGAGAATTTTCAAACAGAAGTAGCTGAGAAGTCCGGGCAGTTTCCTGTACTGCTTGAATTCTACACGGAAGGCGAAGAACAATGCCGGCCTGTCAGTGAGTTGCTGGCGAGGCTCGTGGCCGAGTATCAGGGCAAGTTTACCCTGGCAAGGGTGGACATCCGGCAAAATCAACAACTGGTCCAGCAGTTGGGCGTGCGCACTCTGCCCACGATCAAAATTGTCTACCAGGGGCGGATGGCCGGAGATATTGAGGGCCAGGTGGACGAGGGGCAGTTACGCAATACCCTGGACCAACTCACCCTGAGTCCCATGGAAAGGGTGAAGGAGCAGATAGATGTTCTGGTGAGCCAGGGTGACAGGCGGCAGGCGATAGAGTTGTTGCAGCAGATTATTGCGGATGAACCGCAGAACTTTGTCTTGCAGGCGGAATTGTGTGACCTGCTTATCATGGAAGAGGATGTCGATGACGCCAGGCGAATACTGGATGCCCTGCCCGCCGAAACCGAGGGTATTGAGAAACCCAAGAGTCGCCTCGGGTTTATAGACCTGGCAAGTGACCTGCGGCCCCAGGCGGACTTGCAGCAGGCCGTGGCGGAAGATGGCGCTAATCTGCAGGCCAGGTTTGATCTTGCCGTGCGTCTCCTCGTGAAGGATCAGATTGGCCCGGCTCTGGAGGCATTATTCGAGATCATGAAGCTGGACAAAACCTGGAAAGAAGAACTTGCCAGGGAAACCATGATCAAGGTATTTAAGATGCTCGGTAAGGGTAATGAACTTGCAACCAGCTATCGCCGGAAGATGTTCACCCTCCTGCATTGATATGTCCGTTGCCTTGCGCCCGGAGACAAGGGCGTCGGTCTTTTTTGCTAGATTACCTCGTCATAGTCGTCCGGTTGCGCATCAAGGATGATGTAGGCAAGGCCGTAGGCGACCAGGGCGACGACCGGGTGAACAACCAGCCCTATGATGGCGGCAAGCCGAATCCAGAAGGTGGATATATCCAGATAGTTGGCCACACCGGCGCAGACACCGCCCAGTTTCTTGTGATTCGGGTCCAGGTAAAGTTCCTGACGATTGCTGAATATGTCTCTCATGGCAGTTATTCCCGTGGTTGGTGATGGGGTTTATGTCAGTAATATCTGATCAGAGTTCGATTTTGTTGTATACCACTCGTCTCGCAGGGTTGGTGCAATGTCGGGTTGGCAAAAAACATGGACGCAGATCCTGCGGGCGCGTGTTTTTCGGCAAATATGGCAAAGGAAATCACGAACAGGGTCAGCAGGGTCGCGGTTACCCAACTAGAACTCGGTCTGAATCGTTTTATTGCATTGTTCATCTTGCTTCTCTCCTCGGTTCGCATGGTTTTGTCTCTTGCTGATTCATGCTTACGCACACTCTTTTTTATGCTTACGCATACCTTCTTTCATGTTTCGTGCCAATATTTATGTGTATTGTTAAGCTATTGATTTATATCCGAAATAAGGTTTCAAGCGCCAACGCCAGACCTGCTCCGACGTGAGTAAAATCACGAATCAATGGTGAAATCAGCCAACTGCAGATGAGTTCAACCGTCATTTACATTGCGAATTTCGCGAAGCGAAAACGCAATGAGTCTTGAAGCCCCCACGGCGACAGCATTTTCCGCAGGAAAATTGCGATAGCCCCAGGCCGAACAAACCGCAACTCTGGATTCCCGCCTTCGGCCTTCGGCCTCGGCGAGAATGACGGGGAGTGGGGGTCAATTCCCGCCTTCGGCCTTCGGCTTCGGCGGTAAACACTGTCGGCGATGGATACCCCCCATCGCCTGGAATGACGGGGAGTGGGGTCATTCCCGCCTTCGGCCTCGGCGGTAAACACTGTCGGCGATGGGGACAACCCCCATCGCCTGGAATTGACAGAGTGGCGGAGTATGCCGCCGGGCCCGAGTAAGGCTCATGAATTGGCGGTGGGCACTTCGTTAAAGGGGACACCCTTGTCCACCCTTATATCCTGCGGCATGCCCAGTACTCTTTCGGCGATGATATTGGCCAGGATTTCATCCGTACCCCCGGCAATGCGTAAACCCGGCGAGGCCATGTAAGTTGCCTGAAACATGCCCGCCGCCTCTGACAGCGCCGGGTCCCAGATGGCGCCGCTGGCATCCAGCAGGTCCAGCGCAAATGAGGCCATGTCCTGTTGTTTTGGTGCGCCCACCAGCTTGCCGATGGAGTTCTCCGGCCCCGGTGTTTCTCCCTTGGAAAGGGCGGTCATGCTTCTGTAGCCGGTGAATTTCAAGCCGGATTCCTGACAGTACCAGGTGGCGAGTTTTGCGCGAACATGCTTGTCGCTGATAGCCGGCTTGTCATCGATGTTGACCTTCTGCGCCAGTTCGAACACAGAGTCGAAATTGACCCCGCCACCGCCGCCGCCAATGGAAGCTCGCTCATTCATCAGGGTGGTCAAGGCAACCTGCCAGCCCTGGCCAACGGCGCCAAGTCGCTGGGCGTCGGGAACCCGCACATCAGTGAAATAAACTTCATTGAAATTGGTGCCGCCGGATATCTGCCTGATTGGCTTGATCTCGATGCCGGGAGATTTCATGTCGAGGAAGAAATAGGTCAGCCCCTGATGCTTGGGCGCCGTTGGGTCTGTTCGCAGCACCAGTACGCCATAGTCGGAAAAATGCGCACCCGAAGTCCAGATTTTCTGGCCGTTGATGACCCAGTCGTCACCGTCCTTCTCCGCACGGGTTCGCAGCGCCGCCAGGTCTGAACCACCGGCGGGTTCGCTGAAAAGCTGACACCAGACCGCCTCGCCACTGGCCAGCTTCGGCAGGTGAAGCTTGTTCTGCTCTTCGGTTGCCCATGCCATCATCGTGGGCGCGCACATGCCGTGGCCAATGCCGAAAATACTGTCGGGGGTGTCGAACCTTGCTTCTTCCTGGTTCCAGATGACCTGCTGGATGGCACTGACGCCCCGCCCGCCATGTTCTTTCGGCCAGCGAATACATGCCCAACCGGCGTCGTGCTTTCTCTTCTGCCAGAGCTTTGCTTTTGCTATGTAATCAAGCCCTTCGAGTTCTTCCGCCCGGGGGATATTGTCATTGAGCCAGGCCTTGGCCTCTTCGCGGAATGTGGCTTCTTCTTTCGTGTCGTTGAAATCCATGATATTTCCTCCTTCTTCATGCAGCCGTGTTCATGCAGCCGTGTTTATGCAGCCTTGTTTATGCAGCCTTGTTGGCTTCGATGGCGGTAATCAGCTTGTCCTGCCAGGCGGCCTCGCTGCCTATGTTGGTGGCAAGCAGCTTGGACCTGCGATAAGGGAACTGACAGTCAAACTCCCAGGTAAAACCCATGCCGCCGTGAGTCTGAATATTTTCTTTTGAGGCAAAATAATATGCTTGTATCGCCGATACCCTGGCGGTGGCCGCGGCAATCGGCAGTTCATCGGCGTTGGTTGAAATGGCCCAGGCGCCGTAGTAACAGTTTGAACGCGCCAGAGTGTTCTTAACATAGGCGTTGGCCAGCTTGTGTTTGATGGCCTGGAAGGTGGCAATCGGGCGGCCGAATGCGAACCGCCCCATGGCGTACTCCTTGGCCATGTTCAATGCCGTTTCCGCGCCACCAACCTGTTCCCAGGCAAAGAGCACGGCGGCGCGATTCAATACATCCTGTGTCAGTGCCCAGCCTTCACCTTCTTTGCCCAACAGTTCTGCATGGGCGCCGTTGAACGTCAGCTTTGCGTGAGAGCGACTCGGGTCAATGGTGCTGACGGTTTCCCTGCTTATTGACGGTTGGTCCAGGTCCACCAGGTAGGCACTGGCGCCGTCACCGCCGGATGCGGCCGCAACGACAACTGCAAAGTTCGCCACATCGCCGTCGGCCACCGGTATTTTGCCGCCGGTCAGTGAGCCGTCATATTTTGTTTGCAGGCTTCCGGGCGTTGCCTGGCCAGCGGCCTCGCCAAGGGCGAAACACCCGATGGCATTTCCACTCGCAAGCTCCGGCAGGTACTTTTGTTTCTGCTCATCGGAGCCGGCGCGCAGTATCGCCTCTGTCGCAAGATATATGGATGAGGAAAATGGCAGCGGAGCAAGAACGCGGCCCAGTTCTTCCGCGATAACGGACAACTCGAGATAAGTCAGGCCCAGACCCTCGTATTCCTCGGGTATGACGGTTGCGGTCCAGCCCATTTCCGCGACCTTTTTCCACAGTGTCGCATCGTAAGATTCGTCTCCTTCCAGGATGCGCCTCACAACGCTTGCCGGGCAGTGTTCCGCGAGAAACCCTTGAGCTTGCTCGCGTAAAAGATCCTGTTCCTCGGAAAACTCAAAGTTCATTCTCTAGTCCTCTTGTGCATCATCTTTCCTTTTGAGAGCCATCAGCCCTGTAAAGAGCCATCAGCCCTGTAAAGAGCCATCAGCCCTGTAAAGAGCCAAGATACCATTGTTTACAAGAAAAAAAGAACGCCATAGTATTAAAGCTGACGCCGGGAGGGAAGCCGGGAACCTGGCCAGTCATGTTTTGCCAATGTATCCTGCACCATCTCCCACCGGGTTTCCATGCAAGGGTCGGTTGTGTCCGAGCCACGGGAAGGCTCCGGTATCGTGCAGGTGCCGACCACATGCGGTTCCGGTAAGTATATGATGATTAACTGGATTGCCATAAAAAGAGTGCAGTATGGAAACAAATATCGGACTGATTCTGACAAAGCGGGCCCAACTGAGCGGGAATCGTGAGGCTTATGTAGATGGCGGGTCAGGGCTGCGTCTTTCTTTTGCAGCCTTGAATGCCCGCGTGAATCAAGTCGCCCATCTACTCAGAAGCCAGGGCGTCGGCAAGGGCGACCGTGTCGCCATCATGATGATGAATAGTGCCGAATTCATTGAGACATACTTTGCGATTGCGAAGATTGGCGGCGTTGTCGTGCCTCTCAACTGGCGGCTCGTTGCCGATGAGCTGGTATTTATCCTCAAGGACAGTGGTTCAACGACTCTGGTGTTCGGCGATGAATTTCTTGACCTGGCGACTGATCTTCACGGGCGCGGAAACAAGACGGACCTTGTCAACTGGCTGCATTCTTCGCCCAAGCCCAAGGATGCCGCTTTCGACGACTACGAGGCTCTGCGAAACGCCGCCCCAATGGATGAACCGGAGCCGGGCGGGTGGGATGATGACATGCTTTATATCATGTACACCTCCGGCACCACCGGCTTGCCGAAGGGCGTGGTGCATACGCACACCACCACCCTGTGGGCCCTGGTGACCTTTCTCGCGACTGCGGACATACATGATGCGGACAGGTATCTTGCGGCCTTGCCCATGTTTCATGTGGGGTCGCTCACGCCGATTACCCTTAATGTGTACGTGGGCACAACCAGCGTGGTCATGCGTGAATTTGATCCAACCCGGGCCTGGGAGTTGTTCGGCGAGGAAAAAATCACCAGTGCATTGCTGGTACCCGCCATGTTGAATTTCATGATACAAGTCAGGGACCTGGATAGGTTTGATTATTCATCGTTGCGCTGGATTCAAAGCGGCGCGTCTCCTCTGCCGGTCAGCCTGATACAGAAATATGCAGATCTGAATATAGACATTCATCAGATCTATGGCCTGACAGAAAGCTGCGGCCCCGCCTGCCTGATCAATGGTGATGACGCCCTTGCAAAGATAGGCTCCACGGGGCGCGGCTTTTTCCATACGGATATCCGCGTTGTCAAAGAAAGCGGCGAGGACGCCGGGCCGAATGTTCCGGGGGAGGTATGGGTGCGCGGTGGGCATGTGATGAAGGAATACTGGAACAGACCGGATGCCACCGCCGAGGTGATAACACCGGACGGCTGGTTGCGGACGGGAGACGTGGCGGCCATGGATGCCGATGGTTACATATACATTCAGGACCGTATCAAGGATATGATTATTTCCGGCGGAGAGAATGTATATCCTGCGGAAATAGAAAATGTCATCCTGACGCATCCGGACGTGGCGGAAGTTGCCGTGATTGGTCAACCGAGTGAGAAGTGGGGCGAGTCGCCCTTTGCCGTCATTGTCAGAAAGTCGGATTCCCTGGCGGAAAGCGACCTGCTTGCATATTGCAATGGCAAGCTGGCCCGCTTCAAACTCCCCAGAGGAGTTGCATTTATCGACCTGATACCAAGGAACGCCAATGGCAAGGTGTTGAAACGGGTGCTCAGGGAGCAGTTTCCCGGGCCTGCGCCCGTTTAGAAGAAATCTGGAGGGCAGATTGAGCAGTCGCTTTGTAGCCGCATTACTTTTTTCCATCTCGCTTTTATCCCATGCGGACTCTCTCCTTGGTGATTCTCTCCTCGGTGAAACGGTTATTGATTTGGAGCCGACGGATGTCATTCGTCTGCAACGGCATGAAGACGCTGGCATCAAGATAGATGGGCACCTGTCCGAGGCGATATGGTCGGGGCTGCCCGCCTATGATGAGTTTGTTGTCATTGAACCCGACACCCTGGCGGACGCCGACCAAGCAACCAGAGTTCGTATCTTTTATGACGACTCCGGTCTGTATTTCGGCATCGACATGGAGCAGTCACGAGACACCCTGGTCGCACGTCTGTCCGGCCGGGATGTGCGTAGTTTGAACCGTGACAGTATCAATATCACCCTGGACACCTCCGGCGAGGGGCGGTACGGCTACTGGTTTGGCGTGAACCTGGGTGATTCGCTGATGGATGGCACCCTCCTGCCTGAGAGGCAGTTTTCCAGCGATTGGGACGGCGCCTGGCGTGGCGCCAGCCAGGAGACGAGCGAGGGATGGTCCGGGGAATTGCATATTCCATGGGGTACGGTTGCCATGCCCAGTGTTGCGGATAAAAGGCTCATTGGCCTTTATATGTCGCGCAAGGTCGCTTACAAAAACGAACGCTGGGGCTGGCCCGCACTGCCTTCGACGGTGCCGAAATTTATCTCGCAGCTACAAAGGCTTGAACTGGACGGTATTGATCCGAAACAGCAGTTCAGCATCTATCCATTCACGGCCGCCACGGATGATCGTGTCGACGGCGAAACCCGATATCGCAGCGGTATGGACCTCTTCTGGCGTCCATCGACAAATTTTCAGGTTACGGCGACGGTCAATCCGGATTTTGGTGCGGCCGAGTCCGATGAAGTCGTGATCAATCTTTCCGCAACGGAAACCTTTTTCCCTGAAAAGCGTTTGTTCTTCCTTGAAGGTCAGGAAATCTTCGTGGCATCTCCCCGGGCGGATACACGAAGCGAGGGCGTGGGCTCCACCGGCGCCCCGACAACGCTGATCAACACCAGGCGCATCGGTGGCAAACCGCTGGAACCCGAGGTCGCCAACGGTGTGGAGATTCCGGATCATGAGCTTATCCGCCCGGTGGACCTTTTAGGCGCCGTCAAGCTGACGGGGCAGTACGGCAAGTTTCGCTATGGTGTTCTCACCGCTTTCGAGGATGACGTGAAGTTTGCCGCAACGCTCAATGGCGGGCCGCTTCGCCTGGACGGCAGCGCCACCGACTATAGTGTTGCGCGCCTGCTGTATGAGGACTCGCCGGGCGGCGCTTACAAGGCGTTTGGCGTCATGACCACGGCGACATTGAACGATTTGCGGGACGCCATGACGCACGGCCTGGACGGGCATTACCTGTCTGAAGACGGCAGTTGGAAAATTGACGGCCAGTTGTACATGTCTGATATCGAACGGGAAGAGACCGGCTTCGGCGGCTTCCTTGATTTTGTCTACACCCATCGAAAGGGCGTCATGCAGGGGCTTGGCATCGAGTATGTCGATGAGCATGCGGACCTGAATGATCTCGGGTTTCATCAGCGGCAGGACAACTTCCGCATTCGTTCTCGGCATACCCGGGTTTCGTCGGACCTTGGCTGGGCAAGGGATAATGAATTTGACCTGCGCGGTTATGTACAGAAGAATCGAGACGGTCTGTTCACCGGCGGTGGTATTTTCTTCTCCGACCGCATCACCTTTTTTGATCTTTCCAACCTTGTGCTGCGGGCCAGTTTTTTCCCGAAGATTTACGATGATCTCAACAGTTTTGGTAATGGCGCCTACCGGATAGATGAGTGGATTTTCACCGACGTGTCCTGGTCTTCCGATTCTTCCAGGTTATTCAGCTATGGATTTGGCGCCGGATACAAGCAGGAAAATCTCGGCGGAGACACCTTCAAAGTCAAGGCCAGCGCTCACTGGCAGCCCAACGACAAGTTTTCGCTCAAGGCCTCCGTCCGTTACATGATGCAGAACGGCTGGCTGCTGCATCAGGAAGATCGGAACATGACGACCTTTGACACCGAACAATGGGCGCCGAATATCAGCGCGAGTTATTTTCTCAATGCCAGGCAACAGTTCCGGGTTTCTTTGCAATGGGTGGGTGTCAAGGCCAGGGAGGATGAGTTCTTCCTTGTGCCTGAAAAGCCGGGTGCTCTTGCCCGGGTCGCAAAACCCAATGGGCCGACGGACAGTTTCAGCCTGTCGCAAATGAGCATGCAGTTGCGTTACCGGTGGGAGATAGCCCCCTTGTCGGACCTGTTTCTGGTTTACACGCGGCTGGTGGACAACCCGGGCCCTGTGAGGCATTTCGGCGATACTTTTTCCGACGGGTATGACAATCCTATCGTCGATTCCATCGTCTTGAAAATCCGTTATCGGTTTGGATCATGATCGCTGCTGGCACTGGCACTGTCGCTGGTTTCCTGGCGGCTGTTCAATTCTTTTTGAACAAGGTAATCCATTACCACCAGCATTCGTTGCGGCCCGATTGTGCGGCTGGTTTTCACCAGGTATTTACCCTGCACCACTAGGCTGGGCACTGTTGAAATCTGCAATCTTTTGTTCATCTGATCCGCCCTGGCCACTTGATTGGCGACGGTCGGAGAGTGAAATGCGGTCTCGTAGCCTTCCACACCTGCGCGCTCAAAATAGTCAAACAGCCTCTCTGGGCTGTTGAAGGTTTGCCCGGTATCGTGAATCGCCCGGAAAAACGGCATGTGATGTTCCCGGGTGATGCCCAGTTGCTCCATCGTGTAGTAGCCGCGGCCCAGCAGGCGCCAGTAATCACTGGGGACCGCTGGCGTTCTGACCAGGGTTACAATGTCCTTGTTTTTTTCCGCCCATGCCGTCAGATCCGGATCAAAGTTATAGCAATGAACGCAGCTATAGCTGAAAAACTCCATCACCTCTATCTTGTCGGAACGTATGCGCCTGGGCTTTTCAAGCAACTGGTAATGCTCGTCCTCGACAAATTCACCGCCCGGGGTCTCCTGCAGGAGTAACCAGATCAGGTAACCCAGTGCGGCTGCTGCAAGGGCGATGAATACGCCCAGGGCAATTTTTTGCTGAACGAGAAAGCGAGTTGATTTTCTGGCCATGATTTTTTGCCGGTCTCTGATACACCCTGTTATTATAATGCCATTTGGTGGGGTTCAGGCACGGAAATTTTCGCACCGTTTCGCCTGTGAGCCGATAATCAACAAACTAGATAATCGACAACTAGAAGAGTGACGATGGCTCTGAAGAGGCGAACATTGTTTTTCTACGGCCTGTCCGACCTGCCGGTCAACATGGCCCTGTTCCCCGTACTCGTTTTTGTTCCCAAGTTTTACACCAGCGAGATGGCGGTGCCGATTGGCCTGGCCGCAACCATTATGCTGGCGGTTCGCATTGTCGATGTGTTTACCGACCCTCTCTTCGGCTACGCCACGGACCGTTATCCAACACCCTGGGGCAGGCGTCGATTCTGGATTGTGTTGGCAACCCCCATCATGATGGTGTCCATCTATCAGTTGTTCCTGCCGCCGGATGGGGCAGGAGCCTGGCACATGGGAATCTGGATGTTGGGGTTGTCCATAGCCACCACCATGCTGATTATTCCCTACTATGCCTGGGCGGCTGAACTCTCACCGGACTACAACGAAAGATCGCGGATTACCGGCGTTCGGTCCATGATGGGCGTGGTTGGCAGCCTTTCCGCCCAGCTTGCGCCGGCGGGCGCCCTGCTGTTCTTCGGTATTGGCGGCAGCAGTGCGGTGTTGCAGATAGTTGGCATAACCATGCTGGTGTTGATGCCCATTTGTGTCTTTTTTACCGTGACGCGGGTGCAGGAACCAATGAATTACACCAATGCCTCCGCACCCATCCTGGAAGGGCTGAAGATGATGATGGGCAACGGACCCTTCCTCAGGCTCATTATCGCCTTCATGGTCAGTTCCACGGCCCTGGCGATTACAACGCCCTTGTACCTGTTCTTTATTACATATGTGCTGCATGAGGAAGCGCGGGCAATTTACATGCTCACCTTTTTCTACCTGGCGAATATGTCGGCGGTGCCCTTCTGGGTGTGGTTGTCCACGAAGATCGGTAAGCACAGGGCTTATGTGGGCAGCTTTGCGTTGATTGGCCTGGCGCATCCTTTTTATATCATGCTCGGCGACGGGGACTTCTGGTACATGCTACCGATAACCATAGTCACGGGCTTTGCCGCCGGCGGGTTTGCGGCCTTGCCCAATTCCATGAAGGCGGACGTTATTGATCTGGATACGCTGAAATCCGGCGAAAACCGGGCGGCCTTGTTCTTTTCAACCTATTCCTTCACCGCGAAAATGGCGGCCTCACTCGGCGGAAGCATTGGTTTATACGGGCTTGCGCTGATCGGGTTCAATACCGTGACCCCTGAATTGAATACGCCCGAGCAGTTGTTCGGGCTCAGGTTTTTGTTCGCGGTTTTTCCATCGATCTTTTATCTCACCGCCTGCGCCGTCATCTGGCGTTATCCAATCACAGAGCAGCGGCATCGGGCAATGCGTCGGGAGCTTGAAGAGAAAAACCGGGGCGTTCTGACAACCGGGTCAGACTGAGTTCGGGCGGCGGATACCGCCGCGCAAATGGTGTATTGTTTGCGCCTTTCTGACTGTAAACGGATGAGAATTATGACTACACGCATGCCCGCATTGAGTCTCGTGGCTGTCCCGGGGCGAAGAAAAGCAACCATTGACCTGGCCTTGGAAATCGAAAAGCGGGGTTTCGCTGGCATTTATGGGCCAAGCCTCGGTGACGCCATGGCGTTATGTCAGGCACTGGCATTTGCCACCAACGAGATACCCTTTGGCACGAGCATCATGCCCATTTACTTCCGGCAGGTGGCAGACTTTGCAAGCACGGCCTCGTTCATCCATGAAATCTCCGGCGGGCGCTTTCGTTTTGGCATTGGCGTCAGCCATGAACCCGCATTGAAGTCGCGGGGCATAACAGGCGGCAAGCCGCTTGAGGATACGCGGAACTTTGTTGAAGAAATGCGTAACGTCCCCAGGGCTGGCGAGTTGCCGCCGATTATCCTCGCCACCCTGCGCAAGAAGATGATTGCTCTTTCCGAGGAGATTGCTGATGGCATGGTCTTCGCCAATGGCGCCCGCTCGCACATGAAGGAGTCGTTATCGGTTGTGTCCGGGAAGGCAAGGGCCGCGGATGATTTTTTTATCGGCGACATGATTCCCACCTGTGTTGCCGATGACATCGAGGCCGCCAAGGCGGTGAACCGCAAAACTCTCAGTAGCTACGCTCTGCTGCCCAACTACCGCAACTACTGGAAAGAAGCGGGATATGTGGAAGAAATGGAAGGGATAGAAAAGGCCGTGGCGGACGGCGAGATGGACAGGATTCCGCATTTCCTGACGGACAAATGGCTGGCGGACACCACTCTCTTTGGCAGCGCCACCCAGGTGAGAGACGGGGTGGAAGCCTGGTTTGATGCGGGCATCAAGACGCCGATTCTCGTGCCATCATCCGCAAAGGGCGGGCAGATGGTGGCTTTTGAAGAACTGCTGGCTATTTTCTAGCCGGTCACGCCGTTTCCCCGGCAGCGGGTTTTTTCATAAAAATCCCAAGCAGATGGCCAGCAATGAGCCATAGGCTGTAATCATAGACAAGCTGCCAGACTTTCCACTCAACGGATATCCGCCACCAGATCATATCGCCAACGTTTGTCAGAATGACCGCGGCCAAACCCGCCACGGTGGAAAGGCGGGCAAAATCGCGAAACTCTTTGGCGCCGGCAATACGGAAGAAAGCGGCGAGCAACGCAACGAAAGCAAGATTCAGCGCCAGCCCGGCAATCATCCTGGCGGGTTCAACCTGAGAACTTTCACCGTGCCTGATATGAACGAAGGCGGTGGGTCCTCTCGCATACAGCGTGTCCAACGCCTCCTGTTCATGGTCAAAACCCGGGACAAAGTAGGCGCCGGATTCGGGAAAATGCTCGGCGAGGATTTCCTGGGCAAGGGTGTCGTCCGCAGCTTGTCGCCAGGAAGAATAGGGCAGGGTGCTGACGCCCCAGTATAGAAACCCCCAGATGTAAATAACCAGGGCCGTTACAATGACGGCAAGGATGGTTTTTTTCATAGCTCTGCTCCCTTATGTTTGTTTCCCTTGATTAGAACGTGACATCCCGCTGCATGATCCGGTCGTAAAAGTCGCCGTCAAGCCTGGTGTAAATATCCCGCCCCGGCCTGAGTACGAAAAGATGGTCCGGCACCCGGTCAAGGTGAAAAGCCTGTTCCCTGAGTTCATTTTTCTGCAGTTTGTGGGTGGTTGTCGTTGGCAACTCGTCCAGTAATCGAATAAAGACGGGGCGCGCATAGCCCGGCAGGTTTTCGACAATATGACGAGAGACGCTTTCCATGTCGAGATTCCCGGCCGAAACATTTTCGCGCAGGACTATGGACGCCATGCCCGCACGACCGTCCGCGCCGGGTATTTCAACGCCATAGACATTGGCGAACACTATGTCCTGATGTTGATTAATAATTTCACCCACCTCGTTCGTTGAGACATTTTCACTCTTCCAGCGGAATGTATCTCCGACCCTGTCCACGAACTGATAGTGCTGTTGGCCGAATGCAAAGCCGACGTCAATTGTTTTCATCAGGTCGCCGGTGTTGAAAAATGCGTCACCCTCGCTAAAAACATTCTTTAAGACCTTTTTCTCCGAAGCTTCAGCGCTGGTGTAGCCTTCAAACTCGGATTTGCGGGTGATTTTGATCAACAGTAACCCGGGCTCGCCCTTCGATTGCTTGATGCAATGGCCGTCGGCATCACGAACAATTTCATCTTCCACCACGTCATAGGCGACGATGGCGGAGGGCGCGGTTCCCAAGCCAACGGTGCAGTCCTTGTTGAAAACATTGGCAAACCCGGCATTGCCTTCGCTTGCGCCATAGAACTCCCCGATGCGTTCTATGTCAAAGCGATTTTTGAAGGCGTGCCAGATGTCCGGCCGCAGGCCGTTGCCGACAATGGCCCTGATGCCGTTGTCCTTGTCTCTCGGCGATGCCGGCTGGCTCATCAGGTAGCGGAGGAATTCGCCGATATAAACAAAGCAGGTGCAATCGTGGTTGCGAATGTCGTCCCAGAACGCGCTAACGGATAACTTACGGCGCAATACCGTACTTGCGCCAACGGTGAAGGCGGCGGTAAGGCCAATCATAAGACCTGTGCCGTGGTAGAGAGGCAGGCAGTTGTACATTCGGTCCTGTTGATTGATGCGCAGTAATCCCTTCGCTGACATTGCCGCTGAGGGTAAAAGCCTCTTGTGAGAGACGCGGGCCGCCTTGGGCAGGCCCGTGGTGCCGGAGGTAAAAATATAAAGGGCGGAGTCGGCTATTTTCACGTTATGGGTGTCTGGCGGATTTTCGTGAGAAAGTTCTTCGTTTTTGCTGTCTAATTCTACCGCCCAATTTGGCGTGGGGTCATTCCCTTTATCGCGAACAAACAGGTAGTCTCTCCCGTCTTCGAGTGAGAGTTGGTCCCGCACCTCATTCAGAGCGTCTGTCAGTTCTTCCCCGAAGATGCACTTCTTTGAATCCGTCAGGCTGATGCAGTGGACAAGTTGCTGCCGCGCCAGGTTGGTGTTGATCATCCCGGCCACGGCGCCCAGTTTGCACACGGCGATAACCTGTACTACAAACTCGATGCGGTTCTGCATGAACAGCGAGACGCAATCGCCCCTGCCAACCCCCTCGGACTTGAGGAAGTCGGCGACTCTGTTTGCACGTTGATTCAGGCCAGACCAGGTTTCTGTTTCCCCTTCACAGATCAGGGCAATTTCATCGGGGAATCTTGCCGCATTTTCTTCAACCAACAGAGAGAAAGAGGCGATGTCAGTGGAGGCCGGTGGCTTGGCCAGTAGAGCGGCTAACAATACTCTCAAGTCGCCAATAAAATTACCCAGTGTGCCCATGTCTGTTTCATTCCCCCTTCATATATATGTCAGGGATGATAGCCTTTGGCTTACACCGGGTACAGGCAAAGGTTGCTAAACTTTCTTATTGAGGGGCGCGGGATATGAGCGTCAGGCACTGCGGGAAAATGAGCATGAGATGGGTCTGCGGTGGTTGTTTGTCGAGAGTTTGGGTGTCCGAGGTTTATTCCCCGAAGGACTTATTCACATTGAGTGAGGTCAGAACAAAATGCCCCTGTAAAGGGGCTTATACGGGTTTTTGCATTACCTTTATATGGTAATCCATTGATTCTTAAGTGTTTATTTCAATTCAAGGGAAAAATGGCTGATACATGAGGGTTCGGGGGCGCAAAACAAGCCAATATCAGGAGGTGACTTATCACCAGACTTATCCACAAGCAATGTGGAAAACTGAACCGGCTAAAATCTGCCCTAGAATGGTGCATCAGTGAATATCCATAATGCCATCAATAACCTACGAGGGTGCGAACTTGACCCATCAGGAGATCGACTTGGTTGAATTTCTGGTAAAGGCGAGGGCGGCGCCCGTGGACGCCGACAATTTCCGGCAAGCCAGAGGTAGGGGCCAGGGGGTTGAATACCTCGCGGATATCCTCAGGGCTGGCCTCTTTGTAAGCCAGGGTCACCGCAGTGATACGGTGGTGAGCCTCGTATTGGAAAAAAGCCGGGATTATTCGCGGATTCTGCGTTTCTCCGGCAAAGACCTGGGTTCTCTGCCGGGGTTGCATGAGCCCCAACTGCTGGCGGTTATTGCCGAGGCGCTTGCCGCAGGTGCAGGGCTTGCCAAGAATGCCAGGGTCACCAGCCCCCGGGGGGTTGAAGTGCTTGCCGTCAGCTTTGAACATTATGTGAAAGAAAAATGTGCACAGGCGCAATCCGATGCAATCGACAGCTACCTTCTGGACCCGGCGGGCGAGGATATCCGGCAGGTCGCCATCAGCCCGGAGGCAATCATTCTGCTCACGGATCATACCCCCATGCCGAAAAAAACCCGGCACGCCCTCGCAAAGCTGGGGGTCCGGAAACTCTCTGTGGGACCCGTGGCCTTGCATGCTGCCCAGTGCATTACCCTTGTGCACAATGAACTGGATAGAAGGTCTGCAAAAAGATAAGGAAACAATGCGCCATTGTTTGACCTTGTTGATTCAGGAATAATCAGCCCCTTTGTGTTTTCTACTGAGCGGTATACCCATGACAGACACGGTTGAATCCATCGCGATTTTAGGCGGTACTGGCGACCTTGGCGGCGGGCTGGCACGGCAGTGGTCTCGCGCCGGTTACAGAATCCTGATCGGTTCCCGCACGTTGGAAAAAGGCAAAGCTGCGGCTCAGGCGTTGCTGGATGAATTCCCGGACCTGACCGTCACCGGGCATGAAAACCTGGAGGCGGCAAGTGAGGCGGACTTAGTTGTGCTGACAGTGCCTTTCGCGCACCAACTCTCCACACTGGAGACCGTCAAACCGGGGCTGACCGGGAAGATTCTTATCGATGTCACTGTGCCGCTCATGCCGCCGAAAGTCGGCAGGGTGCAACTGCCCCCTGCGGGTTCCGCCGGACAGCAGGCCCAGGAATTTCTCGGCAAGGATGTGCATGTGGTGTCCGCCTTCCAGAATGTTGGCGCCATGCACCTCCGGGAGGATCATGCCATTGCCTGCGATGTTCTGGTGACGGGGAACAAGCGGGTCGCCAGGGATGCGGTGATCAAACTGGTGGCGGCGGTTGGTCTGAAGGGCTGGCACGCCGGGCCCATCGCCAATGCCGCCGCCGCTGAAGCGATGACTTCCGTGCTGATCACGATTAACCGACATCATGGCGTTGAAGGCAGTGGCATCGTGATCTCTGGCGAACAAGCCGGGTAATGAACCTCTTTTTCCTGGGCGTTGAAAGCATCCCCATGGTTGAGCCGGGCGACGATCTGGTGAAGCTGATCGTTGATGGCCTGGATAGCATGGATGAAGCGTTGCGGGATGGGGATGTTCTTGTCATGGCCCAGAAGATCATATCCAAGGCGGAAGACCGTTATCTGGATCTGAGGACGGTGACGCCGGGTGCGGAAGCCATTGCCATTGCCGGGGAAGTCGATAAGGACCCAAGGAAAGTGCAGGCCATTCTCGATGAATCCAACGAAGTCATTCGCAAGTTTCCGGGGGTCCTGATAGTCGAGCAGAAGAACGGGTTTGTGCAGGCCAATGCGGGTATCGATCAATCCAACATAACCTGGGGTGACGGCGACCCGGATGATATATGCCTGCTGTTGCCGGCAGACCCGGACGCCAGCGCCGGGCGTCTGCGCGCCGATATACGTGAGCGATATGGCCTGGATGTCGCGGTGATCATCAATGATTCCCTGGGCCGCGCATGGCGCATGGGAACACTGGGTCTGGCTATTGGTGTTGCCGGGTTTACCGCCCTCGAAGACCATATCGGTGGCGAGGATATTTATGGCCGTGAATTGCAGGTCACCCAGGTGGGCGCGGCCGACGAGATGGCGGCAGGCGCTTCCCTCGTTATGGGGCAGACCACGGAAAAAACCCCGGTTGTTCTGGTCAGAGGCTATAAGCCGGTGGAGCCGGATGACCCGGGGCTGAGGGGCGTCAAGCCACTGATTCGGCCAAAAGCCATGGATTTGTTCCGGTAACCGGGCATGGCAGTTTCAACAACAGGGTCATTTCTTGCGCTTTCTGGCGGGGTGGGCGGCGCCAAGCTGGCCCTGGGATTATCGAAGCAGCTACCGCCCGGCAGGCTGACGATCATTGCCAATACCGCTGACGACTTTGAACACCTGGGCCTGACAATCTGCCCGGACCTGGACACGATGCTTTACACGCTTGCCGGCTGGAACAACAACGAACAGGGCTGGGGGCAGGCGGATGAAAGCTGGCGTTTTCTCGATGCGCTGTCCAGGCTTGACGGAGAAACCTGGTTCAACCTGGGGGATCGTGATCTTGCGACTCATATCCTGCGAACAAGTTTGCTGAGGGGCGGTGAGACACTGTCCGATGTGGCCAGTCACCTGTGCGGCAAGATGGGTATTACACACCCGGTCCTGCCCATGAGTGACCAGACTGTCAGCACCAGGGTTCATCTGAAAGACGGTGGCAGTCTCTCTTTTCAGCATTACTTTGTCAGGGACAGGTGTCAGCCGGTGGTCACCGGATTTGAATTCATTGGCATTGAGGGCTCGAAGCCGAGCCCCGGGTTCCAGAAAGCATTGGATGCGCGACCGACCGCGATCATTGTCTGCCCGTCAAATCCCTTTGTGTCCGTTGCGCCCATTCTCGCTTTGCCCGGCGTGCAGGGTCGGATGCGTGAACTGGGAGCGCCGGTGATAGCGGTTTCAAACATCGTCGGCGGCATGGCCATCAAAGGCCCCGCCGCCAAGATGATGGCGGAGCTCGGGATGCCGCAGACCGCCCTCGGGGTTGCGGAGCATTATGTTGAAAAATACGGCGACTTTATGACAGGCTTTGTGCTGGATGAACGGGATGCCCACCTGGAACCGGCGGTGCGAGCGCTTGGCCTCTCGACTATCGTCACCAATACAGTCATGGTAACTTTACGCGACAGAACCGGGCTGGCGGCTCGTTTGTTGGAGTTCGCGTCACACGGGGTACATGAAGCATGACGACGGCGGCAGTGATACCTGTCAAACAGTTGGCGGACGCCAAGCAAAGGCTTGCGGGTTTGCTGGACGCCGGTGAGCGGAAACAGCTTTTTACCGCGATGGTTGAAGATGTGCTGACGACGGTGGAGGCATGCGTATTGATTGACAGGCTCATCGTCGTCACTGACGATGGGGCGGTGGCGGAGTTGGCGGGAGCCTATGGCGCGGAAATCCGGCCGGAACCGGCCCCGCCGGGATTGATTGAATCGGTGACGGCAACCGGCCACCAACTGGCGGAGGAGGGCGTGGATACCCTGGTGTTTCTACCCGGTGATGTACCTCTTGTGACCGCCGATGAACTGGAAGTGGTCCTGGAAGGCTTTGGGTCATCTTCGGCGGCTGAGTTGCTTATCGTGCCGGCGTCTGATTTGGGAGGGACGAATTGTGTGGCCTGCTCTCCGCCGGATTGCATGACATTCCTGTTTGGCGTGGACAGTTTTCGCAAGCATCTGCGCATGGCGAGAGACCTGGGCATAGAGCCGATGGTCGCCAAGTTACCGGGTATTGGCCTGGATGTGGATACGCCGGAAGACCTGGCGGCATTCGTGGATGCTGTTGAGAGGGATACCGGTGAAGGGCGAGCATGTAGTACAGTTAGCTTTCTTGCAGGCAGCGATGTGCTGCACAGGCTGAACAGGCCACTTGTGGATATAGGATAATGGGCGATATGAAAGAACAACTGCTTGTGGAAGCATCTGGTCGGCCTCTGGACGATGAGGAGATACTGAGCCTCGCAAGCTATGACGATACGCCCGCGCTGGTGTCGATAGCCGGCGACATTCGTGACAGAGGCCATCTCAATACAGTGTCTTATTCACGCAAGGTCTTTATCCCTCTTACGCATCTTTGCCGTGACGTTTGTCACTATTGCACCTTTGCCCAAGTGCCGAAGAAACTCAAGGCGCCCTACATGACGCCGGAGGAAGTGTTGAAAATTGCCGAAGACGGCGCGAAGGCGGGATGCAAGGAAGCCTTGTTCACCCTGGGAGATAAGCCGGAGCTGAGGTACAAGGCCGCAAGAGACGGGTTAAAGGAACTCCATCAGGAAAGCACCCTCTCGTACCTGCGGGACATGGCCGACCTGGTTCTGAATGAAACGGGCCTCTTCCCGCATCTTAATCCTGGCCTGCTGCAAGCTGACGAATTGGCTGAGTTGCGACAGGTTTCCATATCCATGGGCATCATGCTGGAAAGCGCCTCTGACCGTCTGATGGAAAAGGGCATGCCTCACTACGGGTCGCCGGACAAAATGCCCGCGAGGCGTCTCGAGACTTTGCGGCTCGCCGGTGAAGCAAAGACGCCCTTCACGTCCGGGATTCTGATTGGCATCGGCGAAACGCGGGAAGAACGGCTGGAGTCTCTGCTGGCGCTGCGGGATGTGAACAGGCTCCACGGTCATATTCAAGAGATTATCATTCAGAACTTCCGGGCCAAGCCGGAGACCCTGATGGCAAATGCGCCGGAACCCGATCTCGATGAATTACTCTGGACCCTCGCGCTGGCGCGGATCATTTTTGGCCCGGGCATGAATATCCAGGCGCCTCCAAACCTGAGCCCGGGCGTACTGGAGCATATTGTCGATGCAGGCATCAACGATTGGGGGGGCGTGTCTCCGGTCACGCCGGATTTTGTCAACCCCGAGGCACCCTGGCCGCACCTTGCGAACCTGGCCAATGAAACCGCCAATGCCGGCAAGTTACTGTTGGAGCGGCTTGCGCTTTACCCGGCCTATGCCAATGAGTCAGCGGAATGGACGGACCCCGCCATGACGCCCCTGGTCCTGCGGGCCATAGACGGCGAGGGTTTTGCAAGAACCGAAGACTGGAGTGCAGGGGAGGTCAAACCGCCGCCTGAAATTGACCTTGTGCGCGTCACAGCGATCATGCGGTCCAGGCCGTCCCCTGACCTGGCGGGGATTCTTGAGAGAGCGGCCGGCGGTGAGCGCCTGGCGGAGGAAGACATAGTTCGCCTTTTCAGGGCGAGAGGCGACGACTATACAGTTGTCTGCCAGGCGGCGGACGAACTGCGCAGGCGGTTGGCCGGTGAAGAGGTGACCTACTGCGTCAACCGTAATATCAACTATACCAATGTGTGTTATTTCAAATGCCAGTTCTGCGCTTTTTCCAAGGGAAAGATGAGCGAGAACCTGCGGGGCAAACCCTATGATCTGTCGCACGAGGAAATCATGCGCCGCGTCAGCGAAGCCTGGGGCCGTGGTGCCGGCGAGGTTTGCCTGCAAGGCGGCATTCATCCCGAGTACACGGGGCAAACGTATATCGACATCTGCCACGCCATCAAGCAGGCGGTTCCGGACATGCACATCCACGCCTTCTCACCGTTGGAAGTGTGGCAGGGGGCGAAAACCCTGGGCATCACCATTGATGAATTTCTGGGCCGATTAAAGCAGGCGGGCCTTGGGACCTTGCCTGGGACGGCTGCGGAGATACTTGACGATGAAGTCAGGGTGATGCTCTGCCCTGACAAGATCAATACGGCGCAATGGCTGGAAGTGATGGAGGCGGCTCATAAAGCAGGGTTCAATACGACCGCCACAATCATGTACGGTCACATGGAGCAGTACAGGCATCTTGCCCGCCACCTGTTGCGGGTCAGGGACCTTCAGGAGAAAACCGGCGGCTTTACCGAATTTGTGATTCTGCCGTTCATTCACATGGAAGCGCCGATTTATCTGAAGGGGAAGGCAAGAAAGGGCCCTACCTTCCGGGAGGCCATCTTGATTCACGCCATTGCGAGGCTGGCACTCCATCCTCACTTCCGCAATATCCAGGCTTCCTGGACGAAGCTGGGGCATGACGGCGTCAAGGCCTGCTTGCAGGCCGGCGTCAATGATCTGGGCGGTACGTTGATGAATGAGACGATCACCCGCGCAGCCGGTGCGTCTCACGGGCAGGAAACCTCGCCGGAAGAAATGGAAGAAATCATTCGCAGTATTGGCAGAGCGCCGAGGCAGCGCACGACAACCTATGGCGATGCGCCTGAATTGCAAAAGCAGAGATCATTCGGCGCTGTGGCCCTGACGGAACCGATTTACACATCCGCAAAGAAATATGAACGCAAGCGCAACAAACATAAAACACCGCTGGTAAAGCCCGGCCTTGCCCAGGAAGCTGACGAACTGCTTTCCAGCAGGGACATTGTTTAATGTAACGATCGCAGCAAAACCACCAATCAAGGAACAAGACATGGCAGTACCGCAGAGAACCGCATTGACCTTACCCGACCCACGGGGAGTGGAAGCGACAATCGAAATTGCAAAATGGGCCGAGGCGCAGGGTTACGATGACTTGTGGTTCGCGGATTCCAGCGGGCTGGATGCGCTGACCACCGTCGCCGCCGTCGCCCTCAACACATCACGCTGCAGAATAGGCACGGCAATCATTCCGGTCTATTCACGCACACCCGCCGTTCTCGCTTCCACGGCGCATGTGTTGCATAAACTGTCCGCAGGGCGATTTATTCTCGGCCTGGGTTCCTCCAGCCAGCCCATGATGGAAAACTGGCATGGCCAGGCATTTGAAAAACCGCTGACAAGAGTCAGGGAAACGACTGAATTGGTCAAGAAGATGCTGGTCGGCGACAAGTCCGACTATGATGGCGAGACAGTGTCCAGCCATGGGTATCGTCAATTGCCGCTGGATGCGGGCGCCCAACCTGTTTACATGGCGGCCCTCAGAGCAAAGATGCTTGAGGCGGCGGCGGAGTTTTCCGATGGCGTCATCTTGAATCTGTTTCCGAAGAAGGCCTTGCCGAAGATGATGAAACATATCGAGGCGGGTGCCGCACGGGCTGGCCGCAAAATTGAAGACGTGGAAGTTGTCTGTCGTCATCAGGTTATTGTCACGGACGACAAGCCGGGCGCACGGGACATGATTCGCAGAGCCTTTGCGCCCTACTACGCCACACCTGTTTACAACAGGTTTCTTGCCTGGTGCGGTTACGAGGATGTTGCCGCCCTTATCCGGGAAGGCTGGGCGGAAAAAGATCGGGAGAAAACCACCGGGGCGCTGGATGATGACCTGGTTGACGATATAGCGATTCTCGGTTCCATGGAAGAATGTCATGACCGCATTCGCGAGTATGGAGAGATGGGTATTACGACGCACATCATTTCCTGTGTATCACCGGGTGAGACGCAGCAGACCTTCGACGCTTTCACCGCTAAAAATTTCTCCTTCCGATGAAAGTTGACGGCGGGTTGATGGGGAGCCTGACCGGCGTAGCCGCTCATGCGGGGAAGCTGGAAGCGCTTGGGTATCATGGCGCGATTACCGCGGAAATTGCCCATGATCCATTCTTCCCGCTGCTCCTGGCCGCTCAGGAGACGGAGAAGATCGAACTTGCGACATCCATCGCGGTTGCGTTTTCAAGAACGCCGATGAATCTCGCCAATATCGGTCACGACCTGAACAGTTTTTCAAAGGGGCGTTTCATACTCGGGTTGGGTTCGCAGATTCGCCCGCACATCACCAAGCGGTTCAGCATGCCCTGGTCCAGGCCGGCAGCGCGGATGCGGGAGTTCATATCCGCCATGCGGGCAATATGGAATTGCTGGCATAACGGGGAGGCCTTGTCTTTCCAGGGTGATTTTTACACCCATTCACTGATGACACCCATGTTCACGCCCCTCGACACCGAATACGGTGCACCCAGGGTTTTTCTGGCGGCTGTCGGCCCGTTGATGACGGAAGTCGCCGGGGAGGTGGCTGACGGCGTGATCATCCACGGGTTCACCACCCGCAAGTACCTGCAAGAAGTGACACTGCCGGCGATGGAGAAGGGGCTTGCCAAAGCCGGGCGGTCACGGAAAGAATTTGAAGTGTCATACCCGGGATTCATTGTAACGGGGAATACTGAAGAAGAGTTCGACGCCAACAAACAGGCCGTGTGCAAACAGATCGCCTTTTACGGATCAACGCCGGCCTATGCCCCGGTGCTCAACATTCATGGGTGGGGCGAACTGCAACCGGAACTCAACCGGCTTTCCAAACAAGGGAAGTGGGATGAAATGGGCTCCTTGATTACCGATGACATATTGAAGGAGTTTGCAGTTGTCGCGGAAATTGATGAGGTGATTGACAAGTTCAGGAGCCGTTATGACGGTCTGGTGGACAGGACAATGGCGTCCTTTCCAGCGAAGGACGACAATCATGCGAAGGAGTTGCTGAAAAAACTCCAAGCCTGATCGCGAACATAATTTAGCACCCTATAACTGAAACCAGGAGGAAGAAATGAAACTGGGCATACTCAACGGTATTGGCGGCAAGGTCATTGGCATTGACATGGCGCGCATCAAGGCGGCTGAAAGCATGGGTTATGAATCCGTGTGGACGGCCGAGGCTTATGGTTCAGACGCGGTCACTCCCGCGGCCTGGATTCTGGCGCAAACCGAGAAGATCAAAGTGGGGACGGCCATCATGCAGATGCCCGGCAGGTCACCGGCTTGCGCCGCCATGACCGCCATGACGCTGAACCAGCTTTCCAACGGGCGGTTCATTGTCGGCCTCGGCGCTTCGGGGCCGCAGGTCGTCGAAGGATGGCACGGGGTCGCTTATGGCAGGCCCATGACAAGAACCCGCGAATACATCGACATCATGCGGAAGATATTTGCGCGGGAAGCGCCGGTGGAGCATGAGGGCTTCCACTATTCATTGCCATACAGCGGTGACGATGGCACGGGTCTCGGCAAATCGCTGAAGAGCATTCTGCAAGCGGATACAAACATACCCATCTACATGGCGTCGATTACGCCCAAGGGTCTTGAAACATCGGCGGAAGTCGCAGACGGCGTATTCCCGATCTGGGTTTCGCCGGACAAAGTGGACGTGCTGGGCGCATTCATCGGCAAGGGGCTCGATAAGGCGGGCAAGACGATGATGGATTTTGACGTGGCGCCTTTCGTCACGGTCATCATCGGCGATGATATCGATCACTGTCGAATGCCCATTAAAGGCAACATGGCGCTTTATATCGGCGGCATGGGCGCAAGAGACAAGAATTTTTATAACGATTATGCGAAGGCGCTCGGCTACGAAGACGCGGCGGTCAAGATACAGGACCTGTTCCTGGCTGGAAAGAAAGATGAGGCCACGGCGGCTGTGCCGGATGAACTGGTGGATGCCTGTCATCTGGTTGGCCCAGCGGAACGTATCAGGGAGCGGTTGCAGGTTTGGAAAGAGGCCGGTAACAAAGGCAAGATTGGCAGCATGCTGCTGGGGGCGGGGCAACTGGAGGCGCTGGAGTTGGTTGCCTCAGAAATCCTGTAGCGTTTTTTGCTTCGGCATCCGCACATCCGCGAAAAGAAACGCGAAAAGAGACGCGAGAGGATACGCACATCTCAACCACCAGCTACACGCTGAAAGTCCACTCGAGTATCGATGAGATTGGTCGCCGGGGCTGGGACGCCTGCGCCAATCCCTGCCGATTCGACCCTGAATGCGACGGGCCTTATGACCCTTTTGTTTCCTACGCATTTTTACACGCCCTGGAAGCAAGCGGGTCCGTTGTTGCGGATACCGGCTGGGGGCCGTGTCATCTTGCCCTAGAGCATGAAACTGACGGTCTGCTGGCCGTCCTGCCCATGTACCTCAAGAGTCACTCCCAGGGTGAGTATGTTTTTGATTACGCATGGGCGGACGCCTTTGAGCGGGCCGGCGGCCGTTATTACCCCAAGTTGCAGGTTTCGGTGCCATTTACGCCGGTAACGGGCAGGCGTCTGCTGGTAAAAACCAATACCGGGCATCCTGACCTCGAAAAGCATCTGCTCTCCGGCGCAATGCAGGTCTCCGAGCGGATGCAGGCTTCCAGTGTTCACATTACTTTTGCGGACAGGTTGCAATGGGAAATGATGGGCGAAGTGGGCTTCCTGCAACGCACCCATAACCAGTTCCATTGGCAAAATCGCGGCTATGACGATTTTGACGGCTTTCTTGCCGATCTGTCGTCTAAAAAACGCAAGAACATCCGGCGAGAGAGGCGTGATGCCGTTGCGCAGGGTATGGAGATAGAACGCATCACCGGCGGCGATTTGACGGAGGAACACTGGGACGCCTTTTTTCGGTTTTACATCGACACCGGGAATCGTAAATGGGGCGCCCCTTATTTGACCCGTCAGTATTTTTCGCTCATTGGAGAAAGCATGCCGGATGATACGCTGCTGATCATGTGCAAACGAAACGGTCGGTATGTTGCGGGAGCAATTAATTTCATCGGCGGTGATTGCCTGTATGGCCGGAACTGGGGCTGTATTGAACATCACCCGTTTCTTCACTTTGAGGTTTGCTATTACCAGGCCATAGACTTCGCCATCAAGCACGGCTTGAAGAGAGTGGAAGCCGGCGCCCAGGGTCAGCACAAGCTACCCAGGGGTTACATGCCCACGCACACCTACAGCGCCCACTGGATTGCGAACGCATCCTTTCGGGATGCGGTGGGTCATTACCTGGAATCGGAAAGGCAGCATGTTGATGAAGAGATCGACTATATCGCCGAGCATGGGCCCTTCAAACGCACTGATAACGAGAACGATGTCTGCGCGCCTTGACGGGCGGCGGGCACAAGCGACATGATCACTTTTTTGATTAGAGGAACCTGTCAATGTCTGAACCTGTGAACGGCCAGTGGCGATTGAAATCGAGACCGGTGGGCCTGGTCCGAGAATCTGATTTTGAGTACATTGAGGAGCCGGTCCCCGGTATCGGCAAAAATGAAATCCTGGTTCGTAACCTTTATTTCGCTTTTGAGCCCGCCATGCGCGGGTGGCTCAACGATGTAAAAAGCTATGTGCCGCCAGTGGGGATTGGCGAGGTCATGCGGGCCTCCACGGTAGGCCAGGTGATCGAATCCCGCAACGACAAATTCAAGCCGGGGGACTTTGTACAGGGTCAGCTTGGCTGGCAGGAGTATGCGGTCAGTAACGACGAAGCCGGCGTCATGGGCGGCATATCGAAAGTGCCGGAAGGGATACCGCCGTATCTGGTTTTAAGCGCCCTCGGTGGCACCGGCCTGACTGCCTACTTCGGCATGCTGGACATAGGCAAACCTGAAAAAGGCGACGTGGTTGTCGTGTCCGGGGCGGCGGGTGCGACAGGTTCCGTTGCGGGGCAGATAGCACGCATCAAGGGCGCATCCAAAGTGGTCGGTATAGCTGGCGGCGCGGAAAAGTGCGCCTGGTTGACCAATGACCTCGGATTCGATGCGGCTATTGACTACAAGTCCGAAGATGTCCGGGGGCGCCTCAGAGAAGCCTGCCCCGATGGCATCAATGTTTTTTTCGACAATGTCGGCGGTGACATTCTTGATGCTGCGCTCCTCAACATGGCCCAGAATGGCCGTATCGTTTTGTGCGGTGGTATTTCTTCTTATAACAAGGCGGAGTTGCCGCCCGGTCCGAAAAATTACATGCAGCTTGTCATTCGCCGTTGCCGAATGGAGGGGTTTATCGTTATCGACTATTTCCATAGAGCCGCCGAAGCCATCAAGATGCTGTCCGGATGGATAGAAGGCGGTCAACTCCGGCATGCGGAAGATATTCAGGAAGGTATTGAGAATACGCCAGGGACTTTCCTGCGACTCTTTGAGGGCAAGAATCGTGGCAAGCAGCTACTCAAGATTGCCGACCCGCCCTTGCCAAGGGGGTCTTCATAGAATGAGAAGGGGCGGGATGGCGGCATACTTCGATAAGTAACGGAGCTGGCCAACTGGTTTTGGGCTATGCTTGCGCCACATGTTTATGGAGGCACCCGATGAAAGGCACAGTGCATTATGAAGAGCGGGGCAATATCGCTCTGCTGAGTATTGATAATCCGCCCGTCAACCCGCTTTCTTCCGGGGTCCGGCAGGGGTTGTACGATGGCGTGACCCGGGCACTGGCGGACGACGGTATTCGGGCTCTGGTCATCACGGGCATGCACAGGGCTTTTATCGCCGGCGCGGACATTAGTGAGTTTGGCTCGGCGGCCACCGAGGGTGTTGGGCTCCTTGAAGCACTCGACAAGATGGAGTCGAGCGGCAAGCCGATTATTGCGGCGATCAATGGCACGGCTTTTGGCGGCGGCCTGGAGGTGGCACTTTGCTGCGACTACCGGATTGCCGCTCCCACGGCGCCAGTGGGGTTGCCCGAGGTCAAATTGGGTTTGTTGCCGGGCGCAGGTGGTACTCAAAGATTGCCGCGCCTGATTGGTGCCGATGCGGCCATCCGGGCGATGATTTCCGGTGACCCGATCATGGCCCCGGATGCTCTCGCTATGGGCATAGTTGATCGTGTAGCCAGTGGCGACATTGTTGAAGATGCGCTGGCTTATGCCAACGAAATAGTGGGTGCTGGCGGCGCGACTCGAAAAATCAGAGACCTTGAAGACAAGATAGCCGCAGACCGTGGCAACAGCGGCCTGTTCGAGAAGTTCAGGGCGGACCTGGACAAGACCCATCGCGGGCGCTTTGCACCAGCCCAGATACTGAAATGCGTTGAAGCCGCGGTCAATGGAAAAAGTTTTGCCGACGGTCTTGTAGCCGAACGTGAAAATTTTGCCGAATGTATGTCTCATCCGCAGCGTGCGGCGTTGATTCATATTTTCTTTGCGCAGCGCGCCGCCAACAAGATCCCGGACCTGCCGAAAGACGCGCCCCCGCCGAACATCAAACAAGGCTCCGTGATTGGCGCCGGCACAATGGGCGGTGGCATCGCCATGTGCTTTGCCAATGCGGGTATCCCTGTAAGAATCCATGACAATGATCCAGAGAACCTGGCTCGTGGCCTGAAGGTGATTGAGGACAACTATGCCCGCACTGTATCGAGGGGCCGCCTCAGCCGGGAAGAAATGGACAAACGAATGTCCCTGATAATCCCGGCGGAAAACTTTGATGACCTTGGCGACGGCGACGTGGTTATAGAAGCGGTGTATGAAAATCTCGATCTGAAGAAGGAAATTTTCACAAGGCTGGACAAGATCATGAAAAAAGGTGCCTTGCTTGCCAGCAACACTTCGGCTCTGGATGTAGATGCGATAGCGGCGTCCACTTCCCGCCCTGGCGATGTTTGCGGCATGCACTTTTTCAGCCCCGCCAACGTCATGCGACTGCTTGAAGTTGTCAGGGGCGAGCAGTCTGCTCCGATAACGCTGGGTGCTGCCATGGCTCTTGGCAAGCGGCTTGGCAAGATACCCGTGATGGCGGGTAACTGCCCCGGCTTCATTGGTAATCGAATGTTGGCGGGTTATACACGCCAGGCATCGATGATGATCCTGGAAGGCGCAACACCCGCCCAGATTGACAAGGTGATTTATGACTTTGGTCTGGCAATGGGGCCTTTTGCAATGAGTGACATGGTTGGCCTGGACCTTGGCTGGCGTGCGCGCAAAATGGTTGGCGGTTCCAACGAGGTTACCGCACGCATCCCTGATGCGCTTTGTGAACTTGGTCGCTATGGCCAGAAAAACGGCAAGGGTTACTATCGTTATGAGAAGGGTGACAGAACCCCGCTGCCTGACCCTGAAGCCGATGCCGTGATTACCGGAGTGTCGGAAGACCTTGGCTACAAGAGGCGGGAGTTTTCCGATGAAGAAATTCTCAAGCGTTGCATGTATCCGCTGGTCAACATAGGCGCGAACCTTCTGGAAGAGGGCCATGCGCTCCGGGCGGGAGATATCGATACGGTTTATGTCAACGGCTACGGATTCCCGGCTCATGTGGGCGGGCCCATGTGGTTTGCGGACACTCAAGGGCTGGATAAGGTGTTGGAGGATATTGAGCGTTTCTACAAAGAAACCGGTGACGAGGCATGGAGGCCATCGGCGCTGCTGAAGAAGCTGGCATCAGAGGGTGGGAACTTCGCGTCCCTGGATGGATAGACCTGTTTGTTCATGTTCGGGCACCGCCTACGAACCCCTCCCCATTACACTTGATCATTGAATGGGGGCGCCTATGAAAACTGTTTGTATCTTTCCGGCCGCATTTGCGACCACTTTTGTAGCCACGCTCGCCGGCGGCCCGTTGGTGCTGGCGAACTCACACAACGAAACTTTCGAAACCGCACTTGAAACCGCACTTGAAACCTTGGTGGTATACGCGGCGCGCGAACCCATCTCGGCGAGTGAACTGGGCAGTTCCGTGACTGTGCTGAATCGGGACCTGCTGGAACAACGGCAAATGGCACCTCTGGGGGAAATTCTGCGGTCGGTGCCGGGGCTGGCGGTCAGTCGCACGGGCATGGTGGGCTCGCAGACCCAGTTGCGGCTGCGCGGCGCCGAGGGCAATCATGTCATGGTGTTTATCGACGGCGTCAAGGTCAACGATGCGGCCCAGGGCGGTGAGTTCAACATGGCCCATCTACTCAATTACGGCCTGGAGTCCGTGGAAATCATCCGCGGCCCGCAGAGTGCCCTGTGGGGCAGCGATGCCCTGGCCGGCATTATCAATATCACCACCCGCCGCGCCGAAGGGGGCTGGAACGGTGACGTGTTGGCCGAGAGCGGCGGCAACGGCTGGCGCAATTTCGGCGCCGGCGTTCGCTACGCCGATGAGCGCTTGCAGTTCCGCTTCAAGGCCGCCGACCTCACCACCGATGGCGAAAATATTTCCCGTGAGGGGAAAGAAGAAGACGGCTACGACAACCGCAACCTGAACCTTGGCCTGGGCTACGCCTTCAGTGAGAGTTTCCGCGTGGATGCCAGCCTGCACCGCACGGAGGCGGAAAACGAATTCGACTCGGGTGCTATCATCGCCGGGTCGAACATGGGGCTGGTTGCCGACAGCAGCACCGCCAAAACTGAAGTGGAACAGTTGTACGGTAAGCTGGCCATGCACTTCAATACCCCGGGCGGGCACTGGCAGCATAAACTCAGCTACGCCCGGACGGACACCGAAAACGATGACTCTACTTTCACTAAATCGGCTGCCGATGTGACCCTGCTCGCTTGGCAGAGCAGTGTTGAACTGATCGAAGGCCACCGCATTACCGGCGCACTGGAGCGTCAGGAAGAGGACTACCGCCAGAGCGGGCCGATCTATCATTACGGCCTCCCCAATGACCCCTTTGACCCCAATCGGGGCGAAGATATGACCACGGGTTCTATCATCTTCGAGTACCGCGGCAAGCTGGGCGATGCTTTCTCTTTGCTGGTCAGCGCACGCCATGACGACAACAGCGAATTTAACGACAAGAGCACTGGCCGCCTGAGTGCCGCCTGGCGCATCAGTGAAGGCACCAAACTGCGGGCCGCCGGAGGCACGGGTATCAA
Organism: Candidatus Azotimanducaceae bacterium; assembly: GCA_965208855.1. Lineage (GTDB taxonomy): Bacteria > Pseudomonadota > Gammaproteobacteria > Pseudomonadales > Azotimanducaceae > UBA9659. The sequence continues at coordinate 1,289,209 of OZ242359.1, read as the reverse complement.
GAACCCGGCCTTCATCGAGCGCTACGGTACTTTCACGAATTTTATCGGCAACCCGGGCCTGATACCGGAAAAGTCCGCCGGCTGGGAAGTGGGCTTTGATCAGAGTCTCGGTGAACTTTCCCTCAGCCTGACTTATTTCCGCGAGGCACTGGAAGACGAGATTAACACTGTATACGTCGCACCCCTCGGCAGGTCCACCGCAGAGAACGGGGAAGGTGTCAGTGACCGGCAGGGTATTGAGTTCAGCGGCAACTGGCCGGTCAGCGACGACCTGCATCTGAGCTTCGCCTACACCCGGCTGGATGCCACCGAGGAAGACGCGAAGGGGAATCGATTCGACGAGATCCGCCGGGCCGAACATATCGCCAGCGCCAATCTCAACTGGCGCTTTCCCGAGCATCAGGCCAATCTCAATCTAAATGTGGATTACAATGGCGATCAGGATGATAGCTGCTTTTCCGGGCCACCCTGTTATGGGGGGCGGATTGCACTGGACGGCTTCACTTTGGTAACACTCTCCGGCAGTTATCAGATAACATCGGGTCTGCAAGTTTTCGCCAGAGTGGAAAACGCCCTGGATGAGGACTATGAAGAGGTCTATGGCTACGAGACGCTGGGGCGCACCGCCTATATGGGCCTGCGCTACAGCCTCAGCAACTGAGGAACATCATCATGCCCAAAACACAAACACTGCATCTCATCTGCATCTTCGGCCTGATTCTGCTGGCGGCGACAATGCGCATTGTGCCTCACCCGTACAATATCGCGCCCATCGGCGCCCTGGCTCTGTTTTCCGGCGCCTACCTGCAACGGGGTGTTTACTGGCTGGTGCCCCTGGGTGCCCTGTTGCTGGGAGACCTGACCGTCGGCCTGTACAACGCCATCGTGATGGTGGCGGTGTATCTGGGCTTTCTTGCGAGCGCTGCCATTGGCCGCTCGCTTCTGTATCGATTCGATTCGCTGCCCCGTATATGTGTCGGCGTCGGGGCCGGGGCGCTGGCCTTCTGGCTGATCTCCAACTTCGGAGTTTGGCTGGTCTTTCGCCCGCCCACCGTCGCGGGTCTGCTGAGTTGCTATATCGACGCCATACCCTTTCTGCTCAGGAGCCTTGCCGGTGACGCTCTCTACGCGACGCTGCTGTTCGGGGCCTGGAAGCTAGTGAGGATGTTCTTGCTCGACCGGCAGAAGCTGGCCTCGTCACCACACTAAACAAACCCGGGCGACCGGTACTTGCTCAGGCCCGTAAAGAAAAAACCATAGGCGCAGAGCAATCCGGAAACAAACATGGCGGGAATCATGGCGTTCATGGCGCCGAACCATTCGATGATAAAACCGATAATCAGCGCGCCCACCGGCATGCTGCCCACCAGCCCCAGGCTGTATACGCTCAACATTCGCGCCAGGTAAACGGGTTCACCTGCTTCCTGCACAATGGCGCGGGAAAGATTGGTCGTAACCCCCATGTTGAGCCCCCATACGAACAACACGATCATCAGCAACCACCAGGCCGGTTGAATCCATACCAGCAGCAAAATAAAAACCCGCGTCAACTGCATGACAAGGAACCAGAACCCCGGCCTTTCCAGCGGCATTATTTTGAATTGTATGATGTTTGAGATGGTAGCGCCGGCATAGAACACAATCATGATGGTGGCCAGCCCCAGTGCATCTCCGTCATAGGCTCGCTTGACGATGAACGGGATGGCCGTCATGAAAGCCCCCGCGTTGAAGACCCCGGAAATAAAAGTGACGATCAGCGTTTGGTAGATGGTTTTGTTGGCGTAGGCGGCTTTAAGCCCGGCGATAACAGTCGAGAGGGTGGATTCCGGTTTACGGTCGCGGCTGACATCGGCGGAAGCAATGCTGCGAACTGCAAAGGCTCCCAGAACAAGGCTCGAAGCCTGGATCAGCAAAACATAACCGACGCCGATAAGTTCCATCTGACCCGCCAGCATGAGCCCCAGAATCTGTACGATAAAACTCATGGCGGTTGCCGCAGTCACGCCGCGCTGCACATCCTTGCCGGCAACGCGATTGAGAATGGCCTGCTGGGCGGGGCTGCTGAAGGAAATAGCGGTGCTCATGGCAACGCCAAATGCGCCGACGGTCCAGATATTGAGCCAGCCAAACTGATTGACGGCAAACAATGCCATCGGGAATAACCAGGCAACGGCATAAACCTGAATCAGCAGGGTTCTTGCATCGGCGCGGTCAGCCGTTGCGCCCCCCCATAGCATCAGGAGAATACCCGGCAGGCCGATAACTGCCTGGATGATGCCCACCTGACTTGCAGGTAGCAGGAGAATACCCACCAGCAGCCAACTGACAAGCAACTGCTGCATTGCAACCGCGGTGCCGGCGAAGCCGGTGGACCAGAGGTAGGTCCGGAATTGCTGGTTTTGCCAGAGAGTTGATTTAATTTCGCTCAATTTGCGGTTTCTTTTTTATTAGCTATGGTCATAGAGCATTTTCGTATGAGGTCAACAGTATCCGTGCGCAGCAGAAAGAACGCCGTCAGGCTGCATTGCTGATAGTACGCCATCCCCGCGCCCTTGTCTGTCCTTAGCCTTCCCCGGATAAAAAGAAGGTCGTCATTCCAGGCGATGGGGGGTGTTCCCATCGCCGACAGTTCCCCCCAGGGCGTAGCCCGGGAATCCAGAGTGGCGGCGCCAGCCGCCATTAACAATGTATCCGGCTTCGCCGGACTTATTATATACGCGGCTTCGCCGCGCCTGGATCCCCGCCTTCGGCCTTCGGCCTCGGCGAGGATGACGGGCGGTGTGGGGTTTAATGACGCCGATGGCGTACTATCAGCAAATCACCCTGTTCGCGCTGGTCTGCGAGTTTCAATCCACGCGCCCCGTACGGGGCGCGACAACTGGCCGTGCTGGAGTAGGGCGTGTTTTTCAGGTTTCAATCCACGCGCCCCGTGCGGGGCGCGACTCAAACAGGCCGACATGGACTCAATCTACGAGATGTTTCAATCCACGCGCCCCGTGCGGGGCGCGACCTTTTACCCTTTACGACTGCACCCTTGGTAATTTTGTTTCAATCCACGCGCCCCGTGCGGGGCGCGACCGCATCGGCGTACCGTACCCCCTATAACCCGCGTGTTTCAATCCACGCGCCCCGTGCGGGGCGCGACCTGTAAGGCCGTCTAAGGTGCCTAAAAGATTCTAGGTTTCAATCCACGCGCCCCGTGCGGGGCGCGACCTGACCTGGCCGATTGGCTGGCGATTGCAGAGGGGTTTCAATCCACGCGCCCCGTGCGGGGCGCGACGGCTGACAGGGGGTGACTATATTCTATGCGCTTTCCCATTATTGCCAAATAGGCACTTATCCATGAATTCGCTGAATCAACTCGACCTCTGACGGCATATCTGATTCATTTACCGTTACGCTATAGTCTCCGAAGTCTCTCGGTGGCTTGTCTCCATTTTCAAGTGTTACCTCGATGCGCTCAAAAAGTTTATTGGCATGGGCGTTGCCAAGCTGGCTTTCGTGCTTGAACACATACAGGCCGCGAGTGGTCATTTCCCCTCGGGCTGCTGAACGATCATGCTCAAACATTTGTTCAAGGGCAGTGAAAAATAGCTCCAGGTCTTCTTCTGAAAAACCGGTTTGCCGCGCCAAATGAGCGGATATAAAACCATGGCATCGGTATAGTCCGTAAGGGACTGTGGCTTTGCGGCCCATGGTGCGCTCTTTTTCTAAATCTCTCTCATTGGTAACTGCCATGCGGGTAATGGAATGCTCTTGAGCCACGATGGGGCTAACTGAACGAGAAAAAGTTAGCTGGATTGGACCACGCACCTGTCCGGCATTAACCTCGGTTGACATGACAGCACCGAAAGTACGAATATCATAGAAATTCGTACACATCCACTTAGTAATTTTCTTGGCAACCTCTACGTCTTTTGGTAGCTTTTTTGGTTCTGGCGTCAAATCAAAAGCATCGTATGGTTCTTTGTGTCTTCGATTTAAGACAGCCTTTTCCTGAACATAAATCCTGTAACCGGTAGAATCGTTTTTAGTGATCTCTTTTTTAGTGATCTCTATGTAGTTACGCACCTTGCGCTTCAGGCACACATCGGTGACAAGTCCCCTGCCTGTTTCAGCATCAATGCGTGGCATATTGCCCGCATCGGGGTCTCCATTCGGGTTGCCGTCTTTAACATCAAATAACAACACAAAATCGTAGCGGTTTTCTAAACTCATGATTCTTCTCCTGATTCTTTGGTTTCTTTACGGGTAAACAAATTCTGACGCTGATGATAATAACCTACAGCAAAGCGCCCTTGGTCTTGAAGATTCAGGCTCGCGGGTAGGTCTGGGAGTATTCTGCACATGATTTCACCTATGAGTTTTTCAAGATTGATTTTACGCCCAACCGACTCCAATTTGCTCAAATGGTGATTCTTGAGTTTCAGTAAAGTAGGAAATACGCTGACAGGGTTGCTGGATGCCGCGCCGTAATAGCGGTCTCTTATGGTGGCATTAATGCCTGGGCTTGCTTCTTCCTGTATTTTTTCCAACACAGCAAAAAGTCTGCCCAGGCGGTAGGCGGGATTCGCATTTTCAATATCTAATGACACTTTTAATTCCCCCGTAGGTTTATGACTGTTGATGCAGGCTTTTATTAAAGCAGCCCGCTGATAATTTACTTTCCTCTCCGCTTTGCAACGACGGATGGTCGCAGACAGCAAAGTGAAAGGATAGGGTTGTCCGGAAAGAATGCTCCGCATCAACTCGCCCGCAAGATTTGGGGGTATGTTTTTACTTTTCCCTTGAGATGCCACGTTGACCAAAAGCAAAAATAATGGCAAATAGGGCATCTCCGTCGGCTCGTGAACCATCTCTAAATGTTTAAAGTGTTGTTTGATGCGTTGAGATATTTCAGTAACCGTCGCTACCTGCCAAAATCGAATCGAAATACGTGACGCATTAGGAGACAACCCTAATACATAAAATCGATTCGCCGACTTATTTTCTTGATGTCGTCCTTGATAAGCTGAGTCAAATATCGCTTTTACTGCCCGTGTGTAGGCATCGGGGTCGTCTTTAACTTCTTTCGGTGTTAAACCAAAAATTGTGCCGAAATCAGATTCCATTGATGCGGGTTTTTCCGCCCAAAAAACCGTTGACGCATCGCCAACTTGAATGCGCTGACTTGAGTCTTTTCTAAGCAAGTGATTCAGCGCCGTAGTATAGGCAAACCCCGCTTCTTCCCCCACGGGCGCATTAGCACCTTGGGACTTCCCGTAGGAATTAAACGAGTTCAAGTTGAAGGAGACAATATTCCCTCCAGAACTTTGTGCTCCCCATACACCTTTAATAGCGGGATGCAAGCGCTTAACTTGATCTCTTTTACCTGTCACCAAGCAACGGGACGTGTCACTGTCTGAGCGATTGGCGTTTGCAAGTATTTCTCTCAATTCTGGCTTCTGGCAAATCAGGCAAAGCTCGCCAGTAATACGAAAACTGACATTGGGATTTTTTTTCAGTATCTCCCACTTAGCATTCGCTTTAATAGACTCTACATCTATTTTATTCAAAAAACACACGATGGCTTGAACGCTGGTATCACATGTATCAAGAGCAGAAATTTTATCGCGAAAAGCCTGATGCTTTTCGATAGCACCTTCTGATTTGTCTCGGGTATCAATACCCAAAGCATACTCGACGTTATCCCAAAGCAGGTTGCTTTTGATACCGGAGGCTCGTTTTACGGCGTGCGGTACCAGTTCACTTGTATTCGGATCTTTTCCATCACGAACGATGACCTGATCGAAATTCCCATCAATATCTATTTCAATAATGATGGGAATACTTTTTGTTTCAAACCCGTATGGTGGAAGCGCGCCTTCGGAGGATGTGCTTTTCCTGTCGTAATACTGATTAAGTGCCTGCAAAATCATCCCCGCACCTCCTTGCTGTCCCAGGCCGGAACATCAATTGAACCGTCCTTTTTCAGCACGGCACTAAAAAATCGCGGAGAGGGTTGTTTGGGATCGGAAAAGTCCATGTCATAAAGCATCCAGCCCAATGGTTTGTCCTGATCTAAAGCATGGGGTTCTTGTTGCGATGTCTCAATCAGTCGCCAGTCAGCGGAAAATTCACGGGTGCCGAGATAGGGCTGATTAAAACATTGTCCTTTCCTCGCTCGTCTCTTAAACATCTCCGCGAACTTCATGTAGGTATTTTCGGAACGGTCTGCGTCCGCACATTGCAAATGTGGGTGGTGGTGGATATGTTTACTGTCATCCTGTAGCGAGAAACGTGCATAAAGCCGATAGGCAACATCACGAAGAAAAAGCCCCGCTCTTTGCTGGCGATCATCCTCAATCAGAATATGCAAGTTCTTGTTACCGCCACTCATTACCTGTTTGACATTGTTGGTACTGATTACGGATGCTACTTCATTGCGGCGTATATTGATCCAGTTAATGGGATTGAGTACCTCTATTTTGGTAATGTGCCAGGCGATAGCCGGCTTCCAGAGTATCGCTTCGAATATGGCCCGTGCCGCCGAAGGGGTAATAACATCGTAGGACACTCGCTCGACTTTCATTTCAGGTCGGGTAAAACAGGCGAAATCACCCTTAACTTCAAGACAAAAAGTTTCTTTACTTGGCATATAAAAGTTTCCTCACAGAACAGAATTGCCGGGTGTGAGTTCTATTTCACCCACCAGCAAGCCGAGTTTGTCATCGTAAACATTGCTATTACATTGAGCGTAAAACCCCGATGATACTTCCTCAATATCGCCCCTGTCGAGCATCGCATTAAACTGGCGATCATATACTGTCACGCTGTAACGCTGGAGTTTTCTTAATAGCTCCCTGTTCGGGTGAAACCTCAATTCCTGCAACCAACCGTCAACCTCTTCCTCGTATTTCACATATATCGTATGGGTATTAGCATCGTCAATCATCCGGAATTTAAGAGCGGCTGTGCGAAATTGAATTTGTAAGCGCCCCGCGTCGCGTTCCAACAAGTCCTGCATGTTAGCCGTATCTAACTCGACTTGTGCGAACAAATGACTAAAGTAGCGTTCAAAAACTTGTGGGCTATCAATAGATTCCTGCTCGTTAAGGCAACTAAGAATAGATTTGCAGGACGCGATAGCTGTGCTAATGGTTCCCAGGGGCGGCTTTGAAGGAGGCACGAACACCACAACCTGACCAGCATCAAGGTTACCTTCGCGATTACATCGGCCCGCCGCCTGAACGATTGAATCCAGCCCGGCCATGGCTCGATAGACAACGGGGAAATCGAAATCAACGCCCGCCTCAACTAATTGTGTGCTAACCACTTTTGTGGGTATATCTTCTTTGAGCCGATCTTTAATTTCCTTAATCACACAAGAACGATGTGCGGCACACATTAAAGCCGAAAGATGGTAAGTCCCCGATGGCATTAAATCAAACAGGTCCTTTGCATCTTGCCGCTTGTTGACTACCACAAGAACCGAGTCGTATTGTTCTAAGTCTTTTACTATATCTGCCCAACTGCGAGATTTTGTCAAATTTGCTGGCAAATTATAGTGAACCCGTTTCAGTGCATTGTAGTATTTACCAGGATTGCGAACAATTTCTGTGCTGCTTAGGCTCTCAAGTAATTTTTTTCCAAACGGGCTACTTTGTGCGCTTAATCCGGTTGGAGTTGCCGTCGAAAGAACAAAAGTCACACCATAATACTGCGCCAAGAGATCCATGACTTTCCGGATTGGAGCAAGGTGTTGTAGCGGCAATAGTTGAATTTCATCAAGCACAACAACACTATTGGCTATATTGTGTAATTTCCGGCAACGGCTTGTGCGGGCAGCAAATAATGACTCGAAAAACTGGACTGTGGTAGTTACCACAATGGGAGCATCCCAATTTTCGGTTGCTAACCGAGACTTCGCATTTTCCTTTGATTTTTTGTCTGGTTCTATATTGCTGTGATGCTCCAATATTGAGTCGTCAAGCGGTGCAACAATATCTTTAAATACTTCTGCTGTTTGTTCAATGATGCTGGTATAGGGAATCGCGTAAATAATGCGCCTTTTTTGGTGTTTAACAGCATGTTTTAGGGCAAAAGCCAAACTCGATAGAGTCTTTCCACCACCAGTAGGGACCGTCAAAGTGAAAATACCTGGTGCTTTTGATGCCGCTTCTCGACATTGAGATAAGAATTCCGCTCGGATTTTGTTGACTGGTGACATCTCAGAGTTTTGCACCATTGCCGTCATTCCTTTATTGAAAGCATCCAACAATTTATCAAGTGGAGTGGCTACGGGTCGTTGCTCGGCAAGATGCGGCGACATAAAAGACTCTGTATCCAGAAAGTCTGCGTCCACCAAACAGGAAAACAACATGCGAATCCAAAGATGCGCCCCGTTGCAACCGCCGGGGCAATTCGTTTCAGGCCTGTTTCCAGAAAATATATCTTCTGGAATTTGCTCACGAAGCACTTCTTCTAAGAGTGTTTTATCGCGCTCAAGAACTTCTCTAAGCGACGCCCCCTTTGCCTCACCTCCCCCTTCATAATCTGGTAGTCCGGCATGATGCCCTGCAATTATATATGCCAGCGGCACCCCAACTTTACCCAATTTTTCACGTGCGTAGATAGCGCCGGAAGACGCGTGATTGGTTCTCGGGTCGCTGTCTTTCTCTATGTGCGCGTCCGGGTTTATTCCGGTGCCGCGTTTTATGTACACCTGAAAGGTTTCACGATACTTCCCCAAGTCATGCCAAAGTCCTGCCGGGTAAGCCCAATCGTCTGCGCCGAACTCTTTAGCGAACTCTTGCGCTTGTTTTGCGACCTTTCGCAGATGATCTTCCAGAAGATGTATGCCAAACCCTTTCCCCGCGGACGAATTTTCCTTCGCATGAGCTATGTATTCCGTGCCTTTTTTTGTCAATTTCTGTGCCTCAAGGGACTTATAAAACTCGACAGCGATCCGCCTGATTTTACAGTAGGTCCGTAGCCTTTTCGAGAGCCCCATGGTGGAAGACAAAAGACACGCGGCTTCGCCGCGCCTGGATCCCCGCCTTCGGCCTCGGCCTCGGCGAGAATGACGGCGGTGGGGCGGCCTTCGGCCTCGGCGAGAATGACGGCGGTGGGGCCGCCTGATAAGTCTCATATGCATTGAACCAGTACAGAAAATTGACTTGTTTGTTCCAAGCAACTATCTTTAACGCTTCGTTCAAACAACCCCGGTAGTTATGGCTGATTATATTGCCCCGGCGCGTGAAATCAGGTTTGTGGTCAATGAGCTATTGGACTACGCCAGGCTGAATGCCCTTGATAGTTTTGCGGATGCGACAATGGAACTTACCGACACGGTGCTGGATGAGGCCGGCAGGTTTGCGGGCGGAGTCTTTGCCCCCCTGAATCGGATTGGCGATTCGCAAGGAGTCAGGGTTGAAGGGGACACGGTGGTCACGCCGGACGGATTCGCTGCCGCCTATCGGCAGTTTATCGATAGTGGTTGGCTGAGCCTGGCGCAGGACCCGGTATACGGAGGTCAGGGCTTGCCCTTCTTGATACACCTGGCCGCGTCGGAAATGTGGAACAGTGCCTGCACATCCATCGCCCTTTGCCCCATGCTGACGGCGGGGGGGATTGATGCGGTTGCAGCCCACGCCAGTAATGAACTGAAAGAAAAATACCTGCCTTCCCTCGTCACCGGCAAATGGACTGCGACCATGAACCTGACGGAGCCTCATGCCGGCTCTGACCTCTCCAGGTTGAAAACCCGCGCCGAACCCGTCGGCGACCACCACCTGTTGCGCGGCCAGAAAATTTTTATCACCTGGGGTGAACATGACATGGCGGAAAACATCCTGCATCTTGTGTTGGCTTCCATGGTTGACGCGCCGCCGGGCAACGAGGGTCTGTCTCTCTTTTTGGTTCCCAAGCGTCTGGTCAATGATGATGGTTCCCTGGGCGAAAGGAATGATGTTCGGGTGGTTTCAACGGAACACAAGTTGGGCATACACGGCAGCCCCACCTGCGTGATGAGTTTCGGTGAAAACGAGGGTGCGGTGGGGTATCTCATTGGGGAGCCCGGGGACGGGCTGGCTTGCATGTTTACGCTGATGAATCATGCCCGTCTTGAAGTGGGCCTGCAAGGTGTCGCCCTTGCCGAACGCGCCTACCAGGACGCTCTAGCTTATGCGAGGGAACGTGTCCAAGGTCGTGACCCGGAGACGGGCGAAGCGGCAAAGATCATTCAGCATGCGGATGTACAACGCATGTTGATGTGCATGAAATCTCTGACGGACGCCATGCGCGGGCTGACTTATGACGGCGCCTGGTCTCATGACTTGCGGACTCACGGCAGAGATGACGGCGAAAGGCGTCACTTCAATGAGAGGTTCGCGCTGTTGACGCCGGTGGTCAAGGCATGGTGTACGGAACTGGTCAATGAAGTGACATCTCTCGGCATTCAGGTGCACGGTGGCATGGGATTCATCGAAGAAGCTGGCGCGGCCCAGCATTACCGTGATGCGAGGATTGCCGCCATCTATGAAGGCACCAACGGTATACAGGCGCAGGATCTGGTCAGCCGAAAAGTTCTGCGGGACCAGGGCGCCGCCCTGGGTTCCTATCTGGCGGAGATTGACGAGACAGCGGCAAGAGTCGCGCAGGTCGAGGGGTTGCATTTATATGCGGCGGGTTTGACGGAAGCGGTTGGCAATATGAAACAGGCCGCGCGGTTCATTCTTGAGAAGGCACCGGGCCAGGACAGGTTCGCGGGCGCTGTCGCTTACAACTTTTTGATGATGATGGGATATGTGGCGGGCGCCTGGTACATGGCCCGCACTGCGGAACAAGCCCTGGCGTCACTGGATGGGCCGGACGGGGTGTTTTACAGGAAGAAACTTGCATCGGCGCATTTTTACTTTGCACAACTGCTGCCGCGTCACAAAGGTTATCGGGATGCGGTGATAAACGGCGCGGATATTGGCGTCTCTCTTGGCGATGAGTGTTTTTGAATCATGACCATGAAACACAACAGGCGGTTGACCCAGGCGGAAAGAACGGAAATCTCGGACAGTCGTATGCTGGATGCCGCAGTCAAACTCATCGCTGAGCGCGGGCCTGTCGGCACAAGCCTGAAGGAAGTCGGCTTGATGGCGGGTTACAGCCGCGGTTTGGCGGGCCAGCGTTTTGGCTCCAAAGAGATGCTGTTTGCGTTTGTCCTGCGCGATGTCGGTGATACCTGGCTCGCGCAATTGAAGCGTGCCACCGAGCGGGAGGCGGGCATCGACGCCATTCACGATGCACTGGATGAGCATTACAAGTTCTGTGTCGAAGCACCGGATCAGGTGCGCGCTTTCTATACCCTCTGGTTTGAATCGGTCAATGCCGGTTCCGAGTTGGCGACGCTCATCGGTAACATCCATCACCGGCGTCGTCAGGATGTGATTGATTGGATCGTCAATGACCGGCGGGCGGGTGAGCGGACAAAACAAAATGCGGATGCTATCGCCGGTCATTTTTGCGCTTCCGTGATAGGTATTGTGTACTACTGGCTGGCGAATCCCGCGGACCTGGGAGAGACACGCAAGTTGCATGATAACCTCAAGAAAACCATGTCTCTGCTGTTGTCGGCGGGGGATATCGAGGGCTAACTTATGTCAGGCGTAAAAGTAAGCAGGGTTGAAGGCGGCGTTCGGGATGAAAAGGCGCTGCCGCCATTGCGTTTTGTGACTGCGGCAAGCCTGTTCGACGGGCATGACGCGTCCATCAACATCATGCGGCGCATCCTGCAATCCCTCGGGGTGGAAGTGATTCATCTGGCTCACAATCGCGCCGTCTCCGAAGTGGTGCAGGCGGCCTTGCAGGAAGACGTGCAGGGCATAGCCATCAGTTCCTATCAGGGCGGACATGTCGAGTATTTCAAGTACGCCGTGGATATGCTGAAGGAGCACAATGCCGGTCATATCAAGGTCTTTGGCGGCGGTGGCGGCGTCATAGTGCCGGAAGAAATCCAGGCGCTGCATGATTACGGGGTTGCCCGCATCTATTCACCTCAGGACGGCATGGACATGGGGCTGGTCGGCATGATTCAGGACATGGTGAATCAATGTCGCGCGGCGGAAATGCCGGGCCCTTCGCTTACTTCATCGGACCCGTCGGACTATCTGGCATTATCAGCGATGATTTCCGCAATCGAGCGGGGCGAAATGGCCACCGCTGATCTGGCCACGTTAAAACTTGGCGCTGACCGCTCGACCTCCGTGCTTGGCATTACCGGCACGGGCGGCGCCGGTAAGTCGTCGCTCACTGACGAAATCATCAGGCGGTTCAGGATTGACAGTGACGACACGGCGAAGATTGCCGTACTGGCGATTGATCCAACCCGGCGGAAAACAGGCGGCGCGCTGCTGGGCGACCGGATCAGAATGAATTCGATTTATGCGCCGAATATCTTTATGCGCTCCATTGCAACGCGGCATTCATCCGGCGAGGTGCCCACCCATCTTGCGGAGATTATTGCCGCAGTACGCAGGTTTGACTTTGATCTGATCATGGTCGAAACGCCCGGTATCGGTCAGGGCGACGCCGGCATCGTGCCCTATGTGGATGTTTCCATGTATGTGATGACGCCTGAGTTCGGCGCTCAGAGTCAGTTGGAGAAAATCGACATGCTGGACTTTGCGGACCTTGTCGTGATCAACAAGTTTGATCGCAAAGGTGCTGAAGACGCCCTGCGGGATGTGGCCAAACAGGTGCAGCGCAACCGTGAAGCCTGGGATACTGCTCCGCAGCAGCTCCCGGTATACGGAGCCATCGCCTCACGGTTCAATGATGACGGAGTTTCCGCTGCCTATCATGGACTGCTTGGCGTTCTGCGCGAGCAGGGCCTGCGTGAATGGGAATCGCACCTGCCGTTTATCGACAGCCGAATGCCATCGGAAAGGTCAGTGATAGTGCCGTCATCACGGGCCCGCTATCTGGCGGAGATAGCGGAAACTGTGCGCACCTATCACGCAGAATCCGACCGCCAGGCGCAAGTTGCCAGGGAGCGTCAGCAGTTGATGGGTACACAGCAAATGCTTGGCGAAGAAGACGCCAGGCTGTCCGGGTTGATAGACGAAAGATCCGCCGGGCTCAGCACGGAAAACAGAAAACTGCTGGAGAACTGGCCGAAATTGAAAGACAGTTACCGGGGCAAGGAAAGCGTAACCGTCACATCGTCCGGCAAGGAAGTGCGCACCCGTTTGGGTAGCGAGACCTTGTCCGGGAGCTGGATTCCCAGAGTGGCCATGCCCGGCTACAGTGATGAAGGCGACATACTGAAATTCCTCAAGCATGAAAACCTGCCGGGTTATTTCCCTTTTACCGCCGGTGTCTTCCCCTTCAGGCGGGAAGGTGAAGACCCGGCGAGGATGTTTGCCGGGGAGGGCGACCCGGCAAGAACCAACAGGCGCTTCAAGAAACTCTCGGAGCACTCGGAAGCAAAGAGGCTTTCGACGGCCTTCGATAGCGTGACCCTCTATGGTTTTGACCCGGCCACCCGGCCCGACATCTACGGCAAGATCGGTAATTCCGGCGTATCCATCGCCACGCTGGACGATATGAAGGTACTGTATGGAGGGTTTGATCTTTGCGACCCGCAAACCTCAGTCTCCATGACGATCAACGGCCCTGCGCCAGCCATCCTGGCCATGTTTCTGAATACGGCAATTGATCAGCAACTGGACAGATTCATGGAGCAAGAAGGGCGCGAGCCGAACGATGAGGAGTACGCGACCTTGCGGCAGTTCGCTTTGTCCAATGTTCGCGGCACCGTGCAGGCAGACATCCTCAAGGAAGACCAGGGTCAGAACACCTGCATCTTTTCAACCGAGTTCAGCCTGCGGATGATGGGCGACATTCAGCAGTACTTTATCGACAATCAGGTAAAGAATTTTTATTCGGTTTCCATCTCCGGATATCACATTGCCGAAGCCGGCGCCAACCCCATTTCGCAACTGGCGTTTACACTTGCCAATGGTTTTACCTTTGTGGAAACCTACCTTGCAAGGGGCATGAAGATAGATGACTTTGCGCCCAACCTTTCCTTCTTTTTCTCCAACGGCATGGACCCTGAGTATACGGTCATTGGTCGGGTCGTCCGACGCATCTGGGCCATCGCCATGCGCGAGAAATACGGCGCCAACGAACGGAGCCAGAAGCTGAAGTATCACGTCCAGACTTCCGGGCGGTCGCTGCACGCACAGGAGATGCAGTTCAACGATATTCGCACCACGCTCCAGGCACTGCTGGCTATCAATGACAACTGCAACAGCTTGCACACCAACGCCTATGATGAGGCGATTACCACGCCAACGGAAGAATCTGTGCGCAGGGCCCTGGCCATCCAGTTGATTATCAACCGGGAGTTTGGCGTAACCAGAACAGAGAACACCGGCCAGGGGTCTTTCATTATTGATGAACTGACTGATCTGGTGGAAGAAGCCGTACTACAGGAATTTGAGCGCATCTCAGACCGGGGAGGCGTCCTCGGCGCCATGGAAACCGGCTACCAGCGCGGCAAGATTCAGGAAGAGTCCATGAAGTATGAATCCCTCAAACATAACGGCGACCTGCCGATTATCGGCGTGAATACTTTCCGGCCGGAATTCGTGCCGGAAGAGACGGTCATTGAACTGGCGCGCTCGACAGAAGAGGAAAAACAGGACCAGATCAAGCGGCTGAAAGCGTTTCAGGATGCGCACAAGGCCGACTCCGGCGAGGCGCTGGTAAAACTCAAGGCCGCGGTATCGCAGGGAGGCAACGGTTTCGAGGCGCTGATGGAAGCGGTGCGTCACTGTTCTCTGGGGCAACTGACGGACGCCTTCTTTGAGGTGGGCGGTCAGTACAGACGCAACACCTGATTACGTTTCTATCGATTTGTGACCTTGCGCGTAGTTTCCCTGGTACCCAGCCTGACCGAAACCATGCTTGATTGCGGCGTGGAGGTAGTGGGTCGCACACGCTTCTGCATCCACCCCGTGGACAAGGTCGCCGGGATTCCCGTGGTGGGGGGAACAAAGAACGCCAACTGGCAAACTATCCGCAACCTGAAGCCCGGCCTGGTGGTCATGGACCGGGAAGAAAACACCCGTGAACTGGCGGACGCTTGTCCCTTTCCCTGGGTGGCGACGCACATCATCTCGATGGAAACCCTGGGCCATGAACTGGTGATGCTTGCCGGGGAGCTTGGCAATGATGCGCTGAGGAATCTTGCGGATAATTGGCTGGCTCTTGCTTCAGGGCCGCCGCCGACATTCGGCGGTTGGGCAGATTTGCCCGGCGTGCAGGCATTGATTGGTGAACCAAGGGAAGGCTATGACCGCATCGAGTACATGATTTGGAAGCAACCCTGGATGGCCGTTGGTCGGGAAACATTCATTGGCTCCATGTTGGCGCGGGTCGGGCTTGGCCCTTACCTGGCAAAACATGACAGCAAGTATCCTGAGATAGGCGAGGGCGAATTGCCGAGAGACGATACCTTCTATCTGTTTTCTTCAGAACCCTATCCTTTCGGGCGTCATGTCGATGAGCTGCGGCAACTTGGATTTACCGGCGCACTGGTGGACGGCGAGTTTTACGCCTGGTTTGGTTCGCGGAGTTACAGGATGTTGAAGAATTATCTGGAGGCGAGGTCATAAGTCAGGCCGGGGCGGTCAGAGCGGTTTTTGCCGTCAGAGCCCCAGCACTGTTTTGGCGATGATGTTCTTCTGTACTTCCAGCGACCCGCCGAAAATCGAAGAAGCCCGATTGTTCAGATAGACGCCGATGGCGGTCTGATACCCTGCCTCGCCGATGCCCGGCTTGCCCTGCAACTGGAGCAGGTTATTGTGTGGCAAGCCGTAATAGGCAATGGCTTCGAGCCTGAGAGTGGACAGTTGCTGGCCGAGGGAGCTTGCCATGTTCTTCATCAGTGAGGACCCGGGGCCGGGGTTCTGACCCTTGGCGACTCTTGACTGCAATTCGGTTTCCATCTGTGCCAGGGCCGCGATTTCGATATCGAGCCCGGCTGCACGCTGCTTGAGTTGATGTTCCCCGGGCAGGCCGTCGAGAAGAAGGTTGAGGCTCTGCATGCCCGTTTTCAGGCCTGTTGCCGCCGCCCCGCCGCCCCGTTCAAATTCCAGCAGATATTTGGCCACTGTCCAGCCTCCGTTCTCCGGCCCGACCCGATTGCTGACAGGTACGCGCACATCGTCAAAGAAAACCTGATTGACCTCATGGTCACCGGCGATGGTGATGATCGGTTTCACATTGACGCCTGGTGTCGCCATATCAATCAGCAGGAAGCTGATCCCCGCCTGCGGGCGAACATCCGGGTCCGTGCGAACCAGGCAGAAGATGTGGTCGGCAAATTGAGCGTGGGTGGTCCATATCTTGGTGCCGTTGACGATGTATTCATCGCCGTCTTTCACCGCCCTGGTCTTGAGACTCGCCAGGTCGGAACCTGAGCCGGGTTCCGAGTAACCCTGACACCAGTAATGCTCGCCGGAAAGTATTTTTGGCAGGTAGTGACCCTGTTGTTCTGTGGAGCCATACTTGAAAAGAACCGGCGCCAGCATCCTGAGACCGAGCGGAATCAGGCCAGGCGCACCCGTCCTGGCGCATTCCTGATTAAAGATGTAACGCTGGTTGGAGGTCCAGCCTGTGCCGCCAAATTCCTTTGGCCAGGAGACGCCGGCCCAGCCACGCCTGTGCAGAATGGCCTGCCACTCGAGGGCAACATCCTTGTCGGCGAAAACGGTCGTGGCTCTGGCGGCCTTAGCCTTGAGTTCGTCGGTTAATTCGTCCGCCAGAAGTTGCCTCACATCTTCACGAAAGGCCAACTCCTCGTTGGTCAGTTCCAACGCCATGAGATACTCCGGCAAGTCAATAGGCTGAGTTTAGCGATCATCGTTGGGCGCGTCATCTGTCGGCGCCTGTTATTTTGGCGGTGAATACCAGATGGGCGAACTGTAGATTCTTTCCTGGGTCACCATGGGGACCTGGTCGTCCATGTTTTTTAATCCGAACTTGTGCACATCATGGGCCGTCCAGCGAGGCGTTGGTATTTCAAGTACGCGAACATAGTAGAAAGCCCTTTCGGCCGGGTCGAACCTTGGGTCGGTCCAGACAGTTTCGAGCAGGGTCGCCCCGATGGTATTGGCATAGGTGGCCGCCGCAATATTCACGGTGGAGTCGATTGGCGGCAGCCTGCCGTTTTCATCCGGCTTGCGCTCGCCGGCAAACGCCACCTCGTGGATTATCTCTTTCAGCTCGCCGGCCTGGGTGAGGTAGCCTTTGATCACCTGCATTCGGTCGAGATTGGCGCCATCCGGGTCCTTGTGGGCGGAGAGCATAAAGGTTGGCGACTCGCCGACCGGCCCATACGCCAGTCTGCCGCCCATGGGTACGCCTTTTGCGTAGCCGATGTCGGGCATCTCTTTCGCCTCTAGGTCGCCGTCGGTGAACCGCCATCCGCCGAAGAAACGCAGGGCAATCCTTGGCCCGGTCGTGGCGTAAACCTCCTTCCGCTTCAAGGCGTCGAACAGGTCGCCTCGCGTGTTGGTATCCGCCCAGACGCCGACATAACCGGAAGCGGCGAGTTTCCAGTTGTACCAGAGCAGGCCGCCCATTTTGTTTGTCATTCTGTCCGGGGTCATCTCGGAATCGAGGAACTTGCCGTAAAAGTTGTCTTCGTCGGCGGTCGAAAGGGCGGTGTGTGAATCCGTGCTGCCAATCAGACCAAAGTCATAAGGGTTTACCCCCAGCGCCTGCTCCACCTTGAGGCCCAGCTTCAGGGCGGAGCGGCCATATTCGTATTGCAGCATATTGTTCTTCTTGTCAGCCGTTCTGCCAATGTTGTCCGCATCCCAGGTTTCATAGTCCGCAAACTCATCATCCGGAGACAGGAAGGGATGTGTTTCGGCATCGCCCTTGACCTGGGTCACCTCGTACAAAGGTTCCCAACGACTTCGCGTTTGCGCCCATGCCCGGTCGACGGTCTTGCCTTGCACTGTCTCCAGCGCGAACATCATGCCGTTGGAGACGTTGCCGTTATGCGGGATGGCCATGACGCTGCCGCCTGTTTTGCTCTCGTAGCGGGCAAGGAATTTCCAGAGGTCTTCCGGGTCCCGGCTGTCCAGCGCAGAGAAGGGCGGCAACTGGCCCGCCTTGTCGGCGTTGTCCCTGTAGACAACAACCCTGTGCAGATTGTTGCCGTCGATCATCGCCGTCCATTCATAACCAATCAGGGCGGTGAATTCCCCCGGTTCATTGTGGCGGTCGGCAAAAGCCATGCTTTCCTGCCAGAGAGTCGTTCGGAATGCCTCTGTCATTTCCTGTTCATAAGTCGGGTCGGCCACCATAGCCGCCCATTCCTGAACAATGGGAGCGAGGTCGCTGGAGTCTTCCAGCAGTTTCATCCAGCGCCGGCCGAGCCGCGTTGCGGCAAAATCAGGGTCACGTTGCAGCAGCCTGGGGAAAGCGTCGACAAATTCCGCATGGTCCGCCACCAGCAGAAAATCCAGCGGCCTGCGGAGTTTCACCAAAGCGCCGCTATTGGCTTTGACTGCTGCCCCCTTGGCGAATCGATAGGCGTCGCCGGGAGTGAGCCTCTGATTGCCAAAGGCAAAGGAGTCCGGCGACCTGTTACTGTGCACATGCAGGTCACCCCAGTAGAGACCCGCGCCCTGTGCCGGTGTGTAGAAAACATAAGCACAAAAAACATAAGCACAGAAGATAGAAAGGGTGGGGAAGTTAAACTGGCGGATCATGATGCGTCTCCTGGGTCAGACCGGTCACGAGCATGGAGGCCCATGAGAAAGCCAAAGGTTGAGTTGAACTGGTGAACCGACGGTTGCATGAATTGGAGTATATGTCCAAGATCAGCATATACAAAATTGTTGAACTCACTTTATGCAACGGAAGGAGGAAAACACCATGAGCAATGCCATAGCCGGGTCAATCTGGTCGGCGCGTAACTGGTCGGCGGATGAGGGGGAGGGCAGTATCCATGATGACGACACGGCGCGGGAGTTGGGCTTCCGTGGCGGCACGGTAGCGGGGGATGTGCACATGAACCAGTTTCCGCCCTTGCTGGTCAGCATCTTTGGTGACGAATGGTTTGAACGCGGCAACCTCTCGCTCAACTTCAAAAATGCGACTGTGGACCTGGAAAAAGTCCAGGTGTTCGCTGAACCCCTGGCCCCCGGTGCATCCCAGGTGGCTGTCTGGATGGAGCGGGAAGACGGTCTGCTGGTTTGCAAAGGCACTGCAGCCTTGGGGGACCACGACAACGCCGAACTGCAGACAAAAGACCTTCGCGCCTGCGAACCGTCGGAACTACGCATTCTGAACGGGTTGACGGCGGGCATGTCTCTGGGCGACCGCGAGGTGAAGGCCACCGCTGACCGGCAGTTTGACCGCTATGACAACAACTTCATCAGCGACCCGCTTGACTGGTATCGTGACTCTTCCCCCTGGGGCGGTGTAATAGCGGCGCCCTCGACCATCCTCGAATTTTTGTGGGGCACGGCCATGGAGGCGCTTGGCCCGCTGACGGACAATGCCGTTGGTTTGTTTGGTGCCATCGAGATAGGGCAGGTGAACGGGCCCCTGTTGCTGAACCGAAATTACAGGATACAAAGCAAGGTTATCTGTGTCGGGCAGAGCCCGCAGACGGAGTTTGTCTGGTATGACGCCTGGGCGGGCAATGAAGCGGGCGAGGTCGTGGCAACCATGCGGATGCAGTCAAGAGTGATGAAGGCGTCGTCCCCCGCTTACCGGGACGAATGACGTCAGCTTGTAAAAGGTGCTGTCGTGGATGTATTGCCGTGAATGAATTGTATAGCCAGTCAAAGGCGACATCATTCTCCGTCGGGCTGGCTATATGCGTCACAATGATAGCGCCTCCGGGTTGGTTTCCCGCCAGATGCCGCTGCGTTTAAGCATGGCCCAGACGCGCAAGTCGTTGAGTTGCTGAATGATAGTTTCACTTGGGGGGCAGGTGATGTCGGGGTGAGCCCGGTTATGGATTCTTGCCAGACCGTTTTTGACCAGCAGATGCGCGAGGTCCTCGCCCTCCGCAGTTTCGACGAAGGCGTGGGTCATGTTGGCAACCCCAGTGGCTTTGGTTCCGGGGGCTTTGGTCCGGGGGGCTTTGGTCCGGGGGGCTTTGGTGTAGTGCGTGCGTACAAGAAAGGGGCGAGCCAGAAGCTGTGATGTGAAGACATTGGCCTGCCCGCCGAAATCGATCAAGCTGCTGATGTTCTCAAGGCCAAAGTGTCTTTGTTGTCTGCGGATGTGGTCGGAATCGTCGTTGATGTCGAACGCCGCATCAAGTGTGTCTACAAAATAAAGACGCAGATGAAGTTGCTGCCCGCTGGCATTGACCTTGAAGCTGTCACCGTCGTTGGCAGAGTCGTCTATCCAGTGCACATCGGTCAGGCTCACGAGGTCGGCCGCAGTCATTGGCTGCCCGTCTGTTTTCTTGCCGGTCGTCAGGTGCCGGGCAATTTTTGCGAGTGTCTTCTTGCCGATGCCTCGAACCCGGATGAGTTCTTTCACTGACTGATACAGGCGACCTGCGATAATCCTTTCGGCGAGCACCGGGCCAAGGCCGGGGATTCTTTGCAGTTCCTGGCTTGGCGCCGTGTTCAGATTGAGCGGGGGCTCATCGCATGCTCGTTCACGCAGAACCATGATTTCCCTGTCGTCCTGACGCTGTTGTTCACGCATTGTGACGAGCTTGTCCGGGTCTGTTTCCCGCCAGATGCCGTTGCGTGTGAGTATGGCGACATCGCGCAGCTTGTTGAGCCGCTGGATGGTGGTTTTACTCGGGGCACCGGTAATATCGGCATGGGTCTCGCCATGGATTCTTACCAGGCCATTTTTGACCAGCAGATGCGCGAGGTCCTCGCCCTCCGCGGTTTCAACAAAGGCGTAGATTCTGTTGGCGCGCCCCAGGGCTTGGGCGTAGCTTGTATGTACGCGAAAGGGGCGAGCCAGTTGCTGTGCCGTGAAGGCGCTGGCCTGCCCGCCGAAATCGATAACACTGCGGCGATTGTCAAGGCCAAAGTGTCTTTGCTGTCTCTGGATTCGGTCAAGAACTGCGTTGAAGCCGAATGTCTCCTCGAGTGTGTCTACAAAATAAAGACGCAGATGAAGTCGCCGACCGTCGACATTCACTTTGAAACTGTCACCGTCATTGGCAGGGTCGTCTATCCAGCGAACATCGGTCAGGGTAACGAGGTCGCTCGCAGTCGTTAGTGGCGGCGCGAGTAGGCACAACAGCATTGGTACAAGTATGTATAATGATTTTTTCATGGCACTGGTTGTGATGCGGCGGGTCAAATTTGCAACCGATGAATTATGCCATAAACATTGGCGCACAATAAGCTGTGCGGATTCAGCCTGACGGTTGATGCGAGGAATGTGGCACAATCAGGCTTTCATCCATCATATTGGAAATTTACCAATAATAGCTTACACACATTTGGCTTTTTAGGACTATCATAGGTAAACCTATCCGAGGGCTTTTCCATGCACGGCATATTCAAATCCCCGACAGTCGATGACTTGGACAAAAAATTAAAAATCACCGAGGGCGGCAGATACGATGCAAAAAATGGCATTCCCCCCTCAAATGCTGTTGATTTGTCGAAGTCTGAGAGCGGGATCAGGGGCTACATCATTAACCCCGTTGTGAACAATGAGAAAGTCAAGGCCCAGAAAGAAATAGATGACTTGAACCAGGAAATACATGAGATTGACATTGAAGGTTCTATCGGCCGCATAAAGGTGTTGCCTGATGAGACATCCGTGGCACTGTTGGCTATTGAAAAAGAGGATATGTCAGAGTTAGTCGCTGGGCGATTTGAATCTCTTGGTGCGGAAGCCGGCCTGAATCTTTTCAAGCAAGAGAACGGACTCGCAAGAAATGCTTCCTATCCATCCTCCCGGATTATGCATTGGGTAATCATCGGAAGCATTGTACTTGGCGAAACAGTACTTAACGGCGCCTTCTTTTCACAGGGCATGGAGCGTGGCCTTGTCGGGGGACTGATAGCTGCCTTCCTTATAACGCTGGTCAATGTTTGCGCTGCATTTCTGGTTGGAACCTATTGCGCGCCACGGAAAAATCATATCAAAACGGGAACACAAATTATTGGTTGGACATGGCTGCTTGTCTATGGACTTTTTCTCGCCTGGTTTTGCATAGCCGTTGGGTACTACAGATCCTTAATTCAAATTAATGAAGATTCACTGCTCTCGGCTCAGGAGATAATGAGTGTTATTTTTGACTGGGAGTTGCTTGAGATAAAAGAGTTCTATGGTTGGCTGCTGGTATTCTTCAGCATGTTGATTGGTATTATAACCACCATCAAGTTCTACACGGCTGATGACATCTATCCAGGCTACGGCAAACTGGATCGAAAATCAAAAGATTGCGCTCGACTCTCTGACAGCAAGAAATCGAAACATAGCAAGAAAATGTTTGACGAAGTGAGGCGATGCCAGGAAAAACTTTTCTCACTACACAAAGAAGCGAAGAGCAATGCAAAGAATTATAGCAGTACCTTGAAAAGATCCGAGCAGCTTGTTGTTGGGTACGATAAATTTATGGAGAGTATCCAGACTATTTACAATAATGCAATTCAACTCTATCGCAAGAGCAACGAAGAGGTTAGGCCGGATGGGATTGATTCCCCGGGCTATTTTTCAAATAAGGAGACCATCGACAAGTCTGAAATGCCTGGTCTGGCTCTAACCGCATACGAGGAAGCCAAGGAAAATCTGCCATTGATAGAAGAGAAGAACAAAGAGATACCGGTAGTCTATGAACGGGCAATGGCTGCAATCCAGAGCATCAGGGAGTCGCTGGATGGTCAAGACGATCGATTTATGCAGCGTGTGGACGGTCGTGCAAAAAAGAAATTTAACGATGGTTGAGTATTTTTCTGAAGAAGACAAAAAAGGTCTCATTTACGCAGTGATTCTTGTTGGTACGTTTTTATTGATTGTGGTGGCTGTAGCCATCGGTTACTTCACTGGGAGCAAAGGCTATGACAAAGAATCTCTGTGCGAGTTCGATGTTGAAAGGCCAGAACACCATGTACTCTTGGTTGACACCACCGATGTTCTGGGAGTCTTTCATGCTGATTTTATTGAAAAAAATACATTGAATTTGATTGCAGATTCGCCGATGGGTTCTAGGTTTACCGTTTACTTGATCGAAGAAAGAGCCGGCGGACTCTCTGGCGTGGAATTTAATATGTGTAAGCCTAATTCGGGAGAGAACATGAACCCGATCTATGAGAACCATAAACTTGCCCAACGAAAATTTAGGGAGAGGTTTCAGCAACCGTTTATTGGTCTTTTGGATAAACTTCGTGAAAAAAAAGAGCAGCAACAATCTCCGATAGTTGAGTCCATATCAGACATGTTTAAGTTATCTATCTTTGATCCATCATCGAAAAAAGTAACGCTGAGCATTTACAGCGACCTTCTGCAGAACAGCAGCCACGCTTCTGTATATACCGGAACATCACTTCCGAAAACCGCCAGTTGTGAAAGCAGAAAAAACCTGGACGAAATTTTGGCATATATACTCGAACGGGACGGCAAAGCGAACAGTTATCAAGATGAAAGCTTGTTGACAGATTGGGCCAACTATCTGGGCCACTGCACCAAACACCTGCAATTTGAAAAAGTGCGGTTTTAGTCTTGCGCCTTATTGCGGGTTTTTTGCTGGCATTCGGGCTGGGGCTGTCGCTCTTTGCGTTGATATTGCTGTTTGGCTGGAATGACAGAAACCAGATATGGGCTGTGCTGATAATCATTGTTTATGGTTTCTTCGTTACCTTTAGTCACAGAAAAGAAGGCGGTGCAGCCGACAGTATTTATTATCTTGGCTTTATCTTTACACTTCTTGCCCTTTGTTTTGCGTTGCTGCCAGCCGCGATGTCCGGGTTAGAAACCATTAACAACAGCTTGCTGGCAGCACGAGTACTTTCCTCCTTCTCGGTAGCGATCACTACCACCTTAGTGGGTTTGATTTTCAGAGTCATTTTGGTTCAGGTAACGGAAATCGAAGCAGAAGGAAATGTTGACAATGCTGTCGCAGATGTAGTCCGGGCCGCCGAACAAGTCGCCATGGAACTATCATTTACTGCATCGGAATTGCAAAGGAGCCGTGGAGAAATCCTGTCCAGCCTCGAGTATACGGGCAAGGGTTTGGAAGAAGCTAGTTCCAAATTTCTGGCGACACACAATACCAATTTGCAGGCGATGCAGCAGTTCGCGCAGGCAAATGTCGAACAGACGCAACGTGCATTGACCGGTTCCATGCAACACTTTGAATCGTCGCTGGATAAATCCTATGCCAGCTTTCAAAGAGGCCTCAATAACTCCAGCGAGGCATTCTCAGCTGCCGTTGTAAAGTCACATTCTCTCGTTGAAGAAATGCAAGGTACGATTGATCTCATCAGAAGATTGGTAGCGACGACCGAAAGTGCAATCAAGGAAGGGGCAACATCATTGGCTGAACATTCGAGTTTAGTAATGGGTCAGGTTTCAGATACTGCAATAAAATCGGCAGAGGCGATTACTGAATCAATGGAAAAGACCGTTGAGCGTCACGCTGTGAGCTTTAACACATTCGAAGCCAATGCAGAGATTATAACTGATCGATTTTCTCAAAATATTGCCGCGCACATATCCCAGCTTCAAGACATAACTTCATGGTTGGAGCCTATATCGGCGGCTCTTTCCAAGATATCGGATAATCTGGGCCAATGTAATGCTCAAGCCGTGGAACTGGCTGATATCTACTCGAAACAGGTAGGCGCTGTGTCGGGCACTGCTGATGAATTTACGAGACTGACCAGTTCCATCCAATCGCTGACAACGGTAGTCGACGCCACAGGTGCTGCCGTTGGGTCGCTAAGCCAGATTCGGAGTGGTCTGGAGCGGCAACTTAAAGAAGTGGAAGGCGTCAACGCCAAGTTAAATGAGATGGTTGTTAATACTGCTAATTCTTTGCTTACTGAACTTGACCGCCGAATGAACTGATCGAGCCTTCATCTATGTCGAATGATCGAATCAAAAGCCGGTCTGGAAATTTTTTTCAGTTGACCATTACTGAATTTGTATTGATTCTAGCGTTCGTATTCTTAGTGCTGGCGATGGTCTTTCAGTCGCAAGCAGAAAGCATCAAGGAAGAGAAATATCAAATCAAAAAGGATGTCGCGCAGTTGGTTGATTTCGTGAACGATCTCTCACAAAAATTGGGCCTCAAGCGGATTAAACCAAACGTCACTGATGAGTACGCTCTGAGGGAACTCAACAAGCGTGTCAATGAAATAAATGGCTATATCACCCGGCCCATAAAAATATCAGAAGACTGGGAAACTCTAGTGTTTGTGAATAATTTTTTACAACAAGAGGGAGTATCCATTCCGGAACTAAAAAATTACCCTGATATGATCAATGAGCTTGAGAGAAGCAAGCAGAAATTAGAGGATAAGGGACGTGATCTCAATAACTGCGTCACGGAAGTTAGAAGGCAGCGTAAGATATGTGGCACGGGCTACCCGATATGTAACGGTAGCGGTAACTTCCTTGCCAGCTTCGTTCTCCACGATGAATCGGTGGGAGTTGAAACGCTGCGGGAAGTTAAAGGTGTCACTCCCGGGTTCTCCAATTCCACATATACTTATCAGGAATTTCGTGACACGGGAGATTTGTACTTCGATTTTAGCACTGTGCAGATTCCAGAATGCCGATTTCAGGTAAAAGTATCTGATAAAACCAGTCCAACATCCAAGGACGTTTACAAGCTCGCAATCGATGCTATAGATGATCGGTTCTATAAACTACTCGAATGAAAAGGGGCGAGGTCATAGATAGCATCGAAAAGTTGGAAACAAGGCTTGGGAAGTTCATCCGCCACAAATATAGGAGGCAAGTGAAAGAATCAATCCATGAAGAATTCCTCGGCCACCCCCGAGGGCTCTTCGTGTTGTTTATGACGGAGATGTGGGAGCGCTTCAGCTACTATGGCATGAGGGCGCTTTTGATTCTCTATCTGACCAGGCATTTCCTTTTTGATGACAGACACGGCGCCCTGATTTTTGGCAGCTATGCCTCCCTGGTGTATGCCATGCCCGTGTTGGGCGGGCTCATTGCCGACCGTTACCTGGGTTACAGGCGGGCCGTCATGTTCGGCGCTGTGCTGCTGGTGTGCGGCCATTTTGGCATGGCCTTTGAGGGGCCGCCGTCAGAGATGATTGACGGGCGGGTCGTCCGAGACCCGTTTTACACTCAGGTGTTCTATCTGTCTCTGGCGTTCATTATCGTCGGGGTGGGGTTTCTGAAATCAAGTATCTCCACGCTTGTCGGCCAGCTTTATGGGGAGAATGACCCCAGGCGGGATGCGGGTTTTACCATCTTTTACATGGGAATCAATATTGGCGCTTTCGTTGCCACACTGCTCTGTGCATATATGGGCGAGACCTACGGCTGGCGATACGGATTCGGCCTGGCCGGTATCGGCATGCTTGTCGGGTTGGTAACCTTTGTCAGGGGTGGCCGTTATTTGCAGGCAGTGGGTAATGTGCCTGTCTCATCCGACCTTGCCCGGCCCGCTTTTGCGGGGCTCAGTCGAGAGGTGCTGATTTACCTGGCCAGCCTTGTCGCCGTGGTCATCGTTTGGCAATTGCTCCAGAGGACCGGCGAACTGGGATTGCTGCTCGGTGTTTTCGGGTTGTTGGTGTTGGCCTGGGCCGTCTGGTATGCGCTTGCCAAGTGTACGCCGATTGAACGTGACCGGATGCTGGTTATGCTGCTGTTGATTGTATCGTCGGTATTCTTCTGGGCGCTGTTCGAGCAGGCGGGTTCTTCGCTGACATTATTCACGGACAGAAACGTGGTAATGGGCGATTTTTTTACCGCCGGTATGTTCCAATCTCTGAATCCGTTGTTCATCATCCTGTTTGCGCCGGTCTTTGCGTACTTGTGGGTTTGGCTTGCCCGAAGGAAGCTGGAGCCGAGCACGCCCATGAAATTCGGGCTGGGTATCTTGCAGGTCGGTCTGGGATTTGCCATCCTTGTGTTTGGTGCCGGTTTTGCGGGGCCGGACGGCAAAGTCGCCGTCTTCTGGCTGGTTGCAATGTATCTGTTGCATACGACCGGCGAACTCTGCTTGTCTCCCGTGGGGTTGTCCATGATTACCAGGCTCAGCGTTACGCAGGTCGCCGGCATGATGATGGGGGTCTGGTTTCTGTCCAGTTCCTTTGCGGCTTACCTTGGCGGTGTGATTGCGAGCGCCATGGCGATTGACACATCGGGCGGGAGCGCGGTTCTGGGTGCGCAATCTCTTATGGTTTACACCAACGTCTTCGGCAAGCTGGCATTGCTGGCGGTTGTGCTGGGCGGATTGCTGATTGCGGTATCGCCCTACCTCGCAAGGCGTATGCACTCTGAACGGAGGCGGGCATGATGGGGCCGCTTTCCGGTATTCGTATCATTGACCTGAGCAGTGTCATCTCCGGACCCGTGGCCACGGTGCTACTGGCGGATCAGGGGGCGGACGTGATCAAGGTGGAACCGCCCCAGGGTGATATTGTTAGGCGGATGGGGCACGGGAAAGGTGATTTCAGCCCCGCGTTCGTGACGGCAAACCGCGGCAAGCGATCCATCGGCATAAACCTGAAGGAGGCCGCCGGTGTCGAGCTGTTGAAAAAGTTCATCCGTGACGCGGATGTTTTTATCCAGAACTTCAGGCCGGGCGTGATAGAAAGAATGGGGCTCGGTTATGATGTGTTGTCTGCAATCAATCCCACGCTCCTCTATGTTTCCGTTAGCGGCTTTGGCGAGACGGGCCCCTATGCCCACAAGCGGGTTTATGATCCGGTGATCCAGGCGTTGACCGGTTTGCCGGATACCCAGGCGGAAAGCGCGGAAGCCAAGCCGAAAATGATCAGGACCATCATCCCGGACAAGGTTTCCGCTCTGACAACGGCCCAGGCCATTACCGCCGGTCTGTTTGCAAGAGAGAGGGGCGGCGAGGGGCAGCACATCAGGGTGGCGATGGTTGACGCCACGATTGCATTCCTCTGGCCGGAAGCCCTCGGCGGCCTCACCATTGTCGGTAACGAGAAGAATGTGCGCCGTGGGCAGTTGGCGCAAGATCTCATCTTTGAAACCGCGGATGGCTACATTACCTGCGGTGCGGTTTCCGATTCGGAATGGAAGGGCATGTGTGCGGCACTGGAAAGACCCGACTGGCTGGAAGATGAAAGGTTTAACACGCCGATGGGAAGGGTGGCTAACGCCAGGGAGCGGATTGCCGGCATGGGGGAAGTCCTGAAGTCACGAACAAGTGCGGAATGGCTAGCACTTCTGGACGCCCACGATGTCCCTTGTGCGCCCGTCCTGAGCCGCCCGGAGATACTGGAAAATGAGCAAATCAAGGCAAACAAGCTGATCAGCCAGTACGAGCATCCCGGTCTTGGTCAGATACGCCAACCCCGACCAGGGGCGAGATTTTCCCGCAGTGAAGTCAGGCGGGAGCCGGTGGCACCGGGCCTTGGAGAGCACAGTGTCGCCCTGCTCGAAGAACTGGGGCTGGGTGAGCCCGAGATCAATGACCTGATCGAAACAGGCGTGGTCATCAGCGGTGGGCGGAGTACGTAATTCATTTCGGTCAGCCGCCCGGAACCCATTACCCCAGTGCACGAACCCAGTTGCGCATTTCCTCAACAAACAACCCGGGTTGTTCAAAGGCCGCAAAGTGGCCGCCCTTGTTCAGTTTGTTCCAGTACCGGATATGCGGGTATCGTTTTTCCGCCCATGACCTGGGCGTCCTGACAATTTCTTTCGGGAAACTGCTGACACCCGTGGGTGTTTTGACCGTGCCGTCACCGTCACCGAAGGCGGCGCCAAAACTTTCCCAGTAAAGTCGCGCCGATGATGCGCCGGAGTTGGTCAGCCAGTAGAACATGATATTGTCGATGAGTTCATCACGGGTCAGCACCTTTTCAGGATGGCCGTCGCAGTCAGTCCACTGGTAGAACTTTTCCAGTATCCATGCAGACTGGCCAACCGGAGAATCCGCCAGAGCATAGCCAAGTGTTTGCGGCCGGGTGCTCTGTTGTTTTGAATAGCCTGAATCCCACTCCTGATAAAACCGGGCGCCGGCGAGGGCGATCTTGTCTTCCTCGTCGGGGTTTTCCAGTGCCTTCTTGGATGCGCCGGCTGTCGGCATGTTGACATGGATGCCGATACAACCGCCCTTGTTCTGAATGCCAATGGCGGTTGTGACCGCGGACCCCCAGTCGCCGCCTTGGGCAAGATACCTGTCGTAACCCAGGCGGTTCATCAGTTGGTCCCAGGCGTCGGCAATCTTGCCGACACCCCAGCCCGTCGAACCCGGCTTGTCGGAAAATCCATAACCGGGCAGGGAGGGGCAAACAACATGAAAGGCTTCGTCCGCGCCGCCGCCGTGTTTCGTGGGCTCTGTCAATGGTTCGATGACCTTGTGAAATTCCACTATCGAGCCAGGCCAACCATGGGTTATGAGCAATGGGCGGGCCGTGTCATGGCTGCTTCTGACATGAACGAAATGAATATCAAGACCATCGATATTGGTCTTGAACTGGGGAAACCGATTGAGCCTCTGCTGGGTGCCGTACCAGTCGTATTCGTTGGCCCAGTAATCGCAGAATTCCCTGTGATACTTGATGGGTACGCCCTGGCTCCAGTCTTCTACTGTTTCCGCTTCCGGCCATCTGGCTTGCCTGAGTCTTTGTTTCAGGTCGTCGATTTCAGACTTGGGAACATCCAGTTGAAAAGCTCTGATTTCTGACATGGCTCCTTCCGGCGTGAATGGCGGGGTGCGCCATCATAGCAGAATCCGGAGCCGGGCCCGGGTGACGTTGAAGCGCGCCGGAACGGGGGTTCTCGTGAGTAGGTCTCGTGCGGTTTTTGCCTATGGCGAAATGCGCTGCCGGCCGCGAACCAGCTTGCCCGGCAGGGCGCCCGTCATCTTGCCGTTTTCGCAGATGATTTCCCCCGCTTTGATGGTGGCAATGATGCCGTCCGCATGTTGCAGGAACCGTTTGCCGCCTGCGGGCAGGTCATGGACGATGTGAGGCGTATGAAGTTTCAGCGCGTCAAAATCTATGACGTTGATATCCGCCTTCAACCCCTCGGCGATGAGCCCGCGGTCAAGCAGTGAGTAAAGTTCGGCGGGCTGCCTGGTCAACATATTGATTGCCTCCGGCAGTTTTATCCGCCCTCTCTCCTTGACCCACCGGGTCAGCACGTAAATGTTGGCGCTGGTATCGCAGATGGAACCCACGTGCGCGCCGCCATCCCCCAGGGCGGTGATGGTGTAAGGATGGTTGAGCATCTCCGGGATATGTTCGGAGAAGTTGGCCGCAGGTATGTAAACCAGATTATTGCCGTTGTCTCCGAGCAAATAATCGTACAACCATTCTTCCGGTTCCCTGCCGTCTTTTTCCGCCCTGGCCGCAACAGAATCGGACTTTTTCGGCATGTACTCTATCGGGTCTTCCAGCGGATACATATTGCGGAAGCCTCGGTTGAAAATCTGCACAAAGATATGCGGTTGATCATTCTCTTCTTTTAATATCTTTGCCTTGATGTCGGGGTCCCTGAGTTTTGCAATCTTTTCTTCCCAGGGAAGGTCGGCGAGGCGCAGAAAAGATGGCCGCCTGTAAAAACTGCTCATGGAAGCGGGATGCCCCATCAGCATCCCGACCGGGCGGGAGAGCACCTGGCCGCGTATGTCAAGCCCTTGGGCCTGGGCGGCTTCCACCCGGTGGAGTTGGTCCCGCCAGAGGTTCGGCGTGGTGGCGAGGTCCAGCAATGTAAACGTGCCCCTGGCGCCTGTTTTTTCACAGGTTTCGCGCAGGATGCTGAATTCATCATCCGCGTCTTCCCAGTCGGAGATAAGCTGGAATACATTACCCTTGTCGCCGGAGAGTGATTCCCCCAGTTGCTTGAGTTCATCCGTCGCTGCCTTATAGGTCGGGATAAATTCGCCGGTGTTGCTGCGGTGAACGAGGGTCCTCGACGTGGAAAAACCAACCGCGCCGGCTTCCATGCCTTCCTCGATTAATACCTTCATCTTCCTGATGTCTTCTTCGGTGGCCGGCTCCCGGTGGACGCCGCGCGCTCCCATGACATAAACCCGCAGGGGGCCGTGAGGCAGTAAGGCGGCGATATCAATATCTCTCGGCCTGGCTTCCAGGGCGTCGAGGTATTCCGGGAAGGTTTCCCAGTTCCAGGGCAAGCCCTCGTTCATGGCGGAGCCGGGGATTTCTTCAACCCCTTCCATCAGGCTGACCAGTATGTCGTGATCTTCCTTGCGGCAGGGGGCAAAACCAACGCCGCAGTTCCCCATGACAATGGTTGTGGCGCCGAGGCTGGAGGAAGGGTTCAAGTGAGAGTCCCAGGTTGCCTGGCCGTCATAGTGGGTATGCACATCCACGAAACCCGGAGTCACTATCTTGCCGGATGCGTCGATGGTGCGGGTCGCGCTTGCGTCCATGGCTTCCGCAATGCGGGCGATGCGCCCGTCTTTGACGGCAACATCCAGTTGCCGTGGCCTGCCGCCGGCGCCATCATGGACTTCACCGTTCTTGATGATCAGGTCATAGTCAGGCATGAGTTATTCCTCCGATGATCCGCTACTTTGGGGCTTTTCGAGGCCCGATTCAACAGGTGTGTGTTTTGCCGACAGTGTTCCCCGCCGCCCCTTTCCGTCATCCTCGCCGAGGCCGAAGGCCGCAGGCGGGGACCCAGAGTGGCGGCGCAAGCCGCCATGCAGTTTCCCGCCGCCATGCAGTTTCCCGCCGCCCCATGCGCGAACCCAAGGCTACATGGCCGTCAAGGTAACATGATTGCTTCACAGGGCGAAGCTGTCAGTGTTTAATCGGCAATGATAATGCAGGCGGCAGGGAGAGCGACGATGACAAGGGTAATCGACGGGGTGGATTATGGCCCATTGGCGGGTCTCATTGGTTTCTGGGAAGGGGACAAGGGCATGGATATTGCGCCGGAGCCGGATGGTGTGGAGCAAAACCCTTACTATGAAACCATCGAATGTGTACCCAGCGGTGATGTGACAAACGGCGAGGAACAGCTTCTCGCGATCATCCGTTATCACCAGGTGGTGAAACGCAAATCCACCGGCAAGGACTTTCATAATGAAAGCGGCTACTACACCTGGGACCGGGCAACCGGCGTGATAACCCAGTCTCTGGTTATCCCCCGGGGCGTTGCAGTGATTGCCGGCGGCTCCGCACGGCAGGCGGATGGCGAAACAATCATCAGCGTCCGCGCATCCCTCGACGATGACGACTACTCTATTGTTCAGTCGCCCTATATGCGCGACAAGGCAAGTACGCAATCCTTCAGCCACAGCATCAACGTCTCCGGCGAACGATTCAGCTACCAGGAAACAACCGTGATTGATATTTATGGCAGATTGTTTGATCACACGGACGAAAATACATTGACAAAAAGCAGGCACAGGGCATGACAAGAGCGGCGGACTGGCTTGACCTTTCGGGGAAAGTGGCGCATGTCACCGGCGGCTGGTTGATCTTGTAATGAGGGGATGAGTAATATATTGATTGCCATGAACGCTCCCCGGCCAATCCATCTAACTATTGAAGGCATGACCTGTGCCGGTTGTGTGCGGGCGGTTGAAACCGCTCTTGCGGAGACGCCGGGCGTCTCAGGCGCCTCGGTTAATTTTGCCAATCAATCGGCCATGGTTACGGGAAATGCGGACCCGGCGGTGCTGTCGGAGGCTTGTGTGGCGGCGGTTCGTAAAGTGGGGTACGAAGCCCATCCATTGGTCAAGGTGTCGCTGGAGGAGCAGGACAGGGAGATTCGGCGAGTGTTCGCCCGGTCACTTTTCAGATCATTGCTGGCGCTTGCCGGTGGTGTTCTGTTAATGGTGAATATGCAATTTCACTGGCTGCCGCCTGTTACGGCGGGGTTACCCTGGGTGGCCATAGGCGTGATGGTGCTGGCGGTGGTGCTGTTCGCAGGGGGTCACTTTTTTCGTGGCGCCTTCAATGCGCTTGTGCATGGCGGGGCGACCATGGATACCCTGATTGTTCTTGGTGTCGGCACCGCCTGGGTTTACTCCATGCTGGTTGTGCTGTTCCCCGGCATTCTGCCCGCGGAGGCCAGGCATCAATTCTTTGAAGCCGCGCTGTTTATCATTGCCTTCGTCAATCTGGGCAAGGCGCTGGAGACCAACGCCCGGTCCAGAATATCCCTGACCATTCGTGAACTTTTCGACCTGACGCCCGGCTTCGTCACGCGCCTCGGCCCGGATGGCGAGCAAGTCATGCCAACGGAAGAGGTTGAGCCAGGTGATCTGTTGCTGATAAGGCCGGGGGAGAAGTTCCCGGTTGATGGCAGGGTCCACCAGGGAAGCGGCAGTGTTGATGAATCCATGTTGACCGGCGAATCGGAACCCGTGGTCAGGGAGCAGGGTGACCCGGTGCGTGCAGGCACGACAAATCTTGATGCCGCCCTGCAAATCCGCGCAGAGGGTGTCGGTGAAGATACCCTGCTTGCCGAAATGGCGAGCCTGGTGCAGGAAGCGCAGAATTCAAAACCCGGGATAGCAAGGATAGTGGACAGGATAACGTCGGTGTTCGTGCCCGTTGTGGTGGCCATCGCGCTTGTCACAGCGGCGGTATGGATGCTGGTTGGCCCGGAACCCCGTTTGTCTTTCGCGCTTGTCACGTCCATGAGTGTTTTGATCATTGCCTGCCCCTGCGCCCTGGGGCTGGCCATACCCATGTCCGTTATGGTTGGCATCGGCAGGGCTGCCAGGGAAGGGCTGCTGATCCGTGACAGTGATGTATTGCAGGTGGCCAGAGGGCTGACCACGGTTGTTCTGGACAAGACGGGCACGCTCACTGTCGGTGTGCCGGAAGTGGTGAAAGCCAGCCAGCCGGATGAGCGTTTTCTGACCATTGCCGCCGGTATGGAAAGACTCTCGGGACATCCTTTGGCTGATGCCATTGTCCGTTTTTGTGACGCGCACAAGGTGTCGCCAGCCCGGGTCAGCGATTTTACAAATCACCCGGGCGGAGGCGTAACCGGCGGCTGCGATGGCGGGTCGGTTGCCCTTGGCAGCGAGACCTTCCTTGCAGGTCAGGGTTATGGCCCCTTTCCGCGCATCGAAGATGAAGGGTCCGTGGTATTCCTCGGTATGGGCGGCGAACTCCTGGGTCACTTTATCTTGCAGGACGAGCCAAGGCCGGAAGCCGCGCGCGCCATAGCCTGGTTGCAGCAGAGAGGTATTCGCACTTTGATGTTGACGGGCGACAGAAGGTCGAGCGCCGAACGGATTGCCGCCGCTACGGGCGTGGAGGAGGTGCGTGCGGAACTTCTGCCGGCAGATAAGCTGGAGGCCATCCGCACCTTGCAGTCACAAGGAGAAGTGGTCGGTATGGTCGGCGATGGCATCAATGATGCTGCGGCGCTTGCAATAGCCAACGTGGGGTTTGCCATGGGTGGGGGCGCGGACATTGCCATGGAAAGCGCCGATATAACGCTGCCCGGCGACTCCCTGGATGGCATTCCCAAAGCTATTGTACTGTCGCGGCGGGTGCTGGCGAATGTTCATCAGAACCTTGCCGCCGCCTTTGCCTATAACCTGCTTCTGATTCCGGTCGCGGCTGGCGTCCTCTACCCGTTCGCGGGCGTATTGATTGACCCTGCGCTGGCAGGATTGGCCATGGCACTGTCTTCAGTCACAGTTGTTTTCAACGCTGGCCGGCTGAGGTATTCCTGAAGCTAAGCACGGCTGCTATAAAGCCAGGCAGGATCATGTTCTTTTTCTTTTTCTTTTTCTTTTTCTTTTTCTCTGGACACACTTACATCCTAGCTTAGTGAAGGTTATGCTTCATTAAATGAAGAGAATAATAAATGTTTTCAGTGTCAAAAATATAGATTACATAACTTTTATTTCCAGTTTGACCATTGTAGTTAGCATTGCTTTCTTTATCTTATACGATGCTGAAACTGCAAAAACAGTAATAGGAATTTTTTACGACAACATAGTAAGCATATTCGGGCCCGTCTACCTTATTCTGACTATCTTCTCTTTTTTCTTCTTACTCTATCTTTGTTTCTCTAGACACGGAAATTACAGACTGGGAGGGCAAAAGCAAATTGCTGAATTTTCTAATTTTAGCTGGATAGGTATGCTTTTTTGTTCTGGTATAGGTGGGGGTTTGGTTTATTGGTCTGGAGTTGAATGGGCTTATTATGTTGATATTCCCCCTTTCGGTATTGAACCAGGTTCAAAAGAGTCTTTTGCTCTAGCCACCGCCTATGGATTGTTTCATTGGGGAATAAGTGCCTGGGCTATATATGGAATACCTGCAATTGCCCTTTCGATTGCTTTCTATAAGTATCAATTAAATACGCTCAGACTCAGTTCTAGCCTAAGAGGTTTAGGTTTTAAAAACGTAGAAGAATCTCTAGGCGGTAGATTAATTGATCTAATATTTGTAATTGCAACAGTAGGTGCTGCAGGAGGAACCATTGGGTCATACATACCTATGTTGAGTTCTGGGTTTTCTGACATCCTGAATATAGATAATAATTTGTTATTTGATCTGCAAGTACTGGCTTTATGTGTGGGTTTATTTAGTTTCAGTGTTTATTCTGGTTTAACAAAAGGTATTAAAAGGTTAAGTGACTTAAATCTAATACTAGCCATACTTTTCTTAATTATTGTTCTATCTATAGGGCCTACATTTGAAATAGTAAGAAATTCATTTGACGGTCTTGTTTATACCGTTAAGTATTTCTGGGAAATGAGCACTTTAGGTATTCTAGAACAATCAGATTTTGCAGATGCATGGACAATATTTTACTGGGCCTGGTGGGTTGCATTTGGGCCGCTAGTTGGATTATTCATTGCCAGAATATCCAAAGGCAGAACACTTAGAGAATTAATACTCGGGATGCTGATATTTGGCTCCTTAGGTACTTGGATCTTTTATATGGTTTTAGGAGGCTATTCAATGAGTCTTGAACAAACAGAAACTTTAGCTGTTATGGATTCTTTAAAAGAGCAAGGTCATGCGGATACCGTTATAAACATATTTCATACCATGCCTTTTGATACAACTATGCTAGTTCTTTTTTGTGCTATCACGATAATATTTATTACTACTTCTTATGACTCAATGGCCTTTGTAATTGCGTATCATGTTCAGAGAAATTCTGATCAGCATAAAGATCCTGAAAAAGAATTAAGACTATTTTGGGCTATTGTTTTAGGGATACTGCCAGCAGCACTTGTTCTCTATTCGGATCACTCAGTTGCAACAGACTTAATTTTAATAACCTCTTTGCCTTTAATATTTATTTATCCTTTGATGGCTTTGGCTATATTTAAGAATTTAAATCAAAAATAATCATCAGCAAATTTTATACCCATAATAAATATAATCAGTTATCGTCGATCACGTAATTGATCAATATTAAAGATAGCATTTGTCATAGCGTTTGTCATAGCGTCTGGCTTTTCCCATGCAGGGTCTCCCGTACTTATGCGTCCTGTGACCTTTCCGCCGCCTGGGAGAGCCGCCGTATCAGCGGCAAGTTGCCACTGACATACCAGAGGCGGTAACTGAGAAGCAGGGCCGCCGTACCCACGCCGCAAGCCAGCCCCACCCAGAAGCCGTACACCCCCATGGGTTCTACGCCGACTCCGAAACCCAACACGATTTCCAGGGGAAAGCCGACGACCCAATAGCTGAACAGCGCAATGTACATGGGAACACGGGTGTCCTTGTAACCTCGCAGAGTCCCGACAAAAGTTGCCTGGGACGCATCGAAGATAAGAAAGAACACAACAAACAACAGCAGTGTGGAAGCAAGAGTCAGGACTGCGGCATCCGTTGTATAAAGGCCGACCAGGCTGTGGCGAAGGAAGAACAGCACCAGAGAGCCGGCAATTGCCAGGGAGACTGTTGTCGCAAAAGCAATGGCGGCGGTTGTACGCGCATCGCTGATTTCACCGGCGCCCACACGGAAGCCAATGCGAATGGTGGCGGCCATGCCCAGCGCCATGGGGGGCATGAACATGATGGCGTTCAGGTTCATGGCAATGTTATGGGAGGCGACGGTGGATGCACCAAACTGCCCCAACAGCAGGGTCGTGAAGGCAAACAAGCTCATTTCGGCAAAGATGGTTGCGCCTATGGGTATGCCGATGATCAGCAGCGGTTTTATACGTCGCCAACTCGGCCAGGAGAACTTTGCCAGCCAGCCTGTGGGCGCAAAGCGTTTGTTGACTACAACGAGCAACACCAGAATCAGTTGCAACCACATGATAATCGCCTGGGCCAGGCCGCAACCCACGCCGCCGAGTTCCGGCAAGCCGAACTTCCCGTAAATCAACACATAATTCAGGGGAATCTTCAGCAGCAGGGCGCTGACGGCGATCAACAGGGCCGGGCGGGTCCAGCCCATGCCATCGGCGAGGAATCTCAGGCAGAAGAAACACATCAAAGCGGGCATCCCGAAGGAGCACATCTTCAGATAGGGTACCGAGATGGCGACGGCAACCGGGTCCACGTTCATCAGCCGATAGACAGGTTCCACATTGTTGAGGATCAAGACAATGCACAGGCCGCCGATGATCGATATCCAGAGCCCCTGACGTATGACTTCTCCTATCTCGCTGTAAGCCCGCGAGCCGCTCAACTGGGAAACAGTCGGTGTTACCGCCATCACCAGGCCCATGAACAGCAACATGGAAGGCCACAGTATGCTGCTGCCAAGCGCCACGCCCGCCAGGTCCGCCGATGAATAACGACCGGCCATGATGGTGTCGGTAACGCCCATACCCATCTGCGCGAGCTGCGCGCCCATGAGTGGCAGCGCCAGGCGAAACAGTTGACGGGATTCGCTGAAAACTGCCTGTGATTTTACGGAGGAATTCAACTCAGGCGCCGGATTCCTCCGAGTTCAGTACGTCATAGACGCGCTTCTGGAAGTACCAGCGGCCATCAATTTTAATATAGTCGTCTTCGTAGCGCCCGGTGACGACGCGCTTCACACCATCTTTCTGGTGCAGAAACTCTTGTTGGTACCAGGTACCCTGCGCTGTGTCGCCATCGACGCTAATCGGCCCGGCGGAGGCAAAGAATCCGACAAAGGAAAACCCGCTCATCGCCTGTTGCCAGACAGGGAAGAAGTTTTCCTTACCCTTGATCTCGCCGACGCCGGGCAGGCTCCAGGCAGCGTCATCGCGCCAGTTTTCGGCCCAGGCGTCGCCGTCAAACCGCATCACGGCATCGTTATATGACTCAATCAGTTCGCGTATTGCAATTCGATCTTCCAGTGGTCCTGAACTTATCATGCCGCTGCTCCGTTGCATTCTGTGAAAAGACAAGACTAACAGCCTGTTGCGGTAACCGGTAGCGGGGGGAACGGTCAGCGGGTTTGCGCTGCATCCCCCCGGCTGGTTATGCTCCGCGTCTGGTGATCAAGGAGAATGTCGGATGGCGCCTGTACCCAAAGGTGGAACTGTTGCGGTAACCGGTAGTGCGGGGTTCGTTGGTGGCTGGGTGGTCAATCACCTGCTTGCCAAAGGATACAGGGTCAGGGCCTGTGTCAGGAATGTGGATGACCCGGAGCGAACAGGCTTCCTGAAGAAAATGGGAGGATATGCGTCCGGGAGATTGACGTTGCATGCCGCAGACCTGGACACGCCGGGTTGCTTCGATGACATCTTTGCCGGTTGCCACGGGGTTTGTCATGTGGCGCATGTCAGCGGCTATGATGATCAGGAATATATCCGCCGGACCTGCGATCACATCATTGCAAGTGTCAACAAAGCGGGAACCGTGACCCGGGTCATTGTCACATCCAGCATCGCCGCCATAATTTCGGAAGCGGATATTCACGAGCTCGAGCGTCGTCCCGTACTCTATGAGGACCGTGAGCCGGATGAGAGCAACCCCAAGCGCACACCGGAAAAAGGGCAGGGTTATTCCATGGGCAAGGTGCTTGCCCAGCGCACCTTCTCTGATGCGGCGGCAGCGAACGGCGGGTGGGACGCCATCACCTGCTGCCCCGCTGATAACCTGGGGCCAATACAGTCGCCGCACCAGAAAGAGGCCGGGCCCTGGCAACACAATATCGAAATGATGCTGACCGGGAAGTATTACCAGAATGCCGCCTATCGCCCCTGGATAACCGTTGATGTTCGTGATGATGCCGAATGTCATATCGGGCTGCTCGAAAGTACCGAGGTGATGAATGGCGAAAGATACATCGCCTGGTCAACGGACATGCGGAAAGTGGAGGACATCTGCGCGGATATCGATCGGCTGTTGCCGGAGCTTGGCCATGCGGCGCCGACCGTTACGGACTCGTTTCCCGAAAGGATACAGGCGCGGGAGGAAGAGTTGCGGGAGGTATGGCGCAAGGTTTACCCGCGTAATGACCGAATCCGCAAGCTGTTGGGTATCGAGTTCCGTCCGCTGGATGATTCGATACGCGATTGTGTGGAATCTCTGCTTGCAGTGGGCGGCGTCAAGCCGAAGCTGCGGCCGCGCAGTAACAATGGATAACACTGGCGGCGACAATTCAAACGCCGGGCAAGGGGGCGGGCCATGAATACCGGTTATACAACTTTGAACTTTGCCCTGGGTGAAGAGATTGACATGCTGCGTGATGTCGTTTATCGCTTCGCCCAAGCGGAAATCGCGCCCCGCGCCGCGGGCATGGATGCGGACAACACCTTCCCCGCGGAGCTCTGGCGCAAACTCGGCGACCTGGGCTTGTTGGGTATGACAGCCCCCGCTGAGTATGGCGGCAGTGGCATGGGTTACACCGCACACGTGGTCGCCATGGAAGAGATCAGCCGGGCATCCGCCGCCGTCGGCTTGTCTTACGGCGCTCATTCCAATCTCTGCGTCAATCAGATTGCCAGGAACGGCAACCGTGAACAGAAACTCAAGTATCTGCCAGGGCTTTGTTCGGGCGAGGCCGTGGGTGCTCTTGCCATGTCCGAATCCGGCGCCGGTTCCGACGTTGTGAGCATGAAGTTGACTGCGAAGAAGGCGGGCGATGTCTACCTGCTCAATGGCAACAAGATGTGGATTACCAACGGCCCGGATGCTGAGACCTATGTCATCTACGCCAAGACGGACCCGGACGCCGGCCCCCATGGCATTACCGCTTTTATCGTTGAGCGGGCCTTCCCCGGCTTCAGTCGGGCGCAGAAACTGGATAAGTTGGGTATGCGGGGTTCAAATACCTGCGAGCTGGTGTTCGACAACTGTGAAGTGCCGGCGGCAAATGTGCTTGGTGAGGTGGGTAAGGGCGCTGGCGTGCTGATGTCCGGCCTGGATTATGAAAGGACGGTGCTGGCCGGCGGGCCGGTTGGCATCATGCAGGCGTGTATGGACATCGTGGTGCCTTACGTCCACGAGCGCAGGCAGTTTGGCCGGGCTATTGGAGAATTTCAGCTCATGCAGGGCAAGGTCGCGGATATGTATGCTGTGCTGAATGCCAGCCGGGCCTATCTTTATGCGGTTGCTGGCGCCTGCGACCGGGGTGAGGGGAGCCGCAAAGATGCTGCCGCGGTCATCCTTTACGCGGCGGAGAATGCGACCCAGGTCGCCTTGCAGTCCATTCAGGCGCTGGGCGGCAACGGCTACGTCA
This sequence comes from Candidatus Azotimanducaceae bacterium, assembly GCA_965208855.1. Lineage (GTDB taxonomy): Bacteria > Pseudomonadota > Gammaproteobacteria > Pseudomonadales > Azotimanducaceae > UBA9659. The sequence continues at coordinate 1,248,463 of OZ242359.1, read as the reverse complement.
ATGAATATGCCACGGGCCGATTACTGCGCGACGCCAAGCTCTATGAAATAGGCGCGGGCACCTCGGAAATCAGACGCATGCTGATCGGCAGGGAACTCTTCACGGAGACCGCTTGAGAGAGCAGCCCGGCTTGATTGCAAACCGATAATGGCGGCCCCATTCAGGCAGGGGTGCTACACTCATGACAATCCATGATTCGCTGAGGAATAACGCATGTATGACTACCTGATCAAGAACGCAACCATTGTCGATGGTAGGGGCGGCGAACCCTGTGTCGGGGATATCGCCATCAAGGACGGCAGGATACACGATGTCGGCAAGGTTGACGGCGGCGCAAGAGAAACCATCAACGCCGATGGCGCCTACGCTACCCCCGGTTGGATAGACGTACACACCCATTTTGATGGTCAGGTAAGCTGGGATGACACCCTTGACCCTTCTTTCAGTCATGGTGTGACCAGCGTCGTGATGGGCAACTGCGGCGTGGGGTTTGCGCCTTGCCCGCCGGGTGGCGAGCAACGGATGATTCAGTTGATGGAAGGGGTTGAAGACATCCCCGGCACCGCCCTTTACGAGGGTATCGAGTGGGGCAGGTGGGAGACCTTCCCGGAGTATCTGGACTACCTCGGCACCAGGGAATATGCCCTTGATGTCGGCGCCCAGGTGCCGCACAGCGCGGTTCGCAACTATGTCATGGGTGAACGGGCGCTGAGGCATGAGGATGCCAGCGCCGATGACCTGGCGGCCATGTGCAAAATTGTTGCCGATGGATTGCAGGCGGGTGCGCTCGGGTTTTCCACATCGCGCACCGTTGGCCATCGTTCCGTGCTGGGTGAACCCATACCCGGCACTTTCGCCGAGAAGGCGGAACTGCTGGCGATTGGCCGCGCTATGAAATCCGTCGGCAAGGGCGTCTTTCAGGCGGTGCCCGCCGGCGTGGTGGGAGACATAGCGGGGCCGGAGAGATGGACCACGGAACAGGAAGTTGAACTCTTTGCGGAAGTGGCCAGGGAAAGCGGTCGCAAGTGCACCTTTACTCTGGCGCAGAACGGCAACAAGCCGGACCAGTGGCGCAACTGTCTTGATATAGTCGAAAGAGCCAACGCCGAGGGCCTGGAAATCATACCGCAGATTGCCACCAGGCCCATAGGCATTGTCACCAGTCTGCGAACTTATCACATGTTCCAGCGGCGCGAGACCTATCTCAAGCTGGCGGAACTCCCCTTTGAACAGATGTTGGCGGAACTGAAGAAGCCGGCGGTGAAGGCCGCCATTCTTGCCGGCAGCGATGTGCCGCCGGACCAGCCAGGGGTAATGGCCAACGTGTTTGCCCTGATGGCCGCAGCGGCGCCGATGATGTTCCCGATAGCCCTGCCCATCAACTATGAACCGGAGGCATCTGACAGCATGGGTGCGCGGGCCGCAGCCGCCGGCAGGGATATAACGGACTATATGTACGATTACCTGACCGCGGGGGACGGTGGCCAGTTTGCCATCCTGTTGGGCGCGAACTTTGTTGACGGCACTTTCGGGGTCATCGAGGAAATGATCACCCATCCCGATACAACCATCGGGCTTTCGGACGCAGGCGCACATGTCAACCTGATCTTTGACGCCGTGGGGCCGACCTACCAGTTGACTCACTGGGTCCGGGACAGGACCAGGGGCAGGCGCATGCCCATTGAACTGATGGTGCATAAGCAGACCCTGCGAAACGCCGAGCTGTTTGGCATGAATGACCGCGGCAGTATCGAGGCGGGTAAGCGTGCGGATATCAATATTTTCGACCTGGGTCGCCTGTCTCTCGGCAAACTGGAAGTACACTATGACCTGCCTGCCGGCGGCAGCCGCATCCTGCAGTCAGCCACGGGATACATCAATACCTTTGTCCAGGGTGTGAAGACCCGGGAAAATGATGCAGATACAGGGGCAAGACCCGGCCGGGTGATTCGCGTCTGAACCGCCTGCCATATACCCGGCCTGGCAGGGTCTACAATACCCGTGGCCATCCATTTATACTGCGCACCGAATTAACAAGGGGAAAGACATGTCCGAGAGTTCTGCTTACACGCCACCGGAAGTATGGCAGTGGGAATCCGAAAGTGGCGGCAGATTCGCCAAGATCAATCGGCCCATCGCCGGCTCGACCCATGACAAAGACTTGCCGGTCGGCAAGCATCCGTTACAGATTCATTCCCTGGGGACGCCAAACGGCGTCAAGGTCACGGTGTTACTGGAAGAGTTGCTGGAGCTTGGCAAGGACGCGGAATATGACGCCTACCTGATCAACATAGGCGAGGGTGAACAGTTCAGCAGCGGCTTTGTGGCGATCAACCCCAACTCGAAAATCCCCGCGCTGCTGGACAGGGGAACCACGCCCCCGACCCGGGTTTTTGAATCAGGGGCAATCCTGGTGTACCTGGCGGAGAAGTTTGGCGCCTTTCTGCCAACCGAACCTGCCGAGCGGGCGGAGTGCATGTCCTGGCTGTTCTGGCAGATGGGCAGCGCGCCATACCTGGGGGGCGGCTTCGGCCATTTTTACGCCTATGCCCCGGAAAGGTGGCAGTACCCGATTGATCGTTACACGATGGAGGTCAAGCGCCAATTGGATGTACTCGACCGCAACCTGTCTGAACGCCGTTACCTGTGTGGAGATGAATACACCATCGCCGATATGGCCAACTACGCCTGGTATGGTGCCCTGGTGCTGCATAATATTTATGGTGCAGCTAAATTTCTGGCAGTGGACACCTATTCCCATGTCGCCCGCTGGGCCAGGGAAATAGAGGAAAGGCCCGCAGTGCAAAGGGGCAGGCGGGTTAACCGGACCTGGGGCCCGGAGGAATTGCAGGTGCGGGAGCGGCATGGCGCCGAGGACTTCCGATAGCGATTATTTGCCAAAAGGTAAACAAGTCGGGGATAAACTGTTATAAAGCGATATTGCGATATATGGAAAGCAGGTCACCTGCGGAGGAATTGAATATGAGCGAAGCTGAAAACATACCACTGGCGGATTTCCAACGGCCCGGGGATGCGGAGAATATCACCGAGGGTCCGATACCGGATGCCTACGACCTCGCCATCGAGGACGTCAACCCGATAAACCCGCGGCTGTTTAGCGAAAACAAGATGTGGGACTATTTCAAACGGCTACGAGAGGAAGACCCGGTCCATTTCAACGAGATGGGCATTGCGGGAAGATACTGGTCGCTGACCCGATATGAAGATATCAAGAAGGTTGATGCAGACCACGAGAATTTTTCATCCGCTCATGGTATTACCCTCGGCTTTCCGGTTGGCACCGAGCTGCCGGAAGGCGCACTCGATATCAGCATGTTCATTGCCATGGACCCGCCCGTTCACGATGTACAGCGCAAAACTGTGACGGGAGTCGTGGCGCCCAGCAATCTGGCAAAGCTCGAACCTATGATCCGTCAGCGCACCGCCGAGGTGTTGGATTCCCTGCCGGAAGGCGAGAGTTTTGACTGGGTGGAGAAAGTCTCCATAGAGTTGACGACCCGTATGCTGGCAACCCTGTTTGACTTCCCCTTTGAAGAAAGGGGCAAGCTGACGCGCTGGTCCGATGTGGCGACGGCAGTCCCCGGCGCCGGGATAGTGGATAGCGAAGAGCAGCGTCGAGTGGAATTGCTTGAATGTCTGGCGTATTTCACCGGGCTGTGGCAAGAGCGCAAGCTGAACCCGGGGAATGACCTTGTTTCGATGATGGCTCACGGTGAAGAAACCAAGAACATGGAGCCAATGGAGTTCCTGGGCAATCTCGTCCTGCTGATAGTCGGCGGCAATGATACGACCCGCAACTCCATGAGCGGCAGCGTCTATGCGTTGAACAAGTTCCCTGATCAATATGAGAAGCTGACCGCAAGGCCGGAACTCATACCCAGCTTTGTTGCGGAGATCATTCGCTGGCAGACGCCGCTTGCCTACATGCGGCGGACGGCCAACAAGGACTGCGAGATGCACGGCAAAAAGATCAAGGCGGGCGACCAACTGCTCATGTGGTATGTATCAGGCAACCGTGATGAAACCGTGTTCAAGAATCCTGATGAAATTGACATTGAACGCAAGAATGTTCGTAATCATCTGTCATTCGGGTTCGGGATTCATCGCTGTATGGGCAACCGCCTTGCGGAACTTCAACTGAAAATAATCTGGGAAGAAATCCTGGCGCGATTCGAGAAGATAGAAGTGCTGCAGGAACCGGAAAGAACCTTCTCGTCTTTCGTGAAAGGCTATACCAAAATGCCGGTGCGGGTGACGCGCAAGAGCGCCTGAGCCTTGCGTTTCACCGAAGGTGAAACGCAATGAGTCCTGAGACTACCACGGCTGACGCCGCTCTGGATTCCCGGGGCAAGCCCGAGGGAAACACTGTCGGCGATGGGAACACTCCCCATCGCCTGGAATGACGACAAAAAACTGGATTGCCCGGCACACAGCCGGGCATGATTACCATGCTTTGGTGACTTCTATGCCCCAGGTTCTGCCCTGTGCGACAGCGCCGAAGTAAAAGACACCGACATCCACCGCAGTCGTCAGGTAATTGTCATCCTCGGTGAGATTCCTGCCGTACAGTGCAACATCCACCCACTGGTTTTGCCAGGTTAGAGACAAGTCCACTGTCTCCCTGTTGGGGAACTCGTTGCGACCCAGACCTTGCGGGTCCGGCAGGCCGAAATTGCCTACAGTGGAATCCGCCCAGGCATAATTGCCGTTGAACTGGAGGCTGCCGTAATCATCCGAGAGAGGATAGAAAGCCTCGAATCCCAGGCTGACTGTATAATCCGGGGCGAAGGCAAAGGCATACTGATTAGCAATATCCATCCGTGGCCCGGCCCTGTCTGCGCTGTTCACCGGCACAAGAAATTCGTCATACTCGCCATTCAAATACCCGACCGCCATGCGCAACTGGAAGTTGTCCGTGAGCAGGTATCGAGCCTCGAATTCAAGGCCGTCTATAGTTGCTTCCGCTGCGTTGTTGACGACTGTTTCCGTGGCTGAGCCGAAGGCATAGATGTTGCTTTCGTGTTTGTCCTCATAGACGGACCTGAACAGGGTGAGGTTGGCCAGCAGGGTATCGTCCAGCAGAACCATCCTCAGGCCAAGTTCGAAGCTGTTGACTGTTTCCGGTTCATAGGGGCCGATGGAACTCGGCGTCGAGGCCCGGCCATTCCACCCGCCGGACCTGAATCCTTTGGAGTAGGAGCCGTAAGCCATAATGTCTTCGCTGAACTGGTAGTCGAGACTGATACGGGGCGTGAATTCAGACCAGGTCTCTTTACCATCGTCGTCCTGGCAGACAAGTGCCGCCGTGCGTGCCGCGCGCGCTTCTTCGACGGACACTGCCAGCACCTCTGGCGTTGTATCCGTTTTCGGAACCCCTACCGTTGCCGTTGCCTGGTCTATCCAGGTGGTGCCAGCCGCATCTACAACAGCCTGCTGGCTGCCGGAGAGGTTACCGCAACCCCATTCACGAGGCAGGGATTGGCTTCCAGATACCCTGTAGAAAGTAAAGAACTCTTTCTCTTCCCGGGTCCAGCGGCCGCCCAGTGTCAGCCGGGCTTGGTCGGAAATGTCATAGTACAACTCTCCGAACAGGGCATAGGCCGTCAGGTCTTGCCCTGCGTCCGTATCCGTAGTCGGAGTCCCGCCGGATTCCCTGGTGCTACCGAGAGCGCCGAATGACCAGACCTTCGCCGTAATGTCGTAACTGGAGTCAAGGTAGTAAAGCCCCACCTGGAACTCGAGGTTTCCACCGAGGTTCGAATTCAGACGAAGCTCCGTGCTCAACTGGTCAAACTCCTGGGGGCGATAGGGGTTGAAAATTTCCACCGGGGCGCCCAGATTGTCTTCGTCCAGCAGTTCTTCCGACTCCTTATAGCTGGTGATTGAGGTCAGGTCCATCCGCCCGAAGTCGTAGTTCAGTTCCAGAGTGTAGCCTTTTGATTCAATCTCATTGATAAAGTCCTGGGCTGTAATGGAATACTCGTAGCCGGTCCGCTCTCCGAGGTCTGACCCGTAGGTGCTACATCCCACTTCCGGGACCGCAGCCCAGCTATTGATGGGCGCCAACACCGCATACACATCGCAGAAGTTCCCGCCAGAACCCAGGGTTCCTCCTATGGCACCCCCAACGGCACCCACGGTGGCGGCTCTAGAGGCTCCCGCGCCGATTGCGGTAAGTTCGTCAAGGGTGGGAGGGGGCATGCCGGCAGTGGTAGCGGCCATCACAGCGGCAGCGGTAGCGGCTGCCGCTGCGGCAGATGCGCCCACCGTCACACCCTGAAGCAGGGCGCCAGAAAGGCCGGCTCGCTGCTCTAAAGTAAGCCCCGGCGTCGTCAGGTTGGTGGGTGTCGCGAGCACCGATTCATCATCCGTATAGTCCAAGGTCAGTTGGGCGCTGAACCTGTCATTGGGTTCCCACAGCACGCTGGCATAGAGGTTGAGGGTGTCTTCTCCGTCAATCTGATCGCCAGTGCCGTCTATCGCGCCTGTCGCTAAATCGAAGGTGGCCTTTTCCTGGAACCCATCGCCCTTGTCCCTGAAAGCGGCAATTTTCACGGCTATTTCATCACTGGCGGCAAAGTTCAATACCGCCTTCAAGTCGATTTCATTGTAAGAGCCGTATCGCACCTGGGTTTTCAACCCGAATTCCCCGGTTGGCTGTGAACGCCTGGCATTCACCACGCCGGCGATGGTGTTACGGCCAAATAATGTGCCCTGGGGGCCCCTGAGAATCTCGACGCTTTCAAGATCAAAAGTGTCAATGAGCGCCCCTGTGTTGTTTACCAGTGCAACCCCGTCAACCACCACCCCCACTGCAGGGTCGAAGGACTTTTCCAGGTCTCCGAAGACAATGCCCCGCATACCGCCAAACAGCGCATTACCCGCGTAGGGCTGCCTTGCCAACTGAACATTGGGCGTGTATTTCGAGAACTCCCCCAGGTTGGCCCCGTACATGCTTGAAATGGTCTCTCCGTCGAAAGCCGTGATGGACAGAGGCACGCTTTGAAGTTCTTCTTCCCGCTTACGGGCGTGAACGATGATTTCTTCAATCCCCACCCATCGGGCAGATTCTCGCTCTTGGGCAAGAACTGGCTTCAGCGCGAAAATGGCAGAAATGGCAAAAAGAGAAAACGCGAGTGAGAATAACGAGACAGCAACTCTCATGATGGACCCCCCATGGTCAATTGTGGTTATCGAAGCAAATATCCGATGGCGCTTTATACAGTCATCAACAGGACAATACAACCGTAACCTATGCGCCCGGAAAGCACCGGTGATGGTGGCGCCCTGAGCAGGAATCGAACCTGCGACCCTCCGCTTAGGAGGCGGATGCTCTATCCGGCTGAGCTACCAGGGCGTGATTTCCGGCCGGGGCTGCGACGGGCGGCATTATATAGAGATTACAGGCATGACGCATAATCACCCGCCTCGCCTTCCGCCACCAACGGGAAATCGCATCGAAATTGAATGCCGGTGCTGGTAGTATCCGGCAAAAGATTTGCGCTATTAAAGAGTAAAGGAGAAAAACATGCCGGACTTGTCGAAAAACCTCCCGGATTGGATTCAACAACATATAGACCTGTACCTCTCCGACCCGGAGAAGGCGCACATGTGGGATGCTGGCCAGGCCGGGGGTTCAGGGGTTCTGCCGACCCTGCTGCTGATTACGCGGGGCCGCAGGAGCGGCGGGCAGAAGATGCTGCCGCTCATCTACAAGAAGGTGGGTGACGCCTGGGTGATCATTGCGTCCAAGGGCGGCGCGCCCACCCACCCGGCCTGGTTTCTCAACTTGCAGTCGCAGCCGGATTGCGAGATCAAAGTCGGCGCCGAAAGCCACGAAGTGACTGCCAGGGTGGCGGAGGGGAAAGAGCGCCGCGGCTTGTGGAATGAACTGGCGGAAATTTACCCGCCCTACAATGATTACCGGAAGTATGCCGGGGAGCGCGTTATCCCCGTGGTGGTGCTGGAGAGCCGTTAGCTGTTACTTCATCCTGTGGCCGAGGCCCAGGCTGTATCCAACTGCGCTGACAAGGCCGCCAGGTCGCCATTGTTGGTGATGACCAGGTCGCCGCGCGCCGCCCGCTCTTCATTGCCAAGCTGGGCGTCGAGCCGGCTTTCCACCGCTTGCCTGTCCGCACCATCGCGTGCCATGGCTCTTTTTATGGCTGTTTCCCGGTCAACCAGGATAACCCAGATTGCATCGCCCGCTTTATCCCAGCCGGCTTCAAACAGCACGGCGGCTTCCAGCAGGATGACCTGACCGGGGTCTTCGGCTGCAAGGCGTGAAATCTCCAGCTGCGCCAGCCGTCTTATTTCCGGCCAGACAATATCAGTCAGTTGCTTCAGTTTCGCCGGCCTGCCGAACACCTTGCTCCCCAACACCTTGCGGTTGATCTGCCCGTCACTTCCCAGCACGTCGTCGCCAAAGGTCCTGATGACTGCGGCAAAGGCGTCCGTGCCCGGGTCGTATGCACGATGGCCCAGCAGGTCTGCGTCTATGACCTGCGCGCCCTTGCCCGCCAGGTATTGGGCGGCGGTTGATTTGCCGGATGCCAGGCCGCCTGTCAGGCAGATGATTTTCAAACCGGCAGTCTCACGGAGGCGGTGCCAAAGACCCGGGTTTCACTTTTTTCATTGATTACTGTGAGGTCTATCTCGACCCTGCACTCGTCCTCATTGATGTCAGTGACAACACCGGTAATGGTGTGCGCTTCGTCGGCCATCACCGGCGCCCGGAATATCGTATCAACGGTGATGATCTCCGCCTTTGGTGCCCAGTGATGGATCATGGCAACCAGGTAACCCTGGCTCAAGATGCCCGGCACCATGGCGCCGGCGAGACCTTCCTGCTTTGCAGCTTCATGGTCGTTGAAGCGGGGGGCGTCCCAGCCCACCAGGCGTGCAAACCGCCTGGTGTATTCAAGGGACGTGTTCGGTGTAAAAGCGGGGAGTTCCTCGCCGAACTCAACTTCTGCAAGACGGGAAATTGCCATCAGTTTCTCTCCCGCATCACAATCCGGCTGTCTGAATTTGCCAGATGATTGCCGGCCTCATCGTAGAATTCAATCCGGGTGACTACAAAAATCATGCGACCCGAGCGGCCTGTCTTGGTGTAGACGTCATGCAGGTGCGACTTGCCCGTTATGGTTGTGCCCGGTTTGACTGGTTGAAGACATTCAACACCCTTGCCCGCGTCCATGCCAATACCGAACCTGGGGAAGTTTTTCGGTAGAGACCGGCGGCCGCTCAGGCTGGCAACATAGGTGGGGGGCGCTTGAAAATCGGGATCTTCGGGGTCAATGAATCGCCCGGCGGACTCGCCGCACAGGCGGGCATACTCGATGGTCACTGCCGGGTCTATGTCGAACTTCTTCTCGTCGAAGTCCAGGGCAAGAAACTTTCCCCGAATTTCTTCAATATCCGCGTCCAATGGTGCTCCTAGTGTTTGAAATTGACAGCTTTGAATTCTCCGGCCTGCAAGGCCGCAACCAGGTCCGGCATGTCCCTGATATCCGCATTGAACTCGGTGCCACAACGGCCGATATGGCTGACTATATGGGAATCACTGCCGCCTGTCCCGAGGTAACCCAACTCCTCCGCCTTGTCCAGGGCGATCTGGTCTTCATTATCCCTGCTGCCGCCGTTGTATATCTCGACTATTTTTACCCCTTCCGGTATGCCAAGTTCATCGGTATGGGCAAACATCCCGACTCGCGGCCTGCCCGGGTGGCAGGGCACGGGTACGGCACCATGAGTCTCACAGGTTTCGATGACTCTTGCCAGCGGCAGGTCAGTACGACTGAAATCAAGAGCCCGGGTCAGCGCCTCAGTTACACCAAAAACCAGCACATGACCGTACTCGGTTTCCACCTCACTGCCTTTCAGGACCACCAGCCCATGCCGGTTCGCAAGGGCGGAATAATCCGACTCAAAATCATGCTGGCGATGTTCCGTCAGCACAAAACCGTCAACGGGGACATGCTTTGAGCGAATCCATTGACAATAGTTTTCCACCTTTGCGCGGCCATCGTCCGACTTGATCGAGTGAGTATGTAAATCCAGAATCACGAGCTTCCCTGATACAAGATGAAAAAATGCGGTAATGGGGAAACTGCCACAGGGTATGCAGATGTGCAAGTTTATGTTCGGTGACCTGACTTCCGGCGGGCCGGGTTTATCACCGCCCGGGCCTGGGGTAAGCTGGCCGACGATCATCGGGCGGAGGTTGTACCATGACAAGGCATCTTCATCTGGACCTGTTGGGGGGTCTATCCGGCGATATGTTTATCGGCGGGATGCTGGATGTGTTTCCTGAACTTGCCGCCGGGTTCGAGGACGCTCTTGATGCGGCGGGTTTCCCCGGCCTTGTTGCGCTTGAAAATCAACCGCATGATGACGGCGTACTGACAGGCACCCGCTTTAACGTTGTTCCGCATCAACAGGAAAACCATGCCCACCGACGCTATGCGGAGATCTGTGACACGCTTGCCGCATCCCGTCTTGAACCGGCGACCCGTGACGCGGCCCTGTCCATATTTCATTTGCTGGCGCGAGTCGAGGCGGACATTCACGGCAAGGAGGTCGAAGACGTGGTCTTCCATGAAGTTGGCGCCTGGGATTCGATTGCCGATATCGTACTCGCGGCGCATGTGATCAATGCGACCGATGTTGAATCCTGGAGTCTCTCCGCCGTTCCCCTTGGTGGCGGGTTCATCGACACGGCCCATGGCCGCTTGCCCGTGCCTGCGCCTGCGACAGCCAGATTGCTGGAAGGTTTCGCGGTCGTGGATGACGGGATAGAAGGCGAGCGGGTAACGCCTACGGGCGCCGCGATACTGCGATACCTGAGCCCATCGCGCCGCCTGCCGCCGGGGTTGTCCCTCGCAGCCAGTGGTTATGGATTTGGCGCAAAAAAATTGCCGGGTGTTTCCAATGTGGTAAGAATCTGTGTCTATGAACAGGAAGCAAAGGTGGCACCCTGGCGGGAAGAAGAGATAGTGAGACTTTCCTTTGAACTGGATGACCAGACACCGGAAGGCATCGCTCATGCCATGGAGAGGCTTCGTTGTGAAGAGGGCGTACTGGACGTTACGCAGCATACTTATACCGGGAAAAAGAATCGCCAGGGTTTCTCCATGACGGTGCTGGCCAGGCCGGCGTACGCCGATGACATCACGACTCTGTGCTTCCTGCTGACGACAACCCTGGGCGTGAGGCGGGAATCCCTCAGGCGGGCGGTGCTGGAGCGTGAGGAGGTGGTGGTATATGTGGATAAACGCGCCTGCCGGGTCAAGGTGGCGAAAAGGCCGGGTGGTTACACCGCCAAGATGGAAATGGATGATCTGGCGGAAGCCGGCCTTACCCTTGACGAACAGAACAGGTTAAGGCTCACTGCTGAGTCTCTTGCCATCAAACAAGCCGAGGCCAGATGATACCCGCTGATCTGCAAACCTATTTTCGTGATGGCTCCCCCCTGGCGATTGCAGTCAGCGGCGGAGTGGACAGCATGACCCTGGCAGTGGTGGCGGGGCGCGCAAAACCTGCGTCGCGAATCTATCATGCCATATCTCCGGCGGTCCCCGCAGAGGCAACCCAAAGAGTGAAGGAATACGCAGCGCGTGAGCACTGGCACCTGAATATCATTGATGCGGGTGAGATGCGCGATGCGGATTACCTCGCAAACCCCGCCAACCGTTGCTACTTTTGCAAAACCCGGCTTTATGATGCCGTCGCCCGCCATACAAGCCTGGGCGTGGCGGCCGGCACAAACCTGGATGATCTGGATGACTATCGCCCCGGTCTCATTGCCGCAGAAGAACATCAGGTGCGCCATCCCTATGTGGACCTCGGCTATGACAAGCGGGCGGTGCGACAAGTGGCTGCAACGCTTGGGCTTGCGGACTTGCAGGACCTACCGGCTTCGCCTTGCCTCTCCAGCCGGGTAACCACGGGCATTGCCATAGATGCAAAGCTGTTGCCGGTCATCGACGAAGTGGAGCGGGCCATTGGCGCTTTGCTGCGCCCTCATGTGCAGTTGGAAGGTATCAGGTGCAGAGTCCGCGAAGGTGAAACGGCGCTGCAACTGGAGACACCGGAAGCGGATTTTGATCGGCCGATATACAGGCAAGCAGTGGACCTTACGAGACGCATCCTGTTGGCGCAGGGTTATGCCAGTCGTGCTGTAAACGTGGTAGTGGAGCCTTACAGGAAGGGCAGCGCCTTTCTCATCGAGTCGCGGGAAGTCAGCTAGGTGGACACCAGAGACGTCAACCTGGATTTCGACAGGGAAAATCGCACCGGCCTTGCGGAAGCCGTCTTCTGCCAAGGGAAAAGCGATGCACAATTGAAGACGATCTGTGACCAGGTAGTTGCGGAAAGTCGGCCCATGCTGTTTACCCGGCTGTCACCCGCTCAGTTTGACAAGCTGGCGCAACTGCACCCAGCGGCCCTGGATTATGATGACCTGTCCCGCACCGCCTTGCATCTACCGAAGTCGCCGGTAAACAAGATGCCCCTTGCCATAGTGACCGGTGGCAGTTCCGACCTGCCTGTTGCGAAGGAAGCCGCCCGTACTTTGCAGTTTTACGGGCATGATGTATTGGAGATACATGACGTGGGTGTTGCCGGCTTGTGGCGTATCACTGAAAGGCTTGATGAACTGAGAAGCAGCAGGATCATTATCTGCGTTGCCGGAATGGACGCGGCCCTGCCCACTGTTCTGGGCGGCCTGGTGCCTGGGGTGCTGATCGCTGTTCCCTCTTCCGTTGGCTATGGTATGGCCATGCAGGGGGAAACCGCCTTGAGGTCCCTGCTGGTGAGCTGCGCCCCCGGTATTACCGTCACCAATATAGACAATGGTTACGGCGCCGCCTGTGCGGCCATTCGCATTATCAACAACTTCGCGGGTTAGAGCCGAACATCGTCGGAAACGCCTCTTACAAAGAGGGGTTCGCTGTTGGCGTTGTCCCGTGCAACCTGATCATTCAGATCATCCGCAACCCCGGCATTGAATGAATCCACCGCCGCAAAAATCTTTGGCAACAGATTTGCATCGCTGGTGGTGTTGAGGAACAAACCATCCCGTTTCAGCACATAGTGTACGGCCCGCTCGATAAGGGCGTCGTCTTTCATGGGTTCGTACCAGCTAAAGCGGGGGCTCGAGTCGTCATCTCGCCAGCGTCGGAGGGCGATGGACTTGATGGTTTGGATGGCGACCTTTTTCTTCAGGCAAAGGGCGTAGAGTGTTTCAAATTCCTCCCGGTAGCGGCCTTCCTGCATCGCCATATAGCTGTACGGCAGCAGCACAGATGCAAAATCGTATCTGTCGAGGCTCTTCAGGTGCATTTCCGCTATGCGGGTGCCGTGGCCGGTCACGCCGATGAATCTCACCAATCCCTCTTCCCTGGCCTTGATGGCGGCATCAAGAGCGCCACCCGGCGCCATGACGTTTTCCCAGTGCGTATCCCGGGCGAGATTGTGAAACTGAATCAGGTCCAGTTGTTCTATCTTCATCCGCGTCAATGACTGCTCGATGCTGGCGCGTGCGCCGTCGCCATCCCGGTCACCGGTCTTGCTGGCGAGGAAAATGTCCTGTCTGTGGTCCGCAAGGAAATCGGCCAGGCGTATCTCAGCGTCGCCGTAGCTGGCGGCGGTATCAAAGTGGTTGATGCCCGCCTTGCGAACCATGTCTATGGTGGCGTCCGCCTTTGCCTGGCTCATGGCGCCCAGTGCGGCAGCCCCGAAGATCAGGCGGGTACTTTCGTGGCCGGTATTGCCAAAGGATATTCTCGGGATCATTGCGTTCTCCAGGCGGGTGCCGTTCGCCAGTCTACCCGCTTTCAGCGAGTGGATGAACATCTTGTACTGGTTCAATACATATGAGACTCATCAGGCAACCAGGGTGATTTGCTGATAGTACGCCATCGGCGTCATTAAACCCCGCCCGTCATCCCAGGCGATGGGGGTTGTTCCCTTCGCCGACAGTGTTTCCCGCCGAAGGCGGGGACCCAGAGTTGCGGCTTTCGCGAAGCGAAAACGCAATGGGAAGAATGGCAGGCGGCATACCCTCACCCTTGGAACCTGATAATGAATGAGTGCTAACATAGGCACCATTAACAATACTATTAACAACACTAGGCCGAAGTATTCGAAAGATGTCAATTTTCATAGAGAAACAACCCCTGGAACCTACGCTTGGACTTAACACTAGACGCTTAATGTCAGCCACGCTGGCGATCTTCTTGATACCACTCATACTGACTGCCTGCTCCAGTGGTGGTGGTAGCAGTAGTGCCCCGCCAGCACCAGCACCAGCACCAGCACCAGCATCATCGCCGCCATCGTCATCGCCACCACCAACACCAGCACCAGCACCAGCACCAGCACCAGCACCAGCACCAACACCAACACCAACACCAGCACCAGCACCAGCACCAGCACTACCACCGCCACCACCGCCAATAGCCCCTGCCATGTTTTTCCCACGCACCTCGCCGGCGGTCATGATTACGGCTGATGATGCCGATTACGCTGCCCGCAAACGTATGTTTGAAATGTCTGCTGAATACGAAGTGACATACACAGTGGGCACCTCCGAGAACAGAGTCGATTCGCATTTAGGCAGGATTAACGCCGCCGCAGCTTATGCGCGTGGCGCGACCGGGGAGGGCGAGACCATTGCGATTTTTGATACCGGCATCCTTGCATCCCACCCAGAGTTCAGTGGTGCCGGAAAAGTCATCCAGCCTGGTATTTCGAATGCTGGGGCTGACAAACGTCACGGCACTGCGGTCTCGGCGGCGGCGGCGGCCAGACGTGATGCCGGGCTCAACATGCACGGCGTGGCGTATGACGCCACAATTGCCTTCCGCGAGATTCCCTTGGATACACCCGATGGCACATATCGCCCGATCAACCTCACCACTTTTTCGGAGGACGCGGCATTCTTTGCTCAACTCATTGATTACGCAACCACCCATAACGCTGCCATTATGAATGCGAGTTTTAACGAAAATGGTGCAATATCGACCTACGACCGCGCAGAAGTTATCAGCGAATTCGCAGATAGTGCCGCGGTATTAGCACAAGCAAGTACGGACGATGCGGACAAAAAGATCATAGTGTGGGCGGCCGGCAACGGTGGCACTCAAAGAACAATAGACAGGGAAGTAGCAATCCACGACTCTCCGGAAATATATGCGGGGTTCGGTATCTACTTTCCGGAGTTGCAAAAAAATATTATTGCGGTGGTGGCACTGGACCAGGACGGCAGCATCGCGCGTTATTCCAATCGTTGCGGCATCGCCAAAGATTTTTGTATTGCCGCGCCCGGCACCGGAATAATTTCGGCATTAGCACTCAGACTTCCCAACAATCAGTATTCTGATGACTATGGGTATCGTCCGTTCAGCGGCACATCTTTGGCCGCGCCAATCGTCAGTGGTTCGCTTGCGGTATTGCGGCAGTTTTTCCGCGGACAAATCGGCAACACGGAACTGGTTACCCGTCTGCTGGCGACTGCCAATCGCGAGGACATATATGCCGACTCTGATACCTACGGTCATGGCCTGGTGGATTTGGATGCAGCCACTGCGCCGGTCGGTGCGATGATGACCGGTTTATCCGGCGACCCGAACCGCCGCCCTCTGACAGGCATCAGGGCGGCCTTGTCGGGCGGTGCTTTCGGTACTACCTGGCATAGGGGCTTGGCGGGTGTTGAGATGGTGGGGTTTGATGAACTGGACGCGCCCTTTTTTATGCCCGCCAGCAGTTGGGTCATGCAAGCGACCCGGCTGAGTGACGACTATCCAGAGCGTCGTGAAGTGTCTGTGTCTTTCTATCAAGCAGCGTCTGTTTATTCTGGCGGCTCTTTCGGCGGTGGACAAGACACTGGGGTCCTGTCCCTCGGGTTTGATGCGGGCCGCCGCGACATCGCCGATGCACGCTTGTCCTTTGCTGACGGCTGGTGGTTGTCCTACGGCGACCAGGCCGGACGCTCCCTCGGGCTCTACGCCCAGGAGGCCTTGTCGTTTGATGCTGAGGGCCGCCATGGTGAGTACCTGATGATGAATCACTTCAGCGACTCGCTTGCCTTCGCCGCGCCGTATTTGTCTTTGGTACGGGATGGTCCCGGTATCGGCTGGTCCGGCACTGGGCGCTTTGGCTTTGCGCTCATGCAAGGCAGACCGCAGTTTGACGGCTATCACAAACCTGGCGGCAAGCGCGGCCTGGGTGCCGTGCTGGACATGCAGTTAAGCCCTGGTCTCTGGTTGCAAGCGGGTGCAGTGCGTGAGATGGAAGGGTTTCTGGGGGCACGTTTGGAAGGTGCGCTGGGCGAGGTACAGGGCGCGACCAGCTTCTTCGGCATCAATGGTGCCTGGGTGCTGGGCGGCGCTAATGCTAGCAACAATATAAACGACAGCCAGCCCTGGCGTCTGCTGGCATCAGCCTACCTGGGTCGCACCCGTCCTCAGGTGCACACTGGTGGCCTGGTGCAGGGAGTTGACACCATCCTTAGCAGTGCCTTCAGTATTGGTGCGGTCAGGGCATCCTTGTGGCGGCGTGATGATTGGTTGGGGCTGCGTCTATCGCAGCCACTGCGCACCGAAGAGGCTAGCCTCAGGATGCGTCTTCCTGCGGGACGCACCCGATATGGTGAACTGCTGAGCCAGGATCACAGTGTGAACCTGGCACCAGCGGGGCGGCATCTGCAAGTTGAGGCGGTCTATCATCTGCCTCTGGCGGGTGGCACCTTGGAAGCCAGCCTGGGTGCAGAGCGGCAGCCTCAACATGATCGTACCCGGGGTATACAGCCTTTCATGCGCTTTTCCTTCACCCGAGAGTTGTAGACGCTTTTGGCCGTCATTCTCGGGCTTGCCCGGGAATCCAGAGGAACAAAGGCAACCACCTTGGGCATTTACACATCAACAGGGGTTGCGCGGGCATATCGAGGAGGGTGCTAGTGGCGATGATAACGGCCTGGATTCCCGCCTTCTTTGATCCTGACGGCGGGCGGGGCAGGCGGCACCCCCTCACCCTTGGAACCCGATAATGAATGAGTGCTAACATAGGCACCATTAACAATACTATTAACAACACTAGGCTGAAGTATTTGAAAGATGTCAATTTTCATAGAGAAACAACTCCTGGGGTCTATGCCTGGACTTAACACTAGACGCTTAATGCTAGCCGTGCTGGCGGTCTTCTTGATGCCACTCATACTGACTGCCTGCTCCAGTGGTGGTGGTAGCCGTAGTGCCCCACCAGCACCAGCATCACCACCACCGCCACCACCGGTAGCCCCTGCCATGCCTTTTCCACGCACCTCGCCGGATGTCATCATTACGGGCGATGATGCCGATTACGCTACCCGCAAAGAAACATTTGAAAAAACCGGTGAAAACCTCGGTGAATACACAAGTGAATACGAAATACTCTATAGCGTTGAAGACGACCTGCGACCACTTCGTTTGGATAATCATTTAAGAGTCATTAATGCAGCGGCCGCCTATGCGCGTGGCGCCACGGGTGCGGGTGAGACGGTGGTGGTGGTAGATTCGGGCATAGATGCCAGCCATCCTGAACTCAACGGGAAGGTGACGGTTGTTACGGGTATTGGTGATTCTTGTTCGCCGGAAGATGCCGCCGCCGGACAATGCGCCAATGCCGAACATGGCACCGCGGTTGCTTCTCTGATTGCCGCTCATCGTAGCGGGGAATTCCTACCAACTTTTAACATCCAAGGCGTTGCGTTTGATGCGCAAATCAAGTTTATCCCCACTAGCTTGAGGGGCTCTAACCCAAATCTGCCGCCCCTGCTCGAGTTAAACGCTTACACCTGGCCAGCGGACCGTAGCCGCTTGGATGATTCTGCCGACTATCATCAATACATCGCCGAGGGGGCAATACTAAACTATTCCTTCGGCCCCCCTTGGTCATTGGCGGAATGGCGACAGCTTGGCTCTAACTGCGAGAGTACCGGTGGTGAGACCGGGCCCTATGCCTGTTATAAATACTATTATCGCGCCACTGCCGAGGTGCTGGCGCAGACAAGCAAGGCTCCGGCAGACCGAAGCATTGTGGTGATTGCCGCGGGCAATAGTAATGGTGCTCGCCATGATCTGAACAGCAATGGCGATGCTCAAGGTCCATTGAGGGATGCTACTTCACCGGATGCCGATGCTGCTCTTGCGGTGGCGTTTAATGCCCCCGGCGACCCAGATCTGTCGCATGTGATTGCGGTCGTTGCGGTCGATGCTGTGAAAGATATTGCCAGTTACTCCAACCATTGCGGGCTGGCCAAATCATTCTGTATTGCCGCACCTGGCGGTGATGGGAGCGAAGTAGGGGATTCGGAGCTTATTTATGCATTAGCCGGAGGCGGCTATAATTTCGGCCGAGGCACTTCTTTAGCCACGGCAGTCGTCAGTGGTTCGCTTGCGGTATTGCGGCAGTTTTTCCGCGGACAACTCGGCAACACGGAACTGGTCAATCGCTTGTTGGCGACTGCCGACCGTAGCGACCATAGCCCTGATGGTGACGTAGATCTTTCCGATGCTGATATCTACGGTCATGGCCTGGTGGATTTGGATGCAGCCACTGCGCCGGTCGGTGCGATGATGACCGGTTTATCCGGCAACCCGAACCGCCGCCCCCTGGCGGGCACTCGATTCGCCTTGTCCGGCGGCGCGTTCGGCACGGCAATGCAAACCCGGTTGGGGGAAGTGGAGTTCGCCGCGTTTGATGAACTGGACGCGCCCTTTTTTATGCCCGCCAGCAGTTGGGTCATGCAAGCGACCCGGCTGAGTGACGACTATCCAGAGCGTCGTGAAGTGTCTGTGTCTTCTTATCAAGCAGCGCCTGTTTATGCTGGCGGCTCTTTCGGCGGTGGACAAGACACTGGGGTCCTGTCCCTCGGGTTTGATGCGGGCCGCCGCGACATCGCAGACGCACGCTTGTCCTTTGCGGACGGCTGGTGGCTGTCCTACGGCGACCAGGCCGGGCGCTCCCTCGGACTCTACGCCCAGGAGGTCTTGTCGTTTGATGCTGAGGGCCGCCATGGTGAGGACCTGATGATGAATCACTTCAGCGACTCGCTTGCCTTCGCCTCGCCGTATTTGTCTCTAGTACGGGATGGTCCCGGCATCGGCTGGTCCGGCACTGGGCGCTTTGGCTTTGCGCTCATGCAAGGCAGACCGCAGTTTGACGGCTATCACAAACCTGGCGGCAAGCGCGGCCTGGGTGCCGTGCTGGACATGCAGTTAAGCCCTGGTCTCTGGCTGCAAGCCGGTGCAGTGCGTGAGATGGAAGGGTTTCTGGGGGCACGTTTGGAAGGTGCGCTGGGCGAGGTACAGGGCGCGACCAGCTTCTTCGGCATCAATGGTGCCTGGGTGCTGGGCGGTGCCAGTGCCAGCAACAATATAAGCGACAGCCAGCCCTGGCGGCTGCTGGCATCAGCCTACCTGGGTCGCACCCGTCCTCAGGTGCACACTGGTGGCCTGGTGCAGGGAGTTGACACTATCCTTAGCAGTGCCTTCAGTATTGGTGCGGTCAGGGCATCCTTGTGGCGGCGTGATGATTGGTTGGGGCTGCGTCTATCGCAACCACTGCGCACCGAAGAGGCTAGCCTCAGGATGCGTCTTCCTGCGGGACGCACCCGATATGGTGAACTACTGACTCAAGATCACAGTGTGAACCTGGCACCAGCGGGGCGGCATCTGCAAGCCGAGGCCGTCTATCATCTGCCTCTGGCGGGTGGCACCTTGGAAGCCAGCCTGGGTGCAGAGCGGCAGCCTCAACATGATCGTACCCGGGGTATACAGCCTTTCATGCGCTTTTCCTTCACCCGAGAGTTGTAGACGCTTTTGGCCGTCATTCTTCTCGCCGGTAGGCGGGAATCCAGAGGAACAAAGGCAATAAAAGAATTCATCTTGAGGCTTAACGATGCTGACAACTCATGACATTCTCGACAAGATCAATGCCGGTGAAAACTCAGGGGTAGAGTTCAAAGAGATCGTGCCTAGCGATGGAAAAATAAAAGCTGCAAGTAGAGAGCATTTGTATGACGAATTTGCCGCTTTTGCTAATCAGTCAGGCGGCGTGGTGATTTTCGGTATTGTAGATGGCACCCATCAAATTAAGGGCATTGACGCGGTAGATATACCGGCTCTGATTACACATATCAGCGAAATTTGTCACGATTCTGTTAAGCCCCCTATCGTCAATTTTTACGTGGATAGCGTACAAGTCCCTGAACCAGATGATGCAAATGAAAAAAAGCATCTGGTTTATGTGGAAATTGAACGCAGCCTTTGGCTCCACAAAAGCAAGAACGGGTATTTTTACCGGCATGGCAATAGCAAAAGGGAAATGAGCACAGAGCATATTTTGCGGGTAGGTCAAAGCCGTTCCCAAGTGCGCGTCATCAACTTTGATGAACAGGCTGTCCCAAACACCAACCAGGACACGTTGCAAAAAGAGTTATACATGCGATTTATCAGAGACGACGACACGCAACTATTGTGCAAGCGCAGACTGCTGATATCAAACAACGATACTTTGAATGTGACAGTTTCCGGGATTTTGATGTGTAGCCCTACACCTGATGAGCACATCTATAACAGTTATATTCAAGCAGTTTTTTATAGGGGCGAAACCAAAGATGCTAACTATCAAAACGATGCGAAAGATTATCATGGCCCCCTGGATAAACAGATAATAGGTGCCTATAATTTTGTTAATCAGTACAACCATATTTCCGCAAAAAAAGAGGTTGGCAGAGAAGAAAAACCGCAGTACAGCATGCGAGCTGTATTTGAAGCATTAGTCAATGCGATAGTGCACCGTGATTACTCTAAACACGGATCAAAAATCCGCCTGTTTATGTTTTCCGATCGGCTGGAGATATATTCTCCCGGAGCATTAGCGAATACTTTAACTGTTGAAAATATGATTGATAATCAATTTACACGCAATGAACTACTATCGCGCCTTTTGTCTGAATTAAAAATTGATACGGGAATGAATGATTCCGTTAATAGAAAGTATTTTTTAGAACGTCGAGGCGAAGGTGTTGGCATCATCTTCAACGACAGTGAACAACTCAGCGACAAACGGCCAGTCTATGAGTTGATTGGTGAAGAATTAAAATTAACGATCTACGCTGCAAAGTCATTGCAAGAGTGAACAATGCTCATAACTTTTGGTATGTAATGCTATGAACCACGAAAACATCACCACCCTCATCCTTGCCGCCCATCCGGACACCCAAGCCATCTATCTTTACGGCACCTGGGGAACCGAATATCAGCGACCGGAAAGCGATGTGGATATTGCCGTATTGTTGCCAAATACGGCGGCGCGTGCGGTTGATTTTTGGGACTGGTGTCGCCTTTCGGTGGAAGTTTCGTCGGCTGCGAAAGTGGAGCGCGCAGACTTGATTAATTTACGTGATGTTGACACGAGTTTCCAAGCGGAAATTTTGAGCAGTGGGAGATTGATACATTGCGCTGACGAGAATGAACGCATTCGCTTTGAGGTTATTGTTCTTTCACAGCACCAGAAACTAAATCAGGAACGTGCGGGGATTCGTGAAGAAATCATCACAAGCGGGAGGGTGTTTGCACAATGAGCGATCTTCTAATTACGAAACAGCAGAGCGTTGAACTTAGTATACAACGCGCCAGATACACATGGGAAAGGGAAACGGAATTGCCGTTTGAAGAAGATTACGACAAGCAAGACATCATCGTTTTGAATCTGCAGCGTGCGTGCGAACAGGTGTTGGATATGGCGAACCACGCGATACGCACGAAAAAATTAGGTTGGCCAAAAGATAGTACCGAGAGTTTTACCTTGCTTAGAAAAGCCGGCATCATAGATGCCAAACTGGAAAAGAAACTCATCGGTATGGTGGGTTTCAGAAATGTCGTCGTCCACAAATATCAGGAGATCGACTATAAAAGAGTAGAGGCTATAGTCAAAAAACATGCCGACGACCTGATTGCATTCGCCGGCATTGTTGTCGCCGCGGCTATGCCCAAGTAGGGTCCCACCGCACACGTTCTTTCCGATATTCTTGACCTCTGCAGCAACAACGTAATTCGTTTGCACTTATATGAACGGCGCGCAAAACATGCGATCATTCTTGGACAATTTTGGAGGTAATTTTTACCGATGAAAACACAAACCATTCAGCAAATTGAAGAAAAAATAGAACAAATAGAATCAGCATTGAATAACTTTGCGACGGATGAACATAAAGACGAACGCTATGGGCCAGAACAAGAATATACTTCTCAATCTCTTAAAAGCGATCTAATGGCGTGTCTAACGGATCTCCGTGGATTGGTCGAATCGCCGAGTAGGTTTGTGCAGTTATCAACACATGACGACAGAAATGGCATACTTGGTTTTTTGAATAATATTGTTGGAGTGATCGAGCAAGAAAATTATAGCAATCTCGCCACGGACTTAGATGGCATAAAGTCTATCATACGAAACTATAACGTCAGGGGATCGTCAGAAACCCAAACAATCCTTGAAGAGCGCGCCAATCGAATTAACGCGCAATGTTCAATATTGGGAGAAAAAATTCAAACTATAGAAAAGATTAAAATAAAAGCAAAGCAATCGGAAGAGAAAATTCAAACTGCAGAAACAAGGATTGATGGTCTCAATAATCTAATTTCTGAATTGCAAAATAAACATAGTCAAACTGATGACTTGCAGAATGCGGCCCAACAAAACAAACAAACTATAGAAGAAATGCTGACGTCTGCAAAAAGCCACGAGGAAGTTATTAATAATTTCAGTCAGCGAGTTGAACAAAGAGAGCAACAATTAGATCAGCAAGAACAAAAAACGACAGCATATCAAGAGAACTTGGCATTGTTTGAGGAAGAGCATAAAGAAAAACTTGAGCAAGCAAAAAAATTAATAGACCAGGCAAGAGACGCGCTTAGCTATACAACTTCAGCAGGAATTAGCGCGGCTTTTAATGAACGTTATATTGAAGAAAGAGGAAAAGGGAGAAAGTCTTTGTGGTGGTTGATTGGTGCGGCTGCATTTGTGTGTGGTGGTATTTGGGTCGGATTTCAGTGGACGACAAATACTCAATCCATAGGGCTTGGATTGACTCTATCCCGTATAGCCATTATGTCACTCGTGCTTTCTGCTGCATGGTTTTGCGCCGGTCAATATGTAAAGTATAAAAACACACTAGAGGATTATGGATACAAGACTGTTCTGGCAAAGTCAATGGTTGCATTTTTAGATCAATTAAGCGGAGAGGAGAGGGAGCGTTACTTGGAAATGGTTTTGTTCGAGATACATCAAGACCCTTTGCGTAAAAAGCATGATGTTGATACGCCCACCTCAAAGTTTTTGAGAATGTTCCGAAAAGAAGACAAAGAATAAAGACAATCGTCCTGAACTTCGACCAACGAACAGAAGGAATGATGGATGAAAATATCACATCTAATTTTATTCTCTCTACATCTACATCCATCTCTAAAGCACTTTTGGCGACAAGCAGGCAGGACAGCGATTTGTACATTACTCAAATCGGTATTTATCCTGTATGTCCAACACATCCTCTTGTAGCAGTATGCTGGTTCAGGGATGGGCAAACTGCTTGATGTGCCCGAACCCCAGGCTGTCGGGGGGCACTTCCAAAACGGGAAAATGTGCCAAAAAAGACGTTTGGCGTATTTTGGAGAACAGGTAACTTTATGATAAATAAAGAGAACACAAAGAAAATCATCATAAGATAAGTCAACTTTCTTTATATTGACTTTTTGTCCAAGCCCCACTAGACTCCAGCCTTATGAACCCCATCCCCAACGAACAACTCCTGGAGCGCATGCGCATTGAAAATCCGTGGTGGAGTGGAACGCCGCCACAGACAGATCAGGTGTATCGAGACATGCGCTCGCGTGCCTACTTTAAGTCCCTTGCCAAACTCGTGGAAGAGGTGGATGTGCGCCGTGCTGTCGTGTTGATGGGCCCGCGTCGCGTAGGCAAAACCGTGTTGCTACAACACATCATCCAAAAACTGCTGGACACAGGCATCCCGGCGCGTTCCGTCGCCTATCTATCCCTTGACCAGCCCCTCTATTCGAATCTTTCCATCGAAGAACTTGCTGGCAAAGTGCTGGGAGCCAGCATACTGAAAAAAGCAACTCTCGTTTTTCTCTTTCTGGATGAAATCCAGTATCTGCGGGATTGGGAGCGGCACCTGAAGGCGTTTGTGGACACGCACCCGCACATCAAATGCGTAGTATCCGGTTCGGCGGCGGCAGCCTTGCGACTCAAGAGCATTGAGTCTGGCGCCGGTCGCTTCACCGATTTTTTTCTGCCACCACTGACGTTCTATGAGTATCTGGATTTACAAGAAATCAATGTGCCGATTGGACAAAAAAAAGGCAAGTGGATGCTTACGGAAAACTATATTGAGAAACTCAACGAGCACTTCATCCGCTACATTCAAATCGGTGGTTACCCCGAAATTGTTTTTTCCGAGACTATCCAGCAGGACATGGGCCGTTACGTCCGAAGCGACATTATTGACAAGGTGTTGCTGCGCGACCTGCCGAGCCTTTATGGCATTCAAGACATCCAGGAACTCAACTCTCTGTTCATGTCCCTTGCCTGGAACACCGCTCAGGAAGTATCACTGGACAAACTTTCGCAAAACTCTGGTGTTACCAAACCCACGCTCAAACGCTACATGGAATATCTGGAAGCCGCGTTTCTCATCAAAACCGTTCACCGAATAGATCAAAATGCCAAACGATTCAAGCGCGTCAATTTCTTCAAGGTGTATCTAACCAATCCTTCCATCCATTGCGCCCTCTTTGGGTCATCAACAAAACAGGAATCATTGGGAGCGCTGGTCGAAACCGCGGTATTCGCCCAGTTGTTTCATTTGAAAAACCGAATGCTTCACTATGCACGTTGGAAGGGTGGCGAAGTAGACATGGTGTTCCTTAATGGGCGCGGGCATCCCGAGGGATGTTTGGAAGTCAAATGGTCTGACAATAATATTGAGCAATGGCAAAAGCGTGGACCCTTGCGGGTATTTCTCAAGAAACATCCAAACATGCGTGCTTGTTCTTTTACAACACGCACCAAAACCGGGCAGATTGACATATCAAATCGTGCAATGCGCTACTTTCCCACGAGTTTGTATTGTTATATCACCGGTCGCCATGCCGTCATGGATATGGATCTCTCCCTATGAATCTCACCGACAACGAAAAGCGTGACGCGATAAAGATCATTGAATCGGGCAAGCCCTTGCCGGACAAGTATCGCTTCCTGCTGTTTGACGACAAGCGCGAGGTGGAACTGGTGTGGAACGGCAAGACCAGTGAAGTGTGCAATGTGGTGCTGCCGTTTCAGGTGATTGAGCAGGTGGACGAGCCGCGCGCCGAGAAGCCGGAGGATGCGGCGCAACAAAAGGATCTGTTCACCACCGACCCGCGCGGCCGGCAACTCAAGGGCTGGAGCAATAAACTCATCTGGGGCGACAACAAGTTGATCTTGTCATCCCTGAACAACGGCCCCCTGCGTGAGGAAATTGAAGCCCAGGGCGGCATCAAATTGATTTACATTGATCCGCCTTTTGATGTGGGTGCAGATTTTTCCATGGACATCACCATCGGCGACGACACATTCACCAAGAAACCAAATGTGCTGGAGGAACTCGCCTACCGCGACACCTGGGGCAGGGGCGCGGATTCGTTTATTGCGATGATCTATGAGCGGCTGGTGTTGATGCGCGACCTGCTTGCCGAGGACGGCAGTATTTATGTGCATTGTGATTGGCGGGTGAACTCGTATATTCGGTTGGTGATGGATGAGGTTTTTGGAAAAGATCATTTTAGAAATGAGATTATATGGAAATATACAGGCAGTCTTGCTCCAAACTTTGATTTTTCACGAAAACACGACACAATATTGAGGTGTTCAAAATCCAAAGATGTGATTTTTAACCATTTATATACACCTTATGCCGAAGGTGCCATTGCAAGATTTGATAAAGAGGATGAGAAAGGACAATATAAAATAACTTATCGAAATAAAAAGGAGTACAAAACATATATGAAAGAAGGGAAGCGCTTGGAAGATGTCTGGGATATTCCAATTGTAATGAAAAACGATAAAGATTTTACTAACTACCCGACGCAGAAATCAAACAAACTGATTGAAAATATCATCAAAGCATCATCCAATGAAAACGATATAGTCGCTGACTTCTTCTGCGGCTCTGGCACCGCCGCCGCCGTGGCCGAAAAACTCGGACGCAAATGGATCGTCTCCGACCTCGGTAAGTTCGCCATCCACACCACGCGCAAACGTATGATTGGTGTGCAGCGACAACGCAAAGAAGCAAAGCAAGATTACCGCGCCTTTGAAATCCTCAACCTCGGCAAATACGAACGCCAACATTATATCGGCGTCAATCCCGGGCTGCGCCCTGAACAGCAAGAACAGCAGATCGCCGCCAAGTCGCAGGAATATCAGGCACTGATTCTGAAAGCCTACGCCGCACAACCGGTAGCCCAGTCCGGTGTCTTCCACGGCAAAAAAGCCGGACGCATGGTCGCTATCGGACCCATCAACCTGCCGGTGACGCGCCTGTTCGTAGAAGAGATTATTTTAGAATGTCGTAAGCAACGCATCACCCGCGCTGACATCCTCGCCTTTGAATTTGAAATGGGGTTGTTCCCGCAAATCATGGACGAGGCGAAAAACAAAGGCATCAACCTGGCGATGAAACACATCCCCGCGGAGGTGTTTGATAAACGCGCGGTCGAGCGGGAGCAGGTAGTGTTCCACGATGTGTCCTTCGTTGAAGTCAAGGCGCATATTGTCGGGGGGGGGGGGCAAGACACCCGCTACCGTGGCGGTGGAGTTGACCGACTTTTCGGTGCACTATTCCCAAGACCCAAACGCCGCGGCAACACTCAAAAACGACAAGCACAAAGTTGTCGTGGAGCAAGGACAAATCTTGCGTATCAGCAAAGACAAAACTGGTAAAATATCCCGCGAGGTATTAACCCGCGAATGGACCGACTGGATAGATTACTGGGCAGTGGATTTTGATTTTGAAAGCAAGCGTGAAATCATCCTCGTGTCCAACGAGGACACCGGCGAGACCGAAGAGCAGTGGAGCGGCGATTATGTGTTTGAAAACGAATGGCAGAGTTTCCGTACAAAGAAAGACCGCAGCCTGGAATTGACCAGCGTGCAACACGAATGTCCGCCGGGACCGCGTAAGATTGCCGTCAAGGTGGTGGATATTTTTGGCAATGACACGATGAAAATTGTGGAGGTGACCGTATGAAAATAAAAAGCATCCATCTTAAGGATTTCAAACGATTCAAGGATCTGACTATTTCCGACTTGCCAGAATCTGCCAAATTGATTGTGCTTGTTGGTCCGAATGGCTGCGGTAAATCTTCGGTGTTTGAGGCTATGAATGTTTATGCGAGAAAAGAAAATAGGGTCGGAAAATCCGGCGGTGTTGGATACTATTCTAAAAATTCAGTGCTTGAACATATAGAACAGTGGCAACGCGAAATTGATAACAATACTAAAGTAACAACCTATAAACCACAACCCATCAACAAAAAATCTTTCTACATACGCTCTGCATACCGCCATGTATCTTCATTCATACAATCAGATATTCAAAAAATTGATGAGGATAGTCATTTAAATAATAGGCTGCCCCGTTTAATTGATGCAGACCAGGAAATACAGTTTAACTACTCTCGCTTGATATGGCGTGCTGCTAATGCCGTATTGAGACCGGAGAATGCTAATAGAACAGCAGGAGAAATTGCCAACGAAATAATCTCCGTAGTGAGAAGTAATATTAAAAAGGTTCTTCCCGATCTTCAACTTGATGGGTTATCAGAATTGGATTCAGGAAAGGGAACTTTCACGTTTACCAAGGATGACTCAAAAAACTATTCATATGAAAATTTGTCTAGTGGAGAAAAAGCTGCCTTTGATTTGTTATTGGATATGGCGATAAAAAGGAAAACTCATACAGATACAGTGTACTGCATTGACGAACCTGAATCTCATCTGGGATTGAGAGTGCAGAAAAATGTGCTTAATGCTCTATTTGATATGCTTCCATCAGAATCCCAGCTTTGGATTGGCACACACTCAATAGGCATGATGCGTGAGGCTTATAATTTACAATGCCAGGAATCAGATAAAGTAGTCTTCTTGAATTTTTACGAACTTGATTTTGATAAACCACAAGAAATAAAACCAGCGCAAATGAATCGTGCGTTGTGGGAGAAAATACACTCGGCATCTCTTGATGATTTAGCGGATTTAATTCTGCCTAATACTCTGATTATCTGTGAATCGTGTTTTCAACAAAGCTTTGATGCTCAATGCTACAACAATATATTTTCTACGGAGAAACCGGATGCATTATTTGTTTCTACGGGAGGAAAAAGTTCGTTGAAAGATTTCGCCACTATATTTCGCAACACATCAAAAAGCGTAACGGTACTAACATTGCGTGATAAAGATCATCTTACCGATAATGGACGACAAAAAAACATCACCGAAAACGATAAAATTCTTTCTCGAAAAGACATTGAGGAATATCTTTTGGATGATGAAGTATTAACAAAATTATGTGAGGAAAAAGGTAATCCTGACGCTATGAATCTTTTGCAAGAGGCGCGTGCCAAACACGTCGATGCAAAATCTAGTGTTAACGATATTCGAAATGCGGCAAATAAAGAGTTTCGCACAAACCCCGTTGGAGACAATGCGGATGACTTTCTTATAAATACAATGTCTAAACTAATTACCCCTGACATGCAGGTCTATAAAGAATTAAAACGAGACATTTTCGAAGAGTGACAAACTACTATGAACCACCCAAACATCACCGCCCCCATCCTCGCCGCTCATCCGGATACCCAAGCCATCTATCTCTACGGCACCTGGGGAACCGAATATCAGCGACCGGCCAGCGATGTGGATATTGCCGTGCTGTTGCCAAACAAGGCGGCGCGGTCGGTTGATTTTTGGGACTGGTGTCGCCTTTCGGTGGAAGTTGCGTCGGCCGCGAAAGTGGAGCGTGCTGATTTGATTAACCTGCATACGGTTTCGGTAATCCTGCGCAAGGAAATCATCGCCGCCGAGCGGCGTATTTATTGTGCTGATAAAAATGCGGCCGATGAATTTGAAATGCTGACACTGTCTTTTTATCAACAATTGAATAGGGAGAGGCGGGAAATAGTGGCAAGCGGATTGAGTACGGGGAGGTTTTACGATGTCTGATACCCTCTTGCAGAAAAAAGCCAGCATCGAGCGATGCATCAAACAGGCGCGGGATTATTATGCAATAGCATCGGAAAAACCCTTCTCCGAAGATTTTCTTAGACAGGACGCGATTGTTGCCAACTTGCACAGAGCCTGCGAGCAGTGCATTGATATGGCAAACCATTTGATTCGCGTGAAAAAACTGGGGTTGCCTGCTGAAACAGTCGACAGTTTTAGGCTACTGGGGAAAGCGGGCATCATTGATGCCGAATTGGAAAAGAAGTTGACAGGCATGGTGGGCTTTAGAAACATTGTTATCCACGAATATCAGAAGATTGACTACCATCTGGTGGAAGATGTAGTCAAAAAGCATGCCGACGATTTGATTGCATTCGCTGGCATCTTGCTCGCTTTGTCACAGTAGCCCTGAATCATGCCCCTTCCTCCTAATTTCCCCACCTCGCCCCACGATATTCTTTGCCCCGACACGCGCTGGTTGCCAGACGAACCCGACCAGCGCATGGATAAACTGCCGCCGCTGGTGCAGAAATTGCGCCAGCAAGTGAAGGGATGGCGTGATGATAGTTATCAAGGTGCGACAGACACCAGCATCAGCTTGTTGCACTGGTGGTTTCAGGAAGAGCATCTGTTGACCGGGGCGGATAGGATGGCTCGGGAATTCCGCTACTACTTCGCACAACGAGAGGCGATTGAAACGATTATTTATTTATATGAAGTTGTTGGAGTCAAAGACAAGTTTGATCTAATGCGTTTTGATTCGAGCGGAGAGGTTTCGCCCAATTTATTTGACGAAGACTGGCTACGTTTTGTCATCAAGATGGCAACCGGTAGCGGCAAGACCAAGGTGCTGAGTCTCGCCCTGGCTTGGTGTTATTTTCACAAACTCTACGAACCCGATTCCAAACTTGCGCGCAACTTTTTGATCATCGCGCCGAATATTATTGTGTTAGACCGTTTGAGAAAAGATTTTGACGGGCTACGCATTTTTCATACCGATCCAGTGCTGCCCGACAACGGCTTTGACGGACGTAACTGGCGGGATGACTTTCAACTAACTCTGCATATTCAGGATGATGTGACGGTGGTTAGAAAAACCGGAAATATTTTTCTGACCAACATCCACCGAGTCTATGCTGGCGATGATATTCCGCCCTCACCGGATGACGATAACACCATGGATTATTTTCTGGGAAAGCGTCCCACCGGTTCGACCACCGATTCAAAAGTGGACTTGGGTATGATCGTGCGAGACATAGATGAGTTGGCGGTGTTCAACGACGAAGCGCATCACATTCACGACCCTCGGATGGCCTGGTTTAAGTCAATTGAAGACATCCACAATCGCCTGAAACAAAAGGGTAGCAAACTTGCGTTACAGATAGACACCAGCGCCACACCCAAACACAACAACGGCGCGATATTCGTGCAGACGGTGGCGGATTATCCGTTGGTGGAAGCCATAGCGCAAAATGTGGTGAAGCACCCGGTCATCCCCGACTCTGCCAGCCGCAACAAACTGGAAGAAAAACCCAGCAGCAAGTTTTCGGAAAGATACGCCGATTATTTAAATCTTGGTGTTGTGGAATGGCGCAAGGCACACGAAGAACATCAAAAAATGAACAAAAAAGCGGTGCTATTCGTGATGACGGACGACACAAAAAATTGCGATGAAGTTGCGGAGCACCTGGAAAACACTTATCTCGAATTGAAAGATGCTGTGCTGGTCATTCATACCAAAAACAATGGTGAGGTTTCCGAAGCCGCTTCCGGCAAAGCAAAGGAAGAACTGGAAAAATTACGCAAACAAGCCAACAACATTGATGCCATGGACAGCCCCTATAAAGCCATCGTCTCAGTGCTGGTGCTGAAGGAAGGTTGGGATGTGCGCAATGTAACCACCATTGTCGGGCTACGCGCCTATTCAGCAACAAGCAATATCCTGCCCGAGCAAACCCTGGGGCGGGGATTGCGGCGAATGTATCCTGATGTCGATGCCGAGGAAAAACTGAGCGTCATCGGCACCGATGCGTTTATGGATTTTGTCGAGTCTATAGAGAAAGAGGGTGTCACACTGGAACGCGAGCGCATGGGTGCAAATGCTACTTCAACCGGACCTCTTGTGATTGAGGTAGACAAGGACAATCCAGACAAAAACATTAACGAACTGGATATTGAGATTCCGATACTGGCACCCAGGACTTACCGGGTACACGGCCGCCTTGACATGCTGGACAGCAAAAATTTCACGCACGAAAAAATTGCCGTCAAACAATTCGACGCGCGGCAAAAGCGAAACATTATTTTTCGCTACTTGGCGAAAGACGGAAGCAGCCACGAGACCGAACTGGGCGATGCTGGAGTTTCCGATTACCGTTCGGTTGTGGGCTTTTTCAGTCACCTCATTATGAAAGAATTAAAACTGGTCAGTGTTTATGATTTGGTGTATGGAAAAATGAAAACCTTTATCAGTGAAGATTTGTTTGTGCGCCCGGTTAACCTTGAAGAGCAAAACACACTACGTAATCTTTCCGAACCCGAAGTCACTAAAACCATCATAGAAACCTTCAAGAAAAATATCAATAAAATCACCTTGCAAGACAAAGGTAGCACTGAAATTTGCAAGCAGATAGATCTTTCAGAAACCCGCCCATTTATTGTTAAAAATCAACCCTACATCGTCCCGCAAAAAAGTGTCTTTAACAAAATTATTGGTGACAGTTCTCTGGAATTAAGCTTCGCCGAATTTCTGGAGAAGTGCGACAATATTATTTCTTATACGAAAAATTATCTTGCCGTGGGCTTTCGGCTGGACTATGTCAAACATGATGGCAACATTGCCAACTATTATCCTGATTTTCTGGTAAAGACATCCGAGCATGAGGTCTTTATTGTAGAAACCAAGGGTCGTGAAGAGTTAGATATCCCATTGAAAATGAAACGCTTGAAACAATGGTGTGAGGATGTGAATAGATTACAGTCAACGACGACTTATCGTTTTCTGTATGTGGATGAAGAAGGTTTTAAGAAATACACACCGAGAAGCTTCACTGGCCTGATTGGAAGCTTTCAGACCTACCAATAACAAACTGCTATTTAACGACTACCGTTGGTGAACATCTACAACCATGACGGTGGTTGAAATGGCGCCCCACCTGCCATGTCGCACTTAGAAAGATATGGTGCCTTCTAAAAGAATGCTGTGCTCAGTAGCATCAAGACTCTCACGACGCTCGGCGACGAGTTTCACATCAGAGAAGGTGCCTGATTGCCACATCAGGCCAAGATGATAGATGTTGCTACTGTCGCCAAATGTCATCTCGCCATACGGCGTCAAGAGCCCGCGGCCACCCGGGGCGAGCATGCCATAGTTGAGGCGCAGGTCTAGCCGCGGCGCATAGTCCTGGCGGCCTATGTCGCCATCATCAGGGTTCAGACCCTGTTGCCATAACTGTTGCAGGTTACTGTTAGTAGCCTCGCCATAGGCAGGCATCAGACTAAAGGACAGCCCCTGCCCGTCGTCCGAAGACCCCTGGAATTTAATCAGCCCACTGAGTCCCCATTCCTCAACACCGCCCTTGTAGTGCGACACGCCTCGCGCCTTAGCTTCCAGCGTCAATCTGTTGGCGGCGCTAACATAGCGCAACCCGCTGCCTATCTCCGTGCCACTGCCGGTCTTGCCAGCACCACCGTCATAGCGAAGCCCCCATTCCGCGACCAGACCCAGTTGGCCCCCGCTGTCCAAAGACCAGGTCCCAGTGGCTTCCAGAGTCATCCGCAAGCGGCTGACATCCAGACTCAAGGCAGCTAGCTGCGCGTTGCCCATCACGTCCAACTCAGTGCGCAGGGCTTCGGCCTTCGCCCGCAGGCTGTTGGTACCTGCCTCCAACAGCAGGCCACTCGCACCCAGGGCAAGCGTCTGTAAGTTGAGGTCGCTCGACAGATGCCGCGCCAGGGGGGCTCCATCATCGGTGATTTCCAACTCGCCTTCCCCATAGCCAAGCGTCGCCCAGAAGTCCAGCCGCCCCAGGTTCCAGCCCACATAAGGATGGATGCTGGTCATCTCCAGTGCATAGTCGCCACTGCTAGCGGTGCGGCCAGCCCGGTCAAGAGACTGGGTACTGGTGTAGTTGCTGTAATCCAACGCCACCTGGTTCCAGGACAGAGAGGCACCGGCAACCAGATTATCACTCAGTTGGGTGTCCAGACCCAGATGCAGACTGAAGAGGTCGCCGTTCCAGGTCACTTGGTCAGAGTCACTGATGTTGCGGTAATCACCCGCACCCCAGAAGGTCAGGCGGGATGTCTCTTCTGAAGCACCTTCTGATGCGCCTTCTGCAGTACCTTCTGAAGCACCCAGAGGCAGCACAAAGTCGGTGTCTGCCAAGAGTCGCTTGATGTTGAACTGGCCATCAGCAATTGCTCGCCCCTGAGCAGTGATGATGCCTGCCAGGCTGGACTGACCACCAAGACTGGTGGTGTCGGCCGCCTTCCCATCCACCTGCTCTATGCGCCGCACGACTGCATTCACATTCTGGTCAGCCATAGTGCGCGCCACTTCTGACAAAATCACTCGATTCAGGTCGGCGAAGTCGGGACCCGCCAACACCTGGACGCTTCTGCTCGCTTGCGTCTGGTTGTTCTGGATGTCGGCAACGGCGTAGGTAACTGTGTAGGTGCCGACCGTGTTCGTGTCTATTTCGGTAGCATCAATTATGATCTGGTCAGTGAGGTCGCCAGCCATGCGATCAACGGCGGTGGCACCG
Source organism: Candidatus Azotimanducaceae bacterium (assembly GCA_965208855.1). Classification (GTDB taxonomy): domain Bacteria; phylum Pseudomonadota; class Gammaproteobacteria; order Pseudomonadales; family Azotimanducaceae; genus UBA9659. The sequence continues at coordinate 1,214,354 of OZ242359.1, read as the reverse complement.
GGCTCTACGTAATTTTCGTTCACTTCTATGACCATGGGATTGTCACCGAGCAGCATAATGATTGGTTTGATAGTGTCCTCTACAGTAATCATCTGCTGGGCGTAGCTGCGGAGGTTATTGGTATCGATTGCGGTCCATTCAATCATGGTGTTACCCAGGGGGAAGGCCGCAGGCGCGTCGTCGGTGATGTCGGCATTGCCATCGGTGGAAGTCGCGGTGCCGTAGTCGGAGCGGTCAAGCGGTGTCAGGGTGGCCGTGGCCTCAAAGGTCATATCCGGCGGCGCAGTAATGTCTGGTGCAACAGCGTCTGTGACGATGACCATGCGGATCTCCGGCGTGGCAGCATTAGTGGCATTGTCGGACACCGTGTAGGTGACGGTGTAGTCCCCGACCGTGTCCGTGTCCACCGTGCTGGCGGCGGCGATTTGTGTCGTCAGCACGTCGTTATCGTCCACTGCGTCGGTGGCGGTGGCACCGGGGTCGCGGTAAGTACTGCCAGGCTTGACGGTTTGAGGGTTGGCACCGAGCAGGGTAATCATCGGTGCGGTGGTGTCCACAACCGTGACCACCTGGGTCGCCATCATTTCATTGGTCGATTTATCGGTCGCCGTCCAGGTGATGGTGGTGTCGCCCAGCGGGAAAGCATCGGGCGCGTCGTCGGTAATGTCGGCCGTGTCATCGCCGGAAGTGGCGGTGCCGTAGTCGGAGCGGCCAAGCGGCGTCAAGGTATCTGTTGCCTCAAAGGTTATGTCCGCCGGCGCAGTAATGTCTGGTGCCGCAGTGTCTTCAACGGTGACCATGCGGATCACCGGCGTGGCCGCATTAGTGGCCTTGTCGGACACCGTGTAGGTGATGGTGTAGTCGCCGACCGTGCCCGTGTTCACCGTGCTGGCGGCGGCGATTCGTATCGTCAGTTCGTCGTTATCGTCCACTGCATCGGTGGCGGTGGCACCGGGGTCGGTATAAACACTGCCGAATTCAACGGTTTGGGGGTCGGCGCCGAGCAGGGCGATAACCGGTTTGATGGTATCAGTGATGGTGATGGTCTGCGCGGCGGTGCTGAACAGAGTATTGGTATCGGTTGCGGTCCAGGTGATGGTATGGACGCCGACCGAGAAAGCCAGCGGCGCGTCGTCGGTAATCATGGCCTCGCGGTCGCTGGAAGTCGCGGTGCCGTAGTGGGTGCGGCCAAGCGGCGTCAAGGTATCTGTTGCCTCAAAGGTTATGTCCGCCGGCGCGGTGATGTCTGGTGCCGCGGTGTCGGTGACGGTGACCATGCGGATTACCGGCGTGGCCGCATTAGTGGCAGTGTCGGACACCGTGTAGGTGACGGTGTAGTCGCCGACCGTGCCCGTGTCCACCGCGTTCGCATCAGCGACAATCCGTGCCGTCAGTTTAATGTCATCGTCCACTTCATCGGTCGCAGTCGCATTTAGTTCCGTATAAGCCGTGCCGAATTCAACGGTTTGGGGGTCGGCACCGAGCAGGGCGATAACCGGCTTGGTGGTGTCGGTGATGGTGATGGTCTGCTCGGCGGTGATGATGTTGCCGTTGCCATCGTCTGCTTTCCAGGTGATGGTGTGGGTGCCGACTGCAAACTCATTGGCTACTAGGTCGCGGGTGATGGTCACCGGGTCGGTGACCAAATCCGTCGCGATTGCCAACCCCACGGTGACTGGCGTGGTCGGAGCGGTGGCTTCCTCGGTGATATTCTCCGGCGCAGTGATGTCCGGTTTGGTGGTGTCAGTGATGGTGATGGTCTGCGCGGCGGTGCTGAACAGAGTATTGGTATCGGTTGCGGTCCAGGTGATGGTATGGACGCCGACCGAGAAAGCCAGCGGCGCGTCGTCGGTAATCATGGCCTCGCGGTCGGTGGAGGTGGCGGTGCCGTAGTGGGTGCGGCCAAGCGGCGTCAGGGTCTCTGTTGCCTCAAAGGTTATGTCCGCCGGCGCGATGATGTCTGGTGCCGCGGTGTCGGTGACGGTGACCATGCGGATCACCGGCGTGGCCGCATTAGTCAAAGGTTATGTCCGCCGGCGCGATGATGTCTGGTGCCGCGGTGTCGGTGACGGTGACCATGCGGATCACCGGCGTGGCCGCATTAGTGTCGGTGTCGGAGACCGTGTAGGTGACGGTGTAGTCGCCGACCGTGCCCGTGTCCACCGTGCTGGCGGCGGCGATTCGTATCGTCAGTTCGTCGTCATCATCCACTGCGTCGGTGGCGGTGGCACCGGGGTCGGTATAAATACTGCCGAATTCAACGGTCTGGGGATTGTCGCCGAGCAGGGCGATCACTGGTGGCGTGGTGTCAGTAATGGTGACCGTCTGCGCGGCGGTGATGATGTTGCCGTTGCCATCGTCTGCTTTCCAGGTGATGGTGTGGGTGCCGACGGCAAACGCATCGGCCTCTGGGGTGCGAGTGATGATTACCGGGTCGGTGACCAAATCCGTAGCGGTTGCCAACCCCACGGTGACTGGCGTGGTCGGACCGGTGGCTTCCTTGGTGATATTCCTCGGGATGCTGGCGATGTCCGGTGCGGTGGTATCAGTGATGGTGATGGTCTGCGCGGCGGTGCTGAACAGATCATTGGTATCGGTCGCGCGCCAGGTGATGAGTGTGTCGCCCAGCGGGAAAACATCGGGCGCGTCGTCGGTAATCATGGCATCGGAGTCGCTGGAGGTGGCGATGCCGTAGTGGGTGCGGTCAAGCGGCGTCAAGGTATCTGTTGCCTCAAAGGTTATGTCCGCCGGCGCAGTAATGCTTGGTGCCGCGGTGTCGGTGACCATGACCATGCGGATCACCGGCGTGGCCGCATTAGTGGCCTTGTCGGACACCGTGTAGGTGACGGTGTAGTCGCCGACCGTGTCCGTGTCTACCGTGCTGGCGGCGGCGATTTGTATCGTCAGTTCGTCGTTATCGTCCACTGCGTCGGTGGCGGTGGCGCCGGGGTCATTGTAAATACTGCCGAATTCAACGGTTTGAGGATTGTCGCCGAGCAGGGCGATGCTCGGCTTGGTGGTGTCAGTAATGGTGATGGTTTGCGCGGCGGTGCTGATGTTGCCGTTGCCATCGTCTGCTTTCCAGGTGATGATATGGGTGCCGACTGCAAACTCATTGCCCTCTGGGGTGCGGGTGATGATCACCTGGTCGGTGACCAAATCCGTCGCGGTTGCCAACCCCACGGTGACTGGCGTGGTCGGACCGGTGGCTTCCTTGGTGATATTCCCCGGGATGCTGGTGATGCTCGGTTTGGTGTTATCGGTAATGGTGATGATCTGCGCGGCGGTGCTGAACAGATCATTGGTATCGGTTGCGCGCCAGGTGATGGGTGTGTCGCCCAGCGGGAAAGCATCGGGCGCGTCGTCGGTAATGTCGGCCGTGTCATCGCCGGAAGTGGCGATGCCGTAGTCGGAGCGGTCAAGCAGGGTCAGGGTATCTGTTGCCTCAAAGGTTATGTCCGCCGGCGGGCTAATGTCTGGTGCCGTGGTGTCGGTGACGGTGACCATGCGGAGCACCGGCGTGGCAGCATTAGTGGCGGTGTCGGAGACCGTGTAGGTGACGGTGTAGTCGCCGACCGTGCCCGTGTCCACCGCGTTCGCATCAATGACAATCCTTCGCGTTAGTTCGTCGTCATCGTCCACTTCATCGGTCGCAGTCGCATTTAGTTCCGTATAAGTCGTGCCGAATTCAACGGTCTGGGGGTCGGCACCGAGCAGGGCGATCACCGGCTTGGTGGTGTCCACAATCGTGACCACCTGGGTCGCGATCATTTCATTGGTCGCGGGATCAGTTGCGGTCCAGGTGATGGTGGTCGCACCCAGCGGGAAAGCATCGGGCGCGTCGTCAGTAATGTCGGCCGTGTCATCGCCGGAAGTGGCGGTGCCGTAGTCGGAGCGGTCAAGCGGGGTCAGGGTATCTGTTGCCTCAAAGGTCATGTCCGCCGGCGCGATGATGTCTGGTGCCGCAGTGTCGGTGACGGTGACCATGCGGATCACCGGCGTGGCAGCATTAGTGGCGGTGTCGGAGACCGTGTAGGTGACGGTGTAGTCGCCGACCGTGCCCGTGTTCACCGTGCTGACGGCGTGAATCTTCTCGGTGAGTTTGATGTCATCATCCACCAGATCGGTCGCGGTGGCGTCAGGGTCAGTGTAAGTACTGCCGAATTCAACGGTTTGGGGATTGTCGCCGAGCAGGGCGATGCTCGGCTTGGTGGTGTCGGTAATGGTGATGGTCTGCTCGGCGGTGATGATGTTGCCGTTGCCATCGTCTGCTTTCCAGGTGATGGTGTGGGTGCCGACTGCAAACTCATTGCCCTCTGGGGTGCGGGTGATGATTACCGGGTCGGTGACCAAATCCGTAGCGGTTGCCAACCCCACGGTGACTGGCGTGGTCGGAGCGGTGGCTTCCTTGATGATATTCTCCGGCGCGGCGATGTCCGGTTTGGTGGTGTCCACAATCGTGACCACTTGGGTATCCATCATTTCATTGGTCGATTTATCGGTCGCCGTCCAGGTGATGGTGGTCGCGCCCAGCGGGAAAGCATCGGGCGCGTCGTCGCTGATGTCGGCATTGCCATCGGTGGAGGTGGCGATGCCGTAGTCGGTGCGGTCAAGCAGGGTCAAGGTATCTGTTGCCTCAAAGGTTATGTCCGCCGGCGGGCTAATGTCTGGTGCCGCGGTGTCGGTGACGGTGACCATGCGGATCACCGGCGTGGCAGCATTAGTGGCCTTGTCGGACACCGTGTAGGTGACGGTGTAGTCGCCGACCGTGCCCGTGTCCACCGTGCTGACGGCGGCGATTCGTATCGTCAGTTCGTCGTCATCATCCACTGCATCAGTAGCGGTGGCACCGGGGTCATTGTAAATACTGCCGAATTCAACGGTTTGAGGATTGTCGCCGAGCAGGGCGATATCCGGTGGCGTGGTGTCCACAATCGTGACCACCTGGGTCGCCATCATTTCATTGGTCGCGGGATCGGTTGCGGTCCAGGTGATGGTGGTCGCACCCAGCGGGAAAGCATCGGGCGCGTCGTCGGTAATGTCGGCCGTGTCATCGCCGGAAGTGGCGGTGCCGTAGTCGGAGCGGCTAAGCGGGGTCAGGGTATCTGTTGCCTCAAAGGTTATGGCAAGCGGCGCGGTGATGTCTGGTGCGGCAGTGTCGGTGACGGTGACCGTGCGGAGCACCGGCGTGGCCGCATTAGTGGCCTTGTCGGACACCGTGTAGGTGATGGTGTAGTCGCCGACCGTGTCCGTGTCTACCGTGCTGGCGGCGGCGATTTGTGTCGTTAGTTCGTCGTTATCGTCCACTGCGTCGGTGGCGGTGGCTCCGGGGTCATTGTAAATACTGCCGAATTCAATGGTCTGGGGGTCGGCACCGAGCAGGGCGATCACCGGTGGCGTGGTGTCCACAATCGTGACCACCTGGGTAGCCATCATTTCATTGGTCGCGGGATCAGTTGCGGTCCAGGTGATGGTGGTCGCACCCAGCGGGAAAGCATCGGGCGCGTCGTCAGTAATCTTGGCCGTGTCATCGCTGGAAGTCGCGATGCCGTAGTCGGAGCGGCCAAGCGGCGTCAAGGTGGCGGTTGCCTCAGTGGTGTAGGCAGCCGGCGGGCTGATGCTTGGTGCTTCGGTGTCGGTGACGGTGACCATGCGGATCACCGGCGTGGCCGCATTAGTGTCGGTGTCGGAGACCGTGTAGGTGACGGTGTAGTCGCCGACCGTGCCCGTGTCCACCGTGCTGGCGGCGGCGATTCGTATCGTCAGTTCGTCGTCATCATCCACTGCGTCGGTGGCGGTGGCACCGGGGTCGGTATAAATACTGCCGAATTCAACGGTCTGGGGATTGTCGCCGAGCAGGGCGATCACTGGTGGCGTGGTGTCAGTAATGGTGACCGTCTGCGCGGCGGTGATGATGTTGCCGTTGCCATCGTCTGCTTTCCAGGTGATGGTGTGGGTGCCGACGGCAAACGCATCGGCCTCTGGGGTGCGAGTGATGATTACCGGGTCGGTGACCAAATCCGTAGCGGTTGCCAACCCCACGGTGACTGGCGTGGTCGGACCGGTGGCTTCCTTGGTGATATTCCTCGGGATGCTGGCGATGTCCGGTGCGGTGGTATCAGTGATGGTGATGGTCTGCGCGGCGGTGCTGAACAGATCATTGGTATCGGTCGCGCGCCAGGTGATGGGTGTATCGCCCAGCGGGAAAACCGGCGGCGCGTCGTCGGTAATCATGGCATTGCGGTCGGTGGAAGTCGCGGTGCCGTAGTGGGTGCGGCCAAGCGGGGTCAAGGTATCTGTTGCCTCAGTGGTGTAGGTATTCGGCGCGGTGATGTCTGGTGCCGCGGTGTCGGTGACGATGACCATGCGGATCACCGGCGTGGCCGCATTAGTGGCGGTGTCGGACACCGTGTAGGTGACGGTGTAGTCGCCGACCGTGCCCGTGTCCACCGTGCTGTCGGCGGCGATTTGTGTCGTTAGTTCGTCGTTATCGTCCACTGCGTCGGTGGCGGTGGCGCCGGGGTCATTGTAAATACTGCCGAATTCAACGGTTTGGGGATTGTCGCCGAGCAGGACGATGACCGGCTTGGTGGTGTCGGTAATGGTGATGGTTTGCGCGGCGGTGATGATGTTGCCGTTGCCATCGTCTGCTTTCCAGGTGATGGTGTGGGTGCCGACTGCAAACTCATTGCCCTCTGGGCTGCGGGTGATGATCACCGGGTCGGTGACCAAATCCGTCGCGGTTGCCAACCCCACGGTGACTGGCGTGGTCGGACCGGTGGCTTCCTTGATGATATTCTCCGGCGCAGTGATGTCCGGTTTGGTGGTATCAGTGATGGTGATGGTCTGCTCGGCGGTGATGATGTTGCCGTTATCATCGTCTGCTTTCCAGGTGATGGTGTGGGTGCCGACTGCAAACTCATTGCCCTCTGGGGTGCGGGTGATGATCACCGGGTCGGTGACCAAATCCGTCGCGGTTGCCAACCCCACGGTGACTGGCGTGGTCGGACCGGTGGCTTCCTTGGTGATATTCCTCGGCGCGGCGATGTCCGGTGCGGTGGTGTCGGTAATGGTGATGGTCTGCGCGGCGGTGCTGAACAGAGTATTGGTATCGGTTGCGGTCCAGGTGATGGTATGGACGCCGACCGAGAAAGCCAGCGGCGCGTCGTCGGTAATCATGGCCTCGCGGTCGGTGGAAGTCGCGGTGCCGTAGTGGGTGCGGCCAAGCGGCGTCAGGGTATCTGTTGCCTCAAAGGTTATGTCCGCCGGCGGGCTAATGTCTGGTGCCGCGGTGTCGGTGACGGTGACCATGCGGATCACCGGCGTGGCCGCATTAGTGGCAGTGTCGGACACCGTGTAGGTGACGGTGTAGTCGCCGACCGTGCCCGTGTCCACCGTGCTGACGGCGGCGATTCGTATCGTCAGTTCGTCGTTATCGTCCACTGCGTCGGTGGCGGTGGCACCGGGGTCATTGTAAATACTGCCGAATTCAACGGTTTGAGGATTGTCGCCGAGCAGGACGATAACCGGTGGCGTGGTGTCGGTAATGGTGATGGTCTGCTCGGCGGTGATGATGTTGCCGTTGCCATCGTCCGCTTTCCAGGTGATGGTGTGGGTGCCGACTGCAAACTCATTGCCCTCTGGGCTGCGGGTGATGATTACCGGGTCGGTGACCAAATCCGTAGCGGTTGCCAACCCCACGGTGACTGGCGTGGTCGGACCGGTGGCTTCCTTGATGATATTCTCCGGCGCAGTGATGTCCGGTTTGGTGGTATCGGTGATGGTGATGGTCTGCGCGGCGGTGCTGAACAGATCATTGGTATCGGTTGCGCGCCAGGTGATGGGTGTGTCGCCCAGAGGGAAAACCGGCGGCGCGTCGTCGGTAATGTCGGCCGTGTCATCGCCGGAAGTCGCGGTGCCGTAGTGGGTGCGGCCAAGCGGCGTCAAGGTATCTGTTGCCTCAAAGGTTATGTCCGCCGGCGCGATGATGTCTGGTGCCTCGGTGTCGGTGACGGTGACCATGCGGGTTACCGGCGTGGCAACATTAGTGGCCTTGTCGGAGACCGTGTAGGTGACGGTGTAGTCGCCGACCGTGCCCGTGTTCACCGTGTTGGCGGCGGCGATTTGTGTCGTTAGTTCGTCGTTATCGTCCACTGCATCGGTCGCGGTGGCGCCGGGGTCATTGTAAATACTGCCGAATTCAACGGTTTGAGGATTGTCGCCGAGCAGGGCGATGACCGGCTTGGTGGTGTCGGTAATGGTGACCGTCTGCTCGGCGGTGATGATGTTGCCGTTGCCATCGTCTGCTTTCCAGGTGATGGTGTGGGTGCCGACGGCAAACGCATCGGCCTCTGGGGTGCGGGTGATGATTACCGGGTCGGTGACCAAATCCGTCGCGGTTGCCAACCCCACGGTGACTGGCGTGGTCGGACCGGTGGCTTCCTTGATGATATTCTCCGGCGCAGTGATGTCCGGTTTGGTGGTATCAGTGATGGTGATGGTCTGCGCGGCGGTGCTGAACAGACTATTGGTATCGATTGCGGTCCAGGTGATGGTATGGACGCCGACCGAGAAAGCCAGCGGCGCGTCGTCGGTAATCATGGCCTCGCGGTCGGTGGAAGTCGCGGTGCCGTAGTGGGTGCGGCCAAGCGGCGTCAAGGTATCTGTTGCCTCAAAGGTTATGTCCGCCGGCGCAGTAATGCTTGGTGCCGCGGTGTCGGTGACCATGACCATGCGGATCACCGGCGTGGCCGCATTAGTGGCCTTGTCGGACACCGTGTAGGTGACGGTGTAGTCGCCGACCGTGCCCGTGTCCACTGTGCTGACGGCGGCGATTCGTATCGTCAGTTCGTCGTCATCATCCACTGCATCAGTAGCGGTGGCACCGGGGTCATTGTAAATACTGCCGAATTCAACAGTTTGGGGGTCGGCACCGAGCAGGGCGATATCCGGTGGCGTGGTGTCCACAATCGTGACCACCTGGGTCGCCATCATTTCATTGGTCGCGGGATCAGTTGCAGTCCAGGTGATAGTGGTCTCGCCCAGCGGGAAAACCGACGGCGCATCGCTACTGATGTCGGCCGTGTCATCGCCGGAAGTGGCGGTGCCGTAGTCGGAGCGGTCAAGCGGGGTCAGGGTATCTGTTGCCTCAAAGGTCATGGCAAGCGGCGCGGTGATGTCTGGTATCACAGTGTCGGTGACCATGACCATGCGGATCACCGGCGTGGCAACATTAGTGGCCTTGTCGGACACCGTGTAGGTGACGGTGTAGTCGCCGACCGTGCCCGTGTTCACCGTGCTGGCGGCGGCGATTTGTGTCGTTAGTTCGTCGTTATCGTCCACTGCGTCGGTGGCGGTGGCGCCGGGGTCATTGTAAATACTGCCGAATTCAACAGTTTGAGGGTTGTCGCCGAGCAGGACGATGACCGGCTTGGTGGTGTCGGTAATGGTGATGGTCTGCGCGGCGGTGATGATGTTGCCGTTGCCATCGTCTGCTTTCCAGGTGATGGTGTGGGTGCCGACGGCAAACGCATCGGCCTCTGGGGTGCGGGTGATAGTCACCGGGTCGGTGACCAAATCCGTCGCGGTTGCCAACCCCACGGTGACTGGCGTGGTCGGACCGGTGGCTTCCTTGGTGATATTCTCCGGCGCAGTGATGTCCGGTTTGGTGGTGTCCACAACCGTGACCACCTGGGTCGCGATCATTTCATTGGTCGCGGGATCAGTTGCGGTCCAGGTGATGGTGGTCGCACCCAGCGGGAAAGCATCGGGCGCGTCGTCGGTGATGTCGGCCGTGTCATCGGTGGAAGTCGCGATGCCGTAGTCGGAGCGGTCAAGCAGGGTCAAGGTATCTGTTGCCTCAAAGGTTATGTCCGCCGGCGGGCTAATGTCTGGTGCCGCGGTGTCTTCAACGGTGACCGTGCGGAGCACCGGTGTGGCCGCATTAGTGGCCTTGTCGGACACCGTGTAGGTGACGGTGTAGTCGCCGACCGTGCCCGTGTTCACCGTGCTGGCGGCGGCGATTTGTGTCGTCAGTTCGTCGTTATCGTCCACTGCATCGGTCGCGGTGGCGCCGGGGTCGTTGTAAATACTGCCGAATTCAACGGTTTGGGGATTGTCGCCGAGCAGGACGATGACCGGCTTGGTGGTGTCAGTAATGGTGATGGTTTGCGCGGCGGTGATGATGTTGCCGTTGTCATCGTCTGCTTTCCAGGTGATGGTGTGGGTGCCGACGGCAAACGCATCGGCCTCTGGGGTGCGGGTGATGATTACCGGGTCGGTGACCAAATCCGTCGCGGTTGCCAACCCCACGGTGACTGGCGTGGTCGGACCGGTGGCTTCCTTGATGATATTCTCCGGCGCAGTGATGTCCGGTTTGGTGGTATCAGTGATGGTGATGGTCTGCGCGGCGGTGCTGAACAGACTATTGGTATCGATTGCGGTCCAGGTGATGGTATGGACGCCGACCGAGAAAGCCAGCGGCGCGTCGTCGGTAATCATGGCCTCGCGGTCGGTGGAAGTCGCGGTGCCGTAGTGGGTGCGGCCAAGCGGCGTCAAGGTATCTGTTGCCTCAAAGGTTATGTCCGCCGGCGCAGTAATGCTTGGTGCCGCGGTGTCGGTGACGGTGACCATGCGGATCACCGGCGTGGCAGCATTAGTGGCCTTGTCGGACACCGTGTAGGTGACGGTGTAGTCGCCGACCGTGCCCGTGTCCACCGTGCTGACGGCGGCGATTCGTATCGTCAGTTCGTCGTTATCGTCCACTGCGTCGGTGGCGGTGGCTCCGGGGTCATTGTAAATACTGCCGAATTCAACAGTTTGGGGGTCGGCACCGAGCAGGGCGATATCCGGTGGCGTGGTGTCCACAATCGTGACCACCTGGGTCGCCATCATTTCATTGGTCGCGGGATCAGTTGCAGTCCAGGTGATAGTGGTCTCGCCCAGCGGGAAAACCGACGGCGCATCGCTACTGATGTCGGCCGTGTCATCGCCGGAAGTGGCGGTGCCGTAGTCGGAGCGGTCAAGCGGGGTCAGGGTATCTGTTGCCTCAAAGGTCATGGCAAGCGGCGCGGTGATGTCTGGTATCACAGTGTCGGTGACCATGACCATGCGGATCACCGGCGTGGCAACATTAGTGGCCTTGTCGGACACCGTGTAGGTGACGGTGTAGTCGCCGACCGTGCCCGTGTTCACCGTGCTGGCGGCGGCGATTTGTGTCGTTAGTTGGTCGTTATCGTCCACTGCGTCGGTGGCGGTGGCACCGGGGTCGGTATAAACACTGCCGAATTCAATGGTCTGGGGGTCGGCACCGAGCAGGGCGATAACCGGTGGCGTGGTGTCCACAATCGTGACCACCTGGGTATCCATCATTTCATTGGTCGATTTATCGGTCGCCGTCCAGGTGATGGTGGTCGGACCCAGCGGGAAAACCGCCGGGGCGTCGTCGGTGATGTCGGCCGTGTCATCGGTGGAAGTCGCGATGCCGTAGTCGGAGCGGCTAAGCGGGGTCAGGGTATCTGTTGCCTCAAAGGTTATGTCCGCCGGCGCGATGATGTCTGGTATCACAGTGTCGGTCACCATGACCATGCGGGTTACTCGCTCGGCAGGATTACCCTCGTTGTCGGTGACATCGTAGGTGACCGCATATGTGCCGATCAGGTTGACGTCCACCGCGTTCGCATCAATGACAATCCTTCGCGTTAGTTCGTCGTCATCGTCCACTTCATCGGTCGCAGTCGCATTTAGTTCCGTATAAGTCGTGCCGAATTCAACGGTTTGAGGATTGTCGCCGAGCAGGGCGATATCCGGTGGCGTGGTGTCCACAATCGTGACCACCTGGGTCGCCATCATTTCATTGGTCGCGGGATCGGTTGCGGTCCAGGTGATGGTGGTCGCACCCAGCGGGAAAGCATCGGGCGCGTCGTCGGTAATGTCGGCCGTGTCATCGCCGGAAGTGGCGGTGCCGTAGTCGGAGCGGCTAAGCGGGGTCAGGGTATCTGTTGCCTCAAAGGTTATGTCCGCCGGCGCAGTAATGCTTGGTGCCGCGGTGTCGGTGACGGTGACCGTGCGGGTCACCGGCGTGGCCGCATTAGTGGCCTTGTCGGACACCGTGTAGGTGACGGTGTAGTCGCCGACCGTGCCCGTGTCCACCGCGTTCGCATCAATGACAATCCTTCGCGTTAGTTCGTCGTCATCGTCCACTTCATCGGTCGCAGTCGCATTTAGTTCCGTATAAGTCGTGCCGAATTCAACGGTCTGGGGGTCGGCACCGAGCAGGGCGATCACCGGCTTGGTGGTGTCCACAATCGTGACCACCTGGGTCGCGATCATTTCATTGGTCGCGGGATCAGTTGCGGTCCAGGTGATGGTGGTCGCACCCAGCGGGAAAGCATCGGGCGCGTCGTCGGTAATGTCGGCCGTGTCATCGCCGGAAGTGGCGGTGCCGTAGTCGGAGCGGCTAAGCGGGGTCAGGGTATCTGTTGCCTCAAAGGTTATGGCAAGCGGCGCGGTGATGTCTGGTATCACAGTGTCGGTCACCATGACCATGCGGGTTACCCTATCAGCCGCGTTACCCTCGGCGTCGGTGACATCGTAGGTGACCGCATAGGTGCCGATCAGATCAACGTCCACCGCGTTCGCATCAATGACAATCCTTCGCGTTAGTTCGTCGTCATCGTCCACTTCATCGGTCGCAGTCGCATTTAGTTCCGTATAAGTCGTGCCGAATTCAACGGTCTGGGGGTCGGCACCGAGCAGGGCGATCACCGGTGGCGTGGTGTCCACAATCGTGACCACCTGGGTCGCCATCATTTCATTGGTCGCGGGATCAGTTGCGGTCCAGGTGATGGTGGTCGCACCCAGCGGGAAAGCATCGGGCGCGTCGTCGGTAATGTCGGCCGTGTCATCGCCGGAAGTGGCGATGCCGTAGTCGGAGCGGTCAAGCGGGGTCAAGGTATCTGTTGCCTCAAAGGTTATGTCCGCCGGCGGGCTAATGTCTGGTGCCGCGGTGTCGGTGACGGTGACCATGCGGATCACCGGCGTGGCAGCATTAGTGGCCTTGTCGGACACCGTGTAGGTGACGGTGTAGTCGCCGACCGTGCCCGTGTCCACCGTGCTCGCATCAGCGACAATCCGTGCCGTCAGTTTAATGTCATCGTCCACTTCATCGGTAGCAGTTGCGCCGTGTTCGGTGTAAGCACTGCCGAGTTCAACCGTGTTGCTGTCTGCGTTGTCGTTGGTCAGGGTAATGACCGGCTTGGTGGTATCAGTAATGGTGATGGTCTGCTCGGCGGTGATGATGTTGCCGTTACCATCGTCCGCTTTCCAGGTGATGGTGTGGGTGCCGACTGCAAACGCATCGTCCGTTGGGCTACGGGTGATGATTACCGGGTCGGTGACCAAATCCGTCGCGATTGCCAACCCCACGGTGACTGGCGTGGTCGGAGCGGTGGCTTCCTTGGTGATATTCTCCGGCGCAGTGATGTCCGGTTTGGTGGTATCAGTGATGGTGATGGTCTGCGCGGCGGTGCTGAACAGAGTATTGGTATCGGTTGCGGTCCAGGTGATGGTATGGACGCCGACCGAGAAAGCCAGCGGCGCGTCGTCGGTAATCATGGCCTCGCGGTCGCTGGAGGTGGCGGTGCCGTAGTCGGAGCGGCTAAGCGGGGTCAGGGTATCTGTTGCCTCGGTGGTGTAGGCAGCCGGCGCGGTGATGTCTGGTATCACAGTGTCGGTCACCATGACCATGCGGGTTACCCTATCAGCCGCGTTACCCTCGGCGTCGGTGACATCGTAGGTGACGGTGTAGTCGCCGACCGTGCCCGCGTCCACCGCGTTCGCATCAATGACAATCCTTCGCGTTAGTTCGTCGTCATCGTCCACTTCATCGGTCGCAGTCGCATTTAGTTCCGTATAAGCCGTGCCGAATTCAACGGTCTGGGGGTTGGCACCGAGCAGGGCAATCACCGGCTTGGTGGTGTCCACAACCGTGACCACTTGGGTATCCATCATTTCATTGCCGGCGGGGTCGGTTGCAGTCCAGGTGATAGTGGTCTCGCCCAGCGGGAAAACCGGCGGGGCGTTGCTACTGATGTCGGCCGTGCCATCGGTGGAAGTCGCGCTGTCGTAGTCGTTAGCGGTGAGCGGCGTCTCAACAGCCGTCGCCTCAATGGTCATGGCATCCGGCGCAGTAATATCCGGCGGCGCACCATCCACCTTATGCTGCGGGTCATTCTCAATGGCAAACGCCGCCAAATCCAGAACCGCCGGGTTGCCAACGGCATCGGTCACGCTATCGGTCGGGTCGCCGCCGGTCACTTCCAGCGCATCGGCAGCAATGCCGATGCCGTTATGATCCTCATCGCCGGTTTGCACGGTGTAACCGAACAACATAGCATCGGCTCCCGCTTGCACCGCCTCATATTCCATCGCCACCAGACGCGGGCTAACATCGCCCAAAGACATTTGTAGAACCGGTGTTGTGCCGTCAGCCACGGTTACCGGCTCGTTGAAATCCAGCCGTGCGGTAATCCGCTCGCCGGCCACGTAATAGCCGAATTGTTGCGGCCTAGAGGTGATGCTCATAGTCGTTACTTGCGGCGCCACTGCGTCCACCTTGTGCTCTGGATGATCAGCAACGGCGACATGGTCGGGGAAGATCAGAGGTAGCGGATTGCCTGCAGGATCGGTGACGCTGCCACCTCCAGCCAGATGCAGTTCATTGAAACTGATGCCGTCCGGGTCATAATCACCGTCTTGTACGGTGTAGCGGAATTGTTCAATATTGACACCTGGAATGGAGACAGTTTGCTGCTCGGTGGTGATGACTTCGGTCGCGCCCAGATTCAACTTCAAACGCAGACCTTCCATATCTTCCTGCAAAAACTTATCGCTGAAAGTGACAAACACCAAAATTTCCTCACCCGCCCGATAGGTGTCGCCAGTGTCCGGATCTCCGGCTATATAAGCACTACGCACCGCCGGCGGCACGCCATCCACCTTGCGTGTCGGGTCGTTAGTGATGGCGACATGCGCCATACGCAAATTCACCCCATTGCCCAGTCTGTCGGCGACGCTGCCACCAGCCACCACACTCAGCGCATCAGCACCGATGCTGATGCCGTCCAGGTCCAGGTTGCCGGGTTGTACGTTATGTTGGAATTCTACATAGCCCGAACTGTGCTGAGTTGTGCCAGACAAGATGACATTGTTGCGATCTATGCTCAGCACCAAACGCAGATCCGTAGCGTCCCTCAAACCCCCATCCCCATAGAGATCATCGTCAAAATGCACACGGACATAAATAGGCTCGTGCAACTTGAAGAAATGGGGGTCGGGCTTGTCCCCCGTGGGTGGAAGAATTTCTATGCCCGTTACCTTCGGGCCCATGGTGTCGGTGACGGTGACCATGCGGGTCACAGTGGTGGCGGCGTTACCCTCGGTGTCGGAGACATCGTAGGTGACCTGATGGTCGCCGACCTGGTTGGTGTCCACGCCGCTCACATCAATGACAATCTTTGCCGTTAATGCGATGTCATCATCCACTTCATCGGTCGCAGTCGCATTTAGTTCCGTATAAGCCGTGCCGAATTCAACGGTCTGGGGATTGTCGCCGAGCAGGGCAATCACCGGCTTGGTGGTGTCCACAACCGTGACCACCTGGGGCGCGGTCATTTCATTGCCCGCGGGGTCGGTTGCAGTCCAGGTAATGGGGGTCTCGCCCAGCGGGAAAACATCGGGCGCGTTGCTACTGATGGTAGCCGTGCCATCGGTGGATGTGGCGGTGTCGTAGTTTTCGTCAGCAGTAAGCGGCGTCTCGGCAGCCGTCGCCTCAAAGGTCATGGCATCCGGCGCAGCAATATCCGGCGGCACGCCATCCACCTTGTGCTGTGGATCATTCTCAAAGGCAAACGGCGCCAAGTCCAGATTCACCTCGTTGCCGGCCGCATCGACAAGGTTGCCACTCGTTACATTCAGCGCATCGGCAGCAAAGCCGACACCGGTGGTATCCAGATCGCCGGCTTGCACGGTGTAGGTGAATACTGCCCGAGACTTGTTTTCCTGCACTTGGTATTGGGCGATGACCGTGCCTGTATCCAGCGTGAGCGTCAGGTTGAGATTTTCGGTATCGTCCAAGACCGCTTCGCTGAACAGCACTTCCACTTCAATTTCATCACCGATGCCATACCAATCGCGCGCGTTCGGCGTGGAAATGATCGACAGCCCGGTCACCTGCGGCATCCCGCCATCCACCTTCTGACGCGCATCATTGTCAAAGGCAAACGCGCTCAAGTCCGGCGGCACCAGCGGGTTGCCGGCGATATCGCTCACCATGCCGCCGGTCACTTCCAGCGCATCGGCAGCAATGCCGACGCCGTTATGGTCCTCATCGCCGGCTTGCACGGTGTAGCCGAACAACAGGAAATCGTCTTCCGCGCGCACCGCCCTATATTCCATCGCGATCAGGCGCGGCGCAGCATCGCCCAAAGACATGGATAGAACCGGTATGCCGGCGCCCAGGGTTACCGGCTCGCTGAAATCCACCCGCGCCGTAATCCGCTCGCCGGCATGGTAATAGCCGAATTGTTGCGGCGCGGAGATGATGCGCATAGCCGTTATTTGCGGCGCCCGTGTGTCCACCTTATGCCCGGCCTGATCGCCAAGGATGGCATGGTCGGGGAAGGTCAGAATCGCCTGATTGTCTGCCACATCGACGGCCCTGCCACCTTCCGCCAGAACCAGTTCATCGTAACTGACGCCGTTATGGTCCTCATCGCCGTCTTGTATGTAGTAGACGAGTCTTAACTGAGGGGACAGACCGAGTAGGCTCTCCTGACTGAACGCCTCATCCTCGCCCACCTGCAACTTCAAACGTATATCATCTTTATCGTCATGCAACACCGGCTCGGTGAATTCTACCAGCACATGAATGTGCTCGCCGGCCCCATAGGTGTCGCCAGTTTGCGGGTTGGTTTGGATGTCAGCGGTCTTCACCTTCGGGCGCACGCCATCCACCTTGTGACCCCGGTTATTGACAAACTCAAACGAGGTCAATGCCAGCCCCGCCACATCGTTGCCAGCCGCATCGGCCAAGCCGCCGCGCGCGACATTCAGCGCATTGTCAGCAATGCCGATGCCGTTGCCAGCCATATCGCCTTCTTGCACGGTGTAGGTGAATAATGCCCGAGACTCGTTTTCATGAACCTGGTATTGGGCGACGGCAAGCCCCGAATTCAGAATGAGCGTCAGGTTGAGATTTTCTCTATCGCCCACGACCGCTTCGTCGAAACGCACTTCCACTTCAATTTCATCACCGATGCCATACCAGTTGCGACCGTTCGGCGTGGAAAGGATAGACAGGCCGGTTACCATTGGTGCGGTAAGATCCCGCACATAGAAAGTAAAGTCGACGCTGGCAACTGCGCCGCTGGTATCGGTTGCGAAATAGCGCAGGGTGGTGTCACCGAGTTCGGTTGGCGTGCCGGACAAGGCGCGGGTTGCCGCATCAAATGCCACCCCGGGCGGCAAATCGCCTTCCAATCTATACACAAACGGTGGTGCGCCATCTCTGGGAGTCGGCAATGTCGTCTGCGCGGCAGGCGCATCAGGCAACGGTTGGTTGTGCGCCAGCGTCAAGGACTGTGGCTCGTCAAAACTCGGCACCGCTGCCACATTCATCGTCACGTAGTAAGCAAAATTTCCACGACCACTCTGGCTGTCGTAAGCGAGGTGGGCTTGATCTGTGAAGCTAAACTGCGGTCGCCAATTGCCGACTCGGGTTGGCGTGCCGGACAGTCGGCGGGTGCGCACATGAAATGTCAGCCCGGGCGGCAAACTGCCGAACACCGATCGGTGGTCACCAATGTGGTTAATAATGGGGTCAACGCCAGTGCCGCCAGTGATTTCCGGGAAGGTATAGTTCACCGCGAAGCCTTGGGTGAAGTTCAATGGCGACGGGTTGGGTGCAGCCAAACCCAGTGGTCTGAATTGCGCTACGCTACCATCTTCCTCAAGAATCAGTAGTTCAACATCTAATCGTGCACGGCGGCTCGAACCCCTACTATCGGTCGCAGGAAAATCATAAATAGTGCGTATGTAGGACGAGATCGTTGGCGTGCCGGACAGGGTGTGCGTGGTGGGATCATAGACCACGCCAAAAAGTTCATCTGGGGAGTTGCTAGTACCGCGGTCAAGGTCGTATGTGAGTCTTCCAACGCCGCCGAATGCCTGCGGTAGTTGAATGGGCGGTGATATCGGCTGGCCGCGGGTCACGGTTGCGCGGAAGATTTGGCGGGTACCTCTGTTAATACCAGTGCGCATGTAATAGGGGTCGGCACCGACTTGATGCGCGTCTGCATTGCTGATCGCCAAACGATGGAGAGCCAAGATCAGCGCGTGCTGGCCAGGCCGATCATCGGTCAGGCGACCGCCGCTCAAACTCATCCCGCCGTCCGCGCGCAAGCCGACGCTGATGCCGTCATTGTCCACATCGCGGTCTTGCACCTGATAGGTGAATATCATTTCGCGGCGCGGGGCGCCGGAAAAGTCATTGTATGTCAGGATGCGCGGCTCGAAAAGTTCCGAGCCATGCAAGGCGACACGCACCGGCAGAGACAAGACTGGCGAACCGTGAGCCGTCACCGGTCTATTCAGCGTTAGGCGTATCCGAATGGTCTCGCCGAGCAGGTAGGTTACCCCCTGCGCCGGGCGGGAGATGATTTCCAGGCTAGTGGCCCGCGGCGCTTCGCCGTCGACAAAGACACTGTCAGGGGAATCGCCGGTAAAAGCAATCCCCTGCAAAACCAGATCCGCTGGATTGCCATACTCGTCGTCGATACGACCGCCATTCAACTGCAACGCATTCTCAAGCACCGCGAAACCGTTTTCATCCAGATCGTGAGCGCGTACGGTGTGCGTGAAATCTATGCGGCTAGTAGTCGCCCCACCCCTGGATTTATAGGCTGCCTGGACGCTTGCCCGATCAAAAGCCAAGGTCAAAGTCGGGGCGCCTTCCACCCGCACCGCACGAGAAAAAATCAGCCCCACCTCGATCACATCGCCCAATCGGTAGCCATCATCGGGCGGTGGCTGGCTCACTATTTGCGTAACCTCTGCGGCTTCCAGCACCACAAAGTCGAAGGTCACGGTGGTCGTGCGGGTCCTCTCCGGAAAAGTTAATGGGGAGTGGGGATCCGCCGGTATCACAATATTTACCGAGTATTGCATTGTGGTGGTCCCGAGTCGGGTTGGCGTGCCGAACAATCTGCGGGTCTGCGGGTCGAACCTCATCCCTGCCGGCACTGGCTGCACACGGTAGGTCTGGTCGGGGCGTGTAGCGGCACCAGTCGCCGCCGGCAATATATGGTCGAAGGGTTGATTCAGGGCGGCATGCGTATCCACAGATGCCGGTGCCGAGAGCAACAATAGCTTGTTCACCACCACAAAATTGAAGGTCGCGCTGGCGCTGGTACCAACGAGCAAGATTGTGATTCGGGTCGTCCCGAGTTCCGTTAGCCTGCCGCGGAATCTGCGGAAAGGCGGGTCGTACCACATCCCATCTGGCAGGGCATCTATCCGGTAATTCTCATGGTCGCCTACACCGGGACCAGTCGCCGCCGGATGAATAATGTCATCGAATGCTTCATCCAAAAAAACATGAATATCCGGCACCGTGAAGGCTATGTGGGCCTGCGTCGCGCCATCCACCCTCAGGTTCGGGTTATTGTCGAAGGTGTGTCCGAACAAACTCCGCGCCGCCGGGTTGCCTGCTTGGTCGGTAATCGTATTGCCATTATCCTCACTCCTCAATCCATAATGATAGAGGCTGACGCCGTTGGGGTCTTGGTCCATGGCTCGTACGGTGTGAGCGAAAAACAGGCTCGGTGACGCTGAATCACCAGAAGGATTGACATAATCCATCATGATGGAGACGCCTGCAATGCCTCTAAGGCGCGCCTCCAGTTGCGGTTCACCCGTAACCAGCACTGGCTGGTCAAACACGATCTCAATATAAAACGTTTCGCCGCGCCCGTAGGGCGAGTCAGCACCGGTTACGTTGACTTCCCGCACGGTTGGCTTGCGGGCATCCACCTGAGTATTCGATTTATTGATGAAGGCGTGTGCCGCCAGGCTTAGATCTGCCGGGTTGTCTGCCTGATCGGTGATACGACTGCCGCCACTCAACTTCAAGGCATTCGCAACGATGCTAAGGCCCGTGAGGTCTTCGTCCCCGGGTCTCACGGCGTAAGCGAAAACCAGGCGCGTGGTGGGTCCATCAACACGATTGGTATGACGCATCTGCACGTTGCCGGTGTCAAGGTCCAACACCAGATACACCTCACCCGTAACCGTGGCCGGCTGCTGAAAGATGACCTCCACCTCAATTTTGTCGTCCGCCCGGTAGAGGGCGTTCGTGCTAATCAGGTTGAGTGCCTGCACCCGCGGAGTGATGCCGTCCACATGATGATCCGGGTGATTGCTGAAGGCATGTGCCGCCAGGCTAAGATCTGCCGGATTGTATGCCAGGTCGTATACGCTACTGCCATGCAATTTCAAGGCATCCGCAGCGATGCTGATGCCGGTGAGGTCTTCGTCAGTGGGGCCTATGGTGTAAGCGAAAATCATGTGCGTTGTCCGGTTACGCGCGTCCGTTGGCTGGTGATGAACACGATTGGTATGCCGCATCCGCACCGTACCCGTGTCCAGACCCAAATCCAGAGACAGACCAGCAGGTTCGACCGTTACCGGCTCGTCAAAGAAGATCTCCACCTCAATCTTGTCGCCCTCGCGGTAGGGGGCGCCAGTGCTAAGCAGGTTGAGTTCCCGCACCCGCGGCGCCTTGCCGTCTACCACAAGATGCTGGCCTATCAACGAGTCCTCGGTAACGGCGTGTGTGATCAGGCTGATACGCGCCACGTTGCCTACCGGGTCGATAATACTGCCGCCATGCAACTGCAAGGCATCCGCACCGACGCTGACGCCGGTGTGGTCTTGGTCGGTGGCTTGTACGGCGTGCCTGAAATTCACTCTCGATGCCACGCCAACATCAAGAAAGCCACGACGCATCCGCACCGTACCCGTGTCAAGACCCAAATCCAGAGTCGGATGACCGATTACCGTTATCGGCCGGTCAAAGATGATCGACACGCCCAGCAATCGCCCCTGCGTGTAGGGGGACTCAATTCCAGATACGATGATATTCTGCACCCGCGGCGGGGCACCGTCCACCGTCAGGTCGCGGTCATTGGTGATGGTGTATGCCGCCAGGTTCAGATCCACCACCGGGTTGCCTGCCGGGTCGATAATACTGCCGCCATTCAACTGCAAGGCATTCGCACCGATGCTGATGCCGGTGCGGTCGCCGTCGGTGGCTTGTATGGTGTAACGGAACGACACGACCGAGGTCAGTGACGTAGTCGGAGTGGTCGTCAGCCGCACCGCTCCGCTGTCAAGAATCACCTCCACAAACGGAGCACCCGTGACCATCACCGGCTGGTCAAAGGTAACATCCACGACCATCTCCTGGCTCTTCCACAAGGGGAAATCGGTTTCGGATACGACGAAGTTCTGCAGCCGCGGCGGGTTGCCGTCCACCTGGAGTTGCGGGTCATCGGTGAAGGCAACTTCCGCCAGGCTTATATCTATCGGGTTGCCATCCGGGTCGTTCATAGTGCCGCCATTCAAGCGCAATGCATCCGCACCGATGCTCAAGCCGGTGTTGTCTTCGTCGGTGGATCCTACGCGGTGAAAGAAAATCGGGGTCGTTGTCTGTATACCCTGAACCCCAGCATACTCGAGCCGCACGGTGCCGCTATCAAGGATCACATCCAGAGTCGGAAAACCCGTTACCGTTACCTGCTGGTCAAAGTGCGGGAGTATTTCCAGTCCCTGGTTATACAGGTAGGGTTCGCGCTTGAGGTATAGGAACCTCTGTACGGTCAACCGCTCTATGACGGTGACGGTGCGGGTCACGGTGTCGGCAACGTTAGTGGCGGTGTCGGAGACATCGTAGGTGACCAGATAGGTGCCGACCTGGTTGGTGTCTACCGCGCTCGCATCAATGACAATCCGTATCGCCAGTTCGTCGTCATCATCCACCAGATCGGTGGCGGTGGCGCCGAACTCGCGGTATGCACTGCCGCGCGAGACTGTGTTGCGGCGTGCGTTGTCGTCGAGCAAGGTAATGGCCGGTTTGCTGGTGTCGGTGATGGTAATGGTCTGCTCGGCGGTGGCGGTGTTGCCGTTACCATCGTCCGCACTCCAGGTGATGGTATGGTCGCCGACCGTGAACTCGTTGCTCTCTGGCTCGCGCGTAACCAGCACCGGGTCGGTGACCAAATCCGTAGCGACGGCTTGCCCCGTGATGACGATCGTGGTCGCACCCGTGGCTTCAAGGGTGACCTCATTCGGAACGGTCAGGCGCGGCTTGGTCGTGTCGATAATGGTGATGGTCTGCGTGGTGAAACTGATGTTGCCGTGACTATCGACCGCGGTCCAGGTGATAGTGGTCTCGCCCAGCGGGAAAACCGCCGGCGCGTTGTCGGTAATGTCGGTATTGGGGGCATCGGAAGTCGCGCTGCCGTAGTCGGAGCGGTCAAGCGGCGTCAGGACCGCCGTTGCCTCAGCGGTGTAGGCAGGCGGCGCGGTGAGGTCTATGATCAGGACGGTGCGGGTTACCGTATCGGCGACGTTACCGGCCGCGTCGGTAACATCATAGGTGACCGGATAGGTGCCGACCCGGTTGGTGTCCACGGCACTCGCATCAATGGCAATCCGTATCGCGAGTTCGGTGTTATCGTCCACGGCATCGGTGACGGTGGCGCGATGTTCGCGGTATGCACTGCCGCGCGAGACTGTGTTGCCATCTGCGTTGTCGTTGGTCAGGGTAATCACCGGTGCGGTGGTGTCGCGCACCGTGACCACCTGGGTCCCGTGCACTTCATTGCCCGCAGCATCGGCCGCGGTCCAGGTGATAGTGGTCTGCCCCAGCGGGAAAGCCGCCGGCGCGTCGTTGGTGATGACGGCATCGGCGTCGCTGAAAGAAAACGCCCTGCCGTAATGGGATTGGCCCAACGGGGTCAGCGCAGCCGTTGCCTCAATGGTTCTGTCATCCGGCGGAAAAATATCCGGCGGCACGCCATCCACCCGGTGACTCCTGTGATTGGTGACGGTGTGCCCCAACAGGCTCAGAATCAGCGGCGTACCAGCAGCGTTGGTAACGCTACCGCCGGATCTCAACCTCAACGCAAAGGAAACGATGCTTATGCCGTCCGGGTCATAATTGTCGCCTCGCACGGTGTAGGTGAGGAGCACTGCTCGATCAGGAAAGTCCGCCGGACGGGTCGTTTTATGCGTGGTGACCGTCACCCTAAAAGCCAGGGACAACGCCAAATGGAGACTCTCTAAATCCCCCGTAAGCACCTCGCTGAAAACCAGCAAGACGGTAATCTCCTCGCCCGGCCCGTAGGCGTAGCCGTTGTCGGGTGCGGAAGTTATCTCCAGTCGCTCCACCCGTGGTGGGTCGCCATCCACCTTAGTGCCGGAGTCATCGGTAATGACATGTGCCGCCAGGCTCAGGTCCACTGGGTCGCCATCCTCGTCGATAATACTACCGCCATTCAACTTCAATGCATTCGCGCCGATGCTGATGCCAGTGGGGTCTTCGTCGTCGGATTGTATGACGTAAGTGAAAGGCAGGGTCGCACTCGCGGCAGAAGAAGTACCTGCACTCATCCGCACGACGCCGCTGTCAAGGCTCAACTCCAGAATCGGACTGCCCGTTACCGTCACATTCTGGGCAAAAATCACATTCACACGAAGCGTTTCGTACTCGGTGTAGACCGGGTCATCGTTGAGTATCAGGAGTTGTTGTACTGTCGTCGTCTGCGTTACGACGACGGTGCGGGTCACGGTGTCGGCAACGTTA
The DNA here is from genome assembly GCA_965208855.1 of Candidatus Azotimanducaceae bacterium. Taxonomy (GTDB): domain Bacteria; phylum Pseudomonadota; class Gammaproteobacteria; order Pseudomonadales; family Azotimanducaceae; genus UBA9659. The sequence goes on along the minus strand of OZ242359.1, from coordinate 1,190,431 downwards.
CCGACGGTGTCGGAGACATCGTAGGTGACCGGATAGGTGCCGACCTGATTGGTGTCCACGGCGCTCGCATCAATGGCAATCCGTATCGCGAGTTTGGTGTTATCGTCCACGGCATCGGTGGCGGTGGCACCGGGGTCGCTATAAACACTGCGGAATTCAACGGTTTGAGGGTTGGCACCGAGCAAGGCAATCACCGGTGCGGTGGTGTCCACAACCGTGACCACCTGGGTCGCGTGCGCTTCATTGCCCACATCATCGGCCGCGGTCCAGGTGATAGTGGTCGGACCCAGCGGGAAAGCCGCCGGCGCGTTGTCGGTAATCATGGCATTGGGGTCGTCGGAAGTCGCGGTGCCGTAGTCGGAGCGGTCAAGCGAGGTCATCACAGCCGTTGCCTCAATGGTTCTGGCAGCCGGCAGAATAATATTCGGCGGCACGCCATCCACCTTGTGCCGCGGGTCATTAGTGATGATGTGTGCCGCCAGGCTCAGGTCCACTGGGTCGCCATCCTCGTCGATAATACTGCCGCCATTCAACTTCAATGCGTTCGCGCCGATGCTGATGCCAGTGGGGTCTTCGTCGTCGGATTGTATGATGTAATTGAAAAGCAGGCTCTGGATCCTACTAGCCCCGGGATTGGAAGAACTCATCCGGACGGTACCGCTATCAAGGGTCAACTCCAGAATCGGACTGCCCGTTACCGTCACCGGCTGGTTAAAGATTGCCCTCACCGTAATCGTTTCGCCCTGGGCGTAGGGGGATTCATCAGTGAGTATGTTGAGGTGCAGTACTCCAATATTGCTCACCACAAAGTTGAAGGTCTCGGTGTCGAAGTATTGAAAGTTGAACCCATTCTGTACTCGATAGATCAGTTGGGTTGTCCCCACCACGGTCGGTGTGCCGCTTAGTATGCGAGAGGTTCGGTCAAATTCCATCCCTGGCGGTAGCGGACTGAGGGTGTAGATCAGGGATGTTTCTGCTGCTAAGTTACCCGTTGCTTGTGGCAGTGTATGGGGAGAGTAGAGCACAGTCGCCAGGGCATGTGGCACATCAATCGGTGGGAGGTGCAATTCATCAGGATCCTGAATCGGTCTCTGCGCCTGCGCCGTGCCTGCCAGCAACGCCAGCGCAACAGCAAACAACACACCCGTCAGCCGGTGGTTTGATGGATGCCGTGGGGGGCGGGCTCCCTGTGCCATCATTGGCGTGCGTGATTTGCCCGATACCCAAAATCGGGGGGGGGGGGGGGGGGGGATAAGCAACGAACGCGCAACACGGACATTGCACGGCGTAGCACGGACATTGCACGCAACAACCAATCATCATGAACAACGAATGGAGACATAACGACAGCTTACTCCAATTCTGCTTCTCGGCGGGGGAAGCATGTGGACGGTTTCGCTGCCCGCAGATACCCATATTATCTGTCAGCCATAACCTAGTGACCTATGCCAATGGGCAGCACCAACGTCAAAGCTACCATACTGTTCTATCTGACGCATTACGGCATCAGAAACCAGGCAATTTTTATCGTTGTTTCTAGCAAAAAGAATTGATATGTTTTACCGGCAATGTTTTTACATACCATAGCAATAGTAATGGCAAGCGTGATGAGATATAAAAACCTTGGAAAAACCAGAATTGTAATTGTAGCGCTGTGCATTGTGGTAATGCCCACACTTGGCGGACAAGCCGCCACACAGGACGCTACGACTGTTTACAAGGGCGAGCTCTTGCTACCAAATCCGTTTAATCTTGCGGTTGGACTTAAATTCACTGGTAAACCATGCTCTGTTTCCCTGCGCCATGCCAAGGACGACTTATGGGTCGCCTCCGACTTTTGGGAAGGCGAAAAATTAGCCGATGGCGATGCGTTACGCGGAAAGGATTTTTATCTTGGCGAATTGGATGACAATGGCGCATTCGTGCTACAACTCGGGCGCGGCAAACCAGTTGCACTCACGCAAACAACCTATGATAGGCGTGGCAGATTGAACTATGCTGGCAGAGGTAGCGGCAACTTCTTGCGCGAATGTCTTCTGGGTCATTAATGTTGAGGGTTGTATTCTGCCCCTGCGCTGGTTTTCCAGTTCACCGGGCGCGAGGGCGTCACGCTTCGCGTGACGCAAGCCGCCATTAACTAAGCAGCGTGCCCCGCGTTACACCCATTGCGCTTTCGCTTCGCGAAAGCGCAACTCTGGATCCCCGCCTGCGGCGAGGATGACGGACTGGACCCGCGGCTTCGCCGCGCCTGGATCCCCGCCTGCGGCGAGGATGACGGGAGGGGGCCTTCGGCCTCGGCGGGGAACACTGTCGGCGATGGGAACAACCCCATCGCCTGGGAAACACTGTCGGCGATGGGAACAACCCCCCATCGCCTGGGAAACACTGTCGGTGATGGGAACAACCCCCCATCGCCTGGGAAACACTGTCGGCGATGGGAACAACCCCCCATCGCCTGGGAAACACTGTCGGCGATGGGAACAACCCCCCATCGCCTGGGAAACACTGTCGGCGATGGGAACAACCCCCCATCGCCTGGGATGACAAGAAGGGCAAGCCCGAGATAGAATAGGCATTTTCCGCCAGCATGCGTGAGCGCGTCTGTCGGTATAACGGGAAACAGTCATCATAATGCGATTGCAGGCTATCAAGCTCGCCGGTTTCAAGTCATTTGTAGACCCTACAACAGTCCCTTTCCCCTCCAATCTTTGCGCCGTGGTCGGCCCCAACGGTTGCGGCAAATCCAACATCATTGATGCCGTCCGCTGGGTCATGGGCGAGTCTTCCGCCAGGACGCTGCGGGGCGAATCCATGGCGGACGTGATCTTCAACGGTTCCAATACCCGCAAGCCGGTTGGGCAGGCCAGCATTGAATTGCTGTTTGATAACGCCGAGGGGCAGCTCAAGGGTGAATATGCGGCCTACAGCGAGGTCTCGGTCAAGCGTCAGATAACGCGGGACGGGCAATCCAATTACTTCCTGAATAACCAGAAGTGCCGTCGCAAAGACATTACCGACCTTTTCCTGGGCACCGGTCTTGGCCCCAGAAGCTATTCCATCATTGAGCAGGGCATGATCAGTGACCTGGTCGAGGCGAAACCGGAAGAACTGCGCGGTTATCTGGAAGAGGCGGCCGGTATTTCCAGATACAAAGAGCGGCGGCGAGAGACGGAAAGGCGCATTGCCCATACCCGAGATAACCTGGACCGCCTCAATGACCTGCGAGAGGAATTGGCGCGTCAGCTTGCCCACCTGGAAAGGCAGGCCAAGTCGGCCGAACGCTATGCCAAACTGAAGGCGGAAGAACGCGAACTCAAGGCCGGCCTGCAAGGGATGAGATGGCGGGCGCTGTCTGCGCAGGCCGGGCAACTGGATGATGAGATCAACCGGCTCACCAATGAAAGGGATGCGCAGGTTGCGAATCAGCGGCGAGCGGATGCAGAAATCGAGGCGCAACGGGCGGCGCTGACCGAACTCTCCGATAAGCTGAATGACGTTCAGAAACGCTATTACGATCATGGTGCCGAAATAGCCCGGATAGAGGACGGCATCAAGTTCCAGGATGAACGCACCCGCCAGTTGCGGGATGACCTGAAAGAAGTTATGGGCAACCAGGGCAGGATCAATACGGATATCGAGGCTGACGAAGCCCAGTTGCAGCAGTTCCATGAAGTGTTGTCTTCCATCTCTCCCCGGCAGGATGAAATCAAGTCTCGGAAGACGGCCTCCATTGAGCATCTTGCCGCTGCCGAACAAGCCATGCAGCAATGGCAGCAGGAATGGGATGAGTTCAACAGCGCCGCCGCGGAAATCCGGCAAATGGGTGAAGTCCGGCAATCCAGAATCGAGCATCTAGAGTTGTCAGTCGAGCGCGCAAACCGGCGGCTGTCGGCGTTGCGTACCGACATTGAACGCCTGGGTGAAGATACGGCGGAAGGTGAGACAGGCCCGCTGGAGGACATGCTGCAAATCCAGGAAGTGCAGCTCGAACGGATAAACCTGGCGCTGGAATCTCTGACAACCGCTATCGAGAAGCAGCGGGAAGAAAACCGGCAACTCAACGAGGCTCTGGACGAGAAGAGAGCGGCGCTTCAGTCGTTGACCGGCAGGCATGGGTCCCTGGAGACCTTGCAACAGGCTGCTCTTGGCCAGCAGGACGAGTCGGAAATGAACTGGCTGGCAAAGCGCAATCTTGGTGAGCGGAGCCGGCTGGCGGAAAATATCCAGGTGGAAGAAGGCTGGGGCCTGGCAGTCGAAACGGTGCTGGGGGACCACTTGCAGGCGGTCTGTGTGGACGACGTGAATGATATAGCCGCGCTACTCGGAGACTTTGACAAAGGCCGGTTGAACTTCATTGCCGCGGAAGAATCCGCTGTAGTTGAAAAATTGGATGTTGAAAAATCGGGAGTTGATGATGCCCTGCTCTCGAAGGTTCGCGGTGATGTTTCTCTGGCTGGTCTGTTGCAAGGTGTTCGCACGGCGCCGGACCTTGTTTCGGCAATGGCGGGGCGGGCTCGCCTTGCCGAAGGTGAATCCATTGTCACGCCGGACGGTATATGGCTGGGCAGAAACTGGCTGCGGGTAAACAAGGACCAGGATATATCCGCGAGTGTTCTGAAACGTCAGCAGGAACTGGTTTCCCTGGAAGCCAGGATGAACGAAGCCAGGGCAGAGACGGAAAGGCTGAACAAGGCGCTGAACGAAGGCATGGCGAGTCTCAGGCAGGCGGAGGAGGAAAGAGACAAGCAGCAGGTTCGCCTGTCAGAGCAGCAGCGCTCGCTGGGTGAGACAAGCGCCAGGCTCGGCGCCAAGCGTCTGCAGGGGGAAAAAACCAGGCAGGACATGGAGAGAGCAGAGAGCGAATGTGCCAGCGCCGGGGAGCAACTCGAAGAAGACGAGGCTGCACTCCGCGAAGCCCGCCGGGAATTGGAGACCGCCCTTGACGCCATGGGCACTGATGAACAGCGGCGGAACCAACTGGTTAAAAGGCGCGAGACCATCACGGCTCAGTTGTCGGCAGCGCGGGACAAAGCCAGGGCCGACGGCGATGTGTCTCACCAGCTTGCTTTGCAGGCGGAATCACTCGATGCCAGGGTCATGTCCACACAACAGGCCATAGCGCGGCTGGGTAAACAGAAAGAAATCCTCGCCAATCGCAGGAGCAGCCTGGAGGACGGTATTCGTGCGGCGGAAGAGCCTCAGGGCCAGTTAAAGACTGAACTGGAACGACAGTTGGAACAACGTCTTGCGGTTGAGCATGACTTGACAGAGGTCAGGCAGGAATCAGAATCCGTCGCGGATCGGATTCAGGGCATGGAGCAGCAGCGAGCCGGCGTGGAAGACAGTGTTGAAACCCTGCGCGGCAGCCTGGAAAAAGTTCGCCTCGAACGTCAGGCTCTGGAAGTGCGCCTTGCCACCATCAATGAACAGTTACAGGAAGAGGGCCAGGTTCTCGAGGCAGTCGTCGAAGGGTTGTCGGCGGATGCGAGCGAGGAGGCATGGGAACAATCCCTGGAGCGACTGACCAAGAGGATTCAGCGGCTTGGCGCCATAAACCTGGCGGCAATCGACGAGTACAAGGCGCAGTCTGAGAGAAAGCAATACCTGGACGCACAGAATGAAGACCTGGAAAAGGCCCTTGGCACACTGGAGAACGCCATCCGCAAGATAGACATTGAAACCCGCACACGTTTCAAAGAGACCTTTGACAAGGTCAACGGCAAGTTACAGCAATTATTCCCGAAGCTCTTTGGCGGCGGTCATGCGTATCTGGAAATGACGGGAGAGGACCTGCTGGATACGGGCGTAGGCATCATGGCAAGGCCGCCGGGCAAGCGTAATACCAATATTCATCTGTTGTCCGGCGGCGAGAAGGCGCTCACGGCCATAGCGCTGGTGTTTTCCATATTCAACCTGAACCCGGCGCCTTTCTGTTTGCTGGATGAGGTGGACGCACCGCTGGACGACGCCAATGTGGTGCGATATTCGGAGCTGGTCAAACAGATGTCCGGCACCGTCCAATTCATCTATATTACACATAACAAGATATCAATGGAGATGGGGGAGCAGTTGATGGGGGTCACGATGCATGAGCCGGGTGTTTCCAGGCTTGTGTCTGTTGATGTGGATGAAGCAGTGGCAATGGCGGCGGTTTAGTCACGGCATTATCCGACCGTAGAGGGAAGACGCTGTGGATTTTGACTTGAGGCAATGGTTACTGATACTGGGCACCGTGTTCATCATCGCGGTGGTGATTCATGGTTTCTTCCGCAGGCGTTCGAGGAATGAACTCCAGATGAAACTGGACAAGAAGTTCCTCAGTCGTCCGGGGGAGGCGCAGGATATTGATGACCTGGATTTACTCAAGGCGGAGTTGCCACATGGCGGGGCGAGAGCCCTTAACCCGGAAAAAACCCTCAAGACAACCGACTCGTCCCGGGACATCCCTGTACTGGAAGAGACCGTTGAACTGCCGAATGGCGAAGCTGGGGAATCCGCTGAAAACCGGCCACCAGAGGAAGCAGCGCCACCCGGGCGGGAGCAATCGGAAGAAGAGGCATTTGTGATTATTAACGTGCTGGCGCGGGCTAGTGCTTTCCAGGGTCGGGCGTTGCTCGATATCCTGACGGGAGCCGGTATGGCCCTGGGGGGAATGGATATTTTCCATGGGGCGGATAAAGACGGCGCACATATATTCAGCCTTGCCAATGCGGTGGAGCCGGGTATCTTTGACATGGCGACCATGGATACTCTGGCCACGCCGGGGGTGGTCATGTTCATGCGGATACATGAGGTTCGCGAACCTCTCAGGGTTCTTGATGAGATGCTGGCGGTGGCGGAAACCATTGCGCGGGAGTTGAATGGCGAGGTCAGGGATGAAAACCATAACCCGGTGGCACCGCAAACTGTTGAACACTTTCGCGATACCATCAGGGAATTTCAGTTCAGACACCCGGCCTAGTATTCTCTGCCATGACAACCAAAAACATGACCAACAAGGTCTCGCGGCTTCGCCGGGAAATCAATCACCATAACCACCTGTATCACACCTTGGATGCACCGGAAATCTCCGATGCGGAATTTGATCAGTTGTTCCTCGAACTCAAGAAGCTGGAGGCAGAAAACCCGGCACTGGTGACTGATGATTCACCAACGCAACGCGTGGGTTCAGTACCGCTGGATGCGTTTTCGCAGGTCGTTCATGAAATGCCGATGCTATCCCTGGACAATGCCTTCGGGGAAGCGGATATGTATGATTTTGACCGCCGTGTCAGGGCCAGGCTTGAGGTGGAGAATGATCTTGTTTACGCCTGTGAACCAAAGATAGACGGGGTGGCGGTATCGCTCCTCTATGAGGATGGGAAGCTCGTTCGGGGCGCGACTCGGGGCGACGGGACAACCGGCGAGGACATTACCCGTAATGTACGCACCATAGCGGCGATTCCTCTTGCCTTGATGGGCAGAAAATATCCGGCGCGGCTGGAGGTGCGTGGCGAGGTCTATTTTGCCAGGTCGGCTTTTGAGAAGATGAATCATCAGGCGTTGCAAGCCGGACAAAAGGCATTCGCCAATCCTCGCAACGCTGCCGCCGGCACCCTGCGCCAACTGGATTCAAGAGAAACTGCGAAAAGACATCTGACGATGTTCGCATACAGTGTCGGCATTGTTGAAGGCCACCGCCTGCCCGATACTCACACGGAAACCTTGCAGCAACTCTCCGCCTGGGGTATCCGGGTAAATCCGCTGACGGAAACCTTACTCGGCGCCGATGCCTGCATCGACTATTACCGGCGAATCCAGAAACAGCGGGAATCACTGGGCTACGAAATTGATGGCGTGGTTTTCAAGGTCAACGGGCTGGCGGAACAGGAGAGGCTCGGTATGCTGACCCGCACGCCCCGCTGGGCCATTGCCCATAAGTTTCCCGCCGAGGAGGGCGTCACGGTGCTTGATGATGTTGAGTTTCAGGTGGGAAGAACCGGTGCGATTACGCCGGTGGCGAGGCTGAGACCGGTCCAGGTCGGCGGCGTCACTATCAGCAATGCCACCCTGCACAACATGGATGAGGTTGTGCGGCTGGGCCTGAGGGTCGGTGACACGGTCGTCATTCAGCGGGCGGGAGACGTGATTCCGAAAGTAATTTCCGTTGTGAAGAAAAAACGGCATGGCAAGACAAAGCCCATTATCCTGCCGCAGCAATGCCCCGCCTGCGGCTCGGAAGTGCTGCAACCGGAGAGCGAGGTTATTGCCCGTTGCAGCGGTGGTTTGCAATGCTCGGCGCAGCGCAAGGAAAGCATTCGTCACTTTGCATCGAGGCGGGCTCTCGATGTTGAAGGTCTGGGTGACAAGCTGGTTAACCAATTGGTCGGCGAGGAACTGATTGAAAGCCCGGCGGACCTTTACCGCCTGACAGAAGACAAACTGATTGAACTTGAGCGTATGGCGCCAAAATCTGCAAACAATCTGCTTAAGGCGCTGGAAAAAAGCAAGTCCACGACCCTGGCGAGATTTATCTACGCCCTCGGGATACAGGAAGTGGGCGAGTCCACCGCAAGAGAACTGGCGCGCTTTTACCCGAACATGAGCGCACTAAGGGAAGCATCGGAAGAGTCGCTGCAGGAGGTGCCGGACGTTGGCCCCATAGTGGCGGAGAAGATCGTCCACTTCTTCCGTCAGAAAGTGAACAACAAGGTTATCGATGAATTACTGGGTCAGGGCGTCCATTGGCAAGAAGAAAAACCCACGAACAATGAAGCTCTGGCGGGAGCAACTTTTGTGCTGACCGGTACACTGGGCACCATGACCAGAAATCAGGCCAAGGAACGGCTTGAATCCCTGGGTGCCAGGGTGTCCGGTTCCGTTTCTGGGAAAACCAGCTATGTCGTCGCCGGTGAAGCCGCAGGGTCAAAACTCACACGGGCGCGGGAGCTTGGGGTTGCCGTGCTCTCGGAAGATGAATTGACAACCCTCCTGAGCAGCCATGAAAACTAGATTTTCACTCCTTCTGATTGGCTTGCTGCTTGCCGGTTGTACGGCCAAGCCGCCGACTGACAAGAATGATATTTGCAGCATATTCTCCGAGAAGCGCGGCTGGTACAAGGATGCAAAAAAATCCTCCCGCCGCTGGAATACGGACCTGCCCACCATGATGGCGTTCATATATCAGGAGTCTTCCTTCCAGGCGAGGGCCAAGCCGCCGCGCAAGAAAATACTCTGGATTCTGCCCGGGCCCAGGCCCGCCAGCGCCTATGGTTACGCCCAGGCCATAGATGGAACCTGGCGGGAATACAAACGCGCAAGCGGCCGGGGAGGCGCAGACCGTAACGACTTTACGGACGCCGTGGATTTCATTGGCTGGTATAACGACCGGAGCCAACGCAAGAACAAGATAGGGAAGACCGACGCCTACCACCTGTATCTCGCTTACCATGAAGGCCATGGTGGCTTTGTCGCCAGAAGCTACAAAAACAAGCCATGGCTGAAGGATATTGCCACGAAAGTATCCAAACGCACGGGGCGATACCGGGTGCAACTCAGCCGCTGCGAGTCGAAATTCAATCGCGGCTTCTTCCGCCGTCTGTTCAGTTAGATGGCGGCAGGATGCTGCCCTTCATGGGAATCAGCTTACGCATATCAATATCGATAAGCGTTGGCCCGTCCCTTTCCGCCGCTTCGGAGAAGGCGGTTGCAAACTCGTCCCGGGACCCTGCGGAACATCCCCGGACGCCCATGCTCATCGCCAGGGCGGCAAAATCAACAAAGCCGAGTTCGGTATCGGCATAGCGCCCCTCGAATTGCTGCGATTGCAACCGCCTGAGTACGCCATAGCCGCCGTCGTTGAATACGCAAACAATGATCGGCAGACTGTACTGGGCGATAGTGGCAAGCTCCGTTGCATGCAGCATAAACCCGCCATCGCCGTGCATCACCGCTGTTCTTTTCATCGTCCCGGCGGCGGCGCCAATGGCAAGCGGCAGGCCCGGCCCTATGGCGGCGGAGTTGGGGCCCATAAAAGTGCGCGGCTGATATACGGGTAGCAACTGGTTGACAAAGTTATAGGCGGGAACAGTTGTGTCCCGGACAATGATTGAGTCTTTCGGCAGGACTGCGCGAATAGTGTCCATGATGCCCGCATAGTCCGGCCCTATGCGCTCTCGAAGAGTTTCCCGGAGCGCCAGGTTGCTATTGCGGATTTTGGTCACGAAATCCTTGTCAGCAGGTTCTGGATTGAGGGCGTCTTCAATCAGCGGCAGCAGGTCCCTGACGTCGCCAATGAGAGAAGCCGCAGACTTGTGAACCCGGTTGATCACCGATGGGTCTGTGTCCAGATGCAGCAGATGGCCCGGGGGCTTCAGGGCGGCGCCAGCACCGGCAACCCCGACCTGAAAGCGGGTGCCTATGGCAAGAGTGACATCCGCGTCCGCAATGGCTTCCTGAATTCTGCGGCTCTGGTAAAGGTTGCCGATACAAAGCGGATGGTCTTCCGGGATGGCACCGCGGCCATTATGCGTGGTAAAAACCGGCGCCTGCAGTTTTTCCGCCAGCCGGGTCAGCATATCACTGCAACCGCCTGCGCCGCCGCCGGCGATAATGATGCGTTTGCGACTGTTGGCGAGCAGATGCACGATGTCTTCCACATTGCCGATGACCCCGGGACTTGCCGGCGCATAGCTGGCCTTCGCAGGCGTGACGGCCTGATATTGCAGATCAATGGGTATTTCAACGGCGCCGGTGGATGGCCTGCCTGATGTCATGTCGGCGGCAACGGACAGGATGGTCTCTTCAATTTGCGATGCCATGCGGATGGATTCCGCCCGGCGCGTAACGGTTCGCAGCATGGGCAACTGCGCCTCCGCTTCGTGGACATAACCCTGAGCCTTGCCGTAAAACCCGGTTTCCACCTGGCCGGTAATCAACAGCACGGGCGAGGAAGCATACTGGGCTTCATAAAGACCGGTGACGGTATTTGTCGTGCCGGGCCCGGTGCTGGCGATGACAATGCCCGGCTTGCCGGTGGCTCGCGCATAGCCGTCTGCGGCATGAGTGGCGGCCATTTCATGGCGGCAGTCGACGATGCTGACCTTGCCATCCCGGTTCAGAGCATCGAAGATCGGCATATTATGAATGCTGACTATGCCGAAAACATGAGTAACCCCGAGGGTGTTGATGGCCCGTACAACCGCATCTGCGCCTATCATGAAGCTGTTCCCAAAGAGACCCGATGGCAGTATGCCGCCAAGCTGGGAGAAATGCCAAGACGGATTCCCCGCCTTGACGTTGGAACCGAGGCCGTTATGGCCGAGTCGCCCGCAACCTGGATTCCTGTATCTTCTTCACCTTCTCCACATCCTTTTTTGCAGCTTTTATGCCCGTGAAATTCACTGATCGGTTCCCGGCCCATGAAACCCTGCGGGCGGCATACAAATCCGCCTTCAAGACATCCGTCATCGAACCCGCCTATCTGGACCTGGTGTTCAATCTCGCGGCGAATATCCACGGTATGCAAACCGATCATCCCGTCCTGGTTGGCATATCCGGGGGCCAGGGCAGCGGCAAGTCTACGCTGGCCAGGGCTGTAGCGGAAACGCTGGAGATGTATTTTGAAACAGATGTCGCCGTGCTTTCCCTGGATGACTTTTACCTGACTCGCGCCGAAAGGCAGTTGCTGGCTGCGCAAGTTCACCCTCTGTTACGAACGCGAGGTGTGCCGGGGACACACGACATAGAACTGATGCAGGACGCCATAGACCAGCTGTTGGCGGGCGGGGGAGTGAGCGTTCCTGTGTTTGACAAAGCGCGGGATGATCGCAGTGAGTCATCCCGATATCTGCCTGGGGCCAATGTCTTGATCTGCGAGGGCTGGTGTTGGGGCGCAACGCCGGAACCGCCGGCGCGCCTGCTGGCCGCCGTCAACGACCTGGAACGTCAACAGGATGCGCGTGGTGAATGGCGCAGATATGTCAATCGGCAACTCGAGTCCTGCCAGAGCCTGTTTCACACTGATGCGAACATTTTCCTGAAAGTGCCGTCCATGGAGGCGGTTTTTCGCTGGCGATGGCAACAGGAGGAGGCGTTGAATGGCCGGGGCATGTCCAGGAATGAGGTTCGCGCCTTCATCGGCTACTATGAACGCCTGACCCGCTGGATGCTGGAAGACATGCCGCCGAGAGTTCATGCCTGTATCAGCCTCAGGGAGGACCACGGTATTGCGGAGGTCAGCTTTCGATGATTCATATTGCGTTTTCGCTTCGCGAAAGCCGCCGTCTTATAATCCCATTTTCAAAGGGCGCTCTTAAAGAGAATTGTGGCTCCCGTCGCACATAGGCTTGCCCCCGCTCATCTTGCAGCCGCAGAAAAACACCTTGGTTGATTCCTCCGCCTCGAACTTCATCGGCAGGAAATCCGTATCCTGATGGGAGCCGTCACAGAAGGGCTGGTTGGCGCTCTTGCCGCAGGCACACCAGAAATAGCTTTTGCCTTCTTCAACGTCTACGCCATAAGGCGACTTTTGTGCAATGACCGGTTCCGACATCAGGGATCTCCTTTTTTCATGGGATTGTTCCGACATATTTCAGGTGCAGGATAGAAAAGGGCCGGCCAATCGTCAATGCCCCGCCATGCGGATCAGGCGACAATTTGGTCCCGGCACCCTTTCTTGAAAAGAGGAGATACAAACCCTATCATTCCACCCTCTTTCAGGAGCGATATTTATGGATTTCTCTTTCTCAGAGGAGCAGGTTCTGTTACAGGACAGCGTGTGCAAGTTCATGCAGAACAGCTACAGCTTTGAGGCGCGGCAAAAGCTGGTCGCCACCGAAGAAGGCTTCAGTCGGGACAATTGGGCCAGCTTCGCAGAATTGGGCTGGCTGGCTTTGCCTTTCTCTGAAGAGGTGGGCGGCTTTGGTGGAACGCCAGTCGAAACCATGATTATCATGGAGGAATTCGGCAAGTGGCTTGTCGTCGAACCCTATGTTTCAACCGTTATGATGAGCGGTGCCATCATCGAGCAGGGCGGCAGCACTGCCCACAAGGAAGGTGCGCTTGCGGAGATTATGGCGGGCAACAAACTGGCGGCCCTGGGATTTGTGGAGCCGCAGGCCAGATTCAACCTGAATGATGTCACCACCACGGCCACCGCCGGCAAAGATGGCTATACCCTGAACGGTTTCAAGGGTGTGGTTCTTGGCGGGCCATCGGCGGACCTGCTCATCATACCCGCAAGAACATCTGGTGACCGGCGGGACGCAACAGGCATCACACTCTTTCTGGTGGATGCAAAGTCCAACGGCATATCCAGAAGAGATTACCCCACCATAGATGGCATGCAGGCGTCTGAAATCACGTTGGAAAAAGTCGCTGTTTCCAAAGACGATGTACTTGGAGAAGTGGACCGGGGGCTTCCGTTGCTTGAAGCGGGCATCAATCAGGGCATTTTGTCTGTGGGCGCGGAAGCGGTGGGCGCCATGGAGGTGCTTTACAAGGCCACGGTGGAATACTGCAAGACGCGGGAGCAGTTCGGCCAGCCGATAGGCAAGTTTCAGGTGTTGCAGCACCGCATGGTGGATATGTTCATGGCGCATGAGCAGGCCAAGTCTCTGCTTTACATGGCGGCTCTGCGAATGAGCGAAGACGATGCGGTGGAGGCAAAGAAAGCTGTCTCGGCATTGAAGGTGCAGGTAGGGCAGGGCGGCAGGTTTGTCGGCCAGAGTGCCATCCAGCTTCACGGCGGCATGGGTATGACGGACGAACTGAACGTGGGCCATTACTTCAAACGGCTGACGGCAATAGAAACCCTGTTCGGCAATGCCGATTACCACCTGCAAAAATACAGCGCAGTGGCATGAGTGATACCGGCTATACGACCCCGGACTGGTTCTGGGAAGCGGTAGACGCCAAGCCGGAGCCTGGATTGGTTACAGTTGATGGCTCCGATATCAACTACCTGCACTGGAGTGCCGCAGGTCATCCCGGGCTTTTGTTTGTCCATGGGCACAATGCTCATGCTCACTGGTGGGATTTTATCGCGCCCGGTTACAGCAAAGATTATCAGGTGGTGGCGCCGGACCTTTCAGGCATGGGAGACAGCGACCATCGTGATGAATATTCGGCGGATATCTACGGCAGGGAAATAGTCGCAGTGGCGGACGCCTGCGCCATGCCTGAAGATACCATCCTGGTGTCTCACAGTTTCGGCGGGGTCATGTCCATCAGGGCCGTGGCAAGTAATCCGGGCAGGTTCAAGGGGCTGGTGCTGCTGGATGCCGGTGTGAAGCATCCGGATGATGTAACAGCACCGGAGCCTGAACGGTTGGTGCGCACAAAGCTGTATCCTTCATCGGAGATAGCCAGGTCGCGGTTTCGGTTGCAGCCGCCCCAGCAGTGTGAGAACCAGTACATCGTTGATCACATTGCGCGACATTCCATTGAATATCTGGATGACGGGTTTGGCTGGAAGTTCGACGAGGAGCAGCGCAGCCATATGCAGCCCTATGACAGCCTGGCGGAGGACTTCGGCTCAATCACCGCCAAGTGTGCGCTGATCTATGGCGCCGATAGCGAGTCTTTCAGCGCAAAGAGCGCCGCTTACATGAAAGAGCGCTTGCCTCATCTGGAAGTCACCGAACTTGCCGATGCCCAGCACCATCTCTTTCTCGATCAACCACTCGCTTTTATGGACACGCTCACCGCCCAGCTCAATCGCTGGCGATAATAACCCTCAAAGAGACAGGCCGGCGGGCTTCATCTGTAAGCCCGCTTATCCCTATGCAACTGTCAGCAGGCCTCAAACAGGCCGGCAGCACCCATGCCGCCGCCGATGCACATGGAGACAAGCCCGTACTTCTTCTCCCGGCGCTTCAACTCGCGCAGAATGTGGCCGGTCAGCCGTGAGCCTGTCATGCCGAAGGGGTGACCGATGGAAATAGAGCCGCCATTCACGTTGTAGATTTCCGGGTCGATTTCCAGAGTATCCCGGCAGTAGAGGCACTGGGATGCAAAAGCCTCGTTCAACTCAACCAGATCAATATCGTTCATGGTGAGGCCATTCGCCTGCAGCAGCCTTGGCACGGCGAATACGGGGCCAATGCCCATCTCATCCGGCTCGCAGCCTGCAACGGTGAAACCACGGAAGTAGGCCATGGGTTCGATACCAAGTTGCCCGGCTTTCTCCGCGCTCATCACCAATGTCATGGAAGCACCGTCGGACAGTTGGGAAGCATTGCCCGCCGTGACCGTGCCGGCTTCCTCGAATACTGGTGACAGGCTTGCAAGACCTTCAGCCGTGGTCTCGGGGCGGTTACATTCATCGCCGACACACTCGCCATCAACGATTTCAGTTTCCTTTGTTTCCTTGTTGACGATCTTGGCCCATTTGACCTTCATGGGTGCTATCTCGTCATTGAACAGCCCCGACTGTTGGGCGGCCGCAGTCCGCTTCTGGCTTTCCAGCGAAAACTCGTCCTGATACTCGCGGGTGATATTGTAACGTCGCGCCACCACCTCGGCGGTGTTGCCCATCGCCATGAAGATGGCCGGTGATTCTTCCTGAATGGTGGGGTGTGTGTCTGACTTGCCGGGCGTCTCACGTTGACCGGAGGAAATGGATTCCACACCGCCGGCAATCATGATGTCTGAACAGCCGCTGGCAATCTGGTTGGCCGCGAAGGATATCGAGTTCAGGCCTGATGAACATGCCCTGCTGATGGTTGAACCGGCGGTGGTGACCGGCAGCTTCGACAGAATCACGGCGAGGCGGGCGATGTTGCCGCCCTGTTCACCCGTCTGCCCGGCGGCGCCGACGATAACGTCTTCCACCTCTTCCGGGTTTAGCTTGGGGTTCCGGCTCAGCAGCGCATCAATACAATGCGCGACCATATCGTCGGGTCGGGTGAGGTTGAAAGTACCCCGAAAGGACTTTGCAAGCCCCGTTCTAATACTGTCTACTACAACAACATCGCGCATTTCTCTCCTCCGGTGCTTGTGTCAATGTATCGTCAAGGGAGCTCATTGTGCCTACATCTGTCAGCCCTCTCAAGCATCTATTTTCAGGTGTTAGCAACAAATAGAAATGTCCGGCTTGTTTTTTTGCCGTCATTGCGGCTTTCGCTTTTGCTGTCATCCAGAGTTGCGGTTTCGCGCAGCGAAAGCGCAATGGGTGTTGGGGACGGCGAACTGCATGGCGGCTACGCCGCCACTCTGGATTCCCGGGCTAGGCCCGAGAATGACGGGAAAAAAACAAGCCGGGCAATGACAACCCTTATTCGTCATTCTCGCCGAGGCCGAAGGCCGAAGGCGGGAATCCAGGGTTGCGGTTCCGCGAAGCGGGAGCGCAATGGGTGTGTGGGACGGCGAACTGCATGGCGGCTACGCCGCCACTCTGGATTCCCGGGCTAGGCCTGGAAACACTGTCGGCGATGGGAACAACCCCCCATCGCCTGGAATTGTATGTGTTCACTAATTCACTGCCGCAGTTTGTTCATTTCCAGCGGTGTTTTAGCGCCGATCCCCTGGTGCGGCCGGTGTTCATTGTAGTACAACATGTAGAGTTCCAGTTCTTTCTTGAAGTCAGCTACGCTCTCGAACACCGTGTCGTCTATCAGGTCATCATTCAGCGTCCGCCAGAAGCGCTCCACCTTGCCATTGGTCTGAGGTCGGTAGGGACGAGTGTAGCGATGCCGGATGCCCAACTCCTGCAGCATCCGCTCAAACGGATGCCCGTCCAGGTTCTTCCTGGAAGCAAACTCCGCACCGTTGTCACTCAGCAGCTCCTCAAACCGGATCTGGTAACGACTGTTGAGCAGGTTGATCATCCGCAGGGTGGTGAACATCACCGTCAGGCTCTTGATGTCCGACACCACCTCCGCCCAAGCCAGGCGCGTGCAATCGTCCAGCAGACACACCAGATAGTGGCGGGGCTGCCCGGGAAACAGGTCCCGGCTCAGGTGATGGCAGTCTATATGCCCCATTTCACCTGCCTTTTGCTTGATTATCTTGCGTTTGTTGGCTTGCATCTTTGGCTTCAAATGATTCAGATTATAGCGGCGCGTGATCCGGTAGATGGTACTCGGTGATGGACAGTCATCATGCAGTTGAGGCAATAGTATCGCATAGATCTCGTAGCGGTTATTACCCAGCCGGCGCTGCTCCAGCACTAGTTCTTCCACCTTAGTCATACCACGCCGCGCTTGCCACTTTGGACCGCGGCGCTGCGGCAGCAGGTCCTGTCCATCACCGCTGGCCTTATAGCGGTGGTAATACTTCAAGAACACCTGCCGATGAGTGTTGTAGTGCTTGTAGAAGTCCGATACAAAACGAAACTTAGGATGTTTGCCGGCCTTGACCTGTTCGTATTCCTGGCACCTATGTTGCCAGTCGCGGATCAAATTCCTCTCGATCGTGCTGTCTTTGCTGTTGTCTCTCATGCTGCCCTCCTGGGTGTGTCACTTAGTCAATGATACTATTCAAATCTGTCATCGAATTAGTGAACACATACAGGAATGACGGGAAAAAATATCCGTCATTCTTGTCGAGGCCGAAGGCCGAAGGCGGGGATCCAGGCGATGGTGGGGTATCCATCGCCGACAGTTCCCCAGAGTTGCGGTTCCGCGAAGCGGGAGCGCAATGGGTGTGTGGGACGGCAAACTGCATGGCGGCTACGCCGCCACTCTGGATTCCCGAGCAAGCTCGAGAATGACGGCGGGGGGCATGGGCGGGATTCGGCCTGGGGCTATCGCAATTTTCCTGCGGAAAATGCTGTCGCCGTGGGGGCTTCAAGGCTCATTGCGATTTCGCCTTCGGCGAAAGCCGCAATGTGGATGGATACCCCCCATCGCCTGGAATGACAATTAAAAGTGCAGTTCGCCCTCAAGATAGATGCGGTGGTCAGCGGTGGTGCTGCGGCCGGTGGTGTCGCCGCCGGAGATGGCGCTTTCTTCGCGCTCGGTGACAAGTTTCAGCTCAAACAACAGGCTGCGCTGCCACTGCAGGCCCAGGCGATAGGTGTTCTTGTTATCGCCGAAGCTCATTTCAGTGTAGGGCGTTATCAGACCAGGTCCCCTGAGCGTGTTCATGCCGTAATCAAGGCGGACATCCAGGGTCGGGCTGTAGTCGTAGCTGTTCGCACCACCATTACCGCTGCCCTGGCCGTTAGCACTCAGGTCATCAATCAGCCCTTGCTGCCAGAGTTGTTGCATACTGCTGGCGGTCACGCCATAGCCAGGCGTCAAACTAAACGACAGGCCGCTTCCGTCTGCTGAGGGACTCAGGCTAATCACACCGCTCAGCCCCCATTCTTTAGCATCACCTTTGCCAGCCACCAGGACCCGTGCCTTGCCCTGCATGGTGAGGCTACCACCCGGGCTGGTGTAGAGCAGGCTGCCGCCCAACTCGGCACCAGCACCCGTTTCGCCATCGCCGCTATCCTGCCGCGCTCCGACTTCCAGGCTGGATTCCAATCGCCCTCCCCCGCTCAGGGTTTGATTGCGCGTTGCTTCCAGAGCCAGTCGCAGGCGGCTGGCTCTCTGAGTGATTGCCGCTATCTCTTCACTGGCATCCACTTCCAGTTCGGTGCTCAATATCTCAGTTTTGAGTCGCAGCATGCTGAGGCCAGTCCCTGCCAAGATACCACTGGCACCCACACCAAAGGTCTGCATGCTCAGGTCGCTTGCGGGGATGTCCGTCTGGCCGCCGTTTTCACTGATCTCCAGTTCGCCTTCGCCATAGCCGGCAGTCGCCCAGAAGTCCAGGCCGCCCGTTGTCCAGCCCAGATAGGGATGCACACTGGTCATATCCAGGTCATAGTCGCCACTGGCTTCCAAGCTGGGGTCTGTGTAGTCCAGTCTCACCTGGCTGCTGGAAACAGACACACCAAGGATGGTGCGTGCGCTCAACTGCGCATCCAGGCCCAGGTGCAGGCTGAAGAAGTCGCCGCCCCAACGCACCTCATCAGCACCCTTCAGGTCGCGGTAGTCGCCCGCACCCCAGAAGGTCATGCCCTGGTAGCCACCGTCACCACCAGAACCACCACGAGCGCCATTGGCGTTCAAAGGCATAACAAAGTCAGACCCGGCCAGGACTCGCTTCAAGTCAAACTGGTCGTCGGCAACGGTGCGTCCCTGAGTTTTGATGATGTCCGCCAGGCTGCTGGCACCACCAAAGCTGGCACTGCCCGCCATTGTTGTTGAGAGCCGTGCTTGCTCAAGGCGCTGCGTAATAGCACTGACGTTCTGCTCAGCCATGGCGCGTGCGACTTCCGGCAGGATCACTTTATTAAGCCTGGCAAGGTCGCGTGCGATGACTACGCGGACGATGCGCGTGACCGTCTCGGCAGCATTGCCCGCATCGTCGGACACATCATAAGTGATGGTGTAGTCCCCGGCGGTGTCGGTGTCCACTGTGTCGCCACCAAAGACGATGCTGGCACTGAGATCACCATCCAGATCATCAGTTGCCGTGGCTCCCGGGTCAGTGAAGGTGGTGCCTTGATTGACCTCCAGGGGACTGGCACCCAGGAGGGTAATTTCTGGCGCGATGGTGTCGGGAGTCGCGGTCACGGGCGAAGTGGTAGTAACGGCGGCATTACTGGGGATGTTTTGGTCAATGGCGTTGCGTAACTCCGACTGGGTGGCGGCAGATAATGCCGTTGACAGAGCATCGCGCTCGGCGTCCGTGTCCGCTACGACTTCATACTCCACCACCACGCTGCCGGCGGCAATGCTGATGATGCTCACATCGCCGACAGGAATCGTCAACAAGGTCGCAATGCCCATTTCGAACTTGGGCTCATCAAACTCGGCGGTGGTGAGACCGGCAATGGTCGTGGTGGCAGTGAATCTCGGTTTGCTAGTGGTTTGCGTTGCCGCTGCCGCCGCGTTGCCGGTCGCGCTTGCCGCGAGGTTGGGGTTGCCATCGCCATCGGTCACCGCGTTCGCGGCGAGAGTCAGGGTTACCGCGCCCGCCGTGCTCGGGATGTAGGTAACGACATATTCGGTGCCGCTACCGGTGGCGGGGGCAATGCTATTCACGGCGCCATTGGAAACGGTGAAGTCGCCAGCCGTCAAACCAGTCACCGCTCTGCCGAAGTCAATCTTCACGCTTGCCCGATTACCGACCGTGGATTTGCCCAGAGGCGGGATGGTTACGGCAAACGACGTGGTGACAACCGGCGCGGTCACCGTGATGGTTACCGTATCGCTGTGGGTAGCAGCGTCATCATCGGTTACGGTCAGGGTGAAGACCAGTTCCGCGGCGGCATCCGGCGCGGTGAAGGTCGAGGTCTCGCCATCGGCCACGGTGATTGCCGTGGCGGGCGGCGCATCATCGGTTGATGTATGCACCCATTCATAACTCTGGATAGTTCCATCGGAGTCGGTGCTAGCGACGCCGGTCAGCGTTACGCCGGTCGTGCTGGCGGTCACGCTTTGGTCGGCACCCGCATTAGCCACTGGCGGCTGGTTGGTGGTGACCGCTGGCGCGGTCACGGTGATGGTTACCGTGTTGGTGTCGGTGTTGATGTTGGTAGCACCGTCATCATCGGTTACGGTCAGGGTGAACACCAGGTCCGAGTCCACGGCGGTGTCCGGCGCGGTGAAGGTCGAGGTCTCGCCATCGGCCACGGTGATTGCCGTGGTGGGCGCAACGCCATCGGTTGAAGTATGCACCCAGGCATAAGTCGCGATAGTGCCATCGGAGTCGGTGCTGCCGGAGCCGTCCAGCGTTACGGTCGCGCCGATGGCAACGGTTTGCAGGGCACCCGCATTAGCCACTGGCGGCTGGTTGGGGACCGGTGCGGCTGGCACGGGCCCGGTCATGGTGCTGGTGACGGTCTTATCGCCGAATCCGTCGTTATACATGGCGACCACTTGAAGGGTCTTGCCCTCATCGGTTGCCGCCAGGATGTAGGTCGCGCTGGTGGCACTAGTGATGTCGGTGTATGTGCCGCCGCTTGCCGCACTCTGCCATTGATAGGTGAGGCTGGCTGCGCCATCCTCTTCGGTTACTGTGGCGGTCAAGGTCGCGCCGACCAGCAGGTCGCCGCCGATGACGACACTGCCTTCCTCATCCACATTGGTCACCGCAATCGTGACCGCACGTGGTGCGCTGGGCATATTCGGCGTGCCGTTATCGGTGGCGGTAACGGTGACCGCGTAGGATCGCTTGGTTTCATAGTTCGGCAAAGCATTGAGAGTCAATGCGCCGCTTGCGGCGTTAAGCGTAAAGTCGCCCGCATCCGCGCCGGTGAGTGCCCAGGTAATGGTGTTGCTCTCATCGTCATCCGCGGCGAAGGTCACCACTGGCGTGGTTGTAGGCGTGTTCTCGGCGACACTCTGCGTTGCAGCAGTAGTGATGCGTGGCGCGGTGTTGGCGCCGCGATCAATGGTGACGGTGTAGGTTTTCTCGGTGCCGTTCTGGGCGGTAACCACGATGGCGATAGCATTTGCGCCGACATTCAGCGTAATCGCGCCGGAGGCGGTGGCACTGGTAACCGCGGTGCCCGCCACGGTTACGTGGGCGGTGGTGTCCGCCGTGGTCGGTGTGAGCGTGACGCTTGCCACATCATTGTCTACGTCAACGGCGTAACTTGTCGTGGCGGCAGCAAAGGCGGGCAAGGTGCCTTCGGAGATAGTCAAAGCGGACAAGTCGGCATCCGCGGACAGGATTACGTCAGCGGCAACCACGGCTTCGGTCGCATCGCTGGTGAGCATCTTGCCAGTGCCTTGCCCGTCGGTGTAGGTGACGGTCACAGTAATGGTGTTGTCAAGATCACCTGCGACCACGGCGTAGGTCGCCGCGTTGGTGGTGGTGCCCGCGCCGCTCCAAGAATGTCCGGTGACCACAACCGCGCCATCCGGGTCGGTTATGTCGGCTGCTACGGGCGCGGTCAAGGTCATGCCGACCTGCGCGACGCCGTCGATGGTGCCGATGGTTCCGGTCTCATCCACATTCTCAAGCGTTACCGTTACCGCACGTTCACTGAACATGCTCGGCTCGCCGTCGTCGGTGGCGACAATGGTGACCGAGTAGGTGGACTGGGTTTCAAAGTCCGGCACAGTATTGAAAGTCAATACGCCGAGGTTTGCGTTGCCAGGGTCAGCGGCAATCGTAAAGAACCCCGCATCCGCGCCAGTCACGCTCCAGGTAATGTTGTCGCTCTCGGCATCAGTCGCGGTGTAGGTCGCCACTGTCGTGTCACCATTTTCGTCACGACCGACCAACTGGCCGCCAGTGATGCTCGGCGCGGTGTTGGCGGCGCGCGTGACGCTGACGGTGTAGGGTTTCTCGGTGCCGTCCTCGGCGGTAACCACGACTCTGATGTCTTTTGCTACGCCGGGAGCCAAGTCAATCGGATTTGAGGCTTCGGTGCTGGTAACCGTAGCACCATCCACGGTTACGCTTGCGGCGGTGTCCGCCGTGGTCGGCGTGAGCGTGACGCTTGGCACATCATTGTCTACGTCAACGGCGTAACTTGTCGTGGCGGCAGCAAAGGTGGGCAAGGTGCCTTCGGAGATAGTCAAACTGGACAAGTCGGCATCCGCGGACTGGACCGGCGCGGTCGCGGTGCCGCTCGCGATTGCCTCCGCGTTGCCGTTGCCGGCGGCGTCTGTCACCGCGTTGGCGGCAAGGGTCACGGTGAAGGATAGCGCGCTTGGGGTGATGGTGAGGGCGTAGTCGGTGCCGGAGCCAGTAAGGTTGGTTATGCTGCCGTCGCTGATGGTGAAGTCGCTAACAGCCAGTCCGGTTACCGCCTCATCGAAGGTGAAGTCGTGCTCATATTCTTGGCCAGTGTTACCCGCCGTAATGGTGCCTAAGCTCGCGATCGGTGCGGTTACATCAATTTGAACTGCGCTGGTCGCCTCGCGAAGGTCAAACCCATTGTCGGGATTACCGGCGGCAGCCATTGCGCCGATGTCATAAACCGCCGCGCCATCCGAAACCTCTGCCGCGACCACCGTATAGGTCGCGGTGTAATCATTGCCGCTGCCTTTGGTTACCACGGCGCTCTGCCCGGCGATGGTCACGGTCGGGGCGTTTTCCAGTGCTTGATCGACGACGAAGTTCAGCGTCAGAATGTCGCCGTCTTTGGCGTAGGTTACGCCATCTACCGTCGCGCCATTGCTGGTGAGTGCACGGAGTGGATTACTAAAGGCAAGCGGCCCTTGCACGATCACAGTACGGGTTACCTGCGTGGCGGGATTACCGGCGGCATCCATTGCGTTATAGGTAACGGTGTAGGTGCCTTGGGTCTCGGTTATTACGTTGCCACCTATGGTGACATCCACAGTGCCATCCACATCATCCTCGGCAGTCGCGCCCTGCTCTGTGTAGGTGCCTTCCTCGGTCAGGATGACCGTATCGGGTCCAGTCAGGACGATGAGCGGCGCGGTGGTGTCGGCCGGCGCGGTCACGGTGATGGTTACCGTGTTGGTGTCGGTGTTGACGTTGGTAGCAGCGTCATCATCGGTGACGGTCAAGGTGAAGACCAGTTCCGCGGCGGTGTCCGGCGCGGTGAAGGTCGCCATGGCGGGGTTGGTGGAGTCGGGGGTCACAGTAATTGCCGTGCTGGGCGCAACACCACCGGTTGATGTATGCACCCAGGCATAAGTCGCGATAGTTCCATCGGAGTCGGTGCTATCGCTGCCGTCCAGCGTCACGCCGGTCGTGCTGGCGGTCACGCTGAAGTCGTCTCCGGCATCAGCCACTGGCGGCTGATTGGCGACCGGCGCGGCAATCACCACGGCGGTCGGCGCGCTGGTAACATCCCTCTCGTCGGCGTCAAAACCAAAACCGTCCTGATAAGAGGCAAACACTTCAATGGTGTTGCCAATATCATCGGCTACCAGCGTGTAGGTGCGTTGCTGGGCACCTCTGATTCCCAGGTGTCGTTCGCCCGGGAGCGCGCGGCCCCATTCATATTCTATGCTAGTAATTATGCCATCCGGGTCGGTTACCGTGCCGGCGGTCAAGGTCTGCCCGACCTGCGCGGTGCCGGTGATGGGGCCGATGCGTCCCGGCTCATTCTTATTGGTCACCCTTACCGTGACTTCAAGTGTGCTGCTCTCACTCGGCGTGCCGTCATCGGTGGCGGTCACGGTAACTTGATATGAGTTGTCGCCGTCTTCGTCCTGCGCGTCTTCAAAGTTCGGCGGCGTGTTGAAAGTCAATAGGCCGCTTGTGGAGTCAACCGCAAACAAGCCCGCATCCGTGCCAGTCAGTGACCAGGTAATGGTGTCGCCCTCGGCATCGGTCGCGCTCAAGGTCGTTACTGCCGCGACATCGTTCTCGGCATGACGCAACGCCGCACTAGTGGTGATGCTCGGCGCGGTGTTGTCGGCCGCGACCGGCGCGGCAATTGTAGATACTCTCAATGAAACAGATCGTGCACTTGTGGCAGTACCGTAACGTGATTCAGCAGTATAGGAGTATTCAGTATCTGGAGTTAGACCGGTATGGATATACGATAAATCACTAGTTGTAGTCAAGAATGTAGTACCTCGATATATCAAATACTCTGTTGCACTGCGTGGGGCAGTCCATGAAAAAGCAATACTGGTGTCAGTGATATCTCCTGCAACAAGTGTAGGGGGAGATGGTCGAGTAGCTATGGTATCACTTGCATATTCTGTATCACTAAATGTGATTCCAACTGTACCAACATAACCATGACCAGTTAATAGTGTACCAGTTACTGGGAAACCTACCTGTGAAGCAGAGACAGGTACTATTTTTGTGCCGACAAATGATTCATCATTTGCAGTGGTATAGGTGATTCGATATGTACCAGCTACTGATGTAGTAAATGTTACTGCTGTTTGTCCATTAGCAATGTAATCAAAGGACAGGTCTGTTATAGTTGGCGTTGCTGGTGCAGCAGTTGTAGATACTATCAATGGAGCAGATGGTGCACTTGATCTTCCACCGGCATCTGCTGTAACGGTGAAGGTGTATGCAGTATTTGGAGTTAGATTTCTATGGATATATGATGGAGAGTTAGCAAATACCAGAGCTACACCGTTTACATATACTGTATACCGTTCTGCACCGGGTGATGCATCCCAGATAATCAGTATACTTGTGTCAGTGACTGCTCCTGCACGGAGTACAGGGGCAGATAGGGTGGGTTCTTGAGCGTGTGCCGTGTTTATTCCAGACAGCGAGACCGCGCCGATTGCCAGCAGTAACGCCGAGGCGAAAACGAATTTCGTGACTATCCTTTTGAGATGTTTGCTCACAGGACCAGCCCCCTGTTTTGGCGGGCGGGGGGGGGGGGACTATTGCTGGCAGTGGCGGATGCGACCACAAATTTGGGGACGTTTTGTTCATGGCTTGGTTCCTTTTATGTGAATGAGGTTAGTTTTGGTTTGCCCGCACGATGCGGCTGGGTAACTTGTGCGGGGTATTGTATAGGAAAATGCCACGGAAATGGCAAGGGAATGTTGTAGCGGCTAACGCCGCAAAAGAACCCCCCCCCGATTCGTCATCCTCGCCGGTAGGCGGGAATCCAGGGTTGCGGTTCCGCGAAGCGGGAGCGCAATGGGTGTGTGGGACGGCGAACTGCATGGCGGCTACGCCGCCACTCTGGATTCCCGGGCTACGCCTGGAAACACTGTCGGCGATGGGAACAACCCCCCATCGCCTGGAATGACGGGAAAAAAACAAGCCGGGCAATGACAACCCTTATTCGTCATTCTCGCCGAGGCCGAAGGCCGAAGGCGGGGATCCAGGCGATGGGGGGTATCCATCGCCGACAGTTCCCCAGGGTTGCGGTTCCGCGAAGCGGGAGCGCAATGGGTGTTGGGGACGGCAAACTGCATGGCGGCTCGCCGCCACTCTGGATTCCCGAGCAAGCTCGAGAATGACGGGATACGGGGCTACGCCGCCACTCTGGATTCCCGAGCAAGCTCGAGAATGACGGGGGAAAGGCGGCTACGGCGAGGGGGCATGGGGCGGGATTCGGCCTGGGGCTATCGCAATTTTCCTGCGGAAAATGCTGTCGCCGTGGGGGCTTCAAGGCTCATTGCGATTTCGCCTTCGGCGAAAGCCGCAATGTGGATGGATACCCCCCATCGCCTGGAAACACTGTCGGCGATGGGAACAACCCCCCATCGCCTGGAAACACTGTCGGCGATGGGAACAACCCCCCATCGCCTGGAATGACAATTAAAAGTGTAGTTCGCCCTCAAGATAGATGCGGTGGTCAGCGGTGGTGCTGCGGCCGGTGGTGTCGCCGCCGGAGATGGCGCTTTCTTCGCGCTCGGTGACAAGTTTCAGCTCAAACAACAGGCTGCGCTGCCACTGCAGGCCCAGGCGATAGGTGTTCTTGTTATCGCCGAAGCTCATTTCAGTGTAGGGCGTCAAGAGACCAGGTCCCCTGAGCGTGTTCATGCCGTAATCAAGGCGGACATCCAAGGTCGGGCTGTAGTCGTAGCTGTTCGCGCCACCATTACCGCTGCCCTGGCCGTTAGCACTCAGGTCATCAATCAGCCCTTGCTGCCAGAGTTGTTGCATACTGCTGGCGGTCACGCCATAGCCGGGCGTCAAACTAAACGACAGGCCGCTTCCGTCTGCCGAGGGGCGCAGGCTAATCACACCACTCAGCCCCCATTCCTTAGCGTCACCTTTGCCAGCTACCAGGACCCGTGCCTTGCCCTGCATGGTGAGGCTACCACCCGGGCTGGTGTAGAGCAGGCTGCCGCCCAACTCGGCACCAGCACCCGTCTCGCCATCGCCGCTATCCTGCCGCGCTCCGACTTCCAGGCTGGATTCCAGTCGCCCTCCCCCGCTCAGGGTTTGATTGCGCGTTGCTTCCAGAGCCAGTCGCAGGCGGCTGGCTCTCTGAGTGATTGCCGCTATCTCTTCACTGGCATCCACTTCCAGTTCGGTGCTCAATATCTCAGTTTTGAGTCGCAGCATGCTGAGGCCAGTCCCTGCCAAGATACCACTGGCACCCACACCAAAGGTCTGCATGCTCAGGTCGCTTGCGGGGATGTCCGTCTGGCCGCCGTTTTCACTGATCTCCAGTTCGCCTTCGCCATAGCCGGCAGTCGCCCAGAAGTCCAGGCCGCCCGTTGTCCAGCCCAGATAGGGATGCACACTGGTCATATCCAGGTCATAGTCGCCACTGGCTTCCAGGCTGGGGTCTGTGTAGTCCAGTCTCACCTGGCTGCTGGAAACAGACACACCAAGGATGGTGCGTGCGCTCAACTGCGCATCCAGGCCCAGGTGCAGGCTGAAGAAGTCGCCGCCCCAACGCACCTCATCGGCACCCTTCAGGTCGCGGTAGTCGCCCGCACCCCAGAAGGTCATGCCCTGGTAGCCACCGTCACCACCAGAACCACCACGAGCGCCATTGGCGTTCAAAGGCATAACAAAGTCAGACCCGGCCAGGATTCGCTTCAAGTCAAACTGGTCGTCGGCAACGGTGCGTCCCTGAGTTTTGATGATGTCCGCCAGGCTGCTGGCACCACCAAAGCTGGCACTGCCCGCCATTGTTGTTGAGAGCCGTGCTTGCTCAAGGCGCTGCGTAATAGCACTGACGTTCTGCTCAGCCATGGCGCGTGCGACTTCCGGCAGGATCACTTCATTAAGCCTGGCAAGGTCGCGTGCGATGACTACGCGGACGATGCGCGTGACCGTATCGGCAGCATTGCCCGCATCGTCGGACACATCATAAGTGATGGTGTAGTCCCCGGCGGTGTCGGTGTCCACTGTGTCGCCACCAAAGACGATGCTGGCACTGAGATCACCATCCAGATCATCAGTTGCCGTGGCTCCCGGGTCAGTGAAGGTGGTGCCTTGATTGACCTCCAGGGGACTGGCACCCAGGAGGGTAATTTCTGGCGCGATGGTGTCGGGAGTCGCGGTCACGGGCGAAGTGGTAGTAACGGCGGCATTACTGGGGATGTTTTGGTCAATGGCGTTGCGTAACTCCGACTGGGTGGCGGCAGATAATGCCGTTGACAGAGCATCGCGCTCGGCGTCCGTGTCCGCTACGACTTCATACTCCACCACCACGCTGCCGGCGGCAATGCTGATGATGCTCACATCGCCGACAGGAATCGTCAACAAGGTCGCAATGCCCATTTCGAACTTGGGCTCATCAAACTCGGCGGTGGTGAGACCGGCAATGGTCGTGGTGGCAGTGAAACTCGGTTTGCTGGTGGTTGCAGTTGCCGCTACCGCCGCAGTGCCGGTCGCGCTTGCCGCGAGGTTGGGGTTGCCATCGCCATCAGTCACCGCGTTCGCGGCGAGAGTCAGGGTTACCGCGCCGGTCGTGATCGGGGTGTAGGTGACGACAAACGTGGTGCCGCTACCGGTGGCGGGGGCAATGCTATTCACGGCGCCATTGGAAACGGTGAAGTCGCCAGCCGTCAAACCGGTAACCGCTCTGGCGAAGTCAATCCCCACGCTTGCCGAATTACCGACCGTGGATTTGCCCAGGGCCGGGATGGTTACCGCAAACGACGTGGTGACAACCGGCGCGGTCACGGTGATGGTTACCGTATCGCTGTTGGTAGCAGCGTCATCATCGGTTACGGTCAGGGTGAAGACCAGGTCCAAGTCCATGGCGGCATCCGGCGCGGTGAAGGTCGAGGTCTCGCCATTAGCCACGGTGATTGTCGTGGTGGGCGCAACGCCATCGGTTGTTGTATGCACCCAGGCATAAGTCGCGATAGTGCCATCGGAGTCGGTGCTGCCGGAGCCGTCCAGCATTACGGTCGCGCCGATGGCAACGGTTTGCAGGTCGCCCGCATTAGCCACTGGCGGCTGGTTGGTGGTGACCGCTGGCGCGGTCACGGTGATGGTTACCGTGTTGGTGTCGGTGTTGATGTTGGTGGCACCGCCATCATCGGTTACGGTCAGGGTGAAGACCAGGTCCAAGTCCGCGGCGGTGTCCGGCGCGGTGAAGGTCGAGGTCTCGCCATTAGCCACGGTGATTGCCGTGGTGGGCGCACCGCCATCGGTTGTTGTATGCACCCATTCATAACTCTGGATAGTTCCATCGGAGTCGGTGCTGCCGGAGCCGTCCAGCGTTACGGTCGCGCCGATGGCAACGGTTTGCAGGTCGCCCGCATTAGCCACTGGCGGCTGGTTGGGGACCGGTGCGGCTGGCACGGCTCCGGTCATGGTGCTGGTGACGGTCTTATCGCCGAATCCGTCGTTATACATGGCGACCACTTGAATGGTCTTGCCGGCATCGGTTGCCGCCAGGATGTAGGTCATGCTGGTGGCACCAACGATGTCGGCATAGACACCGTCCGCGCCCGCACTCTCCCATTGATAGGTGAGGCTGGCTGCGCCATCCTCTTCGGTTACTGTGGCGGTCAAGGTCGCGCCGACCAGCAGGTCGCCGCCGATGACGACACTGCCTTCCTCATCCACATTGGTCACCGCAATCGTGACCGCACGTGGTGCGCTGGGCATATTCGGCGTGCCGTTATCGGTGGCGGTAACGGTGACCGCGTAGGTGGACTTGGTTTCATAGTTCGGCAAAGCATTGAGAGTCAATGCGCCGCTTGCGGCGTTAAGCGTAAAGTTGCCCGCATCCGCGCCGGTGAGTGCCCAAGTAATGGTGTTGCTCTCATCGTCATCCGCGGCGAAGGTCACCACTGGCGTGGTTGTAGGCGTGTTCTCGGCGACACTCTGCGTTGCAGCAGTAGTGATGCGTGGCGCGGTGTTGGCGCCGCGAGTGACGGTGACGGTGTAGGTTTTCTCGGTGCCGTCCTCGGCGGTAACGACAATATCAATGGCTTTTGCTACGCCGGCAGTCAGGTCAATCGCTTGATTTGGCGGGTTGCCATCCACGGTCACGCTTGCGCCATCGTCATTCGTGGTCGGCGTGAACGTAACGCTTGCCACATCATTACCCACGTTAACAGCGTAATTCTCGGTGGCGGCAGCAAAGGCGGGCAAGGTGCCGGCCGAGATAGTCAAGGCGGACAAGTCGGCATCCGCGGACAGGATTACGTCAGCGGCAACCACGGCGCTAGTTGCCGCGGTGGGGAGCATCTTGCCAGTGCCTTGCCCGTCGGTGTAGGTGACGGTCACAGTAATGGTGTTGTTGAGATCACCTGCGACCACGGCGTAGGTCGCCGCGTTGGTGGTGGTGCCCGCGCCGCTCCAAGAATGTCCGGTGACCACAACCCCGCCATCCGGGTCGGTTATGTCGGCTGCCAGGGGCGCGGTCAAGGTCTGCCCGACCTGCGCGACGCCGTCGATGGTGCCGATGGTTCCGATCTCATCCACATTGGTCACCGCAATCGTGACCGCATGTGGTGCGCTGGGCATATTCGGCGTGCCGTTATCGGTGGCGGTAACGGTGACCGCGTAGGATCGCTTGGTTTCATAGTTCGGCGCAGCATTGAGAGTCAATGCGCCGCTTGCGGCGTTAAGCGTAAAGTCGCCCGCATCCGCGCCGGTGAGTGCCCAGGTAATGGTGTTGCTCTCATCGTCATCCGCGGCGAAGGTCACCACTGGCGTGGTTGTAGGCGTGTTCTCGGCGACACTCTGCGTTGCAGCAGTAGTGATGCGTGGCGCGGTGTTGGCGCCGCGAGTGACGGTGACGGTGTAGGTTTTCTCGGTGCCATCCTCGGCGGTAACGACAATAGCGATGGCTTTTGCTACGCCGGCAGTCAGGTCAATCGCTTGATTTGGCGGGTTGCCATCCACGGTCACGCTTGCGCCATCGTCATTCGTGGTCGGCGTGAACGTAACGCTTGCCACATCATTGCCCACGCTGACGGTGTAACTTATCGTGGCAGCAGCAAAGGTGGGCAAGGTGCCGGCCGAGATAGTCAAGGCGGACAAGTCGGCATCCGCGGACAGGATTACGTCAGCGGCAACCACGGCTTCGGTCGGCGCGCTTTCGACGACTCTGTTACCGAAGGCTCCGTTGGGGGCGATGTGGTCGTAGTTGACGAGGACTCTAAAGGTATAGCCAATATCATCGGCTACCAGCATGTAGGTATTGCTGTCGGGGCCAATGAGGGCATTGTCAGAGCCGACGCCGCTTAACGTTCTTTGCCATACATATTGGGTAACTCTAACCCCGCCATCCGGGTCGGTTACCGTGCCGGCGGTCAAGGTCTGCCCGACCTGCGCGACGCCGTCGATGGTGCCGATGCGTCCCGGCTCATTCTCATTGGTCACCGTTACCGTTACATCAAGGGTGCTGCTCTCACTCGGCACGCCGTCATCGGTGGCGGTCACGGTAACTTGATATGAGTTGTCGGCGCCAGCGTCCTGCCGGTCTTCAAAGTTCGGCGCAGTGTTGAAAGTCAATACGCCGCTTGTGGGGTCAAGCGTAAACAAGCCCGCATCCGCGCCGGTGAGTGCCCAGGTAATGGTGTTGCTCTCATCGTCATCCGCGGCGAAGGTCACCACTGGCGTGGTTGTAGGCGTGTTCTCGGCGACACTCTGCGTTGCAGCAGTAGTGATGCGTGGCGCGGTGTTGGCGACCGGCGCGGTTACGGTGATGGTTACCGTGTCGCTGTTGGTGGCACCGTCATTATCGGTAACGGTCAGGGTGAAGATCAGCACCGCGGCGGTGTCCGGCGCGGTGAAGGTCGAGGTCTCGCCATTTGCCACGATGATGGGCGTGGTGGGCGTAGCACCATCGGTTGAAGTATGCACCCATTCATAACTCTGGATAGTGCCATCGGAGTCGCTGCTACCGGCGCCGGTCAGCGTTACTTCCGTGCCGGTGGTCGCGCTCTGCGGGTCGCCCGCCTCGGCAACCGGCGGCTGATTGTCGGCGACCGGCGCGGTTACGGTGATGGTTACCGTGTCGGTGTCAGTGTTGGTGGCGGAGTCACCGGAATCATCGGTGACGGTCAAGGTGAATATCAGCACCGCGGCGGTGTCCGGGGTGAAGGTTGCGGTGTCGGTGGTGCCGCCGCTCAAGGTAATGAGCGGGCTGGGCGCACCGCCATCGGTTGAAGTATGCGTCCATGCATAACTCTGGATAGTGCCATCGGAGTCGCTACTGCCGGTGCCGGTCAGCGTTACGAGCGTGCCGGTGGTCGCGCTCTGGTCGTCTCCAGCATTAGCCACTGGTGCGATGTTGGCGACCGGCTCGGTTACGGTGACGGTGCGTTCCACCTGCACGGCGCCATTACCGGCGGTGTCGGTTGCGTCGTAGGTAATCAAGTAGGTGCCGGCGATGGTGTTGATGTCTAGTGTCTCGCCACCGAGAACGACATCCACGCTGGTATCCACATTATCCATGGCGGTGGCACCCGGGTCAGTGTAAGCGGTGCCGACCACGCCGGTGTTGCCCGCTACGGTGTCGTTCTCCAAGGTGATGACCGGCGCGGTGGTGTCTACGGTAACCGCGCGGAGGATACCGGTAGCGGAGTCAGTGCCGGATACGGTCTGCACGACCTGCACCGTGTTAGCGGGATATACACGATTGGGGGGCAGGGTGAAACTAGTATCGGTGCCATCGGTGAAATCGGTGCCGCCATTGGTGGAGTATCTCCAGGTGGCATCGGGTACCAGACCCGCCACATTCACCTGACCATTTTGCGTGATGCCATCGCTTCGCGAGCGACCGGTGTCCCTAGCCAGCGCGAGGCTCGGCGTGGCGGGTGGTGCCGCCGCAACTACGGCGACCGTTGCCGCGCTGGTGACGCTCTTTTCGTTGTCGTCGAAGGCGTCGGTGTAAGTGGCAACCACTTGAATGGTCTTGCCTGCATCATCTGCTACCAGAGTGTAGGTCGCCGCGTCGGTGGCACCGCTGATGGCGGAGTCGTCGGCCGCGTCTTGCCATGCATGTCCGGTGACAACAACCGAGCCATCCGGGTCGGTTACTTCGCCCGCGGTCAATTTCCGCCCGACTTGAACGGCGCCGGTGATGGGGCCGATGGCGCCCTCTTCCTCCTCATTGGTAACCGTAATCGTGACCGCCAGTTCGCCGGTCAGGTTGCTTGGGTCGCCATCGGTTTCCGTTGCCTGAACAGTGACCGCGTAGGTGGACTTGGTTTCATAGTCCGGCAAGGCGCGGAAAGTCAATACGCCGCTTGTAGCGTCGAGATCAAACGAGCTCACATCTGTGCCACCGAGTGCCAAGGTAACAATGTTGCTCTCGGCATCGGTTGCGGTGTAGGTCGCCACTGCCGTTGTTATGGGTGTGTTCTCGGCGACACTCGGACTCGTGTTACCAGACAACTCCGGCGCAGTGTTGGCGGCGCGAGTGACGGTGACGGTGTAGGTTTTCATAGTCGTGCCATCTTCGGCGGTGACGACAATGGCGATGGCGTTTACACCGACATCCAGCGTAATCGCGCCGGAGGTTGCGCCACTGGTAACCGCCGTGCCAGCCACAGTTACGCTTGCGGCGGCGTCAGCCGTGCTCGGCATCAGCGTGACGCTGGTCACATCATTGCCCACGCCGACGGCGTAGGCCTCGGTGGCGGCATTAAAGGTAGGCAAGGTGCCGACCGAGATAGTCAAAGATGACAAGTCTGCATCCATGGACAGAGGCACCGGTACCACGGTAACGGTGCGTTCCACCTGCACGGCGCCATTACCGGCGGCATCGGTTGCGTCGTAGGTAATCAAGTAGGTGCCGGCGATGGTGTTGCTGTCTAGTGTATCGCCACCGAGAACGACATCCACGCTGGTATCCACATTATCCATGGCGGTGGCGCCCGGGTCAGTGTAAGCGGTGCCGACCACGCCGGTGTTGCCCGCTACGGTGTCGTCGGTCAAGGTGATGACCGGTGCGGTGGTGTCCACGGTAACCGCGGCCAGGCTGGCGGGGACGGAGTCAGCGCCGGATACGCTCTGCACGACCTGTACATCTTCATCGTCGGCGTCAGCGGTGTAGTCGCCTTCGGGCAGGGTGAAACTAGTGCCGGTGCCGGGGAAGAAAGTACTGCCGCCATTGATGGTGTATCTCCAAATGGCATTGGTTGCCAGATCCGTTACCTCCACCTGCCCATTGCTGGTGATGCGATCCGTTGGCGAGGAACCGGTGTCCATAGCCAGCGTGAGGGTTACTGGCAGCGGGGCGCGGCGCACGGTGACGGTGTAGGTTTTCTCTGTGGTGCCATCCGCGGCGGTGACGACGATGGCGATGGCGTTTGCGCCGACGATCAGCGGAATGTCGCCGGAGGGGGTGCCGCTGGTAACCGCCGTGCCAGCAACGGTTAGGGTTGCACCGGCGATAGCAGTCGGCGTGATCGTGGTGCTGGTTACCCCATTCAATACGCCGACGTTGTAGTTTGTGACGGCGACATTAAAGATGGGCGACAAGGCACCGGCTGTGGTAGTCAGCGATGACAAGTCGGCAGCCGTTGTCGTGGGTTGTGTCGCGCTACCGGTCACGCTTGCCGCTGTCGCCGGACCGGTGAGACCGGCGAGGTCGCTCACCGCGTTGGCGGCAAGGGTGATGGTGAACTCGGTCGCGCTCGGCGTGAAGGTGATGGTGTAGGTGTTGGGCTCGGCGCTGGGGTCGGTGTTGAGGGCAACACTACTCACCGTGGCACCGATGGAAGTGGCGAAGTCGGTGTCAGTCAGTGCGGTAATCGCCTCATTGAAGGTGATGTCGTGCGTCTGCCCGGTGTCGCCAACCATGCGGGTGGGGACGGTACCGGGGATGGGGTCTACAAAGATCGTCACCGTCGGCGCGGTGTGGTCAAATCGAATATCACTGTCGGTAACGAAAACAGACAGCCTATTGCGGGTAGAACCGACGGCAAACAGTCGTCCAAGGCTAAAAAACACAAGGTCACCGTCATTCGCTCTGGCAACCTCCTCGGTCACCGTCCAGGTCGCACTGTAATCATTGTCATCGCCTTCTGTCGGCGAGATTCGCCCGGCGCCAGCGATGTCCGGCTCCGGCGTATTTCCCAATGCCTGATTGACGCTGAAGGTCAGGGTCAGAATGTCGCCGACTGTGGCGAAGTTTCCAGGGTTACTGCTGGTCAGTTCAGGGTCTGCGGTAAAGGCAAGGACAAGCTCCTCCGCAGTGGCATCTATGAACACCGACTCGGCGGGTCCCATTGCCCCGCTGGAGATGATGATTACGCTATTGGCGGCAAGGGTCAGGCGGAAGGAT
Source organism: Candidatus Azotimanducaceae bacterium (assembly GCA_965208855.1). Classification (GTDB taxonomy): domain Bacteria; phylum Pseudomonadota; class Gammaproteobacteria; order Pseudomonadales; family Azotimanducaceae; genus UBA9659. The sequence goes on along the minus strand of OZ242359.1, from coordinate 1,155,375 downwards.
GCCGCGGTCGGGGTGAAACTGACGGTATAGAAGTCGTCGCCGAAATCGTCAAGGCCAGTTACTGTGGCACCGCGGGTGGAGAAATCAGTTTGCTCCAAGCCAGTCACTCCCTCGGAGAAGGTGAGGTTGACCTCTGATCGCTGGCCAATAATGGCGCCAGTGATGTTCGCAAATTCTGCGGTCAGTGCGGCGGCCGGTGCGGTTACAGTGATGGTTACTTGGGCGGTGCTGGCATCGGTGCCATCGGTTACGCTCAGGGTGAAGACCAGGACCGCGGCGGTCGCCGGTGCGGTGAAGGTCGGACTGGCGGTGGCGGCATCGGTCAAGGTAATGAGCGGGCTGGGCGCACCGCCATCGGTTGAAGTATGCGTCCATGAGTAGGTCAGGGCATCGTTATCGGGGTCGCTACTGCCAGAGCCGTCCAGCGTTACGACCGTGCCGGTGGTTACATCCTGCGCGGCGCCGGCATTGGCAATCGGAAACTGGTTGCCCGGCAGCGCGGTGCCGCTCACGCTTGCCGCCGCGTTCGGGTTGCTGGCGGCGTCTGTCACGCTACCCGCGTCAAGGGTCAGGGTGAAGGTTATTGCGCTTGGGATGAGGGTGAGGGTGTAGGCATTGTCGGCGCCACTCACGGCAGTTACGGCGACACCGGTGCCGGAGAAATCATCCCTCGCCAAACCGGTTACCGCTTCGGAGAAGGTGATGTCGTGCTCCTGCGCGACCTCAACCTCACCTTCGGCAATAGTGCCGAAGTTCACAGTCGGCGCGGTCTCGTCGGCTTGCACGGCGGCGGTCGGTGCGCTGATAACGCTCTTTGTTTTGCTGTCGAAGGCGTCGGTGTATTCGGCCAACACAGAAATGGTCTTGCCAAGATCACCTGCGACCAGCGTGTATTTGCCGCTTATGGCTGTGTTGTCGGGGCCGACGCCGTCCCATTCATAGCTGCTGACACTAACTCCGCCATCCGGGTCGGTTACTTCGGCGGTCAATTCCTGCCCGACCTGCGCGACGCCGGTGATGGTTACCATACCCGCTTCATCCACATTGGTAATCGTAACCGTAACCGCAAGTTCACTACTCGCGCTCGGCACGCCGTTATCGGTGGCGGTAACGGTAATCTCGTAGGTGGACTTGGTTTCATAGTCCGGCACAGTGTTGAAAGTCAATACGCCGCTTTCGCGGTTGAGCGTAAAGGACGCCGCATCGGTGCCAGTCAGTGACCAGGTAATGTCGTTGTCGTCGCTCTCAACATCGGTCGCGGTGTAGGTCGCTACTAGTGTGGTTATGGGTGTGTTCTCGGCATAATCCACTGCCGCATTTTCGATGGCGATGACCGGCGCGGTGTTGGCATCACGATTAACGGTAACTGCGTAGTTTTTAATGGTGGTGCCGTCCTCGGCGGTAACAGCAATAACAAATCGGGTCGTGTCTTTGTTGATTCCAAAATTCTCGGAAGCGGAACCAGTGGCGAACTCGGAACCGTCCAGATCCACTTCGGCATTGGGATTAACAGAAGTCGCCGCGATGGTAACGCTGGTCGTGCCAGTCGGCACATCCGCGGTGTATTCGGTCGTGTCGGGCGCGAAGGGTTCATTCAGCGCGACCGCGGCGCCGCCAACCGTTAGCGTTAACGTAGCCAGATTGGCATTCACGATGGGTGTCAGTTCGAGGCGAGTAACGACGACGGTGTAGGTTCTTCCATTGCTGGTGGTACCGGTAACCCTGATGGTTACGGTATTTTCGCCTTCTATCAGGTTAATCGGCTCGGAGGCTGCGGCACTTTCAACCGCGGCGCCAGCAATGGTTACGCTTGCGGCGGCGTTAGCCAGAGTCGGTGTGAATGTAACGCTGGATACCCCACCACCCACTTCGGCGGTGTAATGCGTGTTGCCGCGTGTAAAGTCGGGCGACAAGGTGCCAGCCGAAATAGTCAAGCCGGTCAAGTCCGCACTGGAGTCGACGGCTCGCGCAGTGAGGGTTCGGCTCACCGGCTCGGCCGGTCCGGTGGCGCCGTTGGGTGCGGTAACGCTGTGGGCGGCAAGGGTCAGGGTTAAACGTGTCGATGTAGCGGTGAAGAAGAATCTATATCTACCGCCGCCTCTGTGGCTGATACCGGTAACTCTCGTGACACCTATGGAATTGGAGAAATCGCTCGACGTAAAGCCTGTTACCTCTACCCCCTCGTTAGTTACTGGGTCGCGGAAGTTGATGCTTGCTTCGGTGACGAACCCTACCTTGGCAACGAGTGAAGGCCTATTAATGCTCGCGCTGGGCCCGACCGGCTCGGTTACGGTGATGGTTACCGTGTCGCTGTGGGTGTTGGTGTCGGTATCGCCGGAATCATCGGTAACGGTCAGGGTGAAGACCAGCACCGCGGCATCGTCCGGTGCGGTGAAGGTCGCCATGGCGGGGTTGGTGGAGTCGGGGGTCACAGTAATTGCCGTGCCGGATGTGGGCGCACTACCACCGGTCAAAGTATGCGTCCAGAGGTAGGTCAGGGTGCCAGATTCGGGGTCGCTGCTGGTGCTACCGTCCAGCGTTACTATCGCGCCGGTATTCACTCCCTGATCGGTTCCCGCCTCGGCAACCGGCGGCTGGTTGGCGGCTTGCACGGCGGCGGTCGGTGCGCTGGTGGCGGTCTTGCCGTCGCCGAAACTATCGGTGTAAGTGGCGATCACTCGAATGCTCTTGCCAACTTCGGTTACAGTCGGGGTGTAGGTCGCCGCGTCAGTAGCGCCAGTGATGGCGTTGCCGTCCGCGTCTTGCCATTGATACGTAATGCCGGTTACCGGTGAATCCGGGTCGGTTACTTCGGCGGTCAATTCCTGCCCGACCTGCGCGACGCCGGTGATGGTTACCATACCCGCTTCATCCTCATTGGTCACCGTTACCGTTACCGCAAGTGGTTCGCTGCTCATATTCGGATCGCCGTTATCGGTGGCGGTAACGGTAACTTCATATACGTTGTCGGCGTCAGCGTCCTGCGGGGTTTCATAGTCCGGGTCATTCGCGAAACTCAACCTACCGCTTGAATCAATGCTCAGTTGGCTCGAATCCGTGCCACCGAGTGACCAGGTAATGGTGTCGCCGTCATCAACATCAGTCGCGGTGAAGGTCGTTACTCTCTCGATGTTCTCGGGATGAGTCAGCGTCTCACTACCAGCGGCGATAACTGGCGCGGTGTTGGTGACTGGCGCAGTCGCGGTGCCGCTCGCGGTTACCGCGGCGATCACATTGCCGGCGCCATCGGTTACTCTGCCGGAGTTATTGAAGGTGACGCTCACCAAGCCCGCCGCTAGCGGCGTGAAGGTAACCGCATGCTCGCTAGATCCCGAAGCAACAGCAAAACTCAGGTCTTTGGCATTGACTGCCGTGAAATCGGTTAACGCCAGCGACTGGTGTTCCCCTTCGTCTGATATGTTTAATGTGATCGTCGCCGCCGTATCCACGAGCAAGCCGGTGAGCGAGTCGGGGGTGAAGGTAGCGGTCGGTGCGGTTATATCAATTTGAATCGCACTCGTGGCAACTTCAGGGTCAAGCCTATTGTCGGCATTATCGGCCGCGGTCATTGTGCCAATGTCATAAGCCACCAGTGCGCCATCCGTAACCTGCGCCGCGACCACGCTATAGGTCGCGGTGTAACTGTTGCCCGCGCCTTCGACTACTGCGGCGGCCTGCCCGGCAATGGTCACGCTTGGTACGCTTGCCAAGGGCAGATTAACGGTGAAGGTCAGGCTCAACGTGTTGCCGTCTATGGCGTAATCGCCAGCGTTATCGCTGGTGAGCGCGGGTCCTGTGGTAATGGCAAGGACAGGCTGCACGATGACGGTGCGGGTTACCTGCGCGGCGGGATTACCGGCGGCGTCCATTGCGTTATAGGTAATGATGTAGGTGCCGGCGGTGGTGGCGGCGTCTACTGCACTCCTATCCGCGGTGACCACCACGCTGACATCCACTGCATCCATGACGGTGGCACCGGGGTCGGTGTAATCAGTGCCGACCACGACTGTGTTGCCCTCTGCGGTGTCGTTGGTCAGGGTGATGACCGGCGCAACCACATCAATTTGAATAGCACTCGTGACAACTTCAGGGTCAAGGGCATTGGTGGGATTATCGGCGGCGGTCATTGCGTCTATGTCATAAGCCGCCAGGGCGCCATCCGTAACCTGCGCCGCGACCACCGTATAGGTCGCGGTGTAACTGTTGCCCGTGCTGGTCACCGTGGCACTCTGCCCGGCAATGGTCACGCTTGGCTCGCTTGCCAATGGCAGATTAACGGTGAAGGTCAGGCTCAACGTGTCGCCGTCTATGGCGTAATCGCCAGCGTTATCGCTGGCGAGCGCGGGTCCTGTGGTAATGGCAAGGACAGGCTGCACGATGATGGTTACCGTATCGCTGTGGCTGGCGGGGGTAGCGGCATCATCGGTGACGGTCAGGGTGAATATCAGTTCCCCGGCGGTGTCCGGCGCGGTGAAGGTCGCCGTGGCGGTGTCGGCGTTGGTCAAGGGGATAACCGTGGCGGGCGTATCACCATCGGTTGAAGTATGCGTCCAGAGGTATGTCAGGACACCAGATTCGGGGTCGCTACTGCCAGAGCCGTCCAGCGTTACTCCCGTGCTGGTGGTCACGCTTTGATCGGCACCCGCCTCGGCAACTGGCGACTGGTTGATGACCGGTGCCGCAACCACCGCGGTGGTTGCCGTGCTGGTAAGGGTCTTGCCGGTGCCATGACCGTCGGTGTAAGTGACCATGACTTGAATGGTCTGGTCAATCTCATCTGCCGTCAGGGTGTAGGTCGCCGCGTTAGTGGCACCAGTGATGTCGGTATAGTCGCCGCCGCCGCCACTTGCCGCGCTTTGCCATTGATAAGTGGTAACAGTAACCGGCGAATCAACATCCGGCGAATCCGGGTCGGTTACTTCGCCGGCAGTCAATTCCTGCCCCACTTGAACGATGCCGGTGATGGCGCCGAAGGCACCCTCTTCATCCTCATTGGTAACGGTAACCGTTACCTCAAGTGTGCTGGTCTCATTCGGCGTGCCGTCATCGGTGGCGGTCACGGTGAGCGCGTAGGTGGACTGGGTTTCATAATCCGGCGGAGCGTTGAAAGTCAATGCGCCGCTTGTGCCGTCAAGCGTAAAGAATGACGCATCCGTGCCCGTGAGAGTCCAGGTAATGGTGTTTTTCTCGACATCAGTCGCGGTGTAGGTCGCCACTACTGTGGTTATGGGTGCGTTCTCGGGATGATTCACCGTTTGGTTACCAGCGTCGATACTCGGCGCGGTGTTGGTGACAACCGGTTCGGTTACGGTAACGGTGCGGGTTACCGGCGTGGCGGCATTAGTGGCGGTGTCGGTCGCGCTGTAGGTGATGATATAGGTGCCGGCGATGTCGGTGTCTACTGTTTCAACCGTAGTGCCACCAAAAGTAATCACCGTGGTGACCTCCACACTAGCATCCACATCGTCCGTGGCGCTGGCGCCCGCATCTGTGTAGGTGTCGCCCAGAGTCAGGGTGATAGTCGCGGCACCATTCAGGCTGATGACCGGTGGAGTGGTGTCCGCAACCGTGACCACTTGGTCAGCGGTCGCTTCATTGCCCGCAGCATCGGTCGCGGTCCAGGTGATGGTGGTGTCGCCTAGCGGGAAGGTCTCCGGCGCGTTGTCGGTGATGGTGCCGTCGGGGGAAGTCGCGGTGCCGTAGTCGGATTCGCTAAGCGCGGTCTGGGCACCTGTTGCTTCAGCGGTGTAGGCAGCCGGCGCGGTGATAACCGGTGCGGTTATATCAATTTGAATCGCACTCGTGGCAACTTCAGGGTCAAGGGTGTTGGCGGGAACACCGGCGGCGGCCATTGCACCGATGTCATAACTCACGAACTCGCCGTCAAGTCCCATAACCTGCGCAGATGCCACCAGATAGGTCGCCGTGTAATCATTGCCCGTGTGGGTCGCCGTGACGGTCTGCCCGGCGATGGTCACCGTGGGCGCACTTTCCAATGCCACATTGACGGTGAAGGTCAGGCTCAGGGTATCGCCATCTGTGGCGAAATTTACGTTGGCGTTACTGCTCGTGAGCGCGGGCCCGGCGCTAATGGCGAGCGGCGCGGTTACGGTGATGGTTACCGTGTCTTCGCCGGTGTTGGTGGCGGAGTCACCGGAATCATCGGTAACGGTCAGGGTGAAGACCAGTACCGCGGCGGTGGCCGGCGCGGTGAAGGTGGCCGTGGCGGTGGTGCCGCCGCTCAAGGTAATGGGCGTGGCGGGCGGCGCAGCATCATCGGTTGAAGTATGCACCCATTCATAACTCTGGATAGTGCCATCGGAGTCGCTGCTGGCGGCGCCGATCAGCGTTACTTCCGTGCCGGTGGTCACGCTCTGGTCGTCGCCGGCATTAGCCACTGGCGGCTGGTTGACCGTGGCGGCCACCGCGGTGCCGCTCGCGGTCACCTCGTTTGCCGGACCGGTCAGACCCGCAAGGTCGGCAACGCTATTCGCGGCAAGGGTCAGGCTGAAGGCTGTCTCGGTCGGGGTGAAGGTGATGGTGTAGGTGTCGCCAGCGCCGCTCACGTCCGTTACCGTAGCACCGCTGGAAGTGGCGAAGTCGCTCGCTTCCAAACCGGTTACCGGCTCGGAGAAGGTGATGTCGTGCATCTCCGTGGCATCGTCAATGGTGCGGACATCGGGGATGGGGTCAAAGGTCACCACGCTCGGCGCGGTGTGGTCAAATCGAATAGAACTGTCGGTATTGCCAAGAGCCAGCCTATTGGTGGTAGAACCGAATGCCAACATTCGAGTAATGCTATACACCACAAGGGCATCGTCATTCTCCCCAGCAACCATCTCGGTCACCGTCCAGGTCGCACTGTAATCATTGCCGCTGCCTTTTGTCGCCGTGATTGCCTCGCCAGCGATGTTCACACTCGGCGCGCTTGCCAATGGCAGATTGACGCTGAAGGCAAGGGTCAGAATGTCGCCAACTGTGGCGAAACCGGGGCTACTGCCCGGCGCGGGGTTATTGCTCGTCAGTTCAGGGTCTACGGTAAAGACAAGGGCAACCTCCGGCTGCGTCGCGGTGCCTTCCACGCTCACCGGCTCGGCGGGTCCCGTTGCCGGGCTGGTGGCGGTGATGGTCACGCTGTTGGCGGCAAGGGTCAGGGTGAAAGTTTCCGCTCTCGGGATGATGCTGATTTGATAGATGTTGCTGAAGGGTCCAGCAACGCCAGTTACCTCGACATCCCTGGAACCGGAGAATGAATCCACATCCAAGCCAGTCACCGCCTCGGAGAACTCGAGGGTGGTGAACCCTCCCACGCCAACATTGGGAGCAGAGACGCCGCCGAAGGTCGCGGTCAGCCCGGTGGCGAGCGGCGCGGCGCGGGTTATGGTAACGGTGTAGGTTTTCGTGGTGGCATCTTGGGCGGTAATAACAACAGTAAGGGATACCGAGTCGCCGGTGAATATAAAAGTCTGGCTATCTTCACCAGAATCGGCAACATCTACAGAAAGCGCAGCCGAATCATCAGGCGTTGCCATAACCGTAAATTCGCTCGCATCGTTCGCCACGGTCGCGGTATAACTTGTTTTCTCCGCAGTAATCGCTTCATTCAACCCGCTAACCATGCCGTTGACATCCGTTATGGTCACGCCACCCAAGTCCGCATTAGCGGAGACCACCTGGGCGCGGGTGACGGTGATGGTTACCGTGTTGGTGTCGGTGTTGACGTTGGTAGCAGCGTCATCATCGGTGACGGTCAAGGTGAAGACCAGTTCCGCGGCGGTGTCCGGCGCGGTGAAGGTCGCCATGGCGGGGTTGGTGGAGTCGGGGGTCACAGTAATTGCCGTGCTGGGCGCAACACCACCGGTTGATGTATGCACCCAGGCATAAGTCGCGATAGTTCCATCGGAGTCGGTGCTATCGCTGCCGTCCAGCGTCACGCCGGTCGTGCTGGCGGTCACGCTGAAGTCGTCTCCGGCATCAGCCACTGGCGGCTGATTGGCCGGCGCGGCGGTCACGACGACGTTTGTCGTCCAGCCGCTGCTAGCACCGCCCTCATCGGTTACGGTCAATCTGAATGACAGACTCATGGCGTTGCTCGGCGCGGTGAAGGTCGCGGTGGCGGTGTCGGCGCCGCTCAAGGTTACATCCGGGGTGCCGCCGGCCTGCGTCCAGCGATAAGTCAGGGCAGCGTCGTTGCCATCGGGGTCGGTAGCGGAGTGGAAGGTCAGCGTTACTAACGTGCCGGCGACCACGTTCAGATCATCGATGCCGTCAATCACTGGCGGCTGGTTGGCCGGCGCGGCAAGTGTAGATACTGTCAATGGAACAGATGGTGGACTTGTGGCAGTACCGTAACGTGATTCAGCAGTATAGGAGTATGCAGTATCTGGAGTTAGACCGGTATGGATATACGATAAATCACTAGTTGTAGTCAAGAGTGTAGCATCTCGATATATCAAATACTCTGTTGCACTGCGTGGGGCAGTCCATGAAAAAGCAATACTGGTGTCAGTGATTTCTCCTGCAACAAGTGTGGGGGGAGATGGTGGAGTAGCTATGGTACTACTTGCATAGGTTATATCATTAAATGTGATTCCAACTGTACCAACATAACCAGGAGGAGTAAATAGTACAGCAGTTACTGGGGAACCTACTTGCTCAGCAGAGACAGTTACTGCTTTTGTGGGGACAAACTCTTCATCATTTGCAAGGGTATAGGTGACTTGATATCTACCAGCTACTGATGTAGTAAATGATACATTTGTGCGTCCATCAGTAGCATATCGAAAGGACAGGTCTGTTACAGTTGGGTCTTGAGCGTGTGCCGTGTTTATTCCAGACAGCGAGACCGCGCCGATTGCCAGCAGTAACGCCGAGGCGAAAACGAATTTCGTGACTATCCTTTTGAGATGTTTGCTCACAGGACCAGCCCCCTGTTTTGGCGGGGGGGGGGGGGGGGGGGGGGACTATTGCTGGCAGTGGCGGATGCGACCACAAATTTGGGGACGTTTTGTTCATGGCTTGGTTCCTTTTATGTGAATGAGGTTAGTTTTGGTTGGTCCGGATGCGGTTGGGTAACTTGTGCGGGGTATTGTATAGGAAAATGCCACGGAAATGGCAAGGGAATGTTGTAGCGGCTAACGCCGCAAAAGAACCCCCCCCCGATTCGTCATCCTCGCCGGCAGGCGGGAATCCAGAGGAACAAAGCCAACCACCTGTGATATACCCGCTACACCTCAACGAGGGTCAGTGGAACGAAAGGCGTAGCTCCGTTATTACTGATGCTGATGATAAAGACAATACCGCTCGTCCTCTGGATTCCCGGGCTACGCCTGGAAACACTGTCGGCGATGGGAACAACCCCCCATCGCCTGGAATGACGGGAAAAAAACAAGCCGGGCAATGACAACCCTTATTCCGTCATTCTCGCCGAGGCCAGTCGTACCGCCTTCGGCGGGACGCCTGGGTTCGGGGGGAATCCAGGGTTGCGGTTCCGCGAAGCGGGAGCGCAATGGGTGTTGGGGACGGCGAACTGCATGGCGGCTACGCCGCCACTCTGGATTCCCGAGCAAGCTCGAGAATGACGGGATACGCGGCTACGCCGCCACTCTGGATTCCCGGGCTACGCCCGAGGATGACAGACGGGGGGCCAGCTTCGCCGCAATGGGGTTAAAAGTGTAGTTCGCCCTCAAGATAGATGCGGTGGTCAGCGGTGGTGCTGCGGCCGGTGGTGTCGCCGCCGGAGATGGCGCTTTCTTCGCGCTCGGCGACAAGTTTCAGCTCAAACAACAGGCTGCGCTGCCACTGCAGGCCCAGGCGATAGGTGTTCTTGTTATCGCCGAAGCTCATTTCAGTGTAGGGCGTTATCAGACCTGGTCCCCTGAGCGTGTTCATGCCGTAATCAAGGCGCACATCCAGGGTCGGGCTGTAGTCGTAGCTGTTGCCAGCGTCACCGCCCTGGCCGTTAGCGCTCAGGTCATCAATCAGCCCTTGCTGCCAGAGTTGTTGCATGCTGCTGGCGGTCACGCCATAGCCGGGCGTCAAACTAAACGACAGGCCGCTTCCGTCTGCCGAGGGGCGCAGGCTAATCACACCGCTCAGCCCCCATTCCTTAGCATCACCTTTGCCAGCTACCAGAACCCGTGCCTTGCCCTGCATGGTGAGGCTACCACCCGGGCTGGTGTAGAGCAGGCTGCTGCCCAACTCGGCACCAGCACCCGTTTCGCCATCGCCGCTATCCTGCCGCGCTCCGACTTCCAGGCTGGATTCCAGTCGGGCGCCACTGTTCAGGGTTTGATTGCGCGTTGCTTCCAGAGCCAGTCGCAGGCGGCTGGCTCTCTGAGTGATTGCCGCTATCTCTTCACTGGCATCCACTTCCAGTTCGGTGCTCAATATCTCAGTTTTGAGTCGCAGCATGCTGAGGCCAGTCTCTGCCAAGATACCACTGGCACCCACACCAAAGGTCTGCATGCTCAGGTCGCTTGCGGGGATGTCCGTCTGGCCGCCGTTTTCACTGATCTCCAGTTCGCCTTCGCCATAGCCGGCAGTCGCCCAGAAGTCCAGGCCGCCCGTTGTCCAGCCCAGATAGGGATGCACACTGGTCATATCCAGGTCATAGTCGCCACTGGCTTCCAGGCTGGGGTCTGTGTAGTCCAGTCTCACCTGGCTGCTGGAAACAGACACACCAAGGATGGTGCGTTCGCTCAACTGCGCATCCAGGCCCAGGTGCAGGCTGAAGAAGTCGCCGCCCCAACGCACCTCATCGGCACCCTTCAGGTCGCGGTAGTCGCCCGCACCCCAGAAGGTCATGCCCTGGTAGCCACCGTCACCACCAGAACCACCACGAGCGCCATTGGCGTTCAAAGGCATAACAAAGTCAGACCCGGACAGGACTCGCTTCAAGTCAAACTGGTCGTCGGCAACGGTGCGTCCCTGAGTTTTGATGATGTCCGCCAGGCTGCTGGCGCCACCAAAGCTGGCACTGCCCGCCATTGTTGTTGAGAGCCGTGCTTGCTCAAGGCGCTGCGTAATAGCACTGACGTTCTGCTCAGCCATGGCGCGTGCGACTTCCGGCAGGATCACTTTATTAAGCCTGGCAAGGTCGCGTGCGATGACTACGCGGACGATGCGCGTGACCGTCTCGGCAGCATTGCCCGCATCGTCGGACACATCATAAGTGATGGTGTAGTCCCCAAGCGTGTCGGTGTCCACTGTGTCGCCGCCAACGACGATGTCAGCACTGAGACCACCATCTACATTATCATTCGCCGTGGCCCCCGGGTCAGTGAAGGTGGTGCCTTGATGGACCTCCAAGGGATTGGCACCCAAGAGAGTAATCTCTGGGGCGGTGTCGTCTACCGCGGTGCCGGTCACGCTCACCGCGCTGGCGGGACCCGCGTTCGGGGTGCTAGCGGTATCCTCAACGCTGTCCGCGGCAAGGGTCAGAGTGAAACTTGTCTCGCTTGGCGTGAAGGTGATGGTGTAGGTACTGCCAGAGCCACTCACGCTAGTTCCTGTGACACCGGTGGAAGCGGAGAAGTCGTCGGCAGCCAAGCCGGTCACCGCTTCGGAGAAGGTGATGTCGTGCGTCTGCGCGGTGCCAACCACCCCGGCGGCAATGGTGCCCCAGTCCACCGTCGGCGCGATGGCAGGTGTCGCGGTGCCAGTCACGCTCGCCGCGGTTTCGGGTCCTGTGTTCGGGGTGGCAGCGGTGTCCATCACGCTATTCGCGGTAAGGCGCAGGGTGAAGGATGCCGCAGTCGGGGTGTAGGTGATGCTCCAAGTGTCGCCGGAGCCGGTAACACTATCTACGGTGACATCGGTGGAGCCGGAGAAATCACCCGCTTCCAAACTAGTCACCGCCTCATCGAAGGTGAGGCCGACCGACTGTTGCGTGCCAATCACACCGACGTCAATGGTGCCGAAGGTCGCGGTCGGCGCGGTGGTGTCCACGCTCACCGCACGCGTGATGGTGAGGCGGTAGAGTTTCCTGGTAGTGCCGTCTGCGGCGGTAATCTCAATAGCAAAAGATTGCATTTCGTCTCTGAATCCAAAATTCTCGGTATTGGTGCCGAGAGAGTCAAGATCCACTTCTGCATTGGAATCAGCAGCAGTCACCGTGATGGTAACCGAGGTCGTATCGCTCGGCGCAGTCGCGGTATAGGCTAGTGTGTCGGGCGCGATGGCTTCATTCGGCGTGACCGGGTTGCCGTTATTATCCGTTATGGACAGGGTAGCCAGGTCCGCATCCGCAGATAGCACCGCGGTGCCGGTCACGCTCCTCGCTGCCGCGGGCTCTGTTGCGGGGCCCGTGTTTGGGGTGGCGGCGGTGTCGCTCACGCTGTCCGCGGCAAGGGTCAGGGTGAAGGAGGTCAAGGTCGGCGTGAAGGTGATCATGTAGGTGTCACCAGAGCCGCTCAGGCTATTCACCGTGGCGCCAGTAGCGGTGATGTCGGTGGCAGCAAAGCCAGTCACTATCTGGTTGAATCTGATGGTGTGCGTCTGCCGCGTGCCAATCACCCCGACGTCAATGGTGCCGAAGTCCACCGTTGGCGCGGTGGTGTCGGGTGCACCAAGGCTAAAGGTGGTTAGAGTAGCGGGTATTCCTGGACCTGTGTTGCCGTCGCGGTCGGTAACGCTGTTGGCGAGAAGGCGCAGGACGACCTGACCAGTCGAGGTCGGGGTGAGGGTGAGGGTGTAGATGGTGTGGTAGCCACTGCTCGGGGTAATACTATTCACTTCCCCGCCGCCGATAGTGAAAGCATCCACAGTCAAACCAGTCACGGGCTCGGAGAAAGTGAAGGTGAGCATCTGCCGGGTGTTAATCTCGCCAGCCGCGATACTCGCGTAGGTCCCAACCAGGCTAGGCATGGCGGGATCCGTCGCGCGTAATGCCTGCTCTACAAGACGGGCAGGACCTTCGTTCGGGATGGCGGCGGTGTCCATCACGCTATTCGCGGCAAGGCGCAGAACGATAGCTTGCGAGCTTGGAGTGAAGGCGATGGTGTAGGTGGTTTGGTCGCTATCAGGGTCGCTCACGCGAATTCCTGTGACGCCGGTGGAAGTGGAGAAGTCGCTTGCCGTAAGATCGGTCACCGCTTCGGAGAAGGTGAGGAGGACCGACTGCTCGGTGCCAATCACACCATTGGCAATGTCGCCAAAGACTGCCGTCGGCGCGGTGGTGTCAGTCTGCGCGTGTGCCGTGCTTATCCAAGAAATGAGGGGGGGGGGGGAGACACTTATCGCTACCAGCAACGCGGAGGCAAACACGAATGGGCGGATTATTTTGTTCATGGTATTGGTTCCTTTTATGTGAATGAAGTTGGTTTTGGTTGGTCCGCACTTGATGCGGTTGGGTAACCCGTGCGGGGTATTGTATAGGAATATACTAAGTTCGCTTGCCTATTTTTCGTTATAGTTTGTTGCGCTACGCCGCTCCCTCCTTCGCGGCTGCCACGCCTCGCCTAACAAAAAACATGCTGTACTACAATGAGCATCGGCCGCATCAGGGGATCGGTGCTAAAACACCGCTGGAAATGAACAAACCAGGGCAGTGAATTAGTGAACATATACAGGAATGACGAATAAGGGTTGTCATTACGGCCCGTTGCTTCCCGCTGATGAATACATGATAGTTCCCGGTTCCTCGGAGAGTAGGGGCCAATGACGTATCTGCTAGCCATAGACCAGGGCACGACAAGTACACGGGCAATCCTGTTTTCCCGTCAGGGTGAGCGCTGTGCCATGGCTCAGCGGGAGTTCCCGCAGCACTTTCCGAGGGACGGCTGGGTTGAGCATGATCCCGAGGATATCTGGCGCTCAACCATCCAGGTATGCCAGGAAGTGCTTGCCCGGGAGAGCGTCACGGCGGCGGATGTGCTGGGCATTGGCATTACTAACCAGCGTGAAACCACGCTTGTCTGGGACAGGAGAACGGGCGAACCCATATACAATGCCATCGTCTGGCAGGACCGCAGAACAGCCGACTACTGTGCGGAGCTCAGGGCGGAGGGGCTGGAGCCCTGGGTCACGGAAAAAACCGGCTTGCTACTGGACCCCTATTTTTCCGGCACCAAGCTGAAATGGGTACTGGATCATGTTGCAGGCGCAAGGGGCAGGGCGGAAAGAGGGGAACTGCTGTTCGGCACAGTGGATACCTTTCTTCTGTGGCGGCTTACCGGCGGCGCAGTGCACAAGACGGATGCAACCAACGCCTCCCGCACCATGCTGTTTGATATTCATCGGCAGCAATGGGATGAAGAACTGCTCTCCCGCCTCGACATACCGCCGGCCATGTTGCCGGAGGTTGAAGATAGCAGTGCTGATTTCGGGCGAACCGAGCCGGCGTTGTTCGGCACCACCATACCCATCCTGGGCATGGCCGGTGACCAGCAGGCGGCACTGATAGGCCAGGGTTGTTTCTCGGAGGGCATGATCAAAAGCACCTATGGGACGGGTTGTTTTGTCATTATGAATACCGGTGCCAGGGCGATTGTTTCAAAGAACAGGATGCTGACCACTATCGCTTACCGGCTGGGCGGCAGGGTGACCTATGGGCTCGAAGGCAGTATTTTTGTCGCCGGCGCGGCGGTGCAATGGCTGCGGGACGGGTTGCAGTTGATATCCAGCGCGGCGGAAACTGAAGCCATAGCAGAGGCTCACCAGATGCTTCACCCCGTCTATCTTGTGCCAGCCTTCACCGGCCTGGGGGCGCCCTATTGGGACCCTGACGCAAGGGGCGCCATCCTTGGGCTGACGCGCGACACCGGAATCGGGGACCTGGTCACTGCGACCCTGCAATCCGTGTGTTTCCAGACACAGGACCTGCTCTCCGCCATGCGGCATGATGGTGCCGCGCCAACCATTCTGCGGGTTGACGGCGGCATGGTCGAGAATGACTGGGTCATCCAGCAGCTTGCGAATATTCTTCAGTTACCGGTGGACAGGCCAGCGCTTATCGAAACCACCGCCCTGGGAGCCGCCAGCCTGGCGGGATTGCAGGCGGGCGTTTTCAACAGCCTGGATGAGTTGGGTAGCCACTGGAAACTGGAGCGACGTTTTGCACCGGCAATGGCGCCGGAGCAGGCGAGCCGGCTCTATCATGGTTGGCAGGATGCGGTTGCCAGAGTAAGAAGCCGGCGGGAATAAGTTAAACCGCCTCCACCAGATCACACACCTGATTGCAGATCAGGTCCGCTTCCTTGTCACTGATTATCAACGGCGGCAGCAGACGGATAACCTTGTCGTCGGCAACATTGATCAATAGTCCTTTTTCCAGCGCCTGGCCAACCAGGTCGCCGCAGGGTGAATCCAGTTCGATACCGATCATCAGGCCCCTGCCGCGTATGTCCCGGACATTGTTCAGATTGCCAAGTCGCCGGCGAAAGGCAGTCAGCATGCGTTCACCCAACTCCGCAGCCCGGGCCGCCAGGTTTCGTTTTTCTATCTGCTCTGTCACCGTCAGCCCCACGGCGCAGGCAAGTGGATTGCCGCCGAAGGTGGAGCCGTGGTTTCCCGGCCCCAGCGCCTTTGCCGCTTCGCCCCGTGCAAGGCAGACGCCGATGGGCAGACCATTGCCCAGGCCCTTCGCCAGGGTCACAACGTCCGGCAGGATGCCGCACTGTTGATAGTAGAAATAGCTGCCGGTGCGACCGTTGCCCGTCTGGATTTCATCAAGGATCAGCAGCCAGCCATGGTGGTCGCAGATTCGGCGAAGTTCCGTCAGATAGTCGTCCTGCGGTATGCGTACACCGCCCTCACCCTGGATGGGTTCAACCATCACGGCAACAATGTTCTTGTTGTGCCCGGCTATGTTCTGAACTGAATCAGGATCATCAAAGGGTACACGCACAAACCCGGTGACCAGGGGTTCAAAACCCGCATGCACCTTGCGATTACCCGTTGCCGTCAGGGTTGCCAGGGTCCGCCCATGGAAAGATGCATCGGCGACAATAATGGTGGGATTGTCGAGACCTTGCCGGTTGCCATGAGAGCGGGCAATCTTGATGGCGCACTCGTTGGCTTCGGCGCCGGAGTTTGCGAAGAACATATTATCCATGCCGGAGATGCTCTTCAGCCTGTCCGCCAGTGCCTCCTGATTCGGAATCCGGTAGAGGTTGGACGTGTGGACCAGGGTTTTAGATTGCTTGCTGATGGTTTTTGCAACTTCCGGGTTTGCATGGCCCAGCACCACGACGGCGAGGCCGGATACGGCGTCCAGATACCGTTTGCCGTTTGCATCCGTCAACCAGGCGCCTTCTCCCTTGACGAAAGAAATATCCTGCCGACCATAGGTGGGCATGATTGCATCGGTCATGACGTGGGCCCCCGGAAAAGCGGGCGATGATAACAGAAAATACTCGTGGGGCGATTTATGGGGGTGTCTCCTGCGCTTGAATTTGTATCTCGCAGTGGTAAAAGAGGTAGAATCTGCCTGTTATTCTTTTGGAAAATGTCATGGAAATTCAAGAAACGATTCGCAAACAGATTGCCGGCAACCCGGTGCTCCTTTATATGAAGGGTTCTCCCGATCAACCCCAGTGCGGCTTCTCGGCTCAGGTATGCCAGGTTCTGATGGCCTGCGGGGAGCGTTTTGCTTACATCGACATACTTGCCAACCCGGAAATCCGCACCAGCCTGCCGACCATTTCCGAATGGCCCACCTTTCCGCAACTTTTTGTGGGTGGTGAGTTGGTTGGTGGCTGCGATATCATCGTCGAGATGTATCAGAGCGGGGAACTCCAGCCGATGCTCAAAGATGTCGCCGGGGAGGAGGCCTAGCGTCAAGCTTCCCTCGACATTAAAATCGAGTATACTTTTTGTTTTAACCGAACCTGGATGAGGAAAAACCATGAGCTTGAAAGGCAGCGAAACTGAACAAAACCTGAAAGACGCTTTTGCTGGTGAGTCCCAGGCAAATCGTCGCTATCTTTACTTTGCCGCCAAGGCGGATGTCGAAGGATACAATGATGTGTCAGCGGTGTTCCGCTCAACGGCGGAAGGTGAAACCGGGCACGCCCACGGTCATCTGGAATACCTGGAAGAAACAGGCGACCCGGCCACCGGGCTGCCTATCGGCATCACCGCCGACAATCTGGCGGCGGCCATTGCCGGTGAAACCCACGAGTACACGGATATGTATCCGGGCATGGCGAAAACCGCCAGGGATGAAGGCTTTGACGAAATCGCCGACTGGATGGAAACCCTTGCCAAGGCGGAGCGTTCCCATGCCAATCGCTTCCAGAAGGCATTGGATGGCCTGGACGCCTGAACCAGAAAGTCAGCCAGGCATGTCACAAAAAGCCCGCATAACCTGCGGGCTTTTTACATCCGAATACCTTGCAGCCCCCCCAGTTTCTGCCAGCGATTGACGATATAACAGAAGAGTTCCGCCGCCCTTTCGCAGTCATACTTGGCGGAATGTGCCGCCGCCTGGTCAAATCCGATGCCGGCCACCTCGCAGGCACGGGCCAGTACCGTCTGCCCGAAGGCGAGCCCGCACAGAGTCGCGGTATCGAAACTGGAAAAAGGATGAAAGGGATTTCTTTTTATGTTGCCGCGTTCCGTGGCGGCGTTCAGAAAGTTTTGGTCGAAGGCGGCATTGTGGGCAACGATCACGGCACGGTTGCAGCCTGTTCTCTTGATTTCAGCCCGAATGGCTTTGAATGTTGCGGTGAGCGCCTGCTTCTCGGGGACGGCCATCCGAAAGGGGTGGCCCGGGTCTATGCCGGTTATTTCCAGGGCTGCCGGTTCGATGTTGGCGCCGGCAAAGGGCTCGATATTGAAAACAATTTTCTCGCCCGGCACCAGCTTGCCTTCATCATCCATTTGCAGAATGATCATGGCGCTTTCCAGCAGGGCGTCGGTTTGCGCATTGAATCCGCCGGTTTCAAGATCAACCGCGACCGGCAGGTAGCCACGAAAACGGTGCGCGATGGGGAACTTGTCGTAGGTCAACTGCTGCTGTCGCTTAGGGGGTATCTGGCCCCCGTCTCCACCTGCCAGGCGATGCTCTGCCCGCCACGGATGGGTAGCAGGTCATCCTCGCCGAAAGCGAGTGACCGGGGAACCCGCCAGTCTTTTTCACAGAGTTTCAATTCGTCCTCGTTGCGGGGGAGCCCGTAAAAATCCGCGCCATATTCGGAAGCAAACCCTTGTAACCGATCAAGTTTGCCTGCGCCGGCGAACACCTCCGCATACAGTTCAATGGCAGCGTGAGCCGTGTAGCAACCGGCGGCACAGCCACAGGCGCTTTCCTTGGCGTGACGAGGATGGGGCGCGGAATCCGTGCCCAGGAAGAAACAGGCTTCGCCGGAAGTGGCCGCTTCCATCAGGGCCTGCCGGTGCAGGTCTCGCTTCGGCACCGGCAGACAGAAGAGCAGGGGCATCATGCCGTTAGCCAGCATATCATTGCGGTTGAACAGAAGATGGTGGGCTGTCACGGTTGCCGCCATCTTGCCGCCTGATTCCCTGGTGAACGAGACCGCCTCACGGGTGGTGATGTGCTCAAGGACGATACGCAACTCCGGGAAGGCTTTCACCAGGCCATCGAGCACCTTGTCGATGAACACCGCCTCACGATCAAAGATATCCACGGCATCATCCGAAACCTCGCCATGAATCGACAACACCATGTCATGCCGCTGCATGGATTCAAACAATGGGTACAACTGCCGGATAACTTTGACCCCGGCGGCTGAATTGGTGGTGACCCCGGCGGGATAGAGCTTGAAAGCGTGGATAAAGCCCGACCCCTTAGCGGCGGCAACCGTGTCTGCATCTGTTTCATCCGTCAGGTAGAGCGTCATCAGGGGTTCCAGGTCGCCCTTGCAATATGCCTGTATGCGGCCCAGATAATCTTTTGCGGCGGCCAGGTCCGTCACCGGTGGCGACAGGTTGGGCATGACCAGGGCCCGGCCAAAATACCTGGCAGCGTCTCGCACGGTGCGAGAGAGATAGGCATGGTCTCGCAGGTGGATATGCCAGTCATCAGGCCGTTTGATCGTTATCGAACGCATAGCGACTATTGTCGGGAAGGTGAGTGAATTGTAGCAAAGATGTAATATAGCACCTCTTTTACTTTCGATATGCGATGGCGGTTCCGTATGGCTGATTTTAACAAGGTGGTGTTGTCCTATTCAGGTGGCCTGGACACATCCGTCATCCTGAAATGGTTGCAGGAAACCTACGGCTGCGAGGTGGTGACCTATACGGCGGACCTCGGCCAGGGAGAGGAAATGGAACCGGCCAGGGCCAAGGCCGCCGCCCTGGGTGTGACGGAAATTTTTATCGACGATGTGCGGGAAGAGTTCGCCCGTGACTTTGTGTTCCCCATGTTCCGATGCAATACCGTCTATGAGGGTGAATACCTGCTGGGTACCAGTATCGCCCGCCCGCTGATAGCCAAGAGGCTGGTGGAAATTGCCGATGAGACTAATGCAGACGCCATTGCCCACGGCGCAACCGGCAAGGGGAATGATCAGGTCAGATTTGAACTGGGAATCCATGCGCTGAAACCTGGCGCTGTGATCATTGCGCCCTGGCGCACCTGGACGCTGAACTCTCGTGAAGCCCTGATGGCATTCTGCGAGCGACATCAGATACCCGTGGAGAGGAAACACGCGGGGGAGAAGTCTCCCTATTCCATGGATGCAAACCTGCTGCACATCTCTTACGAGGGCGGCATGCTTGAAGACCCGTCACAGGAACCGGAGGCATCCATGTGGTTGTGGACTGTCTCTCCGGAAGATGCGCCGGACAAGCACACTTATGTTGAACTGACTTACCGGCAGGGAGACGTGGTTGCCATAGATGGCGAAGAGATGACGCCGGCGTCGGTCCTTGGGCGGCTCAACCAGATTGGCGGCACCAACGGTATTGGCCGGGTGGACATGGTCGAGAACCGTTATGTCGGCATGAAGGCCCGCGGCTGTTACGAGACGCCGGGCGGTGCCATCCTGCTGAAGGGACACAGGGCCATTGAATCCATAACCCTGGACCGGGAACTGGCCCACCTGAAGGATGAGTTGATGCCGAGATATGCCAGCTTGATTTACAACGGCTACTGGTGGTCACCGGAGCGCAGGGCTTTGCAGGCATTGATTGATGAATCCCAGAAGTATGTTAACGGCAAGGTTCGCCTCAAGCTGTACAAGGGCAATGTTCTGGTGGTTGGCCGTGAGTCGGATAGCGACAGCCTGTATGCGGCGGACCTGGTGACATTTGAAGATGATGCGGGCGCCTATGAACAGTCGGATGCGAGTGGTTTTATCAAGCTGAATGCGCTGCGCCTCAAACTCGCCGCGAAGCTTGGCCGCACTTGAATGTGGGGCAGGTCTTCGGGTTATTGCGCGCCCGGCGAATTTTGCTTGGCTTTATATTCGCACAGATCATGGATCACGCAATTCCCGCACCTGGGGTTGCGGGCGGTGCAGACATAACGCCCGTGCAGGATAAGCCAGTGATGCGCATCCTTGATGAATTCATCCGGTATCACCTTGAGCAATTTCTTTTCCACCGCCAGGACGTTTTTCCCCGGCGCGAAGCGCGTGCGGTTTGAGAAGCGAAAGATGTGCGTATCCACCGCCATTGTCGGCTCGCCAAAGGCGGTGTTCAGCACCACGTTGGCCGTTTTCCTGCCGACACCCGGCAGGGCTTCCAGTTCTTCCCGTGTTCGAGGCACGGCCGAGCCGTGCTGCTCAATCAGTATCCTGCATGTCTTGATGATGTTTTCCGCCTTCGAATTATAAAGGCCGATTGTTTTGACGTATGCCTTCAGTTTCCGCAATCCCAGCCCGAGTATCGCTTCCGGCGTGTCGGCGACAGGGTAGAGTTTTGCCGTCGCCTTGTTGACGCTGACATCCGTTGCCTGGGCGGACAAGATCACCGCTATCAGTAACTCGAAATTAGATTTGTAACTGAGTTCCGTGGTGGGGTTGGGGTTCTCGTTCCGTAGTCGGGACAGAAGCTGATGGCGTTTTTCCGCGTTCAATGCTTCTCTCCATCTATGAGGTTCTTCAGCGCAATCAGGCAGCCCAGTGTCAGGAAGGCG
The DNA here is from genome assembly GCA_965208855.1 of Candidatus Azotimanducaceae bacterium. Taxonomy (GTDB): domain Bacteria; phylum Pseudomonadota; class Gammaproteobacteria; order Pseudomonadales; family Azotimanducaceae; genus UBA9659. Next base: position 1,134,329 of record OZ242359.1, on the reverse strand, counting down.
CCGGGCGGCAGGGTCATGAGCAGGAAACCCGCATCCGCCACACGAATCGTCACATCCGGCAACCCGGTCAGCAGGTGAAGGTTGGCGAAGAGGGTGCCCTGGCCGAGGATTTCTCTGGTTGCGCCCATCGCCAGCAATACGAAGAGGAAGCCCGCACCCATCATGAAGCCGTCCAGCGTGGCGCCGGCCATCGGGTTGCGGCTGGCAAAGGCTTCGGCTCTTCCCAGCAGGGTGCAGTTGGTCACGATCAGCGCAACAAACAAGCCTATGCGTTCATGCAGTTCAAAGAACCAGTATTGTAGCGCCAGGTCCGCCAGGGTGACGAGCGTTGCAATAACCAGAATCTGCACCGGCAGGCGAGTTTCGGCGTCCAGTTGATGACGAATCAGGCTGATGATCAGGTTGGAACAGGTGAGCACCAGCAGGGTGGTAATGCCCAGCCCGAAGCTGGTGGCAAAGCTGTTGGAGACAGCCAGCAGCGGGCATAGCCCCAGCAACTGTACAAGTGCCGGATTGTTGTCCCAGAGCCCTTGCCTGGTGAGGGAAACCTTCATTGCACCAGCACCTCCCTGACCGATGTAATGACGGCGCGGGAGCTAATGGTCGCACCGGTAATGCCATCCAGGTCTCCCGCCGGCCTGATGCCCCATCTTGTCCCTTCCAGGGTGCGGCCATTGAACTGATCTGTCCAGTCGGAAATGCGCCTGTTGATTTTGTCGCCCAGCCCGGGGGTTTCCCTGTGGCGGATGACTCTGACGCCAAGCACTTGTCTATCTATTGTTCTGGCTACATAGAGTTCTATATCGCCATTGTAGCCGTGGGGTGTTATGTGCCTGCGAATATGGCCGACAAGCCCGGTGCCGTTGTGGAGTTCATAATCCTCTCCGGTGGCAATGATGACCATATCGCCAATCATGTCCCGCAGTTCCTTTTCTTCAAAATACAGTTTGTTGTCGGTAATGACCTGCCGAGCCTGTTGGTTTCCCGTGGCGAGTAACAGCGCACAGACCAGAAAGAAGAAGAGGGGTCTGATAACTTTCATGAGACCCGCTGCCTGGGTGTGCATAGATGATCCACCAGTGGGGATGCCGCATTCATCAGCAAGACCGCAAACGCAACGCCCTCCGGATAGGCGCCCATTGTTCTGATGATGAAGGTGATTAGCCCGACGCCAACGGCAAAGATCAGCAGCCCACCGGGATGGCCGGGGGATGTAACCGGGTCCGTAAGAATAAAGAAGGCCGCCAGCATGGTGGCGCCGGAGAAGATGTGAAAAGCGGGTGAACCGAGCCCGGCGGATGAGCCTGCATCGTAAAAAACCAGAGAGAGAAGGCCGATGGTCAGAAGGAACCCAAGGGGCGCTTGCCAACGGATTACCCTGCGGTAAAGAAGATAGAGCCCGCCCGCCAGGAACGCCAGGTTGATGCCGGCCCAGCTTTGCCAGTTGTTCACCTGCTGCGCCGTAAAAAATTCATCGTTGGTTTTCCCTTCCCTGAACTTGTAAGCATCAAGGGGGGTGGCGCTGGTCATGCCGTCATAGCTGCTATGGCTGCTGGCGGAAAACTTTGTTTCGAGCCGGGCTTGGGCCATGGAGCCCGTGTTGGTGGCAGGCCAGTGAGACATCGCCAGTGGAAAGGCGACGATCATCACGGCGAACCCGACCATGGCGGGGTTGAAGATATTCCTGCCGGTACCGCCATAAACCTGCTTGCCAAACAGCACGGCGAAGACCACGCCGATTGCCAGCATCCACAATGGCAGCAGAGGCGGCAGACACAGGCCAAGCAGCAGGCCCGTAAGCATGGCGCTGCCGTCCCGCAAGTGGTTCAGCGATTGCCCACGCAGCCGCAATGCACCGGCTTCTGCCGCCATGGCGATGAGTATGGCGGCGACGACATTCAGGCTCACACCCGGGCCGAAAACCCAGGCATAAATCCCCAACCCCGGCATCAGAGCGGCAAGGGTGGTCAGCATCATTGCCCTGGTGTTCATGACTCATCCTGCAAAGCAGCGAGCAGCCGCTGCCGATCATCGGCGCTTGGGCGGGTCGCAAGCTTGTTGTTTGATGCCGCAAGCCTTGCTTCCCGCGCCAAATATCTTTGTTCGGCAAGCGCGTTTGTCTGACGTTCGAGCGCCAGGTTTTTTTTCAGCGCCTTGCTTGCCTGAAAAGCCGCCGTGAGCGGCAGTTCAGCCGGGCAGACACGGTCGCAGAGACCACATTCGATACAGTCGTCCAGCTTATAGGTGTCGATATGCCGGGGTTTATGCCTGTATCGGTAAAGCCACTGGGGTTGCAACGCTTTTGGGCAGACGTCAACACAATAGCCGCAATTGATGCAGGCATTGGCGGCTTCCGGGAAGGTCAGGTTGGTGGTTTCCGCCTGTGGTGTTATCAGGTCAATGCAATCCACCGGGCAGGGTTCTCGGCAGAGGTCACAGCCGGTACATATTGCCTTGACGACAGTGTGCATCATCTGCGGTGCGCCGATAATCGCATCCACCGGGCAGGCGGCTATGCAGAGTGTGCAACCGATACATTCGGACTCGCGGATAACCGCAAGCCCCGGGGGTTTGTGCGCGTCTTGATGGTCGCCTGAGGCGGGCAGACCACGACCCAGGAGTTCGGCGAGTTCGGCGATGGTTTGTTCGCCGCCGGGCGGGCAGAGGTTGATGGCCTCTCCCTGTAATATGGCTTCGGCATAGGGGCGGCAACCCGGGTAGCCGCATTGTGCGCATTGAGTTTGTGGCAGGGTGCTGTTGACCAGGGTGACCAGGCGGCTTTCCCGATGGATGAAACGCTTGGCGGCAAACACCAGCAGGCCGGCGGAAAAGCCGCCAAGCCCCGCCATCAGCAATAGATCGGGCAACAGTGTCATCATGCCAGACCCGTGAAACCCATGAATGCCAGGGACAGCAGCCCAGCGGTGACCATGTTGATGGCGGCGCCGCGGAATGGCTCTGGCGTCTGTTCTTCAGCCTGCCTTTCCCGAATGGCAGCGAAGATGATCAGCAGGCCGGAAAATCCCAGAGCGGCCCCGAAACCATAGAGAATGCTTTCCGCAAAACTATTGCCGGCGCGGGTGTTCAGCAACAAAACCCCCAGCAGGGCGCAGTTGGTGGTGATGAGCGGCGCAAAGATGCCCAGCACCTGATGCAGTAGTGGCTGGGTTGCTTTCATGACCACCTCCGAGAACTGTACCAGAGATGCAATCACCACAATAAAGGCGAGGATTCTGAGATATTCCAACCCCAGGGGAAGCAGTATCCAGGTATTGATCAGGTAGCTGACGGCGCAGGACAGGGTCAGCACAAAAGTCGTCGCCGCCGACATGCCAACGGCGGTATGGATGCGCTGGCTTGCACCCATGAATGGGCACAGGCCAAGGAATTGCACCATGACAAAGTTGTTGACGAAGATGGTCGTCAGCAGAATAACCAGTGCTTCAGGCATGGTTAATGTTAGCTGACCTTCATGCCCGCCTGGGCACCTTCGTCCGGTGCCAGCAGGAAGATGTCTTCGTCTCCCGGGCCGGCGGCAAGTACCATCCCCTCGGATACGCCAAATCTCATCTTTCGGGGGGCCAGGTTGGCCACCATGATGGTCAGCCTGCCCACCAGGTCGGCAGGGTCGTAGGCGGCCTTGATGCCCGCGAATACATTGCGTGTTTCTCCGCCCAGGTCCAGGGTCAAGCGCAGTAATTTATCCGCGTCTTTAACCTGGTCTGCGGCCACTATTCTGGCGACACGCAGGTCCAGTTTGGCGAAGTCGTCGAATTCGATGGTGCCCTCGCCCTTTGTCGTCTCGTCCATTTTTTCTTCTCCCATATTTGACGCACCGATCATGGCGTCCACCCTGTCTTGCTCGATGCGTGTCATCAAAGGTGAGAAACTGTTGATCCTGTGGTCGGTGAGCCAGCCGCTTGCGTCCGCCCAGGTGAGTGGCGCTATCGACAGAAAGTGTTCGGATTTACTCGCCAGCTCCGGCAACACCGGCTTCAGATAAGTCACCAGAAGGCGGAACAGGTTCAGCCCATCGGAGCAGACTTGTTGTATCTCGTCCCGCTTGTTTTCCTCTTTCATCATGGCCCAGGGCTTGTGTTGATTGATGTACTGGTTGGCTTTGTCTGCCAGCGCCATAATGTCGCGGATGGCCCTGCTGTAATCGCCCTGCTCGTAACATTCGGCTATCTTCTCGCCGGCCTCGGTAAATTCACCCCGCAGCGGGTTCTCGGCCTTGGCACTGAGCTTGCCGTCAAACTGCTTGTTGATGAAGCCGGCGCAGCGAGATGCAATGTTAACCACCTTGCCCACCAGGTCGGCATTGACCCGTTGCACAAAGTCCTCAAGGTTGATATCCAGATCATCCACGCCGCCGTTTAATTTTGCGGCGAGGTAATAGCGCAGATATTCCGGGTCCAGGTTATCCAGGTAGGTACGAGCGTTGATAAAAGTGCCGCGGGACTTGGACATCTTCAGGCCGTTTACCGTCACGAACCCGTGAACGTGGATTTTTGTAGGTGTTCTGAACCCGGCGGTGTGCAGTATCGCCGGCCAGAAGAGAGCATGAAAGTTTACGATGTCTTTGCCGATGAAATGGTGCACTTCACAGCCAGAGTCTTGCTGCCAGAAGTCATTGAATTCAATGTCGCTCTTGCCCGCGCAGTAATGCTTGAATGCGGCCATGTAACCGACCGGCGCATCCAACCAGACATAGAAGTATTTGCCGGGTTCGTCGGGAATCTCGAAACCAAAATAGGGCGCATCCCGGCTGATGTCCCAGTCCTGCAATCCTGCGTCCAGCCATTCCGCCAGTTTGTTGGCCACCTGCTTCTGAAGCGAACCGCTGCGGGTCCACTCCCGCAGATACTCGGTAAAGTTGGACAGCGCAAAGAAGACATGGGTGGATTCTTTCAGTATCGGCTTGGTCCCGGAAATCCTCGATACGGGGTTGATCAGGTCAGTGGCGTCATAAGTGGCGCCGCAGGATTCACAGTTATCGCCATATTGATCTTCCGCCCGGCATTTCGGGCAGTTGCCGATGATGAACCTGTCCGCCAGAAACATTTCTTTTTCCGGGTCGTACAGTTGCTTGACGGCCCTGGTCTTGATTTGTTGCGCGTCGGCAAGGCGCTTGTAAATGTGGGATGAATAAGCCTCGTTTTCGTCTGAGTGGGTGGAATGATAGTTGTCGTAACTGATGGCGAAATCCCCGAAGTCTGCAAGGTGTTCCGCTTTGACCTGGGTAATCAATTCCTCCGGGGTTATGCCAAGCTGCTCGGCGCGGAGCATGGTTGCCGTGCCGTGGGTGTCATCCGCGCAGACATAAATACACTCATGGCCCCGCATACGCTGGAATCGAACCCAGATATCCGTCTGGATATGCTCCAGAAGATGCCCCAGATGAATGGAGCCGTTGGCATTCGGCAGGGCGCTGGTGACCAGAATACGTCTATTTTCCATGGGAGAGTGAAAGCTGCTGTGGATTTTAGGGGGCTAAATATATACTGGGCGTCCATGCGAGTCTAACGACTGGCTATTCGGAGACGAAACATCAGCAACGAGGACATGGAAAAATTTCAGCTACCGGGGGTGAAGCATGTGATTGCCGTTGCCTCCGGCAAGGGAGGCGTTGGCAAGTCAACGGTGTCGGTCAACCTGGCTGTTGCCCTGGCGCAGCAGGGCGCAAGGACGGGTTTGCTCGATGCGGACATCTATGGCCCAAGCCAGGGGGCCTTGCTCGGCGTTGACAATGAAACCCGTCCGGATGTTCGGGATAACAGGTTGCAGCCGATCAGCGCTCATGGCGTGAGTTGCATGTCCATGAGCTTTGTCACATCGGCGCGCACCCCGGCCATCTGGCGAGGGCCCATGGCAAGCGGCGCACTTCAACAATTGTTGACCCAGACAAACTGGGGGGAGTTGGATTTCCTTATTGTGGATATGCCGCCCGGTACGGGGGATATACAGCTAACCCTGGCGCAGCGGGTTCCTCTGGCCGGCGCCCTGATTGTCACCACGCCTCAGGACATAGCCCTGTTGGATGCGCGTAAGGGCATTGAAATGTTCCGCAAGGTTGATGTGCCAGTGATTGGAATAGTTGAGAATATGAGCAGCCATGTTTGCAGCGAATGCGGGCATGAGGAGCCCATATTTGGCTCCGGTGGCGGCGAATCCGTTGCCGCCGATTATGAAACTGAATTGCTGGCGCAGTTGCCCTTGACGATTCAGTTAAGGATGCAGTCCGACAAGGGTACGCCCATTACGGTGGCGGAGCCAGATTCCGACACGGCCAGCGTTTTCTTCAGCCTGGCGGAAAAGGTCGGCGAGCATGTGAAGAGCCATGCCCGGAAGGCGCCGGTCATACGGATTTTCGATGATTAAGGTTTTTCCTCGCGGTACAGTGCATGATCGCCATCTCACATTTCATTTTGCTAAAGAGCAGCTAGTGGATAATTCATGAGTATAAAAAGTGACCGGTGGATTCGTCGCATGGCGAAATCGATGCAAATGATTGAGCCCTTCGAGGCGGGGCAGGTTCGTGAAACGCCTGACGGTAATCGGGTGATCTCTTTCGGCACATCCAGTTACGGTTATGACGTGCGCTGTTCCGATGAGTTCAAGGTGTTTACCAACATCCATTCCGCCACAGTGGACCCGAAGTCGTTTGACGAAAAGAGCTTTGTTGATATCAAGGGGGATGAGTGCATCATTCCGCCCAACTCTTTTGCGTTGGCGCGAACGATTGAATATTTCCGCATTCCCCGCAGTGTACTGACGATCTGCCTGGGCAAATCCACTTATGCGCGGTGCGGGATTATTGTCAATGTCACGCCCCTTGAACCCGAGTGGGAGGGCCATGTGACCCTGGAGTTTTCCAACACGACAAACCTGCCGGCCAAGATATACGCCAATGAAGGCGTTGCACAGATGCTTTTTTTCGAGTCCGATGAGATATGCGAAACATCCTACGCGGACAGAGGCGGCAAGTATCAGGGGCAGACGGGCGTCACGCTCCCCAAGGCATGACCTCTGACCTGGTCAGAGCGCGCCGCCGCCGATGGTTGCGGCGTTGAGATTCAACTCAAAACTTCTTTCATCTTCGGTATGCCGGAGCTTCGCCAGCAGGAATTCATGATCAATGGCGAACCAGAGGGCGGTTTTTCGTTCACTGTCCTCCCGCACCCGTTCAACCCTGACGGTATGAAAATCCCCCATGGGGGTCGGCAGGGTTTCTTCCCCGGTAATTCTGAACCTGTAGCGTTTGCGTTCTTCTCCGTCGGCGATGGCGTACTCAAAGGGCCGGTTTCTGTTGCCGTTTCGCAGGGCTTCCGCCACATCCATGCGCAACAGATACTGATAGGAAAGCTTATCCAGGGTCCCGGGGGTAAGCGCCGAACTCGAATTGTCGTGGTTGATCCGTGCTGCGGGCCAATCGAAAATGCTCGACTGTTTTTTGTTCCTGCCCGGCCCCTTGCGTTTATAGGTGTAACGGACGGGCAGGAGGTCATTGCCGTGTATTTCAAACTCGCTGGTCTCCGTGACCTTCACCAGCATGGCTTTGGCGGAAGACACCAGCCTGTAGCGGCCATCGTCCAATCTGATCAGTTCCCGAACGACCGCCACCTTGATCGGCATCCGAGAGGTTTCGGCAAAATACTCGGCGCGGTATTCCACCGGGCCCGCCTGGCTGACTGAGGCCATCAAGGCTGACATCTGAAGGAGAAGGGCTGGAAAAACAAAAGGTTTCATAGGTTCCCGCAAGGCAAAAATAAAAAGATACAATAAGCGGATGATATTGCAAACAAGAAGTTCTCTGGTCGTAAATATCCTGTTCATGTGCTTTCTGCTCCTGTTATTGCTGTGCCGTGTTGCCAGCGCCATACCGGTGGAGAATCTTTATGTGGCGGAAGTGCCGGTCCAGGACGAAAGCCCAGGGCAGTTGCTGGAAGGTGCGCGGGCCGGTTTGCTGCAGGTGTTGGCGCGGGTTTCGGGTTCCGTCAATGCGGCCTGGGGCGACATGGTACGGGATGCGCTGCGTAACCCTGCCGCCTATTACTATCAATACAGTTATGAATCCACGGACAGAACGCTTGTTGTCAATGGCGAGGAAGCGCCTGCAAAAATGTTGAAGCTGCATTTTGAACCCAGTGCCATAGCGGGATTGCTGCGTGACGCCGGCATGCCGATATGGGGCAGCAACCGGCCGGGTGTTCTCTTGTGGATTGCCGTCAGCGATGAGCAGGGGCGGCGAATCCTGGGAGAGATGGATGCCGGTCTGTTGGCTCGAAGCCTGGTTGAACAAGCCCGGAAACGCGGCCTGCCGATATTGTTTCCGATACTGGATCTGGAGGACAGATCGCGGGTCAGTACGGCGGAAGTCTGGGGCGTTTTTCTGGGCCGTATTGAAATGGCATCCGAACGCTACAGCCCGGACGTGATGATGACGGCCCGAGTTTTACAGGAAGCCGATGGTCGTTGGAGCGGCAGTTGGGCTTACCGGGCCGCCGCCGACTGGACTTCCGCCGAAAGCTCGGCACTATCCGCCGACTGGCTGGCGGCAGACATGATAGACCGGATGACGATGGACCTGGCCGGCCGATATGCGCTGGGCGCCGCCCGTGCCAGCATCAGCCTGGTTGTGGAAGGTGTGGCCAGGGTCGGGGACTATGCCGCCCTGAGTGAATATCTTGCGCAGCTTACCCCGGTGATAAGCAGCTCCATTCTGGCTTTGCAAGGTGACGTTGCGGAGTTCGATTTGCGAATAGAGGGTCGGTACGATCAACTGGTAGAGATCATAGACCTGGATCAACGCCTGATCCTGCTGAACCGGGACCAGGATAACCGCCGCCTGCTTTATCGTTGGCGTTCGGGTCAGTAGCTATCAAGGAAAATCAATGAACGATGTCAGGTATCGTTTCACCCCTAACGCCATTACAGTGGCGCGTTTGGTGCTGGTACTGCCTACCGCCTTCTGTATGGTGGAGGCAATGTATCTGGCGAGTTTCGTGCTGTTTACCTTGTCCGGCCTGTCCGATGGCCTTGATGGATTCCTGGCCAGGCGCTTCGGCTGGGAAACGACCTTTGGGAAATTGATTGATCCGCTGGCGGACAAGCTGATGATGATAACTGCGGTGCTCACTCTGGGTTTGCTGGGCCATTTTCCATTGATGCTGATGATTCTGATTATCGTCAAAGACCTGGCAATCCTGGGCGGTGTTTTCGCCTACACGACCCTTGCAGGCTTCCCGAAGATACAGCCAACCTGGCTGGGCAAGGTTACAACGGCTTCGCAGATTGTACTGCTGATGGCGGTTCTGCTGAACCTGGGCTACCCGGACGTCCTGCCTGGTGTATTCTTCGTCATCTGGCTCTGGTTGGTCGTTGCTATGACCGCATTTGATGGCATGAGCTACCTGTGGATATGGACTACAAGACTGGTGAAAGACCCCCGCTGGAAGGAAACCGCCTGATGACAAGTGTGCAGAAAATATCCGTTTTGTTGTTGATTGTGGTTTCTCTGGTGCTGATTTATTTTCTGCGGCCCATATTGACGCCTTTTGTCGTCGGCCTGGTGCTGGCATATCTGGGGGACCCGCTGGTAGACCGCCTCGAACGCCTGAAGCTGAATCGCACCCTTGGCGTGCTGGTTGTGTTCCTGATGTTCGGCTTGCTGTTGGCGGCGGGGCTTTTGGTTGTCCTGCCGCTGATCACCCGGGAACTGTCCGGGCTTATCGGCAACATCCCCGTTTTTGTGGCGTGGCTACAGCAAACCACCGGCCCCTGGCTGCTTTCCTACTTCGGCGTGGACCCCTTTGATATCAACCTGGATGACCTGGTGTCGCAGGCCGGGAAGAACTGGCAGGAAACCGGAGACATACTGGGTGTGATTCTGGCGCGGCTGACATCTTCCGGCCTTGCCTTGCTCAGTACGCTGGGCATTGTCGGCCTGACGCCGGTGGTTGCCTTTTACCTGATGCGTGACTGGGACGACTTCATGCTGAAGATTCGTGCAATGCTGCCGCGTAATATCGAACCTGTTTTTGTCTCCCTTTGCCATGAGTGCGACGAGGTTCTTGGCGCCTTCCTGAGAGGCCAACTGTTGATCATGTTCCTGCTTGGATGCGCTTATTCCATTGGTCTTTATAGTATCGGCCTTGATCTTGCCATTCTGATAGGCATGCTGGCCGGCCTTGCCAGTATTGTGCCTTACCTGGGTTTCTTCGTGGGCTTGATTGCTGCGGCTGTCGCCGCCATGTTCCAGTTTCAGGAGCCGGTCTATCTGGTTTATGTGGCGCTTGTCTTCGGCATTGGCCAGGCGCTGGAGGGGTGGATTCTGACGCCCTGGCTGGTGGGAGACAAGATAGGCCTGCATCCGGTTGCGGTCATTTTTGCGGTGCTGGCCGGCGCCCAGTTGTTCGGTTTCGTTGGTGTGTTGCTTGCTTTGCCGATGGCCGCCGTGGCGATGGTGTTTATGCGTCATTGGCATAACAGCTACCTGCACAGTGAATATTACGAACCACCGGAGAAGGGTGAGTAGTCGTGGTGCGGCAGCTACATCTTGGATTGAAGCCGGAAGCGCATGCGCGCCTCGAAGATTATGTTGGCGAGGCGGCGATGAAGCTCGCTTCCCTGAATGGCCTGATTTATCTCTCGGGGGCAAAAGGCGGCGGCAAGTCACATCTGTTGCAAGGGCTGTGTCGCAATACGGCGGATGCGGGTGGCTCGGCAATCTACCTGCCGGCGCTTCATGCCCTGGATGCTTCCGTGTTGAAGGGGTTGGAATCCGTTCATCTGCTTTGTCTGGATGACATAGATCAGGTGATTGGTCAGGAATCCTGGCAGATTGCGCTCTTTCACCTTGTCAACGCCTGCCGCGACAGAGGCAACAAACTGGTGATGAGCGGTGTCGAGCCGGTGGCGGCGCTGGATGGGTCACTCGCCGACCTTGCTTCACGTATGAAGAGCGCCTATCTGGTTACCACGGATGAACTGACGGATGATGAGAAACTTGAAGTGGTAAGGCGCAAAGCGCAACGCCTTGGATTTGCCATCAGCGAGGAAGTGTGCCGATTTATCTTGTCGCGTTCACCGCGGGATATGCACCATCTTGCACGCCTGGTGGCGCAGTTGGATGAAGAAACGCTCATGCGGCAGAAAAAAGTCACTGTCCCTCTCGTCAAGGATGCCCTGGGTCTCTGATGCCGCACATTCTTTTTACAGGTGGCGGTTCGGCGGGGCATGTCACGCCCAACATTGCACTGATTGAATATGCGCAGGAACAGCATTGGCGGGTTTCTTACATTGGCTCTCGCCATGGTATCGAGAGGCGCATGATTGAACCTTTGGATGTTCCGTTTTACCGGGTCGTCACCGGAAAACTGCGCCGCTATTTTTCCTGGGCAAATTTCATTGACCCCTTTCGCATAGTGGCGGGCTTTTTACAGAGCCTGATGCTGTGCCTGAAATTGCAACCGGACCTGGTCTTCTCAAAAGGCGGGTTTGTTTCCGTGCCGGTAGTGATTGCCGCCTGGGTTCTGCGCATACCTGTTATCAGTCATGAGTCGGACGTGACACCGGGGCTTGCCAACCGTATTGCCTACCCTTTCTGCCAAAAAATCTGTGTGACCTTTGATGCGACTTTGACTTCGTTGCCCGATGACAGGGTTGTGGTTACCGGTACGCCGGTGCGCCGCGCCCTGCTTGAGGGTGATGCCGGGCGCGGGCTTGCCTGGCTAGGGATGGTTGAGCCAGAAAGAGACAAGCCTTTACTGCTGGTACTAGGCGGCAGCCTGGGGGCGCGCGTAATTAATAAACAGATTCGCGCCCTGCTGGATGAACTTTTGGCGGATTTTAATGTTGTGCATGTGACCGGCGCGGGTCAGTTGGACCCGGGCTTGTCGCGGGCCGGTTATGAACAGCGTGAATTTATCGGCGATGAATTTGGCGACGTGCTGGCGGCGGCGAGCCTGGTGGTTTCCCGCGCTGGCGCGAACACAGTTTATGAAATGCTTGTAACCCGTAAGCCGCACCTGCTGATTCCTCTGGGCAGGGACGCCAGCCGAGGAGACCAGATGGACAATGCAAAAACCTTCTCGGATGCGGGCTACAGTACTGTGATTCAGGAAGACGCGCTCAGTGACGATGTGTTCCTTGAAGCTGTGCGGGGCCTTCATCGCAGGGCGGACGAAGTGGCGCGGAAACTTGCCGGTTTTGAAAAGCGGGACAGTGTCGCTCTGTTATTTGCGGAAATTCAGCGGAGTTTTAAGTAGGGGAATTATATACTTGTTTAACCATATTTCTCATTTTCTTTGATCGACCCATTCCCGATTTTCGACTGTTCAATGGATCGATTGAATTCTATTAATATATCCTTTCACTATTACCGACCAAGGTCTGGAATTTCATCATCTTTTTCTTTAGAAATATCATCCTTTATACCTAATCTAAGTTCTTTTTCAATATTCAATACATGAGTCATTAAACTAGGAATACCGGGTTCATATAATAATGATTTATCTTCTTTCCAAATAAAATCAATATCAATAAATGTTTGTAGACGTTCAACATCTGACAATGTATTTGATGAATCAATTAATAAATTATCCTCAATAATTTCTTCAATCATGCCCTTCGTCATTGATTTTGTATTTTGAAATCCTTGTGCAATTGCACTTACTGTTGATTTCAATTTAAGTACATCAATACTATCTTTACGCTCATCATAAAACCGCTTTTTCTTAATAGAAACAGCAGGTTTTACAGCCTCAACCTGTTCATCAGTAATACACATCACATTTTCTTTCTTTGCTTCTTCCCATAAAGAACTACCCCAAACTTGTAAAAAATACGGATAGCATTGGCTACCCTCAACAATGATAGACAAAGCGCCATTAGTTATTTCTATGCCCTCATCCTCAAACGGCTTACTTATCGCATCTGCCGCAGACTGCGGGTCCAATCGACCAAGAGAAACCATTTCTGAACGCTCAACAAAAGTAGCACCAACTGTACGTAAAAAATTATTCAATCCAGGAGTGCCCGCCAAAACCAACATAAGAGGCATTTCTTTACTAACCGTTTGATAGACGTTCAATAAATCATTACACAGACCTGAGTCCATCTTATGTGCTTCGTCCATTAATAATATCAATGGACGTTTTTTATTCTTTTCTATTATAGTCTTTGCAAATCCTCTCACCATAGATTCTCTCAACTCAACACCAGCATTAGCTGTTACACCATATAATCCAACACCACCACTAAATTTCTTAAGGTTACCTAATTTTTCCATAAACCAAGATGATGTCGGTAACAAAGATTTACGCAAATCAAGTGGTGAATGTAATTCATTAGGTGTTATCCACTCAACACGAATTGGATTCCCTTCTACCTCACTTTGCCCAACTTCATCTTTGAACCAACTTAACAATGCTGTTTTACCCATTCCTCTAGGTCCATACAAAACAGTAGGAGCAGACGGCGATACACCAACAGACAATTCGCCCAATAAAGTTTTAAATAAATTTTGCTCATCTTCACGCCCTGCAAGATAAGGCGGAAATTGCCCATCACCCGGTTTAAATGGATTTGAGTCTTTATTCAATATCACGCTCGATGATCTCATCGTTAGTTAATAATGGGAATTATATACTTGTAGCGTAATTAATAAACAGATTCGCGCCCTGCTGGATGAACTGTTGACGGATTTTAATGTTGTGCATGTGACCGCCCGGGTCAGTTGGACCCGGGCTTGTCGCGGGCCGGTTACGAACAGCGTGAATTTATCGGCGATGAATTTGGCGACGTGCTGGCGGCGGCGAGCCTGGTGGTTTCCCGCGCCGGTGCGAACACGGTTTATGAAATGCTTGTAACCCGTAAACCGCACCTGCTGATTCCTCTGGGCAGGGACGCCAGCCGAGGAGACCAGATGGACAATGCAAAAACCTTCTCGGATGCGGGCTACAGTACCGTGATTCAGGAAGACGCGCTCAGTAACGATGTGTTCCTTGAAGCTGTGCGGGGCCTTCACCGCAGGGCGGACGGTGGTGGGCTACGCCGGGAAACATTGTCGGCGATGGGAACAACCCCATCGCCTGGGATGACGGCAAAGGGCCTGGCGGAGAGGGAGGGATTCGAACCCTCGATACGTTGCCGTATACACGCTTTCCAGGCGTGCTCCTTCAACCGCTCGGACACCTCTCCGGAGGCGGGCACCATAGCCGGGATGGGCGATGTTTTCAATTTCAGGTATTGATGCCTTTCTGAAAAGCTGGCCTTGCTTTCAACCGCTCGACATATTCCTGCAGGTGCGTCATATCTTCCGGTACGCTGCCCAGGCGGTTGGCCATAAAGCAGGCATGTCCGAGCATGATGTCCGCAGCGGAGAAGTCGCCAATCAGGTATTCCTTGTCTGCGAGGTTTTCGTTGATCGGCGCGACTGCCTTGGTCAACAGGCGTTGCGCCTGTTCAAGGGCTTCCTTGTTCTGGCGCTCGGGCGGCAGCAACAGCGTCTGCACAACAATGGTATTGACGGGCGGCATCACCATGCCCTCGCAATAGTGGAACCATTGCAAGTAATAGGGGAAAAGAGGCGAATCCACCGCGGGTTTCAATGCGCCATCTGTATGTCTCGCGATGACGTATTCAACAATGGCACCGGATTCGAAGATCATGACATCGCCGTCTTCCAGTACGGGGACCCGGCCAAGCGGATGCCGCTCCCTGTGCGCATCTGATTTCAGGTCCTTCGGGTGAAAGTCCATCCTGTTGAGGTCATATTCCAGGCCAAGCTCCTCAAGCAGCCAGACGATACGGCCTGCCCGTGAATTGGGCGCATGATGTAGTTTAAGCATGGTTTTCCTCTGTTTCCCGTGTATCCTGATCATACGCGAAGGCAACTGATGATGCAGTGGGACTCGCGCGGGCTATAAACCATGGTTTAATGCCCTATCTGACTATTGGGGAATGATATGCGAATTGCAGGAATAATTTTTGGCGTCTTGCTGGTACTGCTGGTGGCCGCAGGTACCTATATCTATATTCAGGCGAATGCGCTGGAAACAGAGCAGGTCAGTGAAGATCTTTATGTCATCTATGGCATGGGCGGTAACGTGGGCGTGCTGCGGACCGGGGAGGGCGCGATAGTGGTGGATACCATGACGCTGGCCTCTCAAGGTGAACGCATTCTTGAGAAGGCGAAGGAACTGACCGGCGAAGATGTCGTGATGATCATCAATTCTCACTACCATTTGGACCACACCCACGGGAATCCCGGCTTCCCGGTGGGCACCCGCGTTCTCAGCACCGAAAAGACGCTCTGGCACCTCGAACAAACCGACCAGAATCATTTTGCCGATACACCGGAACTCTTGCCGAATGAGACTTTCGGAGAAAGCAGGCGCGTGTCACTGGGCAACAAGAACCTGTTTCTGCTGCATCCCGGTCGCGGGCATACGGATGGTGACCTGGTGGTATGGTTCGAGGAAGAAAAGGTCATTCACATGGGGGATCTGTTTTTTAACAGGCGCTATCCCAACATTGATCTTGAGGGCGGCGGCTCCGTCCAGGCTTGGCCGGGCAGCATTGACAGGGTATTCGAGGCACTGGAGTTTGAACAGGTGATTCCTGGTCATGGGCCGTTGAGCAATGCGGCTGGTCTGCGTCAGTTTCAGGGATTTCTTCGCCAGTTGGGCGAGATAGGCGTGCGAGCAAAGGAAACGGGCAAGACCCTTGAGGACACTATCGCGGGTGATGAACTCACGGAAGACGCCGGCTATGAAAAAATCACAATGCTGGGTGTGCCCATCGGCCTTGACAGGCCATTCGTGTTGCAGCGTTCATGGGAAGAAACCCACGGTGAGTTTGTCTTGAGAGAATAACCAGGCGGGTAGGGCATCGGCGCGGGAATGGCGCCGCGCCCCTTTTATTGGCTTACCGGCTTTTTGGTGCCTGCTCGCTTTCCAGCCACTTGTTCAGGGTGTCATGGAAATGCCGGATTTTCGTTTCCTGATAGCTCGCGAAAATAGTTTCTCCTTTGGGATGTGAATGCAGACCCTTTTGCACCATGCGGTGATTCACAAAATCCTGATTGAAGATTTTCGCAAGGTTGCTGCCTATCTCCGCGGCGATGGTGTAATCGTCGTCTAAATCGAGAAATGTGCACTTGGCCGGCTCCGGCATTTCGGCGCCTTCCGGCAGCGGGATCATATACATCACTTCGTGTAGTGATTGTTCCGGGTTGTCTCCATCCGGCCGGAAGCGATAAAAGATGGGGTTGAAGTCCGCCCAGGGGCTGAGGTTGGGGAACAGGGAATAATAGATGGCGTCGTTCAGGTCGGCGTCGCTGATCTTGTCCACCTGGTCGCCAAAGCCCGGGCGCATGGTTTCGCGTCGTGTGGCGGCGGATGACTCGCGATATTCCGCCGGGTTCTTCGGGTAAACCATGGGTGTGTCTTCTTCGCCTTCACAGATCTTGCCGCCGACCCAACTGCACATCTGGATATCTGCCGATTTAACGTCCCCGCTGATGTGTTCGGCGTATTCGTCGAAGATGCCAGTGCGGCCATCAGGCGTGGTCACCTCGACTCTGCCCTCTTCGAGGCGGTGATAAACATGGCCGCTGATCATGTGCTTCATACTCTGGAATGCCTTGCCGTCCGGATAACAACCCGGCTCATTCTCCTTGAGGTTGGTGTGCGGGCTTGGGTAGCCGGATGCGGACATGGCGCGAGAGAAGTTGCCCCAGACATCGTATTTCGAATTCACATCGCAGAAGGAACCGAGCAACTCGGGGTGAGTCGCAATAACATGGTATGACTCCATAAAGGCTTCCTGGGCGATCTTCCAGTTACAGGGCAGGCGCTTGATGAGATGCGCGGCCTTGTAACGTCTCTCGAAGGGTATGCCGAAGTGGCGGCCCAAGTCGCCGATAAAATCTTCCAGCGGCTCGCAGTTCGGGTCGGGATTGATAAAGTAAAAGCCACCCCATTTACCGATGGACACTGCCGGGAGTGAATACTCTTCTTCCGTTACGGTTGGGAAGTCCCAATGGCCCGGCACTTCCTTGAGTCTGCCGTCCAGATGCCAGGACCAGCCGTGGAACGGGCAGCGAAATACACGCAACTCCTTGCGATGATTATCGCAAAGTGCACGGCCCCGATGCAGGCAGGCGTTGGGGTAAGCTTTTACCTCGTCTTCGGAGACACGCACGATAATGAATGACAGGGAGGCAATGTCGTAGACATGCGCATCACCGACTCTGGGTATATCGGATTCATGGCAGGCCATCTGCCAGACCCGCTTCCAGAGTCTTTCCACCTCCAGGTCATGCTGTTCCCGGTTGAAATACTTGTGGGTCGGAACTCTGGTTACGCCTGGCGGGTAGGGGGAGTCTTCCAGATAGACAGCCGGCGGCGGCACCTTGTCTGCCCGCAGGATGTCGTTGTAAGAAATGCCGTCGGACCGATTGTGTCCAGTCTTTGTTTCAACCATGTGCTTGCTCTCGGTGATTTCCCAGGCTCAAATATATATGCGGTACCACTATATCTACAAGCCCCCGGCCTCAAACCTTCCGGAATTTCAGGTTCAGTTCCAACGTACCCAACATAATGCCCGGTTGGTGCAGGAAGGTATTGTTCTCATCATATTCAAAGCCATCGATGCGTTCGAATATCGCCGTCCAGGCGCATATCTGCTCCAGCCGGGACAGGCTGGCACCGGGGCAGACCCGCGGACCCTGGGAAAAAACCAGATGACGGGTTCCCGCCTTGCGGTCCAGCTTCAATGCGAGCGGGTCTTCCCATTCATGGGGGTCAATGTTGGCGGCGGCCCACCTGAGATGGAGGGAGGAGCCCTTCGCCACATCCACGCCCTGGAAAACCTCATCCCGGCTGGTTATACGGGTTGACAAGCCCTGGGTGGGCGAGCGCAATCGCATACTTTCTTCCATGAAGGCCTTTAACTTGCCCCGATCATCCTTGATTGCATCCCAGGTGTGCGGGTTTTCTATCAATAGCTGCACCTGTTCCGCTATTGCATACTGGGTTGTTTCAAGCCCGCCGATGACCATGGCGTAAACAATGCCATTGATCTCCAGGTCGGTGAGTTTGCGGTTCAGCGGCGAGTAATCAACCTGGGTCAGGAAAGTGATCATGTCGTCCCCGGGAGTTTTTCTTTTCCCCGTGATTAAGCGGGCGGTATATTCCCTGAACTCTTTCAGCACTTCCCATTGTGATTTGGTTTCTTCTTTCGGCAGGATGTTGTTATGTTTCGCGCCGTAAACGAATGGTTTGACTGTGCCGTCTCCGTAATACTTCAAGAGCTTCAGGTCTGCTATCGGCCAGCCGAGTATATTCGCCATCACCGTCTGTGGAACGGGCTGCGCAAATTCCGAGACCCACTCGACCTCTCCGCGATCAATCCATTGGTCTAGCCGCTCATTGACAAGGCGCTTAATCATGGGCTCGTTGCGGGCGGCGCCAGGGCCTACCCAGGGGTCGGTAAGTTCCTGCCGGTGAGACCGCCATAGCACCGGGTTTGGCCGGAGTGAAGCCATGGAGGTCGTGAGCGTATTTATCCCCGGCAGGCCGGAAAGGTCGCCCTCGGATTCTTCCATCAGGCGTTTCAGGAAGACGCTGCCAATGACAGGGAATCTTTCTTCGTCGCGCACCACTGTTGCTATGTCTTCATGCCGGGACAAGATAAAAGCGTCGCTACCCGGCTCGAATCCTTCACCGGGGATGCGATGCACTGGCGCCTCCGCATGGAGCAGGTCATAGGCTTCATACCAATGCTCCTGGGCTCCCGGGGAAAAAAGATCCACGTCTTGCAGGTGGTGGGGGCATCCCATTTGGCTCAGGTTGTGGTTAGGTGTTTTTGCAGGCATGGCTGGCTCCTGATGTGCAGGGTGATTTTTGTAGTAGCGTTCAAAATATCAAGCACTGTACCCCAATACAAAAATTATTTGGCCGCCACAAGCGGAAGATGACGGGCCTTGTTGTCGTTGGGTTTGGTGGCTAGCCCGGAGAATAGCCCGGTGGATAGCCCGGCGAATAACTCGCAGCCGAGTGAGCGGTGACTCTGGTAGACTCTGGCCCTTGGCGGGAAGGAGGCAGGAACATGCTTGATCGTTCATTTACTGAAGAGCAGGTGATATTCAGGGACGCCTATCGCAAGTTTCTTACCCGGGAAATCGTGCCCCACATGGAAGGTTGGCGGGAGCAGGGCAGGGTGGGCAGAGAGGCATTCACCGCTGCCGGCAGGCAGGGCTTCCTTATGGTCTGGCCCAACGAAAAGCATGGCGGTATGGGGGACGATGATTTCCGGTTTGAGCAGATCATCATGGAAGAAACCGCCTATGCCCGCTGCGCGGACTGGTATAACACGCTGCACAGTCGGCTGGTTGGCCCCTATCTGAAGCGCTTCGGGTCGGCGGAACAGCAAGACAGGTTGCTCCCGCAATGCGCTTCCGGTGAGTGCATTCTGGCGATTGCCATGACGGAGCCGGATGCGGGTAGTGATCTGGCCGGGATACGCAGCCGGGCGGTTCGCGATGGTGATAGTTGGGTGTTGAACGGGCAGAAGACCTATATCTCCAACGGCATCAACAGTGACCTGGTGATTGTTGCGGCGAAAACCGGGCCGGAAGACAGGCCACATGAGATGACCCTGTTTCTGGTGGTGCGCGGCATGGCGGGTTTTGAGCGCGGTCGCAATCTGAAAAAAATGGGTTTGAAGGCCCAGGACACGGCGGAACTCTTCTTCAATGATGTGCGCATACCGGCGGATAACGTCCTGAGCGAACCCGGCAAGGGGTTCTATTATCTGATGGAGGGTCTTGCGGAAGAAAGGCTGATCGGCGCCTGCCAATATCTCGCGCAGGCGCAATTATCTTTTGATCTTACGCTGGCGTTTGTCTGTGAGCGCAAACTTTTTGGCAAAAAGGTGGCGGACTTCCAGAACACCCAGTTCAAACTGGCGGAACTCAGGACGGAACTCGATATTACCCAGACTTTTGTTGACCAGTGTGTTGCCGCACAGAATGCGGGTCAGTTGACGCCGGTGGATGCAGCCAAGGCGAAGTACCACACGAGTGAACTACAGGTGCGTGCGGCGGCCTTGGGGGTACAGTTGCATGGCGGGGCCGGTTATATGGACGAGTATCCGATTTCAAGGCAATACACGGATGCGGCCATTTCGCCCATCTATGCGGGTTCTTCGGAGGTCATGAAGCTGATCATCAGCCGGGATTTTCTGCGGGATGACTATGCGCCGTTCAATCGGCGTAATTTTTGATCTGGCGTTACCAGAGCGTTTCTTCGGGCCAGCCCGGCAGAGATCAACCTTGCCGAAGGCAGGAACAGCTTCGAGGTTGCGCTCAATTTTGCACTGCGGGCGCTCAAGGTGTTGTATATTGAGCGTGATGCAAAGACCTGACTGTTAAGCTGGGGAACTGAAACAAGAGGAAACACAAGATGGCGGAAATGTACAAAGAGCTTGACCCGGATACCATGACAAGGTCCCCGGGCCTGACATATCAGGACCTGCTGGATCAGGACTCTCATGAAGTGCCGGAGGTGCTCAGGTTGCAGTCACCGATGGGCATGGGCCTGGAGGACTTCTCCAAGGAGCGGTATACATCAAGAGACTACCATGAGAAGGAAGTGGCGGGACTCTGGAAAAAGGTCTGGCAAATGGTCTGCCGCGAGGAAGAGATTCCGGAGCCCGGCGATCATCTGCGTTACGACATTGCCGGTATATCCTTTTTGATAGTCCGTCAGGAAAACGGCGCCATCAAGGCTTACCCCAATGCCTGCCTGCACCGTGGCCGTATGCTGAAAGAGTTTGACGGCCATGCGTCTGAACTGCGTTGCCCCTTCCATGGATTTGCCTGGCGTCTCGACGGCTGCCTGAAGAACATACCGGCGCGGTGGGATTTCCCTCAGATACAGGACGAGAACTTTTCATTGCCGGAAATACCAACGGCCACCTGGGCGGGTTTTGTCTTCATTAACCCGGACCAGGATTGCGAACCTTTTGAACCTTTCATCAAAGATCTGGCGGATCAGTTCGAGCGTTGGGATCTTGGCGCCCTGTATATTCAGGCGCATGTTGCGCGGGTCCTGCCCTGCAACTGGAAAATTGCCCAGGAAGCCTTCTGCGAGGCTTACCATGTGAGTGGCACACACCCGCAGATTCTGCGTAGCCTTGGTGATGTCAACAGCCAGATTGATATCTGGGAAAATTGCGCCCGGGTGATCACGCCCGGCATGACGCCCAGCCCATTGCTGGACTATGAACTCAGCGATGCGGATATGCTGAGGGCCATGATGGACCTGCCCCCGGAAGCCGACCCGCCGCCCATCCCGGAGGGGATGAATGCGCGGGCTTTTATGGCCGCCATGAGCCGTGATGGTTTGCGTGCAGATGCCGGGTCGACAGTCGATGAGTACTGTGATGCGGAAATCGTGGATTCCATCGACTATACGCTATGGCCGAACTTCCATCCCTGGGGCGCTTATAACAAGATAGTGTATCGCTTCCGTCCCAACGGGGACGACCATCGCACCGCGATCATGGAGTGCTATCAACTGATGCCGTTCCAGGGAGAACGCCCGCCTCCGGCGCCGATACACTGGCTGGGTAATGACGAAAAATGGTCAACGGCGCTGGGCTTCCTCGGCAAGGTGTTCGACCAGGACGTATTCAATATGCCGAAGGTTCAGATGGGCCTTGAATCGAGCTACAAGCCGGGCGTCACCCTCTCCGGATATCAGGAGGCCAAGGTTCGCTGGCTGCATCACAAGCTGACTGAATGGGTGGGTGAATAATGTCGAAGCTGACGCATCCGTTTGATCCCGATGTCCTGTATGAATTTACCGGGGATGGCTTTGTTCGCGTGAGTAAAGGCGACAGTGAGGGTTTTTTTACCGGCGAAGGTATTCATATTTCAGGCAAGATTCGTGAGGCGGACCCGCAGATGTGCAACTGGGTTGCCAACAATCCCTCTGCGGACACCCAACTCGCCACCTCCAGGCTTGCCGGACGAGACGAAAATATGGATCTCTGACCATGCCGCCGCCCCGAGAAGAGGGCAATCTGCCCGATACCGCCGAAACCAATACCGCCGAAACCAATGTCCTTATTGTCAGCAAGGGCCATGCCTACGACCATGACGGATTTCTTGCCATGTTCGAAGCAGACCCGGGCATCAATGTGACCCTGGTTGAGCAGCCTGCCGCCCAGGTGATTCTCAGACCCGGCAATGTGGGTCGTTACGATGCGATTCTCTTCTATGATATGTCCGGTATACCGAATATCGGGTCGCGTCACGATGAGGCGGATGCCATGGGCCTTCCCACGGATGACTTTCGGGATGCCATGGTTGCTTTGCTGGAGCAAGGCAAGGGTATGGTGCTGCTTAATCACGGTACGGTTTCCTGGCCAAACTGGCCCTTGTGGCGGGAGATTCACGGTTCTTCTTTCCTGCTGCAAGCAGGGGAGGTGTTCGGTGAAACAATGCCCGGCTCCGGTTATCGCGGCGGGCACGGCCCCTATCCCAATCCTGAATTGACGCTCACTCCCGTGAACCCGGAGCATCCGGTAACGGCGGGGCTTGAAAACGGTTTCACTATCCAGGATGAGATATATCTTAAAGCACCGAATTTTGAGGCCCATGTCTTGCCGCTGATGCGTGGTGATTACGACTATGTGGCCGCCAACTTTACCCCGCCGCCGCTGGCGCCGCCAGAGGAACAGGCAAGCTGGGCGCATCCTCCCGGCAGTAATCTGGTGGTATGGGCAAGGGCGGCGCGCAACTCGCCGGTGGTGGCCGCCGATATCGGAGACAGCCCGGCGGCCTTTGCAAACCCCGGTTTTCGCCGCCTGCTCGGCAATGCACTCAGGTGGGTCGCGTCCGAGGAGGCGAGAAAATGGGCCGCCGCCAATCGGGAAGCAATGGCGCACCCGCCTTGTTGAAGACCCGGTTTGCTGTTAGTCCAGCAGCTTTTCCCGCAGGTGTGCTGTATCGCTTGCGGTGACGCCAATGGCTTCCATGTAGCCCTCGATACCGCTATAACGCTGGTCTATTTCTTCAAAGGCGCCGTGCAGGTATTCCGCACGCACACCGGCCAGGATATTGATGACTTGCTCGCTTATTGCGGCGGGTAATTCATTGCCCTGTGCGTTTTCCGCCATGCGCGCCTGCAAACGCTCTGCCATCCCGGGCGCCTGATTACTGACCAGGTAATCGTGGGTAATGGTGTCGCGGTCCACCCCCAGCAACATCAGGATCAGCGCGGCACCAATGCCGGTTCGATCTTTCCCGGCGGTGCAATGCAGCAGAAATCCCCGGTCCGCGTTGACCAACTCGCGCATCAATTGCTTGTAGGCTGCCACATGGTCCCGGGCAATCTCGCGAGTAACCTTCTGCATGAAAGTAATGAACTCATCGTGGCTGGGTTTTCTGTTCTGCACGGATTCCTGGAACTGAGCGGAACTGCCCGGCCAGATGGGAATATGAACCCGGCACTCAAAGGGGCCGCGAGCGGGTGTTGGTGAATTTTCCGCTTCTTCGTGGCTCCTCAGGTCACAAATTACGCCTATGTCCAGGGCGGTGAAATCATCAAAGGCGTGTTCAGGAATGTCAGCCATGTTGCCGCAGCGGAACAACAGACCGCGCTTGATGGTACGGCCTTCCTCATTGCGATAGCCGCCGAAGTCCCGCAGGTTTATGGCGCCCTCGATATTGACGAAACGATCGCCCGTTTCGATAAATGTATTGCGATCAGAGCCCATGATGATTATTGCCCGCTCGTGCTTTGTTTCTTTTCGTTCTTTTTCTTTTGGTCCTTTTCTTGTAGGTCCTTTTCAAATTCAGCGCCAATGGCCTGTTCCACCTTGTGCATAAACTCACCATGTCTTGAGGCGGCCCACCCGTAGCTATCATGGCGGCTGGCATTGCGATTACGGAACGCCGGGGCCACATATCGGGCAAACAGCCGGTAACTGTGCATGGTATCTTCCCAGTTCGCCCAATTATGCGCCATGTGAAGGAAGGCGCCGAATCCGCCTGATTCTTCTTCGAGTCGTTTGAGTTGGGCAATGGCGTCATCCGGCGTGCCAATCACCGCGAGGCCGCTTTCCACCAAGGCTGCTGCGGGGTCGGACCCTTCCGGCGCCACCGGCAGGGCGGCGACATCCTTGAAGTAGGTGACCCACTCGTCGATGCCATGCCTGACATTCGCCATCGCCCGCTCCCGGGTTTCCGCTATGTGCATGGGCCCGACGAGTGACCATCGGGCGCGGTCAATGGGTTGCCCATGTTCCTTTGCCTTGCGTGCATAGATTTCCCAGTTGGTGGTGAGGGCGTTAAAGCCGCCGGCAGTTGTCGCGCCAATCGACAAGAGTCCCAGGCCGTGTGTGCCTGCGGCACGGGCGCCAGCGGGAGAGGTTTGCGAGGCAACCGCCATTTCCACGTGGGGTTTGGAATAACTTTGAAGTTGTAAGCGCGCTTCGTTGAGTTCAAACCAGTCCGTCTTCCTGGTGACCGTCTCGCCGCGTAACAGGGGCGCTAGCACCTCGATGCCCTCCAGCATCATGTCTCGTTGCCGGGTGGGGTCTATGCCCATCATGTGCGCATCCGACGGCAGGGCCCCGGGGCCAACGCCGAAGGCTACCCGGCCCCTCGTCAGGTGGTCGAGCTGCATGATGCGGTCAGCAAGTATCAGGGGATGGTGGTAACTCAATGAAGAAACCCCGGTGCCGAGCTTGATGTGTTGGGTTCTGGCGGCGGCAGCAGCGATGAACACTTCCGGGGAGGCGATGATTTCCATGCCGCCGGAATGATGCTCGCCAATCCATGCATAGTCATAATCGAGCTGGTCCAGATACTGCACCAGTTCCAAGTCTCGCTCCAGGGCAAGGGTAGGGTCTTCTTTCAGGCTGTGAAAGGGCGCCAGAAAAACGCCAAATTTGAGATCGTTCATGGGGTAAAAGCCGTCCAAAAGTGAAGTATACCGGAAAAAAACACGTCATCCTCGCCGAGGCCGAAGGCCGAAGGCGGGGACCCAGAGTTGCGGTTTCGCGCAGCGAAAACGCAATGGGAGTAACGAGGGGCACGCTGCTTTCGGTGTGAAGGCGTGTTTATAGGTGCATTATTCAGGTAAGCTCATCGGCTTTACTTCCGTGAGAAAAGCAATGCTTGGAACCAGTGACATAGACAGCCGGATAACGACGGAGTTCGTTACGGCAAACGGGATTCGCTTTGAAGTCGATATGTGCGGCGACTCCGCATCGAAAAAGTTGGCGCTTTGCCTGCATGGATTTCCCGAACATTCGGTTTCCTGGCGATACCAGTTACCCATGCTCGCGGATCTCGGCTACCGCGCCTGGGCGCCGAATATGCGCGGCTATGGCAATTCTTCGATTCCCCCGGACGTTGAGGACTACAGCATCGAGAACCTGATGGCGGATGTCGGGGCACTGATCGATGCAGCGGATTGTGAAGAGACTGTTCTGATTGCCCACGACTGGGGCGCGGTGGTCGCCTGGTACTTCGCCATGAGGAAGATCAGGCCCCTCAACAAGCTCGTTATCTGTAATGTGCCCCACCCGGGTGCGGCGCGCAAAGCCTTCGGTTGGAAACAGATCAAAAAATCCTGGTACATCTTCTTTTTCCAGATTCCTGCGTTGCCGGAATGGCTGTTTGGTCTTCGTCCCAATGGTATGGGCGAGATGATCAAGAGCAGCAGCACCCGCCCGGAGATGTACCCGGACGAGGTGAGCAATATCTATTCCGAAAATGCCAGGCGCCCGGGCGGGCTGAAAGCGATGATCAATTATTATCGGTCCATGTTCCGCCCCAGGGGAGGGGGCAGCCGGCAACAGGCGCTTGGCCTGCCGGCCATCGAAACGCCAACATTGATGTGCTGGGGTGAAGATGACATGGCCTTGACCAAAGAAACCACCTACGCCACGCAGGAATGGGTGCCGAATCTGACGCTCCGCTACCTACCGAAGATATCCCATTGGGTGCAGCAGGATGCCGCGGAAGAGGTAAACGCCATGATGAGCGCCTTTCTGCAGGATGAACCCGTGCCTTACATGAAGTGGGAGGCCAGGCTGGTTGCGGAAGACCCCGCCTGACCCGGGGCAAGCCGGACAATGACGGGGCCCCGGGGTCAGCGCAGATGACGGGAAAAAGCGGCCGCCAGTCTGCCATCGTCTCTGGCGGACTTCAGCCAGTCGTTGATGGTTGCCTGGAGCAGCGGATCTTTCGGCATCAGGTAAGCCTTTTCCTGATGGTTCAGTGTCCTGCCGGGCATGGACCTGCACAGGTCGGGGTGACGTTTGCTTTGCAAGTCTGCTTCTATGCTGTCCGTAATCATCAGGTCTCCCTTGCCATCCAGAATGGCATTGAAGATTGTCCGGTTGTCCTGGTGAATGATTTTCGTGGCGTGGCGGATGTTGTCGTCAATAAATCGTTCATTGGCACCGCCGGGATTGACAAGCAACCGCACACCAGGCTGGTCTATTTTCACCAGTTCATTGTATGACAGGGCCTTCCGGCATAGTGTTATTGGCGTTTTGCCTCCCAGGTAATAAGCGTGCGAAAAGTAGGCGACTTTCTCCCGCTCCCTGGTGCGGGAGATACCGCTCATGCCCAGGTCAAATTCATTGCCCGCCATGTCTCGCATCAGCGTCGGCCAACTTGTACGGATGAAAACAACCCGGACACCTAACGACCTTGCGAGGTCTCGGGCCAGGTCTATATCTATGCCTTCGAAATCCTTTTCATTTTCGCTGAAGGAGAAGGGCGCATAGTCTCCGGTCGTGCCAACCCGCAGGATGCCGCCATCCTTGACCTGCGTAAATCTGTCCGGGTAAAACCTGACCCCGGCCAGGGCGGCGAGCAGCCCGGCCTTTGCCTCGTCCGTGAGGCAATCTGCATCAATTCGCCCGCCTGGGTTCTCCTGCTGCCGCCGCCGCTGAGCCAACTGATTTGTAATGGCGCGGCCGAGTTTCAGCAGGCGAGGGCGCAGCGTCCCGTTCAGATCAGGGGCGGTTGTCGGCCCCCCGTCTTTGCGCCATCGTTGATGCCAGCAGAATTGAATCGCCTTTGCCGCCTCTATCTGTGCTGTGAAGAACCTGCGGCTGGATTCAACGGTGATGCTCCGCTTCAAACCATCCATGACCGCCTTGTTGAGAACAGTCTTTTCCCGTTCCGGGTCTGTTATCTGCAAGTCGTGAATCCACTTATAAGCCGCCACGTCCTTCATCAGGGAAAGCCGTTGATTGATCGGTGTCGTTATCTCTTCCGCCCGAGCCTGCCCGGTTTCGAACAGCGTTGTGAGAAAAATTGTGAAAAGAATTGCGAGCAACGCCACCGGCATCAGTAAATGGCGCATCAGTCGTTGCCGAACAGATCGTACTTCTTCATGTAACCGCGGAGTTGGTGGTAGGTAACGCCGAGGGCCGTCGCCGCCTTTTTCTGGTTGTACTGTGCGTGGGCGAGAGCCTGGCGGATCATATCGGTTTCAAAATCCCGCACCCTTTCCCGGAAGTCGATGGGGAAGTTGAGCGCCGCGTCCGCCGCGGTTTCTTCGGCTGACCCGGCGGGCGGGGTTGCCGAGGGCCGGAACCTGGACTCGAAGGGGTCAAGGGTAATCATGTCAACCGGCGCACCCTCGTCACCCGCACGATAAACGCTTCGTTCAACCACGTTTTTCAGTTCCCGGATATTGCCCGGCCAGGAGTGACCTGTCAGAACATCCATCGCCTGACTGGAAAAACCGGGGAAGTATTCCAGCCCCAGGTCCGAGGTCATGTTCATTGCAAAGTGTTCCGCCAGCAGCAGGATATCCTCCGCCCGCGCCCGCAATGGCGGTAATGTAAGGACATCAAACGCCAGCCTGTCCAGCAGGTCCTCCCGGAATTTGCCCGCTGCCGCCAGAGTCGGCAGGTCCTCATTGGTGGCTGCAATCAGCCTGACATCCGTGGCGAGGGTTTTGCTGCCGCCAACCCGTTCATATTCTCCATACTCGATGACCCGCAGCAGTTTTTCCTGCACCAGCGCCGAGGTGTTGGATAGTTCATCCAGGAATAGAGAACCCTTGTCTGCGCGTTCAAACCGGCCTCGATGCAGTTTGCTGGCGCCGGTAAAAGAGCCGGCCTCATGGCCGAACAGTTCCGTTTCCAGCAGGGTTTCACTGATTGCCGCGCAGTTCATCTTGACGTATTCCTGATCCCAGCGTGTGGACAGGTAATGCAGACGGGCGGCGATCAACTCCTTGCCGGTGCCACGTTCCCCGACAATCAGTACGGGTCTGGAAAGGGGCGCAAGCTGCGAGACCCGGTCCAGCACTTCCAGAAAGACGGGAGCCTCTCCAAGCAGGCGTTCGGTATGTTGTGGGATGTTCATGCCGGTGCCATTTAACTAAATGTTGGCCATATTCACTAATCGTTTTTGAGCCAGTGTCAGGGTATCAGCCTGATATGGGAAAAGAATCATGGAAATCAAAGTGTTAGCAAGTAGCTGGAAGTTGGCACGAATTATGAGTGAAACAGGGTGAGCAAGCGAGCTTTGCTTAACCATTACAACGGAGAGGTAACACAACATGGGTATTTTTTCGAGATTTACCGACATCATCAACTCGAACATCAATGCCATCCTGGACAAGGCAGAAGACCCCGAAAAGATGGTGCGCCTGATTATTCAGGAGATGGAAGAAACATTGGTCGAGGTGCGAACCCAGTCAGCCAAACTGATTGCCGACAAGAAGGAATTGAACCGCCGGGTTGAACGCCTGCGTCGGGAAGCCAGTGACTGGGAGGCCAAGGCGGAAATTGCACTCGGCAAGGGCCGGGAAGACCTGGCCAGGGCGGCGCTGAAAGAGAAGTCGGAAGCCGAGGATGCCGCGGCAACCATGGATGCGGACCTGGATGCCATCGAGCATAATCTTGATAAGCTTGCCGGTGATATTGCACAACTGCAACAGAAGCTGGTTGATGCCAAGAATCGCCAGAAGGCGCTGATCTTGCGCGGCGACACTGCGCGAAGCCGCATGGGCGTGAAACGTCAGATTCATGACGTGGATATAGACGAGGCCATGAACCGCTTTGATCGTTATGAACGCCGGATAGATGATCTGGAAGGCGAGGTGGAGGCCTATGATCTCGGTCGAAGAAATCTCTCCGATGAGATTTCAGAGTTGGAGAAAGACGAGAAAATCGACGAGGAATTGGTGCGCTTAAAGGCTAGAATACAGCGGGACGGTTCTCAGAAAACCGAGGACGGTCGGGAAGGTGCTGAATAAACTATCGGGGTGAGAAATGAACGGTATTGTTGTGGCTTTGTTCGTGCCCGTAGTTGTCTTTCTGGTCGTGGTGGCACCCATCTGGATCATCTTTCACTACAGGTCCAAATCAATGCTGGCGGACGGTTTATCCGCAAACGAGCGGGCGCAACTGGGTGAGATGGTCGATGTCGCCAACAAAATGGCGGCGCGGATAGAGACATTGGAATCCATCCTTGATGTCGAAAGCCCCAACTGGCGTGAAAAGCAGACAGACGTTTGATGCCGTGTGTAGTAGCCGTGTGCAGTAACCGTGTGCAGTAACGATTAGTGTAATAGCCAGGCGCAGTGGCGGGAGGAACCACAAGTTGAGGAAAGACAGGCAATATACGGGACGCGCTTCAAACAGCGACCGACGCCAGGCAGGACATGCACGGAGAGCCGGGCGAAGGCGCCGCTCGCGCCTGTATAGGGACATGCAACACAAGAAGATTCTCGGTGTTTGTGCGGGCATAGCGGACTATTTTGGCCGCCCGGTCTGGGAGATCAGGCTATGTGCGGTCATGGGGCTGATCTTTATACCGTCGATGGTGATTCCCGCTTATTTCATCATGTACTTCCTGATGGACGACAAGCCTCGCTACAGACGCTTTACCGACAGGTTTGCAGAGGCGGAGAGCGGGCACTACGAGCAGGACGATAATCTCTCCGAAAATGCGCAAAGAAGCACGAATGATCGAAGTATGGGCAGGCCGACCATGGACAATGTTCAGGCCATGCAGGTCGTGAAAGAGAAGTTTTCTGAGGTTGAACAGCGGTTGCGCCGGATGGAAACGCATGTAACCTCACCCCGCTTCGAATTGCAGCGGGAATTTAAGAAGATCTCGGAGGAAGCCTGAGTTGGCCGGCAGCCTCGTTCACTGTGTAGACCAGCAGTTGCCCGCTGACATAATGAACATCCAGCTCTATGTACTCACAGCCGAGAGAGACGGCGTACTCGAATGATGGCAGGGTGTTTTCCGGCAGGTAGCCCATGGCCCCGGTGGCCTATGCAAAGGGGTTTGCTCATTTCGGGCCCAGGTCACTTCAATGTGCCAACTATACCCCGTACAATCCCTGTATGAGTTATCAGGTTCTTGCCAGGAAATACAGGCCAGCTTCATTTCAGGAACTGGAAGGGCAGGAGCATGTTCTCCAGGCCCTCATCAACGCACTCGACAATCAGCGGCTGCACCATGCTTACCTGTTTACCGGCACGAGGGGAGTCGGCAAAACGACTATTGCCCGCATACTTGCCCGCTGCCTGAACTGCCAGAACGACGTGACATCGAAACCCTGCGGCGAATGCAGCACCTGTGTTGAAATTTCCGAAGGCCGCAGTGTGGACCTGATAGAAGTGGATGCCGCCTCGCGAACCGGTGTCGATGATATGCGTGATTTGCTGGATAACGTCCAGTACATGCCGACCGCCAGCAGGTTCAAGATTTACCTTATTGACGAGGTCCACATGCTCTCTCGCAACAGCTTCAACGCCATGTTGAAGACCCTTGAAGAACCTCCGGAGCATGTCAAGTTCCTGTTCGCAACCACCGACCCGAAGAAGCTCCCGATAACCGTATTGTCCCGTTGCTTGCAGTTCAATCTCAGGAATCTTTCACCGGAGCAGATAGTGCGCCACCTGGGGGAGGTACTGCAAAAAGAATCCATCGCCTATGATGAGTCAGCGCTCTGGCATGTGGGCCATGCGGCAGATGGCAGTATGCGGGACGCACTCAGCCTCACTGATCAGGCGATTTCATTTGGCAACAACGAGGTCCGGGAAGCGTCGGTGAGGTCTATGCTGGGGTCCATCGACCAGCAGGAAGTTCACGGGTTGCTGGACGCAATCATCTCCGAAGACGGCGAAAAGCTGCTGGCGAAAATTGCCGGGCTGTCGGAGTTTGCGCCTGACTATGCCGCACTGCTGGATGACCTGCTTGCGATGTTGCACCGTATTGCCATTGCCCAGGCGGTTCCCGGTGCTGTGGATAATGCGCAGGGTGACAAGGAACTGATGCTGGCCGCCGCCGGCCGGTTATCTGCGGAACAGGTGCAGTTGCTTTACCAGATAGGGTTGATAGGCCAGCGTGACCTGCCTCTGGCGCCCATGCCTCGCATGGGGTTTGAGATGGTGCTGTTGCGGATGATGGCGTTTAGCCCCACAGAACCGGGTATCGAGTCAGAGCCGGTTCAATCGCCCAGAACCGGGTTATTGTCCGCCGTCAGCGGAGACGGGCGGGAAGCCGGGGCTGCCGACCCAAAACAGTCCGCATCAAAGCAGGCCGGATTAAAACGGGCCGGATTAAAACGGGCCGAGTCCAGGCCCGAACCCAAACAAGACGAACCCAAACAAGCTGAATCAGGGCGAAAACCTGAAACTCCGCCGACGGCAATATCTGAAACCCCGCTGGCGGCGCCACCTGAAACCCCGCCGCCGGCGCCATCTGCGGCCCCGCCTCTCGAATCGGCTAATTGGGCCAAGATACTGGAAGCCATGAACATTGACGGCATAACCGGGATGCTGGCAGCTCATTGTCAGTTGGTGCAGGCTGGCGATGATGAGTGTCTGCTGAAGCTGGCTGAGCAGCATGCGAGCCTCTGGAATACCACCCACGAACAGCGCATCGCCCGGGCCTTGTCATCCCTCTATGGCCGGGAGATGAGTGTGACGGTGGAGGTGGGAATAATTGATGCTGAAACACCGGCGCAACACAAAGAACGCAAAAAGGAAGAAGATCAGGCGGAGGCCATCGCCGATATTGAAAATGATGAGCGGGTCAAGCGGTTGATCGAAGCATTCAATGGCAGGTTAGACCCGGAGAGTATTACGCCCCTCGGGTATTCAGGAAAGTAACCATGGTGGAAAACAATCTTGGCGAACTGATGAACCAGGCCAGGCAAATGCAGGAAAAGGTTCAGAATCTACAGAATGATATTGCCAATGCGCAGGTTATCGGCGAATCCGGCGGGGGGCTAATCCGGGTCACCATGACCGGCAGGCATGACGTAAAAAGAGTCGAAATAGACGATAGCCTGTTCTCCGCGGACAAGGATGTACTGGAAGACTTGATTGCCGCGGCAATGAACGATGCAGTCAGACGGGCGGAGCAGTATCAGCAAGACAAGATGTCTGAACTGACCGGGGGCATATCCCTGCCGCCGGGTTTCAAGTTTCCTTTTTCGTAGATGCTGGAACAGACGCTACTGGGCCGGGTTATTGAAGCGTTTCGCTGCCTGCCGGGCGTGGGTCCGAAAAGCGCTCAGCGGATGTTGCTGCATCTGCTGGAAAGAGACCGTGAAGGCGGCAGGCATCTCGCGACCATACTGGCGGAGGCTATGGAGAAAATCGGCAACTGCGGCTTCTGCAGAAACCTGACGGAGGAGGATGTTTGCACTATCTGCCGTGACGCATCCAGGGAAGAATCAGCCCTCTGCGTGGTGGAAACCCCCGCCGATGTCATGGCCATTGAACAATCCGGAAGTTACCGGGGGCGGTACTTCGTGCTGATGGGAACCTTGTCGCCCATTGACGGGCTCGGGCCGGAGGAAATCGGGGTGGGGCAATTGATTCAGCGGTGTGAATCCGGGATTGACGAAATCATTCTCGCGGTTTCGTCCACGGTTGAAGGTGAGGCCACGGCACACTATATACATGAGGCTCTTAAACCTTCCGGGATTCGGGTGTCGCGCATTGCCCGGGGCATTCCTCTGGGGGGCGAGCTTGAATATGTGGACGGCGGCACTCTCAGCCACGCGATGGAAGGCAGGCAGAGCATTGACTCGTGAATGAGCCGGAGTTTGTCTATATCGATCGGGATGAGCGGCTTGATGAAGTCGTTAGCGCCTGCGAGGATGCGCCGGTTATCGTCCTGGATACGGAATTTGTAAGGACCAACACCTATTACCCCCTCGTTGGGCTGGTCCAGATTTACACTGGCGACGAATGTTTCCTGATAGATCCGTTGCGCCCCGATAACCTGTCGCCCCTGGTGGATATCTTGACGGACGCCGACACGCTCAAAGTGCTGCATGCCTGTTCTGAAGACATGGAAGTCTTTCAGCATCTGCTTGGCGTGGTCCCGGCACCCCTGTTCGATACACAGATTGCAGGGGCGGCTCTCGGGGTTGGTTTTTCGGTGGGGTATCAGTCGCTGGTTGAACATTATCTGGGCATCAGGTTGCCGAAAGATCAGACCCGTTCGGACTGGCTGGCGAGACCCTTGTCTGCTGGCCAGCTCCGCTACGCCGCGCTCGATGTGATTCACCTGCTTTATGTTTACCATGCACAGATGCGAGAGTTGGAGGCCGGGCCCAAGCTGCAATGGGTCGAGGCAGAATCCGCGGAAATGGGCAGGGATATACCGACGACCATTGACCCGGAAGACTGTTACAAAAAGCTGAAAGGGCTCTGGCAACTGGGCGGGCGTCAACTGAACACTCTGAAGGTTCTGTGCGCCTGGCGTGAGGTAGCCGCCAGGCGGGAAAATATCCCCCGTAACCGGGTCGTGGACCATCAGGCTCTGATGGCCATAGCGCGTGATGATATCGCGGATACAGAATTACTCCGGGAGAAAGCGAGCATGATGCCGCGCCAGGTCCGCAAGTATGGCGACGAGATCATGGCTTTGCGGACCCAGGCGCAATCCACGCCGGAACAAGAGTTTCCGCCGCCGATTGAACGCACGGATACATCGGTAGACAATAAGAGACTGAAGCTGCTTCGCGAAGTCGTGAATGAACAGGCAAAGCGATTATCCGTTGCGCCTGAATTGCTGACCAAGCGTCGTCATCTTGAGAAACTTATTCGCTCCCGGGATGAGTCCGGTTGCTATCATCTGCCGGTTGAGCTTGGTGGTTGGCGTGAAGCGGCTATTGGCGAGGCGTTGCTTACGGCTCTGGCGGACTCATGAATTACTGGGAAGAAAAATCCCTGTCGGAGATGAACAAACGGGAATGGGAAGGTCTCTGTGATGGTTGTGCACGCTGTTGCCTGCACAAGCTTGAGGATGCGGATTCAGGGGAGGTGCATTACACGGCGGTTGTCTGCCGGTTTCTGGATGAAAATGAATGTCGCTGCACCGATTATGACAAACGCACCCAATTGAAGCCCGGCTGCGTACAACTGACCCCGCAGAGCGCACGGGATTACACCTGGCTGCCGTCAACCTGCGCCTATCGGACGCTGGCGGAAGGGAGGGCGCTTGAATGGTGGCATCCACTGGTATCCGGCAGCCCGCAGACCGTGCATGAAGCCGGCATCTCGATAAAGGGTAAATGTATCCCGGAATCCCATGTACACCCGGATTCCTGCGAGGAGCATATTATTCGTTGGGTGGACCACTAGATGAGCAATTTTATTGCTGAATATCAGTATGTCATTGCCTGGGCTCTGTATCTGGGCTCGGGTGCAGGCTTTTGTTTCTTCTGGTGGAAGGTCACCTCGCGGATTCGTCATGCTGGCTGGCGCGACCTGTTACGGGGCCTGTCCCTCATCTTCATCTATACCCCCTGGTATGCCGACCCCGCTCATGAGCATTTTGCCCCGGCAGTGATAGTGTTGCTGATGGAGTTTCTGCCCGGCAGCACCGGCAGTGGCCTGGCCGTTGCGCTGACACTGCTTGCGGCCATAGCGGTTATGCTGGGCGTGTTGGTGTTGAAGCGCCTGCGCCAGCCATCGTAACCGATGCGCCACGCCTGTCACGGGGGGTTGGAATTGGCTGGCATTATGTCGGTGCAGGCGGTATATTGCCGGGCTTTTATGGCCTGATTTTTGGAAGTTATCTGAATGAAGTTTTCCAGTACATCTACTTACATTGCCACGGAAGAACTCCAGATGGCTGTAAATGCAGCCGTCAGGCTTGAAAGACCCTTGCTGATCAAAGGAGAGCCGGGCACGGGTAAGACCATGCTGGCGGAAGAAATCGCCAACTCTCTCGGTATGGATCTGATCTCCTGGCATATCAAATCCACGACCAAAGCCCAGCAGGGGTTGTACGAGTATGACGCCGTATCCCGCCTGCGGGATTCCCAGTTGGGAGATGAACGGGTCCATGACATCAATAACTACATTGCCAAAGGTAAACTCTGGGATGCATTTACCACGCCGAAAAAAGTCGTTCTGCTGATCGATGAAATCGACAAAGCGGACATCGAATTCCCGAATGACCTGCTGCTGGAACTGGACCGAATGGAGTTCCATGTCTATGAAACGGGCGAAACGGTCAAGGCCATCAACAGACCCGTGGTGGTCATCACCAGTAACAATGAGAAGGAACTGCCGGATGCCTTCCTGCGTCGATGTTTCTTCCACTATATTCAGTTCCCGGACAGGAATACCATGGCGGACATTGTTGAAGTTCATCATCCCGGCATCAAGCAGGGTCTGGTGAAAGAGGCCATGGAAATCTTTTTTGACGTGCGCAAGGTGCCCGGGCTCAAAAAGAAACCATCCACATCGGAATTGATAGACTGGCTCAAGCTTCTGATGGCGGACGATATTCCTGATGAAATCCTGACCAGTCGGGATACATCGAAGGCGATTCCACCTCTGTATGGGGCACTGGTCAAGAACGAGCAGGATGTACAACTGCTCGAAAGGCTTGCCTTTATGAACAGAAGGCAGAGTGGCGCAAGCTGATCGGGGGTAAAATATCCGGCATGCTGATCAATTTCTTCTTCGCTCTTAAGAAAGCCAGAATTCCGGTTTCGATTACCGAACTGCTGCATTTGCTCGAGGCACTGAAAGCCCGCCTCGTCTATGCGGACGTTGACGAGTTTTACTATCTGTCGCGCATGGTGCTGGTCAAAGACGAGCGTTATTACGATAAGTTTGATCGCGCTTTCAGCACTTACTTCAAGGGGCTGGAAGATCTCGCCAGCCTGCTGGCATCGCTCATTCCCGATGAATATCTGCGGCGCGAGTTTGAAAAAAGCCTGACACCTGAAGAACTGGAAGAAATTAAATCTCTGGGTGGCCTGGAAAAACTGATCGATGCGTTCAAGCGGGAGGTCGAGGAAGCCGCACGGGGCGAAGGAAAGGACAAAGACAAAGAAGGCCAGGGAGAACAGGGTCGCGGTAAAGAAGGTGATAACCGCCAGGGCAAGAAACGCCGGGGCAAACGAACCTGGGACCGCAGGGACTACAAAGCCTATGACGACAATGTGGAACTGGGCACAAGGGGCATGAAGATATCCATGCGCCGGTTGCGGAAGCTGGCGCGCCAGGGCAGGGAAGACGAATTCGATATCGATACCACCATCGGCAAAACAGCCAGGAACGGCGGTTTGCTTGACATAGTGATGCGCCCGGAACGGAAGAACACGGTCAAGGTGTTACTGCTGCTTGATAATGGCGGGTCTATGGACGCCCATGTGAAAGTGTGTGAAGAGCTCTTCTCCGCCGCGAGATCCGAGTTCAAGCACTTGGAAACCTACTATTTTCACAACTTCCTTTATGACGGCCTGTGGAAAGAACACAATAGGCGAATGAGTGAGCGTATCGACACTTTCAACATACTTCACAAGTACACCCATGACTACAAGGTAATCTTTGTGGGTGATGCGACCATGGCGCCCTATGAAATCACCCATTCCGGCGGGTCGGTGGAACACTGGAACGAGGAAGCCGGCGCCATCTGGATGCAGCGGGTTCTGGACACCTTCGACAAGGTGATCTGGATCAACCCCACGCCGCAGGATACATGGGAGTATTCAACATCCGTGGCGCTCACGCAGAAGCTGGTGGAGGACCAAATGTACCCACTGACGATCGCCGGCATCGAAGAAGGCATGAACATTCTCTCTAAGTAACATGAGCAGAATACTTACCAGTCTTTTCCTGTTTTATGCGCTGGCGTGCGAGGCAGCGGAGCCTGAGGACCCCTTTGAAAATTTTAACCGCCGGGTTCAGCGGTTCAATGACGTGGCTGACTCGAAGGTACTGAGACCGGTCGCGAAAGGATATGACTGGCTTTTGCCAAATCCTGTACAGAAGTCCGTGGGCAATGTGTTCAGCAATCTGGGTGACTTGGGTGACTCGGTCAATAGTTTGTTGCAGGG
Organism: Candidatus Azotimanducaceae bacterium; assembly: GCA_965208855.1. Lineage (GTDB taxonomy): Bacteria > Pseudomonadota > Gammaproteobacteria > Pseudomonadales > Azotimanducaceae > UBA9659. Next base: position 1,096,941 of record OZ242359.1, on the reverse strand, counting down.
TAAACTGGGGGAGAGCGTCAGCGGCCTTACTCGCGTACTGCTCAACAGCACCATCGGGTTGGGTGGGCTTTTTGACCCGGCAAGCCGCCTGGGCCTGGAAGATCGCGAAGAAGACTTTGCACAGACACTGTCCACCTGGGGCGTTCCTCCTGGCCCCTATCTTGTGATTCCGTTCATGGGCCCGAGTACCCTGCGGGATGCTCTGGCGAGTCCGGCGGACATACTGATGGACCCCCTTTGTTGTCTTCAGTTGGTGAAGCATCGCAATACTGCTGTTGCCGTGCGACTCCTGCACCAGCGGGCCGACCTGCTGGGCGTGGACCAGGCGGTGTTCGGTGACCGTTACATTTTTTTCCGGAGCGCCTATCTGCAGCGGCGTGAATACCTGGAAAAAGATGGCGAGATTGAAGACAGCTTCGAGGATGGATTCTGACGAGAGAGCAACTTGCGAGCCAACCCTCAATACGAGCATAAACAAACTATCGTAATTGTTTGTAATTATTAAATTTTTACGCTAATGTTCGCTCGCTCCCAAATGATGGCACTTCAGCATTATGGGCAATGAGAACTATCGGTTACTGATTATTTCCAGATCCTCCGAGGCTGAGGAAATGAAAGCCCGGCTGGAGGAAAGCAACTTCACCGCCGTCAATATCGTTGATTATCCCGGTGCACTTGAGGCACTCCGTGCATCCCTCCCAGACCTGGTACTGCTCACCAAGCAGCCGGGTCGGTCTTCTCTATCCCTGCTGAACCGTATCCATCGCCAGTTTCCGACGGCGCCAGTGGTGATAGTGGCGAGAGACGTGTCCGGCGAGACAGTTCGCGAACATGTCCAGGCGGGCGCATCCGACTATATCTACTATGTGGGTACGGAAAAAGAGATGCTTGAATATGTGGTTCGCAGGAACCTGGAAAGCCGCACCAATGCCCTGGCTGCTGAAGCATCGGAAGAAACCAGGGCCATGTTCAAGCAACTCGAGCACGACCAGCAGTCCGGCTTTCGCGTTCAACAGGCCATGTTGCCCAAGTCCCCGGCCTATATCAGGGGGCTGACCTTCAATCACCAGCTTTATCCGTCGATGATTATGAGTGGCGACTTCATCGACTATTTTGAGTTATTTGACGGGCGGGTGGCTTTTTATATTGCCGATGTTTCCGGCCATGGTGCTTCCAGCGCTTTTATAACGGTATTGTTGAAGAGTCTGTCGCGCCGTTTGCTGGACGAGTTTACGCGCTTCATGTCCACCGTCGAAATTCTCAACTGGTTCAACGCTGAACTGCTGCAATGGAACCTGGAGCAGCATGTCACTATGTTTTTCGGTATTATCGATCAGGAAAACAGCGAACTGGAATACAGCAATGCCGCCCATTTCCCGGGTACAATTCTCTGCCATGAAAACGGCGCTGAATTTCTGGAGATTGGCGGTCAGCCGTTGGGTTTGTATGGGGAGCCATCCTACGAGGCGTACACGGTGAACCTGCCGAAACAGTATGCCATCGTCATGTTCTCCGACGGGGTGTTTGAAATACTGCCCCAGGCCACGCTCGAAAGTAAGGAAGAGCACCTGCTTTCATTGGTAAAATCCCACAGGCGGGAGCATCTCGATGCGCTCGTCAATGATCTGGGCGTACTTACCGCGAGCAGAGTCCCGGATGACATAGCAGTACTTACCGTGGCAAGTTCCGATTGGTCGGGATAGCGGTATGGCTGAACAGTAAACAGATGGATAGCAAAACGGACAAATAGCATGGGAAAAATTCTTTTTGCCAAACAAGACGGGGTTCATGTACTCAAGTTTATCGGCGACGTCCGGTTGACTCTTGGCCCCACTATCGCCACCTTCCTGGAGAAGCTAAAATCCTGCAGTGACTTCCGGGCGATGGTCATTGATCTTTCGGAAACCATCGCCATAGACAGCACAGCCCTTGGCCTCATCGCAAAGATTGCGGTTTGTACGCGGGAGCATTTTGACCATGCCACCAGCATCATCTCACCTAACGAGGATATCACCCGGGTTCTTGCCAGCATGGCGATGGAAGAGGTGTGCGTGATTGCCGATGAACCTCTGCCCCGGGAAAAGGAGATGCTGGAACTGCCCCAGGAAGCGGCCAATGAAGACACCCTGCGGAACCAGGTCATTGATGCGCATCGCATCTTGATGGGCCTGAACGGGGAGAACAGCGGCGAATTCAGGGAGCTTGTGGAGGCATTGGAATATGAAAATACCCACCTGGTCAGGCGGTTTGCCGGGCACTAACCGTCCCGCGCCTGAATTTTCAGCCTGATAAAATCAGCATGGGAAATGTGAATCAATCCCGCCACCCTGCGAATGATGTGGTTCTCGATGGCCAGGATATGTCCATCGGCGAATGCGACCTGCCACATGGCCAGTAACAGCTTCTGCTTCCCGGCCTGGCTATAGTGTGCATTGATCAGTTGTGTGAATTGGTAGAGGTCATGGGCCGCTTCAACCTTGTCTGACGCTGCGTCCATCAGGGTCTTGATATGTTCATTGGGGAAGTCAAATTCATCGCTGAGAAGCTGCTCGATGGTTCGGAGTTCAATCGGCTGCTTGTCGGTGTCCGATCTTGCAACCTCAAGCATGAGCGCAATGGCAGCAAGCCGGACGGATGTTGCGTCCTCGGCTGGCTCCTGAGGCGTGTCAGCCACCTGTTCCTGGAAAAATCTGAATAGCCCGTCGATCATCGGTTGCCGTCTCCGATACAGGCAACGGCACTATCCAGTACGTCTATGTCGGCATCGTCACGGTGCATAAAAGTGGAGAGATGGCGGCGAAAGGAGCGCCCGTGAGGTATGCCGGCGAAAAGCCCGAGCAGGTGTTTCGCCATCTGTCTGAGTTGGGTCCCGACCTGCATTTCCTTCAGCATGTATTGACGATACTGGTCGAGCACTTCTGACCTGCCCGGTAACCGGGTATTGAACAGGGCCTGATCAATTTCCGCGGCCAGGTAGGGTGTATCGTAAATTGCCCGCCCCAGCATCACGCCGGGGAAGTCCATCAGGTGTTGGTGGACTTCTTCCAGGGTCTTTATGCCGCCGTTCAGAACGAAGCGGGCATCGGCAAAGGCGCTCTGGATATACTTGACAAAGTCGTACCTGAGGGGTGGTATTTCTCGGTTTTCCTTCGGGCTGAGCCCCGTCAGAATGGCCCGCCTGGCGTGTATCTGAAAGTGCCTGCATCCCGCATCATATACTTTGCGGATAAATTCCTCGAAGAATTCAAGGTTGTCGTCTTCGCCTATGCCGATACGGCACTTGACTGAAACCGGAATGGAGACGCTTGCCGTCATGGCGGCGAAGCACTCGGCGACCCGTGCGGGTTCCGCCATCAGGCAGGCGCCAATCCCGCCTTGCTGTACCCGGTCACTGGGGCAGCCACAGTTAAGGTTGACTTCCTGATAGCCGGCCTCTTCCACGAATTTCGCGCAGGCGGCCAGATTATCGGGATTGTTGCCGCCAAGTTGAACGGCGGCTGGCTCGTCACCCTGATGCGCCAGCATTCTGTCTCGGTCTCCGTGTATCAACGCACCAGTTGTCAGCATTTCGCTGTACAGCATGGCGTTGGGCGACAGGAGTCGAAGCAGGTGGCGGCAGTGTCGGTCGGTGCGACCCATCATGGGCGCAACATTGAATCTGCGGAACATAGCTGTTGTCTGAATTACGCTTTTGCAGTGTGGTAGTGTAACATTCAAGCGGTTTTATACTCACGTCAATTCCATGACAACCCCACGACAATTCCATGACAATCTCATGACAACCCCATGAAAAGCAGAACCAGAGTTGCGCCCTCGCCGACGGGTGACCCTCATGTCGGCACCGCCTACATGGCTTTGTTCAGTTACTGCCACGCCCGCAGGTCAGGGGGTGAGTTTGTGCTGCGTATTGAAGATACGGATGCGGCGCGCAGTAACAAGGCGTCGGAGGCGGCTATTCTGGATTCCTTGCGCTGGTTGGGGCTGGATTGGGATGAAGGCCCGGATATTGGCGGCCCCCACGGCCCTTATCGGCAGAGCGAAAGGTCGCAGATTTATCGGGAGCATGCGGCGCGGCTTCTCAAGGACGGGCACGCTTTCCGTTGCTGGTGTACGAAGGAACGTCTGGATGTAATGCGCGCCGAGCAGATAAAACGCGGAGAGACAGCGCGCTATGACGGCCACTGCTTGACTGACGAGGACGCAAGGTCGCGGCTGGAAAGCGGGGATGAATATGTGGTGCGGATGAAAGTCCCGGATGAAGGGGTCTGCACCGTCCATGATGAATTGAGAGGCGATATCCACATCGATTGGCGGCAGGTGGATATGCAGGTGCTGCTTAAGGCGGACGGGCATCCAACCTACCATCTGGCCGTGGTGGTTGACGACCACCTGATGGAAATCACGGACATTATCCGCGGTGAGGAATGGATCAATTCCGCGCCCAAGCATCAACTCCTGTACCAGTATTTTGGCTGGGACATGCCCCGCCTGACTCATCTGCCGCTTCTAAGGAACCCCGACAAGAGCAAGTTAAGCAAGCGAAAGAACCCCACCAGTATCGGTTATTACAGGGTCATGGGCTTCCTGCCAGAGGCTCTGCTCAACTACCTGGGCATGTTGGGTTGGAGCATGCCGGATGGTGAAGAGAAATTTACCCTGGAGGAGATGATCGGCGACTTTGACATGGGCCGTATTTCTCTCGGGGCGCCGGTGTTTGACGTCGAAAAACTCAAGTGGCTAAATGGCCGCTGGCTGCGGGAATCGATGAGCGAGGATGAATTTGCCGACCGGGTCGCGGCCTGGGCCTACAACCGGGAAAACCTGCTGAGAATCATCCCGTTGGTGAAAGAGAGGGTTGATGTATTCTCCGAATTGGCGCCTATGATCGGTTTCTTTGCGGAGGGTATGCCGGCTGTCGAGGCTTCGGACTTCAAGTTCAAAAACCTGGAGCCAGACCAGGTGAAGAAGATACTCCAGTTTGCCCTCTGGCGATTGGAAGTGAACAGGGACTGGAGCAGAGACGGGCTTAACCAATTATTTGTGGATATTGCTGAAGGCATGAAGCTGAAGTTGCGTGACCTGCTGTTACCGATGTTCGTGGCCGTCACCGGGAAGCCGGTTTCTCCGCCGCTTTTTGATTCCATGGTAATTCTTGGCGAGGACATGGTGCGGGCGAGATTGAGGTTTGCCCTGGATGTGCTCGGTGGCGTGTCTGGCAAACAGGTAAAAAAACTTGAGAAGGAATTCAGGGAGCTATGACCATGTTTCAACAGGCGGACGATTTAAGAGAAGAGGGCGCGGCACTGAAAAAAGTGCTGGATGACCTGGCACCGGATGACTGGGCCCGACCAACTCCTTTCAAGAGTTGGGCGGTGAATCAGGTTGTGCAGCATCTGCACGGGTCGGACAGGATGGCGGTGCTGGCGCTGAAAGATGCTGCGGGCTTTGCTGCCGCAAAAGCCGACCCGACGGTGGTTCGCAAAACCATGAATCCCACCGAGGAAGGGAGAGTATTGCTGGATATCTGGTGGCAATATTTTACGGAAATGTGCGACCTGTTGGGGTCAAGTGACCCGAAAAGACGGGTACCCTGGTTTGGCCCGGATATGGGCGTGATGATGTTCACCACTGCGCGCCAAATGGAAACCTGGTCCCATGGTCAGGACGTCTTCGATATGTTCGGGCGCATCAGGGTCAACACAAATCGCTTGAAAAATATCGCCGTGATAGGCGTGAAAACCTACGGTTGGACATTCGCGAACCGTAAGCTGGATGTGCCCGGCCCCGCGCCCTTTGTTCGGCTCACCAGCCCGGGCGGGGATGTCTGGGAGTTCAATGAGGCCGATGAAAATAATCTGGTGGAAGGTGATGCCGTGGAATTCTGCCATGTCGTTACCCAGGGCAGGAACATCGCAGACGTCAACCTCAAAGTGAAAGGCGAGCCGGCGACTCAGTGGATGAAAATCGCCCAGTGTTTTGCCGGCCCGCCGGAAGACCCGCCGGCGCCCGGGTCTCGTACCGTGAAGTTCCAGGCCGGGTGAAAGGTGAAAAAATGACGGCATATCAGGCGGACAGGCTCGCTGTGCAGGATGTGATGCTGAAATATGCAGCCTGTGTGGATGAGCGCGACGACGAAGGCTATCGAGCGCTGTTTACGGATGATGTAGAAGTGGCGGGCATGGCTGCCGAGAACATTCACGGCATCAATGCCTACTTTCCCTGGTGGCTGGAGGCGGTGAGTCAATATGAAGCCACCCAACATCTCCTCTCCCCGACACGGGCGACCATCGATGGCGACCATGCCAGTACACGCACGGATGTGCAGGCCACGCACTTCCTGGATCAAGGCGGGACAACGCTGACCCTCTGGGCAACCTACAAGACGGATATGCGGCGGGTTGACGGCGAATGGAAGATCTGCCGCCATGAACTGGTACGGCGCGGGTTGCTTTCCCGTCATTCTCGGGCGTAGCCCGGGAATCCAGAGTGGCGGCGTGAGCCGCCATTAACTGGTACGGCGCGGGTTGAAGAAGGCTTGAAATTTACCGGTGTATGTTCCTGTGAACTGGTGGAGCCAGGCGGGATCGAACCGCCGACCTCGTGACTGCCAGTCACGCGCTCTCCCATCTGAGCTATGGCCCCATACAAGGCTGCGCATATTAGCGGAAGGGGTGGGCCGGATCAAACTTCCGGGGTTTCAGGTAAGGGCGGAGCCGTTGTCATCACCGGGTCCATCCTGACGAAATACCTGGGCGGGAAGCCTGTCAGGATACGAATCATCGGGCCAAGAGGCCTCTCCATGCGCACATTGTTTGCTTCCGCCTCGTCGGTCACGAGAACAGCCTGGTAATCGGCGGTCTCGCCGGAGAAAGTAATTTCAACGTCCGGGTTTTCGAGAACCCTGTTATACCAGGCCCTTGGCCAGTGGTTGACTGCAACATAGAGGCGCTCGTCAATTTCAATGCGGCTGAGGACTCTCGTGTATTCATTGTCTTCCGCATCCCTGGAAATCAGCACCAGGGTTTCACCACTCTGCGGTTGCAGGGTGCCAATCAGTGATTCGAAAAGGGCAACTATACCGACATAGACAAGCCCCAGTATGATGATAATTTTTATTACTTTCATAATTGTCTCCGTTTAAGTACGCCCTGCTTTGCATCCGGCTATTATGCCCCGGTTTCCGTCCGCCATGAAGTATTTTTCTCAGCCGGTGTTGCGCATGCTTGCCGCAATACCGGCAATGGTGACCAGCAGCGCCTTGTGCGCTTTTTCCGGGTTGTCAGAGCCTTTGCTTCGGCAGCGTTTGATGAGTTCAATCTGAAGAATGTGCAGCGGGTCGGTGTATGGGTGCCGCAGGTCCAGGGTTTGTTTTATTTCAGGATTATTCTCCAGCAGAGTCTGTTGGTTCTTGATCTTGTTGACGTTGGCTATCAGCCCGTTGAGCCTTTCCCGGAATGCATCGCCCATGGGCTTCAGATTGTCCGGTATGAGGGCTTCATCATATTGTGCGGATATGTTCGCGTCCGCCTTACTGAGCACCATCTCCAGCATATTGATCTGTGTCTGAAAGAAAGGCCACTCGTCGACCATTTCCTTCAGTACGTGCCATTCTTTCCCGCTCAGTCGCTGGCCAAAGGCCGCGTCCGTACCCAGCCATGCGGGCAGCATCAGGCGTTTCTGTGTCCAGGCGAAAACCCAGGGAATTGCCCGCAGTTCACTGATAGAACGGTCGGCGCCATCTCCGCTGCGTCTGGCCGGTCGGGAACCCAGGGCCAGCAGCGCAAGTTCGCGTTCCGGTGTGCCCTCGATAAAGTAGCCGATGAAATCATGGTCCGACTGTACAACGGAACGGTAACTGTCGCAGGCGACATCTGCGAGACGCTGCATCAGCAATCGCCAATTCTCTCTCGGCTTCGGCGGCGGCAGCAAGCTGGCTTCGATGGCGGCGCTCAGCACCAGGTCCAGATTGATCAGCGCCAGGGGTGGGGAGCCATACTTGAAACGTATCATCTCTCCCTGTTCCGTGACCCGCATACTGTCATGCACCGAGCCCGGAGGCTGGGAAAGAATGGCCTGACGTGCCGGGGCCCCGCCGCGCCCCGGGGCACCGCCCCGCCCGTGAAAGAGTGTCAATCTGACATTGTATTTGTTCGCCACCGTGACCAGTTCTTCCTGGGCCCGGTATTGCGCCCAGGCGGCGGCCATCTGCCCGGCGTCCTTGGCGGAATCGGAATAACCGATCATGATTTGCTGCGACCCTTCGATGTGTTGCACATACCAGCTTGTGCGAAGCAGTCGCTCAAGGGTCCAGGCGGCGTTTTCGAGATCATCAAGCGTCTCGAACAGGGGAGCCACCGGCAATATCCGCTCGAGGCCGCATTTCTTCAACATAAGAACCACCGCCAGCACGTCGGAAGGCCCCCTGGCCATGGAAATGATATAGCTGGATATTCCCTGGCCGTTGTTTTCCGCTATCAGGCGGAAGGTTTTGAGTGTTTCCGCCGCCTCGCCTGTCGGCTCCCAGCTTTCAGGTATGAGCGGCCGCCTTGTTTCCAACTCCTGCAGAAGAAAATCCGTGCGGGCCTTCTCTGACCATGCCCGATAACTGCCCACCTCCAGGTATCTTGTGATGGCGTCCAGCAGTTCGATATGTTTGTCGGCGCTTTGCCTGATATCGAGTTCCACCAGAGTGACGCCGAATGTATTGGCCCTGATCAGGGTTTTCTTGAGTAGCCCCTCCGCGATAATACCCATGCCACATTCATGCAGTGAGTCGTAGCAGGCTTTCAACGGCGATGCCAGGTCCTTGTCTTTTTGTATCAGCCCTTCATGCGCCGGTTCGCCAGTTTCCGCCCAGGCGCGGGTCGCTGTCAGTTTTTCACGAATATCACGCAGGACACGGCGATAGGGCTCGTCCGTTTCCCCGCCACACAGCGCTTTGAGTTCCGCCGTGCAATCAGACATGGACAACTGCGCCAGCAACTCCTCGATGTCACGCAGGTAAAGGTCTGCAGCCATCCAGCGTGCAAGACGCAACACCTCTCTGGTAACGGTGGCGGTTACATGGGGGTTTCCATCCCGGTCGCCGCCCATCCAGGAGGAAATTTTTATCGGGGCGACATCGAGGTCAAGTTGTACATCCGTGAATCGACGCAGTATTTCTTCAAGTCTTGACCAGAGTTGCGGAATGGCCATCCACAAGGAATGTTCAATAACGGCGTATCCCCACTTGGCTTCATCCTGCGGGGTTGGCCGCTCGGTGCGAATTTCATCCGTGTACCATACTTCCGCAACAAGCTGTTCAAGTTCCAGCCTGTTTTCACGACTGAGTTCAGTATCCTCGTTGACCTGTTCCAGGGTGGTGGCGATGCGGTTGTACTTCTGGATGAGAGTGCGGCGGGTGATTTCGGTGGGGTGAGCGGTCAATACCAGGTCGCATTGCATATTCCTGACTGTATCAAGAATTTGCTCGGTGCTGATACCGCGCCGGGTCAGTCGGGAGAAAAGCGCCTCGAGTTCCGAATCGGTTGCCTGAGCGGTTGACTCCGCCTGCTCGGCAATGTTGGTGAGATTGAGGAACTGGTTGAAGGCGCGGGCAATGTCTATGAGCCTGTCGTCATTCAGTTGTTTCAGCCCCTGTTTGAGTTTCTCATCATCCTCCGGGTGACCGTCGGTTTGCCGGCTCGCTTTTGCCAGCAACCGTATTTCTTCAACCTTCTCCAGAAACGCCTGGCCGTGTTGCCTGCTCATGGTTTCACCCAGAATGGCACCAAGTGTCCTCACCCGATGCCTGAGCCTTCTGGAGATAAGTTCGTTCATTTCTACACCATGACGCAGCTTGCTGGATTTTACACGGGCAAGGCCTTGAAAGGCAGACCTGAAAGCGCATGAAGGCTACAATGCAATTTTTGCCGACAGCGGAGGCACGGGTGGACGAACTGGATATGACGGGCAAATCGGTGTTGATCACTGGCGGCAGCCGGGGTTTGGGCAGAGAAATGGCGCTGGGTTTTGCCAGGCATGGCGCGGATATTGCGATAGTCAGCCGAAAGCTCGACGCTTGCATCAAAACCGCGAAAGAAGTCGAATCCATCGGCGTAAAAGCCTTCCCCTATGCCGCCCACGCCGCCGACTGGCAGGGGCTCGATAATATGGTCAATGCCGTATACGGGGCGCTTGGCAAGGTGGACGTGCTGATTAACAATGCCGGCATGTCCCCTCTCTACCCGTCTCTGGATGAGATAACCGAGGAATTGTTCGATAAGGTTGTCGGCGTAAACCTCAAGGGGCCTTTTCGATTGAGCGCAAATATAGGTGCGCGCATGATGAAGGGAGACGGTGGCAGTATCATCAACATTTCCAGCACCTCCTCTGTAACCAAGAGCCCGGATTCAGAGCCTTATGGCGCCGCCAAGGCGGGGTTGAATGCCATAACACGCTCTTTTGCGGCCGCCTATGGGCCAAAGGTTCGGGTAAATTGCATTATGGCCGGCCCTTTCCTGACGGATATCAGCCAGGCATGGGACATGGATGCGTTTAACAGGCGCGCCGAGGCCATGATCCCGATGCAGCGGGGCGGCGAGCCTGATGAAATCGTGGGCGCGGCCCTTTATCTGGCCAGCGCCCTTGCCGGGTTTACCACGGGAGCAATCATCGCCGTTGACGGCGGGTCACATTAGTCTTCCTGCCTGGTCACCCTGAAGATGAAATCTCTGAAGTTGTCCATCAGAGTTTCATACTTGTAGTCCTTGAACTCACCGGCATCGAAGTACATGCCGTGTTCGGCGCAGGCTTCGTATTGAATATGAACCTGAACCGGGTCGCCGATGGCTTCCATCTGCTTGTTACAACGGGGGCAGTTGATATCGCGCATCCTGTTGTGTCGGCGGCCAACCACCGGGTCGCCGTCATCGATATAGTCAGACATCCACTTACCTTTGAGTTGCTCGGCCTCTCCAAGATCAAACCAGATGCCGCTGCATTTGGCGCACTTGTCCACAGTCACTTTGCTCGCCAATGTGCCGAGAGTGTGCTCTTCCATTGCCGAATGGCACTTCGGGCATTCCATACGGGTTTTCCTGTCTGGTCAGGCGGGCATTATGCCCGTTTGGGCGCGGTTGGTCATGTAGTGGAAGAGTCTGCTTGATTAAGTCGGCGGCTTGGGTTGAAATCGTGAGGTGTGGATATTGAGTCAAAAAGGAGACAAGGCAGTGAATGGTGAATAGAGTACAGGAAAAGCCCATCAGCAGGTTTCCGGTTCCCAGGCTGGAAGACATCCCCGAAGACCTGCGCGAGAGGATCATCGCCATACAGGAAAAAACCGGGTTTATCCCCAATGTATTCCTGACCCTGGCTCACAGGCCGGAAGAACTACGCGCCTTCTTCGCCTACCATGATGCGCTGCTGGAAAAAGAATCAGGGCTCAGCAAGGCGGACAGGGAGATGATCATTGTCGCCACCTCCGCGAGTAATAGCTGCCAGTATTGCATTGTTGCCCATGGCGCCATCCTCAGAATCAGAGCGAAGAACCCGCTGATTGCGGATCAGGTGGCAATCAACTATCGCAAGGCGGATATTTCGCCGCGAGAGAGAGCCATGCTGGATTTTGCCGTCAAGGTGGCCGCTGACTCAGAGAAGGTCAGCGATGAGGACATCGCAGATGTTCTCGCCCAGGGGTTCAGCCAGGAAGACGTGTGGGATATGGGGGCCATAGCCGCTTTCTTTGCATTGAGCAACCGCATGGCAAACCTCACCAGCATGCGCCCCAATGATGAATTTTACAGCATGGCCCGCTGACCTGTCCCGCCGTTAAACCCCGGCTTTAATGTTGTCGGCCTTCCGCTTCCACTGCGAGAGTATGAGCATCCACAGGCCCAATAGCATGATGATAAGCACCACCAGGGCTTTTACAACCCCGGTAGGCGGTGGCATCAAAAGGGTAAAGAAAGCGAGAAGCATCCCATAGGTCACCAATTGAGATTTCTCAATCCCCCGCCTTTCGGCAGCCATCCGCCATCGTACAAAGGGCGTTTCACGGTTCTCGATTTGTTCCAACCCCTTGACCTGTCGTCTCGAAAACACCATGAAGAAAAATGTAGAGACAAGGATCATGGCGACTAACAGGACGACAAAACTCAAGGTGAGTATAACGGAGTAAGCTTCCCATCCCGCGAAACTGGCACAAATGGCGAAGCATGTCGTTACCGCCATGCCCAGTGCAAAACTCAGGTAAAAATAGTGGACATGGAAACGGGCATAGGTGATTGCTCTCGTCAGGTCGGCTTTGTAGCCGTCATAACCCACCCCGCCACGCCTCAGCACGAAGCCCTCGTCATCGAGAGGTTCGATCAAACCGCGTCTCAGAAGATATTTTTGCCATAGAACGCCGATTGTATCTCCCAGATAACGCCCATTAGATGCTTTCATTGTGCTGCCTCCCTGTTGGATGGCCGGATTGTTCCTGACCATACTGTGCTGTGGTGGGGAATTGTTAACCTACCATAATTCAAAACAAATGGAGAATAGGGAAATAGGAGAAATATCCCTATCTGTTGTAAGCCATGTATGACAATCGGGGGGCCGATATCCGGGTGTTTGTTGCCAATCCGGCCGATTTCGTTATAAATACATCCATGCGACCTTTCCTGCTCTGCCTGCTCTGCCTGCTCATGGTCTGCGATGGGGTTTTTGCCTATGAATCCGATCAATACCTGAATCGAACCGAGGATGTTTCAGACTCCCTGGGGGCCATGGATGCTGAGGTCAATGCCGCGATTGACAGGATTCTTGCCGGCAGGAATCCGCCGGTGACGCAACGGCGTTTTGCAAGGGCTGTCTATTACGAGATAGGCGGGTGGTACTGGGCGGATAAGATAGAGAGATGGGCGGCCAGGTCTCCGAGTGTGGAGAGATACAGCCAGACTCGCCGCAGGAGCATTTACAGGGGCATGCCTGTCTGGGCCACTCGGGTCACCTTCTTTTTCGGTGTCGGCAGAACCTTTCGCGTCAATAATGTCATGGTGGGCTCAGACAAGCTGGGGCACTTTTTCTCTCAGGGCTACAAGTATTTCCGGCGGGAGTTGAAAGATATGCCCAGAGAAAGGCTGCTTGCCAGGGGCGCATTCGCGGAGAGATGGTTATTCGGCCAGCTTACCACCGGTATTTTTTCCAATGCGGACCTGGTGGCCAATGACGAGGGGTGGCGTTTCTACCAAAGCCTGTTTCGGGATGACCCGGCCACCGGCAGGCAATCAATTCTCGTGATGCGGGGCGGGCGCTATGTCAGGCAGAGGCCATTCACCTGGGCGGACCACATCAATCCCTACTGGGACGAGGCACTCAACCCCTCTTTTAATGTCGAGGCGCTGAACCGGCGGTTACGTCAATCCATTCGCAAGCTCTGCCCGGAATACCACGCCAATCCCCGCCATTACACTCTGGATAATGACAGTGAACTCTGGGAGAAGTACAAGGACCTGGGTTTGAAAGACAACCGCAGAAATCGATTTGACGTTATCTGCAAGGTCTGACGGTCAGGCAATGGTCTCGCTGCCCGGCCTGCCGACAGCCCCGGCCACCATATTCCTGTTGATCTCATCCGCGCTGGATTTTTTTGTTGGCTTCTGTCGCCCCGTGAAGTTGAATGGTTCCGTATCTATGTCTTCAAGCTCCAGTTCACCCGCCAGCACGGCGGCTTTCCATGCCTGGTGTTCATCTTCCCTGGCATGGAACTCCGGCATGATTTCTTTGGCGAACAAAGTCAGGCTATCGCAGATATCCTTGTGGGTGTTCTTGCCTGCCTGGTTCAGCAGGATGACCTGGTCCACATTGGCGGCGTCCAGTTCCAGAAGCTTTCGCCGAATGGTGTCCGGGGAGCCGATCAACTCGCTGCCGGATCTTTTCTGGCCGGCAGGGGTCTGCTTCCATGCTTGATACTTCTCCCAGAAGTTGACTTCCCCCGGCGCAAAGGGCCCTTCCTTGTTGTAGAGTTGCAGGGCGAACTGGAAGAAGGTCCAGCCGTCCGCCTTCTCCCATGCTTCTTCATCGGTGTCACAACACATGAACCCGGACACCACGGCAATGTTGGGATTTGCCTGGTAATCGCAGAGCTTTTCCTGATGACGGACGAAGGTGTTGTAGTAGGCGTTGACCCAGGCATTGGACGCATCTATATCAACGAATTTGAAGGACAGGGCGCCCATGCCTCGATGCGCGGCATATTTGATAGTGTCCAGTTGGGAGCAGGCAACCCAGAGGGGCGGGTGGGGTTTTTGCAAGGGCTTTGGCACTACCGCCCGCAACGGGAAGTTGAAGAATTCGCCCTCATACGACCATGCATGGTTATAAAACATGGGGAGCAGGCACTTGACGCCATCTTCCCAGACGTCACGTTTGTCCCTGAAGCGCAGGTTGAAAGGGTGCAGTTCCGTTACCGAGGAGCCTTCCCCCAGGCCAAGTTCAACCCGACCATCCGACAGCAGGTCAAGCGTCGAGACCTTTTCCGCCACCCTGGCGGGGTGATTGGTGGTGAGTTGGATAATACCGTGACCCAACCGGATATTTTGCGTTTTCTGGCTGGCGGCGGCGAGGAATACTTCAGGCGCAGATGAGTGGGAGTATTCCTCGAGAAAATGATGTTCCACTTCCCAGGCGTAGTTATAACCGAGCCGGTCTGCAAGGGAGATTTGCTCCAGAGAGTTCTTCAGTAGCTGATGCTCGCTGTTTTCATGCCAGGGGCGGGGTAGTTGGTGTTCGTAAAAGATGCCAAATTTCATGGCTGTCTCCTTTTAAGTTCTTCCCAAGCATACACATATTAAGAAGGGCGGGCCAATGAATGAAAGCGTTACGCCCGTGATGTTGCAAAGGAATCCGGTATTGACGTGGAGTTTCTGGCTGAAAGCGGGGAACAGATTCCAGCGGACGACAACAGCTTCGACAATGTCGTGATGACCTGGACACTTTGCACTTTGCCCGCCCTGGCGAGTGCGCTGGCGGAAATTCGCCGCGTCCTGAAACCGGGCGGCAAGGTGATATTTGCCGAACATGGAAAAGCACCGGAGGCCCATATCGCCAAATGGCAAAGCAGGCTGAACCCTGCCTGGCGAGCTATTGCCGGAGGCTGCAACTTGAACCGGGAAATAGAAGACTTGTACTTGCAAGGCGGTTTCAGATTCGAACAGATTGAACGGGGCTACCTGCCCGGGCCCAAGTTTGCGACCTATAACTACCGGGGGATGGCCGCAGTTCAATAGGCGGGGGCTGCGGCGTTTGCTTCATTGATGATCGAGGCTGCAAGAGCATCGCAAGGAGAAGGTGGGTCGCCATCCACAGGCAAAACTACCGGCACACCGAAGCAGGCAGACCCAAATCGTAAATGGACTCATCCAACTGGCGGAAATGTACGTGGTTGTGATTCTCAGGGGTGTGGCTCGTATGGGGCTGGACGCCGATATGGTTCCCATCAGGGTGCTGACTATGAAGCCACCCCCGGGCAAGATGTTGTTGCTGTTACGGACGGCGTTATAACTAAGGTTGGTTATCCTTATGCGGATGACCTGTCTTATCGTTATGTTCAAATAGAAACATCGGATGGTTATTTGGTTCGCCAGCTTTATACTTCCCCAGCTACAGGGATTACTAATGGGGCTAGTGTTTCTGCCGGTCAATCTATTGGGAATTATCAGGGGTTGGGGTCTCGTTATTCTGGTATCACAGAACATGTTCATGTAGATGTTCGACATAATGGGCGGCTTGTAAACCCAACAACTTTAATTCCAGGGGCATAAATATATGTTTATTAGGCAATGGATTAAGTTCTTGGTGGGGTCAGGGTTTGCTTTAGTTTCTGGCTGCGGGGTGGCTGGTACCCTGTCTGGCTGTAATATTTCTGAGCTCATACAAGGGCAAGATTACTACAATGAACTTGTTTGTTCTGGTATTGCTTATACAGCGTCAGGGAAGTATGCACGTGCAGTCAATTTATTTGAGAAGGCCCTTGCCGTTAAATTATACGATTCCCCAAACTTTGAATTGTTTCCAAGGTTAGCGTGGGTTCGTTTTAAAAATGGAAATTTATCTGCTGCTAAAGATGATTTAAAGAGGGCGGAGCTGTCACTCTCTGTTTTTACAGGGCTGATTCATTGTCAAGAAACAGATAAAGGATTTAATTTAAAAAATAATGCGGGAATAAGCCTAGCGGGAAATATCAGTGATGAAATTTCTGGGGTCATGTGTGGTGCAGCTTATGATTATGTTTATAGAAGAGAATCCCTTGATAGAGTGTTATTAGAAGCTGAACTCGTTAAATACTATTTGGATGTAAAGAAGAAAATTTATAGTGTTGGAAAATAATATTCAAAAGCCCCGATAGGAACGCCTATCGGGGCTTTGTTGTTTAAGCAGCGGTGATAATTAACTGCCCCTCCTGAACGTGTACCGTCACCAGCGTATCAATATCGATGCCACCTACCGTTACGACGCCAATGGCAACAACATCCATGGTGATGGCCGCAGCCTGACTTACTACACCTTCGATAAGCCTAAGTCGATCATCAAGGGCAATCACAAGGTCGAGTTCGAGTATGGCCCGGACCGTGGCCGCTACTATCGCAAGGATACTGATACCAGTACCAACCGGGTCACGCAGACCTACTATATCGGCAATGTGGAGAAGGTCAGCAACCCCGATGGCAGCCAGGCGTGGAAGCGTTATCTGGGTAATGTGATCATTGAGCACAAGCGCAACAGCGCTGGTGTCGAGGTCCACAAGAAAGCCTTCTACAGCCTCAAAGATCACCTGGGCAGCCTGAATGTGTTGCTGGAGAAACGTAGTAGCACCTTCGTGCTGAAAGACACGCTGGAATTTGACCCCTGGGGGCAGCGGCGGGCGGTCAACTGGTCATTGATGGCGCAGTCCGCGATTGCCGGCCAGTACTTTCATAACACCAGCATCAGCAATGCTTTGGGCAGTGCGGCTTATCAATCGGTGACCAGCCGGGGCTTCACCGGCCATGAGATGCTGGATGAGGTGGGTATCATCCACATGAACGGGCGTATCTATGACCCGAAGCTGGGCCGGTTCCTGCAGGCCGATGCCTCGATTGATGGTGTCACCAGTACGCAAGGCTACAACCGTTACAGCTACGTGCACAACAACCCGCTGAATGCCATAGACCCGAGTGGGCACTTCAGCTTGCGGAAGTACGTCGGCTTGATTGTCGCCGTTGTTGGCGGGATATTCTGTCCACCTTGCCTGGCCTTTGGTTGGCAGGCCTTTGCTCTGGGTGCATTTGCCGGGGCGGCAGGCGCCATAGCCAATGGCGCTGACATCCTGGCGGGCGCTTTGTTGGGCGGTGTCAGTGGGTTGGCCTTTGCTGGCGTGAATGGCGTAGAATTTGGTACAGGCTTCGGGGCGGAATTGGCGCAGTTTGCCTCCTTTGGCGCCGTGGGTGGTGTGACCGCTGTGCTGGCGGGTGGCAAGTTTGGTCATGGGTTCATAGCGGCGGGCGCTGGTGGCACCGTTGGCGGCAAGATCGGTGATATTGGCGGTAGTGGTACACTCGGTCCTGCTATCCGCACAGTGGCCAGGGCAATTTTGGGTGGTACCATATCCAAGCTGACGGGTGGCAAGTTTGCTAATGGGGCGGGGGCTGCGGCGTTTGCTTCATTGATGAGGGAGGTTGCTCAGAGGACAGGTGCTAGGTCTAATGCACAAAAGGGATTTGGTGGACGGTTCCAGAAAATAACAGGAATGTCTGTTGAAGATTCAATATCTCTTTATAAATCTCAAACAGGTGAAGCTTTAACTACTGATCAAGTTGAAAAAATGTTTACTGATCCTGCGTACGCTAAAGAGCAGTTGATGGCAAATAAAAATTTACATACGGTGTATCGGAGTATATTAAATTCTAATGCTCCCCAGACTGCGGCAGCGGCTGCTACTGCGGGTTATCAAAAATTAGGTTTTTGGAAGAGTATATTTCATAACCCAATTGTGAATAGCAAATGGGTTGGCCCTTCTGGGCATATGGAGGGTGTTTATAATTCGAAGGGCAATATTGTGAACTCTAATAGTGTAAGAGGAACATTCAATTTCTTCGGGCCTGATCAAGCGGGAGCACATAAAGCTGCTGATGTTGATCCATACTTTAAATGGGGCAATTAGTTTATGAAACAGTTGATTGCTTATGTTTTCTTCATGATTGCCTTGTTTATTTCTGCATGTGGAAATGGTGGTTCTGTGGATGATGAGTTGTATAAAAATAAAATGATTACAAATTTGAACGCGGCTTCAATTTGGCTTATTGAAGAAGGGGTTCATACATTTAAAAAATCTGGTAAAAACGGAATTCATCGTAAGCTTGTTGATGAATGGGGAGTTCAGATATGGGTAGATCCGTGGATAGAGTCAGAGCGCTATGTTGATGGTTTTTGGATTAAAGCAAGAGGTATCAACCACGAAGTAATTAACTTCTATAGGGAAATGCACCAAGGCTTTATCTATGAATTTTGGGTTGTGAAGGTTGATGGGAAAGAGTGGGCAGATGTAAAGTCTAAAGCTGATTTTTATGTAGTAAAAACCGACACAGTATATGGTAAACGAGAGATTTTAAAAGCCAGTGACCAGTTTATTGAGGAGTATGAGGTAGATGGGGGCTATTCAATAAGGTTCCCTCAAAATGATTTGCAGGTTTTATATGAACTGCAAGCGTGGTTGTACCCATCAAATTTTGAAAAATCAAAATTAAAGGATAAAAAGTTAATTATGGATAGTTCTGGCAATATTGAGTATGAGCATTAGGTTGAATGTTATTGTTCATCTGTTGAAAGCCCTAGCGTAAAAACTAGGGCTTTTTGTTTTTACGGTTCACTAGTCAAGACTAAGCATTCCTCTATAATCCTGACCTTCACAGGCGAATCAATCTCAAATCCCGCCTCATACTTCTTCAAGCTGCTAAGGCCGTTTAGAAAAATCATCAGAAAGTTCTTTAAAGCGATAGGCATTGAGGCCAGTCAGTTTTTGGTGGCTGTCGGGTCAGCATTTTGTGGCGTTTACGCTCCTGTGTGTGCAGCCGCAGGTTCTTATGATATCGCCAGGGCTTATGGGACCTCATCGAATGAAGCATTGAGAGGCGCTGCTATCGTTGGCGCTTCTGCCTTTGTATTCACTCAGATTGGTTCAAGGTTTACTTCGACGCAGCCTGGTTTCTGGCAAGTCGATGGCGCGGGCCATATAGGTGGGCCATATAGGTGCCCATGCCCTGGCGGGTGGTGTAATATCGGTTCTTCAGGGCGGCAAATTCGGTCATGGGTTCATATCAGCGGGATTGACTAAAGGACTGGATGTTGCTGGTCTGACCGACTTTGGCGGTGAAGGAGGTGGTTGGGTAGCAGCCCGCACAGCGGTTGCAGCAACTGCTGGTGGTACGATCAGCGCAGCGACCGGCGGCAAGTTTGCCAATGGTGCGAGGACCGCAGCATTTGGGCATTTGTATAATCAGGAGAGAGCACGGGCTAGGTCTAATGCACAAAAGGGAACAGTCAAATTTAATTATAAGACCGAAGGGTTGGAAAGATTTCAAGATGCTGCAGATACATATGGAGTGACGGCATTGTTTGAAGATCTTTTGCCTGCTGGAGAACATGTAATTGATGTTTCCATTGATATCACTTTAGGTCCAAGTACTTGGATGAGAAACCCTGATGCAAGAACGATTAATGTGAACCCCGATTTCTTGAACAATCAGCCTTTAAATTTCATAGCCAGTGCTATAGGACATGAACTTATTCATGTTAATGATCATTTGAGAGGTAGGATAAACAGACATGATTCGGCTAGTGTAAGAGCAAGTGAAAGAAGAGCTTACATTTGGCAGGGCCGAAATACACATCGCTTTGAAATGGATATCTATGACAAATCACTTTTTCTGCGAAAGGCGGAGAGTTACTAATGAAAATTGAAATGAAAAACGGCTTATTTTATTTGCTGTGGCTACTTTGTGGATTAGCTATGAATACAAATGCACTAGTTACTGCTCGAGATTTTCGTTCTGTAGATTGGAATGAGCGACTTTATAAAACTGTTTTACCTGGGGTGTTTGGTAACGTTTCGGTCTATGTTAGTAGTGAAAGAGATGAACAAGTCAAATCAATTTCGGTTGATGTTTTTGGTGAAAAAAGATTAATTCCCTTGGATCAATTGACTGGAGTTGAAAATTTAAGTGATCCGGATTTAACTGTTGATATTGATGGTGAAAAATTTCAAGTCTTCTTTGAATACGGAGGCCCTATTCGGATTAAGGTAGACTCAGCACCTAGCTGCGAAGTATATTGTTATGACTGGGTGCGTCAAGTGTTGATTATCGCTATTAATCGAAAGGGTGAAATCGAAACTTCCAAAATGATTCCGGGTATCATTAGCGTTAAATTTGGCGACACTACACTAGACATACCGCGTGTATATTTGCTGCCTAATTTACCTGCGTCAATCTCTGGTGGGGGTGGAGAACTGGATGATGGAGAAGGTATTTCTCTGAAAATTCCCCTGCCTAATACGGCTTGGGTAGTAGATAAAGGGCTTATTATCAGTGTGATTGCCATTCTAAGTCCTTTGCCGTCAGGAGCTTTGGAAACTACGGTTAGTGACGATGTGCTCAATGCTTGGAAGGGGGGAGGGCTATACAGCAATCGAATTATTAAGCATGATGATGCTGTCAGCTTATATCGCGTTTATTCAAGAGTAGGGTATCCCAAGCGGTGGAATTATTTTAAGGTTAAGCCGGTCGATGGCGCTTTGGATGTAAAAAATTGGGTTGCGCATTGTATGCTGGGTCCGCTTGAAGAAGAGTCTGCCAGCTTATCGAATGTTAAATGTAAATCTATAATTTTTTATAAAGACATTCAGATAGAGATAAGTTACTCAGGTGTTCATCTTCGCTCGTTACAGGATCTATTAGATAAAGTAAAAGCTGATGTATCCAACTGGGATGTGAGCCAGCCAATCTAGAACAACAATGCCAGCTCCTGCTGGCATTGTTGTTTACGGGGTTTAGTCCTTGCCTTGCTCAGCGGTGAGTATCAACACGTTGTCGTAAACTTCAATCTGATACCGGGTACTGATGGTAAAACCCGCTTGTTCCAGCCAATGGCCAGGGCAGCCTGCTCAACTATGACGTGCGTGGCCGGCTGATTGAGCGGATAGACTACCTGAGCTTTGACATCAGCCAGTCAGAGACACAGCAGACAGGGGCCACCGAAGGGGTCAGCAGTTGGCGCTATGACACGGCGCAGTATGGTCGGGGTCAACTGGCGGGCGCCACCAGTGTGCTGACCACGGGCCTGGTGCTCTACGATCAGGGGTACAGCTATGGCAGCCTGGGGCGTGGCTCGCGAACCACCACGACGATTGCCGGTCAGGCCCACCATGAGCAGATGACCTATGACCAGTATGGCCGTCTCTTCCAAGTGTTTGATGCGGCGCGCAGCAGCGCCAGCTTCACCGACAATGGCATAGAGCGGCACTACAACAGCGCGGGCTACCTGAGCCGGGTGACAGATGCAGCGTATGCCGCTGGTTATCCCCTTGAGGTGTACTCCGAGGTGCTGGCTATGAACGCCCGTGGCCAGGTGGCCCGAGACAGGCTCGGGCAAGGTGTAGTGCGCAATGCCAGCTATGAGAACGACACGGGTCTGCTCAGCAACCTGAACGCTGGTGTGGGGCCAACTAACTACCAGAATCTGACCCTGACCTGGGACCAGATTGGCAACCTGACGCGACGCACCCAGACCGGCAATAGCCGCAACCTGGCAGAGCGCTTCACCTACGATGGCCTCAACCGCCTGCACACCAGTACCGTCACCGGTCAGAGTGCCGTCACGGTGAACTATGACGCCAAGGGCAATATCCTCAGCAAGACCGGGGTCACCGGCACTTGGCAATATGGTGGCAATGGTGCAGGCCCGCATGCGGTCACCCGCGCAGGCGATGCCACCTACCGTTACGACGCCAATGGCAACAACATCCATGGTGATGGCCGCAGCCTGACTTACTACACCTTCGATAAGCCCAAGTCGATCATCAAGGGCAATCACAAGGTCGAGTTCGAGTATGGCCCGGACCGTAGCCGCTACTATCGCAAGGATACTGATACCAGTACCAACCGGGTCACGCAGACCTACTATATCGGCAATGTGGAGAAGGTCAGCAATCCCGATGGCAGCCAGGCGTGGAAGCGTTATCTGGGCAATGTGATCATTGAGCACAAGCGCAACAGCGCTGGTGTCGAGGTCCACAAGAAAGCCTTCTACACCCTCAAGGACCACCTGGGCAGCCTGAATGTGTTGCTGGAGAAACGTGGTAGCACCTTCGTGCTGAAAGACACGCTGGAATTTGACCCCTGGGGGCAGCGGCGGGCGGTCAACTGGTCATTGATGGCGCAGTCCGCGATTGCCGGCCAGTACTTTCATAACACCAGCATCAGCAATGCTTTGGGCAGTGCGGCTTATCAATCGGTGACCAGCCGGGGCTTCACCGGCCATGAGATGCTGGATGAGGTGGGTATCATCCACATGAACGGGCGTATCTATGACCCGAAGCTGGGCCGGTTCCTGCAGGCTGATTCGGCCATTGATGGTGTCACCAGTACGCAAGGCTACAACCGTTACAGCTATGTGCACAACAACCCGCTGAATGCCATAGACCCGAGTGGGCACTTCAGTTTGCGGAAGTACGTCGGCTTGATTGTCGCCGTCATTGGCGGGATATTCTGTCCACCTTGCCTGGCCTTTGGTTGGCAGGCCTTTGCTCTGGGTGCATTTGCCGGGGCAGCAGGCGCCATAGCCAATGGCGCTGACATCCTGGCGGGCGCTTTGTTGGGCGGTGTCAGTGGGTTGGCCTTTGCTGGCGTGAATGGCGTAGAATTTGGTACAGGCTTCGGGGCGGAATTGGCGCAGTTTGCCTCCTTTGGCGCCGTGGGTGGTGTGACCGCTGTGCTGGCGGGTGGCAAGTTTGGTCATGGGTTCATAGCGGCGGGCGCTGGTGGCACCGTTGGTGGCAAGATCGATAATATTGGCGGTAGTGGTGGTGGTGCCATCCGCACAGCGACCAGGACAATTTTGGGTGGTACCATATCCAAGCTAACGGGTGGCAAGTTCGCAAATGGGGCGGGGACTGCGGCGTTTGCTTCGATATTAGCTGAAGGTGCGGCGGCATCTCGGGATCAAAATCAGGGTAACTCTACCACTGGTAATTCTTCTAACGGACAGATCGACTCTGCTGTTAAAAAAGAAATGAAACAGGGTTGGACTGATTCTCAAGCTGCTGACCCGAAACTACGGCATGAAGAGGGCGGGTATATCGTGACTAACCCTGATGGAACTAAAGGAGTTGTTCGTTGGCTGAAAGGGCAAGGTTCAACAATTTATCCCTCAGTTCGTGATGCTAATGGAAAAATAAATGGATTGACGGTAAATGGTGAATTTCACACGCATCCGAACCCACCTGAAGATCACAACGGTACAACCTGGATTCAGGGTGGGCATAAGAAAGATTGGAACGCTATAAAAGCAGAACAATATCCTGGGAATAGCTATATTATTAGCCGAGATCATGTGTACCAGATTACTCCGGCGGGTGTGGAAACGGTGTTGGGTACGCATAAGTCAATATTAGGCTCCTAGTTATGTCATCAAAGTTAAGAGTACTGATTATTTTTTTGGGACTGCTATTGAGTGGTTCTGCGTTCTCTGGTGGTGAATATCGAGGTGATAATGCAGTGTTAAATAACAATGAATCATCTAGGCTATCAATGCATGCTGTATTGATAGCTTCGTTACAGGAACTGAAAAAAAGGCGCTTATCTATACCTAAGAGTATCAGCCTTGAGTCAGACGGAGATAATTGGAAAGTTGTTTTCTATTCTGAAAACTGTTCTGACTTTGCTGGTGACTCACTCTTTATTAATAAGGAGAATGAGTCAGTTAGGTGGCGTGATAGTGATTTATCGATATTGTTACAGGGCGATTTTGATAAGAGTATATACGAGGCGTTTGATAAATCATTTTCTAAAACATATTCAGATGCGTTATCGGCATATAAAAATTTAGAAAGTGAATATCGCATATGTATAAAACTTGATGGTAATGAATTATACATCGATTATGATCTGAGCAACCCAAGAGCTAGAGGTGGTGGCCCTCACTATAAAGTTGATTTTGTTTCAGGTGAAATATTGGAAAGTCGTTACTATCAATGATTAATTTGTACAATCAGGAGAGAGCACGGGCTAGGTCTAATGCGCAAAAGGGGAATGGCACTTGGTACCCTGTAACAAATGAGCGTATTGAAGGACTGCACTCTGATGTACAAGGAAATGCTACTAACTTTGTTAATGAGGTTGAGTCAGAGTTAGGCATCCAACTGCGAGTGACCCAAGGAACAAGAACCAACGCTGAACAAGATGTGTTATATGCGCAAGGTAGAACAGCCCCAGGTCGAATAGTGACAAACGCTAGAGGTGGTGAAAGTTACCACAATTATGGGTTGGCCGTTGATGTTGTTGAAATACGAGGTGGCCAGGCAGTTTGGAATACCAACTGGCAAGCTATTGGCGATATAGGGACTAGAAACGGTTTTGAATGGGGTGGTAACTGGACAACACCTGATAGGCCACATTTCCAGAGAACTTTTGGATTGTCCATTGGTGACTTGCAGGGAGGTGCGAGGCCATGACCATTCAGCCTATGAAGCAAGTCTATGTAGGCATGTTGTTGACTTTGGCAGTTGCTTTGCCAGCTTGTGCTGGAACCCCGCAGCCATGCGAGGCTGGTTACTTACTAAAGTTATCATCAATTGATTTGTCTAATTATGAAAAAATAGAAGCGGCTTTGTCAGGTGAATCGGCGGAAGGGACAAGCATTGAGTATTATTATTCTTCAGATGCTTTGGTAGCGATCAAGTCTGTTTACTATGGTGAAACTGGAAAAACAGAATTGGAATACTATTTTTATTCACCATCAACATATACATCAAAGCTTACAAAATATTACTACTCTGCGCCTATCTATATAGATGGCTCTGAGATCGTGGCGACAAACCAAAGTCATTTGGCAGTTTGCCAAGGCAAGCTTGTTAGGAGTGTGGGTGATGACGTAATAGTTGCCCACTTTGATCGAGCGAGTAGCGCTTTAGAAAAATTACGAGAGGATGCGCCCAAAAAATAGATTAAAGTAATGCCAGCTAATGCACAACAGAAGAATTACGCAATAACCGATGCTGAACGTCAACTCGTAGTCGATGGAAATATCCAAGGGTTTTGGGAATCCCGGTTGGCTGCTGGTGACCCAGTTGCAAGGGCTTGCCTGGCCTTTGGTTGGCAGGCCTTTGCTCTGGGTGCATTTGCCGGGGCAGCAGGCGCCATAGCCAATGGCGCTGACATCCTGGCGGGCGCTTTGTTGGGCGGTGTCAGTGGGTTGGCCTTTGCTGGCGTGAATGGCGTAGAATTTGGTACAGGCTTCGGGGCGGAATTGGCGCAGTTTGCCTCCTTTGGCGCCGTGGGTGGTGTGACCGCTGTGCTGGCGGGTGGCAAGTTTGGTCATGGGTTCATAGCGGCGGGCGCTGGTGGCACCGTTGGCGGCAAGATCGGTGATATTGGCGGTAGTGGTACACTCGGTCCTGCCATCCGCACAGCGGCCAGGGCAATTTTGGGTGGCACCATATCCAAGCTAACGGGTGGCAAGTTCGCTAATGGGGCGGGGGCTGCGGCGTTTGCTTCATTGATGAGGGAGGTTGCTCAGAGAACAGATGCTGGGTCTAATGCACAGAAGGGTGGATTTGGTGAGCGCTTCCAAAAAATAACAGGTATGTCTGTTGAAGATTCAATATCTCTTTATAAATCTCAAACAGGCGAAACGTTAGCTGTTGATCAGGTTCAAAAGATGTTCACTGATCCCGCATATGCAAAAGAAATGCTGCTTGCAAATGAAAACCTGCATAAGATTTATCGAAACGATATTCTGAACTCTAATGCACCTCAATCCATTGCTGATGCAAAGGCTAGAGGTTTTGTTCAGCTTCCTGTATATAAAAGTGTCTTTCATAACCCATGGTATAACCCTTGGCGAAACTCAAAATGGGTAGGGCCTTCAGGCCATATGGAAGTTGTTTTTAGTGGTAAAGGTAGCGTTGTTTCGGATATTCAATATATGGGAACATTCAATTTCTTTGGGCCTGATCAAGCTTCAGCTCATTGGGTGGCAGATGTCGAGCCATATCAGAAGCGGGGTAATTAATGAGAACTTATTACATAAAAACTCTAGCATTGATGTTTTCGATGCTTTTTTCTGCTTGCGGAAATGGTGGCCCTGTGGATGATGATTTTTACAAGAAAAAGATGGCTGAAAATTTACAGCAAGCTTCCTTATGGCTTATTGAAGATGGCGTTAAAGTATTTTCAGAAAAGGGGAAGGACGGCCTTCATAGAAAGTTAGTTGATGGGTGGGGTGTTTTACTTTGGGTTGATCCGTGGGTTGAAACTGAAGATTATTTGGCTCAATTTAGAATTAAAGCTAGAGGTATCAATTACCAGATTCTAAACATGCACAGAGAAGACGTTGGCAATAGTCTGTATGAGATTTGGGCTGTTAAAATTGTTGCTAAGTCATGGTCTGGAGAGAAAAACCGTTCGATGTTTTATGTGACGGAAACTGACGATAAATTTGGTAGCCGGAAGATAGTAGAGAAAAGCGATCAGTTTATTGATACTTACTCTGTTAATGGTAAAGGAATTAGTATTCCCACAGATGATCTGAATGTGCTGTATGAGCTAGAGGCATGGAAATTTCCAGATAATTACCGAGATTCCAATTTAAAGAATAAAAAAGTAGTGATGGATAGTTCTGGCAAAATAGAGTACGAGCATTAATTGTTACACTATCAATAGAAAAGGGGACGGATTTATTTATCGAAATAATAGGGGACGTAGCACGGTTTTTTGAAAGCGGCCACGGTCTCGGAAGTCCTGGCCCGGGATGCTTATGGTTCACCCACCCAGACCCGCACCTGGGTGGATGCCACGACCTCGTTCATCACCGAGCGGCGCTATACCCCCTTTGGCACGCAATACTTTGCCGCCAGCGATCAGGGCGACTTCACCGCCACCCTGCATGCCAGTGGCACCAGCGGCCTTGCCAGCATCTGCCCGAGTGGCACGCAATATGTGACCCGCACTTTGGTTGCCGGTGGCGGTGAAGGCCGGGAATGCTTTGATAATTTGGGCCGCACCACCCGCAAGGCGACACTGGGGTTTGACGGCACCTGGATATACAGCGACACCGAGTATGACGCTTTGGGCCGTGCGCTGCGCCTGAGTGAACCCTACTATGCCGGGCAGACGGCCTGCAGCCGTGCGCTCAATGCCACCCGCTGCTGGACAAAGACATCCTACGATCTGCTGGGCCGCGCCTACAAGATCAAGATGGCGGATGGCTCACTCAGCTATAGGCGCTATGGCGGCTTGCTCACCACCCAGCAGAACGCCAGGGGTCAGGAGAAACGCACCGCCGTCAACGTTCTGGGCGAGATGACCCGGGTGACCGACAATGCCATCGGCAGCGGGATGAACAAAAGCTGGGTGGATTACCGCTATGACGCCCGGGGTAACCTCAAGAGCACTCAGGTCAATGATGACAGTAGTACATTGATCACCATCGCGTATGACCTGCTGGACCGCAAGACCGCCATGCATGACCCGGACAAGGGTCGCTGGTCTTACCGCTACAACGGCTTCGGGGAGTTGATTGCGCAGCAGAACGCCAATGGCCAGGGCAGCCTGCTCAACTATGACGTGCGTGGCCGGCTGATTGAGCGGATAGACTACCTGAGCTTTGACATCAGCCAGTCAGAGACACAGCAGACAGGGGCCACCGAAGGGGTCAGCAGTTGGCGCTATGACACGGCGCAGTATGGTCGGGGTCAACTGGCGGGCGCCACCAGTGTGCTGACCACGGGCCTGGTGCTCTACGATCAGGGGTACAGCTATGACAGCCTGGGGCGTGGCTCGCGAACCACCACGACGATTGCCGGTCAGGCCCACCATGAGCAGATGACCTATGACCAGTATGGCCGTCTCTTCCAAGTGTTTGATGCGGCGCGCAGCAGCGCCAGCTTCACCGACAATGGCATAGAGCGGCACTACAACAGCGCGGGCTACCTGAGCCGGGTGACAGATGCAGCGTATGCCGCTGGTTATCCCCTTGAGGTGTACTCCGAGGTGCTGGCTATGAACGCCCGTGGCCAGGTGACCCGAGACAGGCTCGGGCAAGGTGTCGTGCGCAATGCCAGCTATGAGAACGACACGGGTCTGCTCAGCAACCTGAACGCTGGTGTGGGGCCAACTAACTACCAGAACCTGACCCTGAACTGGGACCAGATTGGTAACCTGACGCGACGCACCCAGACCGGCAATAGCCGCAACCTGGCAGAGCGCTTCACCTACGATGGTCTCAACCGCCTGCACACCAGTACCGTCACCGGTCAGAGTGCCGTCACGGTGAACTATGACGCCAAGGGCAATATCCTCAGCAAGACCGGGGTCACCGGCACTTGGCAATATGGTGGCAATGGTGCAGGCCCGCATGCGGTCACCCGCGCAGGCGATGCCACCTACCGTTACGACGCTAATGGCAACAACATCCATGGTGATGGCCGCAGCCTGACTTACTACACCTTCGATAAGCCTAAGTCGATCATCAAGGGCAATCACAAGGTCGAGTTCGAGTATGGCCCGGACCGTAGCCGCTACTACCGCAAGGATACTGATACCAGTACCAACCGGGTCACGCAGACCTACTATATAGGCAATGTGGAGAAGGTCAGCAACCCGGATGGCAGCCAGGCGTGGAAGCGTTATCTGGGCAATGTGATCATTGAGCACAAGCGCAACAGCGCTGGTGTCGAGACCCACAAGAAAGCCTTCTACAGCCTCAAAGATCACCTGGGCAGCCTGAATGTGTTGCTGGAGAAACGTAGTAGCACCTTCGTGCTGAAAGACACGCTGGAATTTGACCCCTGGGGGCAGCGGCGGGCGGTCAACTGGTCATTGATGGCGCAGTCTGCGATTGCCGGCCAGTACTTTCATAACACCAGCATCAGCAATGCCTTGGGCAGTGCGGCTTATCAATCGGTGACCAGCCGGGGCTTCACCGGCCATGAGATGCTGGATGAGGTGGGTATCATCCACATGAACGGGCGTATCTATGACCCGAAGCTGGGCCGGTTCCTGCAGGCTGATTCGGCCATTGATGGTGTGAGCAGCACGCAAGGCTACAACCGTTACAGCTATGTGCACAACAACCCGCTGAATGCCATAGACCCGAGTGGGCACTTCAGCTTGCGGAAGTACGTCGGCTTGATTGTCGCCGTTGTTGGCGGGATCTTTTGTCCGCCTTGCCTGGCCTTTGGTTGGCAGGCCTTTGCTCTGGGTGCATTTGCCGGGGCGGCAGGCGCCATAGCCAATGGCGCTGACATCCTGGCGGGCGCTTTGTTGGGCGGTGTCAGTGGGTTGGCCTTTGCTGGCGTGAATGGCGTAGAATTTGGTACAGGCTTCGGGGCGGAATTGGCGCAGTTTGCCTCCTTTGGCGCCGTGGGTGGTGTGACCGCTGTGCTGGCGGGTGGCAAGTTTGGTCATGGGTTCATAGCGGCGGGCGCTGGTGGCACCGTTGGCGGCAAGATCGGTGATATTGGCGGTAGTGGTACACTCGGTCCTGCCATCCGCACAGTGGCCAGGGCAATTTTGGGTGGCACCATATCCAAGCTAACGGGTGGCAAGTTCGCTAATGGGGCGGGGGCTGCGGCGTTTGCGAGTATTGTGGTTGAAGGAGCTAAAGCAGCCACCCGAGATGAAGTTCCTGTTAGTGCTAGCGAAGATGGAAATCATGCAGACTTTTCTGATAAGCCCGCCCCGGAAGGCAATGTCCTTACGACATCTGAAATGGATGTGGCTGCTATTGATTTGGCTTCAACGACGAAAGTGGGTAGAAATGAAATAGCGTTAACGGTAACCAGTGACGGCACTACTCATACGAGAGGCGGCAGTAATAGCCAGGCATCTTGTTTAGCTGGCGGTGGTGGTTATTGTTTGCATACGCACCCTAAGCAACGCTACTCAGGGACTTTCGCAAGACAGCAAAGTCAGGATCACCGTTTAGGTTTTGGTCCTGAGGATTGGCGCATAGTACAGCGTGGTACTCCCAATTACATGTTGAATTTCAAGCGAGATTTATATGTCTTGGAATACCGTGATCAGACTGGATATACACCGAGGCGTATTGGCAATGTGCCGTTGCGGGAGTAGTCAAATGAAAATTTTATGGGGGCTGCTCTTATTGCCGTTGGGTTGTAGCGCGATTTCACCGCTTGAAGAAGTTGTCATGTATGAGGTGACAACGAAGCCTTATAGCTCGTCTTCTGTTGTTGTTGAGGTCGGTGGGGCTGTAGGTGATGTTCAGCTATCCCTAACAAGAAACAATGAATCTAATACTTTATCCGGGCTGCAACTTGAATACGGTGATGTGGGCACTGTAGTTCTTGAGCGCGAAATCTTGGATTGTATTCCAGATCCGGTTATTGAGGCTCCGATGTTTTACTACAGTGAGTTAGGAAGTAGAGATACTATTCCTAGTGATTGGTTTAGCAGTGTTCGAATTCCGTTTGCTGGAGGGAGAATAGAATCTGAGCCAATTGACGACTCAATCGTTATCTCTCTGTATCCCTCCATTGAGTTTGAATTTATTGGTTTTAAGTTGAATCGTATAAAGATTAGAAAATCCTCAACAGAAGTTAGGTCGGTAAAAGATATTACTGGCCAGTGCCCCCACAATCTTATTAACTGGGTTCAATTAGAGAGATGAATACATTATCCGCTAGCAGCACAGTGAAGTGGACCCCATCAATTGGACAGTGATTTCCCATTCTTAAGTGGATTCTCACTGCTGTGGGTTACGCCACCAAGGGAAGCCCTGATGGCAGGTCATAGTAAACCTGATCCGGTGTCTTTCGGTCAAGACTTGAGTGGCGGCGGCGTTGATTAAAAACTCTATCCATTTGCCGATGCCTGTCGTGGCGGCTGCCACATTGTCGTACGGATATATGCATAGATATCGCCCAGGTCCAGTTCAGCGGGTTCCGCCCATTCAATTCTCATACATGTTTTTGATGCCTTGCCAGTATGCGCGCTTTGACTTGATCGTGTGGAATGGTGCGGCCTTCTTCAGCGGCTTTAATCCCGGCTTCAATTTTTTGTTTAACGTACAACTCGTACATGATGTCGTTCCACGAAGCTTGCTCGGGTAACTGGTTAATGATGTGTTGTGCAGATTCTTTTGCGTTCATAAATACCTCGATGGGTTACCCTTTTTAGTTGCTGCCTTGTGCCGTTTTTACGGTGTCGATAGCGGCTGGATTATTACGTTTGATGAATTCACGTGCATTATAGCCCATCGTTTCTGGTTAGCTGCTTGCAATATAGCTCTTTAGTATGTTGACGGGTTTTGGGAATCCCGGTTGGCTGCTGGTGACCCAGTTGCAAGGGCTTGCCTGGCCTTTGGTTGGCAGGCCTTTGCTCTGGGTGCATTTGCCGGGGCAGCAGGCGCCATAGCCAATGGCGCTGACATCCTGGCGGGCGCTCTGCTGGGCGGTGTCAGTGGGTTGGCCTTTGCTGGCGTGAATGGCGTAGAATTTGGTACAGGCTTCGGGGCGGAAGTGGCGCAGTTTGCCTCCTTTGGCGCCGTGGGTGGTGTGACCGCTGTGCTGGCGGGTGGCAAGTTCGCTAATGGGGCGGGGGCTGCGGCGTTTGCTTCGTTGGTAAGTTCGTTGGCTGGCCCTGGTGGTAGGAGTGAAGGGGCGGCTAACGGAGATGGTGGAGAACCATCAACGCCAGTTGGTGGGTCTCGGGCGTTAACTGAAGGTGAGGCTGCAATGGCTAAAGAGGTATTTGGCGATTCGTTGGATACCGATCAAACTCTTGTTCACCGTAAGAAATATTGGATATTCCAACGTCGACGTATGGCCATGGCTCCAAATGGTGATATCTATTTTCATCCAAATGATTTTGTGAATGACTTTTCTGCTCTGGGCATCTCTGGGCGTTCGTGGTTTGTGCATGAGCTTACACATGTCTGGCAGCATCAGAGTGGTGTAAACGTGGCTCTTAAAGGTGCATTAAATCGGAATTACAATTATGCCCCTCTTAATAGGAATGTGCCGTTCTCATCTTATGGAGTGGAAACTCAAGGTAGTATCGTTGAAGATTACTATCGAGTTAAGCATGGATATTCGCCAAGGCAGGGCAATGCCACATTGGATGACTATCGCGCTGTTCTGCCATTTTAGGAGTAATTTTGCATATGCTCGATAGTATTCTTAAGCCTAGCCTGTTTATTCTTGCGTTTGTTTTAATCATGGCATGCAGTGCGAGCCAGGTCAGCATGTCTTCCGATGATGTGAATATGGAAGCTATTTCAAAAGAGGTTGGCGATGCTGTTATAGAAGGTAACTATGAAAAAGCATTGGCTCTAACACTGCCATACGCTGAGGGCAATGATCCTGAAGCGCTTTTTACTGTCGGGATGATGATGCTGGAATGGATCGGAGATCCGGCGGCACGTAGTGAACCGACATTTACTTCAGAAGATGCTTTGATATATGTGAAAAAAGCTGCTGATTTGGGTGTGTTGCAGGCAGCCGGTCTGCTGCGTGCTGGCTACCAATTTGGAAGATACACTCTGCCAAAGGATGAGGCGCTTGCCAAATGCTGGCGAATGGTAGAGCGTGGACAAAGATTAGCTTCTGAGTGTGGTTGATCTGAATAACCAGAGAAGTAAGGTCGAGTTCGAGTATGGCCCGGGCCGTGGCCGCTACTATCGCAAGGATACTGATACCAGTACCAACCGGGTTACGCAGACCTATTATATCGGCAATGTGGAGAAGGTCAGCAACCCCGATGGCAGCCAGGCGTGGAAGCGTTATCTGGGCAATGTGATCATTGAGCACAAGCGCAACAGCGCGGGTGTCGAGGTCCACAAGAAAGCCTTCTACACCCTCGAGGAGACCACCTGGGCAGCCTGAATGTGTTGCTGGAGAAACGTGGTAGCACCTTCGTGCTGAAAGACACGCTGGAATTTGACCCCTGGGGGCAGCGGCGGGCGGTCAACTGGTCATTGATGGCGCAGTCTGCGATTGCCGGCCAGTACTTTCATAACACCAGCATCAGCAATGCTTTGGGCAGTGCGGCTTATCAATCGGTGACCAGCCGGGGCTTCACCGGCCATGAGATGCTGGATGAGGTGGGTATCATCCACATGAACGGGCGTATCTATGACCCGAAGCTGGGCCGGTTCCTGCAGGCTGATTCATCCATTGATGGTGTCACCAGTACGCAAGGCTACAACCGTTACAGCTATGTGCACAACAACCCGCTGAATGCCATAGACCCGAGTGGGCACTTCAGCTTGCGGAAATGGGTTGGTTTAATTGTTGCCGCTGTTGGAACTTATATTTGTGGGCTTCAGTGTGGCCAACTTGGTTACGCAATTATTGGGGCAAGTGCTGGTGCCGCTGGTGCTGCCGCGAATGGCGGCAATATACTACAAGGTGCGGTTCTGGGAGGTATTAGCGGAGCAGCATTTAGTGGTGTTGCTGGAGCAGACTTCTCCGGTTTAGGTGCCTTTGCTGGTGCTGCGAAGTTTGCCTCCTTTGGCGCCGTGGGTGGTGTGACCGCTGTGCTGGCGGGTGGCAAGTTTGGTCATGGGTTCATAGCGGCAGGCGCTGGTGGCACCGTTGGCGGCAAGATCGGTGATATTGGCGGTAGTGGTACACTCGATCCTGCCATCCGCACAGTGGCCAGGGCAATTTTGGGTGGTACCATATCCAAGCTAACGGGTGGCAAGTTCGCTAATGGGGCGGGGGCTGCGGCGTTTGCTTCATTGATGAGGGAGGCTGCTCAGAGAACAGGTGCTAGGTCTAATGTACAAAAGGAGAATGCCGATACTCCTGGAACTGGCACAGCCGAAGATAGATATGCCTTCCAAAAGAGTTTAGATGCTTTGTCTACTGATGGAACCCTAAATCCAAATAGAAACTTTGATAGCGCTGATATAGCTGCTACGGAGGTTTTGAATGCTACAGCAGCTTTATCTAAGCAATATGGTTTAGAAGTAGCGGGTAGTATTTGGAAAAGCAAAGATGGTTGGCATTATACGGCCCCTAAAATTGGAGGCGTTGGCTCTGCAAGTTTAACGACAAGTTACATTGGTTATCATACTCATCCAAGCGGCTCGTTGATGTTCTCTAACCAATTTAGAAGTTATCTAGGTGGCCCAGGTGATGCTGGTTGGGTTGCGATCTCTAATAAGTCATTGTATCTAGGGGTGCAAATTGGGAATAATGTTTCTATTGGAGTTTGCTCTCCTGGTAGTTGTCCTCAGTTTGGGCGATTAGGAACTAGTCCAAGTAGGGTGTTGCGATGAGATATATAATTTTTTCTATTGTCATCATAGTTACATCGTCATGCGCCTTTGCGGGTAATGATATGTTAGCAAATAATAAAATATTAGAAGCGCATAAGGCTGTTGAGCTTTGTGTGAGTGAGTATGGCAGGTTAAGTAATAAGGCTATTTCTGAAAGAATAGATAGGGTTTATGTCTTAGTTTCAAATGAAAAAATGGATTTGCTGTTTGCTCGTGGAGAGGTTGGAACTTTCGGAAATAGAAGTGCGAATTATAGATCGTTTTTTTCTTGTGGGATTTTAAATGCTGAAAATCATGAGTTATATTTTTTAGGGGAACCGTTAAAAGATCCTTTAGTTTCAAAACCTAATATCCCTCAAATAACGGAAAGTGGATATGCTGAAATGCTTTGGGATTTACTGTTTTTGAAGAAGGCGTCAGGGTTTGAATTTTCAGAGAGTAAAATATTTTCTACAGATGATATAGAACCCTTAAAGGGGTCTATTTTAGATTGATTGTTTTGTAAAAAAATAATCGAGATACCTATGGTAAAATCCAGCTAAGCGCTGGGTTTTTTATCTTAAAACCTTATCTTGCCCCCAGCTGACCAGCCGGGGCTTTACCGGCCATGAGATGCTGGATGAGGTGGGTATCATCCACATGAACGGGCGTATCTATGACCCGAAGCTGGGCCGGTTCCTGCAGGCTGATTCATCCATTGATGGTGTCACCAGTACGCAAGGCTACAACCGTTACAGCTATGTGCACAACAACCCGCTGAATGCCATAGACCCGAGTGGGCACTTCAGCTTGCGGAAGTACGTCGGCTTGATTGTCGCCGTCATTGGAACTTATATTTGTGGGCTTCAGTGTGGCCAACTTGGTTACGCAATTATTGGGGCAAGTGCTGGTGCTGCTGGTGCTGCCGCGAATGGCGGCAATATACTACAAGGTGCGGTTCTGGGAGGTATTAGCGGAGCAGCATTTAGTGGTGTTGCTGGAGCAGACTTCTCCGGTTTAGGTGCCTTTGCTGGTGCTGCGAAGTTTGCCTCCTTTGGCGCCGTGGGTGGTGTGACCGCTGTGCTGGCGGGTGGCAAGTTTGGTCATGGGTTCATAGCGGCGGGCGCTGGTGGCACCGTTGGCGGCAAGATCGGTGATATTGGCGGTAGTGGTGGTGGTGCCATCCGCACAGTGGCCAGGACAATTTTGGGTGGTACCATATCCAAGCTGACCGGCGGCAAGTTCGCAAATGGGGCGGGGGCTGCGGCGTTTGCTGCTGTTATGCCTGAAGGAATGAGTAGAGTGTCTGAAAAGGGTGGTGCTACAGATACTCAGGGAACCTCCAAGGGTTATAGGCGAATAAACCCGGATGTGGATGGTGACGGGGTAGCTGATATTACCTTTGTTAATGATGATCCGAATGGACTTTCAACGGATATGGCCGTTGGGGAGGAACTGGCTACTATGGTTGAAGATGTGGTTCGTGAAACTGGCTTCGATATAAACATCAATAGTACAAATCGTGGTACGAGTTGTACCTCCAATCATTGTTATCAGAATGCAGTTGATATAAACAGAATTAACGGGATGAGAGTTGATAATCCTGCCACTCTAGGCAATGCAACGACACTTCAGGATGCTTTTCAGGCTCACTCTGGTATTCGTGAAAATTACGGGCCTGCATACAATTTGAAAACAACCAGCTCAGGAATAATCGATAAGTCTAGTAACGCTTATATCGTACGAAAACATAGAAACCACTTACATGCATCGGGAGCTTGGTAGATGAGAAGCGTTATTCTGTTAGTGGCTTTAGCTTTCAGTCCTATCGGTTGTGCGGCTTCTGATTCATTAGCCCAAATTGAGAGCCAAGACATTAGCTTTGTTCTGAATAAATTATCAATTTTATTGGATAGCAATGATCCCAATGCGTTTCCAGCTAAAGCTCGATTAATTTTAATTCCAGATCAGGATGATAAGTGTGAATGGATTGATTCTGGTGAAAATATACCAACAGCAATTATTGAAGATAGTTGCCCGAAGAAGAAGTTATTGCTGACGTTAACGAATTGGGATCAAGACCCTGAATTTTATACTTATGATTTGGGCAGTGCTTTAAGTTGGTCGATAATATCTTTAGAGGTGAGTTCAAGGAAAAATATGAGTCATTGGGATGCTCATCTGATATTAGAAGCACTGCTAATAGATGATAAAGGGTTGTACAGAAAAGAGGTAAGCTTTGATGTGAAAAATAGAGGTGATACGTACACAGTTGACTTGTAAAAGCCGGGTCGAGGACAGGTTTCAATTAAGTTGAAAGGGAGTAAAACTACTTCCTGATTCGATCCAAATGCTCGACTAAAGCTCTATCTCTGTTCATTTAATGTTTTGCAAGGTGTTAATGCTGTGACGCCAGCCGGTGTTCCTGGTGATCGAGTTCCATTAGGCGCGGCGGGACTTCATGGAATGGGTGGTGTTTGTAGGGCGGTGGGGTGTTGATAATGCAATCAATGAAGAATAGGAAAAGCTATTTTTTATTAATAAGCTTTGTTTTATATGTTTCCGGTTGTAAAGCTGAGGATATAGATTTTAAAAGTATGGAATCGGCAGAAAAATCGTTTAATGAACGCCAGAGAAAAGAGCTAGTCGCTTATATGTCATTGGAAACTATGTTTCCAGATCGGCAAGTTCGTGCTTTGGCTGAAGCGGCTGGAAAAGGCAACGTAAAAAAATAGAGGAACTGGTTGCTGGAGGTGTTGATGTTAACTCGCAAGGGACAAAAAATGCCACGCTATTATTTTGGGCATTGAGGAACGGCAACATCGATGGGTTTGAAAAATTATTAGCTTTAGGTACAGACCCTAATGTTGTTTTTGCGGATGGTTCAGTTATGCACTGGGCTGCTAGGCATGAAGATGCTGACTTTTTACGAAAGGCTTTGGATCATGGCGGAAATCCTAATATTGCGGCTGGGGAACCTAGTGAAACTCCTTTGTTTGAGACTATTGGAGTAAAAGGCAGTGATAACAGAGATGCCATGCTTATCCTGCTGGATGCTGGTGCGAATATTAATGCGCGTACTGGAGATGAAAAGGTCTTTGGTATGTCGATGGGTGGCAAGACTCCTGTCATGACTGCTGCTGGCTTAGGGCGATTTGATATTGTGTATGAGTTACTAGGCTTGGGTGCTGATTATAATCTTAAGGATGACAGCGGCCGAGGCTTGGCGGATCAGATTGTTTCTATGAATGATGCTTTTGTTCCTGACAGCGATTCAGCTAGGTCTCTTGAAAAAGTGATTACATGGTTATCAGAACGTGGAGTGACCGTTCCTGAATAACTGTTTACTTACTGATATAAAGTAAAGAAGCCCGGCTCTGCCGGGTCTGATGTTTTTTAGGCACTTACCCTTAGCCGTCGGTTTGAAGCAAATTGTGTAACTGCTCCTCCAACTGCTCAATATCGGCGCTATTCAGGCTGAGGCCAAATATCAGCCTGTCTTCATAGGGTTCTTCCAGGTCGGTATACTGCTCTAAGAACACCTGGGTACTGACCCGGTACAGATGGTTGAGAGCATAGGCGGTTAAGCCTTTGGCAGGCCTTTGCTCTGGGTGCATTTGCCGGGGCGGCAGGGGCCATAGGGGTGATGCCGTGGTAGCTTCAGCACCCATTGCGCTTTCGCTTCGCGAAAGCCGCAACCCTGGATTCCCGTCTTTGGCCTTCGGTCTTGGCGGTAAACACTGTCGGCGATGGGAAACTCATCGCCTGGAATGACGGGAGGGAGGCCTTGACCAGCCGGACGAGCTGGCGCGGGTCATCAGGGCGTTTCTGAATTAGCCGTTGCTGCCGCCTTGTTATGTGGCAGGAGGGCCGGGTCCACAACAGTGTCCATGCCCGAGAAACGCAGAAAGTCTTCCAGCATCAGGTACAGGCTGGGCACCAGAAAGAGCGTAATGAAGGTCGCGAACAATACGCCGAAGGCGAGCGAAATGGCCATGGGAATAAACATGAAGGTTTCCGGGTCCTTGTTCGTCATCAGCGGAATCAGGCCCATGAAGGTGGTGACCGATGTCAGTATGATCGGCCGGAACCTGACGACACCGGCGTTGGTAACCGCTTCCACAAGTTCAATGCCCCGCCGGCGCTGCCGGTTGATGTAATCAACCAGCACCAGGGATGCGTTTACCACGACACCGGAAAGCGCAATGATGCCCAATATCGAGAAGAAGACCAGGTCCCAGCCCATGATGTAGTGCCCGACTATCGCGCCTACGGCACCGAAGGGGATTACGCTCATAATGACCAGCGGCTGCATGTAACTCTTGAGCGGAATCGCCAGCAACGCAAAAATAATCATCAAGGCCAGGGGGACTGTCGCCACCATGCTGTTCAGCGCCTTCAGGCGCTCTTCCTGCTCGCCGGAAATCTTGAAAAAGATGCCCGGATAACGACTGTTGTAGCAGCGGTTTTTTCTGTCGCTGAAACTCGTGCCAGATGCGCACACGGATTTTTCCACCGCCGCAACCACTTCCTCCGGTTTTACCACCGTGCGATTGACGTCGCCTTTGACATCGATGACACGTTGCTGGTCCTCTCGGTTGATTGAACTGAAACCCGACCCATACGTAACTCTGGCGACGGTGGCGAAGGGCACCTCGATGTTCTCCTTGGTGCGTATGCGCATGTTTTCAAGATTGCCGAGTGATTGACGTTCCTCTTCCGGGTAGCGCACCATGACTCTTACGTCATCGGAACCTCGCTGGATGCGTTGCGCTTCTTCGCCATAGAAAGCCTGCCGAACCTGTTTGGCGAGATTCTTCAGGGAAAGGCCCAGGGGCCTGGCGGCGGGCAGGATGTCCAACTTGATCTCCTGCTTGCCCGCACGGAACGAATCCGTCAGGTCGAGCACGCCGGGATAACGGGCCAACTCCGTGCGGAGAAAATGCGCCGCCAACTTCAACTGCTCAATGTCGCGGCCTTTGATCTGCAAGGCTATGGCCTCCCCGGCTGTGAAAGTCGTCGCCGTGAACTGTAGTTCCACCGCGTCTGTGATACTGCCGGTGTTCTTGCGCCACCTGTCGGCGATTCTGTTGGTATTCCAGCCTGGCCTCTCTTCGATGGGCGCAAGCTCCAGAACCACCTCCGCAAGGTGGCTGCCGCCGGCCGTCATGGGGCGCGGGCGATTACTGTCGCCAGCAATGATGCCAATGGACTGAAAGGTATGCTGGATAATGGATTGCCCCGCCGGCAGGCCGAGATCTACATTGATTTCTCTCGCCGTTTCCTCTGCCGCCTGAGCAATCCATGCCGCTGCCGCTTCCGTGTATTCGACGTTGATGCCATCCGGCATGGTCAAAGCCGCATAGATGCGGTTGCCTTCCACAGCGGGGAAAAACTGAAATATCACCCGGCCACTGATAATGAGTGCAACAGCAGTCAGCAGTATGGCGGTGGCGATTGCCCAGGCCACCCAGCGCCACGCCAGAGTTTTTTCCAGCAGCGGCTTGTAAACCTGTAGGGCGAACCTCTCCAGTGCATCGGCAAACTTCCCCTGAAACCTGACCCAGAAAGCCAGGGGTTTCGACCCTTCCATGAAATAACCTTCGGTTTTCCTGTGCGCCAGGTGCGCCGGCAGAATAAACATACACTCGAGAATGCTGAATATCAGGCAGACCAGAACCACCCAGCCGATGATGGAGAAAAAATCGCCCATGCGGCCGTCGATCAATAGGATGGGCAGAAAGGCGGCCATGGTGGTCAGTACGCCGAATACGACCGGCACGATGACTTCAGCGACGCCGCCGACTGCGGCTTCCCGGTGATTCCTGGCAAAGGATTCGTGGCTGTAAATACGTTCTCCCACGACAATGGCGTCATCCACCACTATGCCCAGCACCAGGATGAACGCCAGTACGGTGAGGGAACTGATATTGATGCCGGCAAACGGGAACATCCAGATGGCGCCGAGAATGGCAATGGGGATGCCGGCGGCCACCCACAAGGCTACTTTGAAGCGAAGGAACAGAGTCAGGATGAGCAGGACCAGCGTGAGCCCCGCATAGGCATTGCGAGTCAGGGCGTCAATCCTGCGTTCCAACTCGATGGATTCGTCCGTCCAGATACTGAGGTCGACGCCCTTCGGCAGGTAGGGGCGCTTGCTGGCTATGTAATTTTTCACGGTCTGGGCGGCGGCCAGGGTGTCTTCCGTCCCAACCCGGAACACCGTGACGGAAACCGCCGGTTTGTCGTCGAACTTCGCCTTCAGGAAGCCTTCCTGGAAAGCATCCTTGACTTCCGCTATGTCGCCGAGCGTGATATTTGTGCCGTCCGGCCGGGTGACTACGACTATATTTTCGTATTCATGCCCCCGGTATGCCTGGCCTTTGGTGCGTAGCAGTATTTCTCCGCCCAGAGTCTTGATGGAGCCGCCCGGCATGTCCAGAGACGAGCCGCGAATGGCATCGGCAATCTGCGTCATGGTGAGGTTGTACTGGCGAAGCGTTTGCTCGCTGACCTCGATGGAAATTTCCCAGGGCCTTGCATAGTAGACGGACACCTGCGAGATGCCTTCCATGGCGGCAATGTCGTCGCGGATTTCCTCCCCCAGCAGTTTCAGGGTCGTTTCATCTGTGTCGCCATGGATGGCAAGAGACATGATTCTGCCGCGGAATTGCAGGGAGGATACGATGGGTTTTTCGGTTTCCGCCGGGAAGGTTGAAATGGCGTCCACATTACCCTTGATATCGTTCAGGACGGTGGTGATGTTCGTGTCCGGGAGTACCTCAATCAAGACATTGCACATGCCTTCAAGGGCGATGCTGAACACCCTGTCCATGCCTTCCACACCTTCTATGGCCTCTTCAATCCTGATACAGACAGCCGCCTCGACTTCTTCCGGTGCAGCGCCGAGGTAAGGCACCTGCACCTGCACAATGCCCGGCTCGATATTAGGGAACTCTTCCTTGTGGAGTGAGTACAACGAAATCAGGCCGCCAGCGACAAAAATCAGCATCAGCAGGTTCGCGGCAATCGGGTTGTCCGTAAACCATGTCAGAATCCGATGATTTTCTGTCTGGTCCATGGGTTGCCTCTGCCTATCCGTTGTCGGCCTGCATGACAGGATTAACCCGCATGCCTTCTATGACCGTTTGAATCGGAGAGATATTGACGATTTCTCCGGATTGCAGCCCGTGGGATATCAGCAGATTGTCATTCTCGAACCGCATGATCCGTACAGTGCGAAAATGCAGGCGATTGTCATCGTCCACCACCAACACCTGATTCTGATTGCGCAGCGCGGCCCGCGGCAGTGTAATGAGATTATCCACCCAGCGGCCCTTGATGCGGGCATTGACGAAAAGCCCGATGGGCAGGTCCGGCTGCTGTGGGTTGCTGGAATTTTCAACCCGCACCACGGCTGTCACCATGCGGCTCTTCGAATCAATTTCCGCCTCGGTGCGAACCAGCCTGCCGACCCATTCGTAACGCTCGCCGCCATAGTCCGTGTACAGGAGCACTTCCGGCGCAAGGTCTGCCCGCAGTTCTCCCCTGTAACCCAAAGGCAGGTCAAGGTAAGCCAGTTGACGGTCTGCGACCGGCAGCCTGACCTCTGCGGATTGGCTGGCGTAAATAGACGCGATTGACTGGCCGCGGCTGAGATATTGGCCCAGGTCCACCTGTTCGTTGCGCACCAGCCCGGCATAGGGCGCCCTGATCCGGGTTCGCTTCAAATCCCGTTGGGCTTGTTCCAGGGCGAGCCCGGCGTCTTGCAGGGTCGCTTGGGCAATTCGGTGATTTCTCAGCTTTGATTCCAGGTTGGATTGGCTGATAAGCCGCTCCTTGACCAGCTCGCTCATCCGTTTCAGCTCGAAGCGGGCCAATTCTTCCTCGGCCTTTGCCCGGGCGAGAACCGCCTGGCTTCGGCCAACGGCAGAACGGTGGTCGCGATCATCCATCCGCAGCAACACTTCGTCTTTGTTGAAATACCCGCCGGCCACCAGATTAGGGGAGACCCATTGCACCCGGCCACTGACCTCCGGAATCAACTCGCTTTGCTTATGGGGCACGACACTGCCCTGGGAGACAACATCGAGACGGGTGCTGACTTGCCGGGCTTCGAGAACGCGAATGCTGGCGGCGACTTCTTCGAGCGCCACCTGTTCCGGCGATGGCGCCGTGATAACCAGAGCGTATGCGACTATGACCGCAAAGAACAGTATGACAACGGTTAGAATACCCTTGAACATGTTACGCATGGCCTGTGTTGCTCCGCTTTTGGTTTTCGCCCGCACTTGCCGACGCCAGCAACGCGGACTTGATGATTTGAAAATGCT
Organism: Candidatus Azotimanducaceae bacterium; assembly: GCA_965208855.1. Lineage (GTDB taxonomy): Bacteria > Pseudomonadota > Gammaproteobacteria > Pseudomonadales > Azotimanducaceae > UBA9659. The sequence goes on along the minus strand of OZ242359.1, from coordinate 1,054,111 downwards.
GAACAAGGGTATCGCTGACTTCACCAGGCTGCCGCCTCGCAACTGCTTCCCTGAGTGATTCGAGGGAAGATTGGATAAGCGCCATATCAATATCCATGGGGATGCTCTGATTCATCAGGATGCCGAGGAAGCGGGTGCGCAAGCCGTTGCCGACGAGTCTCAGCACCAGGTTATGGTGGATGGCCAGCATTTTTTCGGAAAGCTCCTGCCATGCGGCATGATGCTTTTCTTGATCCGGGAGAGAGGTTATCAGGTTGCCCACTATGCTATGCAGGGAGTCAAGCTCCTCTTCATTGGCGGCTTCCATGGCGGAGCGGGCGGACAGCGCGAACATGGCCCCGAGTACATCCATGACCTGACCAACCAGTTCTGGTTGCTGGATTTCTCCCAACTCCAGCAGGTATCCGAGGACTTCCAGGGTTGCATCTTCCACCGGCAGTATCCGAACGCCGCCGGGTGTGACGGAGACTATGCCCAGTTGTTCGAGTTTCTTTATGACTTCGCGGATGGCGCCACGGTTAGATTTGAACCTGGCGGCAAGGTCCCTTTCCGAGGGCAGGCGCTCACTCGGGCGGTACTGCCCCCGCAGAATCTCGGTCCTGAGGACTTCGGTAATTTCTTCCGCTCTGGAAGTTGCTGTCGCCATCATTGCCTGCCTGGTATTACCATATCGGACGTACCTATTTGGACATACCTATTTGGACATACCAGCTTGGTCTGACCAAATTAATGGCGCCATTATAGGCGGATGCAGCCCTGATGCAAGGGCCGGTAACAGGCAGCTTCTCCCGCCATTGGGTGTGCTATTCTGCCGCCCCTTTTATGCTGGCTCCCGCCTCTGGTATGCCATGAAGATCCCGGCACTCCTCTACAAGCTCTATGAGCCCCTGCTCTGGTCGCAAATCAAAAATGGGCCTCTGCCGCACCACATTGGCGTCATCGTTGACGGCAATCGTCGTTTTGCGAAAACCAGAGGGCTTGCCTCCAATGACGGGCATAACGCTGGCTCGCAGAAGCTCGAGGACTTTCTCCGCTGGTGCTGGCGACTCGGTATCAGGGTTGTGACCCTTTACGGATTTTCGACGGAGAACTACAAACGCTCTCACTCGGAAGTGGATTATCTGATGGACCTGATCCTGCAAAAACTGAAACAGTTTCAGGTGGACCCGATTATCGTGCGGGAAAAGGTGAGAGTCAGAGTCATTGGCCAGCGGGACAAGTTGTCTGATGAAATGGTTCGTGAAATTCACAAGATAGAGGAAATGACGAAAGACCATGATCGCTTTCAGTTGAATATCGCCGTGAGTTACGGCGGCCGTGCGGAGATTCTCGATGCCGTCAGGAAGATAGCCGAGGGGGTCAAGGCTGGCAGTATTTCTCCGGCAGAAGTCGATGAGGACTTGTTTTCCGGCCACCTCTATACGGATGGGATTCCGGACCCTGATCTCATCATCAGAACGTCCGGTGAAGAAAGGCTGTCGGGGTTCCTGCTGTGGCAGAGCGCCTACTCGGAACTGTATTTCACGGACGTTTACTGGCCTGCATTCCGCATGATTGACCTCTGGCGGGCCATTCGCGTCTACCAGCAGCGGCAGCGGCGTTTTGGCCGTTAGCCAGGCGCGCTTATCTGGGCGTTAATTCAAACAGCCAGGTGCTGCCCGTGCGGATGACTTCCGGCGTAAGCCTGATGTCATACTTGTGGTTGAAGCTTTCAAGCACCGGCGCAATCTGTTCGCTTTCCAGTATTCTTGTCAACTGCAACGCATAGAGTTTACCGTCCGCCCGAATGATTGCCCTGTTGTCTTTCTCAACCCTGCGGGGCCACCGCTTCCATACCCGGCCCACCACCGTGTTCATGTAACTACTGAGAACATAGGGGCGGTTCTGGTGGACAACCAGCCACATGACGCGGGAGCGGGGTGGCCGCATGGTCTGGAGCTCGATGGTCGTGCGGTCCTTGAGAAAAGACCAGTCCGTGACCCCGGTAACCAGTTCCCCGGTTTTGAAGGGGCCGCCGGAAATTATTTCCATGGGGCCGTCATGAGAACGTAGCATGAACAGCAATGAACCAATGCCTATGACAAGAACGGCGATCAGGCCGATAAACCACTGCAAAACCTTTGACATGTCTGCTGGCGCTTCCACTGAATTGTGATTAACAAAATAGCCGTCATTCAACCGCAATGCAATCCATGAATGTGGTTTGCTTTTTTGCCGCCATCCCCCCCCCGTCTGTCATTCTCGAGCTTGCTCGGGAATCCAGAGTGGCGGCGTAAGCCGCCATAGGGGTGAGAATTGCCATGCGCCGTGCTATGGTTATTCCGTAAGTCAAGGGGGAGTAAGGCTATTTCTGAATCAGGAGCAGTGATGGCGTCCCGAGGAAAACATTCTTCAGTCAAATCCCTGATATTCAGGCTTGTCACCTGGGTTCTCGCCGCGGGATGCTTTTACCTTGTTTACACACGCATCGAAACCGCGGCGGCGCGGGATGGCCTCACAGTGATGCTGTATCTGGCTAACTTCTTCCGCGAGGTTGACTGGTTCCTGTGGCTGGCCCTGATGATTCCCTATTCGATTTTCTTTTTCCTGGTGGATTCTCACGCAACCTGGCGCGCAATCCGCTGGTTCAATACGCCGGATATCAAACTGACCAATATCCTGCCCATTCGCGCCAGTGCCTATATTCTTTCTCTGGTCAATGAACAGGTGGGGAAGGGTGCCATGTCGCTGTATCTGTTGAGGTGCTATGACGTGCCCGGCTGGAAAGCCGTCTCGACAATGGTGCTATTGGGCATAGTCGAGATTTATCAGTTGTTGATCTTCTCCGCAGTGGGGGTTGCACTCTATTTTGACCTGGTTCGGTCAGCGTCGGTCAGCCTGCCTTTGCCGGGCATCATGATCAGCGTTTTCATCCTTGCCTTGTTGTACTTTCCCTTCCACCTGGCATATTTTCGCGGCCATATCCTGAAAACGAAATCGACGCTGCGTGACAAGTCTTTCTTCCATGCGCTCAGACACGCAGAACTCAAACACTATCTGCTGATTCTGTTGTGCAAGGCGCCCAACCTGTTATGTGCGGTGTTGGTGTATACGCTGGCGCTGCATATTTTCAACGTGGATGTCAGCTTTGGCCAGATGCTTGCATTCCTGCCGGTGATCTTCCTTGCTGCGGCGCTGCCCCTGCCGTTTCATGCCGGCGCTCTTTTGCTGTGGGCGGTACTCTTTCCGGATTTCCCCGAGGTGGGCGCATTTTCCCTGGTGATGCACACCTTTTTTGTCCTGTTCAATGCCGTTATCGGTGTAATCTTTCTGCCGTTGGCGAACAAGGAATTAGTCATCGACAGGCCGCTGTGAAAGAAGAGTAAACAGCCGGTCCAGCATGCTGATGGCGGTGGTCAGCACCAGCCCCCAACCCACCCAGACAAACAGATGAAACGGGATGAGCGTTATCTGTAAGGTGAGTTGCATGATGGGGAAGCCCGCAAATACAAAATAGGCCAGGCCGTTGTAACGGCCCAGTTGGCTGGTGCGCAGTGGATGGCCGGCAATGGCTTTGGAATCAAGCATGTACTGAATAAAGGCGGCGGGAATTATCAGGGCCAGTAGTGGCGGTGCCCAGCCGTGGGTGGTGTGGGCAGCGATGCACAGGGTAACGAAGATGGCATCGCTGCCGTGATCAACCAGGCCGCCGAAGGACGTTACATTTTCCTGCTTCCTCGCAAGGAAGCCATCCAGCATATCCGTGGCAATGGCGGTCCAAAGGAGCGTAACGGCAAAATACCAGTGATCATTGACAATACTCTGGTAGATGAAACATCCCAGGATAATCCTTGAGGCGCTAAGCAGGTTGGGGATGGTGAAGAGCATTGGATTGGAGCGAAACCTGAAAGGAAGCATAATGCCACATAACCCATACAGGCTTGCAGGGCAAGTATGCAGTTATTAGTCACCGGCGCCAATGGATGCCTTGGCCGCAGGCTCATCAGGGTCATCAACCAGCGACACCCGGAGAGCCAGGTCGTGGCCCTGGTGCGCTCAGAGCAGGCGGCGGCCCGGGTCCGGCAGGATGACCTCAGGGCGGAAATCCACATAGTGGATTACAGGGATGCCAGGGGCATTGCAGGTGCGGGGGTTGATTGCGACGCTATTGTTCATCTGGCGGGTATCATCAGGGAAACCCGCGAAAATTCTTTTGCCATGGCCCATGAGCAAGCCTGTGAAGCGCTCAATAGGTCGGGCCTGGCGGCGAAAACACTGGTGTGTCTCGGTATTATCGGCAGTGATGCACATTCCCCCAATGCCTGCCTGAGCTCCCGCGGGCGCTCGGAAGCCATCCTGCAATCCGGCGGGCCGCCGGCAACGATCATACGTGTGCCCATGGTCCTTGGGCCGGGGGATTATGCGGCTCAATCTCTTGCGGCCAGGGCAAGGGCAAAGGTGGCCTGGGTCTTCCGCGCCGCCAGTCTGGAGCAACCCATCGACAGTGATGATGTGGTCGAGGCCATTCTGGCTGCCCTGTCTCTGGCGCCGGGGAATCGCATTCTGGCACTCGCAGGCCCGGAATCTTTGACCCGCGGCGACCTGGTCCGGCGCACCGGGCAATGCCTGGGAAAGCGGCCAATCGTGATATCGCTACCCTTGTTCTTCGGCTGGTTGCTGGCCTGGCTGATGGAGCGAATAAGCGACCAGCCGCCGCTGACAAGAGCCATGCTCGGCGTGCTTGACCATGATGACAGAGTGGATACAGAGGCGGCCTGTCGGCTGCTCGGTATCACCCTGACAGACCTGGACGACACCCTGCGGAAGATTACCGGTTCATAAGCCAGCGGCTGCCGCGCCGACTTTCATGGCTCATGCTTGTAGACCTTGCCGTCTTTGATGACCAGTTGTACATGCTGCATGAGGCTGATGTCTTCAACCGGGTTGCCTCTTACCGCAATAATATCCGCCAGTTTCCCTGGTTTCAGAACGCCGAGGTCCGCCACGCCCAGTAGCGCCGCGCCGACTTTCATGGCTGAATTCAGCGCCTCTATTTCCGGCATGCCCACCTCCACCATGTAGCCAAATTCTTTCCAGTTGTCGCCATGGGGAGAAACGCCGCTGTCTGTGCCAAATACGATGTGCACACCTTCGGCATAAGCCCTGGCGAAGGTCTGTTGTATCTGGGGGCCGATAGCCTTGGCCTTGGGCCGGATGACTGCCGAGAAGAAGCCCGGCTCTGCCGCTTTCTCGGCGACGAATTTCCCGGCAATAATGGTAGGCACATAGGCGGTGCCCATTTTCTTCATCAGTTGCATGATTTCCCTGTTCATGAAGGTGCCATGTTCGATGGAGTCAACGCCTGCGACGACAGCGCGCCTCATGCCTTCAGCACCGTGGGCGTGAGCGGCCACCTTGAAGCCATAGTCCTTGGCGGTGCTGATGATGGTGGCCAGTTCCTGGTCGGTAAATTGGGCATTCTGCGCGCTGGCGGCCTCGCTCAGAACCCCGCCGGTGGCTGTTATTTTGATCAGGTCGGCCCGGTTCTTGTATCTCTGCCTTACCGCCTTCATGGCATCCGCTGGGCCGTTCACCACACCTTCTTTAGGCCCGGGGTCACCCCGGAGGCTGGCGTTAGTTCCGTTGCTTGGGTCGGCGTGGCCGCCGGTGGTGGCAAGACTTTTGCCCGCCGTGTAAACCCTCGGGCCAGTGATATGCCCCTTGTTGATGGCATCCCGCAGGTTGATCGAGAGATTGTGACTACTGCCAAGGTCTCTGACAGTTGTGAAGCCGGCCATAAGGGTTCGCCTGGCATAAGGCACCGCCGCCAGAGCATAGTCAGCCGGGTCCAGCCGAAACCTGTCGGTGAACCTGTCAGGGCTTTGCTCGCCGGTAATGTGTACATGCCCATCGATCAACCCCGGCATGCAGGTGGCATCTGTCAGGGAAATAGTCCGGTCGCTTTCCTGGCCGCTTACCTGCCCATCCTGGATGGCCTGGATGCGGTTACCGGCAAGGTGGATGGTCTTGTTCTCATGCATCAATGTCGTTTCGCCGTCCAGCAATCGTGGGCAATGGATGAATGTGTCTGCCCAGGCAACGGCGCCCATGCTCATTGCGTAAGCAAACAAGCCAAGCACATTCAGTTTTCTTTTCATGCGATTCCTACTTGTGAATGAGTGGTGTTCAACAATAACATAGCGTATCTGTATGCTCATCGTATTATCGGGAGTGGGAAAATTACTGACCTTGCATTGGACACGAACCAGGTGGCGTCTCAGAACACACCCGGGCTGACGCATATCGGTGTTCTCAGGATGCTGGACCGGACGGGCCTGTCTCATTGGCTGCTGGGGCTGGGTTGCTTTCTGACCATGACGACCATCGCGATTATCATGCTGATCGGCGTCCGCTACCCGGACCCGGACATGTATCGCAACAGCATTGCATTTATCGCCATCGTGAGCTTCTTTCTGACTTTTTACTATGCCATGGGGCGCGGCTGGCATGGCGACATGATTCGCTATCTGGAATTTGACCGCGGCCTGGAATCCGAGAGCGGCGTTATCCGGCCGGGTTCAAGAGCGGTGGTTTGTGAACTGATCATTGCGGCCTGCTGCGCCACTACCAACCTCGCGATCAACGATCAGATCATGTTGGGACATTCGCCAGTACTGTTCGTGAGTGTCCTGATTTTCTATTTTATACAGTGGTCTCTGATAATCTTTTCAATTGATATTATTTTTCGCCAGTTGATTTGCCTGGTCCGGATTGTGCGGAAGATCAGGATTGACCTGCTGAATGCGGATTTTTATTCAAACCTGGCGAACGTGATGGTCAGGCACATAGGTCTTTATATCTTCGGCCTCTGCATCATAGCCCTCAGCTACATCGTATTCACAGAGGGGGAACTGAGCGCCTCGGAAATGTTTCTCCTGTTGATGCCCTGGTATCTTCCGGGCCTGATTATCCTCAGCCTGTATATCATTCCCTATAACAAGTTTCGCAAGCGGGTGCACACCTGCAAGCAGCGGGAACTGAACAGCATCGCCACAGCCCTGAATGGTAACCGCAAGGCACTTGACCATTCGCTGTTGAAAGGGGAGGAAAACCTCTCCCGGATTGACCTGATGTACTATCAAGACAGGATCAGGGCCGTCAGGGAATGGCCTTTTACGGATCGCATTCGCGCGCTGGTGCTGTTTGGCATACTGCCGCCCCTCACCTGGGTGATTGCCGCACTGATCGAGATATCCATCGAGGGCGCGCTTTAGCCGGTGCGGCCTTTTAATGTCGGCAGGTACACCATCAGTGACAGCGCCCTGGCGATGAAGTAGATGTGCAGGGAAAGCCAGAGGCCATGGTTGGCAAGGGTCGGCGTCAGGGCGTACCAGGCCGCCAGATAAATGGCGAGGGAAATGATCATGGCGTTGCGCATTTCCCGCGTGCAGGTTGCGCCAATAAATACGCCATCCAGCAGGTAGCACCAGAGTGACAGGATGGGCGCCGCCACCGCCCAGAGCAGATACTCCCTGGCGATTGACCTGACAGCTTCCACATTGGTCAGCAGGTCTATCATCAGGGGCCCGCCCAGATGAAAAGCCAGCGCAAGCGCACAGGCGGTAACCAGCCCCAGTTCGCTGATATACCTGAGAGTCAGTTCCAGTTGCTTCCTGTTTTTGCCGCCCACGGCATGACCAACCAGGCTTTCAGCGGCCAGTGCATAGCCATCAAGGAAAAACGCGGAGAAACTGACAAACTGCAGCAGGATGGCATTGGCGGCAAGCAGCAGGTCCCCTGCAGCGGCGCCTTCGTTGGTGAACCATGCAAAGGCGAAGATCAGGCAGAGTGTCCTGATCATGATATCGCCATTGACAGACAGCATCCTGACAAACGTAGCCGCGTTGCGCAGCAGTTGCGCCGGTATGGCAAGGCCACCATGTGCCTTGCTCATGTGCCGCGCAACAAGTATCAGGCCGATGCAGGTGGCAAGAACTTCTGCAATGATGGTAGCGGCGGCGATACCGGCTACGCCCCAGCCCAGGCCCACGACAAAGACAAAGTCCAGGATGATGTTGACGCCGTTCAGCAGGAGTTGTAAACCCAGTATTGATGACGACAGTTGGTTACCCAGCAGGTAACCCAGCACCGCCAGATAAGCCAGGCTGAAGGGCGCGGCCCAGATGCGGATGGTGAAATAGGTTGTGGCGGCGGATTCCACCGCTCTGCCGCCATCAATAATTGAAAAGGCCGCCGTCGCGATTGGCTCTTGTAACAGCACCAGGGCAAGGCCAATACAGACTGCCAGCGCCAGGGCCCGGTAGAAGGAAGCCCGAACCTCGTCATTGTCATCGGCGCCTCGCGCCTGTGCGATCAGTCCGGTGGTTCCCATACGCAGGAAGCCGAAACCCCAGTAGACAAAGCTAAATATCATGGCGCCTATGGCAATGGCGCCGATCAGCGCAGGGTCCCCCAGGTTGCCGATAACCGCTGTGTCCACCAACCCGAGCAATGGTGTTGACAAGTTAGAGAGGATGATGGGCCAGGCGACATACAGCACAGTTCGCCGGTTGATTGCGCTGCTCATGGTGTTTACCCGGGCTACCGAGGGCCCGGCCCGTCAGTTGGTTTGCCGGATGCCCTGTTATGTATCCTGTACCCGGAGGGGATCGGTGCTAAAACGCCACTGGAAATGAACAAACCAGGGCAGTGAATTAGTGAACACATACAATTGTCCGGCTTGCCCGGACAATCGAGTAAGTAATGTGTCCGGCTACGCCGGACTCATTATCGTATCCGGCGGGTAAAAATTACATAAATTGAATAATAAGTGGGTTTGTGGAGAAGAGAAAGTTAAAATGATGGGCGTGATGAAAGGAGTCATAGCAATGAAAAGCCTATTTATTATCACACTCATGTTGTTTCCATTTTTTAGCTTTGCAGACTGTGAAATCCCATCAATCCCTGATCAATTTACTCTGAATGAGCGTATTGTAAGCTTCACGACAACTTTCGATCTACAAGATGATGATGGAACCTTTGGTAAGATAGAAGAAAAGTTCCTTAGGTTAACCAGGTCTTTTAATTATACTGACTCCTCAGATTACAAAGTAGCTGAAGCAAGAGAGAAACTATTCTCTTGGGGTGTGCAGGTAGATGTTTTTGATTGTCAGGGACAGAAAATCGGGACTATTAAAGAAAATATTTTGAAATCATTGTTTAAAGCTTCAACCACATACACGATTGAGAATGCAATAGGAAATGTGGTTGCCGTATCTAATAAAGTTGAGATTGTGGCTACATCTTTTACCTTAACAGACCCTTCAGGAAAGAAAATTGCAACCCTAAAGAGGCCAATGATTAATCTCTTTGGTGATAACTGGAATGTAAAAGTTTATAACCATGACATTCTTGATCCTCGAATACTTGTCATGATTGGAGCATACAAAACAAGCAGGCGCAGTCATAGCAAATAACCGCACTTTTTTCCACTTTCAGAAAAGTATCGTCATTCCCGCGGGTTGCCTCCCGTCCCTTCTGTCGCTTGCAGTTGTGTATTGGAATCGCTCACGCCCGCCTCCCGGCTGCTCGTTCCTGCCACTGCAGGACCAGACTGTATAAAACTGGCAGCATTAGTAGGTTCAATACCAGTACAGTTAGTATGCCGCCCATCATTGGCGCTGCAATCCTGTGTGTGACGTCAGAGCCGGTGCCCTGCTCAACATGATCGGGACCAGGCTGGCCAGCATGGCACAAGCGCTTGCAACAAGCAGCAGATGGCGCCAGATTTGCCGCCTGCTTGTTTTTGAATAAATTTGCATGGTTGTTACGCTCCCCATAATGATAAAAGTCATTGGAAACTTCGAAATACGTGTGGAGCCTACTCCAGGTGCTTAAAGTGGCTGCCGGATGCCCGGGCGATCATGCGACTGCCGATGTAAATGCGATAGGCGGCGTTGACGAGGCACATGATGCCAAAGATCACAGCGAAGACCCCAAAGCCGCCCGGGAAGAGGCAGATGAGCGTGAAAGTCACGATGGTCTCGAAACCTTCCGCCATGCCTCCCAGATAATAGAAGGACTTCTCACCCCGGAGAGACGTGGAGATGCTCAGTTTTTGCGCGAAGATGGCAAACGCGAGAAAGCTGCTGCCATTGGCGACAAAGGAGAATAGCAGGAAGGCGCCAGCCAGTGCCTGATCAGGCATGGAAAGTATCACACCGAACACAAAGGCGCTGTAGAAGACGAAGTCCAGCACTATGTCGAGGAAGGCACCTTGGTCGGTGGGGCGCGAAAGCCTGGCGACAGCGCCATCAAGACCATCCAGCAGACGGTTGAGAGCAAGGAACACCAGCGCCAGGCCGTAATACTCGAAAGCCAACAGAGGCACACAGGCCATGCCAATGACGAACCCGGCCAGGGACAACTGATCGGCGGTAAACCCGAGACTTATCGCCCATTGACCCAAGCGACTGAGGCCTGGGTCAGCGTACCGCCTGATAACACCGTCAATCATTGTATGTAAATTGCGACCCGCTCATTTTGCTGATATGAGACATTTTAGAGATTAAAAGAGAATTTGGAACTCATTATCCGGTAACCTCAATCATGGACAACCTACAAGGAACAAAAGCATGACATACGAATATGAAACACTAGGGACTGCCATCGACAAGCATGTGATGACCGTCACCATCAACAACCCGCCTGTAAACGTCATGACGGGGCCGCTTTACCAGGACCTGGTGAATTTTACCGCCGAGGTCGAAAAGGATGATGCGGTGAAGGTCGTGGTTTTCCAGAGCGCCGACGCGGATTTTTTTATCGCCCATTTCGACGTTGAAGCCATCCTGACGTTCCCGTCTGATTCGCCGCCGAAGAAGAGCATGGTGCTATCGGATTTTCATCTGATGTGTGAAAGGGTGCGCACCATGCCGAAGGCCACCATCGCGAAGATGGCCGGCAGGGCTGGCGGCGGGGGTAACGAATTTGCCTCCTCCTGTGATATGCGCTACGGGCTGCGTGGCAAGACCATCATCAACCAAATGGAGGTTGCCCTGGGCATCCTCCCGGGCGGGACAGGTACACAACGGCTGCCCAGGCTGGTGGGGCGTGGCAGGGCAATGGAAATTTGCCTCGGCAGTGACGATGTGGATGCCGAAACTGCGGAACGCTGGGGCTACCTTAATCGCATCTTCGATACCGCAGGAGAGCTTGACCAGTTTGTTGATGCGCTCGCCGGGCGAATTGCCGCCTGGCCCGCCGAGGCCATATCCCTTTGCAAGGCATCAATCAACAATGCGGAAATGCCGCTGCAGGAAGGCTTGCTGGAAGAAGCCTATCTGTTTCAGCAAACACTCCGCACCGAAGGGGCTCAGGACAACATGCGCCGGGCGATGGCCATGGGCTTGCAGACACGAGAGGGGGAGTTGCGGATGGGCGAACTGTGCCTGGCGTTTGCCGGGGAAGTTCGGGGCTGAAACAAGAGCCGGTTCTTCTCGCGGTGGTATTGGCAGGATAAGATAGCAGCATGCATCGTGGCGCGGCTGCCAGAGCTGAATTTTCAATATAAAGGAGAAGCATTGATGAATTATCCCAGGCACAAGGGTCAAGAGGAACTCGAACAGGGGCTGGCCCATATCGAGGCCGCGCCCTGCGATGTTGGTACGGTTGAGATGATCGTAAGACGCCCGCAAACGAACGCGAGGGAAGTTCTCGATGAAGGGCAGCTCGACACAGAGGTCGGTCTTGTCGGTGACAACTGGCTCAGTAGAGGCGGCGGGGGTACGGCGGATGGTCAGGCGCACCCGGATATGCAGTTAAACCTGATGGGTTCTCGCGTTATAGAACAGGTTGCAGGAGAACGCGAGTACTGGTCTCTCGCGGGAGACCAGATTTTTGTTGATCTCAACCTGTCCAAAGATAACCTGCCCGCCGGTACGCGGCTGGAGATAGGCGAAGCTGTTATCGAGGTCACCGCAGAACCTCATCTTGGTTGTAAAAAATTTACCGAGCGATTTGGCATCGAGGCCATGAAGTTCGTGAACTCCGGCCCAGGCAAGTCGCTTTGTCTGAGGGGTATCAATGCGAAGGTTGTCCGCCCCGGTCGGGTGAGGCAGGCAGACAAGGTCGCCAGGCTCACCTGAAAAAAACATCCCCATTGCGCTCCCGCTTCGCGAAATTCGTAATGTGGATGGTGGCCCCATCGTCTGGAAACACTGTCGGCGATGGGAACAACCCCCCATCGCCTGGGATGACGGTGTGGTTTTTTTTCCCGTCATTCCGTTGCATTGTAAATGATTAGTTACAGCGAGGTTAAGTTTGATGATCGAGTTTGAGTTGAATGGCACCGTCGTTGAAACCGACGATTCGCCGGATACCCCGTTGCTGTGGGTCGTAAGGGATACTTTCAAACTGAAGGGTTCCAAGTTCGGATGCGGGGTGGGTCTCTGTGGCGCCTGTACCATGGACGTGGAGGGCAAGGCCACGCGAACCTGCGTACTGCCTGTTTCGGCTGTTGCAGGTCGCAAAGTGAGAACCATTGAGGGGCTGGGCAGGCCCGATGACCTGCACCCATTGCAGGTGGCCTGGCACGAACACAGTGTGCCTCAATGTGGTTACTGCCAAACCGGTCAGATCATGTCGGCGGCATCACTGCTGAATGATAATCGGAAGCCGACCGAGAGCGAGGTTGAACAGGCCATGGCAGGGAACATCTGCCGTTGCGGTTGCTATGTGCGTATCAAGGCGGCGATTCTCGCGGTTGCGGATGGCGATGAGGATATTTCACCCCGCGGTGTTGAACTTGCGATGGAGGCTAAGGTATGAATCAGTACCGTCCTTCAAGAAGAGAGTTTCTGAAATCCGGCGCGATAGTCGGCGGTGGGCTGGTTATCGGTTTTACCCTGGGTGGCTGCGACCCGGCCCAAATGCCGCCTGTGGATACCATTTCCGGTTCCTTCCTGCCAAATGCTTTTCTGCAAATCACCCCGGAGAGCGAGGTTATTTTCTACTGCCCGAGAGATGAAATGGGGCAGGGTATTACCACGGGTCTGGCGACCCTGATAGGCGAGGAACTTGGCATGGACCCGGCAGATATTCATCTGCGCTTTGCGGGGGTGCACGCTGACTACAACAACCCGGAGATGGGCCTTCAGGCGACAGGCGGCAGCACTTCCATGAAGGCGCACTATTATCAGCTTCGCCAGGTTGCGGCCAATGTGCGTGAGGCAATGATCAGTGCCGCCGCCAAAGACCTGGGCGTGAAGCCGGAGGCCGTCGGTATCGAAGATGGCGAGGTGGTTGCCGCGGGCAAGCGTCACGCCCTGGGTGATTTTGTGGCGACAGCCGCAGTGACGCCCGTCCCGGAAGAAGCGCCCCTCAAAGACGCAGCGTCTTTCCGGTATATTGGTAAGGAAATGCCCCGGATTGATTCCGTTGCCAAGGCCACGGGCACGGCGGAGTTCGGTATGGATATAGACATACCGGGTATGTTTCATGCCGTCATCAGCCGCGGCCCCGTGGTTGGTGGGCAGGTGGTGTCTTACAATGAAGAAACCGTCAGCAAAATGCCCGGCGTCACGGATGTGGTGCAAATTGAATCCGGGGTTGCAGTGGTTGCGGAAAAATTCTGGCAGGCCAATCAGGCGGCTCAGGCTTTGGAAGTGGAATGGAAGCTCCTGGCGGCACCCGTCAACACGGCGCAGATCAGAGCGGATTATCAACAGGCGCTGGATGGCGAAGACGGTGTTTCGACCTCCGGTGAAGGTGATATCGAAGCCGGGTTTGCCGGGTCAGCGCATCTGATTGAGAATCAATACTGGACGCCCTTCCTGGCGCATGCGCCGATGGAACCAATGAACGCCGTTGTTCGGGTCAATAAGGAGAAGGGAGAGGCGGACCTCTGGTCAGGGACTCAGGGGCCGGTTGGCGCTCAGGGTCTGGTGGCCCGTTATGCCGGGCTGGACCCGGACAAGGTGCGAGTACACAGCACCTATCTTGGTGGCGCTTTTGGGCGTCGTGGTGTGCTGAGCCATGTGGTGGAAGCCACCCAGGTTGCCGTGGCAACGGGGAAGACCATCAAGCTGGTCTGGACTCGACCGGACGACATAAAAAATGGCGTCTATCGTCCTGCATCCCTGATGAAGATCAAGGCGGGGGTGGATGGTGATGGCCGTATCACTGCCTGGCAGGCCAGGCGTGTTGGCGCCAACATCACCCCGGATATATTAAGGAACACCTTGCCGGGTGTGACGCACGGTATACCTGAAGGTGTGATTTCCTGGCTGGCGGACACATCGAACAGTGTGTTTTCAAACCTGCTGGTTGACTACAGCAGCATTGAAGGGTTGTTCGAAGACTATGACCTGCCCAACCGGGAGATTACCCATGTCACCAGAAATCATTCTGTGCCGGTGAGTTACTGGCGTTCCGTGGGGCACTCGTTTACGGCCTTCGCCAAGGAAATGGCCATTGATGAACTTGCGGAAAAAGCAGGGCTTCATCCGGTGGAGTTGCGGGTCAGGAACACAAAGCGAAACCCCAGGCTGAAAGCTGTGATGGAAGTAGCTCGTGACCGCATGAACAGCATGAAGGTGGCGGACGGCCATCAGTTGGGCTTTGCAGCTCACGGGTCTTTTGGTTCTCATGTCGCCGAGGTGGCCGAGGTTTCGGTTGCGAACGACAAAATCCGGGTGCATAAAGTCTTGTGCGTGGTTGATTGCGGTATTGCCGTGAACCCCGACATCATCAGGGCTCAGATGGAAGGCGCGATCATGTATGGGCTCACCGCCGCACTTTACGGTAATCTGGAAATCGAGCAGGGTGAAATCAGGGAAAGCAACTTCCATGACTATCCTATCCTGAGGATGGACGAGGCGCCTCATGTGGAGGTTGTCATTATGGAGAGTAGCGCGGACCCAACAGGCGTTGGTGAACCCGGCTTGCCGCCGATTGCGCCGGCTGTGGCCAATGCGGTTTATGCTGCAACGGGCCGGCGATTGACTTCATTGCCGCTGAAGTTAGCCTGACCACAGGTGGATATGACAACCCGGCTTCCTGAAGCCGGGTTGTATCAATTGATGGTTATGTTCTCCGGCTGTTGTTCCCGGGCCTGCCGATACAGCGCTTCGAAGTTGACCGGGGCCAGCATCAGCGAAGGGAAACTCCCCCGGTTGACGATGCCGTCTATCGCCTCGCGGGCATAGGGGAACAATGTGTTGGGGCAGGCAATCGCCAGCAGGCGTTGCAGTTCTTCGCCCTCAATACCCTCTATGAGGAAGACACCGGCCTGTTGTACCTCCACCAGGAAGGCCGTCTTGTTTTCCTGTTTGGCGGTCACGGTAACGGTCAGGACAGTCTCGTAATGGTCATTACCGATGCTGGAACTGCTGGTGTGCAGGTCTATGTTGAGCTGCGGCTTCCATGCCTGCCTGAATACATCCGGCGCCCCCGGAGATTCAAAAGACATATCCTTGAGGTAAAGACGCTGCATGGCAAACTGCCGCTGCTGTGTCTCGGACCCGGCGGCGGTACCGTCATCGGCAATGGCGCCTGCATCGGTATTCTTCGTTTTATCGTTTTGCCTGGCCATGCTATGTCCGGTTATTGATCAGATGGTTCCATGGCGGCCAGTGGCTGATAAACCAGGAGGCAATCAGGGCCGCAAAAGGCCAGTCAGTATACATGGGCAAGAGTTGGCTGGTGAACCTGTTATCAATCCGCTTGGCGCGTCAGGCCTGCACGCGCCTTCAACGCCAGGGTGGAAGGGTCATGGTCACCCCTGCCGGACATCATATCCCTTGCAAGCGCCTTGCCCAGTTCCACACCCCACTGATCGAAAGAGTTGATACGCCAGATGCAGCCCTGCACGAAAACCTTGTGCTCGTAAAGCGCCAGAAGCATACCGAGGTTTCTGGGTGTCAGTGCGTCCAGTAACAAAGTGGAATTGGGCCTGTTGCCGGGGTGGCTTCTGTTCGGGTCTGGGCTTTCCCTGCCCACCATCAGTGCCGCCGCCTGGGCGATCATATTGGTAAGCAGCAGGGTGTGATGCGCCTCGTTACTGAGGTTGTCCTCGGCCAGGCCAATGAAATCAACGGGGATCAGTTTCGAGCCCTGATGAAGTAATTGAAAAAAGGCGTGCTGGCTGTTGGTCCCGGTTTGCCCCCAGATGATCGGGCCTGTTTCTCCGATGACCGCCTGGCCGTCTATGGTTGCTGATTTGCCGTTGCTTTCCATGTCCACCTGCTGGATGTAATCGACCAACAGGCCGAGGCGCTGGCAGTAAGGGATGATGGCATGCGTTTGCGCCTTCAGGAAATTGTTGTACCAGATACCGAGCAGGCCGAGAATAACCGGCATATTTTCGCCGGCGGGCGCATCGAGGAAATGCTCATCCATGGCCGCGCCGCCTTCAAGTAGTTCGACAAAGCAATCAAACCCGGTTGAGATACAGATTGGCAGGCCAATGGAGGACCAGAGCGAATAGCGGCCACCAATGGCGTCCCGGAATGTGAGGATCTGGCTTTCCGGTATGCCAAATTCCCTGGCTTTGTTTACGTCACCGGTCACGCCGATACAATGTTGGCTGGCCTGGGGTTGCGCCAACTGGAGTTCGCTCGCAAACCACGCCAGAACTGTTTCTGCATTGCGCAGTGTTTCCGCCGTCGTGAAAGTCTTGCTGGCAATAATGACAAGCGTGGTCGCCGCATTGAGAGACCGGATGAGAGAAAGAACTTCCGCCCCATCCACATTGGCGATGAAATGGCAGGCGGGGCCGTCGGCAAACTCAGCCAGGGCCGCGCAGACCATCCTCGGGCCCAGGTCAGACCCACCTATGCCAATATGAATCACATCGGTTATTGATTCGCCGGTGGAACTGCGCCAGTCACCCCGGCGGATGGCATGACTTATTTGCTTGAGTTTCTCTCGTTCATGGTGGATATGTTCAATAAATTCGGCGGGCAGAGAGGGGGAAGGCTTCCTCAGGGCAGTATGCAGCACTGCCCGATCTTCGCTGACGTTGATATGTTCACCGTCGTACATCTGATGCGCCCGCTTGCTGACCGCAGCCTCCTCAGCCAGGGTCAACAGGTTGGCGAGGATGGCGTCTGTCACCAGATGTTTGGAGTAATCCAGGTAAATGCCGCCGAACTCGATGCTGTAGCCTGCCACTCGTGACGGCTCGTTGAGCAGTTCGCGGATATTGAGTTTACCCGCCTGTTCAGCCTGTTTCTGAAGTTGCTGCCAGGCAGAATGACTTTGCGACATGACGAGCCAGAGCCCCGATGTATAATTCACGCTATCATAGAGGATAGCGGCAGGGTAACAAAACTGCGGTCAATCAATATGATGGGATGACGAGAGGGCTCTACCTATGACGAAAACAAAATGGTATGTACTGGGCGTAGTGCTTGCCCTGCTATGCGGCCTTATTTACTTTGATGTCGGCGCTTACCTGACGCTTGAAAATTTCAAGGCGGAGCGGGCCGAGCTGACGTCTCTGCTGACATCTCATCCGGTTGAGTTTACCGGCGCTTTCTTTTTGCTCTATGTGCTCGCAACCGCGATTTCTCTGCCGGGGGCGGCCATCGTGCTCACACTGGCGGCGGGCGCATTGTTCGGTTTGTGGTGGGGAACCCTGCTGGTTTCTTTTGCGTCCACCCTGGGCGCGACCTTCGCCATGGTGATTGCCCGCTGGCTGTTCAAGGAGCAGGTGCAGCACCGTTTCAAAGAGCAACTGAAGACGATCAATCGCGGCATGGAAAGGGAAGGCGCGTTTTATCTTCTCACTCTGCGATTGGTGCCTGCCTTCCCGTTCTTCGCCATCAATCTTGCCATGGCCCTCACCAAAATGTCGGTCCCCGTGTTTTATATCGTGTCTCAGGTTGGCATGCTGGCGGGGACAATCGTCTATGTTAACGCGGGCACGGAGCTGGGTCGGCTGGCATCGCCCGCCGATGTATTGTCTCCCGGGCTGATAGGCTCTTTCGTGCTGTTGGGTATTTTTCCGCTGATCGCCAAACGGTTTGTTGACTGGCATAAAGCCAGAAGAATTTATCGCGGCTTCGATAAACCGGCCGGGTTTGACCGTGATCTGATAGTCATTGGTGCGGGTTCCGGGGGCCTGGTGGCGGCCCTGATTGCCGCCACCGTTAAAGCCAGGGTCACACTGATCGAAAAAAACAAAATGGGCGGCGACTGTCTCAATACCGGTTGTGTACCGAGTAAAACCCTGATCCGCTCCGCCAAGCTGGCCCATGACCTTCGCCGGGGTTCCGAGTTGGGCTTCACTGATCAGGCGGTCCATGTGGACATGAAACCCATCATGGACAGGGTGCAGAGGGCCATTTCTGTGATCGAGCCCCATGACTCGGTGGAAAGGTATGAAAGCCTTGGTGTCGATGTGGAGATAGGCGAAGGAGAGGTCATATCCCCGTGGCGAGTCAGGGTAAACGGCAAGGAGTTGACGACCCGCAACATCATCATTGCTACCGGCTCGGAACCACTTGTGCCGCCGATCAAGCATATCGACAAGGCGGCATACCTGACTTCCGACAATCTCTGGCAGCTTCGGGAAAAGCCCGGGCGGGTGGTGGTGCTGGGCGGCGGTCCGGTTGGCACCGAGCTTACCCAGGCTTTTGCACGCCTTGGCAGTGAGGTAACCCAGGTGGAACTGCTGCCGAATATCCTTGCCAGAGAGGATGAAGAATTTTCCGCCCTGGTGCAGGCCCGGCTTGAGCAGGAAGGTGTCAGGGTACTGACGGGGCATGGCGCCCAGGCCATAACGGAAGATGGCCGGGGGTTGGTTGTCAAAGACGCCACCGGCGCGGAAAAAGAACTGCCTTTTGATGCGCTGATCCTGGCGGTTGGCCGCAAGGCCGCCACCAGAAATTTTGGGCTGGAGAAGCTGGGCATTGCATTGAACGACGATGACACTGTTGTGGTTGATGACTACCTGCGAACTAATATCCCGAATATCTACGCCATAGGTGACGCGGCTGGGCCTTACCAGTTCACGCACACGGCTTCGCACATGGCCTGGTATGCGAGTGTCAATGCGCTATTTGGCGTCTTCAGAAAATTCAGGGTTGATTATTCCGTTATACCCTGGGCGACCTTTTGCAGCCCTGAAGTCGCACGGGTGGGTCTGAATGAACGGGATGCGCAACAACAGGGCATTGATTACGAGGTGACCACCTATGATGTGTCGGGTCTTGATCGTGCGATTGCGGATGAAGAGGCTTATGGGCTGGTGAAAGTGCTGACCCGGCCCGGCAAGGACAAGATTCTTGGTGTGACCATTGCCGCGGACCATGCGGGTGACCTGATTGGTGAATTTGTACTGGCGATGAAACATGGCATTGGCCTCAACAAGATACTGGGAACCATCCATATTTATCCCACGCTGCTTGAGATGAACAAGTTTGCGGCAAGCGAATGGAGGAAGAACCATAAGCCGGAATGGGCACTCGACATAGCCGAGAAGTTCCACCGCTGGAGAAGGGGCAAGCCACCCCCAGCCCGTCATTCAGGAATGACGGCAAAAAGGCCAAGCCGGAGAATGGCGGAATGATACGGCACAATAATGATATTGACGAGCTGTACCATTTTTGGTACATTTGCATGTGACACAGGGTAGCAGAAAGAAAGTACCAGCCGTCTTCTACCGGTCTGATAGTGGCAATGAGCCAGTACGAGAGTGGTTATTGGAGCTATCCAAGGCTGACCGGAAAGCAATTGGCGCTGATATTCAAGCAGTCGAATTTGGCTGGCCAGTTGGGATGCCCGTGTGCCGCCCTATGAAGGATGGCCTATATGAAGTTAGGACGAATCTTGATGATGGACGTATTGCAAGGGTTCTGTTCTGTTTTCACGGAAACAAGATGGTGCTTTTGCATGGCATTATTAAGAAATCGCAGAAGACACCTAAGCCAGACTTGGATCTGACAAAGAAACGTAAAAGAGAGGTAGAACATGACTAAACACAATCAATATATCGGTTCATCCCTCGATGACCTGCTTGAAGAAACCGGTGAATTAGCGGAAGTTAACGCCGTGGCAATCAAGCGGGTGATTGCATGGGAAATCACCCAGAAAATGGAAGTTGAGCATATCTCTAAAACCAAAATGGCAGAACTTATGGATACCAGCCGTTCTGCCTTGGCTCGCTTGCTTGATCCTGCCAATACCTCTGTCACGCTGCACACACTTGATAATGCGGCTCGTGCTGTCGGTAAAACGCTACGAATAGAACTCACCTGATGCCCCTTGACGGGGTTCGGCGGTCGGTGGGTTGTGCTTTCGTTAAAGGCGCCCCCCGCCCGCCGTCATTCTCGCCGGCAGGCGGTATGACGGGGTTTGGTATACTTTTAAGTTGACCATCTATAAAAAATATAGTACTTTTAAGTAGACTAAAACAATAATTAGTCAACTTAAAGGTAGGCACTTAAAGGTAAGCAAATGAGCATTAAAAGCATAGTTTTAAGGCAATATCAGGAGAAGGTAAACCAGGCTTTCCAAGAGTTTGGCGGGCATTCTCTGTCTGTTTCCGAAGGCTGGCTCAGAACCCTGCGCAAAGCACTGGGTATGTCTGGCCCGCAGTTGGCAAAGCGCCTAGGGGTCACCAAAGCGCAGGTCTCAAAAACGGAAAAAGGGGAAGTGACCGGCAGTGTCACCCTCAAGAGCATGCACAATATGGCTGAGGCTCTACATTGCCGCTTGGTCTATGCCGTTATTCCTGAAAAAGAGATACAGCAGGTCATAAAAGACCAAGCCATTAAAAAAGCCAAAGCGCAGGTAAGAGACGCTTCTACCCACATGGCGTTAGAAGCCCAGGCTTTGAATAAGGAGAAACTCAGCGCTGAAATCGAGCGGCTCGCCGCTCAGATTATCGACAAAATGCCCGCCGACCTATGGAATGATGAATGAGTGAGTTGGATAACCCAGATGGCACGACGCCCCTTGATGCAGATGAGCGGGAAGGGCTCCGCTTTAAGCATGTCTCAACAAGAGGCGAGCTTAATCAGTTGGAGCAGGCGAATATCCTGGAGGGTATGGATTGGCTTAAAAAGCAAAAACCACCTGCTGTACTAACCGAGGATTTTGTTCGCAATTTGCATCAAAAACTTTTTGGCAAAGTCTGGAAATGGGCCGGCTCGTTTCGAGAAACAGAAAAGAACATCGGTGTTGACCCTCTTCAAGTGGCTAGGATATTGACTCGATTCAATGATCCGGTAGGCTATAAGATATGTTTTATCCGCGAGGAGTTTTTGGCTATGTCCGTATTCGACGAGAATGACAGCAAGACCATCAGGTTGCTTGGCATAGGCGCGGCTGGTTTCTTTCTGTTCACGGTTTTCCTCATCGTCCTTTCAGTGCAGGTCGGCACCTGATCTTCAGCCAGGTCCGTATTCAGGAAACCCCCGTCATTCAGGAATGACGGGAAAGGGGTAGTACTTGTTCAGCGTGGCTAGATCGTGGCTAGTCCTGCGGCGCTGGTCTCAGCGCATACAGCACGCGCCCGGTTGCGCACAGGGTTCCATCGTCGCTCTTGATATCGACATGAATGGTGCAGAGTTGCCTGCCTCGCTTGATGACGCTTGCCTCGGCGTCCACCCATTTTCCGTGCGCCTGTCTTAAGTAGGTAATCTGCAAGTCGGCGGTTCCCGCCGGTATGCTGCCTTCCATGATGTTTGTAAAGACGGCAGGCACTGCGGCCATATCCACCATCGTGGCAAGAACGCCGCCGTTGACGCTCCCGCCTACGCCAGTTGGCGTGCTTTCGCTGATTTTCATGCGCACCAGCGCATAGTCCTGCCGTGTTTCGACCAGGGTCAGCCCAAGGTAAAGGTGGAAAGGGTCGCTATCGAAATCCCATTGGTTATCGATTTTCATGCGGATGCGGGCTATTGCCGGTTCCACCAGGCCTGGTCAGAGAAGGAACGTAAATCAAGTTCGTGCGTCCAGGCTGACCTGTGCTGGTGTGCAATATGAAAGTAGGTGTCTGCGATCTGCTCCGGCAGCATCAGCCCGTCATGTTCACCGCCGAGGCTTTCCCGTAACGCCTGAAATTTTTCGGGGCCCAGCAGCTTGCCCAATGTGTCTGGCGCATCCACCGAACCGTCTATAAGAATGTGCACGACATGAATACCCTTGGGCGCAAATTCCGCGTTGAGTGTCTGGCACAGCATCCTGCGCCCGCCCATGGCCGCTGCATGTGAATGTTGGCCCTTGTTGCCTCGCATGGCCGCCGTTGCCGACGTAGCCAGGATAACGCCTCGCCCGCGTTCTTCCATCAGAGGCGTGAGCGCATGCGCAAGCCGGTAAAGGCCGAAGGTTGCCATGCGCCAGCCCAACTCAAAGGTCTTATAGGGTGTTGCGGCGAGAGGGCGGTCACCTATCTGCGCCCCCAGATTGAACAGGGCAACTTCAATGGGCCCGATGTCCGCTTCTATCTGGCTGACCAGGTCTTCAATGGTGCCTTCTTCTATGGCGTTCAGTAGATGACCCGTCGCGGACCCGCCCGCGTCGGTAATCTGCGCCACCAACTTGTCCAGGCCTTCCTGATTGCTCCGCCGACAAAGGCATGCGTGGTATCCTTCCAGCGCAAAACGCCTGGCGACGTTGCCGCCGATGCCGGCGCCGGCGCCGATAATCAAGCAGACAGGTTTGCTCATGTCATTACTCCGGGTGTCACAGTGGCGTCATCATATTGTGTACCAGGGAAACCTGCAAAGTCGCCCGGGCGGGTGAAGCCAATGGCTCAAGCCGGTGGTCTGGACATGGGCGGGCCGAACAAGGATTATGCAACACGTCAGTATGATTCAGGAGATGGGTAAATGCCGGAACATCGTTTCAAAGTCAATGGGGAAACCATGCGGGTGGATGTCTCGGAAGATATGCCGCTCCTTTGGGTGCTGCGAGATGTCATCGGGCTGACCGGAACCAAGTATGGTTGTGGTATTGGTCAGTGTGGCGCCTGCACCGTACATCTGAACGGAACACCTGTAAGGAGTTGCCTGCTAAAGGCGAGGGATGCCCGGGGTCAGGAAGTGACCACTATCGAAGGGCTTGCGGATAATCAGAATCTGGATCTTCTGCAACAGGTCTGGATTGACCAGGATGTAGCGCAGTGTGGTTATTGTCAGGCGGGTCAGATCATGTCGGCATCCGCGCTGCTCCGGGCCAACCCTGACCCTTCCGACGAGGATATCAATCAGGCCATGGCGGGGAATTATTGCCGTTGCGGTACTTATATCCGGATCAGGAAGGCCATCCATACCGCCGCGAACTTCTACAATGCGGCAGCCAGCGAAGCCGAGGAGGTGACGCCATGAAGAATATCATTGACCTGACCGGCCTTGCGGATGAAATCATCACGCTGGCATCACAGCGGGACATCACCCGCCGAGGTTTCCTGAAGTTGGGCGGCGTTGCCGGCGGCGGCCTGGTACTGGCTGCTGTTGCGCCGGGTAATGCGTTCGCCGAAGAAGCGCCTAGCCTGGTGGGGTCCGTCGAATTGAACGCTTACGTGCGTATCTCCGAAGATGGCGTCATTACCATTTATTCCGGGTCCCCGGAAATGGGGCAGGGCATCAAGACATCACTGCCTATGATCGTTGCGGAAGAAATGGGCGCTGCTTGGGACGATGTGGTGGTAGTGCAATCAGAGGTTGACCCTGATCGCTTTGGCCGCCAATCCACCGGCGGCTCCTATACCCTCTATCTTAACTGGGACCTGATGCGGCAGATGGGTGCAACGGCGAGGGAGATGTTCCTCAGCGCTGGCGCCCAGGCCATGGAGCTGCCCAGAGATGAAATGAAGGCCGAGGACAGCGTGGTGTTTCATATTCACAGTGATCAGTCACGCACCTTTGCAGAACTGGCAGCGCTGGCTTACAGGCAGCCCGTACCGGACCCGGATACGCTGGTTTACAAGGGGCGCGAAGATTACAAGATTCTCGGCACCGCCAAGAGCCAAGTGGACAGCCTGGAGATTGTCACTGGTCAGGGCGATTACGGCATTGATACTCGTGTGCCCGATATGCTGTACGGCGCTTATGAAAAATGCCCGGCAGTGGGCGGTAAAATCGTTAGCGCCAACATTGCCGAGATAAAAAAACAGCCAGGCATAGTCGATGCCTACATTATTCGCGGCAACGGTAATGTACGCGAACTGATGGATGGCGTCGGTATTGTCGGCACAAGTACCTGGGCGGTTTTCAAAGCGCGTGAAAAGCTGGGTGTGAAATGGGATGAAGCCGAAGCCTCAAAGGATAGCTGGGCCGGTTTCACAAAACTGGCGGCTGCCGTTGATGCGCCTGCCGGGCCGGATACGGTTGTCGCCCGCGGTGACGTCGATGGCGCCTTTGCGGATGACAACAACCGGGTTATTGAAAGCGACTATGAGTTTCCTTATGTGACTCACTTGTGTCTTGAGCCGATGAATTGTACGGCGCATTACAAAAAGGGCGAAAACGGCGGCAAGGACAGCCTTGAACTCTGGTTGCCTACACAGAGTGGGCCGGGGTCTCAGCAGGTCGCCGCAAAACTTTATGGTCTTGAAAAAGATCAACTGAACATTCATGTCATGCGTATGGGAGGGAGTTTTGGGCGTCGCACCAGTAGCGAATATGTGTGTGAGGCGGTTGAACTCTCCAAAATGTCCGGCAGGCCGGTCAAGCTCACCTGGTCCCGGGAAGACAATATGAAGCACGACTTTTTCCGGGTGGGCGGCTTCCAGAAAATCCGTGCGGCCCTGGACCCGGAAGGCCGAATCGTGGGCTGGGATGAACACGCCATCGGCGTGCAACAAAACGACGAGCGGGTCATAGGCTCCGGCTTTCGAGATAGCGCCTTCCCGCTTGCCAATATGTCGCCGGTTCGCGGCACGCAAACACTGATGGAGATGAATACCCTTTGCGGACCCTGGCGCGCACCCTGGTCAAACACCCATGCGTTTGTGACCCAGGGTTTTATTCATGAGCTTGCGGTTGCCAGCGGGCGCGACCATGCCGAGTTGTTGGTTGAAATGCTCGGCGAGCGACGCTGGCTGAAGCCGGATGATATCCGCACACTGAATACCGGCAGAGCCATTGACGTGATTCGCCTGGTGACAGAGAAAGCCGGCTGGGGTCAAGAGATGCCGGAAGGCAGAGGGCTGGGTTTGTCTTTTTATTTTTGTCACGCAGCACATGTCGCGGAGGTGGCGGAAGTCAGCGTTGACCGGAATAAGAAGCTGACCCTTCACAAGGTAACAGCGGCGGTGGATGTCGGGCCCATCATTAACATGAGCGGCGCCGTGTCGCAGGTGCAGGGCGCCATCATCGACGGTTTCAGCACCATGGTGGGGCAGAAGATCACCATGGAGGCGGGTCGCATCCAGCAGACTAATTTGCACCAGTATCCGGTATTGAGAATTGATGCCGCGCCGGAAGTAGACGTGCACTTTATCCAAAGCAACCATGACCCGACGGGCCTGGGTGAACCGGCACTGCCACCGCTGGCACCGGCAGTGGCAAATGCCATATATGCGGCAACCGGTGAAAGAGTCAGGAAGATGCCATTGATCGAGGAAGGTTACACGGTCTAGCCAGGCCATCCCCCCCCTCCGTCATCCTCGGGCGAAGCCCGGGGATCCAGAGTGGCGGCGTAGCCGCCATGTAGTTCGCCGTCCCCCCTTTCCCGTCATTGTCCGGCTTGCCCGGACAATCCAGAGTGGCGGCGTGAGCCGCCATTAACTAAGCAGCGTGCCCCGTCACTCCCATTGCGTTTTCGCTTCGCGAAAGCGCAACTCTGGGTCCCCGCCTTCGGCCTTCGGCCTCGGCGAGGATGACGAAAAAGAGGGGTGGCCTCGGCGGGAGGCGCTGCTGGGCCCATCGCCGACAGTGTTTTCAGGCGATGGGGGGTGGGTTCCCTTCTAGCTTCGACTAACCATGCGTCGCCGTTTTCTTGATGAACCTTCCAGGGCTGCAATTCTGTCTTCGATGGGCGGGTGGCTGATAAACAGCGCCCTGAACCCGGTGGGTCTGCCGCCGTTGATGCCAAAGGCGGCTAATTCAGCCGGCAGGTCTTCAGCGGCACCACCCTGAAGCCGCTTCAGTGCGGCAATCATCTTCTGCTTGCCGGCAAGCTCGGCGCCGCCCTGATCAGCACGGAATTCACGCTGCCTGCTGAACCACATGACAATCATGGTGGCAAAAATGGAAAGTATGATCTGAGCGACAATGGAAGTCAGGAAATAACCAATACCCAGGCCGCGAGTATTTTTCAGAATTACCCGGTCAACAAAGAAGCCAATGATGCGTGACAGGAAGATAACGAAGGTGTTGATTACCCCTTGAATCAGCCCCATGGTAATCATGTCGCCGTTGGCGACGTGGCTCACTTCATGGCCGAGGACCGCTTCCGCCTCATCGGCGGTCATGGTCTGCAAAAGCCCCGTGCTCACGGCAACCAGCGCTTTGTTTCGGTTCATCCCGGTTGCAAAAGCATTCACGGCATCGGATTGAAAGATGCCCACTTCCGGCATACCAATGCCCGCCCGCCTTGCCTGCCGTGCGACCGTTTCAACCAACCATTTTTCCTGTGGTTGAGTCGGTGATTCGATAACCTGAACACCCATGGCGCGTTTTGCGGACCATTTGGATATCGCCAGTGAAATAAAACTGCCGCCAAAGCCGATGACGGCGGACATAACCAGTAATGCGTACAGGTTCAGGTCAACACCGTTTGCCGACAGCAGACCTTCTATGCCGAGTATCCGAAAAGTAATACTGATCAGCGCCAGGATGGCAATGTTGGTTGCCAGGAACAGAAAAATCCTTGTCATACTGTGTTTCTCGAAGACCGTGATGAGTAGCTATATATGATGACGTTTGCCGGAATTGTCAAGTAGGGCGGGTAGTCAAGAATAATATCAGCGACCCAGAACCCAGGCGCGGCGGCAGTTCCTGTTCGGCCCGTGTGTTCACCGCGCGGGCGTCTTAGCGGATTTCCGAGACGGATTTGACGACCTTGGTAACGATGCCGTATTCAATGGCTTCCTCGACGGACATCCAGTAATCACGGTCTGTGTCTTTCTCGACTTGTTCCAAGGGGCGCCCGGTTTCTTCCGCGATGATCTTGTTGATGCGCGCCTTGGTTTTCAGTATCTGCTCCGCCTGTATGGCGATATCTGTCGCGTCGCCTTGAGAACCACCGCTTGGCTGATGCACCAGGTAACGGGTATTCGGCAATGAATAGCGGTTTTGCTTGCTGGCGGCGAGGTAGATGATAGTTGCGGCGCTTGCGACCCAGCCTGTGCCGACCACGCGAACATCCGGGCTGATGAACTTGATCATGTCGTAAATGACATCGCCGGATTCAACATGCCCGCCGGGTGAACTGATATAAATGGTGATGGGGTCGTTGCTCTCTGCGGACATGCCCAGCAGTTGCTCTGTCACTGTTCGTGCAGTACGTTCATTGATGTGACCAAAGATGGCTATGGACCTGGATTTGAAAAGCCTTTCATCCATGAAGCTGATGAGTGGCAATTTCCAATCCTGTTGCTCTTCGTTCATTTGGCTCCTCTACCGATTCCGTGGGTTGGCGCAGGCGCACAGTCTAGCATATTTCGCGCTCCCGGGCGGGGCCTGGGGATACTCATTTTTTCATACTCCGGGTATAGTCTGAAGTGGCGATTGTCGGCTCGCCGATACAAGTACACAAAAACAGCCACGGGTTTTTACCGCAGGCCGCCGCTACTGAGTGAACACAGGGCGGAGATATTGGCAGAGTTTGGTATAACCGGGCAAGAGGATTGAGAGAAGACAACAGCAGGAGGCAAGGTATGGCTAAGGTATTGAAATACGGCAAGACGGCAAAATGGTTACATTGGCTGGTGGCGTTCATTGTTATTGTCATGCTGATATTCGGGCTGGGTCTTGAAGACCTGCCGCTGGATGAGCGCCAGCAGATGATCATGGGGCATTCCGGCCTGGGGACACTGGTGCTGCTTTTCATGTTGTTTCGCTGGCGCTGGCGGCTGACACATGATGTGCCCGGCCCGACCCCCGCCATGGGGCCCTGGCAAACACGGTTGTCAAGAGGTGTGCACTGGAGTTTTTATGTGCTGCTCCTGTTACAGCCGATTTTTGGCATCATGCAGGCCATGTTCATCACGGAGTACGAGGTGCTTGCCTTTGGCATCATCAACTATTCGAGTCTGGCGGCGGACGATGCACACCTGGCGCGGATTTTTCACATTGCCCACGGGCTCAATGCGACGATCATCAGTCTCTTGGTTATCGTGCATGTTACTGCGGCCCTGTACCATCACTTCTGGCAGAAGGATGACGCGCTGAGGCGCATGCTGCCATTCGGCAAAGTCAGCGAGAGCCAAGAGAGCGGGCCATAATCCGCCAGTCGGTGTTGTCAGCCTGCCTTCAGGTTGACACCGATTTCTTCCAGCCTGGGGTCGTTCGGCGCCAACCATTCGTCGCCGATAACCTGCTGTACCCGGAGTTCTTCGGGGATGTTCTCGATGCCGATAATGCGGTCTGCCCACTGGTTCCAATGATAGATGCGGGCTTCCTGATAACTGAGAGGCACGCCCCGGAACCCTTTTGATTCCATCGACTTCTGAATCCAGGGGCCAAACAAGGTGTCTTCCTGTAGCACCTGGGTTAACTCCTGGTCATCCTCGGTTGTCCAGATGTTTTTGAATTCGGCAGGCATGGGGCCGCCACCCCAGTCCCGGCAAAGGGTCCACACTTCGAAGCGGGTGGTTTTGATGCTGGTGGGCCAGAACAACAGAGGGGGCAGGGTTCTATCGCTAAGCGGTGATACCCAGTTGGGGAAGATGCCATAGGATTGTGTACAGGTTCGGCCTATTTCTCCCACTGTTTCAATTTCCGGGAAGACGCTGCGGGGCAGAAGGTCCATTTGCTCCCGATTGAGTCTGCTCGGTGCCACCATGCGACCATGGCCGTTGGCGTAGAAAGTGTTCACATTACGCCGATCATCGAGCATGGGGGCGACCGTTGTCGGGTGTATTGCCGGAACGTGGTAAACCTCCGTGTTGGCCTCCATCGCTATCTTCCAGTTGCAGTGAAGGTCGAAGGACCTGCGGCTCACCAGGCGGCAGTTATCAAACTGAAATTCCCGCCACTCTTCGGCAATGGGCCCCAGCCAGTCCAGCAGGGAAGGCGCATCGTCATCAAAGTTGATGAATATCAGGTTGCCGAAGCGCTCACAGCGCACGGACTTCAGAGACCGGCAGGAAAAATCCAGATCACGAAAGTCCTCCAGGTCCCGGACGCCGACCAGGTCTCCATCGAGGGTGTAACTCCAGCCATGATACTTGCAGGTCAGCCGCGGCTTTTTCCCGGTTTGATCGGTGACCACGGGTGCGCCCCGGTGCTGGCAGGTGTTGTAAAAAGCGTTGATCCCGCCGTCTTCCGCATGAACGATAACCAGCGGGTCTCCCGTGTTGTCCCATAACATGAAGCAGCCGGGTTCAGGCACTTCATCGATATGGGCGGCGAAAAGCCAGCTTTTGTTCCAGAGATATTCTTTTTCCAGAGCATAGTATCTCGGGTCCGTATAGCGGCCTGCAGGCAGGTCCGGCAATGCCGGGAAACCCTTTGGCGGTTCCGTTCGGCCCGCCTCAAACTCCATCAACAGTTTCAAGTTGTCTGTGTTCTGCTGCGGCATCATGGCGCCATCTCCTGTCTTTCTCCGTTAGCCTATAACCTGCCTGCTCCGAAGCCCCGGCAGGTCGGTTTCGTCCACGCCGGCCAGTTCCATCAGGATATGGTTGGTGTCCGCACCCAGGGCTAGGGCTTTCGCGGGATGGCGGCTGCCGGCCTGGGCAAGCAGAAAGCCGCAGTAAGGTCCGTTGTAAACCTGGCCGAAATCAAGAACGACAATGTCGTCAAGAGGTTGTTGATTCATGTGCGGATAACACCATAACCGGCTTGTTGCCGCAATGTGTCCGAAGTCCTGGATTCCCGCCGCACCTTCCGCCGCCGTCATTGTCCGGCTTGCTCGGACAATGACGGAAAATATGCTATGAGTGCTGAATCCAAGAACCTATACAAAGACTGGACGTTGCAGAGCTCATAAGTCATAGTGTCTTATATTAACATCAATTAAGGTGCATATTGTTCATTATATAAGACATTCTATGAAAACTCAGGCCACAAGCACGTTGCCGAGAGCGGCCCGGAAAGCCCTCATCAAATTAGGTGAGGACATTACTGTTGCGCGTAAGAAGCGTCGTATCTCAACGGTTTCGATGGCGGAGCGCGCATTCATCAGCCGAGGCACACTCTATAAAGTTGAAAAGGGTGATCCATCGGTCTCAATGGGTATCTATGCGACGGTGCTCTCTATCCTGGGGTTGATTGAAGGTCTCGGAAATGTAGCCGATCGTGGCATCGATACCCTGGGACTGGATATTGACGAAGACCGGCTACCCAAAAAAATACAGCCGCGCCATCGTAAGCAGAAACCAGCATGACCGATACCATTGAAATCTACATTGAGCATGCCGGTGAGGTGCATTTGGTCGGCCGGTGTCGGTATATCGCCAAGCGCCGTGGTCAGAGTTCAGTTTTTGAATACGCGGACGCGTGGCTCAACAACCCGAATGCGTTTGCCCTTGATCCGGCAAATCTGCCGTTGAATGGCGCTCCGATTTACACCACGTCAGATAAGTCAGCACTCCCTGGCGCGTTGCGAGATACGGCACCTGATCGTTGGGGGCAGCAATTGATCAAACGTGCCTTTCGTAAAGCCGGGGAAGAACGCGTTTTATCTGAAATAGATTACCTTTTGGCGATTTCAGATAAAACCCGAATAGGCGCGTTGCGTTATAAGCGTGAAACTGAAGACAGTTTCGAGCACGACATTGGGCACTATCGTGTTCCACCATTGCTCCGGCTACCGGCGCTTATGAATGCCGCCGATGCAGTTCAGGCTAATACCGAAACGGCGGAGGACCTAAAGTTACTTTTGAATGAAGGCTCACCACTTGGTGGTGCTCGCCCGAAATCGGCACTGGTAGATAATGACGACACTTTGGCTATCGCCAAGTTTCCCAAACAAGATGATGCTCGTAGCATCACGCAGGGAGAAGTGTTGGCGATGACGCTTGCCGCCAAGGCGAAGTTGAACGTTGCAGATGCAAGGCTACAGAACGTAGCGGGTAGGCACGTAGCCTTGATTAAGCGTTTTGACCGCCGTGACGGGCAACGCATTCCCTTTTTATCAGCGATGAGTTTCTTGGGCCTGAATGACGGAGACGAAGCGACCTATATCGACATTGCTGAATGTATACGTATGCATTCAAGCGAACCAGCCACGGATTTGCACGAACTGTGGCGGCGAATTGTCTTTGGAGTATTGATTGGAAATCTCGATGACCATTTGCGTAATCATGGATTTTTGTATGACAAGGACGATAAATGGAGGCTGTCGCCAGCCTATGATCTGAACCCTGTGCCGTTGGAAGAAAAGGCACGTGAATTAACTACTTGGATTTCGGATGAAGGGCCGGATGCGGATATTGATATCGCACGCCGGGCGGCGCCGTTTTTCTCGTTGAAGGAAGACCAGGCTGAAGCCATCATCCTTGAGGTCTCTGCCGCCCTGAAAGGCTGGCAGAACACTGCCCGCCAATTGGGTATGAGCGCAACGGATATTGCTGTCTATGCCACTGCGATTCAAAGTGATGCATAGAGAGTTTGTATGCCGTATTTAAGTAGTTGATAGATGGTCCTTCGTCACTCCCATTGCGCTTTCGCTTCGAGAAAGCGCCACTCTGGATTCCCGCCTACGGCTTTCGGCCTCGGCGAGGAAACACTGTCGGCGATGGGAACAACCCCCCATCGCCTGGAAACACTGTCGGCGATGGGAACAACCCCCCATCGCCTGGAAACACTGTCGGCGATGGGAACAACCCCCCATCGCCTGGAAACACTGTCGGCGATGGGAACAACCCCCCCATCGCCTGGAAACACTGTCGGCGATGGGAACAACCCCCCCATCGCCTGGAAACACTGTCGGCGATGGGAACAACCCCCCCATCGCCTGGAAACACTGTCGGCGATGGGAACAACCCCCCCATCGCCTGGGATGACGGGGGTGGGGGGCCTTCGGCCGAACGAGGCCGCCCTACCCCGCCCCGTCATTATTTGGGGAATTATCAAGAAAACTTGATAAGATTAAAACTGCGGGGGTCCATTTGAACACTAAGAGACCGTTATGAAACCAACCAAATATTCAAATCCATTTACTCCGGGTTTTGGGGCGATTCCGCCTTATCTGGCTGGCCGAGCAGATGAGCAAGATTTGTTTAGAAATAATTTAGCCAACATGTCTGCTGGTAGATCGCCTTCTGCTCCAATAATTTTATATGGGCCAAGAGGGGTGGGGAAAACAGTCTTGTTGAATTGGTTTGAAGATGAAGTTCAGCAGGGTGGGGCAAAGAAGAATAAAATACGTGTGGTTAAGACAGTGCCTAATGCGCTTGAATCACAATCTGATTTATGGAAATCTTTGTTAAATCCATCAATTTGGAAATCACATAATTTGTCAAGATCAACAGTTCAAGAAGATTTAATTAAGCAGTGCAAAAAACGCCCATTGGTATATTTAATAGATGAAGCGCACCGCATGGATTCAGATGTGTGTAATCATTTATTAAACCTCCATCAAAGGATTAGTTTTGACGCTCCTTTTATGTTGGTTTTGGCTGGCACTCCTGGATTGCGACATTTCCTATCCAATGTAGGGGCTTCATTTATTGAGCGTGCCAGATATATTGGCGTTGGGCGCTTGGATGAACAGGCCTCAGCGGATGCGATAAGTAAACCGTTCCAGGAACAGGGTATACAAATAACTGAAGATGCTTTATCCATTATCGTTGAAGACAGTCAATGCTATCCATACTTTTTACAATTGTGGGGCAGTTCTTTATGGGATGAAGCAGACAAAGAAAATGTGACATGCATAACTGAGGAACAGGTTGCCGTTGTAAAGCCAGATATCACCATTATAAAAAAGGATTTTTATAATGACCGTAGAGATAAATTAACAAAACTTGAATTGCGACCAACCGCCGTTGCTATAGCAAGAGCATTTCAAGATACAAAAGAAATGTCAAAGGATATGATTATGGAAATTATTAGAGACAATTTGTCAGTTGATTCATTGAATACACAATCAGATTTTGAACGACTACAAACATTTATTGATAATGATTTCATTTGGCAATCACAGAAGTCAATTTTATATGAACCTGGCATTCCCAGTTTCATGACGCATATACTGGATCAGCAGCCGTCGCTTGGTAAAACAAAATAAAATCAAAAAGTTTGAAACCTTGGATGACGGGGAAAGGGCAATGGCGGCTGCGCCGCCACTCTGGATTCCCGCCTGCGGCGAGAATGACGGTGGGGAAGGCGATGGATAATGATGATGGACAGGCCGGTTCTTGTTGTTGGCGGTGGTATAGGCGGCCTTGCCGCTGCTCTTTCTCTTGCCGGGCAGGGGTTTGATGTTGCCCTGTTTGAACAGGCGCCGGCGTTTGGCGATACAGGTGCGGGAATTCAACTCAGCCCAAACTGCAACAGGGTGCTGTTCGATATTGGCCTGGAAGAACCGTTGCGGGCGATGGCTTTTCTTCCTGAAGGCGCAGAAATTCGTGATTGGAAGAACGGCAAAATTATTGCCTCTTCGACGCTGGGCGAGGCAGTCGAGAAGGATTACGGCTTTCCCTATTTTCATATTCATCGCGCCGACCTTATCCGTGTACTGGTAACCTCGGTACGGGAGCATGGCGGGATTGAACTCAGAACTGACTGCAAGGTTACGGCTGCGGAGCAAACATCTGCCGGGGTGCAACTGACGACATCCCAGGGTCAGTTTGACGGCGACCTGCTCATTGGCGCCGACGGCATTCACTCTGTCATCAGAGAGCAGTTGTTTGGCCCGGCGGCGGCAACCTTTACCGGGCATGTCGCCTGGCGTGCGCTGGCACCTGCCGAGCGTTTGCCTGAAGGCCTGGTGCGCCCTGCAACCACCGTCTGGTGGGGGCCGGGCGGCCACTTTGTTCATTATTATGTACGCCAGGGCGAACTGGTCAATTGTGTTTGCGTTATCGAGAAGGCGGGGTGGGAGGTCGAGTCCTGGCATGAGCCGGGTGATTATGAAGAACTCAAGGCTGATTTCGCCCGTTGGCACGAGGACATTCAAACCCTGATGGCGCATGTGGAAAGGGATTCATTGTTCAAGTGGGCCTTGTTTGACCGGAGGCCCATGGACAGGTGGGGGCGAGGTCTGGCAACTCTGCTGGGTGACGCCTGTCACCCGACTCTGCCGTTCATGGCCCAGGGTGCGGCCATGGCTATGGAAGACGGTGCTGTGTTGGCCCGCTGTCTTGCGCAGAAGGGCGCCATCGAGGCGCGATTGCGGCAGTATGAAGACCTGCGGCGGGCGCGCACAGCCTGGGTCCAGCGCGGGTCCAGACGTAATGGGAAGGTGTTTCATCTGCGCGGCGTCCGGGCCCGCCTGAGAAACCTGGCGGCAAACAGGGCTTCGGGCAATGCAATAAAACGGCTGTTCAGCTACAACGCCCTATCGGTGCATAGTTAGTCAGTGCATAAATAGTTAGCGCATAGATAGCCGGTTCGCATAAATGATGCGGTCAGCGCGGCCAAGGCCGCCTTCCCCGCCTGGAGCGAGAAGAGCATTGATGAACGCAAGCAGGTAGTACTGAAGATTGCCGATGTCATCGAGGCCAACGTCAAGGAATTGATTGAGGAAGCCAGGAAAGAAGGCAAGGTCGGTGATTGTTTTTGGTCCGAGTATGCCCAGGCTACCGGATGTCACGCCCAGAGGCGGTGTCATGTCAGGTCCGTCAGGGCCCGTGCAGGCTGGCTGCCATCCCATGCTTCCGCGGCCTTGGCGATCATGCCGAAGAGCCCGACAATGCCGTCATTGCGCTCGATCAATTCCAGCATGGCGCCATTGCGGGAAGCCGTGTCGAAATAGCAGATATTGCTGGGCGCCATGTCCATGGCTACTTCCAGACCTTGGGATTCGAGCAGGGCTCTGTCTTGCTGGTAGTCCGCCGACCAGATGCCAACATGATGGAAAGCGACTCTGGCCGGGTCTACCAGGTCATGGTAGACATTGGGTGCGGATGAATTGACCTCGATCAATTCGATTTGCCCCTCCTTGCCCTGGGCCCAGGCAACCCGCATCTGCAAGTTACTCTTTTTGCCACGATACAGGATGCCGCCGGTGGCGTTACTGTCAAACTCGGTGATGAAGAAAGGGCCAACACCGAGAATCTCGGCCCAGTAGTCTATGGCTTTTTCCATATCCGGGACATGCCAGGCGTATTGAAATGGGTGACCGGGCAGAGTGAGTTGATTCATATTCTTGCTCCCGGGTGTTTATATTCTGACCGGCTCGCCCATCTGATCATTGTGGCCATCTATGTCATGGGACATGATGACCAGATCACGGGATTTGCCGGTCCTGTCTTCAACATAGTCTGCAAGAATGGCTTCAGGCACAAAGCCGAGTCTGCGGAAGGCGGCCTGGGCGTTCTTCTGGTCAGCGGTCATATTGGCCATGAGTTTACGCAGGCCCAGCGCCCGGGCAAGGTCAAATATCCTGCTGGTCAGGAACTTGCCAAGGCCCTTGCTGCGATAGTTGCGCGATACATTGACACGAATTTCCCCGACTCTTCGCGTCCAGTGAGCCTGGGCGCGGTGTACGGAAGCGTAACCCACCAGGCCCGCGTCGTCATAAGCCACCAGCGAGGTGGACAGCCCCGACGCCAGGTTGGCAATCCAGCCATCTATGACGGCCGGGTCCGTCAGGTCAACCCGAAGAAAGAGCAGGTCTTCCTCCGGCAGGGCACCAGCAAACTCGAGTATGGCCTCTCGGTCCTCGGCGGTCATCAGCCTGATTTCTATGGTTTTGCCATCGAGGGTGATTGTCTGGGGGAAAGCTGCTGTTTTATTCATGGGGTTCCCTGATTTGCCTGGGCGGTCGCGCCATCTTGCTGGCGGGTCAGTTCCAGTAGTTCATTGAAGACATCAATCATGTGATTGTTGAGCATTTCCAGATTCGGCATCAAGCGTGGTTCGCCGGTGAGGCTGAAGATCAGTTTCTGGTTGAAGCTGCAAATGGTCATGCCAAGCCCGAGATTCCCGCTAATCATCATGATGGCGGTGGTGAGAGATACCTGGCGGCCGGCGATATACTGAGGCACCTGCACACCGGGCACGTTCGTGAGTACAAAGTTGATGCCGGGGCCGAGAGGGCGCATACCGATAGCCGGTAACACGGGAGGAGGATTCGCGGCGGCTATTCTTGTCGGGTCGAAGGGCGTTCCCACCAATAGCGAGGGTGCCATCAGGAAGGGCGGTATAGATATGGAGTTTTCCTGCATGACTGTCATGACCTGAGCCTCGCCATTGGATTTTGCGCGGTTTGTTTCCTCGCAGACCTTTCGGTGGCGGGTCTCCAGGTCCAGTGAATAGGCCGGCAGCATCGGGAAGATGGCGGATACCCGGTTGCCCAGGTCGCCCGCCTCGGATTCCGTGCGGACACTCACCGGGCACATCAGGCGGAATTTCAGATTTGCCGTATATTCACCTTGTTCCTCCAGATACCTGGCAGCACCCTCGGTGGCCACGGTAAGCACGACATCGTTGATGGTTCCCCCTAGAGTACGGCGAATTTCCCGGCAGTCTGCCAACTCGTGAACCGAGAACACCAGCTTGCGCTCCGGCCCCAGCAGGGAGGCATTCCAGGGAGCGGTAATCGCCAACTCCGTAAAAAAACGGGACATTGCCATGATGCCACGGCGCAAATGATCCTGGAGGTCGGGTATGGGGGAGAAGCTGGCGGCAAGATTGGTCGTCAGCATCGCCTTTGTGTTCTCTTGCAAGGCTTCCGTTATAAGCGCCATGGGGCCGGGCAGGGGAGGCGGTGCCCATTCACCGGGCGGCTCCGGCGGCGGCGCATCCGGTTCGAAATCGTACAGTAGCGTTGACATCCGGATGACGGAGGCGCCATCGAGCATGGCGTGATGGGCCTGTTGCAGAATCAGGATATGATCTTTCACGCCCGTGACAACAAAGAATTTCCAGAGCGGCCTGCTCCTGTCCATGACACCTTCATTCAATCGGCAGATGGTATCCAGGGCGTCCTGTATGCTGCTGCCCGCGGGCATCTCGTGGTGAACAATGTGATTGTTGATATCAAAGCCCGGGTCTTCCATCCACTGAGGATGCGCAAGGTTCATGGGCACGAACACGAGGCGTTGCCGTAACCTGGATACCAGATGGATGCGTGCGGCCAGGTGTTCAAAAATTTCCCTGAATGAGGGCTCCCCGTCAATGATGGCAATGCCCGCCGTTTGCATGGGCCCACTGGCGGTTTCCGTGTACAGGAAGGCGGCGTCCTGGCCGCTTAGTCGCATGGCCGACGTTCTACTCGTAGGATCAACTTCCATATTCTTGAGTATACGCTGCATTGATGTTGCGGCAAAACTGCGCCGTTTTTGCTTTAATGGCCCCTCATTTTATTGCATGACAAGGTACGGGAATATGGCGGGTCGATTGGAAGGGAAGGTTGCTGCGATTACCGGCGCGGCCAGTGGATTTGGCGCGGGGGCAACGAGGCGGTTTGTCGCCGAGGGCGCGAAGGTTGTGATGGGGGATATCCAGCATGAGGCCGGGCAGGCATTGGCGGATGAGCTAGGCGACAGTGTCGTCTATGTCCATTGCGATGTCACCAGCGAAGATGACGTGGCTAATCTTGTTGACACTGCCGTTTCCCGGTTTGGCCAGTTGGACATCATATATAACAATGCCGGTGTGATTGGCGCTGTCGGCCCTATCGCCACAACGCCCGCAGAGGAATGGCACAGGACGATCAATGTGCATGTCAGCGGCTGCTTCTACGGATGCAAACACGCGGCTCGCGTTATGATACCGAGAGGAACCGGGTCCATTGTCAGCATGTCGAGTACGGCGGGCATTCTGGGCGGCCTTGGCCCCCACGCCTATACCGCAGCGAAGCACGCCATTGTGGGCATTACCAAAAGCGTTGCGACGGAGCTTGGGCGGTATGGCATTCGCGCCAACTGCATCGCCCCCGCTGGCATGGCGACACCCATGGTCGCCGCTCTGTCCGGGGACCCCAACGATATTGCAGGCACGGTGAAAGACCTGGCGAAAACCTCGCCTCTGAAAGGCCGGGCCGGCCTGGCAGACGACGTGGTGAATGCGGCGCTATGGCTTGCCAGTGATGAATCCGGTTACACCTCCGGCCATACATTGACAACGGACGCCGGCTTGACGATTGGCGCAGGTGACGAACCGCCTTTTGCGAAATATGAGCCGTTCATGGCCGAGGCGGGTAAACGCGGCCTGGAATAACTTTATTGGCGGGCTTCCGCATTGATTTCGTCGGCGATGATCTTCGTGACCTTGTCGGGAATCTGCATAGGCAGAAAGTGGCTCTTGTCAGGGAAGAAAATTTCCCTGCCTTGCTGGAACTCACCCACAAGCCCCGGCCAGGTGGGAGAACTGGAAAAGTCCATCAGGTTTCTGTCGGCGGCGGGTTCTTTGGCTCTCAGTATGAGTACGGGAATAACCAGAGAGTGAACCGCCTCATAGATGCTGTGATTTGAACGGCTCGACATATAGATACCGGCCTCCACATCAGGGGGGCAGGCCAGAACATATCCCTTACCTTTCTCGTTAGGCATCAGCCCGTGAGTGCAGTAGTCCATCAGTATGTCGGGATGGAACAGGCCGAAGGAGCCTTTCGACCTTAGCCGCTCCGCCATCTGTTCCGGTGAATCAAATTCATTGCGACGATTCACGGTTGGATGGTCTTCAACGCCGCCGGAAAACGGCGAGTCGGTGTCTAGAAAGTCATTTTCTGCCGGGATGACCGGGTCTATGGCCACCAGCCGCAGGAAGCGGCTCTGGTGGCGGCCGGCGGCGCCAACCAGGGCGTGAGCGCCCATGCTGTGGCCAATGCCGATGATATTGCTCAGGTCAAGTTGCGGGATGAACTCCGTCAGGTCGGCAATCAGTTCATCCCAATGTTGAATTCGGCGCTTCCCGCTCCTGCCATGCCCCCGCATATCCACGGATATTGAATGAAAGTTTCCCAGCCCGTCGATGATCTTGTCCCAGATGCGGGCATGAAAGCCGGTGGCATGGGCAAACAGCAGCGTTGGCCCGATGCCCCGGAAGCTCTCGCCGCGCTCAACATAAGCGAGGTGTATGTCCCGGACCCGGATACTTTTTTCCAGCAGGGGGAGAGGGCGGGATGAGCCTTCAGTTGTTTTGTTCATTATTCCTGAGCCGTATTCCCGAGCCGTATTCCCGAATCGGTAGTGAAACGCCTGACTTCATTCTGGTTCCTGTTGCGAGAGGGTATACATTTGACGCCCGCCAGGGCTTCAACCAACGGCAATAATCCCCGGGCCTCTGTTTCTCGGCGTGGAATCCTCACAGTTACGGACGGTCTCGGCGACCTGATACATGGGTTTCTTCAGCATGGACTTAAGCTGGTCGCTGGCGCCAGTACGTTCAAGGGCTTCGTCCATACAGGCAAGCCATTGGTCCCGCTCTTTTGGGCCTATGCGGAAGGCTTCGTGAGGTTCGGTAAGGCATAGGGTTCCTTTCATGGCCAGATACACGGGCGGGCCGCCCATCCAGCCGGTCAGGTAGGCCGCCAGCATTCTCTTGATGTGATCCAGATTTTCCACGTGCATGGCGCGAATATCGGCGGCAAGCGGCAGTTCATCCATCACATCATAAAAAGCACTTGCCAGTTGCTTGATGCCACCATCACCCAGGATTTCATAGGGTGTTTGCGGACTTTCTTGTTGCGTCATAAGGCTGCCTGCACACATTCGCGATTCAATCGCGCAGTGTTACAGGTAACTCCCTGATCCCGTGGATGAAACTTGACGCCAGGAATTTTGGTTCGCCGGTGACCTCCACCCTTGGGAAGCGTTTCATGATCTCTTCCCAGATCACGCGCAACTGCATTTCTGCAAGGCGGTTACCCACGCAACGATGAATACCGTAACCGAAGGCCGTATGCTGGCGAGGGTTGTCCCGATCGATAATAAATTGGTCGGGGTTTGCAATCGCGTCTTCATCCCGGTTGCCGGAGATATACCACATGCAGACGCGGTCACCTTTCTTGATGAGTTTGCCGCCGAGCTCCGTGTCCTGATTGGCGGTTCTTGCCATGTGGGCCACGGGGGATTGCCAGCGAATAATCTCCGGCACCATCTTTGGAATTAGCCCGGGGTTCTGCAGCAGCTTCTCGTACTGTTCCGGATGCTGGTTCAGCGCCAGTACACCGCCGGAAATGGAATTTCGCGTGGTGTCATTACCGCCGACAATCAGCAGCATGACATTACCAAGCAATTCCTGAGGCTCCAGGTTGTTGGTCGATTCATCATGCGCCAGCATGGAAATCAGATCGAATTTGGGGGGCTCCTTCTTGCGCCGTTCATAAATTTCCTGAAAGTAGGCCAGGCATTCGAACAATACCTGGAAGCCTTCTTCCGGGGTTTCAAAAACCTCCGGGTTTCCCAGGTCCTGAATGGTGTCGGACCACTCGATCAACTTCATTCGGTCTTCCTGGGGCACGTCAAACAGTGTGGCCAGCATCTGCGCGGTCAATTCCACGGACACGGCTCGCACCCAGTTGAATTCCTCGTTGCGTGGCAGCTTGTCGAGGATGAGGCCGGCGCGTTCACGGATCAATGGTTCGAGGCTGGTCAACTGTTTCGGTACGAATAGCGGCGTCACCACCATGCGCTGAGCATCATGCCTGGGCGGGTCCTCCTGTATGAACATCGGCAGGGTATACTCGGCTTCACTGTCAGCGACACCGCCCAGCGCTATGCCGCCTTTCTTCTGATGAGATGAAAAGAGGTCGTGATGCGTATCCACATACATGATGTCCTTGTACTTCGTAACAGACCAGTAGGGCCCGAATATGCTGTTCTCATGATAGTGCACCGGGTCTTCCCTGCGGAGCCGCTCGAAGTGCGGCCACAGGGTGTCATGCACGAACAGGGCCGGGTGAGACGGGTCCATTTCATCCAGTGGTATCGAGTAAGGATCATAGTGAGGATTGATGGCAAAGGCGTTGAGAAGCGCCTTGTTGGAGACGGTCATGTCCCCTGCCCGTGCTCTTGTGACGAGTGATTTTCTTTCCTCGTCGCTGCTGCCCAGAAATACTCCGCTCATCATCTGCTCTGAATTATCCACATGCCAA
The DNA here is from genome assembly GCA_965208855.1 of Candidatus Azotimanducaceae bacterium. GTDB lineage: Bacteria > Pseudomonadota > Gammaproteobacteria > Pseudomonadales > Azotimanducaceae > UBA9659. The sequence goes on along the minus strand of OZ242359.1, from coordinate 1,012,804 downwards.
TTAGACTAACACCGCTCTGGCGGAATTCGCAATCATTGGCGGGGCAATTCCCACAGATAGATGGTGGGTTGATTTGGCATCAAGGGTTCCGGCATTCTGCAAGCCTGAGACAGTTGGAGCCCGCCATGACAAACTACGCCACCATGCCAGTGGAGGAAGCTGCGCTCGTGGGCATGGCTGCAGCCGTGCATGCGGCAAGCAAGCCGGAAGTTATTGCTGTACGCGATGAACAGGGCGGGAAGCTGACCTGGGCGGAGTTGAACGAACAGGCAAACCGGCTGGCCCGCTATTTTCGGTCCATGGGGCTTGGCAGGGATGATGGTGTGGCCTTGCTGTGCAGTAACCGTGTTGAGTTTATCGTTGTCTTCATGGCGGCGCTTCGCTGTGGCGTCAGGGTTACGCCGATCAACTGGCGTCTGACGGCGGAAGAAATTGGCTATATCCTTGATAATTGTGATGCGCAGACATTCCTGGCGGATGGCCTGTTTGCGGGCAGCGCCATTGAAGCTGCGGCCATGAGCGGCAAGCTCAGGGCACATCTTTCTCTGGGCGCGGGCATTGCTGGCTTCGAGCCATTTACCGAAGCGATTGCCGGCTATTCCGGCGACAATATCGAGAACCCGGAACATGGCGGCGGCATGCTGTATACCTCCGGCACGACCGGCAGGCCAAAAGGCGTGTACCGCAAGGAAAGGCCGCCGACCCTGCCCGACTTCACCGAACGGGGATACGGGGAAGGTCACGAGGTGGCATTGTGTACGGGGCCGGCCTATCACGCGGCCCCGCTGGTCATAGATGTGCTGACACCGCTGGTTTCCGGCGCTTCCCTGATGCTGATGGATAGATGGGACCCGGAGCGGACCCTGCGGTTGATTGATGAGTACAGAGTCACACACTGCCACTTGGTGGCGACCATGTTCCACCGATTACTGCAACTCGATGATGCGGTGAAAGAGAAATATGACGTTTCCAGCCTCAAGCGCGTGATGCATGGCGCGGCGCCCTGCCCCGTGCATGTGAAACATCACATGATTGAATGGTTCGGCCCGGTGTTGGTGGAGTACTATGCCGCCACGGAAGGCGGTGGGGGCTTCATCATTGATTCACACCAATGGTTGCAAAAGCCCGGTAGTGTCGGCTGCCCCGGCCCGGAGTTCGACAACAAGATTCTCGACGACGAAGGCAAGGATGTTGCCCGGGGCGAGGTCGGCACCATTTATATGCGGGCTCCCGAATCGGGTCGGTTTGAATACTTCAAGGATGGCGACAAGACAGCATCGTCCTATCGGGGAGACTATTTCACACTGGGGGACATGGGCTATTTTGACGAGGATGGTTTCCTCTTCCTGACCGGCAGAACGGCTGAATTGATTATCTCCGGCGGCGTCAATATCTATCCCCAGGAAATAGACAGCGCCCTGATGCAGCATCCATCGGTGCAGGACGTATGCACCATAGGCGTACCCAATGATGAATGGGGAGAAGAGGTGAAGTCGGTGGTACAGTTGAAACCGGGGTTTGAACCCGGCAAGGCGCTGATTGAGGAACTGATTGATTTTGCGCGTGAACGGCTGGCGCATTACAAATGTCCGAAGACGGTTGATTTCGCGGCAGACCTGCCCCGGCTGCCTACAGGCAAGATGCAGCGCCGCATCGTGCGTGAGCCTTACTGGGCTTCACGGGACAAATCCATATGACATATAAAGGGAAGCAGCAATGAAAGATCTCAAGATTGGTTTGCAGTTGGGTTACTGGGGCGCCGGCCCGGACCCGAGAATGGTTGAGTTGGCTCAGGAAGCCGAGAAGCTGGGTTATGACGCGGTGTTTACTGCCGAGGCCTGGGGTTCTGATGTCTTTACGCCTCTGGCATGGATTGGCGCTCATACCTCGAAGATTCGCCTGGGCACGGGTATCGCGCAACTGTCCGCAAGGGCGCCGACGGCAACGGCCATGGCCGCGTTGACGCTGGATCATCTTTCCGGTGGCAGGATGATTCTCGGCATGGGCGTTTCAGGCCCGCAGGTCGTCGAAGGGTGGTATGGCCAACCCTTCGGCAAACCCCTGGCCAGAACCCGTGAGTATGTCAATATCGTGCGCCAGGTGCTGCAACGTAAAGAGCCCGTTACCAACGATGGCGTGCATTACCCGCTACCCTACACAGGCGAAGGGTCTTGGGGGCTGGGTAAACCCCTCAAGTCAATTACGCATCCACTGCGGGAGAGCCTACCGATCTTCCTTGGTGCAGAGGGGCCGAAGAATGTTGCCATGACGGCGGAGATCGCCGATGGCTGGCTGCCGCTTTACTATTCACCTTATCGGCAGGAGGTCTACGCGGACCAGATTGCTCACGCCAGGCCGGGCTTTGAGATTATGCAGGGCGTATCCGTGAACATCGGTGATGATATTGAAGAGGCGCTGATGCCGGTCAAGCGCAACCTGGCTTTATATATTGGCGGCATGGGCGCGCAATCCAGGAATTTCCATAACGAGTTAATGCAAAGGATGGGTTTCGAGGCGGAAGCCGCAAAGATACAGGAGCTTTTCCTCTCTGGTAAAAAGGACGAGGCGGTACAGGCCGTGCCAACCGCCTTTGCCGATGAAATTTCCCTTGCCGGGCCGATGGAGCGCATCCGGGAAAGGCTGGACGCCTGGCGGGAAACGCCGGTAACCTCGATCATGGTCTCAACTCGCGACCCAGATCAACTGCGAACATTTGCCGGGCTGGTGCTTGGTTAGGGGTGCTGGATCTTATTCGTCATTCTCGCGCTTTTATCCCCCATCGGCTGGGATGAGGGGACACCAGGGGCCAGGACACAAGTTTGAGTCCAATGTCCTAGTCAAGTAGACTCACGGCTTTAACGAACATCAACCAGGAAACTAAGGAGAAACATATCATGGCCCAACCATTTCCAAGCCATCCGAATCTGGAAGGGGGGTTCGCTCCCATTCAAATGGAATGCGACGCGCCGGACCTGGTCGTAGAAGGTGAAATCCCCGCTGAGTTGCGCGGCGTATTTTTCCGTAACGGGCCGAATCCACAGTTTGCCCCCCGTGGCGATTACCATTGGTTTGGTGGAGACGGGATGATCCATGGTTTCTACCTGGCAGACGGCAAGGTGTCCTACAAGAATCGTTATGTCCGCACGATGAAATGGCAGAAGGAGCATGAAGCAGGGCGCGCACTCTTCTCGGCATTCAACCCGCTTGATTCCGATGAAAGTGTTGCCGGCATGGAGACAGACGGCCTGGCCAATACCAACATTGTCTATCATGCCGGGAAGTTACTTGCCCTCGAAGAAGGCCATGCACCCTTCGAGTTGGACCCCATGACCCTTGATTCCATCGGCCCTTGCACCTTTGGCGGCAAACTGAGTGGCCCCATGACGGCGCATCCGAAGATCGACCCTGAAAATGGCGAGATGCTGTTCTTTGGCTACAATGCTGATGGGCTGATTTCCGAACACATGGCGTTTCATGTCGTGGACAAGAACGGCAAGCTTGTTCGGTCTGAAACCTTCAAGGCCCCCTATGCGGCCATGGTCCATGATTTTATGGTGACCCGTGAACATGTGATCTTTCCGATCATGCCGCTGACAGGTTCGATGGAGCGTGCGATGAACGGGGAGCCGGCTTACGCTTGGGAGCCGGAGAAGGGCGTACACATCGGCATCATGCCCAGAAATGGCAGTGTCGAGGAGCTTCGCTGGTTCAAGGGCGACCCCGCATTCGTGTTCCATCCGATGAACGCACATACAGACGGCGACATCGTCACCTGTGATGTCTGTGAATTTGAGCAGGCGCCGCTTTTCCCCTTGGTGGACGGCACTCCGGGAGACCCGGAAAAGGCAATTCCAAGGCTCACGCGGTGGACTTTCGATATGTCCCGGAACAGCGACGACTATCAGTGGGAACGCCTGGATGACCTGGCCTGCGAGTTTCCCAGATTGGATGAGCGGTTTATCGCCACCAATTACCGCTATGGATACTTTGCTTGCGACACCAACCCGGACTTCAATGTTGGCGGCTTTAACGGTATTGGCCGACGGGACCACAAGACTGGCAAGCTGGCGGTCCACGACGTGGGTAAAGCCTGTGCGACCAACGAGCCGATATTCGTGCCCCGCTCAGAGGCGGCTGAGGAAGGCGACGGCTTCCTGATGGCGAACATCTATGACGCCAACCGGAAGGCCAGTCATCTGCTGATACTGGACGCCCAGAATCTGGAAGGTGAACCTCTGGCCAAGGCCTACCTGGATCATCGGGTACCCTTTGGCTTCCACGGCAACTGGGCGCCTCTGTCTTAACCTAGAACTCGAGAGTTGGAGTTCCACGCCCATTGGGCGCCTCTGTCTTAACCTAGAACTCGTACTGGAGTTCCAAGCCCACTGTCTTTGGCCCGTTGACGACGGTTCCCACGGCAAACAGTGTTGCGATAGGGAAGAAGGTCTCATGTTGTTCGTCCGTCAGGTTCTTACCGAACATGGATAAGGACCAATTTTCCGTGTGGTAGCCGATTGCCGCCGTGAGGTCCTCGCGTTCATCGAGATGGGCGAGGGGCGTGTTCAGCAAGTCCGTTTCAACATCGTCGATTTTCGAGTACTTGGCATAGACCTCCAGATGACCATTGGCCATCGGAACGGTCAGCGTACCGCCGATGCCGAAGGTATTTTCCGGCGCGTTTCTTGGGGACAGATGGGTGGCATCTTCGATAATGGTCATAGCGTCGGTTGCGTTGATATCAGTCTCGAATTTTTTGTATTCCGCATCCAGATAGCCGTAGTTGAAAAATGCCCTGAAGTATTCGCTGAAGACATATTCCATTTCGAGTTCAATGCCCTTGTATTGGACGTTGCCCGCGTTGTCGAACACGGTGGCGACTGTTTTGGTGTCTGGGTCAAGGGCAACGAAGGATTCCTGCTTGTCTTTGAAATCATTCAAGAAGGCGGTGACGTTCAGCCTCAGGCGGTTGTCCAGATGCATGCTCTTGTAGCCGGCTTCCCAGGATTGTGCGAACTCAGGGTCATACTGGTCACGGATAAAGTCTCTTGTATTCTGGTTGACGCCGAAGAAGCCGCCGGAGTGAAAACCTTCCGCGTAAGAAGCATAGATGATCGAGTCGTCATTGATCTGGTAGGTCAACCCCAGCTTCGGCGAGGTTTCTATCCACTCATTATCCAACTCGGCATATTCCGGAAAGTTCCGCAGGGTCCGTCTTGCCTCGTTGGTGAGATACGCCTGGCCAGCGATAAAGTCCTTCTCCTCTCTCGTCCAGCGAAGCCCGGCCGTCAGGGTCCATTGCTCGGCCAGTTGCCAGTCCGCCTGGAAGAAGGCGGCAATGGAACTGGTTTGCTGGGTTTCGTACAAGATCTGGTAGATGGTGGAGCCGGCCGGGATGGACGACAGCCCTGCATCGCATCTGGTCGGATTAAGCCCGACGGTCGCACAAACGCCATAGACAGCCGGATTAGCAGCAACGGCGCCGAATAGAGTCGCCCAGAAGGCGTCTCCCGTGTACCAGTCCTGAGTGAAATCATTCTCAAAATAGTAGAGGCCGCCGGAGAACTTGACGGTTTCCCAGTTGCCGTCCAGGCGTATTTCCTGGCTGAACTGGTCATAGTCGTTCAGGCGTTCAATCGTGATGAAAGGTGCGCTGGATGCGTCGAAATCAAAGATCCGATACTCGAACATATCACGGTAACCCGTTGTCGATACCAGCGTAAGATTGTCACTCAGTTCATACCGCATGTTGAGGGTGTAGGCATCGGTATCCAGTTCGGCGCTATTGCGCTTGTCATTTTCGGAGACGCCGGGATTCTTCAGATCAGTGCGACAAGTATCCGGGAATATTGCGCAAGCCGTAAAGCCTCCGCTGTAGTCGCTCTGGCCTGGGTCACTCGGCTTCGAAATAACACCCGGGCCGACGTTGTAATTGGTATGGTAAGCGTTCAGGTCACTCTGGTCCTCAAACTTTTCAACGGTCAGTAGCGCCTCGAATGAGTCGTTGGGGGTCCACAAAAAGGTGGCGCCATAATTCTGATAGTCCACTACCGGTTGATCTTTTCCCGTGGTGATGTTCTTCCATGCGCCATCGGCTTTCTGAGCGGTTAAAAAGAATTTGGCGGCCAGTTCGTCGTCAATGAGCGACGTGTTTAGAACGGTGCGCAACTCCTGCTGCTCGTTTTCACCCAAGGTTATTTTGACACGCGCGCCCAATTCCCCGGTGGGTCGGCTGCGGATGACCCGGATGACGCCGCCCACGGTATTCTTGCCGAAGAGTGTGCCCTGGGGCCCGCGTAATATCTCTATGCGCTCCAGGTCAAAATTTTCTATAAGCTGGCCCGCCAGGGAGCCGAGGTATATGCCATCGATCATAACGGCAATGGGTGAGTCAAAGGAATTGTCGTCCGTACGTGTGGGGCTGATGCCTCGAATGTTGATACTGGCCCCGCCGCCGCCGCGCGAGCCGTCTTCACCGATGATGACGTTGGGGGCAAAACCGTTCAGGTCTTGCAGGCTCCTGATGGTGGCGTTAGTGAGTTCTTCTGATATTGCCGTAATGGCGATGGGTACATCTTGTGAGGATTCTTCATGCCTGGTTGCGGTGACGATGATTTCCTCGATGGCAAGGCCGCTATCCGCCGCTAATGCGGGGGGAGCAAGTGTTATCAAGAGGATACATATTGTCGGTAGCAGACCGAAGCCGGATATTTTTGAGATGTTCATGTGGGTTCCCTCTCAGGAGATTTGTTGTGTGTTGTAGTTCGCCATCCAATGATACCAGATTACAATATTCCCGGCGAACCAGAACCAGGCAAAACCAGAGACCAGCCCGGTCAATAAAAGCAGTTTCTGGGAATAAGGGCAACTAACTTCGGCTTATGGTGCAATGCCGCATCTGTGCCAGTCAGTGCCCGTAAGCCTGGGCGGGCAGCCAGGTCACCAGCGCCTGCCAGTTGAAGATAATGGCCAGCCCCGCCAGTTGCAGCAGGATAAAAGGCAACACGCCCCGGTAAATGGTCGCCAGGTCTATCTCTGGCGGCGCCACGCCTTTCAGATAAAAGATGGCGAAGCCAACCGGCGGCGTCAGAAAGCTGGTTTGCAGACAAACCGCGAAGAGCACCGTAAACCAGACAGGGTCGAATCCCAGATTGACCACGACCGGCGAGACAAGCGGCAGGATGATCAGCGTCAGTTCTATCCAGTCAAGAAAGAAGCCCAGTATGAAAGTGGCGAACAGGATACTGATGATGATACCGGATGGTTCAAAGGGCAGGCCGAGCAGCGCCCGCTCAATCAACTCGTCTCCGCCCAGCCCCCTCAGCACCAGTGAATAGGCGGTGGCACCCAACAGCACGGCAAATATAAAAGCAGTGGTTCGTGTGGTCTCGTACAGCACTTCCCGCATTACCTGCATATTGAGGGCACCGTTGAGGAATGTCAGCAGCAGAGCACCGGCCGCGCCAACGCCGGCCGCCTCCGTTGGTGTTGCCAGGCCAAGAAAGATGCTGCCGAGAACCGCCAGGATGAGGAAGGCGGCAGGCACTATGGCCTTGAAAAGTTCCCAAATGGCGGCAAGGTCAATGGCTTCATATTCGGAAGCCGGGACCAGGTCCGGCCTGAGCAATCCGTAAATGAAGATGTAAGCGATGTAGAGCCCGCCCAGCAGAGCGCCGGGGAAAACCGCGCCAAGAAAGAGGTCGCCAACGCTCATCGCCATCCTGTCTGCCATCAGTACCAGCATGATGCTCGGCGGAATCAGAATGCCCAGGACGCCTACGGCGCATACCGTACCTGCCGCAAGCCGGTGGTCGTATCCCTGTTTCATCATGACCGGCAGCCCGAGCAGCGCCAACAACACCACTGAGGCACCGATAATCCCCGTGGTGGCCGCCAGCAGCAGGCCGATGATGGTGACAGTAATGGCAAGCCCGCCGTGAACCGGCCCCAGCAGCCTGGCGAAACTGGTCATCAGCCGGTTGGCGATACCTGACTTGTCGAGCAGCAGCCCCATGAAGATAAACATGGGTAGCGCCACCATGACCCAGTTCTCCATGACGCCCCAGATGCGGTCAACGGTCAGGGATGTATAAGCCCAATCGACGCCAACGGGAATGTGAAAATCGACCTCCATAATGATGGCGAGGGCCGTAAACAATATCGCCAGCCCGGCCAGCAACCAGGCCACCGGGTAACCTGTAAACACCGACAGAATGAAGCCGAGAAACATCAACAGGGCCAGCACCTCGTTCGGGCTCAAGTTGCCCTCCCAAGCAGGTATGCCCAGACGCGGCTCAGCCGGGATATGGCTGCAAGCAGTAACAGTGCAAAGCCGATGAACAGCATACTTTTGATCAGCCAGCGATAGGGCAGGCCGCCGGGGGATGCGGACACCTCGCCCAGTGCATAGCTGGAGGCAATGAAAGGTGCGGCATATATCAGCACCAAAGTGGTAAATGGCAGGACGCATAGCAGTATGCCGTAAAGCTCCAGCCATGCCTGGATTCTTGGCGGCAATTTTTCATGCAGGACATCCACGCGAACATGACCATCCACCTGAAAGGTGTAACCTATACCGAGGAGAAAACCCGTGGCATAGAGATGCCACTGTATTTCTTCCAGTTCGATTCTCCCTTCGTCGAATACATACCGCAGCACCACGTTGAAAACAATAATGGCGAGCAGTAGCAGCCAGACCCAGGATATGGATTGCCCGACTCTGGTCAGCAGGGGGTCTATGCGGCGGGAGAGGGCCGTGTCAGGCAGGTTCCGCATCAGAAGTCACGAGGAAGGTAGGCGAGGCGTTTCCAGTGAAAGTATTCCTGTTTGAATTTTTGCTGGGAGGCGAGTATTGCCGCGAAGTCGGTATTCTTTGCCGCTTCCTCCGCCAGCACCTCCTCGGATACCTTCGCCAGTTCGCGGAGCAGGTCCTCCGGCAGGCGGCTGGCGGTAACGCCGATAGCCGGAAAGCCGATGATAACCCTGCCTTGCAACGCCTCTGAGCGGGCAAGGTTGCGGGTCACCGCCGCCGTACAGGTCGTGGTCAGCAGATGCTTGTCAGTCTGCGGGAGCTCCGCCCATGATTTCAGGTTTATAATCAGATGGTTAGCGGTGAATGGCTGATGCCATCCCGGGTAGTAGTTGAATTTTGCGACCCGGTTGAAACCAAGCGCCTCGTCAACAATCGGCAGGGCAAACTCAGTTGCATCTATGGCACCCTTTTCCAGCGCCTGGAATATCTCCCCGGAAGGCAACATGGTCACGGAAGCGCCGAGACGTTCGATGACTTTGCCCCCCAGGCCGGCGAAACGGATTTTCAGCCCGGACATATCAGATAGTTTAGTAATCGGTTCGCGGAACCAGCCGGCAGTCTCAGGGCCGGTGACACCGCAGTAGATGGGGTGGATGTTGTGGGGCCTGTAAAGGGCCTCGCCCAGTTCACGGCCACCCGCCTCGAACCACCAGGCGCTGAATTCCCAGGGTTCCATGCCGAAAGGTACGGCCGCTATAAGTGTGGCGGCGGGAATTTTCCCCTGGTCATAGCCAAGCCAGGTATATCCTGCAGGGACCTTGCCGTCGCGAACCGCGTCTGAAATCGCAAAGGCGGGCACAATTTCCCCCGGCTCGAACATATCAAGGCGTATTGCGCCGCCGCTGGTTTGTGCCGCCGTAACGCTGATGTAAGTTGAATTGTCGCCAACCACCGGCAGGTTGCTGGAACTCGCAATCGGAACCCGCCAGCGGATTCTCGTCGGCGTTTCTCCGGCCCGTTGCGTTACTGTGGATTCAGTGTCGCCCGGCGGACGAATCGCAAGGCTACTTATCAGCCCGACTATAAAGGCTACTGTAACCGCCAACAGAACCCCTCGTGAAGAGAGCATGGCGTCTCCTTTCCTGAATTTCGGGCCGCTAGCCTAGCATGGAGGGCTTGGGCGGGTCAGATCATCAGTGGAGCATCATCCGCTTCTTCATGCCGGCCCGGCCTGGCCCGCTTCGGCAATGTCGGGTCTACGGCGTGGTAATAGTAACGGCCATCCCCGAGGGTTCTTTCAATGCGGTTGCGGCTCATCAGGCAGTGGAGGTGCGCGATACATTCTCCAAGCCCCATGAACATGGAAGGCCCATCCAGTTTCCGCTTGAACAGATGCGGCAAGAGGTCCACGGCTAACTGCGGCTTCACGCAGTTTTCTTCGAGCAGCAGCATCCTGTCTTCATGGTGGTCTATCAACTGTTGCAGCCTTGCCTGTACACCATGGAAAGGCTCATTGTGCGCCGGCAGCACCAGCAGATCATCCGGCAGCATCGCCTTGAACTTCTCATGGGACGCTATCCACCCCACCAGCGGGTTGCCGAATGGCTCGGTGGGCATGACGCTGACGTTGGATGTAATAACCGGCAGAATCTGGTCTCCGGAAATCAGCAGTTTGAGTTTTTCGCAATACAGGCAGACATGTTCCGGAGAATGTCCGTTGCCGGTCACTATGCGCCAGGTATGGTCGCCAATCCTGATTTGCCCGCCGTCGCTCAAGCGGATGTAAGAAGCCGGCATGGGCAGGTCTTCCGGTTCCGGCATGAAGCTGCTGCGCATTTCCGCCATGCGCGCCAGAAAATCGGCGGCTACGCCTGCGCGTTCAAAGTATTCACTCATTTGCCAGGCGTTGCCCTCACGCATCATGGTGTTCATCACGCGAGCCTGATAATACTCGCCATGACTCATCAACAGAGGCGCACGCCAGTGGTGCGTCAGGAAACCCGCCTGGCCGGTGTGGTCCGGGTGCATGTGTGTGCAGATAATCTGGTTGACCGGTTTGCCGCCGAGACAGTTCGCGAAGATGGTGCGCCAGTGGCCCCGGGTTTCCTCGCCGCGTATCCCGGTATCGACGATGGTCCAGCCATCCCCGCCTTCCAGGAGATAGAGATTGATATGGTTGAGGGACATGGGCAGCGGCATTCTCAGCCAGTAAACGCCCTGCGCCACCTCAAGGATGTCGCCGTAAGTCGGCACCTCCCGGAAGGGATACCGGATGTCGTTATCGCCCGTGGTCATGGATTATCATTCCTGGCCGGATGATTCACCGACATCCAGCCAGTAGCCATCTCCCCTGGATTTCAGGTACCCGGCCGTTGGCGTTGCAAAGTGGGTGCCGATGATCAGTATGTCCTGGTCGGCGTATTTGTCCATCAGGTATTGCCGGGTGACGAAAGCCTCTTCCGGGTCAAAGTCGGCGGCGCTTGACCATTCGAGGCGTTCTATCTGGCAGGGATGATGAATGCAGTCGCCGGTTATCAATGCCTGTTGGCCTTCCGATTCGATATGGACGCTGACATGGCCGGGGGTGTGTCCGGTTGTCGGCTCCAGATATACCTCGTCGCAAATCCGATAGTCCATTGCCACCAGGTCCACCAGACCGGCATCGAAGACGGGCTGGACGGAATCCCCCATGACGGCACTGTTGGGGTCTTCCGGGGAGATTTGATCCCAGTATTCATATTCTTCCTCGCCCATCAGGTAGCGGGCGTTGGGAAAGGTGGGGAGCCATTCGCCATCCACCATCATGGTATTCCAACCGACATGATCAACATGTAGATGCGTGCACATGACAGTGTCTATCTTGTGGCGGTCATAGCCGGCGGCGGCCAGGTCTTCGAGGAAAGGAAGCTGAAGATTGTTCCAGGTGGGAATGTTGCGTTGTTTGTCGTTACCTATACAGGTATCCACGATCATCTTGCGGTTCGGCGTCTCTATCACCAGCGCGTGAATGCTCATAATCAGATTGCCGTCTTCGTCGGCAAAATGCGGTGCCAGCCAGTCGATTTCCTTGACGATATCCCGGGTGGCCTGGGGAAGAATGAAACGGGAGCCGCCAGAGATTTCCATTTCAATCACCCGGGTAATTTTCACCTTGCCAATTTGCCATTGATTCATGCTGTTAATTCCAGGATTCTGATTCTGATTTAACAAGATCGACGGCCTCCGCAAGGCTATCGGTTCTTTCCTTCCAGTTCTTGCCGCCGGTACTGAGCCTGAGTGTTGTTACCCCCGCATCGCGATAAATGCGGAGCCTTTCGCGCACCATGTCTTCCGTGCCGATCAGGTTGGTTTTCAGAATCATATCATCCGGCACCCGCTGGGCGGCTTGCTCTTTCCTGCCCTTGACCCACAGGTCTTGAACTTCCTGCGCCACATCCGTGTAGCCGCTCCGGCGGAAGGCGTCATTGTAGAAATTGGTCTTGGCGCTGCCCATGCCCCCGAGGGTAAATGCCATGGCGGGTTTACGCGCCGCGATCATGGGCTCCACATCGTCGCCGATTTCAAAGCTGCCGCCAATCTGTATGTCCATGTCGGCAAGCGTTCTGCCGGATTTTGCCAGGCCCTTCCTGAGCGGGTCGAGGAATACGTCCGCATGTTCGGGAATAAAGGATGTCCCGAGCCAGCCATCGGCAAGCTCGCCGGTCATTTCAAGAGATTTCGGGCCCAGAGTTGCGAGGTAGACAGGCAGGTCTTTTCTTGGCGGTTGCGACAGCTTGATGGGCTTGCCTTCGCCGCCGGGCCTGGGCAACACATAATGTTGACCTTCGTATTGCAGCCGTTCTCCGTTCAGGCCCAGCCTGATTATTTCCAGGCATTCCCGCAGTCTCCGAAGAGGGTGGGCGAAGGGTGCGCCGTGTAAACCCTCTACAACCTGCGGGCCGCTGACCCCCAAGCCAAGGACAAAGCGATTATTGGATACAGCCGCCATGCTCTGGGCTGTCATGGCAATCATGGAAGGGACGCGGGCACTGATCTGCATGATGCCGGAGCCAAGCGTAATGTTCTCGGTCATTGCGGCCATGTAGGCGAGAGGTACGACGGCGTCCATGCCCCAGGCTTCCGCAGACCAGACGAAATCCACGCCCATCCTGTCCGCCTCGATGGTGTGTTCCACCAGTTGATCCCAGTCCTCGCCATTGTAGTAGGCGCTACCGATGCCGATGGCAGTTCTCATGTGCGCTCCTTAAGATTCTTTTGCGAAGAATACCATTTTTGACCGGCGCAGGGATTTGTTGGCCCATATAAAGAAACCCCGCCGCTCCCCTCCGTCGTCATGGTCCGGCTTGCGTTTTCTTTTGTCGTCATTCTCGGGCGTAGCCCGGGAATCCAGAGTGGCGGCGTAGCCGCCATGCCCCAGCCCGTCATTCTCGAGCTTGCTCGGGAATCCAGAGTGGCGGCGTAGCCGCCATAGGGGTGACGCCTGGGGGAACTGTCGGCGATGGGAACAACCCCGCATCGCCTGGGGGAACTGTCGGCGATGGGAACAACCCCCCATCGCCTGGGATGACGAATGAGAGCCGTCATAACAAGGTTTCGCACCATATTTGAATTGTTAGTCAAAGATCCGGCGGCCCATACTTGCGGTATGATAGGCAAGGGTGTTTGATTGACTGGAGAAAAACGGAGGAATTGCCATGCCGGACAACCTGCCCGAGACCATCTTGAATGCCAGGCGAGAGGCCGGGAATTTTATCGAAAGCGTTATTCGCCCGCTGCCGGAAGAAACGCCGGAAGCGGTGGCTCGCGTGCAAGACGCTGCCAGAGAGGCGGGCTTCTTCTATAAAACCCAGCCGGAAGAATTTGGCGGCAGACCGGCCGATACGCTTGAACTGACCGTCCTGCGTGAACTGTTTGCGTCATGTAACAGCCCGCTTACCCGTTATATTTTCGGGCCAGGCCCCGGCCTGTTGCATCAGGCGGAAGGGGAACTGAAAACCCGCTATCTTGAGCCGGTATTACGCGGCGAAAAGCGGGGCGCCTTCGCGTTTACAGAGCCGGATTCGGCGCCGCGCCCTTCCTGGGGCAGGATTGACGGGGGCACGCTCATCGTCAATGGGCAAAAATCCTATGTTACCGGCGGCGACACCGCCGACTTTATATCCGCGCTGATCAATGTTGAAAACGCCGATGGCGGCAAGGCCGGCACCGCCATGGTGGTGATTGACAAAGACGCCCCCGGCCTGGTGGTGGACCGTGAATTCAAGTCACTGGATGGCAGCGGGCATGTGTCCCTCAAGTTTGAAGATATTCGTCTGCCGATGAATCGCATCATTGGCAAACCGGGCGAAGGTATGCCAAGAGCTCTCGTCAATATCGGTCATGTCAGGATGATGGTGTCTGCACAGGCGATGGGGATGTGTCTCTGGGTACTCGACTTTATTGAAAATCACCTGAAGGCCCCCCACCGCAGCGGCTCGCCGTTGGGGGAAAGGGAAGGGGTGAGGATGCGCTTCGCCGATATGCGTATAGAAACGTTTGCCGCCCGCAGCCTACTCTATCGCACCGCCCGAATTGTGGATTCACAGGAGAATTCGGTCAATGAAACGGCGGCAACCAAAGTCTTCACCACCGAGACGGCGGGGCGCGTCGTGGATATGGGTGTGCAGTTGTTTGGCGGTCAGGCGCTGGTTGTCGGGCACCCGCTTGAAAAGCTGTACAGGGAGGTCAGGTCACTGCGATTTATGGAAGGTGCCAGTGACCTGCTGCGCCTGAATATCGCCAGGGGAAGATTGGAGTTGGGTAAGGGCAGGCTCTAGCCGGGCTTGCATCTATGGCCGATAAGTAAAAGACGAGGCACCGGGTTGCAGGGCGCGGTAAACGATGTTTGCCCAACGACAAAGGTTGGGGCGTGTGTCTCTGGGGTCAATGATGTCTTCTATTTCAAAATATTCGGCGGAGCGGAAAGGTGAGCGCAGCTTGTTGAGCCTCTCTTTGATGTCGGCAAGATGCGCATCCTGGTCTGCCGCTTTTTCCAACTCCGCTTTATAGGCCACCTCTATACCGCCTTCTATCGGCAGAGAACCCCAGTCGCCGGATGGCCAGGCAAACCTGAAATGGTGGCTGCCGGGCTTGGTGTTTGCTGCGCCAGCGACGCCAAACGCTTTTCTCACGACGACGCTGCAGAAGGGCACAGTCGCCTGGCCGAGGGCGGCGAGTGCTTGAGAACCAAAGCGAATCGTTGCGCTTTCTTCGGCCTGCTTGCCAATCAGGAAGCCGGGGCAATCAACCAGATGCACCAGGGGCAGGTGGAAGGTGGAGGCAAGGTCACAAAACCTGATCAGCTTTCGGCAGGCATCCGCTGACCAGGCGCCGCCATATATCATGGGGTCTTCCGCAAACAGGGCAATGGGAATGCCATCCAGCCGCGCAAGCCCCGTAATGATGGATTTGCCCCACTTGCGGCCAATCTCGAAGAATGATGCTTTGTCTGTCACCGCCTCGATAACTGAGCGCATCTTGTAGACCTTCCTCGGGTCCCTGGGCGCCACTTCCAGAAGGAACTCCTCGCGCCTGTCCGTCGGGTCATTGCCGGGGGTGCGCTCGGGCAGTTGATCAACATTTTCCGGCAGGTAGCTGAGAAACCTCTTCGCCATGGCAAAGGCTTCATCCTCGGATGACGCTTCATCATCAATAGCGCCGTTGCGGGTATGTATCTTGCTGGAGCCCAACTCTTCCTTGCTCACGTCACCGAGGCTTGCCCAACCCACCAGGGCAGGCCCGGCAATCATCATTTGCGCCGTGTCTTTGACGATGACGGAATAGTGCGAGGAAGCAACTCTGGCGGCACCGATACCGGCAACACTGCCCAGCGCAAGAGACACGGAAGGCGCTATGCCAAGATGACCAACAATAACATCCCAGCCGGCGACTCTCGGGATGTAGGTTCGCCCGGCGGTTTCAATCGTCTTGACCGAACCCCCGCCGCCCATGCCGTCCACCAGCCGGACGTGGGGCAGGCGAAGTTCCGCCGCCAGCCCTTCCGACTGCATTCGTTTACCGGCAATCGAAGCGTCCGCGGAACCGCCGCGCACGGTAAAATCATCACCGGAAATAATCACCGGCCTGCCGTCTATCGCCGCCGTGCCAAATACGAAATTGGAGGGCGTGAACCTTTGCATCTCCCCCTGGTCGTCATATTCCCCGACCCCCGCCAGCTTGCCTATCTCGTGAAAACTGCCTGGGTCAGCGATTCTGTCGATTCTTTCGCGAATGGTGAGCTTGCCAAACTCATGTTGCCGGGCGACCTTGTCTTCGCCGCCCATCTTTTCCGCAAGCCCGCTGCGCAGATGCAGCTCGGCGACTTCCTTGCGCCAGCTCATGTATCTGCGGTCTTCTTTTCGATGCGCCCGCGAGCCGCCGCAAGGCCCACATAGAGGGTAATGATGACCAATTCAATGATGAATGGCGTGAAGGATTCTTCAACAATGCCGTCGAGCGCAAAGCCCGCCAAACGACCAATGGCCGCAAAACCTATCAGCAGGCCGCTACAAAAAAGATAACCGTTGGCGTTGCGTATACCGGAAGCGCCCAAAGCGGCGGTAATACCCGCAACCAGAAAAAAGGAGCCCAAATCCGCCCGCAGAATGGCCAATCCCGGGATACCGACGGGGAGCAGGGAAACATCTCCGATCATGTTCTGCGGGACAAACATCCACTGCATTCCCATGACGAGAAACAGCAGGGCAAACAACAGCACCAGGATTCTTGCGGTCTGGTAAGCAATATTCATGTGATTATTCTCCTTCAACTTCCCGGGGTACGGGACTTATCCGATCATAACAATTTCGGTACACTGCCGCCTCGTGTCTTTATGGGTGCCATTATGCCGAAGGAGTACAGACAACACAGGTTTGAACGGCCGCCGGGGGCCACGGAAATCTTGTTAGTGCGTCATGGTGAGTCGAGGCCGGCCACCGCCGAAGACCCCTTCCCCCTGGTAGACGGGCACGGCGACCCGGAACTGGCACCCCAGGGCCGCCAGCAGGCTCTTGCCGTGGGTGAAAGACTCAAGGCCCTCCCTGTTGGTGCCATATATGTGACAAACCTCAAGCGCACGGTGGAGACAGCGGCGCCGCTTTGCCAGCATCTTGATATCGATTACCGGGTTGAAGCTGATTTACGGGAGGTTTACCTGGGTGAATGGGAAGGCGGTATCCTGCGCATCAAGGCGCACGAGCAGGACCCCATATTCCAACAGATGCACGAGCAACAGCGCTGGGATGTCATTCCTGGTGCCGAATCCACGGCAGCATTGGGGGAGAGGGTGTTCCGGGGGTTGCGGAACATTGCCGCCAGCCACCCGGACGAACTGGTCGTAGTGGTGGCTCACGGCGGCGTTATCGGCCATATCATTGCAACTGCCGCGGGCGCATCGCCTTTTGCATTCAACGGCTGTGACAATGGCTCCATTTCTCGCATCGTTCTGGATGGCAGCAGGATTATTGTTCGCGGGTTCAATGATACAAGCCATCTGGACGCAGTAGAGTCCGCATCCTCGATGATGACCTGACAGAGCATGGACTTGTGAAACCAGCGCGACTGACAGATATAGACAAGGCTGCGTTTCGGCGGGATGGTTATCTGGCGGTTTCTTCACTCGTTAGCCGGGAAAAGTGCGAGGCGCTTGCCGCCATTTCATCCAGCCACCTGGCGCAACTGATTGCGCCGGTCGAATACGAAATTGATGTGCATTACCCGGGCGCCCCGTTGGACCCCCTCTCTCCTGAAGCAAAGACTTCGCGAAGATTGTTACAGGCATATGCCCGTGACCAAGCCATCCGCCAATGGGCCACCTGCGCCGAGGTCCGGGATGTGCTGCACGGGCTGTTTGCAGAACCCGGCCAGATGATGCTGTCTCAATGCCACCATAACTGCATTATGACCAAGACACCGGGTTACAGTAGCGTGACCCTGTGGCATCAGGATAACCGTTACTGGTCCTTTGACCGCGAAGACCTGGTTAGCGTTTGGCTGGCGCTGGGCGATGAAAATAAACGCAATGGCTGCCTGCGAGTGATACCCGGCTCGCATAGGTTGGAACCGGAACCGGGGCGGTTTGATGCGGCCCTCTTCCTGCGGCCTGACTTGCCGGAGAACAAGACCATGATCGAACAATCAAGTGCCGTAGAGTTAAAGCAGGGAGACGTGCTCTTCTTTCATAGCAGACTGTTTCATGCCGCTGGCCGGAACCTGACGAATGAAACCAAGCTGTCGCTGGTGTTCACCTACCACCAGGCGGACAACAGGCCCATACAGGGCACCCGGTCCGCTCGCTTTCCGTCCATCCCGCTCTAGTGGTGCTTTTTCCCGTCATTCTCGCCGCAGCCAGCCGTACCGCCTTCGGCGGGACGACTGGGTTCGGGGGGAATCCAGAGTTGCGGTTCCGCGAAGCGGGAGCGCAATGGGAGTTGACGGGGGGCACGCTGCTTAATTAATGGCGGCGCAAGCCGCCATTAACAATGTCCCGGCTACGCCGGACTCGTTATTATACGCGGCTACGCCGCGCCTGGATTCCCGCCTGCGGCTTTCGGCCTCGGCGAGAATGACGGAATAAGGGAAGGGCATTTAGTGCCATTCTATCAAACACTATGTAGGCACTTTGCTACATAATCCCCTTCTCAATCTATATGCAGCATATGAAAGTAGGTCATTAGTGATTATGGACTTTAAGGAACAATTGATTGGTGCCTGGAAGGGCATACTCATTGTCGTAGGGGTTGTTGGAATAGTGGGGCTTATTGTTTCGTTCCGATATGACCCGGAACTTGCAAAATTCGTTGCCTATTTGACCGGCGGTGGATTGTTACTGTGGCAAGTCATGGCTTCCAGCCAACGCGCTAATGCGGCAGACGAAACTGCTAAGGCAATGCAAAAAACGGCAGACTCAACCGAAAAAGGCAACATTGCCGAACGCTTCAAGAACGCCATTGAGCACCTGGGGCATGAATCCCCATCCGTCCGTTTGGGCGGCATCTATGCCTTGCATCATATTGCGCAAGATGAGAAAGAATACCGGGAGCGAATATTGGAAATACTATGCGGACATATCAGAGACACAACAACGCAGGATGGATATAAGCCGAGAATGATACAAATAGGAGAGGAAAATTCTGAAATGTTTTCTCAACCAAACATTGAAATCCAAAGCATATTGAAATTGTTGTTCATTGACTCTCCAGGATGTGACATCTATACAGAATTTACAGCTAATTTAGAGCATTCAGAGCTAAAAGCGACTACTTTAGGGAATACTAACTTACAGCATGCTGTTTTCCTCAAAGCTAATTTACAAGGCGCTAATTTCGAGGGAGCCGGTTTACAGAGTGCTTGTTTCGCCTATGCTTATTTAAATAGCGCCCTTTTCATTAGCGTTAAATTGCAGGGAGCTAACTTCGGGGGAGCCGTTTTACAGGATGCTAATTTCCGCAATGCTAATTTAAATAGCACCACTTTCTATGGCGCTGAATTGCAGAGAGCTATTTTGGATGAGACCGATTTACAGGATGCTAATTTCCACAATGCTAAGTTTAATAGCGCGACTTTCGTTAGCGCTAAATTGCAGAGAGCTAATTTCGGGGAAGCCAATTTACAAAGTGCTTATTTCCTCAACGCTAATTTATATAGGGCCATTTTCAATAAGGCTGTATTGCGAAAATCTCATTTCGAAAGAGCCAATTTACAGGATGCCAATTTCATCGGTGCTAAATTACAAGACACTTATTTCGAGGAGGTTGATTTACAGAATGCTGATTTCGAGGGGGCCGATTTACAGAATGCTAATTTACAAGGAGCAGATTTAACAGGCGCTAACAATTTAACCACTGAACAATTATTGACAGCAAAAACCTTATATCAAGCAAAACTACCCGACGAAATAGAAGCGGAGATTAAACAACGCAAACCTGAGCTGCTTGAAGAACCAAAACCCGATAACGAACAAGAAACCTGAATCATGCCGACGCTGAACTGGCTCACCCGAAAGGACGACATCAAGGCATCGGAACAAGTGCCATACCGCATTTTGGAGACTGCGGGGAAAGGGGTTTATGGTGACCCGAGCAGCGACAACCTGCTCATTCAGGGAGACGCGCTCTTCTTTCATAGCAAGTTGTTTCATGCCGCAGACCGGAACCTGACGAATGAAACCAAGCTGTCCCTTGTGTTCACCTATCACTAGGCGGACAACAGGCCCATCTAGGGCACACGGCCCGCTCGCTTTCCGTCCATTCCGCTCTAGTGGCGCAGAGGCGGGCTTGCCGCTTGCCGCCATCCTCGGGTTTGCTTTTTCCCGTCATTCTTGTCGGGCGTAGCCCGGGAATCCAGAGTGGCGGCGTAAGCCGCCATTAACAATGTGCCCGGCTTGCCCCTTACCGTCCTCGCCGCCGGCGGGGATCCAGTTCCTTCCCGTCATTCCAGGCGATGGGGGGTTGTTCCCATCGCCGACAGTGTTTCCCAGGCGTAGCCCGGGGGTCCAGAGTTGCGGTTCCGCGAAGCGAAACTGCAATGGGAGTGACGCGGGGCACGCACTTAGTTAAAGTAGAAAAACGCTACTATGTAGACCTACCTCGTGAGGGTTTCAGGCTTGAATATCCAACAAACAAAGAGGAGTAACACAATGTTTAAAAAAATTGTTTTGGTAGCTGGGGTTTTGTTGGTGTCTGTGGTGTCCGTGGTGTTTGTTTCGCAAACGACAAAACATGTTGTGTGGACAGAGGAAGAAATAGCGCAATTTGAAATAGCGGCGGAGCAGGGAGTTGCAGAAGCGCAATATAATTTAGGTAATGCCTACTATCATGGCGAGGATGTTGCACAGGACAAGCGTGAGGGAGTGCGTTGGTGGCGCAAAGCGGCGGAACAGGGATTTGCTAAAGCGCAATATAATTTAGGTGTATATTATTATGATGAGGGCGTTGTGCAGGACAAGCGTGAGGCAGTGCGCTGGATTCGAAAAGCTGCGGAGCAGGGAGTTGCAGAAGCGCAATATAATTTAGGTTATGCATATTTTAATGGCGAGGGCGTTGAACAGGACAAGCGTGAAGGAGTGCGCTGGACTCGCAAGGCAGCGGAGCAGGGAGATGCGAAAGCGCAATATAGGTTAAGTTTTGCATACAATAAAGGCGAGGGCGTTGCGCAGGACAAGCGTGAGGCAGTGCGCTGGACTCGCAAAGCTGCGGAGCAGGGAGATGCGGCTGCGCAATTTAGGTTAGGTGTTTCATACTTAGTGGGGGATGGCGTTATCACCGATGAATATGAAGCCTATATCTGGCTTTCCATTTCCAAGGCCAGTGGCAATAAATTAGCGGCAAATAATTTTCCCGATAATTGGTCTCTGTCACAAAATGAAATCCGCGATGCACGGAAAGAAACAGAGAGACGGTTGGAAGCGATTGAAAATCTTGTGGAGTAACTTGCAGAAAATCTGATGCGGGCTAAATAGCATTGATAATTGCATCTTTCTTTGTGGCTAATGTAACGAGCTAAAAAGTAATTATTACACTCTTACATTCTTACAAGTCACGTGGGAAAAATAAGGGAAATAAAACAATGTTTAAAAATATTGCTCAAGTAATTGGAGCATTGTTGGCATTAATCGTGATTATTATGCCAACGATTTTATTTATTGTGGAAACCATGAAAGGTGATGAGTACACAAAAGAAGAGATAGCATTAACAAAATCATGGACGGAAGAAGAAATTGCAAAGCTTACATCGTCATCTATTTCAGATATTGAAAAATATCTAAAAAGTATTAGATACGCTAAGGGTGAGGGATTGCGTCAGCTTTATATAGATGCGGAAGAGGGAACGCCGTTAGCGCAACAAAGTTTAGGGTTTATGTACTTTTATGGGTATGGTGTTGAGATAGATAAGCATGAAGCAACCTATTGGTGGCGTAAAGCTGCTGAACAGGGGGTTGCGTTCGCACAATATTGGTTAGGTGTTACATACTTCACTGGAGAAGGTGTTTCGCAGGATAAAAGTGAGGCAGTACGT
Source organism: Candidatus Azotimanducaceae bacterium (assembly GCA_965208855.1). Classification (GTDB taxonomy): domain Bacteria; phylum Pseudomonadota; class Gammaproteobacteria; order Pseudomonadales; family Azotimanducaceae; genus UBA9659. Next base: position 991,002 of record OZ242359.1, on the reverse strand, counting down.
TGGACCCGGAAGGCGGCGGAGCAGGGACTTGCCACAGCGCAATATAATTTAGGTCTTGCATATTTTAATGGCGAGGGCGTTGAACAGGACAAGCGTGAAGGAGTGCGCTGGACTCGCAAGGCAGCGGAGCAGGGGATTGCGTTAGCACAATACGGTATAGGTTTAGCATATCTCAATGGAGAAGGCGTTGCGCAGGACAAGCGTGAAGGAAATCGATGGTATCGCAAAGCTGCCGAAAACGGGTTCCCTTTAGCGCAATATGATTTAGGTGTTGCATATTTTAATGGTAAGGGTGTTGAACAAGACAAGGATATGGGAGTGGGTTGGTATAGTAAAGCTGCAAGGCAGGGACACATGAAAGCGCAATATGATTTAGGTGTTGCATACTTTAATGGTGAAGGAGTTATAAAGGATGAGCGTGAAGCAATGTATTGGTATAGGAAAGCTGCGAAGCAGGGACATACGAAAGCACAATTTAGGCTGGCCTTTGGACAGTTGGTTGGAAAAGGAATTGAGCAAGACTTGAGTGAAGGAATGAAGTGGATAGGGCTCATAGTATGGTCAGGATTGTTAGGAGTTATAAAAATTATTTGGGCATTTTTATGGCGTTAATTTGGAGAATCGCATACTTTGCTAATCATTTATCTAATAGTTCAAAAAAAGATACGGAGTAAAGGAGTGATAACAAATATTTGAATAGTTTAGCAATTAATTTTGAAGTGGACCCCATCATCCATCTGCCCGCATCGGGCTTTGCCACGCGTATGATGGATGGTGAATTTCATTGGTATTTTGTAGAATTTGAGGTAATCGCTTATTAAATTGAGCGAAGTTCATGTCGCCACGGTATTCAGTTGGTTGCAATATCAGTAAAGCAGGTCACTGCTGTCCCGTTAACTTTCACATTAAAATCATCTGACAGGGATCAAAGTTAACATCTTTAATCGGGTCGCCCCTAATCAAGGCTATCAGATCGCGTTTTTCAAATAAATTAAGCTGCAAGATACGTAACATTTGTTGCAACGTTTTGGTTAACTTCGACTGGAATTTAAGAAACACAACGAGTAAGTAAACACATAACGCAATCCAGATTTGTGTCATAACCGCATTTTTACTGGTGCCGACAAAAGACTTGATTTTAAGGTTTTGCTTAATCCATTTGAAGAATAATTCAACCTGCCAGCGCGACTTATAAATATCAGCAATGGTTTTAGCCGACAACTTGAAATTGTTGGTTAAAAACACGTAGTGCTTACCTGTTTCAGCATCCTTATATCCAATACGGCGCAGCTGAACAGGACACTTTTTTGCTGTTTGAGTGCCTGTAAACTCAATAGTTTGGTCGCTGGTCAAACCTTTTCCAGACGCTATGGCATGACGACGGACTGTGCGTATTTTGGCATTGGACTTCAGCCGAGTAACAAAGAAAATACCCTTGTTTGTCAGTGAGTTAAACCAGGAATAATCATTATAACCGCGATCTATGGCAACGATACTGCCTTTAGGGAAACTTAAGGTTCGACCCACTTCAATGTCACTGGTTTTACCTTCAGTAATCGTGACAAACTCTGGCATATATCCAGCATGATTCAAGCCTACGTGAAGTTTAACAGCGCCTTTTGTTGAACGGAAATCAGCCCACGGAAAAGTGGATAAACAGAGATCGATCGTGGATGCATCAAGCGAATACAGTGGGTTATTAAAACGAAAACCATGTTCCGGAGTCGTCGCTTGGCAGCGATTCAATAGCTTTCCAAATAAGGCTTCATAAAGAGCGTAGGGTTTATCTTCATTAATGCGAGACAAGTTAGATCGAGAAAGCTTTGCACTGCCCAAATGGTAAAGCCTGTGAGTTTGTGCCGATATATTTTCAACGATATCACGCAAACTATTTCGTCCCGCTAATTGCCCAATGGTCATGGTAACAAACTGTGACCAGCGGGAAGCCGTTCGGAAAGATCGGCCTGAATGATGCTGTTTTGCAAGGATCTCAAATTCATGTTTTGGTATTAGTTTTAGTATTTGTGAAAGAATCGTATTACAATGTGCCATGGCCAGTTTTTCCTTTTTGAAACAATGTGTTGTCGAAACTTATTGTATCAATTAAGGGAAAGCTTGGCCTCCTTTATTAAACCGTTAGCGGGACAGCAGTGAAATAGAATAGCGATAGAATTATAACTATCGTCCCTGACCGAGTTGGAGCGAAAATTTACAAGAGAACATCGTGACTAGAAATATAATATTTATCGGTGGTATTCATGGTGTAGGAAAAACGACGCTATGCGATAAAATTTTGGTGGATGTTGATGCGAATTATTATTCTGCCAGCAACCTTATTGGTATGTTGAACTCAAACTCAATCAACAAAGACAACAAGTCAGTCGTAGATATTGAAGGAAATCAGAATAGTTTAATAACAGCGATTGATAATCATGTCGATAACACTCGACTCTGTTTGCTGGATGGACATTTTTGCTTGCTAGACCCCGAGCGTAATATAAAACGCATACCACAAAAAACTTTTGATTCCATATCGCCTAAAGCAATCATAACTCTGCATGATAGAATTGATAATATACAAAGAAAAAATGCCAAGCGAGATGGAATACCATACGATCGTGGTTTGTTATTGTCATTTCAGAATGAAGAATTAAAATATTCAAAAAGTGTAGCGGCTAGTTTACAAATACCTTATATTGAGCTTGATATAAATAATGGAACCAATAAAATTTTGAACTTCATTGGCGATTTGGAGCAATGATATGAAAGTTCTTCTAGATACCAATATATTGCTTCACAGAGAGGCTAGTAGGGTTACAAATAAAGATATCGGCATTTTATTCAATTGGCTGGATAAATTACGTTATGAAAAATGTATTTCGCCATTATCAATAGATGAAATAAAAAAACACAAAGACAAGAAAGTTGTCAAAACAATAGAAACCAAAATTCAAAACTACAATTTACTTAAAACAGAAGCACCAGAATCTGATGCAATTCAATCGATAAGAAATGATATTGATACAAATGAAAATGATGCAATAGACACTTCATTATTGAAAGAAGTTCTTGAAAACCGAGTTGATTACTTAATCACCGAAGATAGAGGGATTCATAAGAAAGCAACAAGGCTAAATATTGAACACAAGATATTTTCAATTAATGATTTCATAGAAAAATCAACTGCTGAAAATCCAGGTTTGTCTGACTATAAAACTCTATCAGTACGAAGAAAACATTTTGGAAATTTAAATATAAAAGATTCTTTCTTTGATTCTTTCCGTAATGACTATCAAGAATTTGACAAATGGTTTAATTCAAAGTCTGAGGAGGATGCTTATGTATGCAAATCTCAAGCGGATGAAATTGTAGCGTTTTTATATATAAAAACTGAAACAGAGGAAGAAAATTATAACGACATACAACCGCTATTACTTCCGAAGAAAAGATTAAAAATTGGAACTTTTAAAGTCGTATCTACTGGGTATAAACTAGGAGAAAGATTCTTAAAAATTATATTCGACAATGCCTTAATAAATCATGTTGATGAGATTTATGTCACCGTTTTCAACAAAACAGACAACCACCAAATTCTTATTGCATTATTAGAAGATTGGGGTTTCACACATCATGGAATAAAGAATACACCCACGGGCGATGAGCAAGTATACATAAAAGATTTTCACCCAACACCAAATAGAGATAATCCAAAATCAACCCATCCAATTATAGATAAAAATAGACAATTCTTTCTTGTACCAATTTACCCAGAATACCATACCGATTTGTTGCCAGATTCGATGTTAAATAATGAAAACCCTGAAAATTTTATCGATGATAAACCTCATAGAAATGCAATACAAAAGGTTTATATTTCTAGATCTTGGAAGAAAAATATAAACAAAGGCGATATTATTTTGTTTTATCGAACTGGTGGGCGTCACATAAGTGTTATAACAACTATTGGTGTTGTTGATAATGTTTTTATAGACATCAAAACCCAAGAGGAATTTATTAACTTATGTCAAAAACGCAGTGTATTTTCCGATGAAGAGCTTTTGAAACACTGGGACCGTGACCCTCAAAACAGACCGTTTGTTGTTAAATTTCTGTACTTATATTTTTTCCCTAAAAGATTAAATTTAGACAAATTAATAGAACTAACAGTCATAAAAGATATAGATAGCGCCCCAAGAGGATTTGAACCAATTACCAAAGAACAATTTGAATTAATATTACGGGAGTCAGAAGCAGATGAAGGTTTTATTATCGATTAAACCAAAATATGCAAATTTAATATTTTCAGGTAAAAAGCATTATGAGTTTAGAAAGGTTATTTTCCGTGTTCGTTCTGTAGAAAAAGTAGTTGTTTATGCGTCAAGCCCGATAAGTAAGGTTATTGGTGAATTTAAAGTAGAGGATATTATATCTTCAGACATCTCAGACTTATGGAAGCAAACTATGGAGCATGCGGGAGTTGATAAAGATTTTTATGATGAGTATTTCAGCGGACGAGATATTGGACATGCAATCAAGGTTAAAAGCCCAAAAAAATATGAGAAACACAAAGAATTACAAGATTTCAATATAAAACAGGCACCTCAATCTTTTGTGTATATCGATTAAAAAATGACCAGCCAAACCCATTCCAAACAACTGATGCAAGCGGTATTGAAAGAAGCCTTTTCCCCCAATAGCAAAGAGTCGCTAGCGGGCTAGACGAGGCTGGTAAGGTAGTGCTGTTTATTCCTCTGGATTCCCGCCTTCGGCGGGAGGAACCGTCGGCGATGGGAACAACCCCCCATCGCCTGGGATTGACGGAGCCTGGAGAAATACAAAGGTGGTAGCCCTTAGCAGCTACTCAGTGGTGGATTGTGTATCTTGCCTTGCCGAGTCTTTGAAATTGCTGCATTAATCTTTCAATAAAAACGATACACTCATAAGCCAATTCGGCAAACAACTCAGTAATATGAAAAAAATGACTAAAGACAAAAAGAAACTGCCAAAGGAAGAGCCTAGTGGTACAAGGCTTGCTCTACTCATGCAGGAAGTAGAGTCCAAAAACTTGTTCTCGCATATTAAAGACCCTGCTGCCTGGCAACGTAAAATTCGCAAGGATAGGCCATTGCCTGGAAAGGATGTTTGAAACGATGTTTTCAACTGCTATGGGATATCAGGCAGGAATCAGGATACGGAGAAATACAAAGCCATAAAAAAACAGCCGCGTTAGTGGCGGCTGTCGGTCCGTGGGTCCTGTGAAGGATGCCAGCGGGGCGGTAGGCGTATTCTCCCATACTTTACATGCTTGTCAAGCCACTGCCACAGCCTCAGCAAACGGCATGGCGGCTACGCCGCCACTCTGGATTCCCGGGCTACGCCCGAGAATGACGGAGTGGGTGGGTCTTCGGCCTCGGCGGGAAACACTGTCGGCGATGGGAGCAACCCCATCGCCTGGGATGACAGTAAACGGCATGGCGGCGGAGCCGCCATAAACAAAGTGTCCAGCTACGCCGGACTTATTAATACGCGGCTTCGCCGTGCCTGGATTCCCCCCGAACCCAGGCGTCCCGCCGAAGGCGGTACGGCTGGATTCGGCGAGAATGACGGGAGAAAACACTCTGGATCCCCGGGCTACGCCTGAAAACACTGTCGGCGATGGGAACAACCCCCCATCGCCTGGGATGACAGTAAACGGCATGGCGGCTACGCCGCCACTCTGGATTCCCGGGCTACGCCCGAGAATGACGACAAAAGAACTGGATCCCCGCCTTCGGCGGGAAGGACCGCGGGGGATGCATCGCCGCATGATAAACCATTCTCTTACCGTTATGATGGCGTTTTCTTTCAATGCAAAGGGGCACTAGCCATGAATGGAGCCGAGAGTCTGCTCCGGTCGCTGACGGCGGCGGGTGTTGACGTATGTTTTGCCAACCCGGGGACATCGGAGATGCATCTCGTGCAGGCCATTGATGCCGTCCCGGAAATGCGCGGCGTACTCTCTTTGTTTGAAGGTGTCTGTACCGGTGCCGCTGATGGTTATGGCCGGATGAAAGGGTCGCCGGCGACAACGCTCCTGCATCTTGGCCCCGGCCTCGGCAATGGCATTGCAAATCTGCATAACGCCAGGCGCGCCTCCACGCCCGTCATCAATCTCGTCGGCAATCATCCGCTTTACCATATCGCCTATGATGCGCTCCTGACGTCCGATATTGAGACGCTCGCAAAAAATGTTTCCTGTTGGATAAAAAGTGATTCCACGGCGGGCAGCCTTGCGGGTGACGGGATGCTGGCATTACAGGCGGCCATGACGCCGGCAGTGGGCTCCGGGGGGCAGGTGGCGACCCTGATTGTTCCGGCGGATGCCTGTTGGCAGGCGGCCACTGATGTCGCAGGGCCATTGGCCGTAGCCGGGCCGACCCAGGTTGAAGACAAGGTTATTACGGCGGTTGCTGATGCACTCGATGGTGGCTCGCTGCTTCTGCTCGACAGGGATGGCCTGTCTCTTGAGGCGAGAAGGGCGGCAGGTCGTGTTGCTGCAAAAACGGGCTGCCGGGTTTGCCTGGCCACCTTCCCCGCCCGTGTCGATGGGGGTGCGGGTACGCCCGCCACGGAGCGTATGTTGTATTTCCCGGAGCAGGTGATGGGGATGTTGAAAGGCGTGCAGAAGATAATACTCGCCGGTGCGAATGCGCCGGTCAGTTTCTTTGCGTATCCCGACACGCCGAGTTCTCTGACGCCGGACGATTGCGAGGTTATCAGGCTTTCCGGGCCAGGGGAGGATACAATAGCGGCGCTTGAAGCCGTGGCGGATTTGATGGGCGTTGCATCCGGCGATTATGCTGTGCGTGATTACCGGCAGGCGGAGTTACCCGCCGGTAAGCTTTCCACTGCTTCCATCGCCACTTCCATTGCCGCGCTTCTGCCGGAAAATGCCATTATTTGTGGTGATTCCGGTGGTGGTGGCGCAGCTTTCGCGCCGGTTCAGTCCAGCAGGCCAAATACCTGGCTCAATCTGACAGGCGGTGCCATTGGTCAGGGCGGGCCGGTTGCCGTTGGTGCCGCCGTGGCCTGCCCGGAAAGGCCGGTACTCGCGCTGCTCGGCGATGGCGCCTTCATGTACACCAATCAGGCCTTTTGGACTCAGGCGCGTGAAGGGCTGAACGTGACCACGGTGATATTCAATAATAGTAAGTACGGGATACTGGAGACCGAGTATCTGAGGCTGGGCGTCAATGAGGTGGGCGAAAGGGCGGCGGACCTGTTTGACCTGTCTCGACCGGCCATTGACTATGTTAAACTGGCGGCTGGTATGGGGGTCCCGGGCCAAGCCGTTGCCAGCGCGGAGGAATTTACGGCGGCTTTGCAACAGAGTTTTGCCGCGGAGGGGCCTTCGCTGATAGAGGCGAAACTGTGAGTGATAGGGTGATAGAGTGGTAGAAGGAGGCTGTATCATCAGCGGTTAGCTAGTCCAAGGGCTTGTTTTTTTGTACACTTGTTGCCCGTCAGAAGGTTCGGGCTATCTGGCGCAAGCGTGATTCGCTATACGCCATGTGCGTGTTTTATTGATCGAGAGTTTGATCGAAGGTTTGATTGAGGGTTCATAGGTTTAATGTCTGTAGTCGAAGAAATCACCAGTCAGGGCAGCGCTACTCAGGTTAGCGAGGTCGTTGTTCGTTTTGCCGGAGACTCAGGCGACGGCATGCAGTTGACCGGCAGTAACTTTGCAGAGGCGACTGCGCTCTACGGGAATGATCTGTCCACTTTCCCGGATTTTCCGGCGGAGATACGCGCGCCTGCAGGGGCCACTTTCGGCGTGTCCGCCTTCCAGATTTACTTTGGTTCCGAGGATGTCAGCACAGCCGGCGATGATGTGGATGTGCTGGTCGTCATGAATCCGGCGGCGTTGATTACCAATCTCAAGGATTTGCTGCCAGGCGGGCTGGTGATCGTAGACAAAGACGCCTTCACGGACAGGAACATGACCCGAGCGGGCTACAAGTCCAACCCCATCGAAGATGGTTCTCTCGATGCCTATCGCGTTGTGTCCATCGAAATTACGAAGCAGGTGCTTGAATCCGTAAAACCTTTCGGGCTCTCTCACAAGTTCGCGGTGCGCTGCAAGAACATGTGGACTCTGGGTCTTGTCATGTGGCTGTTCGACAGGGACCGCATCGCAACCATTGCAAATCTGAAGAAGAAATTTGCGAAGATTCCCGAGATTGCGGAGGCCAACATAGCGGCGCTGAATGCCGGCCATGCCTATGGTGAAACCGCCGAGATGCCCACGGGCGTGGCGGTTTACAAGGTGCCGAGAGCGAAATCGGCGCCCGGCCTGTATCGTAATACCACCGGTACGGAAGCGCTGGCTTATGGGCTGATTGCCGGTGGTCAACTGGCGGGGCTGTCCATTACTTTTGCCTCCTACCCGATTACCCCGGCCTCCAGCTTGCTGCACACCTTGGCCGGCCAGAAGCAGTTTGACGTGGTGACCTTTCAGGCCGAAGACGAGATTGCCGCCGTATGTGCCGCCATAGGCGCCTCCTTTGCGGGCTCGCTTGGCGTAACATCGAGTTCCGGGCCGGGCATATCGCTGAAGGGGGAGGGCATTTCCCTTGCTTGTGCGACTGAATTGCCGCTGGTGGTCGTCAACACCCAGCGCGGCGGCCCATCCACCGGCCTGCCAACCAAGACGGAGCAGTCAGACCTGAATCAGGCGCTGTTTGGCCGCCATGCGGACACCCAGTTGCCGGTCATCGCCGCCAGTAGTTCGGTGGATTGTTTTGACGTTGCCATAGAAGCTATTCGGTTGGCGACCAGCTTCATGACGCCGGTTATCCTGCTTTCCGATGGATACATGGCCAACGCATCCGAGCCTTGGCTGGTGCCGAACATGGCTGATTACGAAGCCTTCCCTGTTGCGTTCGCCGACAATCCGGAAGGGTTTACCCCGGTCAACAGAGACCCGGAAACCCTGGCGCGGGTCTGGGCGAAGCCGGGCACGCCCGGTCTTGAGCATCGTATCGGCGGCATCGAGAAGAGCTATGAAACCGGCGATATTTCCTACGATGCGGACAACCACCAGAAGATGACCGATGTGCGTAAAAATAAAATAGACAACATTGAGAACTTCATACCGCATCAGGCAGTGTCAGTAGGAGACCCTAAGGGGAAACTGGCGGTGGTTGGCTGGGGTTCGACCTATGGCGCCATTTATCAGGCGGTCAGGCGATGTCGTCAGGAAGGGCTGGACGTGTCGCACATCCATGTGCGTTATCTGAACCCTCTGCCGAAAAACCTGGGTGAACTGCTCTCTGCCTATGAGAATGTGCTGGTGCCGGAAATGAACACCGGCCAGTTCGTCGATTTGCTGCGCGCCAGATACCTGATAGACGCACAACAACTCAACAAGGTATCCGGGCAGCCGTTCAAAATTCGTGAAGTTGAAGCAGCGATCAAGTCGCTGATGGAGTCATAGATGAATGCGCCCGTTGAAAAATTAACAATCAAAGACTACGCCTCCGATCAGGAAGTGCGTTGGTGTCCGGGATGCGGCGACTACGCCATCCTCAAAACAATTCAGAAGCTGATGCCGGAATTGGACGTGTCCAAGGAAAATCAGGTCTTTGTTTCCGGCATTGGCTGCGCAGCGCGTTTCCCTTACTACATGAACACTTACGGGTTTCATACCATTCATGGCCGCGCGCCCTCGATTGCCACGGGCGTGAAACTGGCCAATCCGGAATTGGATGTCTGGGTGATAACCGGCGATGGTGATGGCCTTTCCATTGGCGGCAACCACATGATGCATGTACTGCGCCGCAATGTTGATTTGCAGATACTGTTGTTTAACAACGAGATATACGGCTTGACCAAGGGGCAGTATTCGCCCACGTCCAAAGTGGGCACCACATCTCCGTCAACACCGGACGGCTCCGTCGATATGCCGCTTCGCCCTTGCTCTTTTGCCCTGGGTGCCGGTGCCAGGTTTGTTGCCCGGGTCATCGATACGGAAGCCAAGCACATGACGCCGATATTGACCCGCGCCCACGGTTACAAGGGCGCCGCCTTTGTCGAGATATATCAAAACTGCCCGGTCTACAATGACGGTATTTTTGACTACATCAAGAACAAGAAAACCGCCGCAGAAACCCGGCTGGTGCTGGAGCATGGCAAACCGCTGATATTCGGCGAGGGCAATAACAAAGGCATCCGCCTGAACGCCAAGGCCTTGCAGCTTGAGGTGGTCACCATCGGGGAAGATGGCATGACGGAAGATGACCTGGTTGTTCACGATGAAACCAACAAGGTGTTGGCGCAAATGCTTGCCGGCCTTAAGTCGCCGGATTTTCCCGAGCCCATAGGCATTATTTATTGCGAACCCGCTGCACCGAGTTATACGGACGATGTTTACCAGCAACGTGTGCTGGTGCGGGAAACAAAGACGGCGGACATGGATAGCCTGCTGCGCAGCGGTCATACCTGGACCGTTAATTAGATAGCCAACTAGACAGCCAGCTAGGCAGTCAACTAGACAGTTAATTAGACAGTCAACTAGCTATTTCCTGATGGGCGGCAGTTCCTTTTCCGCGAGGCGGGCCCACCAGGTGGCGCCCAGGGTCAGTATATTGTCGTTGAAGTCATAGCCCGGATTGTGAACCATGCAGGAACCCTCGCCATCGCCGTTCCCTATCCAGACATAAGCGCCCGGTTTTTCCTGCAACATATAGGCAAAGTCTTCCGAGCCCATGGAGGGCCTCGGTTGCAGGTTAACCTTGTCTGCCCCCACTATATCCAGCGCGACTTCTCCTGCCATGTGAGCTTCCTGCTCCGAGTTGATAGTCGGCGGGTATCGCCGTTCATACTTGTACTCGCAAGTTGCGCCGTATGCAGCGCAAATTTCTTCCGCAATCTGTTTCATTTGTGATTCCAGTGTTTCCTGCACACCGGGGGAGAAGCAGCGGGTACATCCGCTGATGTCCACTTCATTGGGAATCACGTTATAAGCATCGCCGCCGTGAAACCGGGTGACGGATAATACCACCGGCTCCTGGGGGTTGATGACCCGGCTGACTATCGCCTGGTAGGCGTCAATAATTTTGCTGCCGACAAGAATAGGGTCAATCGTCAGGTGCGGCATGGCGGCATGCCCACCCTTGCCGGTAACCGTCAATTCAAAAATATCAAAGGCCGCCATCATCGGCCCGGGTTTGACGGCAAAGGCGCCAACCGGTATGCCGGGTATATTGTGCATGCCGTACACGGCTTCCATCGGGAATCGCTCAAACAACCCTGCCTCAACCATGGCCTTGCCGCCGCCCTCGTTTTCTTCCGCCGGTTGGAAGATGAAATAGACGGTTCCTTCAAACTCTCCCTGTTCCGCAAGATATTTTGCGGCGCCCAGCAACATGACGGTGTGCCCGTCGTGACCGCAGGCATGCATCTTGCCCGGGTATTGGGAGCGGTGAGAAAAATCATTCGCTTCCTCTATGGGCAGGGCGTCCAGGTCTGCCCGCAGGCCTATGGCGCGGTTGCCACGGCCCCGGGTCAGGGTGCCGACAACGCCCGTACCGGCAATGCCGGTTGCCACTTCCATGCCGAAAGCTGCGAGCTTTTCCGCTACGATTCCCGCCGTCCTGTGTTCTTCGAAGGCGATTTCCGGATGTGCGTGTATATCACGCCGCCAGTCGGTCATTTCATTTTGGCTCTGCGCTATGCTACCTATAATTTTCATGCTCTTGTGTCACCTTTTTTATCGGCCTGCTCGGCAGTCTACCAAAATCCCGCCGGGCCAGGCGATGGGGTTGTTCCCATCGCCGACAGTGTTTCCAGGCGATGGGGGGTTGTTCCCATCGCCGACAGTGTTTCCAGGCGATGGGGTTGTTCCCATCGCCGACAGTGTTTCCAGGCGTAGCCCGGGAATCCAGAGTGGCGGCGTAGCCGCCATAGGGGTGACGCAGTGGTAGCTTCAGCACCCATTGCGCTCCCGCTTCGCGGAACCGCAACTCTGGATTCCCGCCTTCGGCCTTCGGCCTCGGCGAGAATGACGGGGTGGGCGATGGTCGCAATCATCTGCTGATCCATGTTATACAGTTGTCCATTCAATGATGCATTCAAGGGGGAGAATCGTGGCGCTAAGTGAATCCAATACAGAGGAATTACTCGTCGAGACGCGGGGCAGAATTGCGGTGATGACTCTGAACCGGCCGGACCGCCTTAATGCCATCAGCCCCGACATGCTCAATGAACTGTCGGCAAAAATGGTGGAGGCAAACAAGGACCCGGAGATCCGATGTATTCTGTTGACTGGCGCGGGCAAGGGATTTTGTGCCGGCCTGGACCTGGTGGGCGTTGGCGAAGGCGGCATTGGCTCCGGGGAAGGCAAGGCCAAGGGCAGTAACCGCCCGCCGAAGCAATTGTTCGACCTGCGGGATGCACCCGTCAATGTCATGTGGAATATAGACACGCCGATTGTTTGTGCTTTGAATGGCGCCGCCGCTGGCTATGGGATGGACCTGGCGTTGCTGTGTGATATCCGGGTTGCCGCTGCATCAGCAAAGATGGCCGCGGTGACGGCGAAGCGAAACGTTGTGCCGGAAAGCGGTGGCACCTGGCTGCTGCCAAGGCTGATCGGCTGGGCAAAGGCGGCGGAACTTTACTACCGCGCACGAGTCGTCGGTGCTGAGGAATGTATGGAGCTCGGCTTGGTCAATACTGTGGTTCCCGATGACGAGTTGATGGACACGGCGATGCAATGGGCCGGGGAGATTGCCGATAACGCGCCCATGGCGGTGCAGACGACCAAGCGCATGATGCGCATGGGCCTTGAAGAATCTTATGATACCTCCGTGGACCACCTGATGGTGCATCTGGGCGGCATGTTCAAGAGCGATGATTTTCAGGAAGGCGTGCAGGCTTTTCTGGAAAAAAGAAAGCCGGAGTTCACCGGTAGATAACCGGAAGTTCAATGCCCGGGAAAAAACCGCTACCGCAACCGAGCCCGCTGACCAGAGTCTTCTGGGAGGGAACCAGGGAAGGCAAGCTGATGCTGCCATCCTGCAACGCTTGTAACCGGGTGCATTGGTACCCCAGATATATCTGCCCTCACTGCCACGCCATGGACCTCACCTGGGTAGAAGGTAGCGGCAAGGGCAGGATTCACACCTTTGCTGTTCAGTATCGCGCCTTCGGCGGCTGGGCGGAAGAGGTGCCCTTCGTCACCGCCTACATAGATCTGGCGGAAGGTGACCGGATGGCCACCGTGTTACGCGGGGTTGATCCGCGTAAACCGGAATCCATAGCCATAGGCGCGGAGGTCAAAGTGGAGTTCGAAGAAGCGGACGATGGCATTTTCATTCCCTTCTGGCGGATGGAGCAAGCATCGTGAGCGCCCTGTCAAAAGCCGCCGCCATAGTTGGCGCCGCCGAGAGTAATAATATCGGATACCTGGAGGAGCCTGTCACCTCCTTGCAGCTTCACATAGAGGCGATCAAGAATGTCAGCGACCAGACGGGCATACCCATTGCCGATATCCAGGGCGTGTTTTCAACCGGCTGGTCTTCGGAGTTGGCAGAACATCTTGGCCTGCATCCCCGGTACATAGATACCACTTCCGTTGGCGGCTGTTCGTTTGAAATTCATGTTCACCATGCACTGTGCGCCATTCACGCCGGGGTCATAGATATCGCCCTGGTAAGCCACGGAGAGAATGGTTGGTCCTCAAGGCGCGTAGGCCCGGAAGGCGGGCCCGCCTACCCCATGAGGCGTGACGCACCCGGTGCGCAGATGTCCATTCCTTACGGCTTTGCTGGCGCTCCCTCGCACTATGCTCATGCCATGGTCAGATATAACCACGATTTCGGCACGACGCCGGAAGATTTTGCTCATGTCGCCGTCGTCACCAGGGAATGGGCGACAAAAAACCCGCGGGCGGCCATGTTCGACAGGAAGTCTCATGAGTTTGGCGGCCCGATAACCACCGAACAAGTAAACCGGGCACCCTTGATTACCTGGCCGCTGACCATGTTGCATTGCTGCCTGGTGACCGACCATGGCGGGGCGGTGATTGTGGCAAGGCCGGAAATAGCAAAAAGCCTGTCGACCAATCCGGTGTGGATTGCCGGCGCAGGTGAGAGCATGGGCCATGCCAACATGCTGGAGATGGAAGATTTCACCGCCACTTCGGCTTTTCGCTCCTCCAGGACTGCTTATGAAATGGCGGGGTTGACGGCGAAGGATATGGAACTGGCGCTGATCTACGATTCCTTCACGGTAACCGCCGCCATGACCACGGAGATGCTGGGGCTGGCGCCGCGAGGGGAAGGCTACAAGTTGTGGAAGGATGGAGCGGCGGCCCCCGGCGGCAAATTGCCCATCAATACAAACGGCGGCGGCCTGTCTTTCAATCACTCGGGCATGTATGGGATGCAGCTTCTGGTGGAAGCTTACCGCCAGTTGAGCGGCACCGCGGAAGATGGTGTCAACGGCATAGCGGGCAAGCAGACCAATGCCCGCACCTGCGTGGTGAACGGTACGGGCGGCATGCTTTCGACCACGGGGACACTGGTGCTGACCGCCGGGTAAGCCGGTGCTATGAAAACCGGTGTTATAAAAGCAATTGCTATGACGCCTTCTTGTAAGGAGGCCGCATGGACGCCGCCAGCTTTGACACCATTTTCGACTGGCTGTACACAGTCTTGGCGTGGCTGAAATTTCTGAAGCCGTCGTGACCGTGATATGAGCCCATGCCGCTGGGGCCGACGCCGCCGAAAGGCATGTCTTCCTGCGCCACATGCATGATGACATCGTTCACGGTCACCCCGCCGGATGTCGTATGGGTCAGTACCTTGCGTTCTTCCTTGCCATCCTTGCCGAAATAGTAAAGGCCAAGGGGGCGGTCATGTTGATTAACATAGTTAATGGTTTCATCCACGTCTTTGTATTGCTTGACGGGCAGCAGAGGGCCGAAGATTTCATCCTGCATCACCTTCATGTCGTCTGTTGGGTCGAGAATGATGGTGGGGGGAATCCTGTGATGCTCCTGCTGTGAAAAATCCTCGTTCGCGGGATTGAATTCCACGATGTCTGCTCCCTTCTCCCTGGCGTCATCCAGATAACCGTTCAGCCGGTCATGATGGCGCTCGTTGATGATAGAGGTGTAATCCGGGTTGTCCTTGATGTTCGGAAACATTGTGGCAACCGCTTCGCCGGCGGCCGCGACAAATTCGTCGCGGCTTTCTTCCGGCAGGAATACATAGTCCGGTGCGAGGCATATCTGGCCCGCGTTCATAGTCTTGCCCGCCATGATATTGGTGGCGGCGAGAGACAGGTCGGCAGAGCGGCCAATGATTACCGGGGACTTACCCCCCAGTTCAAGTGTAACGGGAACAAGGTTCTCCGCCGCCGCTTTCATCACATGTTTTGCAACGGAAGTTGCGCCGGTGAACAACAGGTGATCGAAGTGCAGCCTTGAGAAGGCGCCGCCGACATCCGGGCCGCCGGTAAATACCGCCACTTCATCTTCGTCGTATGCTTCCGCAAAGATTTCCTTCATCAACGCCGAGGTCTGGGCGGTGAACTCTGACGGTTTGATCATGGTGCGATTGCCGGCGGCAAAAATCCCGGCAAGAGGGCTGAAGGTCAGTTGCACCGGAAAATTCCACGGGCTGATGCAGCCGACAACGCCGAGAGGCTGATATTCAACCTTGCCTTTGGCGCCAAGCAGGCCCAGAGGGAACATGACCTTTCGTTTTTCGGGCCGCATCCAGCGGCGAACATTTTTCCTGGCGTGTTCGAGGGGGCCGATGGAGCCGTCTATATCGGTCATCTTCGACTGCTCCATGGACCTGTGGCCGAAGTCTGCGGCCATGGCTTCATTCAGTTTGCCGCCGTGCTTCTTGAGAAGGTCAATAGCCCGCTCAATCCTGTCAATCCGTAGCTGGGCGGGAACCTCTCCATCGGCGAGGTAGGCCTTTTTCTGGCGGTTCAGAACCGTCAGCATATCTTCCCGGGTGGGTTCTGCAGTGTTCATAGTGAGCCTCTTTGTTCGTTTCGGTGTTTGAGGTGACAGTGTAGCAAAATATCCCCCTCGGAGTTATATATCGTCCCATGTGATTGAATAGATGCGGGCATCGTGGGGCCTGCCGTGAAGTAGCAGCCGAGAGTGCAGTATGCCTTCAAACTTGGCACCCATTGATGCCGCGACAGCTTGGCTGGCGGCGTTTTCAACTGACATGATGATCTCGATTCTTTGCAGGCCAAGTTCCCGCAAGCCGAAACGCGCCAGATGGATGCTTGCCTCCGTGGCGACGCCTTTGCCGATGCTGGGTGTTTTGACCCAGTAGCCGAGGTTCCCGACCGGGTGTTCATCAACACGGTTGATTTCACAGCCGCCATGAAACTCAGAGCCATCCTTATCGAAGATGGCAAAGCTGTAGGTGTTGTTCTTTTCCCAGTTGGTTTCTATGGCGTTCAGCCAATCGGCGGCGTCCTGCCTGGTGTAATCCGGGTGACACCAGGGCAGGAATTCAAACACCTCGGGAATCGAAGCGATGGCTGCTGCATAGAGAAGGTCTGCGTCCGCTTCCCTGTATCGGCGAATAAGGAATCTTTCCGTTTCAAATGAAAGCGGGACGGGGGCGTGAGTGTTCAACTGAATTCTTCGATTGTGTAATGTGGCCGCTGTATTTACGCATGAACAGGTGCGGATGACGAGTATTTTTTCCCGTCATCCTCGGCCCCGCGCCGTCATTCTCGGCACTCCGGTTATCACAATCCCAGCCCATACAACCAATAGCCAGCGGGTTTCATGGTAGAATTGCCGCCCTTTTTACGCGGAGCCTGGTCCGGTGGGCAGGAATCTTTTTCAGAAAGTTTGGGATGACCATGTTATACGGCGGCTGGATAATGGCCAGTATCAGCTATTCATGGCCCTGCACCTTATTCACGAGGTGACCAGCCCGCAGGCTTTCGGGATGCTCAAAGACAAGGGTTTGAAGGTGGCTTACCCGAAGCGAACCTACGCGACTGTCGATCACATTATTCCCACGGATAATCAGGCCAGGCCTCTGGCTGACGATATGGCGGAGAAGATGGTCCGGGTGTTGAGCGATGCCACAGAAGAACATGGTATTGAGTTCTTTCCGCCGGAATCAGGTTCACAGGGTATCGTCCATGTTGTCGGCCCTGAGTTGGGTCTTACCCAGCCGGGTATGACAATCTGCTGCGGCGACAGTCACACCGCAACCCACGGCGCTTTTGGCTGCATTGCCCTGGGTATAGGGACGAGCCAGGTGCGTGACGTCCTGGCCAGCCAGACCCTGGCGATGGACCCGCTGAAAGTCAGGCGCATTGCCGTTGAAGGGAAGCTGGCGGTCGGGGTCACCGCCAAAGACGTGATACTGCATATTATCAGAACCCTCGGTGTGAACGGCGGTGTCGGTTTTGCCTACGAATATGCGGGTTCCGCGATTGAGTCCATGACCATGGAAGAGCGCATGACCGTCTGTAACATGAGCATTGAGGGCGGCGCGCGTTGCGGCTATATCACGCCCGATGAAACTACGTTTGAATTTCTCAAGGGGCGCGAACGCGTGCCGTCCGGCGCCGACTTCAATGCGGCCCGTGAAAGATGGATGTCCTATGCCAGTGACGCGGACGCCACCTATGATGATGAAGTGGTTATCGATGCGGGCAGTATCAAGCCAACGGTGACCTGGGGTGTAACTCCGGCTCAGGCCATCTCTATTGAGGAGTTGGTGCCCGGCCCGGAGCAGGTCGATGGCCTGGAGAAGAATCTTGTCACGGATGCGCTGGGTTACATGCAGCTTGCACCGGGTACGCCCATCAAGGGTACAAAGATAGATGTAGCTTTTATCGGTAGCTGCACCAATGGCCGCCTGAGCGACTTTGCGGCAGTTGCGAAGGTCATTGCCGGTAAAAAAGTGGCGAATAATGTTCGCGCTCTGGCCGTGCCCGGCTCGGAAAAGGTTGACAAGGCGGCCAGGGCGGCGGGTCTGAACAAGATATTCGAGCAGGCGGGATTCGAGTGGCGCAAGCCGGGCTGCTCCATGTGCCTGGCGATGAATCCGGACAAGCTGGTGGGGGACCAGGTCTGCGCGTCCAGTTCAAACAGGAACTTTATTGGTCGCCAGGGCTCTCCCAGAGGCCGCACCATTCTGATGAGCCCTATCATGGTGGCGGCGGCGGCGGTCGAAGGCAAGGTGGCGGATGCCCGGGAAGTATTCGGACTGACGGGAGGCTCATCGTGAGCAGCGTGACAGGCAGGGTAAAAATGGCCGGTCGCGGTGTTTATGTGCAGGGCAATGACATAGACACGGACAGGATTATCCCGGCGCGTTTTCTGAAGTGCGTGACCTTCGATGAGTTGGGGCCTTCTCTTTTCCATGACGAGCGTTTCAACGAAGATGGCAGCGCAAGGCATCATGTACTCGACGCGAAGCAGCATAAGGGTGCGGAGATATTGATAACCGATGCCAACTTCGGTTGCGGTTCCAGCCGTGAACACGCGCCCCAGGCCATCATGAAGTTTGGCCTGAAGGCGGTGATAGCCGGTTCTTTTGCGGAAATTTTTCAAGGCAACTGCACGACCCTGGGTATCCCATGTGTGGTCATGAGCAAAGAGCATCGGGCAAGGCTGGCGGCGGATGTGACGGCGAATCCGGATGCGGAGATTATTATCGACCTGGAGGCCATGCAGGTGGTCTGCGCCAATGCCGTCTATCCTGTAACGATGAAAGCATCGACCCTTGAGGCTTTTCTCACTGGAACCTATGATCCCCTCGATAGCCTGTTGAGTGCTGCGTCGGAAGTCAGGAAGGTGGCGGAGAAGCTCAGCCATGCCTGAGAAACAGAAGATGGCAAGGAAAAAGATCGAGATATTTGACACGACTCTGCGTGACGGCAACCAGGGGGAGGGCATCAACCTTTCTCTTGGGGACAAGCTGGATATCACCCGGGAACTGGACGCGCTTGGCGTTGATTTTGTTGAAGGCGGCTGGCCCGGCTCCAACCCCAAGGACGATGAATACTTCCAGCGGGTCAGGACGCTGGAACTGAAACATCTTCGGATTGTCGCCTTTGGCTCGACACACCGTGCCGATGCGAAGCCTGCGGAAGACTTTTTCCTGCAGCAGTTGGTGGCGGCCAAGGCGGATGTCACCTGCATTTTCGGCAAGTCCTGGATCTTGCATGTGGAACAGGCATTAAGAGTAACGCCTGACCGCAACCTGGAGATGATTCGCAATTCCCTCGCCCACCTGCGTGAAGCCACGGCGAAACCTGTCTTTTATGACGCCGAGCATTTTTTCGATGGTTTCAGGAGCGACCCGGGCTATGCGCTGGCGACCTTGCAGGCAGCCGTTGAAGGCGGTGCTGAACGGATCATACTGTGTGACACTAATGGCGGTGTCATGCCTCATGAAGTGGGCGCCGCCATCCGCGAGATACGCAAGGAAATACCCGGCACCAAGCTGGGCATTCATGTACACAATGATGGCGGCCTTGCCGTCGCCAACACCCTGAGAGCCATCGAGGAAGGTGTGGTGCAGGTGCACGGCACCATAAACGGCATAGGTGAGCGATGCGGTAACGTGGACCTGACCAGCGTTCTCGGCAATCTGGAACTCAAAATGGGTTACGAGTGCCTGCCGCAAGGTCGGTTGAAAGACTTGACCGACCTTTCCCGCAAGGTGTGGGAATACCTCGGCATACAAGGGCCGTCCGGGCAACCCTTCGTCGGCCCGTCCGCTTTTGCACACAAGGGCGGCGTGCATGTGAGCGCGGTGCAGCGTAACCCTGAGACCTATGAGCATATTGACCCGGGGCTGGTCGGCAACGCGAGAAAAATACTGATCAGCGAGTTGGCCGGGGGCTCAAACTTGAAAGCCAAACTGTCGAACCGCTATCCGGAACTGGAAGACGGTAATGTCGTCAAGGCCATCCTTGGCGACATACAGGACAAGGAACATGCCGGCTATTCATTTGAAAACGCTGATGGCAGTTTTGATTTGATCGTTCGCCGACATATCGGCAGATACAGACCCAGCTTTGAGCCCGTCTATTATCGTATTTATTCTCCCAGTAACGAGGAGCATCCTGATTCCGACAGCCTGATTGAGGCGAGCGTAAAGCTGGAGGTCGCCGATGCAATGTGTCTCTGCGCCGCCGAAGGGAATGGCCCGGTAGACGCTCTCAATCAGGCATTGCAGAAGGCGCTGATCGAGCAATTTCCGGTGGTGAAGGATCTGCACCTGACGGACTATGCCGTGCGGGTGATCAACAGCACCGAGGAAACGGCGGCCAAGGTTCGAGTTTACCTGGAGCACAGCTTCGAGGGTGAGAAATTCGGCACGGTTGGCGTTAATGTCGATATCATCCAGGCCAGTTGGAATGCGCTGATCGAGGCTTACCAATATGCGCTTATGCGGCATGAAGAATTTGTTGAGGAGTTGGCGGAGACAAAGAAAACTGACGCCATCAAAGTATAGTCAGACTGATGAAACGGGTCAGGCAGACTGGAACCAAGAGAATAGAACCAAGAGAATAGAACCAAGAGAATAGAACCAAGAGGGTAAGCAAGGCAAATGGCAAACAACACACTATTGGAGAGTAAACCCATTCTGATCACGCTGGCGATAGTTCTGTTGGCGATTGTGGGCGTGGCCGGCTATTTCATCTATGTTATGAGGCCGGCGCCGGTGACCAGTGAAGCAGTTCGCATCCCCGATGCAAAGCCCGCGCCGCCGACAATCGAAGAGGTACCGAAGCCGGTCGAGGAACCCATTGCGGCGCGGGGCGCTGCGCAGGAAGATGCGCCAACAGAGCAGGAATCGGCTTTTGTTTTGCCGCGGCTCGACGATAGCGACCAACTTGTCAGGGACGGCGTGGTGAGCCTGACACGTCATGAGGGTATCAATGCCTGGTTGGCATCGAGCGAATTGATCAGGAAATTTGTCGTTTTCGTGGACAATATCGCCCGGGGCCAGGTTGCCAAAGAAGCCGTGCGGCCACTGGCACCGAGAGGCGCATTTCTCGTAAAGAAACTTGATGACAAGACCTTTGAGTTGGACCCCGCTTCTTATGATCGTTACAACCTTTTCACAGAGATAGCCGTTTCAGTAGATGCCAGGCGAGCAGTGGATTTCTATCGGCTGCTGCGGCCATTGGCACAACGGGCTTATGCGGAGTTGGGTTATCAAGACAGGCCTTTTGATGATGTCATCTTTCTGGCTATCGGCAGGCTGCTTGAAACGCCGGCCATTGATGAACCCGTCCGCCTGGTGCGCCCTGTCGTTATGTACAGATTCGAGGATGAGCGCATGGAGAAGCTGAACGCGGCACAGAAACAGATGATCAGGATGGGGCCGGAAAACACTCGCCGGTTGCAGATGAAAATCAGAGAAGTTGCATTGGAACTCAGAGCCGCCCTCAGGCATGAATAGGCTCCCCCTCGCCGACAGTGTTTCCCGCCGATGCCGGTCAGTCAGGTAAACCCAGGACTCGCTTGGCAATAATGTTCAACTGTACTTCCGAGGAGCCGCCTTCAATGGAGTTCGCCCGGGACCGCAGCCATTCTCTGGCGGTTGACAGTTCGCGCTGGGTAAATTCGTCGCCCTCCCAGCCCGTGCCCTGATTGCCCATAATATCCAGCAGCACTTCATATCGTTTTTTATTTTGTTCCGTGCCGTAGTACTTGAACATGGATGAGGCGGGCGAGGGGGCGGAGATGGTTTTCATTTCGGCGGCGGACCGGCGCAATGTCAACGTAAAAGCCTGGCTGTCCATCTTGTGCCGGGTGATGTGACCTCGCAACGCAGCATCGGCGATGCGTCCGCTTTCTTCCCCAAGGTACTTTTTAGCCTGGTTCTCCATAAGGTACTCGGGGTTTTTGCTGTTGCCTCTGGCACCCATGCCGGCAACCATGTTGCGTTCGTGCTGCAACAGTTTTTTGGCGATGGTCCAGCCCTGGTTTTCCCGGCCCACCAGATTTTTCCTGGGTACGCGAACATCATCGAAAAATGTTTCGCAGAAGGGTGATGACCCACTGATAAGTTTGATTGGCTTGGTGGAAACGCCGGCAGAGGCCATGTCAAAAAGGACAAAGCTGATACCTTCATGTTTGGGCGCATCCGGGTCTGTGCGAACAAGGCAGAAAATCCAGTCGGCGGAATTGGCGTAAGACGTCCAGATCTTCGAGCCATTGATGATGTAATCGTCACCGTCCTTTACGGCGCGGGTTTGCAGGCTGGCGAGGTCGGAGCCGGAGCCTGGTTCGCTGTATCCTTGGCACCATCTGATTTTACCACGCACAATTTTGGGCAGATGTTCAAGCTTCTGCGCCTCATTGCCATATTCCAAAAGCACCGGGCCTAACATGGATATGCCGAAAGAAACCAGTGCTGGCCGGGCGTTGATTCGGCGAAGCTCGGTTTGCAGAATCATGTTCTGCTCGTGGTTGAGACCACCGCCGCCATATTCTTTTGGCCAGGTTGGGCAGGTCCATCCCCTGCCGCCCATGGCATCGAGCCATGCTTTGGCGTCGGGATTGGGGAAGGTGGCGTTTCTGCCGCCCCAGACGGCTTCATCTTCACCACCGGCGGTTCTCATGCTCTGCGGGCAGTTTTCTTCCAGCCAGCTTCTTGCTTCTGCTCGAAATTGTTCCATCCAGCAATTACCCTCCAGGCTGTTGTGATAGATTACGGCATTTGCAGGGAAGATAACATTGCGTCAAGTCAGCATCCAGAGGCCGGCGGGGGAGTTGGCAGGCCTATACGAACAGGCGGGTGATACTCAAGGCGGCGCTCATGATCAGATGACCGGAAGCCGCCAGGGTATGTGCCGGTCGGAAACTGCCGGATTGAGGCGCGCATGGAATTGAAAACAATCAAGTATCAGGTGGAAGATGAAATTGCCACCATCCGGTTGCATCGACCGCACCGCATGAATGCCTGGACGGGCAGGATGCACACTGAGTACCGTCATCTTCTGCAGCAGGCGGACCAGGATGATGGCGTCAGGGCCATTATTGTCACGGGAGAGGGCAGGGGTTTTTGTGTTGGCGCGGATACCCAAGCGCTTGAAGGCCATATCGAGAAGGGCGGCTATGACCCGGGGACGCCGGAGGAACTGGCCCAACCCGGCATGGGCGTGGCGGCGGAATTCGATGCCGCCTTTGCCTATCATTTTGGCCTGCGCAAGCCGGTGGTGGCGGCCATCAACGGCCCGGCGGCGGGGGTTGGCCTGGTTCTCGCCTGTTTTGCGGATATTCGCTTTTCTGTGCCAGGGGTCAAATTCACCACGGCCCACGGCAAGCTCAATTTCCCCGCCGAATATGGTTTGTCATGGTTGTTGCCCAGGCTGATTGGGCTGCCGAGAGCCAATGACCTGCTGCTGACCAGCCGGGTATTCACTTCTGACGAAGCTTATGAGTTGGGTCTGGTCAACCGATTGGTTGCGCCGGAAGCATTGATGGATGAAACCCGCGCCTATGTGAAGCAGATGAAAGACAATGTATCTCCTGCTTCATTGCGTGAAACCAAATGGCAGATCTACAAGGATCTTCACCGGGACCTGGCCAGCGCCGTCAGGGACAGTGAACGGCTCATAGACGAGATGAGCAGGCACAAAGATTATCGGGAAGGGGTGCGGGCCTATCTCGATAAACGTCAACCCAAGTGGACGGGGGAATAGTTTGAACACCGGAACTGCCGTTGGTTACACACTCGAAGAAGAACCCTACTATCTGCCATTGGCGGATGAGGTGGAAGTGTTTCTTGCGGCTTATGAACAGCGGTTGCCGGTTCTGCTGAAAGGGCCCACCGGCTGCGGCAAGACCCGTTTTATTGAATATATGACGCACAAGATTTATCGTCGGTCAGCCGGGTCTGCACCCGACCAGCCCCTGCAAACAGTCGCCTGCCATGAAGACCTGTCTGCGACGGACCTGGTTGGCCGCTTCCTGCTGCAAGGCGAGGAGACAGTCTGGCAGGATGGCCCTCTCAGTAAGGCCGTCAAGGAGGGCGCGATTTGTTACCTGGATGAAATAGTGGAAGCCAGGAAAGATTCGACAGTCCTGATTCATTCCCTGACCGACCACAGGAGAATACTGCCGGTTGAAAAACTCGGCATCATACTGTCGGCCCATCCTGACTTTCTGCTGGTCATTTCCTATAACCCCGGTTACCAGAATATATTAAAGGACCTCAAGCCCAGTACGCGGCAAAGGTTTGTCGCTATCGAGTTCGGTTACCCGGCGCTGGAAGAGGAAGCGAGGATCATTGCCCACGAGAGCGGGGTAGCGGAAGATACTGCGCTGCGCCTTGCCTCCCTTGCAGAGAGGGTTCGCAATCTGCATGGTCATGGTTTCGATGAAGGCGTCAGCACCCGGCTGTTGGTTTACGCGGGGCGGCTCATGATGGCCGGGATGCCGGCGAAGAATGCCTGTGACGCGGCCATTTCCAGAGCCGTGTCCGATGACGCGGAAGTTCAGCAGGCGGTAGCCGAAGTTGCCGCCGCCATTTTCCCGAAAGCATCCTGAAGTGACATCGCAACAGCTTCTGCGGCAGACGCGGGAGAAACTCGAATCCATCGACCGTGATACGGCGGACCGATATGAGGCCCTGGCGGGTCTGCTTGCCGGGTCGGCATTGCCAGCCTTGCTGGCGGGCATGGCGGACGCGGCGGAGAAGTTCCCGGATGAAGTGGCTTTGCTGCTTGAATTGGGACAGCAGGCGGGCAGTGCAGATATTTTCCTTGCCCTGCTGAACAAGGCCGATAGTCTACCCTTGGACCGTCCCGAGATTTTGCGGGAGTGGTTCAGGCGGGGTATGGCCGACACCGCAAACAACAAGGCCGCCGCCCTTGCTTATGTCAATGTCGAATCCAGTCGGTCGGCGAGGCTGCTTGATGCCTTGGAAGGCCGGGTGCGCCTGGCGGACCATCGCCGGGTGTTTGAACTGATAGCCGGGGCAATGACCGGCAGGCATGTTCCCGTCGAACCCGTTGACCAGCGCGCTGACTTTCGGGCCGGGCCGGTTGACGATAATCGCCCGTCCGTGTCCGATGGGCGGGTCTTGCGGTTGCCGGCCAGTGTCTGCCTGTTCAATCACAGAGATGACAATGCAAGTTTCTACAGGGTATCTCTCTTCCATCAACTCGGATACATGGAGTTTGGTTGTTTCCACGGCATAGAAACGGTACGGGAAACTATTGCAAGGCATACAGACAGACGGCTGGCGGAGATGATTTTCACCCTTGCGGAAGACGCTCGCATAGATTGGTTGCTTGCTATCAGGTTTCCGGGCCTGGGTTCGCAGATACAGCGGCAGAAAGAGAAGGCCGCTTCTATGCGGTCGAGCCAGCATATCACTCGCCGTGGGCAGTTGCTGGAGGCGATGATATGCGCCGGTCTTGATGCGCCCTGGGAGGCGGAAGTCAGTGAGAACAACCGGCAAGATGCTGCGCGGCTCTGCCAGGTCGTCAGGTCTCTTGAATCCGCGGATAGCCGTCTGGCGGATAGCCTCGCCGTGATGCAGCAATGCTATGCAGTCATAGCCGCTCCCGAGGCCGAAGAGACAGCAGATGAGGAGTTTGATGAACAGGTGATACAGGCGGAGGAAATCCCCGCACCTGTTGCCTGGCGTGGTGAACTGGATGTCGCTCAGGTTGAAGCAACATTGAGGACAGAAGCCTTGCAGGCGGAGATGCAGCAACAAGTGCAGGAACAAGCGGAAACCGGTGAGGAGCCCGCGCCCTTACCACAGGGGGCGGATTTTCCGGAGGTGAAGCTGGGGGAGTTGACCGGCGGCGAGTCGGCGGCGGGTCAGAAGCTGTTTATTACCGGCCTGGAGGCGGGCATAACCGGTGAAGCCATGGCGCAGAACACAGAACAGGATGCAGGCTTGCCAACAGGGATGATTGCATCTCGCTTGCGCGAGGCGTCCAGATATATGTATGACGAATGGGACCATGAGATACGCGACTATCGGGCCAGGTGGTGCACACTGCATGAACACCGGGAACTGGAAGAAGATGAAGATTATGTACAGGCCGTCCTGTTGGAAAATGCGGCGCTGGCGCGGCGGGTCAAGCATGAACTCGCCAAGGTTCGCCCGGAAGTTTTGCGCAAGGTCAAGGGAGCAACGGAAGGGGAAGAACTGGACCTCGAAAGATCGGTTGCCCATCTGGTTGACCGCAAGGCGGGGCTGACGCCGGAGGAAAATATCTATATTCAACGTCGGCGGCAAGACAGGGATGTGTCCACACTTTTCCTGCTGGACATGAGCGCATCAACGGACGACGTCCTGCCTGACCCGGATGCAGCGCCCCTGGAAATCCGGGATACAGACGATGATGAAGAACTGGCGGCGTTTTTTGCGCGCCGCAGGGAAGCCGAGGCATCGGCAAGGCGCATCATTGATCTGGAGAAGGAGGCTGTTGTGTTGATGGCCGAGGCGCTGGAGAAGCTGGGGGACAACTATGCGGTCTGTGGTTTTTCAGGATACGGCAGGGAACAGGTGGATTACTTTCTCTGCAAGGATTTCGACGAGGCTTACTCCGCAAGGGTTCGCGGCAGAATCGGCGGTATCAAACCCTGCCGCAGCACCCGCATGGGGCCGCCCATTCGTCATGGGACGCGGCGACTGCTGGAAACCGGCTCCAAAATAAAGGCCTTGATCATCATTTCCGACGGCTATCCCCAGGACCATGACTATGGCACCGACCGCAATACCCGTGAGTATGGCTTGATGGATACGATGAAGGCATTGTCCGAGGCGAAACAACAGGGTGTGCTGACCTACTGCCTGACGGTAGACCCTTCCGGCCATGATTACCTGCGGGCCATGTGCCCGGACAGTCGTTACATGGTCATCCAGGATATAAAGCAACTGCCGGAAGAGCTTTCCAGAGTGTACCGGGGTCTGACGGGGTAGTATGGCGAAATGAACGACAACCGAGCCGCTTTTCCCTGGTACCTGGCGGGCATCGTCAGCCAGTACATCCCCCTTGGCATACATAATGTGCTGTTCACCTGGATAATTGCCGTGTATCTCGGTGAAAGCGGCGTCCGCCTGGGTATTGCGCAGATGATGTCGTATCTGCCGGCGCTGGTATTTATCCTGTTCGGCGGGCTGCTGGCGGACAGGATAGACAGGCGAAAAATTATCATCGTCTTCCACGGGCTGGCGACCCTGCCTGTTTTTGTGCTGGCGCTGGGCATAGGCGCCGGCTATCTCAACTATACGCTGATGCTTTTCTTCGCCCTTGCGGTAGGCGCGCTCAATGCTTTTATTCAGCCGGCCAGGGACAGTCTGTTGAATCAGGTTGCAGGCTCAAATCTGCAAAGAGCCGTCACGCTGGCAATGGGGCTGACCTTCGGGGCGCAGATAATCGGTTATGGCATCGCCAGCCAGGCGGATGCCGTGGGCCCGGCGCCCCTGTTGCTTGCCCAGGGGTTGCTGTTGTTGGTGGGTTCCGCCTGCGCCCTCAAGCTGCCATCTTTTACGCCCACCAGGCAAGCCAGGGCAGCTTCGGGGAAAAGCGCTCTGGGGGATATCCGTGATGGCATCGCGCTAATCTTCGGGTCAGAGCGCATGGCCCCTGTCATGATATTGATGTTTGCCGTCGGTATCTTTTACATGGGCTCCTTCTCGGTGTTGAATCCTCTGGTGGTCAGAGATGTCTATGGCGGGGCGGCGGCGGATATTGCCCTGTCCTTTATCTGCTTCATGATGGGAACCATCCTCACCACTATTATTCTGGTTTCAGTTGGCGGGGTTCGGCACCAGGGATTGGGCCTGATGCTGGCGTTGCTGATAGGCGGCGGTTGCCTGGTTTTGACGAACCTGCGTTTGCCTTTTTACGGTTATCTGATGTGTATTGGCCTCTGGGGTATGTGCGGTGGCGCTGCCATGAGCCTTGGCAGAAGCATCATCCAGGAGACAGCGCCGGAGGAATATCGCGCCCGGGCCATGTCCATCTATGTCCTTGGCAGCCTGGGGGGCGCACCCTTGGGGGCTGTGCTCTTGGGTCTGTTGAGTGTTGCCCTCGGCCCTCTGGAAAGTTATCTGGTTGCCGTGACGGGTGTGGCGCTTATTGTTGCCTGTGTGTGGGTGTGGAGTGACATATCCCGGGTGGACAGGTTACAACCATCGGTTGGCACGATATGAAACCGCTGCTGGCGATTACCATGGGAGACCCGGCCGGCATAGGTGCTGAAATCATTGCCAAAGCCTATTCCCTGGCAGACCTGTACCACCAGGCCAGGCCTTTTGTGATTGGCTCCGCAGGCTGCATCGAGGAAGCAATCCGGCAAGCAGGCCTGACTCATCGGCTCCGGGTAATTGGTGCGCCGGATGAGGTGTCCGTTGACCCGGGGTGCATACAGATATTCGAACCTTTCACATTGCCGCCCGGCCACTTCAGGATGGGGGAGATATCGGCGGCATGTGGCCGCGCCGCCGTGGGTTACTTCGAGTCAGCCGTCAATCTTTGTCAGGCGGGCGGCGTCCAGGGCATTGTGACCTGCCCCATCAACAAGGAAGCTGTGCAGGCCGCCGGATTTGTCGGCGACATAGGGCACCAGGAGATACTGGCAAGGTTGACTGGCGCCACGCTGACGGCGACCCTGCTGATGACCAGGGGCCTGAAGGTGGCTCACCTGTCTACCCACAAGTCCCTGGCGGAGGCCGTGGCCTATGTGAAAAAGCCCGTGATCATCGACAAGCTGGAGTTGACGGCTGCCAGCCTGCAACAATGGGGCATCGACAAGCCGCGTATTGCGGTGGCGGCGCTGAATCCTCATGGCGGCGAGGGGGGTATGCTGGGTCGGGAAGAGATGGATGAGATAGCGCCTGCCGTGCTGGCCTGCCGAGAGAAGGGTCTGAACGTCCTTGGCCCCTATCCGGCGGATTCTGTTTTTTACCGTGCCATTCGCAATGAGTTTGATGTGGTTCTCGCTCTCTACCATGACCAGGGGCATATCGCCATCAAAGTGCACGATTTTGAAGACAGCGTGACCGCTACCATGGGTATTCCTTTTGTGAGGACTTCCGTTGATCATGGCACCGCCTTCGATATAGCGGGAAAGAACAAGGCGGATGCCCGGGGGCTGGTTGCGGCATTGGACACAGCCGTCCGTATGTTGAACCGGACTCTCGAGTAAGGTGAGAGGAAACACATGACGGCCAGCGCTTGCCGCAGGGCGGCATCCCGCATCCCGGGATGGTAGTATCTGCCTTTTTTCAAACTGTTATTTTCAGGAGCGACACCATGCCATTGGTATTGAATGAAGATCAAAACATGCTCAAGGATTCGGCGAAGAACTTCTGCGCCGACAATACGCCCATCAGCCAGTTACGGCGCCTGCGTGACGAGAAGGGCGAAACGGGTTTTGACGGGGATACCTGGCGGGAAATGGTGGGCCTGGGTTGGGCGGGCATCACCGTACCGGAAGAATATGGTGGCCTGGGATTTGGCTACATGGGTCTGGGCGTGGTAATGGAGGAGTGTGGCCGCACTCTGGCGGCATCGCCTCTCTTTGCAAGCTCGGTGCTTGGGACTGGCATGATACTGCATGGCGGTTCTCAGGAGCAGAAAACCACCCTCCTGGGGCAGGTTGTCAGTGGTGACCTGCTGCTGGCTCTGGCGCTGGAAGAATCCCCGCACCATAACCCTTACGGCGTCAGCACCAAGGCGAAGAAATCCGGCGCTGGCTACAAGGTTTCCGGTGCCAAGCGGTTTGTGCTTGACGGTCACGTGGCGGACAAGATCATCGTCGTTGCACGTTCGTCCGGTAGCGCCGGCGACAGGGACGGCATTACCCTGGTGTTGGTTGACCGTGAAGCAAGCGGCGTCGCCGTCACCCGCACCATTATGGCGGACAGTCGCAATGCGGCGAATATCGAATTCAACGGCGCAGCGGGGGTAATCCTGGGTGAAAAAGGTAAGGGCGCGGACATCCTGGACAAGGTGCTGGACGCGGGTCGCATTCTGCTGGCGGCGGAAATGCTGGGCGGCGTTCAGGAATGTTTTGAGCGCACCATCGAGTACCTTAAAACCAGGGAGCAGTTCGGCGTCCCTATAGGTTCATTTCAGGCTCTGAAGCATCGCGCCGCGCAGATGTTTTGTGAGGTGGAACTGTCAAAGTCCGTTGTGCTTGAAGCACTGTCGGCGCTTGATGAAGGCTCCGACCAGACGCCGGAACTTGCCAGCCTGGCGAAAGCCCGGCTCAATGACACCTACAATCTGGTCAGTAGTGAAGGGATACAGATGCATGGCGGCATCGGCATGACCGATGAGTATGAGATAGGTTTCTTTATGAAGCGTTCCCGAGTCTGCGAACACACCCTTGGGAGCAGCGCCTTCCACCGGGACAGATACGGCGTCCTTCAGGGTTACTGACAGGTCGCCTGTTTATATCTGGCGATAGGATGCGTCCCTGAGTTTACCCGGCTGATTCATGCTGCAATCGAAAAAGTCGCACAGGATGGGCCGGAACCTGTCCATATCCACCAGGAAGGCGTCATGCCCCTGGAGTGAAGGCAAAGCGTGAAACTGCACATCCCGCTTGCCATCTTGCAGGCCCTCGGCGATACGTTGCTGATGTTCTATGGGAAACAGCAGGTCCGTCTCGGCGCCTATGACCAGCGCCCGGCTCGCGCCGACCCGTGCAAGACCCGATTCCACGGAACCGCCATGGTCCGCCAGGTCGAACAGGTCCATTGCCCTGGATAGATACAGGTAGCAGTTGGCATCAAAGGTGCCGATGAACTTGTTGGCGTGTGCTTCAAGATAGGATTCCACCTCGAAGGTCAGCCCGAATCCGTCACTTTCCTGGCGCTCTGCCGGAATCATGTCACGGCCGAATCTCTGTTCAAACTCGGCGGAGGAACGATAGGTCAGCATACCCAGCTTGCGGGCCAGGCGCATACCTGTCACCGGCTCCGCCGCCGGGTCATAGGCACCGTTTTGCCAAGCCGGGTCGCTGCGAATAATTTCCCGCTGTAGCGAGCGCAAAGAGATGGGAAAGGGCCCGGCTCTCGCGGAGCCGGAAATTGTCACCAGGCTTTTGGCAAGGTCCGGGTAAAGGATGGTGTAGGCCAAAGATGTCATGCCCCCCATGGATGCGCCCGCCACCGCATGCAGTTGCTTCAGCCCCAGCCCCCTGATGACCTCATGGCCGGCATGGGCTATGTCTTCAATGGTCAGGGTGGGGAATGTTAATCGGTAGAGTTCGTTGGTTTCAGGGTTTTGGCTGGCGGGGCCGGTTGACCCGAAACAACTGCCCAGAGAGTTGACGCAAATCACGAAGTAGCTGCTGGTATCTATGGGTTTGTTGTCGCCTAGCATCCGTTCCCACCAGCCGGTGGAAGGGTCCGCCTCCGATGATGCGGCATGGGCGGACGGCGAAAGGCCGGTAAAGAGCAGGATGCCGTTGTCTTTTTGGAAATTCAGCTCCCCCCAGGTCTCATAGGCAATGACGGGGTTCATCAGTTGTCCGTGGCGCATTTTGAATATGCCATCCACCTGATGAAATTGTCTTGCAGCGCTCATGGTTACCACCTCCGGGCGCTCATCTTATCATGCTAGCCGAACGCTGAAATCACACCGGAAATGGATTCTTTGGCGTCTCCAAACAACATGCGCGTGTTTTCACCAAAGAACAGCGGGTTGTCCACGCCGGAGAAGCCGGAGGCCATGGAGCGCTTCAGGACAAATACGGTGCGAGCCTGGTCCACGTTGATGATCGGCATGCCGTAGATGGGGCTGTCTTCGTCTTCGCGGGCGCTCGGGTTAACCACATCGTTGGCGCCGATGACTATGGCGACGTCCACATTCTCGATGCGCGGGTTGATGTCATCCATTTCAACAAGTTGCTCATAAGGCACGTCCGCCTCGGCGAGCAGTACATTCATGTGGCCGGGCATTCGGCCGGCGACCGGGTGGATGGCGAAGCTGACCTCTGTGCCATTGGCTTCCAGTATCTCCCCCAGTTCCTTAACCACATGCTGGGCCTGGGCCACCGCCATGCCGTAACCAGGCACGAAACAAACATTACTGGCGGCTTCCAGAACATAGTAGGCGTCTTCAGCGGAAATGGGTTTGACCTCACCCTCTATTGCCTTGCCCTGCTTGACCGCGCCAAAGCCACTGAACAGCACATTGGCAAGGGAACGATTCATGGCCTTGCACATGATGTTGGTCAGAATGATGCCGGAAGCACCCACCAGCGAACCGGCAACGATCAGGATATTGTTGTTGATCGCAAATCCCGCCGCGCAGGCCGCTATGCCGGAGTAACTGTTCAGCAGTGAAATAACCACCGGCATATCTGCGCCGCCTATGGGAATTACCGCCATGATGCCCAATAGCAGCGCCAGGCCAAGCATGGTGTAGAGCCACAGGGAATCTGGTGCCGGGTCAACGGCAAACATATAGCCGGCGGCCAGAATACCCGCCAGAATCAGGCTGTTGACGATGCGCTGGCCGGTAAAGACGGCCGCTGCGCTATTGATGGTTTCACTCAGTTTGCCGTAAGCAATCAGGCTGCCGGTAAAGGTCACGCCGCCAATAAGGATGGCCAGCAGAACGGTTACCGCAGTAAATGTGCTGATTTCTCCGCCGTACAATGTGGACCAGCCAACCAGAAGACTTGCCGCCCCGCCGGAACCGTTGAA
This sequence comes from Candidatus Azotimanducaceae bacterium, assembly GCA_965208855.1. Lineage (GTDB taxonomy): Bacteria > Pseudomonadota > Gammaproteobacteria > Pseudomonadales > Azotimanducaceae > UBA9659. The sequence goes on along the minus strand of OZ242359.1, from coordinate 958,309 downwards.
CAAGGCGACCATTTCCGGCATGGCAGTCATGGCCACCAGCCGCGCCGCCAGAGCGCCTATAATGGCGCCGATAACCATGCCGCCGGCTATGTATTCGTAAGAGATAATGCCTTCGGCGGAAAGGCCGGCGCAAACGGCTATCAGCATACCGAGGGAAGAAAAGAGGTTGCCGCGTCTCGCCGTTGCGGGAGAGCCGAGCATCTTCAGCCCGAAGACGAAGAGCGCCGCGGAGATGATATAGGCGAAGTTAGCGATCAATGCGATATTCATTTGCCGACCTCACGCTTGCTCTTGAACATGCCAAGCATCCGGTCCGTCACCAGGTAGCCGCCGACGACATTGATCGTGGCGAAGGTTACGGCGGCGGCGCCCAGCCAGGCGCCCAACTCGGCATTCACCATGCCGGCTGCAAGAAAAGCCCCGGCCAGGGTAATGCCGGAGATAGCGTTGGCACCGGACATGAGAGGCGTGTGGAGTGTGGCGGGGACTTTCGAGATCAGCTCGAAGCCGAGAAAAACCGACAGCACCAGGATAAAAATCAGGAATACAACTTCCACTTCAAGCCTCCTTCAGGTTCTTGATGGTTTCATTGATGATGGCGCCATCATGGGTAATGATGCAGCCTTTGAGGATGTCGTCCTCGAGATTCAGGTTGAAGGTTCCGGATTCATCATCCCAGTACTCGGTAACGAGATTGAACAGGTTGGACGAATACATCTGGCTTGCGTCCCTGGAAACCTGCGAAGGCAGATTGGAGACGCCGAGGATGGACACGCCGTCAAGCTCGACTGTTTCATCCGCCCTGGAACCTTCAACATTGCCCCCTGAATCCACCGCCATGTCTACGATGACGCCGCCCGATTTCATGGCGGCGACCATATCCGCAGTAACAATGCGGGGGGCCGGACGACCGAAAACCTGGGCGGTGGTGATAACGATGTCGGATTCACTGATGACATCTTTCATGCCCTGTCTTTGTCGCTCCAGTTGCTCCCTGGTCAACTCCCTTGCGTAACCATCCTTGGTCTGGCCGGTTTCGCCCAGATCTATTTCGACGAACTTGGCGCCCAGTGACTGTACCTGCTCGGCGACAACCGACCTGGTGTCGAATGCTTCGACCCGGGCGCCCAGCCGTTTGGCGGTTGCAATGGCCTGGAGGCCCGCAACACCAGCGCCGATTACGAATACCTTGGCGGGGCTCAGGGTGCCCGCCGGGGTCATCATCATGGGCAATATGCGGTCGAGTTTCTGCGCTGCAAGAATCACCATGGCATAACCTGCGAGGTTGGCCTGAGAACTGAGTGCATCCATTTTCTGGGCCCTGGTGATGCGCGGAACCATTTCCATACTGATGGCGGTAACACCCTGGGTTGCCAGCGCAGCAACCAGTTCATGCTCGTTATATGGGTCCAGATAGCTGATGTGAACTGCGCCCCGTTTCAATATCCCGACTTCAGTGAGATCAGGCTGACGTACCCGCAGCACCAGGTCTCCGCCTGAGATCAGTGCATTGCGGTCCGCCGATAGGGTCGCACCGGCCTGCTGATATTCGGCATCACCGAACCCGGCCTGCCGACCAAGCCCCGACTCAACCGCAAGGGTAAAGCCTGCCCGGGTCAGCTTTTGCACGGATTCGGGAACAAGCGCGACGCGCCGCTCATTTGCCCGGGTTTCCGCCGGTACCACAATTTGCATATAGACCTCACTGGATGCCAAAGGGAGAGTATCAATCAGGGGCAAGGAATGTGGCCCTGAACAGAGGGCGGGAAGTTACCACGATCAACCGACGATTTCTAACTTGAATCAGCGGGTCGAATTGGCGTGGTTGCAGGGAATTGATATAAAGGGCGATCAATGAGCGGGGTTAAAACATGAACTGGCAGAGAGAAGCCCAGGAAATAGAACTGCGAAAGGAATTATCAAAACGTCAGGGGGGCGAGGAGGCTGTCGCCAACCACCACGCCAAGGGCAGATTGACAATCAGGGAACGGATTGATGCTCTGGTGACGCCGGGCGTCTTTGAAGAGCAGGGTGAAGGTGCAGGCTTCGCGGAGAAAGACGAACAGGGCAATGTTACCGGCTTCACACCGGCAAACTATGTCGTGGGTTTCGGCGAGATAGACGGACGCAGGGTTGTCGTCGGCGGCGAGGATTTTACCTTGAAGGGCGGGTCACCCAATGGCGCCGGTCTGAGGAAGAGTGTTTACGCGGAAGAATTGGCGGTGCGCTTCAGGGTTCCGTTGCTCCGTATGCTGGAAGGGGGCGGCGGCAGTGTGGCCGGCGGCGGCGGGGCCAGAACGGTGGGTTCCCCGGTTTATGCGGAACCCAGGTTCAGCATTATTGCCAGGGCCATGAATGAGGTGCCGGTTGTCTCCGGCGCCATGGGGCCGGTGGCCGGGTTTCCCGCCGGCCGCCTGGTGGCTTCCCATTTTTCCGTGATGGTGAAGGAAACTTCCCAGGTTATGGTTGGCGGGCCGGCGCTGGTGCAAAGAGCACTTGGCGTATCGCTGACGAAAGAGGCACTGGGGGGCTGGCGGGTGCATAGCCGCAGCGGCATAGTTGATAATGTTGCGGACTCGGAGGAAGAGGCGCTGGCGCTGATGCGCCGCTTCCTGGATTACCTGCCGCAGAATGTCTGGCAACTGCCGGAGAGAAAGACATGCCGGGATGATCCCAACAGGGCCGATGAGGCGCTTATCAGTATCGTGCCAAGGGATGGCCGAATCCCTTTTGAAATGCGGGACCTGGTTCGCCACATTGTTGATCGTGATTCCTTTTTTGAAATCTCGCCGGACTATGGTCATGGCCAGATTATCGGGCTTGCAAGGCTCAAAGGTGCCCCCGTCGGGATAATCGCCAATGACTGCCGACACTTTGGCGGCGCCATGACGGCGGAAGGTTCACAGAAAGCAAAGCGCATGATGGAGCTATGTGACACCTTTCACCTCCCCATTGTGAATTTTCTTGATGAGCCGGGGTTTATGATCGGGCCGGATGCTGAACAGTCCGCGTGTATCCGTTACGGCATGAGCGCGGTTGCCGCCGCGGTGCAGTCTACTGTGCCCTGGGCAACCATAGCGGTTCACAAGTCCTTTGGCGTTGCGTCCGCAGCACACTTTGCGCCCAATACCTATAAACTTGCCTGGCCTTCTTACGAGATGGGCGCATTACCGGTGGAGGGCGGCGTGGCGGTTGCCTATCACCGGGAGATAGCAGCAGCGGACAACCCGGAAGAGAAACGCCGTGAACTGGAAGAAAAGCTGATGGAAAAACGGTCTCCTTTTCCCATGATGGAGAGCTTTGCAGTCCATGAATTGATTGACCCCAGGCAGACCAGGCCCCGGTTGTGTCGCTGGATAGACTGGATAGAACCCTTGCTTGAGGAACTGAAGGGGCCTGTTACCTGGGGGATGCGCCCTTGAACATGGCCCGTCTGATCAATATTTTCTGGCTGTTGCCCCTGCTTTTGCCGGCCAGCCTTGCCGCGGCCCCGCATGTGCAGGAGGCGTTGATTGCGGAAGTGGTGAGTGCGGCGCCCGGTGATGCCTTTGATGTTCTGTTGCGTCAGGAAATCGACCAGGGCTGGCATACCTATTGGGTGAATCCCGGTGACTCGGGTGCGCCGCTTGAGATCACCTGGCACCTGCCAGAAGGCGTGTCCGCCAGTGAGTTTCGCTGGCCTTACCCGGCAAGGATACCCTATGGGCCCTTGGTGAACTTTGGCTATGAAGATGAGGCGCTGTTGCTCTTCACAGTGACGGTGCCGGATAATTACCCCGGTGATGAAATGGTCATCAGCGGTTCCGGCAGTGTGCTGGTTTGCGCCGATATCTGTATACCGGAAAAAGTCGAACTGTCCCTTTCCCTGCCTCTGGGCGAACGCCGGGAGAATGAATCCGCCAGGGAATTGTTCAGCCTGGCCAGGTCCCGGTTGCCTGTTCCCCTGGCGGTGGACACTTGGTTTGAGTTCGGGGACGGCATCATCAGCCTCTTCGTTGGTCTGCCTGTCAGCGCGGATGATCGTATCCGCCAACTGACATATTTCCCCTTTGTCAGTAACCTCATCGACAACACCAGAGAACCGCAGATTATTTTTGCAGACGGCGGTCTCTTGCTGCAACTGACGCCGGGTTTTGATTTTGAACCGACAGAGGCGGACCTGTCCGGTATTCTTGTGGTCGATGAAGACGCAGGCGATGAAGTCCTGGTCTCCAGCTATGCCTTCACGATGCAAAACCCGGGCGGGCGCTCGCCCCGGGAAGATATGGGTCTGCTGGCGGCATTGCTGTTTGCGTTTCTGGGGGGCCTGATACTGAACCTGATGCCCTGTGTTTTCCCGGTCTTGTCCATCAAGATACTGTCTCTTGTTGAATCCGTTAATGCCGAAGGGGGAGGCATCCGCCTGCATGGGTGGGCTTATGCGTTCGGGGTACTGCTGGGTTTCGTGGCTATTGCCTTGCTGTTGATGGCGCTGCGTTTTGGTGGTGAGGTCATTGGCTGGGGATTCCAGTTGCAGAACCCGGTGGTGGTGGGGCTGCTTGCTTACCTTTTTCTTCTGATCGGCCTGAACCTTCTGGGGGTATTTGAGATAGGCGGGCGGCTCATGTCTCTCGGTGGCGGCATGCATGCACAGGGCTATGGCGGGTCCTTGGCAACCGGCCTGTTGGCGGCGGTCGTCGCCGCTCCCTGTACAGCGCCGTTCATGGGTGCAGCCATCGGGTTCGCACTGACCCAGTCTGCGGTGGTGGCTATCGCCGTGTTTGCGTCCCTGGGTGCGGGTATGGCAACACCTTACCTGCTCCTTTGTTATTCCCCTGGCCTGCTGGCGCATTTGCCCGGCCCGGGCCGCTGGATGCTGGTGCTGAAACAGGTGCTGGCCTTCCCCATGTTTGCTTCCGCCATCTGGTTGTTATGGGTGCTGGGCATACAGACGGGGGTAACCGGCATGATGCAGGTTTTGGGCGGCGGTTTGCTGTTGACCTTTGCAATATGGCTGGTCAACCAGTTCGCCAAAGAAAGCGGGGGAGCGTTAATTGGCAGGCTGATGGCGTTACTTCTGGTTGTGGCGGCGGTTTACCTGGTGGTAATGCAGGAAAGCGGCTCAGGTCAGGCAGAGGTCGGCGACAGCACGGGCGAGGCAGTCTACTCCGAAGAAGCTCTTGAACTGGCCAGGCGCACGGGGCCTGTGTTTGTCAACTTTACCGCTGCCTGGTGTATTACCTGCAAGGTCAATGAGTTGAATGCTCTGGGCATGGACAGCGTCAAACAGGCCTTCAGAGAGCAAAGCGTCACCTACCTGAAAGCAGACTGGACGAGCGAGGACCCGGATATCACCAGAGCCTTGCAGGTCTACGGGCGAAGCGGCGTACCCTTGTATCTTCTTTATGGCCAGGGTGCGGCAAGGGCCAAGGTGCTGCCACAAATCCTGACGGAGAGCATCGTCCTTGATGCTCTCGAATCAATAGCCGATGCAGACCCGGCGCGCGCTTTTTAAGGGTCCAGCCTTGCGGAAGCTTTTCCCTTGATGACTTCCACGCCTTCTGCATCGGTGGTGGAGACTGCAATGTCCGCGATCTTTGCGCCGTTTTCCTCACGAATATCAGTCACCGTTGCCTTTGCTGTGAGGGTGGCACCGGGAAACACCTGAGCGGTAAACCGGACGCCATAGTAGGTCAGCCGCCCGTCACCGACATAGTTGGTGAGCATCTTGCCGGTCATACCCATAGAGAGCATGCCGTGGGCAAAAACGGATGGATAGCCGGCCACCTGAGTGGTGAATATCTCGTCGCTGTGGAGCGGGTTGTAATCCCCGGAGGTCCCCGCATATTGCACAATCTGAGTTCGTGAGAGGTTATTGCAGACCTCTTCCTGGTAGGTGTCGCCCACCTTTAACTTGCTTGCTTTCAATGTCATGGGGCTCTCCTTAAGTCTTGCCGGAAGTGGCGGGTTTTTCTGTCCTGACGCCCACCCCGGTTGCAGTAACAACGAGTTCACCGCCCTGATTGCGGTACTCGGTGACTGATTCGCTGAACATCAGCTTGCCACCACGGCGGCCTTCCTTTTCCCAGGTCTTGCCGGGCTTTGTCTCCGCGGAAAGCACGTCTCCAACCTTGAGTTGCTGATGATAGACATAGTGCTGTTCCGCGTGGAGGCCGCCACCGCCACTTCCACCGCCGCCTTTTTTCCTGGTGATGCCGGTCGGCCCTTTTGCGGAGCCAAACCATTCTTCGCCTATCTTTGGCCGCAGAAAATAATCCGGGTCGAATTGTGCGCTGGACTGTACAAACGTTGGCGGTGCGACTATAGCGCCCGGGTCAGTGGATTTGGCGTAGCCTGCATCATAGTAAATCTTGTTCGCGTCGCCGATGGAGCGGGCAAACATCATCACATGCCCTGCCTCGATGGGGAATTTTTCAACAGCCATGGGTGTATTCCTCCGGGTGATTGATACAAAAAGAAATCTGAGCAGGTGAAGTTACTAATGTATTGGTGTTCAGGTCAAGCCTGTATTTATGCCTTTACATGTCTCATACACAAGTTGCGCGGTTTTCGCGGGCTCCGGGGATGCGGGGCGGACAGGGGCAGGGCGCGGCTTGAAGCCGTATCCCGCCAGCCCTGGCGGCCAACAGGCTTGAGCCTCATGGGCTGGGGCAGGATGCCCGGCCACCCTTGATCGTCATTGTAATTTAATCCAGAACTTGTATCCTTTGGGCTCGGGCTATATCCGGAGTAAATTTTGCGCAGAGTACGGAATCAACAACAGAAGGAAGAGAGTGAAATTGATTTGACGCCCATGCTGGACGTTGTGTTCATCATGCTGATCTTCTTCATTGTTACCGCCACCTTCGTCAAGGAGATGGGGCTGGATATCAACAGCCCGGACAAGAACCAGAACATCAAGGACGCGGACAAGCAAAGCATCGTGGTGCAGATTACCAACCGGGACAGAATACGAATTCGCGGTCGTGACGTGGACGTTCGTGCGGTACGGGCAAACATCGAGCGATTGCACGCGGAAAATCCCGAAGCGCCCGTTGTCGTTCAGCCTCATCCAGAGAGTACAACGAACACCATGATTCAGGTCATGGACTCCGCCAGGCAGGCGGGGGTCTATAATGTGTCCATAGCCGCAGGCTGATTCGGTGCCTGCTGTTAGCCCGACGGTAAATTTATTGTACACATCATGGAACTGATTCTAATTCGCCATGGTCTTCCGGAGCGGGTTATCAGGGCAGATGGCAACCCGGCGGACCCGCCTCTTTCCGACATCGGCCATGAACAGGCGAGGCTGATGATGGCCTGGCTGAAAGACACGCGGATAGATTATCTCTATTCCAGCCCCATGCAGCGCGCACTGCAGACGGCGGAGCCGCTGGCGGCGGCGAACAAACTTGAAGCGAAAGTATGCGAAGGCGTGGCGGAATATGATCGTCACGCCGACCACTATATTCCCGTTGAAGAATTGAAAAAGTTTGACTATGACCGCTGGCTCAGACTCATGCGTGGTGAGGTGGACCACATCAATTTCCCGGAATTTTGCGCGACGGTCATCAAGACGCTGAACGAAATCGTTGCCGATCATCCGGGCAAGAACGTGGCCGTTACCTGCCACGGCGGGGTCATCAATGTATGGACGGCTTATGTGATCGGCCTTGAACCAAGAATGTTTTTTAATCCCAACTACACGAGCGTCAATCGCTATATGGCCGCGAGTTCAGGGGAGCGCTCGATCATCACCCTGAACGAACACGCGCACCTGCAAGGGCTGGGCTCAAACCTTTCCCGTCATTCCTAGTGATGGGGGTTCTTCCTACCACCCCGTCATCCCAGGCGATGGGGGATTGTTCCCATCGCCGACAGTGTTTCCCAGGCGATGGGGGATTGTTCCCATCGCCGACAGTGTTTCCCAGGCGTAGCCCGGGAATCCAGAGTGGCGGCGTAGCCGCCATGCTTTTTGCGGTGCAGCCGCCCCCACCACCCCGTCATTCTCGGGCGTAGCCCGGGAATCCAGAGTGGCGGCGTAGCCGCCATGCTTTTTGCGGTGCAGCCGCCCCCACCACCCCGTCATTCTCGGGCGTAGCCCGGGAATCCAGAGTGGCGGCGTAGCCGCCATGCTTTTTGCGGTGCAGCCGCCCCCACCACCCCGTCATTCTCGGGCGTAGCCCGGGAATCCAGAGTGGCGGCGTAGCCGCCATGCTTTTTGCGGTGCAGCCGCCCCCACCACCCCGTCATTCTCGGGCGTAGCCCGGGAATCCAGAGTGGCGGCGTAGCCGCCATTAACAAAGTGTCCGGCTACGCCGGACTTATTATATACGCGGCTTCGCCGCGCCTGGATCCCCGCCTTCGGCCTTCGGCCTCGGCGAGGATGACGAAAAAGGAGGGATGACGGAAGGGGTTTAATGACGCCGATGGCGTGCTATCCCTCGCCGGGCATTTTTAATCTTTGTGCAAGTTAACTGAGCGGATTGCTGATGCTTTCGATATTTCGCTTTACGTCCATTGGGTCATTGATATTAGTGAACACGAGGTCGCTCATGCCTCGACCGGTAACTTTCACGGAACCGTAGCCCAATATACGCCCGAACACACTTTGATCAATCTCCACGGTTTCAATGGAAGTAAGTTGCATTTCGTTAGTTTTACGAGCGATGATGCCTTCTTTGTAAATCACTCTTTTGTTGGTCAATCCTTGTTCTATAAACCAAAGACGAACCAGCCCATATATACCAAAAATAGCAATAATCCACGTCCATATCCCAAACTCAGAACTCAATGCGAGACTGATAACAACACTGCAGATAGCGAGCACCCAAAATGCAAATCGCACTATCCAATGGAATTTGAATATATGTTGAAGGTTTTCGTTGGTTGACAATGATCGATCGATATAATTCATGTATGTTCTCCTGTTTTTGATTTGGTTGTTGATGGGTCGAAGGCGAAGTCCCTGCTTTGATGACTGGCTTTTATTCTTGCCAAGCAGTGACTACGCCATTGGTGGTATAGGCGTATTTACTTTTTACGCAAATGGAACTGCTACCGATATAAGCATGCTCTGTGCAAAACACATACTGCACATCAACTTGATTTGCTATGACGGTTTTATTTGCGTCGTCCGGGTTGCCCCAAACCGCAAACAAACCACACTCGGACGAGCCAACAGTGAATACTTTGCGAGGAAGATTCTTCTTGTCCTCCGCGTTTAGAAGACCTCTACGTTCTATTTCTACCCTGGTTTTTTGCGCATAATCTGCAGAATCGAATGCAAAAAAGCCGTCAACCGATGAGCTTTGCAAATAAGCTGGCATTACCGTTCGCGTGTTGCTCCAATAATTTGAGCACAAGTCAAGATTTGAGTCTTGTTGAATGGAAAGTCTAACAAACTCGGCTTCTTCTTCAGGTGTGTAAGATGCACACCCGCTTAAAATAGCGATATTTACGGAAATGGCAGCGAATTTTATTAAGTTCTTCATGTGATTAATTCCTGTTTGAACGATTGAAACGAACGCTTGGCGGAGATACCTATATCTACCAACCCCCGTTCTTTTTGAAATCCTCAATCGCAGCTTTTAGTTTGCCGTGACTTCGTTGTTGTATTCGATGTTACTTGAACGGTATTTATGATGCAAAAGGTTACTTCTGACAGGTGAAGGCTGCCTTATTCGTCATCCTCGCCGCCCCACTCCGTCATTCTCGCCGAAGCCAGCCGTACCGCCTTCGGCGGGACGACTGGCTTCGGGGGGAATCCAGAGTGGCGGCGCAAGCCGCCATTAACTAAGCAGCGTGCCCCGCGTTATACTCATTGCGCTTTCGCTTCGCGAAATTCGCTCGGCATGGGGCTATCGCAATTTTCCTGCGGAAAATGCTGTCGCCGTGGTGGCTTCGAGGCCCATTGCGTTTTCGCTTCGCGAAAGCCGCAATGTGGATGACGGAGGTAAGCACTTTGACTGGGACACCCAGGAGGTAGATTGATATGCAACAGTTAGCAGGTTCGTTCGCAGGTAATCAAATTGCTGGTGGGCGCGAATACCAGGAAGATGCTTTCAAGGTATGTGACTTCCGTAACAGCAAGTCAAAGGAACTATTGCTGTTGCTTGCCGATGGTATGGGCGGGCATGTTGGCGGTGCCCGCGCCAGCGAACTGGCGGTAGATACTTTTGCGGAATCTTTTGCAGACTCGGACAAGGGCAATGATATTGAGCAGCGGCTTAGGAAATCGCTGGATGCAGCCAACGTAGCGATTGCCAAGGACACAGAAACTAATCGCCAATACACCAACATGGGTTGCACGCTCCTGGCTTGCCTAATATCAGGCAATGAACTCCACTGGCTGAGTGTGGGTGATTCCCCGCTGTGGATACTGCATAACAAAGGTATCACTCGCCTCAATGCCGATCATTCCATGCGTCCGCAACTGCAAGAGCTGGTTGAGTTGGGGCGTATGTCTGCTGAAGAGTTAGCGGCAGATTACCGCGTCAACCAGTTGCTCTCCGCGGTAATGGGCAGAGACTTACCACTAGTTGATCAAAATACATCGCCTTACCCGCTTGCAGTCAATGATCAGATTATCCTTGCCAGCGATGGTGTAGAGACCCTGATGGTTGATGAAATTAGTCATCTCTGCCAGACACATAACAACCCTGAGCAGGTTGTGACCGCACTATTGGATGACATTGAAGCACGGCAAGTGCCAGGGCAAGACAATGCCACGGTAGTGTTGTATAGACACCAATAGTCGATTGCGGGAACATGTTGTGCCTATGAATCGAGCTGACGAGGAGATGCAACTCACTGAACCCGCATTACATATATCTATTGTTATGGGCTGGTTTTATTTTTTTCCAAGTATGTTTTAACCTAAATTCTTGCCAACTTGTTATTCGGCTTTTCTTGAAGCTACTTTGTCAGCAACTGCTTGCGGAACACAAGTTTTATTCACTGGGTTAAAAAAAGTTCCAAGTGATTTTGACAAAACTAACGCAACGGGAATTCCTATTACTGTAATAAATAATAAAGCAATTTGAAATACTGTTACAACAGCTAAAAGCAAACCAAATGGAAAATAAAAAATTCTCACAATAAATCCGAAAGTCTGCCATAATATATTTTGGTTACTTTTCAAATCCTTTTTACTAATCATTGCACTTGAAAACGGTGCCAATAAAAATTGTGACAATTGAATTAATCCTAATCCAATAGGTGCTCCAATTACCGTAATTACTAATAATCCACCAATTAAGAATGTTAGTAATGCAGATACAAATCCTAAAAATGGCACGTGCCATAAGATGTTACCTAATATCCTCATAATATTTAATCCTTTAATAATTAATTACTTACCTGCCCGAAGGCTTTTCGGTTTCTCAATATTTTCCCTAATTATTTTCTTCACTTAACATTCTGTCAATCCAATATGACAGATATTAACTATCGAAATACTTATTTAGTGGTTATATCGTCATTCCACAATGCCGTATTTTACACTTGCCTATAATGTTTAGTATATGGCGCGTTTTAATGTGCTATATACATGGTTGGTATTTCGTGATTTACTTTTTTTGCCTAAGGAACCCAGTCGTTCTCCAGTTAGTTGATGTTTGTATGAATCATTTTTTTCTTCTTTGGAGCGTCCAAAACAAATTGTGCCTGATTCGGTGTTTTCATGCCAAGGCATTTGCGTGCCCCGCGTTACACCCATTGCGCTTTCGCTTCGCGAAAGCGCAACTCTGGATCCCCGCCTTCGGCCTCGGCCTCGGCGAGGATGACGGGGTTCGGGGGGAATCCAGAGTGGCGGCGTAGCCGCCATGTGTTTTTGTCGTCATTTCGTGCTTGATACGGCACCTGGAGGAATGAAGGGCCAATCTTCTCATCATTGGTACTGATATTAAGCGGTAATGCTTCTAAAATAGGCGATTGAATGTCGTCGGTTTTTGTGACTGCTTCCCGACTTCTGCCAAGACGATGGAAGTAAGCAGGGCGGTGGCCATGGCATTAGATAAGGGCATCAGATAAGGATTTGAAGGCAATGCGCCAGATATACCATTGAATTACTAAGGGTGTACAATTCTGGCAAAAGGCAAGGTGAAATATGTCGCAGGTGAAAACATTTATCATTGGACGTCATCGGGAGTGTGATCTGGTGCTAGACGACACTAGTGTGTCCCGCCATCATGCCGAAGTTGTTCCTATGCCAGATGGGCACTACTACATTACCGACCGCAACAGCACTGGAGGTACTTTTGTGCACAGTGATTCTGGCTGGGAGCAGATTCGTCAGCGTTTTGTCAAAGGAACCGACCGTCTTCGTTTGGGTGGCCATGAGATCGATGCCTCCCGCCTGGGGTTTTTGTGTACCCTGCCAGGGAGAGGCGATGTTGCTGATATTGGAGCTTCCAACCTGCAAGTAGCATCTGACTTTGCTAACCCAGCTTCCGATGACGGGCTTGACCCTAATAAAGGACTCATGCGCGATCCGGTGACTGGTGAAGTCATCGAAAAATCGTAATAAGGCAGAAGTCGTGGCTCCCCGAATCATTGCGTTTTTAGGTGCTCTTGCGGCGGGTGTCATCTGGATATCGGTATTATCACTGCTAATCCCAGAAAACAGCCTTCCTGGCGACCTGCTTCTTGATAGAAACACCAGATCTTTCTCCTATCCATTTACTATCCAGAATCTAATGTGGATTGTATCTTTTGTAGGTATAGGGGAATTGTTTGTGCGTTACTTTGTGGGTAGCGGGGAATATCGTCAGTTGGGTAAGAAATTATTGCCGGAAGATAGTCAAACCGTGTTACGCAAGCAAGACGTGGGCGCACTCTATCAAACTATTCGTCCGACGGATCCGGAAGGCACCTATTGGTTGCAGCGTATGGTGTCGCGTAGCATTCTCGCATTTCAGAGCTCTGGATCAATTGCACAGGTGAACTCAGTGTTTAATTCCACTTTGGAGCTTTATCAACACGAGGTTGATCTGCGCTACAACTTGCTCAGATACCTTGTATGGCTTATTCCTACCTTGGGTTTTATTGGCACCGTGGTGGGTATCGCCCTTGCCCTCAAAAGCGTGGGTGCTAATTTTGCCGAGATAGGGCAAGGTACTAATCTTAACCAATTGGGACCCCAACTCATGCAGAGTCTAACCAAAGATTTGGGTGTTGCTTTCTACACTACTTTACTGGCCTTGTTACAGTCGGCTGTACTGATGCTTGCGATGCACTTGATTCAGGGTCACGAAGAAGGTGCGCTCAACAAAGTTGGGCAGTATTGTCTTGATAATCTGATTAATCGTCTCTACGAAAAAAGATAGGAGGAAGTATGCCAATTAAACGTGATTCCGATGGAAATATTATTGAACAACCAACGCGGCAGAAGAATGGAGCGAGCGACGGCGACCGCCTTACCGAAGAATATCGGCAAGATGAAGAAAAGACAGCGCCTGTTACAGATGATGACAGGCCCTACGATGCCAAGACAATTCTTGCTCGGCGGGGCGAGCAAAACACGGGTGCAAACAAGGGTGGCGAAGCACATACCCGGATTTACCGTCCAGGTCGAGAAGCGTCTGCAAAATCGACTCAGGCTGCTACTGACACACCGCCGCCAACGCAACCTTCTGTTATGGATGATCCCCCTGTGGGTTGGTTAGTGGTGATCAATGGTCCGGGGCAAGGTAATGTTGTAACACTCGGTAATGGTGTGAATTCAATTGGTCGAGACTCAACTGAACGATTGTCATTGGATTTCGGCGACGAGATGATAACCAGATCTGATCACGCGAACATCACCTATGATCCGCGGGGTAAAAAGTTCTACATCAAGCACGGTGGTGGTACCAACCTCACCTATGTGAATGATGAACCCGTGCTCTCACCTCAGGAACTGCCACCACACACCCACATCATGATTGGTAATACCACATTGCGATTTGTTCCCTTGAGCGGTAAGCACTTTGACTGGGACACCCAGGAGGTCAATTGATATGCAACAGTTAGCAGATATGTTCGCAGGTAATCAAATTGCAGGCGGGCGCGAATACCAGGAAGATGCTTTCAAGGTATGTGACCTCCGTAACAGCAAGTCAAAGGAACTATTGCTGTTGCTTGCCGATGGCATGGGCGGGCATGTTGGCGGTGCCCGCGCCAGCGAACTGGCGGTAGATACTTTTGCGGAATCTTTTGCAGACTCGGACAAGGGCAATGATATTGAGCAGCGGCTTAGGAAATCGCTGGATGCAGCCAATCTAGCGATTGCCGAGGACACAGAAACTAATCCCCAATACACCAATATGGGTTGCACGCTCCTGGCTTGCCTAATATCAGGCAATGAACTCCACTGGCTGAGTGTGGGTGATTCCCCGCTGTGGATACTGCATAACAAAGGTATCACTCGCCTCAATGCCGATCATTCCATGCGTCCGCAACTTCAAGAAATGGTTGAGTTGGGGCGTATGTCTGCTGAAGAGTTAGCGGCAGATTACCGCGTCAACCAGTTGCTCTCCGCGGTAATGGGCAGAGACTTAGCATTAGTTGATCAAAATACATCGCCTTACCCGCTTGCAGTCAATGATCAGATTATCCTTGCCAGCGATGGTGTAGAGACCCTGATGGTTGATGAAATTAGTCATCTCTGCCAGACACATAACAACCCTGAGCAGGCCGTGACCGCACTATTGGATGACATTGAAGCACGGCAAGTGCCGGGGCAAGACAATGCCACGGTAGTGTTGTATAGACACCAGGACACCAATCTTGTGACACCTGATATCGAACACCATGTACCGAGAGATATACCAATCACTGAGGACATGGAAGCAATAACTCTGGTAGGGAGACGGCGGTAGAGAGACGGAGGTGGAGAGACGGAAACGCGCATTAAATATCCGTTCATTAAGTATCATGGCACCGTTAAATGATGTGAAACGCTTAGCGAGTAGACGACACTAAATCTTATTTGGGATATGCAGTTATGAAAAAAGCACTATTTTTGTTTGTCATAAGTTTGCCTTGCTGGAATCTGGCTGATGCAGCCATGCCAGATCCTGCCGGGACTGTCTTCATCGGTACCACTGGTGACCCCTTGAGAGGGCGCATCAGCGTCGGTTTTGTTGCCGATGAGACGGGGCATATCATCACCTACATGAGTTCGCCGCCAGAAAATCTGTTTGTCTTTAATAACATTAATGACGGTACCAGCCATAGAGCCCATAAGATGGCTTACGATGAGATTAGTAAACTGGTCTTATTGCAACTTGACGGCAGTACAGAGAATTTCAAACCCTACAAATTTGCACTTGAATCCGCAGAACTCCAACGCAAGGTGTATGGCATCAATCTGGAGAATGAACCAGATACCAGGGTTGTTACCGGTGCGTTGGCGAGCATAGAAGAGGCAGAATCTGACCAGCACCCTAATTATTATTTGCACAATGCGCTGGTCGGCAAGAAGAACCTGGGCGGGGCCTTGTTCAATAATTGTGGTGAGGTAGTGGGGGTGATTGTTCCCAAACCTGGTTGGTTTAATAGAACTCCGAAAGGTACCCAGTATGCTGTACCGGTGGACTGGGCAATAAACAAGTTCAGCACTCAAGAATGGCAGATAACTCGTGTTACAGATGTTTGTCTCTCGGATGCAAAACAAGCAGCGGAAAAAGTGCGCCTGGCTACTGAAGCCAAGCAGGTAGCGGCGGCAGCAAAAGAGGCAATGGAACAAGAAGCAGCGAAAAAGCAAGCTGAGCTAGATGCACTCAAGCAAAAATCAGAAGAGGAAAAAGGAGCGAGCGAGGAAGAACGCCAGCGCTTGAAAGCGGATATTGAAACCCGTAAGAAAGAAGCAAGGGAAGCAAGTGACCAGGTAACTGCGGCGCAAGAAGCACATGCTGCTGCCAAAGATGCAGAGAAAGAAGCAAAAGAAGCAAAAGAAGCACTTGCAGAAGCTCAAGATGCAACACGGGAGCGTGAGGAACAATACATGCTGTGGGCTATCCTCGGCGGGGCAGTATTGTTATTCCTCTTGCTTCTGGTGTGGATGTTGAAGCAGCGCACAGTGACTCGCGAACGTCGTGAAAAGGAAGCCGCCGCATCTCGTGCCGAGGAAGTACAAGCAAGTCTGACCGCTCGAGAAGAGGAAGATGCACGTGTTCGCCAAACACCGACAGTGTTTTTTGAAGGCACTGATTCAAACGGGAAAAACTTTGCCCTGCGTATTCCCGGCCCATCCATCGCAACCGCCTCAGGTGCGGCGGTTGGACGCAACCCGGGCGGCAGTGATTTCATCCTCAATCATCCGCAAGTTTCGCGCCGTCAATTTCGTTTGTTTGTTGACGGTAAGCTATTACTGATTGAAGACCTTAACTCAACCAATGGCACCATAGTTGATGGGAAAAAACTTAGCGGTGGAGATGAGACTGTTGTAACGAATTTGAGTCGTGTGGAACTGAGTGATCTGGTGCTTACCGTGCGGCTTGAATACAATCAGCCGGCACCGAACTCTCCAGAAAATAACAATGGGTCCTGACCTTGCGCACGGCGGTTTGGATTCTGGCCCCTCTGTTCCTGCCCCTGGCACTGGCAGTTGATGTTGATACACTGGAGAAAAGTGTTGTGCGCGTCATCGCTATCCAGGGCGATGACGCAAGTATCGGCTCGGGCGCGGTGGTTGCTCCAGATATTGTGCTTACCAATCATCATGTGATTGCTACTGGTAGTACCTTAGGAGTAGTTCCAAAGCACATGGGAGACACCCTCCTTGAGGCGCAGGTTTTATGGCAGTCAAGCGATCTTGATCTGGCGGTGCTCCAAGTGGATGGCTTGTCTCTCCCCAGTGTCACACTGGCAACTAAAAAACCCAATAAGAGTGAAAGAGTATGGGCAATTGGTTATCCAGAAGCATCGGATGAGGTCGGCGGATTCACCTATGAAGCCACGGTCACTGGCGGTGTAATTAGTTTGCTTCATCATCAGCCCTGGGAGGCTGGCGGTGTTGCTTTGTGGAAAATTCAACATGATGCAGCAATTAATCCTGGCAATAGTGGCGGCCCTCTCTTTGATGACTGTGGTCGTGTAGTGGGAGTGAACACAAAAAGACATGCCGAAGCCCAAATTAAAGGTATCTACCTGGCATCCCATATTGCCGAAGCCATACCAGCCCTTGAACGCTTGGGTATCAATGTGCAGAAGGTCAATACTTCCTGTACCCCGCCTACCTCTGGGGGCATCAGTCTCATTATGGTACTCATAGGTATCTTGTCCATGGTAGCTATTGTTTTGGCACTCGGTAGGCCGCGGCAAAAAATTATCAGCGTGGTGGAAAATATGAGCCGGAAGAGCCACGAATATATTCCTCCCTCAGCATCCAATGAAGCTGCTGGAAACAAACCAAAAAAAACTTCCACTCTGGTGCTGGCAGGCTTTGATGCTACCGGTAAAAAGTTACGCATCCAGGTGCCTAAGCAAGATGTATCTGTAGCACAGGGTGGTTATGTTATTGGCAGGGAAGCAACACTTGTTGATTATCCGATGGAAGATTTCAAAATTTCTCGCCGCCACCTGCGCATCACCATGGAACAGGGGCAGTGCTATATTGAGGATATGAATTCGACAAATGGCACTCGGGTGAATGGTCGCCGTCTGGACGCTTTTGTATCAACCCCACTCTCCCCAGGGGACAAAATTTCCATCGGTAGAATAGAACTGCAAGTCTCCAATAGCCGTTAAAAAGATGAAGTGATGAAGAGACCCAACAGGGACATCAATATTTTTGGTATGTCGGCGCTGGATTTGTTTGCCTCGGCGCTGGGTGCATTTATTCTCATCACTCTAGTGCTCTTCCCGTATTTTCCGAACATCTCCAGCACACCACCAGAATCCACACCGCCAACGCAAGACCCAGAAGATCTGCAAGCATGTCAGTCCGACCTGGCTCGGACTCGGAAAAATCTGGCGCAGGCCCTGGAAGAATTACAAATCTCCCAGGATGCTCAAGCAAACTTGCCGCAAGATCAGTCAGCATTACAAGAGTCGCAAAAATCTTTACAAAAAGCACAAGAGAAGTTGCAACAGTGCGCCAAAGAACTGCGCAAAAAGTTTCTATTAGTTCTGATGAGTTGGAGTAATCGTGGCGACGATGTGGACCTATTTATACGTGATCCCCAGGGTAATACATTCCACTATAACCGGAAAACAAACTCTGGCACCCCGGCAAAATTTGAAGAAGATAATATTAATGGCCCCGGCAATGAAATCTGGTTACATCCGCAGGCTACACCGGGTAAATATGAAATTTGCTATAACTATTACCAGAACCGAAGTGAATTCAATAGTGTAACCGTGCGTGGTGCTTATGTTACTCCCGCCGGGCGTCATGACCTCGGTACAGCCACCCTCTATACAGCAGGTCAGGGAGCCGCCAGCACACGACATGTGGCCAGCATCCTGATTGACAGGCAAGGTAACACTACCTTGCAACGCGGGAGCCGAAGTGGAACTTGCGGTGTTACCTTTGGTAGAGGGGGAAAATGAGCAATGCAAACATATAGCAATACACCAGCATGACTGACCACCTTCACGCCCTACCCGCCGGGCATCAATTGAATGAATACCGTATAGAGGACGTTATCGGTAGCGGTGGTTTCGGTATCACCTACAAGGCCTTGGACACTCAGCTTGACAAGGTAGTCGCCATCAAAGAGTACTTGCCCAGCGACTTCGCAGTGCGCACAGATGCTACGACCGTGCGACCTAAATCCACTGCTGACCAGGATGATTATCAATGGGGATTGGATCGCTTTCTGGATGAAGCACGCACCCTGGCACGGTTTGAACATCCACATCTCAATCATGTACGTCGTTTCTTTGAGGACAATAACACTGCCTATTTGGTGCTGGACCATATTGAAGGTGAAACATTATCAGACCTACTCAAACGTGAAGGACGACTTGAATCCATCCGCTTGCAACGATTAGTCACTGAACTCTTATCCGGCTTGGACGAAGTACACAGCGCTGGCTATGTACATCGAGATATCAAGCCAAGCAACATTATGGTTCGTGAAAATGGTTCCTCGGTGTTGTTGGACTTTGGTGCTGCTCGGCAGGTTCTTGGGCAACGCTCAAAGAGTCTCACCTCCGTTTTGACACCCGGCTATGCACCGATAGAACAATATGACACGAAGGGGGACGACATTGGTCCCTGGACGGATATCTATGCCCTGGGCATGGTGGCCTACCGTTGTGTATCTGGTATCAGCGAGACCGAACTGATTGATGCGGTGAAACGCGCCCGGCTGGCACGCAAGGGCAGGCAAGATCAAGACATGAAATCCGCCGTGGAAGTCGGCAAGGGGCTTTATCCCCTGCCCCTGCTCAAGGCGATTGATTGGGCAATCAAAGTGGAAGAAGAAGACCGACCGCAGAGCGTAGCAGCAATCAAAGAGATGCTCGCTGGCGATGAAGTCTCTGATAACGCGCCAGACGCAGTGCCGGTAGATAAGCCAGCAAAGCAGTCGAGTCCGCCAAAGTCTGATCGGTTTGGGGAATGGTTTGGGGTAGCAGCAGTTGTGCTGTTACTCGCGTTCGCGTTCACATGGTGGCGGTCAGAAAAAGCAGAGCGTGAAGGACAGGAAGGGACAGGGCGAGTAGTCCAAGAAATACAAGCAGAAAGGGAACGGAGAGATGCAGAGCGAGTAGCCCGAGCAGAACGTGAACGGAAAGAGGCAGCGCGACGAGCCCAAATAGAACGAGAACAAAGAGAGGAGGCAGAGCGACTAGCGGCGGCACAGAAGTGCCCTGATTACTACATCCATGAAGACTACACCAAAGTCTTGGAGTGGTGTCGTCTTGCGGCAAACCAAGGAGATGCGGAAGCCCAAAGCAATCTCGGTTGGATGTACCAGAATGGCTATGGCGTTATTCAGAATAACGCCGAAGCAGTTAAGTGGTATCGCAAGGCCGCAGAAAAAGAAGATCAGTATGCCCAAAACAGACTCGGCGAGATGTATTCAACAGGCAAAGGTGTTGCTCAGGATTACACCGAAGCGGTCAAATGGTATCGCAAGGCAGCAGAGCAGGGGCATGCACTCGGCCAAAACAACCTCGGTTGGATGTATGAGAATGGCAACGGCGTTGCTCAGAATGACATTGAAGCAGTCAAGTGGTATCGCAAAGCAGCAGAACAGGGGGATGCATGGGGGCAATATAGCCTCGGCACGATATATCAGAATGGCCACGGCGTTGCTCAGGATTACACCGAAGCAGTCAAGTGGTATCGCAAATCAGCAGAACAGGGGGATGCGCTAGGTCAAGCCTTCCTCGGCAATATGTATGCAGAAGGTTATGGTGTCCCTCAGGATGACACGGAAGCAGAAAAGTGGTATCGCAAGGCAGCAGAGCAAGGAAATGCATTAGGTCAATACAACCTCGGCGTGATGTACCAGAATGGCTATGGCGTTGCTCAGGATGATGCTGAAGCAGTCAAGTGGTATCGAAAGGCGGCAGAGCAAGGAAATGCATTAGGTCAATACAACCTCGGCGTGATGTACCAGAATGGCTATGGCGTTATTCAGAATAACGCCGAAGCAGTTAAGTGGTACCGCAAGGCAGCAGAGCAAGGGGATGCATTCGGTCAAAACGCCCTCGGCGAGATGTATGAGAATGGCCAAGGCGTTGCTAAGAATCACACCGAAGCGGTCAAGTGGTATCGCAAGGCTGCAGAACAAGGAGAAGCGGACGCCCAAGACAACCTCGGTAAGATGTACTGGGCAGGCAAAGGTGTATCTCAGGATTACACCGTTGCGGTCAAGTGGTTTCGCAAATCAGCGGATCAAGGGCATGTAGAGGGTCAATCCCACCTCGGTGTGATGTATTCAACAGGCAAAGGTATTGATCGGGATTACACCGAATCGGTCAAGTGGTATCGAAAATCAGCAGATCAAGGACATGCACCCGGTCAATTTAACCTCGGTGCTATGTATCTTGATGGCAGAGGAGGCATCCGTAGAAATACCAGAAAAGCGCGCGAGTTGTTTCGCAAAGCAGCCGCCCAAGGACATACTGGTGCTAAGGAAGCACTAAAAAATTTATAATTCTTTCTTCATTCATCTAAATAACCTACAAGGTAGCACTCTCCATGCCTGATCATCTTCACGCCCTACCCGCCGGGCATCAATTAAATGAATATCGTATAGAGGGCGTCATTGGCAGTGGCGGCTTCGGTATTACCTACAAGGCCTTGGACATTCAGCTTGATAAGGTAGTCGCCATCAAAGAGTACCTGCCCAGCGACTTCGCAGTGCGCACAGATGCTACGACCGTGCGACCTAAATCCACAGCTGACCAGGATGATTATCAATGGGGATTGGATCGTTTTCTGGATGAAGCACGTACCCTGGCGCGATTTGAACATCCGCATCTCAATCATGTACACCGCTACTTTGAGGACAATGGCACTGCCTATTTGGTGCTGGATTATATTGAAGGTGAAACATTATCAGACCTGCTCAAACGCGAAGGACGACTTGAATTCACCCGCTTACAACGATTAGTCACTGAACTCTTATCTGGCTTGGACGAAGTACACAGCGCGGGCTATGTACACCGAGATGTTAAACCAAGCAACATTATGTTCCGTGAAAATGGTTCCTCGGTACTGTTGGACTTCGGTGCTGCTCGGCAAGTGCTTGGACAACGCTCAAAGAGTCTCACCTCCGTTTTGACACCCGGCTACGCACCGATAGAACAGTATGACCAGAAAGGGGACGACATTGGTCCCTGGACCGACCTCTATGCCCTGGGCATGGTCGCCTACCGTTGTGTATCTGGTATCAGCGAGACCGAACTGATTGATGCAATCACACGTGCCCGGCTGGAACGCAAAGGCAAGCAAGATCAAGACATAAAACCTGCCGTGGAAGTCGGTAAAGAACATTATTCCTCGTCCTTGCTCAAGGCAATTGACTGGGCAATCAAGGTAGAAGAGGACGAACGCCCGCAAAATGTAGCCGCAATCAAAGAGATGATCGCTGGCGATGAAGTCTCTGATAACGCGCCGGACGCAGTGCCGGTAGATAAGCCGGAAAAGCAGCCGATAAAACAACCGGATTCGCCAAAGTCCAAGCAGTTTTGGGTATGGTTTTGTGTAGTAGTTGCGCTACTGTTATCCGTGTTCATAGTGTGGTCAGCAAAAGTAGAGCGGGAAAAGCGGGAAGAGACAGAGCGAGTAGTCCAAGCAGAAAGGGAACGGAGAGAGGCAGAGCGAGTAGCCCAAGCAGAACGCGAACAAAGGGAAGAGGCGGAGCAAGTAGCGGAAGCGGCGCATCAAGGAGATACGGTTGCCCAATACAATCTCGGCGTGATGTACCAGAATGGCTACGGCGTTGCTCAGAATGATACCGAGGCAGTTAAGTGGTATCGAAAGGCAGCAGAACAAGGAAATGCATTAGGTCAAAACAACCTCGGCGTGATGTACCAGAATGGCCACGGCGTTGCTCAGAATGATACCGAGGCAGTTAAGTGGTATCGAAAGGCAGCAGAACAAGGAAATGCATTAGGTCAATACAACCTCGGCGTGATGTACCAGAATGGCCACGGCGTTGCTCAGAATGATACCGAGGCAGTTAAGTGGTATCGAAAGGCAGCAGAACAAGGAAATGCATTAGGTCAATACAACCTCGGCGTGATGTACCAGAATGGCCACGGCGTTGCTCAGAATGATACCGAGGCAGTTAAGTGGTCTCGAAAGGCGGCAGAACAGGGGGAAGCACTCGGCCAAAACAATCTCGGCTTTATGTACCATAACGGTCTAGGCGTCCCTCAGGATTACACCGAAGCCGTCAAGTGGTATCGCAAAGCAGCAGAACAGGGGGATGCGCTAGGTCAAGTCTTCCTCGGCTTTATGTACCAGAACGGTCTAGGCGTCCCTCAGGATGACGCCGAAGCGGTTATATGGTATCGAAAGGCGACAGAGCAAGGAAATGCATCGGGCGAAGTCAATCTCGGCGTGATGTATTCAACAGGTAAAGGTGTTGCTCAGGATTACACCGAAGCGGTCAAATGGTTTCGCAAAGCAGCAGAACAGGGGGAAGCACTCGGCCAAAACAACCTCGGTTGGATGTACCAGTATGGCTATGGCGTTTCTCGGGATTACACCGAAGCAGAAAAGTGGTTTCGCAAAGCAGCAGAACAGGGGGAAGCACTCGGCCAAAACAACCTCGGCAATATGTATGCAGAAGGCTATGGTGTCCCTCAGGATGACACCGAAGCGATCAAGTGGTATCGAAAGGCAGCAGAACAAGGAAATGCATTAGGTCAATACAACCTCGGTGTTATGTATCTTGAAGGCAGAGGAGGCATCCGTAGAAATACCAGAAAAGCGCACGAGTTGTTTCGCAAAGCAGTCGCCCAAGGACACGCTGATGCCAAGAAGGCACTTGAAGAATGATTCTAAAACCATCAATAACTCTGAAAGTAGCTGTCAATTAACTGTCACATCACCACCCTGCGGAGTTCGATGATTACCTGAAGTGCGGTCGTCTTGAGCCGGGTTTTTGCGTGTTCGGTGTGAGTCCTGCCACCATGAGAAGCTCGCGCAGCGGCTCAAGCGCGTGTTTGCCATTGAAATTGAGCAATGTGAAGAATGCTGTGGCGAGGTGAAATGCGATATAAGGCCAGAGTGGCGGCGTAGCCGCCATTAACTAAGCAGCGTACCTCGCGTTACACCCATTGCGCTTTCGCTGCGCGAAAGCCGCAACTCTGGATCCCCGCCTTCGGCCTTCGGCCTCGGCGAGGATGACGGGGGTGTGGAAAATGCCACGCGGCGCGGCCTTCGCGATTTCTCTTTAAAAACCATTGACTCAGTCGTCCTCTAATATTCAGTTGGCACTTGTTTCATGCGCTGAAATACGTATAGTTTACGGAATATACAATTTTTATACCAATTTGTAAACCTTCGGAGAGAACCACAAGGGAGAACCTCAATGCTGAGTGAACGATTGAATCAAGCTCGTCAGGCGCAGGGCCTGTCACTGCGTGCCCTTGCGGAAAAGGTAGGCGTTTCAGCCATGATGTTGTCGAAATACGAGCGAGCAGCATCCGTGCCCTCCTCTGATGTGCTGTTGGCGCTGTCCGACGCGCTGGGCGTTCGCACCGAGTACTTTTTTCGCACATCAACCATTGATTTGGAGCGCGTAGAACACCGCAACAAGCATCGCTGGAAGCTACCCAAACAAGCCGAAGCGAAAGTCTTGGCCGATGTGCGAGACCAATTGGAGCAGTGGGCTGAGCTGGACAAGGTCACGCCTGCGCCTTGGTCTGTGTCGTTTTCCCTGCCGAAGAACTTGCCCGGTCAGTTGGAATCTCTGGATGCTATTGAAGACATCGCCATCGCCGTTCGCAAACACTGGCATCTCGGATTCAATCCCATTACGGATCTGATTGACGTCCTGGAAACTCGCGGCATTAAAGTTTTCACGACGCGCTTTGACGATCTGCGATTTGAAGGAATGAGTGCTCGCGCCGGTGAACACCACGTAGTTGTGGTCGGGCGGCAATGGCCCGGTGACCGGCAACGATTTACATTGGCACACGAATTAGGGCACTTAGTGCTGGATGAACGCCTGCTAGACGATCTTGACAAGGAAAAGGCTGCGGATCGTTTTGCCGGGGCTTTTTTGGTGCCAGCACCCACAGTAAAGGCCGCATTGAGCGCACGACGCCGAGCGCTTGAGGTGTATGAACTCTACCTGTTGAAGCAGGAGTTCGGACTCAGTATTGGCGGTTGGAGCTACCGCGCATTGGACGTCGGTGTCATCTCCAAGGCGGCGCACAAGGAGTTTTGGCGACACCTGGTTCATAAAGGGTGGAATGAAACGGAACCAGGGGAGCCGTGTCCGCCGGAGAAGCCTCGGTTGTTCGAGCAGACAGTTTATCGTGCACTCGGGGAGGATCTGCTCAGTGAATCCAAAGCCGCTACATTGTTGTCAATATCTGTTAGTCGCCTCGCCGCCCGTCGACGCATGGAAGTGATTGATGACCATCCTTGTGGGTGATACCAATATATTTATTGATATGGATGTTGCAAATCTGACTCTACAGATGTTTCGGCTCAAAGAAACCTTCGCGACTCCGGATGTCTTGTATCATGAAGAGCTCGCTGAGCATCACTCCGAATTGCCGGGCCTTGGGCTCCGAATCGAACGGCTAACCCCTACGACCATCTCCGATGTTGAGCGCATGGTCGCAATACACCAGAAAAACAGCGTCACCGACCTAATGGCATTGGCACTCGCAAAAGAACGGCAATGGCCGTTGTTGAGTGGTGATCGACGACTTCGCGAAGCTGCAGTCATTGAGGGTGTCAAGATTTTCGGAACGCTGTGGCTTATTGAAAAACTGGTGGCGACCAAAACAATATCCTTATCGCAAGCGGAGACCGGTTTTGAATCAATGCGGCATGGGAGACGTCGATTGCCTTGGGCCGAGGTAGACGCACTTCTGCATAAGCTCAGATAGATATGGCACACATCACCCTAAATAGGATGAGGTCATATGTTATGAACCTATACAGTCTTGCCCCGGGAATGACGGGGGTAGGGATTAAAACGCCTCGTCTATGTCGTCGTCCAAGATATTCAGTGTGCGGAAGCGTTTACCGCTGCCGAGTGAGTCACTCATGAAGTCGATGGAGCAGGTTTTATTGACGACGTGAGGCGCATTCAGCGGTTGCACCGGCCGCTCTGGCAACTGGTGTTTCTTCTGGCGTGGCATATAACTTATACTTTATCTTTCGTTGAAATTTTGTGCGGGATATTTTCTCATATAGTTATGATGTTGGACTGAGGTCCCGTTCTAACTTTCACCCGCAACTGGAAGGGATCATTAATCTCCTTACCGTGGCGCCTGATTGTGATGTCAGAAAACAAACCGGACTGTTTGCCGAATTCCACTAAATCTTCGTGCAACGTATCCCAACTTTTATCTTTGGTGCGCAGCAAACGCATCATCAACATGGGAATATGATCACCCTCCGAACTAGGAGCTTCAGTGATTGGGTCGTAGGTGCGTTTTGGTTTGGACCTTAGCGGGGAAATCGATTTTTGCACATCAAGCAAACCAAACCCCATGATATTTCTTAAGCTCGTTCCAATGTGAGCTTTTAATTCTTCACTCCAAAACTTATTTAATATATCTGTTTCTGTTTCTGTGATATCTAGTATGCCTAACATTTCTTCCTTATCTCGCGGGTTAAAAGGACTTCCAAGGAACAGAGCAAATAAAAAAAATCCATCATAATGGAATCTTGTTTTCTTTATTTTTATAGTGTGATTTGGAATTTTTAGAATAATTTTCTTATCCTGCAACATCTGTATTTCAAAATAAGATCCATCAGATATTTGGAGACGCAAAGACGCAATAGTTGGTTCCGACCCTTTTTCAATGAATGTCAACAAAAAATCGTGACTTTTGTTTCCATTCTCCATGCTGCAACCCAGCACAAAATTGTCTCTCCCGTTAGATTTCCCTCGCTTTGATCTATAAATATCCCTGAAAGCGCCCATTTGGAATGGCTCCAAATTGAAATTTAAATGCCCCTGCATCGTGGGATCATATCGATAGCCATTCAATGCCTGATGTAATACCCGATAACTTCCCAAAAAAGAGGTTTTACCAGTGCTGTTTTCACCAATGAGCAGAGTGATTGGGCGAATATTTGCCCGCTGCTCTCCCTCAAAACAGCGCACATCTTTTATAATAAATTTACTCATCGTTTTCCCTCGTAATAGCTGTCTGGTGAGATTGTCTTACCAATTATATATCTACACATCGCCCTCCACCTCTAAAATCGTCATTGCATCATTATAAGATATTGTCATCAGATGTGATCTTGAAGCAGCTTACCGCAGGGCCGCGGAGCGGACATCAACTTTGTCTCGATCAACTCGTGTGCGACATCCGCGAGTTCCCGGGCGGAAGCATTGCCAAAAGTTTCAGGTTCCATGGGCGGCAATACGGTGATGTCAATCTGCGTCTTGCCATGAAAGCTCAGGCTGTTTTTCGGCACCGCCATTCTGGAGCCGCTGATGACCAGGGGCAGGATGGGCATGTCCAATCGTCTGGCGAGTACGAATGCGCCTTCCTTGAATTTTCGCATCTTGCCGGAATCCGAACGGGTACCCTCGGGGAAAAGGTAGACGGAGCTGCCTTCCTTCAGATGTTTTTCGCAGGCGCGGTACATCTTGTCGGTGCTTGTTCTGTCGCCACGCCTTAACTTGACGTAACGGTTAAGGGACATATTCCAACCGATCAACGGAATGTTGAACAACTCCGCCTTGGCAACCCATTTGAAATGCGTAACAAGGGTGAAGGCAACCAGTATGTCCACCAGTGACTGGTGATTGGAGACGATGACATAGGTTTTGTCGGGGTCGATATTTTCTTTGCCATGAACAACGACTGACCAGGGGTGCATCACCCATATATAAAAACTCGCCCAATAGCAGGTATATCTGTGCAAGAGTCGCAGCCGCCGGTCGAACAAGCGGGTGGCAAGCCAGATGGTCAGGGCAAGGGTGTAGAAAAAGACCGAGGTGATGCAGATAAAGGCGAGGTAAAGCGTCGCTATCAGACGATACATAAAGTGTTGCAACATGCCTGCGAGTGTCAGCGGAAGACAAACAGGATTGTAGCATAAGCGGAAGCTCCTCCTTAGCAGCCCATCTAAAAGCCCGCCGCCAATCCTTCTTTGCGATGATCTGAGCCGGCGCAGTAGCCGTCTTCCATTTTTACGATCAACTGGGCGCCGCCGAAAAGATACTCCGGTTGGTTCAGCAGGATTTCATGCCCCCGTGATTGCAGGTCCTGGACCAGTGCAGGATCAAAGCCGTTTTCCAGAGCCACCCTGCCATCTTCCTGGACGTGCCAGCGAGGGGCGTCGGAAGCGGCCTGGGGGTTCTGCTGGTGCAGGAGAATTCTCACCATCATCTGCAAATGTCCCTGGGCCTGCATGTGCCCTCCCATGACGCCGAAGCTCATGTAAGGCATGTCGTGGCGGGTGACAAATCCGGGGATGATGGTGTGGTAGGGACGTTTTGCAGGTCCCACCTGATTCGGGTGGCCGGCTTCCAGGCGAAAACCCGCGCCCCGGTTCTGCAAGCTGATGCCCGTCCCGGGCACGACTATGCCGGAGCCGAAGCCTCTGTAATTTGACTGTATCAGCGACACCATCAAGCCACTGGCATCGGCGGTGGTGAGATAGACGGTGTCCGGGCTTGCGCCCAGAGCGCTTGGCTGGGGGCTGGCCTTGCGCAGGTCAATCGCGCGTGATGTATCCAGCAGGAAGCCCGGGTCCAGCAGGGATTCGACGGGCGTTTGCATAGTGGCAATGTCCGACAGGCTCCTTTCCATCTGCGCATAGGCGAGTCGCTGGGCTTCTATTTGCAGATGTATGCTGTCCGCGGAATCAAGCGGCATGTCGGCAATGCCTGTGTGCTTGAGGATGCCCAGAGAGATCAGCGCCATGAGTCCCTGGCTGTTCGGCGGTATCTCATGCAGTTCCGCTGCGAAGGCGTCCATGGAAATCGGCTCAACCCAGTCACAGGTGTGTTGCTCCAGGTCCGCCAGGCTCATGGCGGCGCCGTGTTTCTGTGCGTCGGCGGCAATCGCCTGCGCCAGCTCGCCCCGGTAAAACGCCTCACCCTCGGAAGCTGCAATGATTTCCAGCGTGCGGGCATGGTCCGGCAAGCGGAACTTGTCACCCGGGCCCGGCGGCCTGCCCTTGTTGGTGAAGGTATCCATGAAAGCGGGATAGTCTTTGAAACTTTTCGCCGCCTGCTGCCAAAAGAAGGCGGATTTCGGGCCCACCGGATAGCCTTCTCTGGCATAACTCAGGGCGGCGGTAAACAATTCAGCAAAGGGGAGGCGGCCGAACTTTCGGGAGAGAGCGACCCAGGCGGATACGGCCCCGGGAACGGTGACTGAATCCCAGCCTCTTACGGGCATGCTGCGCCGACCCGCAAATCTTTCCGCGCTCCAGGTCGCCGGTGATCTGCCGGATGCATTCAGGCCATGAAGTCTTGAGCCATCGTGCACCAATGCGAAGGCGTCGCCGCCAATACCATTATTGTTTGGCTCGACAATCGTCAGGGTGATGGCGGTCGCCACGGCGGCGTCAACAGCGTTGCCGCCTTTCTTCAGGGTGTCCAGGCCGGCTGCCACAGCAAGCGGTTGAGATGTGGCGACAAGATTGTTCGCAAATACCGGGGAACGGCGAGATGGGTAGGGCGAGTCCCAGTTCAAGGTCGGCATCCAAGGTGTCTGTATGGGGTCTTCATGGTAGTGTAACGCCTCTTTTTTGCAATCAGGAGCGCTCTGTGAAAATTTACAATTCGGTTGGCCCCAACCCAAAGGTTGTACGCATGTTTATGGTGGAAGCGGGTATCAATATAGACAGCCAGGAGATTGACCTGATGAGCGGAGAAAATCGCCGGCCGGAATACATGAAGATCAACCCGAGGGGCACATGCCCCGCCCTTGAACTGGACGACGGCGGGATAGTGTCTGAAATCACGGCGATTTGCGAGTACCTCGCCGAAAAAGAGGGCGGGTCTTCGCTGATTGGTGATACGCCGGAAGCAAGGGCGGAAACAAGAATGTGGACGCGCCGGATTGATCTTACCATTGCCGAAAACCTTGCCAATGGTTTCCGGTATTCCGAGGGCTTGCGGATGTTCAAGGAGAGAATCACCACCATTCCGGAGGCCGCGGACGCCTTGAAAGCCTTGGCGCAGGAACACCTTAGCTGGCTGGATACACAAATGGCGGGCAAGCAGTTTATTTGCGGGGAGCGCTTTTCTCTTGCGGATATTATCTTGTTCAGCTTTCTCGAGTTCAGCGGTCAGGTGGGCCAGCCACTCAATCAGGACAACAAGAATATCGCCGCATGGTATGCGCGTGTTGAAGCACGGCCAGGCAGCAAGGCCTGACTGATGTTTCGGGGTTTGGCTTTCGAGCCTTTCAGCCTGCCTGCGGAGGCGGAAGCCCTGCGGCAGGAAGTCAGGGATTTTCTCGCGCAGGAACTTGACCCTGAACGCTTGCCGGACTCGGATTTCAATGCCGGCGAATCCACTGTATTTTCCCGCAAGCTGGGGGAGCGGGGCTGGATAGGCATGACCTGGCCAAAGCAGTATGGCGGTGGCGGCAGGTCTTTTTTCGAGCGTTACGTCGTAACGGAAGAGTTGCTTGCAGCGGGTGCCCCGGTTGGTTGCCATTGGATTGCGGACCGTCAGACAGGCCCTCTGTTGTTGAAGTTCGGCAGTGAAGAACAGAAACAGGAATTCCTGCCGCGGGTCGTCAGCGGAGACTGCTTCTTCTCCATCGGCATGAGTGAACCCGATAGCGGGTCCGACCTGGCGTCCATAAGAACCACGGCGACGAAAACCGACGGCGGCTGGCGCCTGAATGGTTCGAAAATCTGGACCAGCTACGCGCATATCAATCACTTTATGGTGACGCTGGTGCGCACGGAAGCTCCCGGTGAAAATCGTCATGCGGGGATGAGTCAAGTCATTGTCGATCTGAATGACGACAGGGTCAGTGTTACCGGCATAACAAATCTGGCTGGTGATGAAGATTTCAACCAGGTGTTCTTTGACGATGTGTTCATTCCGGATAACCGGCTCGTGGGCACCGCCGGGAATGGCTGGGAACAGGTGATGAGTGAACTGAGTTATGAACGCAGTGGGCCGGAGCGATTCCTGAGCGCCTTTCGGGTACTGGTGGAATTCGCCCGGGAGATTCATGGGCGAGGCAGTGATGAGCAGTTGGCGCTGCTGGGTCGTCTGATAGGGGAACTGGTCACCCTGAGGCGGATGTCTATTTCCGTTGCCGGTATGCTGGAAGCTGGCCAACTGCCCGCCACCGAGGCGGCGCTGATCAAGGATTTAGGCAACAGCTATGAGAGAAGGACGCCTGAGCTCATCCGTCTGGCGGTCGATGAGCAGGTTTCTGAAAAATTCCTCGCCACCCTGGAACAATGCATCCTGCATGCGCCGTCCTTCACGCTGCGTGGCGGGACCAGAGAAATACTGAGAGGCGTTATTGCCCGTGGGCTGGGTTTGCGGTGACGGCCATGAATGAGCAGCAACTTCTCATCCGCAATACCCTGGAAAGATTGCTCGGGGACCTTTGCACCCCGGAAGTTGTCAATGCCGCGGAGCAGGGGGAGTGGCCCCGGGAACTCTGGGCTGCCCTGGTAGAGACGGGGCTGGCGATTGCAGGCATCCCGGAAGCCGTCGGCGGCGCGGGCGGAGAACCGGAAGATTCTTTGCTGGTGATTCGTGAAGCGGCGAAATTTGCCGCGCCCCTGCCACTGGCGGAGCATTTTATGGCGGCGCATCTGCTGGGTGAGGCGGGCGGCTCGGTAAGCGAGTGGCCGATGACCATTGCCAGGGGGGATTTTGAACTGGGAGATGACCTGACATTGGTTGGCCGGGCGGATAATGTGGCCTTTCTGCACTGGTGCGGGAGCCTGGTCATCCCCGCCAGGTCAGTATCCGGCATGAAGCTCTGCACGCTTGCCGTCTCGGACGCATCGGTCACCCGGCGGCGAAACATGGCGGGAGAACCCAGAGATAGTGTCGTCGTCAACAAGAAGCTGGATGCGGCTCAAGTTCTTGCTGCCGCGGATGACGTAGAGCGGCGGGTTCATCTTATGGGCGCGGCTATTAGAGGATTGATGATGGCGGGTGCGCTGGAATCCGTACTGGAGATGTCTGTGCAGTATTCGCTGGAAAGATCCCAGTTTGGCAGGCCCATCTCCCGGTTCCAGGCTATTCAGCAGCAACTGGCGGTCATGGCGGGGGAGGTGGCGGCCAGCAGTATGGCGGGCCATGCCATAGCGCGTGCATTTGTTGAACTGGATGAAGTCGAGATAGGGATTGGCAAGGCAAGAATTGGCGAAGCGGTGCAGGTCTGTACTGATATCGCCCATCAGGTGCATGGCGCCATGGGCTACACCAGGGCGCATACCCTGAACCATCGCACCCGCCGTCTCTGGTGTTGGCGAGATGAGTACGGCAACGAAAAAGCCTGGCAACTGCTTGTTGGGCGAAAGTTTCTTGCCGAGGATGTGAACCCCTGGGACGGCATTACCCGGCGGAGATAGGCCTGTAACAGGATGCCAGGCTGGGCTCCTGAGTATCGCAGGTCACCCGACCGGTATCGATCAGCCGGATCATGGCCGCCAATACAGACCTGGCGGCTGCGGCATGCAGCCCTTTGTCGGTATCCACGTACATGACCGGCACCAGGTCGGTGATTTTTTCATGCCCTGCGGAGAGGCAGTGAAGAATTTGCTTTTCCCTCTCCAGGCGATGATCGATGAACGCCTGTACATAGGCCTTCACGTCTGTGATGCAGGTGCCGTGGGTCGGCCAGTAGACGGTCTCATCGCGTTCAAGCAGTTTTTCAAGGCTCTCCATATAGCGGGTCATATCGCCGTCCGGTGGGCTGATAACACTGGTGGACCATCCCATGACATGATCGCCGGTGAACAGAGCCTTCTCTTCCTGCAGCGAGAAACACAGGTGATTGGAGGTATGCCCCGGCGTGTATACACATTCGATGGTCCAGCCATTGCCTTTAATCAGGTCGCCGTCCCGACATGTCACGTCCGGCTCGAATAACATATCACCGCCTTCCTCTACCCGTATGCCTTCTTCCTGTTTACCGGCGCCGTGAGGTCCGTAGCCGTAGGTCTTGACGCCCCAGAACTCTTTGAGGGGCGCGGCGGCGGGTGAATGG
The DNA here is from genome assembly GCA_965208855.1 of Candidatus Azotimanducaceae bacterium. Classification (GTDB taxonomy): domain Bacteria; phylum Pseudomonadota; class Gammaproteobacteria; order Pseudomonadales; family Azotimanducaceae; genus UBA9659. The sequence continues at coordinate 925,522 of OZ242359.1, read as the reverse complement.
TCCAGATGTGTATGGGTGATGAGGATATGGGTGACGGTTTCCGCAGCCAGCAGTTTCTTCAGGGCGTTGATATGTTCATCCAACAGCGGGCCTGGGTCAATCACGGCGACTTCCCCCTGGCCGACAATATAGGTGCCAGTGCCGTTGAAGGTAAAGCCGCCGGGATTGTGTGCGGTAACGCGACGGACCAGCGGCATCAGCCTTTCCAGACTGGCGTATGCAAAGTCATATTCATAAGTGAAGGGGATTCGGGTTGCCATGCGGGCCTTGTTGATACAGTTGATACAGATGAACGCCAGCTTATCCTAAACAGGCTGGCGACGCCCACCTGGTTTGCAATCGGAATGCACGTCAGGGTTCTCTTTGCAGCACAATGGCCCTGTAGTCCCGGATGACATCAAAGCGCTCTTCAAGGCGCGCCAGGTATGGGCTTGTCAGAACAGGCTGATCGTTTATGGTTTCAATGGTCAACTGCTTCACGGGGTTGAAGGCGCGATAACGAAGGTGGTCCAGTACCGCCAGATAGCCGCCCAGATGTTTCGCGTCCGGCGGGACATTGAATTGCAGCGCCCTGCCTTGCCGGGCGCTAGTCAGCACCAGCTTGTCGCCATGAAAGACCAGATGGTTGGAAGCCAGTCGCCTGGGCAGTTGACCGGCGTGAAATGGCAGGCCGAGCCCTGCGGGGCTCACCGGGTCCGCAGCATTGATGAAAAATATCTCGTCTTCACGGGCTCCCTGGAAGTGGCCGAGGGCGTCGGGGGTCATGAACTGCGGCCCGGGGATGCCTTCAAAAAATCGACCGGACACGACCTCACCACTCAACTCCATCAACCGCAGGGCGCGAAAGATGCTCCGCCATTGCAGCGGCTTGGTTTCCCGCGCACAAAGTTCACGGAACACAATGCCATAACGGGCCAGCACCAGCCGGGCGGCTTCCTTTTTCAGTTCCTGTTGCTCCAGGTGGTCCATCTCGTCGCCGGGCGGCGTCAGCCTGTGCCAGTTGCCCGCCATGGGCAGGGCGCCACGCCAGCGGTTGAAAGCACCACGCTTGCCGTGCCTGCCGACGGCAGAGAAAGGATTATTCACCTTGAAGTCATTTTGGATGCCAGTCCGCAGGGCGGCTACACTGTCGTTGGTGATGAGCGACTGCCAGGTTTCCTCCCACAGTCTTGCCGCAAGTTCGGTTGCCCCCAGCCCTGTTTTGTCCAGGAGGTTGCCAAAGTCGTATTTGGCGTAATTATCCGTGATCAAAGACAAACCCTCGGGTTCCGCGGATGGTTCGAGGAACAGTTCGCTGTCTCCGGTGAAACCGAAGGTGACGGTCTTGTGGCCGAGACCCAGCCATTGGAAATCCCCCGCCTGAAATAACAAATCCATCTGGCCGGTTTCATAATCAGTGAGTCGTGCAGGCAGGACTTCTGATTCCCAGAGTGATGCCGTGAGTGGAACACCCCTGAGTTGTTCGATGTGCTCTTGCAGTTGTTCCGAAAGGCTCCCGCTTGCGTGGCGAGTCTGCCAGGAAAACATAAAGGACGTCAGTGCATCACCTGGCCTGGCCTCCACCGATGGACGGAAGCTCGCCCTTTGCAGCCGCAGCAGGTATGCATAATTATCCGCATCGCAGAAGCAATCGGCGGTGCTACCGGAAAGCAGTGCGCCACTGACAAGTGCATTGTTATCGGCGAGGCTTTGCAACGGGCCGATAAGGTGCTCGTTCGCAACCCCGAGCAGTCTGCTGATCTTGTCGGGGGTGACAGGCCCGTAGTACTGAAGCCAGTTTGAGACCAGCACTTCAAAATCCTCGTCGTTGCCACCTGGGCCCGTCAGCAGCCGGCTGACCCGTTCTTCATCCTCCGCGACAACCACACAGTTGCCCTGCGCGTAGCGAGTGAGGTCCGGCGTGAATGTCAGGCTGGTAATGAGTTGCCGCCATTCGTCCCCGGGAAGCAGGGAGCGCTCCCCGACCCAGTCTTTCAGGTCATCGTCATCCAGCGGCAGGTAGCCGGGGTTCAATCTCTGCCTTTGCCGTTCAAAATCCGCGGCAAGGTTGGCGTCAATAACGGGACGCAGGCCGGAGGAAAATACCAGTTCCTCCAGCAGACTCTGCCGAAGGTTGGATGTCCTGGTGGCCTTGGGGTCGTCCGACATATACATGTAAGTATTGATCTGGCCCCAGGCCACGGATTGGGCAAAGGGGCTGGGGCTTGCCGTTGTCACCTCGGTGATGCTGATCTTGCCGCTGTCTATCTCGGAGAGCATCAGCCGCAGGCCGTCCAGATCAAACTCGTCCTGCAGGCAGGTGCGCCAGGTTTCCAGCAGCAGGGGGAAGTCTTCAAACTTGAGTACCGAGTCCATCAGCTTCTGCGACTGCAACCGGGTCATCCAGAGGGGTTTACGTTCATTGAATTTACCCTTGCTGAGCAGCAGCGCGCGCCCGGCGTTCTCCCTGAATCTGGCGCCGAAGAAACCGGAACCTTCCAGGCGTTTTCGCAGTAGTTCCTCCAGCCTGTGAGGAGGAACCATGTCGAGCAGTTGCCTGGCGGAAATTTCGTGAGCAAGTTGCACCACGATGGATTCGTTGGCGACGTAAACTTCCGGCTGCTCGCCGAACCTTTCCCGCCATGCGGCCTCAAGGGCCAGCGCCAGCGGACGATTGACCCGCGAACCCCACCCAGTGTGCAACACGAGTTGACGGCCCGCCGCCCGGCCGGGGCCGGTCTCGATGTATTCAAACAGAAGATGGTGGCGGTGCGGCAGGTCACAGTCACAATGAGCCTTCTGGCGACGAAGGAGGGAGAGAATTTCATCCGCCACCAATGTCTCGGCGCAACATTCATCAATAAGCCTGCGGCGGAAACTTGTCTCTTCCAACTGGTGATTGGCGGACTCGAGAAATTCGTTGATCCTTGTGGCGTAATGAAAACTACGGTTGAGAGGCTCCGCCTTCCAGAAGGGCGGGGCGCTTGTACCGCGCCCGGCGGGGCCCACGATGACGTCGTTGTGGGTAATTTTTTTGACCCGCCATGCCTGGGTGCCCAGGGAAAATACCTGACCCGGATTGGCTTCCCAGACAAACTCTTCGTCCAGTTCGCCGATGCGGGCATTGTCCTTCTCGTGGCGTAACTGAAAGTAACCCCGGTCGGGGATGACCCCGCCGGAAAGGTACAGTGAGAGGAGCGCACCCTTTTTCGCCTCTATCTTGTTGTTGGCGCGGTCAATGCGGACCCGCGGTTTCAGTTCGCGAATATGATGGTCCGCGTATCGGCCCAGCAACATATCGAGCACCAGGTCGAACTCGCGTCTGGAGAGGTTCCGATAAGGCATGGAGCATTTCAATTCCGCGTAGAGTTCGTCCATATCCCGACTTTCGACGCCGGTCATCGATATGATGACCTGGCTCAGCACGTCAAGGGGATTGTTGATGATCTCAATGGGTTCCAGCGCTTTTTTTCTGACGGCGTCGACCAGCACGGCGGCTTCGATAAAGTCCCGGGGGTGGGTGGGGTAGATGGTGCAGCGGCTGGATGCGCCAACCTGATGACCGGCACGGCCAATACGCTGGATACAGGAGGTGATGGAACCGGGAGATTGAATCAGGATTACTTCGTCCAGGGCGCCTATATCTATGCCCATCTCCAGGGAACTGGTGGCGACTATGGCCTCGAGCCGGCCCGCCTTGAGCCGTGCTTCGACTTCCGTGCGAATTTCTCGCGACAGTGAACCATGATGAGCATAGGCAAGCAGGTGACCCGCCGCCGTGTTTATCTTGAAGGCCAGCTTTTCGCAGAGTGCACGGCTGTTGACGAAAATCAGCGTGGATTGGTTGTGGTGGATGCGGGGCAGCAGGTCTTCCGCCAGCAGGTCCCAGATCTTTTCGTCTTCACCAGGGTTTGCCGCCGCCGGAGGATAACGGATGCTGAGGTCGTATTGCTTCGCCGTGCCGGACTTCAGGATGCCGACCTTGCGCTTCTCGTAGCGGCCTCCCTGGCGTGTGTAACCGGCGACGAAATCCGCAACCAGGCGCAGCGGGTTCACAGTCGCGGAAAGCGCGAGGCGCTGAAACTCTCCCGACATGGGGACCAGGCGTTCCACTGCAGACATCAGGTAGACGCCCCGCTTTGAATCCACCAGGCTGTGTATCTCGTCCAGGATCAGAGTATCGAGGTCGTACAGCAGTTTCCGCCCGCCCTTTGAAGAGAGAAGGAGGTTCAGGCTTTCCGGCGTGGTGATCAGTATCTCCGGCGGGTCCTGCAACATGCGCCGCCTGTCGTCCGGGCTGGTATCGCCGCTCCGGGTGGCGACCCTGACCCGGGGGAATTTCTCTCCCGCCTGCTCAAACCTTGCTTGCAACTCTTCCAGGGGTTCCAGCAGGTTCCGCCGAATATCGTTGTTCAGTGCTTTCAGCGGGCTGATGTATAACACCCGCGTCTCGCCCGTATGCAGGTTGCCGGTGGCGAATCTGTTCAGGGTCCAGAGAAAAGCCGTCAGGGTTTTGCCGCTGCCGGTTGGCGCCGTGATCAGAAGATGTTCATCGGCGGCGATTCGCGGCCAGGACATGGACTGGATATCCGTGGGCTCGCCGTATTTTTCGTTGAACCACTGTCGGATGACGGGATGAAATGCGATCATAAAAAACCACTCAGATATTGGCATCATACCAGCGAGCCGGGTTTGTGGCGTCTTGCCGCCATGGCGGCCTTGCCGGACCCCCTGTTTCGGCGGCGAGGGTATTTCCAGGCCATTGCCCGGGCGGTGGCGGAGAAAAGTGGATTGTGAAGGTAGAGTGTGAAGGCGGATTAAACCGCCGCTATGGCGGCGTCGCGATTTTCGTAGCTGGGGAACACCTTGGTGAAGCCGCTGATATCCAGAACTCGCTGAACGCCCGGGCCGACGGAGCAAAGGCTTACCCCGCCGCCCTTGGCTTGCATCTTTTTCGCGGTGAGAAGCAACACTCTCAGGCCCGCGCTCGATATATAAGTCAATTCCGAAAGGTCAAAGATCACCTTGAGAAAGGAGCCGATTATGACATCCTGAACCTCGTCATTGACCCTAGTGGCCAGAGAGGCGTCAAAATGTCCTTTGATCGAATATACAATAACGTCTTCAAGCTTCTCGATTGATATTCCTGCGGGGTTTTCCATCATCGTTCCTATTTAGTTCTTTGCTCTTTAACAGTAAATCAAAAGTAAATGGTGTACCACCAAACCGTCTTTACCGGCACCAACGGCAACATCTGAAGATACGTCATCACCTGCACAGGCAGGTTACGGATATGCCGATGAGGAATATACTATCAATGCGCCGACGAAAAAACGAGACGCAAACCATTAAATTCCCCGCCAACCGGCGCTACAAGGGCAAATGAATCGTAAACTCGGTGAACTCACCGAATGTGCTTTTCACCCCCATGTCTCCTGCGTTTTTCAGGACAATGTCATGGGCAAGAGACAAGCCCAGCCCGGTTCCCTTGTCCGTGGGCTTGGTTGTGAAAAAGGGATTGAATATCTTCTGAATGACGTCATCAGGAATCCCCGGCCCGTTGTCCCGCACCCGAATCTCCAGGTGGTCCGCGCCGTGCCAGTCAACCTTTTTGGTTTCGATTTCGATGCAGGGGCTGTAAGCCTCTCTTTCTTGCTCGGTCATTTTTTCCAGTTTCTCTTCGATGGCGTCACAGGCGTTGGTGGTCAGGTTGATGATCACCCGTGATATGTCCTGGGGATTAATTTCCACGTCGCCTATGCTGTCATCGAGGATTCTTTTGATGTCAGCATTGAAATTGGAGTTGGAGGTGCGCTTGCCGTGGTAAGCCAGGTTGACAGTGTTATCGACGAAGCGATTGAAGTTAATCTCTTCGGTGGCCTCGTTCGACCCGTCCCTTGAATGTTGAAGCATGCCCTTGATGATGTCGTTGGTCCTTTGCCCGTGATTATGAATCCGGTCGAGGTTGCCCGTTAGGTCGCTCATCAGTTCCTTGATGTAGGATTGGCTGTCTTCGGACAAGGGAGCGCCAGCGGCGTCTTCCAGTGCCTCGGCAAGATCATCCAGCAACTCCTTGGAGGTCACGGAAAAATTGTTGATGAAATTCAGCGGGTTTTTGATTTCATGGGCGATGCCCGCCGTGAGTTGCCCAAGAGATGCCAGCTTTTCCTGCATCACTATCTGTTCCTGTGCGGTTTCCAACTGCTTGATGATGTCTTCGAGCTTGTCGTTCTTTTCCTGGACTTCTTTCGCCAGGGCCTCGACGAGATTCAGTTTCTGGGCCTTGACCGCATAGTCCCGGAAAATCTCCAGAGACTTTGCCATATCGGAAATTTCATCGCTGCCACGAATATTCATAGGGGTTTCAAGGTTCCCCTCGGACATCACCAGCATGGTATGGGACAGCTCCTTGATCCTGCCGATCAGATACTTTTCAACGAAAAACCAGCCGATGAAAAAGGCCAGGAAGATGCTGATAAAGTTGACCGCGAGCAGTTGCAGGCGATTGCGGTCGAGGGTGTTTTCAAAATCAGTCAGCGTCAGAATGCTCTTGTTCTGTATTTCCTTGATCAGTCCTTCCGTCTGCATGGACAATGCATTGACAATCCTCCCGTTGGAATCAAGAATCTGCGCCTGGCTGGCGCCTTCCTCGAACACCTCTTCGAGTTTCCTGAACAGGCCTGCCCCTTCACCCTTGCCCAGCCCCGCTGCTTCGATGATGCTGATTTTCCTGGAAATAGCCTGCCGCAGAGACTCATTGTTTACCTGATCCAGGGCTCTTTTCCCGCTGCCGATGGAAGCCCGAAACCGCTCCGTCAATGGGTTCAGCAGGTCGGGGGCGCGCAATTGCGTGGCTTCTCCCAGCAGCCGGGAAACCCGCTGGCCGTGAGACTCCAAGACCTGGAGACTCCTGTAGTAGTCGAGGGTCTGTTTCTGCTCGCTGTCCGACAAGGTCAGCGGATTATCCTGGGCGAGGTCCGCATATCCGGTATGGAGAAAGAATGCGAGATCGTCTATTTCTTCAATCAGGAGTTCATTGATATCTCTGGATTCATTCGATGAGCTGACAAAAAGATCGTTGATTTCCTGTCTCAGGCGCAGCGTCCTGACCACGGAGCTCTCAAGATTGCCCAGATTCTGTAAAAGCTCTTCCGCCAATGCGTCAAATTGCCGGGCGGCGTCTTCATCCTGTTCCTCGGCGATGGCCCTCACCCGGTCGATGAGATCAACCAACTCCCTGACGTTCAGGTCTATGCTTGCCTCTATTTCTGCGATTTCCGATTCGCCTTCCACCGCCAGTAACTTCGACGATATATTGGCCAGGGTCGAACTTTTCTGAGCGATCTGGGTGGCGAAGGAAAGGGCGGGAATCCGTTCCTGGATGATGGTCGTTTGAATCCCGGTCATCTCCAGCAGTGATTTCCAGCCGAGGAAACTTGCCATGCCAATCAGCAGCACAAAGATCGAAAGTCCCAGATACATCTGCACACTGATCTTCCAGGAAATACGCGGCCGGTGTTTCTCGAAAAAATCGCTCATGCCATGGGTGTCCCTATTGTGCAACGTTCATCAAGTTCGTCACGGGCATGACTTGCTGCCTGCTTACCCTTGTCAAAAACACCTGGGTCGAGCCCTGGTTGTCTTCCGGTCCATAGTTCAGCCGAAAGCCGTCGATATTAAATTCCTTTTCCGCGAACACTTTCAGGAAGCTGCGGTGGTCGAGTGCTCGCCCGACTCTGTTCAGGGCTTCAACGACAAGGCGGCCAACGATATAGCCCTCAAAGGTCACATAGCCTCTCTCGTTGCCGCCGATGGCTGTCATGGCCCTTTGATACTTCCGGCTCAGGTGGCCATTTTCGCTGAAAGGGAAGGGCACCACCTGGCTGACAAAAACATTGGCCCGGCTTCCCTTCAACTCATTCGCCAGGGCGGATACGCCGACAAAGGATACAGACAGGTAAACGCTCGCTCCTATGTTGATTTTTTCCGCCCACTTTATGAAAGTAGCCGTCGGCAGGTAAGCGCCAATCATGATCACCGCCTGAGGGTTTCCCTTCAGGATATCCAGCAGCGCTGTTTTGACGGCTGTCGTATTTCTGACATAAGAACCCAGGGACACGATTTGAACCCCTCGCAATGATTTCACTATCTCCCTGGCCCCCTGTAATCCGTCTTCGCCGTAGGAGTCATTCTGATAGAAAACTGACACGCGGCTGACCCCGAGATCATTCTTGAGATGGGTTAGTATCTTGTACAGTTCCTGCTTATAGGAACTGCGAACATTGATGACATTTTCCAGGGCGGAGGACCTCAGGTAAGAGGCTCCGGTGAAGGGGCCGATATAAAGCAGGGGAGTCTTTGCAACTATGGGGACGACAGCCCTGGAAGTCGATGTGCCGACGCCGCCGATAAGGGAAAATACCTTGTCTTCGTTGATAAGCGCATGCACATTCTCGATGGCTTTTTCAGGTTCATAGCTGTCGTCTCTGGTAATAAGGCTGAGCTTTCTACTGTGCACCCCGCCCTGGCGATTGGCCTCGGCAAAAGCGGCGAGCAGCCCCTGGCGCATATGAACGCCCAGTTCCCCGGCGGGGCCGGTCAGCGCTGCAGACTGGCCAAAAACTATTTCGTCCTCGCTGACGCCCTGCACCTTTTTTTGCGCAGTTCCCTGCGCCTTTTTTTGCACACCTCCCTGCGCCTCTCTTTGTACATCAACAAGGGTGGCGGCTTCGAGTATTGCCAATGCTTCCGCCGAACAGAGCGCACTTGCGGTGAACAATAACAAGCAGGGGAAGAATGTCATGGCTTCGGTTGATACTTGATGGCGAGGTAGGTCAGATCATCAAATTGCGGCTCGTCGCCTATAAACTCGTTGACCGTGCCGTGAACTTGTTCGTCTATGACCACCAGGTCTTTGTCGGCGGATGCGCGCAGCACGTCGATGAGGCGCGCCTCCCCGTATTCTTCTCCGGCGGCGTTCATGGATTCCGTCACCCCGTCCGTGTATATGAATAGCAGACTGCCGGGCTTCAGGGTTGTTTTTTTCTCGACGTATTCCTGATCTTCCATGACGCCCAGGGGGGTGCCGTCGGTCAACGGCAATACTTTACAGGAACTGTCCGGGTCGATTTGAAGGGGCGCATTGTGGCCAGCGTTGGCATAGGTCAACTCCCCCGTCTTGAGGTCCAGGATGCAGTAGAAGAGGGTAGTGAACATACAGGCATCATTATTCTTGCAACATTCCGTGTTGAGCATATTGGCGACCCGGGAAGGTGACGGGGAAGACAGTGAATAACTCAGGCTTCTGCTCAGGGTTTGATTAACCATCGCGTAGAGGGCGGCGGGGATGCCCTTGCCGGAAACGTCCGCAACCAGCAGGACCAGGCGGTCGTCGTCCAGCTTGAAGAAATCATAGAAATCCCCGCCCACTTGCTTGGCCGGAGTCATGCTGGCGTAGAGCGGGCAGCGGGGCTCTATATTGAAGTCCGTAGGCAGTATCGACTGCTGGATGGCTTCGGCGAGGTTGAGTTCTTTTCTGATGGCGAGGAGGTCGTCCCGAGAGCGGGTGGCTTCCCGCATGTTCGACAGGTTGTCAAACCCTCTCTGGATGGTGGATTCCATGTCCTCGAAGTTGATCGGCTTGGTGATGAAATCAAATGCGCCGTTGTTCATTGCCGACCTGATATTTTTTATGTCGCTGTAGGCGGAAACGACTATGGCGCGCAGGTCCAGCCCCTGTTCCTTGATCTTCTGCGTCAGTGTCAGCCCGTCCATTCGCGGCATATTGATGTCCGAGAGCACAATATCAATGTCGTCATTCTTATGGAGAACCTCCAGGGCCTCCTCTCCATCGCGGGCAAACCTGATATCCCATTCGCCCTTGCGAACCTTTTTTCTGAATTTCTGCGTGATGAGGGCTTCAACATCAGCCTCATCATCCACCACTAAAATACTGACCATGAGATTTTCAAGCTCCTGTGTTCTTGCCGACATATACCCTGTTGCCGTTTTTCAGGGCGGAATATTCAAGTTCGTCCGAGAGACCTTTGACCAGGTGTATTCCCAGGCCGCCAATGGGGCGGTCTTCCAGCCCGGACGTTAAATCCGCTTTGTGGTCCGAATGGAAAAGATCGAAGGGGGCGGCGTTATCGATGATTTCGGCACTCAGCAGATGGGGGGTCACGCGGATGGACACCGCCACGGCCGGTGCCCTCGATACTGCCTTGTAACCATGATTGAAGACGTTCAGCAGCAGTTCCTCCACACACAGCTTCAGGTCGAAGTAGGCGGCGTCCTCGATGATGTATTGTTCATGGTAATGGTCCAGTTCACTCAGAAGAGTATGGACATCCTGCAGGTTCTTGAGCTTGAAAGTAAGCTCCAGACCCTGCGCATCCACTTCACGTTTTTCCGCCATGCAGGCTCCTGTTGCGCCCGGCTTTCATTTCCGGAAAACGACCGACCTTGCCACTGTATCCCGGCGTACCCTGGCCCGTATTATAAGCATACCGGGAAACAGGTATGCTCATGGCGGGGCAGGTGTAACAGTAACAGCCGGGCAAGGGCAAAGCGCAAATACACGAGCCGCTTCATTATTTTTTCTCAATAAACTCAATTACTTCAAGATTAAACCCGGAAATAGCACTAAATCTGGTGGGAGAACTGAGCAACTGCATCTTGCCCACACCAACGTCCCTCAATATCTGTGAGCCGGTGCCGATAACCTGATAAACGCGGGCCTCATTCGTGTGTCTTTGTTCCGGCGGCAGACCGGGGAAATGAGTAACCTGGTTCAGTTCATCTGTCTGGTTGGGCGCCTGCCCCACCAGAACCACGACACCCTTGTCGGCTTGGGCAATGTGCGCGAGTGAGTCATTCAGCGACCAGGTATCTGAAAACCCGGGCCGGGTCGTCCGTATGACATCTCGCAGGGTATTCAGGGTTTGTACACGCACCAGACAGGGCTCATCTTCGGAGATGCCCCCTTTCACCAGCGCATAATGAATCTGGTCCGAGATATTGTCTTTATAGGTGTAAAGGCTGAATTCGCCATGGATGGTGGTAATTGTCCTGAGGTCAACCCGCTCGATGGTGGCGTCATGCAAGTTGCGGTAGCGAATCAGGTCGGCGATGGTGCCAAGTCTGATGCCGTGTTTTTCCGCAAAGGCTTCCAGTTCAGGCCGTTTGGCCATGGTACCGTCTTCATTCATCACTTCGACGATGACCGCGGCTGGCTCGTACCCGGCCATACGCGCTATGTCACAGCCGGCTTCCGTGTGTCCGGCTCTTGTCAGTACGCCGCCACGCCTGGCAACCAGAGGGAAGATATGACCCGGCTGAACCAGGTCGTCAGGGCAGGCGTTCTTTGCGACCGCCGCTTTTATGGTCATGGCGCGGTCAGCGGCGGAAATCCCCGTGGTTATGCCGCTTGCGGCTTCGATGGAAACCGTGAAATTGGTTTCATGCATGGAGCCGTTGTTGTCCACCATCAACGGCAGGTTCAGTTGCCCGGCGCGGGCCTCTGTGAGGGTCAGGCAGATGAGTCCGCAGGCATGGCGGGCGAAGAAGGTAATATGCTCCTGCGTCACCACCTCTGCGGCGATGATCAAGTCGCCCTCGTTTTCGCGGTCCTCGTCATCCATCATGAGAACCATCTTTCCCTGACGAAAATCGTCGAGGATTTCTTCAACCGTGTTGATAGTCAACCCACAGCTCCAACAGTGACCGACAGAGCGACATTATAGCGGAAAGTCACCCCCGGGGGTTGGCGTGCGCCCTATTATGGCCCGTATAATACCGCCTTCCTTCAAATGCGTATCACTATCCGGACCCATGGCCGCCCTGACTCCTTTGTTTATTGATCGTCTGATGAAGATTTCTGCCAGCGTTATCCGCGACAGAGAGAGGCTGGCGGTATATGAAACCGATGGTCTGACGGCAAAGAAACAGTTGCCCGGCCTGGTCGTGCTGCCGGAGACCATCGAAGAAGTTCAAAAAATTGCCGCCCTGTGCCATGAAACCGGCGTGCCGCTTGTTGCCCGGGGCGCCGGCACCGGTCTTTCCGGAGGCGCAATGCCGCATGCGGAAGGCGTCCTTCTGGTGATGGCGAAATTCAATCGGCTGCTCAGGGTCAATGAGGATAATCTGACCGCTGTTGTTCAGCCGGGGGTCACCAACCTGTCCATTTCAGAGGCGGTGGCCAATCTCGGCCTCTATTACGGGCCTGACCCTTCTTCGCAGGTTGCCTGCACTCTGGGGGGCAATGTTGCTGAAAACGCCGGCGGCGTACATTGCCTGAAATATGGATTGACCGTTCACAATGTCAAAGCCCTCAAGGTGGTGCTGTCGAGCGGGGAGTTGATGACCGTCGGCGGCGAAGGTTATGACGCGCCCGGCCTGGACCTGTTGTCTCTGCTGCACGGCTCCGAGGGGATGCTGGGCATAGTGGTGGAGGTCACTGTCAAGTTGTTGCCGAAGCCGCCTGCGGTTGCGGTGATCATGGCCGCCTTTGCAACGGTCAGCGATGCCGCCGAGGGCGTGTCTGCTGTCATTGCCAGCGGCATTCTGCCGGCGGGGCTTGAGATGATGGATAACCTTGCCATAAAGGCGGCGGAGGCCTTTGTGGGGGCGGGTTACCCCACGGATGCTGAAGCCCTGCTGTTATGTGAACTGGATGGCGCGGAGATGGAAACGAAAGAAGACGTCATCGAGGTGACCCGAATTCTTGAAGCGAACCGGGCTTTTCAATGCGTCCTTGCCACTGGGGAAGAGGAACGCGCCAGATTATGGCTGGGTCGCAAGGCGGCCTTCCCCGCAGTGGGGAGGATTGCGCCGGATTACTATTGCATGGACGGCTCTATCCCCCGCCGTGAACTGGCCTCTGTGCTGGCGTCGATCAGCGCCATGTCTCAGCGATACAGACTGCCGGTGGCGAATGTTTTCCATGCCGGTGACGGCAATCTCCATCCGTTGATACTCTACGATGCCAATAAGGATGACGAGCTTGTCAGGGCCGAAGCCTTTGGCAGTGACATACTCCGCCTGTGCATTGAAAAGGGCGGCGCCATCACAGGTGAGCATGGCGTTGGTGTCGAGAAGATCAACGAGATGTGCCTGCAATTCACGCCGGAGGAGATAAGCCTCTTTCACGGCGTCAAGCTGGCCTTTGACACAAACGAAATCCTTAATCCCGGCAAGGCCATCCCGACCCTGAGCCGTTGCGCTGAATTTGGTGCCATGCATGTGCATGCCGGCATGGACAAGTTCCCTCACCTGTCCAGGTTTTAGCCGTGGATTTGCCCGCTATTATCGAACACGTCAAGGCGGCGAGGGCTGACGGCCAGGCACTGAACATTGTCGGCGGCAACAGCAAGTCTTTCCTGGGATACCCGCCGGGAGAAGACCATCGCCCACTCGAGATGGGGGCTTACGCCGGTGTGATTGATTACCGCCCGGAGGAGTTGATGATACGGGCCAGGGCCGGCTCCCGGCTGGTGGAAATCAAACGAATCCTGGATGGAAAAGGGCAGATGTTGGGTTTCGAGCCGCCTGTCTTCTCCGCCGAGTCAACACTGGGCGGCGCCGTTGCATCGGGGTTGTCCGGTTCAGGGCGGCCATATCGCGGCGCTGCCAGGGATTTTATTCTGGGGGTCGGCCTGGTATTACAGGCCGGTGTCTATAGTGAGTTTGGTGGGCAGGTTATGAAAAACGTCGCCGGCTATGATGTTTCCCGTCTGCAGTGCGGCGCCATGGGCATACTGGGGGTGATTGCCGATGTCAGCATGAAGGTGTTGCCGAAGCCCGAGCAGGAAATGACCCTGGGTCTCGAACTGGGCTGGCAGGCGGCCCTGGATAAAATCAAGACGCTCACTGGCAGGGCCGGGCTTGTCAGCGCCGCCTGCTATGAGGAGGGTAGGCTGCGGGTTAGATTGTCGGGTCGTGAGAGACAGGTGGCGGCGGATGCCGGAAAGCTGGGCGGCGCACTTGAAAGCAATGATTTCTGGGCGCAACTGGATAGCCATCGGCTACCTTTGTTGAGCAGTCACGCCGACCTCTGGCGCTTGTCCACCAACCCGATGGAGCTACCGGGAGATTTCGGGTTCCTGTTCGCGGACTGGGGTTTCGGCCAGAGATGGCTGGGAGGGCCGGAGGAAGACCCGCGGCGGCATTACCGGGGTAGCGGTCATTGGACCCGAATTCGCGCTCCTCGCCCGGCCTTTGCCGCTGATCGGTATGAACCACTGGAGCCGGTACAGGCGGCGATTCATCGTAGGCTCAAGGCCACCTTCGACAGCCGCGGCATCTTCAACCCCGGCCGTATGTATCCCTGGTTGTAAATGATGCAGACGAATATCCACCCAGCATTGAAAGCCCTGCCGGAGGTCGCGGAGGCGGAGGAGATACTGCGGCGATGTGTACATTGCGGTTTCTGTACGGCCAGTTGCCCGACCTACCAACTCCTGGGGGACGAACTGGATGGACCACGAGGCCGGATCTATCTCATCAAGAACCTGTTGGAAGAAAACACCATCAGCAAGGCAAGCATGACCCATCTGGATCGTTGCCTGACATGCCGTGCCTGTGAAACCGCCTGCCCATCCGGCGTCGAGTATGGTCAATTGCTGGATATAGGCCGCAGCTTTGCCGCCGGGGTTGTGCGCCGCCCCCTGTTTTATCGGCTGATGGCTTTCCTGTTGCGCCAAGTGATTCCGAGGGCGGCGCTGCTTCGGCTTCTGCTTTGGGTTGGTCGGCTTTTCCGGCCGCTTCTGCCAATGGCGCTTGGCAGACATATTCCACAGGTCAGCCCCGCAAGGCACAGGGTGGTGTCCGTGCGTCGCTCGAAAATCCTGTTGCTTGGCGGGTGCGTTCAGTCAGCCGCAACTCCAAATGTGGTTGCCTCCCTGTCTCGCCTGCTGTCGTTTGCGGGTCAGGATTCAGAAATCATGGCGGAAGGTTGCTGCGGGGCGCTGGATTATCACCTGTCTGCTCAAGAGGCGGGTAAGCGGCGTATGCGGAAAGTGATAGACCTGCTTTACGAACGCATCGGCGAGGTGGATGCCCTGGTGTCCTCGGCAACTGGTTGTGGCGTCACCATCGCTGAATACCCGCACATCTTTCGCCATGATCCGGCGTATGTGGGGAAAGCGCAGGCCATCGCGGACAAGCTGGTGGATGCCGTGACCCTGCTGGAAACCATGCCAATCCGGGTCGCCGGCAGGCGGGTCGCCGTGCATACACCTTGCAGCATGGCGCACGGCATGAAACTGGGGGGGAAGATCGAACGTCTCCTGACAAGAGCGGGTTACACCACTGTCACACCGGCGAAAAATCATCTGTGTTGCGGTTCCGCAGGCAGTTACTCGATTCTGCAACCTGGCCTGTCAACACAATTGCGGGACCGAAAACTTGCCATGCTGGAAGCCGACAAGCCGGACGTGATCGTCACCGCCAACATAGGCTGCCAGATGCAACTGGCATCGGGCGCGAACACACCAGTCATGCACTGGCTTGAATTACTGGCGGATGACCTCCCTGAATGAACCCGGCCTGTTCATACAGCCACCACAAGAGTCCTTTTTGTGCATGCAGGCGGTTCTCCGCTTGCTCGAAGATGATTGACCTTTCGTCGTACACCAGGTCGGCGGAAATTTCATGGCCGGCGTGAATCGGCATGTCGTGCATAACCTTGCAGTCGACACCGGCCAGTAGTTTCCTGTTGAGTTGATAGGGCAACATGGCCTTGATCCTGGCTTCCTTTTCATCGGTGAAATCGGAGTGGTTGAAGTATTGCATGTCAGTCCATGTGTCCGTATAGACAAAGTCGGCATCCCGAACCGCCTCACCCGGGTCGTTAGTGTGCCGGATGGTTGCGGAAGTGCGAATGGTTTCCTGAATTTCAGCATCGAGGCTCTCACCGTTGTCCAGTGATTCCGGCGTGGCCAGAGTGAGATTGACGCCCAACTTATCGCAGATGACCACCAGGGAATTGGAAACATTATTCTGTACGCCCACATACACGATATTGGCGTCCGTCGGGTCACCTCCGTGATGCGCCGTTACGGTGAGCAGGTCCGTCAGTGCCTGGCAGGGATGGAACTTCTCGCAGCAGCCGTTGATGACCGGCACCCGACTGGCGTTGATTATTTTTTCCAGGTCGGCGTGACACTTAAGACGCGCCATGATGCAACTGACATTCCTTGATAGGTATTCAGTTTCATACTCTATCCCGGACAAGACGAAATTGGATGTCGTCCAGTCGATATAGATGGCGTGTCCTCCCAGTTCCGTCATGCCCGCCTCAAAGGATACTCTGGTTCGAGTGCTTGTTTTTTGAAACAGCATGGCGAGAGACATGCCATCGAGGAGGGAACCGTAGTCCCGGGGGTTATCCTTGATGATGGCGGCGCGACCCAGTATGTCCCGGATTTCGGCAGGCGTCAGGTCCTTCAAGTTTGGCAGGTGTCTCATCTGTATTGCCCGGTAAAGCCGGAGGGTGCTTAGCCCATCTTGTAGAAAACCGCCTTGTTGCCGTCAGGATCCCGGAAGTAACCGCCGTAGAAGGTCGGCACTCTTTTGCCCGGCGCACCCTCGTCTGTTGCACCCAGTTCGATTGCCTTTTGGTGGAGTTGATCAACCTCTTCCGTGGAGTCGGCGCGGAAGGCCAGCATGGTGCCATTGCCCGGGCGTGGATCTTTCTCGTCGTAAGGAATGCACACGGAAAGCATGGGTTGGTCCATGCCAGAGCCAATAAACGCGATGCGCCCTGCGTCCATGATGAGCTTTGCGCCCTTGGAGGCGAGCAGCTCGGTCCAGAAGGCTTTGGCTTTTTCCATGTCAGTGACGCCGATGGTTACGTATCCAATCATCTTTCTTCTCCCTTTATTGGAAATGAATCAACAAAGCAGCCGCGCATCATACGTTGAAATGCCATCGGTTGTCACGATGAGCTATGGGCACCTGGATTCTCGCTTACTGGCGAGGGTCCAGGGTGGCGGCGTAGCCGCCTCGCCCTTTGCCGTCCCCCACACCCATTGCGCTTTCGCTGCGCGAAACCGCAACTCTGGATTCCCGCCTACGGCCTTCGGCCTCGGCGAGAATGACGGCGCGGGGCGCCGTAGGCCGCCAGACGGAGCAGGGACGGAGCAGGGACGGCGTGGCGCGGCTTAAGTAGTTTATGGACAATCCCTGCGTGCATCGCCATAATCGGCAGCCCATGCAGCGACCCGAATGTAACCCGACCAAAAACGCCCATGCCTAACACCATCCAATTTCAAGACCGCACAGTCGGCGAAATCTTAACGGACATTCGCGCCAACAGCTCCAATCCGCGCGACCAAGGAACAAACTTTGAGAACCTCTTTCTCGAGGCCGCGCCACTCATTCCCGATTTGGAGATTAAAAACATTTGGAAATGGTCAGAGTGGACAAAGCATGCAAGCGCAACACAAGAGCGCGGACTAAATGCCCAGGATGATGGCGTAGACCTCGTTGCCGAAACCCCCAACGGCACTTTGGTCGCCATTCAATGCAAGTGTTACGCCGAAGATCACAAAGTAGGCAAGAGAGACATAGAAAAATTCGCCACTGCCGCCAATCCGCAAACTTTTGGCTTGCGTTGGTTTGTTGCCACCAGCGAATGTAATCCAGTTGCTGAAAAACTAATGCATCGAGGTGAAATCAAAATCATTGATTTTCGCCAACACCTTGACTTGAAGTTTGATAAAAAACCAAGACTCCAACGCGAACCCTGGGAGCTTCAGCAAGAAGCGATTAACGCAGTCATTCAAGGTTTCACTCAAACCGGGCGAGACCGTGGGCGGCTCATCATGGCATGCGGTACGGGCAAAACCTTCACCGCTATGCGCATCGCCGAACAACTTGCGCCGGGCAAAGCCAACATTTTATTCATCGCGCCATCCATCGCCCTGGTTGCGCAAACTCGCCACGAATGGTTAAGCCACACAGGCCGCAATCTTGCTTGCACCGTCATCTGTTCCGATAAGACCGCCGGACGCAATGAAGACATCAGCGCAACGGAAATTTCCTGCGCAACCACAACAGACCCACAAACAATAGCCGCTGAACTCAACATGAACATTCCCGACAACACCGCCCGCGCGGTCTTCTGTACCTACCAATCATTGGAAAAATTGCGAGTAGCACAACACGAACACGGGGCGCCCGATTTTGATCTCGCTATCATTGATGAAGCGCACCGCACTACCGGCTATCTGGACGAAACTCGCGCCGGTTTATTCCAACTCATTCATGATCAGAACAAAATCCGAGCCGCCAAACGCCTCTACATGACCGCCACGCCACGCATCTATCAGGACAAAAGAGGTAATGCTCAAAACGATGATGCCCAAGCGCAGATTGTGGACATGAATGATGTTGAAACCTACGGCAACGAGTTCTACCGCCTCACCTTTAAGAAAGCCGTGGAAGCCGGAATGCTCTGCGATTATCGCGTCATCGCGCTCGGCATCACCGAAGACAGCATGGACGACCATCTCAAAAACACTCTATTGGCACTGAACGATGACATCGGCGGAGGTGGCAAAGCCGCGGACGCGCAGGCGTTTCTCGCGCTTGGCGCAATCGCCCTCGCCATCAATGGCATTGTGCAAGGCAAAAACACCCCGGGCGTATTGGCGAGAACCATCGCCTTTGCCAGCAATATCCGAAGATCAAAATGGCTCGACCGGGCGTTGAAAAAACCCGAACTGAATGACTGGCTGCGCGGCGCCAATAAAACCCAAAACGCTGACGTTCGCGCCATTCACACGACACATCTGGACGGCACCAGTAGTGCGCTACAACGTAATGCCGCTCTGCGAGAATTAAACACCATAGCCACCGAACAAAACCCACGCCTCATCACCAACGCGCGGCTCTTCAGCGAAGGCATCGATGTGCCCGCGCTCAATGCCATCGCCTTTTTGGACCCGCGCCAAAGCAAAGTTGACACCATCCAAGCCGTTGGACGCGTCATGCGCAAAGACGACAACAGCGGAAAAGTCCTCGGCTACATAGTCGTGCCGGTTATTCTGCCGCCCGATGCGGAGTTGTTGGACACCCTGGGTGAAGAACAATCGCGTTTCAAAGCCCTCGGCAATATCCTGCGCGCATTACAATCCCACGACGAACGTCTGTATACCGAATTGACCGATCGGTTGACCTTCGCCACGATGAACCGCGTCCGCCCCGACTCCGACCGCCCCGACCACGAAGACTATAACCCGGTGCAATTATCACTGCTGGACGAAGATGCCAAGCAGGCGATCTACGCGCAAATCGCCAACAAAACCGGCATTTCCCAGCGAGGCAAAATCATCGCCGATGCAATCACCCAATCCATTGAAAAAGCCGCGCGTTTGTTTAAGCAGGAAGGCGCAACCGACATCATCGCCAGAACCATAGGCACGCCGAGCGACAATGAAGAGGAAAGTTGCAAAACCGCCGCGCTGTTGATTGCCAATGCATGCATTATGCACAAGCGGCTGGACGAAACCGGCAACCTGGGCGGACTGACGCGAATTGAGGCCGCCAATATAGAGGGCGATCCGGCGAGTGCTTTGGTGAGTGCATGGCGCACCATTCTTGCCAAAGACTACGCGCCAGTTTTTCAGGATGCCACCGCGCTGTTGGCAAACCTGCCGAACAATGAAGTCATTCGCCGCGCCATTAACACATTAATTCAGTGCGCCATAGACAATGCCACCACCTTAAATGACCTCGGCTTTGACCACGCCGGCCCGCTGTATCACTCTGTGCTTGGCTCGGCACAAAGTGATGGTGCCTTTTACACCAAAAACCTGTCCGGGTATTTACTCGCTGGTCTGGCTTTTGATGAAAACTTCACCGATTGGAAAGACCCAAACCAAGTGAACAAATTAAAAATAATTGACCCGGCATGCGGCACCGGAACCCTGCTCATGGCGGCACTCAATATCATTAAAAAACGCGCCGCAAAAGCACAAGATCTGAGCGAGGACGAAATCAATAAACTGCACAAAAAATTGGTGGAAAATTCTATCTATGGTTTTGACATTAATAAATACAGCGTGCAGTTGGCGGCATGCAATCTCACCATCGGCGCGCCCAATACCGACTACGAGCGGATGAACTTGCATACCTTGCAGCATGGTGCAATAAAAAATGCGGACGATGCTGGTCCGGACGATGTACGGCATGGCGTATTGGAAAAGTTGCTTGATGAAAGTATGGGCAAGATGGTATTAGAGCCGCCGCCGCTTTTTGGCGAAGATGTTTCGCGCAAGGAAATGACCGAAGTACTTATGCCGGAAAAATTTGACGCGGTGATTTATAACCCGCCCTTTACTGATACCAGTAAGCAGGGAAGAAAATACACCACTGCCACCACCCGTGCTATGGGGGAACGCCTGCAATATATCAAAACGACATTGGATCAGCGCGATCCTAGAGCAGCAGTCGCGGTTGGCAGAGGAAGCATCAGACCGTTTTTTACGCCGCTGACGAACGGTCTGTTATCAGCGGAAAAGGGAAAACTTGCCAAAGTAATTCCAGCAACCGCTTGCACTTCTGAGAATGGCAGAACCGAACGCCAATACCTTGCCAACAATTTTCAGATTGAAATGGTGGTTACTTCGCACGACCCCAAGCATATCAACTTCTCGGAAAACACCAGCATCCACGAGTGTCTCGTCATTGGAAATCGCAACACAGACAAGGACCAGCCGACCCGCTTTATCCAACTTGCTGCCTATCCAAAGGATGTGAAGGAAACCGAAACCTTGATTGATGCCATCCAGAATAATGCGGGGGGGGGGGGGGGGGGGGGGTATACCGAAACGCTCTGGGCGGCGAACAAAATGCGCGCCGGCAATTGGTCACCAGTGCAATGGTTTAATCCACACCTTGCGCGCACTGCCGATGAAATCAATGCTCTGCCGAAATTAATTTTAGCCAACCATATTTGCTCAGTAAACTATGCACCCCGGGCATTCAGAGCAGATTTTGATTACACGCCGAATCTAGGCAATAACCGAAATTCGTTTTGCACAATTGCCGAAGATGTTATGCAAACCATCAATTCCCATCCCGAAACCCAGGCAACGCCAAAAACCGGCAAAGAACACAAAGCCGTGAACGCCTGGCAAAAAGCCACTCGCTTTCTAATTACATCACGGTTTAGCACAACCAGTAGTCGGTTACTGGCTATCTATAGCGAGAAGCCAGCCTTGGGTAGTGCGTATTTTGCAATGGCAGTTAAAACCTCCGAACAAGAAAAGGCATTTGCGGTATTTCTCAATTCTTCATTCGGCATTATCCAAATGCTTAATCGGCGCACAAAAAAACTCACCTATCCTAGTTACGAAGTGGGACATTTACAAACCCTCATGCTCCCCGACCCCAACAAAGCCGACCTTGCGCCGTTACTCGCTGCCTTTGAAAGGATCAAAGACACGCCCCTTGAACGGCTGGCGAAATGCGCCGAAGACCCGGCGCGTAAAATCCTTGACCATGCCGCCGCCGAATCAATCGGCATAGACCCCGCCATCACCGACCAATGGCGCGAATGGCTGTCCCAGGAACCCACGATTACCAACAAGCCCTGCCAGTTGTAGTAGCCTCCGAAGCCGCGTAAAGCGTCATTGCTTCGGCGAGACAAGAATGACGGTGTGGGTGGGGCCTTCGGCCTAGGCCTCGGCGGTAAACACTGTCGGCGATGGGGACAACCCCATCGCCTGGAATGACGGAGGTGGGCGCAAGCCGCCATTAACAATGATTATGCATTCAGGGCGGAGTTCAGTGGCTGACGAAGGTCCGGTCGGCTTTCCTGAATGTCGACCCTGTGGCAATCATGGCGGTCAGCGAAACGCCGAATGCCGTCCGCGAGCGCATGAATGAACGCCTCATCGGGAACCGTTGTATCTTCCAGCACCAGCTTCCTGATGATCAGCTTTTTGGCGGCGCGGTCCGCTTTTGTGTCCATGCGGCCTGCAAGTTCGTCGCCGTGAAGCAGGGGCAGGGCGAAGTAGCCGTATTTTCTTTTCTCCGGCGGTACGTAACATTCCAACTGATAATTGAAATTGAACAATGCCGCTGTCCTGCGTCTGTTTATCACCAGATTATCGAAGGGCGAGAGCAGGCGTACGGTTTTACGGTTCACGCGATGGGGCAGGGCATCAAGGAGCCGGGGCGTTGAATAGTAGGCCTTGCGGTTGACGGTCACTTCCGTCAATCCGCCTTCTTCCAGAAGCCGCAGAATGGCGGCATGTATGGGCGCCTTCAGATTGATTTTCGAGAGACGACGAATTGTGGGCCGTCCATAACCCAGGTCCGCTTCCGTTGCCACGCCCAGGGCGTGAATCATACTGAGGACGATAAAGTCGCACCATTCCTCTATCGTTGGCTCCTGCGTGTTGATATGGGAAGGGATGATATTTTCCGGCAGGTCATACGCCTTCTGGAAACCCGCCCTGTGTGAAACCATCAGTTCCCCGGCAAGGAACAGATGATCCAGCACCTGTTTTGCCGGCTTCCATGCCCACCAGCCGTTTGACTTGTTTTTTCTGGTGTCTTCAAAGTCCCTGGATTGCAGTGCTCCTTCAGATGCAATACGACTCAAAATGGCTCTTGCGAGTTTCCGGTCACACTGGCGTGAATCCCGCCAGCCCTTCATGACGGGCAGAGCATAGCGGTAGCTTTCAAATGGCAGGAAGGCCGCTGCATGACTCCAGTATTCAAAAACTTCTTTTTCTTTCACGAGCCGGTCGAGGTGAGCAGGGGTAAAATTCCCCACCCGCGTCGCGGCCACGTGCTCATGGGCGCGGTTGACTACGGATATGGTGTCTATTTGCAGATACGAGAGCCGGTTTATGGCTCTGCAAACCCCGTTTCTGCCGTGACCGAATTCGTTGTCACGAAGTAATCCCTGTTGTTTCAGGAATAGTTTTCTGGCGTCTCGCTGGCTGATTTCCATTCGGCTATCTTAGCGAAAGACCTATTGCCAGTCTCGCGATTGTACGGGTTCAATATATATGAGGCTGACGGCAAGGGGCACGGCGGCGGACGGGAATTAACATGTTATGCTTCTGGCGAACGAACACCGGACGCTTTCTATGAGAAATATTGTCTTGACCTGTTGCCTGATCTGGTTTGCAGAGGGGTTTGCAGCGAGTACTGAAGCCGTCTATGGCGAGAACGGTATGGTCTCGTCCAGTTCGACCCTGGCTTCCCAGGCCGGCATTGAAATCATGCAGCAGGGCGGCAACGCCGTCGATGGCGCGGTGGCCACCGCCTTTGCTCTGGCTGTCACCCATCCGTCCGCCGGCAATATTGGCGGCGGTGGTTTTGCCGTAATTCGGTTGCCGGACGGCAGGGTGCTGACCCAGGATCATCGGGAGAAGGCTCCGGGCAGGGCCCACCGTGATATGTATCTGGATGAAAACGGTGATGTTATCGCGGGGCTTTCCCGCGAGACACTTCTGGCGAGCGGCGTACCCGGCAGTGTGGCGGGGCTGCTGGATTTGCTGGAAGATCACGGCAGCATGTCTCGTCAGGCGGTGATGGCTCCCGCCATCAAACTGGCAAAAGACGGGTTTGAACTGAGTTACTTCCTTGCCCGGCATATCAATGTTTACTTTGCCCACTTCAGCCGACACCCAGCCTCGCTGGCAAAATTCAGCAAGAACGGCGAACCGCTTGCGGCGGGGAATACCTGGATACAATCTGATCTTGCCAGTACCTTGATGCGAATTTCCGAGCAAGGGAGTGATGGCTTTTACACAGGCGAAACGGCGGCGCTGATTGTTGCCGAGATGCAGCGAGGGGAAGGCATTATCAGCCATGAGGATCTTGCGAACTACCAACCGGTTTGGCGTGACCCGGTAAAAGGCAGCTACCGTGGATATGATATCTGGGGCATGGGGCCGCCATCCTCCGGCGGCGCCATGGTCATCCAGATGTTGAACATGCTGGAACCTTACGAGGTTGCGGCAATGGGCTGGGGCAGTGCGAACTTGGCCCATCTGATGGTGGAGGCGGAGAGGCGCGCTTATGCAGACCGGGCGGAGCATCTCGGGGACCCGGACTTTTACGACATACCGCTTGCCATGCTCATTGATAAAGATTATGCCAAGGTGCGCCTTGCTGACTTTAACCCGGATAAAGCGTCTTCCAGCAACACTATTTACCCTGGTCAGGCACTGCCGGCGGAAAGCCGGGAGACGACTCACTTTTCCGTGATGGACAAGTCCGGGATGATGGTTGCATTCACCACCACTCTGAACAGTGCTTTCGGCAATAAAATAGTTGTGCCGGGTACCGGCATATTGCTTAACAATGAAATGGATGACTTCTCGGTCAAAGTCGGCGAGGCAAACCAGTTTGCGCTGCTTGGCAGAAAGGCCAACGCCATAGTGGCGGGGAAACGGATGCTGAGTTCCATGTCTCCCACTATCGTTACCCGGGATGGGGGGCCACTTTTGATTACCGGTTCGCCCGGCGGCTCGACCATCATTACAACAACCTTGCAGGTGATATTGAACCTGGTTGATCATGGCATGACACTGGAGGATGCCGTCAGCCTGCCGCGCTTTCATCATCAATGGAAACCGGACAGCATCTTTCATGAAAAGTATGTTTTCTCTCCGGACACACTGCGCGCCCTGAAAGCAAAAGGGCATGAAAACTTTGTGCAAAGCAGATTTGGCCGGGGTATAGGTGACGCCAACTCCATATTGTTCAAAGACGGCATGATGCATGGCGTGAAGGACCCGAGGTCAGCCGGGGTCGCCGTTGGCTTCTAGGTCTCTGCCGGGGATTATTGCAAGCACGGCGGCAAAGCGCCATCCATGATGCTGAACATATCCGGTTTCAAAGCGTATGACATACGGGGTCGTGTACCGGATGAACTCAATCCGGAAATCGCCTTTGCAACAGGCCGGGCTTATTCAGAGTTTATCAATCCGTCCCGGGTGGTCGTGGGTCACGATATCCGGTTATCCGGCCCCGCGATTACCGATGCTCTGGTGGAGGGGCTGCGCAGCAGCGGTGTGCACGTCAGTCATATAGGCGTTTGTGGCACGGAAGAAATTTATTTTGCCACGGATCATTATGGCTTTGACGGTGGCATCATGGTCACCGCCAGCCATAATCCCGGGGACCACAACGGGATGAAACTGGTTCGCAAAGGGGCCCGCCCTATCAGCGGGGACACAGGTCTCAACGATATTCGCGATCAGGTCAGGAAAAATTCATTCCCGGCGGTGAACAGCAGGGGAACCCTGACGCCGCTGAACCATCGAGACGCCTACATTGATTGTCTGCTCTCCTATATTGATACGGACGGATTGAAGCCATTTACCCTTGTCGCCAATCCAGGCAATGGCGCCGCCGGCCCGATCATGGACCAACTTGCGGCAAGGCTGCCCATCAGTGTCGAGCGGTTACAGTTTGAGCCGGACGGGCACTTCCCCAACGGAGTGCCCAATCCCCTTCTGCCGGAAAACAGAGCGCCCACCGCCGAGGCTGTCGTCAGGACTTCAGCGGACATCGGTATAGCCTGGGACGGTGACTTCGACCGGTGTTTTTTCTTCGATGAACAGGGCCGGTTTATTGACGGCTATTATATGGTTGGCCTGCTGGCGTTGGCCTTTCTTGACAAAAATCCGGGCAGCGCTATCGTTTATGATCCCAGGCTGACCTGGAATACGATTGATGTGGTCACCGCCGGAGGCGGCAGGCCGGTACTCAGCAAGGGTGGCCATGCTTTTATGAAGGAAAAGATGCGAGAAGTCGATGCCGTCTACGGGGGCGAGACGAGCGCCCACCACTTCTTCAGGGACTTTGCTTATTGTGATAGTGGCATGGCGCCCTGGTTGCTGGTGCTTGGCTTGATGTCCCGACAGAATAAAAAGTTTTCGGAACTGGTTGATGATCGCATGGCCCGCTACCCTGTCTCCGGTGAGATCAACCGGAAAATTGAAGACCCCCGCGGGATGCTTGCAGCGATTGAAAAGGAATATATCCCGGGTGCCATCAGGGTGGACAAGACAGACGGGTTCAGCGCCGAGTATGACAACTGGCGGTTCAATGTCAGGGCCTCGAACACGGAGCCGGTTATGCGTCTCAATGTTGAGTCCCGGGGTGACAAATCATTGATGGAGGAGAAGACGGCGAAATTACTGAAGCTCATGGGCGGGGAGTTGGCGTGAAACTGACGACTGCCAAGGGTGTCTCTCTGGCGTTTGAGCAGTTCGGAGACGCCGCCTCACCGCCGATCATTCTGGTGCGTGGTCTCGGTAGCCAACTTATAGACTGGCCCCGGAATTTCATTGACGGTTTGACGGGAGAGGGGTTTCGCGTTGTCGTCTTCGACAATCGCGATGCAGGGCTGAGTGAAAAATTCTCCGGCATTCCGGATATCAAAGCCATTGCCAGGGGAGAGAGTGCCCCGCCCTATACCCTGAACGATATGGCGGACGATATTCTTGGCCTGATGGACGGGCTTGATATTCGTCGGGCTCACCTTTTTGCCATTTCCATGGGCGGCATGATCGGCCAGGTGCTGGCGGCCAGGCACGGCGAGAGGTTGATAACTTTCTGCCCGGTGATGACGAGTTCCGGCAGGCGGGGTTTGCCGGGGCCATCACCGGATGCGGCTGCCAGCCTGCAAGCCGAGGTTGACCCGGCCGCAGGCGTCGAGGGCATCATTGCGGCAACCGCTCACGGCCTGTTGGTCTGTGGTTCCCCTGGCTACCCCACCAGCGAGGAACAACGGCTGGATATCGCCAGGCGGCGATACGAAAGGAACTACGCCCCGGATGGCGTCCTGCGCCAGATGGCGGCGGTGGTGGCATCCGGGAGTCGCGTGTCGTTGCTGCAGAAGATTCGCACACCGACTCTGGTCATTCATGGCGCGGATGATCCATTGGTGCCTCTGGCTGCCGGTGAAGATACCGCCAGGTGCATACCGGGTGCGACGCTTTATGTTGTGCCGGGGATGGGCCATGACCTGCCTGAGTCTCTGATGCCCACCCTGGTTGAACTGGTATCGGGTTTTTGTCTCGGGCAGGGGGCGTGACTTCAGCTTCCCCGTGACCTGAGTCCGTCGTCGGCGGTTCGTTTTTCCAGAGAGATGAGATCAAGCAGGATATGGCCGCCTTCAATGAGACGGAAATCGACGGGTTCCTCGCTGTCTGTTTTTATGTTCGCCGCACCTGCGCCCGCCATCTCGTTGCCGGGTACGGGGCCATCGTCCTCGCCTTCCTGCGGGGACGGAACCAGGGCACCTTCTCCACCTGCCGGGGCTTCGCTATTGGCAACCTCCGGTTCATCCGCCGTCAGTTCATCCAGTGAAGCCAGGGCGTCGAGCCCCTGGGCCAGGCGCTTGCGATTTTCCAACGCCAGCCAAAATGTCTCGCGGTCCTGTTTTTCCGCCAGGCGTTGTATTTCATTCAGGCTGATGGTGTTTTCTTCTTTACGCGCCTTGCGGTAGGCGAAGGCTTCCTTCAGGTAGTTAAAGTCCGGATGATTTGCCACCCGTTCAAGGTGCAGGGCGCGCAGTTCCGGTACGAGGTGGTTGATATTTTTCCCGGCTCTGTAGTTGGCGGCGCCGATCATGTCCCAGGGCAGAGGATGGTCCAGGGTGCTTTCGCCGATGTCGTCAGGGTCGTAACTGGAAGGATAGACGATATCCGGGATGATGCCCTTCGCCTGAGTGCTTTCACCTGAAACCCGGTAAAACTTGGCTTGCGTCAGTTTGAGTTGGCCCCGGTTCAAGGGTACCAGTGACTGCACTGTTCCCTTGCCGAAGGTCTGGCTGCCGATGATAATGCCCCGCTGATAATCCTGGATGGCGCCGGCAAATATCTCAGAGGCGGAAGCGCTCAGGCGATTGACCAGCACCGCCAGGGGCCCATCGTAAATGACGCCCAGGTTTTTGTCGGACAGTATATCGACGCGATTGCTCTTGCTGCGAATCTGTACCGTTGGGCCATAATCAATGAACAGGCCCGTCAACATCTTGGCTTCCTGCAGGGAACCTCCACCATTGTTCCTGAGGTCTATCACGATGCCATCCATGTTTTTCTGCATCAGCGCGAGGATCAGTTTTTTTACGTCCCGGGTAGTGCTCTTGAAGTTGCGGTCACCTTTCTGCATGGCTCGGAAGTCCACATAAAAGGTCGGTATGTCCACCACGCCAATCCTGCGGACATGGCCGAACTGTTCAATTTCAATGATATTGGACTGAGCCGACTGCTCTTCGAGCGCTACTTTATTACGGGTGATGCGGATGATCTTCGATGCAGAACTGTCACTGCTGCTGGAGCGGTTGATGCTGAGCCGGACAAGCGTGCCCTTCTTGCCGCGTATCAGTTGCACCACCTCGTCGAGACGCCAGCCGATAATATCAACCATTTCTCCGTCTTGCCCCTGGCCAACGGCGATGATCCGGTCGTTCGGCTTGAGCAGCCCCGTCTTGTCGGCAGGGCCCGCAGGCACCAGAGAGACGATTTTGGTGTATTCATCTTCGAGTTGAAGCACCGCGCCTATCCCTTCGAGGGACAAGCTCATGTTGATATTGAAATTCTCCGAAGTTTTCGGGCTGAAGTATTGCGTATGGGGATCATAGGTTCTGGTGAAAGCATTCATGTACAACTGATAGACGTCTTCACTGTTTGTCTGTTTGGTTCGGGCCAGGCGATTTTTGAATCGTTTGATCAGCAACTCCTGGATTGCTTCCGGCTCCTTGTCGGTCAGCTTGAGGTTGAGCACCGAACCCTTGATGCGTTTTCTCCATAGCTCATCCAGTTCCGCTGCCGACGACGCCCAGGGGGCCGGTTCCCTGTCTATCAGTAATTGTTCCGTTTTGTTGAAATCGAATTTGTCGATACCTTCTTCGAGCATTGCAATGACCCGCTCGAACCTGTCCATGACCCGGGCCTGGTAGCGGTTGAATATCTCATAGACGGGATTCAGGTTTTCATGGCGCAGGGCCTCGTCCATCCGCTCACGATACTGGCTAAAGTCTTGCAGGTCGCTTGCCAGGAAATAATTTTTGCCAGGATCAAGATTGTCGATATAGGCGTCAAATATCTTTTCGGACAAGTCGTTGTCAAGGGCGGTGGGTACATAGTGGCGTGACGACAGGGCGGCGACTATGTTCCGGGTGGTCATGCGGTGGACGGGCATGGGGCGAAGCGCCCGGGGTGCTTCTTCGCTATCTCCTGCGACAGCTTCTGCGACAGCTCCTGCGACAGCCTCTCCGCTATCCCCTCCGACGACAGCCCCTCCGACGACAGCCCCTCCGCCATCCCCTTTGACAACAGTGGGCCAGGCGGGCGAGGCCAGCAGGCATGCCAAAAGCAGCAGGTGGACTTTATGCAAGTGATACAAGACCTTTTACTCCGATAAAGCGTGTTAATTTATTCAATCATCAAGTGTAAGCTAGTGGCTGGTCAAAACCAATCCGATTATGTTCAAAGATCCCCTGGTCAGACGTTTTATATCCGCGTCCTTCTTTGCCGCGGCCTTTGTGTGGGTTGCCGTCAGTTACTTCAACGTGGAAGCGTCGCTGGCCTGGAACCTGTTTCTGCTTTCCATCGGTTTTGTACTCCTGCTGATAGTTGTCGGCCTGTTACTGGCGCCTCTGGCCAGGTTGCTGCATCGCAAGCCAACCTTCCTTTCCGAAATGAAAGCACCGGGCAGGCGAGGCGAAGCCGATCATGGGGCGGAGCGGAAAGAAGAGTCTGATTAAGTCTTCGGCAGGCGGCACCCTGCTTAGTTTCCTTAACATAGATTGACTGCAACCCGAACGGTCATGGTCGGCGTTTCTCCGATGGCGCCGGTAAAGTATCCGCTCACAGGAGAGATGCCTTCAGGCGTGAGGGCAACGAAGACAGGTATGTGATCTTGCTCCGTCAACAGGTTACAGGTGGGGTCGAAGCCGGCCCAGCCTGCGCCGGGCAGGTAGACTTCCGCCCAGGCATGGGTGGTGCCCTCCGTCTCGGTGAGCTCCGTCGAATGGGCATAACCGCTGACGAATCGGGCCGCCAGCCCGGCCTGGCGGCAGGCGACAATAAACAGCCAGGCATAGTCCCGGCAGCTACCCCGTGCTTCCCTGAGAGTTTGCCCCGGTTCCTGTACGCCTTCCTCGCGTCTTGTCTCATAGGCGCAATGTTCATGTATCTCGTTCAAGAGATTGCGGAGAAAAGGCAGGGTCTCCGTGTGACCTGCGACAAGCCCGTCAACCCATCGGCGAACATCGTCGTCTTGCGCCGCGCAAGCCAGGCAGACGTTGAGAGCGAGCTGTTCCCTGGGTGTGTAGCTGATGGGGAATTGCCTGGCGGCATCGTTCATGGGCAGGTCCTGCCGGTCCGACAGGTAATGGGTGACGACCACCTCGCTGGTGATAACCAGCCGGGTGGTGGGCGCATCAAAAGTGGCCAGCGCGACTGAGTTGTCGAGTTCGTCCCGATGCCAGCTCACCAGTGCCGAGGGTGTGATGCTCAGGCGGGACGATTCAATACGCACATCATGGTCGTCCCTGGGCCTGACCAGCAGCCTGTGGGGGCCGAGGTTGACGGTATTGGTGTAAAGATATTCCGTTTCATGGAAGATGCGGAAACGCTGCATGACAACTTAACCTCTGGCTGGGTCTGATGATTTGTATTTCCTGATGATATCCCGCAAGTCGGGTTTATCGAGGCGGCCCTCTGCAAGTATGCCCTTGATATGCGCTTCGATCAGCGCCCCGGTATTGCTGTAGACGGCAAGTGGCTCGCCGTCGAGTTCAACCACCACTTCGCCGGTAGCTTGACGATAAAAGACCCGGTTTTTTGGCGTCTTGACTGGCGGCATGAATTCCTCTGCTTCATTGACTGATCGGATGTTATTGTTATTGCAGAAGGGACTTCAAGTCCACCGCCGGGTCCGATAGATGGTCGGGGTTTACTTTCCTTCCATACAGTTGTTTGCAGACCATGAATTCTCTTGGGCTGTTGACTGCGTCCACGGCGACGACTTTGTTACCTTGCAGATAAAACACAGCAAACTCGTTAGCAGACTTGTCTCCGCGCAGGATTGACTTGTCTCCGTCGGAAGAAAACCCCACCATTTGCAGCTTGAGTTCATATTGGTCGCTCCAGAACCAGGGCACGGCTGCATGGGTTTTGTCTCCGCCAAGCATATTATCGGCGGCGACCCTGGCTTGTTCCATGGCATTGGGTACGGACTCCAGCCGCAGCCGCCGACCGAGAAGAGGGTTGAAATGGTTGGTGCAGTCGCCGGCGGCATAGATGCTTGGGTCAGACGTGCGGCAGTGACCGTCAACCTGGATGCCATTGTCACATTCGAGGCCGGCGGCTTCCGCCAGTTCCGTGTTGGGGATAATGCCAATGCCGACGATGACCAGGTCCGCCGCTATCTTCCGGTCTCCGCAGAGTACGGCGTTGACACGGCCTTTTCCTTTTCCTTTTTCATCCCCATCCCCTGCCTCTTCCCCTGCAAAACCGCTAACGGCGGTATTGACCTGAACATTGACGCCGCGGCTGCTGTGCAACTGATGATAAAAGTCGCTCATTTCCGGCGTGGTGACTCTTTGCAGTATCCGTTCTTCCATTTCCAGTACCGTAACCTCCAATCCCAGGCTACTGAAAACGGCGGCAACTTCGAGGCCGATGTAACCGCCGCCGACGATGCAGACCCGCCTGGCGGATGGCATGGCTTGTCTGATGGCATCGACGTCTTTGATGGTGCGGAGGTAATGGATACCCGACAGGTCGCTGCCGGGTATATTCAGTATTCTCGGGCGGGAGCCTGTTGCAATCAGTAATTTGTCGTAATTGTGGGAGTCGCCGCCGGTTGTTGTCACCTGGCCGGCGTCCCTGTTTATGGATTCGACGACAGTGCTGGTGTGCAGGTTGATATCCCTGTCGGTATAGAAGTTCAGGGGGCGGATGTAAACACGGTCCAGACCCTGTTCACCGGCAAGATACTGTTTTGAAAGCGGCGGTCGCTGGTAGGGTGGCTGGGCTTCCTCGCCGAGAATGGTGACAGGCCCTTCATGGCCCGCCTGGCGCAAGGATGCCGCCGCCTGTCCTGCCGCTTGCCCGCCGCCGATGATTACGATTTCCGTCATGGTGTTTCCACTGGTTCTGGCCGCCCATTCTACCGGAGTGTGCAGGATGCGGGTACAGGCAAGGCCAATCAGGCGGTAATGATAATCCTGACGGCGTCCAGGCGAAGCCGTGCCCACTCCGTCATCCAGGCGATGGGGGGTATCCATCGCCGACAGTGTTTCCTAGGCGTAGCCCGGGGATCCAGAGTGGCGGCGAAGTCGCCATGCCCTTTGCCGTTCTCACCGCCGCCCATTCTACCGGAGTGTGCAGGATGCGCGGGTACAGGCAAGGCCAATCAGGCGGTAATGATAATCCTGACGGCGTCCAGGCGAAGCCGTGCCCGGGATATGACTGTTCGCAGACGCTCGGCGGCGTCTTTCAGAAAGCGGACTTCATCCTCTCTGACATTGGGGTTGACGGCCTGTAGCGCAACCAGCCGTGAAATCTCTCCCTGCATCTGGCTGTCCATGGTGGCTTGTGCGCTCTCCCGCAAGGGTTTAAGTTTTTTTTGCGCTGACTCTTCCGCCACCACCAGCAGTTTTCTGATAACGCCTTCCTGTTGGCGGAGAATGCCGGATACGGCGTCTCCGGGCAGGTCCAGAGTTTCCAGGTAGGGGTCAAAGGGGAGCCTGTCGGCGACATCATCCAGTGCCGGAGTGACGAGGGAGCGCACCACCAGCGGTGGCAGGTATCTTCCGGCGTCCAGCCCGGCAGGCGCAACACAGTCAATAATGTGCAGGGTTTCCGCCAGTAGCAGGCCGGCTTGCAGCCCCGGGAGCTTGGTGGCAATGAGCGTACAGTTGCCTGTGCTGTTGCTGATGACGAGTTCCAGCGCCTGGCTGACCAGCGGGCTCTCCCAGGTCAGGAAATTGACATCTTCCCGGGCGAGGGCTGTGTCCCGGTTATAGGTATAGGTCAGGCCGTCATCCGGCAACTCCGGGTAGTGATACCTGCCCCGGGTTTCTGCGCTGACCGGTTCGTGACGCGCCATGCCCGCGGTGGGCCGAACGACATGAATGGATTCACCCAGGGGTTCGGATTCCAGGCCGAAAAGGTTGAAGGAAGACTCAAGGTAATTTTCAAGCGCCGTGCTCCGGTCAACTTCGGCGATGGCCTCGATCAATGGGCGGGAAATCTCCGGGCGGTGAGAGTTCAGTTCCACCAGCCTGTCCCTGCCTCTGCCCAGTTCGGCCAGCCTTGCCTCGCTCTTTTGTTTTGCCAATGAGACCAGACTTTCCGGGTCTGGCTCGTCATTGAAGGGCAGGGCGTCAAAGACAAGTTGTGCGGCGCTATTCGGGCCGTTGAAGATGCCCAGACCTTCATCAAAGATGCGCAGCAGCAATGCCTGTCTGGCGCCGCTTGCCCAGGGTACATGAATGCTAATATCTTGTTGCTGCCCAATGCGGTCAAGTCTGCCGATGCGCTGTTCCAGAAGTTCCGGGTCGGGCGGCAGGTCATACATCACCAGATGATGGGCAAACTGGAAATTACGGCCCTCGGAGCCTATCTCGGAACACACAAGCACCTGGGCACCTTTCTTTTTGTCTGCGAAGAAGTTGGCGGCCCTGTCCCTGGCAACCAGGTCCAGATTTTCATGGAAGGCAGCAGAACGCAGAGATGTGCGGTCTCGCAGATGACGCTCCAGGGCGATGGCTGTTTCGGCGCGGGAGCAGATAACCAGGAATTTTTCAGTGCTGTTGGCGATCATGTCGGTCAGCCAGCCGAGTCTCGCGTCTGCGCCGCACCAGACTGACGAGTCAACTAAGGGGAAGTGTTCCGGGTCGAGTTCATGGTGAACCAGCTTACGGCGGGGGAAACCGGCAACGGACTCGCGAACATTCCGGAAGAGCACACGGCCAACACCGTGGCGGTCCAGTAGCGCCTGCGCCAAATCATCATCGCTGTCTGGTGCATGCTTGCCAAGCCGCGCTCTGACCTGCTCTCGATTCCCGTCATCCAGGCGCAGGGTTTCGCCGTTCGCCCCGGCTAACAACCTTGCGACTTCTTCGTAGGCCTTTTCTTCCGCCAGGAAACTGTCGTAATCATGGTATCGCGATGGGTCCAGCAGCCGCAGCCTGCTGAAATGCCCCAACCTGCCCAGTTGCTCCGGGGTTGCTGTGAGCAGAAGCAGACCCTTCGACACGCCGCCGAGCTGTTCTACCAGGTGGTATTCATCACTTGCCCGCCCTGCTTCCCAATGCAGGTGATGGGCTTCATCGACAATCACCAGATCCCAATCCGCCGCCATCGCCTGGGCAAACCGGGATTCGTTATCAAGAAAAATATCCAGAGAGCAGAGCATAAGCTGTTGGGCATCGAAGGGGTTTGCAATCCCTGGATCATCGCCGGTGGAGCCGGGCCGATTGTCTGCCTCTATCTGCGCCAGTCGCTCTTCGTCGAGCAGGGTGAAGCGGAGATTGAACCGGCGAATCATTTCAACGAACCATTGAAACCTCAGCGCCGGTGGCGTGATAACAAGAACTCTGGAAGCCCTGCCGGTAACCAGTTGTTGATGCAGGATCAGCCCTGCTTCAATGGTTTTGCCGAGGCCGACCTCGTCCGCCAGCAGCACCCTGGGTGCGTAGCGGGAAGCAATTTCCCGGGCGATATAAAACTGATGAGGAATCAACGTGACCCTGGGGCCGATAAGCCCTCTTGCGGGAGAGGCGGCCAGCCTTGCACGATGTTGCAGGGTTTCATAACGGAGATTGAACCAGTGATTGTCGTCGAACTGTTGGGTAAGCAGCCGCTCTTCTGGCTTACTGAAGATGACACCCGGGTCAAGGTCTGTTTCGATGATGGCCGCCGATGCACCCTGGTATTTGCCCTGGTAAACCAGGATGCCGTCTTTCTCCAGGACCTGTTTGACGATCATTTCAACGCCATCGGTGGTCCTGATCGTGTCGCCCGGATTAAACCTCACCCGCGCCAGTGGCGCTTGTTGGTGTGCGTAGTTTCTGACCTCTTCCACGAGATCGAACTTGATGGTTACCAGACGATGCGCCGCCTCGATGATGCGGCCAATGCCCAGTTCAGGCTCCGTGCTGCTGATCCATTTCTGACCGGGTTTGAATTTATTCACAATTTGACCCTTTTGTTAGGTAATCTTGAGAATCTGCATTTGATAACGCCTGGAAAGAGCAATGGATATTGACACGAAAACCGAATTGGAAGCGGCGGCTTTCCGCCGATTGTTACAGCATCTGGGTGAGAATACGGATGTCCAGAATATTGACCTGATGAACCTGGCCGGTTTTTGTCGTAACTGCCTGAGTAAATGGTATCGGGCGGCGGCAGAGGATATAGGAATCGGGATGGATTATGAAGAAGCGAGGGCCATCATTTACGGCATGCCCTACGCTGAATGGAAAGAAAAATACCAGCGAGAAGCCACCCCGGAGCAACAGGCGGCCTTTGATTCCAAACCGCTGGTTTAATAGCTGGGTCCCCGCCTTATTCGCTTGCCTATTCGTTGCCATGCTGTGTTTTTTGTCGTCATTCTCGGGCGTAGCCCGGGAATCCAGAGTTGCGGCTTTCGCGAAGCGAAAGCGCAATGGGTGTAACGCGGGGCACGCTGCTTAGTTAATGGCGGCTACGCCGCCACTCTGGATTGTCCGGGCAAGCCGGACAATGACGGACGGAGAGAGCGGCGAGGATGACGGGGAGGGAAAGGCCTTCGGCGGGAAACACTGTCGGCGATGGGAACAATCCCCCATCGCCTGGGAACACTGTCGGCGATGGGAACAATCCCCCATCGCCTGGAAACACTGTCGGCGATGGGAACAATCCCCCATCGCCTGGAAACACTGTCGGCGATGGGAACAATCCCCCATCGCCTGGAAACACTGTCGGCGATGGGAACAATCCCCCATCGCCTGGAAACACTGTCGGCGATGGGAACAATCCCCCATCGCCTGGGATGACGGCCGGGAATGGTTATACCGCCATGGTCGCCTTGATTGGCGCGTGGCACTGGTAGCCCAGGAGCCGGAAATCGCTCATCAAGAAGTCATCAATCGTTTTCTGGCCGCGGTCTTCTATGTGCAGAGTTGGTGGCGGCAGGGGGTCTCGAGACAGTTGTTGTTTGACCTGTGCAACGGCGTCGAGATATATGTGGGCGTCGCCCAGGCTGTGCACAAATTTATGCGGGATCAGCCCGGTGATTCTGGCCACCATGTGAAGCAGCAGCGAATAAGATGCGATATTGAAGGGCGTGCCGAGGAACATATCCGCGGACCGCTGGTACATGTGGAGCGATAGCTTGTCGTCCGCCACATGGAATTGGAAGAAGGCATGGCACGGTGGCAGAGCAACCTGACCTTGGTCTGCTTCTCCCGGGTTCCAGGCATTAACAATAATCCTGCGGCTGTCGGGATTGTGTTTTATCAGGTCAATGGCCTGCTGAAGTTGATCTATTTCCCGCCCGTCGGCGGTTTTCCAGTGTCGCCACTGGGCGCCGTAAACCCTTCCCATGTCACCATTGTTAACATCCAGGCCCAGGCGTTGCAGGTAGTCCTGATAGTTGGCATTCCAGATTTTGTTATGGGCGTAGATTTTTTTCAAGTCATTGATATTGGTGGAGCCGGAAATAAACCACAGCAACTCCGAAGACATCACCTTCCAGGCGAGTTTCTTGGTGGTAACGGCGGGGAAGCCGGCCGTCAGGTCATAGTGAGCCTGTAACCCGAAGGTGGAAATAACGCCAACGCCGGTTCTGTCGTTGCGGCTAGTCCCGTTATCGAGTATGTATTGAAGCTGGTCCAGGTAGGTTCGCATTTACGCGCACTTACTGTCGCCGCAGTTGAGACATGTCATGCAGCCATCCAGAAGCACCATGGCCGTGATGTGGCATTTTCTGCACAGTTGCGCACCAGGAGGGAAGTCACCGGGTTGTGCGTTTTCCGCATTGGCGGCTTCCGTCAGAGTGGCGCGTTTCTCCGCCAGCAGCGTCTTGTGAACATCACTCAGTTCTTCCTCTTGAATCAGGCCGATCTTCTTCAAATGGGTTTCCAGAACCTCGCCTATTTCCGCCACCAGCGAGGGCATGAACCTGCCGCCTTTCTTGAAGTAACCCCCCTGAGGGTCGAAAACCTGCTTGAGTTCTTCCGTCAGGAAGACGGAGTCGCCGCCCTTGCGGAAAACCGCGGAAAGTACTCTGGTCAGCGCCAGTATCCATTGGAACTGTTCCATGTTCTTGGAGTTGATGAAAATTTCAAAAGGGTGTTCCTGTTCATGCTCGGTACCTTGATTGAGCACTATGTCATTGATGGTGATGTACATCGCATGGTCTGACAGGGGCGTCTTGATCTTGTAGGTGTATCCCCGCAATTCATCCGGGCGGGCAATTTCCTCATGCATCAGTTCCTTTTCAGGCTTCATTACTTCGGCCCGGCTGCCGTTCTTCTTGATGGCGTAACCCACTATCTTGCTGTCTATCTTGATGGCCATTGTCTTCTCTTTGCCTTGCTGGGTTTGTTTTCTGTATCCGCTTACTATTATTGCACTGTCACTGTCACTGTCACTGGCGGCAGGGGTGCTAGAATTTGCCATAGTAACCTTCTTTTATGGCGTCAAAGAGATTCGCGGCGGAATGTGTCTCGCCGTCGTATTCTATTTCTTCATTGCCTTTGGCGTCTATGAGTTGGCCGTCCTCCAGTTCAAACTGGTAGATGGTGTTTTCCAGGTCCGCTTCCTTGACCAGTACGCCCTGAAATGCTTCGGGGTTAAACCGGAAGGTCGTGCATCCCTTCAAGCCCTGTTTATATGCGTACAGATAAATGTCCTTGAAGTTTTCAAAAGGATAGTCTGTCGGTACATTGGCGGTTTTGGATATCGATGAGTCAATCCAGCGTTGCGCCGCCGCCTGTATGTCGACGTGTTGTATCGGCGTAATGTCGTCTGCAGTAATAAAGTAGTCGGGCAGTTGATGTTCTTCCGAACTGCTCATTGGCCGGGCGTCGGGGTTGATCATCGCCCGATAGGCGAGTAACTCGAATGAAAAGACATCGACTTTTGCCTTGCTTTTTTTGCCCTCGAGAATGACGTTGCGGGAATAATGATGCGCGAAACTCGGCTCGATGCCGTTGCTGGCGTTGTTGGCCAGTGACAGGCTGATGGTGCCAGTGGGCGCGATGGAACTGTGGTGTGTGAACCGGCAGCCTTTTTTGGCGAGTTGCTTCACCAACTGAGGGTCTTCATTGGCTATCTTCTGCATGTAACGGGAATATTTCGCGTGCAGCACCTTACCTTTGATGACGTCGCCCGCCTTGTAGCCGTCTTCTTGCATTTCCGGCCTGGCGTGCAGCATCTTCGCAGTGACTTCGAAATCTTCGTCCATGATGGTGGCCGGGCCTTTTTCTTCCGCCAGTTCAAGGCCTGTGCGCCAGCCTGTCAGGGCCAGTTGTCGGGTGACTTCCTCCGTAAAGGCAATGGACGCCTCGTCACCGTAACGCATACCGAGCATGGTGATGGTGGAGCCGAGGCCGAGATACCCCATGCCGTGGCGGCGTTTGCGATTAATCTCGGATTGCTGTTGGGGCAGGGGCAGGCCGTTGATTTCAACCACGTTGTCCAGCATGCGGGTAAAGATGGCGACTGTTTTGCGAAAAGTTTCCCAATTGAAACTGGCTTCCCCGGAGAAGGGTTTTTCAACGAAACGGCAGAGATTGATTGAGCCCAGCAGGCAACTGCCGTAAGGAGGCAGAGGCTGCTCTCCGCAGGGGTTGGTTGCGCGTATGTCTTCGCAGAACCAGTTGTTGTTCATTTCGTTTACCTTGTCGATCAGGATGAAACCCGGTTCGGCAAAATCATAGGTGGACGCCATAATGAGATCCCAAAGCCTGCGGGCTTTGATGACCCTGGTTATCCGGCATGCGACGAGACCATCCTGGTTGGTGACATACCTGCCCTTTACGGGAAAATCACGCCACATCACCCGGCTGTTGTCTGTCAGGTCCAGTTCTTCGGTTTCCAGTTCCGCCGGGGTTATGGGGAAGGACAGTGGCCAGCTAGCTTCAGCGAGCACGGCTTCCATGAACTGCTTCGTGATCAGCAGCGACAGGTTGAACTGTCGCAACCTGCCGTCCTCGCGTTTCGCTTTGATGAACTCCATGACATCCGGGTGGCCAATGTCGAAGGTCGCCATCTGGGCACCGCGCCGGCCGCCGGCGGAAGACACCGTGAAGCAGGTCTTGTCATATATGTCCATGAAAGAAAGAGGGCCGGACGTGTAAGCACCGGCACCGGACACATAAGCGCCCTTTGGCCTGAGGGTGGAAAATTCATAACCAATGCCACAGCCGGCCTTCAGAGTGAGGCCGGCCTCGACGTTCTTTCGCAGGATGTCTTCCATCGAGTCTTCGATGACGGCGGATACGGTACAGTTGATGGTCGATGTCGCCGGCTTATGGGCCTGGCCCCCGGCATTGGAGATGATCCTGCCCGCCGGAATCGCCCCCTGCCTCAGCGCCCAGAGAAATTGCTCGAACCATTCCTCCCGCTTGCCTTTGTCTTCAGTCTCCGCGAGGGCTCTTGCGACTCGCTTGTAGGTTTCGTCCATGTTCCGGTCGATTACTTCGCCTTTCTTACTCTTCAGGCAGTATTTGTTCTCCCAGATATCGAGGGAAGTGCCCTGAAACTCTACGTCGTCCACGCTGGATGGAATTGCCTTCAATTCTGGTTTCGGGGCTGTTGAATCCATGAGGCTCCCTCGATGGTTATTTGATGGTTATGTGTGGGTAGAGGACATCAGTATCCTGCGCCGGTTATGCTGATCGGCCCTGGGCCATCATCTTTATTGTATGTTTTCGCATAGTCCGCATGAGTTATGCACGGGTTATTCACTAGTTTCCCACAGCCTCAGGTGGCACACTTTGAAAGCGATGTTGTTGCTCTGGCGGTGCTGTCCTCATGTTCATCATGTTCCTCATGCTCCTCATGGTCATCCTCCTCCTCACGGTCATGGCCTCTTCTCTTTCTCTGAGAGGGGGGGGGGAACTACATATTGTGCCCCAGGGTGCTCCTGAACACAACATATTGTTGATTTTCGGCCAAGAAGGAAAAAGGGAAAATGATGAAAAATCAAAATTTGAGCTTGCAATTCGATGAATTTTTCCAACAGTTTCCGACGGGCTTTCGAGGCTGGATCTTTATTTTAACAATTCTGAAAAGGGGAATGTCTTTTTTCGTAAGACTGAATGAACTTGTTAGCTAACGAAATCATCAGGGTTTAACGGAAGGGCGGCCTGCATGAATGTCGGGAGGCGGGGCTTGTGTTTCGTTGTGTCTATGGGCATTGTTGGAAGAACCTGAAGCAACCAGAGAAGGGAGAACCATGCATCCCGGAGACCTTGCAGAGCGAAACCCAGAGAAACCAGCGTATATTATTTCAGAAACCGGTGAGACGGTGACTTTCAAGCAACTGGACGATGTTTCCATGCAGGCGTCACAGTTGTTCAGGAAACTTGGCCTCAAACGGGGCGATCATGTTGCCATTCTGCTGGAGAACCACCCGACGATGTTGCAGATATGCCTTGCCGCCGAGCGGTCCGGGCTCTACTTCACCACCATATCCTACCGGCTGCAGCAGGAAGAGGTGGAATATATTGTCAACGACTGCCATGCCGGGGTATTCATTACATCCAAGAGCAGGGCGCCAGTGGTTGAGAAATTGAACATTGACCGGTGCAAGAATCGTTACATGGTTGACGGCGTGATTGCGGGTTTTTCATCCTGGGAAGAAGCCATTGCGGAAATGCCCGCGGAAAAAATCGCCGACGAATCAACGGGCGTGCCCATGCTGTATTCATCCGGCACAACCGGGCGACCCAAGGGTGTTTTCAAACCGCTCCCGGAGGGTGAATTCGGCGTTGACGAGGGCCCCAATCTTATTGCTCTGCTGTATGGCACCACGGAAGAAAGCATTTATCTTTGCCCGGCGCCTCTGTACCACGCCGCGCCGCTCAGTTTCACAATGAGTTTTATCTCCATGGGTGTGACCTGTGTGGTGATTCAACACTTTGAAGCGGAAGCCGCCCTGGCCGCCATTGAAAGATACGCGGTGACCCATAGCCAGTGGGTCCCCACCATGTTCATTCGGATGCTCAAGCTCGATGAAGACCTACGCTTGAAGTATGACACTTCCAGCCTCAAGTGCGCGATTCACGCGGCGGCGCCTTGCCCCGTTCCCGTCAAGGAGCAGATGATCGACTGGTGGGGGCCGATCATCCATGAATATTATGCGGGCAGCGAAGGAAACGGATTCGTGGCCATCAATTCTGAGGAATGGCTCAGTCACAAGGGCTCCGTTGGCAAATCGCTGACTGCCACCTTGCATATCGTGGGCGAAGACGGGGGGGAGGTGCCCGCAGGCGAGCAGGGGACCATCTATTTTGAAGACGGCGGGGAGTTCGAGTACTTCAATGACAAGGAAAAGACGGCGGAATCCCATCATGCCAAGGGATGGTCAACCCTTGGCGATATTGGCTATGTCGATGCAGAAGGCTATCTGTACCTCACGGACCGAAAGAGCTTCATGATTATTTCCGGCGGGGTCAATGTTTACCCTCAGGAAACTGAAAACCTGCTGGTTACGCATCCGCAGGTCATGGATGCGGCGGTGTTCGGTGTGCCCAACAAGGAATTTGGCGAGGAGGTCAAGGCCGTCATCCAGCCCGTGCACTGGGAAGACGCCGATGCCGCACTGGGCGAAGAGTTGATCGACTTCTGCCGGGAACATATTTCTCATATCAAGTGTCCCCGCAGTGTAGATTTTACCAAAGAACTGCCGCGCCACCCCACCGGGAAGCTGTACAAGCGGCTGCTGCGTGACAAGTACTGGGAAGGTCACAAGAGCAGTCTGGTATAAACCGGGGCGGGCGGAAAAATAAACCGCATCCGCCTCCACCGTCATTCCAGGCGATGGAGGTATCCATCGCCGACAGTGTTTCCCGGCGTAGCCGGAGGCCTCCCAAACCCCGTCATCCTCGGGCGCAGCCCGGTGAACAAATCGCTCACATGGCTACTCACGAAATTCGTTTTTGTCTCGGCGTTGCTGCTGGCAACAACGGGCATTGCCAATGCGCAATTCCTTCATCGAAATCTTGCTCCACCAACCAACTTTGTAGCCGTACCTGGTAATGATGAAGTCACGTTAAGTTGGACGACACTCACCGACGATGGTAGATATACTTATCGAATATGGGGCGGTGGTAGTGAGGCGGTGGTCTTCACCACCGTAGAGAGTCAATACTGCATTGCTTTTAATGTATTGAGACCTTTGCAAGAAAGTGAATTTCCGCGTCAATTGTTGAATAATAGCACCATTAACAAAAATCGGGAGCAAACAACAACGGACAGAAAAAATGAAACATCAGAAGAATCCGAATCAAATGGCTAGAATAATAAAAATTGCTTTAGCAATTTTGATGTTTCTATGCTTGTTAGATATGCCTTATGGATTTTATCAATTTGTGAGGTTTGTAGCATTACTCGGATTTGGAATTTTGGCATATGAAGCGAATGAAGAAAACAAAAATACGGAAATGATAATTTATGGTGGGCTTGCACTACTCTTTCAACCATTTTTTAAGATACCACTTGGAAGAGAAATATGGAATATTGTGGACGTGATTGTCGGAATTGGACTTATTGGAAGCCTGTTTATGAATAGAACAAAAAGCCAACGCATAAGAGGTTAGGACGAATAACCACCCTTTTCCGCCTTAAGAAAAGTACTCCCACCTCTCGGGTTACCTACCCTCCATTTGGGCTGATCTAAACGCGCGTTGATCGATGAGAAATGTGGCGATTCAGGCATCGAATCCAGACCCCGGTCGAATGCGATCGTCACCGATGTGTAATCAGCGCGCTGGAAATTCAGAATAGTGTCGTTCGTTGGTCAGCCAGATTTGAGGGCGGTGAGCGGTTCTGTGGATCCCCTAGCGGATCCAGGCCCAGATGCTTCAGTATCTTTTGAATAACATCAGGATATTCAATCGACGCAATGATCCGAACCGGCCCACCACACGTTCTTTTATTTGTCCAGAATTGGGTATAGTGTGGCACTTTGGTGTGGCACTTTGGTATAGGGGGACAAGACAGATGAACGACCAGCAGAAAGATACTACCCATCCACGGGTGATCGATGATGCCGACA
The DNA here is from genome assembly GCA_965208855.1 of Candidatus Azotimanducaceae bacterium. Lineage (GTDB taxonomy): Bacteria > Pseudomonadota > Gammaproteobacteria > Pseudomonadales > Azotimanducaceae > UBA9659. Next base: position 882,277 of record OZ242359.1, on the reverse strand, counting down.
TCAAGCAGTATGCGGCAAAGGACGCAACGGTGGACGGCACGGATTCTCTATTTCAAGCATTCAAGGCGCGGCTGATCAGTCTGGCAAAAATTATCACCAAGCATGATACCGCTGACATGGTGCAGCGATTCCACGACTGGGCTGGCGATACCAACCAGAAATTTACGGATATGTCCGGAAATATTCCAGGCAATTCGGATAATTATGTTAGTGGGTTAGAAACCAAGACCCTGCGCAATTTGACTGCAGCGACAGCGAAATATGCAACAAAAATTACCCAATTGGGGCAGGAAAAGTCCGCTTGGGAAAAACGATTTGGTCCATCGTTGCAAGCCAATTTGGAGGAGTCATTACAGGGCAACGCCTACTGGCTGGTCGGGCTGGTTCTCTTTTTGTTGGCGGCGGAATCAGTCGCTAATAGCCAGTTCTTCGCGGAGGGGAGCGAACTTGGACTGCTCGGCGGAACGCTCACCGCAATCACGGTATCTTTCGGGAACGTTTTAATTCCTCTGGGGTTGGCTTTTTTCGGGCATCGCTGGTTTCACCGATACGATTCCTATCGTGTGCTCGGCATGGTGATGATTGGCTTGTTTTTCTTGTGGACATTCGGCTTCAATCACCTGGTTGCGCAATATCGAGAAAGTCTTCTCGCGGCCGCCAGCCAGGATTCCAGCACTTTGAATTATGTGCTGCTGTTTGCTTTGGGCGTTGCGGTGGCGGGCATTTCGTTTTGGAAAATGTGGTCTTTCCTGGATCCATATAAGCAAGCCAGAAAGTGCGTGAACGACCTTGAAGACGCCAAGAAAAAATTCGAGCAAGAGGTCTATGCCGATCTGAGTGAAGCGGAAAACCAATGCAACCGCATTGAGTCTGAAATTAACCAGATGGAAGTAGGCATTCCCAACAGATTTCAAAAGGAAGAAGCTGAGTTCACGCGAGCGCACAAGGGTTCAATTGCCGCCACCAATAAAATTTTCGCAAATTATCATCGGCAATATTGCGTGGTGAAGGTTGACCCCGACCCGGAAGGGCCGGTTGTTACGTTGGAAAATGCGGAGGAATACGGCGTTGGTATCACCGAAGCCGAACGAAATTATCTCGCTGAAATGAAAACACTGCTCAGCGGTCAAATAGCAATGGCAACAAAAGAGTGGGTTCAAAAATTACACGACATCCTCGATAAAATTAACCAACTCATCAGAAGATTCCAACCGGTAATCGCCGCTCAGTTGCAAAATTGGGGACCACAGTCAGCGTGAAAAACGATTCGTTCAAAACATTCGGCGGCATCGCACTGGCGGTTGTTGGACTCTTCATTCTCGCGGGCTTTCTGTTTGTCTCGCATTTGGAAAAAGCGAGAAGGGGCTTGATTCTCCCGGATTCATTTTGTCCGGTTGAGGATTCCGTTAAGGTTTGGGGGTTTCACGAAATTTTCCCACCTAAGGTGCCGCGAAAAATTGCCGTTGTCATCGATGCTACGGATCAAATCCCGGCCAAGCAACGAAGTGAAATAGCCGACTGGTTCAAATCTGACTTCGTGCATTCGCTGGACAGGTTCGCAAAGGTGACGATTTATCAATTGGATGAAATCATTAACGATGAGGCACCGGAGTTTGAAAAATGCGCGCCACCGTCAGAAGCAAACCCATGGATTGAAAATCCGCGAATAGTGCGAAAAATATTCGAAGAAAAATTCCATAGTGAATTGCTGAGTGTTGTGGAATCACTCGCATCCGGGGACGAGAAGAACTTTTCGCCCATCCTGGAAATGGCGGATAAAATGTTCGGTTCATATGACGAGATGATTCTTGTCTCCGATCTGATGCACCACACATCTAAACTTTCCCTGTATAAAACCGTGGGAAATATAACGACGCCGACAATGCTGCAAAAAAATCTGCACGGCAAAAAACTCAAAGTAATTTATGTCATCCGTGAAAAACTAAAGCAACGCCAAAACGCCGAACTACGCGCATTCTGGCGGCGGCACTTGGAAGGCAATGGTGGCGAGTTTGTCATCGACAAAACGCTTTCTGCGGTTCCCTAATCCAGCTGAATTTGCATGAGGCAGTTTTAGTCTGGGTTGCTGTGAGGTTAGGAAGAATAACCACTCTTTTTCCTCTTTCAGAAAAGTACTCCCAGCCTTACGGGTTGCTTACCTCCACTTGGGCAGATATAAACGCACGTTGATCGATGAGAAATGTGGTGATCCAGCAGCGGTGGTGCGAACAGCTACGACTACAGCCCGACCCTGGATGTCCGCCTTGATTACGGCATGAACACGCTCAGGGGGACCTAGTCTCATAACGCCCTACACTGAACTCAGCTTCGGCAATAACAAGAACACCTATCGCCTGGGCCTGCAGTGGCAGCGCAGCCTGTTGTTTGAGCTGAAACTTGTCACCGAGCGCGAAGAAAGCGCCACCTCCGGCCACCGCATCTACCTGGAAGGCGAGCTGCACTTTTAACCCTCGCTTTCGGCCTCGGCGGGAGACACTGTCGGCGATGGGAACAACCCCCCATCGCCTGGAATTGACGGGAAAGGCTACGGCTGCTGATTAAGTATATGCGTCCACTGCTGTCCCGTTAACTTTCACATTAAAATCATCTGACAGGGATCAAAGTTAACATCTTTAATCGGGTCGCCCCTAATCAAGGCTATCAAATCGCGTTTTTCAAATAAATTAAGCTGCAAGATACGTAACATTTGTCGCAACGTTTTGGTTAACTTCGACTGGAATTTAAGAAACACAACGAGTAAGTAAACACATAACGTAATCCAGATTTGTGTCATAACCGCATTTTTACTGGTGCCGACAAAAGACTTGATTTTAAGGTTTTGCTTAATCCATTTGAAGAATAATTCAACCTGCCAGCGCGACTTATAAATATCAGCAATGGTTTTAGCCGACAACTTGAAATTGTTGGTTAAAAACACGTAGTGCTTACCTGTTTCAGCATCCTTATATCCAATACGGCGCAGCTGAACAGGACACTTTTTTGCTGTTTGAGTGCCTGTAAACTCAATAGTTTGGTCGCTGGTCAAACCTTTTCCAGACGCTATGGCATGACGACGGACTGTGCGTATTTTGGCATTGGACTTCAGCCGAGTAACAAAGAAAATACTCTTGTTTGTCAGTGAGTTAAACCAGGAATAATCATTATAACCGCGATCTATGGCAACGATACTGCCTTTAGGGAAACTTAAGGTTCGACCCACTTCAATGTCACTGGTTTTACCTTCAGTAATCGTGACAAACTCTGGCATATATCCAGCATGATTCAAGCCTACGTGAAGTTTAACAGCGCCTTTTGTTGAACGGAAATCAGCCCACGGAAAAGTGGATAAACAGAGATCGATCGTGGATGCATCAAGCGAATACAGTGGGTTATTAAAACGAAAACCATGTTCCGGAGTCGTCGCTTGGCAGCGATTCAATAGCTTTCCAAATAAGGCTTCATAAAGAGCGTAGGGTTTATCTTCATTAATGCGAGACAAGTTAGATCGAGAAAGCTTTGCACTGCCCAAATGGTAAAGCCTGTGAGTTTGTGCCGATATATTTTCAACGATATCACGCAAACTATTTCGTCCCGCTAATTGCCCAATGGTCATGGTAACAAACTGTGACCAGCGGGAAGCCGTTCGGAAAGATCGGCCTGAATGATGCTGTTTTGCAAGGGTCTCAAATTCATGTCTTGGTATTAGTTTTAGTATTTGTGAAAGAATCGTATTACAATGTGCCATGGCCAGTTTTTCCTTTTTGAAACAATGTGTTGTCGTAAACTTATTGTATCAATTAAGGGAAAGCTTGGCCTCCTTTATTAAACCGTTAGCGGGACAGCAGTGTTATGTGATAGGAATTGTTTGTAGTTATTTATAGGATTCTAATGAGTTATTTAAAATTCTTTCTTTTTGTAGGGGTTTGTATTGGCGGTTATTATAAATTATTTTCGCCATGGTGGTTTATTTTAGTAATAATAACAAATTTGGTTCTTGATGGTATTATTAAAAATTCAGCAATATTATTTATTCAGGGTTTGGTTGCGCTTGTTATTGCTGGTATTTTATATTTTTGTTCAATGTCTCCATGGTGGATGATTCTTACTACATTTATTGTAGCTTGTTTTGAATTGAAAAACAGTAAGGACTATCAGCTTAATCGTAAGCATTTTTTGAGGGATCGTTATTTTTTGCGTGGTTTAATTATATCGGTTTTTGCTTTTATTGTTATCTATGTAACAACGGGCTTATGGTGGTTATTATTGGGGCCAATTGTATGCTTTACAGTGGATTCATGGTTATTGGCAATGACAGGTCGTTCATTTTTCTTTGCGCGAATGAGGCATGATGAGAATGGAAATGTTTATTGGTTAGGTCAAAAAGATATTGAGGTTATAAATAATTATGATGATTTAGATAAATGATACCTTCGGCACTTTGCTACATAATCCGCCTTTTATTCATCCTTCTTTTCGGACAAACAATCAATTTCGTTTTGAAGGTCGGGCGTACAATCAACCCAATCCGGTTCACCATCTCTAACATATTTAAGATAAGCAGTGCTCACCTTTTCCGGATGCTCTGTACGCAAAGGCGGCATCTTATTTGGCCGAATATGTATGCGCTTTAGCATTATTACATTAACGCCCATTCCTGGCTCGACCCTCACTGGAATCCCATCGTGACCATGCGATTCTACCCTCTTTTCAGAGGTAGGCATTTTAGAACGGGTAATGTCCATAAGTTCTCTGGTATCCATGTAATCAAACCTTTCAATATCAATCCTCTTAGAAAGTTCTCCACGAGTCTTTTCAATAAATGCGTTATGCGCTTTAGCCAGCATTATTGAAAAATACCTCGCTTGATCTAACGGAAAATATCTTGTGCGCTGTACTACAATACCATTTGGTAATCTTTCGTTAAATTTAACCCGCCCGGCATATTTTTCCTCATACCATTCTTCAAGATCCATATCTTTCCCCTTTAATGAATGGACAACTAGAAATGGTGATTCTATGTTTATATTAGAGAATTAGGCATTGTAGTTGAAAAGGTATTCATTCCTCAATGAGGGACGGCTTCCCTTTGCGGTTTACCGACATGACAAGCTGAGGTCAAGGTCTGCTTTTGTTGGTATCTTGGCCGGTTCCCGCGTATCTAATACTCTCGACATATTCAGTAGGCTCTGGCGACCCCATCTAAATTATTCTATTTCTTGTCATTCATGGCTTGCTCTCCAACAAGCCCAACCAACATCACGTCATAAACGTGAATAAAAAAGTGGGGAATTGTATACTTGTTTAACCAAATCCCTCATTTTTTTCGATTACGTCGATCCCGTTTTTCAACTGGTTTTGTCGGTTCTACCACTTGAAATATTCGCTTTGCTACATTTTCAGCACTCATTTTAAATGGTTTTGGATAGCCTTTATTCGGTCTGCCTTCATAGAAAAACGCTTGACCCTCTAGATGACATGATCAGCCCTCTCTTCTAGCCTGACGCATTGCTTGCATTACGGTCTTTAAATCTTCTCCATCCAATCCAATAACCAATCGCAAAAAATATTGGACCAAGAAAAATCTCCGCTCCAGCTAACCCTTGCGTTGCCTCAAAAAAAGTCATGGCGTATTGGCTGTGTATTCCGAAAAGCTCCCTTGCCAACGGCCCTGCCAGCTGAGAACTAAAAATAATTGCCGGCCAGAATGAAAACTTCAACGCATAACCCATTCTAGAATAATGTGCCCAAAACCGATTTAAGAGCCACCAGAATAGGATTGGTATTGCAATGGTCAATACCCCAGCGACCATGCCCACAATATGTGAGAACGTTGAAGCACTCATATCTTTAGACCGTAGCTAGTCATTTTACAATGAACGTCAGCGATTTCTGGAAGTTTCCAGCGAGGCTCATTCCCGGCCTTTACATAGACGGCAACTATTTTGTTTTCGTTACTAATATTTTTTATCGATTTTTCACCCGAAGTATTTACCATACTCTATCCTTATTTTATCAAGTTTGTAGTCAATCTCGAAGAAGGATATGAGCCTTCTCCAAGGTCTGGCGATGCACACTACAACATCACGTAAACAAAAAGTGTTTTAATTCTTTTTCAATATCCGCTAATTGAGTGTAAAACTCGTCTTGTTTATTTTTTGCTTAGGGAACCTCTGATTAATGTCAGTATGCCGCATTACTGCGTTCGGATCGCACCTAAACACGTGTGCTCCAGCCTTGTCCTGACGAAAATATCCTATTAATCAAAGCATCCTTAGATTTTTATTTAAAACCTTTCTACTCATGATGAAAGTTCCTAGTAAGTTACCCGCTTGCCAACCATCGCTGTGAACAGACTATCGAGCCGGTCTTGTGTGTCTACTTTACAAGTTCCTTCGTTCAAGCGAAACAGTGAACACATACAATTGCTCGGTTTGTTCCGAGCAAATCCAGAGTGGCGGCGTAAGCCGCCATTAACTAAGTTGCGTGCCCATCGTCACTCCCATTGCGTTTTCGCTGCGCGAAAGCGCAACTCTGGATCCCCGCCTTCGGCGAGGATGACGGGGGTGGGGACCCGATCTGGGGCTATCGCAATTTTCCTGCAGAAAATGCTGTCGCCGTGGGGGCTTCAAGGCTCATTGCGTTTTCGCTTCGCGAAAGCCGCAATGTACATGGCGGCTACGCCGCCACTCTGGATTCCCGGGCTACGCCCGAGAATGACGGAGTGGGCAAGGATGACGGGGTGGGCCTTCGGCCTCGGCGGGAAACACTGTCGGCGATGGGAACAACCCCCCATCGCCTGGAAACACTGTCGGCGATGGGAACAACCCCCCATCGCCTGGAATTGACGGGAAGAGGATGACGGGTGGGGTTTGACTTCCACCCCGGCCCGGCAGAAACTGCAAGGGTCTGGTCGGGCAAGCGGGTCAATAACAGGTGCGCTCATGCAAAGTCACGCCCATGGTCATCATGATCATGCTGCTCACAATCATGCCCCGGGGTTTCGTAACATCACGTTTAGCTTCGTGGTTGCCGTGGTCGCCAACCTTGCTTTTACCCTTATCGAAGGTGTCTATGCGCTGATCACCGACTCCGCCAGCCTGCTTGCTGATGCGGGGCACAACCTTTCCGATGTACTCGGTCTGCTGTTGGCATGGGGCGCCGCCTATCTGGCAACGAAAGAAAGCAGCAGGCTCTACAGTTACGGGCTCAGGCGAACCACCATCTTTGCCGCTATCACCAATGCCGTGTTGCTTTTCATTGCCGCGGCCTATATTTCTCTCGAAGCTCTGGACAAGTTGCTTAACCCCACGGCAGTGCCGGCAGTCGTCATCATGGTGGTTGCTTTCATTGGCATATTCGTGAATGCGGGCGCGGCCCTGTTGTTTCGCGCCGGCAGTAAATCCGACCTGAACCTTCGCGGCGCATACCTGCACCTGGGCTATGACGCCTTGAGTTCGGTCGGGGTTCTGGTTGCGGCAGCCGCCATGTATTTCACTGGTTGGTTATGGTTGGACGGTCTTGTTGGCCTGGTGATTGTGCTTGTCATTTGTTGGGGCTCCTGGGGCTTGCTGCGGGACAGCGTTAATCTGCTGCTCGACGCTGTGCCTCAGCATATAGACCGTGACGCCGTTTATGCCTATCTGGCGAATATTGACGGTGTGCATCAGGTGCATGACCTGCATATCTGGGCGCTGGGTGCCAGTGAAACCTGCCTCACGGCGCATCTGGTCATGCCGGAGACTCCCTTGTGGGACTCAGGGCAAGGTTATGGCGGAATCAGCCGGGTCTTGAAAGAAAGATTCCACATCCATCATGTGACCCTGCAGGTGGAAAGGGAACTCGGTTGTGAAACGCAAGATTGCGATTGATGACATCTCTCGATGGCTTCTACCGGCAGGTTGGGGAGGCGCGTCCACTGGCGCCCATACTGCTTGATGAGCCTGTGCCGCTGGAGGCATTACAGACACCGGCGCTTGTCATCGACCTGGATATTCTGGAAGGCAACCTGTCGCGCATGCAGGGGTATCTGAATGAAAAGGGTATTGCCCTGCGCGCCCATACCAAGATGCACAAGTGTCCGATTATTGCGTGCAGACAAGTGGAACATGGCGCGGTGGGCGTTTGTGCGGCGAAGATCAGTGAGGCGGAAGTGATGTGCGCCAGCGGCATAGAAGATGTGTTGGTAACCTCGCCGATTGTCTCGCCGGAGAAGATCAGGCGGTTCGTTGCGGCCTGCACAGGATACCCGGGGCTGAAGATTGTTGTTGATGATCTCGCCGCTATGCGGCGGTTGGACCGGATGGCCGGTGCCGAGGGCATCAGCATAGGTGTGTTTATTGATCTAGACCCGGGTATGGGTAGAACGGGCGTTGCAGCCGGCGAGGCGGCCTTGAATCTTGGCCTTGCCCTCGGAGACTGCAAGCACCTTTCCTTTTGCGGTTTGCAGATGTATGCGGGCAATTGCATGCATGTGGCGGGCTATCAGGCGCGCAAGGAGAAGTATAGCCACATCATGCGCAAGGGGTCGGAAACCAGCGCCATGTTTGCAGCGGCCGGCATGGCACCACCTGTGTTTTCAGGCGGGGGTACAGGCACTTACAATATTGAAAGCGAACTTGGCGTGATCAACGAACTCCAGGCGGGTTCCTACGCCTTTATGGATATGGAGTATCGGGATATAGGCGGTGTAGACACGGAAAATTTACCGACTTTCCGTTTTCGCTATTCGTGCTGGTCACAGCCATCAGCAAGCCGCAGCCAGGGTTGATTACAGTTGATGCGGGTTTCAAGTCATTGGCATCGGACAAGATGGCCCCTGAGTTTCGCGATCTGCCGGACCTGGTTTTTCATTGGGGCGGAGATGAGCATGGTATTGTCCAATTGGGTAATCTCTGCACCGATATAACCCTGGGCAGCAAGCTGCCGATGCTGACGCCGCATTGCGACCCCACCGTCAACCTGCATGACTACTACTATACGTATCGTGATGGCATGGTCAGTGAGATATGGCCCATCAGCGCGAGAGGATTGTCCCAGTAATGATCAACGCCCCTTACTTTGAAGACTTTGCTTTGGGTGATGACCTGAGCCAGACGCCCTCGGTGACCGTTACCGAGGGATATGCGGCGATTCACCAGAGCGTCTTCGGTGATCGTTCGCGCCTGCCTGTGGATTTGCCCTTGTGCGAAATGGTAACGGGACAGAAGAGACTATTGGCCAACCCCTCTCTGGTGTGCAACATCGCCATTGGCCAGAGCACGATACCCAGCCAGCGGGTGCTCGGAAATCTCTTTTACCGGGGATTGCGTTTCCATCGTCAGGTTTTTATCGGTGATACGCTGACGACAAGCACCCGGGTTGTCGCTCTCCGCCAGAATACCATCAAGCCGGGGAGGGCCGCATCCGGCATGGTGGGTCTTGAGATACACGTCGTCAACCAGGCGGAGCAGACTGTGTTGCTTTTCTGGCGCTGCCCGATGGTTCCCTGCCGGAGCGAACAAGCGGACACAGGGCACAATGATGATCTTTCTGTCATGCCCGAACATATCGCCGAGGATGCCTTGCTGGCATGCGTACCTGACTGGGACCTTGGCCCTTTGCCCCGGGATGCCGCGGACTTGAGCGCCGGCAGTATCATGGATGTTGAGGCGCGGGATACGGTGACATCGGCACCGGAAATAGTCAGGATGACGCTCAACCTGGCCATGACGCATACGGACGCTGGCAGGAGTGTTTACGGCAAGCGTCTTGTTTATGGCGGCCATACCATAGCCCTGGCGGCGGCCCAGTTGTCGCGCGCCATACCGGGCATAGCGACCCTGCTCTGCTGGTACGGCTGTGATCATCTGGCACCGGTCTTTGAGCAGGATATTCTGCAGAGCGTCATCAAGGTGGATGAAGTCATCCCGGTTGGCAGCGGCAGAATATTGAAACTGCAAATAACGGTATTTGCCCGGCGTGGCAGTGAAGCGCCGGTGCAGGAAAATGAAGTGGCCAGTGAAGTGGACAATGCAATAAAAGTGCTGGACTGGCGTCTGGCAGTATTGGCGGGAGGTTGAAACATGCCCGAGGGCATACTCAAGGGGATGAAAGTTGTCGAGGGCTCCGCCTTCATTGCGGCCCCGCTGGGCGGTATGACGCTGGCACAGCTTGGCGCTGACGTTATCAGGTTTGACCCGATAGGCGGCGGCCTGGATTATCGTCGCTGGCCGGTTACGGCATCCGGAGACAGCCTTTTCTGGGCGGGTATGAACAAAGGTAAACGATCTTTCCAGGTGGATATCGGCCACCCGGAAGGTCGTGAACTTATCCTGCGGTTGCTCGAAGGAAACAGCCACGCCGACGGCATCTTTCTGACCAACTTTCCCGAGCGAGGCTGGCTTGCGTTCGACCAACTACGGCAGGTTCGCCCTGACCTGATCTATGTCAACATCCTCGGAGACAGGCAGGGCGGCTCCGCGCTTGATTACACTGTTAATTGCGCTGTCGGTTTTGCCTCCGCAACGGGAGACCCGGAGAGCAACGAGCCGACCAATTACCTGCTCCCCGCCTGGGACAACATCACAGGCCAGATGTCGGCGGTTGCATTACTTGCCGCCGACAGGCGCCGCCGGCTCACGGGAGAGGGGCAGCTTGTCAGGCTTGCCTTGAAGGATGTTGCCGTGGCGACCGCCGGCCATCTCGGCAATATCGCCGAGGTGGCGATCAAGGACGAGGACAGGCAAAAGGTGGGCAACTACCTTTATGGCGCTTTTGGCCGGGACTTTGTTTCCAGTGACGGTGTAAGGGTGATGATTGTCGGATTAACACCCAGGCAGTGGCGGGGCATTGTTGCAGCCATGGGAATCGCTGAGGATGTTGCCGCCCTGGAAACCAGGCTCGGGGTCGACCTTGCAAGAGAAGGCGAAAGGTTCAAGGCGCGTTTCCATCTCGCCGGGCTGGTTGAACCCTGGTTTGCCCGGCACACTTACGGGCAGATTAGCGAGATATTCGATGAACATGCCGTATGTTACGGCCCTTACCGCACCTTTCGGGGAATGGTGGAAGAAGATGATGATTGTTCTCTGGATAATCCCATGATGGGCATGGTCAATCAGCCGAACATAGGAGAATACCTGGCTCCCGGTTCTCCCATCCGCTTTATGGGGGCGGATAATCTGGACGCCATGCCCGCCCCCCTGCTGGGCCAGCATACCGAGGAAATCCTGAAAGAAGACCTCGGCCTGGACGATGCGGAAGTGGGTCGTCTCAAGGCTGAAAATATTGTTGCCTGGTAGTGCCTGCGCGCGCACTGTTGGCCCGGAAAGCGTTGATTTTATTGATGACTTCCGTAAGGTAGGGCAAATCAGGGCGGTCGGAGAAAAACTTGCTTGAATTGGTGCAGGCGGGCGGATGGCTCATGATACCCATATTGCTTTGTTCAGTGATTTCGGTGGCCATCTGCCTGGAGAGATCATGGACATTGCGCCATGAACAAGTGGCACCGCGCAACCTCCTGGGCCAGGTTTGGAATTGGATAAACAACAAGGAGATGGACAGTCGGCGCCTGCAGAAACTGAAAACCGCTTCCCCTCTCGGGCGGGTCCTGGCCGCTGGCATTGCCGCCCATGGCCGTGGCCGGGAAATGATGAAAGAATCTATCGAGGAAGTCGCCCATCATGTGGTCCATGAACTCGAACGCTACCTGAATACGCTTGGCACGGTGGCGGCTATTACACCGCTGCTGGGGCTGCTGGGTACGGTCATTGGCATGATAAAGGTATTTGCCGCCATTCGCCTGGAAGGGACGGGCAATGCCGCTGTGCTTGCAGGCGGTATTTCCGAGGCATTGATCACGACCGCCGCCGGGTTGACGGTTGCCATCCCCAGCTTGTTTTTTCATCGCTTCTTTCTACGCAAGGTGGACGAACTTGTCATCTACATGGAACAGGAAGCCATGAAACTGATAGAGGTGCTGAATGTGGACCAGCCCAAAAGCGTCAGGGCGGGGCAAGCAAGCAGCGTCCGGGTGGCTGGCCAGTGAAATTTGCCCGGCGGGCTCGGCAGCAAACGGATATCAATTTGACGCCGCTCATTGACGTGGTGTTCCTGCTGCTGATTTTCTTTATGGTTTCGACAACCTTTATCAGGGAAACGCATCTGTTTATCGACCTGCCGGAAGCAAGCGCCCAGCCGGGCCGGGAGCCAGGCGATTGGGTTGAAATATCCATCACCAGGGCGGGGGACTACGCCGTCAACGATGTCGCGTTGATTGATCAGGCGGCGGCTACTCTGCGCACCGCCATAGACCAGGTCAGTGGCGGTGACAGCAGCAGGCGCCTGGCGGTCACGGCGGATTCCACCACGCCGCATCAATCGGTGGTCACCGCCTTGGATGTTGCAGGCCAGCTTGGTTTCAGGCAAATCAGCATCTCCACCAGAATCTCCGGCCAGCAGGATTAGCCGTGGCGCCGCAACCCGGACACTCTGGCCTGAGGACTTACAGCCGTCTGCTGGCGTATGTCATGCCTTACTGGGGCGCCTTCCTGCTGAGTATCGTTGGATTTCTGATTTATTCCCTGTTCAATGTCTCCTTCGTCCAGTTGATCAGTTATATCGTCGACTCGCTCAAGGCGGGGGGTGTGGCCCAGGACACCAGTTTTACCCGTCACCTGGCGGAAATTTTCGGCCAGCCAGGTGACCTGAACAGGATCATTATTCCGCTGGCGATTGTTCTCATAGCTGCAGGCCGGGGGCTGGGCGCCTTTGTGGGCAATTATTTCATCGCTTATGTTTCAACGAACCTGGTGCATAACCTGCGCTGTGAATTGTTCGACCGCCTGCTGACCCTGCCCGGCACTTTCTATGACAGACACGCCATGGGTCATCTGGTGGCCAAAATTACGTTTCACGTTACCCAGGTGACCGGTGCCGCAACGGATGCGCTGAGGATCATTCTCCGGGAAGGCTTCACGGTTATCGGCTATCTGGGTTTCCTGCTGTACCTTAACTGGAAGCTCACCTTGATCTTTTTCGCGGTTGCGCCTGTCATTGCGCTGCTGGTCAGATACGCAGGCAGGCGATTTCGCCGCATCAGCGCGCGCATACAGGATTCCATGGGCGATGTGACCCATGTCGCATCCGAGGCGGTACAGGGTTACCGGGAAGTCAGGACTTTCGGCGGTGGTGAATATGAGAGCCAGCGCTTTCACCGGATCAGCCGGGATAATCTCAGGCAGTCCATGAAAATGGTCGTGACCGCCGCCGTGGCGACGCCGGTTATTCAGGTTATGGTGGCCTTTGCGCTTGCTGGCCTGGTGTGGCTTGTGCTTGACCCTGTGTTGCTGGTGGATATGACGCCGGGCAGTGTCGTTGCTTTCATCACGGCCGGCGGCCTGCTTGCCAAGCCCATTCGGCAGTTGTCCGCGGTCAATGCCACAGTGCAGAAAGGGCTTGCCGCCGCCGAGGATATTTTCGAGCTCTTTGATGAGGAGTCGGAGAAGGACACGGGTGAACTTGAGATAGATCAGGTTGCCGGCAGGGTTGAGTTTCGGGATGTCCATTTCGGCTACGGGCCGGGATTGCTGCGGGTATTCAATGGCATCAGTTTTACAGTGAGCCAGGGGGAGACCATAGCCCTGGTGGGTCGTTCCGGCAGCGGTAAAAGCACGCTGGTCAGCCTGATTCCAAGGTTCTACTCCCCGGACAGCGGCGAGATATTGCTCGATGGGCACCCCATCGAGTCCTTTTCCCTTGCTAACTTAAGGGAACATATTGCCATCGTCAGTCAGCAGGTCACATTGTTTAACGACACGGTTGCACGGAATATCGCTTATGGCGCTCTCCGCGGTTCTTCCAGGGAAGACATCAGGGAAGCGGCGGAAAAAGCCTACGCCTGGGAATTTATCGACACGCTGGAAGACGGTCTGGATACCCTGGTAGGCGATGACGGCGTCCTGCTTTCCGGCGGGCAGCGGCAGCGCCTGGCCATTGCCCGGGCCTTCCTCAAAGATGCGCCCATTCTGATTCTTGATGAGGCAACATCCGCTCTGGATACGGAGTCGGAACGCTACATACAGGCCGCGCTGGAGGCGGTAGTGCAGGGGAGGACCACCTTCATCATTGCCCATCGCCTGTCCACCATAGAAAATGCGGACCGCATTCTGGTTATCGACAAGGGGGAAATAGTGGAGCAGGGCAGCCACAGTGAACTGCTTGCACGCCGGGGGTTTTATGCGCAGTTGCATGCGCGAGACGAAATTACCGGTAACCCCGAAGATGAGCCGGCGCCAGTGCCGGCGCCGACGCCGGGCAGAGGGTATCCGATGCAGAAACACACGCATTCCCTCTTGGATTCGAGCCGCCTGGTGGACGCCTGGTACACCCATGCGGACTGGGTAAGATGGCTGGCGCCGCTGGCTTATTTATACAGGCTTCTGGTTGGTTGGCGCAGGAAATGGCTGGCTGGCAGGTCAGGCTGGAAATCGGAAACCCCGCTCATCGTGGTTGGCAACATTGCCGTTGGTGGTACGGGCAAGTCGCCGCTGGTCATCGGGCTTGTTACATATCTCAGATCCCTTGGCCTGAAACCGGGTGTTGTGAGTCGTGGCTATGGTGGCAGGTCAGTGGCCTACCCGGTGGAAGTCTGCGCCGCATCTACGGCCACGGAAGTTGGTGATGAACCCCTGATGATATACAGGCGTACTCAGGGGCCTGTGATGGTGGACCCTGACCGGGTCCGCGCCGTAAAAAGCCTGCTTCAGCACCATGATTGCGATGTCATTGTCAGCGATGATGGCTTGCAGCATTACGCGCTTGGCCGTGACCTTGAGATAGCGGTGGTGGATGGTGAAAGGGGCCTGGGCAACGGGCTGTGCCTGCCGGCAGGGCCGCTCCGTGAACCGCCTTCCCGACTCAGGGAAGTGGACCTGATCTTTATCAACGGTCACGGCATCGCCTTGCCGGAGGCAGGTCAGGTCCCTGTCTGTGCCATGCGCCTGAAGCCAACCCGGCTGATCAACCTGCTGACCGGGGATGCATCGAACCCGGCCTGCATGAGCGGTAAAACCGTTCACGGGGTGGCCGGTATCAGTAACCCGGGGCGGTTCATGAACACCCTCGGGGAACTGGGTTGTTCGGTCATTCCGCATCAGTTTCCGGATCATCATGCCTTTACAGTGAAGGAATTGGCTTTTGATGATGACCTGCCGGTTATCATGACGGAGAAGGACGCGGTGAAGTTCGATGTGCATAGCCTCGCTGCAGAAGACAGCCGCTACTGGTATCTGGAAGTTGATGCGGAATTTGACAAGGAATATCTGGACGCGCGCCTGCAAAGCATTGGTTTACCTGTAGAGAAAACTGGAGACTTATGATGTCTGTAGATAAAAAACTCCTCGCAATACTTGTCTGCCCCCTGTGCAAGGGTCATCTTGATTACGACAGGGAGGCCGAAGAACTGATTTGCCCGGCGGACCGCCTGGCCTATCCCGTCAAGGATGAGATTCCCGTCATGCTTGAATCCGAGGCCCGGAGAATTGACCCTGACGGGCCCTGAGCACCTTGTCTTTCTTCGTCATTATTCCCGCCCGCTATGGGTCCAGCCGGTTTCCCGGCAAACCGCTGATTGATCTCGCCGGCAAGACCATGATTCGCCGTGTCTGTGAGCAGGCGATGATGAGCGATGCAAAAGAAGTTTTCGTTGCAACGGATGACGAGCGTATCGCCCGGGAAGTGAAAAGCCTTGCCTGTACCGCCATCATGACCGCCATGGAACATGCCAGTGGCTCGGACAGAGTTTGTGAAGCGGCGGAACTGATAGGCCTTGATGCACAGGATGTCATTGTGAATGTTCAGGGAGATGAACCTCTGGTCCCGCCGGATGCGATCAACCTGGTTGCCGGGGCCGTGACCGGAAATATAGAGATGGCGACGTTGCGGGAGGCTATCACTGACCCGGCGGATGTATTCAACCCGAATCTGGTCAAGGTGGTGGTCGATGCGCAGGATGTCGCCCGGTACTTCTCCCGAGCCCCAATCCCCTGGGCGCGTGACCTGTTCGAAAGGGGTGCGCCTGCATCCCTGCCGGCACCCGGTCGCTGGTATCGTCATCTGGGTATCTATGCTTATAGCCTGTCCATGTTGCGGCGGTTTGTCAGTTGGTCGCCATCATTGGAGGAACAGACGGAACGCCTTGAGCAGTTACGCGCCCTGTCTCACGGTGAACGGATTCGTGTGCTAGAGTCGCTGGGTGAGATGCCGCCGGGCATAGATGCGCCCGATGACGTGGGAAGAGTGCTTGCCGCCATCAATAAATTGGAACAAGAATGAATTTTGCTGTGATAGTCAAAGAAGAGTGTGAGACCTGCCAACTGGTAGCGCCGTTGCTTCGGCATATCCATGAGCGCCGAAACTTGAAGGTACACAGCCAGGATAATGAAAAATTCCCGCCGGAGCTGCCGGTCATGGACGATAGAGAGCTTGCCTATTCCTGGCGCATGAATATAGAGATCGTGCCGACGCTGCTCCGGCTGGATGACGCCGGCAAGGAACTGGCAAGAGTTGAAGGCTGGGACAGGTCGGCCTGGCAACAGCTACTTGATGAATCTCTGGTGTTTGATATTCCGGACTTCCGTCCCGGTTGCGGCTCCATGACCCGGGACCCGGGCATGCCGGAAAGGCTTGCGGCCAGGTATGACCTGGGCAGCCTTGACTCTCGGGAAATCACCCTGGCACCGGCGGAAGATGACATTGAAGCCTGCTATGACCGAGGATGGTCCGATGGCCTGCCGGTGGTTCCGCCAACGCCGGAAAGAGTCATGCGAATGTTGACAGGCACGGTCAGACCCCCCGGTGAAGTCGTTGGGGTGGTGCCGCCGGACCTTGCAGAATGTACCATCGAAAAAATAGCTATCAACGCGGTGCTGGCCGGCTGCAAACCGGAGTATTTGCCGGTGGTGATTACCGCGGTCGAGGCCGCCCTGCAGGACGAGTTCTGCATGCACGGGCTATTGGCGACAACCTATTATTCCGGGCCAATGATAATGGTTAATGGGCCAATCAGACGTGCCATCGGCATGAATGCAAAAGGCAATGCCCTCGGCCAGGGCAATCGCGCCAATGCCTCCATTGGCCGGGCGCTGCAACTGGTCATCAGAAATGTTGGCGGGGGCAAGCCGGGCGGTGTGGACAGGTCCGTGTTTGGCAATCCCGGGAAATACACCTACTGCTTTGCGGAGGACGAGGAAAATTCCTGCTGGGAATCGCTGGCGGTGGAAAAGGGGTTTGCCGAGGACGCATCCACGGTGACGCTTTTTGCCGCGGACGGCATGCAGGGCATCGTGGATCAGAAATCAAGAGAGCCGGAATCCCTGTGCCGCAGTTTTGCGGCGGCATTGAGAGTCGTGAGTCATCCCAAGATGGTTTTAGCGGCGGACGCTTTTCTGGTGATTTCCCCGGAGCATGAGCGTGTGTTCAGGCTCGCAGGCTGGTCCAAGCAGGACGTAAAAAACAGATTGCTGGCATTGCTGACGATACCCGGCAGTGAACTGGTTGTCGGCGCCGGCGGCATGGCCGAAGGTCTGCCGAAGAAGTTTGCGGACAAGCGGCTGCCCAAGTTTCGGCAAGGCGGATTTAATATCGTCAGAGCGGGCGGCAGCGCAGGCATGTTTTCCGCCATTATCGCCGGCTGGGGCGCCAGCGGGAAGATTGGCAGTGTGCCAGTAACCCGTGAAATCAGGTAGGGTAAACAAAGAAGGTAAACGCGAAAATCAAACACAGGCATCAAACACAGATATCAGATAAGGAGCAACCTATGACGACCTTGATGGACCCGACACCCGGTAGTTCACCGGCCACTATGCAACCCTTGCCGCGATTGACTGACCTCGCTGGCAAGACAGTCGGCCTGCTGGATATATCGAAGCCCAGGGGCGATAAATTTATCGACAGGCTTGAAGACCTGCTGGTGCAGCAGGGCGTCAATACAAAGCGGTATACCAAGCCGACTTTCACGCGTGTCGCCCCGGTTGAACTCAACCAGCAGATAGCACTGGAATGTGACGCGGTAATTGAGTCTCTGGCTGACTGAGGTTCCTGTACGTCGTGCAGTTTGCATGACATCTTGGACCTGGAAAAAAGAGGCGTACCTGGCGGCTTCGTTGCCTCCACTGAATTTGTTGAAGCGGCGAAAGCCCAGGCAAGTTCTCTCGGCTTTGACGCCTATAAAACATTTGTCGCTCATCCCATCCAGGACAGGACGGATGAAGAGATGCGGCAGTTGGCGGAGGAAGCGTTTGCCGAAGTGCTGAGCATGATCCTCGCCCAGACCTGATGATGCCGAATACGGGCCGGCGCCCGTTTATACCCCTGGCTGTTATGTTTACTTGGGCGCCATTCGGATGCCGCTGTCAAGGCGAATCACTTCTCCGTTGATATAACCGCAGTTCACTATGTAGGCCGCTGTCTGGGCAAATTCCGATGGGTCACCCAGGCGCTTGGGGAACTGTGTCATCGCGATCAGAGGTTCCCGAACCTGCGGCGGTGCGCCTTTCATCATGGGCGTTTCAAAAATGCCGGGGGCAATGGTTGCCACGCGGATGGCCTGACGACTCAGGTCACGGGCAATAGGTAGCGTCATACCCGCAACACCGCCCTTGCTGGCGCTGTATGCCGCCTGCCCGATCTGACCGTCAAATGCCGCAACGGACGCCACATTGATAATCACGCCGCGCTCGCCGTCTTCGGTGACCGGCTCATTGTGTTGCATGACATCCGCGCAAAGCCTGAGACAGTTGAAAGTTCCCACCAGATTGACACGCAAAACAAACTCAAAGATCTTGAGGGGCATTGGCCCGTCCTTGCCGATGGTCCTGGCTGCGGCGCCTATGCCCGCGCTGTTGATGTTGACGTGCAGGCCGCCAAAGGTGTCGGTCGTTTTTTTTATGGCGGCGAGTACGGCCGCTTCATCCGCCACATCGCCGGCTGCCCAGGTTGCGTTGCTGCCAAGTTCCTTGGCCGCCTGTTGAGCATTGTCTTCATTCAGGTCAAAAAGCATCACCCTGGCCCCTGCGGAGACAAAGTTCTTTGCTGTTGCCAGACCCAGGCCCGAAGCGCCGCCGGTGATGAAAGCCACCTTATCCTGTAAATCCATATCACTTTCCGATCATTGAATGGCTGGCCAGTATACTGGCTGCATGATCAGGCAACCAGAGCTTGTACTGACTAATACTTAAGACTCAACACGCAATCAACACTCACTCGACATCACTCGACAGTGTTTGAACCTGCAGGGCGCGGAGCCACTGCACGATTAGACGCTATACTGCAGATACATCCCTGTATGGAGCAGACTTGGAGTTTCAGGAAAATATAGACCTACTGCCTTTGAACGGCCTGCGCCTGCCTTGCAGGGCCAGGTGGTTTTGCAAGGCTGCGGATAAAAATGAGTTTATCGAAGCGGCGGTATTTGCCAGGGATAAACGGCTGCCTATAGTCGTCCTGGGCGACGGTGCCAATCTGGTGCCGGCGGACGACCTGAATGCTCTGGTCATGCAGGTGGTCAATCGCGGCGTGACATTTGATGGCGGCAAGGTCACGGCCTGCGCCGGGGAGAACTGGCACAGGCTGGTTGCCCGATGTGTGGAACAGGGGTTGGGCGGCATAGAAAATCTTGCCTTGATTCCGGGTAGGGTGGGCGCAGCACCCATCCAGAACATTGGCGCCTATGGTGTTGAACTCAGCGCCAGCCTGACGGGATTGACAGCGTTGAACCTGGAGACTTTTGACCTGGCGCAACTCGGCTATAACGATTGTGAATTTGCTTACAGGGACAGCCGATTCAAACGTGAACCTGAATGGCTGATAATGGATATCACCCTGTCTCTGGCAACTGACTGGCAACCGATGCTGGCATACCCCGGCATATCCGACTGGCTGGAACAGGCGGGTCGGGTACCCGACCTGGCATCAGTCTTTGATGCGGTAGTGGCGATACGCAGAGAGAAACTACCGGACCCGGCATCAAGCCCCAACGTCGGTAGCTTTTTCAAGAATCCGGTGGTCCCGGAGGGGAGGGCGTATCGGCTTCGCCGGGATTTCCCGGGATGCCCGGTCTTCCCCGGCCCCGGCGGGCGGGCAAAACTCTCTGCGGCCTGGCTGATTGACCAGGCGGGGCTGAAGGGTACAAGGGTTGGTGGATGTGTGGTTTCCCGCCAGCATGCCCTGGTCATCGTCAATCAGGGAGGCGGAACCTGGGCGGACCTTTCCCGCCTGGTTGGCCTGATCAGCGGCAAGGTTCAGGCGCGGTACGGGTTATACCTCGAGATTGAACCCAGCATCTACCCCCTGACCGCCATCACTTGATCGGCGGGAGAGCTTTGGGTTGATTGGTGCCCTGCAGAAGCAGGTCGCGGATCATTATCCGCTCGACCCAGGCGGCTGGGATGATCAACGGCGACTGCGCTGGGCTCATTGAAAGGCTCCGATGCTGCGGAAATTGCAACGCCTGCACATAATACCGGCCTTTGTACGGGTGCTCCGGGTGAAACCCTGGGATCATTCAGCAATCTGCCAAGGGTTGACGGATGAACGTCGGCCTCGATTGCCGGCGCTGCCCTGGTCTCTCTTGCGTTCTCGACCTCAAGGGCTTCTTCCTGCCTGAATGCTTCCGCAATGGAGTTGGGCTGGGATTCTTGTATTGATTCTGCCGCTTCCACTTCCATTTCCGCTTCCACTGGCTCGGCAGCGCGGGTTCGCTGTCCTCTGGTGTGGCGGCGCTGGCCGGAGCTTTCACGATTGCCGCGATTACGCTTGTCGCCATTGCTACTACCGTTGCTCTGGCTTTGGCCCTGGCTTTGGCTCTGGCTTTGGCTTTGGCTCTGGCTCTGGCTCTGGCTCTGGCTCTGGTCATGAGTACTGTCGGCTTGTTTTTGTCTGCTCGGCCTGGGTTGGCGTTCCTCTTTCCGGTCGCGGGTTGTTGCCTTCTCTCGCCCGCGATTCGATTTCTCGTTATCCTCCCGTCTGCGTCTGTCGCCGCCGGCCTGGCGGGTGTCTCCGGACCGGGCGCGGGTCTGCTGCTGTCGCTGGCGGTTGTCTTGGCTCTTTTTGGGGGGTTCTGCTTGCCGCTTCGGGGTCTCTTCGGCAGTGAAAAGTTTGCTGAAGAACTTCGACAAGCGTCCTGGCTCTCGCTTTTTATTCTTGTTGGTATCCTTGCTTCTCGCTGCAAGCGGGCTTTTTCTGGTCCCGGGCGGCAAGGCAGGCGGGGTGACCGTTTTTACCGCCGCCACTTCCGCCAGCGCCGGTTTTACCGGCATGGCGGCAGGTTCTTCAACGCCCAGGGAACTGGTGATCTTGTAAGACGCTTCGTTTTCATCCGTGTCCTGGGTCCTGATGCGTTCAACGCGATAATGCGGTGTTTCCATCTCCGGGTCGGGCACCACCACCACGCGAACATTGTTTCTTTCTTCGATCTCGGAAAGGACATTGCGTTTTTCATTGAGCAGGAAAGACGACACGCTGATGGGCAGGAAGGCGCGAATCTCCGCGCTGGAGTCCTTCAGGGCTTCTTCTTCAACCATGCGGATGACCGCAAGCGCAGATGATTCCACATCGCGGATGCTGCCAAGGCCACTACAACGGGGGCAGATAATACCGCTGGTTTCCCCGAGAGATGGCCGCAGGCGTTGTCTCGACATCTCCAGCAGGCCGAACCGGGAAATTCTGCCCACCTGTACTCTGGCGCGGTCCACCTGCAATGCATCGCGCATCCGCTGTTCCACGGCGCGCTGGTTCTTCGGTGCGGCCATATCGATAAAGTCAATGACAATCAGGCCGCCGATATCCCTGAGCCTGAGTTGACGGCAGACCGCGTCCGCAGCCTCCAGATTGGTATTCAGCGCTGTTTCTTCGATATCCGAACCGCGGGTTGCCTTGGCGGAGTTAATGTCTACGGATACCAGCGCCTCGGTCGGGTCAATCATCAGGGAGCCGCCGGAAGGCAGGCGCATTTCCCGATTGAATGCAGACTCGATCTGCCCTTCTATCTGGTAGCGATTGAAAAGTGGCACATCGCTTTCGTAGAAGTTGATGCGGGACCTGAACTGCGGCATGACCTGGTCCACGAACTGGCATGCCTGGTCATAGGATTCTTTGGTATCGATTTGGATTTCGCTGATGTCGTCCCGCAGGTAATCCCGGATGGCCCGGGTGATCACATCGCTTTCCTGATAGACCAGGAAGGGGGCCGAACCTTCCTCGGCCGCCTTGCTGATTGCTTCGTGCAGATGTATGAGGTAATTGAGGTCCCACTGTAATTCCTCGGCGTTCTTGTCCACCCCGGCTGTTCTGATAATGACGCCCATGTCTTTGGGTATGTCCAGCTTGGACAGTGATTCTTTCAGTTCGGTTCGCTCTTCGCCCTCAATACGCCGGGAGATGCCCCCGGCTCTTGGATTGTTTGGCATCAGCACCAGATAGCGGCCCGCCAGAGAGCAGAAAGTGGTCAGGGCGGCGCCCTTGTTGCCGCGCTCTTCTTTGTCCACCTGGACAACGATTTCCTGACCTTCCTTGACGACGTCCTGAATGTTGACCTGGCCACGAAGTTTTGAAGGTGGGATAGAGTAGTACTCCCGGGCTATTTCCTTGAACGGGAGAAAACCATGGCGGTTACCGCCGTAATCTACAAAGGCGGCCTCGAGACTTGGCTCGACCCGGGTGACTCTGGCCTTGTAGATGTTTGCTTTTTTTTGTTCCCTGGTACGGCTTTCAATGTCCAGGTCGTAGAGTTGTTGCCCGTCTACCAAGGCAACCCGCAACTCCTCATTGTGAGTTGCGTTAATCAGCATTCGTTTCATTATGATCCACACTATTTCAGGCGTTCTGAAACGGAAACGAGCTATCAAATCTTTTTTGTCAGTGCTTTTGCCCCGAGGGCCGCTCCTTCAAATTGAGTATTGGTTGTTTGTCAGTTCATAACCCGTGGGCGGATGTCTTGGAGCCATGTTATGGAATGGATTTATCCGGAACTGAGATAATTAACCGATTTGACGCTATTGTATCCGTTCTTGACGCGATTTCGCTTGCCTGGCCTGTTTATCAAAGCCGGGCCCCAAATGTTCATTTCTCAGGCTTGCACTGTGTCTATCAATACAAATTTAACCATACAAATTTAACAATACAAACCTGAACCTTGTTGTTACGTGGCCACGATGTTTAATGTGCCAAACGCAATATACAGTGACGGTGTTATTCAAAAGATGTATAAATTCACTGAAGGTGCATCATAGCAATAAATAGCGGTTAATCAAGCCGAAGTACCTTTTTCAATAATCAGGAGACGGATTGATGACAGGCAGCCAGGTGCGGATGATCGAGATTGATGTCGATATGGCGGGCCAGAGGATCGATAACTTCCTGATCAAAACCCTTAAGGGGCTTCCGAAATCAAGGGTTTACAGGATTATTCGGAAGGGCGAGGTGCGCTTGAACGGCAAGCGTATCAAGCCTCAGGTTCGCCTTCATGCCGGGGACCTGCTGCGAATTCCACCCATAGCGCACCTGCCGGAAAGGCGAAACGCGGTCGGGTCTTTTCGGGACCTGGCATCACTGGTCCTGTATGAAGACCAGCAACTGTTGGTTATCAACAAGCCGGCGGGCATGGCCGTACATGGCGGCAGCGGGGTGCAGGTGGGGGTGATTGAAACTCTGCGTCACGTCCTGCCGGAAGGTGATCGTCTGGAACTGGTTCACCGCCTCGACCGGGGGACATCCGGTTGCCTCATGGTGGCCAAGCGGCGCGCCTGCCTGAGACTACTGCAGGATGCGCTGCGCCGGCCAGGCCGGGTCGGCAAGGACTATCTGGCGGTCACGCATGGGCACTGGCCCGAGATCATCAAGGAGATCAATCAGCCGCTGCTGACAACCGCTGGCTCCGGGCGGGAGAAGATGACCCGGGTAAACCCACGCGGCAAAGCGGCGGGCACACGATTTACGACCCTCGCTGCTGGTGAAGACCTCAGTGTTATCAAGGCTTCACCACTGAGCGGGAGGACACACCAGATTCGTGTACATGCGCAATGGGCAAGGCATCCCCTGGTGGGGGACGAGCGCTATGGTGATGAAATGAAGGACAAGTCATTGGCAACCCCTGTACCCCGGCTGATGCTTCATGCAGCCAGGCTGCGGATACCGGCGCTGGATGGGGCCGACCCGATCATGGTGGCGGCGCCGCTTGACCCGCTGATGTCGGAGTTCATCCGCGAAAATTTCGATGTTGATGCAGATAACCTTATTGAAAACAGCTAGTTACATTGCGGCTGCGCCGCCACTCTGGATTCCCGAGCAAGCTCGAGAATGACAGGGGGGGGCGGGGACCCAGTTCTTTGCCGGCATTTGCCGGCCCAGAGCGGTTTTTCTTTGACACGGCAGGGGTGACTCCCTAAGATGCGCACCTTATGTTAACAGGGCCTCTTCCAGACCGGGTGGACCACCGCAAAATGGCCAACCGGAGCGGGATATTACAAGGTTTTGTACCTGTCAGGCAGTTTACCCGATTCAGGGCGTTGCTGGCGACGGATGCGGGAGATGTCTACCTTGAACTCGCTTTTCGCCGAGGCGGTGAGGCAGGCGCAGACACAGGCGCAGGTAGAACCCGGGTCACCGGCAAGATGGAAGCCGGGGTGAGCCTGATCTGCCAGGGCTGTATGGCAGTTTATGTTCATCGGCTGGCGTGCCACCTGGCGGTGGAAATAGTGCCCGACGATGCGGCGTTGCTGTTGCTCGACGAGCATACCGATGGTTATATCCATGCTGACAATATGCTCAGCCTGGTTGATCTGGTGGAAGATGAACTGATCGTTTCGCTGCCGATGATCGCAAAACACGAGGCATGCCCTGACAATGAATACAGGCAGGTGAAGGAAGCGGACACCACAGTCGAGGAAGAAACTCACAGACCTTTTGCGGACCTGGCAAAGGTGATTAAAGACAAGATCGCAAACTAAACGCTGGAGCGCTGAAATGGCAGTTCAACAAAACAAGGTAACCCGGGCCAGACGTGGCAGCCGCCGTGCACATGATGCGCTGCGTACTTCCACCTTGTCTGAGGATCAGACCACCGGTGAACGTCACCGTCGTCACCATGTCACCGCCGATGGTTTCTATCGAGGTAAAAAAGTCGTTCACGATCACGACGATTAGCCCTGATTCCCGATAGTCCCCGGAAGGTGTAGATATCACTATGAGCAAACTTGCGTATGTCTTTCCCGGGCAGGGTTCTCAGCAGGTGGGCATGCTCCAGGACGCCGAATCAACCGTTGCCGACACCTTTGCCGAAGCATCCTCGGTGCTGGGTTATGACCTTTGGGCCCTGGTGGCCAGTGGCCCGGCAGAAAAGCTCAATGCCACCGAGTTCACACAGCCCGCACTTCTGACTGTCAGTATTGCCCTCTTCCGCCTGGGCCGGGCGGCGGGTTTGCCGGTGCCGGACATGGTTGCCGGCCACAGTCTTGGTGAATATCCGGCGCTGGTGGCGGCAGGCGCACTTGAATTTGCGGATGCGGTGGCGCTGGTGCAGCAACGTGGACGATTCATGCAGACAGCGTCCCCCCTGGGTGCAGGCGGCATGGCGGTGGTCCTGGGGCTTGACGATAATCAGGTGCGAGAGATATGTGCAGCCGCGGCAGAAGGCGGGGTGGTGCAGGTTGCCAACTTCAATGCCCCCGGCCAGGTGGTCATCGCCGGCGAGCAGGCCGCCCTTGATCGGGCGATAGCGGCCTGCCTGGAAGCGGGAGCCCGCCGGGCCATGCCGCTTGCCGTCAGCGCGCCTTTCCACAGCGAAGTGATGCGGGATGCGGCTGAAAAAATGGCGTGGGTGCTGTCCGAGGTGACTATTTCGCAGCCGGAAGCGCCGATAGTACAGAACATTGATGCGAAACCGCACAGTGACCCTGAAGAAATTCGCGAGAACCTGATCAAGCAGATGTATAGTGCAGTCCTGTGGACGGATTCCGTACTGGCGATGTGCGGGGCTGGTGTTTCCACCATCATCGAGTGTGGGTCGGGCAAGGTATTGACCGGCCTGACAAAGCGAATCGATAAAACAGTAACCAGGATAAGCATAGGTTCACTGGCAGATATCGAAGCGGCCAGAGAGGCACTTGCTTTATGAGCGGCAGGGTTGCGCTGGTCACCGGGGCCAGTCGGGGCATTGGCAAGACCATTGCGGCTGAACTTGGCGCCAGGGGCCATACCGTGCTTGGCACCGCCACCACGGAGGAAGGCGCAGCGAACATTACCGCTGATCTTGGCGGCCGGGGTGGGAAGGGTTATCGGTTGGATGTCACGGATGCGGATTCGATCAGGGCATTGTTTGCTGCTATAAAGTCTGAACAGGACGCGCCGCTGGTTCTGGTCAACAATGCCGGGATTACCCGTGACAATATCGCCTTGCGGATGAAGGAAGAGGAGTGGGATGACGTTATTTCCACCAACCTGAGCGCCATCTTCCGCATGACGAAAAACTGCCTGCGGGCCATGACCAAAGCCCGCTGGGGGCGCATTATCAACTTGACGTCCGTTGTCGGGTCAATGGGTAATGCAGGGCAGAGCAACTATGCCGCCGCCAAGTCCGGTATCATCGGCTACAGCAAGTCGCTGGCGGCTGAACTGGGCGTCAGAGGCATAACCGTTAATTGTGTCTCGCCGGGGTTGATAACAACGGATATGACCGACGCCTTAACGGACGAGCAAAGGGCCGTCATGCTTGAGAGAATACCGCTGGGCCGGCTGGGAGATGTCGCCGAGGTCGCGGCCCTGGTTGCTTTCCTGGCAAGCGAAGCAGCCGGTTACATTACGGGAGAAACCATCCATATCAATGGCGGCATGTACATGAATTAAGAAAAGACACGAGTTTTGACCGCCCTTTTCCGGGGCAGGCCGGCGATAAACAACTTGATCGATTGTCTGGCATTTCATTAAACTGGCGCAGCCTGGCTGCAACCATGAAGGAGTAAACCTGAAAATGAGCACCATCGTAGAGAGAGTAACCAAACTGGTATGTGAGCAACTTGGCGTCAAAGAAGAAGAAGTTACGGCAAAGGCATCCTTCGTCGAAGATCTGGGCGCAGACTCACTTGACACGGTTGAACTGGTGATGGCCCTTGAAGAGGAGTTTGAAACCGAAATTCCTGACGAAGAGGCGGAAAAGATCACCACCGTGAAAGAGGCGATTGATTACATCCAAGCCCATACCTGAGGGCGGGTTCGCGTAATTTCAAGCCGTGATTGTCTTGCGATGATCGCGGCTTTTTCAATTTTCAAGACGGAGCCATCTTGTCTGAACGTAGGGTAGTTGTAACTGGCATGGGGATGATGACGCCGCTGGGTGCAGACCTGGCATCGTCCTGGGTCGGCATAACCTCCGGCAAGAGCGGAATAGCGCCGATTACCACTTTCGATGTGAGTGAATATCCGGTGCGATTTGGCGGTGCGGTGCCTGAGTTTGACATGTCCGAATATCTGTCGCCGAAGGAGTCCCGCCGCATGGACGGGTTCATTTGCTACGGTCTGGTGGCCGGTATTCAGGCCATGAATGATGCGGGCCTGGAAGTGACCGATGCGAACAGACAACGCCTGGGCGTGGCTATCGGCTCCGGTATTGGTGGCATATCCACCATCGAGGCCTGTCTTGATGTCGTGGTTAACAAAGGGCCAAAAAAAGTAACGCCCTTCTTCGTGCCCGGCTGCATCATCAACATGGTCGCCGGCCATCTCTCCATCATGTATGGCATGCAGGGCCCGAACATCGCCATTTCGACTGCCTGTACCACCGGCGTGCACAACATCGGCTTCGGTGCCAGGCTTATCGCCTCCGGGGACGCGGACGCCATGCTGGTGGGTGGCACGGAAAAATCCACGGCCATGACGACCCTGGCCGGCTTTGCGGCCATGAAGGCACTCTCCACAAGAAATGACGAGCCTGAACTTGCCAGCCGCCCCTGGGACAAGGACCGTGATGGCTTCGTTCTCGGCGATGCCGCTGCGGTACTGGTGCTTGAAGAACTCGAACATGCCAAAGCAAGAGGCGCAAACATCTATTGTGAACTTGCCGGGTTCGGCATGAGCGCCGATGCCTCTCACATGACGTCACCTGCTGAAAATGGCGAGGGTGCGGTCCTTGCCATGCAGAACGCGCTCAAGAACGCCAGCATGCCCGCCGACGAGATTGACTATATCAACGCCCACGGCACATCCACGCTTCTCGGCGATATCGCGGAGACCCTGGCGATCAAGACTGTCATGGGGCATAACACCAGGGTAGCGGTCAGTTCAACCAAATCCATGACAGGCCATGCGCTGGGCGCGGCAGGCGCCATCGAGGCGGTTATTTCGATACTGGCGATCAGGGACAGTGTTGCACCGCCGACCATCAACCTGGATAACCCGGGCGAGGGTTGTGACCTGGACTATGTGCCGCACCAGGCGAAAGAGATACCCATCGACGCCGTACTGACCAACTCCTTTGGTTTTGGCGGCACCAATGGCGCATTGATTTTTAAACGGTTCACTTGAGCAGGTTATCGGCGACCCTGTTGTTCCTGCTGGTGGTGGCGCTGGTCCTGGCTACCGGCTATCTGAGCCGACAGATTTCCCTGCCACTGCCACGGGATGAACTGTTCACCATTTCTTCAGGCGAAAGTTTTTCTTCGATGACCGGGCGCCTTGTCGGGCGGGGTCTGCTGCCGATGGATGACGTTCTCTTCAAAGTCTTTGCGCGCTTGACGGGTGCCGAGGATGATATCAGAGCCGGGCAATACCAACTGCGGGCGGGCATGACCGGATTGGAAGTGCTGGCGCTCTTCAGGTCCGGCAGGGTTGTACAGTATCGTCTGACCTTTCCCGAGGGCTGGACTTTCGATCAATGGTTGCACACACTGCGAGAAGCGCCTTACCTGCAAGTCACTTCGTCGAACATGACGCGGGATGAACTGGCGGCGGCTCTGGGCATTCGGGGGGCCCCGGAAGGGCAATTTTTCCCGGATACATATCAGTACAGCAGCCATGATACGGACATGACGCTGCTTCGGCTTGCCCATAGTAGAATGACGCGGGTGCTGGAAGAAGAGTGGCGCAAGCGCGGCCTCGGTGTGCAACTCGATGACGCTTACAGTGCCCTGATTCTGGCTTCGATCATCGAAAAGGAAACAGGGTTTGGGCCTGATCGCATGAAGGTGGCGAGTGTATTTCACAATCGGCTGGCTATGGGCATGAAACTGCAATCCGACCCGACAGTCATCTATGGTCTGGGTGATAGTTTGGGTGGTAGCCTGGTTGATAGTGTGGGTGATAGTGTTAGCGTTAACCTGACAAGACGGCATCTGAAAAAGGATACCCCCTTCAATACTTACACCCGCGCCGGCTTGCCGCCAACGCCCATCTGCTCACCCGGCAGAGCTGCGATCAGCGCCGCCATGGTCGGCTCGGCGCATCCGTACCTTTATTTTGTGGCAAAGGGGGATGGCCGAAGTTATTTTTCAACCACCCTTGGTGAACACAACAGAGCTGTAAACCGCTACCAAAAAAATCCTCGGCCATGACCGGCGGCAGATTTATCACCGTTGAAGGCGTGGAGGGTGCGGGCAAGTCCACCAATCTCAAGTTTGTCGCCGGGCTGATACGCAAGACGGGTAAAAAAGTGCTGATTACCCGCGAACCCGGCGGCACCATGATAGGGGAGCGCATTCGGGACCTTCTGCTGGACAGGTCGGAGGATGGTGTGGCGCCGATGGCGGAATTGTTACTCATGTTTGCGGCGCGCGCCCAGCACATGAAAGAGGTCATCAGGCCGACGCTGGACAGAGGCGAATGGGTGGTTTGCGACAGGTTCACGGATTCTTCTTACGCCTACCAGGGCGGCGGACGTGAACTGGGTGCAGAGGTTGTCAGGCAAATGGTACAACTCGTGCTGGGTGATTTTCGCCCGGACCTGACAATCCTGTTTGATGTAGATGTTGCGACGGGTCTGGCGCGGGCCACCAAAGGCACACAGGCCGACAGGTTTGAATCAGAAAAGCGGGCGTTTTTCGAGCGAGCGAGAAAGGCGTTCCTTGACCGCGCCAGAGAGAATCGGCCATGCCATGTGATTGACGCCTCGAAGCCCATTGACCAGGTGCAGGCGGAGATTACTGAAATCCTCACAGGCTTCCTTGCGGCATGACGATTCTTCCCTGGCAGCAGGAGGAATGGCAGCGCATTGAAGCGCAAATGGCAGGCGACAGCTTGCCTCATGGGATGCTGATCGTTGGCCCTGCCGACAGTGGCAAGTCCATCTTTACCGATGCCCTGGGAAAGAAGCTCCTGTGCAAAGGTGAGCAGCCTCCCTGTGGCGTCTGTAGCCAGTGTCATTTGCTCGCGGCCGGGTCCCACCCGGATTTACTGCTTGTTGCGCCCGAAGACTCAGCGCAGATCAAAATTGATCAGATCAGGGGTCTGACCGACTGGGCAAACCAAACGGCGCAGCAGGGCGGGCGCAAAGTCTGCATCATCAATCCCGCCGACAGCCTGAATATACAAGCGTCGAATGCCCTGTTGAAAAGCCTCGAAGAACCGCCGCCGGGCACCTATATCCTGCTGGTGACCAGCCAGCCAATGCAGCTTCTGCCAACGTTACGGAGCCGTTGCCAACGGCTTGAGTGCCGCCTTCCGGGAAAAGACGAGTCTTTGCAATGGCTTCGGGACCATCCGGACGTTGAGGGGGACCCGGAACTGCTGCTGGAGATAGCAAGTGGTATACCGCTGCGTGTTGTCAATGCCATCGACAAGGAATTCCTCGCACTGCGGCAGGCGCTTGCCGCTGAGCTGCTTCCCCTGTCAGCGGGAGACAGATCTCCCCTACGGGCCGCATCCGAACTGTCGCGGTCAGACCCGGAGGATGTGTTGAATATCCTCTACCAGTTGATTGCCGATTCGATAGGCTATTCCATGTCCGGTGAACAAATGAACAGGAACAGTGACTTGAAGGAGCAGATCAGGCAATTCGCGAGCCGGGTTCCCGTGTTGGGCCGCTATGAACTCCTGGACAGGGTCACCGGTGCAAAAGCGATACTGAACGGCACATCCAATGCCAACAAGCAGATGCTGCTCGAGTGGGTGTTCCTGAAAGTTGCCCAGCCGGCCCGCGGCCTTGAATAACGCAGCTTCTGCAACGTCAATAAACGCCGCCGAGCCTGGAATGATCCCAGGTGATGATCTGGTTCGGCGTAAACTTCATGCCGATGCGTTTTGCCGCGTTTTTCATCATGCCAGCGCGTACTGATTCTGCGTCTTCTTCTTTCAGGTCGCCCCGCTGGACGGAAATCCGGAACAGAATGTCGCGGGTTGCCTCTGTGTCATCAAGCAATTCAACTTCGGTGTATATCAGTACGCTCTTCAGTTCTTCATAGGCGTTACCGGATTCCACCAGCAGGGCAACTCTTGGGTCCCGTCGCAGGTTGAGAATTTTCTGGCTCTTGCGGAAAGTCGTCATGTACACGACATTGTCGTCGTCCACCGCGTACCACATGGGCATGGGGTGGGGGTAGCCATGCTTGCTATTGGAAACAAGGATCATGGTGCGCGAGTTTTTCAGGAACTCGGTAATTTCTTCATGGGGTATTTTTATCTGGTCGCGTCGTGACATAACAAGGTCTCCGTTTGTCTGGTTCAGGGCTGGCCCCGATCAAAGTCGCCCGATAGTTTTCCTACCTGAGACATGAATGTCACAGTGGATTTTCCACGCGGTCACTGTCTCTCACGGAGCAGATTGGCGGGCGCATACTGGTCTGTCAAAGGGCGTTTGTTGGTTTTCCAGTCTGCCTCCCTGTCAAGATAGGGCAGGTACTTTACGAGGTCAATATCGTAGGGTGCAAATTGCCCAGCGAGCATACGCGCATTGTCGGCAAGGGTTTCGTTATCCGGTAACCGTCCCTGGCTTGCCAAAATGATGCGGTTGCTTGCGCCCGGCATTTTGAAGTTGATGAAGGGGCCAAACACTGCCGCGTAGGTCACTGATTCATGGTGGTACAAGGCACTGCCGGTAAAGGTATTGGCGATAACCACGCCGTTTTCGGAGAGCAGGGCCCGTATGTCAGTCAGAAACTCCACGGTCATCAGATGCTCGGGAATATAGTCGCCATTGAATGCGTCAAGAATCACCAGGTCGTACTTTTCACCTCTGAGGGCGGCCCTGCGGACGAACACCCGCCCGTCCATGACATGCACCGGCGTATTGTCCGTTGCGTGAAAACCAAAATAATCCCGGGCGACCTTGACAACAGCCGGGTCCACTTCAACCAGGTCGATTTGCATGCCTCGGTAGACATCTGCCAGGACTCTGGAAATGGTTCCCCC
This sequence comes from Candidatus Azotimanducaceae bacterium, assembly GCA_965208855.1. Lineage (GTDB taxonomy): Bacteria > Pseudomonadota > Gammaproteobacteria > Pseudomonadales > Azotimanducaceae > UBA9659. Next base: position 849,916 of record OZ242359.1, on the reverse strand, counting down.
GCCGAGGCCGATCATCAGTGTCCGCTCCGGTTCCGGCTGTATCAGCAGCCCGGCGAACGTCATGCGTACATAATCGAACAGGAGTCGCTGCGGGTTGTTCACATCGATACATGTCTGGCGGCGGTTGCGGCGCTGTTTTTTGGTGGAAAACACAAGGCAGAGTTTGCTGCCTTCCTGTTTGATCAGGATATTGCGGTAGAGGGATTTCTCCCTGTGAATGATCGTCTCTGCAAAGACACTGCCGATACAAAAGTACGCCAGGCAAAGAATCACCAGCGCCTTCATCGTGTTGATGCCAGCTTTCTGTCGGCCAGAACGGCAATGGCAAAGCAGGCAAGCAGCATCAGAGCCAGGGCGGTCAGAATCTGGTTTATCTCGAACAGCAGCACCAGGTAGAAGGAAGTCAGCAGAGTGCCAAGGGCGCTGCCAAGCGTTGACACAAAATAAAGCCGGCCTGCGACCTTGCCGCTGTAATGAGTCTCTTTCACCAGCAATCGCACGGAATAGGGTGCGATCATGCCGAGCAGGGCGGTGGGGATAAAAAACAGCAGTGTTGCAGCCAGCAGGGAACCATAGCGCGGGTCTTCAACGCGAAGAAACACCTGATCCATGATGCTGTCGCCGTACAAGATGGTTGGCGTTGCCGTGAGGGCCGCGGCAAGAAAAAAATAACCGTAGCTGCGAAGTCTGGGATTGATCAGCGACAGTTGGCCGCCAAGCAGGTAACCCGCCGCCAAGGAGACCATGAATACCGTGATGATGCTTCCCCAGACATGGATGCTGTTGCCGAAGTAGGGGGCAAGAATTCTGCCGCCCAGTAACTCAATCGACATGATGGTGAAGCCGCTGGTGAATGCCAACAGAAAGACCATCCGGTTCACCATGCGACTGTGTGTCATATCCATCCCGGCGACAGGGCTCTCTTGTTGAAAATAGCCCGCAGTATACATGACGGAGAGCGGAGCCGGCCCGAAGTGTGGCAGAATAGCGGGTTTTGAAAGGCCACCTATCGCCTTGAATTCACTTAAACGTCTGCTGCCGATACTCAGGAATTATCAGATACAGATAGCCTTGGGGCTGATTGCGTTTTTCATTGCGCGGTTCTTTGAAGTCAGCGCCTATTACCTGGTTGCTGCGGGTATAGACATGATTGGCTTGTTGGCGGATGGCGAGGAAGCGGCTTTTACCCTCGGCCAGGTGACATCGGGCATCGTAGTTTGCGTTCTGATGCGGTTTCTGATGGTGACCTATGCGAGGAGAGCCATTCGCCGCGTGGGTATTGCGGTTTCCTTCGACCTGCGTCAGCAACTTTATCGCGCCATGTTGCGGCAAGGGCCGGGTTTTTTTGCGCACATCAGTGTTGGCGATGTGATGACCCGCAGTATTCAGGACATTGCTCTGATTCAGCGCCTGATATCTTTTGGCTTCATCTCGATTGTCATTATGGTTTATGCGCCCTTGCTTGGCGTGTCTGCCATGCTGGTCAAATCGCCGTCCCTGACTCTGCTGATCGTGCCGCTGCTCCCCGTCATCTTTATATACGCCCTGTATATGGCGAGAGAGATGGCGCGAAGCTCCTGGGAACTGCAGGAAAGGTTGTCTGACCTGGCCGTGCACACACAAGAAAACCTCTCCGGTATTCGCACCATACAGGCGCAGGTTCAGGAAGAGAACGAAATCAATCGGTTCTGGAAAACCAGCAACGACTATGCGCGGGCTTTTTATGAACAGGCGCGTATCAATTCTCTGATGTCGGCATGGATGCCGTTCTTTGCATCAATGGCGCAACTGGCCATCATTCTTTACGGTGGCCATCAGGTGATGACCGGGCAGATCTCCATTGGTGATCTGGTGTTTTTCTTTACCTGCCTGTCCATGTTGTTGCAGCCCACCAGAATGGCGGGCATGTTGGTGATGTTGGTGCAACGCGCCGCTGTTTCAACAGAGCGTCTGTTTGAGATTTTTGATTGTGAACCGGAAATTTCGGATAACCCGAGTGGCGGGACACCGGATGAAATTACCGGCGCATTTGAACTGAAAAACCTCAGCTACACTTACCCTGGCACGGAGAAGCCCGTGCTCGAAGACATCAGCTTTACGATCTCGCCCGGTGAATCCATTGCCATCGTTGGGCGCATAGGTTCCGGCAAGAGCACACTCCTCAAGCAGTTTACCCGGATGTTGAACACAGGCCCGGGTAGCTTGTTTGTCGATGGCCATGACGTGAACGACTATTCCCTGGTCCAGTTACGCACCCAGATATCCCAGGTCTTGCAGGATTCATTCCTGTTTGGCGAACCCCTTTACTCCAACATCAGTTACGACGACCCGGAGCGCAGCCTCGAACTGATATGGGACGCGGCTGAGTCCGCCAGCTTCAGGGATGCCATTGACGCCTTGCCGATGAAAATGGAAACGATGGTTGGCGAGCGGGGTGTGACACTTTCCGGTGGTCAGAAGCAAAGGGCAACGCTGGCGAGGGGGCTCATCCGGGATGCACCTGTTTTGATTCTCGATGACTGCTTTTCAAGCGTCGATACGGAAACGGAGGAATACATCCTCAGCCGGCTGAAGGCGCTACGGACAGGCAAGACAACCATCCTTGTGTCGCATCGTATCTCGACCCTGCGGCATTCCGACAGGATCATCGTGCTGGAGGAGGGGAAGATTGTCGAGATGGGCAGCCACAATGAACTGTTGCGGAAAGAAGGCGTCTACGCGCAACTGGAGCGGGCGCAGACACTGAGCGATGAAGCCCGGGGGCTGGCGGTGGTGGGTTAATGATGACGCAAACGACCGGAAAGAGGCGTGACCCTGGCATGTTTGATGTTGAACTGTCGGGGGCCGTACTCAACATGCACCTGCTGGGCCGGCTCATGGGCTGGCTGCGGCCTTACCGTCCTGGGCTGTTTGCCAGTACGGTGCTGGTGCTGATCGCCAGTTTTGCGTCGGTATTGATGGAAATTGTTATTTCGCGGGTACTCGTGGATTACATCATCATAGGTGAAACAGGCTCGACCATGCCGGACCTTGGCATGATCGAGTTGACCCGCCGGGTCGAGGGCCAACTGGGTTTAGACCCCATTTATATCGCCGGTATGATCTTTTTCATTCTCGTGGTGGCCCAGGGTCTTGCCGGCCACTGGCATCGCCTGACACTCATCGATGCCATTGTTTGCGGACTCAGAGACCTCCGCCAGGACCTGTTCCGTCATCTGGAAACCAGGCCCAGCTCTTTCTATGACAAGGTGCCGGTGGGGCGGGTCATGACCCGCGTGACCAATGACATCGAGGCGCTGTTCGAAATGCTGCGCGGTTTCGGCAGCCTGGTCGGCGAGTTTGCACCTTTCCTTGTGGCCCTGGTTGTGATGTTTTCCACCAGCGTCAAGCTGACGCTGATCCTGCTTGCCCTGGTTCCCGTGGTTGGCATTGCCACGGTAATTTTTCGTCGTGCCTCCCGCGAGGTATTTCGTTTGGTCAGGAACAGTGTTTCGTCGTTGAACCAGCATCTTCAGGAAAATCTTTCCGGGTTGCAGGTGGTGCAGTTGAGCGGCCGGGAGGAGATGAACCGCAATGAGTACACCCGGCTCAACAAAGACAATCGCACGCAGGAGTATCGCACCATAAACCTTTCAACCGTTTATGGTGCCCTTAATGACAGCCTGACGGCGATTGGTCTTGGCCTGATAATCTGGTTTGGTGCCGGCGAGGTTGTGCAGGAAGAGATGACGATTGGCGGCGTCATTCTTTTTACCCGGTTCATGGGCATGTTGTTTACGCCGGTGGTTACGCTGGGTGAGCAACTCAATGTGCTGTTCAGGGCGATGGCGAGCGGCGAAAGAATTTTCCAGGCGCTGGATTGGGATGAACAGATACATGAACCTGAAAACCCGGTGAAGCTGCCGGAGAGAATTGGCGGGAAGATAGAATTTCGCCATGTCAGTTTCGGTTATGAAACCGGCAATCAGATTCTTGATGACGTGTCCTTTACCATCAATGCCGGCGAAAAGCTGGCGATAGTGGGCCCCACCGGTTCTGGCAAGAGCACCCTGATCAGGTTGTTGGGCAGGTTCTACGACTTCCCTGACGACATGATCTTTATCGACGATGTGGATGTGAACAGGCTGTATTCCCGTGACATTCGCTCACGGGTGGGCGTGGTCTTGCAGGATTTTCATATTTTCTCTGGTTCCATCATGGATAACATCGTCCTCGGGGACCCGAACATTACCCATGACAAGGCTATTGCTGCCGCTCGAACGGTCAATGCTCACGGGTATATTTCAGCCCTGCCGGATGGCTATGACACCAGGCTGCTTGAGCGTGGTGCCAACCTTTCCCAGGGTCAGCGTCAGTTGCTGGCCTTTGCACGGGTGCTGGCGGCCAATCCCGAGGTGTTGGTACTTGATGAGGCAACGGCGAGCATCGACACCGAAACTGAACTGCTGATTCAAGATGGTCTGAAAAAGCTGCTGGTAGACCGAACGGCCATACTGATTGCTCATCGCCTGCAAACCATCCAAAAGGCAGACAGGGTACTTGTGCTGCAGAACGGCAAGGTTCGGGAATATGGCACTCATGCTGAGTTGCTGGCCCTCGGCGGCCTGTATCGCACATTACACGAGTTGCAGTTTCAGGAAGTGAAATAGGCCCCGGCTCCGGGGTATCATGTCAGCTTGATATGGGTTTGGAAGACATTATGAGCATCAGGGCTAGCTTTTTCTCTTTTATTATCCGGCGAACGATCAAGAAACCGTTTGCTAATTTTGATGATCCCCGGCAACTGCGGGAAATGAAATTCAAGCCATCCAAACTACCGGATGAAATAACCCTGGAGCCAGTCGAGGTTTCAGGCAGGCAGGGGGAATGGGTGGGATGGCCCGGCGTCGACATGGAGAAGGTTGTGCTTTATTTCCATGGCGGCGGCTACGTGTTTGGTGCTTTCGACCAGCGTCGTGAAATAGGCTGGCGTCTGGCCAAAGAGTCCGGGGCGAGGGTGTTGTCAGCAGGATATCGCCTGGCACCGGAAAATACATTTCCTGCCGCCGTCGAGGACGCAACCCACTGGTATCAGTGGTTGCTGGAGCAGGGTTATGCACCGGGAAAAATCGCCTTGGCCGGGGATTCCGCCGGGGGCGGCCTCGCCGTTGCTCTGTTGGTGAACCTGAAGAACCTTGGCTTGCCTTTGCCGAAAGCTGCCGTACTCTTGTCTCCCTGGGTTGACCTTGCGGCAACGGGAGAGAGTGTCGAACGTAACGCCAGGGCCGATGCGATGATTTCTCCGTCCGCACTCAAAAAGTTTGCGGATTGTTACCTGGGAGGCCATGACCGGGAAGCGCCACTGGCCTCACCCCTCTATGCCGATTTATCCGGGTTGCCGCCAACCCTGGTGATAGTCGGCAGCACCGAGGTGCTGCTCAGCGATTCGGAGCGGTTGGTTGAGAAGATCAATGCTGCCGGGGGTAGCGCCCGCTTGTCGGTCTGGCGCAGGATGGTGCATGTTTTCCCCGTATTTCCAGATCAAATACCCGAGGCAAAACAATCAATTACAGAGATTGCCAAGTTTTTATCTGAAGAGATGGGCACAGCCTCGGTTGCATAATTCCCGGTGATGAATGTCAGCCCGATAGCACAGGAACTGGTGCTGGCCGGTGGCGGGCACAGTCATGTCATCTTCCTTCGCATGCTGGGCATGAAGCCCATCCCGGGGTTGAAGGTAACCCTGGTGAGCCCTGAACTACAGACGCCTTATTCCGGTATGCTGCCGGGGTTGATCGCCGGTCACTATAAGGAAGACGAGGTTTGCATAGATCTTGTGCCCCTGTGCCGATTTGCCGGTGTGGACCTGGTCAAAAGCAGGGTTACAGGGATTGACCCGGCCGGGCAACAAGTGCTGCTGGCGTCTCGTCCACCTGTTCATTACGACTTGCTGTCCCTTGATGTCGGCAGTGCGCCTTGCCTGGGCAGTGTGCAGCAGAGTCAGGTGATAGCCGTTAAACCCATTGGCAGCTTTATCGGTCTCTACGAGTCGGTATTGGCTTTGCACGAATTGGGAAACACCGGAGAGATTGGCGTTGTCGGCGCGGGTGCTGGCGGCGTTGAACTCTGCCTGGCCATTGCTTACAGACTGAAGCGGCTGGCACCCGGCGGGTCATTCAACCTGCACCTGTTCACCGATGCAGAGACTATCCTCAGCGAATTTCCCCGGGGTGCGCGAGCCCGATTTGAGAGACTATTGCGTGAGCAGGGCATCAGGGTGCATTGCGGCTTTGATGCTGTCTCTGCAGTGGACGGCAGGCTGGATTCCGCCGATGGGCGGCAACAACAACTGAATACAATCTTCTGGGTCACCCGGTCCGCCGCTCAACCTTGGCTGGCGCAGTCCGGCCTGGCTGTCGATGAGAGGGGCTTCGTGCAGGTGACGGATACCCTTCAATCCGTCAGCCATGCCAACATATTCGCCGTTGGCGATTGTGCCACCATGATACATCACCCCAGACCCAAGGCCGGTGTCTATGCGGTGCGCCAGGCCGCGCCACTGTTCAGGAATATTCGCGCCAGCTTGCTGGGGAAGAGGTTGTGCAGCTTCAAGCCCCAGTCACGCTCCCTGTCGCTGATATCCACCGGGCCGAAACATGCGGTAGCCGTGCGCAATGGTTTGAGTGCGGAAGGTCAGTGGGTGTGGCACTGGAAGAACCGGATTGATCAGGGATTCATGCGAAGATTTTCCGAACTGCCATCGATGCGTGAGGAAGCCGCCGCTGAAGCCGAAGGTGGTGCCGCTGAAGCCGAAGGTGGTGCCGCTGAAGTCATGCCATGTGGGGGCTGCGGCGCCAAGATAAGCGCCGACCTGCTTGCCGAGGTGCTTGGCGACCTCATGGGCCAGGACATGCCGCATGACGATGCGGCCATCGTCGATGTCCCGCCGGGGCAGGTACTGTTGCAGTCCGTCGATCATTTCCGTTCGTTTGTCAACGACCCCTACCGTCAGGCCCGCATTGCAGTGTGTCATGCCGTCTCGGACATATATGCCTGCGGCGGCAGTCCGATTAGCGTCATGGCGATGTTGACCTTGCCGTTCGCGAAACACGAGGTGACCAGATCAATGTTGCAGCAGTTGTTGCGCGGAACGATTGACCAATTGCAGGCGGAAGGGGCGCGGCTTATTGGCGGCCATACCAGTGAGGGTATGGAACTGTCCATCGGTTTTGCCGTCAACGGCCTTGCCTCTCCCGATCAGGTCTGGCGGAAGACGCCATTGCGGGAAGGCGACGCTTTGATTCTGTGTAAACCCCTGGGGACTGGGGCGATACTGGCGGCGGATATGCAGCACCGGGCCAAGGGAGCCTGGGTAGAGGGGGCTTTGCAGTCCATGGAACAGTCAAATCGCATGGCTTGTGAACTGCTGCGGCAGTTCGATGTCAGCGCCTGCACTGACATTACCGGGTTCGGATTAGCCGGCCACTGCCTTGAGATGATCGGAGATACTGATACGGGCACGGGCACGGGCATGGCGCTGGAGCTTGCCGCCATCCCGGTGCTGGATGGCGCGGAGACCTGCATCAGCCACCTGGGCATCACCAGTAGCCTGCATGAGGCAAACAGGCGGGCGGCGGGTCTTGTGGATAGTGGCGGAAAGTCTGAATTGCTGTTTGACCCTCAGACATCCGGCGGCCTGCTGGCAAGCATCAAGCCTGAAGAGGCGCAGGCCTGCACCCGTGAACTTCACGCAGCGGGTTATGATTCGGCAACCCTGATCGGTCTTGTTACGAATAGACCCGGGTTAACCCTAAGCTGACCCGCCCCCGCCCCGTCATCCCAGGCGAGATGGGAGGTTGTTCCCATCGCCGACAGTGTTTCCCGCCGAGGCCGAAGGCGGGGGTCCCGGATGGCGGCTCGAATACGACACAATCCGTCCACACGGGTCATTGCGCGGACGCCGAGTAACATGAAACCAACAGACAGTGGAAAATGCCTAACCATGAAGTTGGACCACTAATCTTGGGCTTGCCACTGACGGTGCCCCATTAAGTTTCTAGCAGAAATTGGCGCGTAAAATAAGGCCTTCCGAAGAAGGCCTTATCGGAACTATGCTGCCGTCTATTTCCCCGTAGCACGCATGTTCTGTACCGTGAACAGATTGACTGGATTAAGGGCTGGGTCAACCTGTCCTTTAAATTGACCTGTCGTGCAATGACCCGCTTGCACATCCAACATCATGAAGGCGTCATCTATGGACACACCCGTTCCTTTGTTCTTTGGCAGGTGATGATCGGGGTGGGTCTGCCCAATCAAGAAACTTTTCCACAGGTTGCCCGCACGGTCGTAAATGTTAGTGCGTGGAATTGTGAATGTCTGTGCGTCCATAAAAAACACGCGCTTGCCAATAGGATGGTTTTTGTCGACGGGTACCGCTTCCACCTCGTACACTTTTCTTAGTTGCCAGGTTACATTAGGAAAGCAGCCTCCTTTTCCGCCAAAGGCAATTACTTGATAGCCATCTTTGTCCTTGTGTGTGGTGGGGTCGAGTTCCATTTCATTGTGATTGTAGAATGGCATGAGCACATTGCGAGTACCCAAATATTTCCAATCCATATCAGAAGTACGACCGTTATACCCTTCAAAATCCTCGATCATCAGATCAGAGCCAAGGAATGAGTCCGTGACCTGACCCGTTGCCAATCGCCGAACTCGGCGTTGAAAACCTAGGTATAGATAGGAATTGTCCCGTTGCAAGTCGTCCTCTGCTCGGTGAATCAGCAGCTGTGTGTTTTTAACGTCGAACGGTGCGAGTACTTGTACGTATATGGCACGGAACAACTTGGATGGGTTCGGTGTAATGGCCGGAGTAGGCGCCTGGTTAACGCGATGCGTATAGTTTAAGAAGTGGAAGTTGAACTTAATAGTGCGCTCAGCTTTACCGGTTTCTACATTTCGGTACGTCCAATAGAATGGGTAGATTGCAGCATTGTCTCCCCAGTTATAGCCATACTTGTAATTCCAAGCCAATTTTTCTCCGGCTCTTGGGTCGTTCACATCGGGCTCCTGCGGAAACGGGCGACCCGCCTCTGAACCGGTAATTTCGCCCACTTTGTCGCCAAGTTTGACGTTGTTCATGTACGTCCGAGTTGCCGCTACGTAATTGGGATGGAGATCAAAGGACGTAGTTTCTCCCACTTTTATGGTGGTCCACCCTTTTCCTATGTATTCTGCAAAGGCAGGGTCCAGAGAGTCTTTAACGCTGGCGAGATTGGTTTGATCAATCACCATGCCTGCAGAGAGCCCATCCACCCTGGGTATCGATTCTTGATACGGGTAAAAGGATTCGTCGACGACGTCGGCTACAACGCCGAACGTGAGGCCGGTTAGAATACAGCAAGTAACAAATCTTCGACTAAAATAGTGTGCTAGTTTCATGTCTATTTCCTCTGAAAGTACTCAATAAAGTAGATTGAACGTCGACTCAAAACCGGTAACGGATCGTCAGCTGAATTTCGTCTTCTTCCTGCGCCATACCGATGGGTCCTGATCGAAATCGACCAAGGGGTTCGAAGCCGGCCAGGCCGACTGAGCCAGATTGAGATGGGTTGGCGTGTGCTGGTGTGGCTGTAAAAGGCCCCCACGGATTACACGTTCGACAATCATCAAACTGAAATTGTTTGTCACCTAATTTGAAGTTAGCTTTGAAGATAAGCTGCCAATTATCAGAGATTAGCCAGTCAACTGAGGGCTCGATGGTAGTGGCTTCTCCACGAAAATCATGAGCGACAATAATCTGCGGGCTGAGTCGATCGTTCATCCACCAACCTTTCAAAAGCACCGTGGCGATCCAATTTTCTTTCCAATCAGGCATACCAATCGTGCCGAACGCCGCTGATTGTGTTTCGTGGTCGAGTATGTGCTGACCAAAAAGTTGCGCTGACAACAAGAAAGCGCGATTCTTATTTATGGAACGCATAAAGAAGTTCTTGTCGGCACCGATTACATAGCGCACGACGTCAGACTCCGAGAACAAGCGCGGTTGAATTGAATTTGCAAACTCTTCGCCACTGGTATACGCCGCTTCCATACGAAATACCGTGTCAATTGACTGGGCGTAGTAGTCCATCGAGCCTCCCAACAGTTTCACTCTGGGGAACTCGATATCGAATGCGATCAAATGATCGAATACCGCCGATTCTCCGGTAAAGGCGTTAACTGATTCGAAATTGCTGCCGTGCAATGACGGCAGGTGTGAGCGAAACATTAAAGCGTTCAACGAGAACGTCAGATCTTTGATAACACCTTCAAGTTTAAAGCCCAGTTGAGTATTGCTGAGCGACCAATCTGGCAGCTCAACGTTCCGTATTCCCAGTTGATTGGGCCCAAAATCGGTCGTCTGTAGTCCTGGAAGCGTGCCGCCTGTACCGTCTTGAACAGCCGCAAAGTTAGACACAGTGCCACCGTTTTCCCAGAGGTTCTTCATTCCTCGAAAGAAACAGCCAGCATCAAGAATCACGTTCGGCGTGCCACATTGCCCTAAGTTGTGCGGGCGGAACTTGTCGAAATTCCAGACCATGGACAGATTGATATCATCGAATATCTCATTGGCACCCATACGGTACTCGGTATGCAATATCCACATTGGTATGCGAATATCTTCAAGCTCGTCGTATATATTGTTACGTGAGAAGTCAACTGGATTGATCACATCTAACACACGGAATAAATCTGTTCTTCCCCAAACAACTTGCTGCTTGCCCAGTCGCACGTCAATCTGTTGACCGTTGCTCAGCGGAATCGTGCCCTCCATATAAAGTTCACGAATAAAATCAAGCCGATCGCTGAAAATTTCTGGTGCAGCCAGCTCATTCTTGTCGTAGTCTAGATAGTCACTCAAACACCCTCTGCTGTCTGTATCGCAAGGGCGAACCGGCACGCCAAAGCCGACGCCTCCGGCCTGTGGATGAAGGTGTTCACCCAATACGCGAAGGCCGGTATTCGGATTGGTTGCAGCCAACACAACTGGGTCGGCAAAGGCGTTGTTGACCAAACCCAAGGCGCCTGCCACAACAGGTGCATTGATAAAACCTTGTCCATGTGGAGTATCAACGAAACCGCCTTCCAGAATGATGGGCCCCCCGGCGCTGTCGCCAAATTCGTCGTCATTGAGATCGTAGACCCCGTCATAGCTGAGCCTTAACGTCCCATTTACTGAGAGGTTAGTAAAGAATCCTGCATCACCGATGAATTTAAGACCTTCCAACTGAAACCCGATACGGGCTTTTGATAAGCCTGATCCGTCGCGATAGTGAGTGACGGACTCACTAAATCCGCTCCATTCTGTGTCGTTTGCAAATGCGTTGAACGCACATGTACAGACCAACGCAGTTAACCATCGCGTCGGCGCCCTTAAAGTAGTACTCGTTGTCGAAAACATGTCAGTCTCCTTGTTTTAGAATTGTCCATGATGCATTTATTTTTCCTTGCTATGACTCAGCACCTGTAGCAACTGCAGCAACTGCAGACACGTCTGGGCCTTCATCTGTAGCCGTGGCTTCAACCTCTGACTCTCCTGCTGTAATAAATTCAGGTTTAAACATCAGCACCGCGCTGGGTACAAGCAGCAAGGCCGCTAGCGCGTTGAGAACAATCATGACGCTCAGCAATAGGGCGGCATCCGCTTGAAAACGAAGGTCGGATAACAGCACCCACATCACTATTCCAGCGATCAATGTCAATGCCGTAAAACTGATGGCAAGTCCTGTTGTACTGATGGCTCGGCTGACCGCAGCGCCCAGATCGTTGAGGCGGCGCATTTCTTCTCGAATTCGATCCATCATATATATTGAGTAGTCAATCCCCACACCGACGCCAACAGCAATGATGGGAACCGTATTAATATTGATACCCACTTTCTGGATGCCCATGTAGGCGTAGGTCATGGTTGTCGCAAAGGCCATCGTCATTAACATTAACAGTCCGGCGGCCAGAGAACGGTAGAAGACCGTGACCATGAGTACGATGAACAAGAACACTAACGGAAGTACTGTTTTATTAGTGTCGAAGGCCGCTTCATCCATCGCCGCTGTCACGCCAATTGTGCCGCCGGCCAGGCGGATAGTGAGTCCTTCTACACGCCCCGAGTTCGCGTCGACCCATTCTTTGGCCATATGAATGGCTCGGCGTATGGTTTCACCTTGATGATCTTTGTAAAAGAACACCAAATTTGCAATTCGCTCGTCGGTGTCAATGAATTCATTTAATGCGCCCGGTATGGGGCTGGATGCCATGTAGGCAAACATCAACCCGCCCGTGTAGTTAGCTTCTGGCGGAATTTGATACCAACGTGGATCATTGTTGTGCATCAAGCGGTTAACTTGCTTAATAAGGTCCGGTATTCCCTTTGCGCCGCCGACTTCCGGATCCAATAACATATGTCGTTCCAAATCTTCTAACGCGCGTAGCACTTCAGGTTTCTTGAGTCCGCCCTTATCAGTGTGCTCTGCCACGATGTACAGTTCTTCAGAGCCAGGGAAACGATCGTTTACCAGCTTTGACGATATGTTGTAGTCGTGATCTTGATACAAGATGGGCGAGCCTGGCTCCGCTTCTCCAATCCTTACCTTTGACGATGCGAACAGTCCACCAAGAAGCAAAATGACGGCGAAGCCCAACAAGTATTGGGGCGCTGACGGCCGCGCCAATAAATTTGCACAACCCTGTCCAATGCTGCGAAGCACGTTGGTTTTCAGTTCCGTGTTTTTGGGTTTTGGCAAGATGGACAACAACAGAGGAACGGCAAGCAATACGGTGACGGCGATAGAGAGCGCCCACAGTGACGCGTAGTAGGCGAGCTTCGTGTTTAAAGGAATTGAACCAATCGATATAAGCAGCAAACCGATGGCGTCAGACACAACGCCTAAGGTGCCAGGCCGGAATAGATTTCCAAATGTATTTTGTGCGGCATTGTTGGCGTCGTCGCATTCAGCGAGCTCGCTATAATACCGTTCCACCAGTTGAATACCATGTGACATGGCACGCGCAGATATCAAAAACGGAATGACCAGACTGAGCGGGTCAAGGTTGTAACCCAACAAGCTGATGATGCCCATTCCCCAGATTGAAGAGATAATCACACCCAACAGCGGAACCAATACGCCCATGGGTCGCCTGAAGTGGAACACCAACAACGCCACCATAATCAATGCGGTGAACAGAAATATTTCAATGATCTGGTTTTTGTAGGTATACACCCATCCTTGCAACACCGGTTGACCCGTGGCGTATATTTGTACGCCGTCTCGCGCTTCGGTATCTCTTACTTCTTGAAGCTGTGAGAACGTTTTCTCGTAGTCGAGCTGCCCCTCGTTCAGTTGTGCCTTGATCAGAGCCACTTTCATGTCAGGCGAGACCAATGGACCGTAAATGCGTGGATTAGCGACAACTTTGTCGCGCAAGGAATTAAGTTGCTCGTTGTTTAGGTCGCCGTCCAGGGGTTTGTAGTAAGGTTCGGAATTGATGCTACCGAATTCCGTTAACCATACGTTGCGGGAGTTACGATGAGTGACACTGGTGACTAAATTGTGATTGACGCCAGGCAAGCTATCGACGGCTTGTGTCACACGGTGAATGCTAGCCAGCGCTTCATTGCTGAAGATATCGCCCTCGGTAATTTCAACGGCTACAATAATTATGTTAGCACCGCCAAAATTGTCTTTAATCTCATTATGCAGTTGTATATAGGGATGCGATTGCGGGAGTAAATCCGCAAAATCTGAATACATTTTCAATGCTGGAATTTGCAGTGCAAAGAACGTTGTTAACAATATTATGGCAAGCAAAAATCGCTTGGGATGGTGAAAAATAAAACCATCTAGGTTGCGGAGAAAGTGCAGTATGTTGTTCATTGTTACTGGCTAGTTAGATTCATGTCATCAACTCGTTGGAATCTGGACACGAACGATAGTGCCCCAGCCACCGGCGACCAATAGAATCTGCTGATCGGTCAAAATGGTTCCGCTGTTGAAGTGAATGGGTGTGCGCACGACATCGAGTGCTTGCCAGTGATCTTCCACGAGCCTCAGGACAGTACCCTGATCGCCTAATGCGAAGACATTATGGTCGTCACCCACCAAACCGTAGAGCGGCGAGACCGTACCCTGCGTATCCTGTCGTTCCCAGCTTGCGCCTCCGTCTGTGGTCGCAAAGACGACTCCATTGAGGCCTACCGCCCAGCCTGTCAGTGGATTTCGAAACCACACATCAATCGGGTAGAACTCTTGCCCTATAGCGCCGCCGGCTTGCCAACTTTTGCCTGCGTCCTTGGTGGTGAAGAACAGTCCAAATTCACCAGCCGCCACTCCCTGTCCAACTTTAAAAAATTGAACGTGGGTCAATAAGGCATCTTCATTCATCGACACTGCTGTCCAGTTCAAACCGCCGTCCGTGCTGTGCAGCAACGTGGAAAAACTGGCCGTTACCCACAGGCTGTTATCCGGCGCGCAGACTACCTTTTGCAAATACTTAGTAGTGTTGATCGGCTGCGGTTTCCATGTCACGGTGTCTTCACTTGTATAAACACGTTTGTCAAAACTGAGAGCGACCAGGGTTCCGTCGGCACACTGATCGGCGGATATAAAGTTTGGGTTTCCGTCGATGACGGTCCTTTCCCAGCTAAGTCCGTGGTCTTTGCTACGAAGCACAACACCATTACTTCCAAAAAGGACGTTGGTTTCACCGGCTAAAGCCATTGCTTGATATTGATCATGTCGCAATGTAGATTTCGATTTTTCGGCCGTGACGGCGTCTAATTTAAGTTCGGCCTCACAGCCCCAGAGAATGCAACAGAGCAAGCTATAGAACGTTGTCGTGCGTACCACCGTGACCATTTGACTTTGCATTTAGTGCTATCCAAGCCCGTTATATTTATTGCTTAGCGAGCGCACACAAACACTGGGCGCACTCCGTTGACAGAGGAAATCAGCAATAGCTGTGCCAACGCTGAAAAAAATGGTTGAGAAGTGCGTTAAGTTATTGAAACTTAGAGTGTAAAGATTTTGCTTCTGGCGGCGCAGAAAGAAACGAGAGCACAAGTAACTCTAGGGACTTTAACGATATGATTAAAAATAATTTACCGCTTTTAGCGATTGATCAAATCATTAAAAGCGAAGTGTTTAGGGTTTCTGATCGTCGTGTTTGGTCAGACGGTAGGCTAAGGCGGCGCGTGTCATCCCGAGTAAACGAGCGGCTTTGGATACATTGTTGTCTGCCTTCGACATGGCGTGGGCAATCACCGTTTGCTCAACGCAGTCTAGCGATAGTTCAGACTGAAATACCGCATTGATCCAATTGTTAGCCGTTAATTCTGGATTTCGTTGACGTTCAATTTGAACTGATTTCAGGTCACCGGACTCTGATATCGAAATGTTTTCATGATAGCCCTCGTCGAAACCAGGGAACAGTGACTCAGCCGCAATGCTGTCGTTGCTGTCAGTCATGATAATGCCGCGTTCCAGTATGTTGATGAGTTCGCGTATATTTCCTGGCCAACCGTAATCCATCACAAAATACATGGCCTTGTTGGATAAGCCTAAGGTTTTTTTGTGGTACAGCGTGTGAAACTTTTGCAGAAAATGCTCGACCAACAATGGAATATCTTCCCGGCGCTCTCGCAATGGCGGTATGTGCACTGGGAACACGTTGAGCCGATAGTACAGATCAGCTCGAAATCGACCTTCTTTTACGGCGACCGCAGGATCTTCGTTGCTGGCGGCGATAACGCGTACGTCGATTGTGCGTACCTGGTTGTCACCAACGCGTTCAAATTCCCCTTCTTGTAAAACCCGCAGTAAAGTAGCTTGTGCACGTGCTGACAGTTCTACCACCTCGTCGAGAAATATAGTGCCCGCATCGGCCCGTTCGAAGCGCCCGGCGCGAGACGACGTGGCCCCTGTGTAGGCGCCTTTAGCCACACCAAACAATTCGGCCTCAATTAAATCAGGCGGAATGGCCGCGCAATTGATCGCAATGAAAGGTTTTTCCGTGCGGTCGCTTTGGAGATGGATGCTGCGTGCCATCACTTCTTTTCCAACACCGGTCTCACCGGTCAGAAGTACAGAGACTTTTGAAACGGCTGCCTTGTCGGCCATTGTATTGACCTTTTGAAATACTTGTGACGCTCCTATGGAGCGCTCGAGTGTTTCATCAATGTTTTTGGCGGTTCGTAGCTCGACGACTTGCGATTGCAATTCGTACAGTCGATCAATAATGGGGTCGTTCACGAAATATTTTTTATATTCTGCGTGGTCTGTCCATTCGTGCGCCAGTTTTCCGACCGCAAAACAACGGGTGTCGCCGTGGCCTCGGCACTCAGCCTCCTTGAAAATAATATCCATTCCTAAGACAGCTGACGAATAGCCACAGGCGTAGCCAATTAAATTCCAACAGACGGGTTCATTTAAGAGACCGATCTCAGTTTGGCAAATCTCTACTTCATACGAGTCGATCCAAATGTGCTCCATATAGAATTGACCTGACTCCAAATCAATTTCAATAATTTGCGGTTCTACCTTGACCATGCCACGAAGCATGTGTAGTTGAGGTCCCGCCAAAAACATATCCGTAGGACTTGCATCGGGCCTTAGTTTCCGCGCCAACTCAGCGTCTGTGACGCCACTCTTGTGACCCATGCGCATAAAAAATCCCTTGGCACGTTCCTGCCCCAGGGTTTCCATGACTTCGTGCCAAAGGCCAGCGAGTGCAGGCAAGGTATCAAGCACAACACGCTGCTCGTTTAGCCAGATTTTGCCTTCCTTTTGATGGAAGTGTACCTGTTGAGACAAATCGCTATTGTCTGGAAAGGCGAATGGTGGCGCTACTTTTTTAGGCATAAGACTCAGATCTCAATGATGGAAATCAGACGTCTATTATTGTTGATGATTTTGATCATATCATCATATATTCTCACATAATTCCAGCAAATCATAAAACTTGCCTGTGAGAAGTTGAATGCAACAGGCCGTGAGTTGAATGGGCTAGTCAGCAGTAGAAGAACCTTGAGCAAATGATCATTCTGCTGGTCTGCTGTGATCAAATCATTAAATTTATCAAATCCAGTTGTCCCTCAATTAAAGTCCTAATCATCTAACGTGCTGAAATATTGAACTATTCTCGCGTTGGCATCCGCTTTGCATTAATTTGTGAGGGCAGAACTTATGAGTGTCTGAGACGGAAGGTTTATGAGCGAGCAACATTACGTCCGAGTCACCAACGTGTTGCGTAACCGATTTGTTGAGTTCGAGTATTCGATAGGAGATCCGAGTTTGTGCGCAGAACTGGTATTGCCATTTTCTGAGTTCGAAGAGTTCTGCGCTCGCTACGACACAAAGCGATTGACGCCCGCACAGGAATCCGCTGTGGATTTTGATCGATTGAAGTGGCGTTATGGAGCACCGGGAGTGACGCAATAACGCCATGCTACAGAGCGCATTAATGAGGACAGAATAATATGAGCATCGATATTGCTGCAAAGACCATTCCCCCGATCCGCCTAACGTATGACAACGTTGCCCGTCGTGTCGGTGGAGAGAAGCCTGCGACTCGCTATCAAGAGGCTACCTACGACTTGCAAACCACAACCAATTTTCATTACAAACCGTTGTGGGATGCAGAGTACGATATTTACGACACGGGTCGCACAGCGATCGTCATGCAAGATTGGTATGCATTTACTGATCCACGCCAGTACTACTACAGCGCCTACACTCAGGTCCGCGCCAAGCAGCAGGAAGTTGTCGATAAGAACTTCGAGTTGGTAGAAAAGCGGGAACTGCTTGATGCATTACCCGAAGCCGCGAAACTGATAGTCCGTGAGATTCTGGTGCCCCTCCGACACGTGGAGTGGGGCGCCAACATAAATAACTGCTCAATCTGCGACGTTGGATACGGCACCGCGATCACTCAACTCGCCATGTTCAACGCCCTGGATCGACTGGGGATCGCACAATACCTAACTCGTATCAGTTTGCTGATCGAGCACAATGAAACCTCAGGGCTCGACCGCGCAAAGACTGACTGGTTGGAGCGTGACATATGGCAGGGGCTTCGCCACGCTGTTGAGGACACGTTTGTATTGGACGATTGGTTTGAGGCCATGGTGGCGCAGAATATTGTCATGGATGGATTAATTTATCCTTTGATCCCCGGACAATTAGTGGATGAACAGGTAGCTGGTGGTGCCACCTCTATTGCTCTTCTAACGCAATTTATGAGCGATTGGTACGCCGAAACGGAACGCTGGACAAACGCGTTGATAAAGGTGACGGCGGCAGAATCCGATGCCAATGCATCGCTACTGTCTTCTTGGGTGCAACATTGGAATAGTCGATTGGTCGACGCCATCCTACCTGTTGCAGATCATGCATTCAGCAAAGGAGCGGCAGACAAGTTATCCAACGTCAGTCAAAAATTACTCGCTAGATTATCCAAGAATGGCCTTACATTTTCCTGAAAGAAGCATCCGGCACGAAAACGAATAATTCAGTGAAGGTAGACTGCTAATGAGCAAAGTGTTTTTGATTCTACAAGACAACGAGGATGCGCGGCCGATTATAGACGCAGTTGCCGCTGATAATGAAAACGCCAGTATCCAGTTTCAACCTGGGATGGTGCGAATGGAAGCAGAGAACAAGCTGATCGTTAACCGGGCGACCGTCAGTGAGCTACTGGGTCGTGAGTGGGATGTGCAGGAACTTCACATTAACCTCGTATCGTTGAGTGGCAATGTCGACGAAGACGACGATTATTTTTCCTTGGCGTGGTCTTAAACGAAATAATTACAGGAGTGCACAGTGGCAGCTAAACGACTCAATATGCGCAAGCGCTATGAAGCCTTAACTCGTGGTATGGGTTGGGAGACAACCTTTCAGCCGATGGATAAGGTCTTCCCTTACGACACATACGAAGGCATCAAGATTAAGGATTGGGACAAGTGGGAAGACCCGTTTCGTCTCGCGGTTGATTCCTACTGGAAATATCAGGCCGAAAAAGACAAAAAGCTGTACGCCATCATGGAGAGTTTTGCGCAAAACAATGGGCAACTCAATCTCAGTGATGCGCGCTATGTGAATGCGATGAAACTGTTTATTCAGGGGGTTACACCGTTGGAGTATGGGGCTCATCGCCATTTTGCGCACTTGGGGCGTCATTTTCGCGGTGAAGGCGTGCGGGTGGCTTGCCAGATGCAGTCCATGGATGAACTGCGCCATGCACAAACTCAAATACACACCTTAAGCCATTACAACAAACACTTTAATGGCATGCACGACCCGTTTCACATGTGGGACCGCGTGTGGTACCTATCGGTACCCAAGTCGTATTTTGAAGATGCGATGACAGGAGGGCCCTTCGAGTTTATTACTTCAGTGTCCTTCGCTTTCGAATATGTATTAACAAACTTGCTGTTCGTGCCGTTCATGTCTGGTGCGGCGTTTAATGGCGACCAGGCGACAGTTACATTTGGTTTCTCAGCACAGTCTGATGAGTCTCGTCATATGACACTCGGACTTGAAATCATCAAATTTATGGTCGAGCAACACGAGGATAACCTACCAATCGTACAACGCTATATTGATAAGCACTTTTGGCGTGCTTATCGAGTGCTCGGCCTAGTAGCGATGATGCAGGACTACATGTTGCCCAACAGCCCGATGTCGTGGAAAGAAGCCTGGGATATCTACTTTGTTGAAAACTGCGCAGCACTTTTTGAAGATCTGGGACGCTATGGTTTGCGAATGCCGAAGTACCATGAAGTGGCCACAGCAGAGTCAGAACATCTGAGTCATCAAATTTGGGGTACGTTCTACAATTTCAGCTACGCCTCGGCCTTTCATACTTGGGTGCCAGAGCCTAAGAAAATGGATTGGTTGTCCGAAAAATACCCCAACACCTTTGATCAATATTATCGGCCGCGATTTGAAGTGTTTAAAGAGATGGAAAAGGCTGGTCAGCGCCACTTTGTGCCAGGCCTACCACAGCTGTGTCAGGTCTGTCAGATTCCCATGGTGTTCACCAATGTGATGGATGACCCGATGATGATTAGCCGCCGGGTATCTAATTTTAAGGGCTCCAAATACCACACCTGTTCTGATGCTTGTCAGGATATTTTTGACTTTGAGCCCAACAAGTACTCTCAAGCTTGGCTTCCTGTGCATCAAATCTATCAAGGTAACTGTGGTGGTGCTGAGGTACCTGATATTTTGAAATGGTACAACTTCGGGGCTGATGACACGGGTGAATACGTTGGCTCTGCTGATCACGCACGATGGCAGACTTGGCATGGCAATGATACAGCGCCTGACAACATTGATAAGGCGGCTGGTCAATAGTCGACAGTAGGAATCGAAGGAGAATTATTATGGCAGTTACCGCGAGAGACGGCTATGTAGATGTTGAAAAGGACGCTGTTGAGAGGTTTCACGGCAACCAGATTGTCTATATCGATTGGGATCGTCACCGACTTTACAGCAGCGCATTGGCATTTCCCGTGCCACCCGAAATGCCGTTCTCGGCGCTAACAGATGAGATTATTCCTGGCGTCTGGGGCAGTCACCCACAATTTGGCGAACTCGATTGGTCCACTGTGCAATGGGTACTCGATGATGCGCCACTAAGACCAGTTGTTGACGCCAGTCTTGCCGATAACAGTATTGGGCACAAATCATTACTTAGGTTCGTAACGCCTGGGTTGGACGGTATTGCCGGAAGCGGCAATTAGCCGCTAGAACAAAGATTATTAAAATGTCGTATTACGTTGAAATAGCACCGCTCGGTGAAATCATCGAAGTAGAACAGGGTCAAACCATTCTAGACGCTGCGCTACGTGCTGGAATTTACCTACAGCATGCCTGCGGTCACGGCCTATGTTCGACCTGCAAGGTGGATGTTTTAGAAGGCGAAGTGGAGCAGGGTGATGCTTCACCTTTCGCACTGATGGATATTGAGCGCCAAGAGGGAAAATGTTTGACCTGTTGCGCCATTCCCTTGTCGGATCTTGTGATTGAGGCTGACGTGGATGAAGATCCGGACGCTCAAAGTCACAGTGTTCAGGACTATCTTGCCGTTGTGACAAAAATTGAAAATTTTAGTCCACGAATAAAAGGCGTTTTTCTAGCCCTTGAGGCTGATGGCTTGGAGTTTCAAGCTGGCCAATACATTAATCTGACCATCCCAAGGACCAATGGAATTCCAAGAGCCTTTTCAATAGCTAGCCCTCCGTCGTCACGAAATCTCATCGAGCTAAACATCGCTCTTATTCAGGATGGGGAAGGCACAAGCTACATACACAATAATCTAAAGGTTGGGGATGAGTTGGCGTTCAGTGGCCCGTATGGGCGCTTCTATGTTCGTAAGTCAGCGCCAGAGCCGAAACTGTTTTTAGCCGGTGGGTCAGGTCTCTCGAGTCCAAAGTGCATGGTCCTGGATCTATTGGAAGACAATGATCGTGGCCCTATCACGCTGATACATGGCGTGCGCAATCAAGAGGAGTTGTATTACGAAGACTTATTTCTTCAAATGGATCGCGAACATGCCAATTTTACTTACGTTCCTACGTTGTCAGACGAACCCATTGACTCGAGTTGGACCGGCTATCGTGGTTACGTTCATGATGTGGCGCAGGCGTATTTTGACGGTAAATTCGAAGGGTATAAGGCTTACATGTGCGGCCCGCCGCTGATGATTGATGCCTGTATTACCACGTTGATGCGCGGGCGGTGTTTTGAGAAGCACCTGTTCGTTGAGAATTTCTATACCAATGAAAGCAAAAGCATTAAGCCCAAAAGCCCGCTGTTTAAGGGCTTGGGGTAGTGTCAGACAATGACAGATTACTTAGTGCAGTGTCGTTCCACCGGAGAAGCGTTTCAATGCGGCGGTGATCGTCCGTTACTGATTGCCATGGAGCGTCAAGCAATGAAGTTGATTCGAGTGGGGTGCCGTGGTGGTGGCTGTGGACGTTGTCGAATTCGAATTGTTAGCGGTGCGTTCGACACTAAGAAAATGAGTAAGAAATGTATTGGAGACGATGCACTAAAAAACAATATCACATTGGCCTGCCGTACCTACCCGCGGAGCGATATTGTATTTGAGTTGTGTCCAATGCCCGAGAACATGTAGCCGACGGCGAAAGTCTAAGTAAAACCAACTAAATGAGGTGATGACAATGAGAAAAGGAGTAATGCGACCGGGACACGTTCAAATTCGTGTGCTCGATATCGAAGAAGCGATTGTGCATTATCGCGATCGCTTGGGCCTAATAGAAATGCATCGCGATAACTCAGAACGCGTCTATCTGAAGGGTTGGACCGAAATAGATAAGTTTTCGGTCGTACTGCGTGAAGCCGACGAACCAGGTATGGATTTTATGGGCTTCAAAGTAACATCCATTGAAGTGATGAACTCGCTGCGCCAGGAATTGGAAGACTTTGGTTGTAGCGTTGAAGATGTCCCTGCCGGCGAGTTGGACGGATGTGGTGACCGCGTGCGTTTTGATTCACCTACAGGCCATCACTTTGAAATATATGCAGAAAAAGAACAAACCGGAAAATGGGGTATAAACGCCCGCAATCCAGAAGCGTGGCCAGAAGACCTAAAAGGCATGAAGGCCACTCGATTTGATCACTGCTTGTTGTATGGGGATGATCTAGACGGCTCGTTGGAATTATTCACAAAGGTCTTGGGTTTTGATCTAGCCGAAGACGTCAAAGACGGAGATTTTCGTGTTGCCCAGTTCTTAACGTGTTCGATGAAGGCGCATGATATCGCCTGGGTTCGTCATGAAGAAAAGGGGAAGTTCCATCACGCGTCTTTTTTCCTGAGCAGTTGGGATGAGGTCCTTCGGGCTGCGGATATTATATCCATGCATGATCTCTCCCTGGATATCGGTCCTACTCGGCACGGGCTGACGCACGGTCAGACTATTTATTTCTTTGACCCTTCAGGCAATCGCAACGAAGTCTTCTGCGATGGCTTAGGCGGTAACTATTACTACCCTGATTCACCTGTGATCACCTGGGACGCCAGTGAATTGGGCAAAGCTATTTTCTATCACGATCGCGTGTTGAACGATCGCTTCCTCGGTGTGGTAACCTAACCATGAGCCCATCCGTGGTCAAGAACTTTATAAATGGTGAATTTGTTGCAGGTAGCAGCGGCAAAACATTTGAGGTGCGTACGCCGCTCGACGATCGTCTCATTGCCAACGCGCATGAAGCGAGTAGACACGATGTAGACCTTGCTGTTCAAGCGGCTCGCCAAGCATTGACTGGGCCATGGGGTAAACTTGACGTCAACTCTCGGGTCGACATGCTTTACGCGATAGCCGATGGCATCAATAAACGCTTTGACGAATTCCTCGAAGCAGAGTGTCTTGACACTGGCAAACCTCATTCACTGGCGCGTCATATCGACATTCCTCGAGGGGCTGAAAACTTTAAGGTATTTGCTGATCTTATCAAGAACGTACCGACTGAGACGTATCGTATGGAAACGCCTGATGGTGCCGGTGCGATCAACATTGCGCACCGCACACCCAAGGGTGTGATTGGTGTCATCAGCCCCTGGAATCTACCGCTGCTATTGATGACATGGAAGGTTAGTCCCGCTCTTGCCTGTGGTAACACAGTTGTTGTGAAACCCTCTGAAGAAACACCGCTTACAACAACCTTGTTGGCGGAAGTCATGAATGACTGCGGCGTCCCACCGGGAGTCTACAACGTGGTGCACGGATTTGGTCCTGATTCAGCGGGAGAGTTTCTCACCGAACATCCCGACGTTGATGCTATTACATTCACAGGAGAAACCGCCACCGGAGAGGTGATTACGCGGGCGGCCGCCAAAGGTCTGCGAGACGTGTCGATGGAATGTGGTGGCAAAAACGCCGCACTGATTTTTGCCGACTGCGAGCTTGATAAAGCGATTGAAGGCACAATGCGCTCCGCATTTGCCAACTGCGGTCAGGTGTGTTTGGGTACCGAGCGGGTGTATGTGCAACGGCCCATCTTTGAGGAGTTTGTTCAACGGCTGGCCGAACAGGCGAGTGCATTGTCCCTCGGCGCTGCGGATGATCCGAACACGAATATGGGGCCATTGATCAGTCAGCAACACAAAGAAAAGGTGTTGTCTTATTACCGACTGGCTGTGGAGGAGGGTGCCACCGTTGTCATTGGTGGTGGCGAACCTGAAATGACTGCCGATTTAGCGACTGGTGCCTGGGTTCAACCCACGATCTGGACAGGCCTTGCTGATGACGCACGTGTCATTAAAGAAGAGATTTTTGGGCCTTGCTGTCACATCCGACCATTTGATGACGAAGACGAAGTGATCGCATTGGCCAATGACAATGTGTACGGTTTGGCAACTGCGATCTGGACGGAGAACAGTGCCAGAGTAATCCGTGTCGCCGAACAAATTGAGGTGGGCATTGCCTGGGTAAATAGCTGGTTTCTACGCGATTTGCGTACGCCCTTTGGCGGTTCGAAGCAATCCGGAATAGGCAGAGAGGGCGGTGTGTACTCATTGGAGTTTTACACCGAACTGAAAAACATCTGCGTTAAATTGTGAACGAAGTACATATGAATAGAGACCAACAAATTCAGTACGGTGATGCATTGTTCGAAGCGATGCAAAATCGTAAAACCATCGCTCCGTTAACGGAGCAGCACCCCGACATCAGCATTGACGATGCCTATCACGTCTCGCTGCAGATGTTGCAGCGCCGACTCGATAATGGCGAAAAGGTTATTGGCAAGAAGATTGGGGTGACCAGTAAATCTGTGCAAACCATGCTGAATGTTCACCAGCCCGACTTCGGTTTTTTGACCGACAAGATGGTGTATACCGATGAGATGCGGATCAGTGAACTATTGATTCAACCTCGAGCAGAGGGAGAGATTGCCTTCGTATTGAAGAAGGGTTTAATTGGCCCCGGTATAAGCAATGCTGATGTGTTAGCCGCTACTGAGGCTGTAATGCCCTGTTTTGAAGTGGTTGATTCCAGAATCAAAGATTGGAACATCAAAATCCAGGATACCATTGCAGACAATGCATCGTGTGGTTTGTTTACCGTGGCTGAAAACGCCGCCCTCGACCCTCGCCGCATTGACCTTGCGACCTGTGGCATGGTCGTGACTAAAAACGGGCAGACAATCAGTACCGGCGCCGGAGCTGCGGCATTGGGCAGTCCCGTTAACAGCGTCGCTTGGCTGGCCAACACCTTGGGCACCTTTGGTATTTCATTGAAGGCTGGAGAGATTATTCTTTCTGGTTCGCTCGTTCCATTGGAGCCTGTAAAGGCCGGTGACGTGATGTCAGTGCGTATTGGTGGCATGGGTCGTTGCGACCTGAACTTTAGTTGAAGAATTATATGAATCGAACATTAGACGCTACCGAGATCGCTGCACTCGCTGAGCATTTGGAGAATGCAGAACTAAAGGCCTTTGAGGTTACGAAGATTACCGATGACTACCCGGACATGACGATGAACGATGCGTCGGATGTTCAATGGGAAATTAGGCGGCGTAAGGAATCGTGCGGTCATAAAATAGTCGGTATGAAGATGGGTTTGACGTCGTGGGCCAAGATGAAGCAAATGGGTGTAGAGAAGCCCTGTTATGGTTTCCTCGCAGATTACTTCAGTCTCGCAGACAACGCTGACGTACCGTTCGATGAATTGATTCATCCAAAGGTGGAAGCTGAACTGGCGTTCGTAACGAATAAGGATTTGCGCGGAACAGATCTGGGTGTAGAGCAAGTACTGGACGCCACCGAGTTGGTGGTACCGGCTGTTGAAATTATTGATTCGCGCTACAAAGACTTTAAATTTGATCTGATTAGTGTGCAGGCGGATAATTCCTCCGCTACTCGGTTCGTCGTCGGCAGTCACGCGGCCAAACCAGAGGACTTCGACTGGTCAACAGTGGGCGTTGTGATGCACAAGAATGGAGAGATTGTGGAATTGGGAGCAGGAGCTGCTGTTCTAGATCATCCGGCGGCCAGTGTCGCCATGTTGGCCAGCATGTTGGATGAACGCGATGAATACATTCCGGCAGGTACGTTCATCATGACTGGCAGTATTACGGCCGCAGTGTTGGTGGAACCGGGCGATTCCATTGTTGTGCGCTACCAGGATATGGGCACTGTCAGTATGCGATTTGTGTAAAGGATATCTCATGTCAACTAAGTTAAGAGCCGCCATTATAGGACCGGGTAACATTGGCACTGATCTACTGATGAAAGCGATGCGCAGTGAGTGGATTGAACCTGTGTGGATGGTGGGCATCGAAGGGTCCGAGGGCATAAAGCGGGCACTTGACTTTGGGATGCGTACCTCGACTTCTGGTGTCGATGGTTTGTTACCTTATGTTGTTGAAGACGACGTTCGCATCGCCTTTGATGCGACTTCTGCCTATGTGCACGCCGCGAACAGTCGAAAGCTAAACGAACTTGGCGTTGTCATGATTGACCTAACACCCGCTGCAATCGGCCCGTTCTGTGTTCCTCCCGTTAATTTGAAGCAACACGCTGAGCGCTTGGAAATGAATGTCAACATGGTGACCTGCGGCGGTCAAGCGACCATTCCGATGGTGGCGGCTGTCTCGCGGGTTCAAGAAGTGGACTACGGTGAGATTGTCGCGACCGTGTCATCCAAGTCGGTAGGACCGGGTACGCGTATGAATATTGATGAGTTCACCCGCACAACGGCGGCGGGGGTTGAGCAAGTCGGTGGTGTGAAGGAAGGCAAAGCAATCATCGTCATTAACCCCGCAGAGCCACCGCTCATGATGCGCGATACGGTGCATTGTCTAACGACAACAAAGCCCGATGAAGAGGCGATCACTCGCTCGGTTCTGGATATGATTGAGGAAGTGCAGCGGTATGTTCCCGGTTACCGATTAGTGAACGGGCCTGTGTTTGAAGGCAACCGGGTAACGGTATATCTCGAGGTAGAAGGTCTGGGTGATTTTCTGCCTAAGTATGCCGGCAATCTGGATATCATGACAGCAGCGGGATTGCGCACTGCAGAATTGTTTGCGGAAGAAAGCGCAAATGGCCGTTTAACTTTACCTGCTCGCACGATAAACGCGTAACGGGAGCGATGAAATCACAATGAATATTACCGGCAAGCAGGTGATCCTGCACGATATGAGTTTGCGCGATGGTATGCACGCGAAACAACACCAGATTTCGCTGCAGGAAATGATCGATGTCGCCACCGGCCTCGACAAAGCGGGCATGCCCATGATTGAAATCAGTCATGGCGATGGCCTGGGTGGCCGTTCAGTCAATTATGGATTTCCGGCGCACAGCGATAAGGAGTATCTTGAGGCAGTAGTACCCAAAATGAAGCAGGCTCGAATATCAGCTTTGCTGCTGCCGGGCATTGGCACGGTCGACCATTTGAAGATGGCCAAAGACTACGGTGTAAGCACTATTAGGGTGGCAACGCACTGCACGGAAGCCGACGTGTCACAACAACATATTGGCTTAGCGGCCGAGATGGGTATGGATACCGTGGGTTTCCTGATGATGGCGCACATGGTGCCGGCTGAGAAAATCCTGGAACAAGCGCAGTTGATGGAATCGTATGGCGCGAATTGCTTGTATTGTACCGACTCGGCCGGCTATATGCTGCCTGACGAGGTCAGCGAAAAAATAGGTATGTTGCGAGCAGAGCTCCGACCAGAAACTGAAGTCGGATTTCACGGTCATCACAATTTGGGAATGGGCATTGCCAATTCGCTGGCTGCAATCGAGGCCGGTGCATCACGCATTGACGGCTCAGTGGCCGGGCTGGGTGCGGGCGCTGGCAATACGCCGCTTGAAGTGCTGGTGGCCGTGTTGAACCGCCTCGACACGCAATGTGGAGTTGATTTATACAGCATCATGGACGTTGCCGAGGACATTGTTGTTCCGATGATGGATCAGATAATCCGCGTTGATCGTGATGCGCTCACACTGGGATACGCTGGCGTTTACTCATCCTTTCTGCTGTTTGCTCAACGTGCGGAGAAGAAGTATGGCGTGTCCGCGCGCGATATTCTGGTTGAGTTAGGCAGGCGCGGAACAGTTGGCGGGCAAGAAGACATGATTGAAGATTTGGCATTAACGATGTCGAAGGCTCATGTGAATGCTTAGAGCATCCTGCGCTGCGTTAGTACTCGTGGCTACGCCCTTGGTCTTTGCGTCGGATATTGCGACTCTGTTCGAAGTTGATCAAGAGATTTTGAGTCAACAGCGAGCGATAGATGTTGGCACGGTTATATCGGGCCTTAACGTTGTCAACTACGGCGATGTCATTGACGCCGACATTTCAACATTGATCGATCAGGGTTTGTTTGAAATTACCGTCGGAGAAACGCATTCGTTCGCCATTAATCCCGACTATGTTCGTGCCACCGCGCAACACCACGAGTCCGTGTCCTTAGGCAAGGAACCCGGTGTGATCAATAACTATCAAGCGGGCCGACCTTTCCCTTTGCCTTTGTTGATAGAGGACAAGCGTGCTGGTGACAAAGCCGCATGGAATATGCGCTACAGCTACGCACCGGATGAAAACGAAGTAAGCGAATTTATCTGGCATTATCGTAATATGCGCACGGGAAAATTAGAGCGCACGCTGAAAATGTACGGCAGTATGCTGCGTTTTAAACATCGTCATACTCATGAACCGATGCCCGATTTACCTGACAATAGAGCAGAAATATTCAATGCGCTCTACCTGCGCGTTGATCGCCCACAGGATGTAAGAAATACACAGCTGCTGGTACATCGGCAAGAAGATGACACACGGACCGAAAAGGCATGGATGTACAGTGCAACCCAGCGTCGCGTACGAGTGCTCGCGACAGGGCAAACTACCGATGCCTTTCTGGGCAGCGACATCATGATCGAGGATTTTCTCGGCTTCAATGGCCGCATTATGGACATGCAGTGGAATTATAAGGGCAGCCATTGGCTGCTCATGCCATTGTACAAGCACAACGAATTGCCCGCTGAGAACCTTGCCATTGATTCCGTCGACAAGGCCACGGGATTTCAGCTCGTTGCTTTTCACGGTAAAGGGTCGTGTTTTCCCAACGTCACCTGGCAGCTTAGAAAAGTGTACGAAGTAGAATCCGTTCCTAGGTCCAGAACCCATCCGCTATCCAAGCGCATTTTCTACATCGATGCGCAGGGGTTTGGTCCGCCAGTGACGAAAATATACGACCGAGCCGGTAAGCTCTGGAAAATTAGCATTGTGGCGGTGTCGGACTCGGCCTTTCACCACCCAAACAACAAAGCATGGCAGGGCGGCATTACTGACGCTGTATCGATGATAGATGTACAAGCAGAACACTGTACAACCATTCAGTTGCTTCCGCTGTTGCCTTCCCGTCCACTGTGGCCCAATCAATTCACCCCGCAACAACTCCGCGCTGTAGGGCGCTAATGGTAAAGGAATGATAAATAACGCAATGAATGAACTTACCTCTGTTAAGCTATTTTTTAATTTCAGAAGTCCTTACTGTTACATCGCGTCGAAGACACTGTTTTCGATCGTGGATGACTATTACGCCACCATCGACTGGAAGCCGCTTGCAGGATGGACGGGGCGCTCGGCGCCGGAACGAGCCAAGGTGAAAATTCCACTCGTACGTCAAGATATCCGTCGTATTACTCAGAAAATGGGTATTCCGATGAATCCGCCACCGATCACAACGGTACCCACGAAGGCCGCTGCGGGATCATTACTTGCTGAACAGCGAGGTTTGCTGCGTGAGTACATAGTGGCCATCATGGACAAGGAATGGGCGCTGGGTCAGGACATCGGCGAACTTGATGTCATTCTGTCTGTTGGGCAGGAGATCGGTTTAGACAGTCAAGAATTGTTAGATGCGATTGAGTCACTACCAAATCATGAGCGCATGGCCCAAAACTGGAAGGAGGCCGAATCGCTTGGTGTCTTTGGCGTTCCAACGTTTGTGATAAATGAAGAAATATTCTGGGGAAGTGATCGGATTGATTACGTGCTCGATCACCTACGTGATCTTCGTTTGGCGAGGCGATGAGCGAAACGCAACTGCATCTTTACTATCGAGACGATTGCCCTTTTTGTTGGAAGGTTCGAATTGCGCTTGCCGAACTTAATATTTCGTACAAGGGTACTGAGACGACGCTTGGAGTAAAACACCGTGATGTTGCCCGGCTCAGTCCAAAGGGCTCGGTTCCTGTATTGGTGGATGGCACGACAGTCATTTGGGAATCTTCCGTCATTGTAGAATACTTGCACGATCAAACTGGAATATCAAAATTACTGCCTGACGCTGCCGCCGAACGTAGCCGAGCGCGTTTACTACAGAGCTACTCCGATTCCGTCATCGGGCCCGCGTTGCGCGGCCTCGTGTTTGAGAAGCGAGCAAAACCCAGTGCCGAATGGGATCGGTCAATCATCGACAGTAGCGAGACTGCGTGGCAGTCATGCCAGGAACAACTCAACGACTGGCTTTTGGAGGAAGCATTTCCCTCCTCGTTTGGTATTGCACAGTGCGCATTGCTGCCACGATTTGGAATCGCTGATCACTATGGTTCGCCAATACCGCCAAGTTTCACATCATTGATCAATTGGTACCGAGAGACGAGGACACGCGAGAGTTTTACATCAACCTATCCGCGCAGTTTTAGGTGATCAACGATGGATGATAAATCAGTTACCGCTGTTGTTTCACGCCGAATCGTCGGTGCTTCCCGGAAGCAGTCCAACTATCGAATTGCTTATAACAGTTTTGCTACAGGTCGCTATCATGCCGCAGGTATATCGACTATTGTCTGGTTGGCTGGAAGGCTAGAAAGGTGAAAAGATGTCTAGAATGAACCCTTTAAGTATCGACACATGCACAGATGCTGATCTAAAAAATGCGTTCAAGCATTTTGAACAGACACTGGGTTTTGTTCCCAATAGTTTGTTAACAATGCAGCGTGTGCCGGTGATTGCACTATCAGTTATCCAAATGAACAAAGCGGTATTCGCGCCAGATGGTGCTGTGAACCTTGGATTCAAGCGTTTAGTCGGACATATGGCCAGTTTTGCATCAGGCTGTCAGTACTGCAAAGCACACACATCGGTGAGTGCAACAAGAATGGGTATTGACGAAGAAAAGCTGCAAGCTATTTACGAATACGCCACCAGTCCACTGTTCTCCGATAAAGAGCGCGTCGCATTAGAATTTGCACTTGCCGCTGCGTCGGTACCCAACGCTGTGACGGACGACCTTTATCAGCGATTGAGCGATCTGTGGGCTGATGAAGAAATTGTTGAAATACTCGGCGTTGTCGGGATGTTCGGCTTTTTAAACCGTTGGAATGATTCAATGGCGACTCCCTTGGAGGCAGAACCGCTGGCGCTTGCTGGCAAGCTAATCGGTGATAAGGGATGGAACGCGGGAAAGCACGCTTAACGAGAGATATGTACTGACCAGGCGTTGGAATGGATTCTATGTTAATCCAAAAAATGGCTTACCTGATGATTAAAAGTCTCTGCGTGTTCTATTTGTGTCCAATGTCCACAACGACCGAATAAATGCAATTGCGCATTCTCGATCAAAGAAAACAAGTGTTGTGAGTTTGCAGGTGGAATGATCATATCTTCACGCCCATGCAGTACTAAGGTAGGGCATGAAATGGATTGAATTTGGGCATCGGAAAATGCCATTGCATCTATCCAGCGTTGTCGGGGTTCTGGAAACATACGCGCAAACGACTCTTGAAAACCTTCCTGTATGCTCGCACGGTATCTCAGCTCCGCAAGATCATCGCTTATCAGAGCTTGATTGTAGGCAAAGTAGGTCATTACCTCCTTCATGTTCTCAACAGATGGCGTATACCCCCATACTTTGTCGAGGCCTTCCGTTAATTCGAACGACACGCCTACGCTACCCATTAAGACCAGTTTTTCCACTCGATGTGGATAACGAATAGCTATGCCAAGAGCAAGCGCTCCGCCAAACGAGTTTCCGATCAGTGCAAATCTCTTTATCGATAGTGCGTCCATTAGCGCAATGACGTGCTCGATCCAGTTGTCCATCGTATAGTTAAAGTCACCTGGTCGTTCCGTAAAGCCAAAACCCACGATATCGGGCGCAACAACACGGTGGTCTGTGGCCAGCGCTGGAATAGTCATTCTCCAGTTGGCCCACGCGCTGACGCCGGGGCCCGAACCATGTAGAAGTAGTACCGGCAAGCCATCGCCTGTCGAATCATGGTAATTGGTTCGTATGCCTTGTACATCAATTGTCTCGCCAGTTTCTAGGTTTTTGTCGATCACCGTTGATACCTCGAGAATTATTTTTCAGTGCCAAATATTCAGCATAAAATGTGCCAAGTACCATGCATGCACACGCTTCATTATCCGTATTTAAATCAGTAGCTTACGAAAACAATCTACAGCGAAGGCAACAAATATTTTTCTTATATGATTGGGGTATACGAAGAATTTCAGCAAATGATGACAATGGGAAGCAAAAACGCCATTTCCACGGCGTTGCGTTTTACGGGATACCAGAACTTCTGTAAGCGCTATGCCTCCTGAAGTTCGGTGCCGTCCGATTGGGATGATGTGTCAATGAGTTCGAACAAATTCCGTATATCCGGGTGTTCGGTGAATGATGACGAAAGGGTGCTTTGCAGTCCATGGAACAGTCAAATCGCATGGCTTGTGAGCTGCTGCTGCGGTTCGATGTCAGCGCCTGCACTGAATATTACCGGGTTCGGATTAGCTGGCCACTGCCTTGAGATGATTGGAGATACTGATACGGGTGTAACGCGGGGCACGCTGCTTAGTTAATGGCGGCTACGCCGCCACTCTGGATTCCCGGGCTACGCCTGGAAAACACTGTCGGCGATGGGAACAACCCCCCATCGCCTGGGGAGGGGCTGCGCCACAGTCCCGGAGAGAGTGTCAGGCGAGCGGGGTTGGCTCCTCTGCGCCCGCCCAGGACAAGCGAGGCCGTGAGCCGAACACGACGCGACTGATTGTCAGCGCAATAGCGACACAACTCAACAGGGTGACGAACATCAGATGAATGTAGTGCAGCGGAGTCCAGACAAAGGAAAAGTAGCCGTACAGGCCCACCCCGAAGACAACCGCGGTGATAGCCGCTCTGGCGTCCACGTTCTTGAACAGCAGGCCAACGATAAACGCCGACAGGATGGGCATACTCAGCAGCCCGTACAGTTCCTGTACCAGGTTGATGATACTTTCCGCCTCCGCGTAGATCGGTACGAGCAGTAAGGCGATGATGACAAACAGCAGCGTAATCACCGCGTTCAGGCGCGGCACATTGGGCGAACTGCCGA
This sequence comes from Candidatus Azotimanducaceae bacterium, assembly GCA_965208855.1. Lineage (GTDB taxonomy): Bacteria > Pseudomonadota > Gammaproteobacteria > Pseudomonadales > Azotimanducaceae > UBA9659. The sequence continues at coordinate 816,550 of OZ242359.1, read as the reverse complement.
TATACTTCTCGTGGATATCGCAGACGTACAGGGCGGTGGAAGAATTGAGAACACTGTTGACGCTGGTCAGCACTGCGGCCGCCACCGCCGCAGCGAAGGCACCGGCCAGCCACACCGGAAGAATATCGCCGACGATGCGACCGTAGGCGGCATCGCCGACGTCGCCGTACAGCTTGTAGGACACAATCCCCGGAATGACAATCATGGGTGGCACCAGCAGAAGCCGGATAACTGCCGCCGTAAACACGCCCTTCTGCCCCTCTTCCACCGTTGGCGATGCCATGGCCCGCTGAGTGATGGTCTGGTTGGTGCTCCAGTAGAAAATTTGAATAAAGATCATGCCGGTGAACAGCGTGTGCCAGGGTATGGGGGAATCATTGCCGCCAATCAGGGTCAGGCGCTCCATCGGTATTCCGCTGAAGTCGTAGTCAATGGCCGCGAGCGCCAGGACCACCACCAGCATTCCCAGAGTCAACAGCAACACCCCACTGTAGGAGTCCGAGATTGCCACGGCCCGCAGACCCCCGAATATTGCGTAGGCGGCACCGACGGCGGCGAAAGCTATCGCCAGCAGAACGATGGGCACATCCACGTTGAACATGGTTTGCATGAACAGTGAGCCGCCGTACAACATCGACGGCATGAAGATGAACACATTGCCCAGCAGGAACAACACGCCGATCAGGGCGCGGATGTGGTGATCGTTGTAACGCTTTTCGAGCAGTTCCGTGGTGGTCGTACACTGGTACTTGTAGTACAGGGGCAGGAATACCTTGGCGAGAACGATTAAACCGCCCACTGCGGCAAACTCCCACCAGGCCAGTAGCGCCATCTGGTTGCCGTTCATACCGACCAGTTGATCGGTGCTGAGATTGGTGAGGGTGATGGAACCGGCCACGAATATCCAGGACAGGCCGCCGCTGGCCAGAAACACCTCGCGATTGTCGCCTTCTGTAGAGTGGTCGCCGGACTTCGGGGCCGCCCTGCATTTCAGGAACGTCAGGAAAGCGATCAGGCAGGTGATAAACAGGAAGATCAGAAATTGGATATTCACCAGAAACCTCGCGTTTCCTCAGGAGGCGCAGCGTAAACCAGCCTCAGCGCCCATTATGATTATAAATCAGTGATATCACACAAACAGGATTCCGGCAAACTACCTGTATGGGTTCATGCCTTTTGTTGTCATCCCCGGGCTACGCCCGAGAATGACGAGGGTGGGGGGTGGGGCGGCAACTGCATGGCGGCTACGCCGCGCCTGGATTCCCGGGCTACGCCTGGGGGGAACTGTCGGCGATGGATACCCCCCATCGCCTGGAATGACGAGGGTGGGGGGTGGGGCGGCAACTGCATGGCGGCTACGCCGCGCCTGGATTCCCGGGCTACGCCTGGGGGGAACTGTCGGCGATGGATACCCCCCATCGCCTGGAATGACGAGGGTGGGGGTGGGGCGGCAACTGCATGGCGGCTTCGCCGCCACTCTGGATTCCCGGGCTACGCCTGGGGGGAACTGTCGGCGATGGATACCCCCATCGCCTGGAATGACGAGGGTGGGGGTGGGGCGGCAACTGCATGGCGGCTTCGCCGCGCCTGGATTCCCGGGCTACGCCCGAGAATGACGAGGGTGAGGGTGTCCCCATCGCCCGAGAATGACGGGAAAGGGGCACGGCGGGTATGGTTATTTCTTCTTATCGGCGGTGCGATAGTCGCCGAACTTGCCATCCCGTTTTGAGAGAGCATCTGTCAGGCCGGCGGCGAGTTCCTTGAAATGCGCTCTGGTTGATTGGGTGTGGAAAGCCAGCGCCTGGATTTCAGTGCCCTGACGTATTGCTGCCCGCATACCCATGAGTTCCATTTGGCGATGTACGGCGCGCTTGTTCATCTGTTGTATATCCGCAGGAACCCGGGCGACCTTTTCCGCGATCTTCAAGACCGCTTCTTCCAGGGATTCAGGCGGGAAGGCGCGGTTGGCGAAGCCATATTTCACGGCATCCGCACCACTGATGGCGTCGCCCGTCAGCATCATTTCCATAGCGTTACGCATACCGACAATCCAGGGGAAGAACTGGTTGTCCGGCGGGCTCATACTGCGGACCACCGGGTAGCCGATTTGCGCGTCCTCGGCAACGTAAACCAGGTCGCAGGAGGTGGCGAGCTCTGTGCCCCCGGCAAGGCAATACCCATGCACCTGCGCAATGACTGGCTTGGCCAGGTCCCAGACGCGGAATGCGCCCTCTACAACGTGGCGAGCCCAGCTACCATCGCCACTGGCGGTATGGTAAGGGCGGTCTTCATTGGTGTTGCTCTTGAGGTCGTACCCGGCGCAGAAACATTTACCGGCGCCCCGCAGAATGGTAATCCGAACCTGCTCGTCTCTGTCGTTGGCTTCCAGGGCACCGTATATTTCCCCGCGCAATATGTTGTTCAACGCATTGCGCGATTCCGGCCTGTTCAATGTAATACGCGATACGCCCTGGCGGGGTGAATCAACGATGAGATGTTGGTATTCAGCCATGTCTTAAACCTTTTGTATGTTGATGCGTGCGTGGCCCGGGCTTCAGCCGGTCGTGAATAGCTTCGGCAAATCCTCGTCGCTGGTTTCAAGCAGCCGGTCCACCCAGTGGTGAAAAGTTTGCCCGCCTCCCTCGTTGCGGCCAAACAGCACATGATCTCTGGCGCGGGTTTCCAGTGCCTTTTGCTGCCTGAGGCCTGTTGCATAGTCTTCTTCCTGGACGACATATTTCAGGAACTCAAACTGGTCTCGAGCGGCTTTGCGACTCTCTTCATCCGGTTCATCCTCCATCAGATAGTGTTGTACAGTGTAGGATGTGCCGGGCGTATCTCCCGGGAACAACTGGGAAATCAGGACGGAACGCCCACCGCCGTCAAACCCGGCTATGGAAATATGCGGGAAGATCGTCCAGACACCGGAGACAAGCAGTTCCGTTGGCCAATCTTCCACGGCACCACCGAGCGTCTCTTGCATGTCTTTCCTGGGGCCTGATACCCGCTGATGCGGCCCCCATTTATAGTAGATGGCCTGATTGGGATAGTCCGGGCCAAAGGTATTCTTGTGCAGAATGGGCAGATGGTAGAGGTCCATATAACCATCATAGGCGATTTTCCAGTTGGGGCCCTGCACGACCTGGCTGGCAAAGTAATGCCAGTTTTCAAAACCAAAATGGGCCAGCAGTTCATCATAGCCGGACAAGAATAGTTCGATATCCAGCTTGGACAGTGGGTTGAGAGTGACCCAGATCAACCCGGCTTTTTCGAGGCAGGGCAGTTTTTTCAACCCATAGAGACTCTTGTCTATCTCGCCGAAATCCTTGGGCGCGTAAATGCCAATCAATTCCCCCTCGGGGTTGAACGACCAGGCATGATAGGGGCAGGTAAAACGATGCGTATTGCCGCATCCTTCGGCCATGATCTGCGAACCCCGGTGGCTGCACATATTGACGAAGGCCTTCACCTCGCCGTCTTCCGCCCGGGAGATGAGCACCGGCACACCACCGGCATTGATTGCCTTATAGTCGCCGGCCTGCGGCAACTCTGCAGTCATGGCCAGCATGAGCGGCATACGTTTGAAAATCTGCTTCATCTCTTGCCGCCAGCGTTCCTCGTCGAAGTAGTTCTCAGCGGGCACCTGGAGCACATCGTTTGCCAGCGGCAGGGTTCCGGCATTGCCATGGGCCATGTCGTTCATGGCCATTTCGATGAGTTGTTCACGCGACATCCGATCTTTTCCTCCGTGTCGTTTGACTTGCCCTTGGCACAAGCCGTTTAATGTTGCCAAGCCTGACAATTTCATCAGGGTACACCAAGAGAGAAATATATGTCATCAGAACCTTTTGTGCCAAGGCTGTCTCCGCAAGCGCATCGTTTGCAGGCATGGCAGGCAGGGAAAATCATGCAACGAGTGCCGTCATTGGGAGGCATCCGATGAGCATCAAAGTCGGCAAGGTCATGCTGGTCAATCGCCCTGATGGGCAGCCGGTGGCATCGGATTTCAGCCTGGTGGAAGAAGAACTGCCTGCGCTGAACGAAGGGGAAGTGCTGCTCAAGGTTGAGCATTTATCCATAGATGCGTTTATCAGGACAACACTGGATGGCCCCCAGGGTCTGCATGGCACCATGGCGCTGAACGCCACACCGGTCATCGCCCTGGGTATCGGGCGGGTCATGGACAGCCGCGCTGCCGAACTAAAACAGGGGGATGCGGTTTTCGGCCCCATGGGGGCGCAGACACATGTCATCCACTCGGCGGCGATGCTCAGGAAAGTTGATGATTCGGAACTCCCGGCGAGAACCTGGCTTGGGCTGCTTGGCATGACCACCGGCCTGACCGCCTACGCCGGCATGATTTGCTGTGGCAAGGTGCAGGCAGGCGACACGGTTGTGGTATCCGCCGCCGCCGGTGCTGTGGGTTCCGTTGCCTGCCAGCTTGCAAAGATCGCCGGGGCAAAAGTGATCGGTATTGCCGGCGGCAAAGACAAGTGTACCTTCCTCAGGCAGGTCATTGGTTGCGATGATGCGGTGGATTACAAAGCGGGTGACCTTGACGAAAAACTGAAAGCCCTCACGCCGGACGGCATCAACGTCTTCTTTGACAATGTGGGCGGAGAAGTGCTGGACGCCGCCCTCGATAATATCGCCATGGGCGCAAGGGTGATCATCTGTGGCGCCATATCTCAATATAACGACATGGAGAAGGTTACCGGGCCGAAGAACTATCTCAAGATCCCGGAGCGCAATGCCAGCATGATCGGTTTTACTGTTGACCGGTACGCGGATGATTTCCCGAAAATGGAACAGGACATCGCAGGTTGGATAAAAGAGGGGAAGATAAGTCTCCCGGAACATATCGAAAAAGGCATAGACACCTTTCCACAAGCCCTGATGATGCTGATGACCGGCGGGCACAGGGGCAAGTTGCTGGTCGCGCCCTGAAGGGCCGCTATGAACGCCTGGGCGCGAACCGTGTCTTTGTTACAAAGACAAGATAGGGTTAGAGGATAGCCGGGCCGGGCGGGTTTAGCGCAGGTCAATAATGACTTTGCACTGACTCGTCGGATTGCGCAGCGCCTCAAACGCTGCCGGCAATTCATCCAGCTTGACCACATCCGTGATCATGGCAGAGGCGTTGATGCGGCCTTTTACCATCATGTCGATGGCGAACTCGAAATCCGCCTTGTCGTAGGCAAGGGCCCATTGAATCGTCAGCTCTTTGGTGAAGGCGACGAGAGGCACAAAGGTGTCGGGATGATCGCAAACGCCAATACCCATGATGAGGCCGCGCTTGGGTGCTCTTTCGATACACTGCTGGATCAGGCCCGGGGCGCCGACACATTCAAACTGTATATCAGGTTGCGAGCCGGTCAAGGCGGTAAATTGGGCGGCGACATCGGCGGGCTCCGCAAAGTTTTCAAAGCCGAGTTTTCGCGCCATGTCGATACGCGCCGGGGACATTTCACTGATCACTATGTTGCCCGCGCCGAAAAATCGGCACCAGATAGCGCAGGCAAGGCCGATGGGCCCCGCCCCGATAATCAGGATATTCTTTTCGCCGATGTTACCCGCCATCTTGACGCAGTGGATACCAACCGCAAGGGGTTCCACCAGTGCGCCTTCAAGGTCGCTCAATTCATCCGGTAGCTGGACGACCAGATCATGGCCGACCTTGACATATTCCGCGTAAGCGCCGGTGATATCGCCAAGGCCGATGGTCTTGTCGCCGATAAAGGGCAGAGATGTAACGCGGTCACCAACCTTGAAGGTGCCATCGGTGAGCGCCTTGCCGATTTCCACCACCTCGCCTGAAAACTCGTGACCGAACACCGTATTGGCGGGTGCCATGAAGGGGCCTTCCCGGGAAGCGTGAATGTCGGTGCCGCAAATGCCGCAGCTTGCGACCTTTACCAGCATTTCATTGTCGCTGATCCGGGGTTTGTCTATCTCTTCTATGGCAAGTGGTTTGCCGGGTCCGGGAAAAACCGCCGCTCTCATTTATGTTCTCCATCGTGGGCAGATGCGTCTGCCGGGCATCACGACCTTAGCCGCTTGAGTTTGAGTTTCAACCAGTTGCTGACATTAAGGAAAGGCACCAGGTAAGGGGCCGTCCAGGGAAGCGTGAATGTCTGTGCCGCAGATGCAGCCGCTTTCATGTATCTTCTCCATAGTGGGCAGGTGCGTCTGCCGGGCATCACGACCTTAGCCGCTTGAGTTTGAGTTTCAACCAGTTGCTGACATTAAGGAAAGGCACCATGTAAGGCAACACTTTCAGCAGCTTTTCTATTTCCCAATCGACGAGCGCCGCGTCAAGGCGTGAGTAAAATTCGTGAAACAGCGCCTGGGCGCGCGCCGATGACTGGTCCACGTCTTCCATCGACATGGAGAACATCAACAATACAACCACCAGGTTGATCTTGTAGTTGTTGATGAAGGTGCGGTAACTGTAATCTTTGACGCCGTTCTCCAGCAACTTCCGGTGATAAAGCCCGAGCAGCGCCTGTTCGGTTTCTCGCCTGTCCTCTATCGTGATGCTCTGCACCAGCCAGCGCGCTATGTCGTTAACAGGGTCGCCCTTGCCGCACAGTTGCCAGTCTATGACCGCGAATCTGCCGCCTGCCTCAGTCCGCCTGATGATGTTATCGGAGCGCAGGTCCCCGTGGGTCAGCGTAAAAGGGAAGGGTGGTTGCGGTTTGACTCTGAAAAGCGGCGGTAGCAGGTACATCAGGCGCTTCATCTCTGGATAGGCGTCAAACTTGCCGGTTGCTTCGGCTTCTCTGAGACTGCTTTCAAGCTGCGCCAGGCCTTCCTCCATCGGTATTTCATGCATCAGCCATTTTGCCCATTCAAGCTCGCCCAGCCGCTCGCTGTTCCACCATCTGGCATGAAGCCCGGCAAAGTGTTCTATGACCTGCCGCGATGTTTCCCTGTCGGTGCCCTGCACCTGATCGCTGGCTTCCCCCGGTGCCAGGTCTTCCAGCAGGAGGACGAAGTGGTTGCCTGCTTCGATATAGGCGCTGAAATAACACTCGGGTATCGGGATGCCAACGTCCCCGCCAATATCCCGGTAAAAGCCGACCTCTCGCTGGTAGTAGTTCTGCGCCCTGGCCATTTCCCGGGTTTGCGGGCTGGTTGAGGCGAACTTGGCGATAATAGTTTCCGGGCCGGTGACCTGATTGGCGTAACTGAGTGACACCCTGGCGAGTTGACCCATGAACCCTTCGCCAACACCTATGATCTGGTATTCAAAACCCGCCAACTTGCCGCCATCCAGATGAGGCGCAAGGGCACTCTGCAACCATTCGGTAGTGAGTTCCCCGGCGATCAGGGGTGGGTTGTCATTGGCTGACATCTTGCTCTTTCCACCGGGGTAATGCTGAAGCAGCGGATTTTGTGGCAGCGGTGAGTCACACCACACATATCAGGAGCCGTCAGGCGGCTTCCTCCGGCACATGACGCACATTGACCGGAATAGCGGACATGCGCGGTTGGCCGGTTATCTTGTCGTAAGTCTTGTGATCATCAATCAGCCGGTTGGTACTGGCGCCTTTTTCCCTGACGTTTCCCCAGTTCCCCGGGATGTCACCCCAGGCATGGGCCATGGAAATAACCCCTGGTTTAACATCTTTGGCGGCTTCCACCACCCCCACCAACATGCCATAGGCACCTTGTATTTCCACCAGTTCGCCAGAACTGATGCCCAGGGCATTCAGATCCACCGGATTCATAAAGGCGGGGTTGGTTGTGCCTTTCTTTTGCAAGTTGGTCAGTTGCTGGCCGGAAGAATTGAACACATGCTTCAGGCGGCGGCTGATCAGCAGGTGCGTAAATTCCTGGTCTTCATCAATGATCTTGCCGTCCCGCCAGATGTTTTCGTTGTAGACACCGCTGATTTCATCGGCGACGCCTTCCGGTAAAAGCTGAAACATTGCGCCAGTTCCTTCACTGGCTTCCACACGCACGTCCACCTCGTCGTAAATATGCCCCCGGCCTTTCTCACGCATGGTGTCTATGGGGATACGGGAGCCGGCGGCTATCAGCTTCAGTGCATCATACTTGGTTGGCCGTTTGCCTGGGTCGAGCTTGCCGCCAGGCAGATCAATGGGAATGCCGCTGCGGTGTGACAATTCCCAATAGATTTCCCATTCTTCACGGCTCTGTTCGTTTCGAGGAAGCACCGCCTTGGTGTAGTGCGCGTAGGGCACGTCGTACCAGATATCGGTCAGCATGGTCATGTCATCCCGCTCCAGTGATATTGTTGGGGCGATGATGTAATCCGCGAGCTTGGCGGTTGCGGATTTGTACAGGTCCACACAGACCAGCAACTCCAGTTTTTCCATGGCGACTTTTGTCTTGTCCTGGTCCGGGAATGCGACTATCGGATTGCCGCCGAGACAGATCAACGCTTTGATCTGCCCTTCACCCTCCAGCAATATCTCGTCATTGAGGGCGGCCGTTGGCATTTCTCCGAATACTTCCCCCAGCCCCCGAACTCTGGACTTGGGCCCATAGTGGTAGGCGGGTTGCGCCGGCAGCACCTGAGCCTTTCTTGATGTTGGCGGGGTGATCATGCCGGGGTTGGGCACCTGTTCACCTTCTTTGTTGACCCGGCCACAAATCGCATTCATGACAAGGGCCAGGTGTTCCGTCAGGGTGCCGTGGGGCGCCATGTCCGGCCCGGTTCCGCAAACCGCAACGCCTCGCTTGGCGCCGGCAAACATCCTGGCTGCTGCCACCACATCTTCCGTGGTCAAGCCGCACCTGTCGGCGACATAGCCAGGCGTGTAAGGTTCGACACGGTTACGCAATTCTTCGAGGTCTTCCACATAGTGGGCGCAGAATTCCTGGTCATGCAGGCCTTCATCCAGGATGATGCGGATGATGCCCGAGAGGAGGGTTGGGTCCTCGCCGGGGTTTACCTGCAAGTGGCGTGTTGCCCTGTTCGCCACCTCTGTTTTTCTGGGGTCAACGACGATAACTTTCATGCCCTTTTTCATTTCATCCCGAATGCGGGCATAAGGAGAGAAGGGGGGAGGGCCGCCAAAGGGGGTGTACTGGGAGACAACGGGATTGTTGCCGATCATCATGCAGACATCCGCGCCGGTAAACTTGTGCGTGCCGCCGCTCCAGGTGCCGAATCTGGAACCGGCAATGAACTTGGCGGGCTGGTCAATGGTCACGGAGGTGTAATAAGAGGGGGAGTCAATGCTCTGATGCCATGCCTTGGGAATGACCAGGGCCGCCGAATTCTGGTAGCCGTATGAGCCGACATAAGTAGCAACGGACCTTGGGCCGTGGTCGCGGATGAGTTGTTGTATTTTTTCGGAGATAGCATCCATTGCACGGTCTGTATCCATCTCTTCAAAATCACCGTCCGGCTTCCGCCTGAGGGTCCGGGTCACCCGTTGGGGTGTGGTGTACTGCTCCGGTAGCTGCCTGCCTTTGATGCATGTATAGCCGCCGTAGACAGGGTCGTCTGTATCACCGCGAACAGTAATGGGTATGCCGTCTTCCACGTCCACTTCGATGGCGCAATAGGCATGACAAAATCGGCAGAAGGTTTTATGGGTGGTTAGGGTCATATTGGAAGTCCTCTGAATGGTGTTTATGGCCACCGTGCCATTTGCCACAGCCTAGCGGACTTGCTGTAAAACCGTCAATAGCGCATATAGTCAGGAATAGTCAGGACATCTGGGTCATGAAGGTATTCAGGTCGAAATAGTCACGCCAGGCGGTGATCTTGCCGTTTTCCAGTTCAAAGGTCCCCATGACCGGCAAGTTGATTTTCTTGCCGCCGGGCATGTCAAATCTATCCACCCGTTCTGTCAGCACCTTCCCGCCGCTCTCGCTGCTGTTCTCGCCGCCGCTCTCGGCGATGGAGATGACCTCCCAATCGACGCCTTCAGGCGCCATGCCGCGTATCGCCGCCTCCACGGATTCCCTGCCCTGGATGCTTTCCATGGGGATGTTGTGCCAGATGACATCATCACTCAGCAGGTCGCAGGCGGCATCCCAGTCCATGGTATTCCAGGCTGCGATAAACGTGAGTACGGTGTCTTGGTTAGTAGTCATGCTCAGGCTCCGAAAAAGGCCCCGAAAAAAAAGGATTATATACAATTTTAACCAGCCTTATCCCGTAGCGTGAATTCAACTCTAAAGTGCAACTCCCCGTCATCCCTGCGATGGGGGGTTGTTCCCATCGCCTACATCGAGTATCTGACTTCAAAGGCGTAGGTGCGCGGTGCGCCCCATCCCTGGAAGCCGGTGTTAGGGCCGCCGCTGGGCAGAACTTCCGTGCCAGAACCCAGGAAGAGCGCCTGTTCCCGCCATTCCTCGTCCCTCAGGTTCTTGCCATAAAGAGAGAGGCTCAATATGGCATCGTTGTCCATTCTGATGTCATAAGCAATACGCGCATCCCAGGAGCTATATTCACCGTCAAAGGTGCGCTGATCGTGACCCGCGCCCGTGTTCACCAGCAGGAACTCGCCCACATGCTTGTAGCCGGTGTTGAGGTAGAGAACGCCGGCAGCCATTTCTCGAACATAAAAGAGATTGACGGATACGCTGTCTTCAGGCTGGCGTGAGTCGCCATGCCCGCCAAGATTCCGCAGTGTGCCGGAGGGGTCGAACATGCCCGGCCCTGCTGCGCAGCCGTCCACAATGTCACACGGCAGGGTAAAGGCGGCATTGTCAGCGTTCACGGTGCCGTAGTTGAAGGAAAGCGTAAAGTTGTCATTGATCAACCATTGCCCCTCAAACTCCCAGCCGTCCAGGGTGGATTTGGTGCCATTGTTGATAATGGTGGTGGTGCCCGGGATTGACCCAGGGGGCAGGGTTATGATGGAACTGAACTGCCCGTTGTTGAGTTCTATCTGATACCAGGCAAGGTTCAGCAGCAGTGCGCCATCCATGAACTCATTTTTAGTGCCTATTTCGATTTGCTCTGCAGTTTCCGGGTCGAAAGTGGCTTCGCTCGCGCTGCGTGCGGAGCGGATACTGAAGCCGCCGGAGCGGAACCCTTCCGAGTAGCTTGCATAGACCCGGTTGGCTTCAGTGAAGGCATAGTTGACGGAAGCGGTCCAGATAGTCTTGCTCCAGTCGTCTCCGCCTGCGTAGCGATTACCTTGCTTGGGCATGTAAGCGGAAAAGTCGAACTCATCCAGGTCGTCTGCATCAAACGTGCGATTGGAATAATCGACGTAGGAGTTCCTGGCTTCTTTGTCTTCCTGGATGTTGCGAAACCCAACCGCTACTTCCAGTTGCTCCATCGGCCGCCAGGTTAGTGACCCGAAAATGGCCGTGGATTCAACATCCTCACCTGCACTCTGTACGCTCCGGGCGTTGGGAAATTGACAGAAGTTGTCCCCTATGGCCGGGTGGGCCCTGAGCTGTAGGGACGAACTCGAACAGGGGGTAGAGCCGTCCGCGGCAAGCCCGAAGGGAACAAGCCCGAGGTTAGCCAGTTGCAGTATATTGTTGGTAGTCTGGATAAAATCCAGTTCGGACTCGTAATAGTAGTAACCCATCATATAGTCTAGATCTTCCGTGAAGGCCCCGGCGAGTCGAAACTCCTGAGTAAAGACCTCAAGCTCCTGGTCGCGGAGGGTGTGCAGTTGCGCGAAAGGTAGGCCCAGCCCATCCACACCACCACCGTCAAAGTCCTGGTTGACCAGATCGGCACCTCGGTGCAAGCCGGTTACAGAGTAGAGGGTATGGTTGTCGCCAAGGTCCCAGGTGGCGTTAATGCCAAGCTGGTCGACATCATAGATCGTGGGTTCCCGCTTGTCCGCGAGGTTGATAAAGCGGTTGCTGCCATCAAATCGGGGGTCCTGCGGCAGGGTCTGGCTTTTGTCATCGATCTTGTCGTAGGTGGCTATGACAGAAAAATTATCCGCGGGGGCCCAGCGAAGTGCGGTGGTAAATGCCTCGAAGTTAATGTCGCCGGCGGTGCCGCCGAGGTTTCGATTGTCGTAGTAGCCTTCACGCTCACGTTTGATGACGCCGATTTTCAGGGCCAGAGCGTCATCCACCAATGGCAGGTTGACCCGGAGCTTGTAATTCTCGGCGCTGTAGTTGCCAAACTCGATACTGGCGTTAGCGGTAAACTCATCGAATTGCGGTTTGACCCGGTTGACGACTATGTTGCCGCCAATGGTGTTTTTACCGAACAGCACACCCTGGGGGCCGCGGTTGATCTCGACGCTTTCCACATCAAAGGTGTCAATCAACTGGCCGGTGGATGACCCCATCTGGATGCCATCAACTATCACGCCCACCTGGGGGCTCTGTGTCTTTTCGATATCCGCATAACCTATCCCGCGGATGTACAGTGCAGCTGCGCCCGGGCCGGCGGTGTTCATACCCAGATATACATTGGGCGCCAGACCATCGAAATCCCGCAGCGTGGTGGGTTTGATCTGATCTATGCGTTCACTGCCGAATGCCGTGACTGAAATCGGTACATCCTGTTGTGATTCATCACGACGACGTGACGTCACGACTATTTCTTCTATGGCTCTTGCGGTTTCCGCCGCCTGGATGTCTGCTGAACTGTAGAATTGCAGGACTGTTGCGCCAATAGCAACGCCGAGTATGGTGCGTATGAGTTTCATGATTTCCCCTGTGGCTTCCCTGTCGGGAATAGTGTTTGTATGTGCCCCCGGCGACTCCAAATGCAAAACATCGCCGAAACCAAGTGCTTTTAACATAATTGGCTGTTTAGTCAAGCAAAGGCTTTGCTTTTTTGGAATTTCAGGTTGATGTTTCGGGCTGGCGTTTCAGGCTGGAATGTCCGCACAATAGCGGATGCCGCGGCGTAGCAGCTCGTAGTATTCCGGCTTGTCCCAGGAGCCTTTTTCGATGGCCGGGTAGTAATCTGCCACCGGCGCCATGTCGTAGTGCCCCCGGCAATGGCCGAGATTCAGGTATAGCACCTCACCGTTGCCGGTTTTCTTGATGTAGTACACGGGCCGCTTGTCGTCCGTATGCCAGTCGGATGCTACAAAACCGTCGGCGCTGCCGTTAAATTCACTGTACAGCAACCAGTGCAGGTCTCCGTGAATGCGCGAACAGTAAAGTTCGTCATCGGTTTCAAATTCGCCTACGTCCTTGACCAGGCCGTGTTCATTGTCTTCCGTTCTGACAGTAAACGGCATGATGGGCGGGTGGGCAATGAACTGGGTGCCGAGGGTCTCCATGAAAACCGGCGCCGACTCCGGTGCGACAACGCCATCCGCCGTAAACTCCAGTATGGCGTTGGTGCCGTGCAGAGCAAACCATTTGCCGCCCCCGGCAATATAGTCTTTGAGCGCCTGCTGCTCTTTTTTAGTGGGGACCAGGTTGCAGGTGTAGGTGATCAGGAAATCACTGGCGGCTATCCCTTCGATATCATGGTAATCGCAGGCAACCCGGGTGCGGATGTTTTCATGTTCCGCCAGCAGTTTGAGCAGTTCAAGCCTTGCGTAGTCAATGTCATGGTACATACCGGCGGCGACCAGATAGGCGTTGATTTTCTTGTCTGGCATGACGCTGACTCCCCGGGATTAACGCTAGTACTGGATACGCTTGGTGAATGAACCGTCTATCACCACGTTGGTGCCGCTGGTAAAGCCGGCCCTCGGGCTCGCCAGCAGGGCAATTTGCGCCGCCACTTCGTTCGCGGTGCCCATACGACCCAGTGGAATCTGTTTCACCGTGGACTCGTAAAGGGGCGCCATGTTTTTCTTGATCATGTCCCAGGCGCCGCCTTCGATGAAAATCGGCCCAGGGCTTACCGCGTTTACCCGGATACCCAGAGGCGCCAGTTCGTGTGCCAGAGCGCCGGAATAGTTAAGCAGCGCCGCCTTCATGGCATTGTATGGCCCGGCATTCATAAACTGCTCCAGGGCCGCAGTCGTGGAAATCACAACGATATTGCCATTGTCGGACTTTTCGAGATACGGCTTGCATGCCTCGACGCCATGAACCGCCGTCATGATATTGCCGTTGAATTGATTGACCCAACCCTCGTCACCCGCTGCATTGCTGCCTGATACATTGGACACGAAAATATCCAGGCTGCCCAGTTTAGCGGCGGCCTTGTCGATAAACGCCTTGAACTTGTCGGCATCATTCACGTCGAACGCCTCGCCGACGCATTGGACGCCCTTGGATGAAATAGCCTTGACGGTTGCGGCCACATCGTCGGCATTGCGCGCACAAACGGCGATATGACAACCTTCGTCGGACAGCGTTTCGATAATGGCTCGACCTATACCCTTGGTAGAACCGGTCACCAAAGCGCTTTGCCCTTTCAAATTAAGATCCATGTATTTCTCCTTTTCGTTAAGTGTCAGATTTGAGTGGCCGCCGCAACCTCAAGTTGAGCCGGGTGTTTCAGATGGTCAAGCCTAAGGAAGGCAAGGGTATCAGTCAAGAATGTTTTCTGCGCGGGCCAAGCCCGCTGATTGAGCGCCAGCTACCCCTCGGGCTCGGACCTTGCCCAGGCGAGCGCTTCAGGGCTCGCAACCCAGTGGACCGCGTTTTGCAGGAGCTGCCGATAGTGCTCGTTGGCATAGGCTTCAGGGTCGTCGCCACCTTGCAGGTAGACAATAGGGCTGTTGCGGTAGCGTTTTACCCAGCCCACCAGATTGGACGCATCCGGATGTTCCCAGCCCGCCCGGTCGAACATCTTGCCGTGCTTGACGGCGCTGGCCGCCGAGTAGAAGTTATCCCGCGTAAAACGATAATCACTGGAGAGCAGGGGAATGATGCTGTCTGCAAATACCTCTGCCAGATACAACTCGTCCGTCATCGAAAAAGATGCCGGGATATTCCGGGTGACAGGGTGGTCCATCAGGACGCTGATGGTGTGCTTCACCTTGTGGCAATAGCCGCTGTCCGGCTTCTCTTCGCCCCGCAATTTGCCCGGCAGATACAAGAATCTGCCGCCAATGATTTCGGCGTACTCTTCCCAGGCCGGCCAGCCTGCAATGGCGTGATGCATGAATACCATGCCCTTGCCGGCATCAAGCAATGCCAGCAGGTTGGCCTTGTAGTTTTCGTCGGGTGTTTCAAACACCGGCCCGTCAGCGCCAAAGTGAATGCCCGGCATGTCGTACATCACGAGGGCGTCATAGCCCACCGCCAGCGCCGGTGAACAGAAAACGCGGGCGGCCGGCTGTTCAACATGCGTCCAGTCCAGGTTGATCTTGTCAAAGACCTCGAAAAAAGCGTCCCGCTCGAAGGGATGCCCCTTGGTCATTAACAGAATGTTCGGGCGTATCATCTTTGACCCCAGCCCCCCAGCCCCCCATTCCGTCATTCCAGGCGATGGGGGGTTGTTCCCATCGCCGACAGTGTTTCCCGGCGTAGCCCGGGAATCCAGAGTGGCGGCGTGAGCCGCCATTAACTAAGCAGCGTACCCCACGGTCATTCCCATTGCGAATTTCGCTTCGCGAAATCCGCAACTGGGGGAACTGTCGGCGCAAGCCGCTTTACCGTCATCCTCGGGCTTGCCCCGATTCGGCATGAATTCGAGTTTCGGCACCTTGCTACATAATCCCCTAAACAATCCATCTTGACGGTTCGCCCGCGCGCCAATATGCTTGATCGCAACCTTTGGCGTGACGGGATTTCGTGATGCAAGACGAACAAGTTCAGCTATTCAGCCCGGATAATCTGATTGACCCCTATCCGGTTTACAAGCAGCTTCGTGACGCCGCCCCTGTTTATTATCTGCCGGAGCTGAACCTTCATGTGGTGACCCGCTATGATCTGCTGAGAGAAGCCATCAAAAGGGCGGATGACTTCTCTTCCAGGTTTGATGTGTTTTTTGAAAACACCAGGCTGATGGCTTTCAAGAACCTGTCGGAAGACCAGCGGGCGCAGGCCGGGGAAATCGAGGCAGAGATGGTGGCACTGCCGCCAACGATGCTGACGCTGGATGAACCTGAACACACCCAATATCGTTCGCTCGTATCGATGTTGTTCACCGCCGCCCAAGTGAAAAAGGGCGAGGTGGACGTTCGCCGAATCATCGCAAAGCACATCGACAGCATGGAGACGCACTCGGCGGCGGACTTCATGGAGATTTTTGCTTTCCCGATTCCGCTGGAGATTATCGCCGACAGGCTGGGCATACCCGGCGAGCAGAAGGAATTTTTCTACGAGGCGGCGACGGCGGCGGCCGCTGGCCTGAAGATGGCGCCGACAACGCCTGAAGAAATTCTTCGCCGTATGACACTGGCAAGAGACCTGCAAAATTTGCTGATCAACCTGGTAAAGGCGCGGCGTAAAAACCCGCAGGACGACATGATTACCCTGCTTGCCACATCAAGGCTCGAGGAGGAGGGCAGGCAACTTACCCACGGCGAGATTCTTTCCATCCTCAACCAGTTTCTGGTTGCCGGGCACGAAACTACCACCAGCGCCTTCGGCTGGGGAATGTTGGCGTTGTGCGACAGGCCGGAATTACAGGCGCGAATCCGCGGTGATGAAAAAAATATCAAAACCTTCGTTGAAGAATCCCTAAGAATCGAGGCGCCGGTGCAGGGATTACCGAGGGTGGTGACAAGAGACACGGAACTGGGCGGCTGCCCGCTTAAGCAAGGCGACGTGATCATGTTGCGCTATGGTGCTGCAAATCGAGACGAGCGCCAGTTCGAGAATCCCGATGACATAGACGTGGCGCGAGCAAAAGCCGGCATGCAAATGGCATTTGGTTCCGGTGCCCACCATTGCATCGGTGCGCCCCTGGCGCGGCAGGAACTTAACATCGGCTTTTATGAACTGTTGGACAGGTTCCAGGACTTCCGCCTTGACGAAACAATGGGCAGGCCAGTGGCGGACCCCAGTTTCATCTTGCGGGGTCTACCGGCGCTGCATGTCACCTACCGGCAACAGGGAAGGGGGCCAGCCTAGCCCCCGACATTCATTGACTGAGAAATCACCGAGAAGCCTTCGGTCGCTGCCAATCGCTTGTTGACCACCGCCTGGTATTCGGCGGAGTCATACCAGGTGCGGGCGGCGTCAGTGTCTTCAAACTTGATGATGACTGTCTGCGGGCCTGGCGGCGTACCTTCCATGGTTGCTGCCGCCACGTCGAAGGCCACCAGTTCACCGCCGTATTGGGCAAGCGTGGGCCCGGCACCGGCGGAGTATTCCGCATAGAGTTGAGGGTTGTTGACGACATATTGAGCAATATAATAAGCGGCCATCCGGCTCTCCTTTTTGTTCGAAACTTTCTTTTTCGAAAAAATGTTGCTCGAAACCATGTTCTTTGAAACCATGTCTTTTGGAACCATGTTTTCCGAAACCATGTTTTCCGAAATGATCGGTGAGTGTGTCACAGATAGGCCCGCCATAACAATCCGGATAAAACAGGCGAGTTGTGGCGAGTTGTGGCGGGGGTTACCGAATGAGTTGCCGAATGAGATAGGTAATGAGATAGGTTAGGATGCTCGAAAATGCCTGGGAGGGCGAGTAGATGCGAGGCATGATAGTTGACTGGATTGCACATAACGCACACAACACGCCTGCAAAAGTCGCGACCATTGAATTGCCGTCGCGCAGGACACAAACCTATGCCCTGATGCACGACAGGGTGGGGCGCATCGCCGCCTGGCTGCAATCCCTCGGCATCAAGGCGGGAGACAGGGTAGGGGTGCTGGCCCTCAACTCTGTGGACACCCTGGACATTATTTTTGCCACCTGGCGAATTGGCGCGATTCATCTGGCCTTGAACTTTCGGCTGACGGCCAGTGAGCTGGATTACATTATCGGCAATGCGGAGCCGAGGCTGCTGATTTTTGATGAAGAATTGCGAGACACGGTGGATGCGCTGACGGTGGGCATTGAGCATGTCATCGCCACCGAGGGAAGGGGCGGGGAATCTGAGTTTGAAAACGCCATCATTGACCGGGAGCCCGTCCTGAAAATGGTGGAACTCAAACCGGAAGATCAGTGCATGCTGATGTATTCCTCGGGCACCACCGGATTGCCGAAGGGTGTCATCATGACTCACGGCAATATGCTCTGGGCGCAGTTCAACGCGGGAGCGGCCATGTACTGCACCCCAGATATGATAAGCCTTGCGGTCATGCCGCTGTTTCACATTGGCGGCCTTCAGGTGTTCACCTGCCCGGCGTTGTTCGCCGGAGGGA
Organism: Candidatus Azotimanducaceae bacterium; assembly: GCA_965208855.1. Classification (GTDB taxonomy): domain Bacteria; phylum Pseudomonadota; class Gammaproteobacteria; order Pseudomonadales; family Azotimanducaceae; genus UBA9659. The sequence continues at coordinate 798,404 of OZ242359.1, read as the reverse complement.
CGGCGGTCATCATGCGTAGTTTTGAACCGGGGGCAACCCTTGACGCCATCAGCGAAGCGGCGCTGGGCATCACGCATTTTCTCGGCGTACCTGCCATTTTTAACGCACTGCGAGACCATCCAAAGAACCCAGGGGCGGATTTTTCACGGCTGCAGGTCTGCCTTGCGGGCGCGGAAACTGTTCCCGCATCGCTTGTCAATTGGTGGTACGAGCGCGGCCTTGTCATCCAGGAGGGTTACGGCATGACGGAAAACATGGCGAGTTGCTGTGTGCTGGGATACGACGATGTGCCGGCCAAGGTCGGCTCCGCAGGCAAACCGCTGCGTCATATACAGTTAAAGGTGATGACGGATGCGGGTGTTGAAGCGGCGCCCGGCGAATCCGGCGAGATTTGGACACGGGGGCCAGTGGTCACGCAGGGCTACTGGCGGCGGCCCGATGCCAATAAAGAAATCTTTGTCGATGACTGGCTCAGAACCGGGGATATTGGCTCCATTGACGCGGATGGCTATGTCTATGTAGAAGACAGGCTCAAGGATATGTACATATCCGGCGGCGAGAATGTTTACCCGGCGGAGATTGAAAATATCCTTTACGAGCTGACTGCTATCCGGGAGGTGGCTGTCATTGGCGTACCGGACGAACAATGGGGGGAGGCAGGCTGCGCCGTGGTGGCATTGCAGGCAGACGCCGACATAACCGCGAAGGACATTCTGGCGCATTGCAGGCCGAAGCTGGCGCGGTTCAAACATCCCGAACATGTTGTTTTCGTGGAGGCTTTGCCACGCAACGCCACCGGCAAGGTTTTGAAGTTTGAGCTAAGGCAAAACATCAAGGTCGGGCGCTGACTGGCGCTGGCACTGGCTAAGGCTGGCAATTTTTCCCCGGCAGGCATAATGTTAGCCAGGGCATCGCAAGGAGAATAACCATGATTACTGCCAGAGAACTGTTGGATGAGAAAGGCCGCGACCTCTGGTCAGTGGGCGCAGAGGACAGCGTGTACCGTGCCCTTGAGATCATGGCGGAGAAAAACGTCGGCGCTCTGACCGTGCACAGCGAAGGTTCGCAACTCGCCGGCATCATCTCGGAGCGGGACTACACCCGCAAGATCATCCTTTTGGACAGGGCCTCCAAGAGCACCCTGGTATCGGAGATCATGACGGCGGATGTCATTGTTGCGCCGGATGACACGCCAATCGAAAAGTGCATGGCGCTCATGACCCGGCGAAAAATCCGCCATCTGCCCATCATCAGCAATGGGGCTCCCGCCGGCATGATAACCCTCGGGGACATTATGAAAACCATCATCAAGGAGCAGTCCATGACGATTGAAGAGTTGGAAAGCTTCATACACGAAGATCAAGGCGGTGAGGGATAACGAGGGATAGTAGGGATAACAAGGGATAGCGAGGAGCAACGGCATGACGACAGTGAACAAGGGTGATAAAGACAAATTCTTTGCGGATGTAGATGCGGCCTGCCGCAAGGCTGTTTGGGCTGCGGTGGCCACAGACCATGGCGGTGAGCCGCGGGTGCGGCTGGTGCACCCCACCTGGGAGGGGGATATTCTCTGGTTTGCCACGGGTAAATCCAGCCCCAAGGCGAAGCAAATACAGGCCAACCCCAGAGTGGATTTGCAGTATCAGGTGTCCGTGCCCGACTTCGTTCACATACTGGTGCGTGGCAATGCGGCCTTGCTGGATGATCAGGCGACCAGAGACCATGTGTGGCAGGTTATGGACTATGACCTGGCTGATTTCTGGACGGGCGGCCCCACCGATGAAAATTATGCCTGCGTGAAAATCATCCCCAGCCGGGTGGAACTCTCGGAAATGTTTGGCACAACCAACAAACGAGTCTGGACCGCCACTGGCTGACTCCTACCTGCCATCCTCCACCTCTGTCATTCCAAGAATGACGGGAAGAGGCAAACCCGAGAATGACGGGAAGAGGCAAGCCGGACAATGACGGCAAAAAGCGCAAGCCACTGGCTGACTCTTGCTAGGCCCCGGGTTTACGAAACAGCAGGGTCATGCGGTTGGACTCGCCTATCGCTTCCAGTTGCGCACGCAACTCCGGGTTATCGCCGCTGGTAAAAAAGCTGGGGGCAAGCCGCCAGACAATATCCTCTTCGCCGGGTACATCTGCCGGATTCAGATTGATGTCGCTGGAGGTTACAAATTCAAAACCCGCCGCCTCCACCTGAGCAATTAATGTCGCCTTGTTCAGATAGCCCCGGGAGCCGTCCGTCCACTCAGGTGGGCGTCCTGCCGGTGCCAGGTGTTGAACGACCCCGACAATACCGCCCGGTTTCAATACAGAGAAAGTATTCGCTAATGCATTGGTGCGGAAGCCGCCCTTGTCTTCAAACCGGCTTAAATTGTGCAGGGCGCGGATAAACAAAACCGCATCGACTGTGCCGTTCAGTCCGTCCGGAATCATATCGAGGCGTGTAGCATGGGCGCTTGCGCCATCATCGCCAGCCCATTCAGCCGCCTGTTTTGGCCATTCCTGCAGCCATGCCTCCCGCTCCGCCATAAACTCCGGTGTGGCGAAAGGGAAATTAGGCCAGATATCCAGAGGGTAATCTGCGCCTATCAGGGTGCCTTCACTGCCTAGATAGGAAGTCAGAATAGAGGAATACCAGCCCTGGCCCGGCAGCACTTCAATCACTGTCATGCCCGGTTTGATGCCGAAGAGTTCCAGCGTTTCCTGCGGGTGACGCCATTCGTAGCGGGCCTGGATTTCTTCCGGCTGGGCGGCCAGAACCGCCGCCAGCCTCGCGGCATCCGCGTTGGACGTGCCAGCCTCCTGAGAGCAACCGATAAGGCCGGATAGCAGGAGGGTAGTCAACAATAATAGCCGCTGATGCAGGGATATTCCCGGCAATTTACGACTGCTCAATATGCTCTGGTAAAGACGTATCATGCTGCTCTCCTTGATGTGGACCTGCTTGATGTGGACCTGCTTGATGTGGGTCTGCCATATCGTTCGTTGCGCATCATAACTTGCGGGGCATGGTTTAGGTCAAGACAAATGATCAGCCGGCTTTAGAACACGTGAGTTCGCCGTTTTCGGCGGTATGGCAACCGGCCATCCCACACAGGTATGAAACTCGCCGTTTTCGCCAAAGGCATCGATTGATGCCGGCAGCTTTTCAACCAGGACCCGGTCGAATATACCGCCAACCTGGAGCAGGCCGCCGGCATCTCCCGCCGGCGCTGCCGATATGGTGACGCTGGCGCCGGAAAGTTCAAGCTCATCCAACAATTCATCGTAGGGCCGTTGCCATATCGGGAAATCCAGCCGCAGGCCCAGGCTGCTTACAACATCTGCAAACGCCTGTTCACGCCAGTCTCTGATCTGTTGCAGGTGCAGGTCACCAAATACCAACCCTTTGATCTCGGCGCTTTGCCGTAGCAGTTCGAACCCTGCATCTGTCTGCGCCAGATATTCCACGCCCGGCGTCAGTGGTACCGACAGCAAAGGGCGGCGCAGGTGCCTGGCCTGGTCGGCAATGATGGCGAAGGGAATATCCTGATGGGCAACCACACGGGTATTGACATCGAAGGTGGTCAACAGCACCAGGTCTCGCCCAGTGCCGGCAAAAGCTTTTTCCCAGTAACGCAGTGCGAGGTAAGAATCTTTGCCGCCACTCCAGAACAACACATCGCACTCCGCCTGGTGCAGGTATTGCTTCTGTAGCAGGCTGGGCACCTGCGCAACCCGGGCCAGGTTCTCGTCTGCTACTGCGGCATGGTTGAAGGGGCAGTGCCTGCAGCCGCAACCGCAGCAAGCACCCCGAGCCTCGTGGCCCAGGCTGGTCATAACGGTGTAACCGGTGGCCGGGTCCCGGTAGTTGTGTTCGCCCCGGGCCACCGCCTCGTCATGTTGCTTTATGAAGTCCAACATCACCTCCTTGCCGGGCTTAGGATATGGCGGAAGAGGTAGGAGTCGAACCCACCCGCCGCTTTAACAACGGCTCAACGGCTTTGAAGGCCGCGCGCACCACCGGGTGCATCGCTCTTCCGCCGCCGATGATAACAAATCCATAACGGATGCAACGAGGCGCAACGAGACGCAACGAGGCAGGGCTGTGCATCAGCGAAACGCTTGTCAGGGTTTGCGCTTAAATTGGCTGGCCTCTCTGTCCTTGATGACCGTACCTTCGGGGAAGACAACACCGTTCATGACAATGTAGACGCCATGACTCAGCACCTGGACGGCGGCGATGGCCATGCCGACATTAAACATGGCGTCTGTTGTGGCACAGCAGGCGGGGGAGAAGGCACCTGTCAGCACGATGGTTTTGCCGCTGATGTCATTGAGCCGGGCGGCGGTTGCCGTCATGGTATCGGTACCATGAGTCACCACAACCAGCTCGTTGGGGGCGGAGTCAATGGCTTCTCGGATTGCCAGGTGGTCTGCATCTTTCATGTCGGATGAATCTTTTTCCATGAGTTTACACAGGCGATAAGGATGGGTGACCCGCGCATCGGTCAGCAGCTTGTCAACGATAGTGGGGCCAAATTTATAGTCGGTTTGCTTGTCGGCAGCAGTCGTCTCAATGGACCGCCTATCAATAGTGCCGCCGGTTGTGACGATCAGGATTTCTTGCGCCGCGTTCGGGGTCATGTGAGGATGACTTCCCTGCTGACCTCTCCGATATCCGTAATGCCGCAGAAGCCCATGGTCAGGTCCAGTTCCCGGCGCAATATATCGAGGGCGGTCTTGACACCTGCCTCACCCATGGCACCCAGCCCGTATTGATAGGCTCTGCCTATCAGAGTGGCGCTTGCACCCATGGCGAGGGCTTTGAGTATGTCCTGGCCGGAGCGGATGCCACCATCAAGCCAGACTTCGGTGCGGTCACCCACGCTGCTTGCAATATCCGCCAGTGCATCAATGGTTGCCGGCGCGCCGTCCAGTTGGCGCCCGCCATGATTGGAAACAACGATGGCGTCGGCACCGTAGCGGGCGGCCAGGCCTGCATCCTCCCTGGTCATAATGCCCTTGATAATGAGCGGCCCCTGCCAGATGTCCCGTATCCACTGTACGTCATCCCAGGTCAAAGCCGGGTCGAACTGTTCATTGGTCCAATGCGCCAGTGAACTAAGGCGCTCGGTGCCTTCTACATGCCCCACTATGTTGCCGAAGGAACGGCGTTTCGTCCGCAACATTCGCAAGCACCAGGCGGGGTGGGTGGCAAGATTCAGCAGATTGGCCAGGGTTGGTTTCGGGGGTGTCGACAGCCCATTTTTGATGTCCTTGTGCCGCTGCCCAAGAACTTGCAGGTCCGCGGTGAGTACCAGCGCGGAACATTGCGCCGCCTTGGCGCGAAGAATCAGGCGGCGGATGTAGTCGCGGTCTTTCATGACATAAAGCTGGAACCAGAAAGGTTGCGAGACGGCGTTCGCAACATCCTCGATGGAACAGATGCTCATGGTCGAAAGGCAATAGGGTACACCGAAGTTTTCAGCAGCCCGCGCCGCCAGTATTTCACCATCAGCCCATTGCATCCCCGTCAGGCCCACAGGTGCCAGGGCAACCGGCATTGTCACCTCCCGACCCAGCATCTTGCTTTTAATAGAGCGACTGGAGAGGTCAACCAGAACCCGTTGCTTCAGCCTGTACTTGGCAAAGGCGGATTCATTGTCGCGGTATGTGCTTTCAGACCAGGAGCCGGAGTCAACATAGTCATAGAACATGCGGGGCGCCCGCTTCCGATGCAGGATGCGCAGGTCTTCTATGCATGTGACAGGTGTCATGGCATTGCCTTTGTTAAGAGAGCGGAGTTGAGCAGGTAAGGAGTGTAACTGCATCTGCCGGCATAGTCAGCCGGGAGCCTTTTCCCCGTCATTCCAGGCGATGGGGGTATCCATCGCCGACAGTGTTTCCAGGCGTAGCCCGGGAATCCAGAGTGGCGGCGAAGCCGCCATTGGCTTTTGCACAACCTCGGGGGATACTATCGACCGGTGGCCTGTGCAGAGATAGCGTGAAGCAATAAGGCAGCAACCAGCAACTAGGCGGCAATAAGGAGTTCGCATGGATATAGGCATTTGCGTACCAAGCCACGTCGGCGATATTGGTTATGTGGTGCGTGCGGAAGAACTTGGCTACAGCCATGCCTGGCTGGCAGACAGCCAGATGATCTGGTCTGACTGTTATGCCGCCCTTGCGCTGGCGGCGGACAAGACCAGCAGAATCAAACTCGGCACCGGGGTTGCGATTACCGGGACACGCCCGGCATCCGTCAATGCGGCGGGCATCGCCACCATCAACGCCCTTGCGCCCGGCAGAACCTTCTGCGGTATAGGCGCCGGTAATACGGCCATGCGCATCATGGGGTTGCCACCACAGCGCATCGCTGACTTTGACCGTTACCTGCAGGAACTCAAACCGCTTCTCAAGGGCGAAGAAGCGATGATGCGGCATGATGGCGGGGAGATGCCCATTCGCCACATCATGCCGGATAAAGGGTTTGTCAATTTCGACGACCCCATACCGCTTTATGTGTCAGGTTTCGGGCCCAGGTCGCTGGCGCTTGCCGGCCAGTATGGAGACGGCGCCGTGCTCATGTTGCCAAACAGCCCCGCCGTTATGGAAAACCTCTGGACGATGCTGGAAAAGAACGCCGCCCCGGAGTTTGACCGCGACCGTTTTTACACGACGGCGCTGACGGCAATGGTTGTCCGGGAGGCGGGCGAGGCCGTTGATTCCCCGAGAATCAAACGTGACTGTGGCGCCATGGCCATGGCGGCGCTGCACTTCAACTATGACCAGTGGCGAAACTTTGGACACCAGCCGCCCAATGCGCTGGCGGGCATCTGGGATGAGTATACAAAGCTGCTGGCGCAGTTCCCCGAAGACAGGCGTCATCAGCGCATTCACATGGGTCATAACTGCTGGGTCTTGCCGGAGGAAGAGAAATTCCTCACTGCGGAGTTGCTGCAATCGACCTGCCTGATAGGCACGCAGGATGAACTCATCGAAAAATTAAAGGCGTTGGATGACGCAGGGCTCAATCAGGTGATGAACCTGCCATCCTTTGACCCTCGGTTTGATGTATTGGCGTCGGTCGCAGAGAAGATCATCCCCTACGTTTAAGGTGTGTCAGCGAGGACCCTGGCCGTCATCTATCTTCACATAGGTGCCGGTGACAAACTCTGACGCCGGCGAGAGAAAATACAGCAGTGAGCTATCCATCTGCGCCGGGTCACCAATACGTTTACGCGGAAAGTGCTGCGCTATGTCGCCCATCCGCTCAAGCATGCCGTCCATCATTTCCGATTCGAAAGCGCCGGGTGCAATGGCATTGACGTTGATGTTGAACCTTGCCCACTCAACCGCCAGCACCTCCGTCATCCTGACGATGGCCGACTTGGTAATGGAATAAAGCGCCGCGCCATTACCGCCGTAGTTGAACCCGCCAACCGATGAAATGTTTATCATGCGCCCCGGTTTTTTCGCGGCAATCAGCCTTCTTGCCACCTCGCAGGATAGTTTGAAGGGGCCGGTCAGATTGGTGTCGAAAACCGCGTCTATCAACTCGTTGCTCATCTTGTGGGCGCGTTGGGCGTCTGGTATCCCGGCGTTGTTAATGAGGATGTCCACGAGGCCGAGCGCCGCCTCCGCCTTACTCACCACATCATTGATTTGTTCTGTTTGCGTGATGTCGAAGGGAATGGGCTCACATACACCGCCGGCTGCGCGTATTTCCTGCGCCAGTTCCTCAAGGCGCTCAACGCGCCGCCCGGTAAGGGCGACCTTGGCACCGCAGGCCGCAAGGACAATGGCAAAGCGCCTGCCGAGCCCTGAAGTCGTGCCGGTGACCAGTGCCACACGGCCACTCAGGTCGTTTGAAAGATTGGGAATCGGGAAGTCAGTCATATTGAAACCGCCATTAACTGTTTATGAAGAGATGGATTCATGGAAAATCCGCTTCGGGCAGCGCAGTATAACGCCAAAGGGCATCGCCACGGCTGCCTCAGCAGGAAAACCGCTTCGGAAGTACCAAAAGCACTATTCGGAAATACCAAAAGCACTAAATAAAGTACCAAGAAAGTACCAAGAAAGTACCAAGAAATGATACATATCTGTTCTTAACTTCTCAAAAAAGCTGATTTTTGAGAGGCAGAGTTGTGATGTTGCTCAAGAACCCAGTTTTTTGAGCAGTAACTGTTTTATTCTTAACTTCTCAAAAAAGCTGATTTTTGAGAAGCTAAGTTGTAATATTACCCAAAACCTCAACTTTTTGAGAAGCAACTATGCTCTCCAGCCTAGAAGAAATTACCCGCGAGATAGACTTTGAGACCCAGGCAATACTCAAAGCCCTGGCCGAGGCCAATCGCCATCTGGGCGAACTCAAAGGCGTGTCCGCCAGTATGCCGAGTCAACGTATTCTGGTTTCCACTCTGAACCTGCAAGAATCACAGGCCAGTTCGGCGATAGAAAATATTATCACCACTCAGGATGCCCTCTATAAATACCGATTGCATCCCAACGATAAAGATCCAAGCGCCAAAGAAGTTCACAACTATGCCGATGCATTGGAAACGGGATTTGCCCGGGTCCAAGATGTCGGCAGCATCTCCATCAATACCATTCTCAGTATTCAAGAAATCATCGTGGGCAACAATGCTGGCGTGAGAAAACAACTCGGCACCCAAGTGATTAATGCACAGACAGGCGAAGTGGTGTACGTTCCGCCTGAACCCCCAGAGATACAGCCGCTGCTTAATGATCTAGAAGCTTTCATCAACGATCCTTTAATCTCCCGCCTTGACCCGCTCATCAAAATGGCTTTGATTCATCATCAGTTTGAAAGCATCCATCCCTTCGCAGACGGCAATGGTAGAACCGGTAGAATTCTGAATATTTTGTATCTGGTGCAAGCAGGGGTGTTACATACCCCTATCCTGTATCTAAGCCGTTACATCAACAGCACCAAAGGCGAGTATTATCATCTTTTGCAGACTGCGCGAGATAACAAAGAACAATGGGAACAGTGGGTGTTGTATATGCTTGATGGCATCGCCTTGACCGCGCAAAATACCATTGCCCTGATTCGGCAAATCAGGATCCTTTTACAAAAACAAAAAGAACACATTCGTTCGCAATATCCAAGAATGTATAGCCAAGACTTGCTCAACAACCTCTTCCAATACCCTTACACAAAAATCCGATTCCTGATAGAGGACTTACGCATATCAAGAGCTACCGCCACCCGTTACCTGGACATCCTTGCTAAGGATGGTATTTTAAAGAAAGCCCGATTGGGGCGTGAAAACTATTACCTCAACACTGAACTGACTGATGTGCTTTTTAATATCCCGGACATTCGTCGCGCAAAAGCCGCTGATGACAGAGGTTGAGATGGATAGGAAAGCGGTTAAAGGCAAGTTTGAGCGTGGAGAATTGCGTTCTGATTCAGTTGTCAAGGAATCCAGTCCTTGACAACTGCCGTCGGCGGCAAGTGCTGTAAAATCGCTATGCAGCAAAAATTAAACACTAATCCTGTTCCGTACAGTACTCTACATCACGAACTGATGACTGTTAAAGTACGGGGTTGAGAAAACTGAACACCAATCCAATATCCATAGGTGAAACATGAGCCAAGAAATCCAAGATATTAAAATTGAAGACTTAACCCTTTGGTCAGAAAATCCTCGTGACCCCATAAATGCAAATACTACCGACCAGGAGTTTGCGGATAGGGCGATTAATAAAGATCAAAGAGGCAAATGGAGTCTAAAGAAATTGTGCGAGGAGATGGGGCCCAGATACGACCAAAGTGAAATCCCCACCGTGGTCTACGAAAACAGCAAGCCGGTCGTCTATGACGGCAATCGCAGAGTGTTGATTGGCAAGATCATACACAGATGTGTGGCTGTAAGTGACGATTCAAGTTTTGCAACATTGTATTTCCCCAAAGAACTTCCTTGTAATGTTTGTGATAGGCGTACAGCGCTTGAGCATGTTGACAGAAAACATGGAGAGAGTGGCTCATGGGACCCGCTTGAAAGAGACATATTCAGACAAAGGGAAATGAACAAGGGCCCATCCCCATTTCTTGTTCTTGAAAAGACCACTGACATTATTTCGTCATACCCTGAATTGAACAAAAGATTCGTTAGAGATGAAATATTTGATACAACCAATTTGCACAAAATGGGGTTTTCAGTAAATGAAAACCAGCTTAAATCTCGCTATACAAAGAATGATGGTGATGCGGTTTTGAGTGAAGTACTACGGCTTGTTGAAAATAAGACAATTACGACCCGTAAAAACCGTGGAGAAATTATCCCCCTTCTAAAGGGAAACCCAACAATAAAGAAAATAATTTCATCAAACCTCGGAAGTAGATTCGAACTTTTTTCCACCAATACGTTCAGGAAATCAGACACGCAACAAAATGAACGGAAAACGCCCATTACCAAAGGGAAAGAACATGAGTTGTTTGGTGAGAAGCTGCAACTTCAATCAGGTACTGTCAACAATATTTATTCCGACTTGCTGAAACTCCATAAACTCTATAAGGCAAAAAACAAAAGTGGTTATTCAGATGATTTCCCAAGGATTATTCGAATGGGATTGAGACTGATATGTGAACTGGCTGCAGACAAGAATGGACAGAAATTAGGTAAATTTTTACAAACTTATTTTGACCGCGCCAAAACCAAACTAAATAAAGACGAGAAAACAACTTTGTCATCCCAGAAGATAGAGAATGCCAAAGACTGTATCAAATTGTTACAACAAGGTGCTCACGGATACACTGCCGCGAAAAGTATAGAACAGACAGTTGCTTTGTCCTTGCTCATTGGAAAAATTTTGGAAATTACTCATGCCAAAAATAGCAAATAAATTCTACTCCCCGCTAAGGTATCCTGGAGGAAAGACGCGGCTTGCGCCGTTCATAAAAGAACTATTATGTGAAAACAAACTAATTGGTATCGACTATCTTGAACCGTACGCAGGAGGCGCGGGAGTGGCACTATCGCTTTTGCTTGAAGAGTATGTCAATACAATAACAATCAACGACTATGACCGAGGAATTTATGCGTTTTGGTATAGCATAGTCTATGAGAACGAGAGATTTTGTAGAAAAATTAAACGGGTGTGCGTTGACTTGGACACATGGGAAAAGCAACGCGAAATACAAAAAGACAAAAAAAATGCGGACTTATTTAGCTTGGGATTTTCCACTTTTTTTCTTAATAGAACCAATGTTTCAGGGGTGCTTAATGGCGGTGTAATTGGAGGAAAGAGTCAGATGGGGAATTATAAAATGGACGCACGATTTAACAAAATCAGTCTAATTGAAAAAATTCGCGCAATCGGGAAGTATCGGCACAGAATAAAAGTAACTTGTGATGACGCACTGCAAATCCTTAACGGAGAACGTGATAATACTTTCCTTTATGTAGATCCCCCATATGTGGAAAAATCAAAATATTTATACATGAATGTTTACGGAGAAAAAGATCACAGAGACATATCAAAGGCACTACTTTCCAATCGTTCTCAGTGTGTTTGGCTTCTTTCTTATGACATAAATAGCCTGATTGATAGTCTTTACAAGCATTGTAAGAACAGTCTGACTTGGAAAGTCGGCTATGGATTATCAAATAGGAACGACAAAGAAAATCTGTTTTTTCACCCCAAGTTAAAATTTGAACTCTCCAAGAGATATTTGGCCGCCTAACTTATTTGAGCATAACTATGCCCGCCCTCGCCACACACAAAACCGTCCAACCCAGAGTCCTTAAGCACGCCAAAACCATCACGCCAACCACACCATGAGCGCCAAAGAAGCCACAGCCCGCATCAAGATTAACCGCCTCCTTATTCGCGGATGCGGGCGACCCAGGTCACCTGGAAAACCTTTTTACAGACAATATCGCGGCAATGCTTGAAAAGGGCATCACCGCCAAAGAGGTAAAAATTGATTTGAATAGCGATAAATAAGTGAGGGTTGTACTGCAACTGTCAAGGAATCCTTGACAGTTCAAACCGAAGGAAAACGCGAGGCGCAAGGTGTTATCTAGGTATGCAACCCTGACCTTGATTTCATTTTCGCTACCGGCTACTTCATCCTGCTTCCTCTATTCCCCAAGCAAAGGTAAATCACACAAATCCTTTTAACCATCCAGCAAAAAGCGGATAATACACAACTCAAAAAAACAAGCTCCAAAACCTATTCAGAAACCTACATCACGAACTGAATATCGTCATGAAGCCCCGAATAGCTACAAACCGCTGTGAGACAGTCGTCCAATGAGCACCGAGCAACTTGATATTGATATCCTCCTCTACGTCGCTTTGGCGGAGGAGTTCAACACACTTTTTGATATTCTCACCGAATATCACCCGACCGTCCCTCGGGAAATTAAGCTCACAGACTTACCTCTCACTATGTTCTCAGTGAGTGTGCAGTCTTCATCTCTTAAGAAATCTTTCAATCTAGGCATCGTGCCAGCTGGAAAAATGGGAAACACGCATGCCGCAAGCGTGGTTTCAGCGGTACTTGATCAATCAAACTGTAATGATGTTGTGGTGTTGGGAATCGCGGGTTCGCTTTCCGATGATCTCCAGCCTGGAGATGTGTTCATCCCAGATAGCATAACGGAGTATCTAGCTAACTCGGCGGCAATAAACGACTCGGAAAATGGCCAATGGAAATTTGAAACGTCAGGAAATTCTCACATCACAACTCCACGTTTATTAAACAATTTTCAATTATTCAAATCCAAGTCCAAGGGTCTATATGAGCAATGGGTGGCTGACTGCGCATCAAGATGCGACCCCCTAGCCACAGAAGATGTTAAAGCCAAAATGGCGCAAGCGAGCTACACAATGCGATCCGAGATCAAGTTATTCGCAGGCGATGATAAAAAATTAGCCAGCGGTCCCGCAGTAGGAAAAGGTGCAGCCTTTGTCGATTGGCTCAAGTCGAAAGACCGCAAATTTGTCGCAATTGAAATGGAGTCAGCCGGAGTCTACGATGCCGCAACTACCCGCTCCAATCCTCCGCGAGTGCTTGCAATTCGTGGAATCTCCGACTTCGCGGATGAAAGAAAGACGTTAATTGAAGATGCAACCAAAGGGCAGTTCCGAGTAATAGCTATAAAAAATTCGTTCTCTTTGTTGTATCGTGGAATTGAAGCTGGTTTTTTCGAACCTGAGGAAGCCTCCTCAAAAGGCGCGATAACCGAACCTGAAGCTGATAAATGGACCCGAATTCGGCGACTGTCAAAGGAGTGGATTGACCAGGTTCACACGACGCTCCCCAATGGTCTTGAGTTGCCTCGGGCTGATGAAACGGCCGCATTGCAAAAAGCATATTCAGAATGTGCCGGTGCACATGTTTTAGGGGAGAGCGGGTTAGGAAAAAGCGCCCTGTTGAAACAGTTGGCAATCAAGGCAGTGGAAGACGGTTCAGAGGTAGTTTGGATTAAGGCGGAGCGTTTCGGCAATCTTCACACAGAAATACCAGAACTTGCCGAGGTTCTTTTGAAGACTAAATGTGCTTCAGGACTTCTCGTGATTGATTCGCTTGAGAACTGCTACGCTCCAGACCAACTAGATTTGATCGGCCGATTTGTAGCTACGATTGTTGAAGCAGAGGGTAGCATCTGGAAGGTTTTTCTTGCATGTCAGACACCGAGTTGGTCACGTGTTTCGTCTTATTTGTTGCAATCATTGGATGGCCATCACGTATTTACTAAACGTATTGAGTGCAAGCGTCTCTCCGACAGTGACTTTGATTTGGTCCGAGAAAGTTTCCCTGCCATCAAAAAACTCTCGCAACAACCTCGTTTGAATCAATTCCTGCGGTCGCCAAAAATGCTGGATATGCTTTTGCGCAACGAACCTGACTTAACTCGTTTGTCTATCGGTGAAGCAGATGTTGTTGATTGGTGGTGGGAAGAACAAGTCAAATGCGGAAAGGGCTTCTCGGGCGAAGAAGGCATTGCTCGAGCATTAGCAATTCATCTAGCCGACTCGCTGACGAGTGAGGCGGAACCTGATGTTGTGGCCCATGACCATGAAGCAACAAATTCATTGATTGGAAGGCAGATATTGTCCCGTACCGATGAAGGTAGAATTCGTTTTGATCACGATCTGCTTGCGGATTGGGCTCGGGTAATACACTTGCGCTCTCTAGGATCAAACGTTTTCACTTTTATTCGACAACACTCGGAGAACCCACCTTGGTTGCGAGCTATTCGGATTTTCTCTCAACACCTGCTTGACCGGGCGTCAGATTACGAGCGGTGGCAATCAATAGTAGATGCGTGCAGGGTTGTCCCACCTGCACAAGAAGAACCGGATTCTCGGAATTTGCAAATTCTCGACACATGGCTAGAAGGAATCGTCTATTGCAGCGATCCAACCACATTGCTGAAAAAGAATCGCGAACAATTGTTTGCAGATAAGGCATGGCTGTTGAAACGACTTCTACGTCGCATGTTACATAATGCCACCTTTCCGGACCCATTCGTTCAACGGCAGTTCCAGAAGATCAATCCGGATATCGTAGATTATGCTGCGCTACGTCACCGTTTGCCCATCATGAGTCTTTGGTCCCCGTTTATTTCGTTCTTGATTGAAAACCAAAACGAAACTACGGATTTTCTACCCGTAATTCTCGCGGAAATTGGACTAATGTGGGGGAAGGCTGAAGAGTATACTGGTATCAATTGGGAACCACTCGCAGAATTGATCCTTCTAAATGCAGAGAAAGAATTGCGGCGCGAGGTGGCAGGCGTATACGGCGATGCTCGCGGTATCAAGTCCTTGGATGGCGAAACAAATGCTCGTGTCACTATCTATTCCGCAGCATTAAGGACTGCGAGCCAAAACCCTGACCGCGCATTGATTCTCGCATTGAAAGCTGCAGGGCGGAAAGATTGGGATCAAGGTGATCTGACCTATGAAGCCGGAGAAGGCTGGCGGGGGGAGTGGCGTGATAGATCCTTTGCTGGTGGGCATAGCAGCCACGTTATCTATCCTATTGAAGCTTGGGCAGACGGCCCATGCCGACTCATTAGCCACGACTTTTATCGAGCTTGGTTCAAAGTGAATACATCACTTCCTTGTTTTGAGAAACGCCCTGTAGATGCCTGTGAGGTTACGTTGGCTCTCTTGATTGATTGGCCAAAGACCGAGGTGAACAAAGGCAGCCACCACGTTGGTATTGATCGCCACGGGTTTCGGTTCGATGCGGATTATCAGAAAATTGTCTTTTGGTTCACGGGTCCATTTATCGGATATCTTCGATCCAATTGGCGTCCTGCTGTTGAACTGGTAATTCGCCTTATCAACTTTGCAACTGATCGTTACGAAGATTGGTGTCCCAATTCTCTCGCGGATAAGCAAGTAACAATAAAGACTCCTGATGGTGATTCCGAATGGAAAGGAAATCACCAGATTTTTTCTTGGAATCGTTACCACATGCATACGCCTCAAGTTGTCACTTGTGCGCTAATGGCTCTGGAAAAATGGTTTTACGAAAGAATTGATGCGGGTGAATCTGTCTCTGATGCGATCAATCTTATATTTCGCGAAGGGCAGTCTCTTGCGCTAATAGGGGTCCTTATTAATGTCGGTAAACGCCACGAATCACTTTTTGTGACAGACCTTAAACCGCTTCTCTTCGCTCGAGCACTTTACAACCTAGACCTACAATCAACTATCCAAAACGTTGGTGTTGGATGGATGCCATTCGAAGACGCGTTCATATCAAATGCCAAACGTGAATGGGATGATCTGCCTGGTCGAAAGACATGGTTGAAGGATGCGTGTTTGGAATGGATGCTTACAAAATCGGAATTCAAGACAGTATTCGCAGAAGTTTCTTCCTCATTTAATCAGGATGCTAAGGCACTTCCAGAGGGCTCCACAGAGCGTGAAACTCTCATACGTTGGGCTGTTGAGTTTAATCCAGAACTTTGGGCCAAAAGGCAATTGGAAAACGGTCAGGTTGAGTTCTACAATGAGAGGCTTGATGAGTTGCGCGACGTTGAAGGAGAAAAAGACAATAGTATTCGCCAAAAATTGTTGCTTACCCCTCGCCAATGCGCTGAATTACTCAAAGAGCGACTTGAATTTGAAGATTCGGAATTTTCTACTCTTTGGGACCTGTTGCAGAATCATGAGTTCTGGGACCGTGCCGAGGAACTAGCCAGCCAAGAACCCAGTGCAGATGAGCTTCTTGACCCGCGCCATGCGCGTTCTGGCATGATCGCTGTGCTCGTCTGTCTCGGTGAAGAGTGGCTTAATCAGGACCCTGGTAGATTTGATTATCTGGATGGAGAGACTCGCAGGATCTTGGACAATCGTCCTGAGATCAAAGCATTTAAGGCAGAGGACACGCGTGATGATTTTGAAGGATTCTTGGCTCGGATAGCTGTCCGTCGTTGGGCCGCCAATCCCGATGATGAGGAATGGAGAGACGTAGTTGGCAGGTTTGTTGTTTCCTATCGGTATCACACCGTTCACCAACTCTTTGACGAAGCCTTTAAGTGTAGAGAAAGGCTTGGAGTTGCCTATGGTGAATTGGAAGCTTTGGCCCTCGTATTTTCGGCTGTGAGGCAAGAAACTACGAACATTAAATCTTTTGAGATGGAGGAGGCTAAAAACGACCTCATCACATGGATGCAAGAATGGCTATCAAAATTTGCAAGAGGTGAAGGCCCCAAATGGACCGACGATTGGGCTTCCATTGAGTTCTACAAAGTTCCACAACCGCTTGAACAAGATGATGGGCTTGCGAAGAGACCGCTAACGCTCTGGTACAACCTGCACACTTGGATAAAGAGTGCCTTACTCCGGGTCGGGATAGGCGAGCCCATAAATATCGAGTCCTATTCAGAACACGATGCCAATGAGATCATGACAGCGGATTGGATGCAAAGAGAACTTCGCCGTATTGGATATGACTTGGATATGGGCATAATCTTGGCTACTTTCGGGCACCTGCCGAAACTCTCGGATGCTACTAATTCAAGCGAACGGGAACATTGGATTACGATATGCAAGGAAATCCTAGCGACTTTTCACCGCACGCTTCCTCTCGCTGACACCTCTGATGGTGTTAGGTGGCGGCGTGACGCATGGTCCGATGACCAGAAAGTTTTCAAGATTGCAGCAGCGAAATTGTTTGAATGCTCGCTAGACGAAGAACGAGGGTTTTGGGAATGTATTCTCAACCTTCCGCCTGCGGCACATCATCACGTCGAAAGATTTTTGTATACAGTGTTGTTTGAAGCTAAGAAGATTGACCCACCCAATATCGCGCAACTGACTAAGTTTTGGATTCTTTTCGCTGACCATCTATCTGCCCAGGACAATTGGGTTAACGGAAAAAACAAAGACGCAGAAGAAGTGTGGAAAGTTCTCCTTTTAGAAATTCATTTAGTGTCCACCGAAGAAGCCATATCCGCTCCTCTCGTTCGACAACTTGTAAGACATTATCCAACTTACATAACAAGAATAAAACATGATATGTATAAGCAGAGGGAGTTGGTAGCATTTTTGACAACTGAAGCCGCGAATCCCATTTTCATTGATGCGTTAGTGTGGCTACACGATGGCTGGAAAGAGCCGAGTAGATACCTTTGGGGAAATGGAATCGAGTATGAAGTTTTTGAAAACCTTTTAGAGTTTGGGTGGAAAAAGCGGTTCGAAGCAATTCGACAAAACCCCAAGGCTCTTTCTGCTTTCAAAACTTTAACCCTCAATCTTGCCGCCCATAATAACGCGGTTGCAATTGACATTCAGAACCGCATCGGCGGGTCGGATACTAGATAGCAAGCATTACTATTCCATGCCCACCCCCACCGAACACAGAGCGGTCCAAGCCATCTGGGGAATCTTTTTGCAGACAATATCGCCGCAATGCTGGAGCAGGGCATCACCGCTAAAGATGTGAAAATTGATTTGAATGGTGATAGTGAACTGTCAAGGAATACTTGACAGTTCAAACCGAAAGCAAACGCGAGGCGCAAGGTGTCATCTAGTATACAACCTTGGCCTTGATTTCATTTTCGCTACCGGCTACTTCATCCCGCTTCCTCTATTCTTCGAACAAAGGCAAATCACACAAATCCTTTTAACCATCCAAGAAAAGGTAGATAATGCAGAATCTAAGCAAACCAAGCTCCAAGGCCTATCCCATACCTTACTTCACGAACTGATGGTTGCGGGAACTCGCATGAACGAACTTGATATCAATGAGCCAAACTGATTTCCCATGAGCGACAAGCCGCGAAAAAAATCTGAGCGCATTTCAAAAACAATGACCTCGGAAAAGGTGACCGGAAAGAAGGCAACTTCAGTAGCACCAGCTACTAAAACATCAAAGCTATTCTCGTCAATCAAGGCCGCCGTCAAGAATATCGCCCATTACGGGGATACGGATATATTTCCGTTTTCGTTTGAGCAGCATATTTTTTACGATCAACCAAAGCTCATTCAAGAAGCGCTTGAAGACATCCATGGGGACTTTGAGAAGCAACTGGCCCAAAACTCGCCTGAGAATATCAATACCCTAGCACCCGTGGGTTACACTGGTTACCGATGGGCTTCGCAACTTGATCCACTTTGGAATGCTTATTATCTGAGCCTGGTGATTGAGATGGGACCTGCTATTGAAGCCGAGCGAATCCCAATTTCAGAGGGAACAATATTCTCCTACCGGTTTGTGAACCCGACCGAGGATGGTGGTATTTTCGATGCGAATGTGAATTGGCGAGCGTTCATGGCGAAATCTCGTGAGGTTGCTTCTTATAAGACCGACGAGGGCGACGCAGTCTATCCATACGTTCTTATTTGCGATATTTCAGATTTCTATTCAAGGATATATCACCACCGAATAGAAAATGCGCTCAAATTGCTTCATACCCAGCCTGAAATCGTCAAGCGCATTGTTGACATACTTCAAATTTTTTCTGGAACGGTTTCATACGGACTTCCTGTTGGAGGGCCAGCTTCACGGCTGCTAGCGGAGCTCGCGCTAAACAGTACCGACAAACTGATGCGAGGAGAGGGTATCTGCTTTTGCAGATTTGTAGATGACTATCGCATTTTCTGCGCATCGAAGGAGGAGGCGTATCAGCGACTGATTTTTTTGTCCGAGAAACTTTTCAACGAAGGGCTTTCTCTTCAGAAAACCAAAACACGAATCATCACCTCTCGTGAATATCTGAGTGAGGATAAAACCCTCATCAAGATCGACCAAATCGACGAAGATAATCTCTCGGAAGAAGAGAAACTACTCCAGATTTCAATTCACTTTGATCCGTATTCTGACACCCGAGTTAACGACTACAAAAATCTGAAAGAAAAAGTGGCTCAAGTGGACGTGGCCGGCATTCTTGGACGAGAACTAGAGAAAACTTCTATCGATCAAACCGTCACAAAGCAAGCGATTTCAGCAATCCGTGTTTTGGAGACAGGTGCGCAAAAGGACATCATCACTTCGTTGCTTCAAGTCGATAACCTAAACGCTTTAGCTCCAGTATTCCCTCGTTTGATGACATCTCTCCGAGGGATATATACGGATTTGGATGAAGAGACCCAGGATTTGATTGATTCCGGGATATCAAATCTCATTAAAGAAGAAAGCCATATCATTCAGATCGATCTGAATTTGGCATATGCGATCCAGGTCATGTGTCAACGTCACACCCAGAAAACTGAAGTCCTTTTTGTTCAGATTATGAAAAAGCGTACCAGCCCTCTTGTTCGCCGAGAAATTGTGATCGCGTGGGTTAATTGGAAACTCAGCCATTCACTGACCGACTTTAAAAAATATTTTGGAGGTTGTTCGAAATGGGAACGGCGAGCGTTCATTGTAGGCTCTTTTATATTGAATGATGAAGGTAGACACTGGAGACATCACAACAAAAAATCGTTCGATTTATTTGAGATAGTCGTTCGAGATTGGTACTCCGATAAAATAAATAACAATTCTGATGTGCCGCTATGATTTCGGAAAAGCAGTTCTCAGAACAGTTTTCGGGATTTTGGAATCAATGTTTGCCGTTCCTGACTCCGCAGATCATTGCGAAGATGAATGTAAACGGTATTCCGATGCCCACTTCACGAGGCTTTGTTGTCAAGCCTTTCAATGCGACCGAAGACTCTGCTGATAATGACCTTGTTGCAGACACTGGTTTTGAAATTTTTGTAGCGGCAAATCAAATGGGTAAATCTGTTCGTTTGATACAGAATGCAGTGTTGCTAAAACGGGCCAAGGAAAGCTCATTTGAACGGATCAAACGACTCCGTAGCTTTGAGGGTAAAACTAAAATGAAGCACCTTCGAAGTATGGACGACGCAATGGAGATTGCTATACGGCTGGAGGATTTTTTCGCTCATAAGAGGCAGGGAGATCTCGTGATCCAACCGCGATTCAAGGGATGTGGAATTCTGGACTCATGCTACGGGGACTTATTTATGGATAACGCGCTTTACGAAGTTAAATGCGTTGAGCGGAATTTGAGGAGTATTGACATTCGGCAAGTCCTTGCTTATTGCGCTCTGAATTACCAATCCCGCCAATTTGAGATCGACGAAGTGTGTGTTGTGAACCCGCGTCGTGGGATTTCGTTTAGATTTGGCATTGAACCCCTGGCCCAACAAGCGTCAGGAAAGAACTCCGCAGAACTGTTCCGTCAGATAGGGGACTTCCTGATGAACTTTGAGACGGTCCAGCTACCGACATAAATTGGAATAGGTAATATGCTAATTTCCACCAAATCCAAAGCCGTCTAAGCTCGAACTCTCGAATACGCCAAAATTATCGGTCGGATCTTTGCATCCCGTGAGGGAAAATTCGTTACTCTTTAGCATTGATGCAAGCCGCAAGCGCGGTCAACTCCAAGACCTATTCCGCACCCTTCTTCACGCATTAACGACTTCTAAAATACGGGCAAATTAAGAGCCTATTCAACCAAACTATTTTTTGGATAGCAAAAAAAAGGGCAAAAACCGGCGTGATATACTCCCCCGTATCAATAAGGTGAAACATGCAAATTGAATACCTAAGGCTGCAGAACTTTCGGGCTTTTCGTGATGTCGAAATGCGCGATATTCCACGTTTGGCTGTCTTGGTCGGTGCCAATGGGTCAGGGAAATCTACATTGTTTTCTGTTTTTGGTTTTTTACGAGACGCCATGACATCAAATGTGACGACGGCTCTGGCTAAACTGGGCGGACCCCGGGGGTTCCATGAAGTGCGAAGTCGGGGAGCAACCGGCCCTATTAAAATCGAACTCAAATTCCGGGAGAAGTCAGATGCTCCTCTGGTTACCTATCTTATTAGTATTGATGAGGACAATAAAACGGGACGTCCTATCGTTGCGCAAGAAATACTGCAATACCGGCGTGGCAGCAAAGGAAAGCCATGGCGTTTTCTTGATTTTTCCAAAGGCAAAGGAGATGCGGTAATCAATGAAGTCGCCGAGGTAAAAAACGAAGAAGAATTGGTGCGAGAAAATCAAGTATTAAAATCCCAAGATATTCTTGCCATCAAAGGGCTTGCGCAGTTTGAGCGTTTTCCGGCAGTGGTTGCGCTTGGGAACCTGATAGAGCGCTGGCACATTTCAGATTTCCACATCAGCAAGGCAAGACCCGAACAAGAAGCAGGGTATGCCGAACATCTGTCGCGGGAAGGAGAAAATCTCGCACTGGTTATCCAATACCTCCACAACAACCATCCGAAAACATTTGAAAAAATAATAGCAAAGTTAGCCGATCGTGTACCGGGAATTTCAAATGTAGAACACAAGCAAACTGATGAAGGTCGTATTTTATTGAAATTCAAAGATGGCTCTTTTGATGATCCGTTTCTGGCGCGACATGTCTCAGACGGAACAATCAAGATGCTTGCTTATTTGATTTTGCTCTACGATCCTGTTCCGCACCCGTTGCTATGTGTCGAAGAACCAGAGAATCAACTTTATTACTCCCTTCTGTTCGAGATTGCGGAAGAGTTTCGGGGTTACTCGAACCGTGGCGGACAAGTTTTTGTATCCACACATTCGCCGGATTTTCTTAACGCGATGAAATTGGAAGAAGTTTATTGGTTGCAAAAAAAGGATGGCTATACATCGATTCTTCGCGCCCAGGATGACCCGCAATTAACCAAATATATGAAAGAAGAAGGAGAGCAGATGGGCTATCTTTGGAAACAAGGTTTTTTCAAAGGCACTGACCCGGGCTTATGAATCTTCCTTCCTTCCTTCCTTCCTTCCTTCCTTCCTTCCTTCCTTCCTTCCTTCCTTCCTTCCTTCCTTCCTTCCTTCCTTCCTTCCTTCCTTCCATGAACTGATGACTGCTAAAATGCGTGTCAATCAGATAAAGAAACAACGCACATTTTTGTGGAGACAACATGGATGATATAAATATAAATGTTCCAGCACTTGAGAAACTGATTGACCACTGCGCAAGCGGAGTTGGTGCTATTGCAGGTCCAATGCTGGCGAAGCGGAAAGCACAATCAGAAGCAGATGCTCAGCGTATCACAGCAAAAGGGAGAGCTGATGCCATTCGATTAATTTCTGACGCACAAATCGAGGCACGTGAAAAATTTAGTGTTTTTTCATCATCCATTCAAGGAGAATTGGAAGTAGGCGAGCAAGTTCAAGCGAGCATCATCTTTCAAGAAGGAAAAAGGCAAAGAAACATTCAATCTGTTTTTAGTATGGCGGCAGAAGAAATCAAAGACAAAGAAGTACAAGATCATGAGATTGACCATGACTGGACGGCTCGTTTCTTTTCGGATGTGCAGGATGTGTCATCCGAGAAGATGCAACAGATATGGGCAAAAATTCTTGCCGGAGAAGTTGAAATTCCTGGACGAACTTCTTTGCGCACATTGGCGGTTCTAAAAAATATGACGCAAAAAGACGCCGAACTATTTTCTAATGCAGCGCAGTTTGTTATACGCGATTTTATTTTTTGGGACAGTGCTACAAGCAACATTGACGGATTCCCTGACTACGGCATGTTTCTTCAGTTAGAAAGTTATGGCTTGGTGCATGCAGGAGCGTCATTGAGTAAAATCATTACAGGAGATGCTACTATTGCAGATAGATTTCGATCATATCGTATTTCAAAAAAAAAACCTTCATGCAGATGATAGACAGATTAATATTCCCTGCTACATGCTGACTTCTGCTGGAAAAGAATTGTACAAGTTTGTAGAAGTCCAACCGAATATGGATTATTCCAGTGCGCTTGCGAATTTTTTGGATGGGGAAAATGCCAAATTAGAGTATACCGCCATTGTTGGCAGATATGGAGATGAACTTAAGATTCAACCGCCGTGGATACAAGTGAAGCCGCAATCATAAATCAGTAATAACCATGCCAACCACACCATGAGCGCCAAAGAAGCCACAGCCCGTATTAAGATTAACCGAAGGGCATCAGTTAAGTGCGGGAAATTTTTATTCAAATGTCTAAATTCACTGAACACAAAATTCTAACGGGGGGGGGGGTAGGGCGCATGAGTTCATTAATCACGATAGATAGGCGTGTGCTAGAGAGCTTCCTTGAAATGGGTTCCGGTTATGTTCTGGACTTTTCTAACGAAACTTTTGAGGAGTTTGTGCTCGAGTCTGTGGATATTGAAATTTACTCTGAGGAATACAGATTCAAAGGCACATCAAAAGCCAATAGACTTCGCGCGTTCTGGAAAATAGAGTCCGACGACCTCGTTGGTCGGTTGTTGAACGCTTTGATTGAATACTCGGAAGACACTGCTCAAGAAACGACTGAGGACGAGCAGAAGTTAGCGGGTCGTTGCAAAGAAATTGCAAGCCGCCTACTCTCCGGTAGTCCGAGCCTTGAAGACATTAAACAGAAAGCACATTTCCATGATTCCAATCATCTCTTGGAACAAATTCATCGAATAGAGGAATCCATTGAGACTGATCCGAGTCTTGCCATTGGCACGGCGAAAGAAATGATTGAAACCTGTTGTAAGACCATCCTTACTGAACGTGAGGTTGAAATTCCCGCCAAACCTGACATTCCGAAGTTGACGAAGGCCACGTTCAAGGTACTAAGCCTTGTCCCGGAAGGAGTACCTGACACAACGCGTGGGGCTGACGTAATCAAACAACTTCTAAGTAATCTCTCAACAATTGGTCTCGGCTTAGCTAAACTGCGCAACCTTTACGGCACCGGCCACGGACAACATGGCTCAGCCTCTGGTCTCACCACTCGTCACGCAAAACTGGCGGTTGGGGCAGCGTCGACACTGGTTCTCTTCTTATTTGAAACTCACGAGCAGGCGAAATGAATGATTACTCAATAGAGAAGGCTGCAGAGCGGATTGCTGATCCGAAAACACGAAACTACTTTGATGATGTCTATGGGTGCTAAGCTGCAGGGCATCACCGCCAAAGAGGTAAAAATTGGTTTGAATGGCGACAATAAGCAATGCATGTGTTGTATTCTGCTGACTTTGCAGTGCGCACACAAACAGGTACATAACTCTTTCTTATATAAGACGAAGATATGAACAAACGGACAAACAACAATTCTCATAGCGAATCAGAAAACTCCAAGTCCCTTGAATCCTGGATTTGGGATGTCGCCTGTTCCATTCGCGGTGCCAAGTATGTGCCGAAATACAAGGACTACATCCTGCCGCTGATTTTCATCAAACGCCTTTGCGATGTATTTGATGATGAATTGAATCGCACCGCCACTAATGTCGGCTCGTGCAAAAAGGTATTTCAACTCGCCAAAGCCGACCACAAACTCGTGCGTTTTTATCTCCCCTTGAAACCAGAGGACCCCGAACAACCCGTCTGGTACGTCATCCGCAAAATCTCCGACAAGATAGGCCAGTGCGTCACCACCCACATGCGTGCCATCGCGCGGGGAAACCCACGGCTACAAGGCATCATCAACCGCGTCGGCGACACCCAAACCTTTCACCCTAATCTTTTAGCCACATGACCCAATCCACGTCACATCTCGACAAGCCCCGCCTTAACAACAAGGCCGACGAAATCTGGAAATCGGCAGAGCGGTTGCGCGGAAAATTCAAGGCTCACGAATACCAAGTCGTCATCCTGCCCATCATCACAATCCGTCGTCTTGAGTGTGTGCTAATAAATTGGCGCGAAGAGAAGGCCGAGGAAGTTCGATCAAAGCGAAAAAGTATATCCGATGAAAAACTTAACCAGCTTGTTAAGCAACTCGAGTCGAACCCCGCGCAGTCTCCCGGCTTCTCCAACTCCACCCCCTGGACACTCCGCAAGATCTACGAGGAGGACCACACGCTGCTCGAAAAGAACTTCCGTGCCTACCTGAAAGGCTTTTCCGATACGGTGCAGGACATCATCGAAAGCTTTGACTACCGCGCCGTCATCGGCAAGATGGTCAAGAACGCCCGGCTCGCGCCGATCCTGAACCAGTATTCCACCCTCGAACTCGGCCCGGACAAACTCTCCAGCCTGGAGATGGGCTACATCTACGAGGAATTGCTCCGGCGCTTCTCGGAAGCCCACGCCGAGGCAGCCGGGGATCACTTCACCCCGCGCGAGGTCATCCGCCTCATGGTTGAGCTGCTGGAAATCCCCATCCCCGACCGCCACACCTCCATTTACGATCCCGCCTGCGGCACCGGCGGCATGCTCTACGTGGCCAAAGAGCACTTGCTCGACAAGGCCAAGACCGACGAGGAGCGCGAGCGTGTGCAGAAATTCATCACCCTGCATGGCACCGAGCTGATGGCCGAGACCTACGCCATCGCCCGTTCCGAGGCGCTGATCCGCGGCGAGGGTCAGGCCATCATCCACTGGGGCAACTCGCTCATCCCTCACGATCCGCAGAGCAAGGAACCCGGCGACCAGTTCCCCGAGTCCGCCAAGGCGAACCACTTCGACTACATGCTCAGCAATCCGCCCTTCGGTGTCA
The DNA here is from genome assembly GCA_965208855.1 of Candidatus Azotimanducaceae bacterium. Taxonomy (GTDB): domain Bacteria; phylum Pseudomonadota; class Gammaproteobacteria; order Pseudomonadales; family Azotimanducaceae; genus UBA9659. The sequence continues at coordinate 772,457 of OZ242359.1, read as the reverse complement.
CCTGGGGCGGCAAGGACGGCTACCAGACCGAGGCCGAGAAGCTCCGCAACACCCGCTACATCGCCGGCATGCCCGCGGTGAACGACGGCTCGCTGCTCTTCCTCCAGACCATCCTCGCCAAGCAGAAAAAGCCCGAGCAGGGCGTAAGCAAGACCGCCATCATTTTCAATGGCTCACCGCTCAGCAATGGGGACTGCGGCGAGGGCGAGAGCGAGATCCGTCGCTGGATCATCGAGAACGACTGGCTCGACGCTATCGTCATGCTGCCCAACGAGCTGTTCTACAACACTGGCATCTACACCTACATCTGGCTGCTGCGCAATGACCGCGCCGCCATCGGGCGCGACGGCCGCATCATGATCATCGACGGGCGCAAGCAGTTTGAGAAAGAGCCCAAATCCTTCGGCAACAAACGCAATCGCATCGTAGAATCACACCGTCAATGGATCGAGCAACGCTATCAGAAAGGCTGGAAAAAGGGCTTCGAGGATGACAACGTGCGCTTCTTCACTCAGGGAGCCTTTGCCTTCCACAAGGTTGAGGTCGTCTTCTGGCAGACCGATGAAAACGACGAGCCCGCCATCATCACCGAGCCCTTCCCGGTGCAGTTCAAGGCCGCCAATGTAAAGTCCAGGCAGGATTTCTACGCCAGCGAGATGACTCTCCACATCCGCGTCACCAATCCAAAGAGCAAGAAGCTCCACGAGTTCGATCTCACCCTCGGCCCGGACGACAGCTTCGTGAAACTCTACAAGGCAGAGATCGAGAAATGCTTCGGCAAGGAAATGGACAAGATCACCGCCGCCACCCTCGACCGGCTGGAAACAGAGGTCAGCTACACCCACCGCCACTACATCAAGGACGACGAATACATCCCCTTCGATGCCCAAGGAAAGCTGGACACCTACATCCCCGCCTTCCTCAAACGCGAGATCGAGAAACCCATCATCAGCTGGCAGGACCGCTCGCAGCTCGGCTACGAAATCCTGCCCAACAAATACTTCTACCGCTACACCCCGCCGCCCGCCGCCGATGATTTGTTGAAGCAGTTCTGGACGCTGGAGAAAGAGGCCGAAGGGCTTTTGAAGGGACTGGCGAAGGAGTCAGCATGAGTACCATCACGACTACCAACTGGAGCTCTGACCGACTGAAGGATGTCTCAGCGATCAATCTGTGCGCGTTGCCTGCAAACACGGCGGACGATTTCACTTTCCGTTATTTGGAAATTTCCAATGTAAACTACTACGGCGTCATCTCAGAAGACGCGATGGAGCTGCTTCGGTTTGGGAACGCTCCATCCCGAGCAAGACGAGTGGTCAAGAAAGGCGATGTGTTGGTCTCGTCAGTCCGCCCGAATCTGCAAGCAATCGCGCATGCTGAGCGGATGTGCGACGAGCTGTTGGTCTGTTCGACTGGCTTCAACGTTGTGATCCCAAGATTAGAAAAGGTCGCTAACCGGTTTCTTTATTACTTCCTGCTATCAGAAGAGACTCGCCAACACTTTGAGGCTGTTGCGAAGGGGGTCGGGTATCCGGCCATCGACGACAAGGATTTCTGTTCGACTGACGTTCCTCTCCCGCCCCTCCCCGAGCAAAAGCGGATTGCGGCGTATCTGGACGCGAGTTGCGCGGCGATTGACCGGACGGTGGAGACGAAACAGAAGCAGCTCGAAACCCTCGACGCCCTCCGCAAATCCATCATCCAACGCGCCGTCATCCAAGGACTCAACCCGAAGGTTCAGATGAAGGAATCAGGGGTGGAGTGGCTGGGACCGATTCCGGAAAATTGGAAGATCGAGAAGTTAAAGCGATGCGGAAGACTCAAAGGCGGAGCAGGCTTCCCTCACGATGAACAGGGTGTAACAGATGCTGAGATCCCCTTCTACAAGGTCAAACACCTTCAAGCACCACGCTACCTAAGCGAATGCGACAACTTTGTGAGTGCCGAAACCGCAAGAAGATTGGGTGCTGAAATCATGCCACCTGACACTATCGTTTTCGCCAAGGTGGGTGCAGCCCTGCTTCTGAATCGTTTTCGTATTTTGACGAGACCAAGTTGCATCGACAACAACATGATGGCTCTTCTGATCGAACGGAACTGCTATCGAATGTCTTACTTCTACCACCTCCTGAATCTTCTGGATGTCGGAGAGTTTGCAAACCAAGGTCCTGTCCCATCCATCAACGGCTCTCAAGTGGGTGGAATCCGGGTGCCAATTCCGCCAGCGAATGAGCAGGATGAGATAGTTGAGTTCGTTGAGAAGAAATCGGCACTGTATCAGTCTATAGCTGAAACAATCCTGTCTCAAATCACCACCCTAACCGCCTACCGTAAATCCCTGATCCACGAATGTGTCACCGGCAAGCGGCGCATTTCCGACTCGGATGTTGCCAAGGTTGAAGCCCATGTTTGAAGGACCGGAAAAGAAGTTTCAGCAGCACATCGCGGACTTCCTCATCCGCGAGCATGGCTTTGCCGTCCTCACCCAGGACGAGATCACCGGCACGGAGTTCTACTTTGCCGAGGATCATCTCTACGCCTTCCTCAAGGCCACCCAAAGCGAAACCCTCGAACGGCTGGAAGTGGACTACGGCAGCGATTCCCGCGACGAGATATTCAAGGCGCTGCGTGAAGAGATCGACCGCCGCCCCTTGTGGTCGATCATCCGCACCGGCTTGAGTGTGCGCGGACATGACTTCAATCTCTACTTCCCCAAGCCGCGCTCCAGCGAGAGCGTCGCCAATGAGCTTTACGGCGAGAACCGGATCACCTTCATCCCCGAGTTGCTCATCAAAGGGGCGAAGCGCCCAGACTTCGGCTTCTTCCTCAACGGCCTGCCTATCGTCACGATGGAGCTGAAGCATGAGGCCAACCAGAACGTGCACGACGCCGTCGCCCAATACGTCGCCCGCGACCACAGCGACCGAATTTTCCAACTGCCCTTCCTGCACATCGCCGCCGACACCAGCGACGTGCAGGTGGCCACCGATCCACGGGCGGAAAAGAACTTCCGCTGGTTCAACACCGGCCTGACCAACCAGCCGCAGACCGAAGGCGAATACCCGGTGGAGTTCCTCTACCGCGAGGTACTCTCAAAAGACAGCCTGCTGGAAGCGGTTGCCTTCTACCTCGTCCAGGCTCCCAGGCAGGAGGCCGCCGAGGACCGCCCTGAGCGTCCCGCGTTCACGCTTTTTCCCCGCTATCACCAGCGACGCTGCGTGGAGAATATCGCGCAGGAAACCCAAGGCCATTTCGCCGAGCATGGCGACGTGGGCCGCAAGTTTCTGGTCAACCACTCCGCCGGTTCCGGCAAGACACTGACTATGTGCTGGCTGGCCGACCGCTTGCACAGCCTCTACAAGCCGGGCGCATCGGAAAAGATGGTCAACATGGTCTTCCTGCTCACCGACCGGAAGTCACTCGACAAGAACATCCGTGAGGACATGGAAAAATTCTCGCATCTCAAGGACGTAGTGCGCTATGCCAAGCGCTCCGGCGACCTTGGCCGTTTCCTCCGCGACCGCGAGCAGATTATCGTTACCACCCAGCAGAAGTTTCGCTACATTCTCGACAAAATCGCGAATGACGAAGGGCTCAAGGATTTGCGCGTGGCCTTCCTGATAGACGAAGCGCATCGCTCGCAAGAGGGCAGTATGGCCACCGCCATCCGCACGCCGTTCCGTGATGCGTCGGTGACCGAGTTTCGGGTGGACATGAGCATGGTCGCCGAAGAGCCCGCGCTTTATTATGAGGTAGACAATGAAGAGGAACCAGCAGAGTCTCCGACTCTTGCCGAGACTCATGAGGCGGGCGCACCCGACGCGGAAGACACCTCGGAGCAGGATGACCTGCAGGACCGAATCGCCAAGGTCATCCGCGAGCGCGACTTGAATCAGCTCTTCGTGGCCTTCACCGCCACGCCATCACCCGCGACGGTGCAGCTTTTCGGCGAGCCTTTCGACACCTACTCGGAAGACGAGGCCATTCAGGAAGGCTACATCGTGGATGTGGCCCAGAGCATCATTTCCTACAAGACGCTCTACCACCTGCATTGCCGGATCATCCCGCCGCCGGAGGAGGAGAGGCTCTACCCGTCCAGTATCGTAGCCAAGGCCCTGAAGAACGTGGCTTTTCAGGATTCGGAGTTGGTCCAATACAAGGCGGAAGTCATGCTGCGGATCTTCGAGGAGCAGGTAAAGCCGCTTATCAACGGCAGGGCCAAGGCGATGATTGTGGTCACTTCGCGCATTGCGGGACTGGAGTATTTCCGTGTGATCCAGCGAAAGCTCAATGAGCGCGAGGCCGATTACAAGGTGCTCTACGCTTTCAGCGATTTCGTTCACCCAGGCACCAACCAAGTGTTCACTGAACACGCTGTGAACGAGTTAAACGATGGCGAACTGATCGAAGACTGCTTCGAGGAGGAGAGCTACCGGCTCATGATCGTTGCGAGCAAGTTTCAGACGGGCTTCGACCAGCCCTTGCTCGCCGGGATGTTTCTCGACAGGGCTGTGGCCGATCGGAACGCGGTGCAGACTATTTCCCGCCTCAACCGCTGCCACCCGGATAAGAGCGGCGTGGTGGTGGTTGACTTCACCAACAACGCCAAGGCAATCCTCAAAGCGTTTAACAAGTATCGCCACGGATCACCGCACGAACCGGATGAACCCGACCAGCAGAAATGCCTTGAACTTTGCGAGGAGATTCTCGCAGTTGGGCTGTTCACCCAGGACGACGCGCCTCCGGTGGTTGAGTTGATCAAAGCAAACAACGCCCCCGCATTGCAAACCTGTGCCAGTGAGCTGCGCCAACGCTTCCAAGCGCATATCACTGACCCCGAGGAGCGGAAGAGATTCGTCTACCTGCTCGCCAAGTTCGTGAAGAGCTACCACTTCCTCAGCAGCTTCTTCCGTTACGAGGAACCAGTGCGGAAGTTTGTCGCCTTCTGCGAGTTCATCGGTCCCCAGCTCGTCAAAGCGGGATCGGTGTCAGAGCTGATGAAACTGGTTCGCGCCACAGTCGTCGAGAAGGCGGCGGTGATTTATGAAGGCGAAGTCGAAATGCCCGGCGGCCTCAAGAAGCCAAAGGCCAGTAAAGGTGGTGGTGGCGGGGCTCCTCCGGTACAGAAAATCTCGGTGCAGGACATGATCAGTAAAATTCGGGAGACCGTCAATATCAGCGAGGAAGAAGCTCTGCACATCCGGGAGGTGTCCGAGGAGAAGCTTGAAGACGAGTCGATTCGGCAGACTGTCGTTGCCCACAAGACTGACGAATATTTCTTGGAATCTGTCTACAAGGGACAGGTCAACAAAGGTATTCAAGAGGCCTACGCACTGCGTAAGCTATACGAACAACTCGGCGATCCGAAGTATATCGACAGGGGCGCCATTTTCGACATTATGGCCCTCACGGTGATCGAGAAAAGCCTGGAGCTGGCGGTGGAAAGTTAGAAGAAGGTACTTATGAAAGCGCAAGATATACAATTCACCCAACTGCTCGAAGGTTCGAAGCAGTTCATCATCCCGATTTTTCAACGCACCTACAGTTGGGAAAAAAGTCATTGCCAACAGCTGTGGGACGACATCGTTCGCGTCGGCAAGAGCCCGGAGTTGAACAGCCACTTCATCGGGTCTGCCGACAAAGTGAACGCTAAGGCACTTGCTGAGTTTCGTCTGAAATAGTTTCCAAGCGGAACGATACTTTTCCCGAAAAGCGGCGCATCAACCTTACACGGACGGAGCGGGATTCTAGTCGGCGAGGAAGTTGGAGGGAATTTTGGAATATATCCAATGACGTAAGTTTGAAACAGAAACCATTTTGCCCACCTAGGCAAAATGGTTACATTAGGCTCCAGCACCTGCCAAAAAGCGGGCATTGACCCTTCAAACCATTTTCACCTGCAGGTGAAAATGGTCACATTAGGCTCCGGCGAATTCGGTAAAAACATAGAGAAATACATCTCCAAAGCCAACACCCCCTACGCTTCCCACATCGTCAACCAACGCAGTATCCCCCGCCACCTCAATCTCACCCAAACTATTTGACAAATCACTCAATGTATTGAGTAAAATTACTCACTATGTCGAGTAAAAATACATTCACCAGAAGCCATGCGGCGGAGTTACCTATTCGAAACCTAAAGGAAACGACAATCTCCCTTCCACCCCTTGCCACCCAACAAACCACTCTCGCCCGTATTTGGGGCGAGGAAGTGGAAACAACAGATCCGGTGATACTGCCATGAACGTCCTCGAAGAAATCCTCGTATGGTCACAGGACCGCCCGATGTGGCAACGCGATGCCTTACGCCGTCTCGTGTTGCACGGCGAACTCTCGAGTGAGGACATCAATTCACTGACAGAAATCTGTAAGAGCAAGCACGGTCTGGCGGAACAGCAAGAAACAAATCCGCTCTCCGCGGAGCACATCCCGAACAGGGCGGCAGGTGCCACTCCGGTATTGCTTGAATCTATTTATCATCAGCAAGGGGTGAACGCGCTCGCGGAAAATCAGACTCTCAATTTCGGTTCCGGTTTAACGGTAGTCTATGGCGACAATGGCGCGGGCAAGACTGGATATATACGCATCCTTAAGAATGCATGTCGGGCACGTGGGCAGGAGAAAATTCTGGGTAATGTTGTCTCCGACACATCGCCACTCGCCGCTCCAGCTTTCAAGATCAAATACCGAGTCGGAACCGAACAGGAACCGCTGGAGTCGACCGAAGCCAGCGAGGATGAATTTGTTTCTCGCGTGAGTGTGTTTGATGCGCAGTCTGCAACTGTCTATCTCACTGAGAAAACTGATGTCGCCTTCAGGCCCTTCGGTTTGGATTTGTTCGACAAGCTGGTCAAGGCTTGCAAGACTGTGCGCGCAAAACTTGAAGGCGAGCAGCGCACACTAGTTTTGGATACTCTCGCATTGGTCCAAGAAAAAGTCCCGGAAAATACGGTCGTTGCGAGGTTTTTGGCGAATATCAGTTCGTTCACGAAGCCTGAAGATGTCCAAAGGCTTGCGAATCTATCAGCGAAAGAAAAAAGTTGGTTTACGTTCCTGGAAAATTCACTTCGCGATTTGCAAGCCAATGACCCCAAGAAACTGACTACACAACTCAACCAGGGCAAGAGACGTCTGCTAATGCTGGTCCAGCACATAAAGAACGTGGAAAACTCGCTTTCAGTCGATGCCGTAGCGGCCCTGTTCGAAGAGAGAAACAAAATAAGTCGTATGACCCAAGAAGCAAAGCGATTGCGCGAGACAACTTTTCCAGAAGGTATGTTGAGCGGGACGGGGGCAGATCTATGGCAGGTTTTGTGGGAATCCGCCCGCCAGTTTTCGCAAAAATCGGCCTATCCTGACAAGGCGTTTCCGGTCGTAGAGGATGCCCGTTGCGTATTGTGTCAGCAGGATATTGGACACACTGCAGCCGAACGACTTAAACAGTTTGAAGAGTTTGTAGTTTCGGCCATAGAACGCGAACTCCGGAAAATTAAAGAAAATTTCGCCAAGCTGCGCCAGGTTTTTACTGACCTACAGACAACTACTGGAGAAATTGAAGAAGTACTAAACGAAATCCGCATTGAGCATCCGCTCGTTGCAGATGTTATTGCCGGAGCATTAGCTACGAATGAAAGCCGCCGCAAGGCTGTCCTTACTGCGCTCGCTGATGACCAGAACTCTGGCACCAATATCCCTGATCTCACGTCCGTAGTCCACGAAACCGAGACGCTTATCACAGATGTTGAGGAGCGAATCAAGACACTACAAAACAGTGCCGCTGACGAGAATCGCGAGCGCATGACTACTGAGGCGTTGGAACTGGACGCACGTACAAAGTTGGCAACTCATCAGCAGACCGTTCTTGATTATATTGAGCATAAGAAGAAGCACGACGATTACGGGCTATGCATGAAGGAAACCAATACTCATACGATTACGCGGAAAAGCACTGCTGTCACTAAGATCGCCGTGTCGCAACAACTGAAGCGAAGTTTCAGTGATGAGTTGGGCAAGCTGTCTTTCGGCCACATTGCGGTCGAATTGGAGGAATTCGGTGGTTCGGAGGGTGTCTTTTACCACAAACTCGTTCTCTCACGTGCGCACGGCAAGGAACTACCTAAAGTAGTCAGCGAGGGCGAACAGTGCTGTATATCTATCGCGGCGTTCTTTGCAGAACTCAGCACAGCCGACGATCTGTCAGGTATCGTATTCGACGATCCCGTATCCTCGCTTGATTTCCAATGGCGTCAGGTTGTGGCGCGGCGTTTAGTCCAGGAAGCCAAGACCCGACAGGTCATCGTCTTTACGCATGATGTCGTCTTTTTGCTGCTACTTAAGCAATTCGCGAAGGATGCAGATGTTGAGCAGATTGATCAGCACGTCCGTTACCTTCCCGAGGGGGCAGGAGTGTGCGTCCAGGAACTGCCTTGGGTCGCACTGCCGGTCAGCAAAAAAATCGGCTACTTAAAGAACGGCTGGCAAGCGGCGAATAAGCTCTCCAGTAAGGGTCATCAGGATGCCTACGAAAGAGAAGCTAAGCACCTCTACGGCTTGCTACGCGAAGCATGGGAACGTGCGATTGAGGAAGTTCTTCTTAACGGTGTGGTCGAGCGCTACAGGTCGGACATCCAAACGAAGCGATTTGCTCATATTGCTGATATCAACGAGGATGACTGCAAGGTGGCTGATGTGGCAATAACAAAATGTTCTCAATGGATGGTCGGCCATGACCAAGCTGCGGCTGCCCGTGCGCCGGTTCCCGGCTCAGCGGTACTCGAGGGCGATATTGAAACGCTAGAAAACTGGGTCAATGCAATCCGCGGACGTCGACGGAAGGTTACGGGACACTAACCTATGGAAGAAGCACTGGAACACGCCAACTACCTGCGGCTCTCCGAGCAGAAACGGCACATATTCTGTCAATCATTCAGCAAAAAAATATATAACGCCCAAATGAAAAAAGCTAAACTCCGAAACATATTCCGAGATATCTTTCACGAACTAATGATCTTGAAGACTCGCATTCACAAATTATTCTTTCCGATTCAAGATGCCTAACCCTCCCCAATTCAAAAAAGTTGTTGGACCTCATCTGGCTTCTACACACCCGATTAGTGAGCGATTTTCATACGCGGATGGTCATTCTCAACACGGTGTGCCCACTCGTGCACTCTCTGAGACAAACTCGGATGTTGACCAGTTTGTCGCAGCGATGAGGGAGTATCTTCGCACTCATCATTCCAGCCCGGAAAGCCTAGAGCGAGATAGGCAGCGACGAAAAGCTTACGCTCGGCAAGGGCTTGTCCTCCCTCATACTCGATTCCCAACAAATCCAACGACTCGCAAGGGAAACTGGGCAGAGATTTTCCTCAGTGAGTATGTGGCTACCTCCTGCAACGCCGATTTACATGTTTATCGTCTGCGCTACAACCCGAACATTGATCAATCCATGAAAGGCGATGATGTGCTGGCATTCGATTTGGATGCTAATCCGGTCCGTATCATTGTAGGTGAGGCAAAGTTTCGTGGAAGGTCATCAAAGAAGGCTGTTATCGACATCGTTGAATCGCTCGAAAGATCGTTTCAAGGAGGCTTACCTGCATCTCTTCAATTCGTTGCAGATCGTATAATTGAGCAAGGAAACAAAGATCTTGGACAACGGATTGAAGAGTGCGCTGGTCTGATAGCGAGAGGCAATCTGCAGATCGACTATATTGGACTTCTAGCGAGCAACCATTTGGCACCTACCCATGTTGAAAAGCACGCACATTCGTCTCTGCGAAGACTTGCTGTAATTTCAATGGCCCTCTCCGATGGAGCAGGTCTTGTGGATTCCTGCTTTGATGGATTGGAGGATGTTCCATGACCTTTTCAGTTGAGCATTCGCAAAGCATCGTAACTGCGTTGAAAGCGAGGTCAATTCTAAGATTAATTTCTCAAGCAAAGGCAAAGCAGTTGCTTCAAGAAGTTCACGAGTTACCGGAACACTTTCCAAGATTCGCGAAGGGGCTCGACGATCAAGTCACTTTCATAGCCTACCGAATGCTGAGTGCTGGCTGTAGTCTAGTGGAACAAGAACTCCCCGATGAGGGCCACTTACAACTTCGCTCGGCTGGCGACTTGCTTGAAAGCACCCATCGGATGAGCGCTCAAGCTGACAGCGTTAGCAGGTTCCATTGTCTGATTGGAGCGATGGCCTTTTATGCGTGTGGTCACTATTCACGCGCATTCGTGCTTATGCAAACTATGGAGACCGTTACACCTGCCGCAGGCATTATCGCCAACTTCCTCAGAAAAGATTTTGCTGAGTTAACTCTTAGACTCAACGAAGTTCTTCTCAGAGAGCAAGTATTTGATGGAAAGGATTCAATCGAGGTAGATAGGGAAGTCTTTGATCTTCTTATTGCTCGCGCGGTTGCCCTCGTGTTTGAGCATTTAATCTCAGGTGAAGAGAATCTACTCACTAATGCCAATGCGATTCTGGAAGATGCCATGATCATCAATCAAGCGGGAAACAATCCAAGCTTCTGGTGGATAGCACGAATCCTCCGATTGATGTTCAGTGACTACGGTCGGGGGTCACTTTGGAGATGTCTTCCATCGTTTTTTGGGTCTGACGGGAAGTCTGCAATCAGCGATTATGTAAGTCTGCTTGCCCTATCTGAGCCGCCCGTCACAGAGATATGGCGTTCGCAACTTGCCGCCCTCGACCTTGCTCTAAATAGTGAAAATGATGGAGGGGTAATAAATCTGAGAACTAGCGCCGGAAAGACTCGGGTAGCAGAAATCGCGATACTGAAAGAGCTAAAAAACAATCCGGCAGCCAAAGTTCTTTATTTAGCACCATTTCGATCTCTAGCATTTGAGCTTGAGCGGACTTTTGGAGAATACCTTGGGGGCCTTGGCTACTCCATCTCACACCTCTATGGAGGCTCTCGTTTCAGTGGGGTTGATCGCGAAATGGTACTGGAGGCAGATATCTTCATTGCGACGCCTGAAAAAACGAAGGCGATGCTACGTGCGGCCCCTGAATTGTTTGATAGCGTCAAACTGATCGTCATTGATGAAGGTCACCTCATTGGAGGAAGTGACCGGAATGTTAAAAATGAATTATTTCTTGAGCACATCCGGATACTTTCTAGAAGATCTAATGCGCGCATCCTATTGCTGTCTGCTGTTCTTCCGAATGCTGCGGAACTTGCAACATGGATTGGTGGCGATGAGGCTGCATTGGCGCATTCAGACTGGAAACCGTCTGAAGAACGCCTTGGCGTTCTTCAATGGACAAAGAACAATGTGCAAATTAAATGGCGCGGTAAAAGTCTCTGCTTCAATCCTGATTTTGTAGATTTTCGCAAGGTGTTGGAACCCGGCAAAAAGAAAGCTAGGAAATTTCCAAAGACAAAGACTGAGGCTGTCGCCGCCACCGCTGTGCGTCTTTCTGAAATTGGGCCCGTATTAATTTTTGTCCCTCAAGCACGGTGGGTGTCCTCAATGGCAAAGCATGTGATGTTAGCACTCCAAGGCGAGGACATGACCCATAAGTGGCCAGATATGGAACAGCGGATATTTGAGGCGCTTTGCGTTGAAGAGTTGGGGCCTGATTGTATTGAACTCAAAGCGGCCAAGCTTGGAATTGTTTGCCATTCTAACCGACTTCCGCCCCAAGTCCGGATTGCGATTGAGAATCTCATGGCAGCGGGGACTCCTCGGGTAATCGTGGCTACAACCACCCTTGCGCAGGGAGTAAATATCGGAGTTTCATCAGTTATTGTGTCTCAAACCCTGATCGGAAGAGACACGCGTATCACGAACCGTGACTTCTGGAACATTTGTGGGCGTGCTGGGCGAGCCTATGTAGATGGAGAGGGGAAGGTTCTCTTCGCAATTAATGGCAGGAAAGAAAAGCGTGAGATTAAGCGCGAAATGAATTTGGCAAACCAGTATCTCAACATTCTGAAGGTCGACAAAGTTAAGAGCGGGCTGTTGCAGACGATTAGCAAGTTGAAACGCATCGCACAAGAAGCAAGAATCACTTTTGAAACCTTTCTTGAAATGGTTGCAAACGGTGATTATGAATCCTTGAAGCAGAACGCTGAAAAGGTTCAAGAACGGACAGATCTAATGGACGATCATCTCTTAGCACTACATGTAGCGCACAAAGGTGCAGACCCAGCAGGAGATCAAATTGATTGGATTGAGTCTGCGTTTCGAGGCTCACTAGCAGTGATCCAAGCTGAGGCAATGAAGGGCGAAGACAGCGAGTCGGTTCTTTCGTTATTGAAAGCCCGAACTGCGGCAATCTTGGTAGAGGTCCCTGATGCACCTGCTCGACAAGCGATTATTGCATCTAGTTTACCTCTCTCCGTGGGCAAGAACGCTTTTCGGGACTTGGAGTTCTTTCGCCGATGTGCTGATGCCTTTTTAGCTAGCGATCAGAGTCATTCTGAGATCGTGACCCTAGTTTTAGAATTCGAAAACTGGGCGAGGGATCACGCAAAACCCATCTGTAGCTTCATTGCCTCAGAGGAAATTCTTGATTTGGTCCGTCCACAATGGCTAGAAGGGGTATCACTACTGGCAATTCAAAACTCAAGCAAAGAAGATATTCTCAAGATTTGCACTGATTTCTACGGCTACAACTTGTCTTGGCTGTTTCATGCTGTTGCGCAGCAGCTGTCCCCGGAGACTGAAGAAGAGAGAAGAGATGCTCTTGAACTCGTGAGCTTACTACTTGAATTGGGCCTCCCCAATCAAGCGTCCTCAAAGGTCTTTCTGGCAGGCATTCGCTCTAGATCAGCGGCGGTTGAATTAGCATTTGTTATCGATCCAACTGCTAGTTCGAAAGCAATACGCGATGCCCTGCTGAATCAGGAAACGGTTGATAAACTACGACCATCAATCACAGCCGAGACTGCAACTTGGCTGGATCTATTGGCAGAGGAACAGACTACGCCGTCAGAGGGACTGCCACAATTTTCTAATTTCAGCATTGAAGTGCCACTTGAGTTTCCCATCCTACATGCTCTCGGGTTGAGAGATCGGAAAACTGTTTTTCTGTGCTCAACCGATGGTCGATTTCGTCACCGTGTCGACTCAACAGATAATCACCCGTTTCACAAAGTTGCTAACGACCCCCGATTTGCGTTTTTAAGAACCGACAATACTTGGCACCTACATTGTCGAGATCCTCGGCTCCAGCCGAATACAAAACAATCCAAGCCAGAATCCTTACCTAGCGCGCAAGAAATCAATTAGACATTTGTGCTATCAGAAAAACCGAACGGCGACACCACCGCGCTCGTCTCCTGGATTCCCGCCTTCACGGGAATGATGGAAGAGGGCATTTGATTGATGCCCGAAGTCAACAGGAATGTCTTCTATGGACTGTACTGAGAAGTTTCCCAGTCCATAATATTTAATACCAACTTGAATCGCATCACGCATGCTTTCATAAAAACCCATGAGTTCTTGGTGATGCATGAGAGCATGCTCATTCAAGTGAGCGTCCCGCCACTCGGGTAACATCTGTTGGTAGTAGTCGTAGTTTCCATTTACTTCGCATTCTGCGGCATCTATTTTGTCTTTTGTGGGCATGATTTATCCCCTCCTCGGTCGTGTCTGGGTCATCATAAAGCAATCAATGCATAATCAGATGCCTTTAACGCCCACCTGCTATCAGCCTGGCATCTACTAGAATGGGCCTTTTCCTACATACTAACCCATCATATCTGGCAACCCGCCTGGGATGCGTCTCTAGCTGAGCCGGCTGTTTGAAACCTTAATCTGCCTGCCATAGCAGGGTTTTTCCGTTACACTGATACTGGATTTCGGCGAAAACCAACGCATCGCCGTCAAAATAGTGGATGATAGAGGGATAGAAAGTTTACGGGTTCTGGAGGGACCATAATGGCTAGAGCAGACCTTTTAGTGCAGTTGGCAACAGCGGCGACTAGCGGTGATAGCAATAAGATTACTCAATCCATAGAAGCTATCATTGCTGAAGAGCGGGAGAATAAGCATCATATTTTTGCAGACCGCCTTGCTTCGGCCGTACGAGAAAACTGCCACGCGCCACGCCGCCCAGAACGTGTTTTGGATAACGGAATTGCACACCTCTTATATCATCGGGTGCCTGAACGGCGATTATCAGAAATAACACTAAGCGAGCGAAATCGGACTGTCATTGAAGAGTTTATTGAGGAACATCACCGAGCTGATTTGCTCAAGAGTTACGGGATATCGCCCCGTAATCGGCTTATGCTTATAGGGCCGCCTGGTAATGGCAAAACGACATTAGCTGAGGTTTTGGCAAATAAATTGATGGTGCCTTTATTGATTGTTCGTTATGAAGGCTTAATTGGTAGTTTTTTAGGGGAAACAGCATCCCGTTTGCAAAAAATATTTGATTATTCCCGCCAGCAGAAGTGCGTCTTGTTCTTTGATGAATTTGACGTTGTGGGAAAAGAGCGTGGGGATACTCATGAAACTGGTGAAATAAAACGGGTTGTCAGCTCTTTGTTACTACAAATTGATGCGCTGCCCAGCCACACAGTTGTGGCAGTAGCTAGTAATCACGCACAATTGCTGGATTCGGCTGTATGGCGTCGCTTTCAGGTGCGATTAGAAATGCTTCGCCCCAACAAAAAACAACTAATTGAGTTCCTTAATAATTACCAAGCGCAAGTGTCACTCAATTTTGGCTTGTCTGCTAGAACAATTGTTGAAAAAGTTAATTTTGATTCCTTCTCTGCAGTGGAAGATTTTTGTCGTGATGTATATCGCCAGGCTGTTCTCAACAAGCAGCAAGAGAACGCCAAGAAGGTAACTGAAAAAAAAATCAAACAGTGGTGCGAACAGTTGAAGATAACAGCCCATACGGCTCGCAATAAAAATGCCTGAGCGACCACTGCTTATTTTCCCCAATCCGGAACCAGTGCTGAAACCAAAAAGGAAAGGTTTTACGCCGTCATCCTCACCTCTACCAAACCGCATAGGCCAGGCTGAAAGGATAGAAGCGCAGTTTGCTCAGATTCAAGCGGCATTTATATCTGACGAACCTGGTGATATAGAGCGGGTGCTTGTTATGGAAACATCCAGTCAAATAGAGGGTTTGCAAAATGCTGTTAGAAACATCCCTGGATTAGAGTGGTTGGCTGAGATGGACGTGGATGACATTGATTTGCATGATCTCTATGATGAAGAAACTGGTAGAAAAATTAAAAGTGGACGTTTTTATATGCTATCCAGTAATAAGCAAGCAACAGACAGGTTGCTTGGGTTGTGGGATAGTCATAAAGCAAATAGGAGTCTTGGGCATGGTAATGCACCACTTAAGAATTTGTTCTCTTACCTGATCACCTTGCGACGTTGGGACATAAGAGACAGATTACGGGACACGGGTATTTTAGATGAATGGAAGAAGGAATATGAGGCAAAGCAAAACACTAACTCCTCCATCAATTTTGAAATCCAATTACATTATTACACAAACAAAGAAAAACGAGATCAAAACGCTCAGGAAATACAACAAAAAATTGAAAACGCGAAAGGCGAGGTAGGGCCAACCGTCTGTATTGAAGACATCGCTTTCCATGCTCTGAAAGCAAGTCTGCCCGTTGCGAGTATCGGACAAGTAGTGCAGCATAATTGGGATACAACTGAGCCTCCCGATAACTTCATCCCTATATTTTATAGTGAAGCAGTTCACTACTTTCGGCCCACCGGGCAACATATTGATGCCGATGAAGAGTTATCTGAACGCCCGTTACAGAGAGAGTTAACATCCGTCAACGAGAAGCCACCAGTGTTGGCACTTTTAGATGGTGCTCCCATGTTGAGGCATGATATGTTGGACGGTCGTATCGAATTTTTCGACCCTGATAATTACATCAGCGCATACGAACCAATACAACAAAAACATGGCACTGCTATGGCATGTTTGATGTGTCATGGCGATTTGGGTCAGTCTCAAGAAGAAGGTGTGTCTCTGGTGAGACGTATTTATTCCCGTCCGGTTATGAAACCAAATTCATGGGATGGACGAGAGGGAATACCAGGCGACATTTTTCAGGAAGACATAATAGAAAGAACCGTCAGAGAAATGTATGAAGGGGATGATCCTATCGCTTCCAATGTTCGGGTAATCAATCTTTCACTGGGAAATATCGATCAACTTTATCTCAATGAGATGTCGCCTTGGGCACGACTTTTGGACTGGCTTACATTCAAATATAAGGTGCTGTTCATCGTTAGTGCAGGAAATTATCTTGGCCCCATCGAACGAATTGATTCTAATGATGATAAGCAAATGGTTTTAGAAGGGGTTGATGACAGGGAAAAGGTTTTAAGAGGGATTAATCAGAATCAGCGTAATCATCGCCTGCTTGCTCCCGCTGAATCCATGAATGCACTAACAGTGGGCGCTTTGCAAGGTGATGCATCTGGAAATTTGCCCAGCTCAATACCTAACTCTGTCGATGACCCCATCGAGGATATGACGTTGCCCGCCTCATACAGTCGTGTAGGGCCGGGTTATCTCGGTAGCATCAAACCCGATATTTTTACTCAGGGCGGTAGGCTCCTATATAGGGAGGATTCGCCCAAGACGGATAGCATCCAGCCTGTGATCAGTAACGAACCGCCTGGTGTACAAGTAGCTTTGCCAGGTGCCATGCCTGAGCAACTTAACAACACCACTCACCAAGCAGGAACCAGTCACGCTGCCGCTATCATCAGCCATGGTGCCGGGCACATTTTTGAAATGCTGGAAGATATCCGGTCAGACAATGGTGATATATCATCTCCCGAGTATGACGCTGTGTTGATAAAGACCTTGTTAATTCATAGCGCTTCGCATGGTGAAAACAGCAAGGCGTACATGCATCTGGAAAATTCAACAAATAAAGGAAAAATGAAACGATATCTTTCCAGATATATAGGTTATGGAAATGTTGACATAGACAGAGTGCTGGAGTGTGCGCGAACCAGAGCGACTGCTGTTGGGTATGGGCTCATACAAAACCAAGCAAGACATCGCTTTACATTTCCATTACCGGCAAGCGCTTCCGTTCAAGACTACATGCGGCTGACTGTTACACTGGCATGGTTTTCTCCGGTCAATCCTCACCATATTGGTTGGCGTCGAGCGAGGCTGTTTTTTGAGAGCGATGCATTGAAAGGGAAGCATGGTCATGAACGGCAGGAGGCTGATTGGCAACAAGTAAGAAAGGGTACAGTTCAGCATGAAATTTTTAAATTGGAAAAAAGTAACTTACCAGAAAATTCTTTGGAGATCTTTGTGCAGTGCACCGCTGGTGCTGGTGCTCTTGATGGCGAAATTCCGTATGGCCTGGCAGTTACTTTGGAGATAGCAGAACAAGAAACCATTGATCTTTATCAAATGGTGAAGGAAAACATCAGATCACCAATAAGACCAAGTATCGGATAGAAAGCTTGCGGGTTTTGGCGCCAGCCGCTAAATAATTCAACTTGAACAGGGTAAGTAAAAATGACTTGTAGAATAGGTATCACCACAGATTTAATCGCAAGACGTGCCCATTGGGAGGGGGAATATCCGAGCAGCTTCAGAAATTGGCAAGTGCTGGAAGAACACTACTCCAAATCAACAGCGCAAGCACGAGAGACACAACTTGCCAAGAACTATGGGTGCGAAGCTCACCCCGGAGGAGATGGTCCTGAAAATGCTACTTGGTATGTGTATTATTTTGAGCATGATGGCACCTAATGCAGAAACATATTAATAAAGTATCAGTATAAAAATGGTTTCTAGATGATTGATAAAATACAACTGAAGTTCTTCAAGCAGTTCAAGGATCAATCCTTTGAACTCAAAGATGCCATTGTGTTAGCTGGCCCGAACAATACGGGCAAAACCACCCTGTTGCAGGCGATAGCAACCTGGCATTTTGCTTTCCGGGAATGGCAAAAGAAACGAGGTAAGTCCACTGCAAAGAAACGGACAGCCGTACAGCTAACAAGAAAAGAGTTTTTGTCTGTACCGGTACAACGTTTTAATCTGTTGTGGACGGATGCTTCGACTTCATTACGAAAGGATGAGGGTGGGGGTAGAGGCATGGCGACTCCACGGATCATAGAAATCACCTTGGAGGGTCAAGATAGCGACGGAAATAAATGGACGCACGGTATGGAATTTCGATATGCCAGTTCAGAGTCGGTGCATGCCAGGCCAGCCGATACAAGCACTATTCCAGCAGAAGCTATCCAGGTTATTTATGTTCCTTCCTTTTCCGGTATTGAAACAGAAGAGAAGGTGCATACCCCGGAGTATCAGGATTGGTTGGTTGGTCAGGGCAAGCCGGGAGATATTATTAGAAATCTCTTGGCAGAAACATCTCGTATTGATTCGGACTGGAATAAATTACAACAGGATGTGGAAGCAATGTTCGGCTACCGATTATTAAAGCCGCAATACGCTGGACGGCCCTTTATATTGTGTGAATATCTTCCTGGCATACCGCCCAAACAAGGTTATGGGGGGCTCCCAAAATTAGATATTGCCAGTGCCGGTAGTGGCTTCCTGCAGATACTTCTTCTCTTGTCGTTTATCTACGCCCGACCGGCAACCATTTTTTTAATTGATGAACCAGATGCGCATTTGCATGTGATATTGCAAAAGAAAATCTATGACCATTTGCGTAAAATCGCACAAGAAAAGCAATGTCAGATTGTGATAGCAACGCATTCCGAGGTAATTATAGATAATACCCCGCCCGAAAAGATTATTTCTTTTTACGACAAGCCCCATCTGTTAATCCATGACGCGGAACGCGCTCAAGTGCGCGAAGCATTAAAACTACTCTCGCCAATGGATGCTTTGCAGGCAAACGGAAAAAAAGTGTTGTATGTAGAAGATGACAGTGATTTCAGTATCCTTCGTGCTTGGGCACGCATACTCAATCATCCTCTCGAAAAATGGCTTTCTAATTCAGAATCCAATCCCTTTTATTACCCCATCAAAGGAAACAATCCCAGGATTGCTAAAAATCACTTTTTTGCCTTGCAAGCCATAGAACCGACTATGTTAGGTGTGTTACTACTGGATGGCGATAATCGGGATATTGATGACCATGATATTTCGGCTGATGGGTTGAAAATAATCCAGTGGAAACGTTATGAAATTGAAAATTATCTTGTTCATCCCATATTGATAAAACGGTTTCTTGAGCAAAAAAAGGTGGGTCCTTTATTTGTGTCAGCGGCAGAAAAAGAAATGGAAAACATATTGCCACCAGTAGTGATGCAATCACCGTTGGGTGATCATGAATATCTAAATAATACAAAAGCTAGTGAAAGCATTCTGCCGAACATTTTCTCTGCTGCGGGAGCGAATATAGGTAAACAGGAATACTATATGCTTGCCGAGATAATGGAACAAAGCGAAATTCATCATGAGATCAAAGAACGGCTAGATGAAATTCATGCACATTGGGAAGAATAGAAGTCCGTGTCCAAAGATTCAAAATCCCTCACCATCAACTCCCTCTACACCACGCCCATCACTTTACCCGCTTTCCCGTCATTCCAGGTGATGGGAACAACCCCCATCGCCTGGAGTGACGGAGTGGGGTTTAATGACGCCGGTGGCGTACTATCAGCAACTCACCCTGGCTGCCCTGATGAGTCTCATATGTATTGAACCAGAGTACACCATAGCGGGGGTTTTCCGTTACACTGATACTGGGTCTCGGCGAAAACCAACGCATCGCCGTCCAAATAGTGGATGATAGAGGGATGGAAAGTTTACGGGTTTTAGAGGGACTGGCGGAGGTGAAATGATGGGCAATCAAGTTCAATACGAGGGCGCACGTTTTTATAAGTGTGCGCTACAAGTTAATTCTTATAGCTACTGTAAGTATCGTGGCGTGTCTACTGCTCCTGACGAGGAAGTTTATAACAAAGAAATCCTGGAACATTGTAAAGACAACGAGATCAAGGTTGTAGGCCTAGCCGACCATGGAAGCGTTGAAGATTCTGAAAAGTTACGAAAATTTTTAACAGATAGTAGTATCACGGTATTTCCTGGATTTGAAATTTGCTCCAGTGAAAAAGTTCATTTCGTTTGCCTTTTTTCAGAATCATATTCCAAAAATAAATTAATTGGTTGCATCGCTAAACTTGAAATTGATGAGCATGATCTAACGAGACCATCCACACTTAGCGCATCCAAAATTTTTGAAATAATTGAGGTTGAGAAAGGAATTATTTATGCCGCGCATTGTACCGATGATAAAGGGGTTCTAAAGGCTAGACTACATAACATTTGGCAGAACCCCTCATTAAAAATAGCGCAAATAGGGACTACGATTGAAAGTCTAAAACAAACAGAAGGCGGTTTTTATTACCGTGCCATCTCCAATAAAGAAGATAACTATTACCGCCAAAATCCCATAGTAATCATCAATGCTAAGGACATCGCAAAACCAGAAGACTTAAAACACCAATCAGCGTCGTGCCTTATTAAAATGACAAATCCTGATTTTCAGGCATTCAAGGATGCGTTCCATGATCCAGAATCTCGCGTTCGCCTGAATCATCAGATACCTGAACGCCCATATTCATTTATTGAATCTATAAGTTGGCAAGGTGCGGGTTTTTTTGAAGATGTTGGCATTGCGTTATCCAAGCATCACAATGCTGTTATTGGCGGCCGGGGCACAGGCAAATCAACCCTGATTGAAAGTATACGCTATGCTTTGGACCTGGACCCGAGGCAATCTGACACTAGAGCACTTGATGCTTTGCGTGCAAAAACACTCAGTAATTCACAAATTATCATAAGCGTGTACTCAAAAGCGCAACAAGGTAATCGTTACACAATCAGTAGACGCTATGGAGAGGCACCTGTTGTGAAAAATAAACTAGGTGAGGTGTCTCACTTGAGTCCCAGAGAAATTTTGCCTGATATTGAATTGCTGGGACAAAATGAAATTTTAGAAATTGAAAAAGATGAGGATGCAAAACTATCCCTAATCAATAATTTTCTACCAGACAGTTTTGAATTTGAAGCTGATATGACTAAAATTAAACGCATGTTGTTAGTCAACAGAGATAAATTGATAAGAACGCATAACGACTTTGAGCAGTTGGATGAAGCGGTTAGTTTGGAAAATAAACTCAAAGAGCAAGCAGAGCAATTTAAGAATATAGGCATAACTGAAAAATTAAAAAATACTCAGTTAATCGAAAAAGAAAAAGCTATCCAGGAAAAGATCAAAGAACAATTTGACTTAATTGAAAAATGGATAAATGATTATAATGAAGTATTTGAATTATCATTTTTTCAAGATGTCAGTATTCAAAACCTTCCGAACATGGAACACATAGTAGAATCGAAGAAAATTTTTGAAGACTTGCAAAAAACACTTAACAAGTTGATCGAAGATGCCAGCAAGAAATTACACAGTGCTAAAGATAAGTATCAAGCCATACAATTGTCATGGCAGGATGCATCAAACGAAATTCAAGACGTATTAAATCAGGCAATCGCCCAGTTGCCTGAACAAGCGGGCAAGAGTGGTAAGAAATTAGGAGCGGAATATACAACTATCATTGAACGACTGGCTTTGATAGAAAAGCAAAAAAAAGCACACAAAAATCAGAAAAAACTTGTTAAAACGATCGAATCAGAAAGAAATACTTTGCTGGAAGAATATCGTGAAACTGCTTTTGAGCATTATACTGTTATGACTGAATCAGTAGGAAAATTGAATAAAGGAGAGTTAAAGGGCAAAGTAAAAATAAAAGTGGTGCGTTATGGAAATATAAAGGCACTGAAAGATTTTTTGTGTGATATTGATGGCATTGGCCCTGCAAAAATACAGTGGCTGGATAGTGATGACATACAATTAGATTTAGTGCAGTGGTCACAATGGATAAAAGCGCAAGATGAAAGCTCTTTTATGAATGAGTACAGTCAATATGGATTGACACAGGGTACTGTGAAAAAACTAACCAGCCTAGGCTTATCCGAGCGATTAGAGTTAGAGGAAATTGAATTAAAAGATAAGGTTGACATCGAATTAAATACAGCACATGAAAAAAATGACGCTCACTACGCGCCTCTTGATAGTCTATCCACTGGTCAAAAGTGTACAGCGATCTTAAATTTACTTCTATTAAGTTGCGATGACCCGCTTATAATTGACCAACCAGAAGACAATTTAGATAACGCATTTATAGCGGAACGTATTGTGCAGGATTTAAGGCAATCCAAGACCAAACGACAATTTCTGTTTGCGACTCACAACGCCAATATCCCTGTGTTTGGCGATGCTGAGTTAATCGTCGTACTAGACAGTAAGCAGGATAAAGGGTCGGTTAAAAATATTGGCTCTGTTGACAAATTAGATGTGGGTAAGCAGGCGGCGGAAATATTAGAAGGAGGAGAAGCTGCTTTTAATGCTCGTAAAAGGAAGTATGGCTTTTAAAGGCTCTAACACAAAATGTTAAAAAGCAAACTATTAGAACTCATTAGCCAGGGAGAAGGGTCCGCTCTGGAATATAAGCGAGACAACATTCGCCCCGAATCTTTAGCCAAAGAAATTGTTGGTTTTGCCAATATGAATGGCGGTAGAATTTTAATGGGCATTGAAGACAATGGTGATGTCAGTGGTGTTCAAAGAAATAATCTCCACGAATGGTTGATAGATACAGTCATAAGTAGATATGTTCATCCTTTTATTTTGCCAGATTACGAAGAAACTGTCCTTGAAAATAAAAAAGTAGCTGTAATAAAGATTCATCAAGGTAATAACAAGCCATATGTACTAAGACATAACGATCGTGAAGACACTTACGTTCGCTACGGAAATTCGTGTCAATTGGCAACACGCGAACAGCAAGCAAGATTGTTTGAATCTGGTGGTTTGTTATCTGCCGAAAAACTTCCCGTTCATGGCTCCACAATTGAAGATATGGATGAGCGACGTTACACGGAATATTTCTACGATATTCTCGAATACAAATCTAGCTCTGATTTACAGAAACTGCTTATCGATCACAGTTTTCTGGTGGGGGACCCGCATAATTTAACCTGCAGCTATTTTGCCTACGCACTGTTTGCAAGAACACCGAAGCTAAGACTGCCACAGTCAGGCATGAGACTCACCGTTTACGCAGGAGAGGACAAGGATTATGACGCTTTATTTGACGAAGATTTTGATATCCCATTCGTGGAGTACCGAGGTTCTAGTCAGATGCCTCGTCCTATTGAAACAGCATTGCATGAAAATATACGTTTTCAGGAACATGTCAGCCACGAAGAAGTAAGACGCATGACTCGTGAGACAGTATGGGACTATCCTAAAGAAGTGATAAGGGAATTAGTAATCAATGCCCTCATTCATAGAGACTGGACAAAACAGGATTATGTGCGTGTTGTTATTTACCCCAACCGTTTTGAAATAATCAGTCCCGGAGCACTACCCAACGGTATGACAGTGGAGAGAATAAAAAGTGGCGTATCTGTACAACGCAATCCACTGTCATCTAGAATTTTCAGGGATTACGGCTATCTAGAACAACAAGGAATGGGCATTCGGCTCAAAGTCATTCCATTGATGTTGAAACATAACAATAGCGAGCCAGTTTTTGAGTCCACTGAAGACCATTTCAAAGTAACGCTGTACAGAAAGCCACCAAACTAATTATCATCAACCTCGGAATGAACCAGACAAGTATTGGCATTACGAGCGTGAGAATAGAGACTTCGGCGCCAGAGAAGGCAGGTGGCTTGAGCACCATGAACGCACAACCCTTTTGAAAGCAAACATCAAGGAACCAGCCGCGCAGCGTATTCGGCGAGCAGATGCTCCCATTCCAGTTTCATCCAGGGCGTGTATCGCCCGGGGTTGTCCGCGAGCTCGCGGTTCAGTTCTTCGCGGCTGAAGAAGCGCCAGTCGGCAATCTCGTTGCTGTTGGGGTTAATCTCTTCAGCTTCGGCAAAGCCTACCCACACCCAACAGAGTTCATGCTCGCTGCCGGCGTTTTCATATTGCGCCCTGTATTCAAACTTGTAGATGAAGGTCAGGGGCAGGGTAATACCAAGTTCCTGTTGCAGCCGACGGTTGGCCGCCACCTCACAATCCTCGCCGACCTGCGGGTGGCTACAGCAGGCATTGGACCAATAATCGGGCCAGAGAAGTTTTTGCCCGCTGCGTTGTTGCAACAGCACCGCCTCGGCGGCATTGAAGATGAATATCGAGAAGGCGCGATGCAGTGTGCCTTCTCCCTGGTGACAATCCCGCTTCGACATGGTGCCGATGCTTTCATCCCTGGCGTTGACCAGTATCAGTTCTTCCTGGTCGGAAGAGACGATTACCGGGGCGCCGTTCATACGGTGACCTGTACTGATTTGAATCCGTGTCGGGTCAGCCCCCCGGCAACGGCGTCGGCATCGGCGTTGTCATCACAGAGGGCGACAATGGACCCGCCGCCGCCTGCGCCTGTCAGCTTGGCTCCCAGAGCGCCATGATTCATCGCTATCTGCACCATTCTGTCCAGCTCCGGTGATGAGACTTGTATGGCACTCAGCAGGCCGTGATTGACCGTCATCATATCGCCCAGGGTCTTGTAGTCGCCTTCCATGCTGGCTTTGAGTCCGGTTTCGGTGACCCGGCGGAAATTTTCAAACAGGGCATCATATAGTTGGTTGTTCTTGCGCCACCTTGCCCTGACCCCGTCCACCATGTCGACGGTCAGGCTGGGCTGGTCAGAGATGCCAATGACCAGGTTCAGCGGTTTCGGAAACTCAAGCAGGTCCAGGCGCTTTTGTTCACCGGACTGGTAAACCAGCGGGCGTCCGAAGGTGGCAATGGTGTTGTCAATGCCGGAAGGCGTACCGTGGGCGGCCTTTTCACACTGGAAGGCCAGTTGGTTGATGGCATCATCTGTGAGCGTCAAGCTGAAGTGCCGGGAGACGGCTCTTATGATGGCCACCGCTATGGCGGCGGAGCCACCGAGACCCATGGCTGCCGGGATGTTCGGCTTGACATGAATCATGAAGTACCTGTCACTGACGTCCAGTTGCTGGAATACCTTCTGGATGGCTTCCCACCAGATGGTGTTGGATTCTTCCAGCTTGCCGTCTATGTCCCATGCGGGAACCTTGATTTCCGGTTTGTGGTTCGAGTCGGAAACTTCCGCCAGCACCGCGTTTTTGATCGGTACGGCGATGGCGGGCTTGCCGTATACCACGGCATGTTCGCCCAGCAGGATGACCTTGCCGTTGGCGCTGGCGGTGGTGGAGTTGGTACTTCTGATTTCGTTTTTTCGATTGGCGCTGACAAGTTCGGCGATAATGTCTTTCGCCACCGTAACGGTGATGTTACCATTATCCACCAGGCGGCTAACCACCGTTTCAAAATGTTCACTGGGCGCCCCGGCGGTGGCGGCGACGCTTCTGGCATGAAGAGACATGTGCCCTTTCTGAATCCCTTCCGTGGATAGCGCCCTGATGGCAGAGAAGTTCTGCGCGAGCCCCACCGCCGCCATGAGTTCGGCGAGTTCGCGGGCGCTTGAGACATTGAGCAGGCGATAATTGATCATGGTCGTGTCGTTGGCTTCGAGTGACCCGCCTTTGATGCCGACTTTCAGCGGTATTTCGATGCTGCCGACGAGCGCACCTGTATCATCCGCACGCCATTTCGTCAGCGAGGAATAGGTGCCATTACGCGCCGCATAAGCATGGGCGGCTGCCTCTATCGCCCGCCAATCATTGCCTGTCGCAATCGCCAGCGGGTCTATGCCGTTCATGACGCCCTTGTTGTGGGTTGTCGCCCGGTAGGGGTCAATTTCCGCGAATTGTGATGCGAGGATGATACCGTCCCGGACTTCCTCGCCAGCATAGCCTTTGCCCGCCAACTGGTCCGTGTTGATGGTGACGTTGGCGCGAACAATCGCACGGTCGGTGAGATTGGAGAGGATGCGCAGGAATACCCGGCCCTCGGTGATGGCTTCTACGTCGGCGGCAATTTCCTCGCACATGGTATTGATAGTATTGGCGCCCATGGCATCGCAGGTATCTACTAAGAGATGCACAATCAGCATCAGGGGGTTGCGGTCTGTCTGCTCGAATATCCGCACTTCTATATCGCGAACGCCGCCGCCGCGTTCCACCATCTTGGGGTGGAGTTTGTTGAGCTTGTCGATAAGCTCAGACTTGTGGAACATGACCCGGTCCTGCGCCTGTTCGGCGTCCGGGGGGTTGACCACTTGTATCTGGCCTATCAGCAGTGATTCCTCAGCGGTTGAATGAACGCCGCCGCCGGCAAGGAAAATCTTCGCCGCCGAACTGAGGGCTGCAACAATGGAAGGCTCTTCAACGACCAGGGGCACCAGATAATCTTTTTGATTGACCCGGAAGTTGAGCCCAAGCCCCATGGGCAGTGCCATGACGCCCACGACATTCTCTATCATCTTGTCTGCGCGGCTGAGGGGCAGCAGATGGTGGCCGTTACGCAGTGATGTCAGGTCTTCTTTCGAGAGCCAGCCGTTTTCGTATACTTTTTTGAGCCTTCCACCGACAGACAGCTTGTAGAACCCGGGGAATCTTATTTTGCCCATGAACACTCCTGGAATATCACCTGGTCACACCATTGATCGGCAGGGTAAGCCGTCCCGCCTGTTTCAGTTCGTCCGCCAGGGTCATCAATGCTTCTTTATCGGCGCTGCAGGCGATGCCAAAATCGCCGCCACCCGCCCCGGAGGGCTTATATGCGCAGCGGGCTGATTCTACCCGCTTTCGCAGGGTTAAGTGCGCCTGATTGTAGAAATTCAGCCCGGAATCCCGGGACAGTTGTTCGAGTAGTCGGTCATATTGGGTAAGGAGAGCCAAGAGGTCACTGGCGGGCTTGTCGAGTTGCCGGATAAAGTTTTCCACGCAGGTCTGCATCTGCGCCATGGTCGCGTCATAGGCGGCGGCATTATCCTGCCGCCAGGCGGCCAGCCTGTTGATATAGTCGCTGGTTGAAGCCGCCTTGCCCGTCCAGATGGCCAGCATATACAAGCCCGCGGGCGGAGAGATGGTGACAGGTGGCCTGCCTGCTGTGAAAATAATCGGCCGGCCTACTGTGGCAAGCGCAATATCGGCGCCACTGCCTCTGCCACCCTGGAAGGTGCGGTGACATTGGCTGGCATCGCGGATGATTTCCGCCTGGGTTGCCCGGGGTGTGATGGCTTTGACCAGCGCCGTCGTCAGGGCGGCGCTGGAGCCCAGGCCCAGCTTCACACCGCCGCGGAAAAAATCCGCCGTATTCAACAGCAGAGACTTGCCGTTGAAGGCTTGCCGGCAGTCAAGGGTATTGACGACGGCGGCGAGGAGTGGGCTGCGCTTCAAGCCGTCGGCAAGGGGCAGTGTATCTTTGCTTGCGCCGACCATCGTCAGGGTTTCTTTGTCATCCCGCGTGATGTCGACACGGGCGCACTGGGGCGTTGGCATCAGGATGGCGGGGGCACCTGCCAGCACCGCATATTCACCCATGACGAAGAGTTTGCCCGGTGCTGTCGTTATCATTAGGTGTTTATTTCCGGCTCTCCGCCCAGGCGGGTGCGGATGATGTCTGTGACGCCGGGCATGCCTCTGACGAGAATCTCCACCTGGTCCGCGGCCTCCGGCAGGCAGAACACTTTGACCTGCGGGCCTGCGTCAATCGTATAAAAAGCTGCAAGGCCGGCTTGCCGTTGGCGGGCAATGTCCTTTGCCACCGCCAGGGTTGCGGGTAGCCAGTAAAGGATGGCGGGTCTGGCGGCCATGATGGTGGCATGCATCTTGAGGCAGTTGTGCTCGCTGATGTCTGCGAGTTTCATGAAGTCACGGTCTGAAATGGCCTGCTTCGCTGCTTGCATATCCGCGCCCTGGGCGTTGAGCCATGCCTTGTAGAAGGGCGAGGTGAGCGATGTACTCAGCATGGCTTCGCTGGAGCCGAGAGGTTTTGCAGATGTGGAGGTGATGGCAATGATCACTTCCATGGCCCAAGCGGCGGCGGGCATGATGGGCGCGGCATAAGCATCCGGGCCTGCAACCATCTCTACCCAGCCGCCATGTATCGAACGGGCGGCAGAGCCTGAACCACGCCTTGCAAGCCGGCTCAATGCTCTGGATGACAGCCCGATATCCAACAGTTCGTTCAGCCCCAGGGCCAGGGCCGCGAAACCGGAGGCGCTGGAGGCTAGGCCGGCGCCTGTCGGAAAATTGTTGTCTGTGGTGATGCTGAAATATCTCCCGGCCTCGAAGGTCTGGCGGACATATCGCAAAAATTGTTCGACTCGTTTCGCCCCGGGTTCATCCAGCCCTTTGATCAGGTCTGCTTGCCCCGTATTGAAAGTAATGTGCGTGGTTGTGCGTAAGTCTTCCAGGCCAACGGAGAGGGATGCGGCCGCCGGCAGGTTCCCGGCTACTTTCTGTTTGCCCCAGTATTTTATCAGGGCAATGTTTGCGGCGGCGCGGACGGAAACACTTGAATGGCTCATGGCAGGATTTGCCGAGATCGCACTTGGCCCGATTTGCTTGGCTGCGAAGCATACACCATCCGCTTGTGGCCGGCACTGTCATGTACCCCGCAAGCGGGATAACATAAGCGGTTTTGCGATGTCGGAAGTCACCATGAGCCAGCCTGCGTTCAGTCAGCGGTCAGCGGCGCTTAAAGCGAGAGTTGAAGGTGTTATTCGTGAGTTTATAGACGAGAGAACCACCGCTGGCGGCAAACTGGAAGATGCGCTTCGCTATGCCGCCTATTCCGAAGGCAAGCGCATACGACCGTTACTGAGTTACGCTGCCGCTGAATTACTTGATGTTCCCCTGTCTGTTGCGGACTATCCTGCGGCGGCTATTGAACTGGTCCATACTTATTCCCTTGTCCATGATGATCTGCCGGCCATTGATGATGATAATCTGCGACGCGGCAAGCCGACGGTGCATTGCGCCTTTGATGAAGCCACGGCCATTCTGGTCGGCGATGCGTTGTATACCTGCGCGTTTGAATTACTGTCCTGCGCCGGGGAAAATGCCGCCCTGGTGGTTGCCTGGGTGCGGGAACTCGCCCATGCGGCGGGCGTATCCGGCATGATCCGAGGCCAGGCCATGGATCTTGAAGGTGAAACTCGTCGCCTTGAGTTTGCAGAGTTGGAAAACATCAGTCACTTGAAGACAGGTGCCTTGATCGGCGCCAGCCTGACCATGGTGGCCAATGCATCGAACGATCATCATGCCCGGCAACGGCTTGCTGCATTCGGGCGTCACTTCGGCCTCGCTTTTCAGATCAAGGATGACATTCTTGATGTCGAGGCAAGCACCGGAACTTTGGGCAAGCCCCAGGGTTCCGATGTGCAGAATAACAAGTCCACCTTCGTTAGCCTGTTGGGTGTGGATGGCGCACGGCTATGCATGCATAAGGAGGTGGCAGCCGCCATCGCTCAACTGGCGGATTGCGGGCCATCGGCGGATGGCTTGCGATGGCTGGCCGGCTTTATCGTTGACCGCCAACTCTGAAGGGAGAGCGTTATGTCCACGCCCATACTGGGGACAATCATCGGCATTATCATAGGCGCGGCCATAGGTGTGCTGGCGGCGGATTATTTTCAGATTGTTGAGTCTATTGACTGGGTATGCCTGGTGGCGAGCACCATATTGGTGTTTCAGCTACTGTGTACAACCATTGCGGCCACCCTGGGTAAGACGCCACCCGCTGACTGATCTGGTTACTGATTTTATGTAGTTGCTGGTTTCATGTAGCTGCCGGTTTCATTTGGCGTGGCGGTTTAGCCCTGTCGTGTCCAGGCGTTGTCTTTTATCTCCCACGCGGCGAGTGAGCCCTTGCCGGTCGAAATATTCCAATATCTCTATGCAAAGATTGCGGCCTATGCCGGTGGTATCACGATACGTTTGTACGGTGAACTCGCCCGTATCACCTGCAGCGACGGCCAGACTTTCCTGCAGGCTGGTTATGGCCGACGGCAGGAAGAACCTGTTTTTGACGGGCCTGACGAGCTGCCCTGTCTTCGTCACCTGAATGAGTATGCCTTCCAACTTGCGGGGGTCGATGGACAGGCGCTCTGCAAGGTCGTGCAACACGGGCGGTTTGGTTGGTTCTGCTTGCAACAGGGGCAGGGTGGCCTGCCAGACTGTCTGTTCCTCGTGGCTCAGTTGGATGCCTGCCCCAGGCCGCTTGAAAAGATTGCCGTCACGCAACAGTTCTCCCTGTTCCAGCAGCCGTTCTATGAGCGCATCCACCGGCAGCTTGCGCGGGCCGTCGACTAGCCGCTCAATCTGATTGAGCGGCAGCCCGGCCTTGCCGGGATTGGCTTGATGCCATCGGGTCAGTTGGGTTTTCAGCGCTGCTATTGCGCTTTCAAGATGCCCGGCTTCTATCAGCAGATGTTCATTGAGGGTTAGCAGATTGCCACCCGAGATACATCCGGTCAGTTCTTCTTCGGTCAGATTGAATCCGGCGGCCAGGGTCCGTTTGTCCAGCCCTGCAGGTGAAGACTTCAGCAGGTCTTTGATTGATTCACCTGGGGCTGCCGGCCTGATGAGTTTCAGCAGGGACAGGCGCTCCGGCCTGGCGCGACCTCGCTTGGGGGCGTAGGGGTCAAGCACTTCGCCACCGCCAATGGTTCTGAGGGCGCCCTGGTCGCGGATAATCACGCGGTCGCCGCGGCAGAGGTTGATAGGCGGTTCAAACACCAGTTGCGCCAGCCCTCGTTCACCCGGCGCAAGCCGTCTCTGCGCTAACAATGCAATGCGCCCGGTGACATGATTGGCCGCACTGTGGATGTGTACCGGGGTCCAGTGGGCGAAAGGTTTTTTCTCACTGCCCAGAATCTGCAAAGAGATGTCCGCCCGATGAGTTGCCGGGCCTGGATTCATGGTGAGCCAGTTGCCCCGATGAATATCTTCAAGTTGCAGTTCGTTGCTCCTGATATTGACCGCACAGCGGTCGCCAGCAACCGCTCTGTCTGCCTGCCGGCCCTGGGTTCGCAAGCTGCGGACCCGGGCGGATTTATTCTGCGGCATCAGCAGTAACGTATCACCCGTTGTGGTTGAACCGGCAAAGACACTGCCGGTTACAACCATGCCGGAACCACGAATGTTAAACCTGCGGTCTATGGCCAGACGAAAAAGACCCTGTGGTTGGCGAGGCGTGATGTCTTTACTTGCCATATCAAGCGCAATTTTCAGAGCGTCAATACCTTCCCCGGTTTCGGTGGAGAGCGGGAAGATGTCAGCACCCTGTAGAAAAGAGCGCTGCAGCAGGTTTTCAATCTGCTGGCTGACCCTGCCAATGTGGGCGGCTTCGCAACGATCAATTTTCGTCAGCGCCACTGCGCCTGCTTTGATACCGAGCAGTTCGAGTATGTGGAGATGTTCGACGGTTTGCGGCATAACGCCGTCATCCGCCGCGACCACCAGCAGGGCATAGTCGATGGCTGCCACGCCCGCCAGCATATTGCTGATGAATCTGGTATGCCCGGGTACGTCCACGAACCCTAACCGGCTGCCTGTTCCGCCATCCGTGTAAGCAAACCCCAGATCAATGGTGAGGCCCCGCTTTTTCTCTTCGTCCAGTTGATCCGTATCTATGCCGGTCAGCGCGTTGACCAATGACGTCTTGCCGTGGTCTACATGGCCGGCGGTGGCGATGATCATGGCAAATCCAGTGAACTCAACTGGTCAAGCAGTTCCCCGGCGGACTGAAGGGTTCGTATATCCAGCAGCAATTTGCCGCCCTGCAACCTGCCGACCACCGGCAGGGGCAGCCTGCGGAAAGCGAGGCTCAGTTGCTGTAGCGCCGCATCACCGGAAACTTTCGGCTTGATCTCGATGACCAGGGTCGGTAGTTGGTGGAGGGGCAGGGCACCACTGCCTATCTGGCTGTGGGCGGGCGCAAGGCTGACTTCTGCGATAGCGCCGAGGGCGGCTTGCATGGGCGGCAAGAGTGTATTGGCCAGGGCTTCAAGCTCGCCCCTGGTGCGCACCAGATACCGCAGGGAAGGCAGCTTTTCTGCAAGACTTTCAGGATGCCGGTATAGCTTGAGTACCTCCACCAGGGCGGCGATAGTCATCTTGTCTACCCGGAGTGCGCGTTTCAGGGGATTTTTTTTCACGGCGTCAATCAGCGCCTTCTTCCCGGCGATGATACCGGCCTGGGGCCCGCCCAGTAGTTTATCGCCGCTGAAGGTTACCAGGCTCACCCCGGCGGCGAGAACTTCTCTTACCGTGGGTTCGTGTTCGAGCCCGTGGTCTTCCAGGTTGACCAGTGTGCCGCTGCCAAGGTCAGCCAGCAAGGGCAGGCCGCTTTCTTTTGCGATGCTGGCAAGGTCGCTGTAATCAACTGAACCGGTGAACCCGCGTATCTCATAGTTACTGGTGTGTACTTTCATTAGCAGGGCCGTTCGCTCATCTATGGCCTGCCGGTAATCATTCGGATGGGTGCGATTGGTGGCGCCCACTTCAACCAGGTGGCAGCCGGACTTTTCCATGATTTCCGGGATTCTGAATGAGCCACCTATTTCCACCAGTTCTCCTCTGGATATACATACGGATTGCCCGTTGGCGAAAGTGTTCAGGCAGATCAGAACAGCCGCGGCATTGTTGTTGACCAGCGTGGCTGACTCGGCGCCCGTCAGTTCCGCCAGCAGTTCTTCAACATGACTGTCACGGTCTCCGCGTTGACCGCTTTCAAGGTTAAACTCAAGATTGCTGGCACCTCGGGAGACCGCCGCCACAGCATCAAGGGCGGCATCCGGCAGATACGCGCGGCCAAGATTGGTATGCAGGACTGTGCCGGTGAGATTGAGTACCGGGCGCAGGGCGCTCTTGTCTTCCGCTTCGACAAGCCGCCTGACCCGGCCGCTGATTTCATGCTCATCGGGGATGCGCATGCTTTTGTCGGACTTTGCGCGGGCGCGAATATCATTCAGGGTGCGGCGAATCGCCGCCTTTGTGCGCGTATGCCCATAGTCCATCAGGAGACTTTGGAAATCGTCGGAGGAGAGCAGGCTATCGACTGAAGGAATGGATTGCAGCAGTTCAGAGCGGGGCATGCGTCAGGTGTCGCTTGGTAGGGCCCTGCGTATGGCCTCCTTCAGGAGGTGCATGGGCCGTGCCCAGGGTTTGGTTGCGGGCTTATGGGTTTCCTCCCATTCAACAATTGCCTGGTTGGCCGCTTCCCGGTCATCGAATACTTCGAGAATCAACACATACCAGTAGACACCCTGGTTGTCGACTCTGGCGATGATGGGTGATTCGATACCATTGGCAGCGGCAAAATCGTTTATGTCGTCCAGATATTGCAGTGCGGCGAGTTGTATTACATAGCTGTCGTCGGAAAAAGCAAGCAGATCTTTGGAGGTCAGCATAACGGCGTCTTGCGCCTGACGTATTTCAGCGGCAGGTTCTTGTTGCGTTTCCTCAGGCACTTTTTTGTCAAGTAGCACTTGCTTGTCAGAAAGCACCTTGCCGCTGCTGTCGGCTCTGGCGCAGTCCCAGTCTTCATCCCCGCTGTCGGCCTGGCAGTGCCAGACACCGCCTACAAGCCGCTCTTCAAAAGGATTGGCATTGTCGCAACTGTCATCGTCAAGACAATTATCGGTATTTTTCGCACCCCAGGGCCACCAGGAGCAGGATGCAAGCAGGAGAAGTGATAGCACTGATAGAACTGACAGGTAACGCATGGAGGAACACCCTAAATAAACAATTCTTTTTTCTGCGGGAATAATCCAAAAACCCCGCCTGTGTGAATAAACACTATATCTTTCATGCCTTTGAAGCGACCATCGGTAATCTGGCGCAACATGGCGTCAAAAGCCTTCCCAGTATAAACCGGATCAAGCACAATTCCTTCCAGCCTTGCCACCTTGCGGATGGTTTCAAAAACAGCCGGTGTGGCGCGCCCGTAGCCGGGGCCGACAAATCCGTCTATGACGTTGATCGGTAGCTTTTTCAGGTCCAGGTTCGCCTCATAGCGTGCCTGCCAACTGGCGAAGTCCGCGGATATCTTCTTGAGGAAATAAGCCTCGTCATCGCAAACATTGAAGGCAAACACCTGGCAATCGAGCCCGTGAATAGCATTGCCCAGTATCAACCCGGCTAGTGTGCCGCCGGACCCGGTGGCGGAAACAATGGCATCTGGCGAGATGGATGCGCTGCGAAAGTCATCTTTAAGTTCAGCGGCGGCGTTCAGATACCCCCAGACGCCAATTTCGTCGGATGCGCCAACGGGAATGCGGAAGGTCTTCAAGCCCTGCCCGGCATAGTCCTGACTGAGCCGATTATAGTATCCATCCATGTCTTTGTATTGTGCAAGGGATGTATAACTGATGCTGGCGCCGACCAGTTGGTCCAACAGCAGGTTGCCGTCCGGCTGGGCGGGCTTTTTGCCGCGCAGCACCAGATGTGCTTTCAGACCCAGCCGGGCCGCGAGCAGTGCGGTTGCCCGGCAGTGGTTTGACTGTATGCCGCCCCAGGTCACGAGTACATGAGCATTTTCCGCCTGCGCCTGGGCAAGGACGTATTCGAGTTTCCTGATCTTGTTGCCGCTGGCAAGGGTGTCCGTCAGGTCGTCCCGCTTTATCCAGATACGCACGCCATATTCCTCGGACAGCCGTTCCAAAGGCTCAAGTGGCGTCGGAAGATTTGCCAACTGCAAACGCGGTGGTGTTTTCATGGCTGTGTCAGGTGCGCTTCTTGAGATGATACTGTCCATTGAGGCGCATGGCGGTTTTGCCATTGCTGGTGTAGCTGGAATTCATCCGGGTGGAAGCCGCACCTGTATTGACCAGCGCCTCGAAGACGGCATCGGCATCAGCAGGCAGCTCGCAGGTGCAGATGAGGTCATCGTAAACAGGCCGTTCAAAGCTCACCTCGCCGCCCATGACGACTGTATTGCAATCGAGCAGCAATTCGCTAAGCTTCATCTGCATCAGACCCCAGCCAGCCAGGGCTGCAACGGCGAACAGGCTGCCGCCGAAAGCGGAGTCTTGGTGATTGATGTTTGCCGCAAGTGGTGCAGAGATGGTGAGCGAATCCCCCGAATAGGACACTACTTTTACACCCATCTGTGCGCTTATCGGGATGAGTTCGTGGAAGGTTTGCTCCAGTGACTCTGTGGAATCAACATATATTCGAGGTTTGACAGTCTGGGGTCGGGAAGACATCACGGCGCGGAGTAAAGCATGAAGGTTACTTTGTTATCAACAGTATCGGCGGTCCGACATGCCAGGTGTATCGCGCTCTGGCTGGCTATGGCGGCGCTATATGGTTGCCATGATGGTTGCCATGATGGTTGCCATGCAAACGGGGAGCGGGAACTGGTCATCAGCGGCCCGACCATGGGCACAAGTTACAACATTCGCGTTGTGACCCAAACGCTTGATGGCGACTCGCTCAAGCAGCTTGTGGATGCGCGGCTTGTGGAACTGAACCGGGTTTTTTCAACCTATATACCTGATTCCGAATTGTCCCGGCTCAACAGAGATGCCAGCGAGGGGCCCATCCTCATATCCGGCGAGCTTGCCCGCGTGCTTGAAATCAGTACGGAGATTTATGCGGCATCCAACGGCGCCTTCGACGTTACTATCGGCCCTCTGGTCAACCTCTGGGGCTTTGGGCCGGATGGCGCGCCAGGGGTGATTCCGGGCCGCGAGGACCTTGCCCGGGCCATGACTCGCGTCGGCTTTCACCGGGTAAAGATGGCTGGCAATCGCCTGACCCGGCCTGCGGGTTTGTATATAGACCTCTCGGCGGTGGCAAAAGGGTATGCGGTTGATGACATAGCCGCGCTGCTGGAACAACAGGGCGTGAACCGCTACATGATCGAGATAGGCGGAGAGGTCCGGGCCGGTGGTCTCAACAGATGGGGGCGAGACTGGATGATTGGCATAGAAACGCCGGAAGCAGGCACCCGCCGCCTGTATCGCACCCTGCCGATGCGGAACCTGGCGCTGGCAACTTCCGGGGATTACCGGAATTTTTTTGCACTGGATGGCCGGGTCTATTCACATACGATTGACCCGGCGAGCGGGTGGCCGGTGAATCACCCACTGGCGTCGGTGACAGTATTGCACCCGAGCGCCGCCATGGCTGACGGCTTTGCCACTGCCTTCAGTGTGCTGGGCCCGGAGAAGGCAATAGCGATAGCGGAGGCGAGGAATTTACCAATCCTGGTTATAATGCGCGTTACTGGCGATGGTCAATTCAAAGACTTGTTGTCCAGTGCAATGAAAACTTACCTGCGGGAAGTGGGAAAATGATTGAACTTGTTCTGTCCTTTGTGATGTTGGTTGCCGTGGTTGCCGGTATGGCAATCGGTGTGATGCGTGGGCGTGCGCCAATATCAGGTTCCTGCGGTGGCCTCAATAAGATGGGTCTTGACGGGGCCTGCGAGGTCTGCGGCGGCGACCCTGAGCATTGCGAGGAAAAGCCGGTAGAGCAAATCCGGTAGATACAGTCTGGTAGATACAGCCCGGTAGAGCGCCCTTTTTTATGCGTGCTTCTCCCAGATGCGCTTTCTTTCCGCGTAACATTCATGGCTTCTCGCCATATCTTCCAGAAAGGGTTGCAACTCCTCCAACAACAGAGCCTGTGGCCCGTCAACCAGTGCCGTGGATGGTTCGGGATGAAAATCAACCAGCACCATGTTCGCGCCGGCAACAATGCCCTGGGCGGCCGCATGGGCAATATCCAGAATGCCGTCGAGCGGGGCGTCCCGCACGCCCACCGAATGTGACGGGTCGACGCAGACCGGCATGCGCGTCAGGCGTTTGATGGCTGGAACCTGGCCAAAGTCAACCAGGTTTCTGTGCGGTGCGCCTGCTTCACTTTTGATCCCGCGCAGGCAGAAGACGACGTTGGCATTCCCTTCGCTGGCAAGATACTCGGCGGCGTTCAATGATTCATTGAGGCTCACGCCGAACCCTCGCTTGAACAACACGGGGAAGCGCTGTTGCCTGCCCACCGCTTTGAGCAGTTCAAAATTCTGGGTGTTGCGAGTGCCGATTTGCAGCATCACGCCGGTGGGGTCGCCGGTTTGTTTGAGTACCTGGCTAATCTCGTCTATATGCGTCTCATGGGTCACTTCTATGGCAATCACTTTGATGTCGTATTTGCCGGCCAGCTCAAACACATAAGGCAGGCAGGATTTACCATGACCCTGGAATGAGTAGGGATTGGTGCGCGGCTTATAAGCGCCCATGCGTGTACAGTGTTGGCCTTGGTCCCGCAATGCCCGCATCATCATCTCTACATGTTCAGGGGTATCGACGGCGCACAGGCCGGCGAATACATGGAAGGATTCCTGATTGAAGTGCACACCGTTATAGGTGAAGCCGGAAGCCCGATGCGCATCCCGATGGCGGCCCAGGATTCGATATTCCTCGGAAACTCTGATGACCCTGTCTACGGCATCCAGGTTTTCTATTTGCGCCTGGTCTATCTTGTGCGTGTCGCCGAGCAGGTAAACTTCCGTCAGATTTCGTTCTTCGCCTTGCACCAGATGGCGTTGCAGGCGTATGCCCGGCAGGTTTGACATGACATCAATGGCTTCCCGGTAAGCGATGCTGTCTTCATTTATGCCTGGCTGCAGAATAACGATCATCGATGGTTTCCAAATTGATATATGGCCCGGCCCACTGCCGCGCCCGGTGATTATAACTGAAGCCGCTTGCCCGGGTGTGTGATAGCGGCTGAATCGTGCTTCAATGGCCCTGTCCGGGGATGTTTCAGGTATGTTCAAAGACTGGCGGTTCAGTATTGCGTTCAGGTTATTCGGTGCGGGAAGCCGGCATAGATTGATGTCTTTCATCGGCTTGCTTTCCATCAGCGGCCTGACTTTGGCGGTAGCGGTGCTGGTGACTGTCCTGTCCGTTGTTAACGGGTTTGAGCGGGAGTTGTTGACCCGAGTGCTGGGGGTGCTTCCGCATGGCATTGTCTATGTGCCGGATGCCGACTTTGACTGGCGCAGCCTGCGCCTTCGGGTTCTGCAACATCCTGATATAGAGGCGGCGGCTCCCATCGTCGAAGGTGCGGGGCTGGTTATCGCTGGTGGCGAACTGGCCGGGGTGGGTATCAGAGGTGTTGACCCGATGCTGGAGCCCAGTGTTTCAATCCTGCCTGAATTTATGGAGTCCGGGTCCTTCGAGAGCCTCGCTGACGAAAGTTATGGGGTGGTTATCGGGGCGGAGCTGGCTGAGCGTCTTGGCGTGCTGGTCGGTGATGGTTTGACCCTGGTGCTGCCGCAGGTTGCTTTTTCAATAGCCGGGCCGGTTGTTACCACCCGGCGGCTCAAGGTGACCGGCATCTTCCGCATGGGCGCGGACCAGGATAAGGAACAGATCATTTTGAACATTCGGGATGCGTTACGACTCAAACGGCAGGGCGCCGTCAACAGCATCGCCATCAAGACTAACGACCTGTTTGATGCGCCGCGGGTCCTCCACGAGCTTGCGCTTGAAGAGGGCAACCTTTACGGGATGAGTTGGATGCGGCGCAATGGCAATCTCTATGATGCCATCAGAACGCAGAAGACGACCCTGTTCCTGCTGCTGTTGATTCTTGTCGTGGTGGCCGCATTCAATTTGATTTCCAATCTGGTGATGACCGTTGATGACAATCGTTCAAGTATTGCCATCTTGCGAACCCTGGGCGCATCGCCAACGGATATCCGGTTTATTTTTGCCGTTCATGGCCTGGCGGTGGGCATGATTGGCCTTGCTTCCGGCATACTGCTGGGGTTGTTGTTGACATCCATGGTCAGTGTTTTGTTCAGTAGCGTAACCAGCTTCTTTGGCCTGAATCTCATGCAGGCGTATTTCATCCGCTATCTGCCAACGGAAGTTCAGCTAACGGATATTGCCGCCATAGCCTTTATTTCTTTATTGATATGCGGGTTGATGACCATTTACCCGGCTTCCAGGGCGGCCAGCGCCAATCCCGTTGAGACCTTACGACATGAAGTTTGACCCGGTGTTGCAGGCCAAAGGGCTGTCCAAGAGCTACCGGCAGGGAGACAGAGAAATTGTCGTACTCAAGGATATCAACCTGGCCGTGTCGCCGGGAGAAACGCTGGCTGTAGTCGGCGTGTCCGGCAGTGGCAAAAGCACCTTGTTGCATCTGTTGGCGGGTCTGGACACGCCTGATGCGGGTAGCGTGACGCTTGCCGGTCAGGACCTTGCCGGGTTGAACCAGACAGCCCTCGGCAGGCTCAGGAATGCTCGCCTGGGGTTTGTCTATCAGTTCCATCATTTGTTGCCGGAGTTCAACGCGCTGGAGAATGTCGCCATGCCGCTGATGATCGGTGGTGGCAACAAGAAAATAGCACTGGAAACATCGATACAGCTACTCGACCGGGTCGGCCTGATGGCCCGCGCCGACCATCATCCCGGTGAACTCTCCGGCGGAGAAAGGCAAAGGGTCGCCATTGCCCGGGCCTTGGCAACCGGGCCGGACATTGTGCTGGCGGATGAACCCACGGGTAATCTGGACGAAGAGAGCGGGGCTCAAGTGCATGAAGTGATGCTGACGCTTGCGGTAGAGACGGGGACAGCTTTCGTGGTGGTAACCCACAACCCCGGTTTCGCAGACAGAATGCAGAGGCTTTGCCGCCTGCACGGCGGCCAGTTGGAGATGGCTCGGTGACACTGGGGGTTCCCGGCATGATAGGCCTCCGCTACGCTCGCACCTCGCCCGGTAGCAGGTTTGCGTCTCTGGTGACGCTGGTGTCTTTCATTGGCCTGGCGCTGGGTGTGGCCGCCCTGATCGTTGTGGTCTCCGTTATGAACGGGTTTGATCGTGAACTGAAACATCGCATCCTGGGCGCAGTGCCG
Organism: Candidatus Azotimanducaceae bacterium; assembly: GCA_965208855.1. Classification (GTDB taxonomy): domain Bacteria; phylum Pseudomonadota; class Gammaproteobacteria; order Pseudomonadales; family Azotimanducaceae; genus UBA9659. Next base: position 732,599 of record OZ242359.1, on the reverse strand, counting down.
CATCTTGTTGTTGCCACAGAAGACGTCGGCGACATTGAAACGCTGGCCGCCGACTATCCGGTTATGTCGATAACACCCTTCTCTGCGTCACGCATGCTGTTGGTTGCTGGCCGCCGCAGCCGGCTGGTCAATGTCTATGGGGTCCTGCCGGAAAGAGAAAGCCAAGCCTCCATCCTGCCTGAGGCGGTGATGTCCGGGGCCTTCAACCTTGCTGCAGGAAAGCAGGGCATGGTTATCGGCGATGCCGTGGCCTGGCATCTCGGCATCGAGGTGGGTGACCGGGTCAATCTTATTACGCCGGGCGTGAGTGCCGGTGGCGGGCTGCTGACAACGGAACTCTCTGCCGTCCAGATAGCGGGTATCTTCTCACTTGGCTCGGAACTGGATCATGGCCTTGCGGTTATGCATATCCGGGACCTGCTGCCGCTGACGGGAGAAATCGCCGACCTGCGGGTCATGCTCGATGATATTTTCGCGGCGCCAACACTCACCGCCAGGCTGATTGCCGCGGGCTATGAGGCAACAGACTGGACCCGGCAATATGGTGACTTCTTTCGTGCCGTGCGCATGGAAAAAATCATGATGTTCGTGTTGCTGTCGTTCGTGATTGCGGTCGCCTCTTTCAGCATTGTTGCCGGGCTAAGCATGATGGTAGAGAGCAAGAAGCGGGATATGGCGGTATTGAGAACAATGGGGCTCGCCCCTGCCGGCATCATGAAGATATTCCTTGTTCAGGGGATGGGCGTCGCCTTGTCGGGTGTCCTGGCGGGGCTGATGGTCGGCGTGCCGCTTGCCTTTTTCACCCCTGAACTGATGAGCATGGTGCAGTCGTGGTTGGGGGTCAGTATCGTTGAAGGCACCTATTTCACCAGGGTTCCGGTCGACGTTCGGCTGCCTGATGTGTTGGTGATAGTCCTGGCGGCTTTTCTCATCAGCCTTGCAGCGACTCTTTATCCGTCATATCGGGCCTCGCGTCTGCATCCGGCGGAGGTGCTCAGATACGAGTAATGCCGCCACCGGTATCTTACTTCTGCCGTTTGCGGTCCTTGTAGCGTGCAGCCCGCCAGTGATAATAAAGATGTACCAGCAGGAAGCCGGTAATGCCCAGCGTAAAGCCGCACATCAGGGCACCCAGTAACAAGGGCTGCCATATCAACCCCAGTTGCGCTGTGATCCACTCCAGGCTTGGCGCAACAGGAATAAATTGCTGTTCAAGACCCAGCAGATAACTGCCGACCCGGAAAGCAAAATACATCATAAACGGCATGGTCAGAGGATTGCTGACCCAGACTATGATCAGCGTCACGGGAATGTTGCAGCGAATCCAGATGCATATCATCGCGGCAGGGATGGTTTGCAGAGGGACGGGCAGAAAACTGCATACAAAACCGACAAGGACAGCGAATGACAGGGAATGACGATTAAAGTGCCACAGATTGGGCTCGAAAATCATGTCTCCGAGAAACTGCAATGATCGTGTTTGTCTCAACTGCTCCCGAGTTGGCAAGTATTTCTTAAAGTTCAATGGCGCACACATTTTGAGCTCCTGCGCATTATAGGCGATTGCCTGCACTGAATTCCCGGTTTGAGCAGATAAATTCCAGACAATTGCCATAGGTAGCCGCTGGCCTACTGTCTAGAGTCTGCCAATGATTGGCGCCTGTCTCGCGTTTGTTACCGGTAGCTTGGTGGTGACTCGCTTGCCTGCCTTGCCGGACCTGGATGCGCTTTTTATGTTGCTGCCGGTTGGCCTGGCCGGGCTGATGTTCAGGTTCGCACGGGTGCCTGCCGCCTTTGTGCTGGGTCTGTTGCTGACTTACAGCGCTGTTCAGGAGCAGTTGGCGCTTCGCATTCCTGCGGATGGCGCCGGAGAAAGGCGGATTACCGGGGAGATCATCGGGCTGCCTGTCGAAAACGATGGCATAGCGCAGTTCATGTTCCGTGTCAGTTCCGGGGAGCTTGCCGGCAGCCGCCTGCGCCTGACCTGGTATCAGCCAGGTGTCATTCTGAGGCCAGGCCAACGCTGGCAGTGGCAGGTGCGTATCAGCCCGCCCACCGGGTCAGTGAACTTCCGGCAATTCGATTACGAGCAATGGCTTTTCGTGAAAAGAATACATGGCCGCGGATATGTCAAACCAACGCCGGAACCGCTGCTGCTTGCAGCCCATTTCCGTTTCGTGGATGCCATAAGATTTGATCTGCAATCGCGGCTCAGGCGCCTCGTTGACGAGGGCGAGTTGGGTACTTTCCTTGCCTTGAGTCTCGGTGATACCAGCCAACTGGATCCGTCCCGGTGGGCCCTGTTGAATGCCACCGGCACGACGCATCTGGTTATCGTCTCTGGTTTGCATACCGGCCTTGTCGCGGCCCTGACCTACGCGATATTGCGTTATCTGGGCATCGCCTATCGGGGCGTGATAGCGGGGACCCTGTGCGTCACCCTGGCTTATGCATTGATCGCAGGATGGGGGCTGCCCATACAGAGGGCGCTGGTGATGACGGGTGTGGTGTTGTTGAGCCTGTTGATGCGACGACAATTACCGTTTAGCAGGCAGTTTTTTGTCGCCTTGATTGCCGTTGTCATACTTGATCCGCTGGCGGGGCTGAGCAATGGATTCTGGCTGTCTTTCGGCGCGGTATTTGTGCTGCTGTTCGGGCTGGGCGGGCAGATGGGCGCAGCAACTGGTCTCAGGGGGTGGATGCTGACCAGCATCAGGGCGCAATGGGTGGTATTTCTTGCGCTTTCCCCGCTGCTCGTGCTGCTGATGAATCAGATGCCGGTCGGTTCTTTTCTGGTCAACCTGATAGCCATTCCCTGGGTGGGGCTGCTATTGGTCCCGAGCCTGTTCGTAAGCCTGCTGATGGTGGTGATCTGTGAACCACTTGGTATTGCTCTGATGAAATTATCCGAGTTATTGGTTCGCGGGCTGTGGGTGTTTCTTGAAACCGCTGGCTCGATAACCGCCATCCCCATGCCTGCCATACCTATGTTGCTCTCCTGCGCCGGGCTGATGGGCGGCCTGCTACTGATTTCGCCGCGTGGACTCATGCCGCGCTGGTCGGGCCTGCTGCTCGTTTCTTTGTTGATGACGCCGCCCCGACGGATGGATGAAGGCGCAATGCGGGCAACTTTTCTTGACGTGGGGCAGGGGTTGTCCGTGCTGATTGAAACAGCGTCAACAGCCCACTTGTATGACACGGGGCCGAAGTTCGGCACCCGGTTTAGCGCGGCGGAGCAGATAGTGCTGCCGGCATTACGGCAGTCCGGCTGGCAAACGTTGTCTTCTCTGATTATCAGCCATGGCGACAATGATCATGCCGGTGGCGCCGAAGATATCAGGCGGGCTCTGGGCATTGAACATGAATTCGGCCAGAGCCACTGTGCCGGTTACCGGGAAGTGGACGGCGTGACGTTCCATGTTTTTTCTTCCGGGTCCGGCGGGCGCACCGGCAATAACAATTCCTGCCTGCTTCATGTATCGACGGCGGAACATGACTTGCTGCTGACCGGAGACATAGAGGAGGCAGGCGAGCTATCCGTGGCGACCATGGGTCTGCCACTTGCGTCTGTCATGTCTTCGCCGCATCACGGCAGCCATACATCGTCTTCTCCGGCATTGCTCAATGCGCTGATGCCAGGGGTTGTGGTGGTATCCGCAGGGTTCAACAATCGCTTCGGGCACCCCAGCGACAGGGTGGTTGGCCGTTACCAGCAGAGGCTCATCAAGGTGTTGAATACGGCTGATGAGGGGGCGGTAAGGATTGATTTTACCGGCCGGGTGCTTGTGGTTCGGTCGGCGCGCCGGGAGCAGCCGGCCATCTGGCGGCGAGGCGGCGACTGAGATTGATATTGTCGCGCCTTGCCGCTTGCCCCTTTGCCGTCATCCTCGCCGCTTTCCCTCTTGCTGTCATCCCAGGCGATGGGGGGGGGTGTCACCATCGCCGACAGTGTTTCCCACGCCGAGGCCGAAGGCCGACCCCACACCCGTCATTCTCGCCGAGGCCGAAGGCCGAAGGCGGGAATCCAGGGTTGCGGTTTCGCGAAGCGAAAACGCAATGAGCGCTGAAACTACCACGGCGGCAGCATTTTCCGCAGGAAAATTGCGATAGCCCCAGATGGGGGAGTGGGGGCCGTCATCCCTGTATGTGTTCACCTATTCGGACGAGATGGAATATTATTGTTGACCTAAATGACAGCCCAGAAGAACACCACGAGAGACAATAGCAAAGACAGCACGATTGATTCCACGAATATTTCGTGCAACTAATATGGTATAAATAGCAAAACGGTGTGCTACTAAAAGGACATTAGAATATAAAATGCATCTCTAGCAGAGATAATTATTATGACAAGCCATTTATAAATAACGTATAGGAAACCGATATGAATGCAATCAGACAATCAAGCACTCGAGAAATTATTGAAGATTTTGCAAAAGAAATTCAGCTGAAAAAAACAACTACTGCAACACCATCCAAGAAGGTGATCTATTTCCGACGTGAACACATAGACAATTTTGAACGTGATGTTGTACTAGTGCCAATCCATCTTTTACGTTACCGAAAAAATAATAGCCGTATTATTTCTGATGTAATTGGATACGAAAAGAGCACTGCTTTGCTTGACGAAACAAAAGACGAAGCTCAGAAGAAATTACAGAAATTTTTGGAAAACAAAGATCCAGTTCAAAAATCAGCTTTAGTGAAAAGCATTACACACACCGGTCAGAGGGAACCCGCAATTATTACCGTTGATGGTTTTCTCGTTGAGGGCAATCGGCGCAAAATGGCACTTAGCTTATTGGGTGGTGAAAAATTTAAGTACATGAAAGTTGTAATATTACCAGGTAAAGGTGACCCAGGCGGGCCGCCTACGCTTCTTGAAATAGAACAAATAGAGAATAGATATCAGTTTCATAGTGACGGAAGATCTGATTATTATGGTTTCGATCTTGCGCTTTCTATAAGAAGGAAAATAGAAACTGGTTTATCTCTAAGAGATCAAATCCTTGATGATCCAGAGCACGTAAATAAGACAGAAAGGGAAATAGAAAAAGCTATTAAAAAATACGAAAAAGAACATCTCAATCCAATATATTGCGTAGATAGGTACTTGAATCAGTTTCACCAAGAAGGACGGTATGACCTTATCTCCAAAGGACATGGAGATAGAGAAGGACGTTGGCAAGCTTTTTGCGATTACAGTAATGCCTATTCTTCTTCCTTTGCAAAGGAGAGTTATCGTAACAAAAATAATATTAAAGATGATGAAATTGGAGATATTGAGACAGCTGCTTTTAATATAATTCGACTTCGTAGCATACCAGAAAAAAAGCTCCATACGGTTATGCGTGACCTTCCCAAGTACTGTAGTAATAAAGAAAGCAAGGAGCATATAATCAAAATCTCTCAAAACGTGAAGCCAGCTTTGTCTCCCGATGAATGTATTGATGAAAATGGTGCCCTCTTACCGCTAGAAAACATAGAAGCAAAATGGAAGGCTGCAAATAGGGAAACAATTATCCATCCTCTTATGGGGGCATTTAAACACTATGAATCGGGAGTAGAGAAAGAGACCCCGTTAGCCTTATTAGTAGCTGCATATAAGAAGCTCACTCATCCGAATATGAAGATAGCAAGCCTTCATTCTAGTGATTACAAAAAAGCAAGAGACCATGTAGTAAAAATCGGGAAAAAAGTAAAAGAGATAGAATCAGAAATCTATGATCAAAAAAAGAATAGTAAATCAGCAAACAAAAAGAAATGATCTATATTGCGCTGGATAATGATCTCATTGTTGTAGACGCATCAAAAAGTGAGATTGCTCCCCGTCATATGAACCAACTTCAACACTGGAGTTTTAAATATAACTCCAGCACAAAGCAATTTAATACATCAATAGAGATGGATATTGGACTGGTTGTTAAGGTAACTGATTATTTAACGAAAAGCGGTCTTCCATACCAAATTGATGAGAGTATCCAGTCCAAGCTAGACAAACGACAATATGAACATGAAAAATTATTATCTTCCCTAGAAATCGGAAGAGAATTAAAGACCGGAAATTTTGATATATCCGAATCTCAAGATTTCCAGCATTTTATTGATAAAAATATTCCCCGTGAACTAAAAGAGCATCAATTCAAAGCCGCATTGCATCTTCTTAGTGTTAAGAATGGTGCTAATTTTTCGGTTCCAGGGAGTGGAAAAACAACAGTTGTGCTCTCGGTATTCCAAAGGCTCAGAAGCCTTAACGAAATTGACGCTCTCTTTGTTGTTGGTCCACCAGCCTGTTTTGTTCCATGGAATTATGAATACAAAGAAGTGATCGGAACAAAACCAAGTTATGAAATTCTAGCTGGCGGTGATATTCAATCCAGACGTGATAAATACATAACTAGCGTAGATTCCGCATGTGATATCTACCTTACAACATTTCAGACATTAACTAGAGATTATAATCACGTCTGCGAATTGTTTAGTCGGCATGGCATACGATTTTTTTTCGTTATTGATGAGGCTCATTATATAAAGCAAATTAATGGTTCATGGGCTAGTGCGGCCATGGAAGTTTCTCGTTTTGCTACTAGGCGTTGCATTCTGACAGGTACACCCTTTCCTAAAAGCTACACTGATGCTTTCAATCTATTTGATTTTCTTTGGCCTGAAACGTCGCCAATTTCGGAACAAGAAAAATATTGGATTGCAAATTTCACACAGCAAGAAGAATTACAGCAGGCTACGGCAATACTCAACAAATCAATTGGTCCACTCATTTATAGAGTGAGAAAAAATGATTTGAATCTGGCTCGCCAAGAATTCAATAAGCCAATAAGCATTCGTATGAATGTATATGAAAAACAGGTATATGACCTCATTACAGACCAGATACAAGACCTTTCTCAATCCGATTACATGCATAATATTGATCTACTTATGAATTTACGACGTGGCCGTATGATTCGCTTGAGACAATGCCTTTCGTATACAGCTTTGCTCGGAACAGCTATTGATAGTTATAGCGAGACATTTTTTGAAGAAGGCTCATCCATAGCAGATATAATAAAAAATTACGATGATCTAGAAACCCCAGCAAAACTTGAAGAGCTAGTTGTTTGCATTAAAGATTTACAAAAAAATGGAGAAAAAGTTGTCATCTGGTCAAACTTTGTTCGAACTATAGATCTGATCCATAAAACAGCATTAAATCTTGGATACGGCGTAAGGAAAATTTATGGTGCCACGCCAGTAGAAGACGCTAATGTTGATGAAGAATTAACAAGGGAAGGGATTATTAGAGATTTTATTAAGTCAGAAAGTGGAGTTGATATTCTTGTTGCAAATCCAGCAGCTTGTGCGGAATCAATTTCGCTACACAAATCATGCTCGCACGCAATATATTACGATCTTTCATACAATTGCGCTCAATATCTGCAATCTATTGATCGTATCCATCGTGTGGGTGGCTCTGAAAACAAAAAGTCGTACTACCACTTTCTACAATACGAGGACACTATTGACTCTGATATATTAGCCAACCTTCAGGCTAAAGAAGAAAGAATGAGTCAAGTTATTGATCAAGATTATCCAATTTACAGCTTGGATATGCTATCAACGGGTGAGGATGGTGATGCGTATGAGCGTCTCTTCAAATAGAAAAAATAGCGCATTTGAAGGATTAACGCTTAAGCAGGTGCGTAATTTATTAAATGTTGTTGAAAACAAAAAGATAAGAACATACTCGCTCATTAAGAATACATTTTCTGACTATTCTATAAACTTTGACAATACTCTCGATTTTTTGTGTCGTATTGGTGCTGTTAAAAAACGAAAAGACATATACACTATTGCCGAAGAGTTACCGCCATCGGCTTCCAAAAATTTCAATACGTATATATTGGATATTATATTAACTTCTCAAAGTTCTTACAGAAAGGAAATATTTCGTTTCGTTAATTGCTTTAAAGTATTCGAGTCCGAGATTTCGTATCGATCACCAGATGATAAAAAATCAAGCGAGAGTGCGGTAAGAAATTTTTTAATAGAAATGAATGTTATCCATTATGATTCAAAGAATAGCAGATACATTTTCTCAAACGAATTCATCTATTTATTTGTTTATGCACATAATGAAGTTAAACATATTTCTCCAGCTGTTATATCAAGTGATAATGAAGCCAATGAAGTCCTAGGTTGTGCAGCCGAAGAGGTGATTGTTAAATATGAAAAAGACCGAGTCGGAAAAAAATTAGTTCATCATATCAAGCATATTGCAAAGATAAATGCTGCCACAGGTTATGACATATGTAGCATCACCGAGAATAATGAACCGCCTCACGCCCCGAGATTCATTGAAGTCAAAGCAGTGCCTAAGATATCGTATCGCTATTATTGGTCACACAATGAAATAGCTGTATCTCAGGATTTAGGGGATTGGTATTATTTGTACCTTTTACCCGTGACGACCGAAGGCAATTTTGACCTAGATAATCTGTTGATAATCCAAAACCCTTATAATCAAGTACTTGGGCCAACATCAGACTGGGTGTCTGAACCGGACGTGCTACGTTGTTGTCTTCAACCAAGGATACAATCAATCACTAGGAGTTAAACCTCTTGCGTAGCAATTACATCAAGCCTACTCATACAAAACAATCTCTCCAGGCAAAACCAACTAAGCCGCCATTTGGCTATTTTGGTTCAAAACAAAGGATTGCATGTCAAATACTTCCGATGCTGCCTCCTCATAATGCCTGGGTTGAAGGTTTTTGTGGCTCGGCTGCACTTACGTTAGCTAAACCTCCGGTTCCTATAGAAGTCATTAATGATGCTGATGGTCAGATAGTGAATCTATTCCAGCAACTCAGAAATAACGCCGACGAACTATGTGAATCTATTGCTCTAACTCCGTACTCTCGAGAGGAATTCAAGGCAGCATGTTCTTCTGAAGAGAAAGACATCACGCCATTAGAAAAAGCAAGGCTCTTCCTCGTCACTACTATGATGACAGTTAACTCTACATACGGAAAACCGCCAGGTGGATTTTCATTTTCTAATTCATATTCAAGGCAAAAAAAAGAACCTCGTGTGAACCGATGGTATAACTTGCCAGACAGGATTGAAAAAGTAGTAGAAAGATTACGAGGGGTTAGAATTGAAAACAGAGATGCTTGTGAATTGATGCAGATGTTCATAGACAGGCCAGCATCACTTGTATATTTAGACCCTCCATATTTAATGCAAAGAGATTTTAACTACGTTGTTGATGCCAATAGCCTTGAGTTTCATGAAAAGCTGCTTACTATTTGCAAAAAAGCCAGATGCATGTTGCTCATCAGCGGATATGAAAATGATCTTTATGATCAGATGCTAAAAGCTAAAGATGGATGGGAACAACGTCAGATTAAAACTCATACTAGAACTACAAACGGCAAGAATAGCGCACGTGTGGAAACTCTGTGGATGAATAAATATTTTGTCGAAGCTAAAGCTAAAGATGAGGTTCCGATTCGACTAAGTAGAAATGAGAAACAATCGAATAAAGTAAATCCATCTAGAAAACGCTGAAGCCTCGGTGCATTTGCCGTCGTCCCAGGCGATGGGAACAACCCCCATCGCCTGGGGTGGCTTCAAGGCTCATTGCGTTTTCGCTTCGCGAAATTCGCAATGTAAATGGCGGCTACGCCGCCACTCTGGATTCCCGGGCTACGCCTGGAAACACTGTCGGCGATGGATACCCCCCATCGCCTGGAATTGACGGGAAAGGGGGTGTCCCCATCGCCTGGAATGACGGGAAAGGGGGGGTGTCACCATCGCCGACAGTTCCCCAGGCGCGGCGAAGCCGCGTAAAACGTCATTCCCGGCCTTTCCATCCTGTAGTGATACCGGTAATCTCGCGCTCTTGTCGTAAAGTGTGGTCAAGGATAGCGCCGCTGATGTTGATTGATTCGGTATTGAAACATCTCGATCTCGAGCAGATTGAAGCCAACATTTTCAGAGGCATTTCAGAATCCCTGGGCCCGCCTCGGGTCTTTGGCGGTCAGGTTATCGGCCAGGCGCTGATTGCCGCCCTACGCACTGTCGAAGACAGGCCATGCCATTCCCTGCACGGTTACTTTCTGAAACCGGGAGACCCTTCTCTGCCTATCATCTACGAGGTTGATCGCATCCGGGATGGCATGAGTTTCACAACGCGCAGAGTAGTTGCGATTCAGAAGGGCGAGGCCATCTTCAATATGTCCGCCTCGTTTCAGGTTTATGAGGGAGGGCTTGCCCATCAGGTAGTCATGCCGGATGTGCCCGGGCCGGATGAACTCCCCTCCGAGGAGGAAGTCTTTGCGGGCAGAAAGAGCAGCCTTTCTCCGGAGATGGCGGCAATGATGCAGCGCGACAGGCCGGTTGAGATGAAGCGTGTGCAGCAAGTGGACTACGCGAATCCGGAGAAGAGTGAGCCCTGCCAGTACATCTGGTATCGCTCGAAGAAGAAGCTGGGGGATGATGTTGCGCATCATCAGTGCCTGCTGGCTTACGCTTCCGACATGGGGCTGCTCAGTACGGCTACTTTGCCGCATGGCATGTCGTTCATGACCGGGCTGATGGCGGCCAGCCTTGACCATGCCATCTGGTTTCATCGTCAGTTTCGATTTGATGAGTGGATACTGGTGGCCATGGACAGCCCCGCATCGGCGGGCTCAAGGGGATTCAACCGGGGTAATATGTTTACCGTGGATGGCGTTCTGGTTGCGTCTGTAGCCCAGGAAGGGCTGATGCGGGTCATAACGCACGGCGGATAAGCTGACAAAACCGGCTGTGCCGCTTGCTGAAAGACCGCAGTCAGGCGAGCGTAACGCTTTTCAACTACGTGATCAGGTTGGCCTTGCCCCGCTTGTTGAGGAAGCCGCCACTTGCCATCTTCGTATCTATGTCTGTAACTATCATGGTTGCCCAAGTATATCCGCCAGGGTGCGCAGTAGTTGATCGTTTTCCTCCGGTGTCCCGACACTGATGCGTAGCTTGTCCGCCAGGGGCGGGCTGTCGAAATGCCTGACGAGGATATGCCTTTGCTTGAGTTTTTGGTAAATCTCATCAGCATCATGCGCGGCAGATTCTCCGACCGTGACCAGCAGAAAATTGGCTTCGCTGGCGGGGCAGGGCAGACCCATTGCCGCCAGAGATTCCCGCAGTCTCCGACGTTCTGCTATGACTCTGGTCCAGATGCCTCGTGCGTAATCCTGATCGCCGATGGCGGCTTCCGCGATCTGCTGGCTGATGCTGTCAAGGTTATAGCTGTCTCGGGTCTTGGTCAGCATGGGGCTGATCAGCGAACTGGCGGCAAGGCCATAGCCAAACCTGATCCCGGCCAGGGAGTAGCCTTTGCTCAGTGTGCGCAGAATGATGAGATTGTCATGTTCATGGATCAGCCGAGGTGTGAGCGCCGCCGCTTCGGCGAAGTCAATATAGGCTTCATCCAGCAAGAGGAGAGAGTCCAGCCTGTTTGCCAGCGCTGATATCTGCCTGATGTCGGTGAAGGTTCCGCTGGGGGCGTGAGGATTGACCAGCAAGGTGAGCCTGACCCCGGCGGCATTCATGTCATCGGCGAAGCTTGTCGGCAATGACCAGTCTGCCTGAAGCGGTGCCTGCACAATCGGGCAATCCTGTATCTGCGCCAGCACGGGATACAGAGAGTAGGTGGGGTTGGTCATGCCAACGGGCTGACCGGGGGCGACAAAGGTGGTGATGGCCAGTCGCAGTAACTCATCTCCCCCGCGGGTTGCGATGATATTTTCCGGGGCCAGCCCGTGCAGGGCAGCGACCTTTGCACAGAACCCGGGTGCCGTCGCTGGTGGATAGCGGCGCAGAGATTCAACCCTGAATGCCTCCAGCACTTTGCTGACCCCGGGACACGGCGGGAAAGGGTTTTCGTTGGTGTTGAGTTTTATGGTTTTGTCATCTGCCAGCTGCTCGCCGCTCAGGTAGCCGGACATGCGGCGAATGTTTTCTCTCTCGAAGCTCACGGCTGGTCAAGTCTCCAAAGGTGAGTAGCTGACATCAAGGATAGAGACTGTCACCTGACCGGTTGGCAGTTCAACATGCGCTGATGAACCCTTCTTTTTGCCGATAAGGCTCCTGGCCATCGGAGATTCCAGGCTGATCCAGCCTTTCTTCGGATCAAACTCATCTGACCCGACTATGCGCAGGCGGGTAATCTCGCCATCGCTGTTTGACAGTTTTACCCAGGCGCCGAAAAAAACACTGTCCTGATCTTCCGGTGTTCTGTCTACCACTGCCAGATTGTCCAGTCTTTTGGTCAGGTAGCGGATGCGTCTGTCGATTTCCCGCAGGCGTTTTTTCCCGTAGATATAGTCGGCATTCTCGCTTCTGTCGCCGAGGGCTGCGGCCTCGCTAACTTGTTGGGTGACTTCCGGCCTGGTGACTCGCCAGAGTTGATTCAGTTCTTCCCTGAGCCTTTTTGCACCTTCCGGCGTTATATAAATCTTGTTGGACATTAACTGATAGTGACAAGACCGTTGAAAATGATATGGCCCCAGACAATCACCGTGATGCACAGAGACATCATGACCGCGGCTGAACCATAATCCTTGGCCAGCCTGGATATGTCATTGCGTTCAGGGCCGGCTCTGTCTATCGCCGCTTCTATGCCGGAATTCAGCAGTTCGACCGCCAGCACCAGCATACAGGCGCAGAGCAAGGCGATAAACATGCCTGATGATGCCGCGTAGTAGGCGCCGGATGGCAGCAGGATCATAAACAGCAACAACTCCTGGCGGAATGCTGATTCCCTGGCAAAGGCGGCGCGCAGCCCTTGCAGAGAGAAACGGGTGGCGTTGAGCAGATGCCGGATGCCGGTATTGGCCTCTTTATTGAAGTGTTGCTCGGTCATGGTTCACGGCTTCGGTTGATGGCTGTGATTGAGAACTCTGATTGATGGCTGTGATTGATGACAAGTTGCAACCCTGCCACAGGGCGGCAGTTAAGGCAAATAAGCCGGTTGCACTTCGAGGTTGAATCCAGGTCATGCCTTGAATAGCGTTGCGGCGCCCCCCACTATGATACTGGTTCACTGCTCAGGAATTTCTGCCGTGCGAATTGACAAGCTCACCAGCAAGCTACAGGAAGCGTTGTCCGATGCTCAATCTATCGCCGTCGGGCGAGATCACCATCATATTGCCCCGGCCCACCTGATTCAGGCATTGCTACAACAGGAAGGCGGTTCTGTCCGGCCTATTTTGCAACAGATGGGTGTAGATATCGCCGCCCTGGAAAAAGAGCTGGATCAACTCATTGATCAATTGCCGCGTATCGGTGAGAACCTGGGAGATATACAGATGTCCCCTGAACTGGCCCGGCTGTTGAATCTTGCCGACAGGAATGCCCAGCAAAGCGGTGATCAGTTCATGACCAGCGAGATGGTGCTGCTGGCGGCTTTTGAGGACAAGCATGGCGTTGGCGCTCTGTTTCAGAAACTAGAGATCAGCAAGGACGCCCTGCAAAGGGTTATTACACAGATGCGCGGCGGGGAGAGTGTGCAAGACCTCAATGCGGAAGACACTCGCCAGGCACTGGATACGTACACGGTCAATCTGACGGCGCAGGCGGAACAGGGCAAGCTCGACCCTGTGATCGGGCGAGACGATGAGATCCGCCGCACCATTCAGGTGCTGCAAAGACGTACAAAGAACAACCCTGTACTGATAGGTGAGCCGGGTGTGGGGAAGACCGCTATCGTTGAAGGCTTGGCGCAGCGCATTATCAATGGTGAGGTTCCTGAAGGGTTGCGTGACAAACGCATCCTGGCACTGGACATGGGTGCATTGATTGCCGGGGCCAAGTTCCGCGGCGAATTCGAGGAAAGGCTCAAGGCGGTTTTGAATGAACTGGCGAAGGAAGAAGGGCGGGTCATCCTGTTCATTGATGAACTGCACACCATGGTTGGTGCGGGCAAGGCGGAGGGCGCCATGGATGCGGGTAACATGCTCAAGCCGGCGCTGGCCCGTGGGGAATTGCACTGCGTCGGCGCAACGACCCTTGATGAATACCGCGAATATCTTGAAAAGGACGCGGCCCTGGAGAGACGTTTCCAGAAGGTGCAGGTGGATGAACCCGATGTTGACGCGGCCATTGCCATACTCCGCGGCCTGAAGGAAAGGTACGAGGTGCATCATGGCGTTGACATCACCGACCCGGCAATTATTGCGGCGGCCAAGCTGTCCTACAGATACATCAGCGACAGACAACTGCCGGACAAGGCGATTGATTTGATCGACGAGGCCGCCAGCCTCATCCGCATGGAGATGGATTCCAAACCGGAGGAGATGGACAGGCTGGAGCGGCGTCTGATCCAGTTAAAGATCGAAAGAGAGGCGCTGAAGAACGAAGAAGACGCAGGGTCACGACAAAGGCTGGCAAAGCTGGGCGAGGAAATTGAAGACCTGGAAAAAGACTATGCCGACCTGGATAGCGTATGGAGCGCGGAGAAGGTTACGCTGCACGGTGCTCAGCAGGCCAAGGAAGAACTCGAACAGGCCAAACTGGACATGGACGCCGCCCGCCGCGCCGGTGACCTGACGCGCATGTCGGAACTCCAGTACGGCAAGATTCCGGCACTGGCGCGGCAGTTGGAGGCGGCCCAGCAAACCGATAAGTCCGGTATGTCCCTGCTGCGTAATCGTGTGACTGAGGAAGAGATAGCCGAGGTTGTTTCCAAATGGACGGGCATCCCTGTTGCCAAGATGATGGAGGGCGAGCGGAGCAGGCTGCTTGCGCTGGAAGCGGAACTGCATAAGCAGGTGATCGGCCAGGACGAAGCTGTGAGCGCGGTTTCAAATGCCATCCGGCGTTCTCGCGCCGGCTTGTCGGACCCGGGCAGGCCGAACGGCTCCTTTCTGTTTCTCGGCCCCACTGGCGTCGGCAAGACGGAGCTTTGTAAAACCCTGGCGAGATTCCTGTTCGATACGGAAGACGCCCTGATCCGGATCGATATGTCCGAGTTTATGGAAAAGCATTCCGTTGCCAGGCTGATCGGTGCGCCTCCCGGATATGTCGGCTATGAAGCAGGCGGCTATCTGACTGAGCATGTCAGACGCAAGCCTTACTCGGTGATTCTGTTGGATGAAATCGAGAAAGCCCACCCGGACGTGTTCAATATCCTCCTCCAGGTGCTTGATGATGGACGCCTGACCGATGGTCACGGCCGGACTGTGGACTTCAGGAACACGGTACTGGTGATGACATCCAATCTTGGTTCGGATCTTATTCAGTCCATGCAGGATGCCAGCTACGAGGACATGAAACAGGCGGTGATGGACATGGTCGCCACGGCCTTCCGACCTGAATTCTTGAATCGCGTGGATGACGCTCTGGTGTTCCGACCGCTTGACAAGGCGCAGCTTCTCGCCATTGCGAAAATCCAGCTTGAGACCTTGATCCAGCGCCTACAGGAAGCGGAAATTTCCCTGGCGCTGGATGATAAGGCCATGGCGCTGCTGGTAGAAGTGGGTTACGACCCTGTGTATGGCGCAAGACCACTGAAAAGAGCCATTCAGCGCTATGTCGAGAACCCCCTGGCGGAAGCCATCCTGTCCGGGGAGTTCATCGCCGGGGACAAGGTCCTGGCGAAAGCACAGGCGGGGGCGCTGATTTTCGCAAAAGCGTAAAAAACACTGTACATATAAACAGTATATTGATACTGTTTATTCATACAGTACTTTTACCCTACTATCGAAATGAGGCACAGGCATGATATACGCAGCAAACAACCCGGTAGAAGCCAGTAATTCAGGCGTCATGGCGGCGAAATACCATTCCGCGCTGGCAATGGAAGCCGCCAAAAAAATGCGCCGGACTCGCCAGAAGCGCAAGACAGGGCAGGTGGTTTGCCATCACCTGCGCATGATGCTGTCAATCGAAACCCTACCCGCCAACCGGCAGGACCCTGAGCAGCCACAGTATCCGCTGGGGTTTTAAAAGGGAAATTATGTCGCAAGGTGTCGAAATAATGCTTGACACGTCGGCACCCTTCTGTGAATTGGTGGCATATTAAGGAGGACAAGATATGCCACGATCAGCGCAGTACATGGTTTCTAGCGCACAGACTTAAGTTAGCACTGACAGAAAAGGGTGGTGTGTTTGCAGGGATTTGTGACTGAACAGGCCGAGGAAGGTGCTACTATTTACACAGACGAAGCAAGAGCTTATGCCGAGCTTCCTTTCAACCATGAGACAGTCATACATTCATTGTCAGAATATGTCCGTGGGGTGGTTCATACGAATGGTATTGAGTCTCTTTGGTTCATGATCAAACGAGCCCATAAAGGCACTTTCCACAAGCTGTTACCAAAGCATCTGGATCGGTATGTACAAGAATTCGCATCTCGGTACAATCTCCGGGATGAAGACACTATTGATATCATGGTTGCTGCCGCTTCCGGTATGGATGACAGCGGCTTCGCTATAGCGAATTGATCGAAGATAATGGTTTGGATTCGGGAGCAAGGGCATGACTGATATGTTGGCACCACAAGATGGAACGCAATTGGGGTGTAATGTCGATGCGGTAATGAAGGTTCAAAATAACCTCGAATTTCTCGCGGATTTAGTTGATGAGTCCGTGAAGCTCATTGTTACTTCGCCACCTTACAATATTGGAAAATCATACGAGAATCAAACGCCGTTAGAACAATATATACAGGATCAGGCAAAGGTAATTAATGAATGTGTCCGGGTTTTACATCCGAATGGGTCTATTTGTTGGCAAGTGGGAAACCATGTTCGGCATGGTGAAATTTTCCCATTGGATATTATGCTCTATCGCCTATTTGTCGATCACGGTTTGAAACTTAGAAATAGAATTGTGTGGCATTTTGAACATGGTTTACATTGTTCCAAACGACTTTCGGGTCGGTATGAAACTATTATGTGGTTCACCAAGGGGGATGAATACACATTCAATTTAGACCCTATTCGCGTTCCATCTAAATATCCTAACAAGAAGTATTATAAAGGCCCCAAAGCAGGGCAGCTTTCGGGTAATCCGTTGGGGAAAAATCCGGGGGATGTGTGGTGTTTTCCGAACGTCAAAAATAATCATGTCGAGAAAACAAGTCACCCCTGCCAATTTCCAATAGAGCTAGTTGAACGCCTCGTATTGTCTCTGACAGACGAAGGCGACCCAGTCTTCGACCCATACATGGGAGTAGGTTCTTCGGTGGTAGCTGCAATAATGCACAATCGTAAGGGCTATGGATGTGATATTGTCGATGAATACGTGAATATAGCTTTGGACCGGGTTCGGTCTTTAAGGTTAGGCACATTGAAAACGCGACCGATGAATAAACCAATTTATGATCCAACAGAGAAAAATGGTGGGCATTAAATGCGTATTGTCAAACATTACTCACATCTCAATGGACTAGAGTTTTTGATGTATCGTAAGCCGGAGTTGTGGGAAGAGATTAACGATATTATTGCTAATGTAGATGCCGCACAGTTCAAGACAAAAATATCTAAAGAGAAAGGCATGCACGGTAGAATGTTGTACGCGCCTATCGAGATGAACAAGGTGATGGACCCAGTTTTTGCCGTCAATTCCAGGCGATGGGGGGTATCCATCGCCGACAGTGTTTCCAGGCGATGGGGGGTATCCATCGCCGACAGTGTTTCCAGGCGATGGGGGGTATCCATCGCCGACAGTGTTTCTCGGGCGTAGCCCGGGAATCCAGAGTGGTGGCGCAAGCCGCCATGTACATTGCGAATTTCGCTTTCCAAGTGTATCTTACCGTTCCTCAGATATACCTGTTAACTGTCTCTCGGTTAATACCAACCCGGTGAATTAGCTCGATGTCCGACTCTGCAAAATTAACTGCGGATGATACGCAGCAGCCAATCCTGGGTATCTGGGAACTGGCTTGGCCGGCCATCCTGGGCAATCTGTTGTTCGCCATCATCGGTATCGTCAGCATCAAGGTTGTGGGCACCCTCGGCGCCGAAGCCGTGGCGGCGGTCACCACCGGTCATCGTATTTTCTGGGGATTACAGGCGATACTGATGGCGGTTTCAGCAGGCGCCACCGCACTGGTTGCAAGAGCCTGGGGCGCCCGGGATTACGCAGAGGCTGCAAGGGTCACGTCTGCCTCACTGTGGATTGGCAATGGCGTTGCCCTTGTGCTGATGCTCCCCTGTCTCCTGTTTCCCGTTGCCATTGCCAGTGTCTTTGGCCTTGATGCGGAACCCACACGGCTGGCGGGGGATTTCATCTTCTGGCTCAGTTTCTTCAACCTGGCTTTTGCCGTGAACATGAGCCTGTCGGCGGCGTTGCGGGCCGCGGGGGACACAAAGACGCCTCTGTGGATAGGCGGCATCACGAACATCGTCAACATCGTTTTTGTGTATCTGCTGGTCTTTGGGCTGTACGGGTTCCCCAAGCTCGGCGTCATAGGCGCCGCCATCGCCAATGGACTTTCCTTTACCGTGGGCGGCCTGATTTTTCTCTATCTTTACTACGGCAGGAAGATGAAGGTTGCAGTGGGCGGGAAGGGGTCATTGGCGAAAATTCGGATCAAACAATTGCTTCATATCGGTTATCCGGCGGGGCTTGAGCAGTTTGTTTTCCAACTCGGTTTCATTGCCTTCCTGTGGCTGGTGGCATTCTACGGCACCGCACCCTATGCAGCCTATGGCGTGGGTGTGCAAATTTTGTCGGTCTCTTTCGTGGTGGGCTTCGGCTTTTCCATCGCAGGGGCGACACTGGTTGGCCAGCATCTCGGCGCTGCCGACCCTGAAGGCGCCGAGAGAAGCGGTTGGAAAGCGCTGCGACTTGCCATAGGCAGCATGGCGGGTCTTAGCCTGGTGATCGCCATCTTCGCATCGGCAATCGCCCGATATCTGATCAATGATGATGAGGTCGTGCGGCTTACGGTGATATTTATTTACATCATGGCCCTGGTGCAGCCCTTGATGGCGGTTGAATTTACCCTTGGGGGATGCCTGCGAGGCGCGGGGGACACGCGCTTTCCGTTAATGACGACGATGATCGGGCTTTGCGGCGTCAGAGTTGGGTTGGCGGCAATTTTCGTGCTTTTCGATCTCGGTGTTGAATGGATCTATGCCGCCTTGATAGGTGACTATGTGGTTAAGGCGCTACTGCTTATCCATAGATTCCGCGGCGGTAAATGGCGGCAGGTTATCAGCGAATCGGCGGCCGGGGCTGCGCAATAACCACCGGCGCAAGGGCTTAACATACTGCTAGAAAGTAATTCGGCAGGTTACACACTGAAGATAGATGGCGGGGGATTGCGTCATGCTGGCGAGGGTTCGAAATTCCTCCGGCACGATGTTGAATATGCCTCCCGGCAGAACAGGCAGGAGCGATGCGCTGATCGCCAGCAATTCTTGCGTTAACCGTTCACGAGGAGACAGCGGTTTTTCCACATAGATAACGTCGTAATCCGCTATGCCGGCAAGCGTGGCGGCGGACTTGATGGCCAGGTCTACATCACCAATGGCGTCGACAAGGCCGTGTTCCAATGCCCTTGCGCCTGTCCAAACCCTTCCTTGGGCCACCTGGTCTGCTTCTTCCATCGTCAGGCCACGCCCCTCGGCCACCAATGTTAAAAATCTGTTGTAGGTTCTACTCACGGCGCTTTGCAGCGTCTTCTCAAACATTGGGCTCAACGCCCGGCGCGGGTTGGAGGCGTCGGTCAGGTTGGTGGTGCCCACGCCGTCTGTGTGCACTCCGAGTTTCTTGAGACTTTGGTCAATCGTTGGGAAAAGCGCAAATACGCCAATGGAGCCTGTTACCGTTGTTTCCGATGCAACAATCCGGTTCGCAGTGCTGGCAATCCAATAACCGCCGGAAGCCGCAAGCCCGCCCATGGACGCCACCACTGGTTTGCCGCTTTCCTGTGCGATGGCAAGTTCCGAACGGATAAGCTCCGATGCTGACGGGCTGCCTCCCGGGCTGTCTATTCGCAATACGATTGCCTTGACGGATTTTGTGTTGCGGGCATTACGAATCAGCCTTGCTATGGAATCACCGCCAATTGTTCCCACCGGCTGGTGCCCGTCCAGAATGGTCCCCTTGGCAACTATAACTGCGACCTTGTCGGCGGCGGGGGTTTCAATCTGTACAGCCTGCCGGGTGGCGCGAAGGTAAGTTTGATAGCGAATGTGTGCATAGGTATCACCGTCCACTGCGGATACAGACTGCATCTCTCTGCGCCAATCGACGCGGGACAGTACGCCATCCACAAGCCCGGCATTGACGGCGAGAAGGGCCGGGTCGTTGTCCGCCTGCTCCAACTGCAGCGTATAGTTGTTGGTATAGGCGGCCAGGGCCGCCGGTGTGGTATTTCGTTGTTCGGCGATTGTTTTCAGGTAGCTGGTCCAAAGGAAATCCACAAGCTCCTGGGTCGCCTCACGGGAGTGGTCGGACATATCGTCCCTGGCCAGGGTTTCCGCCGCATCCTTGTAGAGCCCCGCCTTGATCACATGCATGGTGACATGGAGCTTATCCAGGGCGGATTTCATATAGAGAGGGTAGGCGCCAAAACCTTGCAGGAAGACGCCCCCTAACAACGAATAGCTGTCCTGATCGATGTAGATCTTGTCCGCGAAAGAGGCCAGATAGTATTGGGATTGCGAGTAACTGGGGCCAAATGCGCGAACAGGTTTGCCCGCGTCCTTGAAAGCCTGCAAGGATTTTGCAATGGCATCGTACTGGCTGAGAGAACTGCCCTTGAGCTTTGACAGGTCCAACGTCATGCCCTTGATTCTTGCATCCTGTGTTGCCGCGTCAATGGCTTCCGTGATGTCTCTACCGAGTGTCTCCGGGTCGTCGGCGCCTTCACCTTTGGAAAGTTGTGCGAATGGATTCCCGGGACGTTTCTGTTCAACGATAAAACCTTCCGGGTCAAGCACCAGCACTGCCGACGCGGGTACGTTCAAGCCGCCCTGGCCCACGCCAGCAATGACGGCGATAATCAGCAGGATCAAGGCGATAAACAATATGTTGCCGGTGGCGTTTTTGACGGCGGTAATAAACTGCCAGATTTTTCTCACGAAACTTCTCGAGTGACAATCAATACAGAAATGCTAACACACTGAAATCACCATTTCTCAAGGCATTTCCGGTTTTGTATTGAGCGGCTGGCGCGACATCGGGGCTGTTGGTATCGTGCACAAGCGATGAATGTGTGCGGGCGCCGCCCGGCAAAGACAGTGAGGTGCAGGGTGAAGGAAGTGATATGGCGGGGTCGGGAACTTGCGGAATTGTTCAATGACCCGACGTTTCAGACTGATGTCACGGGTGTCAGTATCGATTCACGCACCATAAAAGAAGGCGAACTGTTCATCGCGCTGGATGGCGAAACAAGAGACGGCCATGATTTTGTTGCCGCTGCGGTGAAGAAGGGCGCCGCTGCGATTATGGCTCACAGGGATGTGGCAAGCAGCGTCGGCGTCATACATGTGGACGACACACAAGCTGGCCTGTGGCGCCTGGGCGGCGCGGCGCGTAAAAGGATGGGCGGCAGTGTGCTTGCCGTTACCGGCAGTAGCGGCAAAACAACGCTCCGTTCCTGGCTGGAGTCACTGCTGAGGAAGCTGGGGCCGACTCATGCTTCTGTGGAAAGTTTCAACAATCACCTGGGGCTGCCCCTGTCTTTGTCGCGGATGCCCGCGAACAGCCAATATGGCGTCTTTGAAGTGGGCACGAACAGCCCCGGGGAAATTGCGCCCCTTGCGGCCTTGGCAAACCCGAGCGTGGCGATACTGCTCAATGTCTTGCCTGCTCATCTCGGCCATTTCTCCGGCATGGATGCACTCAGGGAGGAAAAACTATCCATTAGCGCCGGTTTGCAGCCGGATGGCGTACTGGTGTTGCCGGCTTCACTGGCACAGATGGCGACGCATGACAGGCGCCTGACATTTGCTGCATCCGGGCCGGCGGACGTTACCGCGAAAGTCAGCGTGCGCGGGGCGGATTCCATTCTGGAAGTTTCCGCCGTCGGTCATGCGCTGTCCGTCACCCTGCCTTTTGTCGGGGCGGAGCGGGTCGAATCCGCCCTGGGGGTCATTGCCGCCCTGATTGCCCTGGGAATCGACCCCGCCATCCTTGCGGACGCCTTCCAGGATTTGTCGCTACCGTCCGGGCGGGGCAACCGGATTGATATTGCTGGCATAACCATCATCGACGACAGCTACAATGCCAACCCGGTCAGTATGGAGATGGCATTGCGTCATCTCGGGGCAATGGGTAACCAGGGCAGGAAGATAGCGGTGCTCGGAGAAATGCTTGAACTTGGCCGCTCGTCAGGTCAGGCCCATGCCCGCCTCGGCGAGATAGCCACAGCCGACAGGCTGCTGACTGTTGGTGATGGCTTTGCGTCCGTGGTTTTCAGACATGTGCATCGCCATTACGCGAATGTCGATGATCTTGATGTCCAGGCGTTTGCAGCTTCATTGGCACCGGGGGACCGGGTTCTGGTCAAGGGCAGCAACAAGATCTTCTGGCAGAAGTCATTTGTCCGGCGGCTGGTCAGCGCTATAGACCCGGGGCTTATTGATCGGTAGAACCCTCACCCTCTGTATCTATGACGACGCCCTGTTCGATATAAAAATTCGCTTCCTCTTCCGTCAGCATATCTGTGCCTATGCCCTTCCAGGGCAGGAGGTAATGCGCCTCGTGATAAAAATCCATAAACGGATACTTGATGACCTCAAAGTAGGGTGAATAGTCGAAATCACTCGGCGTGCAGAACTTGGGGTTTCTCCGGAAGAGCCTGGTTTCACCTTCTTCCGTCTGTTTGATGAGCGGCAGTATGGGGAAACTCACATTGCCGAAAGCCTCGGCAATCATAGTGGAGCAAACAGTTTTTTCCGGCCGGCCGTTCCTCTGGAAAAGCGTGGATGCCCAGCGTTTTGGCAGCAGGTACCAGGGAAACAGGAATCTTGCCAGATCAAAAATATGCCGCACGTCATAATCCACCCCCAACTGGCCGACTGCATAGCGGGTAACGCCCTGGGCATCCGTATGGGAAAGACGTGTGGGCCTGCATATTCGCAGATGCTCGCCCTTGTACACCTCGAGTGAGCGAATGATGGTGCCGCGCCCAAGGAGACTTTCAATCACCAGTCTGTCTCCAGGGTCTCCCTGGTAGTGGCTGGTGATGGTGCTTCGCAGCAGCTCATCTTCAATGTCATAGAGGCGGCCAATGTGCAGGGCTGCATGGGTCCAGGGGCTGCTGGTCAGCCAGCGAATGATGTCACTGATTTTCGACCTGCCTTCCACCAGCACTATATCGCAAGGCCTTAGTTCGTGGCTCATCCTGTCAAAATCGCTGAGTGGGAATTGCCTGTTCGGCCTTTCCCGGTTCAGCCAATTAGTCATTATTTGCATTACCATGGCATAATTCTAGCGTAGTATCCGTAAATCAGTTACGAATTCAGCTATGATCGGATCATGATAGTAGACAGACTGGGAAGACGATTCACCAACCTGCGGGTCAGCTTGACGGCTGCCTGTAACTACGCCTGTACCTATTGTGTCCCCGACGGCAGGCGGCTGATGAAGGCGGAAAACGAGTTGTCGGCCACCGCATTACTCAAGATTGTCGAACTGTTGCAACAGGCAACCGGTATCGAAAAAGTAAGGATTACAGGCGGCGAGCCCCTGATTAGCCACAAGTTCGACGATTTTCTCCTGGGTGTCATGGATATGGGGTTGAAAGACATCAGCCTCACCACCAATGGTCAACTATTGTGGGCGAAGAAGGATGTTATTGCCGAATCCGGCATCAGACGGATGAACATTTCCCTGGATACACTGAACCCTCTCAGGTTCAGGCAGATCGCCAGAGGCGGTGACCTGGATACGGTGCTGCGTGGCATTGACGCCATGCTGGACCTCGGCCTGGCACTGAAAGTGAACATGGTTCCCATGCGCTCCCGGAACTTTGACGATATTGTGCCCATGCTGAACTACTGTCTCGAGCGCGGCATTGAGTTGCGCTACATCGAGCTCATGCGTATGGGGCATCTGCTGGGCAGCAGCAGCTTCCAGGCGGATTTTATCTCGATGGAGTCACTGCTGGACGAGATAGGCAGGGTCCATGAGTTCAGCCGAACGGAAGCGCCTTATGATTCAACCGCCGCAAGGTTCCAGGTTCCCGACCGGGGAGTTTTCGGGATCATTGCCAACGAGAGCGAACCCTTCTGCCATACCTGCACCAGGCTGAGGCTGTCCTCTGACGGGCATCTGTATGGCTGCCTTTCCAATGCCAATTGCCACCTGGTTCGTGATCTGCCGGACCTGCCGACGCACCTGGCATTGCCAAAGCTTCAGGGTATCTTGATGACGGCATTGAATGACAAGCAACTTGCCTTCCAGGGCGAGGTTACGGTGATGAAATTCATCGGCGGCTAACCTGACCGCTGCTCTGTACAGGTACCGGAAAATAGAATCAGTTGCCTCGCTTGTGGGCATAAACTAATTTCGTGCAGGTCTTGATTACCGGGAACATGGCTGTAGTATTGGCGCAAAGCGGCTGTTACCGATTCCTGGTCTGCTGGCCACCGGAAACCTAAACCTAAACTTAAACTTAAACTTAAACTTAAACATTGAGGGTCAGATTATGATGGATCTCGATATCCCGGAAAGACTCATCCCCGTTCGGGACAAGATTGATAAATTTGTAAAAACTAAAATTGATCCGGTAACGGCTGAATATCTGTCTGGCATAGATGAAGGCGACCGCTGGTCCTTGACGAAAAAGCAGACAAGGCTTCTTGATGGGTTGAAAAAGGAAGCGCGTGACGCTGGCCTGTGGAATTTTTTCCTGCCGGAGAGCCAGGGCGGCGCCGGTGTATCGAACCTGGAATATGCCCACCTGGCGGAAGTCATGGCCCGCAATCCCATCGCCTCGGAAGTTTTCAACTGCGCTGCGCCGGATACCGGCAATATGGAGGTGCTTGAAAGATACGGCTCCGAGGAACAGAAAAAGCAGTGGCTCGAACCCCTGCTGGAAGGGAAGATTCGCTCCGCTTTCGCGATGACGGAGCCTCATGTTGCATCCTCGGATGCAACCAATATCAGCACCAGTGCGGTGCTTGAAGGCGATGAATGGGCCATCAACGGCGAGAAGCACTATATATCCGGTGCCGGTGACTCCCGCTGTAAGATCATGATTACCATGGTGGTAACCAATCCGGACGCGCCCAAGCACCTTCGCCAATCACAGATTCTGGTCCCAGTAGATGCACCGGGCGTGGAAGTCCTTCGCCCCATGTATGTATTCGGCAAGGATGACGCCCCTCATGGCCACATGCATATCAAGTTCGATAACGTCCGAGTGCCAAAAGAAAACATCATCCTCGGGGAAGGGCGGGGTTTTGAAATATCCCAGGGGCGGCTCGGGCCCGGTCGGATTCACCATTGCATGCGCTCTATCGGTGTTGCAGAGCGGGCGCTGGCACTGCTGTGCAAACGCGCCTTGTCCCGCACCGCCTTTGGTAAACCGCTTGCGGAACTCGGTGGCAACTATGATGTTATCGCCGATTCCCGTATTGAAATTGATATGTGTCGTCTTTCGGTGCTGAAGGCGGCATACATGATGGACACGATAGGCAACAAGGAAGCCCGCAAGTACATCTCCGCTATCAAGGTGTCGGTGCCGAACATGGCGTTGCGAGTCATCGACCGGGCTATCCAGATTCATGGCGCGCTGGGTGTATCTCAGGACACGCCTCTGGCGGCCATGTGGATGTCACAAAGGACACTGAGACTTGCGGATGGGCCGGATGAGGTTCATCGCCGGGTGATCGCCAGGGAAGAGCTCAAGCAATACCAGTAGGCGTCCGTTTTAGCCCGCCTTGCCGTGTCCGGTTCGGTAATATGCCTGCGAGAGACTCGGCTTTGCCTGCTTTATGCGCTTCTGGCAGCAAGCGCCGCTGCGTCGGCGCAGCCGAACCAGGAAGGCCTTGGCTTTGCTGAATTAACCCTTGACGGCCCGGCGATAGCAGGGAGTACCGTCACTGCAAATGTCCGATTTACACTCGGCAAGGCGCTTCCGCGAGGCAGCAGCTTGCTGCTCGCCCGGCACTGGTTACATGGTGCGCCACTGCAAAACCAGTTTCCCGACGGGGCTGGTTTTGTCAGTATCTCGCCGGACGACGCCACTGGTACTTCTTTCGCGGCCCGGCAAATTGAACGCCGCGGTGTTCATGGCGGGCTGGAGTCCATAGTCGAGGCGCCGGCTTTTACGCTCACGGCAGGCGTCCTGCCCGCCGGCAGCCGGGTTATCTTCAGCATCAACAACCTGACCCTGCCCGGGCGGGCAAACTTGAACTACGAAATACCGTTTTATGTCAGCTCCAGTGGAACTGAACCCTTCTTGCGGATACCCGGCTCCTCTGTGCCCATAACCCCGGCCGCTCTCACAAGCATTTCTCTGTTCGCAACTTCCATCGTGAAGCCAGGGGAAGACATTGAGGCGTGGATAAGACTTGAGGATGCTCAGGGCAATCTGGTGCCGGACCGTAATCTCAGCCTGGATTTGCTGATTGACGGCGTCTACCGTGAGCGGGTTCTTGTCAAAAAGTCACTTCAGGCCATAGCCGATATCAGCTTCGACAGGCCGGGAACGCATAAGCTTGAGGTCAGGTCCGGCGGGGGCGGGTTGAGGGCTTCTTCCAATATTATTCTGGTTCGTGATTATCCCCTGGCCATCCGCTGGGCGGATATTGGCGTTTACAGTCAGGCCTCGGATGGCCTGGGCACCAGGGATGCTAATATCCGCTCGCGTCTTGGCCGGTATGATCTTGTTATTCCCGCAGACCATGGTAACTATCCGTCGGGCGCGGCAGGCGCCAGCTTTGGGGATGTCACCATTCACGCCAACCGGGATGAATCTTCTCAGGGCGGCGGCTTCCTGCGTCTGCTGCATGCCGATGGCAGGCAGTTGGATATTGCGCTGGCGGAAGGCACCGCGGATTTACGGCAGGTGAGTGCTGCCAGCTTGCGGCTGGTTCAAGTCGCAGGGCCGGGCTCCGACTATATATGGTTCGGCAAGCGGGTGGCGGATCAGGCTTTTGCCGTTGGATTTATTGGTTCGGGACATTCTCATCAATACCCGAGACCGGCACCGGCGGTCCATACTGCCGTTCTGGTCGAAGAGGGGCAGGATTGGTTTTCCGCTTTGCTGGCAGGGCAGACCTATGTTGCTGTAGGCGCAAGGATCATATTGATTGCCGGACAGGAGAGATTATTGCCACTCTCGTCCGCCCGGCGACTCAGCCTGGAGGTCTTCGCTGAAAGTCCCGTACTGGCCGTCAGCCTGTTGAAAAATGGCAGCTTGCTGCATCGGCAGCAGCATCCGGGCGAAGGTGCCAGGTACATCACCCTGAGTCTCTATTCATCCAGCAAACCTTTCAGCAGGATATTGAGCAAGCCAAGGAACGTGCGAGAGTGGATTGGTTACGTCAGAGCCGATGATGCGCGTGTTTCGGTAAAATCCAGTAATCGCTCCTGGCAGGTTCGGCAGAGCGCCAACCAACAGCGTCTTGATTTCCTGACCCGCACACATGGCAACAGCACACGGCTCAACCTGTATCTTGAAGACCCGGGGGAAGATGCTGTACTGGAAATTGGCCTGGCGGCGGGTTTTGAGGATGCCGCCTGGCTGCCGGCGGACAGGCGGCCCCAACCAACGCCCGCACAAAAACTTCTGGCGTCCCTGGCTGAGATTAGTGACGGTGCCAGCAGGCAGATGGAAGTTGGCGGTTACACGGACACCCTGGAACTCACCGTTACGCCGGGGGCCCGGGAAGCCGGGATGGCCTTTTCCTATACCGACCGCACCAAGCCGAAAATCGGCGATTACTACTACTTCCATGTACTGCTGGCGGATGGCTCCTTCGCTTACAGCTCCCCCATATTTGTGGGCCTGTGATGATTCGGCTTGTAGGCCTTGGCTGAGAATCGTTAAGATGCAACCTGTATCAATGTCGGCGAGTGGTAAGCGCAGGGTAAAACAACAATCACCAGAAGGAGGTCGCGATGGCAACCTACATCATGCTGAGCAACTTGACAGATGAAGGCAGGAAAACGCTCAAGGAGCGCCCGGAAAGACTCCATGCCGTAAACAAGGAAGTTGAATCCATGGGTGCCAGAGTCACCGCCCAGTTTGCGACCATGGGCGGCTATGATTTCGTCAACATCATTGAAGCACCGACCAATGAAGTCATGGCCAGACTGGCGGTTGAACTGGGCAGCCGCGGCACCATTAAGATCACCACCTTGCCGGCTATGGGTGTGGACGAGTTTGTTGAAATGCTCGGAGGGCAATCCCCCGAGGGAGGCTAGCGCTTATGCCCGCCTACATTCTGCTTTCCAAGCTTTCCAGCGGAGCGCAAAAAGACATTGCCGACGACCCGGAGAAGCTGAAACATATTCGGCAAACGTTGGAAGAATGGGAAGCCAACATCCTTGGCGACTATTACATGCTGGGTGGATATCATCATTGCATCCTGTTTGAAGTTTCCGATAACGCGCGGGCACACCGGGCGGTCCTCCAGCAGACGTTTACCGACGCCGATGATACGATACTTCTGCCCGCCATAGACCTGGATATTTTTGAAGCACTGATTAAAAAAGAAATCCGCACAGAGGGGCCCCATGACTGGCAGGTTCAATGGTGGGCGAGGTTGATCCGGTTTTGTTTGCACTGGTACCAGTATGATCGTTGGAAACGGCGATACTTCAAACCGTTTATCGTCACCGGCGCGGAAAACTTTGACCGGGTCAAAGGCCCTTGCATCATCGTCGCCAACCATACCAGCCACCTTGATACCTTTGCCCTGCTGGGCGCGCTCCCGCTGAAGATTCGCTCCAACATCTATATGGGCGCGGCGGCGGACCGCTGGTTCTTGAGGAAAGGCGGCGGGCGCAAGAAACTGGCGCTGCAACCCTGGTACAACTCACTGGTGGGAGGGTGTTTCCCCATTCGTCGCGGTGGCGGCTCGGCAACGCTGGACTATTCGAAATGGCTGCTGGATCAAGGCGCAAACCTGGGTATCTTTCCGGAAGGAACCCGGTCCACCTCTCGCCACATGGCTCGCTTCAAGCATGGCGTTTCCCTTCTTGCACTCGAGAAGGCCGTGCCGGTGGTGCCGATATATCTTTACGGCGTGTCGAAAATCAGGCCCAAGGGCGCCCGGGAGGTCACGCCCGGACTCGTCTATGCCCATGTACAGCAGCCAATTGAGATACCCCCGGGTACGGCAGTGCCACAGGCGACCAAAATGATCCACGAGCGGCTGAACGCGCCACACCTGCGTTGTCGGGAACATGGGGTGGAAGCGGGTCGTTATGACTTCAAGGATTAGAGTAAACGCGCTTCGATAAACTCGGCGACACCATCCTCCAGATTGGAACTGGTGTCCATCTCAGTTCCTCGGTGAGATATTCCGCCGCCGGTTTCTGGTTGATCTTGAGCCAAGTATGGTTATCCAGAGTTGCGCTTTCGCGAAGCGAAAACGCAATGGAGTGAGGGGGGCATGCTGCTTAGTTAATGGCGGCTGCGCCGCCACTCTGGATTGTCCGGGCAAGCCGGACAATGACGGCAAAAAAACAATCCGGGTGTATGCAATCGCCGGGATGAAAAGCTAACATGAACCACCATGGCAAGGTAGAGACTTATGCAGGATACGAACTGGCTGGATCAGGTCCGGGAGGACATTATTGAACCGGATCTGGAAATCTGTGATCCACATCATCATCTCTGGGACAGGAACGGCAGCCGTTACCTGATCGATGAACTGCTGGCGGATGTTTATACCGGCCACAAGGTGACCAGTACCGTCTTCGTGGAATGTGACTCGATGTTCAGTCTGGATGTTCCACCGCATCTTGCGCCGGTCGGCGAAACGGAATTTGTCCAGGGCGTTGCCGCCATGAGCAGCTCCGGTCAATATGGCGACTGTCGTGTGGCCGCCGGCATTGTCAGCTTCGCGGACCTGACTCTGGGCAAGGACCTCCGGCCCCTGCTGGAAGCACACATGGCGGCATCCCCGAATCGTTTCAGAGGAATACGACACGCCACCAGTTGGCATGTCAGCCCGAAAATCAGAATTTCCCATTCGAATCCGGCTGAGCACTTGATGTTGCAAGATGATTTTCTGGAGGGCCTCAACCTGCTCGGCAGGATGGGGCTGAGTTTCGACGCCTGGTGCTACCATACGCAGGTACCGGAATTTGTGAAGATGGCGCAGGCCTGCCCGGATGTCACCATCATTCTGGATCATTTCGGCGGCCCCCTGGGTATCGGCCCTTATGAAGGCAAGCAGGATCAAGTTCTTGCAAGCTGGCGTGACGCCATAGGCGGCCTGGTAGAAGCTGACAATGTGTATTTCAAACTCGGCGGCATCAACATGAAGATTAACGGTTTTGGTTGGCACAAAAGACCGCGACCCGCAACTTCCGACGAGCTGGTGGAAAAGACCGCGCCCTATTATGAGTTTTGTATAGACACCTTCGGCGCTGAGCGTTGTATGTTCGAGAGTAACTTCCCCGTCGACCGTGAATCGGTTTCCTACCCGGTGTTGTGGAACGCCTTCAAGAAAATTGCCGCGAGTCGTTCGGCGGAAGAGAAACACCGGCTGTTCAGGGGCACGGCCATGGCGGCCTATCGCCTGTGAGCGGCAGCGACAGGAGAACTTTTCTGGCGCGCATTGTCACCATTTTCTCCGTCGTGGGGCTGGCTGGCCTTGCTTACCCCTTTCTGGGGTCCTGGCTTTCAGGGCCAAGGCGCGAAGTAACTCTGGACGTGGATGTCACCGACCTGAAGCCGGGAGATGCCAGGCTGGTCAGGTGGCTCGGCAGGCATGTGTATATCGTGCGCCGGGATATTCACATGGTAAACAGCCTGACCATGGATAGCGCATCCCTTGAAGACCCTGCATCCACAAGATCGAATCAGCCCGCTTTTGCATTTAATGCCCGACGATCAATCAGGCCGGAACATCTGTTGGTGTTCGCAAATTGTACTCATCTCGGTTGCGAGGTCGAACCGATCAGCCGGGGCGGGTTCAAGGGTTTTCGCTGCCCCTGCCACGCCAGTGAGTTTGACGCGGCAGGTCGGGTGGGGAAGGGCTCGGCTGCGCGGTTCAATCTGGAAGTGCCCGAATATGGTTATGCAGGCAGGCATATCATCCGCTTGAAGAAGGTGTAACTTATGGCTGGCATGACCATGGCGGCGGGTCTGGAGGCGGGTCTAGAGGCGGGTCTAGAGAGCAGCGGCTTTTAATCCTTAGATTTTGTCGAAGTAGACCCTGGCCGCCGCCATGACTTTCGGCGCCAGCAGGATGGCGGAAACCATGGTGGGGATAGCCATAAGAGCAAAAGCACCGTCTATGAGCCCAACCATCGCATCCAGTGAAAGCAGGCTGGCCACCAGTATCATTACGACAACCAGGTAGTGGTAGTAGTGGCCTCGGTCGGCGCCCAGCAGGAATGAAAAGCACTTGCTGCCATAATAAGAGTAACTGAAGATGGTGGTAATGCTGAAGAAGAAAACGCACAGGATCAGTATGTAGGACCCGAATCCCGGCAGTGCGCTTTCAAAGGCGGCATTGGTCATGGTAACCCCGCTGCTGTCCGTGGTTTGCCAGACGCCTGTCATCAGAATAAGCAGCGCCGTGGCCGTGCAGATAAAAAGCGTATCTATAATCGGGCCAAGCATGGCCACGAGACCCTCGCGGATTGGCTCGGTGGTGCGTGCGGCGCCATGGGCCATGGATTCGGTGCCTATCCCGGCCTCATTGGAGAAGACGCCCCGGCGAATCCCGGTGACAATCACGGCGCCAACCAGCCCGCCGGTGGCGGCGTTGCCGGTGAAGGCGTCGGTAACGATAAGCAGCAGGAGCGCTGGCACTTCCGTGATATGGGTCGCCAGAATATAAAGCGCGGCAAGAACATAGATAACCGCCATGGTGGGCACCAGCTTCGATACAACCCGGGCAATTCTCGCCAGGCCGCCGAATATCACGCTGGCGGCCAGACAGGCGAGAGTCAGGCCCATCAACAGATTGAACAGGTTGGTCTGCCCGGATGTAATCCAGCCCTGCTGCAAAAAAATGATCTCGCGGACAGCCTGCACGAGTTGGTTTGTCTGGAAGAGAGGCAGGCAGCCAATCGTGCCAGCGATACAAAAAAAGCTCGCCAGGGGGCGGAATTTTGACCCAAGCCCCTCCGTAATGACATACATGGGCCCGCCCTGAATCTGCCCGGCGCTGTCCTTGCCGCGGTACATAATGCTGAGGGAGCAGGTAAAGAACTTGATGGTAATACCGAGAACAGCCGTGGCCCACATCCAGAAGACAGCGCCTGGCCCGCCGATACTGATAGCCACGGCCACGCCGGCTATATTGCCCATGCCAATTGTTCCTGCAAGAGCACTGGACAATGCCTGGAAGTGGGTGATCTCGCCGGGGCCATCCTGATCGTATTTCCCCGATAGCAGGGCGATGCTATGGCCGAGGTAACGGAAGGGCAAGAGCCGGGACAGAATCAGAAAATAAAAGCCGCCACCGACAAGCAGTAACAGCAGCCAGGGACCCCAGGCCAGGTCGCCAAATCCGACCAGGGCCGCTTCAATCTGCAACATTATCGGCGCTATTGCCCGGCAAGCGATTCAGCCGCATCAAGAAGGTCAGCAACGAGTGGCCTGTCCTGGTAATCTTCTTCCGCGAACTTCCTGACGATGATGCCTTCTGCATCAGCAAGGAACGCACCTGGGTAAGGGATGCCGTAATACTTACTGCCTGGGTCTGTCGCCGTGTTCAACAGGCCATATTGCCGGATGACTTTTGATTCCGGGTCGCTGAGCAGGGTGTAAGGGATTGCGTACCGCCGGGCAAAGGCGGCGAGAATATCGGGCGGTTCATAGACAAGGATGACAATACTGATACCAAGTTCTTCAAACCTGTCGTTATGTTTTGACAACTCAACGAGTTGCCTGATGCAGTAGGATCACCAGACCGTGCTTCGATTGAACAGCAGCACTATGCCATTTCCCCCGCGCAGGCTGTTCAATTCCCGCTGCTTGCCGGTTGAGTCCAGGGTGGTGAAATTGGGCAGGGTGCTGCCCAGAGGCTGCTCTGGCGCCCAAACCCATTCCGCCTGGGGAGCGGCCGTCAACAGCAGCAGGGTAAGCGCAAATAGACTACTTATAGTTTTCATCAAAGTTCAAGCCTTATTATCGGATGCCGCCTATTTTGCACGGATATGGCCTGCCATGCCAGGCGGTTTGTTTCACTGTGTTGAACAAGATACCCTTGAATGAAGCAACTGATTGATACGCAAGGCAATGAGTGTGATGTCTCCTTTCCAAGACAAGGTTGTTGT
Organism: Candidatus Azotimanducaceae bacterium; assembly: GCA_965208855.1. Classification (GTDB taxonomy): domain Bacteria; phylum Pseudomonadota; class Gammaproteobacteria; order Pseudomonadales; family Azotimanducaceae; genus UBA9659. The sequence goes on along the minus strand of OZ242359.1, from coordinate 699,184 downwards.
CATAACCGGCGCAGGTCGGGGATTAGGGCGTGCGCATGCGTTTGAATTTGCCCGGCGGGGCGCGAAGGTTGTGGTCAACGATCTCGGCGGCGCAGTGGATGGCACCGGCAGCGGACCCACCGCCCAGTCAGTTGTTGATGAAATACTTGAGGCTGGCGGGGCGGCCATCGCCAATACCGCGTCAGTCGCCAGCGAAGACGGCGCGCAATCGGTCATTGAGGACGCCGTCAAGGCATTTGGGGGCGTGGATATTCTGATCAACAATGCCGGGATACTCAGGGACAAGACCTTTACCAATGTCACGATGGAAAATTTCAGGGCGGTGCTGGACGTTCACCTGATGGGTTCTGTTTATGTCACCAAGGCCGCCTGGCCGATTATGGTGGAGAATGGCTGGGGCAGGGTGGTGTTTACCAGCTCCGGGTCGGGTATTTTCGGCAACTTTGGCCAGTCTAACTATGCTTCGGCAAAAATGGCGCTGATTGGCCTGATGAACGCACTGGCGCTGGAAGGTGAGGGTAAGGGTATACGGGTGAATACGCTGGCCCCCGGTGCTATTACCCGCATGACCGAAAACCTTGGGGACCCGAATCGCCAAGGCAGGCCGGAGCAGGTAAGCCCGGCGGTGCTGTACCTTTGTTCCGATGATGCGCCCCAAAGTGTCATCTTGCAGGCGGCGGCCGGGCGCTTCTCAATCATCAACATCAATGTCAGCGAAGCGGTGGACCTTGGCCCGGATGTCAGCTACGAGAACTTTATTGCCGCACTGGAACATTTCGATTTCGGCATGTGACCAACGCTACATCATCCCTTGAACATCATGAAAAAAAGTTTCCCTCGCTTGAGTTCCTCCCGCGTGTGCGCCAGGCTGCTGGAACCTCATGAAGCGGCCATGATGGCGCGCTTCCGTAAAGAAAACCGCGAGCATCTGGAAGCCTGGGAGCCACGAAGATCGTCGGCGTTTTTTACGGAGGATTTCTGGCAACTCAGGTTGAAGCAGAACATCCGGGATTTTCGCAATGACATCAGCGCCTGCTTTGTATTGCTGGCGCCAGCGGAAGACGAGGTGCTTGGCGTATGCAACTACACGAACATTATCAGAGGAACCTTCCAGTCATGCCATCTGGGTTATGCCCTGGGGCTGAAACACCAGGGCAGGGGCCTCATGTATGAAGCACTTGCCATGACCAACAGCTATATCTTCTCTGAACTGGGGATACACCGGATTCAGGCTGGCTATCTACCCCATAACCGGCGCAGCGAGTTATTGCTCCAGAGGCTGGGGTTCGAAAAAGAAGGCTTCGCCAAGCGCTACCTGGAAATCAACGGCAAGTGGGAGGATCATGTTCTGACGTCCCTGGTCGACGAGGACGATTGAAAAGAGATTCAGCGTATTTTCAGCAGCAGCACCAGCAGGATGGGGGTGCCAATGGCTTGCAACAGTATGAATCGGACCAGCACCTGAGTGTTGGACCAACCCATGTTATGCCTTACATGATCATGGAGGGGATAGCGGACCCCGCTGAATATACCTATCTTGAAAAACCTGAGCAGTGCTACCTTGATCAAGCCCGTAGCACCGTTGACCAGCACCACGAATGCCACCACAAGAATCAGGAAAGGATTACCGCAAGCCAGTACCAGCACGCCCAGCAGCAGGCCGATTGGCCTTGATCCGGCGTCGCCCATCAGCACGGCACTGGGGTAACTGTTATGCCAGAGATAACCCGTGAGACATCCCACCATCACAAACGCCATGATCGCCCAATCAGCGCCCAGGGTGTAATGCGGCACCAGCAGGTAACTGGCGATATCGGCATGCCCGACTATGCCGTAAAGAATGGCGCCAAGAAAAAGAATACCCATCCCGGACAGGCTGGCGGAGAGGCCGTCGACGCCATCCGTGCAATTGGTTGCATTGATGGAGACCCAGATCAGCAAGGTCCCACCGAGGATGAATAGCCACGGGTCGATGGTGAAGGGGTCTTTGAAAAGTGGCAGCCATATCATGAAGGGTTCAAGCTGGCAGATGATAATCGAGGCGGCCAGGGCGACCAGCAGGTCAATCACCCCCAGGCGATATTCGCTCCACCCGCTGCCGGACCGGTCATCAAGATACCCGACGATCATGGCGACGAAGACACACGCCAGTATGCCCACGAAACGCCAGTCAAAGGGAACAAACAACAGGCAGAGAACGATAAATATCGGGATAAACAACAGCCCGCCAGACAGGGGCTTGCCGATGCTTTGGTCCGCGTCTATGGCATAAGCGCGCCCTCTGTCCTTGGGCAGCAGGGGCCAATAACGGGGTAACAGCCACCAGGTGGCCAGCGCCGCCAGAGCCGTCCCGAGGCTGGCAAGGAATATATAGGAGGCGAATAGCCGGAAAGGGCCAGCAACATCCGCAAGAAACTGTCCGAGGTGATAGAGCAAGAGACGAGAGCCTGTTAGGCGACAGGGGGATTATATGCGGTAATCGGGCCGACTAAAATGGATGTATGTTGGAGATTTCCGGCGCAGGAGGCGCCAGCTTGCTGCCACCTGTCAACGAATGTTGCGTCTTCACGTCCGCACGTCCGCACGTCAGGCCAACTCCGTCAACCAATCTCTCGGGCGCAGATATTCATCATAGAGCACTGCTTCCGGTGAGCCAGGCTCAGGGTGCCAATCGTACTTCCAGGTCGCAACAGGCGGCATGCTTGCAAGAACCGATTCGATGCGGCGGCCGGACTGAATGCCGTAGCGGGTGCCCCTGTCTATGGCGAGATTGAACTCCGCATAGCGGCCCCGGCGGTATAACTGAAACTCTCGCTCCTGTTCGCCATAGGGCGTTTCGTAACGCCGCTCGAAGATGGGCAGGTAAGCGGGCAGTATACTGTCGCCAATACTCATGGTAAGCCCGAGGCTCGCCTCAAAGCCGCCTTCCCGCCAGTCGTCATAGAAGATTCCACCAACGCCACGCGCTTCCTGCCGATGGGGCAGATAGAAATACTCATCACACCACTGCTTGAACCTTTCATACACAGATTCGCCATAAGGGGCGCAGGCCGCGCTGGCGACCCTGTGCCAGTGCAGCACATCTTCGGCAACAGGGTAGTAGGGCGTCAGGTCAAAACCGCCGCCGAAATGCCAGTGTTTATTATTGACCAGGAAAAATCGCAGGTTTGCATGGCAGGTGGGCACATAGGGATTTCTTGGATGCATGATCATCGAGATGGCAACAGCTTCAAATCCCAATCCGGCAAGTTCAGGGTTGCGCTCACTCGCTGCCGGTGGCAGGGAATCGCCAATGCTATGGGAAAACTGCACCGCGCCTCTTTCAAAATGCCTGCCGTCTTCCAGCAGCCGCGGGCGGGCAAGGCCGCCGCCCGGCGTCTCCAGTTGCTCTTTGGAAAACTCGGCTTCGCCGTCGGCTTCTTCCATACTTGCGCAAACCCTGCCCTGCAATGACAGAAAGTATTCGCGCACCCTGGCAATATCCGGGGGTTCCAATGCCATAAATTCAAGCCTCTCTCAAGCCTCACTCAAGGCGCCAACCATAAACAATAATACTTGATGATGACACAGGGCAGGGTCACTGAATTTCGTCATCCTCGCCGCTCCTATTTCGTCATCCTCGGGCGTAGCCCGGGGATCCAGAGTGGCGGCTGGATGAACTCTATGCTAATAATCCAGGAGTTGCGGAGGCATCAAGGGATGCATAAGTTTATGATCCCGATGAGGCTGTCGGCTTCATCAATCTACTTGCTGGAGGGGGCGTGATTGGATACTGCATCATGATAGTGTATATGACACGGCGTTATTCGACATTCCTGGTGCTTTTGATCGGTTCAGCCATGGCGCTGGCTTCCGCGGCCGAATCTGCAGGGAAGTTCTCAGAACAGACCGTCAAGGGTGATGTTGACGGTATCCCAATGCACTATATCAATGTGCAAACCCGCCATCATGACACGGTAGATATCAGGCTCGACGGTGTGGTTGATGAAGCGGTCTGGCAGGAAATACCTGCATTCGACAATATGCTGGTATCGGTTCCGGGTACCGGCAAGCCTGGGCGCTACCCAACCGAAAGTCGTTTGTTAGCGACTGAAAAGGGTCTCTATGTTAGTGGCGTGATGCATCAGCCACCTGAAAGCATCGTCATGCGGATGACCAAGCGTGATGCCCATACCGACCGCGATACCTATGGGGTCACGCTGGATACGACCGGTCAGGGCGAATTCGCCTACTGGTTTGTTGTTGGTCTGGGTGACACGGTGATGGATGGCAAAGTGCTGCCAGAAAGGCGCTACACCAGTGATTGGGACGGGCCCTGGCTCTACAAGGCGGCAAGGTTTGATAAGGGCTGGAGCGTCGAGATTTTTTTTCCCTGGTCGATGATGAACTTGCCGGAAGCGGAAGGCCAACGTGAAGTCGGTTTTGCGCTGAGTCGGCAGGTTTCCCATAGCAACGAGCGCTACTACTGGCCGGGGCATACCTACTCTTCGCCACAATTTGTTACGGCACTCAATAGTATGCGCGTCGAGGGTGTTGAGCCACGCCAGCAGATTTCCGTGATTCCGTATGTATCGACAACGCTAGATGATGCCCGAGATAATGACGATACCCGAGGCGGAGTCGATATCACCTGGAAGGCGTCCACAAGAGCTGAGTTGACTGCGAGTCTGATTCCTGATTTTGGTGCTGTTGAAGCGACAATGTCGTTCTTAATCTGACCGCATTCGAAACCTTTTTCCCTGAAAAGCGTCTGTTCTTTCTCGAAGGCAATGAGATATTTGAAACAACCCCCAGGGCAAATAGCGGTAATCCGCTGCGCGAACTGACTAATGAGAATTTTGCGACGACATCAAGGCGGAACTTCGTCACTGATCATTTGCCGACACCCATTTCGCTGATCAACACGCGAAGGATTGGTGGCACCGCAACGCAGGTTTCCTTACCCACCGGGATTGTGCCCAATCGAGGTGAAGTGGGGCTGCCAACAGACCTTTTGGGTGCAGTGAAACTCAACGGCAGAATTGGTGATGTGCGGTATGGCGTGTTGAGTGCTTTTGAAGATGAGGTTGAATGGCAGGGTAAAAATCAATCTGCTGTGCCGGTTGATATCGATGCAGAGGGTCGTGATTTTGCGGCCCTGCGCTTCAGTTATGATAATTCAGGCAATAAGAACTATGCATTGGGTTATCTCGGCACATTCGTTAAGGGTCCAATTTATGATGCCGAGGTTCACGGCCTGGACTGGCACTACCTCGCCGAAGACGGCAAATGGGTGCTAGACCTGCAGTTGATGCACAGTGACGTCGACGATATCAGCGGGCAGGGCGCTATCTTTGATCTGTCTTACTCGGCAAATTCAAGATTCCAGCACATCTTGAAGTTTGACTATCTTGACGAAGATGTTGAAATCAATGACCTGGGCTTTCTTCGACGCAATGACTATGCGGGCTTACAGTACGCCTTTCGTTATGCCGCGAAAGGCAGCACTGATGAATTCGTTCGGGCCAATCGTGGCGTGGTGACGGTTCAGCAACAGTACAATGTTAGTCAAGGTCAGGTGGTAGATAGCGGAATCTATTGGCGCAACACATTGGAAGCCCCCGGGCGTAATACAATTCGAACGGCACTTGCCTGGCTGCCACAACATTACGAAGACACCGACTCCCGCGGTAACGGCGCTTATCGGGCAGAGGATCGCATCTGGTGGAACCTGCTCTGGTCGACCGATGCCAGCAAAATATTCAGTTGGTCATTCGGGGTGGGTGGTATTCAGGAAGACCTTGGTGACTGGACAGGTCAGTACTCGATTGGCATCACGGCAAGACCCATCAGCTCGCTGGTGATTAAGGCTGATATCAAGTACAAGCGACGTGATGGCTGGCTCGTTTATCAGGGCGGCAACAACTTTGGTGCCTATAACGGTATTGACTGGCAGCCGGCCATTGAGATGAACTGGTTCATGATGCCTCGGCACCAACTGCGATTTTCTATGCAATGGGCCGGGGTCAGAGTCGACGAGCAAGGATTCTTCGCGATTCCTGGCGGAGATGGCAAGCTGGTACCGGCGCTGCGAACGCGTCCTGATTATGACTTTACCGTAAGCCTGTTAACCGCACAGCTTCGTTATCGATGGGAAATTGCGCCACTCACTGACCTCTATGTGGTCTACAACCTGGGCAATCGATTGCCATTACGACACGAAGATGAGTTTTCAAGCTTGTTTGAGGATACCTTCGATGACCCGCTCGTCGACTCGTTCATCGTTAAGCTGCGTTATCGGTTTGGAAATTAGATCAGACTGATTGATGCCATGTTCTTTGTGACTGGCCTGTCGGCATCCCGGACTCTGATGGCTCGTATTTCGCCACCTGAGATGGCGACTCAGTTCTTTGGTCTGTTTGCCCTGTCTTCAACGGTCACTGCTTTTCTAGCGCCGTTAATGGTCGCAACGGCAACGGACTTTTTCGATTCGCAAAGGATTGGCTTCGCCTCCCTGGCTCTGCTGATGATCATTGGTTTCGTCATGTTGGCGAAGGTAAAAGAAGAACAGGCGACCGTCGTCGGAGTGGCAACGGATTAAGGCGGGTGTATGTGGCACTTTGCTGCATAATCTCCTTATTCTTAGTATAGCCTAAGATTGGCATAATATTCCCGAGCGGTAATTTTTCTATTGACCTGACGCTAAATCTTCCCTATAGTTACCGAGCGGGAATATTTAAAGAAAGGATAATCCGATGACCTTAACGCCTGGACAAATAGGAAAGAGCATTCGCGACACTCGGAAAAACATGGGTGTCACACAAAAAGATCTGGCTCTAACGTCAGGGACCGGCTTGCGATTTGTGATAGACCTGGAAAAGGGAAAGCCCACCTGTCAAATCGGCAAGGTACTGACCGTTTTGCAAACACTCGGCATTGTGCTCACGCTTCGGCCTCCCGGCGGATTGAAGGCGTAATTACTCATGGCAAGAACGCTTGATGTCTATATCCACCAAAAACTGGCCGGTCATCTGATCCAGGATGATGGTGGGCAGATGGTGTTTGCCTATGATCCTTCCTGGTTAAACCGTGATGGTGCATTGCCTCTTTCGCATTCACTCCCTCTACGGGAAGAACAGTTCAAGCAAAAAGAATGTCGCGGCTTTTTTGGAGGTATTCTTCCCGAGGAAGCAAATAGAAAGACCGTTGCAAAAATACTTGGCATCAGCGATGGCAATGACTTCGCGATGCTCGAACAAATCGGAGGCGAATGCGCAGGTGCAATCACGTTCTTGCCTGAGGGAACGCCTCTGCCTGATACAACCGATACATATAGAGAAATCAATGACGATGATCTCTATGCGATCTTAGAAGAACTTCCGCGAAGGCCATTAATGGCCGGCACTGAGGGCATCCGGCTTTCGCTTGCAGGCGCGCAGGATAAAATCGCTGTGCGTTATGAAAATGGGAACATCTCCATTCCGCTCGGCAATGCGCCAAGCACGCATATCCTGAAGCCGGTTATAAAAGAATATGATGGCCTCGTTTTCAACGAAGCCTTCTGCATGGCACTTGCGCGCGCGTCTGGCTTAAGCACCGCCGACACGCTTATCCGGCAAACACAGGGCAAAGACTACCTACTAGTTCAACGGTACGATCGTGCGATTAATGATGAAGGTCTTGTTCAAAGATTAGCGCAGGAGGATTTCTGCCAGGCCCTTGGTGTCCCTTCAGAAACAAAATATCAGAGCGAGGGAGGACCAACATTGAAGGATTGCTTTGCTCTCCTGCGCATTGCTTCCAGTGTTCCCGTCCTTGATCTGAACGCATTGCTTGACGCCGTGATCTTCAATCTCATCATCGGGAACCATGATGCTCATGCGAAGAATTTTTCGCTGCTAACACATATCGATGGAGCTGTTCGGTTATCTCCTCTCTACGATCTCGTTAGCACAGTTTTCTATCCAGAGCTTACTGAGAATATGGCCATGAAACTTGGTGGCGAGGCAAAATCAACATTCATCCTGCCCGCCAATGTTGAAAAACTTGCTGAGGATACCGGTCTTGGAAAGCCGCTCGCCAGGAGCCGTGTCCCGGAGCTAGCACAGAGGATATCTGAGGCAATAGAAAACACCGAACAGCCTCATGATATATCCGTAAAAGTTGGCGCTCTCATCACGAAGCGCTGCGCAGATGTTTTGGCGCGGTTCTAGCAAGCGCATCACAACAATCCATATTTGAATGGGTTATTCAGTATCGAGACGATCCGCATTCATCACCTTCGTCCAGGCGGCAACAAAGTCTTTAACAAATTTCTCTTTGTTATCGTCTTGTGCATAGACTTCAGCATAAGAGCGAAGGATGGAATTAGAGCCGAATACAAGATCGACACGCGTTGCCGTCCACTTGGCTTTTCCTGTTTTGCGGTCAATGATCTCATAAAGGTTTTTGCCTTTTGGTTCCCATTTGAATTCCATGTTCGTCAGGTTCACAAAAAAGTCATTGCTCAGTTGCCCTTCGCGGTCCGTGAATACACCGTGCTTAGTGCCACCATAGTTGGTTCCCAGAACACGCATACCACCCACAAGAACAGTCATTTCAGGCGCGGTCAGCCCCATAAGTTGCGTGCGGTCAAGCATCAGTTCTTCTGCCTGAACAGCATAATCTTCCTTAAGGCAGTTGCGATAACCATCATGAATCGGCTCCAGCGATGCAAAAGATTCAGCATCGGTCATGTCATCCGTAGCATCACCTCGACCTGGAGCAAACGGCACTGCAACGTTAAATCCTGCCGCCTTGGCAGCCTGTTCAAGCCCCACATTTCCGGCAAGTATAATCACGTCTGCAACACTTGCGCCTGTATCGCTGGCGATGCCTTCAAGCACTGCAAGCACCTTAGCAAGACGCTTAGGTTCATTACATGCCCAATCCTTTTGCGGCGCAAGGCGGATGCGCGCACCATTTGCCCCACCACGCATATCCGAGCCACGGAAAGTTCTAGCACTGTCCCAGGCGGTCGTAATCATCTCGCTTAGGGTAAGACCACTTTTCGCAATGCTCCCCTTAACAGCCTCTACATCATAATCTTTACTGCCTGCGGGAACAGGGTCCTGCCAGATTAAGTCTTCCTTGGGAACATCCGGGCCGATATAGCGCACCTTCGGCCCCATATCGCGGTGTGTCATCTTAAACCAGGCGCGTGCAAATACTTCAGAAAAATACTCTGGGTCTTTATAGAACCTCTCAGAAATTTTTCTGTAGGCAGGATCTTTTATCATCGCCATGTCAGCATCAGTCATGATCGGATTATGACGAATGGAAGGATCATCCACATCAACAGGTTTGTCTTCTTCCTTAATGTTGATCGGCTCCCATTGATATGCGCCTGCGGGGCTTTTTTTCACCTCCCAATCGTACTTGAAGAGAAGGGTGAAGTAGCCGTTATCCCACTGGGTCGGATTGGTCGTCCATGCACCTTCAAGGCCACTTGATACCGTGTTAGCGCCAGTACCTGGGCTTTTCGGGTTATGCCAACCAAACCCCTGCTGTTCAAGATCAGCCGCTTCAGGAACTGGCCCAAGCACAGTTGCATCACCATTGCCGTGGCATTTGCCTACCGTATGCCCACCCGCAGTAAGCGCAACCGTTTCTTCGTCGTCCATCGCCATACGCGCAAAAGTGACACGTACATCTTGCGCGGTTTTAAGCGGGTCGGGCTTGCCGTCAACCCCTTCGGGGTTCACATAAATTAAACCCATCTGTACGGCAGAAAGCGGATTCTGTAGGGACTCGCTGTTTTTATCGTCATAGCGGTCCTTGGCTAGCCACTCTTTTTCGGAACCCCAGTTGATATCTTTTTCAGGATGCCATATATCTTCACGACCAAAGCCAAAACCAAAAGTTTTTAAGCCCATAGATTCATAAGCAATAGTACCGGCAAGGATAATAAGATCAGCCCAGCTTATTTTGTTGCCGTATTTTTTCTTGATAGGCCAAAGCAACCGGCGTGCTTTATCAAGGTTCACGTTATCCGGCCATGAATTCAACGGGGCAAAGCGCTGATTACCTGTGCCGGCACCGCCACGCCCATCAGCAAGACGATAGGAACCTGCGGCATGCCAGGCCATACGGATCATTAGCCCACCATAGTGACCCCAGTCTGCTGGCCACCACTGTTGAGAGTCCGTCATCAGCGCATGAATATCTTTCTTCAACGCATCAACATCCAGCTTTTTTAGCGCTTCGCGGTAATTAAAGTCTTTATCCAGCGGATTTGTTTTTGTATCCTGCTGGTGCAAAATATCAAGGCTGAGGGCATTGGGCCACCAATCCATATTTGATTGGCCGGTGGCAGTATTCGCACCATGCATGACGGGACACTGATTAGCGTTGCTCATTTTTAGCTCCTTTTGTAGTCTTTAGTTTTTGACAAGAAGGGCATAGCCCCCACAAGGTCACTTCAGCTTCATCAATGATAAAACCGTGATTATCCTTTGGCACCAAACAAGGTGCCGCATCTAAACAATCTGTATCTATAATCAGTTGGCAATGTCTGCAAACGATGTGGTGATGGTTATCACCTGTTCGTGTTTCATAAAGCGACGGCCTGCCTTTAGGCCGTATTTCACGAATGATTCCACACTCCACGAGCTTACTCAGATTATTGTAAATGGCTTGCTTTGAAGTGGTTGTAATCTTGCTTTTGACAAGATCAAAAATATGCGCTGCCTCTGAATGGGGGCGTGCCCACAAGGCATCAAGCAGGGCCAGACGTACCGCGGTTAGGCTTAACCGATGGTCTTTTAGTATCTTTGCATCTCGTGACTGCATATTGTCTGACTGCATGAGGATAATATACCAGATAAAAAAATTGAATCAACCAATATTATTACTATATTGGATTCCCGGGCTACGCCTGGAAACACTGTCGGCGATGGATACCTCCCATCGCCTGGAATGACGGAGTGGAGGGGGCGGCTGGATGCCCGGGCTACGCGGGAATGATGGTGCCGATAGACGATAAATTCATTTTTGTAGCAACTGCGCTGGTGATGCATGTTAATTGAGCACCCGTATCCAGCAACGCCCTGAAACGCGGCGGTACCCCTATCTGCGAATTAAAAGTAATCGGGATTACCGCAACATCCATAAATATCTGGGAGTTGTTATGTTTACCCCAGATGCATGGCACGCGAGAAGGCTCCTAAATCAATTGGTCGCGGGTCCACTTTTTGAATAGAAAATAAACCATCCTCGTAATGCCGCTCGCCTGTTGTATACGCATCGCGGACGGTGTCGTAGAAGTCAATAACCTTCGCGTGGCGCAACAGGGCATATCGACCGCCGTGCGATTCGGTGTATTCCGGCATGACTGACATGAAAAAATCAAAGTTTTTTTCAACCTCTTGCTGCTTGATGTCGTTTTTTGTGGGTGTCATAGCATTTCCCTCAACGGATGTGAAGTATTCGTTAGTGTATCAAATCGGGTAATGAGTACAATGGCAAAGACGGCAATGTACATGGCGGCTCGCGCCGCCACTCTGGATTCCCGGGCTACGCCTGGAAACACTGTCGGCGATGGATACCTCCCATCGCCTGGAATGACGGGAGGAGGGCATGGCGGCTACGCCGCCACTCTGGGTTCCCGGGCTACGCCTGGAAACACTGTCGGCGATGGATACCTCCCATCGCCTGGAATGACGGGGGTGGGGAGGGCGGCTGGATTTCCGCGAAGAGAGGTATCAAGACACTGGTATCAAGACCGGGAGGTATCAAGACACATCGTCAACCGCATCCTGAACCGAGTCATGAATAGGTACGATATTGTGGAATCCAGTGATCTGGAATATCTCCATAATCTTTGGGGACAGGTTTGCCAGGCAGAATTTACATTTATTGGTTTCAGCTTCCTTCGCGAGCACCAAAACACCTCGAAGCCCGGCGCTACTAATATAGTCCAAAGCAGAGAAGTCAATCACCAGCGCGCCTGTATCCTTCACATGCCCTAGCAACTGCTCTTCAAATGAGGTTAATCCTTCTGAATCTAGCCGTCCCACCGGCTTGGCAATGCGTACCCTGCCACGCTCTTCAACTGAAATTTCCATACATGCTAGTCCTTATTGGGAGTGGTTATGTAACAAACCCTGTTACAAGTTGCTCTTACAAGTGCCCAAGCCTAGTAGGGTGCCACCGGTTGCATGCGCATTATAATAAAGTCGCTAATCACCTCAGAAATCGCATGTGACACCAGATCCATCTTGCTGATTTGGTATATCTTTTCATTGATAATACTCAGTTCTTTTGTCGCCAGAAGGTCTTCAAAAAATCCAGTCGCATTACACAAAGCAATAATAGCGATATCCTTGGCGCTTGGAATGTCATTGCTGAAGAGTATTTGCATGATGCGTAGTTTCACTTCCCGCTCCGCACGCCCATCAATGACTGGATACCGACGATCTTCAAATACCCAGAGGTACTTCTTGTCTTTTTGTACCAAAATCCCTTGTTCGACCAAGAGTGCAAGAGATTTGTCTCTGATATCATGGCTATTGTCGTAGAACCGATGCACCCAGGTAGTGATACTTTGTTGCTGGTCCGTTTCCGCTACTATTTGGGCGAGGTATTCGTCAAGTACCGCATGCCCGGTCGGGGTGTTCTTGGTGACCCAGAGATTCGTGAGGTCAGAGTCTACGTGCGCATGCAGTGCCAAATCCATCAATACCGCACCCCCCAGGGCAACATCAAGCGCCAACTGCTGCCGGATATCAATTTTCCCGCTTTCATCATCCAGCAACAGTAGTAACAATTCCTCAGGTAAACTCAATAGCATGGGTCTTCTCCCTCTTGTCGTCTTCTCTGTATCAGAGGCGGTCATGGCTAACCACCTTCTGGAATTCCAGCCTATTATCACCCCGACAGGATACTTTGCACCAACATATCTGTACCAGCGCATTTGGGCCAGTGTATTGCGGATTTTATCAGCAAATTATCCTATTGAACCATCGTCTTGTACTTTTTTGCCGTCATTCTTGTATGTGTTCACTAATTCACTGCCGCAGTTTGTTCATTTCCAGCGGTGTTTTAGCGCCGATCCCCTGGTGCGGCCGGTGTTCATTGTAGTACAACATGTAGAGTTCCAGTTCTTTCTTGAAGTCAGCTACGCTCTCGAACACCGTGTCGTCTATCAGGTCATCATTCAGCGTCCGCCAGAAGCGCTCCACCTTGCCATTGGTCTGAGGTCGGTAGGGACGAGTGTAGCGATGCCGGATGCCCAACTCCTGCAGCATCCGCTCAAACGGATGCCCGTCCAGGTTCTTCCTGGAAGCAAACTCCGCACCGTTGTCACTCAGCAGCTCCTCAAACCGGATCTGGTAACGACTGTTGAGCAGGTTGATCATCCGCAGGGTGGTGAACATCACCGTCAGGCTCTTGATGTCCGACACCACCTCCGCCCAAGCCAGGCGCGTGCAATCGTCCAGCAGACACACCAGATAGTGGCGGGGCTGCCCGGGAAACAGGTCCCGGCTCAGGTGATGGCAGTCTATATGCCCCATTTCACCTGCCTTTTGCTTGATTATCTTGCGTTTGTTGGCTTGCATCTTTGGCTTCAAATGATTCAGATTATAGCGGCGCGTGATCCGGTAGATGGTACTCGGTGATGGACAGTCATCATGCAGTTGAGGCAATAGTATCGCATAGATCTCGTAGCGGTTATTACCCAGCCGGCGCTGCTCCAGCACTAGTTCTTCCACCTTAGTCATACCACGCCGCGCTTGCCACTTTGGACCGCGGCGCTGCGGCAGCAGGTCCTGTCCATCACCGCTGGCCTTATAGCGGTGGTAATACTTCAAGAACACCTGCCGATGAGTGTTGTAGTGCTTGTAGAAGTCCGATACAAAACGAAACTTAGGATGTTTGCCGGCCTTGACCTGTTCGTATTCCTGGCACCTATGTTGCCAGTCGCGGATCAAATTCCTCTCGATCGTGCTGTCTTTGCTGTTGTCTCTCATGCTGCCCTCCTGGGTGTGTCACTTAGTCAATGATACTATTCAAATCTGTCATCGAATTAGTGAACACATACAATTCTTGCCCCCCGTCACTCCAGAGTTGCGGTTCCGCGAAGCGGGAGCGCAATGGGTGTGGGGGACGGCAAACTGCATGGCGGCTTACGCCGCCACTCTGGATTGTCCGGGCAAGCCGGACAATGACGGGCGAAGGGCATGGCGGCTTGCGCCGCCACTCTGGATCCTCGCCTCCCGTCATTCTCGGGCGTAGCCCGGGAATCCAGAGTTGCGGTTCCGCGAAGCGGGAGCGCAATGGGAGTGCCGGGGGGCACGCTGCTTAGTTGAAGATAACTCTCCAGGTGTCTACTCAGGCCACGTTTCTTGCCGCTATGGCTCTGTCCAAATCATAGGTGCTTTGCAGGTTCATCCACAGCTTAGCGGAGGTTCCCAGTGCTTCTGCGAGGTCCAGTGCGGATTCGGCTGTAATACCTCGCTTGCCGCGAATCAGTTCATTCAAGCGAGCCTTTGTCCAGCCTAGTTGTCGAGCAAACTCAGCCTGGCTCATTCCCCTAGGCTCAAGAAATTCTTCCAGGAGCATCTCGCCAGGATGAAAAGGATTCTTCGGTTGCCTGGTCATCTCTAAACCTCCTATTTGTGGTAGTCGAGTAGCTGTACTTTTTCTGGTGAATTGCTATTCCACACGAATACTATACGCCATTGGTCATTGATCCTGACTGAATGAAATCCTGATCCCCGTCATTCCAGAGTTGCGGTTCCGCGAAGCGGGAGCGCAATGGGTGTGGGGGACGGCAAACTGCATGGCGGCTGCGCCGCCACTCTGGATTCCCGGGCTACGCCCGAGAATTGTATGTGTTCACTAATTCGATGACAGATTTGAATAGTATCATTGACTAAGTGACACACCCAGGAGGGCAGCATGAGAGACAACAGCAAAGACAGCACGATCGAGAGGAATTTGATCCGCGACTGGCAACATAGGTGCCAGGAATACGAACAGGTCAAGGCCGGCAAACATCCTAAGTTTCGTTTTGTATCGGACTTCTACAAGCACTACAACACTCATCGGCAGGTGTTCTTGAAGTATTACCACCGCTATAAGGCCAGCGGTGATGGACAGGACCTGCTGCCGCAGCGCCGCGGTCCAAAGTGGCAAGCGCGGCGTGGTATGACTAAGGTGGAAGAACTAGTGCTGGAGCAGCGCCGGCTGGGTAATAACCGCTACGAGATCTATGCGATACTATTGCCTCAACTGCATGATGACTGTCCATCACCGAGTACCATCTACCGGATCACGCGCCGCTATAATCTGAATCATTTGAAGCCAAAGATGCAAGCCAACAAACGCAAGATAATCAAGCAAAAGGCAGGTGAAATGGGGCATATAGACTGCCATCACCTGAGCCGGGACCTGTTTCCCGGGCAGCCCCGCCACTATCTGGTGTGTCTGCTGGACGATTGCACGCGCCTGGCTTGGGCGGAGGTGGTGTCGGACATCAAGAGCCTGACGGTGATGTTCACCACCCTGCGGATGATCAACCTGCTCAACAGTCGTTACCAGATCCGGTTTGAGGAGCTGCTGAGTGACAACGGTGCGGAGTTTGCTTCCAGGAAGAACCTGGACGGGCATCCGTTTGAGCGGATGCTGCAGGAGTTGGGCATCCGGCATCGCTACACTCGTCCCTACCGACCTCAGACCAATGGCAAGGTGGAGCGCTTCTGGCGGACGCTGAATGATGACCTGATAGACGACACGGTGTTCGAGAGCGTAGCTGACTTCAAGAAAGAACTGGAACTCTACATGTTGTACTACAATGAACACCGGCCGCACCAGGGGATCGGCGCTAAAACACCGCTGGAAATGAACAAACTGCGGCAGTGAATTAGTGAACACATACAAGAATGACGGGGGGAGGTGGCACCATCGCCTGGGGGGACTGTCGGCGATGGATACCCCATCGCCTGGGGGAACTGTCGGCGATGGGAACAACCCCCCATCGCCTGGAATGACGATAAAAAACAAGCCGGACAATGACGGATAAGACCGGCGGGTATGAGACGGCTAGCGGGGGTCGGTGGCGGAAAGGCAGGGAGAGGGGAAGTAGGGGGAAAATAGCGGGAACAAAAAAACCGCGGCGCCAGTCGAAACCAGCGCCGCGGTTTTTGAGAGGATATATCAGTGGGCTAAATTAAAATCCCATGCCGAAACCAATACCGACGCTAGTCTCGCCGCCAGAACTGGAAACACCGAATTTAAATTGAGCTTTTTCCCGAACACGCAACGACATACCCAGAGCAAGCGCTGATTCACCATCAAACTGGCCAGCACCTATGCCCCAGCTACCACGGTCACCATCCGCCACCTGAGGCAGGTGCGCAAAGGCAATCGCCATGGCAACACCAGCGCGGTTGCTATCGATATCGCTCGTGTTGGCTGAAATGCTGGCGAGGTTGCTTGAAACGCCAGCGGTGTTGGTAGCCACGGCTGTGTCAATACCCGTGAGGTCCATGCCGCCGACCGAAACACTGTGCGCAGCAGTACCAATGACAATTGCATTTGCGCCAGCGGTAACTCCGGCACCTATAGCAATGCTATTGTCACCCTCGGCGGTTGCGTCCTTGCCGAGAGCAATACTGCCTTCACCCGTGGTTGTAGCCCCAGCACCAACGGCAACGCTATCAGCTCTTTCTACACGTGAACCAGCACCAATGGCTACAGCGTTGTCCGCCGCATAGGCTGCCAGGACAGGGGTTTCAACGCCACCTACCATGACCGTGCCCGTCTGTATATATGCGGCTCCCAACGTTGCACCGTCACCTATGGCGACACTATTTTCTACTGTGGCACGGGCTTCCACTGCCGTAGCAATCTCAACGCCCGTCATCCCAGTAGTGTGTTCAGTAGTGATTGTTACATAGGCCGTACCCGCGACCACCGCCTCGTTTTCCGTAGTATCAGGGTCATCTACAACAGCAGCAGCGTGGGCGGCGGTAGTTGCCATTCTGGTCGCTTCTGCCGCTTCTGCCGCTGCTTCTACTGCCACTTCTGTCTCGTTCATGTCC
Source organism: Candidatus Azotimanducaceae bacterium (assembly GCA_965208855.1). GTDB lineage: Bacteria > Pseudomonadota > Gammaproteobacteria > Pseudomonadales > Azotimanducaceae > UBA9659. The sequence continues at coordinate 682,121 of OZ242359.1, read as the reverse complement.
ATAGTATCAGGGTCATCTTCAGTAGCAGCAGCAGTTTCAGCAGCAGTAGCGATTGCTTCATCATCAGCCGTTCTCGCTGCCACCAATGCCTCTGCTACCGCGGTGTCTCTTGCGGCATTTTGCTCGGCCGCAATTACCCTATCCTCAGCAGCGGCGATAACTTCCGGAGCGGCAGTCACAGCGGTGGCGGCAGCAGTAGCCGCGGCATCTGGGGCAACGGTAGCCGCAATGGCGGCGACAGTAGCATCTTCAGCGGCGATGACCGCCACGGCTGCCACATCACCAGCGGCTGCTGTTCGTGCCATGTCGTCTGCTGTTTCAGCCGTGGTGACTGCTGTTGCAGCATCGTCTGCTTCTTCTTTAGCAGCGTCGGCTTCTGTTTCAGCCGCGGCGCGGGTCATTTCAGCCGTGTTGACGGTTCTTTCAGCCGTGTTGACGGCTGTTGCCGCATTGGTGGCGGTTGTTGCCGCCTCGCTGGCGGTTGTTGCCGCCTCGCTGGCGGCCGTGACAAGTGCCGGTGGAGTAGGATCGTCCGTGTTAGCCGTCACTGCCTCATCGGCAGCCGTCTTAGCCTCATCGGCAGCCGTCTTAGCCATGTCAGCAGCCGTCTTAGCCATGTCAGCAGCCGTCTTAGCCATGTCAGCAGCCATCTTAGCCGTTACGGCAGTGGCCAGCTCCATTTCGGCAGTGGCCAGCTCCATTTCGGCATCGCCCAGCTCTACCCTTCTGGTTGCCAGGGTAACTGCCGTCCCCGCCGTCCCCGCCGCATTTTTAACGTCATCGGCAAGCCTCAGGGATGTTGCGTGATCAGCTACAGCAGTACCCATATCCGCGGGCACTGTCCTGAGCTCTGTCACAGCCGTGTTCGCATCAGCCAGAACCATGTCCGCAGCAGCCTTAGCCTCGTTCGCGGCAACCTGGGCAGCCTTGAGGTCATCCAGATAGCCATGCTCTGCAGCAACCTCAGCCTCACCACCACTAACCTCAACATCCACATTACCCTGCCCCCAGACTGGCATTGCCAACCCGAGAACGAGCAGGAACCCACCGAAGCCTTTTGCTGTTGTTGCTACGGCTCTCTTCAATACAATTGCACTCATTGTAGTATCCATTTTGACTTCATCCTCTCAGGTTTTTCAAAGTTTTATGTAAAACAGGAAGCATTCTGATACGGAACCAGGCCCTATCAAAATACTTCCATCCATATAATACAGCAGTCATATAGTATCGCAACCATAATAATACAATATTTTGCGGCGGCATACACCACCGCAAACAGCAGCTAGGCTAACATAATCAATGGCCTGGCTCCAACATATTATTACGGGGGGGGGGGGGGGGGTCGATAATGTAGGCAGAAATAGGCAGTGTAGGCACTAGTCCAAGAGCAGTATTATAGGGCATCAGGGAGAGGATGACGGGCTGGGCTAGGCCGCTACTCCGGCTCGTCTTTTCTCTCTTCGATCAATCGCAGCCCGAATGCGTCTTTGTCTATCCCGTGAAAGCGGGTAGTCCCAGACTATCAAACCGGCTGCGACAAACATCATAGCTGGCAAAATGGCATAACTGTATTTTAGCCCCATAATAGCCGCTTCTGAATTCACAGCACCATACCGATGCTGATTCTCTAGACATTACGCGGGGAAACGCACGTAATGTTGTTTTGTTCGGCTTCGGACTATACTGCTGCCTGGCCCTTCGTCTGGTTCGAATATGGATGCGCGCTCTGGCAGGGAACCCTCGCTAGATGGCAGGCGTTGAAATCACTGACGAGGCCGGAGGCGCCGAATCACATTTTGTTAATGGCTGGGTTAAGATGCGAGTACGCATTGTTACCTGGCGTCTATTCAAGGAATATCAGGAGAACCCATGCATCTGTACACCCAAAATGCTTCGCCCAATGGTCTACGCGTCAATGTCTTCATGAAGGAAAAAGGCATTGATATCCCAATGACACAAATTGACCTGCGCGCAGCCGAGAATCTGAGCCAGGAATTTCTCGACAAGAATCCGTTTGGCCGCGTGCCGACCCTTGAACTTGATGACGGCAGTTTTCTTTCGGAAAGCCAGGCAATCTGCCTGTTCCTGGAAGGTCAGCATCCTGAACCTAACCTATTTGGTGAATCCACCGAAGAGAAGGCGAAAATAGAAATGTGGAGCAGGCGGGTGGAATTGAATTTCATGATGCCGGTGGCGCAAGGTTTCCGGAACTCGACAGGTTTTTTCAAAGACCGCGAAAAGTGCTCTGCAGAATGGGGTGAGATATCCGTCGAAATAGCGCGTGATGCAGCCGCTCGTTTTGATGCGCACCTGGCAGAGAACAGTTTTTTGAACGGAGATCGCTATTCAATCGCCGACATGACTTTTGCGATTACGTTGGGTTTTGCGAAAAACGTTGGCCAGGACTATTTTGATTTGGAGAACCTCGCCCGCTTTCACGCGGCGGTGACTTCAAGGGCTGCCTTTCAGTAGTATGTCGTCAGGGGGGTTGTCATTGGTGTACTGCTCCAGCATGTTGATACAGGCATCAATTGTATAATCGAGAACTTCCTGGTATTCGGTCTCGTTTAATCTGTTGATGCTCAAGATATTTAGTCCATACAGTGATGCCGCTAATGATCTTTCAACCAAAGTCAGGATTTTAGCTGGTATGCCAAAATCAGAAAAATACCAGAGCCACCATTCTTCATAATGCCTGCTCTGTTTTGCTAACCGCTTTCTAATGAGCTTGCCAAGTTTGCTGTCGTGTTTCGAATTGAGCACTATATCGACCAATGCCTTATTAGTGTTTTTTCCAAACGCACCGGCTCTGTATCGCCCCAACGCTTTCATTCGGTCGACAAGGTCACCTTCCTTTTCAAGGGGGTAATCCATCCGTTGAAAAATTTCTTCGATTGCATCCAAAATCAATGCGTCTCTGCTTCCAAAAAGATGTTGAACGGCTCCGGTTGTAACACCTGCGTCACGAACAATTTCAGAAAGTTTACAATTTAGAAGACCGCTGTTTGCGATCTCATCAATTGTCGATTCCAGAAGCGCTGCACGTGTGTGATCGCGTCTTTCTTCCTGTGTCCTTTTTGAATTTTCTTTCGTCTTCAATGCTTTATTCCTCAACAAATATTGGCCAATGCATTGCATTAACTATGAGCTTACAAAACCAGAGGTTGATACTATGTGAGAGTACAACGAAACTCAAAATCTTCAAGAGTGATGCTAATCTGGTAGCAACAGAACCCGTTTGGCAATTACATTCAACTGCACCTCACTGGTGCCACCCGCAATTCTTAATGCTTTGTTACTTATCCACTTCCGTGCCATCTCGAGTTCCCAACCAGAGAAGCTGTTTCCTTCCCATCCGAAGCCCTGATGCCCCATAGCCTGGAGGCGGATCTCATCTTCTTCACAGGTTATTTCTGTACTGCAGTATTTGAGAATGGATGTTGCAACGGTAACGGTATCCGACGAATTTTCCTGCTTAATTCTATCCGTCGTAAGTTTCAACGCTGATGCGTCCATTTCATTTCTAATTATTCGATCTCTCAGCGAGTTATCAGAAATGCGCCCTTGAATCTCTCCTGAAAATTTTCTGGCGATTTCAGGAAGACCCCCAATCGATAGAGAGAAGCCAGATGCGCCGGGTTCAGTCACGGTAAATCGCTCATACTGCAGGAGCCTTTTTGCAACTGCCCAACCCTGATTCTCTTTTCCCAACAAATCCTTCTTACTTGCCCGAACATCGGTAAAAAAGACCTGACAAAAATCCGAACTACCACCGATCAGGTCAATAGGCTTGACACTAACGCCCGGGGAGTCCATTGAAAATAGCAAGAAGCTGATGCCGTCGTGCTTTGCAACTTTGGTGTTGGTTCTCACAAGACAGAAAATCCAGTCAGAGCGGTCAGCGCCGGATGTCCATATTTTCGAACCATTAATGACATATTCATCACCGTCACTCTCAGCTTTCGTCTGCAGGGAAGCCAGGTCAGAACCGGCACCGGGTTCCGAGTAGCCTTGGCACCAACGTACCTTGCCGCTGGCTATCAACGGCAGATGCCTTGCCTTCTGTTCATCTGTACCAAATTCCAATAACGTAGAGCCAATCAAATTGACCCCCATCCCTGCCAATGGTTTGGGCGCCCCAATTTCCAGCATCTCCTGTGCAAGTACTGTCAACTCACCTTGCTGAAGCGCCGCACCACCATACTCAACCGGCCATGCCGGTACGGTAAACCCTCTCTCAAGGCAACGGTTGAACCAGTGTTCAATATCCTGACTGGGGAAAGAGTTTTTCATCCCCCCTGCGTAGTAAGACTCTAACCCACGGACGCTTTGAGGACAGTTCTCTCCAAGCCACTCTCTAATTTCATTTCGAAATGTGGCAGAAACCGACATTATTTTTACCCCACTCCCAGCTCCCGCAATATCTCGCCTGTATTCTCTCCTAACCGTGGAGGATCGATGATTGTGCGTACTCTTTTAGTTGCCATCTACTTCGAGGCACACTGTATTTTACATACATAACATTGCTTATGTATAATTAATTGGGCCCAGCACCTGCTTGTTTACCAAATAAAGTGCACACCCACCCAAATGTGCTTCGAGCAAGGGGTTTAAAAAGTCTAATGTTTGATTGCGTTCAGCCCATCCTAAAGCCGTGGCCAGCATGCCGAAATCCAACCACATACTGATATCCAACCACATACTGATATCTCAATGATTTTATACAACTCAGAAATTATTAGCCGATACACCAATTCCGGCGCATGGGGTGAAACAACACTGATTGAGTACTTCAAACAGAACATAAAACAGTATGGACACCAAACATGCCTTGTTGACCCGACAAATAAAGAGGAACTGGTTGGCTTGAGCCCAAGGCGACTTAGCTATCACGAACTGCAGAAAGAATTGAACCTGCCACAACATATTGTCTCGCTTGCCGAACTAGCGGCAATGACCACCGAAAATGCTACTCTCGAGGAATGCACCGGGCTCAAGAATATGAGGCCATCCGCTAACGAAGTTTTCACGATTCAATGGACATCCGGCACTGAAGCAGACGCAAAAGGCTGCCCCCTGACGCATAACAATCAGATCTTCCAGGGTAAATGCTATCAAGCCCATCAGCGCACAAGAGGTCGAAAATCTCGTATTGAAACACCCCGACGTTATAGACGCTGCTGCAGTCGCAATGCCAGACGAAAAACTGGGTGAAAAAACCTGCATATATATCGTTGTCAGACCGGGAAAGACTGTCCAGTTGGAAAATATTGTCAGCCTTCTTAAAGAGACAGGCATGGCAACCTACAAACTTCCTGAACGCATCAATCCGATGCCCCTAACAAAAATACAGCTAGATGATCGCCCTGGTTGAGTATCTGAAGAATGCTCCCAGGAAAGTTTCTTTTTGCCCAACAAATAAACATAATAGAGATTATGTAAATCATTTGGCGACAATATCTCAGTATAGAAGGAGACTAGTATGATGGACCGCGTTGATAGAGTTCAGATAGCCGTTCATTCGGCGGAAAAAGCTTCCACCACTTTTAGCAGACTCTTCGGTACAGAAGTCGTGAGACAATCACCGAGCCAATATCTCAGTGCGGTACGTACCATTCTGGCCTTTGGTGAAAGCGAAATTGAACTCTGTGAACCCGATGGGACCGGCAGGGTGGCTGACTTCATCGCCGAACGCGGTGAGGGCCTAATGACGGCAGGGCTCAGCTGTGCCGCTCCTGGTAAACTTGCCGCCCGGCTACAAGCTCTGAACTTTGAAGTTATCGAGGAAAATGGCCAGTTCTATCTGCCAGGAGAGGATCATTTTGGTGTGCCCTTCGTCATCACTGAAACCCGACCTCGCAACAGAATCGGTCCTGTAAGCTTTCTTTTTGAAGTGACCAATACTTTTATGTCGGATTGGCGCCGAGTGGCAGCCCACTATGCTGGCATTTTTGGTCTTGATCCGAGTCGATTTGTCCGTCTTGAGAGTGAAGCATTCGGCTACGATGGATCATTGACGATGTTTAATCCACCCGACCGATTGGACCGCCTCGAACTCTCTCAAGTCGTACGAGACGATGTACCCATGTCTCGCTGGGTGAAGCGCCACGGCGATTCTCTCTACATGTGTTCCTGTGAGACCCATGACATTGAGAATCTGGTTCACCGGTTTATAGAAGCTGGTGTTCGTTGGATACCAAGAGGAGACAGCATCGAAAATGAACGAGACGGTTTCTGGACGCATCCCGCAGATCTACATGGTCTTCTGATGGGAGTATCACGCACGACAGTTCCCTGGGAATTTTCCGGACGACCCGAATTCGCTGACCCACCTTCCGGACCGGCCAGATTTCGTACAGCCGGAGCATCACAGACAGCGTTAAAAAGCGACCGCTGAACAATGCAAACATCAGTCGTGTTGGCAGCCGGACCTACTCGCCCCGCTTTTTGATGGCTAGCCCACACAACGTTGTTGGCGAGCAAACTCCTCTGAATACTCGCCTGAAGAATCCTTTAAATCCTGGGACCAATCGCGCCACATATCAGGCTGCGGCGGATCCAACCTCAGCTGATCCAGGTCAGTTCGGTTGTAATCGGCTAATACCGCCTGGCGGATAACAGATGAATGGTTTTCTCTTGCGCTATGCAACATACGATGGTGCCACAACACTACATCACCTGTTTTACCCCAACAATCCACCGGCCTGGTGTCATCAAGTATTCGCGCCAGTTCCTCATAGTATTCGGGCGGATTAACTAGACCTTTGAAGCTCGGCATGTGTTCATAGTACGGAATCCTTGCCTGGTCATACTGCATCCAGAACTTGGGATAGAACCGGCTATGCGACTTTGGCCACACCGTAAAAGCGCCACCATCTGGAGAACAATCATCAATTAGCCCAACCACGCTTAACATGAACGGATGCCCATCCGTATGCGCCTTCGAATCCGGGCGAGTTATTGTAGCACCAGGCGCAAATGGTAGAGTCCCATAGGTACCACGAATACCCTGTGAACTCTGGGCTGGGTCAACCGGACCATCTGGCCAGGCGTACCCCTGACTACCCATCACCGTTCCGCCAACAACTGGCTGCCGAACCATACCCTCGCCAAGCAGTTGTTCGCCAATAGCCATTAACGCATCCGAATAAAGCAGCCTGATCATATTTTCATCAGTGCCGTTGCCGCGTAATTGCCACAGGTAGCCAACCCTGGAAACTAAAGGATCACGTCGGGTGTCATTTTCCGAAAAGGGGCCAATGTGTGTCACTGGATCATCACGTTCCATTTTCGATGTAGCCGGTAACGATGCCCAGAGTGCATCGCGAGCAACGGCACACAGGTCTAGATCCAACGCTCCTGGCAGCATCAGATAGCCGTTGACTTTAAAAAAAGCAATCTGCTCTGAATTCAATATCATATTGATCTCCTATCTTACAGTACTTGGCACAACTAACAGTCCAGATTTCTAGCTCGTGCCAGATTGAGAGGTTTACTGGAACGAAGGACCGCTCGTCGGGCAAAAAAACAAGCCGGGGAATGATATTACCTTTTAATTCGGTGTGGTTAAGATTGTAGTGCCTTATCCGCGGCAACATATCCATAAAAGGCTTCGCGTTGTGTCGGTGGCGATCAACGGGCAAGTTTTTCAAAGTCCGAGTTCATCGATATAAAGTTGGAACAAACATTTTGCAACTCGCGCGATGCGTGATCCCAAAACACGACGTTGACGGTGAAGCCGCGTTTAACCATGCGCTTGATTGCCGGCACATAGTCGCTATCACCGGCAACCAAGACGAAACGATCTTTGGATTTGTCAGCAAGTTCAAATGAATGTTCAATCATTGCTGCGACGATGCCGGTGTCTATTTTCTTTTCTTTGTTACTCGGGTTGCGGTCTTCAATGATTGGTTCAAATCCGGCGGATTCTGCGACCGCCCACAACGAATCATTCGGCGGCGGGCGTGAGCCGAACAACAGAGCACACTTTACTTCGGGGTCTCCGTTTTGGCTAATGAATTGATACAATTTACCGAAATCAAGACGATAATTTATGTCCAGAGTTCGATTAAAAATAGCGTCTCCAATAGTCAACGCGTTACCATTTTCCACCGCCGCTACGCGTTGCCCTTCAATAAAAACATTTGAGTTATCAACATAAACAAATGTTGACATTTCTACTCCTTACGAATTAAAGGTGTGTGCTGTCTTGCCTGTGTGCATAACTGTTGCAACTGATTTTTGAGTGCCACGCAATCATGGCTGTCTTGATCGTGGAGAATAACGAAATAACTATTTGGAGCCCGCCAACCGTTAAGTTTGATAGGGATAGATCTTTCCAAATCACTTTTCCCTTGATGCGGGATACATCGAAAATTTACATTGGGAGGAATTGTTTTTGGTAACAATTTTTCAAGGACCACTTTAGCGGATTCCTCTTCGAGCATAAATACCAGATTCATCGGAGTCGTGCCTGTCATTGAGAGGCTATTAATTCCAGGAGTTCCTGTCTCCACAGCCATCCCAACTTATCTCCCGCGTCTACTAACGCCTTTATTTGTTCATTATCTGAAAATGGAAAAATTGTTGTTACGCCTTCTTTTTTATCGAGTAAAAACGCTTCGTCAATTTCTACATGATTCAAAATGTCGGGGGAATGGGTAGAAACAAAAACTTGCCCCCCTCGTTCTGCATAATTGCGTAACTCCTCAACAAGAACGCCGAGCAGTTTCGGGAACAATTGATTTTCTGGTTCTTCAATACATAAAAATGGATGAGGTCTCGGGTCGTGCAACAAGACTAAATAAGCAAACATCTTGATGGTGCCGTCCGACACATAACGAGCGTTGAACGGATCCTTAAAGACACCATCTTTAAAGCGCAACAATACATGTCCATCTTCAGTAATGCTGTGCGAAACGTCCGACATTTCAGGAATTCTGTTTTGAAATTTTTCCAGGATTTTATTGAAAGTCGGGCGATCGTGTTCATACAAGTGCTGCACAACCAACGGCAGATTATCGCCGCTTTCCGACAAATGTTCAGCCATTCCGGCTTCTACTCTTTGGCGGGCAGCCATGATATGAAAATCAGAAACATGCCAATTCTCAATTAAATTACGGAAAGCATTCGCCGCTTTAAAACGTTGAAATTGCCCCAGCCCCTTAATCGCGAGTATGTTGCTGTCATCCAATGATTGATATTCCTTTTCCAACTCTGAGTCCGTCTTGCTAAAGTCTTCCTCATTGCTAATGGCATACCCTGCCCCTTTTTTGAAATCTAGAAAATGAAAAGGAGAACCGTAACGACCTCTCTTGTACCGTAAAATCTCCCGCTGTATTACCGGGGAACCACTGTCATCGGTAGCAATTTCCAAATAGTAGGTAACCAATCGCTCTACTTTGGCTATTTGAATTCTAAATTGAATTTCAATAATGATCGGTTCCTTTTCATGACCGCGTGTTACTACTTCTTTGTAGCCGCCCATTCGCTGAAGGGCTTTATCAACATTGTGTTGTAGTGCATTTTTTAAGAAACCAAAAACCTGAAAAAGCGTAGATTTTCCGCTACCGTTGGTACCAGTAAAAACAGCAAAAGACGGGATGTTGCGTAAGTCAACATCGTGTAATGCGCGAAAGTTTTTTAGACGGATCGTTTCAATTTTCATCGGGTTTCTCTATACCGTTTAAAGTTTCTAACAGCAGTAACTGCTGGTCATCGTGGCGATAATCGCGTGCGCTATGGGGTTTTTGGGTTTTGCGTGGCATCGGGCGATTTTACGATAATTGTCCAACAAACGCGACATTCTCAAAATGGAGTAAACTACTGGCGCACTAATTTCCCGACACCACGACTGAAATGACCGTTAAACAAACCGCCGAAGAAGTAGTGCAAAGACAATCCAATTCCTCGATGATGGTGATATTCGCATCTACGAGTCCGGCGCGATTGTAAAAAAGATGGATACAAGACCAGCCTTCCAGACCGCCATAACAATGCAATAACCCCTTGAGGTAGAAACTGTGGCTGAATCGACGCTTGAGCTGACTAAAAAAACGATCTACGCGCACGGCTCCTTGGGTATGCCACTGGCGGTGATTGGTTATCCACTGGCCATATGGATTCCCGCACATTATTCCGGTGGGCTAGGAATTAGTCTGGCGTTAGTCGGCACTATCCTGATGCTGGCCAGGTTAACGGATGTCGTAACTGATCCCATCATTGGGGAGATGTCAGACCGCTGGCGTACGCGTATTGGTAGGCGCCGACCCTGGCTGATCATGGGCTGGCCTGTGATGACGCTTGGGGTCTACATGCTCTTTATTCCGCCAGAAGGTGTAGGGATAATTTACTTCCTTATGTGGCTCACTATTTTTTTCTTGGGCAGCACGATGATCGCGTTACCACACAGGGCCTGGGGTGCGGAGCTGTCGCCTGACTACCATCAGAGAAGTCGAGTTACTGCTGCGAGAGAAATTTATGTGTTAGTTGGTTTGATGATTGCTGCTGCAGTGCCGATGATCATTGAGATCACAGCGGATGGGGGGACAGGTGTTGCCGAGGTCTTTGTGACCCTTTGGAACGATGCAATCGGTGCCTTTTCTGGAGATTTTCGAGAAAAGAAAATTGTTGATAGGGCAACCCTTACAGGCCCTGTGCTTGCTGGTTTAGCTTTTGTAGTTATGGCTCTATTGCCTGTTTGCACGGCTGTTGTTTTCTTTTTTGTGAGAGAGCCTAAGCCTGACCTCACTGAGGTGAGACCAACTTTTAGAGAAGGATTAAATTTAGTCAGAAAAAATGGGCCAATGAAGCGGGTTTTATTTATAGCTTTACTGGTTGCCTTTGGTGAGTCATTTCGTAATGCAGTTTCACTTTTCTTTATTCGGGATATTGTGGGAGTTCCGACGATAGGAGCTGCCTACTTTTTCTATTTTATTGCGGGCCTCGGGGCTATACCTTTTTGGCTTTGGTTGGGTCGTACAGTTGGTAAGCATCGGGCATTCATGTGCACATTGATCACCGTTGCTTGTGTCAGCGGTGCTAATCTGCTTTTGGATTATGGTGACTATCTGCCCTTCTTCTTACTTTTTGTGGTGAAGGGGTTTTGTTTTGGCGGCCTGCAGTTCTTGCCGGTGGCCATGCTTGCCGATGTGGTGGATGTGGATGCCGCGAGAAGTGGATCGAGAAGAGCAGGGACTTACTTTGCTTTTCTTGGCTTTACAGAAAAAATTGCGATAGCGCTTGGTACTGGTTTTTCCTTGAATATCGTTGGCATGGCTGGGTTTGATCCCTCTGGAGGAATCGCAGCGAGCACTGATCAGGGCGTCCTGTTTTTGAGATTGGTTTATTGTCTAGGGCCAATATTTTTCTATGGGATTGCGTTGAAGTTGATTTGGAATTACCCCCTGACACCTAAACGGCATGCCAGATTGAGAGGTTCACTGGAACGAAGGACCGCTCGTCGAGCAAAAAAACAAGCCGGGGAATGATATTACCTTTTAATTCGGTGTGGTTAAGATTGTAGTGCCTTATCCGCGGCAACATATCCATAAAAGGCTTCGCGTTGTGTCGGTAGCGATCAACGGGCAAGTTTTTCAAAGTCCGAGTTCATCGGTATAAAGTTGGAACAAACATTTTGCAACTCGCACGATGCGTGATCCCAAAACACGACATTGATGGTAAAGCCGTTCTTAATCAAGGCTTCAACTACGGGCACATAGTCGCTATCGCCGGCAACCAAAACAAATTGGTCTTTTGCTGCATCGGCTTCTGTGAATGCGTGTGTGAGCATTGCCGTGACAATGCCGGTATCGATTTTCTTTTCTTTGTTGCTCAGGTTGCGGTCTACAATGACCAACTGAAACCCAGCGGATTCTGCGACCGCCCACAACGAATCATTTGGTGGCGGGCGCGAACCGAACAACATGGCGCGTTCCGCGTTTGAATTTCCATTGCTGGCAACCAAATTATATAATTTACCGAAGTCGAGGCGATAACTTGAGTCGAAAATCTGACGGCTAATCGCATCTTGTATGCTCAACGCGTTACCATTTTCCACCGCCGCTACGCGTTGCCCTTCAATAAAAACATTTGAGTTATCAACATAAACAAATTTTGACATTTTCTACTCCTTATTCAAACTATTTAAGTTTCAAGATACTTTAAGCGGTCGATTTCGGATAGATTTTAGCAGATATTGATACATATTTTCGTGGCGCATATTGAAGCGAAACTCGCTCGGCATGGGGCTATCGCAATTTTCCTGCGGAAAATGCTGTCGCCGTGGGGGCTTCAAGGCTCATTGCGTTTTCGCTTCGCGAAATTCGCAATGTGGATGGGAACAACCCCATCGCCTGGATGACGGGGAAGGGGGTGACCCACTGGACCTTATTTTTACCGAATTATAATTAAATGATTCATAGAAGTTTCTGAAGAAAAGCTTATAATCGCGCCTTTTTAGGCGCACCATGACTGTCCAAAATCTTCGAAATATTGCCATCATTGCCCATGTTGATCATGGGAAAACTACTCTTGTCGATAAGCTTCTTCAGCAAACGGGTACCTTGGGAAGAAAAAACATGGGTACCGAAAGAGTTATGGACTCAAATGATCAAGAAAAAGAAAGAGGCATAACGATTCTTGCAAAAAATACAGCGATAGAATGGAACAATCACAGAATTAATATCGTTGATACTCCTGGCCATGCCGATTTTGGTGGTGAAGTTGAAAGAGTTCTTTCGATGGTAGATTCAGTTCTTTTACTTGTAGATGCAGTGGAGGGACCTATGCCTCAAACACGATTTGTCACTCAAAAAGCTTTTGATCAAGGCCTCTGCCCAATCCTTGTCATCAATAAGGTAGACAGACATGGAGCACGTCCTGACTGGGTACTAGATCAAGTCTTTGACTTATTTGACAGATTAGGAGGCACAGACGAACAGCTGGATTTCCCTGTTATATATGCATCAGCTCTAAATGGAGTTGCGGGGATGGACGATCAAAACCTGGCAGAAGACATGTCACCCCTGTTGCAGCTTATTATTGATAAAGTTAATCCCCCTGAAGTTAACAGCGAAGGCCCGCTGCAGATGCAGGTCAGTGCGCTTGATTACAACTCTTACGTTGGCGTCATTGGCGTTGGGCGTATCACAAGAGGAAGAATGAAGCCAAACATGCAGGTTGTTGTTGCTGGAGCAGATGGATCAGAAAAAAAAGCTAGAGTACTTCAAGTCATGGGATACAAGGGCTTGGAAAGAGTTGATGTAGAAGAAGCTCAAGCAGGTGACATCGTTTGTATAACAGGCATAGATAAGTTAAATATATCAGATACTCTTTGCGACCCAGAAAATATAGAAACTCTGCCTCCTTTGATGATAGATGAGCCGACCGTGAGTATGATTTTTCAGGTTAATGATTCACCTGCTGCTGGTAGAGAAGGAAAATACATATCTTCCCGGAATCTTAAAGAAAGGCTTGAGCAAGAATTAATACACAATGTTGCTCTAAGAGTAGAACAAGGTGATAGTCCTGATAAATTTAAAGTCTCAGGAAGAGGAGAATTGCACCTTTCTGTATTGATAGAAACCATGCGAAGAGAAAATTATGAACTTGGTGTATCGCGCCCTCAAGTCATTCAAAAGGAAGTAGACGGTGAGATTCATGAACCGTTTGAAGAAATTGTTATTGATATTGAAGAACGGCATCAGGGCTCGATTATGGAAGAAATGGGCACTAGAAAAGCTGACCTAAAAAACATGCAACCTGATGGAAAAGGAAGAATGAAACTAGAGTTCATAGCCCCATCAAGAGGCATGATAGGTTTCAGGTCCCATTTTCTTACGCTTACGAGCGGTACAGGAATAATGACGAGTGTCTTTGATCACTATGGGCCGGCCAAAGCTGGCGAGGTGTCAAAAAGACAAAACGGAGTATTGGTTTCTATGATTGCTGGAAAAACGTTAGCCTATTCACTTTTCAACTTACAAGAAAGAGGCAGAATGTTTGTAGGCCATGGAAAAGAAGTCTACAAAGGACAAATTGTTGGGCTGCACTCCAGAGACAATGACCTTCCAGTAAATCCAACAAAGGCAAAACAATTAACTAATATAAGGGCTTCGGGCACAGATGAGAACTTAATTCTTACGCCTCATGTACAACACACACTAGAGCAGGCCCTGGAGTTTGTTGAAGATGATGAGCTTGTAGAGGTGACGCCTGAATCAATTAGATTAAGAAAAAGATCTTAATTTTCTTGGGTTACCAGGTTTGACTAGACGGCCAGGGGTACAGTGAGCAGCCCACATGAATTGTGATACATTTCTGAAAGTGGGAAAAGGGCGGTTGTTCTTCCTGACCGCTCAGTATAATAAAGTGCTAATTTTTCTTTATAGTAGTATAACGGCTGTATACATTTAACTTGTGGGTTTTCTCCAGTAGGAAAAACCATGATTAAATAAACATAAATTAATTTTTAAGCAACTTCACGGAAAGAGGAAATGCAAGATGCTGATTCAGAGAATAACGCGAACTTCTGTCATTCTATTGTCGGTTTTTGGATTTAGTTTGACGCATGTTTCTGCAATGGCCGAAGAGGCTATTGAAGAAGTGGTTGTTGTCGGTAAGTCGATTAAAGCAAGTACACAGTCGTCTATCGACGCAAAAAGAATGGCAGATAATGTGGCTGACGTAATCTCCGCCGATGCGTTGGGGCGATTTCCAGATCAAAATCTTGCTGATGCCTTAGGTCGTGTGCCCGGTATATCGATAGAACGTGATCAAGGTCAAGCCCGATACGTTAGCTTTCGTGGTTCACCAAAGCGTTATACAACTACTGCATTTAATGGAGTTGATGTGCCAGGAGTTGAAAATGGCAGGATACCAAGATTTGATGCATATCCTTCGGTAATTGCTGCTCAAATTATAGCGAATAAAGCGATTACGGCTGACATGCCTGGAGAATCAGTTTCTGGATATATTAATGTTAAAACATTTAGCCCTGGTGACCGTGATGGATGGGGCTTTGCTATGGAAATTGGAGCGGGCGAGCAGGATTTGGGCGGAGGCGATGTGACTAAAGCCAATGCGAGGCTTTCATATTCTAATGACAGGTTTGGATTCTTAGTATATGGCTCAGATAATTCTCGCGAGCAAGTCACAGATAATAGAGAGATGGATTATTTGGGCACTGCTGGCGCCCTCATTCCAAATCAAATTGAGTTCAGAAATTATCTTATCGAGAGAAAAGATGAAGCTTATGGCGGGGCTTTAGAATTTTATTTAAATAATGGCGGAAAGGTTTTTGTGTCAAGTACTAACACGAAGTTCACCGATGAAGAGCAAAGAAACCACTGGTATTTTTATTTTCCGGAAGGGCTTCCTCCGCAAACCGGAATCTCGCCTACAGCTAATATGAGATATTTACTCCAGTATGGATTTTATGATAACGAAACTAATGTCAACACTCTGGGAGCCGAGTTTTCATTTGGTGTGTGGGATATTGAAGCTAGTTATAGCGATATAGAAACGATAAATGATACTTGGCTGCCATTCGTCTTTTTAAATGGTAAAAATGACCCCCCAGAATTGACTGACGTGACATATGATTTTTCCAATAAGCTAGAACCCATTATTCTATTCGATGAAGATATAGGTGACGTTCGTTATGGCACTAACTTAACGGTAGACGCAATTGGTGCATTAAATATTGATACTGATCAATTTAAATTCGATGCTAGCCGTGCCAATAAGTGGGGCGTCATTAAGGCGGGATTCAAATATGATAGCAGAGAAGCCGAAGGTGGAGGCGCACCTCTTAAGACTATAGCGTCCGGACCTCATATTACTCAGGAGCAAGTAGCGGAGGCGAGACAGGGGCCATGGGATAGTGACCTAGCTAATACGATTGGTGCAACCTACGTTGATAACAAGGCAATTTTTGATCAGATGGTTGCAGATGGATTAGTAAAGCCCTCTTTTACATCTGCATCGGATGAAGCACTAGAAATTGAAGAAACAATTCTTTCTGCTTACGTGATGCAAACCCTGGACATGGATTGGGGAAACATCGTGCTCGGCGTGCGTATCGAGAATAGGATTACGAAACCACTGGTATTAGACTCGTCGGTGCAGTTGAGCAGCCGTTGACGGTTAGCCAAAAATATACGAATGTATTGCCCAATGCCCATATTAATTGGGATTTTCGAGAAGATCAGAAGTTAAGATTGTCGTTTTCTACGGGTATAAGTCGACCGACATATATCGAGGCTCGAGCTGCCGCAGACATTAGTGAAATTGCGGAATCGATAACAGGCGGGAACCCTGATCTTGATGAAGAAACGTCGTGGGGAATAGACCTTGCATGGGAGTGGTACTTCAATGACGCAAGTATTTTATCTATAACCGGATTTCATAGATCGATCGATAATGTTATTGCGGAGTCCACTTTTGAAATACCGGGGCTCCTTTATTCTGACATGGCGGAACCGGGAGACTTATGGACTCTTTCATCTTTCGATAATGGAAAGGATGGCAAGCTCCAGGGTATTGAATTCGCTTATACGGCTAGATTAGATAATTACATTGAGGGGTTCTGGTCTGGTTTTGGTGTCGAGGCGAACGCGACGGTTATAGATTCCGAGTACACTACGCCTGATGGTTTGAAATTTGATCTGCCAGGACAATCTGACTTGACGTATAATATATCGTTGTTCTACGAAGATCATGGATTCATGACACGCTTGAGTTATCGATATCGAGATCAATGGCAAGATGAAACTGAAACTGGAGCAGTTTTTGGATTTACTGAAGCCATTTATTGGGATGAACAAAGTCGTCTCGACCTTGCCATGCGGTATGATTTAGAATCTTTGATCGGTTATAAAGTTTCTTTGTTCGCTAATGTGAATAATATTACAGATGAAAATGATAGTAGGTTCGCAGGTAAGCGTTGGAAGCCAACTCAGAATGAAACCTATGGTAGGCGTTATGTGGCAGGTGTGCGATTTAGCCTGTAAAATGTAAATAACGGCTTTAAAGCTCCTGGGGGTTTTCTCCCAGGAGCTTTGCTTTTTATAAAAGCTATGGTTACTCTCTTCACGTTTTTTCAAAACTTCAATTTGAATCGTTACCGAGAGGTAGAAAATGATCAGAAGTCATGCGGGAATGGTTGATAGATGATCTGAGCGCAAATGATTTAGATTAGACGATTGTTCGAAATTAGATATACAGTTGCTATATGTTCTTAAAATAGTAGTCCTTCTGTTCTTTTGCTCTGTTGGTGGTTTCACAAACGCTCATCAATGACTTTCAATCAGGCCGCGATAAGTCTTGAGATGCTTCAACGCCTCGGCGTGTTCCCCAACCAGTTCATAAAGGCGAGACAGGTTGTAGTGTGCATCAGCCAGCTTTGATGCGCGTTTGTAAGCATTTATCGCATCCTGAATACGCCCCATGTCCTCAAACAGTGTACCTAGATTGAAAGCGGCGAGCACATTGCCTTGCTCGGCGTCCAGAGCAAGGTGGTAGTGTTCTTCCGCGGCTTCATACTCCCCGGCTTCCTGCAACAGTCTGCCGATATTCACATGGGCGTCTGAATGACGGGGGTCCAGTTCCAGCGACCGGAGATAGGCCGCAGGGGCGTCTTCCGGTGACACCGCCTCCAGGTCTACGCCCAGGTCGAACCAGTCATCGGATGTGAGCTGCTGGCTACTCGCTTCGGCATCTTCGGCAGCCTGCCGCGCCAGGGGTGCAACCGTGCCGGCCAGGTCTGCTATGGCGAAATTGAAATGAATCTGCCCGGAGTCGGGATTGTAAACCTGATCGTCCTCACGGATAACCACCTGGCCGCCGTCACCAGTAACCCGCAGCGAGGTCAAGGAGCGGCCGGAAGGTAACCTGTTCTTGAGGTTAAAGAGTGCATTGTTGATTTGCGCCCGTTTCACTCCGCCCTGCAGGAGTTCCTTTGCTGTGCGCAGGATAATGATGTCCTGAAAGCTGAATCGGTAACGGTTCCCGGGTGCACGGGTAGGGTCAAGTATGCCCGCCCGGGCGATTTCCCGAATTGTCGCTGGCGGAAGTTCCAGCAGGTCTGCAACGTCTCGCGTGGAGTAACCTTTCATACCGTGTCAGTCTTCCGTCTGCTAACCTCAAGCATAGGGTGTCCGGCTTCTGCTGTACAGTTTCCGGGCGCAAATAGTGAGTAACACATGAACAATACGACGCTATATAATGGGCGTTTTTTTCGAGGCAGCCATGACCGCATTCAACTGGGAAGATCCGCTTTTCCTGAGCGACCAGATTACCGAGGAAGAACGGCTGATCCGTGACACCGCTCGTGCCTATGCAACGGAGAAGTTACTGACAAGAGTTCAGCAGGCATATCGGGATGAGCATTTCCATCGGGAGATCATGTTCGAGATGGGCGAACTGGGTTTCCTCGGCCCAACGCTTCCAGAGAAGTACGGTTGTGCAAACGTGAACCATGTGTCTTACGGTCTGGTTGCACGGGAAATAGAGCGGGTCGATTCAGGATATCGCAGTGCCATGAGCGTGCAATCCTCTCTGGTGATGCATCCCATTTACAGTTATGGCACAGAGGCACAGCGGGAGAAGTATCTTCCCAGGCTCGCCAGTGGCGAATGGGTCGGCTGCTTCGGGTTGACGGAGCCTGACCATGGGTCTGACCCGGGCAGCATGATCACCCGGGCAGAGAAAGTCGCCAACGGTTATCTGCTGAACGGCGCCAAGACCTGGATCACCAATTCGCCGATTGCCGACCTCGCCGTGGTCTGGGCAAAACTGGATGGTGATATACGCGGTTTCATCGTTGAGCGGGGCACGCCCGGCTTCGAGACGCCGAAGATTGAAGGCAAGTTCAGCTTGCGGGCGTCCGCCACCGGAGAAATCGTCCTGAGCGATTGTGAAATTCCCGAAACCAATCTGCTGCCCGATGCAAAAGGGTTGGCGGGGCCGTTCGGGTGCCTCAACAAGGCGAGATACGGTATATCCTGGGGTGCCATGGGTGCGGCGGAATTTTGCTGGCATGCCGCGCGCAAATACACGCTGGAACGTAAACAGTTTGGTCGGCCGCTGGCGGCAAACCAGCTTATCCAGAAGAAACTCGCCGACATGCAAACAGAAATTGTCCTGGGCCTGCAAGGTGCCCTGCGGCTTGGCCGTTTGCTGGATGAGGACAATTGCCCGGTGGAGAACATTTCCCTGATGAAGCGTAACAACTGCGGCAAGGCGTTGGATATTGCGCGCATGGCGCGGGATATGCACGGCGGTAACGGCATCTCCGATGAATACCATGTGATTCGCCATGTCATGAATCTTGAGACGGTCAACACCTATGAAGGCACTCACGACATCCATGCCTTGATTCTTGGCCGCGCCCAAACCGGCTTGCAGGCATTTACCGGCCATTGATTGAATGCCGGGCTGCCGCCATCGCCGCCCGTCTGCGTTAGAATAGGCGGGATGAATCTGCAACCGCGCCAGTATCTATGACCGCTTTTGACGCCCAGACCTTTTTGCAAACCCTCCCGGCAAGGCCGGGCGTTTACCGCATGTACGACGAAGCGGGGGATGTGTTGTATGTGGGCAAAGCCAAAAACCTGAAAAACCGCGTTTCCAGTTACTTTCGCTCCACGGCGCTCGACAGCAAAACCCTGGCGCTGGTGGGCCGCATCGCCAAGATGGAGACCACGGTCACCGGCAGTGAAACCGAGGCTCTGCTCCTGGAGCAATCGCTGATCAAGGAATATAAGCCCCTTTATAACATCGTTTTCCGCGATGATAAGTCCTACCCCTATATCTATCTTTCAAGTGAAGACAAGCATCCCAGGCTTGCCTTTCATCGCGGCGCCAGGAAGAAAAAAGGCAGGTATTTCGGGCCTTTCCCCAGCGCCTACAGCGTCAGGGATTCGCTGAATATCCTGCAGAAGGTTTTCCAGATTCGCCAGTGTGAAGATACCTTTTTCAAGAACCGCACCCGGCCCTGCCTGCAATACCAGATCAAAAGATGCTCCGGGCCTTGTTGTGACCTCGTTACACTGGAGGACTATGCCGATGATGTCGAACATGCGGTGATGTTTCTTGAAGGCAAGAGCAACGCGGTCATACAGGGCTACGCCAACAAGATGGAGGAGGCGTCAAAAGACCTCGATTTTGAACGCGCCGGGCATTACCGGGACCAGGTCACGCATTTGCGCAAGATTCAGGAACAACAATATGTTGTCGGTAACAAGGGCGATATAGATGTCATAGCAACCGCCGCTGGCTCCGGTGGCGTTTGTGTACTGGTGATGTTTATCCGTGGCGGGCGCATGCTTGGCAATAAGACTTATTTTCCGAAAACGCGGCTGAATGAGGATGAACCAGGTATCCTGGCCGCTTTTCTGCCGCAGTTTTATCTGGGCGCCGCTGCCGGGCGCGAAATACCGGCAGAGATAGTGGTCAGCGCAAGCCTGGAAGACAAGCTTGTTCTTGAAGAAGCGCTGACGGCCCGGGCGGGTATGCGAATACTGCTGTCTGACAAGGTTCGCAGCCACAGAAAAAAATGGGTGGGTCTGGCGAGAGCAAACGCGGAACAGGATCTTGGTGCCCATCTCGCCAACAGGAATAATCTTCAACAGAGGTTCGGCGCTCTTCAGGAAGCGTTTGCTTTGGATGAGATGCCCACCCGCCTCGAATGTTTTGACATCAGCCACAGTGCCGGGGAGGCAACGGTTGCGTCCTGTGTGGTATTCGGCCAGAGCGGGCCCATCAAGTCCGACTATCGCAGGTTCAATATCGAGGGCGTGACGCCGGGGGATGACTATGGCGCCATGTCCCAGGCGTTGCAGCGTCGTTATACGCGCATCAAGAAAGGGGAGGGCAGGCTGCCGGATATGCTCTTCATTGACGGTGGCAAAGGTCAGCTGTCGACCGCAGAAAAAGTCATGGAGGAATTGCAGATAGAGGGCGTTTTGCTGGTTGGGGTCGCCAAGGGTCCGAGCCGCAAGGCGGGCCTGGAATCGCTGCTTGTCTCTGGCGGGCGAGAGATCAGCCTCCCGGCGGATGACCCGGCCCTGCACCTGATTCAGCATATCCGGGATGAAAGTCACCGGTTTGCAATCATCGCCCACCGTCATCGCCGGGGTAAGAAACGCAAGGAATCGGTTCTTGAACGTATCGACGGGGTGGGCCCAAAAAGACGAAGATCTCTGCTGAGGCACTTTGGCAGCGCGGCCCAGGTTGAAAGCGCGAGTGTGGATGAGCTTGCCAGGGCTGAAGGTATCAGCCGAGTGCTCGCCGGGCATATTTATGCGACCCTGCACAATCGGTAAACTAGGCTCATCTTCTGAAACTGTTGCTCATGTTTAAGCGAATCAGTTCACCCAACCTTGTGACCGCATTGCGGATTGTTCTGATACCGGTGCTGGTGATTGTGTTCTATCTGGCGCCGCTGGAATGGCGATACCTGTCATCGGCGGTCGTTTTCACCATCGCCGCGGTTACCGACTGGCTTGATGGCTACCTTGCCAGACTCTGGGGCCAGCATACGCAGTTTGGCGCCTTCCTCGACCCGGTGGCGGACAAGCTGCTGGTCGCGGTCGCCCTGATACTGCTGGTTGAAACACACGAGAGCGCCATCCTTGCCGTGCCGGCCCTGGTGATTGTTGGCAGGGAAATAGTCGTTTCGGCATTACGGGAATGGATGGCGCACTACAGTGAAAGACGAAGCCTGGCTGTTTCCGTCCTGGGTAAAGTAAAGACACTCTTCCAGATGATTGCCATTATTCTGCTGCTTGCTGTCGGCCCCGGCAGGAGCATCCCTGTGATGGTCGGCTATACGCTGCTGTATATTTCAGCCGGGCTGACGTTATGGTCAATGTATGAATACCTGAAACTGGCGTGGCCTGACCTGTCATCAGGGATGAAGCAGGATTAAGGGTCTGCGCCCGGCAAGGGCGGAGATTGGAGGCTGGGGTCGGAATTGAACCGGCGTAAACGGTGTTGCAGACCGCTGCATAACCACTCTGCCACCCAGCCGGGTGAGGAAGAGCCGCAGTCTAGCTTAAACACACGGCTATTTCACGGGCTGCGTGGTGACCAGCAGGCTGTCCACTATTCGCATGACAACGGCCCCCGCTGCATCGGCACTGAGCCGCTGGTCATTGCGAAGCTGGTTCCACATGTCGAACGACAGGGCGGCTTCCAACCCCTCGATCAGAGGTCTGTCATCCAGCAGGGGCCCCGGCAGCAGAGCCAGCAGACGTCGCCTTTCTTCCCGGACAATTTCCATGTGTCGGTTCAGCAGAATGGTTGACTGGAACTTCAACGCTTCGGCGGCAACCCGATAGGGCATAATGACCTCGTAGACCTTGATCCGCCTGGTTACCATCTGTTGCAGGTTTTCCTGCCAAGCCAGGGTCTCGGTTGGCTCCTCGATGATGGATTCCACTTTCTCGTTGATGGCAATGGACATCTCTGCGTAAAGATTTTCCATGTCTTTGAATCGGCGGAACACGGTTCTGAGCCCTACCTGGGCCCGTTTTGCCACTTCTTCAGCGGTGGGCGCCATGCGGCCTTCGCGCACCAGTTCCAGCATCGCGGACACTATCTTCCGCTTGCTGCCCTCGCTGCGCAATTTGCGGCCATCAGTGGTGATGTTGCTGGCATTCATGTGCGGGTCGGATAATGGCATGATGTGTGTCATTATCGATTATGGCTTCTGCCCGGTCGAATGTCTAACAAGGTGAATATGTGACGCCCTTTGAAGAGCTGCTGAACCTGCTCGACCTTGAAAAGATTGAGCACAATCTGTTTCGCGGCCATCATCCTGCGGCGCGCAGGAAGCGACTGTTTGGCGGGCAGATTATCGCTCAGTCGCTGATCGCGGCGACAAGAACCGTTGATACAGAGCACTTGCCTCATTCGCTGCATGCTTATTTCCTGCATCCCGGTGATTGGCGCATTCCGGTGCTTTTTGAGGTGGAGAGGATCAGAGACGGCAGATCCTTTTCCACTCGCAGGGTGTTGGCTATCCAGAAGGGCCGGGCGATTTTTACCATGGATGCTTCTTTCCACAAACAAGAAGACGGGTTGAGCCACCAGTTGCAGACGCCTCCGAGCTATACGCCTCCGGACGAGGGCAGCCTGGTTGAAGGGTTGAAGCAAAGACCCTTCCTGAGTTTTCGCGAGGACCATAAAGCCAAATTGCAACAGACGCCCCAGGAGCCGGAGCAATACCTCTGGATCAAGGCCAATGGCCGGGCGCCTGACGACTCACTGTTACACATGGCACTGCTTGCCTACCAGTCGGATGAGGCCTTGCTGGGCACTGCACGGCTGCCTCACAGGGGCAGCTATCGCAACGATGACATGCAAGTGGCGTCTCTGGACCACAGCCTCTGGTTCCATCATCCCGTGAATGTGAATGATTGGTTACTCTATGCACTCGAGAGCCCTTCAACCGGCCATGCCAGAGGATATACCCGGGGAGAAATATATACGCGGGAAGGCAAATTGATTGCGTCCTGTATGCAGGAAGGGCTGATGCGGATGAGGTCACAAAGAAGAACCGGCAGCAAGTAAAGATACAATGTTGAGAGAAACAGATGCCGCTGAGGGCGTCCGGGCTTTGCGTGAAAAGCGGCCACCGAAATTTGATTGAACAAACCAGGCATCTGGTGCGGGAGGGGGGATTTGAACCCCCATGAGCTTTCGCTCAACGGATTTTCTTACCAACTACGGCTTTCGCCGCTCCGCCGATGGCGGATTTGTGGTCTGGACTATCCCTTCACCTTACGCCTCGGCGCTTAGGCGCTGCCCGTCTAGTCTCTACACCTTCCCCCTGAAATGAGGGTTTGGTTCGGGATTGCCATTTGACAGGTTTCCCCGAGTTTGAGCAGTTCTGCACCCGCAGTTTCCCGCGGGGCACTCAATTTATTTTAAGTCCGTCGTGTATACCGATTCCACCACTCCCGCGATGATATGCGTCTTGCGAACGCATCTGCGCCGGGTCTTATGATACCGGGGTTTTGCATCTCTGTTTACTGATTTTTCCCCCGTGATTTTCCCCCGTCGCTGCTTTCCAGGGCCATGACCAGTGTAATGATAGACAGAGGGGCGGCCAGCCGTGAGAGAATGAGCCGACCCAGCCATGGTGACCCACGACCTATGAACGATGAAGAAAGCAATGCGGAATTTATTCCGCGGGGCAGGTCTCCGGCAAGGCCGGAAGATGTGCTCCCGGAAACCCTGCACCTGGTGCCGCTCAATGCCAGGCCATACCTGCCTGTGCTGGTCCAGCCCATTGTCGTGAACCTGGAGCCCTGGGGTGAAGGGCTGAAGACAGTGGCGGACAGCGCCCACAAGCTGGTTGCGTTGAGTTACGCCCCCAACTCAGGGAATGGGGTCCCGGCCCCCGAGGACATTTGTGAAGTGGGTTGTGTGGCGCGAATCCACAGGATTCATCGGACAGAGGATAAATTGCAGTTCATTGCCCAGGGGCTCCGCCGCTTCCGGATCATTGACTGGGTTCACAAGACGCCGCCTTATGTGGTGCGTGTTGAATATCCGGAAGAATCCGCAACGGTGGAGGAGGACCAGCTTCGCGCCTACGCCATGTCTCTGATCAACGGGATCAAGGAGTTGATAACGCTTAACCCACTGTACAACGAGGAGTTCAAGCAGTATCTGGATAACTTCAATCCCAATGAACCTTCTCCGCTGGCTGATTTCTGCGCTGCGATTACTTCCGCGGACCCGGCAGAGTTGCAGGCCATTCTCGAAACCATACCGTTGCTGGAGCGGATGGAAAGGGTCCTTCTGCTGGTAAACAAAGAACTGGAGATGGCGCGATTGCAAGCCAAAATTGCCCAGAAGACCCAGGAGCAGATGACGGACCAACAGCGGGAATTTTTTCTGCGCCAGCAGTTGAAGGTTATCCAGAAGGAGTTGGGCATATCCAAGGATGATCGTGAATCGGATGCGGAAACCTTCGCGGCCAGGTTGCAGGGGAAGTTTGTGCCTGAGCATGTGCAGCAGCGTCTGGATGATGAAATGCGGAAGTTGCAGGTTCTCGAAGCTTCATCCGCCGAGTATGGCGTGACCAGAAATTATCTCGATTGGGTGACTGCCGTTCCCTGGGGCGTGATGTCGGAAGACCGCCTGGACCTGGATCATGCAAGAGAAATCCTTAACCGGGATCATCATGGTCTCGATGACGTGAAGCAACGGATCATCGAGTTTCTTGCCCTTGGCGTCTATCGCGGCGAGATAGCAGGTTCCATTCTTCTGCTGGTCGGGCCGCCGGGTGTTGGCAAGACTTCCATCGGCAAGTCGGTGGCGGAGGCCCTCGGCAGAAAATTCTACCGCTTCAGCCTGGGCGGTATGCGCGACGAGGCGGAGATCAAAGGCCATCGCCGGACCTATGTAGGCGCAATGCCCGGCAAGCTGGTGCAGGCTCTGAAAGATGTGGAAGTTTATAACCCGGTCATCATGCTGGATGAAATCGACAAGCTAGGCGTCGCCTATCAAGGCGACCCGGCTTCGGCTTTGCTGGAAGTCCTGGACCCGGAACAGAACAGCGAGTTCCTGGATCATTATCTGGACCTGCGCGTTGACTTATCCAAGGTGCTTTTTATCTGCACCGCCAACCAGTTGGATACGATTCCGCCGCCGTTGCTTGACCGGATGGAAACCATAAGGCTTGCCGGGTATCTCACGTCGGAGAAACTGGTCATCGCCAGGAAGCATCTCTGGCAACGACAACTGGCGCGGGCCCGGATGTCGCCGGGTAAGCTGAAGATATCCGATGCCGCACTGAAGAAGGTTATCGAAGGTTATGCCCGGGAAGCCGGAGTCAGAGGGCTGGACAAGCAACTGGGCCGCATCCTGCGCAATTCGGTTGTCAAACTTCTGAACAAGGGCAACAAGGCTTTGTCCATCGGCGCGAAACAGGTTGAGGAAATTCTTGGCGCCCCTGTTTTCAGGAAGCAGAAGCCTCGCCGGGGTGTGGGTGTGGTCAACGGGCTGGCATGGACATCCCTCGGCGGGACAACACTGGCGGTGGAAGCATCACAGGTACACGATGGCAGCCGTGGGTTCAGACAAACAGGCCAGCTTGGCAATGTCATGCGGGAATCCTCCTTGATTGCTTACAGTCATGTGGCCTCTCACCTGAAGATGCTCGGCGCCGATGAGAGATTCTTCGATAACGCCATGATTCATCTGCATGTGCCGGAGGGGGCCACGCCCAAGGACGGGCCGAGTGCGGGGGTCACCATGGCGACTGCCTTGCTTTCGCTGGCAAGAAAGCAACCCGTCCGGCGCAATATCGCCATGACGGGCGAACTGACACTGACCGGCGAGGTATTGCCAATCGGCGGCGTGAAAGAAAAAATGGTCGCGGCACGCAGGGCGGGTATTGCCGAGATTATTCTGCCGGCCGCCAACGAGCGGGATTTTGACGAGTTGCCGGATTACTTGAAAGAAGACATAACCTGCCATTTTGCCGCTGGTTACAGCGATGTGGCGATGCTCTGCTTCTCTTAAGGCAGGTGGCGGATTTGTATGGCTTCTATGCCGGAGCCGCCCAGCACATCGGATATCACCACCACCTTGTCTCCCTGCGCCAGCCCCGCCCGTTGCTTCAAGCTGTCGAAAGCCGTGCGCAGGGTCTTTTCCGGGTCGGAACTGAACGCCGTCCTGAAGGGCGTCAGGTTCCGATTGAGAATAAGCCGCCGCCGGGTTTGAGAATCGTTGGTAAAGGCATATATCCGGGTTTTCTGGGGGTGGCAGTTGGTGACGTAATCCGCCATGTATCCCCGCCGCGTAATGACAACTATGCCCTGGGCGTCCATGGACTCCGCCAGGCGCACGGCGGTAACCGCCAGGCTCTGCTTGTCGCTGGGCGTCACAAGGTCATTGGTAAAACCAAGGCCGGGGAAAGATTCTGTTGCCTCCGCTATCTCCACGAGTTGCTCGACGCAGCGAATCGGGTATTTACCCACGGTGGTTTCCCCGGAGAGCATCACGGCATCCACTTCTTCATATATCGCGTTGGCCACGTCGGTGACTTCGGCCCTGGTTGGAATCGGGTTTTTGATCATGGATTCCAGCAGATGGGTGGCCACTATGACGCGCTTGCCTCTTTCCGCGCAGCGTTTGACAATGCCACGCTGAACATTGGGCAACTCGGCGATATTGATCTCCACGCCAAGGTCGCCGCGGGCCACCATGATGCCGTCTGATTCCTCGAGGATTTCCTCGAGGTTGCTGACGCCGGATTGGTCTTCTATCTTGGCGATGATCTTGATTTTCCCCGCCTTGTCTCCCAACAAGACTTTCAGTTTGCGAATGTCATCCGCCTCGCGAACAAACGACAGGGCGATAAAATCAACCTGTTGCTCCATCGCGAACTGAATGTCGACCCGATCTTTTTTCGTGATGGCCGGGATATTGACGCGGATGCCCGGCAGATTGACATGGCGCTTGCTCTTGAGAATGCCGCCGTCTATGACCTTGCAATCCAGGGTGCCGTTTTCATTTTTCGCCAGAACCTCCAGGTTGATGATGCCGTTATCCACGGTGATGCGGTCCCCCACGTCAACTGTGTTCAACATGTCTTCGTAGTTGATATGAAAGGAGGATTTTTCAACGTCAACCTTGTCTCTGACGCTGATCGTAATCCGTGAACCATTGCGAAGCTCAAGATCATTGACCAGGTCCCCGGTGCGGATTTCCGGGCCTTGCGTGTCCAGCAGTATCGCTATGGGAGAAGGCATCTTCCGGTTCAGAGTCCTGATGGCTTTGATGACCCGGCTGGCGACTTCGTGGGTGCCATGAGACATATTCAGGCGCACCACGTCCATACCCGCGGCCGCCAGCTTCTCCAGCATGGGGAATGAATCGGTGACAGGCCCGATTGTGCAGATGATCTTGGTCTTGCGCATGGTTTGCCCGTAAAAAGGCGCTCATTCTACAGACGGCAATCCAGTTCGTCATCCCAGGCGATGGGGGGTTGTTCCCATCGCCTGGAATGACGGGAAAGGGCTTTCGCGAAGCGAAAACGCAATGGGAATGACGGCGCCTTCAGAAGAGCGCCATCTGTGTTTCCGCGGTCTGGTCTTCATCACGGAATGAAACGCCCAGGCCCAAGAGCCGGATACCCTGGCCTTCACCGCGTTCCCAGGCATGGGGCAGCATGTCTTTGAACAGCGCCAGGTCAAGGCTTGTGGCGCCTCTTTCCATGGTCGTCTGGGTGAAGTCTGCGAACTTGAGCTTGATCTGCTGATTTTTGATAAGCCTGTCCTGGTGCTTTTCCAGCCGTTTTACGAGTTCCTCGAACAAGGAATCCAGCGGTTCAATGGCCTCGGCGAATTCAGGAATGTCTTCCGGGAAGGTGCGTTCAACTGAGACGCTCTTTCTTACCCATTGCGTTGTTAATTCACGGTTATCTATACCCTGGGCTCGTTTGTAGAGGAGGGAGCCCAGGCTGCTGAGCCTGCGTATTGATTCTTCTTCACCCAGCGCCCGAATGTCTGCACAAGTCACAAGCCCCATGCCGGCCAACCTCCGGACGGTGACTTTCCCCACGCCGGGTATTTTGCCGAGCGGCAGGTCTCGACAGAAGGCGTCCACCTCGTCCGGAGTTACAACATACTGCCCGTCCGGCTTGTTTTCATCGCTGCATATCTTGGCGATGAACTTGTTGGGCGCAATGCCGGCGGAGGCGGTAAGCGCCAACTCCTGATGAATGGCCGCTCGAATTTCCTCAGCAATCAGGGTGGCGCTTCCCTGGCAATGCTCGCAATCACTCACATCGAGATACGCCTCGTCCATGCTGAGGGGTTCAATGATGTCCGTGTAGCGCCTGAAGATTTCACGAATCTGCCCGGACACTTCCTGGTAATACCGCATTCGCCCGGGTATTACGGTCAACTCCGGGCACAGCCTTTTGGCGTAGGCGGTCGCCATGGCTGAATGTACGCCATATTCTCTGGCAATGTAGTTACAGGTGGAGATAACGCCACGGCGGTCCGCCGCGCCGCCAACCGCAAGAGGGATATCTCGCAGTGACGAGTTGTCGCGCATTTCTATCGCGGCATAGAAACAATCCATGTCCACATGAATGATCTTTCTCTGCTTCATGCCCATAGTTTAAACTCAACAGTCTCGATTTTTGATACATGACCATGACAGCGGATGAAATCAGGGCAAGGTTCGTCCCGGCAATCGAAGAAATCATCGAACATTGCCGGATAACCGAGGACTTTGTCGATAAGGAAAAATTCCAGGTGTTGATCGCGACAGTCTGGGGTAACGCCGTGCTGGAACCAGAGAGGTCAGGTATTGAAGAGGCTGATCTTCCCGACATGCATGACTTTCTCAACGAGTATATTGAAAAAGTTGTTGGCCCGGAGGAAGACGTCCGCGGTTGTTTTGCGTTCATTATGAGCAAGAAAGGAGAGGACAGCCTCATCCGGCAGCAGGTGAGCGCAAACCACAGGGAGTTTCTTCATCATTTCGCTCGCCTGATATTGCAGGACACAGGCTACGCATAGCTATCACACCCGCCTGTTCAGGTAGCTATCGACAACCAGCGAGCCTACCAGGTCTCCTTCGACGTTGACGGATGTGCGAATTGTGTCCAGTGGCCGCTCAATCACCAACAGTATGGCAATCGCCTCCAGAGGTATGCCCACCGCCAGCATCACCATCTGCATGCCCGACATGGAAGCCGAAGGCATGCCCGGTGCGCCTATCGATGACATCATCGCCATCAGGAAAACGGTGACCACCATGATCGAGGAAAGCTCTATACCATAAAGATACGCAAGGAAAATGGCGGCGACTGCCTCGAACAATGCCGTACCGTCCATGTTCATGGTGGCGCCAAGGGGCAGGACGAAACTCGTGACGCCAGGTGACACGTTCAGTTCTTCCTCGGCGGTCCGCATGGAAACAGGCAGGGTCGCCGCAGATGAAGAGGTACTCAAAGCCACGATGAGGGCGCGCGCAATGCTGGCAAACAGCCGCCGGGGAGACATCCCAGCCGACAGCCAGGCAATCAGCGGCAGAACAACAACGCCATGAATCAGAGTCAGGGCAACCACGAGCAAACCAAACTGGAATAGCTGCGTGAGGAAACTCTCGCTGTGACCCGCACCGCCGGACAGCCTCAGGGTGAAATCGAACAGTATCGCAAAGATGCCTATAGGCAGGATGCGGATAACCCAGGTCAGCACTTTGGTAATGACACGGTTGATATCATGCACCAGCTTGAACAAAGGGTTGTTTTCTTCGAGGACCAGTACCATCGCACCGCCGATGAGCATCGCATTGGTGACAATCCCCAGGATATTGAGATTCACCAGTGCACTGAACGGATTGGTAAATGCCCGTGACGCCATCGTTGCCAGCACGGCAACCAGGGAATCACTGCCGGGCTCCAACATCCGCGCCGCAGTGGCTTCTGCGGTCACCTCCAGCACGGGCGGATAGGCCGTCCAGGGGTGAATAAAAAATACGGCAATCAGAGCGAGAGTGATTGCGATGCCGGTGGTCAGCAGATAGTAACCAACGGTAATCCCGCCGAGTTGCCTGAGGCGCACGACATTACCGATGGAAATGATGCCGCCGATCAGAGAAAAGAAAATCATCGGTGCGATCAGCATTTTGAGCAACGCCAGGAAGGCTTTTTTGAGCAGGGCGATACTGTCAGTGATCAACAGGGTTTCATAGGGGCCGGTCGCTTCATAGGCCAATGCCATCAACACACCGGCAACAGCGGCGATAAAGACCAGAAATGTCAGGTTTTTCAGCAAGGAACTTCCACGAGACTAAATCCGGGCCAATAATATCAAACCGCCAGCCTGAATAGTGGAGTGGATTGCGGCCTGGCTTGTTATGATATGCCGCCCATGAGCAGCCTTCCAGATCAAATCATCCACGCACCCATGCCGCTTCTGGTACTGGACAACGGCGACATGATTGTGCAACTGAACCTGGCCGCCCTGTCCCTCGGGTTTGCAGCAGGCAAGCCGATGAGCACCTACGTTGAGGGCCTGCAGGAACCCTTTCAAGCAGCGGTCCGGCGGGAAGATGCCGCCACGTCTTACCTGTTGAGGCTGGACCAACGGGAGAAATGGTTCACGATACATGCAAGAGAAAGCGAAGCCGGCCTGCAGGTGTGGCTTCAGGATCTTTCCGGACAACTGGCTCTGGCGGAGCAGGTGCGTCAATTGAAAAATCCCGGCTCGAAAAGTCTCCGGCAAATCAATCACGTTGTGGTCACCGCCCTGGGTTTCTCGGAGTTGCTTGAGGTCATCATGGCGGACAACCGGGCTCTTTCTACGACAAAACTAAAGGTGGCTAGACAATACCAGACGAAGGTCTTGAAAAGCCTGAAGCAAATTCAACAACTGACTGACCGGAGAAACTCCACCGGAGAACCCCAGGGAACAAAATCCATCCTGGTGGCGGACGGCCATCAGGCATTGACCGACCTCATAACGGAACTACTGAGGATAGAAGGATACAAGACGACCGGCTTTTCCGATGCGGGGTCTGTGCTGAAATATTGCGCGGTCAACGGTCACGGCATTCACAAAGCCGTCATTGATGATTGCCTCAAAGATGAGAATGGCCAACTTCTGGTTACTGCCTTGCAAAAACTTATTCCGGGCCTGGATATTGTCACTCTCAGCGCTGATTTGAATGCGGCGAACAGGGGTGGCATCCGCAAGCCGCTGGACTTTCGGGCCCTGCTGCGGGCGATGGAAGACTAATCAACCACCTGAGACAGAACCGGGCCAATGCGTTCGTGCAATACCAGATCACAGTCAGGGTCCAGATCCGTTTCCTGTTCGTTGATGATGACAAGCCGGGCGCCAGATTGTTGGGCGATACGAGGAAAACCCGCGGCGGGGTAGACAACCAGAGATGATCCTATAGCGATGAACAGATCACAGTTCCTTGACGCGGCTTCCGCAAGTTGCATCTGCCGCACGGGCATGGCCTGACCAAAAGAAATGGTTGCGGTTTTCACGATACCGCCACATTCATCACAGCAGGGGAGCAGCCCCTCCGTCTCAAACACCCGCCTGACGTCTTCCAGTTCATATCTCTTGCTGCAAGAAAGGCAGGTGGCGTAACTGGCATTGCCGTGCAGTTCTATAACCTGATCATCCGGTGTACCGGACTTCTGGTGCAGCCCGTCAACATTCTGGGTAATGACATGCGCCACCTTGCCCGCCCTGACCAAAGCGGTAATCGCCTTGTGCCCGGCATTAGGCTCGGCTTTGGCCATCTTGCCATCACCGGAGAATCGGCGGCGCCAGGATTCCCGGCGAACCTCCTCGGAAGCAACAAAATCATTGAAGTCTATCGGTGTTTGGGTTTTCCATACGCCATTGGGGCCCCTGAAGTCCGGTATGCCGGATTCGGTTGAGATGCCGGCACCGGTAAACACGACGATGCGCCGGGCCGCCATAATCATCTCTCGCAGGCGGGCGACAGATTCCGGTGGATTATTTCCCTGCATCACTAAAACTTCCTCCAGCCGGTTGCATGGACGTAAGCGTAAGCATACTCCCAGCAGGGCTTGGCAACCAGCACTGGCACAGCGGGGTCAGGTTTGGCAAAGTGCGCTGATGGTGACGATATGCATTCCGGTTATGATGGTCTTCTGGTGCTGGAGCACGAACTGAAGGAGGGAAGCTGATGGGTATTTATGAAAAGTACATACTACCGAAGTTGCTGAACCTGGCAATGAAATCGCCGCCGATGACCAAGCTGCGCAGCAAGCTGATTCCCATGGCCAGCGGCAGAGTGCTCGAAATAGGAATTGGCTCAGGGTTGAACCTGCCACATTATGCCCCCGGCGTTCAGGTTACCGGGCTTGACCCATCGCTGGAGTTGCAGCGTTACGCCCGTGAGGTTGCAAAGGAGACCGGCATTGACGTGGAGTTCCTGGCTGAAAGCGGGGAACAGATTCCAGCGGACGACAACAGCTTCGACAATGTCGTGATGACCTGGACACTTTGCACTTTGCCCGCCCCGGCGAGTGCGTTGGCGGAAATTCGCCGCGTCCTGAAACCGGGCGGCAAGGTGATATTTGCCGAACATGGAAAAGCACCGGAGGCCCATATCGCCAAATGGCAGAGCAGGCTGAACCCTGCCTGGCGAGCTATTGCCGGAGGCTGCAACTTGAACCGGGAAATAGAAGACTTGTACTTGCAAGGCGGTTTCAGATTCGAACAGATTGAACGGGGCTACCTGCCCGGACCCAAGTTTGCGACCTATAACTACCGGGGGATGGCCGCAGTTCGATAGCCGGGGGCTGCGGTGTTTGCGAGTATTGTGGTTGAAGGAGCTAAAGCATTACAGAAGGGGTGCTCCGGGCAGATGTGTAGATCTGCAGGTAAACCTTCCATGCAGGAAAGAAGAAACGCTATTAATGATGAGTGGATAGCGGACAATATACCCAACCCGTTTAATGTTACTGATGAGAATCTTGCTAATGCTGGTTTTGGTGACCCGGAACCGGCTAGCCGAGCAAAATTTCATAATAATTGGTTTGGGTTTAAAGGGAACAGAAAATATGTTCACCCCAAAGGGTATGAGATTGTTTTGGATGTAAATAATGCATTAGTTACTCATCCTGCAGTTATGGGCACATACAATTATGGCCATAATAATTTCACTCATTTTTTCAGAGATATCGTTCCGTATTATATTCACGGTAATAGTGCCGCAGATACAACCACCTTTGGACAACGATTTATGGAGAGCTTCGAATGATGTATAAGAAATCAATTATTTTATTTTTTATATCAATACTTTGGGCTAACTTAGTGTTTGCACGACAAAATTTTCTTTATGACTATAAAGAGGTAACTACACCCGCGAGCGGTGGGGTTATTTCTTTCCGTTTGTTTGGTCAAAACAGGATGGAAGATGAGCCAAAGAAAGTAAGATTCCGATCAAATCCTTACACTTTGAGTATTAGATTTATTGCGGATACTCCTTTTAAATATGGCATTATTTCAAATTTAAAATTTTTAAATTTTGAAACCAATAAAATTACATTTGAAAAAAGTGAACTTAAATCTAAACGAATGGGCGGCTCCAATAAAGCTGGGTATGCAGGTTTCTATTATGGTGATATATCTAAAAGCCATGAATTGGAATATGTTGATTATGTTATTTCTGGATTGATGTTAATCTGTGATCTTGATGAAAAATGTGAAGAGCAGGAATTTAAAGTGGTTTTTAAGCGTGACTACAAAGAAAAAACGACTTGGGATTTTTGGGACGGCATTATGGGGGTCTAAGAGATAAGTAGTATCACTCAAAGCCCTAGCTAATCCTTAGGGCTTTTTAGTTTCTACAGTTCGCTAGTCAACACCAAGCACCCCTCCATGACTCTCATCTTCATCGGCAAATCAATCTCAAATCCCGCCTGAATTAACCTGTGGTCTTTAAGATGAACCTCACCTAATAAATAGGACACCCATGAATTAGATAAGCCTTATTCATCCCCCAAAGCCCAGCCCTAGCGCTGGGTTTTTGTATCTTAAAACCTTATCTTTCCCTCAACTGACTAGCCGTATGCCTCAAAATCAAGCCATCAATCAAAGACTGAATAGTCTTTTGATCTTCTTCCGACATCTGACTTACTGCTTCAAACTTGAGTTGAAGGTTGTTGGGTAGGTCTCTTTCCCCTTCGTCAAAAAGCAGCAAGTCTGCGTTGATATTAAGCACAACAGCGCTGGTGTCGAGGTCCACAAGAAAGCCTTCTACAGCCTCAAAGATCACCTGGGCAGCCTGAATGTGTTGCTGGAGCAGACTTCTCCGGTTTAGGTGCCTTTGCTGGTGCTGCGAAGTTTGCCTCCTTTGGCGCCGTGGGTGGTGTGACCGCTGTGCTGGCGGGTGGCAAGTTTGGTCATGGGTTCATAGCGGCGGGCGCTGGTGGCACCGTTGGCGGCAAGATCGGTGATATTGGCGGTAGTGGTACACTCGGTCCTGCCATCCGCACAGCGGCCAGGGCAATTTTGGGTGGTACCATATCCAAGCTAACGGGTGGCAAGTTCGCTAATGGGGCGGGGGCCGCGGCGTTTGCTTCATTGATGAGGGAGGTTGCTCAGAGGACAGGTGCTAGGTCTAATGCACAAAAGGGTGGTATCGATTGGCAAAAGCAAGCTGGGGCAACTGATGCTGATTTAGCTGAGGCAAAAAGATTGTGGGCTTTGGCAAAGACTCGTCGATTGGCTGATGGATCTATTCCGAATTCTGTACAGGGGCTGTTAGACTTAGAAAATGGTAGTTTTAAAACTACCATTCTTGTTGGCTCTACAGGGAATTCGGCAGCACCTGATTCAATTACTGATGCTATGAATGTGAATGTTGGTTCGGCGGGAACTATTAAATTCAATCCGTGGAAAGTGGGTTCTATGGGTGGAGGTATTCAGCGAAGTCCGGAAGCCTCTCTTGTTCACGAGGCTTACCATGTGAGGCAATTTAATACTGGAGCGCTACAGTCGTTCAATATGAGGCAGCATGCCGAAGTCGGCGCTACTTCAGTAGAAAATTGGCATAGGAAAGCAATGGGTTTACCTCAACGATCGTCATATGGTAATTGGCCTGTTGCAGCACACTAATTTCGGGAGCTTGTCATGAAAGTGTTTATTGCGAGTTTGGGCGTTATATCCTTTTTGTTATTTGGCTATGTTAATGCCGGTGTGGAGAAGCGTATGGAAAATGAAAATGTGTTTGCCTCAGAATCAAATTTCAGTTCTGATGATCCATTTTTACCTTTTGTTATTAATATTCAGGCAGGCAGTGAGTTGTATGAAGACTCTAAATGGGCTCTTAAGATATTAGATGTGTTGTCTGATGGTAAAAGTATTGTTGGTAAGCCGTCGTTTGAGTTCTTTGATGATGTAAATGTTGATTCGCGGAGAGTCGGTAGTGAATATTATGTATATAAAGTTAAGTTTGATAGCATGATTTTCGGAGACTTATCTTCTGATGGCGAGTATTCACTGATTGTATACTCGATACCAGTTGATGCCAGCGAGTTAGAAATTAATTATCAATTTGTGTCTTCTGATGGTAAAAAGGGGCCACAGGTTTATAAGCTAAAGGCATTTCGCGCCAGATAGAGTTCAATTTTTAATATGTAAGTCATAGCTTAAAAAACTAGGGCTTTTTAGTTTTTACAGTTCGCTAGTCAACACCAAGCATCCCTCCATCACTCTGACCTTCACTGGCGAATCAATCTCAAATCCCGCCTGGATTAATCTGTGGCCTTTAAGGTGAATTTCACCTAATAAATAGGACGCCCATGAATTAGGTAAGCCTTATTCATCCACCGGAGCCCAGCCCTAGCGCTGGTTTTTTGTATCTTAAAACCTTATCTTGCTCCCAACAGACTAGCCGTATGCTTCAAACTTGAGTTGAAGGTTGTTGGGTAGGTCTCTTTCCCCTTCGTCAAAAAGCAGCAAGTCTGCGCTGATATTAAGCGCAACAGCGCTGGTGTTGAGACCCACAAGAAAGCCTTCTACACCCTCAAGGATCATCTGGGCAGCCTGAATGTGTTGCTGGAGAAACGTAGTAGCACCTTTGTGCTGAAAGACACGCTGGAATTTGACCCCTGGGGGCAGCGGCGTTTGCTTCATTGATGAGGGAGGTTGCTCAGAGGACAGGTGCTAGGTCTAATGCACAAGAGACGCAGCAGCAAAATAATAATCAAAATTCGGCGGAGGGAGCTGGGTCTTTAAGGCCTGAAGGTCATATTTATACTGTAGGGCGGCCTGGACATCCTGTTGTGTATCCAGGAAATGAAGGAAAAGGAATAGGCAGTTTCATAGATGATTATGTTCCTGGAGGGCATACCTTCGGTACCAATCATGATGCACTTGTAGATTACCTTACCACTGATGTTGATTTACCTGATGCGGCTGTGAATATCCCAACAATGTTACCAGCGTATATTTATTCTGTTGGGCAAGAAATAATTAATGTTCTCTTTAGGGTATATGATTGGGTATTTGATGCATATACTACGCCGTTTGAGCATTCGCACCAAAGGGGGCAGTAGTATGAATAGATACGGTTTATTTTTACTGCTTTTTATTTTGGCTGGTTGTAAAGCGGGATATGAAGATGTTAGTAACGAAGCTAAATATTCTAATTTAATTAATGCTGAGTATCGAACTTTAGAAGCACTGTCGATAAATGGCGTTAATTTGGGTGATAATCAAAGAAAAGAAATTGATGTTTATACAGTCACTAAAAAACCAGGTCTGGGAGGAAGATACGTAATAAAGAACTTTGATCTAAAAAGTGGAAGCGAAATCAGGATTAAAAAAATACTACGTTGTAAAAATTGCTTCCCTTCGAAAATTATATTTTCAATTGATATTTTATCGGAGAGCTTAACTCCCAATAGACCTATTCAACTTGTTAATTTAAGTGTTAAGAATAGTGAGGGTGAATTAGTTATGGATTCGGTTATTTTTTCAAAAAAATAGCAATGCATTTTCTCACCAAACAGTAACTGTTCTTGGTGTTTCTAGGCCATCAGCCCATAAAAAATAATTGCTATTAGAAAGTGCAAAGCCAGGCATTGCCGGGCTTTCTATTTTAAATCACTGCTGTCCCGTTAACTTTCACATTAAAATCATCTGACAGGGATCAAAGTTAACATCTTTAATCGGGTCGCCCCTAATCAAGGCTATCAGATCGCGTTTTTCAAATAAATTAAGCTGCAAGATACGTAACATTTGTTGCAACGTTTTGGTTAACTTCGACTGGAATTTAAGAAACACAACGAGTAAGTAAACACATAACGCAATCCAGATTTGTGTCATAACCGCATTTTTACTGGTGCCGACAAAAGACTTGATTTTAAGGTTTTGCTTAATCCATTTGAAGAATAATTCAACCTGCCAGCGCGACTTATAAATATCAGCAATGGTTTTAGCCGACAACTTGAAATTGTTGGTTAAAAACACGTAGTGCTTACCTGTTTCAGCATCCTTATATCCAATACGGCGCAGCTGAACAGGACACTTTTTTGCTGTTTGAGTGCCTGTAAACTCAATAGTTTGGTCGCTGGTCAAACCTTTTCCAGACGCTATGGCATGACGATGGACTGTGCGTATTTTGGCATTGGACTTCAGCCGAGTAACAAAGAAAATACTCTTGTTTGTCAGTGAGTTAAACCAGGAATAATCATTATAACCGCGATCTATGGCAACGATACTGCCTTTAGGGAAACTTAAGGTTCGACCCACTTCAATGTCACTGGTTTTACCTTCAGTAATCGTGACAAACTCTGGCATATATCCAGCATGATTCAAGCCTACGTGAAGTTTAACAGCGCCTTTTGTTGAACGGAAATCAGCCCACGGAAAAGCGGATAAACAGAGATCGATCGTGGATGCATCAAGCGAATACAGTGGGTTATTAAAACGAAAACCATGTTCCGGAGTCGTCGCTTGGCAGCGATTCAATAGCTTTCCAAATAAGGCTTCATAAAGAGCGTAGGGTTTATCTTCATTAATGCGAGACAAGTTAGGTCGAGAAAGCTTTGCACTGCCCAAATGGTAAAGCCTGTGAGTTTGTGCCGATATATTTTCAACGATATCACGCAAACTATTTCGTCCCGCTAATTGCCCAATGGTCATGGTAACAAACTGTGACCAGCGGGAAGCCGTTCGGAAAGATCGGCCTGAATGATGCTGTTTTGCAAGGATCTCAAATTCATGTCTTGGTATTAGTTTTAGTATTTGTGAAAGAATCGTATTACAATGTGCCATGGCCAGTTTTTCCTTTTTGAAACAATGTGTTGTCGTAAACTTATTGTATCAATTAAGGGAAAGCTTGGCCTCCTTTATTAAACCGTTAGCGGGACAGCAGTGATTTTAAATGGTAGATTCTTCCGCTGTTAGTACTAGGCAGCCCTCCATAACCCTCACCTTCACTGGCGAATCAATCTCAAATTCTGCCTCATACTGCTTCAGGCTGTTCAGGCCGTTTAAAAAAATCATCAAAAAGTTCTTCAAAGCGATAGGCATTGAGGCAAGTCAGTTTTTGGTGGCTGTCGGGTCAGCATTTTGTGGCGTTTACGCTCCTGCGTGTGCAGCCGCAGGTTCTTATGATATCGCCAGGGCTTATGGGACCTCATCGAATGAAGCATTGAGAGGCGCTGCTATCGTTGGCGCTTCTGCCTTTGTATTCACTCAGATTGGTTCAAGGTTTACTTCGACGCAGCCTGGTTTCTGGCAAGTCGATGGTGCGGCCATATAGGTGCCCATGCCCTGGCGGGTGGTGTAATATCGGTTCTTCAGGGCGGCAAGGTGATATTTGCCGAACATGGAAAAGCACCGGAGGCCCATATCGCCAAATGGCAGAGCAGGCTGAACCCTGCCTGGCGAGCTATTGCCGGAGGCTGCAACTTGAACCGGGAAATAGAAGACTTGTACTTGCAAGGCGGTTTCAGATTCGAACAGATTGAACGGGGCTACCTGCCCGGACCCAAGTTTGCGACCTATAACTACCGGGGGATGGCCGCAGTTCGATAGCCGGGGAAGATGGGTTTGGTATACCGCCCGACGCTCAAAGTCATGTTGGGCTTCTTCGTTTCTGGGTTAAGGTAAATCTTCCGCTGAAAAGTCCCGCCGGTTATGGATAACGGCAAGTACATAATCCGGTAGGAATATATGTGCAACTCTTGTATCTTTGGCTTGCCCACTTCTGGCACCATCTTCCCTGCATTGGGTA
The DNA here is from genome assembly GCA_965208855.1 of Candidatus Azotimanducaceae bacterium. Lineage (GTDB taxonomy): Bacteria > Pseudomonadota > Gammaproteobacteria > Pseudomonadales > Azotimanducaceae > UBA9659. Next base: position 642,341 of record OZ242359.1, on the reverse strand, counting down.
GCTCGCTCAGAATGTCAGTCTTCTCCCTAATCTCCTGAGCGACCTTCTTGGCGTAGTGCTTGGAATCTTCGGCAATAAAATCATGGATATGCTTTAGGTCAGCCTTGGCGGGCTTTGTCCAAATCACCATGAATCAATGTCTCGCTTCAACTCATCGTTGGTCAGGGTATCACTGCGTTCAACGGCGTCTTGCCCTTTACGCACTTTATCGAGCACATAAAGCCGATACATAATCTCTTCCATATCGGCATCCTCGGGAACTTGATTAATCGTGTCTAAAGCGTCTTGTTTAGCAGCTTGCATAAGGTGGCCTCTCAAAGTTAGACGCTGGCGGCGTCATCGAGCTTAATCAACATCTCCGCAGGAGGTAAGCTAAGTCCGCTCTCGTACTTGTTCAGTTGCTGGAAACGTACCTCCACCTTAGCCGCCATTTCTTTCTGAGACCAGCGCTTCTGCTGGCGCAGATCTTGAGTCGCGTACCAAAGGCTTTACGAAAATCGGGGTCTTGCAGTGCCATGAACCATTTCACGTTCACATTGGTCACCTCCGTAGTATATGGGTATGTTCTTAAAAGGACGTGACGGTAGCTTCTGTAAAGTATAAAAATAGATCCTAACAAGAGTCAACTTTGATTGGTGTGTCGATATTAAACCCCGCTTTAGCCAACCACTTATCTTTAAGCTGAAGCTGGGCTTCCCGTGCTTTTAAACCCCTCGCTTGTAGATTCAACCCTCCTGGGGCATCATCTTCGCTTCAGATTCCCGTGGTGCGACGAACATGGTGAAATTGGCGAGGGGCGGCAGGAAAAAGATGATCGCCCTGACAATCAAGAGTAGGGCGGTTCTGCACGAATGTTACATGCCATTCGTCAGGAACGGCGGCCTGTTCGTCGCAGACAGCGCAGAGCATGATCTCGGCGACGAGGTGTTCATCCTGTTGGACCTGATGGATGAGCCTGAAAAAATACCAGTCGCTGGCAAGGTTGTCTGGGTCGCAAGGAAAGGTGTTAAAAGCCCTCATACGCCCGGTGTGGGTATTCAGTTCAGCGATTCAGAGCATTTTGCAAAAGACAGGATAGAGACTTGTCTCGCAGGCATGCAGACATCCGCCAAGGCTACAGCCACCATCTAGCCGGTCATGACCTGCTGTATTGCAATCAGAATAGATGCTGGCCTTTGCTTGGTCAGCGGTTCCCGCACTCATGCGGGTGTTGATAATGTGGGCACCTATGCAAAGACGTTTACCTTTCAAAACCCGGGCGAGCGGCAGGTCTGGGGCCATGCCAATACAAATGGCGATTCTCACGGCAGGTGCCATTGAAGGAAGGCGCCGGGAGGTGGTGATGGATGTAAAACAACTGGATGCACACGTGGCCGTATCAGGTCAGATCAGCGCTCAGGATGTCGGCGGCATAGCATCCGACGGCGCCGGGGTGCTCATCTGTAACCGCCCGGATGGCGAGGTGGCGGGGCAGCCCGACAGCGGGGAGATACAGGCGGCGGCGGAAGCCGAGGGGCTGAAATATGTGGATATGCCGTTCATCGGGAGCGAGCCGTCGGCAGAACAGGTGGACGAGTTTGCCAGGCTCATCAGCACAGGGGCGCAGATACACGCCTTTTGCCGAACCGGGAATCGTTGCTCGATTATCTGGGCAAGGGCCAGGCATAAGCTGGGGGCCGACCCTGCTGAACTGATTGCCGCTGGTGCCAGCGCCGGTTACAACCTTGCTGATCTGTTTCCCGCTGCCCCCAAGGGCTGACAGTCAATGGACCTGCCCTATTCATTGATGGCAGAGTTGAACAAGGTTGCGAGTAAGGGCAACCCGCCCGTTCATCTTTGGCATCCCGAAAACGAAAACGACATTGACCTCGTTATTTGCCGGGATGGCGCCTGGCATTATCTCGGTACGCCAATCAAGCGGCCCAGGCTGGTGCGTTTGTTTGCTTCCGTGTTGCGGCGCGACCCGGACGGTTACTATCTGGTAACGCCGGTGGAGAAATGCCGCATCACCGTCGAAGATGTGCCTTTTCTGGTCGTTCTGATGAATGTGGAAGGCGAGGGTTCGGGCCAACGCCTGCAACTCACTACCAACATGGGGGAAACCCTGACAGTGGACGAGGAACACCCGCTGCGCATCCAAAGAGACGGCGATCAATGGGTGCCCTATGTCATGGTGCGGGGCGGTATGGAAGCGCGCCTTAACAGAAATGTTTACTACCGGCTTGCAGACCTGCTGGTGGAGGAAAAAAAGGCAATGGGCGTATGGAGTTGCGATACTTTTTTCCCGCTGATGCACGCTGAAGATCAGGGGGCCGCATGATACACGCCGGCTACATATTTCCGTAGTTGGGCCCGCCGGTTCCTTCAGGCACCACCCAGTTGATGTTCTGCGCCGGGTCTTTGATATCGCAGGTCTTGCAGTGGATACAGTTTTGCGCATTGATCTGGAATTTCTTTGCGCCGTTTTCTTCCAGCACTTCATAAACGCCCGCAGGGCAATAGCGTTGCGCCGGTTCATCATAAAGAGGCAGGTTGTTGCCGATGGGGATATCCGGGTCCGCCAGTTGCAGGTGGCAGGGCTGGTCTTCCTCGTGGTTGGTGTTGGTCAGGAAGACCGAAGAAAGTTTATCGAAACTGATCACCCCGTCCGGCTTTGGATAATCCGGTTTGCGGGCATTGGCGGCGAGGTGCATGCCTTCATGGTCCGGCCTGGGGTCGGGCAGGGTGAAAGGCAGCCGCCCGCGGAATATGGTCTGGTCCACCCAGATCAACGCCGAGCCGATGAGGAATCCGAACTTGTGCCACCATTGCGTGGTATTGCGCGCCGTGTAGAGTTCCTCGTAGAGCCAGGATGATTTGAATTTCTCGGTGAAGGCGGTGAGTTCTTCTCCGCCCTGAGAGCCACCTTTTACGGCTTCGTAGACTGTCTCCGCCGCCAGCAATCCGGACTTCATGGCGGTGTGAGTGCCTTTCTGCTTCAGGTTGTTGAGAAAGCCCGCATCATCACCCACCAGTATGCCTCCGGGCATGGTGAGCCTGGGCAGGGCGGTGATGCCGCCTTTCACAACCGCTCGTGCGCCATAGGCAACCCGTTTGCCTCCCTCCAGCACTTCGCGGATAAGCTTGTGGTGTTTGAAACGTTGGAATTCGTCAAAAGGGCTGAGGTGCGGATTGCTGTAGCCGAGGTCCACGATGAGACCCACCGTCACCTGATTGTTTTCCAGATGATACAGGTAAGAACCGCCCAGGGTTTGCCCGGGCAGATGTCCGAGGGGCCAGCCCACCGTATGAACGACCCGGCCGGGCACATGTCTTGCGGGGTTGATTTCCCAGACTTCCTTGAAGCCTATGCCGTAATGTTGCGTGTCTGCATCTTTGCACAGATTGAACTTCTCCATCAGTTGCTTGGCAAGATGGCCGCGGCATCCTTCCGCAAACACCGTGTATTTGGCATGAAGCTCATAGCCTGGCTGATAGGTTGATTTCTGTTCGCCGGCCGCGCTTATCCCCATGTCGCCGGTTGCTACGCCCTTGATGGAGCCGTCATCATCGTATAGCACCTCGCTGGCTGCGAACCCGGGAAACACCATCACGCCCAATTCCTCCGCCTTTGCAGCGAGCCAGCGGCAAAGATTCCCCAGGCTGATGGCGTAATTGCCGTTGTTGTGAACCGCCGACGGCACAAGGAAGGAGGGCACCCGGATTCCTTTGTTGCCATCCAGCAGGTAATACATCTCGTCTTCCGTAACGGGGTTATTGAGGGGCGCACCCTGGGCTTTCCAATCGGGTATTAATTCATCGAGAGCCCGCGTTTCCACAACGGCGCCGGAAAGAATATGTGCGCCAAATTCAGAACCTTTCTCGACGATGCATACCGTGAACTCATCGCCGGATTCTTTCGCCATCTGGGCAAAGCGAATCGCCGTTGCCAGGCCCGAGGGGCCGCCGCCAACGACCACCATATCGAATGTCATGGACTCCCTTTCCACCTGAATACCTCCCTGAAATCTGAACAGATGATTTGACCCGGGCAATTTCCCGCCCGGTCCCGCGGAAAAAAACCTTTCGCTACCCGCTGATCCAAGCGGCTGATTTTACATCCTTTTCGTTATCATTGTGCAAGTGCAGACTATTGATTCTAACAGGGATTACCGGCAGAATACGCGCTGTTTCGCCTCAGTCGGTTTGCCGCTTCGAGGCTTCTTTGCAGGCCCGTCCTGGTACCAGGCCAACTGTAAAATCCACAGGGGAATGACATGAAAATTCTTGTCGCAGCCAAGCGTGTTGTCGATTACAACGTGAATATCCGCGTGCTTTCCGACAATACCGGCGTTGATCTCAATAACGTGAAGATGTCCGTCAATCCTTTCGATGAGATTGCCATTGAAGAGGCGGTGCGTCTCAAAGAAGCCGGTAAAGCGGAAGAGGTTGTCGTGGTTTCTGTCGGCGCGAGTGCCTGTCAGGAACAGATTCGCACCGCCCTCGCCCTGGGTGCGGACAGGGGAGTGCTCATCGAGACGGAAGAAGATATGCAGCCTTTGGCAATTGCCAAGGTGCTCGCGGCCCTGGTGGAAAAAGAGCAGCCCGGGCTGATTATCACCGGCAAGCAGGCGATTGACGACGACAACAGTCAGACCGGCCAAATGCTGGCGGCGCTGGCGGGGCTTTCGCAGGCAACCTTCGCATCAGAGATTGAACTGGGCGCTGACACCGCCACGGTTACGAGAGAGGTGGACGGCGGCCTCGAGACCATAACAGTGGAACTTCCTGCGCTCGTGACGACCGACCTGAGGCTCAATGAACCGCGTTACGCTTCCTTGCCGAACATCATGAAAGCAAAGCAAAAACCGATTGATGTCATCACCCCGGCGGACCTTGGCATCGATGTGGCACCCAGGGTCAAGACCCTCAAGGTTACCCCGCCGCCGGAGAGAGCGGCGGGTATCATTGTTGAATCTGTCGAAGAGTTGGTGGACAAACTGAAAAACGAAGCAAAGGTGATCTCATGACAATTCTTGTAATTGCAGAACACGATAACGACGCCATCAAGGCGGCAACGCTGGTTACGGTTGCGGCTGCCGCGGCGATAGGCGGGGATACGGAAGTCCTGGTCGCCGGTTCCAATTGTGCCGCTGCAGGGGAGGCCGCCTCGAAAATTGCCGGCGTCAGCAAGGTGCTTGTGGCGGATAATTCGGTATATGAGCACATGCTGGCGGAGAATATCGCCAGCCTGATTGCCGAAATAGGCGGCAACTACACGCACATACTTGCCCCGACCACGACGGCGGGCAAGAACTATATGCCGCGTGCAGCGGCGCTGCTGGATGTGGCTCAGATCTCCGATATATCAGCAGTGGTCAGTGAAGATACCTTTGAGCGACCCATTTATGCCGGCAATGCCATCGCCACCGTCCAGTCCAGTGACGCCATCAAGGCCATCACCGTGCGCGGCACCGCCTTTGACCCGGTCGCCGCCGAGGGCGGCAGTGCGCCTGTGGAAGCTTGTGATCTGGTCAAGGATGCCGGTTTGTCCACCTGGGTCAAGGAAGAAATCGCCAAACTGGAAAGGCCGGAACTGACTGCGGCGTCCATCATCATCTCTGGAGGGCGAGGCATGCAGAATGGTGAGAACTTTGCGCTACTGGAAGCCGTTGCCGACAAGCTGGGCGCCGCCATAGGCGCATCCAGAGCCGCGGTGGATGCCGGCTTTGTGCCAAATGACATGCAGGTCGGGCAGACAGGTAAAATCGTCGCCCCGGACCTTTACATTGCCGTTGGCATCAGCGGCGCCATTCAGCACCTGGCGGGCATGAAAGACAGCAAGGTGATCGTCGCCATTAACAAGGATGAAGACGCCCCCATATTTCAGGTGGCTGACTATGGGCTGGTGGCGGACCTGTTCAAAGCCATGCCGGAGTTTGACGCCCTGCTCGAAGGTTAATCGTCAGATTATCGGGAATGAGGCCGCCCATGCTTGCCGCCCGGTGTTACAGCGAGGCCAGCCACTCATCGTCGGATTCTTCGGAAATATCGGCAAACAGAGGCGTCGAGAGATAACGTTCACCGGTATCCGGCAGCATGGCCAGAAAGGTGCTGTTGTCCGGGGCTTTCTTTGCAACCTGTAATGCCGCCGCCAGGGTCGCGCCTGCGGATATCCCGACAAGTATCCCTTCTTCTTTTGCCAGCCTTTTCGCATTGGCGATGGCGTCATCATCGCTGACCGGCACGATTTCATCGGCAATGTCTCTGTTGAGTACGGCGGGAATAAAGTCCGGCGTCCATCCTTGTATCTTGTGAGGCGACCATTCCTTGCCGGATAGCATGGCGGCGCCCGCCGGTTCCGCGACGATGATCTGTGTATCCGGCCTGGCGAGCTTGATGATTTCACCGGCACCGGTCACTGTGCCGCCTGTTCCCCAACCGCTGACAAAGTAATCGAGGTTCATCCCGGCAAAATCCCGGAGTATCTCCGGGCCGGTCGTATTACGGTGATATTCCGGATTGGCCTGGTTTTCAAACTGCCGGGCAAGGAACCAGCCGTGTTTTTCCGCGAGTTCCGCCGCACGATTCACCATGCCTGTGCCGCGTTCCGCCGCTGGCGTCAGAATTACCCTGGCACCGAGGGCTTTCATGATCTTGCGCCTTTCCACGGAAAAGACCTCCACCATGGTGGCGACAAAAGGGTAGCCTTTGGCGGCGCAAACCATGGCCAGCGCAATCCCGGTATTGCCGGAGGTTGCTTCAACAACCGTTTGCCCGGGAGAGAGGGTGCCCCTGCGTTCTGCATCTTCGATGATCGCTATGGCCAGCCTGTCTTTCACCGAGGCGAGCGGGTTGAACGCCTCTATCTTTACAAACATCGTTTGATTGGCCGGCGCGATTCGATTCAACTTTACGACCGGGGTGTTGCCGATGGTGCCGAGTATGCTGTTATGAATCATGTCAGGAACCTTGGGTCATGGGTATTAAAGCGTCAGACACTAAGACGCCCGGTTGGAAATATCAAGCGGTTCAACTGAAACGGCTGGCGGTGTACCAGTTTACTTCCCGGGTCGTTTTTTCCACCTGATCCTCCACATCGAGTATGAGGGCGAACAGCGCCATGCGGATAATCACGCCGTTGTCCGTCTGGCGGAAGATGGCGAGATTGGGGTTTTCATTCAGATCGTCATCCAGTTCGCGGGCGCCGCCGCGGCTGTCTCTGGGCAACGGATGCATGATGACGGTGTTGGGTTCGCAATACTCCGTATAGATCGCCTGGTTGAGGCGGAACAGACCCTTGTATCTGTCTGCATCTTCCGGGGAGAGGAATCTTTCCTCCTGGATTCGGGTGACATAAAGAATGTCCGCATGGGTGATGCCGGACTGTAACTCCGCCGATTCCATCACCTCATGCCCCTCGGCTTGCATTTTTTTGACATAGGATTCTGGCAGACGAAGCTCCGGTGGGCTGATCAGAGTGAATTGCATGGTGTCGTATAGCGACAGAAGCTTGCACAGGCTGTGTACCGCCCTGCCATTGAGCAGGTCGCCAATAAGCGTGATGCGCAGGTTATCGACGGTTTTACCCCGGCTCTCCATTTCTTTGCGGATGGTGTAGAGGTCCAGCAATGCCTGGGAAGGATGCTCGTTGGCACCGTCTCCGCCATTGATGACGGGCACCCGGCTGGCCGCCGCAAATTCGTCTACAGACCCTTCGATACGGTGCCGCATGACAATGATATCGCTGTAGCCGGAAAGCACCCTGGCGGTGTCATAGAAGGATTCCCCCTTGGCAATCGAAGAAGACTTGACCTCGGATGTTTCCCTGACCTCGCCGCCCAGCAGGTTCCAGGCGCAACCGAAGCTGACTCGGGTTCTGGTGCTGGGTTCGAAAAACATGTTACCCAGGATGGCGCCTTCAAGAACCCGCGTGACCAGTTCACGCCGCGCATAGGGCAGCATCCGGTCAGCCACATCGAATATCCTGTCAATATCAGACCTGTCAAACTGAGCAACCGAAAGAATATGCGCGCCGATGAAATTCATCGAGGTGGGATTCTACAGCATCCCGACATCTAAATTAAAGCTGGTAAACGGGGTTGATAGTGTGATGACTATATCCGGCCCGGGAATCCAGAGTGGCGGCGCGAGCCGCCATTAACTAAGTAGCGTGGCTAAAAGGCCACCAGCAACCAGGCCATAGCGCCCACTGTGATGCCCGCCGCTCTGGGTATTGCACCGGCTTCCGCCAAACGCTTCTGCAGAGTCTCTTGGGGGTCGCCACCCTGGGTTACCTTATAGATGATCGGCAGTTCAAAGACGGAAACACTGACGGCAATGGCCAGGGTGGTTGCAAGCAGTAATGCCTGGCTGACGGTTTCCAGAGGCAGGAGAATGAACAGCAGGACAAAGAGGGTCCAGTTGGCGAGGGGGCCTCCTATGCTCATTGCCAAAAATTGTTCCCTGGTATTGTATTCATCCTTGAATGTGAACATGAAAAAAGACTTGGGCTCTTTCAGCACGGGAGAAACGGCGCCGGTAACTCGCGCTCCGGTAAAGTGCCCCCATTCATGCATGAGATAGGATATGACCAGACCCGCAAACAAGGCGTTGACAAGGGCTATGCCCTGAGCCAGAAGCATCCCCTCCGGGGCTATGCCCTGAGCCAGAAGAATCCCCTTCGGGAAAGCCCAATGATCCGCTGTTCCCCAGAGAGTCAGGGCGGCCAGCAGGACCGCGCCATGTTTGAGTGCAATGCTTTTTAATCGGGCGTTGTCTCTTTTTTTACGCGCCACAGGGTCATTGGAGTCAGCTTCCATCATTACGCTTCCGGGTAAAAGAAGCTACTCTGCCGCCAATTTCCCGTTATTGCAAGATCAGGCTGATTATTGCCACAATGCGCCCTTGCCCGAGGCGACAGCAACCCATGAGAAAAATAGAATCCATCACCATCAAAGGCGAATCCGGCGAATCTTACCCGGTCAACATCTATCCCGCGGACATGAGGTTTAATGACTTTATCCCCGGCGTTTTTCTGTTGTTCGCCGGGGAGGAAACTCTATACATGGGCCAGAGTGACAATGTTGATCAGTGGTTGCAGCGCCAAGACCCGGCCAGCAATCTGGCGAATGACGGTTTTTCCAGCATTGGTTTCATCAAGCACGGCAATCCCGAAGCGCGGCAGGCCATAGTTGCCGACCTGGGGCCCATCGTCTCTCCCCGGCTGAAGGAACTCTGACGGGCGCCGGTTCCGCCTTCCGGTATTTCGGGCAGGTGTATCGGGATTAAAGAGCCAATGACGGTGGGCAGTTAAGCATGGGATATAGTAACCTGCCTCATTCCAGCCATACCGGGGAAGTTCGCTGATGTTGATAGTTCAGGGCCTGACAGGCATGGCCGCGATCATCCTGGTCGGCTTCCTGTTGTCATCGAACAGGTCAGCGATCAACTGGCGCACCGTGGGCGGTGCATTCGCCATTCAGTTCACCATTTGCATAATCGTTCTGTATTTTCCGCCGGGCAAGCAGGCGCTCGAGGCCGCCGCCAACGTTGTCGCCAGCATACTGTCCTATGCCCAGGCGGGCACCTACTTCCTGTTCGGTGATTTTGCGTCTGATAACTACGGCTTTGTGTTTGCCCTGCATGTCCTGCCCATCATTGTTTTTTTTGCCGCCCTGATCAGCGTCCTCTACCACCTGGGCATCATGGAGTGGGTGGTCAAACTGATTGGCGGATTTATTCGCCTGGCGCTCAAAACCAGCAAGGCTGAATCCATGTCTGCGGCAACCAATATATTCATAGGCCAGTCGGAGGCGCCCATTGCAATCAAGCCGTATCTCTCGAAGATGACATCCTCGGAGATTTTCGCCGTGATGGTCGGCGGCATGGCGACTGTATCCGGCTCCATTCTGGGCGGCTATGCCGCCGCAGGTGTGGAGATGCGGTATCTGCTTGCCGCAAGTTTCATGGCCGCCCCGGCCGGGTTGATGATGGCAAAGTTGATCAGGCCGGAATCTGTGGAGGCCACCTCCGATGAGGCCGATGTGCACGAAGCGATTGCCCGGGAGCGAGCCGCCAACCTGATCGATGCCGCCGCCCTGGGCACTCTCCAGGGTATGCAACTTGCGCTTTCCATAGGAGCGCTCCTGCTGGCCTTTATCGGCCTGATCGCCATGTTCAACGGTATTCTTGCCTGGAGCGGCGGGCTGTTCGGCCTGGAATCCCTGACCCTGCAACAGTTGCTGGGTTACGTCTTTCAGCCGGTGGCTTTTCTCATCGGCGTACCCTGGGAAGAAACCCGCCAGGTAGGAAGCCTGCTGGGGCAGAAGTTGATTCTCAATGAGTTCATCGCCTATCTGGATTTCGTTGCCAGGTACCAGGCTGATTTCAGCCCGAGAAGCGAGGCTATTACCACCTTTGCGCTCTGCGGGTTCGCCTGCCTGCCTTCCATCGCCATAGTGGTTGGCGGTATTGGTGTGCTGGTGCCGGAACGCAGGGAAGAGATGTCCCGCTTCGGGTTGCTTGCGGTGGCGGCGGCAACGCTGGCGAATCTGATGAGTGCCACCATGGTCGGCCTGGTGTTATCTATAGGATAGAGACATGACAACGCCGCACATTGCTGCTGACAAAGGAGATTTTGCGGAAACTGTTCTGTTGCCCGGCGACCCGCTGCGGGCAAAGATAATTGCGGAAAACTACCTGACCGAAGTTCGTTGCGTCAACGAGGTTCGGAACATGTTGGGTTTCACCGGGCTCTACAAGGGCGACCCGGTATCCGTGATGGGCGGGGGCATGGGCATCCCGAGTATGTCAATTTACTGCACCGAACTTTACAGTGTCTTCGATGTGCAGCGCATTGTCCGGGTCGGTAGTTGCGGTTCCATTCATCCGGATGCCAATCTCGGCGACCTGATTGTCGCCATGGGTGCTTCTACGGATTCCAACGTCAATCGGCAAAGGTTTCTCGGGCACGACTATGCGGCCATTGCCGATTACGGGTTACTGAGGCGCTGGGTGGAAACCGCCGAAGCGGGCGGCGTCTCTGCAAGGGTCGGCAATGTTTTCTGCACGGATACCTTCTATCACCTCACGAATGAGATTTACGAGATTGCCGCCGGCCTGGGAATAGTCGCTGTGGACATGGAGTCTGCGGGGCTTTATCGCATTGCGGCGGAGCAGGGCGGGAGCGCCTTGTGTGTGCTGACGGTAAGCGATCATCTCATCAAGGACGAAACGATGACGGCGGAAGCGCGGGAACAATCCTTCGGTCAGATGGTGGAAATTACGCTGGATGCATTATTTTGACCATTTTCATTTTGCCGATGAGCCCATTCACTTGTTTGGGTTGATCAGATACTTCTCGCCAGTCGCCTGTTTGCCATAAGCCCGGATTGCATCAAGGGACAATGTCTCCGCCAGTGAGATTTCCCTGGTGTAATGGCTGGCGAAGGTTGTCTTGATTTCATCGGCGACTCTCTGACGCAGTTTTTCCGCCGCTGCAGCGCCGATTTTCTGCAAGAAAGGCGTCAGTAGCCAGCCGCCCAGGCCCCAGGACATGCCGAAGTTTCGCGTCAGGACGGTCTGGGTGCGGTCAAGCCCGCCGTAGATATACACCTGTTTATATTGGGTTGAGCCGTAACGGGTGTACTCGGAGGCGGACCTGATGGCGGCGGCCTCCATGCAACTCAGCAGTTGGCTCGCAAGATTGCCCCCGCCCGTCGCGTCGAACGCAATATAGGCGCCGGTGGCGGCAATGACTTCGGTAAGTTCACTCATGAACGATTCTTCGCCGGTGTTGCACACATGCGTCGCGCCCATATCCTGAAGCCGTTTGACCTGCTCGGGTTTGCGGACGATGTTGACGAGCGGTATGTCGTCCTGGATGCATATTCTTTGCAGCATCTGGCCCAGGTTGGATGCGGCGGCGGTATGGCAAAGGGCGCTGAACCCTTCCTGCTTCATGGTTTCCACCATGCCGAGGGCCGTCAGCGGATTAACAAAACAGGATGCGCTCTCGGCTGGTGTGACACCCTCGTGCATCACGAGACATTGGTTTGTCTTCAGCGCCCGGTGTTGCGTATACATGGCACCGCCAAGTACGCCAACGGTTTTACCCATAAGAGCCTGCGCCTGTTTACCCGACCCGGCATCGACCACCACGCCGCCGCCTTCGTTGCCCACCGGCAGACGTTGACCAACCCTTGCGGCCATCGCTTTCCTCAGTTTCTCCGGGATCTTTGCAGTGATCACAGGCGCCTCCGGTGTACCGGATGCGACGGCGGTGGACATGTCGGCCATCCCGAACAACAGACCCAGATCTGAGGGATTGATGGGGGCGGCCTCCAGGCGGACGACAACTTCGTCATCCGCCGGTTCTGGCACGGGTATCTTTGCCAGGGAAAGTTCAAGTACGCCTTCTTCCGTAACCAGTGATTGAAGTTGCAGTTGTTCCGTCATGTCGTGTATCCCGGATAAAAGAAAAGCATTGTGCCAGTGATCAGGCCGGCATGTCATCCATCTTGATGGGCGGCAGCAGCTCGTCGTCGGCCAGGAGCGTCTGGACTCGTTTGATTTCATTGACGGCTTCTTTTTGTTTCCGCCACATTCTGGCGTAAGCGCCATCGGCGGCGACGAGTCGGCTGTGAGAACCCCGCTCGATGATCTTCCCCTTGCTCAGTACGAGTATTTCGTCCGCGTTCACAATGGTGGAAAGCCGGTGGGCAATGACCAGGGTTGTCCTGTCTCGCGCAATCTCCGTCAGCGCTGCCTGTATTTCCCTCTCGGTTTTGATGTCGAGGGCGGATGTCGCCTCATCCAGCAGAAGGATGGCCGGGTTCTTGAGCAGGGTTCTGGCAATCGCGACCCTTTGTTTTTCCCCACCGGAAAGTTTTAGACCCCTTTCGCCAACGCGGGCTTCGTAACCCCGGGGGAGGGAGATGATAAATTCATGGATGCTGGCGGTCATGGCGGCCGCTTCCACTTCTTCGTCTGTTGCGTCTGGTTTACCGTATCTGATGTTGTAGCGGAGGGTGTCATTGAACAAAACAGTATCCTGGGGGACTATGCCAATGGCGTCACGAAGGCTTTGCTGGGTGACATCCGCAATGTTTTGCCCGTCCACCAGGATGTCACCTGACTGTACATCGTAGAAACGGTAGAGCAAGCGGGACAAGGTGGACTTGCCGGCGCCGCTCGGCCCGACTATCGCCAGGGTACGCCCATGCGGAACGTCGAAGCTGACGTCATGCAGCACCTTGTTTATCCCATCGTAGGCGAAAGTGACATTGCGAAAGCTCACCCGGCCCTTTTGAACTTCCAGCCGCGGGGCATCCGGTTTGTCTTTTGTCTCCGGCTCCAGGTCCAGCAACTGGAAGAGGTACTCCATATCCACCAGCGACTGACGAATCATGCGATAGGATGAACCCAGGAACCCCAGCGGGATAAACAACTGCAACATGAATGTATTCAGCATCACCACCTCGCCGATGGACAACTGGCCCGCAGCGTAATCCTGCACGGCGAGAACAAGGATAATGATCTGGCAGAGTACGCGCATCGCCAACTGCCCGCCGTTCAGCATGCCAAGCGTATTCTGGCTCTTTACCGCGGCCTTCATGTAACCCAGCAGGGCCTGATTGTATCTTTGCCCCTCGAATCTCTCGTTACCAAAATACCTGACGGTCTCAAAGTTCAGCAGGCTGTCCACGCCGATGGAGGCCGCTCTTGATTCCTGGGCCACCATGTCCCGGCGAAATTTCGTGCGCCATTCCGTAAACAACAGGGTAAAGGTGACATAACAAACAAACGCGCCGAAAATAACGAATACATATTCCAACGGGTAATTGACAGCCAGGTAGACGACCACCAGTACGATTTCAAACAGGGTCGGCGCAATGTTGAAGGCAAACAGGCCGATAATCTGTTGCAGCGACCGGGTACCGCGTTCAATGGCCCTGGACAGGCCGCCAGTGTGCCTTTCGATGTGAAAGCTCATGCCGAGGCCATGCAGGTGGCTAAATGCTTTCAGGCCGATGACGCGCTGTGCGAATTCCGACACCGGCGTGAAAACCACCGCCCTGAGTTCCGTCAGCAGACCGGGCAACAGCACCATCAGGCCATACAACAACACCAGGCCAATCAGCCCCTGGACCGATGCACTCATGTCAATCTCTGCGGCGCTACGGGTCAGAGGTTCGAGACCGTCCACCAGGTCCTTCAAAACTATGGGGCCGTAAACATTGGCCACCCGGCCAAACAACAGACACAACACGGCGAAAACCACCCTGGCCCGCATTTCGCGGTTGTCCTCCGGCCAAAGAAAGGGGAGAACCGCCTTGATGGTTTGCAAGGCTGTTCTTTTTTCAACCCCTTCCACGGTCAGCGGGTCGGGGAAAGCCATTGCTTGATCGAAATGTTCCATCCGTGTATCTCACCAGGTGCCGGGTCAAGATACTCCTGCGATCAGGAAACATCCAATTACGGACACTCGCATCCATTGCGTTTTCGCTTCGCGAAATTCGCAATGTACTTATCGGCTCGGGTTCGTTACGCCGGCTGCCGCCAGGTTCGCTATTTCCTCGGCACCATAACCCAGGCCCGACAGTATCCGGGCCGTATGCTCCCCGGCTGCCGGGGCGGGGGTTGAGGGCAGGGCGTCCAGAGAGTGGAAGTTCATTGGTGCACGCACTGTTCGGTAATCTCCAAGGCCATCGACGTGCATCTTGGGGAAGAGATTGATGGCCTCCGCCTGAGGGTCCTGCGTCACCTCGTGGAGCCCCAGGACCGGCCCCCAGATGATGCCATGTTCATCCAGTATTCTGCCCCACTCATCCCGTGTCTGCTGTTGGAACAACTCGTCCATGGCGGGTACCAGAATGTGCATGTGGCGATATCTGTCCCTGGCTTCTTTGAATCTTTCGTCTTTGATCCATTCCGGTTTCCCCAGCGCTTCACACACTCTCGGCCACCAGAAAGGCTCCGGCATATTCAGCACTATCCATTTGCCACCCGAGCAGGGATAACGGTTGGCGGTTGGCGATAGCTGCTCATTCCTCGCCCGCTTGCGGAGGGGTGATTGATCGACGGCGGTGACGGCATAGTCCGACGCCTGTGTCCAAACCGCAGTCTCATATAGGGAAGTTTCGACGACCTGACCCTCGTCTGTTCTTTCCGCCTGCCGAATGGCGGCGAGGATTGCGCCAACCAACGCCAGGCCGGTAGTGTGGTCGCCTTGGGCTGTTCTTGCCATGGGCACGATGCCTTCTTCGCCTTCGCGCATTGCATCATAGATACCCGAGCGCCCAAAAAACGCCGTCACGTCATAGCCGGGCCGCCAGGCTTCCGGCCCCTGGGTGCCGTAACCTGTTAGAGTTGCATGCACCAGGCGGGGGTTGACCGCCAGCAGGCTTGCTGGGTCAAGGCCGAATTTTTCCTGCCTTTTCGCCAGCAGATTACACATGAATACCTGGGCATTCGTGCAAAGCTTCCGCACTATGTCGCAGGCTTCCCGGCTGGTCAGGTCCAGGCAAATTGATTCTTTGCCCCGATTATCCACATCGAACTGAAAATCATGGGTCTTGATATCCGCCTCGATTTTCGCGGGTCTCCCCATACCACGCATCGGGTCGCCGGTCAGGGGCTCCACCTTGATGACGGTTGCGCCGAGGTCCGCGAGTATGGCGCCCGCGCTTGGTGCAGCCATCCAGTTGTCAACTTCAATGACGGTGATGTCGTCCAGAGGTTTGGTCACCGATGTTGCCTTTCTCTTACCTTGCCCTCGGCCTGGTTTGCCAAGCCCGTCGCCTTCAGATGCCTGTAGAGTTGACGGTCATGCCTGCTGACGGCTGACAACCTGCCTTCACTGGCCCAGGGTTGCCATTGCGGTGACTCCGCCGCCTCTACCTGATCGCCGACAATGGTGACCCGTTGAATCACGCGCTCCCCTTCAAAATCATTCAGGACAAAATGCTGGGTGCAGCGGTTGTCCCATATACCCAGGGCGCCGGGCTTCCAGTTGTAGCGTACCGTGAACCTGGGATTGCTGACCCAACGGGTCAGGTAGCCGAGTAATGCCTCACTCTCGGTGGCGTTCATTTCGACAATGCGGCGGGTGAAATGCTCATTGACATAAAGGGCACGGCGCCCGGTGACCGGGTGCACCCTGACGACAGGGTGAATTGCCGTCTGCTCCGGATGATTATGTGGATGGGCGTCATGCAGCGCAGTCAGACCATTGCAGAGGGATTTCATGGGTTCTGAAAGCCCGTCATAGGCGGCATAGAGACTCGTCCACAGGGTGTCACCGCCTGTTTCCGGGCAGGTGACCATGTGCAGGATGGACATGACAGAAGGCTTTTCCTGAAAGGTCAGGTCAGTGTGCCATTCGTCGGCGACGCCGCCGCTGGTGGCCTTGAGTTCCAGGATTTCCGGCGGCAGCCCCGGATCGCTGGAAAGATTGGGATGACCTTCGAGGTCGCCGAAATGCCGCCCGAAAGTAATATGTGTTTTCGGGTCTGGTGCCTGGTTCGGCAGGAAGAGGACAAGATGCTCCAGCAGCAGCGACTTGATGGCCTCCAGGTCTTCGGTCGAGGAGTTACGGATGTCAGGACCTTCGATTTCCGCGCCCAGCGCGCCGGCGAGCCGGGTAACTTTCCAGTGACTTGGAGTCATGCTATTCCCTCCTGATTGTGCGGCCTAGAATAAATCACTTTCACGGCCAACTGAATAGGCTGCGGGGACCGCCGCCGAAACATTCAGTGATTCTGAAGTGTCAGAATATTGCTGAATCTTTGTTTCCCTTACTCCCTTTCCTTTCCCTGGTCTTTTCCGGGCCGGGCATGATCAAAGCAGGGTATTCAACTGTTCAGCGATGTCTTCCGGCGTCACCTTGGGTTCAAAGCGGGCCAGTACCTGGCCCTCTCCGCCGATCAGGAACTTGGTGAAGTTCCAACTGATATCCGGGTTGTTATCCGGCCCTGTCTTCTCCGATTTCAGCCATTTATAAAGGTCGCAGGCCTGATCTCCGTTTACCTCGACCTTCGAAAAGAGTGGGAAGTTCACCTTGTATTTATCCTTGGCGAACTCAAGAATTTCCTCGTCACTGCCTGGCTCCTGAGCGCCGAACTGGTTGCAGGGAAACCCGAGCACTGTCAGGTCATCCCTGCCGTCCTGTATGGCGCACAGACCTTCATACTGGGGCGTGAGGCCGCACTGGCTGGCAAGATTGACGATCAGAAGAGCCTTGTCCTGGAAGCTGGAGAAGGGAACCTTCTCGCCCGCGATTGATGTCATTTTCAGGTCATGGATGGCAAACATGGCAATTCCCGCGTCAAGTTGATGGACGCGGAATATAACATAACACCGTCATTCCATGACGGGGAAAAACAAGCCGGAGTGTATGACGACAAGGAGCGGCGGGGGACCCATCATTCCCCCGGATGTTATGCTGACCTATACTTGATTCATCACTGCCGGGAAGGCGAGGTGTGTTCATGCTGGTGGGTGTGCCCAGAGAAATAAAAAACCATGAATACCGGGTTGGTTTATTGCCCGCAGGTGTTCGCGAGCTGGTGCATCATGGCCATCAGGTGCTGGTGGAGACCCGGGCCGGCGTTGCCATCGGCTGCAGCGATAACGCCTACAGAAAAGCCGGGGGAACCATCGCTGAGGAGGCCGAGGAAATATTTGCCCGGGCGGAACTGTTGGTTAAAGTCAAAGAACCCCAGGAAGTGGAACGCCAACAACTGCAGGATTGGCAGACCCTATTCGCCTATCTGCATCTTGCGCCGGACCTGCCGCAGACCCGGGACCTTATCAGCAGCGGCGCCACCTGTATTGCTTACGAGACGGTCACCGACGAAAGAGGCCGGCTACCGCTGCTGGCGCCCATGTCGGAGGTTGCTGGCCGTATGTCCGTGCAAGCGGGCGCTGTGTGTCTGGAGAAGTCTCACGGCGGGAGCGGCATACTGCTGGGTGGCGTCCCAGGTACCCGCCGGGGCAAGGTGCTCATCCTGGGCGGCGGTGTGGTGGGTCAAAATGCGGCGCAGATGGCTATTGGCATGGGCGCTGAAGTTACCGTCATCGACAGGTCTCTGGATGTCCTGCGTCAAATCGATGCGCGTTTCGGCGGCCGGATACAGACACTCTATTCAACTCAGGACGCTATTACCGGGGAGGCTCTTCTCGCTGACCTGGTCATAGGCGCCGTGCTTATCCCTGGCGCATCTGCGCCGCGCCTGCTTACCCGTGAGTTGATCGCACAGATGAAGCCAGGGTCGGCTCTGGTGGATGTGGCCATAGACCAGGGCGGTTGTTTTGAAACTTCACGGCCAACAACCCATGATGAACCCACCTATGTCATTGATGATATCGTCCACTATTGCGTCGCTAACATGCCGGGAGCGGTGGCGCAGACATCCGCCGCAGCGTTGAACAGCGCCACGCTGCCATTTGTTCTGCAACTTGCTGATCAGGGTGTTGAGGCCACCCTGAAAGCTGACATCCATCTGCTGCATGGGCTCAATATATACAAGGGCAAGGTGACCAACGAACAGGTTGGCGTCGCGCACGGGCTGGATCATGTGGCACCGGAAGCCCTGCTTGCAAGCTGACCGCCTGGTGCTTATGAGTTCCAGTTACTTCGTGGCCAGCTGTGGTAGTGCTCTCTTGGATATCATCAGGCAAGTATGTGGAGCAACAGCAAACTCCCCATTGATCGCCTGCCAGTGATGCGCTTATATCCCCGTCTTCAAAGTACTGGTTATGTGTATTCAGGCGGAGAGTTCAGTTCCCGGGTCATTAATCATGGCAGGATCTCTTTTCGCGAACTCCACGGCAACGCGCCAGAGTTTATCAACGCTCTCGCCGTACCTTTGAGAAGACCCGCGACAAGGTATCCACCATTGCGAATTTCGCTTTTTCGCCAGTCATTCTCGCCGAAGGCGGATATCTAGAGCCCCAGGCCCCGCGAAGCCGCGTATAATGCCGGACAATGACGACTCTTAGCAGCATTTAAGTCATTCAACATGGTGGCACTGAAAAATCAAAAACTATTGTGCATAATTCGGACAGCCACCAAAAATGATCACATGAAAATCATGAAAAGAATATTACGTATTTTTAGTGCAGCCGTTTTCGCAGCGATGATGTGTAACACCGCCATCGCAGAAACTTCAAGTGAGGATATTGCATTATGGCGAGTGTTAGCCGAGCAAGGCGATGCGCTGGCGCAATCTAATTTGGGCTGGGCATACCATATTGGCGAAGGAGTGGAAAAAGATCAGCGCGAGGCGGTGCGTTGGTGGCGCATGGCGGCCGAGCAAGGGTATGCGTGGGCGCAATATAATTTGGGCTATGCATACCATATTGGCAAAGGGGTTGATAAAGACCAGCGCGAGGCGGTGGGGTGGTGGCACAAGGCGGCCGAGCAAGGGTATACGGACGCGCAATATAATTTGGGCATTGCATACTGGAATGGCAAAGGAGTCGATAAAGACCAGCGCGAGGCAGTGCGTTGGTTTCGCATGGCGGCCGAGCAAGGGTATGCGCGGGCGCAATATAATTTGGGCTGGGCATACTGGAATGGCAGAGGAGTCGATAAAGACCAGCGCGAGGCGGTGCGTTGGTGGCGCATGGCGGCCGAGCAAGGGTATGCGTGGGCGCAATATAATTTGGGCTATGCATACAATATTGGCAAAGGGGTTGATAAAGACCAGCGCGAGGCGGTGGGGTGGTGGCACAAGGCGGCCGAGCAAGGGCATGCGTGGGCACAATATAATTTGGGGATTGCATACGACAATGGCGAAGGAGTTGATAAAGACCAGCGCGAGGGTGTGCGTTGGTATCGCATGGCAGCCGAGCAAGGCGATGCGGAGGCGCAATATAGTTTGGGCTTGGCATACGACAATGGCGAAGGAGTTGATAAAGACCAGCGCGAGGCGGTGAGTTGGTATCGCAAGGCAGCCGAGCAAGGGTATGCGGATGCGCAATATAATTTGGGCATTGCATACTGGAATGGCGAAGGAGTTGATAAAGACCAGCGCGAGGCAGTGCGTTGGTTTCGCATGGCGGCCGAGCAAGGGTATGCGGACGCGCAATATAATTTGGGCTGGGCGTACGACAATGGCGAAGGGGTAATCACGGATAAACGCGAGGCATATATCTGGTGGTCCATCGCCAAAGTAAATGGTAATGAAACAGCAGCAGGTAATTTGCGTGAAATGAATTGGCACGAGTCTTTATCCAAAAGCGAAATTCGTGCCGCAAACAAAGAAGCGGCGCGGCGCATGGAAGCGATTGAAAATAGCGAAGCGGAGACGGTAGAAAAACCATCCATCCGCGAAAATATTGCACTGGCAAAACCATCCGGCGGCGTGAGCATCGCCGAGGAAGTATTTGAGAACGCATGGCGCTCGGTGGTCATCGTTACCACCGATGACGGGCAGGGAAGTGGCGTGATTATTCGCCCGAATGTGGTGGCGACCAATTGTCATGTCGTGGATGATGGTGGCGAAATCATCGTGTATAAATCCGACAATCGCCGCGCCGATACCGACACGCCTTTTGCCGCTACCATCCGCCGCGCCGATGAAGAACAGGATTTTTGCTTGCTGGAGGTTGCCGGTTTGTGGGGCGTTCCGGCGACCGTGCGGCGCTATGACACGCTCAAAGTCGGCGAGGCGGTGTATGGTTTGGGCGCGCCGCAAGGGTTGGATTTGTCGTTGTCGGACGGACTGGTTTCGCAGTTGCGCGAAGTGCGTGGCACGCGGTTCATTCAAACCAACGCCGCCATATCACCCGGCTCATCGGGCGGCGGATTGTTTGATAGCGAAGGAAATTTGGTCGGCATTATGACGCTAAAAATCGCCGACGAAAGTGTTGAAGGCATCGGCTTTGCCATCGCCGCAGATTTAGCGTTGGAGTATTGAGGTACGCCGCTCTGGGGCACTCGAAAAGGCTACGGCTTCCGCGAAGCCTGGGGAAAGCCGCAATGTACATGGCGGCTAACGCCGCCACTCTGGATCCCCGCCTTCGGCGAGGATGACAGACTGGGGGCGGCTTCGCGAAAAAGTGCAATGGGAATTGCCCGGCTTGTCCAATACGCGATGGCATCATGCAGTGCTTTGCATTTCACGGGCAAGCTATTATGGTAGTCATCAATCCATCGTAACCATCAAGGACGTGAGAGAAGCATGTACAACGAAATCAAATATGACGTGAGCAAACATGCCGCCGTTATCACGCTGAATCGGCCGGATGCGCTCAATGCGCTGACCACCAATATGCTGACGGAACTCAAGCATGCGCTTGATCAGGCGGAAAAAGATGAATCCGTAACGGGTATCGTGTTGACCGGGGAAGGGCGCGGGTTTTGCGCCGGTATGGATATGAACGCCCTGGATGCACAGGCATCCGGCAACAGCCGGGAAGCCGGGGATGCGTCCGGGAAGCTGGATGCTGACCCGGGGGACAAGTCCATGGGAGATGATTTTGCGGTGACCTTCGGCTATATCCTGTCCATCAGGAAGCCCATTATCGCCGCAGTCAATGGCGCCTGCGCCGGGCTGGGCATGTCGATAGCCTTGTTGTGCGATATGCGGTTTGGCTCGGAGAAGACGCGCTTCGTGACGGCTTTTTCACAACGCGGGCTGATCGCAGAGCATGGCCAAAGCTGGATATTGCCACGGCTGGTCGGCCCGGGCAGAGCACTGGACATTCTGTGGAGTTCCCGCCGGCTGGGTGTTGAAGAGGCAAAAGAGATCGGGCTTATCGACCGAATCTTCCCTCAGGATGAACTCGTCAACGGGGCCAGGGCCTATATTGAAGACTTGGCCGCCAACTGTTCGCCGACTTCATTGATGATGATGAAGCAACAGGTGTATCGTCACCTGAACATGCCCCTTGGTGAAGCAATGCGCGAAAGTAACAAATGGATGGCGGAAAGCCTGCAACGGAATGATTTCAAAGAGGGGGTGCGTTCATTTCTCGACAAGCGCCCGCCTGAATTTGCAAAGATCAAAATTGATTAACGGGCGTCCCGGACATGGAACTTAGCCAGCGAGTCAGAATACCCGTGTCAGCCGATGAAGTCTGGTTCGCCTTGAATGACCCGGATGTATTGAAGCAGTGTCTCCCCGGCTGCGAGTCATTCGAGGCGGTCGGGGGCAATGCTTTCAAGGTGACGTTGGTTGCGAAAGTGGGGCCGGTCAAGGCGAAGTTCAACGGCGAACTGACTCTGCAGGATGTCAAGCCACCGATTTCTTACCGGATCAGCGGCACCGGCCAGGGAGGCGTGGCGGGTTTTGCAAAGGGCGGGGCGGATGTCCGGCTGGCGCCGGCGGATGAAAACACGGCGACGCTGCTGACTTACAAGGTGTCGGCCTCGGTCGGCGGCAAGCTCGCGCAGATTGGTTCACGCCTGGTGACGGGGGCCGCCAGGAAAATGGCAAACGAATTTTTCGCAGGCTTCGTGCGCCTGCTATCTGGTGATGAAACAATGGATGTGCAGGTCGAAACTCTGGAAACCTGAACAGGGATCAAATGCAACGGGATGGAGGTGAAGATGGCGATCACGGTAAATTTTAATATCAACGGCAAGGCGGTGACGGAGACCTGCCCCGCCAACATGATGCTGGTGCAACTGCTGCGAGAGAAGCAGGGCCTGACCGGTACACATGTTGGTTGTGATACATCTCAGTGCGGCGCCTGCGTCATTCATCTTGATGGCAGGGCGGTGAAGTCCTGCACTATTCTGGCTGCACAATGTGAGGGCGCTGAAATCACGACCATAGAAGGGTTGGGCAGCGCAGACAGGCTGCATCCAATGCAGGAGGCTTTTCGTGAGTGTCATGGTTTGCAGTGTGGCTTCTGTACGCCGGGTATGATCATGTCGGCGGTTGACCTGGTCAATCGTCAAGAGAAGCTGGATGAACAGGTTATCCGGGAAGGTCTGGAAGGCAACATCTGCCGCTGCACCGGGTATCACAACATCGTCAGGGCGGTGGAAACCGCTACCGAAAAAATGAGGAACTAGATTATGGTTGAGCAGAGTATTGGCCAATCGATTCCGCGCAAGGAAGACTTGCGTTTCATTACCGGCAAGGGCAGGTATACGGACGACATAAACCTGCCCGGCCAGACCTATGGGTACTTTGTGCGCTCCTCCCACGCCCATGCAAAAATCGTCAGCCTGGATAGGTCCGCCGCGGCATCCATGCCCGGCGTGGTGGCTGTACTGACCGGCCAGCAGGTTGCGGAAGATGGCGTTGGCGGCCTGCCATGCGGCTGGATGATTCACTCCAAGGATGGCAACGAGATGAATCAACCGCATCATCCGGTCATGGCGGCGGCGCAAGTCAATTACGTTGGTGAACCGCTTGCCCTGGTGGTTGCTGATAGCGTCATGGCGGCGAAGCAGGCGGCGGAATCGGTCATCGTGGACTATGAGGAAATGCCCGCCATTGTATCCGTTACCGATGCCCAATCGTCGCGTGAAATATATGCGGCGGTGCCAGGCAATACCTGCTATCAGTGGGAGCTGGGCGAAAAAGAAGCAACCGAAGCGGCCATGGCAGGCGCCGCACATGTCACGAAATATACCCTGACCAACAATCGTCTGATTCCTAATGCCATGGAGCCGAGGGCCGCCCTGGCCGAATACAATACCGGCACGGAAGAGTTGACGCTTTACACAACCAGCCAGAACCCGCATCTGGCCAGGCTGATTCTGACGGCTTTCGTGCAACTGGCACCGGAGCACAAGTTGCGCGTTATCGCGCCGGATGTCGGCGGCGGTTTTGGCTCCAAGATATTCGTGTATTCCGAGGAAACAGCCCTGGCCTGGGCGGCGATGAAACTGGGCCGGGCAATCAAGTGGACGGCGGAAAGGTCCGAGTCCTTTCTGGCCGATGCGCATGGCCGCGATCATGTCACCGAAGCGGAGCTGGCCCTGGATAGCGAGGGTCACTTCCTCGCATTACACGTCAAGACGATTGCAAACATGGGTGCTTACCTCTCCACCTTCGCATCGGCCGTGCCGACCTATCTTTATGGCACCTTGATGGCGGGCCAATACAAGACACCCAATATCCATGTCGAGGTGGATGCAGTCTTCACCAACACGGCGCCGGTTGACGCTTATCGGGGCGCCGGCAGGCCGGAGGCAACCTTTCTGCTGGAGCGAATCGTCGAGCTCGCGGCGAGAGAAACAGGCATGGACCCGGTGGAACTCCGCCGGAAGAATATGATTCAGCCGGAAGACTTCCCGTATCAAACGCCTGTGGCCCTGGAGTATGACACGGGTGATTACGAGGCAAGCCTCAACAAGGCGCTGGAGATGTCGGACTATGCCGGTTTTGCGAGCCGGAAGAAGGCAGCCAAAAAACAAGGCAGGCTCAGAGGCATAGGCTTCAGTTGCTACATAGAGGCCTGCGGTCTCGCCCCGTCACAGGTGGCCGGCTCCCTGGGGGCGGGTGTCGGGCTCTGGGAATCCGGAGAAGTGAGGGTAAACCCGACCGGCAGCGTCACGGTGCTGACAGGCACCCACAGTCACGGCCAGGGGCACGAGACAACCTTTGCCCAACTGGTTGCCAGCAGGTTAGGCATCTCGGTAGACGATGTCGAAGTGGTTCATGGCGACACGGGGAAACTGGATTTTGGCCTTGGCACCTACGGCTCCCGCTCACTGGCGGTTGGCGGTTCCGCTCTGGTAAAAGCGGCGGACAAGGTGGTTGCCAAAGGCCGGCTGATAGCGGCGCACATGATGAACAGTGACGCTGCAAAGATCGACTTTGACGATGGCGAATACAGGGTCAGGGACAGCAACCAGTCCCGCACCTTTCAAGAGGTGGCCTTCGCGGCCTATGTGCCCCATGACTATCCTCTTGAGGAGCTTGAGCCAGGGCTGGCGGAGAAGGCGTTTTATGACCCGGGCAACTTCACCTATCCCGCTGGCACGCATATCTGTGAAGTGGAAATAGACCCGGAAACCGGCCGGGTGGACATAGTCCGGTTCACCGCCGTGGATGATTTCGGCAATGTCATCAATCCGATGATAGTGGCGGGGCAGGTGCATGGCGGCATAGCCCAGGGTATAGGCCAGGCGCTGCTGGAGCAGGGCGTCTATGATGCATCGGGGCAACTGCAAACCGGCTCTTATATGGACTACTGTATGCCCAGGGCGGACGACCTGCCGAATTTTTCCGTGGATATGACAATAACCCCTTGCACCCACAACCCGATTGGCGCCAAGGGATGTGGCGAAGCAGGGGCCATCGGCTCGCCCCCTGCGGTGATCAACGCCATTACCGATGCGGTGGGTGTGCGGGACATCAGTATGCCGGCCACATCCGAAAAAGTGTGGCAGGCAATCCGGGACGCGAGGAACTAACCATGTATGACTTTAATTATCACAAGCCTGGCTCATTGAAAGAAGCAGCCAGGTTGTTTGCCGAAGCGGAAGATGGCGTCTACCTGGCCGGTGGCCATACGCTGCTGCCTACAATGAAGCAGCGGCTGGCGGCCCCGACTGACCTGATCGACCTGGCGGGCATCACAGGCTTGTCCGGTATTGATTCTGCCGATGCCCATCTTGAAATTGGCGCCATGACCTGCCATGAAGAAGTGGCGAATTCGCCGGTGGTCAAGGCGATGATCCCAGCGCTGGCGGACCTGGCCTCGCAGATTGGCGACCCGCAAGTCAGAAACCGCGGCACTATCGGCGGCTCCATCGCCAATAGTGACCCGGCGGCTGACTACCCGGCAGGTGTTCTCGGGCTGGGGGCGGAAGTCATCACCACTGGCAGAACCCTGGCGGCGGATGAGTTTTTCACGAGCATGTTCGAGACGGCTTTGGAGGAAGGCGAATTGATTACGCGCATCAGGTTCCCACGGCCGGAAGCCGCAGCCTATGCGAAGTTCCCGAATCCCGCCTCACGCTATGCCACGGTAGGCGTCTTTGTCGCCAGAACAGCAAGCGGCGTCAGGGTGGCCATAACCGGCGCAGCGGCAAGCGTCTTTCGATGCCGCGAACTGGAACAAGCCCTTGAAGATGATTTCTCGGTGAAGGCGGTTGAAGCCGTCAAACTGGATGCGGATGGCATGAACAGCGACCTGCATGCCTCGGCGGCATATCGCGCTCATCTTTGCACTGTCATGGCCAAGCGGGCGGTTACCCAACTGACCGGTTAAGACGCTTCGTCGTTACGTAGTTTGACCAGATGGTTGTAAAAACGCTCCAGCACTTCATAAGGCTGGCAGCCATATACAAACAGGTCACGGCTGAAAAAAGTGGGTACGCCGGTAATGCCTTTCTGCCAGGACTTTTCCCAATCCTGAGCGACGCCAGGGCTGAACAGGCGTTTATCCAGCACTTCCCTGGCGGCATCTGTATCCAGGCCGACTTCCCCGACAATGTGCAGTAGCACTGCTTTATCACCCAGGTTGCGGTCTTCCGCGAAGTAGGCCCTGAACATGGCGTCATGCAGGGCCTCTCCGCCATCCAGGGTATCAGCCCAGGCGCCCAGTTCCTGGGCCAGCCTGCTGTTGTCCAGCCGGGTACGCTTGCCATAGGGCAAGCCGGCGTCCGACATTAACGCCCGCAGATGCTCACCCGTGGCCCCGGATTCTTCCGGATTGCGGCGAATATCTTTCATCAGGACGCCTTCCGGAGGCGTGTCCGGGTGGAGTGGATACTGGACCCATTTTGTGACGACATGATGATTCTGTTTCAGCTTTTCAATACTCACGGTACTGAGATAACACCAGGGTCAAATATAGTCGGTGAATATCTCGATCAGGATGGGTTCTTCGTTCATGGTTGCGCCCCGGGTCGGTTACAAAAGTCTGGATTGTAAGCGTAAATGGTTAAGAGGGCACGCATAGCCTTTTCCAATATGAAATGAGCCGGTGGTTTCGCCGTCAGTTGGCGCGTTTCAGCAGAAACCAGCCGGTGACCAGGCAGAGCAGAGTGGGGATGGCCATGGCTATCAGGGGCGGGAAGCCAAACACCAGGCTTGCCGGTGCAAGCAGGTCCTGGATGAATTTGAACCCAAGGCCAATGATAAGCCCGCTGACTATCCGAATGCCCATGGTGGTTTCACCCAGCGGGCCAAAGATAAAAGAGATGGCGACCAGCACCAGGCTGAGGCTGGCCAGCGGTTGGAACAACTTGGTCCAATAGCCCAGTTGCAACCTGCCGGTGTCCAACCCCTGGGCGGTCATATGGTCTATCTTCCGAGCGAGTTCCAGAACCGACATCCTGTTCGGTTCCACCAGTATCTCTGTGTTCAGCAATTCCGGCGTCAGCAGGGTCTCCCAATCCAGCGTGTCGAGTTGCCGACCTTGCCCGGGCAGGTCAGTCAGTTCCGTGATAATGACATTTTCCAGGCGCCACAGACTTTCATCTTCCTTGAAGCTGGCACTGTCTGCCCAGAGAGTTCTGCTGAGAGAACCATCATCTGCAACGACATACTGGTTGATATTCCTCAGGACGCCATCATGGCCCACGACACTGAAGTGCATATAAGTATTGGCCTCCCGATACCAGTAGCCTCCCTGGGGTGTAATGTCGTCTTCTATGGCTTCTTCTTGAATGAGCCTTGCTTTCCTTTCAAAGTCCGGCAGCAGCAGCTCGCCGATAAGCAGGCCGATAATGACCAGGGCGAGTGCGGGTTGCATGGCAGCCCGGGCTATGCGCCAGGTGGAGACTCCCGCAGACCGCATGACGATCAGTTCGCTGTTGCCCGCCAGCAGACCCAGGCCGGTGAGGCAGCCGATCAGGGCGGCGTAAGGCAGGGTTTCGTAAAACATACGGGGTATGGAATAAGCGACGTAATACGCCACTGTGAGCAGGGTGTAGTCACTACGAATGTCCGACATCTGGCCAAGAAATGTAAATACCGTAAACAGGCCGACGAAACCCAAGGACGCCAATAGCATGGCGAAGGCGACTGTCCTGCCCAGATAAAAGTCGAGCTTATTCATCCGCGGCTCTGAGATCCGTCGAGTTGATATTGACCCTGAAGTCCTCTTCCGGCACTTCAGTACAAAGCGCACTCAATGCCGGCGGCAGGCTGAGGTTATGCAGTGATTGAACGCCCTTGTTGGTTTCCCTGCAGAAAACGAGAAAGCGATTCCCTCGCCGAGCGATTGCGACCAGGGCGGCATCACGCGCCGCCTCGCCACCGTAGTAATCTGGGTCTGCAATGCGCATGGCGGTGTCCGCGCCGACAATAAATATTGCGCCGGGGAAGATGGTGGATTTTTCTTCGAAGGTCGGCGCATTGGTGTACACCAATTCATGCTGACCCAGGTCGGCGCGCCTTTCTTCCATCGTTAGAAAATCCAGCGGTGGCTTATCCACATTGCGGATGGAAATTTCCAACGCAACATCACAGGCAAGCAGGCGGTGTGCATATTCGATCATGTCTTCATGGCCGGCGTGTATCGGGTTGAATGCGCCGGGGAAAACGGCTTTGTAATGCTTGTCCGATGTTTTCAGCGTTTCCCCCGCCATCAATGCCCGCCATGTCTGGCCGGGGTTGGCGTCTTGCACGGCAACCTGGACACCTTCCCTTGCCTCAGCCGCAGACCGAAGACCGCAGACGGCCCCCATGGCGTCTAAGATATGGTCCCTGATGACTTCTTCCTGCGCTTGTCTGGATAAGCGCCCGCTGAAGGCAAGGTGAATTGCCCTGGTGCCGGCGGCATTCTGAACGGCCAGGTGACAACGGTCATCGCCCTTGCGCGTGCGGTTGGTTGCCAGGGCGGCGGTGCAGCCGATACCGGTAACAGGTTCATCCGGTGCTATTGCCAGGGCGCGCTGAAATGCCATCATGGCCAGGGCTCTCGCGGTATGGGTATCGCAGCCGGACGGAAACGGCGCCCCAAGAAATAGCGCCAGTGCGCCCCGGTGATAGGGTATGCTGACTTCGATCAATGTGTTGGATGCGCCCGCCACACTGAACAGGTCCGCAATGACGCTGGTGCCTCCGCCGGTGATGGCCAGCCCGAACTGCTCCTTGGCTGCATGTAGTTTCTCGATAAAGCGCCGGTTCAGGATGTTTGACTCCATTCAATATTCGCTCGATTTTACCTTAAACTTAACCCTTCAGGACAAAGGATGGAGCCGATGCGAACAAGCCTGCTGACACTATGTCTTGTTCTTCCGGTGCTGACGCAGGCCGATGAGCCACAAGGGTTGCCGCAGCTTACCCCGGATGAACTGGAGAAATACGCTTTTGAGGTTAAGGAAACACCGGCAATCATCAAAGAACCGTCTCTGGGTCAACAGTTTTTGATGTCATCCCAGAGGCGTGATATTGAAGACCTCATTGCCCGCCATCTTGGCGTGCTCAGGTTGCAAGGAGACAAGTCCGACCTCCGGCTATTGCAGGGTTTGGTGGAAAGCAGGGCAGTCAGGCCGGAAGATGTGCGAACCTGGCAGGGCATGGGCATTGTATTCGGCGATATCCTTGCCAAGGAGCTTGGCCTGCGCTGGGTCAGCTATGAGGACGACCTGGGTGTGAGCAAGGCGCTGCGCTGGAAGGATACGGACAATTATGTGTTTCCGGTTACTGTCTTTTCAAAGCGGGTGGGATTCAATGAGAAGATAGACGTGGCGGAAATCTTCGCGAGGATTGAAAGCACCCTCATCGAGGCAAAAGAACTGGAGGCGGGCAGACCTGCTTTCCGGTAGCTGCAAAAAACGCCCGAAGTCGTTAGAATGATGCGCTTTTCTGCGGAGGCATCATGTTCCTTGTAGACTGGATAAAAAAGATATTCAGGTTTTTCCTGATTGATTCTACCGTCAATATTATCGGCGACCTGCTTGAGCGGCCGCCCATCATGTGGATATTTATCGGCTGGGGCTGGCTATCCGTTCTGGTCATGGTGGCCAGCATCATCAACACGTTAAGCGTGGCTTCCTGACAGCAGTTCGCGTAATTTCAGCATGACCTTGTCGCCAAAATCATTGGTGGACACCAGCTTGATATCATCCCGCGCCTGCGCGAGGTCCGCGGTGGAGTAACCGGCTTCAAAAACGCTCTGCATGGCATGCCAAACCAGGCCCGCCTCTTCCTGCATGTCAAAGCTCATCTCCAACATCATGGCGACGGAGCCGATCATCGCATAGGGGTTGGCGATATTCCTGCCTGCTATGTCCGGCGCCGAACCGTGGGAAGGTTCATAATAGGCCTTCTTCGGGCCTATGCAGGCTGACGGCATCAGACCTAGTGAGCCGAGTATCCCGCCCCCCTGATCGCTGAGAATGTCGCCGAACATATTTTCCATGACCATCACGTCAAACTGACCCGGGTTCAGGCAGAGGGCCGTGGCGGCGGCGTCCACCAGCATGTGGATAACCTCCACATCGGAATAGTCCTGGTGCACCTCGTCGAGAACCTCGTTCCAGAAGACGCTGGACATCAGCACATTGCTCTTGTGGATATTGTGCAGTTTCTTGCCGCGCTTCCTTGCCTGCTCAAAAGCGACAATCAGTACCTGCCTGATTTGCTCTTCCGTGTATTCCAGAATCTCATGTACATATCTTTGCCCCTGATCGTTGACTCCGCGTTCTTTCCTGCCGAAATAGAGACCGCCGACAAGTTCACGAATCAGTAGTATGTCAATGCCATCGCTGATGATTTCCGGTTTGAGGGGTGAGAAGTGGGCCATGTCTCTGCTGAGGAAGATGGGCCTGAAGTTGGCGAAGGTGTTGTAGCGTGCCCTGAGGGGCAGAATTGCGCCGCGTTCCGGTTGTTCCTCGACGGGAATCTTCCGGGACTCCGCATGGGAAAGCCCCACCGGCCCCTTCAGAATGGCATCGGCCGCATCACAAATTGCCTTGGTAGCATCGGGGAAGGCACTGCCCGTATCAAAATAGGCGGTGGCACCAAAGGGGGCTGTCACCAGTTCAAAGGCAACATCTCGCGTTTCCTGCAGCAGATCAAACACACGCACGGCCTGGGCCATGATTTCCGGCCCAATGGCGTCACCGGGCAAAACAGCGATTTTGTAAGCATTGGTCAAGGTACCGTTGCCATATCTGCAAAGCGGCGCATTCTAGCATGTGTTCAGGCGTAGATGATGTAGGGCACTCTTTCCCCTAACCAGGTCTGCTCCGCCTCGCGAAGCTGCGCGGCCATGTCCTTGAAGGCGCCGCCCTGGTCATCCACCCATGCGCGCAACGCCGGGCCACCGTTAATGACGTCGATTGGCGTTCTGTCCGGTTCATATTCATATTCATGGTAGCGCCAGATGTCGTAACCCGGCTCGATGATACGGAGCGCTTTCAACAGGCCCGCCATCAGCATGTAAGGCTTGAAAGTCGAATGGCGATAGGCGGGGAAATCAGTATGGATTTGTAATCCCTGACAAAGCTCGGACGCATGCTTGTGAAAGGTGGGCGTAAAGAAACACGGCCTGAGCCAGACGCCATCCATCCAGTCACCGGCATGATCGTGCAGCTTTGCCAGCATTGCCTCGATGGGCAGGCCGGGTGCGCCGATGACTTCCAAAGGCGTCGTGGTTCCTCTGCCCTCGGAGAGCGTCGTCCCTTCCAGCAAGACTGTGCCGGGAAAGCAACGGGCCATGTTGATGCTGCCCGCGTTGGGGCTGGGATTGACCCAGGGCCGCGCCGCCATCGGCCAGCCGTACCCGGGGGCTTTGCTCGGGTCATAACCGGCCATGGGTATGACATTGAGCCGGGCAGCCCGCCCTGGCTCCCGGCCTATCCTGGCGGCGAAGAACCTGGCCAGTTCACCGGTGGTCAAACCATGCCGCATGGGTAGGGGAGCGCAGCCGACAAAACTTTCTTCCCCGGGTTCAAGATAGAGCCCATCCACGGGACGACCCGCTGGATTCGGCCGGTCAAGCACCCAGACTTCCTTCCCGGCCTGTTCACAGGCATCGATCAGATAGTAAAGCGTTGTCATATAGGTATAGATACGACAACCCACATCCTGCAGATCGAATATCAGAATATCCAGGCCCGCCAGCATCTCATCCGTGGGACGCCGGTACTCGCCATAGAGACTCAACACAGGTAATCTATGAACCGGGTCCAGGTATTCTTCCGATTCCACCATATTGTCCTGCTTGTCTCCGCGCATACCATGTTGCGGGCCAAAGGCACGGACAATATTGCAACCGGCACTCATCAGCGCATCCATGCTGTGCATGTTGCCGCTTGTCACTGAAGCGGGGTGCGCCACCAATCCCACCTTTGCGGATTGCAACCGGGAGATGGATTCACTGTCGGACAGGAGTTGATCGATACCAAATCGGAACGTCATGGGTCAGCCGTATATCTTCGGTAGGAAAGGGCGCATGGTGGCCGTGGCCTTGGTAATGTTGTTAAAGTTTACCCGTAGAGAGATAACCTATGCCAGAATTTGATTTTGACCTGTTTGTGATGGGCGTAGGCTCCGGCGGCGTACGTGCTGCCAGAATGTCCGCTAACTATGGCGCCAGGGTGGCCACTGCGGAAGAAAAGTACATGGGCGGCACCTGTGTCAATGTTGGCTGTGTGCCCAAGAAACTTTTTGTCCATGCGTCGCACTTTGCCGAAGAATATCGACACGCCGAGGGCTTTGGCTGGAGCAGGGCGGCGCCGGCGTTTTCCTGGCCGCTGCTCCTCGAAAATAAAAACACGGAAATTTCACGGCTGAACGGTATCTACAAAGGATTGTTGGATGACGCTGGGGTCACGCACTTTGACGGCAGGGCGCGTATTCTGGACAAGCATCATGTCACCATCGGTGACCAGGTCGTCTCCACCGACAAGATACTGATAGCCACGGGCGCCTGGCCGGTCCTACCCGAGTTCCCCGGCCGGGAGCATGTCATTACCTCCAATGAGGCATTTTTTATCAGTTCACTGCCGAAGCGTTGCCTGATAGTTGGCGGCGGCTATATCGCCGTTGAGTTTGCCGGCATATTCAACGGGCTGGGCGTTGAAACTGTTCTTTCCTATCGCGGCCCTCTGTTCCTGCGTCATTTCGACATAGACATCCGCAAGACCGTAAGAGACGAACTCATCAAGAAGAAGATCAACCTGGCTTTCAACAGCCTGGTCAGTTCGGTCAGCAAACAAGCGGACGGCAGTCTTGTGGTTCAGTTTGCGGAGGGAGACACGCTGGAAACAGACCTGGTGTTGTATGCAACGGGGCGTAATCCGGCGGTGCACGATATGGGGCTTGAAAACGTCAAGGTGGCGTGTCGGGACACAGGCGCTGTGATTGTCGATGAAGAGTTTCGCAGCAGCGAAGATAATATCTTCGCCCTGGGCGATGTGACCGACAGATTACAGTTGACGCCCGTGGCGATAGAGGAGGCCATGTGCTTTGCGAGCACACAATTTCTCAAGCAGAAGAAGCTGATGGATTATGACAATGTTGCCACTGCCGTCTTCTGCCAGCCGAATATAGGCACCGTTGGCCTGACGGAAGAAGATGCCAGGGCGGTGAGCGATGAACTGGCCGTCTACCGCTCCGTTTTCAGGCCCCTGAAGCACACGCTGAGCGGCAGCGATGAACAGTGCATGATGAAGCTGGTCGTCGACAAACCCACCGACAAGGTGTTGGGCGTGCACATGGTGGGTGCGGATGCCGGGGAGATTATCCAAGGCATTTCGATTGCCATGAAAATCGGCGTAACAAAAGCGCAGATTGACGCCACCGTCGGAATCCACCCGACCAGCGCGGAAGAACTGGTGACCATGCGAGAGGCGGTCGGGTTGTGATAGCCGACTTTTTTAATCTGCTGGATTCCTTTCTGGGGGCGGCGCAGTATTTTCCATACCTGCTGTTGGGCACGGGCATTTTTTTTACCTTGTACCTGAAGTTCCCGCAGATTCGTTACTTCAAGCATGCCCTGCGGATTGTCCGTGGTAAATACGACAGGGATGATGCCCAGGGTGATGCAACTCACTTTCAGGCGCTGGCTACCGCCATATCCGGCACTGTAGGCACGGGCAACATAGGTGGTGTGGCGCTGGCGATTTATCTGGGCGGCCCGGCGGCTCTTTTCTGGATGTGGGCGACCGCTTTCTTCGGTATGACCACCAAGTTTGTCGAGGTGACCCTGTCGCATAAGTATCGCACCCTCGATGAGCAGGGTTACATTGTAGGCGGCCCCATGTATGTGATGGAGCGGCGCTTGAATCTGAAATGGCTGGCGGTATTTTTCGCCGTTGCTACAGTGATCAGTTCCTTTGGTACAGGTAGCCTGCCTCAAAGCAACAACATTGCCAGCGGGATTGCGGACACCTTCAGCATACCGGAATGGGCCACCGGCGCTCTGCTTGCCGTTTTATTGGGGGCCGTCATCCTCGGTGGTGTCAAGCGCATCGTGCAGGTGGCAGAGAAAATAGTCCCCTTCATGGCCATCGTGTATCTTGTGGGTGCCCTTGCGGTGATTCTTGTCAACCTGCCTCAGGTGGGTGCCTCTCTGGTGGCCGTGTTCCAGGACGCCTTTACGGGTTCAGCGGCAGCGGGCGGGTTTCTCGGTGCCAGTCTCGCCTTTGCATTTAATCGAGGCGTCAACAGGGGGCTTTTTTCCAACGAGGCGGGCCAGGGGAGTGCGCCCATTGCGCATGCAGCAGCCAAGGCTGATGAACCGGTTTCCGAAGGCATGGTCTCGATACTGGAACCCTTTCTGGACACCATAATCATCTGCACCCTGACGGGTCTTGTCATTCTTTCGTCCGGTGTCTGGACGGAGAAAATCCACAATGAGTTCCAGTCATTTGACACCCGAATCATTACTGGTAGCCATAGCGAAACCGTGCCGGAGGACCGTGAGGCTCTTTATGCGTATCTCAACTTCGGGGAATCATCCATCACCAACTACCAGGGTGAAATCCTGGTTGAAAAGGGCATGGCGACATCCGGTGGGTTTACTATTCTGCACAATCGCTCCATCGCGGAAGCCGTCACCTTTCATGCCGGTGGGGAACCTTATTCCGGCAAGGTGACAGTGGTCAACGGCGCCATTCAGGAAGACGTTTCTCTGGCGGGTAAATCACTCATTCACTCCGTAAAACTGACCACCGAGGCATTCACTCGCGGCATGTTCGGAGATTATGGCCGATACATTGTTGCCATCAGCCTGGCGCTCTTTGCCTTCACCACGGCGGTTGCCTGGTCTTACTACGGCGACCGCGCCATGACCTACTTGTTTGGAATATCTTCGGTTCTGCCGTACAGGATTATTTATGTGCTCGGGTTCTTTATCGCGGCGATTGCGGATACATCTTTGGTCTGGCTGGTGTCCGCGGTAACAATCGCCCTGATGACGCTACCCAATCTGCTGACCATCCTGCTGTTGCACCGTGAAATGCGTAAAACTGTTGCGGACTATTGGGAACAGTTCCATCGTCAATATCCCGGAGATGATCCGCGGTGAGCAAAACCGGCTTTGTTCTGGAGCGTAGCCAAGATGTTGAGACCCTTGGCCTGACCGTCGAGGAATATACGCATGTGACCGGCGCAAGGCATTACCATCTGGCCGCTGACCATGACGAAAATGTATTCATGGTGGCCTTCAGAACGGTGCCCCGAGACTCCACCGGGGTAGCGCATGTGCTTGAACATACACTCTTGTGCGGCAGCGAAAAGTTCCCCGTCCGGGACCCCTTCTTTATGATGACCCGGCGGTCTCTCAATACTTTCATGAACGCCTTTACAGCCAGCGACTATACCGCCTATCCCTTTGCCAGCCAGAATCGCAGGGATTACTTCAATCTGATGGAAGTCTATCTGGACGCCGTCTTCTTCCCCCGCCTTGACCCGCTGGATTTTGCTCAGGAAGGACACAGGGTTGAATTTGCAACGCCCGACGACCCGACCACGCCTCTGGTTTACAAGGGCGTGGTCTTCAATGAAATGAAGGGGGACGCCAGTTCACCCATGTCCATGCTCTATCATGCGGTGCAGGAGAGGCTGTATCCCGGTTCAATCTACCACCATAACAGCGGCGGCGACCCCCGTGTCATACCCCGCCTCAGCTACGAACAACTTGTGAATTTCCATCAAGCACACTATCACCCGGCCAATGCGATATTCATGACCTTTGGCGACCTGGGGGCAAGGGCACTGCAGGAGAAAATGGAAGCCCATGCCTTGAGCCGATGCCGCCAGGCAGAGATGCAACCGATCAGGGTCAAGCCCGAGGTTCGCTACAAGACGCCTCAATATGATGAAACAACCTATCCCGTTGATAGTGACGACCTCTCGAAGAAGACGCACATTGTCATTGCCTGGCTGCTGGGCAGGAATATCGACCTTGATATGTTGCTGCGCTGTCATCTGTTGTCGGACTTGCTGCTGGATACCAGCGCCTCACCCCTGCGACAGGCCCTGGAAAAAAGCCCACTGGCAACGGGTGCTTCCCCCCTTTGTGGCCTGGAAGAAGATCACATGGAAATGAATTTCGTGGCCGGCGTCGAAGGTAGTGAGCCTGAACATGCGGACAAGATAGAAGCGCTTGTCCTCGATGTACTCAAGGAGATGGCGGGCAAGGGTGTTGCGGCAGAGAAGCTGGAAGCGGTGCTGCACCAGCTTGAACTTGCTCAGCGGGAGATAGGCGGTGACGGTGTGCCCTATGGGCTACAGCTTGCCTTTTCCTGCCTGCCCGCGGCGGTTCATGGCGGCGACCCTATCGCTCTGTTGGATATGGAACAGGCGCTCGGCAGGCTGCGAAATGACGCCAAAGACCCGGCGTTTGTAAAGACTCTCGCCAGGGAACTGCTGCTGGACAATACGCATCGCCTGCGCCTGGTCATGAAGCCAGACCCATCGCTGGGGGCCAGGTTGGTAGACGAGGAAAAGCAGGCGTTGGAAGAACGCCGGAGCAAGCTGTCGGCGGATGAGCGCACGAATCTCCTGCGCATGGCGGATCATCTCAAGCAACGTCAGGAACAGGTGGAAGACCTTTCGATTCTGCCGCAGGTTACCCTGGCAGACATACCCACCCGCAAGTCCTTCCCCCGCCCGGCATTGCAACGGGTCGCCGGGGTTCCGGTGACGGTCGGCAGAGCGGGCACTAACGGCATTACCTATCACCGGGTCGTCAGCGCATTACCGGACATGGGCAAAGGTTTAGCGGAATTACTGCCCATCTACACCCAGGTGGTGACCGAAGTCGGTTCCGCCAGGCGGGGATATCTGGAAACACAGCATGTGCAGCACAGTGCCTCCGGTGGTATCACCGCCTTTGCATCCATAGGCGCCCACGCCGAGGATACGAGCGGGTATCGTGGTTTCCTGGCGTTCTCCAGCAGGACCCTTAATCCGAAGTTGGCGGACATGCTGCAACTGTTGAAAGACACATGCCTGTCACCGCGCTTCGACGAACTGGCAAGGCTGAAAGAACTGACACAACAGCTTGCCGCCCGGCGGCGCAGCGCCATCGCCGATAGCGGTCATCAATATGCCATGTTCGCGGCGGCGGCTCGCCTGAGCGCAGTTGCCGGGGTCAACGACTTTCTCAATGGCATACCGGGCCTCATGCGCCTTGTGAATCTGGCGGACGAACTTGACGACCCTGCGAAGCTTGAGGCGTTTGCACAGCGCCTGGATGCGCTTCATTGTGCATTGCGGCAAAACGCCGGGCAGTTTCTTCTCATTACGGAGCCGGGTTTCATGGACCAGGCGCTTGATATGCTGGCAGGTCTCTGGGCTGACCAACAAACCGAAACTGCGCCCGCCGGATTTGAGATGGCTGCACCCGCAGCGCAAAACGACAGGGCTTTTGTAGTGACCACCCAGGTGAACCATTGCGCTTCCGCCTTCGCCACTGTGCCGGGAACCCATCCGGATTCTCCCACTCTTTCCATCCTGGCAGGTGTATTGAGAAACCACTTCCTGCATGGCGAGTTGCGTGAGAAGGGTGGGGCCTATGGCGGCGGCGCCAGCCATGATGGCACCAATGGCGTTTTCAGATTCTATTCCTATCAGGACCCGAGACTTAGCGAAACCTTTGAGACCTTCAAGCGGGCCGTTGACTGGATATTATCGGCGGAAATCAGCGATGCCATGTTGGAGGAGGCGATACTGGCTGTGATAGGCAACATTGATGCGCCCGGGTCACCAGCGGGCGAACTACGCCAAGCGTTTCATCAGGGGCTGTTTGGGCGCGACGCCGATTACAGAGAGAAGATGAGAAGCCGCTACCTCGACATCAGGCGGGAAGACCTGCAGCGTGTAGCTGAACTCTACCTGACAACCACACCCTCGAGAGCGGTGGTGACCAGCGAGAACCGACTTCATGAAACGGCCAGCGGGTTTGAAACAGTCAGGGTAAATGAAGCCTGATGAGCGGTCTAGCCCTGCCCCTCCATCCACGCCCTCCCACGCCCTCCCACGCCCTCCCACGCCCTCCGTCATCCCAGGCGATGGGGGGGGGGTTGTTCCCATCGCCGACAGTGTTTCCCGCCGAGGCCGAAGGCCGAAGGCGGGGATCCAGAGTTGCGCTTTCGCGAAGCGAAAACGCAATGGGTCTTGAATCCGCCACGCGGCTTAGCTAATGGCGGCTCACGCCGCCACTCTGGATTGTCCGGGCAAGCCGGACAATGACGGGAAGGAGGTGACGGCAAAGTTGCATTTCGAGGTTGAACCCAGGAACCAGTACGTGGCTTGACAATCATTGGCAGGTTGCTCATTCTGTTCGCCCTGACAGGTTTGACTGGATCATGTTGACATATAAAACTGATGTTTCCTCAGCATGGAAAAGCGAGTCTGATAGCATGAACCAAGAACACAACAAGGTCCCAGTAGGTATGACGATGAAAAAACACCACACAAGACCCACGACAATAGTTCACGCAAAAATTCACACAAGAGTTCACACAAGAGTTCAAGCAATAGTTCAAGCAGTGTGCCTGCTGTCTTTAATCGGTGCCGGAGGCGTCAGCGCGGCGTCTCTGGATGGTGTGCTAGGCGTCAGGTCATCAACCACGATTGATAGTGCCAAATCCCAGGCGGTGATTGATCAGGTTTCCGGGCAGACGCACAACCTCCTTACCGAATACAAGCAGGTTATGAAGATCGTCGACGGCTTCAGGGCATACAACACGCAACAAAGACGGCTGATTGCCAGCCAGAAGCGTGAGCTGGTCGAGTTGGATGAGTCCATCAAAAATGTGACAGTCATACAGCGCCAGATAGGCCCTCTCATAGGAAGAATGATCGATAACCTCGACAAGTTCGTGGAACTTGATATCCCGTTTCTCATTTCCGAGCGACGGGAGCGAGTCGAGTTTCTCAAAGAGACTCTGGACAGGGCGGATGTCTCTGTTGCGGAAAAGTTCAATCAGGTGATGCAGGCTTATCAGGTGGAAAATACCTACGGGACAACCATTGAAGCCTATACGGATGTGATTGAGATCGATGGCCAGTCACGGCAGGTCGATGTGTTGAAGTGGGGGCGAGTGTCTCTTGTATTCCAGACGCCGGACGGGGAAGTCACCGGGGTCTGGAATAATCAGAATCGTCAATGGGTCATCCTTGATGATGATTTTAGGACGGGCGTAAGAGACGGGTTGCGCATTGCAAGAAAAACCCAAACCGCCGACCTGGTCCGTTTACCTGTACCGGCGCCAGGAGAATAAGCCATGCGTAAATCAATAATGGTGGTAATGGCTTTTGCCCTGGCTTTTGCCGGGCTTGCGAAAGCAGTGGAAGAAGACATCCCGGCAAAGTCATTGGAAGAATTGCTTGAACTTGTCCGGGAAGGCAAGGTTGTCAACAGGACGATCAATGAGCGCAGGGAACGAGAGTTCCTGGCGGACAAGGCCAAGCGGCAAGACGCGGTGCGTGAGGCGCAGCGTATGCAGCGGGAAGAAGAAATCGAGGCCGAGCGGCTTGAGAAAATATTCGCGAAAAATGAACAGGATATAGCCGCCAAACAAGAGACCCTGGCCAAGCGGCTGGGTTCTCTGCGGGAACTCTTTGGCATACTGCAGCAGGTCAGCGGCGACACCCAGGGCGTGTTCGAGGGTTCCATCGTTTCCGCCCAGTTGCCGGGTCGAGGCGATTGGCTTGGTGAATTTGCCCAGTCCATGGGTAAAAGTTCGAAGCTGGCGACGATTGAAGAAATCGAGCGACTCTGGTTCGAACTCCAGCGGGAAATGACTGAAAGCGCGAAAATCACGCGCTTCACATCAACAGTTATTAAGGTGGACGGCGAAGAAAGCGAGCAGGAAGTGGTGCGTGTCGGTTCTTACAACCTGGTCAGCGACGGTGAATACGTTACCTATGACATCGAGAACGGCATCATCAAAGAACTGCCAAGGCAACCGGCATCGCGGTTTGTCTCTTCCGCCGATGACCTTGAGGATGCGGATGCGGGCAGCGGTTTCGTAGCCTTTGGCCTGGACCCGACCCGAGGTCAATTGCTTGCTCTTCAAGTGCAGGTGCCGACAATAGGAGAGCGTATCAGCCAGGGTGGCACACCGGGTTACGTCATCATTATGCTCGGTATTATCGCGCTGCTGCTGTCCGTAGAGAGGTTCACCACGCTCAACAAAGTCGGCAGCCTTGTTGGGCGGCAAGCCGCAAACCCGGGAGTGGCTGATACCGAAAATCCTCTTGGCCGTGTGTTGCAGGTCTACCATGAAAACCAGGAAATTGACTCCGAGACATTGCAACTGAAACTCGATGAGGCCATCCTCAAGGAACAACCGGCGATCAATGCGCGTATTGCGTTCATCAAAATTATTTCCATGGTCGCGCCCTTGCTTGGGCTGCTCGGCACGGTTATCGGTATGATCGTGACCTTCCAGGCCATCACCCTGTTTGGCACCGGTGACCCCAAGACCATGGCTGGCGGTATTTCGCAAGCGCTGGTTACCACGGTACTTGGTTTGACAGTGGCTATTCCAACGGTATTACTGCACTCCATCGTAGATTCAAGGGCCAAGTCAATACTCCACATTCTGACCGAACAGAGTGCGGGGCTGTTGGCAGAACACGCGGAAAGTTCGAGCAAGTAACCCATGGAAGCGATATTTGTAGCCATTCGCACCTTTCTGGAAGCCGGCGGCGATGTGCTGTACCTGATTGCCGCCGCCACTTTCTGTATGTGGGCGCTGATTTTTGAACGCCTGTGGTTCATCAACACTGACCACAGAGAGGATGTCGGCAGGGCGCTTTCCTACTGGGAAGGACGCGGCGAAAGAACCTCCTGGAATGCCCACATGATACGGTTGCGACTGATCTCCGAGGTCAACCTGCGGCTGGGGGTCAACATGAGCTTCATCAAAACCCTGATTTCTCTTTTGCCGCTGTTGGGGCTTCTCGGGACAGTAACCGGGATGGTGCAGGTATTCGAGGCCATGACCTATTCCGGCGGTAATGCAAGGTCCATGGCGGCGGGTGTCTCCGCCGCAACGATTCCCACTATGTCCGGCATGGTCGCAACCCTTTCCGGGGTGCTGGCCAATACCTTCCTTGCATCCAAGGTGAGTTCGGAGGAAAGCTACATGGAAGATACACTCACCATGGATCATTGATGCATTGAGTCAACTATCGAATTGAATAACGGGTAAGAAGATGCGCAAACCCACGCACAAGGAAGAAGAGAAGGTCGCTGACTTAACGCCCATGTTGGACGTGGTGTTCATCATGCTGATTTTCTTCATCGTCACCGCCACCTTTATCAAGGAAACCGGCATTGAGGTAAACAGGCCGGATACCCAGACGGCGCAACTGAAAAAAACCGTGTCCCTGCTGGTTGGCGTGGCGTCTGATAGCGGTATATGGATAGACAAGAAAAGGGTTGATATCCGAAATGTGCGCCCTATTATGGAGCGTCTACATGCGGAAAATCCCAAGGGTGGTCTTGTGATTCAGGCGGATAGTGAATCCAAGGTTGAAAAAGTCCTCGCCATCATGGATGCGGCGCGCAATATTGGCATAACCCAGATTGCCATCGCCGGCGAAGACACCAACTAAGCGGACCTGGAGGCTATATGGCAATCAGACTCGGTCTTTCGGTTATGGCTGGTGCCCTTGTGACACTGGCGCTTTTCTATCTTATGCAGGCGCTTATCCAGGGCGCCGGCAGTGCCCTCACGGAAGACAAGATAGGCAATCTTGTTGACTTCGTGCGCATCAAGGATGATCAGGACCTGACGACCAAGAATCGCAAGCCCAAGGAGCCGCCACCGCCGGACCAGCCGCCACCGGATATACCCCCCCATGATTTCAACGTCAATGTCGACAAGACCAGCTACACCATGAGCATGCCCGATTTGGTCGGTGGCCCGACTATTGGCCACGGAGGCTTCAGCGCCGATGGTGAATACCTGCCTATCGTGAAGGTTGAGCCCCAATACCCGCGCCGGGCCCTGACCCGGGGTATGACCGGTTGGGTCCTTGTGGAATTTACCGTAACGGATCGGGGCACGGTGATTGACCCGGTGGTACTCGAAAACTGTGGTTGGATCAAGAATGCCCGCAACGTGGGTGAATGTTTTGATAACCCTAACAGCGTCTTCGATTCCTCAGCCAGGAAGGCCGCTGTCAAATTCAAGTACAAGCCCAAGGTGATTGATGGCACCCCCATGGCAACCACAGGCGTGCGGAACCTGATCACCTATGAGTTGGTGGACGACTAAGGAACCATGATGCAAAAACTAGCAATCCTGGTTGTAATCTGGCTTCTGCCTTTGGTGGTTGGGCAGGTGAGTGTGAATGCTGTATCCGGCGGTTCGGTTTTCGCAGCGGAGGCGTCCGCAAAGAAAAAGAAAACCCGCAGGGTGCCCACCATGCGAGAGCGTACCTACAAAAAGCTCTCGGAAGCTCAGATTATGATTGACCCTGAATCCGCACCAAGAGAAGAGGGCGAACCCCCGCCAGAACCTACGGGCACGCCCCAGGATGCCCTCGAACTGCTGATGAAGCTGAGCGAGTCCAGGGGGCTCAACAGCTATGAACTGGCGCAGATCTGGAATACGATGGCCTACGCCTATTACACACTGGGCGACATTCCCAACACCATTCGTTCCTATGAGAGCATCCTGCAGCAGGGAACCATCACGGAGGCCCTTGAGTTGTCATCATTGCGGTCGCTCTTCCAGCTTTACTATGCCCAGGAGGACTATTACAAGTCGATCGAATACATGGACCGCTGGGAAGTGGTCCGCGGCGCGCGGGACCCACAGGTCACTTTTATCAGGGCGACTGCCTATTACCAACTGGACGAGCTACTTACCGCATTGAAGTACGCCATAGAAGTGGAAGAAATCGCCATTGCCCAGCAGAGGACAATGAAAGAGAATTGGTGGTATCTGCAAGTTGTCCTCTACAACGGGCAGGAAGACGTGGATAACGTCATTCGTGTACTGGAAACTTTGATTCTCCATTATCCGAAAAAACGATACTGGATGCACCTGGCCGGCATGTATTCCGAAAAAGATCAGGACGACAGGTCTCTTTCGGCTTACTACGCCGCCTATATTCAGGGGTTCTTCCAGAAGGAAACCGAGGTAGTCATGCTGGCGCAGAGACTCTTGGGCGCGAGCAATCCTCATGAAGCGTCTCAGGTGCTTGTAAAAGGCATGGAAGAAGAACTGGTGGAAGAAAACCTGAAAAATCTGCAACTGCTTGCAACCGCCTATACCCTGGCGCAGGAAAACAGCCTGGCAATAGATGCATGGCGTGATACAACTGAATATGCGGAGGATGGCGAACTTCATTACCGCCTGGCCCAGGCCCTGGCTGCGGAAGACCGGCATAAGGAAGCTGTGCAGGCATACAATGATGCCCAAAAGGAAGGTGAACTGGAGAAGCCCGCGGATGTCGCTTTCTGGAAGGGCGTTTCACACATGCAACTGAAACAATGGGGAGCCGCAACCAAAGCCCTCCGTGCCGCAGCGAGCCTGGACAAGAAGAAGTCCAAGCAAGTGCGCCAGTATGTGAGCTACATTGCCAGTGAAAAACGTCGCCTGGAAGAAATTCGCAAGATGCTCGGGGGCGTTGGCTAGTCAGCCTGTTCTACTTCCGCGCATGAATGTGCTGCAGCCTGAAGTAGCGATTTAATCGCGCCTTGTCCAGCAAACCCTGTTCAACCGCCTGCCTCACAGCGCAGCCGGGTTCCGACTGATGTTTGCAATCGTTGAACTTGCAACTGGCCGCAAGGGTTTCAATATCATCATCG
Source organism: Candidatus Azotimanducaceae bacterium (assembly GCA_965208855.1). GTDB lineage: Bacteria > Pseudomonadota > Gammaproteobacteria > Pseudomonadales > Azotimanducaceae > UBA9659. The sequence continues at coordinate 598,202 of OZ242359.1, read as the reverse complement.
TCGACATTCCGCTCTGCTGTCACGTCGCCCGCCCAGATCTGCAACTCTCTCATACCCGGCGTATCGATGATGAGCCCGCCACCCGGAACGGCGATCATTTCGCGAAAACTGGTGGTATGCCGCCCCTTGCTGTCATCTTCCCGAACCCCGGCGGTGGCGAACTTCTCCTCGCCTAGAAGAGCATTGATGATGGTGGACTTGCCGACGCCGCTTGAACCTGCCAGCGCGCAGGTGACGCCCGGTGCAAGGTAACCCCGCAGCACATCGAGGCCCCGTTGCTTCAGTGCGCTGATCTCGTGGACAGGCGTCTCCCCGGCTATGGGCCGCAGGGCTTCAAGCTTTGCTTCCAGGTCGCCACATATATCCCGCTTGTTCAGGACGATCACCGGCATGGCGCCGGCGTTTCGAGCGGCGAGCAGATACCTTTCTATACGCTTGGGATTAAAGTCACCATCCAGCCCGCTGACGACAAATAGTTTATCCAGGTTGGCGGCAACCACCTGCTCATCAACAGCATCCCCGGCCCCCTTGCGGGAGAACTTGCTCTTTCTATCCAGCCGGCGTTCTATCCGCACCTGACCCGCTTCACCACCAACTATTTCAAGCACCAGCACCCAGTCGCCAACGGCGGGCAAGTCTGCTTTTGAATCAACGCCGCGACGAAACCTGCCCGGCAATACGCCGAGCAGACTGCCGGATTCAGAAACCAGGTGATACCTGTTGATGTCCTGGCGAAAAACTCTCGCGGGCATCAGTCCGGATTCCTCGGGCTGGATCTGCCTCTGGAAAAAGTTGCTCCAGCCAAGTTCAGAGAGGTTCATGCAGGGGAGGCTGCGCTCTGGAAATTCAATGGCATACCGGGTGTCTCCCGTTCTCTGGCAACCAGTTTGCCGCTACATTCTCTGTAAATGACCCTGGATGCGCCTGTGGCAAGTTCCTTCAGGCCGGTCATGCTGACGCCTGTGAAGGCCGGTTTTTCAATGCGCCATAGGCCCAGTCCAGCCAGGGCAGGAGTAGCCGGATGTCATCTGTTTCAACAGTTGCACCGCCCCAGATACGCAGGCCAGGTGGCGCATCCCGATAGCCGCTTATGTCCAGGGCAACGCCTTCCGACTCCAGCAGGCCGGTCAACTGCTTGATGAATGTGCGCTGCTCATCCTCGGGCCGGGAGGCGAACCATGTATCGGTAATGGATAGACAGATGGACGTGGAAGACCGGCAAGCCGGATCTTTTGCCAGAAAATCAACCCAATCGCTGGCCTTCACCCAGCCGGCGATAACGTCCAGGTTCCGCCGGGAACGCTCGATCAGGCCGGCCAGACCACCCGCCTGGTCCGCCCAGGCGAGGGCATCCAACTGATCCTCAACCGCCAGCATGGAAGGCGTATTGATGGTTGACCCGTCAAACAGGGCAGCATCAAGCTGGCCTTTTTTGACCAGCCGGAAAATTTTCGGCAGTGGTCGGGGCGGCGTGTAGCTTTCCAGCCTTGCCACCGCTCGCGGTGACAGGGCAAGCATGCCGTGCGCCGCTTCGCCGCCAAGCACCTTCTGCCAACTCCAAGTCACCACATCAAGTTTTGGCCAGTCTATCTCCATCGCAAAGACGGCGGAAGTGGCGTCACAAAGAGCCAATCCTTCCCGCTCTGCAGGGATCCAGTCTGCGTTCGCCAGACATACGCCGGAAGTCGTGCCGTTCCACAGAAACACCAGGTCCCTGTGGGCCAGGTCCGCCTGGCTGAAGTCCGGCAGTTCTCCATAGGGTGCGGTAATTTCCCGTACATCGGCGGGAGGAGGGAGCAGCATGCGGATGTCTGTGACCCAGCCTGCACCGAAACTCTCCCAACTGAAAACATCTACGGGCCGCTGCCCCAGCATTGACCACATGGCCATTTCAAATGCGCCCGTATTTGATGCAGGCACGATACCCAGCAGGTAATCATCCGGCATTCCAAGTATGCGTCTGCTTTCTTCAATGACCTTCTGCAGCCGTTCTTTCGGATAGCCGGCGCGATGGGAGCGGCCCAGAGAGTCGGTATTCAGATTAGCCAGCGACCAGCCGGGCCGCTTGCTCGTCGGGCCGGAAGAGAACCGTGAGTTGCCAGGTTTGTTGCTGGGTTTGCTTACGGTCATGCTGATCCAGAATCCGGGAAAGATGCAATTTGCGGATTTAGACTCATCATGTCAAGGTTGAAACTGTTAGGAGACTTTTATATGTTGATGTTCAGTTTCTGTTTGTTCCTGTTGATGTTCCTGGTGCTGGGTCTGTCTTCCTTCCGGCGCAGCGCCGGCACAGAGCAGGACTACTTCTTGGCCGGCCAGAATACGCCGCCCCAGTTCCTGGCGTTTTCCGCCTGCGCTTCCAAATACAGCGGCTATATGTTCATCGGCTTCATGGGCTATGCCTTCAGCAACGGCGTTGATGCCATGTGGATGCTGCTCGGGCTGATGGTAGCCGACCTCTCGGTCTACTACCCGGTGGCGAAACGACTGCGGGCGGCCAATGCCCAGGGCTGGGCCCTCAGCTACAACGAAATCCTGACCTTCTGGCGGGGCGAGGATTATATCTGGTTGCGGCGCTTATCGGGCTTGCTGACCCTGGTGTTCCTGTTCGTGTATGCGGCTGCTCAGTTGAAGGCGGGTGGCAAGGCGCTGCAAGTAGTGCTGGGTTTTCCGCTGGAGTTGGGCGTGTTCCTCTCTTCGATATTGGTGCTGTTGTACTGCTGGGCCGGCGGTATTCGCGCCGCCATCTGGACCGATGTGCTGCAATTAATGGTGATGTTTGTGGCGCTGACGACAATCTTGATCGTCACCATCAGCACCTACGGCGGTTTCGGTGGTTTCTGGGAAGCAGTAGGCCAAGTGCCGGGAGGCTATGGCGACTGGATGCCGGAGGGCCTGGCGTTTAGCGGCATGACCGGGTTCTCGCTGTTCCTGATTGGCTGGATGGCCGCCGGTGCCTGCGTGCTGGGCCAGCCACATGTGATGGTACGGGCGATGGCGCTGCCGAGCGTGGATGCCATCCGTTCGATGTTCAAGACCTATGTGCTGCTTGATCTGGTACTCGGGCCGCTGTTCTTCCTGGTTGGCTTGTGCGCACACCTGCTGTTGGGCTCAGAGCTTGCCGACCCTGAATTGGCGCTGCCGATGACAGCGGTGCATGCATTGTGGCCGGCCTTCGCCGGGCTGGTGCTGGCGGGGGTGTTCGCTTCCAGTATGTCCACGGCAGATTCGCAAATCCTGTGCTGTTCGTCTTCGCTCACCCGTGACTTCTCCCTTCATCCGAAGAATAATCTGGCCCTCTCCAAGCTGGCGACGGTGACGGTGACCGTCGGCGCAGCGGCCATTGCCCTGTTCGCCGGGCAGAATGTGTTTGTGCTGGTGATCTTTGCCTGGACCGGGCTGGGCGCGGCCCTTGGCCCGGTGATGGTGCTGAAGGTGTACAACGTGCATCTGCCCCAGTGGGGCGCCATTGCAGCATCTCTGGCGGGGGGAAGCACTGTGGTGCTATGGCAGGTGCTGGGCTATGGCAACATTATGGAGAGCGCCTTTCCCGGTGTAGTCGCGGGTTTCCTGACGGCTTGGCTATCGCACGGGGTAGACAGGTTCATGGGAGCAGAGGGTCATCTCGATAGCGCCGGGCAGAGTCATCAGGCATAAATCTGCTTTTGCAGTGTCAGGATGGCCTCGGCGCTCGTTGTGTAGTTTTGTGTTGCAAGACTTTTCAGGTTCAGCATCGCCATGATGCAGCCCACCTGTGCAGATGCCACCGGCCCGACGCCTGTCAGGATTCCCCAGGCGTACCCGGCTCTGAACGCATCACCACAGCCTGTGACCTCGACTATTTCAACATCCCGCACGGCATCAATGTGGAAAACACGGCCATGGCTGTATACGTCAACGCCCTTGTCTCCATGAGTGATAACCACTTCCGGCACCATGCCAATCAGTTCTTCTTCCTGCAGCCCGGCATTCGTCAGCAGTACCTGATGTTCATAGTCATTGACGATCAGATAGTCGGATAGGTCGAGCAGCGCCAATATCTGCGCCCGATTAAAATCGGTTATCACCTGACCCGGGTCGAATATCATGGGCAGACCCCGCGGCTCAATGTCACGGGCCTGCTTCAGAGTCAACTCCGGGTCTTCCGGGCCCATGATGAAAAGGGCGACCCTGTCTATTTCCGCTATGTCGCCCGGCAACTTGCGCTTTGGCGGGTTTGGGCCAGAGTAAAAACCAATCACCTGGTTGCCATGCAGATCGTTCAGCATCATGCAACTGGCGCAGTGCTCAACGTTTTCATCCACGGTGATGTACTCGGTATTGATGCCATTGGCCCGTAGATGAGGTTCGTACCTGTCGCGAAAGTTGCGCCCCGCAGATGATAGCGGAATGACGTTTACGCCAAGCTGATGGAGCCCCCAGGCAATATTAGGCGCACAGCCGCCAAAACTGGTCTTGACGTCCATGAGTTGAAAGGACATGTTCAGTGCATCTATCCGGTACTGGTCCTGATAGCCCTTGAAAGAACCGTTGTATATGCCGGTCTGGTCAATAGCGGTACTCCCGGCTACAAGAATGATGTCTTTCATGTCAGTCAGCCGAGACCCTGCTGCTTTGGACTCATTATTATACGCGGCTACGCTACGCAATGGGGCTATCGCAATGTACCTTCCCGTCATTCAGGAATGACGGAAAAAAATCTTATCCTGATTCAAACACCCGTGCATTGACAGCCCCAAACCTGATGGCTAAGGTGCCCTGCATGTACATTGTCGCTTCCCTGCCGAATATGCACCTCTTTGCGTTTGCGCCAGTTCGTCATCAGCCTTTATTTTCTGATCATTAGCCATGTATACCGGAATAGTTCAGGGCTGCCTGCCGGTCATTACCCTCGCCAGCAAAGAGGGGCTTTGCACCTTCTCGGTTGAATTCCCGGACTCCCTCCTGACGGGATTGGAAACCGGCGCCAGCGTAGCCGTTAATGGGGTCTGCTTCACTGTCACCGGCATAAAGGGCAGGGCAGTAACCTTTGATGCCATCAGAGAAACGCTCGAACTTTCGAATATCCATCTGCTTGAAGTGGGGGCTCTGGTCAATATCGAACGTTCCGCCAGGGCCGATGCCGAGGTTGGTGGCCACCTGTTGTCTGGCCATGTCGCAGGAACCGCACGGCTGGCCTCTGTCGAAGAATCGGACAATAACCGTCGCCTGACATTCGAAGGTCATACCGATTGGCTCAGGTTTGTCTTTGAGAAGGGATATCTTGCAATCAATGGCGCCAGCCTCACGGTTGCCAAGCTGGACAAGGAAAACAATCTTTTCGCAGTCAACCTGATTCCGGAAACCCTGGCGCGAACGAATTTCTCAATTCTCGGGAAGGGCGACCTGGTCAACATAGAAATAGATGCCCAGGCACGGGTCATTGTGGAAACCGTGGAAAGAATTATGGCGGAGCGTTTCTGATTGGCTTGAGATGCCCGCGGATTCCTTTAAGATGCCTGCCCCCATGAAACTACGATTGTTTGATACCTACGAGCGCAGGGTCCGCCCTTTTGAGTCACTCCAGCCCGGCAGAGTGGGGCTCTATGCCTGTGGCCCGACCGTCTATAACTTCGCGCATATCGGTAACCTGCGCACCTACCTGTTCGAAGATTTGCTGAAGCGGGTGCTTATGTTCAACGGTTATGAACTGGACCACGTTATCAACATCACCGATGTGGGGCACCTGACTTCAGATGCGGATACCGGCGAAGACAAGATGGAACTGGGGGCTAGACGTACGGGTATGAGCGCCTTCGAACTGGCCGATTACTATACGGCTGCCTTCCAGCGGGACCTGACCCGGCTGAATATCCTGCCGCCGGATACCTGGTGCCGGGCGACAGAGCATATTGAAGAGCAGATAGCCTTTGTGCAGGACCTGGAAGAGAAGGGGTATACCTACGAGACCAGTGACGGCATCTATTTCAATTCCCGGAAGCTCAACAACTATGGTCATCTGGCACGGCTGGATGTAGCAGGCTTGCAGGCAGGTGCCAGGGTAGGGCAGGGGGAAAGGCGTTTCGTGACGGACTTTGCCCTGTGGAAGCTCTCCCCCAAGGGCGAGCAGCGCCAGATGGAGTGGGGCAGCCCCTGGGGCCGAGGATTCCCGGGCTGGCACATTGAATGCTCCGCCATGGCTGCCAGGTATCTGGGGGATTACTTTGACATCCACTGCGGCGGTGAAGACCATATTCCGGTCCATCACACCAATGAAATTGCCCAGACGGAGGCATCCAGAGGAACGCGACTCGCCAACTTCTGGATGCACGGCTATTTTCTCCGGCTTGAAAGCGGGAAGATGGCGAAGTCCACCGGCGAGTTCCTGACGCTGGATGCGGCCGAAGAAAAGGGATTTGATCCGCTGGTCTACCGATATTTCTGCCACACGGCCCATTACAGAACGCAACTGAACTTCAGTTGGGAAAGCCTTGAATCCGCACGAGTCGCTTTGAACAGGTTGTATCAGGCGGCATTCTCCTGGGGCGACCCTGGCGACCTTGCCGATGATGTTCTCGGCAGGTTCTACGATTACCTGAATGATGATCTGAACATGCCGCGGGCGCTGGCGGTGGTCTGGGAGCTTGTGCGCTCTGAACTGCCTGATGACGTGAAGAAAGCAACGCTGCTTGCCTGTGATGAAATACTCGGCTTGGATATTGCAGCATGGCAACCGGAAGAGATGACAATACCGCAAGCCGTGCAAACACTCGTTGATGAGCGGGAGGCGGCACGTCAGGCAAAGGACTGGGCGCAGGCGGACGAGTTGAGGGGCAGGGTGAAAGAACTCGGATTCAATCTTGAGGACACCCCCGAGGGCGCGAGAATATCACGGTCTTAACGTCATTAAACCCCAGACCCGTCATTCTTGTTGCGGCTTTCGCGAAGCGAAAATCCAGTCCGTCATCCTCGGCGAGAATGACTGGTGTGGGGGGCGCCTTCGGCCTTCGGCGGGAAACACTGTCGGCGATGGGAACAACCCCCCCCCCCCCCCCATCGCCTGGGATGACGGCGGGGAACTGCCGCTCTATCATTTCATTTTCGGTCGCACCTACCCTCTACTTATTAGGCATTGCTGGACCTTCAATAAATTCATCAATTTCCCTCATCAGTCGTGCGGTTTCGGTGAGGGCGACGATGATTTTTTGATAGTGGCCGATGTCGTCGGAGGTGAGGGTTCTGCCTTTGCGGTCTTTGAGCCATTTTTGCGCGGGTTGATAGCCGCCGATGTAAAAGTTCCAGGCGGTTTCCGGCACATCGCTGAAGTGTTGTGTTTTGTTGATATGCACTTGTCCGAGGCGATTTTTGTGGTCGGTGATCTTGTATTCGGGCTTGCCCACTATATTATCGCCAGGCTCGTTGTAGCCGGTGATGAGGTTGTCCAGCGTCGGGCTTTCCATGAGATGCAGGGTACGCAATTCGCCACCGAGTTTGACCAGTTGGCGGAATTGTTTTTGCTCGGTAGGGTAGGGCACACGCGGAAAGTCTATTTTCAGAAACTCTTTATAGCGCTCGCGATAGGCGGGCGAGTGCAGCACGGCGTAGATGTAATCCAGCAGGTCAATGGGCGCGAAGGTACCGACGTCATCTTCGGCTTCGGGCGTGAAGCGCAAGCCAAGATTTTCGGCGATGGTTTGTACGATGGAATCGTCAAGGTTTGGTTCTCGTTGTTGGTCGCCGTTAAGGTTTTTCAATTGGTCGGTGTCGGGGTAAAGGTAAAGCGGGAAACAATAACTTTGACCACCGACCGCATGTATGTCAGATATCTGTCGAGAAATAGATATCAGATTAAATATAGAATCGGAAGAAGAACGTGAAGTTAATAAACCAAGATTCGCACCCGCAAGAAAATGATGCATGGTTTTGTGTCTTGGGTAGGCTAAAAATCCTTTTGTTTTTCCGGTGTAGAGGGTATATCTTGTATCAAAAGGGCGATACAGAAATGGTTGTATTTGAGGCGAATTATTCTGAATGTCATTTTTTGCCATCCCAATTTTCCAATCTCTTCCATCTTCCGGTAGTTGGTATTTTTCTCTAATCTCTGCTTCATTTAATTTCAACATATTGTTCCTGACATTAGCGATTTCTTTATCAGTCAAGGCAACGGTTAACTTGTCTCGTTTTGTCTGTATCCCAGAATTATAGTTATCAAACAGTTTATTCACTCCAAATCCCTTTTCGTATTGCATCATTGCCGAAAAATCCTTCGGCACGAAAAAATAATAAGGTTCTATCGGTTGTAATTCTTTGAAATCGATTTGCTTCAAATCGTGCTCCCAAAAAAAATCATATTTACTTTTTCGTTCGCCGTATAAATCACAGTGGAATACTTTTGCTAAAGTGCCATTTTTTTTCGTTGCGGTTTTAATGAATATATTGATAGACACGCCTTGCATAATGTCAAACACATTTTTATCTTGGGAGCCATCTGGCGTGGTTTCTCTTTTTCGTGCATTGCCGTGTAAATCCACAATATAAATCTTGTCAAAAGTTTCCAACAAATGCTTCCGCATTTGTCGATGCGTGACACCATCCAGAAAACTGTTGTTAGAAATATACGCGAGTATGCCGTAACCGGTTTTTTCAATCAGGTGTTCGCCGTAGCGAATAAACTTAATATAGTCATCGTCAAGATTTATTTTTCTCTCGTTCAAGTTTTTCTTGTAATCGGCAATCAAATTGTTAATCCAATCGCCTTTGTTGCTACTGCTCACGGCATACGGCGGATTTCCAATCACCACCATCACCGGCGTGTCGCGCTTGATGAAGTTGGCTTCATTCGCCTCATCGGCAAGCCATTCTGAGAACAATGTGCCGGTGTCGGGATGATGTTCTTCCAGCGAGTTGGTCAGGTAGATGCGCAGGCGGGCATCATCAAGTTCGCAACCGCTATCGCGCAACACCATTTCCAATTTGGTGTGCGCCATGGCATAGGACGCCATCAAGACTTCAAAACCGTTCAGGCGCGGGATGAGATGGTCACGAACATAACCCGGCCATGCGCCTTTTTGATTGGCAAATTTACCTTCATAAATCTGCTGGACGATGGCAGCGAGGAAGGTGCCGGTGCCGGTTGCCGGGTCGAGGATTTGCACTTTATGCACTTCCCGTTTGCCATTCTTGCGTTTGTCGGGGGGGGGGGGGGGGGGTACCGCATCCACTTCAATGAGGGTTTTGCCGGTGTCGGCGAGGCCATCTTTGATGCCGAATTCAGTTTGTAGAATGTCATCCACGGCGCGTACAATAAAGTTCACCACCGGTTCGGGGGTGTAATAAACGCCGCGACTCTTGCGTAGTTTTGGGTTGTATTCGCCGAGAAATGTTTCGTAAAAATGCAGGAAGGGATCGTTGCGCTGAGTGGCTTTGCCGTAATCCTTCATCAACTCGCCCACATCGGCGGCGCGAAAAATATCGGCGAGGTCGTCCACCGCCCAACGAATACGCTGGTCAAGTTCATAGCCAGCGATGTGCTGGAAAAATCTGCGCAAAAACGGATTGGTGACGGGGATTAACTCGGCGGCTTCGCGGCGCGTGAAGGTCGCCGGGGTTGAGTCGTGCAGACGGGCGGCGAACATGCCATAGGCGACGGTTTGCGCGTAGATGTCGGCGAAGGCATCACCGTCAATGTCGTGTATCAAATGTTTCTTAAATGCGTCAAGTTGGTTTTGCAATGCGCTGTCGTTAGCATTGAGTTTGGCATTCGGGTGGGCATCTCGAAACAAGGCTTGGGCGATAACCCGTGCTAGCAATCGCGCCTTCGCTGCCATGCGCTTCGCCAGGTCGTTGGCACTGGCGATGGTGGTGCCGTCATAACCTTTGAAGTTGACAAGCAAGTCGGTGAATGCGTCAAATTGATCCGGCTTTGGTTTGACACGACCGCCGCTCAGTTCGGCAATGCGAACAGTCGTGCCCACTTCGCCATCACGGAAGAAACGGAACTCCAAATAGTTGGTGAAGATCAGATTGCCGAGGGATTCGGTGTAGCGCTGTAGCTGCTCGGCGTGGACCTTGTCGTCCAAATCCTTGTTCAGGTCCTTGGCTTCAATGTAGCCCAGCGGGATGTTGTCGCGGGTCAGTACATAGTCAGGTGCGCCACATTCAATCTGCTTTGGCTCGTTGGTGGCCTTGATGCCAGGCAGCATAGCCTCCAACAAAGATTGCAAGGCCGCACGGTAGGTATGCTCGGTGGCAATGCCAGCAACATAGTATTGATTAAGTTCTTCGAGGTAGTGTTGGAGAGCCATAGCTGCCTGCAATATGGATGACGCTATCTGGTGCAATAGTGTAACATCAGCCTTCCGCGTAAAAGCCCGCCCATGAAAGTGAAACCCCGAGTTGCCACATCACCGACTGGAGATACCAGCCATGCCAACACAAGCCCTGAAGCCCCTGCCGGCTTCTTCGAAAGGCTCCACCTGCGGCAGCGTGAGATCAATTCACGGCTGTGCATAGGCCTTGACCCGGACCTGACGAGAATTGCCAAATCCTGCCACAGCGAGTCCGAGCCCATCCTTGCTTTCTGCCGGGCGATCATCGATGCAACCCGGGATATTGCCTGCTGCTATAAGCCGCAGATAGCTCATTTCGCTGGAGAGGCGGCAGAAGAACAGCTTCTGGCGACCATTGAGTACATCAGGTCACTGGGTATTCCGGTGTTGCTGGACGCCAAGCGCGGCGATATTGGCAGCACGGCGGAGATGTATGCCCGGGAATTGTTTGAGCGTTATCGTGCGGATGCCGCCACCGTAAATCCGTATCTGGGCGGCGATTCACTCAAACCCTACCTTGACCATGCGAACAAGGGTGTTTTTGTCTTATGCCGAACTTCCAACCCGGGGGGGGAGAACCTGCAACACCTGCGGCTTGAATCTGGAGAGATGCTCTACGAGTATGTCGCAAGGCAGGCAAGAGACACATGGAACAGCAATGGCAATGTCGGCCTGGTGGTCGGTGCCACCCGCCCGGAGGAACTTCGCAGCATCCGGGCAATCTGCGGAGACATGACCTTTTTGCTGCCGGGTGTCGGCGCCCAGGGGGCCGATATCAAAGCAATGATTGACGCAGGGCAGGGGGGTGGCATGCTGGTATCATCTTCCAGGGCTATCCTCTATGCCGGTGACCAGGAGGACTTCGCGGACAAGGCCAGGGACGTTGCTCTTGCCACCCGGGATACGATCAATCGATTCAGCGACTAGACGGAGGTTATGATGCACAAACTCCTATGCCTGTGGTTATTCTCACCCCTGGCTCTTGCCGGCTGGCAAGTTGACCCGGCAGAATCTCATGTGGGTTTTGCTTCCGTCAAGAATGGCGTGATTGCGGAGAATCACAGTTTCACCCGCGTGACCGGCGTTGTTTCAGACGATGGCGAGGCCAGGGTCAACATAAGCCTGGATTCCGTGGAAACCTTGATTCCGATACGGAATGAGCGCATGCGCTCAATGCTGTTTGAAACCGACCGCTACCCCCTTGCAACTGTCACCGGTCAGGTGGATGTCGCCCATTTCATATCACTGCCAATCGGCGAATCCAGGGTTCAAGTTATTGACATCAACATCAGCCTGCATGGCGCCGGCCTCGATAAGTCAGTGCCGGTGAAGGTGACCCGGCTTTCGCCACAGCGCTATGACGTGGCCAGCCTCGGCCCTGTCGTTATACATGCGCCTCAGTTCTCTCTACTTGCGGGGGTGGAAGCATTACGGGACATCGCCGGGTTGCAGTCCATTGACCTGATGGTGCCACTGACATTCAACCTTCGCCTGACGGGCAACTAAAAAGTCAGGTCGAATTCCGACCAGATAGGGCAGTGGTCGGACGGCCTGCCCATGCTACGGATAGCGTAATCAATCCCCGCCTCACGGCTGTGTTCAAGCGCGGTATGCGACGCCAGAATCAGGTCTATGCGGAGCCCTCGCTTGGGGTCTCGTTCAAAACCCCGGCTGCGATAGTCAAACCAACTGAAGAGATCGTCAACCTGCGGATAGTGATGCCGAAAGGTATCGTTCATGCCCCAGTCCAGCAGACGCTGCATCCATTCACGCTCTTCTGGAAGAAAGCAGGTTTTGCCTTCCCGCAACCAGCGTTTCATGTTGTCTTCACCAATACCGATATCTTCATCAACCGGCGCAATGTTCATATCGCCGATGATGAACAGTAGGTCCTTCGGTTCATGAAACGCCGTCAGATGCCGGTCGAGGTCGCTGTAAAACTTTTCCTTGCCGGGGAATTTGGTCGGGTGTTTGCGATTTTCACCCTGGGGAAAGTAAGCGTTGATGACCGTCAGTGGTTTTTTATCTTTCGTGCGAAAGGTCGCGCTGATAAATCGCTTCTGGCTCTCGTCATTGTCTGACGTAAATCCCCGGGTGACGGCGACCGGCTCAGGCTTGTAGAGCAGGGCAACACCATAGTGTGTTTTCTGACCATGAAAGGACACGTCATAACCCAGGGCCTCGATGTCTGCCACGGGGAAGTCCGCATCCGACACCTTGGTTTCCTGCAGGCCGATAATATCCGGCTGATGCTTGTCGATAACGGCTTCGAGCTGATGCAGGCGTGTACGGATGCTGTTTACATTGAAAGAAACAACTTTTATGGCGTTATCTCCTGGAAATATTATGGTGGATACGGCCCCTGGGGAAACCGCGCCAGTCTAGCCGGGCTTGCCGGTCATCAGGTCGCGAAACTTATCCAGCAGGGTTTCATATTTATAGTCGGTAAATTCCCCCGCATCAAAATACATCCCGTGCCCATCATCGCAGGTTTCGTACCAGATGTGTGGCTGTCGCCGGTCGGCGATTTTTGTCATCTGTTTACCGCAGCGCGGGCAATTGACGTCTTCTATTTGGTTGTGTTCCTTACCAACTTCCGGGTCGCCTGTGTCGATAAATTCCGACATCCATTTACCCTTGAGAATTTCTGCCTCGCCCAGGTCAAACCAGATGCCTTTGCACTTTGTACACCTGTCTACAGTCAGGTCGCGGCCATAGTTCACTTCTTCCATGTCGGCGTGGCACTTGGGGCATTCCATAGCGGCTTTTCCTCGTTTGTTCATATATGCGGCCGGGCTTGGCCGGGTAGACGATATCGTGTAGGCCGTTGGCTGCACGCGCCTGGCCCCAGGCCGCTGTCCGGCGAGTATACTGGAGCAGGCTTCAGGATGCATACTGCCGTATATTTGGGTGCGCATAATATATATTATGTTAAATAACGAATAAGCCACAACAACGGCTCAAGTGTATCCTCATCCCAGGCCGTCCTTCGCTAGTGAAGGTTTAGCACAGCCACGCTGCGTCGTGCCAATTCCGCAACGTATTCATCTATTCTTCCGGCCAATAGAGTCGCATGGGATTGTCGACCAGAAGTTTTGCCTGCAAATCCGGCGTTGTCGCTATCTTCGGAATGAAATCGACCAAATGCCCGTCATCAGGCATATGAGTTTTCATATTCGGATGTGGCCAATCCGTTCCCCAAAGCACCCGATCTGGAAACCGATCAACGATCGCTCGCGCAAATGGAATCACATCGTCGTACGTCGGAGGCCCAGACAATGACAGGCGTTCAGGGCAAGTCACTTTGCACCACACATTCGGGTTTGCTTCCATGAAACGAATAAACAGAGCGAATTCTTCGCCATTCGGGTCTCTGGATACATCCGGGCGCCCCATGTGGTCCACAACGAGCGGCACTGGCAGCGCCGAGAAAAAGTCGAAATAGTCTCGAAGGTCTTGCGCCTCAAAATAGATGACGAGGTGCCAACCTAGAGGCGCCAGCCGCTCCGCAAGCGCTTCGTACTCGTGCTGTGGCTTGGGGTCGACTAGTCGCCTCACAAAATTGAAACGCACGCCGCAAACGCCTTTCGCATTCAACTCCACGAGTTTGTCATCGCTAACGTCCATCCGCACACTCGCGACACCTTTTGCCCGACCATCAGAGTGAGCGACCGCATCGCAAAGTGCGCCATTGTCGGTTCCGTGGCAAGTCGCCTGCACTATTACGTTTCGAGAAAAGCCGAGGTAGTCTCGCAACTCCGAGAGCTTTTCTTTGGGCGCATCGGCAGGCGTGTATTTTCGCTCGGGCGCGTACGGGAATTTGTCACCGGGTCCAAAAACATGGCAATGCGCGTCGACAGATCCTTGCGGAAGCCTAAAATTTGGCCTCGACGGTGATGGGTGAAATGGGCGCCAGTCAAGGTCTGCGGTAAACATCGCGGGCCGCTTGAAATGTATCAGTGTTTGCTCGCACGTTCATTCGAGAATCTTTCCCAGCCTGTCTAGCGTTCGCATTGCAGGAAGAACGCTTGCGACGCTTGCTCTTGGTTGACGCCCTTCTCGAATAGCAGTGATAAAGTCCCGATCTTGTAACTCGATACCGTTCATGCAGACGTCTACACCACTGAGGTCAATCGAATTGTCGTTTCCATCGATAAGCTCGTCGTATCGAGCGATATAAGTTCCGTTATCGCAGATATATCTAAACACTGTTCCTAACGGCCCGTCATTGTTAAACGACAGCGACAGCGTACAGAGCGCGCCCGACGGTGCGCTCAAACTAATACCCATATCCATCGCGATACCCAAATCAGGATGCTTCGGGCCCTGTGCCGCATACAGGTCATTCGCTATTTCTCCGGTTTGATACTGAAAAAGATCAACCGTGTGGCATGCGTGATGCCAAAGTAGGTGGTCCGTCCAGCTACGAGGCTTTCCTTCTGCGTTCATATTCGTTCGGCGAAAAAAATAGGTTTCAACGACGAGATGCTGAAGAGTTAGCTCGCCACTGACGATTCTGTTATGCACCCATTGGTGGCTCGGGTTGTAGCGCCGTGTATGCCCGGCCATCGCGACTAGCCCCGTTTCATTCTGCTTCGCAACTATTCGCTCCGATTCAGTCAGATTGTCGGCCATGGGTATTTCGATCTGCACATGCTTACCGGCTTCCATAACTTGAATCGCCTGATCCGCATGCAGTTGTGTTGGCGTCGCCAATATCGCAGCTTCTATGCCTGGCTGCGCAAGACCATCGGCCAAATCAGTGGTCCAATAAGGAATATCGTGCTCTTCGACGAAGCGTTTCGCGTCGTCGGCCACACCGCCAACCAATGCCGATATCTCTACGCCCTTGATGTTCTTGAGGCCCGTCGCATGTTTTGCCGCGAACGCGCCCTCGCCTGCCATGAGTATTTTCATTCTTGCTGTTTTTAGCCGTCGTTTTCCAAAATTATTAGCCCCGCAGCCGTGTTCGACGCTGGGACATGATAGTGTCGATAGACTTCTTTCACTTTTTGGTCCATAGCACCACGCATGATCATCCACATCACCATTTCGATACCTTCACTACCGGATTCCGTAATGTATTCAGCATGCGAGATATCTGCAGCGGCTCTTGGATCGTTCGTCAATTTATCGAGGAAATTCAGGTCGAACTCTTGATTAATCATGCCGGCCCGCTCTCCCTGCAGTTGATGTGACATTCCACCCGTACCGAATACAACGACGTTTATGTCTTCGTCGTAATTATCCAATGCGCGTCGAATCGCCTGGCCCAGTGCATAACATCGTTTACCTGTAGGTGGCGGGTACTGGATAACATTGACGCACAATGGAATGACCTTACATGGCCATTCCTCAGGCTGATCGCACATAATCGACAGAGGAACAGTTAGCCCGTGATCGATCGGTATTACATTGGCAATCGTCATGTCGAATTCGTCGAGAATAAGAGATTCTGCCAGATGCCAGGCAAGCGCCGGGTCGCCCTGCACCGTGGGAACTTGACGCGGACCATAGCCCTCATCCGCCGGTTCGAATTTGTCCGCTACACCGATCAGAAAGGTCGGAATCAGATTGAGCGAAAATGCCGAGGCGTGGTCGTTGTAGACTATTATCGCCACATCAGGTTTGACGGTGTCCATCCATTGTCGTGCCGGACCGTAACCGTCGAATAGCGGTTTCCAATACGGTTCCTGCGTCTTGCCATGATCCATAGCCGCCCCTATCGCCGGGACATGTGATGTTCCGAGCCCTCCAACTATTTTAGCCATCTTGTTGCTCCAGAGCGTTGGGGCCACGCCTTGGGTTACCCAATTGGTCCTTGCCGCCCGTAATCATGACTTCACGAAACTCGTCTTCTGTCATGTCGCACATTGCACCGCTCACTGCTTGCATGGTGATTCCGTCGAAAATCGCTATCTTGAACGTGTAATAAATGTTCCCACCCAATTGAAGCAAGCCGAGCCAATCCCGCTCGAGCACAGCTCGCCGTTGTTCTGGCGTTACAGGAAACTTCGCCAGATACGCGCCTTCATCCGAGCGAAACGCATCGCGATTTTTCTCTTCGTTCAGAGACATACAAAACATGTTCAGATGGTAGCCTTTACGTGAATGATCTTTATCGAATACGTAGGTACCTGGAACGGAGTGAATTTCGGGTCTGTTGTCCAACTGATCCTCTCTGAATTCGTAAACGGCATAGATTAGAGGCCAAAGCCTCTAGCAACAAGAGAATAATCGTTGACCGGTGATGAATTACTGTCAGTCAATTACTTCAAAGTTGCAGCGACTTTCCGAACGTTGTCCGTTAGAAGCCTTGCGGCTGGGGACATACCGCCCTTCGCGCGTGAGGTAATGCCTATCGGTCGAATCGTTGTGGGGAGCGTAAAGGGAAGAGTAGCCAACATCCCGCTTTCCACTTCTCGAAAGACCTGATGACGAGACAACACCGTTACCTGATCTCCCTCAAGCAGTAACCCCCGGAGCAAAATCATCGAACTGGTTTCGACCACGTGCTGTGGACTCCCCAGCCCATGTTGGTGCAAGGCGTTCTCGAACAGCGACCGAGTCGGTGTACCAATTCTTGGCAATATCCACTCGTACGCCATCAACATTGGCCACGTGAGTCTTTTCTTTTTTTGCAACGGGTGGCCAACGCGAACAATGATCGAGAGCTGATCGTCCATTATTGGCTCCTCTTGAAGCCCAGCCTCGATCACAGTACCTCGCAATGCACCAACCAAAAAGTCGATATCACCACAACGCAACGCAGTGACAAGGTCGTCATATCGCCCTTCCATCGTCGAAATATCAATATTCGGATGATCTCTTCGTAGCCAGGAAATGGCCCTAGGCAAAATCAGGGTTCGAACGAAAGGCAGGCTCCCAATTGATACACTTCCGGCTTCTTCACCCTGCATGGACGCAATTTCGTCCACCGATTGCCGAAGGTGACTCTTTGCGAGCTTAATATAGCGAACCAGTTCCCGAGCGAAACTCGTTGGAATGTTCGCGCTAGGAAGCCTTTCGAAAAGCGATGCGTTAAGGGTATCTTCAAGTTTGCGAATATTCGAAGAGACAGCGGCGGTAGTAACGCCGAGATGCTCGGCGGCAACCGACAGGTTTTGGTGCTCGGCTGTTGCCAGAAACGCATCGAGCCACTTGTCAGAAACATCCATTTGAAAAAAGCGCAACACTCCCGGGGAACCTTGCATGATCAACGGTGGCACCATTTCTCCCGCAGCGCTCAATGCCTGTGCGGCCTGAGCGGCTCCTACCTCAAGCGCTTTTCCGAAGGCAGTTAGAGTAACGCCCTTCGAAGAACGATCGAACAATTCCACGCCAATATCTCTTTCGAGTTTCTGAAGAGACTTGGTAACAGATGTTTGCGAACGATTGATGGCCTGCGCGGCACCAGAGATACTGGAGTGCTTGCAAGCTGCGAGGAACGTTCTCGCTTGACGAATACTGACTTGTGACATCCCACGATTATAACACCAGGAGAGAATGCGTCTCGATCAGTTGTCAATATCCTCCAATGAGTCAAGATACTCAAATCCTGCTTCAGCAAGCCGCGAACGCATGTTGTACATATCCAGCCCGAGTTCGCCGGATGCAAGCTGCTGACGCTTAGATTCTTCGCTCTCGATACGCTGCCGAGCCTTTTCGGAAACGGCTTCGGTATTGCGTCGTGGCACGACGCAAATACCATCATCATCAGCAACAATCACGTCACCCGGAACAACGTTCGCACCGGCACAAACGATGGGAACGTTTACCGCACCGAGAGTCTCCTTCACGGTGCCCTTCGCCGACACCGCGCGAGACCATACCGGGAAATTCATTTTCTCAAGATCATTAATATCCCGAACGCCCGCATCTATAACAAGACCCAATACTCCTCGTGCTTGACATGATGTCGCCAGCAAATCTCCGAACATCCCATCAGTATTCTCCGCGGTTACCCCAACGACGAGAATGTCCCCCGGCTGACAAAGTTCAATAGCGACATGCAGCATCCAGTTGTCACCAGGCTGAGCAAGGACCGTCACAGCACTGCCTGCAATCCGGCTCCCCGAAAAAATCGGACGCATGTATGGCAACATCAGACCAGTTCGCCCTTGAGCCTCGTGCACAGTGGCCACACCGAAAGTAGCCAGCGCGTCAATATTTGCCTTGTCGGCACGTTCAATATTTTTTACTGCGACCGTTCGCATCAATTTTTCCATCTAGCAGATTAAAAGGCCGATCTTGGGACCAGGACATTGCCACGCATGATCGTTCTGGCTGTGCGGATGACGCCCGCTTTCTTGACTAGCGCTTCGGGCGATGCCGATTCGTCGACGGTAAGACTGACCTGGAACGAGCCGCTGGGGTGACCAATGTCCATGGTCTTTTTGCTTCCAACCGGAACTTTGGCGATGTCAAAGCACACCGACTCTGAACGCAGGCATGCGGTCGCGACGCTAACCGCGCTCAATACGCCAATTGCCCGATGACAAGAGTGCGGTATGAATATGCGAGTATCGATTACGTTGCCACCCTTACTGGGAGAGACAAGACACATCTTCGGTACCGTTTTTTTGCCGACGTCACCAAGACCCATCGATGCACCCGCTTGCAGGCGAATATTCTCGACGCGGCGCTTCAGTTCCCTATTTGAGTCCAGATCTTCGGGTTTCTCCGCTCCCGAGATTCCGAAATCGGACGCAAGCATGACAACGACCGGCATGCCGTTGTCGATACAGGTCGATTTGACACCATCAAATTCGTTGATCATCTTACCCGTTGGCAACAGTTGACCGGTGACCGATCCGGCGATATCCAGGTAATTGCACACAATCGCTGCGCCAGTTCCTGGAACACCGTCAATTTTGGTTGCGCCCTCTACTCGGACTGCCCCTCCCGGCGTCGAAACCACCAGTTCGCACAGGTTGCCGGAGTTGACCATGTGAACGATGAGCCGGGTCTCTTTCGCGTCCGCCACAATCAAACGATTATCAATTGCGAACGGGCCTACACCTGCCAGAATATTTCCGCAATTTTGTGCATCGTTGACATTCTGCTCAGTTGGAGATACTTGTAGAAACAGGTAGTCAATATCTGCATCTTCCCGCGAAGACTTTGAGACAACGGCGACCTTGCTTGTCAATGGATGCCCCCCGCCCAAGCCGTCAACCTGCAGCGCATCAGGCCCGCCCATCATCCTGATCAGCAGGCGGTCTCGGCTCTCCGAGTCAGCAGGTAAATCATCGGCGAGAAAGAACGCTCCACGCGAAGTCCCTCCTCTGATCAAAGAGCAGCTAATTTCTTTCTGTGTGTTCATTCAAATTGATGAAACTATCAGTCTTATTCATAGTGATGATGCGTTGGATACCCGGAGAATATAACATGCCCTCAAACTCTGAGCAGTGCATGTGAGTTTTTGTTGTGGTGCTATGGATAAATGATATCAATGTACCCAATAATTGAGCTCGCTGCTATTTTGATCTACCTTGAATCAACCCGCTTTAAGGCCCATTAGAATGATCATTGACTGCCATGGCCACTATACAACCGCCCCGCCCGAACTTGGCGAATATCGCGATGCACAAAAGGCGACACTGGCTCGTGACCCGGAAGCCAAAGGAACCAAAGGCGTCGTCGAAATATCCGATGACCAACTTCGCGAAAGCGTACTCGGCGCACAGCTACAGCTGCAAACGGAGCGCAGTACCGACTGTACGATTTTTTCACCGCGGGCAAGTTGGATGGGCCACCACATTGGCAATGCCTGGACCAGTAAGTACTGGACAGAGCACTGCAATGAACTCATCTACCGATTAACGCAACTCTTTCCGGAAAATTTCATCGGCGTTTGCCAACTTCCCCAAACACCCGGTACCGACCTTAGTAATTCAGTCTCAGAACTACAGAAATGTATCGATGAGTACAACTTTGTCGGATGCAACCTGAGTCTGGACCCGTCTGGCGGACTGTGGAACTCTCCCCCTCTGGGCGATCGATATTGGTATCCAATTTACGAGAAAATGGTTGAGCTGAATGTCCCAGCGATGATTCACGTCAGTGGTGTGTGCAACCCGTGTTTTCATGCGACCGGTTCGCATTATCTCAATGCAGACACCACAGCATTCATGCAACTAATGACATCCACAGTCACCCGGGACTTTCCTGACATCAA
Organism: Candidatus Azotimanducaceae bacterium; assembly: GCA_965208855.1. Classification (GTDB taxonomy): domain Bacteria; phylum Pseudomonadota; class Gammaproteobacteria; order Pseudomonadales; family Azotimanducaceae; genus UBA9659. The sequence continues at coordinate 577,715 of OZ242359.1, read as the reverse complement.
ATTCATTATTCCGCACGGTGGGGGTGCTGTGCCTTACCATTGGGGCCGGTTTCGCGGACTCGCAGACATGATGAAATTACCACCGCTCGACGAGCTACTGATGAACAATGTGTTTTTCGACACATGTGTGTACCACCAACCGGGAATAGATTTGTTGCTAAAGGTGATACCCACGAAGAATATATTATTCGCGTCGGAGATGGTTGGTGCGGTACGCGGTATTGATCCACAGACCGGGCATTACTTTGATGACACAAAACGATACATTGACGCTGCGGAGATCGACGATCAGCAGCGCAAGGCGATCTTCGAAAACAATGCTCGGCACGTCTACAGCAGACTAAAGGTCTGACGAATTAGCGGGGATACTGCTTTGCAAACTCAAGTCGCAATCATCGGTGGTGGGCCAGCTGGCCTGCTGTTGTCGCAACTACTGCATCGTGCCGGCGTAGAATCTATCGTCATCGAAAGACAGTCGCGTGAACATGTGTCGCAGCGGATTCGCGCTGGTGTGCTGGAGATGGGCACAGTAGAAGTGCTTCGCAATGCGGGCGTCGGCGAGCGCATGGACAAAGAAGGACACTGGCATGACGGCACGCTGGCGGTCTGGTCCGGCGAAAGACAGTGTATGTGGGACACCAACAAGTACGCTGGCAAGCGAATGATGGCCTATGGGCAAACCGCAATCACAGAAGATCTCTATGCAGCACGAGATGAAATGGGTGGTGTTATTATTCACGACGTAAAGGATGCCGCCATTCATGATGCCGATACGGCATCGCCGTTTATCACATTGACTTGCGGCGGAAATGCTCAGCGTATCGACTGTGATTACATCGCAGGATGTGATGGATTCCATGGAGTGAGTCGACAAACCATTCCGCCCGATGTTCGCAGAGAGTTCGAGAAGGTCTATCCGTTTGGCTGGCTCGGCATCATGTCGGAAACTCCGCCTCTCGAGCATATTGTCTACGCGAACCATCCTCGTGGTTTCGCACTCGCCTCCCAACGGAACCCGATGCTCAGCCGGTATTACATTCAGTGCGACGCGGACGAGCACATAGACGAATGGTCCGATGAGCGGTTCTGGGAAGAACTCAAAGCGAGATTTCCAAAAGAAATTGCCGACCAGATTGTAACCGGGCCATCAATTGAAAAGTCTATTGCGCCACTGCGCAGCTTCGTTTGCGAACCAATGAGCTACGGCAGCCTCTTCCTGGCGGGCGACTCGGCTCATATTGTCCCGCCTACAGGCGCAAAGGGTCTCAATCTCGCCGTATCCGATGTTTATTACTTGTCGCGAGGATTGATACACCACTACAATGAGGGAAACAATGGCTACCTCGAAGCGTATTCGGCAACCGCCCTCAAGCGCGTCTGGGGTGCGGTTCGTATGTCATGGTATTTGACAAACTTGCTGCATCGTTTTCCGAATCAGACGGACATTGACCTTCGGCTTCAGGAAAGTGAACTCGAGTTTATCGCCAGCAACGAAATTGCCATGCGAAATTTGTGCGAACAATATGTCGGGCTACCCTTTGGTTGATACTATGAACAAACAATGCATCGAAGACTATGGAGACACACCCCTTGCCTTTTCGATCAGGATTAAGGGTCTTCAAGCTCCGCCGCCAGGCAATGATATTTCTGCTTGCCGGACTGTTGCGCGTGCCCTGGAAGGTATGCAAAAAGAGGCTCTAGTCGCGGATTCCGATTCCGGCAGGACTTGGAGACTTGTCTGTGACGAAGGACCTTATCTAAACGGAACAGATCTTGCGCCCCCGCCGTTGGCCTATTTTTCTGCAGGCATGGCCAGCGGTTTCGCCGATGCCGTGCAAACGCGTCTTGAGCACGAGAGCGCTTCATACGCAGCGCTCACAATAATCTTGGATAACCGCTACACAATGGTAGGGTCAGCATTGCGCGGCACGATGATAGCCGGTGCATTGCCTGTAGAGTGCTTTGTAGAGGCAGATGTGACCGGGCTCGAGCAGGACCTGGAGACCGTGATTCGGGAAGCTATCGCAGGCTCGCCAATGAACAGCTTAATGCGCGAAGCGCTTGCCAACTCCTTCTCGTTGAGCATGAACGGCGAGAGTCAGCCAACCGGAAAAGTTAAACAACTCGAACCGGCGACGGCTGACTCCCCTATTTTATTATTTAAAAACTTTCAACGGGATGAATCACATTCACCTGAAAGTATTGGTGTAAGCAAACTCGATGAAACAGACTCTGTCTTCGATCAAGATCACGGCGCTGGTGCCGCGATGAAGGAGCATCAGAAGCGCGAGCTGCACATCCGCTCGTCGCTCACGCTGGATCAAAACGGACTCCACAGCATACGCGTCCAGATATTTAAACCGGTAGGTAGCGTGTTCGGATTCACTTGTGAACGTAGCAACGGTGACGGTGATGCGCCGTCAGCTAACATGCTGGTCTCCGCCGGGGTCGCGTTTTGTTTTATGACGCAGATTGGTCGATATGCTGGTATCACCAAGAAAGAATTGCAAGACTACGCAGTAGTTCAGGACAGCGGCTTCGGCCGGGTCAATAACGAGTGTCGTGCTATCGAGACACATGTTTATATCGAATCAACAGAGTCGCTGGCGACCGCACAAGATATCGTAGATATGTCGGAGCAAACCTGTTTTCTGCACGCGGCTTGTCGGTCAATGAACGATATACATATTCAGACAGGAGACTTACATGCTTGAGAACAAGACCATTGTTGTAACGGGCGCAGCGTCCGGTATTGGTGCCGAAACTTGTCGGGTCCTGAAGCAGCACGGAGCTACTGTTGTTGGAGTGGACAGGAATTCGGCCTCCGAGGCTGTGGACCGATTTGTGAAAGCCGATCTTTCGGATCCGGCATCAATTGACTTGGCTGTAGCCGACATTGGCGACAATATTGATGCTCTGTGCAATATCGCCGGCTTGCCACCCACTGCTTCACCGGAATTGGTGCTCAAAGTCAATGTATTGGGTTTACGAAGACTAACCGAGGAGATGATAGGCAACCTGAATGACGGCGCTTCAATCGTCAACATGGCATCGCTGGCCGGCAGTGGATGGGCACAAAGCGTCGAATCTTGTTTGGCATTTATTGAAGAGAATAACTTCGACAGCGTTTCTGCGTTTTGCGATAAGCACTCGATTGAAGGGGCTCGAAGCTATTTCTTTTCCAAGGAAGTGCTGGTCATTTGGACCATGATGAATCGTTGGACCTGGCGAGATAGAGGCATTCGAATGAACTGCGTAAGCCCGGGACCTGTCGATACGCCTATTCTTAAGGATTTTCTGGAGACGTTGGGCGAGCGCGCCGAGAAAGACATGAAAATCATGGATCGGCCAGGTTTGCCGCAAGATATCGCCCCGGTCGTGGCATTTCTCTGTAGCGACGGTAGCAATTGGATGCGAGGTGCCAACCTGGCTGTCGATGGGGGCATGAATCAACACATCTTGTCTGAAATACACGGCTTCAATCTCTAAATCTTGATTCAAAAAAGGAAAATCAAACCATGATCGTCGAAGTGCATAACATCATTAATGGAGAGTGGCAGCCCGCCGCAGGCGGTAGAACGTATGAGGTTGTAAATCCTGCCAATCCTTCGGAGGTCGTTGGCACCGCCGCATTGGCAAACCAAGACGACGTCAGACAGGCTATTGATGCCGCACATGCCGCGTTTTCCGGCTGGGCATCATTGAGCTACCACGAGCGCGCAGCGTATTTGAGCAAAGCAGCAGAAAAGCTAGCCGGCAACGAAGACGAGTTGGGCCAACGCATTCGCTTGTTTACACGCGAACACGGCAAAATCATCAACGAATCGGCTGTCGAGTTTGGTCGGTTTGGCGATCGATTCAACTGGTGCGCGTCCCTTGCCGATCGCCTATCTGAAGAGGAAAAGCTGCAGGGGCCGCCGCGCGATACAATTATTACTCGCCAACCTCGCGGTGTAGCCTCGTTAATCGTTCCCTGGAATTGGCCGCTATCGATTCTCGGTGCAAAACTCCCTCAGGCCTTGATGACTGGAAATACTGTCGTAGTGAAAGTCGCCGAGGAATGTCCCTTGGCGCCTCTAAGAACGCTAAAGATTCTCGCCGACTGCTTGCCCCCTGGCGTGATAAACGCAATAGCGAGCCCACCATCGGAAATTGGCGACGAGATGATCTCAAACTCAAAAGTCCGCAAGGTCAATTTTACCGGCAGCATCAGCGCCGGAAAATACATCATGAAGGTAGCCGCGAACACGGTCAAAGCGGTAACACTGGAACTTGGCGGCAACGATGCCGCGATCGTTCTCGACGACGCGCTATTGGACCCGGACGCAATGCAACGCTTTGTCATGGGTACATTTATGACGGCGGGCCAGATATGCATGGCTGTCAAACGAATCTATGTCGCCCAGTCTCGCTATGACGAATTTGTCGAAAAATACAGCATGGGTGTCAACAAGCTGGTTGTCGGAAACGGACTGAATGCCAATGTAACGACAGGACCACTCGTAACCCGGGCACAGCAGAAGATCGTTCAGGATCTGATCGCCGACTCGCGCCACGCCGGTGCGACAGTAAATGAGCTGGCCACGATTGACGACGAGGAACTGTATGAGACGGGCTACTTTCAACGTCCGACGGTGGTTACTGATTGCGACCCGTATTCTCGCGTTGTTCAAGAAGAGCAATTTGGGCCAGTTGTTCCGATACTGCCGTACTCCGATGAAGATCAGGCAATACTATGGGCCAACGACACTGAATTTGGCCTGTGTTCGTCGGTATGGACCGAGGATAGCGAAAGAGCTCTTGCGGTCGCACGTCGCATTGAGGTCGGATATACCTACGTAAACGGACACGGTCCGATGGCCCAGGACTTCAGAGCACCGTTTGGCGGATTCAAGCAAAGCGGTATTGGCCGCAACCTTGGTTACGAGGGCATGCTGGAATTTATGGAGCCTCACAGTATCTCGGCCGCACCGGGTTGGTTCTTCTAAAACCGTAATTACATACTATTTCGCAAGCCCCGCTCTCGCCTGAATATCTTGAGTCGCCGCCAGGTATCACTTGCGTCATGTAACCGCTATGAAAATTTGTGCGTAAGCTATGTAAACCGCGTTCGTGCCGAGCTATTTATCACCAAAAGCCTGTAAGTTAAGGAAATACTCGATCATTTGATTACGTGCGCTGGTAGTGCGATAGAAATGAAGATAAGGAAACTTTTGGGACTCACAGTATTTGGCATCGCGTTTGCGGCACCCAGTGCCTACGCACAGCTAGAGGAGATCGTCGTTACGGCGACAAAGCGCGAAGAATCCGTACAGAATGTTGCGATTTCGATGCAAGCCGTCAGCGGCGATCAAATATCGCAGATGCGCATTTCCAAGGCATCGGACATTACAAAACTCGCTCCGAATTTAAATTTGTCAACACAGAACACCGCCTCACAGCAAATTAATATTCGCGGCGTTGGGACGAGTGACTTCTTCGGTAACTCGGCCGGATCAGTCGGCGTCTATATGGACGAAGTGACAATGAGCGCGTCATATCTCAGCAGCCTCGGTCTGTATGATCTCGAACGCGTTGAAATACTGCGCGGCCCGCAAAATTCACTGTTCGGCAGAAACACAACCGGCGGGGCCGTAAATTACATTTCCCGACTGCCCGATGTAGGCGGCGACCCCGAGGGCTTTCTTGACCTTGCATTGGGCAATTTCGGTCTGGTCGAGCTTGAAGGTGGCTATACTTTCAGGCTGTCAGATTCTGTCGCGTTGAGACTGTCAGGCAAATCATACAACCGTGACGGCGTTTGGAATAACCTCGGCAATAATGGCGCAGAGCATGGCGAGAAAGACCGCAAATCATTTCGCGGAACCCTGGCCTGGGAGCCAAATGAACAAACTTCCGTTACCTTTAGTTTCCACTGGGCAGATGAGGACAGTGATTTCGATCCTATTCGCGCCGTCGGAACCCGTGACACGAACGGGAGCCCGAACTTCGGCATAGCGGGCCCGTTCCCCACTTTTGGTCCGATTCCGGCGGCGACGCCTTCTGTGGACTTCACCAGAAAGCATGATTCGTTCAACGCGCAAGGTAACAATCCATCCACGGCGCGCTGGGAGGACGTTTACGTAACCGGAACCTATGTGCATCAGGTGGAGAACAATGGCTTCTATTTGAAACTGACCCATGAAATGGATGCAATGACGTTCACATCGATAACATCCTGGGACGATAGCGATATTCTCTGGACATACGAGACGGGAGGTATTGGCAATAATTCTGGCACTGGTGTATCAAACTGCGAGACCTGCATCTACCCGTTTGGCGGAACGAATGACGGCAGCCCGCAGGTGACACTCGCGATCGACCAGGATCAGAAATTCGAGCAGATCAGTCAAGAATTGCGACTAACCTCAACTGGCACCGGACCGCTCAAATGGATCGCTGGTCTGTATTTCTTCAAGGAAGACTCGGATCTTATGCAAAACGTACGATTCGGTCTTCTCGGATTTGACCTTTCGCAGCCGGCACCTATCGGCCCGTTTCCAGGGCAACCAGTCGGTGGCTTCTTTGGCGGGCTCCCTCTGATCGGCAACCCGTACAGCAACCAGTTGGCGTATCAATACGCCGAACTCGAAAATGACGTCTGGTCATCATACATTCATACAGACTACGCGCTTAACGACGCGTTTTCACTAACATTTGGATTGCGGTATACCGAAGACGAAAAAACCGTGCCTTTCAATGAAGTCGGAAATGTGAGCACGCTCGGCGACCCGATCACTACGATCTATGATCGCGAATTGGTTCTCGGACGAGGCGCTCAAAATACGCTGGCGTGTGATCTCGACGGCGACGGCAACGACACATTGAGCGGGGTGAACGACCCTGGAACCTCGGATAATAGAGGATCGCTTTGCACCGATCGCCTAAACCGCAACACGCTGAAATTTCAAGAGTTGGGCGGGAAGCTTGGTTTGGACTGGCGTCCGATAGACAACGCAATGGTGTTCGGCAGCTATTCTAGGGGATTTCGATCTGGCAAGCACGACATCGAGTTTCTTCATGGGCCGCATACAGGATTCGCCATTACCGATCTCGACATAGAGACGCTCGACGCGTTGGAGCTTGGGGTCAAAAGCAGCTTGTTGGATGGACGGATGCAATTGAACGCATCGACCTACTTCTATACGTGGAAGAATCAGCAAACAATCTTTGTTAGCCCGACTGAAGGCCCGACTTTCGTCAATATTCCCGAGTCCGAGCTGAAAGGACTCGAAGTCGAAATGCGCTGGGCACCAGGCGGAGGATGGTTCGTGAACGCAGCACTTGGATTGCAGGAAACCGAAATTACCAAAGCCAGCAGTACGGGTTTCGATGAAGTTGGTCACGAACTCCCGTTTGCTGCTGATACGTCGTTCAACCTGCTGGTTGTAAAAGAAATCGAACTCGGCAACGGAAACATTCTGTCGCTTCAGGCTGACTGGCAATACAGAAATGCCCCGAAAGCCTACGCACGAGATATTAACTTCATCGACGAACTGGAAGATACAGATAGAATCAACTTCCGCGTTGGATATTCCTTTGGCGATGATGATCGCTATGAGGTTTCCGCTTTCGGAGAGAATATTACAGAGAACGAGACGTGCGCGTACAAATGGGATCTAACAGGTATTTCTGGTACGACTTACTGCGTAGCTAACGAAGCGGCCGCCTTTTACGGAATTCAATCCAGAGCCAATTTCTAGAATTCTATTGGGTCTACCAAAAAGTCCTCGCAATGAGGGCCTTTTGGCACATGATGATGGCGCGCAGTGCAGTGGCTCAAGATAAACAGAATTTGGTAGAAATCATCAATTACAATAGCTCCGCCTTATTCCGCAGTTCTTGAGCCACCGTAAGATAGTAGTTGCGCCCGATTGCAGTAACGAAGTTGCGCCCCAACAATTCGAGTGCGTCTGCTTTGATAAGCATGGCTGATTTTTGGTGTTCGCCAAGGGCGATCAAGACATCACATAACTCGGCGGCCCATTGCGGGTCGTCATTCTGTAGCGCTCTCTTGGCACGTTCCAGTACGTTATCTGCGCCTCCGGCCAGATCCAATGTTCGCCGAGCATGCTCGACAGATCCGTAACGCTGCAGGTTAGTCGGGTTGCCATCGAACCATCCGAGGTATCCAGCGAATATCGAACGTACGGCCCATTGCGGATTACCATAGTAAGGCTGCAAGTATGGATGATCGGCAAACTCAATCGGCAATTGCACATAGTCAACAAGTTCGTCCGGCGTCAAACCTTTGTTGATGCCCTCTACAGTCTTATTAAACAGCCAGTTGATTCCGTCCCGATAGGTGCTCAAAACCTCCTCGACTGCCTCCGCACCTGCAACGGCGCGAGTATGCCCAGGAACAAGGTATTCTGGCCCCTCACCCAGCATCAGTCCCGCCGCGTTGGCCCATGCCTTTACATCGCGGTAGGGAGTGCCTCGAATAGCATAGAGATTCGGCCAAGACTTGTAGATGTTGTCGCCGCTGAAAACGACCTTCTTTTCCGGCAGCCAGACATAGAGTTGATCAGATGTTTCGCCTGGCGCAGCGACAAGGTCCAAAGTCACTCCCGCAACCTCAATAGTCTTGCGTTCTTCCGAAAATGTGTGTGTCGGCGCCAGGTCCTTTCGTGCAGGTTGAAACACATTGGTACCTGCCGGTGGTTTTATCGCAGGCGCAATACCGTTGTTGATGCGCTGTTCCATCGGAAGTTGAAAACCGGCCTGCCGCCTCCCACGAACAGCGTCGAAGGTAATGCCAGCCCCTGTGAACGCTCGCCCTTCCGAACCGAAGTTTGATCGCGCCCATACTTGCGGATTGTTGTCGCCCTCGATTAGGCCAACGGCACCACCCGTATGATCACCGTGCCCATGGGTGAAGATAACCGCAGCTATTGGTAGATCGGAGAATTTACGAAATTCTGCAAGTGCTTTTGCTGTCAGTGGCGGCAAGACCCCGCCATCAACCACGATAACGCCGTTGTCACCGACGATAAATCCCATCGTCGATACGCCGTAGCCTGATGCAACATAGACGCCGTCCGTGAGCTCTTCAAAATGTGGTGTTAATTCTGCATTTAATGATTTGAGCGTACGCTCCGCCTCCGTGTCTTCGGCGATTGCGCAGGAGGAGAAAGCGAATAAGCTCGCAAGAACACCGAATCGATACATAGCTTTTACCCAACGAATTAAGATCAACGGATCCGAATTATACTCGTGTAATAACTCGGACCTAAATTGCAGAAACGTCGAAGCACAAACATGCGACGGCGCTTCTTCCAGTCTATCGGTCCCCGCCTAGAAATCGATTCTGCCAGTAATTCCGAACAGCGTTTCTCCGTCCGAAGGCGAACAACTGCTGACCGTTGTTAGCGCGTTACCCGCCACCGAATCAATGGCATCGAGCAAACCAATATCGTGACAGTATCGTTCCTCGGTGAGATTGTCGGCCCACAAAGCGATCGCGTACTGGTTTTCAGAACCGAATGCGTAGGTAGCCCGCGCATCTACCACGAATTGCGAGTCGTGCGTATGCAGACTGTCCTGCGTTACGACAACACTCCCGACTGTGCCGGAATTGTTGTTCAGATTGTCGACCATCTCGTCCTGGTACCGAAATTTCAGGAAAAGGTCCAGGTTGCCGCTACCCAAGTTGATGTCTTTTCGAATAGAACCAGTCAGCGAAAACGATGGAGTATTGCGAAGCTCATGGCCTTTGTCGACGCCAACCAAACCCCCGACATCCTTAATTTCGCTTTCCAGGACTCCAAAACCACCGTTGATCAACCAACTATCGCTCGGCACCCAGACCATCTCGAGTTCAGCACCATACAGCTGAGACTCAGGAACGTTTGTCAAAGCAGGTATGCCGCTTACAACTGCAAATACCTGCTGGTCAGTCCAGTCATTGACGAACACCGCACCGTTCAGCCTCAGTTTCCCGCCTGCACTGTCCCATTTGAAGCCAACTTCAATCGCATCGAGCATTTCAGGTTCGACGGGAATGGTCGCGTCTCCTGCTGTCGCTGCGAGTGCTCGCGTGTCGAAACCGCCTGACTTAAAGCCCCGAGAATAAGACGCATACAGCAAGGTTCCGTTGTCGAGCGTATGATCAATTCCGAGCTTGCCGCCCCATTCCTCTAGATCCTGCTCAATGATACCGTCCGCTCCATTTTCGCAAACGAGACCACCGCCAACGCCACATTCCACGTTGAACTGCTGGACGGCTTGTGCATTGGCTTCGCTGTCGATCTGTCCTTGTATGAAACTTTGGGTCAGTACCTGGTTCGGGACGATGATTGCGTTCGCTCCCCAGGGGGCTGCGGCATCCCATGGTGCTTGCATCACACCAAAAATGGATACTGCTTCTTTTTTGTTCTCCGTATAACGAAGACCAAATGATAGTTGCGTTCGCTCACCAATATCCGTTTCAATCTGTCCGTAGAGAGAAACGTCCTTGTCCTCCTGATCCATGAAGTTGTAGGCGATTACCTGGCCAGCGCCCCGTGGTGCCGGTGACATTGGTGGTGGGCCAGCACCGTTCGCGTCACGACGGACGATTGTTGCGAGGCGCATGTCTTCCTCGAAGTAATACAAACCGCCAATCCAACGGAATTTGTCGGTTTCGCCCTGCACGCGAAGCTCCTGACTAAATTGCTCGTATTTGGCGTCCTGATTCGGGATGAAGTAAAGTGTTCTGCCGCCGCTATTATCATCCGCATTGAGAACTGTTGTTTCGTCGAACGCGGTGATGGACGTGAGCGTGACGCCGCCGTTGAATTCATGGTCAATTTTGAGGAATCCAGTATCAACGTCGACCTCCGATACAGCGGAGGTCACATTATATACGTTGTGCCAGCCCGGCAGAGACGGGTTCTCTCCGAAGCTAGTAACACAGTTCGATGAGCCATCGTAGCTGCTCGTACCGCCCAATTGACCAAGGTCGGGGCACGGCTCTCCCGGAGCTGCCGGGTCACGCTGGCCAATGGTAAGGTTGCCGATATTCGATCCGCTGCTGTCAGCCGTCGACCAGCTCAGCAATACCTCGGTAGAGTCCGATGGTGCCCAAAGCGCCTGGGCGCGAAAAGAGGTTCGATCACGCTCACCAAGCTCTTCGCCTTCACGGCTAGGTGCCCTGTTGGTAAACAGGCCATCGCGTTGTGCTGATTGCCCGGAAAACCGAATGCCAAACGTATCACTAACGCCAAAGCCAACAGCACCTTCGAAATCTCCCTGGCTGCTTTCACCAACGGTGCCAATTGCGTAGCCATCCACACCGCCATCAAGAGATGGTTTCTTTGAGATGTAATTTATTGCGCCCCCGGTCGTGTTTCGACCGAACAAAGTATTTTGCGGTCCACGCAGAATTTCGATGCGCTCCATATCGTAGACACCAAGTACACTGGAGAATGGCGTACCCCGGGAGACCTCATCCTGATAGACGCCTACGGCGCGCGCGACGTTGCCGTGAAAATTGTTGGTACCAACGCCGCGAATAGTGAATCCGTTGTTGATTTCATTCGCAGCGTTGGTATTTATATTTGAAAATAGACCGGTGATGTCCGCAGCGTCGTGAATACCCAATCGATTGAGTTGATCGCCTTGTACAGCCTGAATCGAAATCGGTACATCCTGCTGGTTTTCAGCACGCTTTTGGGCCGTTACGACGATCTCTTCGATTTGCGCAAGCGCTATACCTGGTGCGATCGATATAGCGATAGTCGCGATCGCGAAGCAGCGGATAAATTGTTTCATTTCTGGCTCCCCTCAAGGATTTTGACTTTGGCGAAAATGCCTACTTTATTCCTAACTGAATGCTAATTGACGAAATGCCCATTGGAATATGAAAATGCATACTTTAAGGATGAGTTTTCCTTTAGTGATCCTCATAAATCGTTGTTTTGTTACACTGCGAAAGTTCGTAATTTCTGGTGCAGATCAGGAGATCGGCGCGGCATACGCACGAGCATTCGCCATCTAAACCTTGAATCTCAGAACCATCATTGAAGCAACGATCAGCGGTACAGCAAACAGTATGAAGAGCGAATACATGCCCCACCCGTTCGCCGCGAGTATTCCGGCTATGAGGGGTGAGATGATTGCGCCGACTCGTCCAAGGCCCGCTCCCCATCCTATCCCCGTCGCCCTTACGGTTGTCGGGTAGTAGCGAGCCGCCAAGGCATAAAGCCCAGCAAACGCGCCTTGAAGCAGAAAGCCATTCGTGAAAATCATGACGTTCAGCGCCTGCGCATCCTTGATTTCCAATAGCCAAATCAGTGCCAATGAAATCGCACCACCTGCAAAGAAGACAGCAATGGGTTTGGCGAGCTTTATCTTTTTTGCCCACATGCCAATAACCAAGATACCGAGTACACCGCCAGCGTTATTGTAGGTAAGTGCCAGGACCCCCTGCCCACGCGTATATCCCGCATCGACAAAAAGCGTAGGAATCCAGGTCAAAAGAAAATACAGGCACAGGAAGCCCATGAAATAAATTGTCCAAAGTGACAGTGTATCTACGCGAAATTCTCTCGACAGTATGCTGCGAACTGTTGCGGCCTTTATTGAGTCGGTCTGTAGGCGCTCGGGCAGGACATCGACAGGTTCGCGATTGAAACGCCGCAAAATTGCGTTAATCTGAGCAAGTTCTTTTTTAGATCGACCTGCCTTCGCCGCAAGGAAATCGACTGATTCCGGTAAAAAGAACCAAATGACGACGCTCATAACAATTGACGCTGAGCCGCCGTAGATAAAAACCATTTCCCAGCCTTGAACGGAGATGATGGCGTTCGCCACCGGCCCAACAATCATGGCACCGAACGGGTACCCCATGATGGCAAGCAAGACAGCGAAATTTCGATGCCGTTCCGGCACCGCTTCGGATGCGATCGTCGCGGCATTGGCAAAAATGATACCCACGCCCAATCCAGCCAGAAACCGAATGCCGATAAGAAAAAGAATTGAGCTTGAAATCGTCCAGGAGCCAATCGACACATCAGGCATTCCACCAGGGATCAATCCTGTAACTATCATTGCCGCGCCAATAGAAGCCGTCGCACAAAACAGAACGACACGACGCCCGAATCGATCCGCCAATGGCGCAAGTAATGCCGCTCCTATTGTCATTCCAACAAGGGCCGCCGAAAATATTGGGCCAAGTTGACCTCGGGAAATGCCCCAGTCTTCGGACAGCGCAGTTGCCGCTACAGAAATGGCAATAACATCGAACCCATCCAATAAACTCAACATGAACGCAATGGCCACGACAAGTATCATTGCCGGCGCTAGCGGGCCGTTATCAATCCGTTCACGAATAATATTCGTAGTACTCATTCCATTTATCCCCGCAGGTTCCGCTCAGCGACTCAAAATACGTCGAGATCACTGGCCAATACAACGTCGCCACCGTATGTTGCCTTCACTTCGTCGACGATCAGACTCTCAACCTCGCCATAATAGAGGCCGTGGTAGAGAACCAGGAGTTTCGGTTTGGCCTCGCTTGCCAGTACACCGAGATCTGACGCCAGCGTATGTGAACGTTTATGGTACGCCTGAAATCCAGCGTTGCTGTTTGCCAGGCCTTTATCGCTAATGACCTCGTGGATCAGGATATCCACTCCCGCCGCCATCTCTTGCAGTTTTGGGCTAACCGTTGTATCTCCCGATACAACAATACTCCGATCCGTCGTTGTAATTTTGTAGCCAAATGCCGGTTGCACATCACCGTGATCAACCGCAAAGGCCTCAATTTTTATGCCCTCTTTTTCAAGCACGATGCCAGCCTCAATTTCCGTAACGTCAACTCTATATCCGTTGACATGCTGCACCGGCTGTATGCCCGACGTTCGAATGCGAATATCGGGCGCCATCATTTTGTACATACCCTCGACCATCTCGGATATCCCTTCCGGCCCGTAGGCTTTTAGGCTATGTGGTCTGCGCCACCACATTGAGTAGGCGGCCTCCACAAAATCGAGCGTGTGGTCGCTATGCATGTGGGTAATAAACACATGTCCAATCTGCGTCGGATAAAGAGAAGGAATATCGTATTTGTAGCGCGCAACGACCGCATTGTGGATTGACCCTGCGCCAACGTCGAACAAGTACGACTCGCCACGATAGATGACCGCGACGCTCGGACCTGCGCGATGTGGGTCCGGAATCGGTGTTCCAGTTCCCAGGATCACCACTTTCGTGGGTTCGCTTAGTTCATCGGGCGTTGGGCCTTTGCGCAACTCAACGACCGCGCTCCTTGTTTCAACGGCAAAGACATGCTCTCTCGTGGCAATGCATGAACTCATACTCATTGCACTGGCTGCCGAAAAGGTCATAGCAACAAGTCTCGCCGTTAGTGATGATTGCCGAATTTCCATCGCATACTCTTGAGCAAACTTCGATTATGCATGAACTCCCACAGTGACAGTAGGCCACTGATCACTGCGGAAATCCTCATGGGTTTTCCGGGCAATCCAGAGCGGCGGCGTAAGCCGCCATTAACTAAGTACAGTGCCACCCGTTACTCCCATTGCGTTTCCGCTTCGCGAAAGCGCAACTCTTGGGAACTGTCGGCGATGGATACCCCCCATCGCCTTGGATCCCCGCCTGCGGCGAGGATGACGGATAAGAGAACGGCGAGGATGACGGCAAAAAACAAACCGAGGGGTGACGGCCTCGGCGGGAAACACTGTCGGCGATGGGAACAATCCCCATCGCCTGGGATGACGGCAAAAAACAAGGCTAGGAATTGGATGATGCAGAGCGCAACTATATAATAGCGCGATGGACCCTGCTTCCATTTTTATCGAAAACCGGCCTCTCATTGATGTCAGGGCGCCCATAGAGTTCGTGCGAGGCGCTTTCCCCTGTGCAACCAACCTGCCCATTCTGACGGATACAGAGCGTGAGCAGGTGGGCATCTGCTACAAAGAATCCGGGCCGGAAGCTGCTGTCACGCTGGGTCAAAGGCTGGTGTCAAGCGAGACCCGCCGGCAGCGTCTTGACCTCTGGCAAGATCATCTTGCGCAGCATCCAGCCGCCATGCTGTATTGCTTTCGTGGCGGCCAAAGATCGGAAGTCGCCTGCGCCTGGTTGCAGGCGGAAGGATTTGATGTCCCGCGGATAGAGGGTGGCTATAAAAAGCTGCGCAGTTATCTGCTGGGTCTGCTCGAAAAGCTGCCGACTCTGGTCATCATCTCGGGCCGGACGGGCACGGGGAAAACCGACTTCCTGGCAAACTTCACGCAATCAATCGACCTGGAAGCCCTGGCCAACCATCGCGGCAGCGCCTTTGGCGGGCGCACAACGCCGCAACCTGGCCAGATAGACTTTGAGAATGCCGTCGCCATCGGCTTCCTGAAACAGGCGAGCGAGGTGGAGATACTGCTGGAGGACGAAGGGCGCATGATTGGGCGGCTGCATCTGCCCTTGCCTCTCCAGCAAAAGATGCGGGAATCCCCTGTTCTGGTCATCGAAGAGCCGCTGGCGACGCGTGTAGAAAGGATATTTGATGAATATATCCAGGCCCAGTGGGATGAATATGTGAATACTTATGGCCGGGATGCCGGGCGGGAATTCGGGCAGTATCTGTTGACCGCTGTTGATGCCATCCGCAAACGGCTGGGCAATGTCGCCCATGAGGATATCCGGCGTAATATCATGGCAGCGCTGGCGATGCAGGAGCGGGCCGGCCGGCTGGGCGGCCACAGGCAATGGATTACCGCGCTGTTGTTAAATTACTACGACCCCATGTATGACTACCAACTTGAAAAGAAAGCCGGGCGCGTACGCATTCGGGGCACGGGAAGTGTTGTCGCTGGCTGGTATGCCCAGCATCAGGGAAGCATGCGGTGAAGCGCCGGGAAAATCGGCGCTGACATCAACGCAAGTCAATGTCGGCGTACCCCTCCCCCGCTACCCTGGTGAGCCATTCCCGGTACTTTAGCTGGCCATTCAGATAGACCTGATAACGCAGCTTGTCCCGCCCATCCAGGTTGGAGTTGTAGCCGGTAAACCAGGATTTGACGTTAGTCAGCAGCATCCCGTCATAGCCGGTTTTTACATGCGCCAGCCATCCATCTTCCGCCGCCCGGCTGACCTCAAATCGTTTATATCCCCGCCCGCGCAGATGCTCAATAAAGGCGGTAACCCAGTCCACTGCTTCCTCTATGGCTCGCGGAAAGTTGGATGCTACGGATGCGCTCTGAGGCCCTGCCAGGGTCATCATGTTGGGGAAGCCGGACGCCATCAAGCCGAGAAATGTCACCGGGCCATCAACCCACCTGTCCCGCAGCTTCTCGCCATTGATGCCGGAGAAGTCAATGCGGTCAAAGGCGCCCGTAATGGCGTCGAAGCCGGTAGCGTAGATAATCAAGTCAAAGGCAAGGTCTTCCTCGCTGGTCCTTATGCCGGTTTCCGTGATTCGCGTTATAGGCGTTGCATTGATGTCGATAAGGCGAACATGGTCCCGGTTATAGGCTTCATAGTAGTTGGTTTCGAGAGGAACGCGGCGCGTGCCAAAGCCCTGGTCTTTGGGAATCAGCTTCTCAGCCACTTCAGGGTCCTTGACCCGCTCGCGTATCTTGCCCGCGATGAATGCCGAAAACTCGGCATTGGCGGCTTCCTCCAAAAGTACATTACGGTAGTTGCCCAACCAGACCCCGAAACCGGGGGCGCGATAGAGTTGCTCCCAGAAGGCCATCCGCTCTGCTACAGGCACCTCCTCCAGATGCCGGGGGTCAGGGCCATGCAGGAAACCGCCGGGCGTCGACCGGCATTGCTCGAATATCTCATCGTAAGACGCCTTGATCTTGACCTGGGTTGCATCGTCAATGGGCCCGTTACCCAGAGGAGCGCACCAGTTGGGCCGCCTCTGGAATACCGTCAGGGATTCAACCTTGCCTGCAATCTCCGGGATGATCTGTACGCCTGTGGCTCCCGTGCCAATAACCGCAACATGCCTGCCGGCGAATTTCACTTCGTGATGGGGCCAGTGGTAGGTGTGGCAGGCCTCCCCTTGGAAACTATCGACACCCTCTATGCGGGGGAGCGTCGGAGCAGACAGCATGCCAACCGCCGTCAGCAATATGGCGGCGGTCAGTTCGCGGCCATCCTCAAGGCAGACATGCCAGCGGCATAAAGCCTCGTTGAATGTCGCCGACCTTACCCGGCAGCCAAACTGCATGTATTGCCGCAATGCAAACTTGTCTGCAACATGGTTGAGATAGCGCAGCGTTTCCGGCTGGGCGGCGAAATGTTCAGACCAGTCCCATTCCTGCAGCAGTTCCTCCGAGAAGGAATAGCCGTAGCTGTAGCTTTCTGAATCAAAGCGGGCGCCGGGATAACGATTCCAGTACCAGGTGCCACCAAGGTCATCTCCCGCCTCCAGCAGGGTCGCCTTGATACCCAGCGCCTGCAGGCGATAAAGCTGGTAGATACCGCAGACGCCGGCGCCAATGATGATGACTTCACAATCGTCGAGCTTCGGGGCCGCAGAAGCCATCAGTAGCTCTTTTCCTGGCCGAGGACTCGCTCGCCGATAAAAGACTTGATCATTTCCTGAGAAACCGGGGCGATGACCGGGATCATGATTTCCCGCAAGTACCTTTCTACATGGTATTCCTTGGCATATCCCATGCCGCCGTGGGTCAATACGCCCCTCTGGCAGGCGGACAGGGCTGCTTCCGCCGCCAGGTACTTGGCGGCATTGGCCTCCGCGCCGCAGGATTTACCCTGGTCATAGAGAGAGGCAGCTTTGAACACCATCAGGAAGGCCGCTTCCAGTTCCATCCAGTTGACAGCCAGTGGATGCTGGATAGCCTGATTCTTGCCAATAGTTCTATCGAAGACGACTCTTTCCCTGGCATAGCCGGATGCTTTTTCGAGGGCCGCCTGACCCAAGCCTACTGCCTCAGCGGCAATGAGGACCCTTTCCGGGTTCAGGCCATGCAGCAGGCATTTCCAGCCCTCGCCCTCCTCCCCTATGCGGTCCTGCACAGGCACTGGCAAATCATCGATAAACAGGGCATTGGAATCAACCGCCTTGCGCCCCATCTTTTCTATCAATCTGACTTCTATCCTGCTTCGGTCCAGGTCAGTGAAAAACAGGGTCAGGCCATCCGTGGGTTTTATACAGTCTTCCAGCGGGGTGGTGCGCACTATGAGCAGAATTTTGTTGGCCGTCTGCGCCGCTGTGGTCCAGAGCTTACGGCCATTGATCACATAATGATCGCCGTCCCGCTTGGCACGGGTCTCAAGTTTTGCTGTGTTAAGGCCGGCATTGGGCTCGGTAACGCCGAAGCAGGCGCGGTCCTGGCCCTGGATAAGGCCGGGCAGAAACCGGGACTTCTGTTCTTCCGTACCGAAGACGACAATTGGATTAGGGCCGAAAAGGTTCAGGTGTATGGCTGAAGCACCGCTCATGCCGGCGCCGGAGCGGGCGATAGTGTGAGCCAGTATGGCCGCCTCGGTAATACCCAGCCCTGCCCCACCATAGGCTTCCGGCATGGCAATCCCGAGCCAGCCGCCTGCTGTGACAGCCTTGACGAAGGCCTCAGGGAACTCACCGTCCGAGTCCCTCGCCAGCCAGTAATCGTCACCGAAATCATGGCAGATACGCGCTACTGCATCCCTGACAGCAAGCTGTTGTGCGGTGAAATCAAAATTCATGTAGTTTCCAAAATATATCTTTTAACTGATTGAAATATAAATAATAAATGGAAGCCGGTTTGGGTAGCTGACCGCGCTGGCTACAAGCCCAGCTTGTATCTCAGCAGGGTTTTGTCAATGGTCGCCTGGTCAGAGACCGAGCACCAGTTTGGCCATGATGTTGCGCTGGATTTCATTTGAACCGGCATAGATAGACACCTTCCGCTTGTTCATATACTCCAGTGGCAGGGCATTGGCGTAATCCGGGCCAATAGGTTCATAGTTGATGCCCTTGCCGGCGGGCGGATTGTTGAAGGGCAATCCATAATGGCCAACAGCCTCCAT
Organism: Candidatus Azotimanducaceae bacterium; assembly: GCA_965208855.1. GTDB lineage: Bacteria > Pseudomonadota > Gammaproteobacteria > Pseudomonadales > Azotimanducaceae > UBA9659. The sequence continues at coordinate 558,689 of OZ242359.1, read as the reverse complement.
CGCCAGTTCCGTCAGGGTCTGTTGCAATTCCGTACCCCGGCATTTCAGCAGTGAGGACTCCGGACCGACATTCTTGCCCGTGGACAGCGAACTCAAAATACGCAACTCGGTAAATTCCATCGCGGAAATCGCTATCTCGGCGGCAGACAGCTTGAGGCGGAATCCGTCATCTTCCAGCAGTGATGCGCCCGCATTGCTCGCCTCCGCAGCGGCAATGCTACGGACGTTCGCCAGGCCAGCCTTCAGGCCATGGGAGTATGCATTACCCCGCTCAAATTCCAGCAGATACTTGGCGTAGGTCCAACCCTTGCCCTCTTCGCCGATCAGATTCTCTACCGGCACTTTGACATCGGTGAAGTGGATCATGTTGATTTCCTGAAAACCTGCAGGCGGCTTATCCATGGTAATGATCGGCTGCACATCAACGCCGGGTGAGTGCATGTCGATCAACAGGAATGAAATGCCCTTCTGACGAATATCCTCATCACTGGTTCTCACCAGGCAGAAAATCATGTCTGCGTACTGGCCCAGCGTATTCCAGGTCTTGGTGCCATTGACGACATAGTGGTCGCCATCCCGGACGGCTTTCATGCGCAGGGACGCCAGGTCAGAACCGGACCCGGGTTCGGAATATCCCTGACACCACCAGACCCGGCTTGCGAGTATGTCTGGCAGGTACTTGTCTTTCTGCTCCTGAGTGCCGAACTTCATGATGACCGGCGCCACCATGTTCAGGCCGAAAGGCAGAACAATCGGCGTACCGGCGGCGGCCATTTCAAGGTCGAAAAGATAACGCTGGGTATGGGTAAACTCCGGCCCGCCATACTCCGCCGGCCAGTTCAGCCCCGCCCAGCCGCGCTTGTACAGTGCCTGCTGCCAGTAGACAATGTCGTCTTTGGTAAAACCCAGAGTGCTGCGTCGGCGCATTTCCTCCGGGTAGTTTTCTTTAATCCACGCTTGCACTTCCTGCTGAAACCCAAAATCTTCCTGGCTAAATTCCAGATCCATGTTCCACTCCTCTTGTCAGCCTGTAACCATACCTGAAGTTGACCCGGTTACGAAGCCTGCTCGACCAGGCTCCGCCCGACAACCTTGAGGGCCAGCGTTTCTTCCGTTCCCTCAAAAATAGACAGCACCCTGGCATCCAGCCAGTATCTGGAGACATCCGTCTCTTCCGCATATCCCATCCCGCCGTGAAGTTGCATGGCCTCGCGGCTGACCCACTCGGACAGTTTACAAGCCAGCAGCTTCACCAGGCTGGCCTCCATTTGCCCGCTCCCCGCGTCCATCATCCGACCCACCTGATAGGTGAACTGCCGGGCGGCGCCGAGGTACATGGCCATGTATGCAAATTTGACGAGTGAAATTTGATAGTCCGCCACCGGCTTGCCAAAAACCCTGCGATCAGTGGCATAAGTAATCGCCGCCTCAAAAGAAGCCTGCATAAGGCCGCAGGCTCTCGCTGCCGTTTGTATCCTGCCGCCCATGAATCCGCGCATGGTGAAATAGAAACCCTTGCCGATGCCCTGCCCTTCGCCTATCAGATGTGAGGCGGGTACGAAGAAATCATCAAAAAAGAGATTGAAAGAATGCATGCCCCGATAACCCAGAGTGGGAATTGCCTTGCCGGAAAGCCTGCCGCCGCCTGCCTGACTGACATCGAATGCTTCGCCGCCGAACGCGGGTTTCTCAACGATGAACAGGCTGAGGCCGCGATGCCCCAGGGACGGGTCAGGATTGGTTCGCGCCAGGGTGAGCAACACCCCGGACTTGCCGGCAAAGGTGCTCCATGCTTTGGCGCCGTTGAGTATCCAACCATCCTCGGTTTGTGTGGCTTTCAGTTTTATCGAGGCCACATCCGACCCGAAATCCGGTTCGGTGATGGCTATGCCGCAGAGGGGTTCTCCCTTGGCAATTTTTGGTAACCAGTATCGCTTCTGTTCATCCGTGCCGCCTTCCAGCAAGGCTCTTGCCATAATCTCGGGCCGGGTAATCAGGCTGCCGGCACCGCCAAGGGAAGCACGCGACAGTTCTTCCGTGACCACGATCATGCCGAGGCTGTCCTCTCGGTCGTCCGGCAGCAGGCCACCGTAACGCTGGGGCACGCTCAGGCCGAAGCACCCCAGCGCCTTGATGCCGTCAAGTATCTCATCGGGGATAACCAGGTTCTTGCGATGAATATCTTCTGCAAGGGGCTTGACCACCTGATCTGCAAACTGACGAAATGTTGCCGCCATCAGCAGTTTTTCCTCATCCAGCCCCCTGTCGCCAAGGTCCCCCTGGCGGTCAACTATCTCCCTGCCCAGGGCGGTGAGGCTGGCGGCGCTCAAGGTATCCGAAAACATCTCGAGGCGCAGCTTCCTGATGGCGTCATCATCGAGGCCATAATCATCCGGACTTCTGGCCAGCCGGTTCCTGATATTGTGCATGGCATTCGCCGCAAAAGCATTCGCAAGCCTCTGCTCGATGGCGCCGCGCGATTCAGCATAATCAAGATAGCTGCGCGCACACTGTAATTCGGCGGTGGATACCGCCAACTCCGCCGTGGCCTGCTGATGCTCGTCAAGCTGCGCCGGGTTAAACTTTCCATTTTGGCTGCAACAATCCTTCAGGTACGACAGGGCTCGCTCGACACACCGCTCAAACCTGTTCAGACTGCTCTCGATGGTTTCCAAATCGATTCTCCGGCAAACGAAAAGGAAGCAATACTAAACGAAAACCACGCGGACTGGTTGTAACGCGGGGCACCCCCGTCATTCTCGCCGAGGCCGAAGGCCGAAGGTGGGAATCCAGAGTGGCGGCTTTCGCGCAGCGAAAACGCAATGGGTGTAACGCGGGGCACCCCCCGTCATTCTCGCCGAGGCCGAAGGCCGAAGGCGGGAATCCAGAGTTGCGACTTCGCGCAGCGAAAGCGCAATGGGTGTAACGCGACGCACGCTGCTTAGTTATGGCGACTACGCCGAGGCCGAAGGCCGAAGGCGGGAATCCAGAGTTGCGGCTTTCGCGAAGCGAAAGCGCAATGGGTGTAACGCGGGGCACCCCCCGTCATTCACGGGCGTAGCCCGGGAATCTAGAGTTGCGGCTTTCGCGCAGCGAAAACGCAATGGATGTAACGCGGGGCACGCTGCTTAGTTAATGGCGACTACGCCGCCACTCACTCACTCTGGCATTAAATCAACACTTATTTCATAATCCATAGACACACAAAAAGAACAGCTAAAATTATTGAAAAATCATAATATCTTTCATAAAGGGAGTGATAGGTATGTCTAAAAACACTGAAAAAAATCAAATCTCGGACGATTACTTGGAAACATTGGAAGTGGTCAAAAAGCAATATCAGCAGTATGTGGAAGTGAGCGATCTGTATAAGTTGCCAACATTTCAACAAGAAGAAGAAGAAGGACAACCTCAAATCCCCACTCCCGAGCACCCACTCACAACTAACACATTCCGTGTGAAGTAAAATGGCTTCTTGGCGTGAACTGTTAACCGAATATCAACAGCATGTTAAACAAGAGCCTGGTTAGCTTGATACCAAACTGAAAGAACAGCTAGATAAAATATCCCAACTTCGTAATCCTGATGTCGTTATTTTTTACGCATCTTCCTTTCTACAAAAACCTCAACACACTGACACGTTGATCACTCGTGAAGATATGAGTGGTTTTATGAATGCGCTTCACGGTGCGTATGCTGATAAAAGTCTTACTTTGATACTTCATACGCCAGGCGGGGATCCAGAGTTGCGGCTTTCGCGAAGCGAAAGCGCAATGGGTGTAACGCGGGGCACCCCCCGTCATTCTCGGGCGTAGCCCGGGAATCCAGAGTTGCGGCTTTCGCGCAGCGAAAACGCAATGGATGTAACGCGGGGCACGCTGCCTAGTTATGGCGACTACGCCGCCATGCAGTTTGCCGTCCTCCCCTCATCCCTTCCACGCATCCGCAGCAAGTGGAAGGTCGTTGAGTTCAGCACGTGCTTCGCGCCAGGTTGGGTAATGCTCACCGAGAATGGCGATGAAGCGATCGCTGTGCCTGGGCTCAATGAGGTGGGCCATTTCGTGTACGATGACGTATTCGAGAAGATCCTTTGGCTTTTTCACGAGTTCCGTATTAAGCCGGATATGTCCTGCCTTGTGATTGCAACCTCCCCACTTGGTTTTCATTCGTTGTAGGAAATAGCCGACCACTCTCACCTTTAGTTTTGGCTCCCACTTCTGGATGAGAGCGGGCACCACTTCGTGTAGAAGCGATTTGTGCCACTCGTGAAGTACCATAGATCGCTTCCGAACATCGCTACCTGGCCGCACGGTCAGTGTGATTTTGCGGTGGCTGAGTTGAACGGAGGGCTTCGCATCCTCTTCGGCGATGGAAAGGAGATATCGCCGGCCCCAGAGGTAGTGGCTCTCCCGCTCGACAAACTGCCGGGTTGTCTCACGCGCCTGGTCACGTAGTTTCTTCTGTTTATCGCGAATCCAACCAATCCTGGACACGGCATAGGCTCGGGCCACTTCGGGGCGCGTCCCCTTAGGCGCGACAAGCGTGACGCGTCCGCTGGGCGGGTGCACCGACAGGTGGACGTTCTTGATCGCCTTTCGCGTGACCAAAACAGAAATTTCTCCAAGTTGGATTGTTTCGGTCATTGGTAGCCTGACTGGTTCTTAATGATTTCAAAAATGGCAAGGGTGGCCTCGCGGTCACGATTAAGAAGCGGGAAGAGCGCATTCAGCACCTGCGTTTCGCGTGCTTGGTCGCCCTTCCAGCCTGCGGGTGCCTGCTCGTGCATCACGCGGTCGATCTCCAAGGCCAACTTGACGAATGCATCCCCGTAATCAACGTGAGGTTCAGCCACACTGGTAGCCCTGTCCCGCGCTGCCGCCAGGATTGGCGGGAGGTTGTTGTAGATTACTATCGCCTCGCGCTTGCCGCGTAGTGCCGCGGGTACGCCCTCATCGGGTTGCTTCCCTGCCCACCGATGAACCAGTTCCTCAGCTTTCCGCAAAAACTCCTCGTAGGCCTCCGTATCCGCCCAGCTTTGCTTGATGAGGTCGTCTAGCAGCTTCGACATCTGCTCGTAGAACCGTGGGTCCGTCAGTTGGTCGCGGATGATGGTCTTGCGGACGTTGTTGATGATCCCTTCGGCGATGGCGTTCTTCGAGAGCTTGCCCTTCGCGTTGAGCTTCCTGGCGATAGCGTCGTGGATTCCAGTCTCGATGATGAGCTCCGTCAGCGACATCTCGCCCAAGTCACCCAACTCGGCCGCCGGGTCGGCCTGAATGTAAGTGTTGATCAGGTGGCGCATGTCAGCCTCGTAGGGCTTGATGTCGAGTTCCTCCCCCGAGTGCTTCTTGATGGCAGAACTGATCTCGCTGTAGAACGCGACTTCCTTCTGCAGCCTAGTCGCTTCTGCGTCGGAATACCCGGCTTCGATGAGATTTTGTGCGATGGCCGCGAAGGCACGGACAAAGACCGCGACTGCCTTGTAGAAAGAAATCCGGAGCGCCTCGGTCTCGCTCAGCGCGTTCTGGTTGGCGGCATCGCCGCAGAAGTAACGCAGGAACTGCTCCACCTCGCGCGGTAGCGCCACCGGCGCGCACAGATAACGCATGGCTTCCCGAGCCTCGTCGAGTTTTTTCTTACCTTCTTCCAGCCAGTTCTTGAGATGGACGTTATTATCGCCGCCACCCTCGTCGGTGTCCAACTCGTCGGAGTTGTAGACCGCGATCGCCTGCTGCACGTCGCCGAACAGCTCCTTGAAGTCGACGATGTGGCCGTAATCTTTGTCATCGCCATCAAGACGGTTGGTACGGCAGATGGCTTGGAACAGGCTGTGGTCGTGCAACTTGTCGTCGAGGTAGACACATGAGCAACTAGGCGCATCGAAGCCGGTCAGCAACTTGCTGACAACAATTAGCAATTTCATGTTCGCCGGTTCATCAATAAAGCGGTGCTTGGTTTCGTCCTCGTACTGCTTGGTGGTTTGCTTATTCTTGAGGACGTGTTGCGTGTAGGTGTCAAACTTGTAGCGCTCGTCGCTGTCGTCGGGCTCGCGCGAGATCAAGTTGTGGTTCGGCTCGTAGGATGTGATGATTCCGCAGTGAGAGCCGAAGCCCGTGTTCTGCAGTAGCCGGAAGTAGTGGCACGCATCATAGATCGAGGCGGTCACCAAGAGCGCCGTGCCGCGGTTGTTGTTTAATCGTGGCTTGAGGTTAAAGTCATGGATGATGTTGGCGATGATGCGCTGCTTGCGCTCGCCGGAACTCATCAGTTTCTCCATTGTCGCCCACTTCTCGCGCAGCACGGCCTTCTGGTAGTTGTTGAGGACCTTGGTCTTCTGCTCGAACCACTCATCAATCGCCGTCTGCGAAGTCAGCCGCTGCGGCACATCGCGTGCCTCGTACTTGAGGTCCAGGATGACGCCGTCGGCGACTCCCTCGTGGAACTTGTAGGTGTGGATGTAGGTGCCGAAGACATCCCGCGTCATCACCTTGTCTTTGCGCAGGAGCGGCGTGCCGGTGAAGCCGATGAATATCGCGCCCTCCAGCCAACGCTTCATCTGCTTGTTCATGTTGCCGCCCTGAGTGCGGTGACACTCGTCTACGAACACATAGAAGTGCCCGGTCACGGGCGGGGGTTCACCCGCGAGGTCGGCGGTGTCGAACTTGTGAATCAGCGCGCACAACAGGCGCGGCATAGCCGTCCCGAGTTTATCCACAAACTCCGCCCGCGAGGTGATGCGCGGTGAAGGCGACTCTGCGCCAACCACGCCCGAGTTCTTCATCACACCTTCGATCTGTTTGTCCAGTTCGTCGCGGTCGGTGATGACAAGGACGCGTGCCTCTGGGTCGCGTTCAAGCAGCCACTTGGCGATCAGCACCATCAGGATGCTCTTACCGCTGCCCTGGGTATGCCAGATGACGCCACCTTCGTGCTTGACGATGCGTTCCTGTGCGGCTTTCACGCCGAAAAACTGGTGCGGCCTCGGCACCTTCTTCTGGCCAGCGTCGAAGATCATGAAGTTGCGGATCAGGTCGAGCAGTCGGGTCTTGTTGCAGAGTTGCGCCAGCGGCAGGTCAAGTAACTCGCCAGCGGCGGAGGGTGTGCTGTCTACGTTCTCGTCTTTCCACTCCACGAAGAACTGCTCCGGCGTGCCGGTGGTGCCGTAGCGCAGCCCTTGCGAGTCATTGCCTGCCAGCACGAGTTGTACGGTGCTGAAGAAACCCTTGTTGAAGTTCTCCCCCTGGTTGGTGATGAGTTGCCTCACGCCGTCGGCCACTTCCACCGAATTGCGCTTGAGTTCGATCACGGCGATGGCGAGGCCATTGATGTAGAGGACGAGGTCGGGCCGCCGCTGGTAGCCGCCCTTGAGCGTTACCTCTTCGGCCAGCGCGAAGTCGTTCTTCTCAGGGTGTTCCCAGTCAATCAGATGCACCGTCTCGTGCGCCTTCCCGGCAGCGATCTGTACCGGCACGCCGTAGTGCAGGAGTTGGTAGGTGCGCAGGTTGGCTTGGTAGAGCGTGATGTCCGTCGAGTCGGCAACGGTCTCCAACTTCTGCAGGGCAGCCGAGACATGAGCGGCGGAGTAGCCGCGGGCAGTCAGATTGTCGCGGAGGACCGTCGTCTCGATGCAGCGGTTGTTTTCCCGCTGGTTCCACTCACCGAGGTAGCGGTAGCCAAGACAATCCACTCCCGCCGGGTCGGTGAACAGGGCCCTGACGCGGTTCTGCGTCTTGCGCTCGGAGCGGGGTTGCTCAGGCATGGGGCACTCTGGCGAGCACTTCCGTCTCGACATACTGTCTGAACAATCTGATGTCGGTGAAACACAAGAATCCCGCTTGGCTGGCGAGCGTGATGATCGCTGCTTCCTCGTTCAGCAGGACAGCGACTGGCTGGCTCAGTTCCTCCTGGATGCCACTCGGCCAAGCGAGATCGAATACCGCTTGTTGCTGCCCGGTCTCCGGGTCGGCGAAGTCGTAGGCGACAATCCCTCGCGGGAGGTCCTTCGACTCTGCCCAGTCGTTCAGCGACTCCAGCGCGGCCTCTTCCTCTTCGCTGGTTATTCCGCCAAGCGGGGCGGGTGCAGGCACCGATGCAGCCGCGCTTGCCAGCCAACGGTCGTCGCCGTGGAGCAACTCTTCCATGCGTCGATTGAGTTCTACGGCCAGCAACACTTGGCGAGCTTCGAGGAAGTCTCGGAAATGCTCGATCTTCCAAAGCGCGGGATCGTCGGGAATCCACTGCGACGCAAGCGCGCCCGGATGAGCCGCCTCAACCTTGAGGAAGTAGTCCTCTGGAAGCCGGTCGCTGATGTCAAGGTTGGTGTCCTTGGTCAGGAAGCAGAAGTTGGCAAGCGCATTTACCTCGGGCCGCTTGAAATCTCTCTTGTAGAGTTGGGCTTTGGGGAAGATGTGATGCACTTCCAGGCAACTCATCCTGCCCAGGAGGCCCGCCTTCAGCGGCAGGCCGGTCCCCCAGTCCTCGGCTTCGCCCATCCGCGTCAGCAGATAGAGCACCGGGTAGAAACGCGCGCCCAGGCTCCAGCCGGTGAAGTGCCCCGGCTCAGCTCGCAGACCACCGTGCCACAATCGCAACTTCTCCAGGAGTTTGTCAATGTTGCCGTCGCCCTCCAGAGTCGCCAGGTCCTGATCGATGAACGACTCGGTCGACCCCGAAAAACGCCCCCACATTGCCGCCTGAACGTACCAGAACAACAACTTGTCGCGTTCCCTTTCGCCCATCGTGCCGAGATTATTAACCTCCCGTTGTTCCAGATAGCGTGCCATTACCGGTACCGCAAAGCGGCCGAAGAAGACGCGATCGTGATCCAGTCCCAGCCGTCCGCCGATCAGGTTGAGGCTGGTGTCGATGTGTTTCGTCGCCTTCTTGAGGGCGCCTTGAATCTCTTCCGCGCTCTTCTCGTGCAGGAACTGGAACTTCGCTTCGCCAGTCAGCACGGTGTTCACCGAACGCAACAGCCAGTCCAGGTCAAAGTGATATCCGCTCTCGTCCCATTCCCTCAGTTTAGCCTTCATGGCGTTGCGTCCCTCGGGCCACTCGGCGCAGATCTTAGCGAGAGCCAAGTCGCCCTTGGAGAGTTTGGTGCCGCCGCTATTCACACGGTTGAAGATGTCCACCACCACGTCGAGCGACTTATCCGCGCCCGTGAGTTCCTCGACGTGCAGTTCAATATCCATGATGCTCAAGAGTCGGCTCAGCCGCCCGAAGTAATCGCCCATCTTTGTTTCCAGATCTGGCTCGGCGGATAGCCGCGTGACGAAGTCGCCGATACCTGCCGTGCCCTTCTGCATGAGTTCGGTCACGTCGATCCAGAGCGGGGCGTCCTTCATCTTCACCGGTTGATAGAACTCAAAGATCTCCTCTTCGATCTGGAAACACAGCCCGGTGAAGGGTAGGGGGTTGCCGTCGAAGAACTTCGGCGGTTTCCCGCGCACCACGCCGTAAATCGAGGTCATGCGTTGCTGCCCGTCGAGCAAAAGTTTGACGACTCCCGCCGCCAGCGGACCCTCGCCGCGGTGGGTTGCCGTGTTGGATTCCGTGGCCCATACCAATAGTCCGCCGACGGGATGGTGGCGATAGAGCGAGTTGAACAGACCGCGCACTTGGTCGCGGTTCCAGACATAGCCGCGCTGAAACTCGGGCAGTGCTATGTGCCCGTTGTCGATGTGGTCAAGTATGGTGGAGATTTTCATACGAGCCTTGTCTTTCCGGTAAGCAGTTCCTGCATCATAGATTGTTTGAGGTTGCGGGTCTTGTCGCGGCGGGTTTCCAGTGCGGTCAGTTCGGCGTCCATGTCGGAGAGGATGTCGGCGATGGCGGTTTGTTCAGTAGGATCAGGCCACGGAATCTCCTGCTCCTCGACACTTTTCCTCGCGAGCCCAAGCTGCGCAGATCCAATCACTTTCCTGCGTAGCGCAGCGTTCGTTTCGTGGGAATTGATCGTGTAAGCGAGAAACCGTGGATCACCCTCTCGCGCTCGCAAGCAATACACGTGGTCGCCTAGAACGTAAGTGTGATTGGCATCAATATAGCCGACCTTGCCGATGATCTTGCCGCCCCCAATATCGTCCTTGGGCATAACAAGATCACCACTATTGAGGAAGTCGTCTCGATAGTTGGTGCGCTTCGAGACAATTAAACTCCCATTGGAGGAGACTGATCCCATGTCACAGATCCAGTAGTCGCCCTCGGTAGTTACGAACGCACTCTTGGTGGTGCCGGTTGATACTGCGAACACCTCCCCCAACCGCTTCACATCCCAATCTCCGTCAAAACCGGGGAGGCGGGTCTGGCCGGTGAGTAGTTGTTGCATGGCGGATTGTTTGAGGTCGCACTTCTTGGCGATGAGTTGGTCCAGCCCGCCCAGCAGGGCATCCACATCGCTCAATGCCGTGGCGATGGCGGTTTGTTCAGTAGGATCAGGCCACGGAATCTCTTGCTCCTCGACACTTTTTCTCGCGAGCCCAAGCTGCGCAGATCCAATCACTTTCCTGCATAGCGCAGAGTTCGTTTCGTGGGAATTGATAGTGTAAGCGAGAAACCGTGGATCACCCTCTCGCGCTCGCAAGCAATACACGTGATCGCCTAGAACGTAAGTGTGATTGGCGTCAATATAGCCGACCTTGCCGATGATCTTGCCGCCCCCAATATCGTCCTTGGGCATAACAAGATCACCACTATTGAGGAAGTCGTCTCGATAGTTGGTGCGTTTCGAGACAATTAAACTCCCATTGGATGATACTGAACCCATGTCACAGATCCAGTAGTCGCCCTCGGTAGTTACGAACGCACTCTTGGTGGTGCCGGTTGAGACTACGAACACCTCTCCCAACCGCTTGACATTCCAATCCTCCGGTATCACCCCCACCTCCGTCTGCTTGTAGCCGGGCTTCACTTCCATACCGCCCCCATCTTCTTGAGGTGTTCGTCGACCCGGGTGGCAAGCGTCTCTACTTCCTCGGTGAGCCTCGGCAACGGCGTGGCGTAGCGTTCAGCCAACTCGCGGATGCGGCCAGTGAGGGTCTGCGAGACGCGATCCAGTTCGCCCTGCACGGTGGCCGACAGACGAGCCATCCATTTGTCGTCCACCACCAGCGTCTTGATCTCGGCTTCGGTAAGTTTGGGATACTTCGCGTCAATCTTCTGGTCCAAGTCCTCTTGCGCAGCCCTTCGCTCGGTCTTGGCCTTGGTCTGCTGTGCCAGCAAGTCGGTATATGCCTCAATCGCTGCTCGTTCGTCTGCGTAGAGGGGGTCATCGCCGATCTCTTTCAGTCTTGCCTTCACAGTTTTCACGGCGATTTTCTGCTTGTCGCCCTCGCCCTCGATCACCTCGGCAAGCAACCCTTCCTCGCCGCTGTTTTCCTCTCGCATCTCATCGAGTTGCTGCTCAAGCGCGGCGAGGTCGTTGTCGAGTGCATCCATCGCATCGCGCTCGGCGACGAAGTATTGGGCGACCAGAATCGGCGCGGGAACGAGGTCCGACTTGAAGCGTCGTTTTCCCTTCAAGTAGTCGTGTGGCTCATGCCAGACGAGTTTGTTGTTCTTGTCCTTAACGCGAACGATCTCCCGGGGCTGCGCGCCCTCCGTCCAGCCGTCGGCAGCGATCAGGTAGGCATCGTCCTGCATGGTCTCGGCCCAGTAATCCATCAGGTGCTGGTAGATGTCGTAGGCATCGAGCAACGGCGCCTCGTGGAACGCGGTGCGAATATCCTCGGCGATGTTCGCCTCTCGTATCTCGTTGGGTTGTTGGTCTACTCTGGTGAGTTCGTTGCCGAGCGGTTGGATGGCACCGTAACCGGGAACGCGGTATGACTTAAAGCGCCGCTTACTCTTCGAGTCGTGGTGCGTGGTCTCGGGACTGGAGTCCACTAGATGCTGGTAAACAGCGTAGGTATCAATCAGCGACGCCCGACGGAACGTCTCCAGAAGGTCTTCGGCGATGGTCTCGAGCAGCGCCTTCGGGTGGCCGTCCTTGGCGAACTCGGTGAGGCACGGCGTCGTAGTTTTGCTCCAGACGGCGAAGCATTTGCTCGCCTTCTGTTGGAAGGCGGCGAACTCGGCATGACCGAGGATGGCGGGCTTGACCTCGACCAGCGGCAGAGCCAGTCGGGCATAACCGGGACGACCCGCGGACTCGAACAAGTCCGTGCGCACGCTCGGAAGCACCTTCCAGTATGCGTCGAGCGCATCCAGATCACGCTCTGGAATGCCGCCGCGCAGGTGACCGTCGATGTCTTGCAGGTCTTCGGGCTCGGTACTGTCGATGTAGCGCGGCAGGTTGAGGTTGAAATCGTTCTTCAGGTCGGCGATCTCGTCCAGTTGCACCATGCGGGCGTAGCGGGGGACATCAGTTTGCTTGGTGAAGGTGTCGACGATCCGGTGGATGTCCTGCTCGCGCAGGCGGTTCTTGTTGCCGTCTTTGATGAAGCCTTTGGAGGCGTCGATCATGAACACGCCCTTGCGGGCGGTCGCGTTTTCTTTATCAATCACCACGATGCAGGCTGGAATGCCGGTGCCGTAGAAGAGGTTGGCGGGTAGTCCGATGATGCCTTTGAGACAGCCTGACCGAACCAACTGCTCGCGGATCCTGGCTTCGGCATTGCCGCGGAAAAGGACGCCGTGGGGCAGAATGCAGGCACCTTTACCGGTGCTTTTCATCGAGCGGATGATGTGTAGCAGGTAGGCGTAGTCGCCTTGCTTGGCGGGCGGCTCCCCCCAGGCGAAACGCTGGAAGGGGTCGGTCGATGGCGTGAGTCCAGTGGTCCAGGTCTTGTCGGAGAACGGCGGATTGGCGACGACGTAGTCGTAAGTGCGGAGTTGCTCGCCGTCCTTGAACTTCGGCGCGGCCAGGGTGTTGCCCGACAGGATGTTGGCCGTGGGGAAGTCGTGCAGGATCATGTTCATGCGAGCCAAGCCCGCGGTGGTCACATCCTTCTCTTGACCCTCGAGCGTGATGCGCTTGCCGGCTTGGGCGGCCACCTTCAGGAGTAGCGAGCCCGAGCCGCAGGTCGGGTCGTAGGCGGTGGTGGATGCTTTCGCGTTATCCGGCGAGATGCCAATCACCTGGGCAATGACGCGACTGACCTCGGCGGGGGTGTAGAACTGCCCCTTGCTCTTACCGCTCTCGGTGGCGAAGTGCCGCATCAGGTACTCGTAAGCGTCGCCGAGGATGTCGTCGTGGTCGGCGCGGTTCTGCGAGAAGTCGAGTTCGGGCTTCTGAAAGATGCCGATCAGGTTGGACAGGCGATCCACCATCGCCTCCCCTTCGCCGAGCTTGTTGGGGTCGTTAAAATCGGGGAAGTCGCTGTGGGCGATCCGCTCGTTGGCGTCAATTAGCGGCGCAATGACCTGAGTGTTGATCTTGTCGCCGATGTCGCTCTTGCCCTTCAGCGCGATCATGTCCGTGAAGTTCGCGCCCTTAGGGATTATGACCGACGGGGTAAAGTCGGCACTGTCGCCGTACTTGTCGCTGATGTACTTGATGAACAGCATGAACAGGACATAGTCCTTGTACTGGCTGGCATCCATACCGCCGCGCAGCTCGTCGCACGAGGCCCAGAGGGAGGAGTAGAGGTCGGACTTCTTGAGGGCCATCGTTGATTCCTGATTCTTTTAATGTTCTTGATTTATTCTCTGTTTCAGGTCAAGCCCGAATGTCCGGTAGCGTAGTGTAAAGCCCCTTGGGATGGAAGGCTATTGAGATTCTGTATCAATAATGAGAAGAGCCTCGTATTGGCTAGAAAGATTTTCAAGGGAACTCCACCATGTAGGTGGTTCCATTGGGCGGGGATGTCACTGTGCATATCATCGGACCCGGTTACGGCGCGAAAGAATATTTGGATTCCGACCGACTGGCCAGAAGGCATCCTGGCTGTCGTATAGAGACACTGTTGCAGGCCATCAAGAAGGTGTTCCTCGAGGGTCAACGGATCGCCTCAGCAGCGAAATTTGCGAGAGGGTCGTGGCAAAATGTTGCTGACAATAAAATGAGTCACCGATAGGATAGAGTAGATAGTATCGTTTGACGTTAATAACGCGATACATTATTATTCGAGCAATGATTGTATCCTTCAAATGCGTTGATACCGAAGCCCTATCGAACGGATATAGGGTCAGACGATTCGTAAAAATTGAAAGGGTTGCTCTTCGCAAGCTAAGGCAGCTACAAATCGCTGACAATATCTCCGATCTAAGAGTTCCTCCAGGAAATCGACTTAAAGCGCTGAAAGGCAATCGGAAAGGCCAACACAGCATTAGAATTAACGATCAGTTTCGTATCTGTTTTCGTTGGACTACAGTTGGCGCAAGCAATGTGGAGATAGTGGACTACCATTAGGAGATTAATGATGAAGAAATTGCCGCCTGTTTCACCAGGTGAATTGCTTAAAGATGAGTTCCTTGACCCGATGGGAATCTCTCAATATCGCCTGGCGAAAGAAATCGAAGTCCCTGCTCAGAGAATCGGGGCTATTGTTTCTAGCAAACGCACAATCACAGCTAACACAGACCTGCGACTTTGCCGATTTTTCGGATTGTCGAATGGTTACTGGCTTCGAGCCCAAGCTGCGTACGATACCGAGGTTGCTGCGGAAGAACTAGCCGACAAACTAGAGCATATAAGGCCATGGAAACAGCTAGGCAGGGTAGGCAAATGACCGTACTTGACTAGGCCAGGGGCTGGTGCCGGCCAGCAGGACTTGCATTTGGTCATTTTTTTTCGCTCGAGTGGCGCACTCTTGGCGCGTTTCAGAGCTTAATCACGGCCAAAGTCGGAAGTATAGCCACCTTCCCTTGGGAAAATAATGGAACATAAATTTATGTGGGCGACTACATCGTAGTCTACGATGCGATATACAAGATAGTAAAAATTATTGCAGAAATTACCGCAACTCTTGTGCCTATAGATTTTGATTTTGATGGCGGTTTAGTTTTAGTAGCGGGATATGAGACATGCTCATTGAAAACTCGCATATGCCACATAACTCCAAGAGTCGTTTTGCAATCCGCCAATGCGCGGTGTTTCTCGTCAACCTGTATATTACATTGCCGTGCAGCATCTTCTAATTTGTGCCATTTGTACCCCTTGCGACGATTACTTCGGTCCTTTTTATATTTAGCGTATTCGAGCATTACACACTCGGTATCCGGGAGGAAATTGTTATCACCTTTGCTCTTCACCCATCGCAAAAGCCAGTCGTCATCTTGCGCTAAGATGCTTTGATATATCAATCGTAAGTCATATTCGGCATTATAAATATACACAGTTTTGCCCTTGCTGATTTTGTCGAATTTCTCTTGTATCTTCGACCAAGCTGGGGCACGTGCAACCATTTCGTTCGTAATACCATGAATATTGGTCGTGACTGACGGTATTTTCCGGGTAGGTTTTACCAACGTGTTTAACAATACTTCTCCGTTACCGCTAATCATTGCTATTTCGCAAATTTCTGCTTTTTTGTCGAATCCAGTGGTTTCAGTATCTAAAACTATGACATCGTTTGGGTTTATTTCTTTCCATATCTCGCTACCATCCAGCTCGCGAGACTCATTGTTATCGGACGCTTTCGATTTGTCATCACTTGCGAGTGTGAACCAGCGGGATTGTACGTTTTCTTGCCGGACGAGCATTCCGACCAACTCGGCATCAGTTGATAACTTCCACTTCCCGTTGAGTTTCGTATAACTTATCCAATTTTTTTCAGGTTCGTAGATAGCGGCGTATTCATCAAACCATGCAATGTGTATATCGCTGTTCAGATATTGTCTGCTTGCTACCGATTTCGCCCCTCTGACACTAGCAACACGGTCTACAAATTGCTCCCCTGTTTGCAGATTTGTTGCCCTGCAATTATAAATTTCATTCGGACGCCAAGCATCTTCCCACTTACTGTTACGTTTTTCGTGATGTGTCCTGTACTTATTCGTGTCGAAGGCATCGAAGAGTGCCAAATCAATGTCGCTGTCAGGCCATTGACGAGACGCTTTTCTTTTCGCCGAGCCCACGGCATACGTATAGTCGGACGACGAACTATCAAATTCCCATTGTTCGTTTGTGTCTATGTTTGTCGCTCTAAATTTATATTCACTTGACATTTTTTATCTCTCACTTGACACGGAATGAATAATAATCGCAACGAAACACTATTATTCAAATCAAGAAATATCCAGTTTATAAATCCACCTACTGACTTCTACTCAAGAGGTTAGAAAGAACAACCACCCTTCCCCACTTTCAGAAATGTATCGCAATTCATGTGAACTGCTCACTGTACCCCTGACTGTCTCATGCCGCCACTACTAGTTGGCTGGTTCAATATATATGAGACTCATCAGGCAGCCAGAGTGATTTGCTGATAGTACGCCATCGGCGTCATTAAACCCCACACCGTCATCCCAGGCGATGGGGCCACCATCGCCCCCAGTGTTTCCCGCCGAGGCCGAAGGCCGAAGGCGGGGATCCAGAGTTGCGGCTTTCGCGAAGCGAAAGCGCAATGGGTGTAACGCGGGGCACGCTGCTTAGTTAATGGCGGCTTACGCCGCCACTCTGGATTGTCCGGGCAAGCCGGACAATGACGGCAAAGATGTGCATGGGGATAACGAGGCAGGTGCCCAAAAATACACGGTGTGTGTGGTTGCACTGGCGAGCGAAAAAATGATTTAATTAAGGTTCTATGTGTAGATAACCGTAATGCGTGTTGCAAAAAATATTTCGCTAAAAGCACGGTTACTCCTACCAGCACTTATTTCAATATCAAACCAAAAACGGCCGAATCGCCGTGAAAGTAATTAATCATCTCGGTGATGAGATAATGAAAGTGTTTCGGGTGTGAATGACGCTAGGAATAGGAGACTATGATGAATTCACCGTCTGAGACCAAAATTTCTGAAAAGAAGCAAGTATCGTTCGAACACGAAATGGGATTTATAACCACCCGGGTTGAAGTTCAGTCACCGAAAGGAATATCTGTCGGGACTGCTTTTATTTTTCGTGCAGACATAAACAGCGGATCAGATAAGTCTCTCTTGTTGTTAATTTCGAACAAACATGTTTTTGTGGATCCGAGTCATGTGATCCGCATTATTTTTAATCGTAGCAATGGAACAGGCAATCCCAAATATGGAAAATTTCAGGAATTTAATCAAAAGGGGTTTGAGTCTATTTATTGCGCTCATCCGGACGCCGATGTTGATTTAGCATGTATCAATATTTCTGCAATTGCTCACTCAGATGTTTTTTTCAAATACATAACGAAAGAATTTTTGCAACCGATAGATTATCAAAAAGTTGTGCTCGCCAGTCAGGTTATTTTTGTCGGCTACCCAGTTGACTACTACGATAAAGTGAACAATCTTCCTATTGTCCGTAGCGGAGTGATTGCTTCAATGCCGGATGTCGATTTTGGTGGTAAAGGACAACTTGTCATTGACGCTCATATTTTTCAGGGATCAAGCGGAAGCCCCGTTTTTGTTTCGACCGACTCCCAGTATCGTTTGCTTGGTGTTTTGTCAAAAGCGGTTACACACAGTTCGGCGTTGCACGAATTACCCGCAAATATGCCTCCACTTGGAATACAAGAAGCGGTAGGACTGGGAATTGTAATTAAACAGCGACATGTTCAAGAGCTTGTCGACTATGCCGTTAGCGAACATATCAAAAATAACTAGGAACAGTAGAGTACGGAAGATTCAAGAGAAGTTTAATGGCCCGTTGCAATCTGGCTTTGGAGCTGTGCGCGGCGAGCGCGAGTTGGATTAATTGGTTGATGAGTTCGGTACATGACACGCCGCTAGCGGTCCATAGTTTTGGATACATGCTGATGGGCGTGAAGCCGGGCATGGTATTGATTTCGTTTAACATTACTTGCGATGTGATTTTGTAAACTTTGCATTCATTTTCACTATTGACATTCAATAGAGTTAACAACATGAAAAATTTACTTCAATCGAAAATGGAAACAATCGCCATCATCGCCGTTGCTATATTAATGGCAGGTTGTGCGACAACCGTCTCTCAAGTTGCCGTTCAAAGTGCCATTCAAATAACTGATCCGAACAAGGTTAAGGCTATAGCAATCACGAAAGTGGCGGCGAAAATTCGCCGTGGCACCGACATTGGTGATTTGAGAATTGGCGCGTTTTGCTCAAAGCATGACGACATTAAATGGCGGACTGGAAACAAAGTGAATCTGTCGAGCGAAGATTTAGTCGATGTGTTCCGAGAAGAATTGGAATCAAACGGCTGGCCGGTGGTCGGTTCTACCGAGAATCTTTTCGAGGGGTATGATGTTAGTGGAGCAGAAGTCCTTGTGGCTGCTCGCATCACTGACATAAACACTGACATGTGTGCATCAATGGTCGAATTTGG
Organism: Candidatus Azotimanducaceae bacterium; assembly: GCA_965208855.1. Taxonomy (GTDB): domain Bacteria; phylum Pseudomonadota; class Gammaproteobacteria; order Pseudomonadales; family Azotimanducaceae; genus UBA9659. The sequence goes on along the minus strand of OZ242359.1, from coordinate 540,307 downwards.
AAACTGGGACATGAATGGCTCCATAAACATGAATGTGGAATGGCAAGTTTATTCGCCGGCAACTCGCTCTTTAATCGGAAAAATTGACACCCAAGGATCGTCCATACTTGAAAAAAGAAGCGATGACGCTGCTTGGGAATTGATGTCAGATTCATTTGGACTTGCGGTAAATAATTTACTCGCCAACCATGATTTTCTCAATATGGTGGAGCGGTCAAGCGGGCCCGCACAAGTACCAACGGCAGACACTGGGCGATTGATTAACAATAAACGCAATAACTACCAAACCATAACCGCAGCATTGGACCATGCCAAAAAAGCAACGGTTACCATCCGGGTGGCTCAAGGGCATGGGTCAGGGTTTGCAGTGGGCGACGGTAATTATGTGTTGACCAATAGTCATGTCGTCGGTAATGCAAAAAATGTCACTATTGTTACCAAAGATGGAGTATCTGTTAAAGGTCGGGTGGAATACGTATCGAAAGACCGAGATATTGCTCTGGTTATCATCGATAACATTAGATTGCCAGCCTTGCATATCAACCCATACGTGCCAGGAAGCGGTGAACAAGTATATGCAATTGGCTCGCCTCTTGACGAATCATTGAGCTCAACGGTCACATCTGGAATCGTCAGCGGTACAAGAATATTGGAAGGATATAACTGGATTCAAAGTGACGCCGCTATCAGCTCTGGCAATAGCGGTGGCCCGTTACTTGATAGTAACGGTTCAGTTGTCGGTATCTCCACCGCTGGATATCAAATAGGACAAGCGCAAGTTGGATTGAATCTCTTTATTCCGATAGCCGACGCTTTGGCGTTTGTAAGCCTGCGTGTGGTATATTACTAAATTAATCAAGTCAAAATTTTTAACATGACCTGTCGTGGCGAAATTCTTGGATGCACTCTTCAGATAACTGCGAATTCGCCAAACGGAGTGTTTTACATCAGCGATGTCGTTGCACACATGATGCGAAACGGAACTCAATATAGCGAGTCAACAATTCGTACGACCATCGCTTCGATGTTGTACGTGGACTCTCCTGATAATCACGCCACCGTGTATGACGACTTTAAGCACGTCGGACATGGCGCATATCGTTACCATAAAAAATAACTGCAACCACCCTTCCCCACACCGTCATCCAGGCGATGGGGCCACCATCGCCTGGATGACGGGGAAGGGGCGCGGCGAACTGCATGGCGACTTACGCCGCCACTCTGGATTGTCCGGGCAAGCCGGACAATGACGGGAAAAAACACATGGCGGCTTACGCGGCTGCTCCGGGTTCCCGGGCTACGCCGGGAAACACTATCGGCGATGGATACCCCCCATCGCCTGGGAAACACTGTCGGCGATGGGAACAACACCATCGCCTGGGATTACGGGATGAAAGAGCGGCGAAGCATTGTCGGCGGAGCAATAAATCGCGCTGGCCGATGCGATTGCGAATTTAGTCTCCGGTAAAAGTTTTTTATAAAGCAAGTTTCCCGTCAATCAACTTTTTCGCGGCCTGGTAGTGCCAGTTGGTAAAGGTTCTTCCGTAATATTTCAGCACCACACCTTTCACCTCAGGCTTCTTGCTGGTGGCGTAGAAACATATTCGTTTCCCCGCGTATTTTTTGGTGAGTTCGCAAAACGATTCCAGGTAATCTTTGCCACCGAAAAACACAACGCGATCTGTGCTGTCTTTGGGCAACATACAAAAATCCTTGTCCGCCCAATCATTTTTTCTGCGGTGTTTGTATGCGTTTTCCCCTCTGGCACTGGAGGAATAGGTAATGTCGTATTCCGACAATAAAAATTTTGCCGATACCAAACCCCAGCCCGCTGACATGATATAGACATTTTCCGCAGAATATTTTTCAACGAGGTTGCCGTATATCTCAGGGTCGTACAACTTCCACGCCGGTAGCAAACCAAACGGATTGTCTCCGTTTTTTTCGTAGATTGCGTTATACGCACACAATCGTGTGCGCCAACTGGTGCCGTCGTCGGAAATATCATCGGGCATCGCATAGTTATGATGCGCATCTTTCGGTGCCAATTTTGGTTGCGCGACAAACTTGACTGGCTTGTCTTTGATCGTCCGCATTAAACCAGCGCCGGCGCGTTTGCTTCCGGCACAGGCTATAACGATTTTCATATCAGTACCTCGCTGTTTTGTTCACCAATTTTTCGAAGGTCGTGAGAAACGATGGGTCGTAAGTTTCATTAACATGGTGTTGATTCCACAGTCCGCACCGGCGAACTGTTTCGCGTTCGCAATGATGCCCGAGCCAACCCTGCGATGGCGCGTCAATGGAAGACTTTTCATAGTTACTTAACAACGCAATGGAGTTGCGTTCAATCACGCCGCGCAGGCTGTCGGGTCCGGCATCGTCATTGATTGGCAAACACAACACCCGCATCCGGCCAATCGCATCGCTAACTCGTTTTTCAATCGCCAATTCGGCCGACAACTCAGCGGCGGTGATGTCTTTCGGCGTAGAGTTGCCAGTTCCCCAGGTCGCGCATGACTCGTCGTCTCGTGCCAGCAATGCGGTACCGGCCAGCAAACGAAAAATGGAACCGCGATGGTTACCGCCACCCGATTTAACTACGCCTTTGTGTTGCGACAATCGTTTCCACAAGGTCGTTTTTGAATTTGCCTTGAGCGCATGGGTGCCGACGCGCACGATGCGCGGGCCAGCGCCGGTGTCGGTCCTGTCTTCGCCGTGCTCTTGAAAAAAATACACGCCGCGTTGCGGCCAATTCATTTTTCCGTGGCACTCGGACATCTGTCGCGCCGAGAGTTTCTCGAGCAATTCATACCACTGTTTCAAATGCTGGATTCGCATGGTGTCCGCTGGGGCTATGTAAATATCTGGCGGAGGGGCAGGGATTCGAACCCTGGATGCCTCTCGACATGTCGGTTTTCAAGACCGGTGCATTCAACCGCTCTGCCACCCCTCCGCGAGGTGCGAAATATACGCGATTCAATGCTACTTGTTAAGCTGGCGCCATATCCGCGTAGCCTGCCGCCGGGGTAGTTTCAGCGCTCATTGCGTTTTCGCTTCGCGGGGTTCGCAAAGGGCATGGCGGCTATGCCGCCACTCTGGATCCCCGGGCTACGCCCGAGAATGACGAATAAGAGAGGCGAGGAGGCACTGTCGGCGATGGGAACAACCCCATCGCCTGGGAAACACTGTCGGCGATGGGAATAACCCCATCGCCTGGAATGACGGACGGGGGGTGAGGGACGGCGAACTGCATGGCGGCTTGCGCCGCCACTTCTGGATTCCCCCGAACCCAGTCGTCCCACCGAAGGCGGTACGGCTGGCTTCGGCGAGAATTGTATGTGTTCACTAATTCACTGCCGCAGTTTGTTCATTTCCAGCGGTGTTTTAGCGCCGATCCCCTGGTGCGGCCGGTGTTCATTGTAGTACAACATGTAGAGTTCCAGTTCTTTCTTGAAGTCAGCTACGCTCTCGAACACCGTGTCGTCTATCAGGTCATCATTCAGCGTCCGCCAGAAGCGCTCCACCTTGCCATTGGTCTGAGGTCGGTAGGGACGAGTGTAGCGATGCCGGATGCCCAACTCCTGCAGCATCCGCTCAAACGGATGCCCGTCCAGGTTCTTCCTGGAAGCAAACTCCGCACCGTTGTCACTCAGCAGCTCCTCAAACCGGATCTGGTAACGACTGTTGAGCAGGTTGATCATCCGCAGGGTGGTGAACATCACCGTCAGGCTCTTGATGTCCGACACCACCTCCGCCCAAGCCAGGCGCGTGCAATCGTCCAGCAGACACACCAGATAGTGGCGGGGCTGCCCGGGAAACAGGTCCCGGCTCAGGTGATGGCAGTCTATATGCCCCATTTCACCTGCCTTTTGCTTGATTATCTTGCGTTTGTTGGCTTGCATCTTTGGCTTCAAATGATTCAGATTATAGCGGCGCGTGATCCGGTAGATGGTACTCGGTGATGGACAGTCATCATGCAGTTGAGGCAATAGTATCGCATAGATCTCGTAGCGGTTATTACCCAGCCGGCGCTGCTCCAGCACTAGTTCTTCCACCTTAGTCATACCACGCCGCGCTTGCCACTTTGGACCGCGGCGCTGCGGCAGCAGGTCCTGTCCATCACCGCTGGCCTTATAGCGGTGGTAATACTTCAAGAACACCTGCCGATGAGTGTTGTAGTGCTTGTAGAAGTCCGATACAAAACGAAACTTAGGATGTTTGCCGGCCTTGACCTGTTCGTATTCCTGGCACCTATGTTGCCAGTCGCGGATCAAATTCCTCTCGATCGTGCTGTCTTTGCTGTTGTCTCTCATGCTGCCCTCCTGGGTGTGTCACTTAGTCAATGATACTATTCAAATCTGTCATCGAATTAGTGAACACATACAAGAATGACGGGGGGAGTTTTCGCTTCGCGAAAGCCGCAATGTACATGGCGGCTATGCCGCCACTCTGGATTGTCCGGGTAAGCCGGACAATGACGGGGCGGGGCATGACGGCAAGGGGCTTCTGCTTGCTTTTGAATGCAAGTGCCGTAAAATCCGGGCATTCGTGTCATCAATTTAAGGAGTGCATCTCGATGGCGAACACACAATACGTTACCGGTCGCTCGGGGGCTGTCGCCTCAACCAACTCGGTGCTGCGCAACACTTATATGCTGCTGTCCATAACCCTGCTGTTCAGCGCCGCCATGGCGGGGGTCTCCATTGCCGTCAACGCCCCGCATATCGGCATCATTCCCTGGCTGATTGTAGCCTTCGGGTTGCTGTTCGTGATCAACAAGATGCGTAACAGCGCCTGGAGCATTCTGCTGGTCTTCGCGCTCACCGGCTTTATGGGTTTCTCACTTGGCCCCGTTATCAGCTACTACATGGCCGCCAGCGGCCCCGAACTGATCATGACCGCACTGGGTATGACTGGCGTTATCTTCTTCGCCCTTTCCGGTTACGTCCTGACGACGAAGAAGGATTTTTCTTTCATGGGCGGGTTCCTGTTCACCGGCCTGATGGTTGTCCTGGGTTCGCTTCTTCTGGTATGGTTTGGTCCCATGCTGGGTGTTGTTATCCCCGGCCTCAGCCTGGCGATTTCTGCGGCTATTGTCCTTCTGATGTCCGGCTTCATCCTGTTTGATACCAGCCGCATCGTTAACGGCGGGGAAGCCAATTACGTCATGGCGACCGTCTCACTGTACCTCAGCATTTACAATTTGTTTGCCAGCCTGTTGCATCTGCTGGGCATTATGGACGACTAGGGGTATTGAAGTTTTCGATAGTTGTCCTGGGCGCCCCCTACGCTTCTGAGTCCTGCATTTCAGCGTTGAAGTTTGCGGAAGCGGTATTGGCGGAGGGCCATGAGGTTTTTCGCGTGTTCTTCTATCACGATGGCGTTCAGGCTGCCAATGGGCTGGCCGCCCCACCCCAGGATGAGCCAAACATCGTCAATCAATGGCAGCAGTTCGCTGACCACAATCATGTTGAGCTCGTCGCCTGTGTTGCTTCCTGTCTCAGGCGAGGCATTCTGGATGATGCCGAAGCAAGCCGGAATGAGAAAAAAGCCGGCAATCTTGCGCCCGGCTTTGTCATCTCCGGCCTGGGTCAGTTGATAGACGCCAGTCTGAACGCGGACAAGATTATCACCTTCGGTGCCTGAATGACTTCCCTGCTTTTTATTCAATCGTGCCCGCCTCACGGCAGTGTCAATGCCCAGGAAGGCCTGGATGCCCTGTTGATGGGCACCGCTTTTGCGGAATGTTCGGTGCTGTTTACCGGTGCCGGCGTGCTGCAATTGCTCAACGAGCAGGAGACGTCAGCGCTGGGGGTAAAAGCCTTTTCCGCTTCTTTCGCCGTGTTGAAGGAGTATGGCGTTAAGCATGTTTACTGTTGTCATCTCTCCATGGAAACCTTCGGGCTGTCTGCCAATGATCTGGTGATCGATGTCGAGCCAATAAGCGAGGCGGAGATGCGCCGGGTCATCATGGGTCACGGCAGGATATTGAACTTCTGATGCTGCTGCACACGGTCAACAAAGCTGCCGCGCTTGAACTTTGCAGCGGATTGATTGCAGAGGATGATCTGCTGGTCCTGCTGGAAGACGGCGTCTATCTGGCGCTGGAAGAACTTCCGGGCATAAGCCATGCCATCCTTGCCGATGCGGAAGCCCGCGGCGTTAAAACCCGCATCAAACCGGCCACCCGCCTGATTGGCTATGATGATTTCGTGCGGCTTTCGGCGGCGGCGGACCAGGTTTGCTGTTGGTTTTAAGTGATGCTGCCCGATTGCGACAAGGAAGGTTTTCTCTGCGATCTTTCCAACTGGAACCAGGCTGTTGCGGAAGCCCTGGCGGCGTTGGAAGGTATTGAACTGACGCCTGCGCACTGGGAAGTTATCGAGCTTGTCCGGGATTTTTACGCCACCTATAAGCTGTTCCCGGCCAATCGTGTGCTGATCAGGCGAATGAAGGAAGAACTCCACGCGGACAAAGGTTCGAGTATTTACCTGATGAAACTGTTTACCGGCAGGCCACGCCGCGTACTTGCCAAGGTATCCGGCCTGCCCAAGCCGACCAACTGCGATTAATCGGCAAAGTTCACCACTTCACCAATGATGATCAGGGTCGGCGTTTCAATCTGTGTACGCGCCACCAGCCCCGGCATGGTTTCCAGCGTCCCTTTGAGTACACGCTGCTCCGGCGTTGTCCCCTTCGATACAATGGCAATCGGCGTATCGGCTCGCCTGCCGTGGGATACCAGTTGCCGGCATATCGTCGCCAGACCGCCCAGCCCCATGTAGAAGACCAGGGTTTCACGCGCATGGGTCAGTTCCTGCCAGGGGAGTTCCACCTTGCCGTCTTTCGGATGGCCAGTCACAAATCGGACGCTCTGCGAGAGTTCACGATGCGTCAGCGGTATGCCCGCATAAGCGGCGCAACCGGATGCCGCCGTGATGCCCGGCACAACCTGAAAAGGCACATGGTTGTGTATCAGTGCGGTAATTTCTTCCCCGCCTCTGCCAAAGATGAACGGGTCCCCGCCTTTCAGGCGGAGCACACGGTTACCTTCTTTTGCCAGCCGAACCAACAGGTCGTTGATGTCTTCCTGGCTGGTTGATTTGTATCCGCTGCGCTTGCCGACAAACTCTCGGGACGCATCCCGGCGCACCCTGCCCAGCACCTTGTCCGTAACAAGATTGTCATACAGGACGATATTGGCCTTCTGCATCAGGTGAAGCGCCCGCAGGGTCAGCAGGTCCGGGTCTCCCGGCCCGGCGCCGACAAGATACACCTCGCCAGTGATTGCTGATGCATCCGTTGTAAACAGGTGCGTGTCCGCCCTACGCGTATCGCCGCTCAACGCCGCCTCGAATCCGGGTGACTCGATAAATGCTTCCGTTCTTCTGCGTCTCTGCTCGATATCCGCAAACTTTTCCTTTAGCTGTTGTCTTCGGGATTGCAGGTAGGTCGCAACTCTTTCGTAGCCGCCGGGTATGAACTGCTCAACCATTTGCCGGACGTAACGGGTCAGCACCGGCGAACCGCCTGAACTGCTAACGGACAGGACAAGGGGCCCCCGGTCAATAATGGCCGGAAAGATTACGCTACAGAGTTCCGGCGCATCGACTACGTTGACAAGAATGTTTCGTTCTTTCGCATCCACCGATACCTGCCGATTAAGCCGGCCATCATCAGTGGCCGCAACCACTAAAGCCTTGCCTGCGAGCTGCCCGACGTCATACTCAACCCGCCGGACAAGATGATCGCCATCGGCCAGCATTGTCTCTATTTCCGCTAAGACATCGGGCGCCGCCAAATGGATGACGGCACCGGCGGCGAGCAGTAATTCAATCTTGCGCCGGGCAACCTCTCCGCCACCCACAACGAGCACATCGCGACCCTTCAAGTCGACATGCAAAGGGAGATATCTCATGGCCTAGTGAAATCGGATGGCCGTTGCGCCAGGCATATAAGGCTGCAATGCCTGGGGAATCAGCACGGAACCGTCTTCCTGTTGGTAGTTTTCCAGCACTGCCACCAAAGTGCGCCCTATGGCGAGCCCGGAACCGTTCAGTGTGTGTATCAACTCAGGCTTGCCGGTGTCCGGATTCCGCCATCTTGCCTGCATCCGCCGCGCCTGAAAATCAAGGAAATTGCTGCAGGAGGAAATTTCCCGATACTTGCCCTGCCCCGGCAGCCAGACTTCAAGGTCGTAGGTCTTGGCCGCAGCAAAACCAAGGTCACCCGCGCAAAGTGTTACCACCCGGTAAGGCAGCCCCAATTTTTGCAGGACGGCTTCCGCATGAGTCGTCAGCGTCTCCAGCGCCTCCCATGAATCAGCCGGTTTCGCCATCATCACCAGTTCCACTTTTTCAAACTGGTGCTGTCGGATCATGCCCCGGGTGTCCTTGCCATAACTGCCCGCTTCACTTCTGAAGCAAGGGCTGTGACACACAAGTTTTTTCGGCATATCTTCCGCCGGGAAAATTTCATCCCGGGCCAGGTTGGTCATGGGCACCTCGGCCGTGGGAATCAGGTAGAGGTCCCGTTCATCCGCCAGCTTAAAAAGATCCGCCTCAAACTTGGGTAGCTGGCCGGTCCCCGCCAGTGATTCTCTATTGACGATATAAGGAATGTAGACTTCTTCATACCCGTGTTCGTTGGTGTGCACATCCAGCATAAACTGGATGAGCGCCCGGTGCAGCCGCGCGAGTTGACCGCGCATGGTCACAAATCTGGACCCGGTGATTTTTGTCGCCGCTGCAAAATCCAGCAGGCCGGATTCCCCGGACAGGTCCACATGATCCTTTGCCGGGAAAGAAAAATCAGCTGCATCACCCCAGCATCGCACCTCTATATTGTCTGCTTCAGTATCACCCGGCGGAACGGACTCGTGCGGCAAGTTCGGAATCGCCATCAGCAGGCTTTGCAGCGCCGCTTGAATTTCCTCCAGTTCCTGCTTGCTCTCATCAAGCCTGCCCCCCAGGCTTGCGACCTCATCCAGCAGCGGCTGAACGTCCTCACCGGCGGTTTTCGCCCGGCCAATCATCTTCGATTGTTTGTTTCGGGCGCTTTGTAACCCTTCCGTTTCCATCTGAATTGTTTTGCGGCGTGATTCCAGCGCATCTATGGATTCGGCATCCAACTCAAATCCGCGGATGCGCAGCTTCTCCGCCGTGATGTTGAGTTCTTGCCGGATGAGCCTTGGGTCTAGCATCTTTGTTTGCGTCGGAATCAGGGGGCGCCATCTTACCAGAAGCGCCGGAACTGCGTCAGGTTACAAGCTGCCGCGTGACGACCATTGCCAAATAAGCGGCGGCAATACTGAGCAGAACACTGCCGCCTATGTAAGCGGCCGCGGCGACGAGCCTGGCCTCTTGTATCAGCCCAATGGCTTGCAGTGAGAAGGTGGAAAAGGTCGTAAAAGCGCCCAGTAATCCGACCATCACAAACAGACGCCCGGCTTCCGACAGGAGTGCCCGTTCAAGCAACAGTACGCAACAAATCCCTATCGCAAAAGAGCCGGCGATGTTGGCGATAAAGATGCCATAGGGGAAATCCCTGCCGAAAAGGTGCTCGCAGAAGATCGTCAGACCGTACCTGGCCACGGAGCCCAGAGCGCCGCCCAGTGCAATGGCGATGACAGCATTCATTCTTGCCCCTTTTTCGAGTCGTTGGCATAACGCTGGAAATCACTTGCCTCGTTCTGTTTGCGAAAGTATTCCAGCCGCTGTTTTATTTTGGCCTCCAGCCCGCGCTCCACGGGATCATAAAACCGCCTGCCGTCCAACTCCGGCGGCAGGTAGGACTCACCGGGAACAAAACCGCCCTCATGGTCATGAGCATACTGGTAGTCTTCACCATAACCCATGTCTTTCATCATGCTGGTCGACGCATTCCTGATGTGCAAAGGTACATCCAGAGAGCCTGTTGCACTGACAACCGCCTTGAGCTTGCCGACCGCTTTATATACGGCGTTACTTTTGGCGGCGACCGACAGATACGCCACTGCCTGAGCAATGGCCAGTTCTCCTTCCGGGCTGCCCAGCCTTTCCTGCACTTCCCAAGCGCGCAGCGCTATGTCCAGCGCCCGGGGGTCGGCATTGCCAATATCTTCGCTCGCCATCCTGACCAGCCGCCGCGCGATATAGATGGGGTCGCATCCACCGTCGATCATGCGCACAAACCAATAAAGGGAGGCATCCGGGTCAGACCCCCGGACGGCCTTGTGGAGCGCTGAAATCTGCTCATAAAAAAGATCTCCGCCCTTGTCGAAGCGGCGTATCTCATCCCCGAACACTTCCCCGAGCAAGGTCTCGGTAATGGCCCCGTCCTGGCTCATATCTGCGGCAACTTCAAGGATGTTGAGCGCGCGCCTTGCGTCGCCGTCAGCGGCTTTGGCAATGATTCCCAGCACAGTTTCATCCGCGGTTACGGTGTTTTTCGCCAGTTCCTCGTCCTGATCTATCGCTTGCCGCAACACGCGCATAAGCTGGCCGGAATCCAAAGATTGCAACTTGTATATCCTGGCCCGGGACAGCAATGCATTATTCAGTTCAAAGGAAGGATTTTCCGTTGTCGCGCCAACAAGAATGATGGTGCCGTCTTCCACATGTGGCAGAAAGGCGTCCTGCTGTGATTTATTGAAACGGTGTGCCTCATCCACGAACAACAGGGTTTTGCGCCCGGAGGTCACCCGCGTCTGTTTCCCCACCGCTATGGCTGCGCGAATATCCTTCACACCGGATAGCACCGCCGAGATCGATTGGAACTCAATGTCGCAACATTCGGAAATCAGTTTCGCCAGCGTCGTCTTGCCGACCCCGGGCGGCCCCCAGAGTATCATCGAATGTAACTGAGACGCCTCTATCGCCTCACGCAGCGGTTTGCCCGGTGCCAACAGATGTTCCTGGCCGATGAAATGTTCGAGATCAGTCGGGCGCATCCTGGATGCCAGGGGCTGGTAGCCGACCGACTCAGCAAACAGATTCATGGGCTTACACGGTCATCAATAATATCCACGGCATCGGGGGGGACGAAAGCAAACCTTTCATTATCCTCACCGGTTAAAGCCGACACCTGGCTGAACTCAATAGTCGTCCGTGCATTGGTTTTGTCATCAAAGGCTATCCTGGTGGGCAGCCCCTGCTTGAACCAGAGCGCAATCGTGGTAATCAGCGCCTGTTCTTCCCGGTTATGCAACACGAAATGTTGCGCTACTTCTTCCTCGAAACAGGCCACCTCGAATTGTGCCGTGAACCGCGCCGGGTCCCCCGCCAGTATCAGCACCGGTATATCCCCCGCATGCTTGTCCAGATGCCTGATGATGACCTGCTCAAGGTCGCGGTCATGAATCCAGAGACTGTTGCCGTCGGAAACGATTGTCTGGCTGAGAGGCGGGCCGGATTCAACCCGAAAGAGATCAGGCCTGCGAACCCAAAGCTTGCCGGTTTGCGGCGTTGATTGCCGGCTTTCATCATCCTGCCTGAACGTCGCCTGCAATGAATCTATGCCCTGCAACAGGTTGACCAGACTTTGCCCGGCGGATGGTCCCTCGCAATCGGCAAGGATGCCGCCGGCTATCGGCATCAACAGAAGGAAGCTGGCCAACCTACTCCGGCGGCGCATTGGCAAGTACTTCCCTTGAACCGTTGGTGCTCATCTCGCTGACCACACCCGCCCGCTCCATGATTTCAACCAGGCGCGCCGCCCTGTTGTAACCAATCCTGAGCTTGCGTTGAACAGCGGAAATTGATGCCCGCCGTGATTCCGTCACGAAACGCACGGCCTCATCGTATAGCGGGTCAACATCTTCGCCATATGCTCCGTCCTCCCCGGTGCCGGCGATGCCGGGCAACATTTCAGTTTCCGATACACCTTCCAGGATGGATTCAAGATAATTGGGTTCACTCAGTTCCTTCCAACTCTCCACTACGCGATGTACCTCGTCGTCGCCAACAAAAGCCCCGTGAACCCGGATAGGCAACGGAGACCCTGCCGGCAGGTAAAGCATGTCGCCATGACCAAGCAACTGCTCCGCCCCGCCCTGATCCAGGATGGTCCGGGAGTCCACTTTCGAGGACACTTGAAAGGCAATACGGGTCGGTATGTTCGCTTTGATCAATCCGGTGATCACGTCAACGGACGGCCTCTGGGTTGCAAGCACCAGATGTATGCCCGCCGCTCTTGCTTTCTGTGCTATGCGGGCAATCAATTCTTCCACTTTTTTGCCAACGATCATTATCATGTCGGCAAATTCGTCGATGATGACAATGATGTACGGCAGGCGTTCCAATTCCGGCTGTTCCTGATCCGCCTCGTCCAGCAAAGGGTCGGGCTGCCAGATAGGGTCCAGCAACGGCTCGCCGGAATCCCGGCCCTCATTGACCTTCCGATTGAAGGTGCTCACATTTCGAACTCCGAGGGCTGCCATCAGCCGGTAACGCCTTTCCATTTCGGCAACACACCAGCGCAGCGCATTCGCCGCATCCTTCATATCGGTAACCACCGGGGTCAACAGGTGGGGAATGCCTTCGTAGACCGCCAGCTCAAGCATCTTGGGGTCCACCATGATCATGCGTACATCTTCCGGCGACGCCTTGAAAAGAATCGACAGGATCATGGCATTGAGGCCCACGGACTTGCCGGAGCCGGTGGTGCCTGCCACCAGCAGGTGCGGCATTTTGGTCAGGTCCTCGACAACGGGTTCGCCGGCAATATCGTGACCCAGCGCCAACGACAGCGGAGAATGTGATGCGTCATAGGCCCTGGACTTGAGCACCTCGCTGACACGAACGATTTCCCTGTCAACATTGGGTATCTCAACCCCCACCACCGACTTGCCGGGAATAACTTCCACGACCCTGACGCTGATAACGGCCAGGGAGCGAGCCAGGTCCTTGGCAAGCCCGGATATTCTGGAAACCTTGACACCCGCCGCCGGTTGAATCTCGAATCTCGTAATAACCGGGCCAGGAAAAACAGCCACGACCTCCGCTTCCACGCCATAGTCCTTGAGTTTAAGTTCGAGGAGCCTCGACATGGCCTCAAGGTCGTTGGCGGAATAGCCCTTTTCCTGCTCCGCCTTTTCTTCATCCAGCAAATGCAGCGCCGGCAAGCCACCAACTGCACCGGTTCGGAACAGGTTGCCCTGGCGTTCCTTGGAGGCTCTCTTGCTCTCCTCCTGCGGAGGTGGCGGCGGCTCGATGACCGGCGCCGCACGCTGCTGCTGCTGCGCAACGTGTTTCTCCAATACCTCACGGCGATGTTCCGCCGTTTTGCGTGCCTCAGCCTTGTCACGTGCAGCGGTTGCCAGCCGATTGGCGAAGTGTTGCAGATGTAATATCAACTTGAGGAAGGCGCGACCTGTTGCATCCATAATCCGCAGCCAGGAAATGCCGATAAAAGCCGTCAGCCCAAAAAGGAACGAGGCCAGCAACAGCAGGGTTGCTCCGACATAGGAAAATACCGGGATGAGCAGGCCCGCCACCTCGGCGCCGATAATGCCACCACTGCCATACTCATAGCCAACGCTCAGGTTATAGAAGTGCATTGCGGCTATGGCGGCGCCGGCCACCAGGGTCAGTACCAGCCCCAGGCTGCGAAACAGGCTTATCGGCCAACTGAATTCAATGCCGATGTCACGCTCGCGGAAAATGACCCATGTCTGCCAGGCCAGCAGCATCGGGAAAAGGTAGGAAAAAAATCCGAAGAAAAACAGGAGTACATCGGCAATCCATGCGCCGCTTACGCCAACGATGTTGTTTACCGTCTCCGACGAGCCTGTGTAGGACCAGCCCGGGTCATTCTTGTCAAAGCTCACAAGGGCCAGGGTCAGGTAGACCGTCACAGCCACCAGCCCGATAAAAGCCCCTTCCCTGAGGCGGGGCGCGAGTAGTGCTGAGAAATCCGGCTTACCTCCGGCTTTTGTCTTGGCTTGCGTCAATCCTGAAACCCTTGCTGTAAAGAAAGACTTGTCGGATACACCTTCAATCCTGCATAAAGAGAGAAGCGGAATATCTTTGAAATCAGAGCCTTACATCTTATAACCAAACCGCTCATAAACAAATGGTTTTGTGCCCCTGTCGCTGTGATATATGTTGATTTGATGTAGAATTCGCCGCTTTTATAACCCGAATAATGCAAGGAATATAGATGGCGGGACCCAGCCAACCTCAAGTGATCAATGAAGTCTGGGACGATGATAGAGTGAAGCGTTTTCTGGACCTTCAGCCTTACGGCGAGGATGCAGACTTCCATGTTTTGCTGAAAGCCTATCGCAGTATGCGCCCGAAAGATTTCGTCCGATTCCTTGCCTTCTTTGTAGAGGCCGGTCGCGACCTGGACGCAAGGGACAATCAGGGGCGTCGCCTCTGGGATATTATTGTCAATCATCGTCAGGGGCCCCCCTTTATCGAGGCCCGCGGCAAATATGGCGAAGGCAAGGCCGGGCAATGAATGAAGTGCACAATAAGCTGCTTATCCTGGGCTCCGGTCCGGCGGGGTTTTCTGCGGCCATCTATGCCGCACGGGCAAATCTCAACCCGGTCGTTATTACCGGCATTGAAATCGGCGGTCAGCTCACCACAACCACCGATGTTGATAATTGGCCGGGTGACGTCGAGGGTTTGCAAGGGCCTGATCTGATGATGAGGATGCAAGCTCACGCGGAGCGGTTCGATACAAAAGTTATTCATGACCACATACACACGGCGGAACTGGGGCAGCGCCCTTTTCGTCTGCATGGCGACCATGCCATCTACACGTCTGACGCACTGATCATCACCACTGGTGCATCCGCCCGCTACCTTGGCCTCCCCTCGGAAGAGGCATTTATGGGCAAGGGCGTCAGCGCCTGCGCCACCTGCGACGGCTTTTTCTATCGAAAGCAGAAGGTTGCCGTTATCGGCGGTGGCAATACCGCGCTGGAAGAAGCCCTGTATCTTTCCAACATCGCCTCGGAGGTGATGGTGGTGCACAGACGCGACAAGTTTCGCGGCGAGAAAATTCTCCAGCAACGTCTCATGGAAAAAGAAAACGTTAGCATCCATTGGGACCATGTTCTTGAAGAAGTGCTGGGCGATGACACGGGTGTGACCGGCATACGCATCAGTCATGTTGAAACGGGCAACACAACGGACTGTGAGCGGCAAGGTGTATTCATCGCCATAGGTCATACGCCAAACACGGAGATATTTGCCGGCCAGCTTGACATGAATAGCGGTTACATCAGGATTCATTCAGGGCTTGAAGGCAATGCAACCGCCACCAGCCTGCCCGGCGTATTTGCCGCCGGTGACGTTGCGGACCAGGTCTATCGGCAGGCTGTGACTTCCGCCGGGTTTGGCTGTATGGCGGCGTTGGACGCCGATAAATATCTGGACGGTCTGGAGGCATGAACGACGACTCTTACCCGGGAGATGATGTCAGCCTGCATAGCGTTGTATCATGCTGGCTATGCACACGCCATTGACTGTTACATATGAATAGCTTGTCTGATCTGCGGTTCTTTACAACGCCCGCACACGAGTGCAGCTACCTCGATGACAGGCAGGCCATCACCCTTTTTGCCGACCCCCTGGCCCCGATAGACAAGAACCTTTACTCCAGCCTGTCAGCGGTCGGATTTCGCCGCAGCGGTACGAGTATATATCGGCCTTATTGCCAGTCCTGCACCGCCTGCATTCCCGTGCGCATCCCGGTGGCCCGGTTTTCTCCCCGGCGCAGCCAGAAACGTGTGACCCGCGCCAATGCTGACCTGCAAGTGCTGAAAAAGCAGCCGACATTCACCAGCGAATATTTCAATATCTATGCCAGGTATATCAACGAGCGACATGCCGATGGTGATATGTATCCGGCGACACAGGATCAATTCCAATCCTTCCTCGTCGACGCCAGGCCGGAGACCAGTTTCTATGAGTTTCGCGACGCCAACAGGCTGTTAGCTGTAGCCGTGGCGGATGAACTGAATGACGGTCTGTCCGCCATCTATACTTTCTTTGACCCGGATGAGCGGCATCGCGCTCTGGGTGTCCATGCCATTCTGTGGCTGATTGGGGAGGCCAGACGCAGAAACCTCTCATATCTGTATCTGGGCTACTGGATCAAGCAGTGTCAGAAAATGAATTACAAAATGGATTACAAACCCATCGAACTGTACGTCAACAACGAATGGGCCAGGCTGGATTCATGACCCGAATTGTTCCTTTGCATGCCTAATTTGAATGCGTAGAATGGCGGGTCAGCGCGGCTGAGCTACCACACACCCTAATCAACTGAGACCGACCATGACTTTATCCTGGCCTGCCCGTTTGTCATTTTTGTTTTACTTCACCTTGCTGACGCTCGTTACCATCAACCTCTTGCGGCTACTAGACTTGTCCGTCTGGTGGACACCCGTGCCGCCGCTCCTGGCACTCATCGCGGTTGCCGCCACCTGGTTTCTGCTGGGTACTCGCCACGCGCTGTTCACCTGCATTGAAGTCCTCGGCAGCATTGCCCTGGTGGTCGTAGCACTGGTGCTGGCGGCCCCGGCCTGGCAAGTGATTGTCAGTGGTGCCAGCGCGTCCTGGGCAGGGCGGATGATGCCCATGTTCATCGCGGTACTCGCGCTCCACGCTTGCAACCTCTGGGTGAGCACCCTGGACTCGGGTGAGGAAGAGCAAAGCCTGGAACGTATCGCACGGTTGATTTACGGTCCCAGTCTCTTGCCCTCCCTCATCACTGCCTTGATTTTGTGCGCGGGCATGATCCTCGGTCTGGAACTGCTGGCGCGTAGTGGCGAGGATATGCAAGCACTGACGCGGCGGTTTCTGGAGCGCGGGGTGATCCCCCCCCTGACATTGTTGCTGTTTTTCTGGGGGCTGTTGCTGTTGCTCGGTAAGTCGTGGAACGGCTGGTATTTGCGTCGTACCCTGGCGAGTTGGCCGAGTAGCAACCCGAGCCCTGGGGTCTCTTCTTTCACTGCGCCTTTCACTGCGAGTCTGGATAGGCTCAGTGCCAAGCCCGCTGAGCTTGGCAGGTCCATGCAACTACTCTGGCGGCGCCACGAGGAATCCTGGCTGATGCCGCGTTATATCTGTTGGGCGGTGCCCATCTTGGGTTTCATCGGCACGGTGTTGGGTATTTCCCTGGCGGCTGAGGGAATCCGCCGCATCATCGCCTCGGACGCTGGGCTCGCCAGCCTGTCCAACGATCTGGATGCTGCCATCGCCCCCCTCGGTATCGCCTTTGACACCACCCTCATCGCCCTGTCGCTGAGTGTGGCACTCATGCTAGCACTGGCACTGGTGCAACGTAGCGAAGAGCGTTTGCTTGCCACCTTTGAACGCCGCCTGCAAGACACCGCATCAAATGCCTAGACAAGTATCGCCGTCCCGCGCTTCCGGGAACATCCTGAGCGATGAGAGCAACGCGCCGATGATGGCAATTTTCGGCGGCGTCTTCGGGGTCCTGATGGTGTTCCTGGTGGTGGTCAATCTTTATTCGGATGCGGCCCAGCGCGAACGTCTGGAACATGGTAGTGAAGACGGTCTGTATCGCATTGACCGGTTGGACGGTGGTAGCGGTTATGTGGTGATTACCTTTCCTGACGAGTTACGCATCATTGAAAGCGGCCTCAGCATCAACCCGTCTCAAGTCTGCGTTGCGGGTAGCCCTTTTCTGGATTATGCCCGCCATGTGTACGAGGAAAACGGCAATCAGATCGTGTTTTTCATGTTGGAAGGCAGTGTGCCGACCATGGCCCTGGCGCGGGAGTGTCTGCGGCAAACCTGGCCCCAGCAGATAGTGTCCATTGGCTGGGTCATCGCGGATAATGAACTGCTTAAATCAGTTGCCTTGAACGACATCCCCCCTTACATCCAAGGCTATGTTAAGGACCCCCCATGAGTCGGCCGATGCGGATGCCCGACTTCGCCGGCACGGCACTGGTGGATATTCTCGCCAATGGCTTGGCAATGCTGATTATTGTCATAGTGCTCAGTATCGCCGCACGTGGTGAGCGAGAGCAACGTACTGCTTCCCAGGTGGAAGAAGTGGAAACCATGATGAGCCGTCGCTTCAGTACCTCACTGGTGTTGAACAGCCTGGCGGCGAGCGCACCGGCCCAGTTGCATGATTATCGCAACTCGCCGCTGGATCAACAATACGACCCCCAGACCTTGCCCATTATTGAATTGCACCGCGACTTCGTGCGGGAGTTTTACAGCGGTAGCATTTGGCGACGGGAAGCACTAGCACGCGAACCGAATGTTATGGATGACTGGCTGACTCGCTTTGACCCGGAGCGCAAGCTACGACTACGCGTTGATATTTATGATATTGCTCAGTTCTATCTTGCCATGTCCATTTTACGCGACCATGAGATTACCGTGCAGCATTGGCATTTTCTCGCTGGTGGTCTGGGCCTGGCGCAGGCCGGCAAGTGTCCGCCGGGTATTGCGGCACAGGATTGTGTCGGTGGTATGGGGGGAAGTGCAACCGGGATCTCAGCACTGCCGACTCTGGCCCAGGGTAGCGGTGCTGGAGACAGCTGGCCGCCAGCAGATTTTCCGGGTGGGGGTGGCAAGGAGCCGAATGCCGAGCTGAGTCCCTTTCCAGGCGGTGCGGCCTTGGGACCTCTGTCCGGGTTCATGGCAGGTACTGGTTCAGGTATTGGTGGCACCGGTCTTATTCCCGGTATTCCTGGCCTCGGTGATGGCAGCATGTTCGGTAGTTTCCCCAATGCCCGTCCCGGTACTGGCAGCCAGACCTCGGGGCTTAGTGGTCTCCCTGGGCAAAAAGGTGGTGAACGCATGCGCTTTCGGCTTTCCAGTCCGGATTCGTTATTCCAGGATAACCAAGCCTTCAGTTGGGGTGATACCAAACCCAGCGTGTCAAGAATACTCGCCGCCTTGTTTGATGTAACCGGCAGACTACAAGCACGGCTGGATGCCGGGGTCTCGCCGAGTCCTTTATTGGCAAATTTTGAAGCCCTGCTCAGTAGTGCCTTCTTGACACCGGCAACACTGGATGAGGACACCCACAACATGATTAGTGATTTGGCATGGGGACTATCCTTAACTATGGCCTACGACTCGTTTCTTGGCGCCTCGGGAACAAGCCAGGAACCGCCACTCAGAATCATTCCGCAAGCCCTTGAGGAGGGTGCCAAGACGGCGCTGATGATTGCCCCCAATCGGCAGTTGCAGGAGGTCTTCTTAGGGCAAGCGGGGCCTGCTGCCAAGCCACTATATGAGGGGCGGCTGATACTGGGGTTAAACACTCACCCTGATGTATGGCGTGGTTTGTCGTTATCCCTTGAATGGCACGCCATACTGCTGATGCCGAAACAAATGGCACCAGAAGCGTTCGGTGAAGGGTTGCGGTGGCGAGCAGTCGCCTATATCGCGCCTGGCTTTGACGACTTCATCATTGGCTTTACCTACGCCAGCATTGATGAGGAAGGGCGATTGGTGGTGCCTGCCGAGGATAACCGGGTGCGGCTGGGCGGTCGTCCGCTACGCACATCATCTCAGGAACCCGGCTTCGGCACCCGGGACTGGTTGGTTTCTCTTTATGTGCTACTACTCATCTGCATACTTGGCTTTGGCTTTTTGGTGCGCTACTTGATTGGCCGGCGACCCGGATGAAGTTCTGGGCTAAGCATTTCTGGACTAGACCTTTCTTAACTAGACACTTCTTGACTAGACACGGTGTTGGCCTTGCCTCAGTGGTCTTTGGCGTGCTCTTAGTGTTGCTGGTGCTGCTGCTCTTGTTGGTGACTCAGTTTGGCTTTCGAACCCTGCACAGCGATACCTTAACGGTGGAACTCGGCTTTGAGGCATCTGCCAGCCCGCGCGCGCGCGCGTTTGACCAGCATGTATTAGAAGCACTGGAACGTGGTTACTTCGGTACCGAGTTACGTCGGCGTCTGGACCGACCGGCACAGCAGGTGCCACTGGATGCTTTTTGGGCGGATACTTGCGAAGTGCGGCAACTTGATTTTGAGCGTTTCGGGAGATGGCAAGCGGGCAAGAACGCAGCGGTGCTTGATGAGGAGTTTGACCCGAGTGCCTTGCATAGTATCTCCAGTGGGCATCGCATCGCGGGTTTGTTGCAGTCGCCCGCCAGTGGCATCAACTACGCCGCTGCTACTACCTACTGCGCTGCTGCTGGCGGTCGCTTGCCATGGGCTGATGAATGGGAAGCCATGGCGGTCGGGAAGGAGGGTCGTTTGTATCCCTGGGGGAA
This sequence comes from Candidatus Azotimanducaceae bacterium, assembly GCA_965208855.1. Taxonomy (GTDB): domain Bacteria; phylum Pseudomonadota; class Gammaproteobacteria; order Pseudomonadales; family Azotimanducaceae; genus UBA9659. Next base: position 520,087 of record OZ242359.1, on the reverse strand, counting down.
CGACTTTGACGATAGTGCCTGGCCCTATCAGAGTGCGCATCGCAACGCCGCCCAGTCCTGCGCCTTGCATCCAGAGGCGGCAAGCCCCGAAGGTGTACAAGATCTTGCCGGCGGGGTGATGGAGTGGAGTCGTGGTCAGCGCGACGCCCACCCTCAAGAGCGGCAGCCGGGAGCCCATGGCGCCCCGGCAGCCCGGGTGCGGGGGCGCCCGCTCTATGCCCTGGCCGCCGCCTGGTTGGCTATTGAGCCACAAACCTTGAGTCATCATCTGGGTTTCCGCTGTGTTTACCCAGCGCCGCCGCCGGCAACGCTGCCCTGGGGTGCTAAGCCCGAGGTGGTAGCCATTCCAGCGGGTGTTTATCCGCTTGGCGTGCCCGAGGATTTACGGCTGGCACGGGTAGCGGTCCTGCTACCAGCGGCACGACAAGTCCGGGTGCCGGGGCTTGTCAGTCAAGCGCCTGGGACTCGGCGCCTGGAGGCGAGTCGTTGTGAAGTCAGTCGCCGTGAATACCGTGCTTTTTTGCGTCATCCATTAGCGCGTCTCGGTCTATTTGCGAATGAACATGAACCGAAATGGCAAGACTATAAACCACACAACTGGCAAGCACAGCTGCAAGACCTTGACCTGCCCGTGAGCGGCGTCAACTGGTGGGCGGCGGATGCTTTTGCACGTTGGGCGGGGGGGCGCTTGCCCCGGGTCGAGGAATGGCAACTGCTGGCTGCCGGGGCGGATGCCAACACCTATCCTTGGGGCAATGAATATGTAGTGGACCGGGCGACCACTGGCGATCAGGCCGAGCCGGGGGTGCGTCCCTGTGCCGCTGCCGCGGGGGATATCACGGCTACTGGCGTGCAGGATCTGGCGGGCAATGTGTCCGAGTGGACCCTCTCGGTTACCGCCGAGCGCGGCGACTATGTTGCCTGGGTCCAGGGTGGCAACTGGCTACTGCCCGGCAAGACCACGGCGCGTAGCGTCTTCGGACGGCTGGTGCCCCTCACGCATCGTTCGGGCAGCATTGGCTTCAGAGTGGTGTACGACTGAGCCGCCCCGCGCCCTTGTCCCGATCTTTGTTAATTTTATCAATAGTTGGTTTACAAATACCATATAATGGTATATATAAACTATTATATGGTGCATAAAGAGGCTAAAGATGTTCGTTCTCAAAGGCATCCTGCGCGCCGAAAGCCAGGAGAAAATTCTTTTATATCTGTTGCTTAGAGACACAGGTTACGGCAGCGCCATCGCCGAATTCTTTGGCTTGTCGACTAACTCCGTACACAAGCAACTGCTTCGCCTGGAGGACGATAGCGTTGTCGTGAGTCGGTCGGCGGGACGATTGCGCGAGTATCAGCTCAATCCTCGCTATCCGTTTTCTGCCCCTTTGCGGGCATTACTCAAGTCGGCATTGGCTGTGTACCCTGATACGCTGGTGCGCAAGCTGGCGATGCCCCGGCAGCGTCCACGAAAGTCCGGCAAACCCATGGTCGAGTCCCGTCAATAGTTGAGCAGATGACGAATTATTCGACAACGTCAATAACAGAGCTGGCCGCCATTGTTGCCTCGCACCTGCGTGATCAAGATATCCAAGTCGTGCTGGTCGGCGGGCTGGCGGTCGAGCTATACAGTGAGAACATCTACCTGACAAAAGATATTGGATTAGACAGCACCGCAACCCCGCCGAAGCCCCCCTCCACTCCGTCATTCCAGGCGATGGGGGGTTGTTCCCATCGCCGACAGTGTTTACCGCCAAGGCCGAAGGCCGCAGGCGGGAATCCAGAGTTGCGGTTCCGCGAAGCGGGAGCGCAATGGGTGTGGGGGACGGCAAACTGCATGGCGGCTACGCCGCCACTCTGGATTCCCCCCGAAGCCAGTCGTCCCGCCGAAGGCGGTACGGCTGGCTTCGGCGAGAATGACGGGTAGAGTAGTGTAGAGTTTTGTTTTGCCATCACGCGGCAATTAAGGCACAATGCACGCCCTTTCTTGATCAGTCACTAACAGGGAAAAATGGCGAAAGAAGAACAGATACAGATGTCTGGCACGGTAACCGACACCCTGCCCAATACCATGTTCAGGGTGGAACTCGAAAACGGCCACACAGTCATTGCACACATCAGCGGCAAAATGCGGAAAAACTACATCAAGATACTGACCGGCGATACAGTCAAAGTTGAACTGACGCCCTACGACCTTACCAAGGGCCGCATTACCTTTCGGGATTAACCGGGGCATCTTCAACCGGCACCTTTAATCGAACATTGTTTCATCAAGCCTTGTTTCATCAAACATTGTTTAATAAAAAAATTGTTCAGGCCGATTCTTTCACCAGTTCTTCAATGTCCAGCTTCAAGTCGCCGTCCTCAACAGTGACATAAACCACCCCGCCTCTGCTCGATAGCTTGCCAAACAGAATATCTTCCGCCAGATCCTTCTTTATTCTGTTCTGGATGAGGCGCTGCATGGGTCTTGCGCCCATCTTTTCATCATAACCATGTTCCGCAAGCCAGTCCCTGGCTTCATCGGATATATCAAGCTGTACTTTCTTGTCGTCCAGTTGCACCTGAATCTCAACCAGAAACTTGTCCACCACGGTTTTGATGACATCCATCGGCAAGGAATGAAAGTGGATGATCGCATCCAGTCTGTTGCGGAACTCGGGCGTAAACATCCTTTTGATCGCTTCCATTCCGTCGCTGGAATGATCCTGAGTCTGGAAGCCGATCGAGTTGCGGCTCATTTCCTGGGCTCCCGCATTGGTCGTCATGATGATGACCACATTGCGGAAGTCAGCCTTGCGGCCATTGTTGTCAGTCAGGGCGCCGTGGTCGAATACCTGCAACAGCAGGTTGAACACTTCCGGATGCGCCTTCTCAATCTCGTCCAGCAGCAGCACGCTATGCGGGTGCTTGGTAATCGCCTCCGTCAGCAGGCCACCCTGATCGTAACCAATATAGCCGGGCGGTGCGCCTATCAGACGGGAGACAGTGTGCCTCTCCATATATTCGGACATGTCAAAACGAATCAACTCAACGCCCATGATGCGGGCGAGTTGCTTGCTCACCTCGGTTTTGCCGACGCCCGTGGGGCCACTGAACAAAAAGGAGCCAATGGGTTTGCCCTCTTCTTTTAAGCCTGCACGAGACAACTTGATCGCGCTTGCAAGGCTGTCTATCGCTTCATCCTGGCCGAAGATCACCATCTTCAGGTTGGTTTCCAGGTCTCGCAGGGCGGTTTTATCGGAACTGGAAACGTTCTTCGGAGGAATGCGGGCGATTTTTGCCACCATCTGCTCCACGTCCCCGACGGAGATTTGCTTCTTGCGGCGGCTGGGCGGCTGCAACTGCTGGAAAGCGCCGACCTCGTCGATAACATCTATCGCCTTGTCCGGCATAAACCTGTCATTGATGTACTTGTCCGCCAACTCAGCGGCAACACGCAGGGAACGGTCCGTGTACTTGAGTTGATGATGTTCCTCGTACCGGCTCTTGAGCCCCTTCAATATCTGGTAGGTGTCTTCAACACTCGGCTCGGTCACGTCTATCTTCTGGAACCTGCGCGACAGGGCGCGGTCCTTGTCAAAGATGCCGCGATATTCCTGATAGGTGGTGGAGCCGATACAGCGAATCTCACCGGATGCGAGTAATGGCTTGAGGATGTTCGAAGCGTCCATGACGCCGCCCGAGGCCGCGCCGGCGCCAATAATCGTATGGATCTCATCGATAAACAATATCTGGTTGGGCGTGTCTTTCAGTTCGTTCAACAAGGCTTTGAGCCGCTTCTCGAAGTCACCGCGATATTTGGTCCCGGCCAGCAGAGCGCCGAGATCAAGTGCATGAACTGTGCTCTCTTTGATCACATCCGGCACCTGGCCATCGACAATCATCTTGGCCAGCCCCTCGGCGATGGCCGTCTTGCCCACCCCGGACTCACCGACAAGCAGCGGGTTGTTCTTCCTGCGTCGTGAAAGAATCTGGATAACCCGTTCAACCTCGTTGTTCCGGCCAACCAGTGGGTCAATAAAACCCTTGCGCGCCTGTTGGTTGAGATTGGTCGCATAGGCTTCAAGAGGCGTGGCTGATGTTTCCTCTTCTTCATCGGTATCAATCGTGCCTTCGCCCTGGCTGTCGATACCTTCAGCATCCTTTGCCACGCCATGAGCTATGTAATTCACAATGTCTATTCTGTTGACGTCCTGTTGCTTCAGCAGGTATACCGCATGGCTTTCCTGCTCGCTGAAAATGGCAACCAGTACATTGGCGCCATCAACTTCCTTGCGGCCGCTGGATTGCACATGAAATACCGCCCGTTGCAGTACACGCTGAAAACCGAGCGTGGGCTGGATCTCACGACCGGCTTCGTTTTGCGGAATAAGCGGGGTGGTCGCCTCAAGAAACTCTTCAAGTTCGGCGCGCAGTTTTTCAATATCGGCCTCGCAAGCCTTCAACACGGCAACCGCGGAAGTATTGTCCAGCAAGGCGAGCAACAGGTGCTCCACCGACATTAACTCGTGCCGTTTGTTCCTGGCGTTCTTAAAAGCCAGATTCAGGGTAACTTCCAGTTCTCTGCTCAGCATAATGCGTTATCTCTACCTCTAATCATCATCTACAGATTCTATCTCCGACACCAGCGGGTGCTGGCTGTCCTGTGCATACCGGTTCACCTGCATTGACTTGGTTTCGGCCATGTCCCGTGGATATATACCACAAGTCGCCTTGCCCGTTGTATGTACCGCCAGCATCACCTGCGTCGCCTTCTCACGGTTCATGTCGAAAAATACCTGCAACACCTCGACGACAAACTCCATGGGCGTATAGTCATCATTCAGCAGCAGCACCTTGTAGAGCGGCGGTTTCTTGAGCTTCGGCTTGACCGGCGCCTCCAGTACGCCAACGTCCGAGCCGGGTTTATCAGTATGCTCGTCTTCCTTGCCCGCTCTTATATGATATTTCTGCGTCATGTCACCGAATCGTACTTGCTTTACATCCTGCCCAAGGGCACGGTGGCCATTTTAACCTCTTTCGTGCCGGGTAGGACACTCAATATCGCTCCCCCAACCTCTCAGGGCTTGCGCCCATCGTGCGCATTTGGCCATTTGTCGCAATATGCCCTTGACTAGCCCTTTTGTTCGCTCCTAAAGTACCAGTTTTGTAGTGTGATTATTACGTTGTTTTCATACATCCATCGCCTTGAACAGGGCTGACGCCTGATGGGCAGGATATATGTCATGGCTGGCACTAACAGTAGTGAGGTTACCACTATGCCCATAGGACATGTTAAGTGGTTTAATAATACCAAGGGTTACGGGTTCATTCTCCCTGAGGACGAAAGTGATGATTACTTTGTTCACTATTCCTCAATTATTATGGAAGGATACAAGACATTAAAAGCAGGGCAAACAGTATCATTCGATATGATTGAGGCGCCAAAGGGGATTCATGCGATCAATGTTAAACGCATTGACCTGCCGAAAGAAACACCCGCCCCCTAACCCCCTCTGCCCCGGGCGCCTGCTTACCCTGGCCAAGCGTCCGCCGCCTCTATATCAGACTGGCGTGTGGTCAGCCAGCGCTCCCCTGCGGATGTGCTTTCCTTTTTCCAGAAGGTTGCCCTGGTCTTGAGGTAATCCATAACAAACTCGCAAGCGCTGAACGCATCGCCTCGATGCCCGCTGGCCATACCCACATAGACAATATCGTCACCCGGCGCCAGCCTGCCGACCCGGTGGATGACCGTCGCCGCTATCAACTCCCAGCGGGTCGCCGCTTCATCAAGTATCTTGTGTATCTCTTTTTCCGTCATGCCCGGATAGTGCTCAAGGTGCAGCGCCGTTACGGCAGCATCCTCATTGGTGTCTCTTACGGAACCGACAAAGGTCGCTATGGCCCCGATCTGCCGACCCGCGGACTTTAACGCCAGGTGTTCTGCATGGATATCGAAGGCGGCCTCCTGCACCAGAACTTTCTGTACCAGAGCTTTCTGCACCAAAACTTTGCGGGCCTTCACGCTAACCTCCGGTAACCGGCGGGTAAAAGGCTATTTCATCATCATTGGAGAGCACCGGGTCGCCAACGACCAGTTCCTGATTTACCGCAACTCTGACGTTTTCCACTGACAGGGCTAGTCGCCAATGTTCACCATGTTCCGTCGCCAATAGCGCAATGAGATCCTTGACTTTCGATGCAGCCGGCAGGGTTATTTGAAGCCTCTCACAATCCAGGTCTTCACGAATACTTGCGAACAGAACGACTTCCGCCATCAGCTTCTCTGCCATTCTCCGGATTTGCCGCCGGTTTTTTCCTGCAGAACCAGTTCACGAATCTCCATGCCTCGGTCCACCGCCTTGCACATATCGTAAATGGTCAGGGCGGCCACTGATGCGGCCGTTAGAGCCTCCATCTCCACCCCGGTTTTACCGGCCACTTTACAGGTGGCGGATACGCGAATCTCATGCCGGGATTCATCAAGGTCAAAATGCACCTCAACGGATGTCAAAGGCAGGGAGTGGCAGAGCGGGATCAGGTCCGGACATTTCTTCGCCGCCTGAATGCCGGCTACTCTTGCAACGGCCAATACATCACCCTTCGCGAGCGCGCCTGCCATGACCAGGCGAAGCGTTTCCGGCTGCATGACGACCACCGCCGATGCCCTGGCGACCCTTTCGGTCACCGCCTTGCCGCCTACGTCCACCATCCGGGCCCGGCCTTGCCGGTCGATATGGGTAAGCTGGTTATTGTCTTCTGTCATGGGCAGCACACTCTATAGATTGTTGCTCTGGCTGACAAACACTCGCTGCTTCCGCTGACCACCATACCCCGGATAAGGTAAGATATGCGTCTGATCGCAAGTATCTTCCCGGCATGAACACAAGATCAAGCCCGCCCATCGGCAACACACGGGTCATCGTGGGTATGTCAGGCGGCGTAGATTCCTCCGTGGCCGCCCTCCTCTGCCAACAGCAGGGTTATACCGTTGAAGGGCTCTTCATGAAAAACTGGGAAGAGGACGACGGCACGGAATACTGTACGGCTGTGGCGGACCTGGCCGACGCCCGGGCGGTTTGCGACCGGCTGGAGATTCCTCTGCACGAGGCCAACTTTGCAGCGGAATACTGGGATAGCGTGTTCATCCACTTCCTGGATGAGTACAGCCGTGGCCGGACGCCAAACCCGGATGTTCTTTGCAACCGGGAAATAAAATTCAACGTGTTTGCACAGTATGCGGCAATATTGGGCGCAGACCTGGTAGCCACCGGCCACTACGCCAGGCTACGGAAAACAGACGCCGGGCTGAGACTCTGCAAGGGCGTTGATGAAAACAAGGATCAAAGCTATTTCCTGCAGTCCGTACCGCTTTCCGCATTCGAGAAAGTGATATTTCCGCTGGGGAACCTCACCAAAAGCCGGGTCAGAGAGATAGCGCGTGAACAGGGTTTACCCACCCATGCCAAGAAGGATTCGACCGGCATCTGCTTTATCGGTGAGCGGCGCTTCAAGGATTTTCTCCAGACATATCTGCCCGCAAAGCCGGGCGACATGGTAACCACCACCGGCGACATGATTGGCCGCCACGAGGGGCTCATGTACCACACCATCGGTCAGCGCCAGGGGCTGGGTATCGGCGGTCTGCAAGGCGGCAAAGAAGCACCCTGGTATGTCGTGGATAAGTTGGTCGAAACCAACCGACTGGTAGTCGCCCAGGGTAATGACCATCCGGCCCTGTTCTGCGACGCCATAACCCTGGACGAGATATGCTGGATAGGCGAGCCTCCGCGCCTGCCATCCTCCTTGCAGGTGAAAACCCGATATCGCCAGCAGGATCAGGCCTGCCGGCTTGAAGAAACGGCCAGGGGGTACAAGGTGAACTTTGCTGAACCGCAAAGAGCTGTGACTCCCGGCCAGTGGGCCTGCCTTTATGATGGTGATGTCTGCCTCGGTGGCGGCATTATAATCAACAGAAATTATTCGTTAAATCAAAGTATTAGCTGTAAAATATCGAAATGACTTTAGAACTGACATCCCTCACTGCCATAAGCCCCATTGACGGGCGCTATGCACGTCACACGGCCGGGCTGCGAGAAACCATGAGCGAGTATGGCCTGATTCGCTTTCGTCTGCTGGTTGAACTCAGATGGTTCAAATTCCTGGCCATGGCGCCCGCCATCAAAGAACTCCCGGCGCTGAATACCACCCAGTCCGCTGCCATTGAAAACCTGATGCAAGGCATCAGCATTGCCGATGCAGAAAGAGTGAAGCAAATCGAGGCCACCACCAATCACGACGTCAAGGCGGTCGAATACCTGGTGAAGGACATGCTGGGGGAAATTGATGGCCTGGCGCCCCATGTCGAGTTTGTTCATTTCGCCTGCACATCGGAAGACATCAACAATCTGGCTCATGGTTTGATGCTGAAATCGGCGTTGCAGGCGGCACTCCTGCCGGCCATGGACGAGGTTATCAGTGAACTGGCGGGGTTCGCAGCGGAACATGCCGCCCTGCCCATGCTTTCCCGAACCCATGGCCAGGCAGCTTCCCCCACTACCCTGGGCAAGGAACTGGCCAATGTCGTTGTACGCCTCGACAGGCAACGCAAGCAGGTTCGGCAAACGCAACTGCTGGGCAAAATCAACGGCGCAGTGGGGAATTTCAATGCCCACCTCGCCGCCTACCCGGATGTTGATTGGTTGAACCTGAGCAAAGCGTTCGTGGAAAGCCTGGGATTGACCTGGAATGCTTACACCACCCAGATAGAGCCCCATGATTACATGGCGGAACTCTTCCAGGCCATCCGACGGTTCAATACCATCTTGATTGATTTCGACCGGGATGCCTGGTCCTATATTTCAATCGGTTACTTCAGGCAAAAGAAGATCGAGGGAGAAACCGGGTCCTCCACCATGCCGCACAAGGTCAACCCCATTGATTTCGAGAATTCGGAAGGCAACCTGGGTATCGCCAATGCCCTGCTGGGACACCTGGCGGACAAGTTGCCCCTCTCCCGGTGGCAACGAGACCTGACAGACTCGACGGTATTACGCAATATGGGCGTTGGGCTTGCCCATAGCCTGATTGCCTGGCATGCCACCCTGCAAGGCATCCGCAGGTTGGCGCTGGATGAAGAACGCCTTGCCCGGGACCTCGACAATAACTGGGCGGTGCTGGCAGAACCCATACAAACCATCATGCGAAAGCACGGCATTAACAAGCCTTACGAAAAACTGAAAGCGCTGACCCGGGGCGAATCACTGACGCAAGAGGGCTTCCTCGGGATGATCAACACGCTGGGATTGCCGGATAACGCGGCAGCCGACCTGCGCCAACTAACGCCCGCTGGCTATGTGGGCCATGCCAGAGCCCTCACCGAGAGACTACTGGCTTCTATTGCCGCCCCTGGCTTGGTCATCCGTGCGGCAGACTGGCAAAAAGACAAGGAACAACTGTGCAACATCCGCCGCCAGGTCTTTGTTGTCGAGCAGGGTGTCTCTGAAGCGGAGGAATGGGATGGCCGGGATACGGAAAGCTGGCACTGGCTTGCCACCGATGGAGAAGACCTGCCCATTGGCACAGCGCGGTTATTGCCGGATGGCCAGATCAGCCGAATGGCGGTTCTCGCCGCCCATCGGCATGCAGGTGTTGGCGCCGCCATACTGAATATGGCAGTGGAGCAAGCGAGCCAGCTTGGTCTGAATATCTTCCTCCATGCACAGACCCAGGCACTGGGTTTTTATGAACGCCAGGGTTTCAAAACCGAGGGGGAGGTGTTTATGGAAGCGGGCATACCCCACTACAAGATGATCAGGCAGTAGACCCGGCGGGCATTGATAGAGGTTCTGCTGAAACAATGATCCCGTTGTTATCGGCATACAGATATTCCCCGGGGATACAGGCGACGCGCCGAAACTTACCACCTGATCCCGTTAGACGAGCCCCGTTAGACAAGCCCCGTCATAGGCTGACATGCAGATAGACATCCATGGCTTTCATGTACATAAAGATGGCCACAATCACCAGATAGATGCCGAACAATCTTTTCAGGTGATTTTCATCCATGCGGTGCGTCCACCTTGCGCCCAGCGGCGCCGTAAAAAACGCACCCAGGGAAATCGCCAGCAGCGCCGGTATATTGATATAGCCGACAGACCCAACCGGCAGATGCTCGGAATCAAGCCCCATCAGCATGAAACCCGTTGCGCCCGGCAAACCGATAAGCAACCCCATACCGGATGCCGTCGCAACCGCCTGGCGCATCGGCCTGTTACATATCATCATGACCAGGGCGGTGAAGGTGCCGCCGCCAATACCCAACAGGGAAGAAAATCCGCCCAGGCCAGTCGCCATGACCGCCCTGGTGATACCCCTGGGCATTCCCCGACCACTCGCGGCCGGGTTGAACATACCGGGAAACAGGAAATAGACGGCGTAGGCCGACACACCCGTGGCAAAAATAACAACCAGCCCATCGGCATTCGCAAAGGAAGCAATATACAAACCCACAACCACGCCCAGCAGTATCCAGACGGACCAGCCCTTCAGCACCTTGAAATCTACAGCGCCATGCTTGGCGTGCGCCCACAAGGAACGGGATGACAAAACAACTATCGTCGCCAGCGAGGTTCCCACCGCCACCAGCATCAATTCAGACTGATCATCCATAAGAAGAGGAAACACCAGCAGCAGAGTGGGCACGGTAATAAAGCCGCCGCCATTACCGAACAGGCCTGCGGTAAACCCGGCTATGACGCCGGCTCCTCCGAGCAGAGCTATCAATGGAATCAGATCGTAAACCAACAGTTCAGTCCATCAAGCATCGTCTATGGCGAAGAAAGCTGACCCAGCCAGCGCGACTTTTCAGCCTCATCAAGAAAACTGCCTTGGAAACTGTTGCTGGCGAGTTGCCTTGCCCTCGCCTCATCCAGTTCAAGGGCATCCCGCATTGCCAGAAAATTGCCGAGCAGATGCAACTCCGCCTTCGGCAAAGCGCGAAGGAAGCCGGCAAAGTCATTCACGGCTCTGCGCCTGGTATGGTTTCCTCGTACCTGTCCCAGTTATTGAGCAGTTCATCCACAACCCTGGACGCCACCTGATAAGCGGCTTCCAGAGCAATATCCAGACCGGCGTATTTGTAGCCGATGGTTTCCCGGGTGAGGTTTTCCGCCGCGGTTCTGCTGGGCGGCTGCATAGTAAAATTGCTGCCGGTGCGCAGCACCATGACCCTGCTCTTGTCCGCACGGCCAATCTTGTCCAGCCAGGAGATGGAAAGATAGGAGCCAGTGTCCTCCATGCCGGAAGTCACGTAATTGCCCTTCCCCTCCGTCCAGTAGTCAACCCAATGGTTTGCCCAGTCATTGAGCAACTTGCCATGCCAGAAGGTGTAAGCGGCGATATGATCTCCCCTGATAACCTGCGGCCTGCCCCTGGCCGCGGGATGCTCCGTGTACAATTCCCTTTCACGCTGCACCGACGGGTCGTCGGGCAGTGCCATGTCCCGGGTCAGCTGGTAGGCCCACTCAGCCAGAGATGGGTTCAGTTGAAACATCTCTCCCGTGGCCTCAGGCTTGTTTGGGTCCAACGGGCCCTTGGTATAGCGCGGGAAATACCCGAATGGCCAGTCTTCCGGGATTTCGCGGGCGTCAATCTCGTGAGACAAGTCACCATCCACCAGGTATTCCGCCCAGGCAGCGGAGCCGATAGTGGCGTCTTCCGGGTCGACTCCGGCAATACCGGTGACGAGCCAGTAAGCCTTTGAGAGATCAAAACGACTGTCCATGCCCACCGCCATGGTCGCCGCGGCCGCCCTGGCGGTGCCAATGCCAGTAACCATGACCAGCAGGTCACTGTTCCCGTCATAGTAAAGGTCCCTGTAACCATGAAACGGCAGGACTTCCGTAAAGTTCCTGCGCTCCGCCCAGCGTTGAAATTCACCGGATTTGTCCCCTGTGTTCTCTCCTATCTCGAACATGGTGACGACAACCACTCTGACCGGTCTGGGCTCGTTGGTTTCCCCGTTCCGGTTTGCTGTCGGCGCGGAAGATTCGGAACAGGACACCAGCAGGCTCACAAGAAACGGCAGCCATAGTTTTTTCATCACACCTCCTTCGCATAAAAAAGGGCGGCCATGCCACCCTTTTTTATCAATGTTTTTACCAAAAACATTTTGCCACAATTTTTTACCAGCAACTGTTACCTATAACATAGACCCGGGAACATCAGAACCTGTACTTCAGACGCGCATTATAATGACGGGGCAACTCCGGTAATACGATGACGCCGCCAAACAGGTTGGGGAAGTTGGAGCGGAAGTATTCCTCATCGGTCAGGTTCTTGGCGCTGACACTGAGCAACCAATTCTCGGTTTCATAAGAGAAACCGAGATTGACCAGGGTGTAGGCCGGCAGTTCCACGCTACGGGAATAGCCTGAAGAAACCTCCTCCACATCTATAATACTGCCGTTGACAGCCCAGCCATTGCCGAAATCATAGGTGCCGGTGACCGAGTAGATGTTTTCAGGAATACCCGCCCGGCTTGCATCTCCCCCGCTCAGAATCGAGCCGCCAAGAGTGCCGCCATAGAAGGCCGAAGGATCGATATCAGGCAAATCATCGGCGCCAATAAAGCTGAATCGGGAGCCATCAAGTTTGGTCTGAAGATTGATAACTTCTATCTGCGAATAGCCAAAGGTCAGCAGCAGCTTCTCATTAACGACCCATCGCAGTTCTATTTCGGCGCCCTCCGTCTGGGTGGTCTGATTGGTGACGATAGATTGGGCGGACGAATCCGTACGCTCCTGCTCATAGACGGAAATGGCGAAATACAGGCTGTTATCCAGCAGGCTACCTTTGAGGCCCACTTCCAGCAAGTCCGACTGATCAAACACACCACCCGACAGAATATCTGCTGTGGTGGCTTCCGCGCCCTGGCCGACAATCATGGTGGACTGTTCCGATGCTGTGATGTAGGGCACCAGACCAATATCAAATGAATAGCTCAGGCTCGCCGTCCAGGAAACGCCGTTCACGTCATCGTCTGCCTTGACATCAATACAACCACTGGCACTGCGGTCGGTACAGATATTGTTGGAACTTGCCAGCAACAGCTTGCCAACTGGCTGGCGGCTTTCGACATTGATGGTATCGTAACGCACACCCAGCAGGGCATTGAAACCGCTATCCCACACAAAGTCGCCCATAACGGCGAAACCCAGGTTGGTGTACTCGCCGATATAGTACTCGGTGTAATCGCCATCTATCTGCGTGGCCAGCAGACGCTTGTCCAGCGCGGTTGAAGGGCCGGTCAGGTCTCGTCTGTCGAAGTGTTCGTTGGTGTAGTCATCACCATGCTCGAAATCCGTGTGGCGGATGGAAGGCGACACCTTCACCGATGCCGTCATGCTATCCATGGGGAAGGTCCGGGTGATCACCAGCTTGTCCTCGATGACCCAGCTATCATGGAACTGTGCGAAGCCATAGGCATTCTCGTTCATATTGTCATAGGCTTCGTAAAAAAGCTGGTTCTTCAATTCCCAGCCACTCTCCGTTTGCACAACGACATCGAAGTACAGCGTGACCACTTCGTTGTCCAATGTGTCTTCCGGCGCGGACAACACATCGCTGCCGTCGAGCTTTCCGACACCCGGTTCAAGCAGCGCAAATAAATCCGCATCGAGTCCGGATACGGGCAACTGATCACCAGCCTGGCCGGGCGTTGTATTTGGAAAAAATGGATTCAGGTCTGTGAATCCATCACCATTGACATCATATTCTTGATGAGAAATACGACCATCGCCGTTCTCGTCCAGCGAGGAAGGAGACCCTGTGACGTAGGTTCCATCATCTATCAGCGCCTGGGTCAGGCGGTTCCAACCCGCGATCTGGTTGCCTTCATAGTCGTGCCACATGCCGCCAAACTGAATGCGGATGCTATCGGTAACATCCATGTCGAAAGACGCTTGCAGCAGGTTCTGGTCCGTCTTGCTGTTGTTGTAGTAGCTGTCGGAGTTCTCGACCTCGCCATAGACGTAATAGCCGAACTCCTGGTTACCCAACCGCCCCGGGCCGCCAACCTCGGCGGTGATGATTGACTTGTCCCAGCTACCGGAAGTAAAGGACAAGGCGCCCGTTTCTTCCGGGATGAACTGCCCTGTTTCTTCGATACGGGCGGACTTGGGGTTGAAGTTGAGATAACCGCCAATCTTGGACGGGCCATAAATGGGCGATGCCGGGCCGCGTATCACGTCAATCCGATCAGAAGCGCCTATCGGGGTCGGGTAGTTGCCCGGGTTATCCAGCCGCCTGACGCCGCGGAAATATGTCTCGCCAGGGGTACCACGAACATCCAGGCCACCAGCAACGCCGAAGAATGACTGGGTGAAACTACCCGGCGCAACCGCAATCAACTCATCAATATCGCTCATATTGAAGCGTTCCATCATTTCCTCGGAAATGGTTGACGCGGAACGCGGTGTTTCCAGGATGGATTTGTTGAATCCAAACACGGATTCCACATCCTTCCCCGGCAGGCTGCCCAGGTCTCCCTTGACGACTATCTCTTCCAGTGCTTGGCTGTAGGCCCAGCCGGGCAAGCCCAAGAACAGCATGACGACAGCCAACAGGCCATATCTGAAACCTGATTGCTTTGATTTCATCGGTTGTTTCCCCCAGTGTTGATTGAACGGCGGCTGGCCCCGGAGGGCCAGCCACAGATGTTACAGACTCTGAAACCCAGGTGGGTTTCACGGCGCGTATCTTCGCAGATTACGCCTTTGATTTGCACCCCTTACCGGGCACATAATTCGTATCGTCGGCAGATAAATCCACGTTTCGGGGCATCCTTGCCGGCGAGGCCCGCCAGGCCTCGTTTGTTCATGCGCGTTTCAAACCTGCCAATCCTCTGCCGATAGGTTGCAAGCAGTTGATCCCTGATCTGCGGCGGAACAAAAGCGTATTGCAACGAATTTTCACTGAGCAATTTGACTTCCGCCCAGGACAGATTGAACTCTTTCACCGCGACAAAAAATTCATCGGTCATGGTGGAATCCCACATGCCTCGGTCATCCGTCGAGAGGGCTACGGGTATGCCCGTTCGCAGGTACTCCGGAAAAGGATGCTGGTTATAGTCATCTATGTAGTTGATCAACAGATTACTGATCAGGTTGATCTCCACCATGTAGGGGCCATGGCGCATCAATAGCATGGTCTCCGGGTCCGTGATCAGGTTGAGGCCATGGCCTATTCGGTCCGCCCCCAACAGCAATGTATCGCGTACATGGTCATTAGGCTCGTCCACTTCCCCGCCATGTATGGAAAGCCTGACATTATTGTACTGGTGACGGAGTTCGCGCAGGGTGGGCAAGAATCGACGGGGGAATCCCTTGCCGTCATCCTCACGGCCAACCATATTGACGGCCACCCAGGGCTCATTCTCGGCAACAAACTTGTAGGCATACCGCATCTGCTGCTCGGCATTTGGCAGAAATCTCAATATGGCAAGCTGGAAACGCCAGGTCATGCCGGTATCCTCGAAAGCGGGATTGGCCATTTCCTGCCGAAATATCTCCGCTACGTCATAGGGGTCAATGGGAGAGCCGTCCGGCCTTGCAAAGCCCATAGTCGTTATTTGCGGCTCACTGTAGATCAGACCCTCCTCGCTGAAAGCCTGGAAGTTTTTCAAGGCAATACCCATCAGCAGATAAGGATTTGCAATCAGGTCCCCCAGCCTTTGCCAATGCGTGTTGAAAAACTCATTACGCCCCTCGTAAGGTTTATCGAGCCGCAAGGCATTCATCCATTCCGCCTGTTGTTTTTCACTCAACTCCGCCAGAGGTAGATACTCGGCCTGCTCACATGCGGGCAGCGTCTTCCAGGTGGAGCGGATGATGTTCTGATAATGCAGCTTGTACAGATCAAAACCGGGGCCGCCATGATCACGACAATTATTTATCCTGACCTTGGTGTAATACTCGTAACCATCCGCGCCCGCCGCCAATGCCAACTCATACCACCACTCAGAGAAACCGGACCCGGACATGTGCATGTGAAGATCGCCGCCCTTGGGCATCTCGTAAAGAAATTGATGCAGTTCGGCGTCGCTGGCACCCAGCTTCAACTCATCGAACCAGTCCGCAAGAACCACATCAGGCAGGATCAGAATCAACGCAACGGCTATATATTTCAAGATATGTCTCCTCTTAGGTGACTGCACAGGATTCAAAGCAACACAAACTTACCCAGGAAAATCAGCCCGATCACATAAACCATGACCGAACATTCACGCGCTTTGCCGCTCATCAACCTGATTGCAATGTAAGTCATAAAACCCAGGCCAATGCCATCGACAATGGAAAATGACAAGGGCATGGTAAGCGCACAAACTACCGCTGGCGTACTTTCTGTCAAGTCCGCCCAATCCAGATCCGCCAGGCTCTTTGCCATGATACAGGCAACAAATAACAGTGCGGCGGCGGCGGCGTATGCAGGAATGGTTTGCGCCAGGGGCGCCAGAAAAAGGCACAGCAGGAATAACACGGCAACAGTGACCGCAACCAGGCCGGTACGCCCGCCGGCTTCAACGCCCGTCGCACTTTCGATATAGGAAGTGGTAGAAGATGTGCCAACAATGGCTCCCACAACAGTCGCGGTGGAATCTGCAACCAGAGCCCTGCCAAGGCGCGGCAGCTTACCATCATCATCCGTAAGCCCAGCACGATTGGAAACGGCAACCAAAGTCCCGGCAGTGTCGAATACGTCAACCAGCAACATGGTAACAACCACCGTGATCATTGAAACATCCAACACACTCACCAGATCAAGTTTGAACAGCACAGGCTCCAGGGACGGTGGCACGGCAAGCAGCCCCTTGTAGTCCGCCACCCCTGTCATTAGCCCAAGCATCGTGGCGGCCAAAATACCAATGATCACAGCCCCTGTGATTCTTCTGGCGGAGAGCGCGACTATCAGGGCAAAACCAAAGAGACAGATAATCGCTTCCGGCTTCGTCAGGCTGCCCAATGAAACAATGGTTGCCGGATCATCGACGATGATCCCCGCGTTCCTGAGCGCAATAAAACCGATGAACAAACCTATACCCCCGGAGATACCCAGCTTGAGACTTTTGGGGATGGCATTGATCAGCCATTCACGCACCGGCAGGACACTTAACAAAACAAAGATCACGCCGGAAACAAAAACAGCGCCGAGGGCGGCCTCCCAAGTATGACCAAGGCCCAGCACAACACCATAGGCAAAAAAAGCGTTCTGCCCCATGCCGGGGGCAAGGGCAATCGGGTAGTTGGCCCAGGCTCCCATGACAAACGAAGCGATTGCCGCTGCAATGCAGGTTGCAACAAACACAGCACCGAAATCCATACCCGCATCAGACAAGATTGCCGGGTTGACGATGGAGATGTAGACCATGGAAAGAAAGGTCGTAAACCCGGCGATCAGTTCCGTTCGAATGGTGACGCCATGGCTATCCAGGTGAAAATACCGCTTCAGGAAAACTTGCAAATCTGCATCCTCTTGTTCTTCTTGCCGGGCTCATCATTCATAGCCAACGATGACAAATAGCATTGCACAATGCTACCCTGTCGCAGTGAAGAAGTGCTTTATTTCTGCCGATGAGTTGCTCCTGGATTCTTTCAGGCTCGCTGACCGGATTTACCGGAGCGGCTTCCGACCGCACTTTATTGTTGGCGTTTGGCGTGGCGGTGCGCCGGTCGGTATCGCTGTGCAGGAATATCTGGACTATATGGGCGTGAAGACGGACCACATCGCCATCCGCACATCCTCTTACTATGCCATTGACCGGCAAAACAAAGAAGTCAAAGTACACGGGCTCAATTACATCCTTGACAATGTCAACGCCGATGACGCCCTGCTTCTGGTTGATGATGTGTTTGATTCGGGCCGCAGTATCATTGCGATACTCACCGAACTGAAAGAAAAAGCCAGAGCAAACCTGCCAGAGACCATCAAAGTTGCCTGCCCCTGGTATAAACCGAAGAGGAATGTCACGGACATAGTCCCCGATTATTATATTCACGAAACAGACGAGTGGCTTGTCTTCCCCCATGAATTATCAGGATTGACTGCCGAGGAAATCGCAAAAGACAAACCCCAGGTAGCCGCGCTTATTTCAGCCGGACCTCAACCAACCGGCAGCCGTCAGCATGCTCCCCATCGTTGACCTTACCAACCCCTCAGCGCCGAGAGAGGTCACTGACTCTCTGCTTGAGTACGGCTTTGCCGTTGTATTGAATCATGATATTGCCCATCAGGAACTCAATGCGTTTTATGATGCCTGGAACAGCTTCTTCACTTCAGGGGCTGCGCCTCAGTACGCCGCCGACGCGGATTCCCAAGCCGGTTACTTTTCCCCCGGGCAGTCTGAAACCGCCAAAGGTTCCGAAGCCCAGGATATCAAGGAGTATTTTCAATATTGGCCCGGCGGGCGGCTTCCCGCTGGGCTGGAAGCCATTACCCAGCGCTACTTTGACGCCATGTTTGACCTGGCTACCCGGATACTGGCATGGATAGAGGAAAACACCTCGCCTGACCTGTGGCGGGAAATCGACAAGCCGCTCAAAGCCTGGGCATCCCGCCAAGAGACCATGCTGCGGGTCCTGCGCTACCCGCCCCTTGTGGATTTCGACCCGGGCACACGCATCCGGGCAGGTGCCCATGAGGACATCAATTTCATAACTCTGCTGCCGGCCGCCAACAAGCCCGGCCTTGAAATAAAAACCAACGACGGTTGGATGCCTGTAGAAGTACCCGCAGGGTCAATGATCATCAACATCGGCGATATGTTGCAGGAATTAACCAGAGGCGTTCTGCCATCGACGACTCACCGGGTGGTCAACCCGGAGGGTGAAGACACCAGCGCCGCACGATTGACCGCGCCGCTTTTCTGCCACCCCTACCCGGAGTTGGTTCTGTCGGAACGCTATACTGCCAGCGAATATCTCCGTGAACGGCTTGTACAGATCAACCCGGAGACGCTGCGTCCGAGGTGACGGCAAAGCATGGCGGCTACGCCGCCACTCTGGAAACACTGTCGGCGATGGGAACAACCCCATCGCCTGGAAACACTGTCGGCGATGGGAACAACCCCATCGCCTGGAAACACTGTCGGTGATGGGAACAACCCCATCGCCTGGAAACACTGTCGGCGATGGGAACAACCCCATCGCCTGGAAACACTGTCGGCGATGGGAACAACCCCATCGCCTGGAATGACGGAAAGCGAAAACGCAATTTACGCCTGCGACCCTTGCTTACTGAATAATTTTCCCGCCACATAGGTTGCGGCGACAGTGCGTTCATCCCCAAGTGTGAAGTAGACGAAGAGTTCATCTTCTATATTCCCGGTCAGGCCAATCCGCCGAGCGAGCAGGTCGCTGCTGTGGGGGTCAAGCAGAACAAAGTCCGCTTCCTTGCCCGGTTGCAGGTTACCTATCTGAGCATCCAGATGAAGAGCCTCGGCGTTGCCCAGGGTAGCCATTGCCAGACCTTCAATAGCACCCAGAGAATATCCTTGCAACTGACACACCTTATAAGCGTCTCCCAGGGTTCTTAACATGGAAAGGCTGGTCCCGGCGCCCACGTCCGTGGCAATGCTTAAAACCGCGCCGGCTTCTTTCAACCTTTGCAGGTCAAGCAGGCCGCTACCAAGAAACAGATTAGATGAGGGGCAGAAAGCGACCCGGCCGCCCTGAGTGACAAGTCTCTCAAGTTCAGCATCAGTGAGATGAATACAGTGGGCAAAGACCGACCTTTCCGTCACCAGCCCGTGTTGTTCATATACATTCAGGTAATCCGGGGCATCGGGATAAATTTTTCGAACAAGGGCTATCTCATCCGGGCTTTCCGATAAATGCGTCTGCACCCAGGCATCGGGATACTTGCGGTGTAGCCGCGCCGCGCCGGACAACTGTGCACTGCTGCTTGAACCGGCAAAGCGCGGGGTTATGGCATAGCCGAGGCGGCCAACGCCATGCCATTGTTTGATCAGGCGTTCACTGTCATTTATGCCGCCTTCCGCCGTGTCCTGCAAGGCTGGCATGGCATTCTGGTCCATCAGCACCTTGCCGGCGATTACCCGCATACCTCTTGCATGTGCCGCCGCAAACAGCAGGTCCGTTGCGCGCAGATGGCTGGTCGCGAATATCATGGCGGTCGTGGTTCCCGCATCCAGCAGGTTATCAAGAAAGGCGGCGGCACCCTCTCTTGCATAGGGTTCATCGGCGTATCTGGCCTCCGCCGGGAAGGTATAGCTGTTCAGCCAGTCCAGCAGTTGCGCGCCATGAGAACCAATAACATCCAGTTGCGGCGCATGAACATGGGTGTCGATAAACCCGGGCAGCAGCAAATGGCGAGGGTAATGCCGACATGAATCCAGCGGGAAGCCAGCCTGCTCAAAAACCCTGGCATGGTTCAGGTCGCTGATAAATCCGTCTTCAATAAGCAATATGCCGTCTTCGAAATACTCCCACCTGAGGGGGTGAGTCGAGGTGACATGCAGGACACGGCTGCGAAATGCTTCGATGGTCATCTGCGCCTAA
Source organism: Candidatus Azotimanducaceae bacterium (assembly GCA_965208855.1). Classification (GTDB taxonomy): domain Bacteria; phylum Pseudomonadota; class Gammaproteobacteria; order Pseudomonadales; family Azotimanducaceae; genus UBA9659. The sequence goes on along the minus strand of OZ242359.1, from coordinate 499,535 downwards.
CTGCCTGGATAGGTGGAATAACCAAAGGGGCTGGCAGTTTTTCCCACCTGCTCAGTATTGGCAATTCATCGAGTGTCATGGCGGTGTCGAAAAAGCCGCCCTGATCTCTTTCCAGGTCAGGTCAGGCTTGAGCTGGCTCGCCTTTACCGGGTCAAGAGACAACACCTGGGAAGCAATGGAAACCGCTATCTCCATCGGCAACTTGCCTTTTACGGACGCCATACCAATGGGGCAATGACACCTGGCCCTGTCCGCTTCGGTCAGGCTGTCTTTTTCCAGCCGGGCAAAAAATCGCCTGGCCTTGGTATCGGAGCCTATCAGGCCGACATAATCAATGTCGGTCTGTGTCAGGATTGCCCTGGTGAGCCGATAATCCAGCCCATGATCATGGGTCACGATGATGCATCTGTGCGCATCGGTTAACTCATCCACGAACTCAACCGGGTCATCGAGCCGCACCAGCCTGACATTGGCGGGAACCTTGTCAGGAAACTGCCGCCGCCGGGCATCTATCCATTCAATTCGCACGTCGCATTGCGCCATGATCTGCAACAAGGCGGTGGCAACATGCCCAGCGCCGAATACGGCCAGCCTCATTGCCGTAATCGGGAAGGATTCAATCAACACAGTGACACTGCCGCCACAACACTGATTCGCCTTGGTGGCAAGCGGGTAATGATCAACAGTCTGGGACGGCACGGGAGATGTCAGTAGGCGGCGGGCGGCCTCGATAACCCGATGTTCGAACTGCCCCCCGCCAATGGTGTCGTAAGTGGTTGCTCCGGTGACCACCATCTTGGTTGTTCCCTCACGAGGAGTGGAGCCGGTTGTGCTGATAACGGTTGCCACCGCAAAAGGGTCGGCCTGATCATGACAATGATGGATTGCCTGTTGCCATTTCATGGTGATGTCCCGTGACTTTTCGCGGCCCGAATTGCATTGAACACCTGCTCCGGGGTAGCCGGCGCGCCGAGCGGAGGATTGATCTTGTAATCGGCAAAACTTGCCGCCGCCTCCCGAAGCGCACACCATACGGAAAGCGCCAGCATAAGCGGCGGTTCACCCACGGCCTTGGAACGATAAATGGTTTCTTCCGGGTTGGGGCGGTCATACAACTTCACATTGAATTGCGCCGGTACGTCATAGGCTGTCGGAATCTTGTAATTGGCGGGGCTGTCGGAAATCACTCTCCCCGCCTCATCCCAAAGCAGTTCTTCCGTCGTCAACCAACCCATGCCCTGAACAAATCCCCCTTCTATCTGGCCAATATCAATGGCCGGGTTAATCGAGCTGCCAACATCGTGCAGGATGTCCACCCTGGATACACGATACTCCCCGGTCATTCCGTCAACGACGACTTCCGACAATGCAGCACCATTGGCAAAGTAGAAAAACGGCCGCCCCTTGCCAGCCTCCTTGTCAAAATGGATCTTCGGTGTTTTGTAGAAACCTGTAGCAGACAGGGGGACACGGCTCATATAAGCCGCCCGGATAACATCATCAAATGGCAGGGGCTTGCCTTTGATCAGTACCTTATCGCCATGTATGTCCACATCGCTGACGGCGACTCCCCGCTCATCGGCGACAAATGCAAGCAGGCGGTTCCTGATCTTCAGCGCCGCATTGCGGGCCGCCATGCCGTTAAGGTCCGTACCCGCAGAAGCCGCAGTAGCTGATGTGTTGGGCACCTTGTCGGTCCTCGCGGAAGAAACCATGATCCTTTCATAACTGACGCCAAGAGTTGTGGCAACTATCTGGGCAACCTTGGTGTAGAGCCCCTGGCCCATTTCAGTGCCGCCGTGGTTCAGGTGGATACTGCCGTCCGTATAAATGTGCAGCAGCGCGCCCGCCTGGTTGAGATGCATACCCGTGAAGGAAATGCCAAATTTGGCGGGTGTCAGCGCCAAACCTTTCCTGATCACCTCGCTTTGCCGATTGAACTCTGTTATTGCGCTGCGCCTTTCCCGGTAGTTTGCGTCTTTTGCCAATGATTGCATCATGTCACGCAGCAGGTGTTCTTCTATTTTCTGGCCATAGGGTGTGACATCTCTACCCGGCGCATAGAGATTGGCAAGCCGCACATCCAGCGGGTCCTTGCCCAACTTTCGCGCTATATCATCCATCAGTGACTCGGCTGCAATCATGCCCTGGGGCCCACCGAAACCGCGAAAGGCCGTGTTGGAAACCGTGTTTGTCTTGCAACGATAACCGGTAATTCGCGCACTGGGATAATGGTAGGCGTTGTCCGCGTGAAACATGGCGCGGTCCACTATGCCTTCCGAAAGATCCGCTGTGCAGCCGCAGAGACCCGCAAGCGCCATCTGAACGCCGGTAATGACGCCGTCATCGGTGAATCCCGCCCTGTAGCGATTCCAGAATTCGTGGCGCTTGCCTGTTTGCACCATATCATCCTGCCTGGGCATCCGGTACTTGACCGGCCTGGCCGTCCGCATGGCGAAGAGGCTTGCCATGCAGGCCAAGGCCGCAGCCTGTGACTCCTTTCCCCCGAAGCCGCCGCCCATGCGCCTCACTTCCGCCTGCACTTTATGGATGCTGAGACCGAGTACCGATGCCACCTGTTTCTGAATCTCGGAGGGATGTTGTGATGATGACGTCACATATATGCCACCATCCTCCGTTGGCATGGCAAGACTGACCTGACCTTCGAGGTAAAAGTGTTCCTGACCACGAACAATCAGCGCCGCCTCGACCAGATGATCTGCCTGGTCGATGGCGGCATCAGCATCCCCGACTTCAAAAGTGCGCGTTGGTAATACAAAATCTTCCCGGTCCAGAGCTGCCTGCGGTGTCAACACAGGGTCAAGGGGTTCAATATCGAACTCCGCCAACTGGCAGGCTTTCTTTGCCAGCAATAAACTGGTCGCCGCCACCGCGAAAACCGGCTGACCGACATGAATCAATTCACTCTCCGCCAGGAGCAGGTCTCCGGTGTATACAGGGCTGATATCAGGGTCACCGGGAATATCGTTGAAGGTAATGACATCGACCACGCCTTCAGCGGCTCTTACGGGGCTCAGTTTCATAGACTTGAGTCGCCCGTGAGCTAGCGGGGATTGCCCGGTAGCAACGTGCAGCAAACCGGCTGGTTCACGGATATCGTCAACGTAAATGGCGGCACCGGTGACATGGCCTACAGCGGATTCATGGGCCAGCGCCTCACCGACCCCGGCACCGGCAATCCCGCCGCCAATATCCGCCTGCCCATTGCCTGACTTACGCATCACTTACACATCACTTACACATCCAAGTGTAACTCCGTAACCAAAGGCTGGCTTTCGCCACGAAACACCCTGAGCGCTCTTTCCAGCATGGATTTAGCCATGGCCGCACGATAACCCGCCGATGCACGCACGTCAGTCAGGGGCGTCATCTCTCTGTCAAGCTGTTCGCAAACATCCGCGATAAGGTCGTCACCCGGCTCGCGGTTCTGCAACGCCTTCTCAACGGCTTCTATCCGCACGGGCGTGGCCGCCATACCGCCGAAGGAAACTCTTGCCTCGTCAATATGTTTGGCATGACCGGAAAACGAAAATGCGCCCATGACTGATGCAATGTCATCTTCAATCCGTTTTGATGATTTATAGAACTGATGAAATCTGTCGATGGATGATTTCGGGATATGTATGCGCGCAATATATTCGTCTTCACCCAGAACCGTCCGCCTGTAACCCGTGTAAAAGTCAGGCACGCTCATCATCCGTGAAGCGCCGTTTGCTTTGACGAGTTCAAGTTGTGCATCCCAGGCGGTCAGCACCGGCGGCATGTCCGCAATCGGCGACCCATTAGCGAGGTTACCGCCGATGGTTCCGGTGTTCCTGATCTGCCGCGAACCCAGCCGGTGCAACAGCCGCAGCAACTGTGTAGACACATCGCCGAGAGACGCCTCGATGCTCGTGTAGGAAAGGGCCGAACCGATGATGTACCTTTCCGCCGTAATCTCCAGCCGGTTCAATTCAGCAACCCGGGTGAGATCAATCAACAAAGGCAAGGCCGCATATCGCTGAGAGACATCCAGCATCAGGTCCGTGCCGCCGGCAATCATCAAGGCGCCGGAGTTTTCCGCCATGGCCGCCTGTAATTCAGCTTCATTACGCGGTTGCAGCACAGGGCCCGGCTCGCCGGGTGAAGACGGGAAGCAGGATTTATCAGACAATCGGGAATCATGCCCGCCTTTCAGGGCGTTTAGACCCGCCTGCACTATGGGGCGATAGCCGGTGCAGCGACACAGGTTGCCGGATATCCCCTGCAACACCCTTTCTTGAGTGGCGGCCTCGCCGGTTTCCACCATGTTCGCCAACGACATGACAAAGCCTGGCGTGCAAAAACCGCATTGAGAGCCATGGCATAGCACCATCTGTTCCTGAACGGGATGCAGTACGCCCTTGTGCGCAAGCCCTTCGACCGTGACCAGATGTTTACCCGCGAGCTGCCCGATAGGCGTGATACATGAATTGATGGTCTGATACCGGGCGCGGCCATCCACAAGTTCACCGACCATGACAGTGCAGGCACCACAATCTCCGGAAGCGCACCCCTCCTTTGACCCGGTTAATCCCCGCTCCCGCACAAACTGCAGAACAGTCTTGTCCGCAGGTTCATCCACCTCAACCGGCTGTTTGTTAAGGCTCAGTTCCACATCTTGACCATCCGGATAAGTATGGTCGGTAATGTAGCGCAAACGGTACAAAATAGCATTGGAAGCCCCACCGCCCGCTATGCGCCCAACTTCCAGCAGGGTACATAGTGTGCAGATGTTTCTGATCAGGGCGGGAAACAGGTGTGGAAAGGATGCGCCGGTTTCAGAAACTAAGGATCTCAACCCGGAGATCGGCCAGGTCCAGCAGACCAACGGCATTCAGCCCCGGCATGTGACCCGCACACTCGCCGGGATTAAAAGTGAGTCGTTCACCGGTATGTTCAATCGTCAATCGATGGGTATGGCCATGGAGAATGACGTCATAGTCTTCTGGATTGACTCGCGCAAGCTCCAAAGGATCATGCACCACAACCATCCGTTTTTCTGCCCAGTCCAGTATCAGTGGCGGATCGATAATTTTGAAGCCGAAGTGATCAATGGCATTGACCAGAGAGTCTCTTTCCTGATCATTGTTACCGAATACGCCCCACATGGGCGCATCGAGATGCGCAAAAACTTCCAGGGTTTTTGCCTGGGTAATGTCTCCGGTATGAATGACCCGCTCCACGCCAGCATCATTGAATAGCCGGACTATCTGCCGACAGTTCTTCAGATTGTTGTGGGTATCGCTGACGACGCCTATCCGCATATATTCACGCCCTGCGCCGATAAAAGGCCGTTACAAAGGCCAGTACAAAAAAAGACCTGGCGTAAAAGAGCCGGGATAAACCCGGCTCTTCGACGACCCCGGCGCCTTTTGCGCTAGGACACTTTTTCCAGGATGTGAATGCCGCAGGCGCTGCCAAGGCCAATGACATGGGTCAGGCCAAACTGCGCGCCTTCAACCTGGCGTTTGTCGGCTTCACCACGCAAATGCGTGCTGACCTCATAAATGTTGGCTATGCCTGTTGCGCCCAGCGGATGCCCTTTCGAGAGCAGCCCGCCAGAAACATTCACCGGTACACGACCGCCAAGCGCCACCTCGCCTTCATCAATGAGACGACCTGCTTCCCCGTCCTTGCACAGGCCAAGGTTTTCATAATGCAGGATTTCGGCGGTTGCAAAACAGTCATGCAGTTCCACCAGATCAACATCATCCGGGCCAATGCCAGCCATTTCATAAGCCTGTGCAGCAGCCCGCCGGGTAACCGCGTTGACGTCCGGCATAACCAGATCACGATCTGAATAGGGGTCGGATGTGAGAACGGAAGCCTTGACGCGAACCGCACGGTGCATACCCAACTCCTTTGCTTTCTTCTCCGATACCAAAACAGCGGCCGCAGCACCGTCAACATTGACGGAACACATCAGCTTGGTATTCGGGTAGGAAATCATTTCCGCATTCATCACCGTATCCAGCGGCGTCTCGATCTGGTACATGGCTTTCGGATTCATGGTGGAATGATGATGATTCTTGACAGATACCTTCGCAAACTGCTCGAAGGTTGTGCCATGCCGACGGGAATGTTCCATGCCGGCTTCGGCAAAAACAGCGGGCATGGTGCCCGAACCCAGCAGCCCTTCCTTGGAAATGCCGGTACTGCCGCCGGCGCCGCCAAGCAAGCCCTTGCCCATTTGCTCAACGCCCACAGCCAGCACCACATCATTGACGCCGGCCTTTACCGACATCCAGGCTTCACGAAATGCCGTTGCGCCGGTTGCACAGGCATTGGCGCAGTTCACAACCCCTATGCCCGTCTGGCCAATTTCCTGAAGGATTCTCTGGCCGACCATGGCGCTCGCCTGACCCAGGTTGCCGCAATAGAGCGCCTGCATGTCTTGAATGGTCAGATTCGCGTCGTCCAGCGCCATCAGCGCGGCCTGTGCGCCCAGTTGGGGGACAGTTTTGTCCGGGAATCGACCGAACTTAATCATATCGACGCCCATTATGTATACGTCACTCATAACTTATTCTCCTGTAATAATCGTTAAGCCGCTGGTTGAAAGAAATAACTGATGTAATTGTTACCATCCTTATCCTTGCGCCCCAGGGCATCATCAAATACCAATTCAATCGGCATATCAAACTGAATTCCGGCTGGGTCAGGGTCTATATTGATCAGGTTCCCTTTGACCGTACCGCCGCCTTCAAGGTCGACGATTGCGGAAATATAAGGCACTTCAATGCCAGGAAAGCTTCGGTGAACAATACTGTATGTATAAAGCTTGCCCTTGTTACCAAGCCGGACGGCTTTCATCTTGCCCCTGGCGCCACATTTGGAACAGTTGTCCCGCACCCCAAGAAAAATGGCGCCGCAGGCGTCACACTTATGGCCTTCCAGATAGGGGTCATTAGTATCCGCCCCCTTCAGCCAATCAACGACGGGCAAGGGCCCACTAACCGCAGCTTGTTCAGACATGAATTTCCTCTTGTATACCGTGACAGAACGCCAAGATTAAACCTGATTCCTTCAACAGTGCAAGGGCTCTGACTTGGCGGATGACCATTCGCATTGGCATTGCTTACCCGAAAACCAGCCCCAGGGCCCTGTCAGCCCGTTCCGAGAGCCTGTCCAGCTTGGCCGCCATCACGGGCAGGATGACCTGCTCGACGCCAAGGGATGCAAATTTCTGCATTTCCGCGGTATCCCGCACATCAGGATGCGGCCCCACATAGATATGAATGTCGTCCAGTGACCTGCCATGTTGATTCAGTAGAGCCGATAGACAGGTCAGCCTTTCCTCCATGGCTTCAGGTGTTAAGTGGAAGCCATACCACCCCTGCCCCATGGAGGCGACACGGGCCAGGGCGGCGTCAGATTCACCGCCGAAGATGATCGGCGGATGAGGTTTCTGCACAGGCTTCGGATTCTGATAGGCCGCCGCCAGTTGGTAATAGTCGCCCGCATAGCTGGATAGTTCGTCACACCAGAGTGCCTTGATCACTTCCAGACATTCGACGGTTCTGCCTGCACGGTCTCGCCAGGGAACCCCAAGGGCATCAAATTCTTCTCGCAACCAACCTATACCCACGCCCAGCTCAAACCGGCCGCCGGAAAGGAAGTCCAGGTCCGCAGAAACTTTTGCGGTGTAAACAGGGTTCCTTTGGGGCACCAGGCAGATACCCGTACCCAGCCTGATCTTCGATGTGTTGGCGGCAACATAAGTCAGGGCGCTGAACGGGTCCAGCAGGCTTCTGGGTTCACCGGCTATGCGCCCGTCTTCTGCATAGGGATAGCGTGATTGGTAATCAGGGAAAAAGAGCACATGCTCCGGCGCCCAGAGGCTATGAAAGCCCTTTTCTTCCACATGCCCGGCGGCATCGGCGATATAACCGGGGCTGGTATAATCGTTGAACGCCATCTGGCAACCGATTTTCATAACGCCTCCTCAGACCAGTGAACTGAGGAAATCCATGGTTCGCTTATGGGCGCCGTCTTCAACAGGAATAATCGCTGCATTCAGTTCCGTGACGCCGGCATCTTCGAGCCGCATGAGTTCACCGCGCAGCTTGTTCTCATCACCCACTATCGCTATATCCGCGGGGCCTGCCACACCTTCTCTATCCAGCATCGCCCGGTAACTGGGCAACTGCCCGTAGATCACGAGTTGTTTGGCAATGGTCTCTTTCGCCGCATCGACATTGGTCGTCAGCACGATGGGCACACCACCAACCACTCTGGCATCGGGATTCCCCAACCCCGGGACAATATGGTTCGCCATGGTCTTGGGGCCCACCATCCAGGTATTGACGCCATCCGCCAGTTCCCCTGCAATTTTCAACATCACGGGGCCGAGGGCGGCAACGACAACCGGCATCCTTTCCGCGCCTGGGACATCCAGAGTGACGCCGGTCACGGCATACTGGTCGCCTTGAAAGTTGGCTGTTTCCCTTCGGGCAAGAGGCATGAGGACTTGCAGATATTCGCGCATATGTTTTGCCGGGCTGGCGTAAGACATGCCCATCATGTCTTCAATGACTATCTTGTGAGATAGACCAATGCCCAGAGTAAAACGGTTGTTGCTGGCGGCGGCGGTTGTCAGGGCTTGCTGCGCTATGGCAGTGGGGTGCCTGGGATAGGTCGGAGTTACTGCCGTGCCCAGGCCGATTTTCTTCGTTTCCCTGCCCGCCAAGGCCAGGGTGGATATGGCATCCAGGCCAAATATATTCGCCAGCCAGACATGATGCAGACCTTTCTTCTCCGCCTGTTTGACCATGTCGATGACGTCATCCAGGCTGGCGGCGCCATTCGCACCCAGCATGATTCCAATTTGCATAAAAATTCCTTTGTCTGTGCGAGCAAGACGGACATCCTGCAGGATGTAAGAAACCGAATCAACTATCCTGTTTCTGCAATACCGGGTACCGGGTACTGTTCACAGAAACCGATGACATCATCACGGATGGATTTCAGTTTTGCTTCGTCGTCGTGCGAACGAAGACACAGATCAATCCATTCAGCCAGTTGCCGCATGTCGGATTCGTTCATGCCCCTCGCAGTGGCCGCCGGTGTGCCTATACGAATCCCGCTCGGCCTCAGGGGCGGATTGGGGTCATCAGGGATGATCTGCTTATTGGTCGTGATATGTATCTGGTCCAGGATTTCTTCCGCCGCCCTGCCATCCAGCCCGTAGCTTGCGACCGTGTCCACCACCATCATGTGGTTATCCGTGCCGCCTGTTATCAGGCGAGCCTGCCGCGCCATCAATTCCTCCGCCATGGTTTTGCTGTTGACGAGAACCTGCCTCGCATAGTCCCTGAATTCCTGAGTTGCGGCGCGTTTCAAAGTCACTGCTATGGCTGCGATAGCATTCATGTGGGGGCCGCCCTGCAACCCCGGGAACACCGATTTGTCTATTTTGGCGGCGAATTCCTTCCCGCACAGAATCATGCCGCCTCTCGGCCCCCGCAGAGACTTGTGAGTAGTGGTGGTTACCACGTCAAAGCCATGATCCAGAGGGTTCTTCATGGCATTACCGGCCACCAGGCCGCCGAAGTGAGAGGCGTCGGTCATCGTCATGGCCCCCACCTCCTCGGCAATTTCCCTGAACTTGTCATAGTCAATATCACGGGGATAGGAGGTGTAACCACAAAGCACCAACCTGGGCTTGTGTTTCAGCGCATCCGCACGGACCTTGTCATAATCGATGGAACCGTCAACCGGGTTTGTCACATATCGAACGAAATTAAAGAGCTGGCCCATGTGCGACACAGGCGCGCCGTGAGTCAGGTGACCGCCGTGGGACAGGTCCATGGCGAGTATCGTATCCCCCGGTTCAAGCAGGCCGAGATAGACCGCCTGGTTCATGGCGGAGCCGGATAAGGGTTGAACATTGGCATGTTCGCAACGGAACAGCGCCTTGGCCCGCTCCCTGGCCAGGTTTTCAATCTGATCGGTGAACTCCTGGCCGCCATAATAGCGCCTGCCCGGATAGCCTTCGGCGTACTTGTTGGTGAAGACACTGCCAAGGGTGGCAAGCACCTCGGGGAAGGTATAGTTCTCAGACGGGATAAGTTCGATGCCGGACTTCTGTCTTTGCTCCTCACCCTTGAGGGCCGCGTAAACATCCGGGTCCTGTTGCTGAAGAATGTCCAGATTACTGATCATGGGCTGCTCCCTTATATTGCAATAATAATGTATTGCAGTGATACGGTAATGGGCGCCCAGGCGAACGGCTTCAGTTTCAATTGCTGTTTCACACTTCCCGGTGGTTATTTCCACCCCGAGACCCTATGCGGGTCTCTTGATCGCCAGTCATGTGAACCCGGGCATTGTAACCTCTGGATCATGTACATTGCGAATTTCGCGAAGCCGTAATGTACATGGCGGCTTCGCCGCCACTCTGGATTCCCGGGCAAGCTCGAAGAATGACGGGGGAAAGGCGGCTACGGCGAGGGGGCATGGGGCGGGATTCGGCCTGGGGCTATCGCAATTTTCCTGCGGAAAATGCTGTCGCCGTGGGGGCTTCAAGGCTCATTGCGATTTCGCCTTCGGCGAAAGCCGCAATGTGGATGGATACCCCCATCGCCTGGAAACACTGTCGGCGATGGGAACAACCCCCCATCGCCTGGAATGACGGATAAGAGGGGTCATTGTCGGGCTTGGCCTGGGATCCGTTAAAAGGGCAGGTGTTGCAGGTCCAGGTTGCCGCCGGTCAACACCAGGCCAAGCCGTTGGCCGGAGAAAAGGTCCGCATGTCTGAATACCGCCGCCAGCGTCACGGCTGAAGATGGCTCCACGATGATCTTCATGCGACTCCAGATCAGCTTCATGGCCGCCACAGTTTCATCATCGGTGACCAGAAGAATGTCCGCGACGAGCTTGCGTATGATGGCAAAGTTCTTTTTGCCGACGGTTGTTCGCAAACCATCACAGAGGGTGTCCGGTTTATGGCTGGTCACGAGATTGCCGGTGGTGAATGAAAGATGCGCATCCCCTGCGCCCTCGGGTTCCGCCCCGTAAATAGCGATACCCTTCTCTGCGGCAACCACTGCGGCACCCGCAAGCAGGCCGCCGCCGCCAACGGGCGTAATGATGGCATCCAGCCCGCCCACCTGATCACATAACTCCAGAGCGGCGGTGCCCTGCCCCGCGATAATCAAATCATCATCATAGGGAGGCACAAAGGTCGCGCCTGTTCGCCGGACCATATCCGCCAGGGTTGATTGCCGTGCTTCAAGCGTCGAGGCACAGAGGATGATTTCACCACCGTAACGCTCAATGGCGTCTTTTTTGGCTTGTTTGGCTTCCTCCGGCACGACGATATAGGCGGGGACGCCCCTGAGACTTGCAGCCCGGGCCAGCGCCATGCCGTGATTGCCGGATGAATGGGTTGCAACACCTTTCTCCAGCACGGCTGCATCCATGGAAAATACCGCGTTGGCGGCCCCGCGAGCTTTGAAGGCCCCCACTTTCTGAAAGTTTTCACACTTGAACCACAGGTGTGCGCCAGTCATCTCATCCAGTGATTCACAAGTTAAAACCGGGGTGCGGTGAATCAGCCCGGTAATTCGCCCGACCGCCGCCTCTACATCCGAATAGGAAACTGTCACGGGCCGTTGGTCTGTTCGATCTTCGCCCAGGTATCGCGAAGCCCGACAATCCGGTTAAACACCAGTGCGCCGGGCTTTGAGCCCTTGCTATCGACGCAGAAATAGCCTTCCCTTTCAAACTGAAACCTCTGGTCCGGCGTGGCCTGCGCCAGGCAGGGTTCAACCAGCCCCCGGTGGACCGTCAGTGAGTTTCCATTGATCAATTCGCGGTAGTCGCGATCATCGGCATCAGGATAATCGACGGTGAAAAGCGGTTCGTACACGCGCAGTTCCGCAGGCACGGCTTCCCTGGCGGATACCCAGTGAATTACACCGCGCACCTTCCTGTCTTCAGGATTCCGGCCCAGGGTGTCGAGGTCACAGGTGCACCGTATTTCCGTGATTTCCCCCTTATCATCCTTGATGACCTCCTTGGCTTTAATAATGTAGGCGTAACGCAGCCGTACTTCACCGCCGGAGACCAGGCGCCTGTATTTACGATTGGCTTGTTCGCGGAAGTCGGCCCTGTCTATATACACCTCCCGCGTGAAGTTCAGGGTTCTCGAACCAAGAGACGGGTCCTTCGGATGATTCGCAACGCTGATTTCCACGACCTCGCCATCGGGAAAGTTTTCGATAACCAGCTTCACCGGGTTCAATACGCCCATGACTCTGGGCGCGGTATCTTCCAGCGCCTCACGGATACAACTTTGCAGCATCGCCAGTTCTACATTATTGTCGCTTTTGGTAACGCCAATGCGCCTGCAGAAATCACGAATGGCGGCGGGCGTATAACCCCGGCGGCGCAGGCCCGCGAGTGTCGGCATCCGCGGATCATCCCAGCCGTCAACCAGTTTCTCTTCCACCAGTTGCCTGAGCTTTCGTTTGCTCATCACCGCATACTGAAGATTCAAACGGGAGAACTCAATCTGCCGCGGATGGCAGTTCAGCGCCAGCTCATCCAGTATCCAGTCATACAAAGGGCGATGATCCTCAAAGCCCAGGTCGCATAAAGAATGGGTGATGCCCTCCAGAGCGTCGGATATACAATGAGTGTAGTCATACATCGGATAGATGCACCAGGTATCGCCCGTCCGGTGGTGTTCGAGATGAAGAATCCGATATATAGCAGGGTCCCTCATGTTGATATTGGGTGACGCCATGTCAATCTTGAGCCGCAGAATATGTTCACCGTCGGCAAACTCCCCCTTGCGCATGCGCCTGAAAAGATCGAGATTTTCTTCGGCGCTACGGTCCCGGTATGGGCTGTTTTTGCCGGGCGATGTCAGGGTGCCCCGGTATTCTCTGACCTCCCCCGCAACAAGGGAGTCAACATAGGCCTTCCCTTCCCTGATCAACTGCTCCGCGAAAGTATAAAGCTGCGCAAAATAATCGGAGGCATGACATTCCAGTTGCCAGTCAAATCCTAGCCAGGCGATATCACGCTTGATAGCTTCAACATATCCGGCGCTTTCGTTCAGGGGGTTGGTATCGTCGAAACGCAAATTGGTTGCGCCGCCAAATTCCTCGGCCATGCCGAAAGACAGGCATATCGCTTTCGCATGCCCAATGTGCAGATAACCGTTCGGTTCCGGCGGGAACCGGGTCATGACCCGGCCTGCGTTTTGTCCATCGGCAACATCTTTGGCAATAAAGTTGCGAATGAAATTGTTGGGATACTTTTCGTCCGTATCGATCATGGGATCACGACAAGATTAAAAAACACGACGCCGGCGCACGTCAGAAACACCATCACAAAGAGAATCCATTTTAACGTCTTCTGACTTACATTGATGGCAAAGTGAACACTCGTCATGGCGCCGATGACGCTGCCAACCGCAAGAATCAGGCCGGGAATCCACCAGACTTGGCTTCTCAGGGTGAAAACGATCAATGCCGTGCCTGCAAACACCGCAGTGCATACCGTCTTGAGGGCATTGGCCCTGACAAGATCAAATCGCAGCCCGCCCGCCAGAGCAGCAATGAGAATAAATCCAACGCCAGCCTGCACAAAGCCGCCATAGACACCCGCAAGGAATAGACCAACAGCCGCCACGGGACGTTCACCGACGGTAAAAGGGCGGCTGCTTTCGGGCGGCGCAACCGCCTCCGGTTGTACCAGCATGATCAGCGCCATGGTAATCATGGTCACCAACAACACGGGTTCAAGCACCCATAAAGGCAGGTAGGATGCCAGGACCGACCCGGCCATGGCACCAATAACTGTCGGCACCAGCACAGGAACAAGGGCGCTCTCTTCCAGCTTGCCTTTGTTCCGGAACCCTCTGGCGCCGGTCACCGACTGCATCAGGACGCCCACCCGGTTGGTCCCATTGGCGATGTCCGCGGGCATGCCTAACAGCATCAGGGCCGGCAAGGTCAGCATTGAGCCGCCTCCCGCCAGGGTATTGATAAACCCGGAGATGACGCCAACAGCCACCAACATGCCGATCATCAGGGCTGATAATTCATATTCCACGGAAGGGTTAAAGCCGCTAGAGAAAGGAAGGCAAATGGTATAGATCAAGGCCGTCCTTGTCATGTATTTCTCTTGCAATCTCTCAAACAGGCGCTATGATTGGCGCCCCATGAAAAAACAAACAGAAAAGCGTTTCGGCAACCTGGCCATTGATTTACTGGCGAATGTTTGCGGGCTCCTTGTCCGTCAATCCTCTGCCTGCAAATCACGTTGGCTTGGTTATTACTTTTTCATCGAAAACTGAATCGTTCAGCATACTGGGCGGTTGTTCCGCCCGGCAAACCCCGATAGGCGGAAGTCATCGGGGTTTTTTTTGGTCGAACGACAAGATGAGGATTAAACATGAAGCATATCAAAGTGGATGACTTAAACGTGTTAAGTGCGGAGAAACTGATAAATCCCGAAGAACTGAAAGCTCTGACGCCGGCTTCTGACAAAGCGCTGGCAACGGTTGCCGGTGGCCGGCTTGCCATCAAGAGAATCTTGCAACGGGAGGACCCGCGCCTTTGTATTATTGTTGGCCCCTGCTCCATCCATGATACCGGGGCCGCGTTGGAGTATGCCGAAAAGCTGAAGACCCTGGCGGATCAGGTCAGCGATACGCTGCTGCTCGTCATGCGCGTCTACTTTGAGAAGCCGCGAACCACCATTGGCTGGAAAGGTTTCATCAACGACCCATACATGAATGATTCGTTCAATATTTCCGAAGGTCTGAATCGTGGACGAGGACTGCTGATAAACCTGGCGGAGATGGGCCTGCCGACGTCCACCGAGGCGTTGGACCCGGTGACTCCCCAGTATCTGCAAGACTTGATTTCCTGGAGCGCCATAGGCGCCCGCACAACGGAATCGCAGACTCACCGTGAAATAGCCAGCGGCCTGTCTTCCGCCGTTGGCTTCAAAAACGGCACGGACGGCAATCTGGAGGTTGCCATCAACGCCCTGCAATCCGTTTCCGCACCTCACAGGTTCCTGGGGATCAATCACCAGGGCGCTGTCTCCATCATTCACACCCGCGGTAATTCACATGCGCATATTGTCCTGCGGGGCGGCGGCAAGCGCACCAACTATGACTCCGTCAACGTGAAAATCTGCGAGCAACAACTGCTAGAGGCATGTATCCCGGCAAATATCATGGTGGATTGCAGCCATGCCAATTCCAACAAGGACCCGGCGCTGCAACCACTCGTGATGACCAACGTGGGTAATCAGATTCTCGAAGGCAACCAGTCAATCATCGGCCTGATGGTTGAGAGTAACCTCGCCTGGGGCAATCAACCCATCCCCGCCAGTCTCGAAGATCTCCAATACGGCGTTTCCGTTACCGATGCCTGTGTTGATTGGGAAACCACAAGCACGATGCTTCTGGCGTTAAGAGATTTGATAAAGGACGTGTTGCCGCAGAGAAAACCCCTTGCGCCTGAGATACAGAAGACCGCCTGACGGGTCGCTGCTTTATGTGAAGCAGGCTTTATTTGAAGCAGGCTTTATTTGAAATAAGCATTGTCGGTAATGGAGTGATCCGTCACGTCCTTTATCGCCTTGAGTTGGGGAAGCTGTTCCAGCAGGGCTTTCTCCACACCATCCTTGAGGGTCATATCCACCATGCCGCATCCCTGGCAACCACCACCGAATTGCAACACGGCAATCTCGGCATCGATTACCTCAACAAGATTGACCATGCCGCCATGCGAGGCCAGGCCGGGATTGATCTGACTGTGCAGCACATAGTTGATCTTGTCTTCAATGGGGCTGTCTTCCGTAACACTGGGAACTTTGGAATTGGGCGCTTTGATGGTGAGTTGCCCGCCCATGCGGTCTTCCGCGTAATCAACCAGCGCATCAATCAGAAATGGCTTGCTGCGATCATCAATCCATGCGGTAAATTCGTTATATTCCAACCGTTCATCGTCCGGTTGTTCTTCACCGGGCCGACAGTAGGCGATACATGTTTCCGCCATGGGCGTGCCCGGATCAGCAATAAAAATCCGGATACCCACGTTCTTCTGCTGCTGCTTTTCGAGCAGTTCACACAGATACTGTTGTGCGGATTCGGTAATCTCAACCATGGCATCGTTCATCATTTGCGTTAGATGTAATTCTATAGGAAAGCCCGGCCCATAAAAACCATCGGTTTATTGCGGCTATGAGGCGGGTTCATATTCATTGTTGAAGTTATTCAGCCCAGGTTTTGCGCGGCCCTGCTACAATCGCGACTATTTTGCCTCCCAGGCGGAAGTCAGCAGACATGTCGGACACCTTGAACTCTCTGAAAAGTGCGCTTGAACAGCGCGTTCTCCTTACCGATGGGGCCATGGGCACTCAGTTGCAGGCGCTGGACCTTGACGAAGATGACTTTCGTGGTGACAGATTCCGGGACCACAAGTGGCCGCTGAAAGGCAACTATGATCTGCTGGCTCTTACCCAACCTGAAATTATTCGCGATGTGCATCTCGATTATCTCCGCGCCGGTTCGGATATCATCGGCACAGATACATTTGCAGCGACAAGTGTTTCACAATCGGATTACGGCACTGGGTCGCTCTGTTACGAGATCAACAGGGAAGCCGCCCGCATAGGCCGTGAAGCCGCGGACCTGATTACGGCAGACAATCCGGAGAAACCCCGGTTTGTAGCCGGTTCTATCGGCCCCACCACCCGCTCCGCCAGCCTTTCACCGGATGTCAACGACCCGGGCTTCAGAAATATCACCTTCGATGAACTGGCCAATGATTACAGCGTCTGTATCAAAGGTCTGATTGACGGCGGCGTTGACATCATCCTCATAGAGACCATCTTTGATGTTCTGAACGCCAAGGCGGCGATTTTCGCCGCTAGAAAGCTATTTGCCGAAACCGGGCGGTCTCTTCCGCTGATGATTTCCGGCACCATTACCGACGCCAGCGGTCGATTACTTTCCGGCCAGGTCACGGAAGCCTTCTGGGCGTCAGTTCGCCACGCCAGGCCCCTTGCTGTTGGCTTCAACTGCGCTCTGGGCGCGGATGAATTACGCCCTCATGTCGAAGAGATATCCCGAGTCGCCGATTGTTTCACCTCCGCTTATCCCAACCGCGGATTACCGAACGAATTTGGTGAATATGACGAGACCATCGAGCATATGGCCGATTCAATCAAGGATTACCTCGATAGCGGGCTGGTCAACATCATCGGCGGCTGTTGCGGCACCACGCCCGAGCATATTGCCGCCTTCCTGGAGGTAACCCGAAGTGCCAATGCGCGTCGCCCACGGGAGCGGCCTCACTATTGTCTGCTGTCCGGGCTTGAGCCTCTGGTAATTCGCGATGATTCACTCTTCGTCAATGTGGGTGAAAGAACCAATGTGACGGGTTCCACCCGCTTTGCGCGTCTGATCAGGGAAGAGGACTACGAGGAAGCCTTGCAGGTCGCCAGGCAGCAGGTTGAAAGCGGCGCCCAGATCATCGACATCAATATGGATGAAGGCATGCTGGATTCCCGGGCGGCAATGACCAAATTCCTGAACCTGCTGGCAGCCGAGCCTGACATCAGTCGCGTGCCTGTCATGGTGGACAGTTCCCGATGGGAGGTCATCGAGGCGGGGCTTAAGTGCATACAGGGAAAATCAGTCGTTAATTCCATCAGCCTCAAGGAAGGTGAAGCCGCTTTCATCGAACAGGCGGGCGTGTGCCTGGATCATGGGGCGGCTGTTGTCGTCATGGCTTTCGATGAACAGGGGCAGGCGGATAATATCCGGCGCAAAAAAGAAATCTGCAAGCGTTCCTATGACCTGCTGGTGGAGAAGGTTGGCTTCCCGCCGGAAGACATCATCTTTGACCCCAATGTCTTTGCAGTGGCAACGGGCATTGAAGAACACAACTTGTACGGCAAGGATTTCATCGACGCCTGCGCCTACATCAGGCGGGAACTCCCCCATGCCCATATATCCGGTGGTATTTCAAACGTGTCTTTCTCTTTTCGCGGCAACAATGCCGTCCGTGAAGCCATTCATGCGGTATTCCTGTACCACGCAGTGAAGGCCGGGCTGACCATGGGCATCGTTAATGCGGGCCAACTGGTAATTTACGAGGAGATTCCGAAAGAACTCAGGGTACGCATCAAAGATGTCATCTTCAACCGGCGCGAGGACGCGACGGACAGGCTGATCGAAATAGCTTCGGAAATTACCGGTGTCGGTAAAAAAAACCTGGTCGAAGACCTGGGCTGGCGCCAGAGCCCGGTAGGAGAACGCCTTACCCATGCGCTGGTAAAAGGAATCAACCAGTACATCATCGAAGACACAGAGGAAGCGAGGCTTGCCGCTGAAAAACCCATTGATGTCATCGAAGGTCCGCTGATGGATGGCATGGACAAGGTCGGGGAATTGTTCGGCTCCGGAAAGATGTTTCTGCCCCAGGTGGTGAAAAGCGCCAGGGTGATGAAACAGGCTGTCGCTCATCTGGTGCCCTATATTGAAGACGGGAAAGCAGAAAATTCAAAGTCCAAAGGCAAGATTCTGATGGCGACCGTCAAAGGAGACGTGCATGACATAGGGAAAAATATTGTCGGCGTCGTACTGCAATGTAACAACTACGAAGTCCTCGATCTGGGCGTCATGGTTCCCGCGGACAGAATCCTGAAAACCGCCGTTGATGAGAAGGTCGATATCATCGGCCTTTCAGGGCTGATCACGCCTTCTCTCGACGAAATGGTGCACGTTGCCTCGGAAATGGAACGCATGAATGTCATAAAACCTTTGCTGATCGGCGGCGCAACCACTTCCAAAGCGCATACATCGGTCAAGATTGATCCTTGTTTTCACGGGGATGCGGTGGTGTATGTGCCCGATGCTTCAAGGGCGGTAAGCATTACCTCCCAATTACTGTCCACACAACGTAAGACCGCGTTGGTGAAAGATCTTGCGGAAGAGTACGAGAAGATTCGCATTCGCAACAACAAGCGCACGCCGCAACGCCCGACCCTGAGCTACCGGGATGCAGTAGCCAACCACCATGAGATCGACTGGCGAGGCTACAGCCCGCCCCGACCCAGGCAATCGGGCATTCATGTTTTGCGGGACTACCCTCTCGATGAACTTGTCGAGTACATAGACTGGACACCCTTCTTCATTACCTGGGAACTCGCCGGAAAATTTCCGCACATTCTCGAGGATGATGTTGTCGGCGAACCCGCCCGGCAATTATACGCCGACGCTCGGGCCTTGCTGAGCCATATCGTTGACAACAAACTCTTGCAGGCCAACGCAGTGATCGGTTTCTTCCCCGCCAATACCGACGGCGACGACATCCTTGTGTATACGAACGACAGCCGGCGGGAAGTGAAAACACGCCTGCACCATCTAAGGCAACAGGCCCGCAAACCGAACGACCAGCCAAACTATTGCCTGTCAGATTATGTCGCCCCGGTCGAGACCGGTCTGGAGGACTTTATCGGCGGTTTTGTCGTAACCGCGGGGCTGGGCGCGGAAAAACTGGCAGCGAGTTACGAGCGCGACAAGGATGACTACAATGCCATCATGGTCAAGGCACTTGCGGACCGGCTGGCGGAAGCCTTTGCAGAACGATTGCATGAGAGGGTGCGTAGGGAATACTGGGGATATGCATCCTCGGAAACATTTACCAATAAACAACTCATCAAGGAAGACTATCGGGGGATTCGTCCGGCTCCCGGCTACCCGGCCTGCCCGGATCACACCGAAAAAGGAACCTTGTTTGATTTGTTGGACACGACAGCCGTAACGTCCGTGTCCTTGACCGAACACTTTGCCATGACGCCGGCGGCCTCCGTTAGCGGGTTTTATTTTTCACACCCGGAAGCCCGATATTTTGGCGTTGGCAAGATAGACCGGGACCAGCTAAGGGACTATGCAGCACGCAAGGGTCAAACCATTAAAGAAGCGGAACGCTGGTTGTCACCGAACCTGAAACAAGCATAATGCCGCTCGAATGAATAATGAATAACGCACCCGAAGATCAGCAAAGGAAACCCGGATTCCTGCAGGTAGTTCTAAGTGTGCTGGCGGCGGCAATCGGCGTTCAGAACAGCAAGAATCGGAAAAGAGATTTCACCTACGGCAACCCGCTGGTGTTTATTCTGGCAGGGCTGATTTTCACCGTCTTGTTTGTCATGGCCATCGTCGGCATCGTCCACCTGGTGCTTTAGCTGGAAGGCAGACCCGACAGCCAGTAGATCACGGCGATAACCGGAATCGCGACAATAAGCACCGCAGAAAATGCGTCCGCAAAAAGCGTCCTTATTACCGGAATCCCGCGAATTCTCGTCACTCATCGCTGACTCTCACTCGGAAAAATGGTACATTGTACGACACCAGAAGAATTCAGCATAACCATATATCCAACAAGCTATTCATTCATCGTCCTTAAGCCGTTATATTAACGGCCTTTAGAGAATCGTGCCGTTTTTGCCATGTATGTATACGACGAATATGATCGGAAGATGGTGGATGAACGTGTGGCCCAATATCGGGACCAGACAGATCGATACCTGGTCGGCGACTTGCCTGCGGAGGAATTCCAGCATCTTCGACTGAGAAAACGGCCTGTATATTCAGCGCCTGGCCCCCCATGCTCAGGAATCGCCGTCCCTTACGGCATGCTCTCCTCACAGCAACTTCGGAAGCTCGCACATATCACGCGCGATTATGACCGTGGTTACGCGCATTTCACCACCCGCCAGAAACATACAATTGAACTGGCCCCCGGCTCGAAGAGGTTCCCGATATTCTCGAAGAGCTTGCAAGCGTGGAGATGCACGCCATCCAGACCAGCGGCAATTGTATCCGCAATATAAACCTCCGACCAGTTTTGCCGGTGTTGCAAGGGATGAGGCGGAAGACTCACGCCCCTGGGCGGAAAATTATCCGCCAGTGGTCAACCTTCCACCCGGAGTTTCAACTGGCTGCCGAGAAAGTTCAAAAATCGCCGTGACCGCCGCAAAACAGGATCGTGCCGCCGTCCCAGGTGGCACGACATCGGCGTGGCGGATTTTCCATGTCAACGGAGAACCGCGCTTTGAAATACTGGCAGGGGGTGGCCTTGGCCGAACGCCGGTTTATTGCCTCGGTTATCCGGCAGGCACTGGAAACCACAGCATCTGTTGACGTAATCTGGAGGCCATTCTTCGTGTCTACAATCGTTACGGCAGACGCGACAACAAGTACAAGGCCCGAATCAAAAATTCTGGTACGCGCAATGACGCCCGAAGTTTCGCAGAGAAAGTTGAAGAAGAGTGGTTGGGCATAAAAAGACGGGCCCCGGAAACCCTGACAGAGGCTGAAATGGAGCGCGTCAAAGGACACTTCACAGCCCCGGCTTATGCGTCATTGCCGCCTCGTGTCGCCGAAGTCGATGATCGCATTGCCGATAATTCCGGCTTTGCAACCTGGTTGCAGCAGAATGTACAACCCCATAAAACAACCCGGTTTACTCAATAGTCACCATTGCCCTCAAATCCACTGCCGCCCCTCCGGGGGATGCCACCGATGAACAGTTGGATGTCATAGCCGACCTCGCCGATAAGTACAGCTTTGGGGAAGTAAGAGTTTACTCACGAAACAGAAACATCACGCTGGCAGACGCGCCCAGACATTCCCTTTTTCAACTCTGGGAGGAACTCAAGGCGGCCCGGCTCGCATCCCCGAACCTGGGGCTGCTGGACGGACATTATCTGTTTGCCCCGGCGGGCGACTACTGTTTCACTTGCCAACGCCAAGTCCATACCGGTTGCGGAAGCCATCCAGAGAGAGTTCGATGATATTGGCCACCTGCAAGACCTCGGGGCGCTGGATATCAACATATCAGGATGCATGAACGCCTGCGGACATCATCATGTGGGGAACATCGGCATCCTCGCGTAGATAAAAAAGGCGCGGAATTTTATCAGGTGTCAGTTGGCGGCTCCGGTTATGAAGACGCCAGCCTCGCGAAGATACTGGGCCCGTCCTTTCCCCAGGAGGATATCCCTGACGTCATTCGGAAACTCGTCAATGTGCACCTTATCAACCGGCAGGGAAGCGAACGATTCATCGATACTTACCGGAGGATAGGGCTTCAACCCTACAAGGAAGCGGTATTACACGTCATGAAACATCTGATCAGGAAAGAAAAAGTTGTGCCCGTCGCTCATCAAGACGAATTTCTTTTCACTGGCGCAATTCCTTTCACTCGCAGACAAGCGAACAACAGCGTCCAACTGGAACCGGATGAAGAAGTCGAAGTGCTGGCAGACCATCTGAAATCCATATCCGTGATAGCACTGCACTTCCCGGCCTTCTCGGACGGGCGTCACTATTCCTCCGCCAGCATCCTGAGGCATCGTTTCAACTATCAAGGCGAGATCAGGGCGATTGGCGATGTCAGGGTAGATCAGCTTGAGCAGATGGGCCCGCTGCGGCTTTGGACGCCTTTGAACTGGGCGAGGGCCAGGATATTGAACACGCCATCGGCAGCCTTGGCGGCTTCAGTTACAGCTATCAACACACGGTCGACCGGGACCCGCTGTTTCGGCAACGCGGCGGCACATTCGAATAATTCGGCCATTTCCCTTAACATCGGGCCAAACATCCATATTGACGGTGCCCATGGGTTCTGATCCTTTTATTTTTTCGTTTTTCCTGATATTTGCCTGTGCCGGCATTCTGGCGACTCTCGCGCTCTATACGCGCCAGCCTTTGATCGTCACCTATATCGTCACCGGCATGATACTCGGGCCATCCGGCGCTGCGCTGATCGACAACCCTCAACTCATCAGCAGCATCTCGAAGTTTGGCATTATTTTTCTGTTGTTTCTGCTTGGCCTCGATATGCAGCCAGCAAAGTTGATGACTACGCTGCGCAGCGCCTTGCTTGTGGGTATCGGCAGCTCAATCATTTTTTTCCTGTTGGGTTCAGGCATCGCCCACCTCTTCGGCTATGGCATGACCGAAACACTGATCATAGGCGTCTCGATGATGTTCTCCAGCAACTATTATCGGGATCAAACTGCTCCCTACGACCGTGTTGCATCATCGTCATACCGGGGAACTGATTGTCAGTTTGCTGCTGATCCAGGACCTGATCGCCATTATTGTACTCTTGGCGATAACCGGCGGGTTTCTTGAATTCAGCGGGGCTTCCAAGGTTATCAGGGTAATGATCAGCCTCCCGTTGCTGATCGGTTTTTCCTGGCTGTTCGTAAACTTTGTACTTTTGAAGCTACTGGAAAAATTTGACGCTTTTTCACGAATACGTCTTTCTGGTTGCGATTAGCTGGTGCCTGGGGCTTGCGGAGATATCGGAACTCGCCGGGCTGTCTCTTGAAATCGGGGCCTTCATTGCCGGCGTCAGCATCGCCACCAGCCCAATCTCGCTGTATATCGCGGACCATCTGAAACCCCTGCGAGACTTTTTCCTGGTGCTGTTTTTCTTCTCTCTCGGTGCCGGGTTCCACATGGATTTACTGCAGGAGGTCGCCATCCCGGCCATTATCATGGCGATTGCTGTTTTGCTGCTCAAACCGGTTGTGTTCCATTACCTGCTGCGAGGCATGAGTGAAACCAATGCGTTGGGCTGGAAACCGGCTTCAGGCTTGGCCAGATCAGCGAGTTTTCCCTGCTGATCGCGTTTATCGCCACAGCCGAAAACCTGATCAGTTCCCATGCGTCACATCTGATCCAGGCGACGGCCATTCTGACATTTCTTGTTTCGTCTTATATCGTGGTGTTCAAGTATCCAACGCCGATTGCAGTTTCGGACAAACTCCGGCGAAATTGAACATCAATCATGAACCACCAGGGTCCTGCCGGTGACTATCACCGGACCATCCCCCGGCTCCGCTCCCATTTGAAGCAACTTGTCGTAACACAGCGCTGCGGTCAGGCCGGCCGTACCAAGGATCATGCTTTCGCGGAGAGACAATCCCCGGGGCAAGGGCGTCACCCAGGCAGCAGGCACCCGTATATATTCCCCATAACCTCCCGGGGTGTTCATGCCCAGGTCGAAACCTATAACAATCACTTCATCGCCCTCGCCAAACTCGGCAACCGATGATGCAACCACCCTGCCCGCCGCATCTATACCCGGTGTATGGGGGTAGCGCCGAGTAACACCCGGCATCCCTTTGCGGAGAGCGCATCCTTGTAATTGAGACTCGAATAATCCACCTTGATCAGCAGGTCGCCATCGGGCAGGTCGGACATAACGCGATCAATGATCCGGTGGGTTACGCCATCGTCCGTCTTTTCCACCTGGAAAGCCCTGAAACTGTTCATCCGCCGCGCCTCTTATTGAATATGCTGCTCTGGCAAGGTGTTCCGTACATCCATCGGGCGGAATACCTTCATCGTTTTCTCGAGCAAGCGATCAAATTTGTTCTTATGCAACACATAAGACACTCGGAAAACATCTCTCTCAGCGCATTGTTCCACGATATATTCATCGCTGGTCTTCAACTCATCAACCAGGGCCTTTTCAAGCGCCATGCTGCCAAACCAGGCTTCACCCGTGGCCACCTCTTCAATGTTCACTGTCGGACGATGCTCCGCCACCAGTTCTTTAAACAGCCTGTGAACTTCTTCCAGATCATCGACGAACTTTTCTCGGGCCTGATCGGTATTTCACCAAACAGAGTCAGGGTTCTCTTGTACTGCCCCCGCCGTAAGCAGCTCGAAATCAATGTCGTTTTTTTCAGCAGCCGATGGAAGTTGGGAAGCTGGGCAACAACGCCTATGGAACCCAGCAGGGCAAAAGGAGCGGCGATGATAACGTTGGCGATGCAGGCCATCATGTAACCGCCGCTTGCCGCCACCTTGTCCACCGCCACAGTCAGCTTGATGGACTTGTTACGGATTCTTTGCAACTGCGAGGCCGCCAGACCATAACCATGGACAACGCCCCCGGGGCTCTCCAGGCACACCAGTACCTCGTCTTGTTCTCCGACCACGGACAACACCGCCGTGATTTCCTCGCGCAGGCTTGTCACCTGAGTCGCTTGTATGTCTCCTTTGAAATCCAGCACAAACAGGCGAGGGTTTTGTGCTTTACCTTCCTTGATTTCCTGCTTGTGGTTTTTTTCCCTCTCTTTTCGCCTTTTTCTTTTCCTCCTTGGCATCCAGTTTTTGGGATTCGGGCCTCAAGATAAAGGTCTTGAGATTTCGGGTTAGCTCATCCCAGAGAGTCGTTGAGGCTTTTTACCTCGATATGGCCTCGAGACCGGTCTCTCTGCCGGTGGCTCGCGCCAAACAGGATAACAATAACAACGAACAACACGGTCAATACGGTGATTGATTTTCGCCAGGAACAAACCATATTCGATCAAGAATTCCAATCACGGACTCCAAAGCAACAAGGAGCGCACATGCTATCACAAGGAGCAGCCGGGAAAGGCTCAAGAGTATTTGCGGCGGCCAGATACTGCCTGAATTTACTCAGTTCGTCCAACCGTTCAAGCCTCTCCTCCATGAGCGGGCCGCTTCTTCCACCGTGGCCCTGACAACTTTCAATTCCGGACGGTTCTCGTCAAGTTCCATCACCGACCCGGCATGGCTGACTTCTGGTTTTTCACCCAACCCGAGGCTCCCCTGCCCGCCGGTCAGGAGTAGATATACATCCGCAAGAATCTCCGCATCCAGCAAAGCGCCATGCATGTCCCGGTGTGAATTATCAACGTTGTAACGCTTGCACAGGGCGTCAAGGTTGTTTTTCTGCCCCGGGTGCTTGTTTCTTGCGAGTTCAAGGCTGTCCACCAGAGTACAATAATCGGTAATCTCGCCCGGCGAAGAGGGCATGAGCTTTCATCTCCTGATTGATGAAGGCAATATCAAAGGCGGCATTGTGCATAATCAGCTCGCTGCCTTCTACAAATTCCAGAAATCCGTCCCAGACATCCGCGAACAAGGGTTTATCCGCAAGAAACTGGCGCGTAATACCATGCACCCCCAGTGCGCGCCCTCATCTATATCCCTTTCCGGATTGACATATTGATGATAATGCCTGTGAGTCAGCCTCCCGGCTCACTATTTCCACGCAGCCGATTTCAATAATCCCGATGGCCTTCTGCAACATCAAGGCCCGTTGTTTCCGTATCAAGTACAAGCTGCCGCATTAGGTTCCTCCCAATTCATCTATACCTCGATTTGCGAGGCCGTCCGCACGTTCATTTTCAGTGTGCCCGCTATGCCCTTTGACCCAATGCCATTCCACATGGTGACTGGCGCGCAGCGCATCCAGTTTTTCCCACAAGTCTTTGTTTTTCACCGGACGTTTACTCGCCGTCCTCCAGCCGTTGGTTTTCCACTTGATGATCCATTCGGTGACCCCCTTGCGGACATACTCCCGAATCGGTTCGTCAGCATCACCCTGCTTGGACCCGGCAACGCCTCGAGGCCCTTGATTGCCGCCAAAAGCTCCATGCGATTGTTGGTGGTCTCAGGTTCACCACCCCATAACTCCTGCTCACCGTCGTCCGCACGAAGCAGGACGCCCCATCCACCGGGGCCAGGGTTTCCCCGGCAGGCGCCATCGGTAAATATGGCTATGACGCCGCCAGCCGAAGCCAAACCTGGTTCAGGATTCATGGCATCCGGCGACCTCTGTCAATTTATCGTGGCTCACCGACCGCACCACACTAAGGCGGCCAAATGTCCGGGCTTTTTTTCCAGGCGGGTCGCATGGGCGTGATAGCCCCCATGTGCTTTTGAGCGACAATAATGTACACGGAGCCAATCGGCAGGTTCAGGTTACGGCTAACGCCCTGAGAGTAGTCGTTGATTTTCCCAGGATAACGCATAATCGGCGGACGATAGATGGCATATTGCGCCCGGTCAATCTTGAATTCCAACAGGTTCAACCAATCCATCAGCCCTCCCCGCCCTGATGAATCTGCCCGTCCAGGGCGCACGACCACGAAAGCGCGCCACCTGCCGCCAGAGTCCCCAGGAACTTACGGGGTGAAAACCCACAATCACCAGATGCCCCATCGGCAAGACGACACGGGCGGCTTCCCGCAGTACGTCCTGGGGAGAATCAACATAGTCAAGAAGATGATGCAGCAGCACGACATCAATGTTGTCGTTAGCAAAATGGCAAATGTCCCGGTGATGCAACCATGCCGGAATATCCGCTGTCATGCAGATCAATATCCAGGTTAATGTTCAGTTTGTGCTGGATGGGGCTTGGGCCGTGCAGCGATTCTTCCTGAATACTGAGCTGCACCAAGATGGTATCCGAAAAAAGCCCTGTAGTAACTGCTCCAAGCATCGCGGCTTCGGTGTTGAACAAATGCCGGCCAAGAGAAGAGCGAAACCAGCGCCTGATATCTTCAAGCAGGGGTCTTTGAAGATTGCGTTAGAGATGAAATGCGCGAACCTTGGGACACTCTGCCTCCGGGGCCATTTCTGCACATTATAACGGTCTTGTGCGACCTTGCCAGGCGGGGTTCGGTGTCAGTTGACCCGGTTGACCGAAGCCTGCTGTTTGAGGCTGTTTTCAAATTCCTGGAAGTCCAGCAGCCCCAGTTGACCCGGTACATTGGCCCGTAATCCCGATAGCGTTCCCTGGTCAGGTTCATTATCCGCCCCGCTTCCCACCGCCGACACCCCTTAAAACCACTGCGTCCCCGTTCGGGCAGAATGACATGCCCCCATGGACTCCTCATCCTTCATTGGCCTCGGCAGTTTAAATCCTTCCCGCAGGGCAAGAAAGTCTACATCCGGGTTGTTCCTTTCGGTATTTTTATGAACTTCCCATTCATAGCCGTATTCGTCAGCAACATATTGGGCGAGGGACCCCCCCTCCACAGCCTGCAGAATTTTATGCGCCTGCTCTTCAGCCAGTTCACCTGCTCCTTGCCTTTTAAGGATGCTGCGAATGTTCTCCTGCACATCTTTCAGAGGTTTGCTCACGCTGGGCAGGTATTCCCCGACGCGCAAGCCAAGATGGTAATCCTCATTGATCTCCACCAGGCCACTGTTATTTCCGTCTTCCAACACGTCCGGGCTGAAAACTTCTTCAAGAACCTTGGCGTCCGCCATCAACGGATTGTCGGACTCCCGTGAAACCCGCCCTGTGGATTTGATTTCAAGACCAATTTCGCTCGCGGGCGCTTCAAGGTCAATACTCTCAAACAGCAACTCCGCAAGCTGTGAGGAAAGATTGACAAACTCCTCTTGCGTCTTCGCCAGTTTATATGCGCTTTCAACCTCTTCCCTGACTTCATTCAGAACGGGATTCACCGCCTCCCTGATTTCCAGCACCTTGATAAGATGAAAGCCCTGCTCCGTCTGCACCGGCTCCGACACCTGGTCCAGATGGAGGTCATAGGCAATGGCCTCGAACTCTTCAGTGAAGGTTCCCTGAGCGTTAAATCCCAGGTCGCCACCGGTATTTCTCGACCCATAATCCTCCGAAAATTCCATCGCCAACCCGGCAAAATCCTCACCATCCAGTATGCGCTCGTAAATATCGCTGGCTGTTGCTTTCGCCACCTCAGCGGAAACATCATCGGATGTCTCCACAAGGATATGGGCCAGTTGTCTCGTCTCGTCGGTAGAATAGTCCGCTCGCCTTTCCTCAAACCATGCTTCCAGGCTCGCCCGGTCAACATCAAGCCCGGCTACCAGGTCTTCCCGCTTCAGTTCGACATACTCGATATCAACTGTTTCCTCGGTCACAAAGTCGGAGGCATTGTCGCGGTAATGATTGGCAATCTCTTCATCTGAAACAATGATATGGTCAAGCAGGTTCTCCACTCTGATGGGAAGAATGGCCAAATCCCGTTTCTGAGAGAACAGATTGCCGTATCGGTTGATTTCCTCCTCCGTCAGGAAGGAAGACTGTCGTATTCCGCCAAACATTTGTCCCATAACTTTATCGGCGCGCAAACTGTCCCTGTAACTCAGCGGCGTGTAGCCCGCGCCACGAATCAAGTTTTGAAATTGATCCGGGTTAAACACCCCGTCCAATTGAAACGCCTCGGTGGCAATTATTTCCGCATCGATTGCCGCTTCACCATACCGGAAGTCGAGATCATCGGCGGTCTGACGCAAAACTTTCCGGGTAACCAGAGATTCCAATACATCCTCGCGGAGTTCGTCTTCATTGATCTCTTCCGGCGGCACATCCCTCGAGATTAACAGGCGACGGCGACGCTCAACGGCCAGTTCCATTTCCTGTTGGGTAATGTCTTCGCCGTTCACATCCGCAACCCTGGCCACAGGCGTAAGAAAGGTCGTGATTTGCCCAAAACCGAACAGGGCGAACACGATAATGATGAGCCCGATGATAATTTTGGCCAGAATACCGTCTGACCCGTCTCTCATACGCTGAATTAGCATTTGTCTACCTCTGCCAAATCTGGCAGGCATGAAAATGGGCTATTTTAAACCGCCCATAAAAAAGGCGCATCTGCGATGCGCCTTTTTGTAGCGTCAAACCCGCCAGGGTAAGATCAGCAAAGTACCCGACCTGATCCTAGTTAACCGCACTCTTCAAGGCTTTACCCGCTTTAAAAGCCGGAACTCTTGCAGCGGAAATTTGAATTTGCTCGCCGGTTTGAGGATTCCTGCCTGTGCGGGCGGCACGCTGACGAACGCTAAAAGTCCCAAACCCCACTAATACCACAGAATCGCCGTTTTTCAAAGAATCGGTAATGGACTCAACAACAACATCCAATGCCCGTGCTGCAACAGCCTTGGTGATGTCAGCGGATCCTGCAATGTTTTCAATCAGTTCTTGTTTATTCACAGTCTAACCCCTTCTATTAGTTGATGATGAAATCTGCACACATCTGTAACTTTATACCCAATGATCTTTGTTTATTCAAGGCAAAATTTTGTCAATGGGCACTTATCCGGTGATTTTTTTCAACATCACCGCCGGATTCAGGATCATTTTCCGGTTTCGCTTCAAGATCATCGGGTAGAGGTTCCGGCATTTTACTCAACGCAACTTCCAATACTTCATCGATCCATGTCACCGGGATAATTTTCAGGTCTGACTTGATGTTGTCCGGTATCTCCTTCAAATCTCTTTTGTTCTCATCCGGAATCAGCACCGTCTTGATACCGCCTCTATGGGCCGCCAGAAGTTTGTCTTTCAAACCGCCGATTTTCAAAACCTGACCTCGTAGCGTGATCTCACCGGTCATGGCGACAGTTGAATTGGCCGGGATACCCGTCAGCACGGAAACCATTGCAGTACACAAAGCGATACCCGCACTTGGGCCGTCTTTTGGTGTTGCGCCTTCCGGCATGTGAATATGAATGTCATATTTTTCGTGGAAATTCTCGGGTATACCAAGAACACTCGCTCTGCTGCGCACCACCGTGGTGGCTGCCTGGATGGATTCCTGCATGACATCCCCGAGGGACCCTGTCCGCGTATGAACACCCTTGCCCGGCACCGCCACTGCCTCGATGGAAAGTAGTTCGCCGCCCACGCTGGTCACGGCCAGACCCGTAACCTGCCCGACTTTGTTTTCCTTCTCGGCCCGGCCAAAACTGAACTTCCTGACGCCTGAATATTCCTCCAGCAGTTCCGGTTCCACCAGCAGAGTGTCGTCGGACTGCACATCGGCAAGCGCGGCATCCTTCACAACCTTGCGGCAAATTTTGGCAATTTCACGTTCCAGACTCCTGACACCCGCCTCTCTGGTGTAATAACGAACCAGGTCTTTCACCGCATCATCATCGATGGCGACTTCTTCTGATTTCAGACCGTTATTCGTCATCTGCTTAGGTATCAGGTAACGGGATGCAATGTTCAGCTTCTCATCTTCCGTATAACCCGGTATGCGAATAATTTCCATGCGATCCAACAGCGGCGCCGGGATATTCATCGTATTGGAAGTGCAAATGAACATCACCTCCGACAGGTCGTAATCCACTTCCATGTAATGATCGTTGAATGTGTTGTTCTGCTCCGGGTCGAGCACTTCCAGCAGCGCGGAGGCAGGGTCGCCACGATGGTCCTGGCCTATCTTGTCGATTTCATCCAGGAGAAAAAGCGGGTTTTTTACACCCACCCTGGCAAGCTTCTGGATGATCTTGCCGGGCATGGAGCCAATATAGGTGCGCCTGTGGCCGCGAATCTCCGCCTCGTCACGAACACCGCCAAGGGCCATACGCACAAACTTTCGATTGGTTGCCCTGGCAATGGATTCCCCCAGAGACGTCTTGCCGACACCGGGAGGGCCAACCAGGCACAGCACCGGCCCCTTGATCTTTTTCACCCTTTTCTGCACGGCGAGATATTCAAGAATTCTTTCCTTGACCTCCTCCAGGCCATAGTGGTCGCTCTCCAGCACTTTCTCGGCGGCGGCTATGTCCGTCCTCACCTTGGAGCGTTTTTTCCACGGCGTATTGAGCATCCAGTCAATGTAGGAGCGCACGACCGTTGCTTCCGCCGACATGGGCGACATCATTTTCAGCTTGCTGAGTTCCGCGCTGGTTTTATCCTTGGCCTCTTTTGGCATGCCGGATGCCTTCAGCCGTTTCTGCATATCCTCCATTTCATTGGGCGCATCATCAAGGTCGCCAAGCTCCTTTTGAATCGCCTTGATCTGCTCATTGAGATAATACTCTCGCTGGCTTTTTTCCATCTGCTTCTTGACCTGCCCGCGAATGCGTTTTTCCACATTAAACAGATCCATCTCGCCGTCCAGAAGACTCAGCATATGTTCAATACGTTCATTCAGGTCAACCGTCTCCAGTAGCTGCTGCTTGATCTCAAGCTTCAGGGTCAGGTGAACGGCAATGGTGTCAACGAGGCGACTGGGGTCCTCGATGTTGGCAAGTGAGGTCATCACCTCCGGCGGGATTTTCTTGCTCTGCTGCACAAAATGATCAAAGGCGCCCATCATTGAATGAGCCAGCGCCTGCTCTTCGTTCGCTTCCCTTACAGGTTCTTTCATCAACTCGATGTCGCCGGTAAAAAATTCGCCGTCATCGCGGATCTCGTGAACCATGGCGCGATAATTGCCCTCCACCAGAATCTTGACCGTTTTATCCGGCAGGCGGATCAGTTGCAAGATGGTGGCAAGCGTGCCAAAAGAAAAGAGGTCTTCCGTACCTGGGTCTGCATTGCCTGGATCTTTCTTGGCCACCAGCAGGATTCTTTTCCCCTGGCTGTTCTGGTGGGCATTTTCGAGTGCTCTGATGGACTTTTCCGTACCGATGAAAAGGGGCTGAACGCCGTGAGGATAGACAACCATATCCTTCAGGGTAACGATGGGCACATCAAACAATTGTTCGGACAATGTCGGCTCCTTTCACGCCAGGACCATCAGTAAGAATTGGTGAATGCTGATAGCGTAGTTTACAGGGAAAACAAGGTCTGTGAACCCTTTGTTTATATGTCTTGTATGTTGCCTATTCCGGTGCCGCTTTCTGCTGATCAGTGTTCCCATAGATCAACATGGGCTCTGATGAGCCGTTGATGACATTTTCGTCGATAACGACCTTGCAGACTTCCGCTTCAGACGGCAGCTTGTACATGACATCAAGCAATACCGTCTCCAGGATGGACCTCAGCCCCCTTGCACCCGTCTTCCGCGCCATGGCTTTCTCCGCGATGGCGATAAGCGCATCCTCGCGGAAATCAATCTCAGCGCCTTCCATTTCAAACATTTTTGCATACTGTTTGGTATAGGCGTTTTTCGGCTCCTTGAGAATCTTGACCATGGCACCAGTGTCAAGCTCGTCCAGCGTGGCAATCACCGGCAGCCGGCCAACAAACTCCGGAATGAGCCCATAACGAACCAGATCTTCCGGTGCCACAGTCCTCAGAGTCTCGCCCAGGTTTTTGCTGTCCGCTTTCGTCCGTACCTTGGCGCCAAAACCAATGCCGCTGTTATCAGAGCGACTCTGGATAACCTTGTCCAGCCCGGCAAAGGCGCCACCACAAATAAACAGAATATTCGTCGTGTCCACCTGCAGAAACTCCTGCTGAGGGTGCTTGCGACCGCCTTGTGGCGGTACCGAAGCCAGGGTCCCTTCTATCAGTTTCAGCAATGCCTGCTGGACCCCCTCGCCGGAAACATCGCGAGTGATGGACGGGTTGTCGGACTTGCGGGAAATTTTGTCAATCTCATCAATGTAGACAATCCCGACCTGGGCCTTGTCCACGTCATAGTCACACTTTTGCAACAGCTTCTGGATGATATTTTCAACATCCTCGCCCACATACCCCGCTTCCGTCAGGGTGGTGGCGTCCGCTATGGTAAAGGGCACATCCAGCATACGAGCCAGCGTCTCCGCCAGCAGTGTTTTACCAACGCCCGTGGGGCCGATAAGCAGGATATTGCTCTTCTGCAACTCAACGTCGTCTTTCTTGCCGGAATAGTTAAGACGCTTGTAATGATTGTAAACGGCGACGGACAGCACTTTCTTCGCCCAATGCTGGCCAATGACATACTCATCAAGTATTCCGTTGATTTCCGCGGGGGTTGGCAGTTTCCTGTTTTCCGCCACTTCACCGCTTTCCTGCAGTTCCTCGCGAACGATCTCGTTGCACAGTTCAACACATTCATCGCAGATGTAAACAGACGGGCCAGCGATCAGTTTGCGAACTTCATGCTGGCTCTTGCCACAAAAGCTACAGTGGAGGAGCTTGCCATCGCCGTTATTCTCGTTGGACATACCCAAACCTCAAGTCATGCACTCAGAGGATTATCCCTCCGGCCCATTATAGTCAAACATTATAAAATTAGAAATTTGCCACCAGGCGGGTAAAACCGCGTTAAACAACCGCCAGATTCGCCCGTGGCTCCTGCACCTTGTCAATCAGGCCGTATTCAAGCGCTTTCGCGGCTGTCATGAAGTTGTCTCTCTCGGTGTCTCTGGCGATTTCTTCTTTTGTGCGCCCCGTATGAGTCGCCATGATTTCATTCATCCTATCGCGCATGTAAAGAATTTCCTTCGCCTGTATTTCAATATCCGACGCCTGGCCCTGAGAGCCGCCGCTGGGCTGGTGAATCATCACCCGGGAATTCGGCAGGCAGTATCTTTTCCCCTTGGCGCCTCCCGCCAGTAGCAACGCACCCATGCTTGCCGCCTGGCCGATGCACATGGTGGATATGTCACAGTTGATAAATTGCATGGTGTCATAGACGGCGAGCCCGGCGATAACCGAACCGCCGGGAGAGTTGATATAGAGTTGCACGTCCTTGTCGGCGTTCTCGGATTCACAATACAGCAACTGAGCAACCACCAGATTAGCGACACCATCATCAATCGGGCCAACAATAAAAATAATGCGCTCTTTCAGTAACCTGGAATAGATGTCGTAGGACCTTTCGCCCCGGGCAGTCTGTTCCAGAACCATTGGGACCAACCCAAGACCGCGAGTTTCCGAGAATGGCTTGTCTTCAAATGTGTGCATGAGTCCTCTCTTGGTTAGGTGCCGACAATCAGGCGTCAGGGTTCAATATTGCGTTAAAAAGGTAAAATTTCAATAGTTGACATCAGGCGGCATCATTTTTCACTGGCTCCGGGCCATCTTTTCCTCCGGCGACGTCGGCAGTGGCGGCTCCTCCTGTTTCACCGCTTCCGCGTATGAAATGGTTCTCTCCGTCACCCTGGCGGCAGCAAGGATGAACGCCACCATTTGCTCCTCGGTCACCAGGTTCCGAATCTGGCCCAGCCGCTCCTCGTTTTGGTAAAAGGACCTCACAAGCTGCTCAGGCTCTTCGTAAGAGGCGGCCATGGTTTCAATGGCTTCACGCACCTTGTCTTCATCCGGTGTGATGTTGTTTTGTTTGACAATGGCATTTGTCAGTAGACCCAGTTTCACGAGCCTTTCCGCCTGCCCGGAGAACATTTCCGCTGGCAGGACGCTCGGGTCAATGTCATGGCCGCCGCCCATGACCTGCTGTGCAGCCTGCTGTCGCAAGCGGTCGATTTGCTGTTGAACCAGCGCTTGCGGCAACTCCAGATCATTGGCATCGTAGAGAGCATCCATAACCTGCTGCTTGACCTTCCCCTTGATGGCGGCATCCAGTTCACGCTCCATATTATTCCTGACTTCCCGGCGAAACGCTTCGAGACCGCCTTCTTCAGCGC
The DNA here is from genome assembly GCA_965208855.1 of Candidatus Azotimanducaceae bacterium. Classification (GTDB taxonomy): domain Bacteria; phylum Pseudomonadota; class Gammaproteobacteria; order Pseudomonadales; family Azotimanducaceae; genus UBA9659. Next base: position 464,377 of record OZ242359.1, on the reverse strand, counting down.
CAAACAGCTTGAAGAACTTCTCGTCCAGCGGCGGTTTTTGCGGCGCTGACACGCTGTGTATCTTGACCTTGAAAACCGCTTCTTTCCCCGCCAGGTTCTCCGTGGGATAGTCCGGCGGGAAGGCCGCTGATATGTTTTTTTCCTCCCCCGCTTTCATGCCCAGCAGGCCATCTTCGATGCCCGAGAGCATCGAGCCAGCGCCGATAATCACATCAGTCCCCTCGGCCTTGCCATCCTTGATGGGCTCCCCATCAAGGATGCCCTCAATGTCGATGTTCTGCTTGTCGTCCTTTTCGCCCCCGCGTTCAACCGCCTCATACTCAAGCCGATGTTCCCTGAGAATTTCGATCATCATATCTATCTCTTCATCCGACACATCGCACTTGAGTTTCTCGACTGAAATCTCATCAAACGACGCCAGCGTCACCTCCGGGAACACCTCGAAGACCGCCGTATATTCCAAGTCTTCGCCCTCTTCCATCTTGACATCCTCGATGGCGGGTAAACCGGCCGGGTCTATGTCCTCCTGCTGCAAAGCCTTGCCGTAGCTGGCCTGGATGACGTCACTCGAAACTTCCTGGCGAATGCTGGCGCCAAAGCGGCGCTTGATTTCCCGCACGGGCGCCTTGCCGGGGCGGAAGCCATTCAAACGCGCCTGCTTGGCCGCCCGTTTCAATTGTTCCATCACCTGGCTTTCAATTTCTTCGGCAGGCACGACGACTTTCATCTTCCGTTCCAACCCTGACGTTGTTTCGACAATCACCTGCATCTTTTTACCCGTTAATTTTCTTTGGTGCGAAAGGAGAGACTCGAACTCTCACATCTTTTCGATACTGGAACCTAAATCCAGCGCGTCTACCAATTCCGCCACTTTCGCAATTTCACAACCTGGGGTGGACGAAGGGGCTTGAACCCTCGACCGCCGGAATCACAATCCGGAGCTCTACCAACTGAGCTACGCCCACCATAGATCTTTCTTCCATCCTCTTACTTGCTTACCCGCCTCCAAGGAATGGCGCGCCCGGTAGGACTCGAACCTACAACCCTCGGCTTAGAAGGCCGATGCTCTATCCTGTTGAGCTACGGGCGCACAAGCAACCGACTTATCCGGCCTTCCTTCCCCTGAGTAAAAAGCCCTGGGTAAAAAGCCCTTGGGCAAAAAGCCATGGGCAAAACTGGTCGGGGTAGAGAGATTCGAACTCCCGACATCCTGCTCCCAAAGCAGGCGCGCTACCAGACTGCGCTATACCCCGAAATATACCCTGAAATATCCATCATTGCGGCGACCGCAACATCACCGGATAATACCCTAAATTGTAAAAGCTCAGGGCCCGTCAAGAAAAGGGCGCATTCTACTCACGGGGGCATGGCCAGTCAATCGAACAAAGGCGGTTTTCCCAAGTAAAGCAAGGGTTTAGCGTAAATCATTTGAAACGGATATTTATCTCAGACCTGCATCTGGATGCACAACACGAAAACATCACCCAGGCGTTTTTGACCTTCCTGCATGAACGCTGCGCTGATGCGGGCCAACTCTACATTCTTGGAGACTTGTTTGAGGTTTGGCTCGGGGATGACCATGACAGTGCATTCAATCGGCGAATCCTGGCCGCACTGGCGTCATTCAAGGGGAAACTCTTTTTGATGCGCGGAAATCGGGACTTCCTGATTGGCGAGGCATTTTGCAGGGCCGCGGGCGCAATGCTGCTTGCGGACCCGACAGTGCTTGATCTCACACCGGGGAAAACGCTCCTCACCCACGGGGACAGCCTCTGCACCCGGGATACCGCATACATGGCGGCCCGCAAACAACTCAGGTCCAGTGCCTTCCAGGCGGACCTTCTCGCCAAGCCCATCGATGAGCGAGCCGCCCTTGCGGCGGAAATGCGCGGTAAAAGCAGGCAACACACGCGAGAGACGGCAATGGATATCATGGACGTCACTCAGGAAGAAGTCGTGCGCATGATGACCCGGGCGGGCGTAAAAACCATGATCCACGGCCATACTCACCGGCCCGCCAGGCACGATGTGAAACTTGGCGATGATTCAGGGAGCCGTTATGTGCTTGGCGACTGGCAGACTTCGACGCAATACTTGCAGGTCGAGAGCGGTCGTATCTCTCTGGAATTGTATGAGTTCAGTTAGCCGGTACGCCGCTGTGAAACCGAAATCCGGAGTCCGGCCCGGTAATCAGTGCCTTATCCTTCGCAAGAAACCATGCAACACGATCATCAATTCCCTCACCGCCGGCCATCTGAGTTAACTTTAAGGCCCTGATCCAGTAGACTAGGCTCCTTTTTCCAACTCGGACGTTTCACCCGTCATTATACTAGCTAAGAGGTAAAGGTCATGCTTGAAGCCTATCGAAAACATGTGGAAGAACGCGCTGCGGAGGGTATCCCTCCCAAGCCTCTGAATGCCGAGCAGGTCAACGCTCTGGTTGAACTGCTGAAAGAACCGCCCGCCGGGGAAGAGGACTGGATCGTTGATCTTCTTGTGAACAGGGTGCCAGCCGGGGTCGATGAAGCCGCTTATGTAAAAGCCGGATTCCTCACGGCCATCACCAGGGGCGAAGCTGCATCCCCACTGATAGATAAAAAACGCGCAACGGAGTTGTTGGGCACAATGCTGGGCGGATACAACATTGAATCGCTGATCAGTCTGCTCGATGACGCTGAAGCTGCCGAGACGGCTGCCAACAGCCTTTCCCGAACCCTGCTGATGTTCGATGCTTTCCACGATGTTGTCGAAAAAAGCAAAAACAACAAGCACGCAAAAGCAGTATTGCAATCATGGGCTGACGCCGAATGGTTCACAAACAAACCGGATACGCCGAAGGAAATCCACCTCACGGTTTTCAAAGTTGACGGGGAAACCAATACAGATGACATCTCCCCCGCAGGAGACGCCTGGAGCCGGCCTGACATTCCTTTGCATGCCAAATCCATGCTGATCAAGCGGTTCGAAAAACCCCTGGAGACCATCGCCCGACTCAAGGAAAAAGGCCATCCTCTCGCCTATGTCGGCGATGTCGTCGGCACCGGCTCATCCCGAAAGTCCGCCACTAACTCCGTGCTGTGGCACATGGGCGATGACATTCCCTGCATTCCGAACAAGCGGGCCGGTGGCTACTGCCTGGGCGGCAAGATTGCGCCGATCTTTTTCAATACCATGGAAGACGCTGGCGCTCTGCCCATCGAATGTGATGTGACAAAAATGAATACGGGCGATGTGATTACCATTCACCCTTATGACGGCAAGATCACGAATGAAGCCGGTGAAACCCTCGCCGAATTCGAACTCTCCACACCCGTACTGCTGGACGAAGTGCGCGCCGGCGGTAGAATCCCGTTGATTATCGGTCGCGGCCTGACCGGGCGCGCCCGAGATGCTCTCGAACTTGGCCCCAGCGACGTTTTTCGCAAACCTCTTCCCGTTGAAGACTCCGACAAGGGCTATACCCTGGCGCAAAAAATCGTTGGCCGCGCCTGTGGCGTTGAAGGTGTAAGGCCCGGCGCCTACTGCGAGCCAAAGATGACCACCGTTGGCTCCCAGGACACAACCGGCCCCATGACGCGGGATGAACTCAAGGAATTGGCCTGCCTCGGTTTTTCGGCAGACCTGGTGATGCAATCCTTCTGCCATACGGCGGCGTATCCCAAGCCGGTGGATATCGACACCCAACACAGCTTGCCGGATTTCATACAAACACGCGGCGGTGTCGCCCTGCGTCCGGGGGACGGCATCATTCATTCCTGGCTGAACCGGATGCTGTTGCCGGATACTGTGGGCACTGGCGGCGACTCGCATACACGTTTCCCCCTGGGTATCAGCTTCCCCGCCGGTTCCGGCCTGGTCGCTTTTGCCTCCGCTCTGGGTGTCATGCCCCTGGATATGCCCGAGTCGGTGTTGGTTCGCTTCAAGGGAGAGATGCAGCCAGGCATTACCCTGCGTGACCTGGTGAACGCCATACCCTATGCCGCCATCCAAAGCGGGCTGTTGACAGTCGCCACGGAAGGCAAGAAGAACATCTTTTCCGGACGTGTGCTGGAGATAGAAGGCCTCCCCGACCTCAAGGTCGAGCAGGCATTTGAACTCAGCGATGCATCGGCGGAACGCTCCGCCGGAGGATGCACGATCAGGTTGGCCAAAGAGCCCGTGATCGAATACATCAGTTCCAACATTACCTTGTTGAAGTGGATGATCTCCGAGGGCTATGGCGACGCCAGGACAATCGGCAGGCGAATAGAAGCCATGGAAGCCTGGATTGACAATCCGGTACTCATGGAACCTGACGACAATCCCGAATATGCGGAGATCATCGAAATTGATCTCAACGACATCAAGGAACCGCTGCTTGCCTGCCCCAATGACCCGGACGACATCAAACCCTTGTCCGCGGTTGCCGGCAATAAAATTGATGAGGTCTTTATCGGCTCCTGCATGACCAACATCGGCCATTTCAGAGCGGCGGCGCGTATGCTGAGCCGGGCAAAATCCGTCCCTACCCGCCTGTGGATATCACCGCCGACCAAGATGGACGAGCACCAACTAATGGAAGAAGGCATCTACAACATTTTTGCCCAGGCCGGGGCGCGAACGGAGATGCCCGGGTGTTCTCTGTGCATGGGTAACCAGGCCCGCGTGGCGCCAAATTCAACCTGCGTATCCACGTCCACCCGAAATTTCCCGAACCGGCTGGGTGACGGCGCGGATGTTTACCTGGCTTCAGCGGAACTTGCGGCTGTGTCCAGCGTCCTCGGCAAACTGCCAACACTGGAGGAATATCTGGAATATGCCCGCGACCTGGACACCATGGCGGACGACATCTACCGCTACCTGAACTTCCACCAGATAGAATCTTTCAGGCAAACAGCCGACCAGGTCACCATCCCGACAGTCAATGTTGTTACAACGGCATAGGGAAGGCTTTCGGATTCTTAACCCGGGTTATGCAGTTCTATGATTTCCGCCTGACTGAGAACCTGCGCTTTGGCGGAATCGTTCCGTAATGCATCAATCCTGCCGAGATAGTCTGCATCGACATTGCCCGCCACATAGTCCCCGTCAAATATCGAGGTCTCAAATCGATCAATGTCGGGATTGATGTCTGATGCACAGGCAATCAGGTCTGACAGGTCCTGATACAACAACCAGTCAGCGCCTATGTAGCCCGCAATCTCGTCAATGGTGTGGCCATGGGCGACAAATTCCGCAGCGCTCGGCATATCAATACCGTATACGTTGGGATATCTCACCGGGGGCGCCGCAGAAGCGAGGTAAACCTTGTTGGCGCCCGCATCACGGGCCATCTGCACTATCTGCCTCGACGTGGTTCCCCTGATAATTGAGTCGTCCACCAGCAATACATTCTTGCCGCGAAACTCGAGTTCGATAGGGCTCAACTTGCGACTCACGGATTTTTGCCGCTGCAACTGGCCAGGCATGATGAAGGTGCGGCCTATGTATCGGTTCTTGACAAGACCCTCCCGATACTTGACACCCAGCCGGTGCGCCATCGGCAAAGCGGCGGTGCAACTGGTGTCGGGAATGGGAATGACCACGTCAATATCGTGGCCCGGGTGGGTTTCCAGTATCTTGTCCGCCAACTTCTCGCCCATTTTCAACCTGGCCTTGTAGACGGAAACCTTGTCGATGACAGAATCAGGTCTCGCCAGATACACATATTCAAATATACATGGGCTGTAAATCGCCGGCTCAACACACTGCCGGCTGTGCAGGCGACCGTTGGATTCAATGTAGACAGCCTCCCCGGGTTTGACATCGGTAATCTCTTCAAACCCCAGTACGGAGAGCGCGACAGATTCTGAAGCAATCATGTACTCAACACCTTTTGTCGTCTCCCGCCTGCCATAACAGAGAGGGCGAATCCCACAGGGGTCGCGGAAGCCGATGATGCCATAGCCGGTAATCAGCGCGACCGCGGCATAAGCGCCCTGGGCCCTCTTGTGCACCCTGCAAACCGCCGCAAAGATTTCTTCAGGCATGGTTCGCGGCAGAGTGGCGCCCTGTAGTTCGTGGGCAAAAACATTGAGCAGCACTTCCGAATCCGAGTTGGTGTTGATGTGACGGCGATCAGCCCTGAACAGATCTTCATTCAGTTCATCGGCATTGGTAAGGTTGCCATTGTGCGCCAGGCAGATGCCGAAGGGCGAATTGACATACATGGGCTGCGCCTCCGCGGAACTGGATGTGCCCGCAGTGGGATAACGGACGTGCGCTATACCCATGTTCCCCTCGAGACGGCTCATGTGTTCCTGACGAAACACATCCCGGACCAGGCCGTTGTGTTTGCGGAGGTTCAGGCGGTCTCCTTCACAGGTCACCATGCCTGCGGCGTCCTGCCCGCGATGCTGGAGGATGGTCAGCGCATCATAAAGGTCATAGGCGACATTTCCCTTCCCGACCATACCGGCAATACCGCACATAACGTCTCCTTAGCTAGCTGCCCTGCACCGCCTGTGGGTCGATGAGCCTGCCGACCCGCTCCCGCAGGTCCGGCTCCAGTTGTTCAATCAGCTTGACTATCTCCGGGACCAGAAGCGACTCCCGGTACCAGCGTGCTTCGATTGGCACGATGTAATACAGCCCGGCAACCAGCACAAGGACAATGACGGCCCCCCGCCCGAGGCCGAAGAATATACCCAGAAATCGGTCAGTGCCCGTCAGGCCGGTCATTTTTACGAATTCACTCATGGCAAAGTTCACCACCGAGCCAACAAGCAGCGTACCCATAAACAAAGCGCCACATGACGCAATCAATCGAAGCTGCAAGTTTTCGATATAAGGTTCAAGCAATACGGAAAGCTGACCGCCAAAAAAAACTGCAACAACCGCCGCCGTAACCCATATCACCAAGGATAATGCTTCTTTGATAAAACCCCGGCGAATGCTAATCAGTGTAGAAACACCCAACACGCCAATGATGAACCAGTCCACTGCTGATAACATGATTTTTAACCGCTCAGTTGTTGATCGTCTTCCTCAACCCTGTATCGAACAATCCGGCCTTTCAGTTTCAGTTTGCTTTCAATTTCCTCGTTCATCTTCAACAGCGATTCCCTGCTGCTGGATGGGCCGACGAAGACGCGGTAGGTTTCTCCCTCGTTGGTTTTCGAGTGGAGTATATAAGTGCGATAATTTTCTTCTCTGAGCCCGGCGCGCAAGCGTATGGCATTGTTTTTATTTTCAAAGCTGCCTACTTGCAGACTCCAGTTGACCGGCAGCCGATTCTTATCGAGTACAAAATCCGGCGACTGGCTGTAATCAGTTTCATCGACGACTTCTCTGGGTAACTGCGCCTCGCTCGTTCTCTCCATTTCTCCCATCCTGGCCTGAATATCTCTGACGGTGGTCGAATCCATTTCAATAGGCGGCGGTTCGGGAATGTTGGAGATAACTTTCTCCCGGTCTTCCTCGGTGCCGTCAAGCAGCAGCGGAAGCAGGATAATGGCCAGGGACGTCAAGATAACGGCGCCTGCCAAGCGTTGTTTCAGTTTCAAGTCCATGTCGGGTGGAATCTGCTCCGGTTCCCTGTTGGTTATTCCTGATCGAAGTGCTGAAGCGCGCCCGCCACGACCGGAAAGGACCCAAAAACAATGATCAGGTCCTTCTCCCCGGCGCCTGCGCCCACAGCCTCTGCCGCCAGCGCAATATTAGCATAGGTGGCAACCCGCCCGTGACCACCATCGACCAGCAGTTCGGCAATTTCCGCCGCGGATGCCGCCCTCGATTCATCCATGTCAGCAAGATGCCAGGTACTAACCAAAGCCCTGAAAGGATCAATCACCCCCCGGATATCCTTGTCCTGATATATGCCCACAAGCGCGTGAATGACCCCCCTGACGGATTGTTGCTGCACATACCCGGCAAAGTACGCCGCCGCCGCCGGGTTATGCGCAACATCCAGAAGTATTTGGCAGGCGCCATCCCGCCGGGTGCAACGGCCAGGCAAACTGGTGTTGGCGGCGACACTGGCCTCCGTGGCGGCGGATGGTTCGAACCCCAACCGGGAGGCCGCACACCTGGCGGCCACATAACTATCCTCCGGCAACAGCAGCGCCCGCCCGGCTTTATCGGGAAAATCCTCGCCAATATGCAATAAATCAGCGCCAATGGACTTGCCTTGTGCAATCAGGCTGGCCGGCGGATTCCGGTCGGCGATGATACAGGCCACGCTCTCACGCATGATGCCGGCTTTCTCATAGCCGATGGTTTCACGGGTATCACCCAGCCATAGCTGATGATCAAGAGAGATGGAAGTAATGATAGTGAGATCTGGCGTGACGATATTCATGGCGTCCAGACGCCCCCCAAGACCCACCTCCAGAATGCTGATATCCACGTCCTCCTGCCTGAATACATACAGAGAAGCCAAGGCCGCAAACTCAAAATAGGTCAGGGTTGTTTCTCCTCTCGCCGCTTCTATGGCGGCAAAAGCATCGGTAACCCGTGCATCGTCGACGGGCATTCCGTTGACCTCAATACGCTCATTGAAACGATGCAAATGTGGGGAAGTGGATTTGCCGGTTTTCAACCCCGCGGCCTGTGCAAAACCGGAGAGATACGCACATGTTGATCCTTTACCGTTGGTCCCGGCTATCAATACAACCTGCCTGCCGGGATGCAGAAGATCCAACCTGGCGGCGACAACCCCGACCCTGTCAAGGCCAAGGTCCCAGCCAACAGGGTGTACTCCCCCGATATAGGCAAGCCAGTCATTCAGGGTGGGCCTCGACTCAATCAATGGCCTGGCGCATTTCTCTGACAAGTTCGCCGACTGCCTTGATCAGCCCTTCGGCATCGCTCTTGTGCTGCGCCATGAGGTCAACGATCACTGTGCCCACCACGGCACCGTCCGCCACCGCCGCCACGGCCTTCGCATCTGCGCCCTTCTTGATGCCAAAACCAACCATGATCGGCGGCTTGCTGAACCGCCTGAACCCGGCAAGTTTTTCCGCAACATCCCGAACGTCCAGTGTCGCCGCGCCTGTGGTGCCCTTCAATGAAACATAGTAGACGAAGCCCCGAGATGCCTCGCAGATGTGTTTGGCCCTTTCATCAGTGGTTGTCGGCGACAGGAGGTACACCATTTCGATATCGTTGGCGGCAAGTTCCTTCGACAAGTCCCCGGCCTCTTCAGGCGGCAGGTTGACGATGATGGTGCCGTTTACTCCCGCACTCGATGCCCGCTCCGCAAAGGCGGCATAGCCCAGGGTTTCAATCGGATTCAGATAGCCCATCAGGACAACCGGCGTTGTCTGGTTCTGTTGGCGAAATTCGCCGACCATATCCAGGCAATCATTCAGCGAAGTATTATGGGCAAGGGCACGCTCATGGGCCAACTGAATAACCGGGCCCTCCGCTTCCGGGTCTGAAAAAGGCATGCCCAGCTCGATGACATCGGCGCCGGATTCAACCAGCCTGTGCATGAGCGGCACGGTGATACCGGGCGCAGGGTCTCCTGCAACCAGATAGGTAACCAGCGCCTTGCGCTTGGCGGCAATCAGTTCGCTGAGATGAGTGGACAGTAACGGCATGGCTATTCGATGGATATGCCGTCAATCCGCGCCACTGTCGGAATATCCTTGTCCCCTCTGCCCGACAGGTTGATAACCAGCGCTTTGGATGCGTCCAGCTCTGCGGCGAGTTTCATGCCATAAGCAACCGCGTGCGCCGACTCCAGGGCGGGCAGGATACCTTCGAGCAGGTTAAGGCTGCGAAAGGCTTCAAGTGCTTCCGTGTCATCAATGGCGACATATTCCGCTCTCTCGATGTCTTTCAGGAAAGCATGTTCCGGACCCACTCCCGGGTAATCCAGCCCGGCGGATACGCTGTGAGTTTCAATAACCTGACCGTTTTCATCACTCATCAGATAAGTCCGGTTGCCATGTAGTACGCCTACCTTCCCGGCATTGAGCGGCGCGGCATGCTTGCCGGTATGCAACCCGTACCCCGCCGCTTCCACACCTATCAATCGCACGTCCCTGTCTTCAAGAAAGGGATAGAAAATCCCCATGGCGTTCGACCCGCCGCCGACACAGGCGACAATCGCGTCCGGCAGGCGGTCTTCCGCCTCCCTGAACTGGGCTTTTGTCTCCTCACCAATCACCGTCTGGAAATCACGAACCAGCATTGGGTAAGGATGAGGCCCCGCAACAGTACCGATAATATAGTGGGTGTCATCAACATTGGTGACCCAGTCACGCATCGCCTCGTTAAGCGCGTCTTTGAGAGTCCGCGACCCGGAGTTGACGGGAACCACCTCGGCACCCAACAATTTCATGCGATAGACGTTCAGGCTCTGCCGCTTGATGTCCTCGCTGCCCATGTAGACCCGACAGGCAAGGCCGAATCGTGCGGCAACCGTGGCAGAGGCAACACCATGTTGACCGGCGCCTGTTTCAGCAATAATCCTTGACTTGCCCATGTGCCTGGCCAGCAGAGCCTGGCCAATGCAGTTGTTGATCTTGTGCGCCCCCGTGTGATTGAGATCTTCCCGTTTAAGATAGATGCGGGCGCCCCCCGCTTCTCTCGTCAGCCGCTCCGCGAAATAAAGCGGCGAGACGCGGCCAACATAATCCGAGAGATCGCGGGCCAGTTCTTGCTTGAAAGCGGCATCTTTACGAAGCCGCAGGTACGCCACCTCAAGTTCGCGCAGGGCGCACATGAGCGTTTCGGAAACAAACTTGCCACCGTACACGCCAAAATGACCCTGCTCATCAGGATACGCAAACATGTTATCCATCATTCAGGTCCGCCCGCCTCACGGCTTCTACAAATGCCTTCATCTTGCCCATGTCTTTAACGCCTTTGTCCTTTTCCACACCACTGCTGACATCCACGGCATAGGGTTTAACCTGCGCAATGGCATCACCCACATTGCCGGCATCGAGACCGCCCGCCAGGATCAGCGGTTTGGCAAGAGATGGCGTGATACGCCAATCAAAGGTTGCTCCGGTGCCGCCAAAATCATCACCGGCAACACTGTCCAGAAGTATGCAGCGGGCGCCCGTAAACCGGCCAGCCATTGCCACAATGTCATTCGTGGATGTTGCCCGCACAGCCTTGACATAAGGCCGGCCGGATTCCTCACAGTTCCCGGGCTCTTCATTGCCATGGAACTGCAGCAGGTCCGGGTGCAGCGTCTTTACGATATCCTTGATACGGCCCTTGTCCGCATCCACCACCAGCGCCACGCTGGTAACGAAGGCCGGCAGTCTGCGGGCAATATCGGCGGCAACCGAGAGTTCAACATATCGTGGGCTGCCCCTGTGAAGCACGAACCCAAGCGCATCCACGCCACAGGACACGGCATCCAGCGCGTCCCGGAGTGATGTTATCCCACAAATCTTGATCCGGGTATGAGTCATTTGCCCGACGCCGCTCTATCGAAAGGCCGCGAGTTTAGCAAATGCGGGCAAACCACTCTATTCGGAAGGCTCCAGCAGTTGAAGAAAATGAGGGACTCGCGGCCCGGGGGGAATGCCCGCCTCATCGGGATAGCGCACATCCACAAGATAGAGCCCGTTGGGCGGCGCGGTGACACCGGCAATGCTTCTGTCTTTTGTCTCTATAAGCTCGGCAATCCAGGCGGGGGAATGCTCCCCTGCGCCTACATCCATCAGGGCGCCGGCGATGTTTCTCACCATGTGATGCAAGAAAGCATTGGCGGTTATATCGATCACCACCAGGTCGCCTGACCTGCGGACCTTGATGTGGGAAACATGTCTCACCGGAGAAACGGACTGACAACTGGCGGCGCGAAAAGCGCTGAAATCTTGCTTCCCCTGCAGAGCCCGAGCCGCCTCATCCATCAAACCCGTATCGAGGGGCTTGAATTCGTGCGTCAGGTAACCGGGCATAAGGGCCGAACGGGCCCTGTGATTGTGAATCAGGTAAACGTATCGCCGTGCGATGGCGGTTCGTCGGGCGTCGAAATCATCGACTACCTGGCCCGCCCACTCCACCGAAATATCGTCGCCAAGATGTGCATTGACCCCCATCACCCAGGCTTTGTCCGGCCTTTGGACTTCTGTATCAAAATGAACCACCTGCCCGGTGGCGTGAACACCCGTATCCGTGCGCCCGGCACAATGCAGCGATACAGTCCTATCCGCCACCCTTGACACAGCGCGGGTCAGGTCTCGCTGTACCGTCGGAATGGAGGCGTCCTGGAATTGCCAGCCATGGTAGGGCTGACCGTTATACGCAACTATGAGCGCAGTTCTTTGCAAAGTCAGGCGCCCGGGATTTTCTCCAGCAGGTCTCTGGCCTCGCCAGCCTCTGCTTCATCTCCTGTCCCGATGACTTCTTCCAACAGGGCTCTGGCGGCGTCATGTTTCCCAAGCTCGATGTAGGCGCGGGCGATGTCTAGTTTTGAGTCGAGTTCATCATCCGGGTCATCTGCAACAGTATCGCCTGCGCCTGTCTCATCCCGGTTGAGAGGAATCAGCGCCCTCAGTTCCAGACCCCTGGCGTTGGCTTCTTCATTGCCAAGCCGTTTCATTCGCTCGAACAGCCGGTCAAATGCCTGCGCATCGTCAACCTGGGCGTAGACCTCCAACAGTTTCAGTTGTATGCCTGTATCGTCAGGCTCCCACTCTACAGCCTCTTGCAGCAGACCGATGGCCTCCGGGAAGCGGCCATAGGCGGTATGAACATCCGCTTCGCCAAGCAGGTCGTCGATGTCCTGTTCGGCATCGTCGCTTGCAATCACGGCCTGGGCATCATCTTCCTGAAGCGGGAGGGACGTTTCCTTGCCCGCATCCACACCTGAGCGACGCCTGTACATCAACAGAGCGGCGATAAAGCCAAGCAAGAGGATAACCAGACCGCCCAATATGAAAGGGTTTTCCATCAGCGCCATCGGGTCGGACCTTTTTTCTTCCCGCAGTGCCTTCTGGAGGGCCGTCAACTGGTCATCCTTGAGACTAATGATGTCTTTCAAGGTCTCCACCTGAGCGGCAAGATCATCCAAGCGAGCATTGAGTTCGATATTGGCCCGGCGGGTACTGTCCAGGTCTTCTCTTACCGCCGCAAGTACATCCGTCAAGGTCCCGGCGTCCGCATCATCCGCGCCGGACCCTGCCAGGTCCGCAGCCAACAATCTGAGTTCATCCTCCGTCTCGGCTATACCCCGGCCCTCGTTACGGCCCGTGGTCTTGCGGGCATCCAGCAGGGTCTTGCCGGCCTTGTATTCTTCAAACGCATGGCGCTGATTTTGAAACCCGGCCAGGGCGCCATCTGCATCTATTGCCCGCATTTCATCGAGACCGGGGATGCGCAGCACTTGGCCCACCTGCATCAGATTGGCATTATTGCCGATAAAAGCCCCGGGGTTGGCGGCCTGAATTGCCTGGATTACCTGGTGCATGGAAACCTGGTTGGTGGGGCGGACCCTGACGGCGATCTTCCATAGGCTATCGCCCGGGTTTGTTTTGACATGTGTTATGTCCTGTTTCGCCGCATCTCCGGAAGTTGCACCGCCAGAACCAATCGAAGCCCCGACCTGTTCACTAGCCTGTTGCCCGGGGGCAGGCAGCGGGTCCACCAGCAGGGCGTATTCCCTGAGTATCCGCCCCCCAGGCCAACTCATCTCCAGAATAAAATCAAGGACCGGGTGGACGATGGGTTCCCTGCTGGTCACATGGATGACATCCTGGCCATTTTCACTGGTGCCTACCCTGAACACCAAGCCACCGGGTTGGGTGGAATGCGTCACACCAAGCCTGTCAATATCGGCCGGGCGCGCAAGTCTGGGCATGATGTCGCCCGGGCTGATATTGCCCAGATCAATCAGGGCTATCTCCGCATCCAGAGGCTGGGTCAGATGTGACTTAAGCGTCAGTTTCCCGGCCCCCAGGCCGAGCGCCTGATGGCAGAACAAGACAAAGAGCATTGCCAGCAGCAAGCCAGGCCCTTTTGTCGTCCTGGTTCGCCTATCTGATTTTGGATTATGATTTGACATTAAAAAACCTTTACTAACAATGATTTGAACATATAAACTAGAAACCACTTTTGACCAAGAGCTCCGCGATTTGTACACTGTTCAACGCAGCTCCCTTACGCACATTATCGGCAACCACCCAGAGGTTTAAACCTCTTTCGGTCGATAAATCCTGGCGGATTCTGCCTACAAAGACAGTGTCTTTTCCTGCCGCATCCCTGACAGCCGTTGGGTAATCTGACCCGAGTTGATTGCCGATAACCTCGACACCGGGAGCGGCGGACAACAGATCCCTGGCCCTGGCGGCGGTAACAGGCTCCTGCGTTTCGATATGGATGGCTTCCGAGTGGCCGTAGAAAACGGGTATCCGCACACAGGTCGGATTAACATCGATAGCATCGTTTTCCAGAATTTTCCGCGTTTCCCAAGCCATCTTCATCTCTTCCAGAGTATAGCCGTTCGCCTGAAATTCACCTATGGCGGGTATGGCGTTGAACGCCATGGGGTGCGGAAAACAATCAGGCTCAGCGGGTTGAGCATTCAGCAGCCTGGCAGTCTGGCCCGCAAGAGATTCGATGGCGCGCTTACCCGCACCAGAGACAGCCTGATAAGTCGCCACGTTTATGCGGTCAATGCCCGCCTCATCATAGATGGGTTTCAGGGCCACCAGCATCTGAATGGTGGAGCAATTGGGATTGGCGATGATATTCCTGTTCCCATGGTCCGCGATACGGTGAGGGTTCACCTCCGGGATGATAAGCGGTATATCTTCGTCGCGCCGAAAGTGCGACGTATTATCGATAACGACACAACCCTGTTCCGCCGCCCTGGGCGCATAGTCGGCGGAAATGGATCCACCGGCGGAAAAGAAGCCAATCTGCACCTTGCTGAAATCAAAGGTTGCGAGATTCTCCACACTGACCGACTTGCCTGCAAACTGCAATCGCTTGCCCGCAGACCTTTCACTGGCAAGCAGGTACAGGTTCCTCACCGGGAAGGCCCTCTCTGCCAGTATTTCCAGCATGGCCTCACCCACAGCGCCAGTAGCGCCGACTATCGCCACATCATAGCCGCTCATTGCGTTTCCTCTCTTGGCTCACGGTTGTTCCCCAACAACCTGATATTTGCGCGGGCAGTCTATTGTTTCCATCAATGTAAAACAAATTCATATTGATTATGTTATGGACAAATCTCGGGAAGCAGTGTTCATTCTCTGTTACGTGCCTGCTCAGTCAATTCATCCATCGCCAAAGGGAGATTCGACTGAAACGTCCATATTCTGCCCCCTGTGCCTGAGCAGATGATCCATCAGGACGATAGCCACCATAGCCTCCGCAATGGGCGTTGCCCGAACCCCTACGCATGGGTCATGCCGCCCTGTTGTCACTATCTCGGTTTCCTTGCCGCCCTTGTCAATGGTCTTTGCCGGGGTGGTTATGCTTGAAGTAGGCTTCAGCGCCACACTGGACACCAGTTCCTGACCCGTAGAAATGCCGCCCAGAATGCCGCCGGCATGGTTGGAGGCAAAGCCTGATGACGTCATCTCATCACGATGTTCCGTGCCACGGCTGGTCACCACGGCAAACCCCGCGCCTACCTCCACGCCCTTCGCCGCATTGATACTCATCAATGCCTTGGCAATCTCTGCATCCAGCTTGTCGAACACCGGTTCACCCAAGCCAGCGGGCAGGCCTTCGGCAATCACAGTGATCTTGGCGCCAATGGAATCACCTTCCCGCCTCAGGCGGTCAATCAATGCTTCCATGTCAGCAACCTTGCCCTTGTCCGGGCAGAAAAACGGATTCCTGCCAACCTCTTCCCAGTCATGCAACTCAGGCCGAATATCGCCCATCTGGGCAAGATAACCGCGCACACGCACAGCACATTTTTCCGCCAGGTATTTTTTCGCAATGGCGCCTGCCGCCACCCGCATGGCCGTTTCCCGCGCGGATGCCCTGCCACCCCCGCGATAATCGCGGATGCCATACTTCTGCAAGTAGGTGAAATCCGCATGTGCCGGACGGAACTTGTCTTTGATGTCGTCATAGTCTTTCGAGCGCTGGTCCTCGTTCTCAATCAAAAGACCAATGGATGCGCCGGTAGTGAGCCCTTCAAAAACGCCGGAGAGGATCTTCACCTTGTCTGGTTCTTTTCGCTGGCTCGTGAACTTGCTTGAACCCGGCCTCCGCCTGTCCAGGTCCGCCTGTATATGCTCTTCCGACAGCGCCAGCCCCGGCGGGCACCCGTCCACCACACAGCCAAGCGCCGGCCCGTGGCTTTCACCAAAGGTGGTTACCTTGAACATTTCACCGATGCTACTGCCCGGCATCCGCCCGCCCCTCAATTACCCAAGGCGGCATTATATTGGGGATAAGATAAAGCGCCAGTAAAAACGCAGGAATAAGGCGCCTGCAATCTGGGTCCCGGAGACACAGGCCGCGATGACTGCACTTTACCCGGCCCGAGGTTTCACTTAGGGTTGGTTTTCCTAATCTGACAACGGGCGAGCATGGACGAGCAATATCGAGCAATCATTGAGCAAATAGGCGAAGACCCGCAAAGGCCCGGGTTGCTGGATACCCCCGCCCGTGCAGCAAAAGCCATGTCTTTCCTCACCCGGGGTTATGATCAATCGCTGGAACAGGTGGTCAACAATGCCCTGTTCACGTCTGATACCAGCGAGATGATACTGGTGCAGGATATTGAACTCTACTCCATGTGCGAGCACCACCTGCTGCCCTTTATCGGCAAATGCCATGTGGCCTATGTGCCCACAGGCAAGGTGCTCGGGCTGTCGAAAGTTGCCCGTGTGGTGGATATGTATGCACGCCGTCTACAGATACAGGAAAATCTGACGAGACAGATTGCGGAAGCCCTCGAGGGCGTTACCGGGGCCTCTGGCGTCGGCGTCATCATCGAGGCGCAACATATGTGCATGATGATGCGAGGCGTAGCGAAGCAGAACTCGCGGATGAAAACCTCCGTCATGTTGGGTAGCTTCAGGAGCAACCAGTCAACAAGGATGGAGTTCCTGTCTCTCATCTCTTCCTGACATTTAGCAGTAGAAGGTCGCGCGAAGGGTGTTTCCCGGTCGGCGGCTGTGATATTTTCGTTATCCCCCGTGTGTGCCAAACAAACCCTGTCAGGAGAAAATAATGCCGGTACTGGAATCAAAGCTGGATACCCGGTCAGAGGTATTCCAACAGAACAAGGCCGACATGATGAAGATGCTGGATTTGATAGGCGAACTGCTGGATGAGGCTTCACAGGGCGGCGGTGAGGAGGCGATAGCCAGGGTCAGATCAAGAGATAAAATGCCTATCCGGGAGCGCATCTCTCACGCTCTGGACAGAGACTCGCCTTTTCTGGAAGTCAGCCCTCTCGCCGCCTGGCGCTCTTCTTTTACGATCGGCTCCGGCTTTGTAGTCGGCATTGGCGTCATCGAGAACGTCGAGTGCGTGATACTGGGTCACGACCCCACCGTCCGCGCCGGTGCCTTTAACCTCTTCAATTCCAAGAAATTAATGCGCGGCCTCGAGATAGCCAGAGTGAATCGATTACCCTACGTGCAATTTGTCGAATCCGCCGGCGCCGACCTTCGGGGTGAAGGCAGTGGCGACCCGGAAGCATCTATCCAACGAGAACAAGGTCATTTCGCCGAAAGTGGTCGTCTCTTCTATGAGATTACCGAACTGTCAAAGATGCGCATTCCCACCATTTCGGTCGTCTTCGGGACATCCACCGCGGGCGGCGCCTATCAACCGGGTATGAGTGACTACAATATCTTTATCAAGAACCAGTCCAAGGTGTTTCTCGGCGGCGTTGCCCTCACGAAGATGGCCACCGGCGAAGACGCCAATGAAGAAGATCTGGGCGGAGCCGACATGCATACCACCATATCCGGCCTGGGGGACTATCTCGCCAGGGACGAAATGGACGGCATCCGCATGTGTCGTGAAGTCATGCGTCACCTGAACTGGCGCAAGCTGGGCCCCGAGCCCAACCCGGATTTCCAGGAACCGCTTTACGACAGCGCGGACATGCTTGGCCTGGTCTCCGAAGACCTAAAATCACCCTTTGATATCAGAGAGGTGATCAACCGTATCGTCGATGGTTCCTACTTTGAAGAATTCAAACCGCTTTACGGGCCAACCCTGGTATGCGGCTGGGCTTCCGTACATGGCTACCCGGTGGGCATACTCGGCAACAATGGCGCCTTGTTTTCCGAATCCTCCGAGAAGGCCGCACAATTCATACAGCTTTGTAACCAGATAGATGTGCCCTTGGTGTTTCTTCACAACATCACCGGCTACATTGTGGGCACCGACTTTGAACAGGGCGGCATCACCAAGAACGGCTCCAAGATGATCAACGCCGTATCAAATTCGACAGTGCCCCACGTCACCGTGATTCTTGCCGCTTCCTATGGCGCCGGCAACTACGGCATGAGCGGGCGCGCCTTCGGTACACGTTTCACTTATATCTGGCCCCTGGCTAAGATCGCCGTCATGGGCCCCAAGCAAATGGCCGGCGTGATGAGTATTGTTGGCCGGGCCTCGGCGGAGCGCAGAGGTATAGAGTTTGACGACGAAGCCGACGCTAAACGGGCGGCCATTGCGGAACATTGGGCCGAGGAAAGGTCCAGGGGTCTTTACGCCACATCCCGAGTATCCGACGACGGCATGATTGACCCCAGGGACACGCGAGAGATCATCGCCATGTCTTTGTCCGCCGCATACAACAATAAAGTGGCAGGCACCAAGGAGTTCGGCACATGGCGGATGTAAGCATAAAACCGATTCGCACACTGCTGGTCGCCAATCGCGGCGAGATTGCCCGCCGTATCATGCGCACAGCCAGGGACATGGGCATATCAACGGTGGCCATCTACGCCGATGGCGATGCGCATGAACCATTTGTCACGGAAGCGGACACGGCCATCGCCCTGGACGGCAGAAGTTCCACTGAAACCTATCTGGATCTGGCGAAAGTGCTCAATGCCTGCCGCCGCACCCAGGCTGACGCTGTGCATCCCGGTTATGGTTTTCTATCCGAGAATGCGGAGTTTGCCAGGGCGATCATTGACGCCGGCATACAATGGATAGGCCCGACCCCGGAAGTCATTAGCGCTATGGGGGACAAGCTGTCCGCGAAAAGACTGATGCAGGAAGCCGGCGTGCCCATCCTGCCGGGCATCGAAATCAACCCGGACACGGACCTTACCGCAGCCGCTGCCGACATTGGCTACCCCGTGCTGGTGAAGGCTTCCGCCGGCGGTGGTGGCCGGGGCATGCGCGTGGTGGAAACCAGGAAAGAACTGGCTGATGCCGTCAAAAGCGCAAAACGCGAGGCCGGGAGTTCCTTCGGCGACGATACCGTATTCCTCGAGAAGTGGCTCGCCAGCTCCCGGCACGTAGAGATACAGATCATCGGCGACAGGCACGGGAATATCGTGCATTGTTTTGAACGGGAATGTTCAATCCAACGGCGGCATCAAAAACTCATCGAAGAGGCGCCCTCGCCCGCCGTAACGGTGGAGACACGCGCCGCTATAGGCGAGGCGGCCATCAAGGCCGCGGCCAGCCTTGGATATTCCTCCGCCGGCACCGTTGAATTCCTGCTGGCGGGGGACGACTTCTACTTTCTTGAAGTCAATGCGCGGCTGCAAGTGGAGCATCCGGTGACGGAAGAGATTATCGGCAAGGACCTGGTTCGCGAGCAGATTCGCATCGCCGAGGGAGAAACACTTTCCTTTACTCAGGAAGATCTAACCATCCACGGACACGCCATCGAAGCCCGCGTGTGTGCGGAAGACCCGGACAATGATTTCCTGCCTTCGCCCGGCCCGGTGGCATTATGGGAGCCGTCGGCAATCGGCGGGGCGCGTTACGATTCAGGCGTGGAATCCGGCAGCGTCATCGCAACGGAATTTGACCCCATGATTGCAAAGGTTATCGTCCATGGGCCGACGCGCCGTGAGGCGGCGTCACGGTTGGCCCGGGCGCTGGAAACAACCCGGATACAAGGGCTTACCACCAACCGGGATTTTCTGGTAAACACGCTTCGCCATGAGGCCTTCCTGGCCGGCGACACCACGACGGACTTCATTGAACGCATTAACCCCCAACGTATTCGTGATGTCAGTGACGGTGAACTTATCGAGGCCGCCATAGCCACCGTCATGGAATCCCAGGCCCGCCATCGCGCCGCCGCAAAGGTTATGAAAACAATTCGCAGTGGCTGGCGAAACAGCATCCTGCCCTTTGAGATCATAAGGTTCCAATCCGGAGAACAAACCCTGCACCTGGAATATCGTTCCCGACGAGACGGCGGGTTTCGCGTTCGCATCGGCGAGGATGGCGAAGAAATGTCGGTCACCCCCCACAGATGTGGAGCCAGCGAGGTTGATATCGAAATCGATGGCAAGCGGTTGTCCTATCGCATTGACCGCAACGACATGACCTGGTTTGTCCACGGAGACAAAGGCGACCTGGAGTTGGCGGAATTGCCACGCTACCCTCAACTCGGGGCGGACGCAGTATCCGGGGGGCTGGTTGCGCCCATGCCCGGCGCCGTGCTGGCAACGGAGGTTGCCCAGGGTGACCAGGTCGAAAAAGGCGACCTGCTGCTGATTCTCGAAGCGATGAAAATGGAACACCGCATCACCGCGCCCAGAAATGGCGCCATTGCCGAGATACACGTTGCAAACGGCGACCAGGTGAAAAACGGGCAACTGCTGGTCACACTGGCGGAAGAAGAGGAAACGAAGACATGAACCAAAAAAAATCGGAAGCAACACGCTATGAGATCAAACATGGTGCCGCCTGGATACGGCTGAACAGGCCCGAAAACAGAAACGCCCTCTCCGCCGTCCTCGTCAATGAACTTTACGGTCACTTGGTTTCCTCTAACAAGAATGAAAAGGTGCGATGCATCGTTATTACCGGGGTCGGCCCGGCCTTCTGCGCAGGAGCAGATCTGAAAAGCCCCCCGGGGCAGATAGCGGGCGGCGGCCATGCAGTGCCCTACCCGGATGTGCTGCGCGCCATTCTGAACAGCCCAAAACCCGTGATCGCGGCAATCAATGGCGCTGCCTTTGCGGGCGGCCTCGGCATGGTGGGCGCGGCGGATATTGTCATCGCTGTGGAAGACGCTCAATTGAGCTTCAGCGAGGTGAGGATAGGCGTCATACCGGCCATTATTTCCGTGGTCTGTTTGCCGAAACTCGGTGCCCATCACGGCATGAAGCTCTTCCTGACCGGCGAGAGATTCGATGGCAAGAAGGCGGTAGCAATGGGCCTTGCTCATAGAGCGGTGCCCGCGAACCAACTGGAATCAGCCGTACAGGAAGAAATTGACGCCATCAATCTTGGCGGGCCCATCGCCGTCCGTGAAGCCAAGAAGCTGGTCCGGCGGGTGGCTGAACTATCCATTGAGGAAGGATTTACGGAAACCGCGGAATGGAGCAGACGGTTGTTCCAATCCGAAGAAGGGGCGGAAGGCATGGCCGCCTTTCGTGAAAAACGCAAACCCAACTGGGTCCCGGGCGGCTCATCCAGGGGAGAGAAGCCATGACAAGCATTCGAATTGGAAATTGCAGCGGGTTTTACGGCGACAGACTGGCCGCCGCCAAGGAAATGATCAGCGGCGGCCCCATAGACGTGTTGACCGGCGATTATCTTGCAGAACTCACCATGGCCATCCTCTACAACCAGGTGCAAACCCGTGGAGCGAACATGGGCTATGTGGGCACCTTCCTGAAACAAGTTAGTGACGTTGCCAAAGATTGCAGCGAACGCAACATCAAAATTGTCTCCAACGCCGGCGGGCTCAATCCGAAATCCATGGCGGAGGAAGTGGAAAAAATTCTCGTTGAACTCGGCGTGGAAATGCAGGTCGCCTATATAGATGGTGATGACATTAAAGATGACATCAGTAAATTCCAGGCGGAGGGAGAAACTTTTACAAACATCGACCGTGACATACCCCTTTCGGCATCAACCAACCAGGTGGTGACGGCCAATACCTATTTTGGCGCCTGGGGTATAAAAGAAGCCCTCGACCAGGGCGCGGACATAGTGATCTGCCCGCGAGTCACTGATGCAGCCGTGGTGATAGGCCCGGCTGCGTGGAAGTTTAACTGGGCCCGCAACGACTATGATGCCCTGGCGGGCGCATTGGCCGCCGGCCATATTATCGAATGTGGTGCCCAGTGCTGCGGCGGCAACTACGCTTTCTTTGAAGAGGTGCCCAGTTTCAGGAACATGGGCTATCCCATCGCCGAGATTGAAGCCGACGGCAGTTTCACGATTACCAAACACCCCGGGACAGGGGGCCTTGTTTCCGTTGGCACGATAACCGCGCAACTCCTTTATGAGATCAAGGCGCCCGCCTACTACAACCCGGACGTGATTGCCCATTTCGATACAATGAAAATCGAACAGGTGGGTGAAGACAGGGTTTACGTTTCCGGCTGCCGGGGCAGCAGCCCTCCCCCAACGCACAAGGTATGCGTGAACACTCTCGGCACCAACAAGCAAAGCCTGGAAGTTCTGCTCACCGGCCTCGACATTGAAAAGAAAGCCGAAATTTACATTGACCAGATTTTCCATAATCTTGGCGGCATGGAACAGTTTACCGACGTGGATATTCAACTTATCCGCAGCGACAAGGAGAACCCGGCAACCAGCGAGGAGGCCCATGCGGCCCTGCGAATCACCGTGTCTTCCGATGACCCTGCAAAACTTGGCCGACTGTTCCAAGCCAAGGTGACAGAACTGGGGCTGGCGGCGATACCCGGCAATACAGGCCGAGGTGCGGCGGGTTACAATGGCAAGCCGGTCATCGCCTATTGGCCCACCCTGATCGACAGCAACAAAGTAACCGAGCGAGTGTACCTGAGGGGCGAGACAACGGAAGTCCTGCCAACCCAGCGGCTGGGTTTCGATGAAATCTACTATCAGGAAGTCCCCGTCAAGATTGCGCCCGCACCGGACGGGGAAACTGTAAAGGTCCCTCTGGGCCGTCTGTATGGCACCCGCTCCGGCGACAAGGGCGGCGCAGCCAACTGCGGCTTCTGGTCAAAAACCGACGAGGCTTACAGTTTCCTGCACGAATTTCTAACGGTCGAGAAGTTCAAAGAGCTTGCGCCTGACATGGCTGAATACAGGGTTGAACGTTATGAAATGCCAAACCTCAGGGCGCTCAACTTCTACATTCACGATGTACTGGGCGAGGGCGTGTCGTCAAATCATCGCATCGACAAGCAGGCAAAATCGCTGGGGGAGTATCTGCGGGCAAAATACATAGATGCGCCAAAGGTCTTGGTGGATCAGATAAAGCAGGCTTCCTGACCGGCTACGCCCGTCGCCACATGGGCATCCTCACCCAGAAAAGGCCATCGGCAACCTCGGTGACACCGCCGTGGTCCGGCAAGCTGTCTTCAAAGCGGTAAGTCAGGGGCGCACAGCCCCGCCGTGACATATTATCAACCAACTGCATCCCCAAGAGTTTCAACATACTCTATGTGAACGTAAATCTTCCGGGTCGCCCGCTGACCAACATAGACGGACAGGTAACCGCTTGCCGTTTTTGCTACATAATAACGCTGATGTTGTTCCGGACCATAGATGATGGCCCGGTCAAGAATACTGTTGGCCCAGCTACTGCTGCTGCCGCAGGTTCTGCCCTTGCATTCAAAAACGATTTCTCCAAGCACAACCAGTTGATCACGATAGAACTGACCAACGTCGCCTGTTCTTCTTGCCTGGGGCAGGTAGTAGGTAAAAGCAGACTTGAGGCCGCTGATCACTTCCGACTTCTCCGGCTTTAATTCATGGTTAACCTTCTCGAGAGAGCCGAGCACAATCAGGTGTGGTGCCGCATCTTCCTCCACCACCTTTTCTACCATCTCCGCAGCACCGGCCACCCTGATCACCGAAGGCCCCAGGGTGATTTCCACTCCTCCAGCGGGGAGCGCAATCACGAACAACAGGAAGGCTATATAACGCATTTCAGTCGGCAGGTGCCTGCATTGATCACTGGAGCATCGATCACGGCAATGCTCCCCGGGTCCATGGATTGTCCAACATCGGTCAAATATAACACCAGTCGACCAATAATAGGCTGATGCATGACAACCAGCCCGTTCGCCAGGCCGGAAAATGCCTGTTCAATGGCCGAGATGACCTGCTGAAGTGTCGTGCCCGGCGCAAGCGCTTCCGTGACTTCCGGAGGCGGGCTTCCCAGGCATTGCTGCATGATTTCCGCTGTTTGCCTGGTTCTCACATAAGGGCTGACCAACAGCTTCTCAATATCGCCAACCTGCTGCGACAGCGCTTCAGCCACCAGGTGCACATCTTCCCGGCCAACGGCGGTGAGTTGCCGCTCAAAATCAGAAGAAGCCCTCAACTCAGCCTTGCCATGCCTCATCAACAATAGTTGCATCGGCAAACCGCCTAACCCGCCAACGCCAACAGTAGCTTATTCAGGCGGTCTACATAGCTTGCGGGCTCATCCAGTTGTGTACCTTCAGCAAGCTTTGACTGGTCAAACAACACCAGCGTCAGGTCATTGAAATGGCCTTCATCCTGCTCGTCATTGAGCCTGCGAATCAGCGGATGCTCAGGGTTTATCTCGAAAACCCGTTTGCTTTCCGGCACCACCTGACCTGCGGATTCCAGCACTCGCCGCATCTGCATACCCATATCATCTTCACTGACCACGAGGCAGGCGGGAGAGTCCGTCAATCGATGTGTAAGCCGAACTTCCCCGACGCTGTCGCTCAACACGGCCTTGACCCTGTCCCTCAGCCCTGAGAATTCTTTGTCGGCTTCTTCCTGACGGTCCTTTTCCTCTTTGTCTTCAAGGTCACCCAGGTCCAGTTCGCCGCGGGCCACATCCTGAAACTGCTTGCCGTCGAACGCCTGCATGTGGCCGACAAGCCATTCGTCTATGCGGTCATGCAGGAGCAATACTTCAATACCTTTCTTCTTGAAAACCTCCAGATGGGGGCTGTTGGCGGCCGTGTGGTAATTGTCCGCCGCAACATAGTAAATCTTGCTCTGCTCCGGCTTCATACGCGCCACGTAGGCGGCAAGGGGCTGATCCTGGGTTGCCGCATCCGTGTGGGTGCTGGCAAAGCGCAGCAGCTTGGCGCTCTTTTCCTTGTTGCCAAAGTCTTCCGCCGGGCCCTCTTTCAGTACCTGGCCAAACTCATCCCAGAAGGGCTGGTATTTTTCCGCGTCTGTGGCGAGTTTCTCGATCATGTCCAGCACTCGTTTGGTCAGGGCGGCACGCATGGCGCTCACCTGCGGGTCCTGTTGCAGTATTTCACGGGACACGTTCAGCGACAGGTCGTTTGAATCCACGATGCCGCGCACAAAACGCAGATACAGTGGTAGAAACTGTTCCGCATCGTCCATGATGAACACCCGCTGCACGTAGAGCTTCAGGCCGCGGGGTGATTCACGATGCCACAGGTCGAAAGGCGCCTTGGCGGGAATGTACAACAAGCTAGTGTATTCCAGCTTGCCTTCCACCCGATTATGGCTCCAGATAAGCGGGTCCTCAAAGTCGTGGGAGACGTGTTGGTAGAAGGCTTTGTATTCATCGTCGCTGACCTCGCTGCGGGAGCGGGTCCAGAGGGCGGTGGCCTCGTTGATGGCCTCGAACTGCGGCGCCGGTTCCTCGGCTTCTTTCTTTTCGCCGTCCTTTTCGCTTTCTTCGCTTTCTTCATCCACAACCGGCGCGGCGGGTTTTTCCATCATCACCGGCACGGAAATGTGGTCCGAGTACTTTTTGATGACGCTGCGCACGCGCCAGTCATCCGCGAACTCGATACAGTCTTTTTTCAGATGCAGGATAATAGTGGCACCACGGTCGGCCTGCGCACAACTCTCAACGGAAAATTCCGCTTCGCCCTGGCTCTCCCAATGTACGCCCTGCTCTATCGGGTCTCCCGCCCGGCGGGTCAACACTTCCACCCTGTCCGCAACGATAAAGGCGGAGTAAAAACCCACGCCGAACTGACCGATCAACTGCGCATCTTGCTGCTGGTCGCCGGTGAGGTTTTCCAGAAAGGCGGCGGTGCCGGATTTGGCGATGGTACCGAGGTTTTCGATAACCTCCTCACGGTTCATGCCGATGCCGTTGTCGCAGATAGTGACGGTACCGGCTTCTTTATCCACTTCGACCCGCACCTCGAAATCCGGTGCATCCTCCAATAAATTCTCGTTCGACAGCGCCTCAAAGCGCAGTTTGTCGATGGCGTCGCTGGCATTGGAGATAAGTTCGCGCAGAAAAATCTCCTTGCTGCTGTACAGGGAGTGAATCATCAGATGAAGCAGTTGCTTCGCCTCGGTCTGAAAGCCGAGGGTTTCTTTTTGTGCGGTTGTGTTCATGGTGTGGCGGTCTCCTTGCGGGTGTTTGTCGCAATAGCATCAATTTGGGGGCTGGCGGTGGTGTTTTCAAGGAAGAGAGCCGGCGGCCTGCGAGAGCCCTACCACGCCCCAACCTCCGCCAGCGCCGTGCCAATATCCGCCAGAGAGCGCACGGTTTTCACACCCGCATCTTCCAGCGCGGCAAACTTCTCATCTGCCGTGCCTTTGCCGCCGGAGATAATGGCGCCGGCGTGACCCATGCGTTTGCCTTTTGGCGCGGTAACACCCGCAATGTAGGAAACCACCGGTTTGGTTACGTTGGCCTTGATGAAGGCGGCGGCTTCTTCTTCCGCCGTGCCGCCGATTTCACCGATCATCACCAGCGCCTCGGTTGCGGGGTCTTCCTGGAGCAAGCCCAGAATATCGATGAAGCTGGCACCGGGAATCGGGTCGCCGCCTATGCCAACACAAGTGGACTGGCCGAAGCCGGCGTCGGTGGTCTGCTTGACGGCCTCGTATGTCAGAGTGCCGGAGCGGGAAATGATGCCGACCTTGCCAGGCAGGTGAATGGCGCCAGGCATGATGCCAATTTTACATTCACCGGGGGTAATAACACCGGGGCAGTTGGGGCCTATCAGGCGCACGCCCAGTTCATCGCACCTCACTTTCACTGTCAGCATATCCAGAGTAGGAATGCCTTCGGTGATGCAGACGATTAACTTAACGCCGCTGTTCGCCGCCTCGAGGATGGAGTCTTTGCAGAAGGGCGCTGGCACATAGATTACCGAGGCGTCCGCGCCGGTAGTTTGCACGGCCTCGGCGACGGTGTTGAATACCGGCAGACCGAGGTGTTCCTGGCCGCCTTTGCCGGGCGTTACGCCGCCGACCATTTGCGTACCATAGGCGATGGCCTGCTCACTGTGGAAGGTTCCCTGGGCGCCGGTAAAACCCTGGCAGATGACCTTGGTGCTCTTGTCAACCAGAATGCTCATTTCGCACCTCCCGCCGCCTTGACCGCCTGTTGGGCGGCATGGGTGAGGCTCTCCGCCGCGATGATGTTCAAACCGCTATCCGCCAGCAATTTTTTACCCAGGTCTGAGTTATTACCTTCGAGGCGCACCACCACCGGCGCCTCGACGCCGACTTCTTCAACTGCACCGATAATCCCTTCCGCAATCAGGTCACAGCGCACTATGCCGCCAAAAATATTGACCAGTACCGCCTTTACGTTCTCGTCAGAGAGGATGATCTTGAATGCTTCTGTTACCCGCTCTTTGGTTGCGCCGCCGCCCACGTCGAGAAAGTTGGCGGGGAAGCCGCCGTGCAGGGCGACTATATCCATGGTGCCCATGGCGAGGCCGGCGCCGTTGACCATGCAGCCGATATTGCCGTCCAGGGCCACGTAGCTCAGTTCCCACTGGGCCGCCTGCGCCTCGCGCTCATCTTCCTGGCTGGGGTCGTGCATGGCACGCAGTTGTTCCTGGCGATACAGGGCATTGCCATCCACGCCTATCTTCGCATCCAGGCAGTTCAGGTCGCCCGCTTCGGTTATCACCAGCGGATTAATCTCAATCAGGGCGAGGTCTTTTTCCATGAACATGCGGGCAAGGCCCATGAATATCTTGACGAACTGTTTGATCTGCCCGCCTTTCAGGCCAAGGCCGAAGGCCAGTTGGCGGCCCTGCCAGGGTTGGGGGCCAGCCAGCGGGTCAATGCTGGCGCGGAGGATTTTCTCGGGTGTTTCCTCTGCGACTTTTTCGATTTCCACGCCACCCTCGGTGGATGCCATAAAGACGACGCGCCTGCTGGCGCGGTCCACCACAGCGCCGAGATACAGTTCTTCGGCAATGGCGGCGCAGTCTTCCACATAAATCTTGCTGACCGGCTGGCCGTGTTCATCGGTTTGGTAAGTGACCATCTTGCGGCCCAGCCAATGCCGAGCAAAATCGCTGATCTCTTTTTTGCTGCCGGCCACTTTTACGCCGCCAGCCTTGCCTCTGCCGCCGGCATGAACCTGCGCCTTGACCACCCATTTGTCGCCGCCCAGCTTGTCGGCTATGGCTGCCGCCGCCTCGGGAGTATCCGCCGCGTATCCTCGCGATACGGGCAATCCATATTCGGCAAGCAGTTGTTTGCCCTGGTATTCGTGAAGGTTCATAACATCTTGATCCTTGTTTGCGTTGGGTTAAATCTGCCGGGGTGGTTTTTTACTTACATATTTTTTTTCTTCTTCTTCCGATGCGCCACATGAATCGCATGGCCGGATACCGCCAGTGCCGCTTCGTGCAAACCTTCTGACAGGGTCGGGTGGGCAAACATGGTAAGGCCCAGGTCTTCGGCGCTGGCGTCAAACTCCATGGCGATAACCGCCTCGGCGATGATTTCCGATGCCTGGGCGCCGATGATATGCACGCCGAGAATTTTGTCCGTGGCCTTGGCCGCAACGACCTTGACGAAGCCGACGGTATCATTGTTCGCCAGGGCGCGGCCGCTGGCGGCCATGGGGAAGCTGCCGGTCTCGTATTCGTCGCCTGCGGCCTTTACTTCCTGTTCGGTTTTGCCAACCCAGGCAATTTCGGGATGAGTGTATATCACGGAAGGCACCAGGTCGTAGTTGAGCAGCGGCATCTGCCCGGCTATCCGCTCCGCCACCATGATGCCTTCTGCCATGCCCTTGTGGGCCAGCATTGGGCCGCGCACCACATCCCCCACTGCATAAACGCCGGGGGCGTCGGTCAGGCAGACGTCATTGACAAAGATGAAACCGCGCTCATCGAGGACGACGCCACTGTCCGCAGCCAGCAGTTCTTCCGTGTAGGGCCTGCGCCCGACTGCAACAATCACCTTGTCAAATTCTTCCGACTTGTCGCCTTCGGCGTCCGCATAGGTCACAGTGACTTTTTTGCCCTTGACCTTGGTGTCGGTGACCCTGGCCCCGAGGCGGATATCCATGCCCTGTTTGCCAAATTGTTTGGCGGCCTCCTTCGCTATCTGTTGGTCCGCCACCGGCAGAAAGTCATCCAAAGCTTCCAGCACCACCACTTCCGAGCCGAGGCGATTCCACACGCTGCCGAGTTCCAGCCCGATGATGCCCGCGCCAATGACGCCCAGCTTTTTGGGAGCGCTGGTAAATTCCAGGGCACCGGCGGAATCGACAATCAACTCGCCCGTCAGCGGGCAAGGCGGAATTGCCACCGGCACCGAGCCGGTGGCGATAATGACATCTTCCGCGGTCAGGTCTTCCGCCCCGCCGCCGTGGGCAGTGAATGTCACGCTGCGCCCGGCGTGCAATTTCGCTATACCTTCAAAGGTGGTTACACCGTTACTCTTGAGCAGCCCGGCAACGCCACCGGTGAGATTGCCGACCACCGCTTCCTTCTTCGCCATCATTGCGGGCACGTCTGCCTTGACAGCACCAACCTTGATGCCAATTTCCGCGTAATGGTCCCGCGCCTCAACGAACTTGTGCGACACCTCCAGCAATGCCTTGGAAGGAATGCAGCCAACATTGAGGCAAGTGCCGCCATAGGCTGGCTTCCCCTCCGCGTTCAGCCATTTCTCGATGATCGCCGTATTCATGCCAAGCTGGGCACAACGGATGGCCGCGTGATATCCGGCGGGGCCGGCGCCAATAACAATGACATCGAAATGAGTAGCCATACTTTTATCCCTTCATGGTGGCTAGATATCCAGCAGTATACGCGCCGGTTCTTCGAGAAAATCCTTCAGGGTAACGAGGAAGCGCACGGCTTCCTGCCCGTCGAGCAGCCGATGGTCATAAGAGAGTGCAACATACATCATCGGGCGGATGACGACCTGCCCGTCCAGCGCCACTGGCCTTTCCTGTATTTTGTGCATACCGAGAATGCCCGTCTGGGGCGGGTTGAGAATGGGCGTGGAGAGGAGAGAGCCGAAGACCCCGCCGTTGGAAATGGTAAAGGTCCCGCCGGTCATTTCGTCGATGGACAGTTTACCCGCCTGGGCCTTCTCCCCGAGTTCGCGCACCTGTTCTTCCAGTTCCGCCAGGGTCAGGCTGTCCGCCTCGCGGATGACCGGAACCACCAGCCCCCGGGGTGAACTCACCGCAACACCGATATCCTGATAGCCGTGATAGACGATGTCGTTGCCGTCGATGGATGCGTTGACGGCGGGGAAACGTTTCAGCGCCTCGACGCTGGCGCGGATGAAGAAAGCCATGAACCCCAACCGGGTTCCATTGTGGGCGGCGGCAAACTCCTCCTTGTAGCGCACCCGCAGGTCGATGATCGTCTGCATGTCGATTTCATTGAAGGTCGTCAGCATGGCGGCGGTCTGCTGGGCTTCCACCAGGCGCCTGGCGATGCTGGCGCGCAGGCGCGTCATAGGCACCCGGCGCTCGATTCTTTCACCGCTGGCAATGGTGGGCAAATCGACCGGAGCCGACGCCGGGCGTTTCTCCGCCTGGTTCTTGGCACCCGCCACCGCTTTCAAAACATCTTCCTTGGTGACGCGGCCATCTCTGCCCGTGCCGGCCAATCGGGCGACATCAATCTTGTTTTCATCGGCGATTTTCCTCGCCGCGGGGCTGGCACTGACTGCCATCGATGCCCCCTCCGGGGCCAGCGTATCGGCGGCGACTTCCCCCGGTTCGAATTCCCCCAGAAGTTCTTCCGTCAGCACGGTATCGCCTTCCTGTTTGTGTATTCTGGTCAAGGTGCCGTCCACCGGTGCAAGGATTTCGAGAACAACCTTCTCCGTTTCGATATCGACCAGAAGCTGATCGCGCCGGACGCTTTCGCCCTCGGCGACATGCCAGGCAGCCACCTCGCCATCGGCAATGGACTCGGGAAACCGGGGTGCTTTTATTTCAATCATTGTTCAAGCTCCTCTGGGTCCGTAAAGCGCATCGTGAACCAGTTGTTCCTGCTGCCTCACGTGCAATGACATATAGCCAGCGGCCGCCGCCGCGGAAGCCTCACGACCTGTATACAGGAGTTGACACCCCGGGAGTACTCTGCCGATTACCCGGTGCATGTGATGCTGGCTGGCATACCAGGCCCCCTGGTTCATGGGTTCTTCCTGGCACCAGACGGTGTGCTTGAGGTTGGGATACATCGCCAGTGCCGCCTGCATGTCCAATTCCGGGAAGGGATACAGCTGCTCTACCCTGATGATCGCAACCGTCGCCAGATTGTCTTCGGCTCGTTTTGCTTGCAGGTCGTAATAGACTTTGCCGCTGCAAAAGACGACCCGGTCAACCGCGCCCCGGTCTTGAACATGGGCGTCATTGATGATGGTTTGGAAGCTACCGCCGGTCAGGTCTTCCAGGCCGGACACCGCTTCCTTGTGCCGGAGCAGGCTCTTCGGCGTCATGACGATAAGCGGTTTGCGCAGGGGCCGTATCACCTGGCGGCGCAGCAGATGGAACATCTGCGCCGGCGTGGTTGGCACACATACCTGTATATTGTGCTCGGCGCATAACTGCAAGTATCGCTCCAGCCGCGCAGAGCTGTGCTCCGGCCCGGCTCCCTCGTAACCGTGGGGCAGCAGCATGGTCAGGCCGGAAAGCCTGGCCCACTTGTGTTCCCCGGAGGTGATGAACTGGTCGATAACAACCTGAGCGCCATTGGCGAAGTCGCCAAACTGGGCCTCCCAGATGACCAGCGTATGCGGGCTGGTCGTCGAATAGCCGTATTCAAACGCCAGCACCGCCGCTTCAGATAGGAAGGAGTCGTACATCTCGAACCAGTTGGATTCGCCTTCGATGCGGTCTAGCGGCGTCAGGGTTCTGCCGAGCTTCTGATCGTGCAGTACCGCATGCCGATGAGAGAAGGTGCCACGGCACACGTCCTGTCCGGTCAGGCGGATATTGTAGCCCTGATCCAACAGGGTGCCGTAGGCCATGATCTCCGCAAAGCCCCAGTTGATCGCCATGGCACCGGCGCCCATCTTGCGCCTGTCTTCGACGATCTTCGCCACCTGCTTCTGCAATACGAATCCATCGGGGATTTCATGCAGTTCCGCGGCAATTTCCTGAAACCGCTTCAGGTCGAAGGTGGTGTCTGACGGGCTGTCCCAGTCATGGCCCAGATAAGGGACCCAGTCCACATGCAACGAGGCGTCCGGTTCGGTGAGGTAATCCCAGGCCACCGCATGGCCTTCATCCAGCAGGTTCCGGTAGGCGTTTATGCCGGATTCATAATCCTCGCGGCTGACAACGCCCTCGGTGACGAGCTGCTCCGCGTAAAGTTGCTGGGTGGTCGGGTGCTTGCGGATTTTTTCATACATGATGGGCTGCGTGATAGCCGGCTCATCGCCCTCGTTGTGGCCGCGCCGCCGGTAGCATACGAGGTCTATCACCAGGTCCCGCTTGAATTCCATGCGGTAATCAATGGCCAACTGGGCAATGAACACCACCGCTTCCGGGTCGTCCGCGTTCACATGGAACACCGGTGCCTGCACCATCTTCGCCACCTCGGTGCAATAGTGTGTGGAACGGGCGTCTTCCCTGGCGCTTACGGTGTAGCCAATCTGGTTGTTGATCACCAGGTGAACGGTGCCGCCGGTAAAGAAGCCGCGCGTCTGGGACGCCTGAAAGGTTTCCATGACAACGCCCTGCCCGGCGAAGGCGGCATCGCCATGTACGTTGATCGCCAATACATTTTCGGCGAGCAGGTCTTTGCGGCGATCCATCCTGGCGCGCACCGAACCCTCGATAACCGGCGCGGAAATTTCCAGGTGAGACGGGTTGAAGCCGAGGGCCAGGTGCATCTCCCCGCCGGGCGTCATCAGGTTGGAGGAAAAACCCTGGTGGTATTTCACGTCACCGGAGCCGAAGCCCGGCTTGTAACGCCCTTCAAACTCATCGAAAAGACCCGCCGGGTCTTTGCCCATCAGATTGACCAGCACATTAAGGCGGCCCCGGTGGGCCATGCCGATGACTGTTTCCACGATGCCACTGGAGCCCGCCCGGTGAATCAGTTCGGCGAGACAGGGGATAAAGGACTCCCCCCCTTCGAGACCAAAACGCTTGGTGCCCGGGTATCGGGTGCCGAGATATTTCTCAAGGCCCTCCGCCGCTATCAGGCGGTCGAGAATCCTGCGCTTGGCCTCAGGGCTGAAAGACGACTGCGAGCGGGCGCTTTCCAGCCGCTGCTGAATCCACATCTGTTCAGCCTCATCGGAGATGTGCATGTACTCGACGCCGATGGCGCCGCAATAGGTGCGTTGCAGCGCATCGACAATGTCACTGAGGGGCGCCTCGCTCTGCTCGAAGAAAAGGTCGCCAGTCTGAAAACGCGTGTCCAGGTCCGCCGCCGACAGCTTGTGATATTCCAGGTCGAGCCTGGGGACATAGCCCGGCTCTTTCAGACCCAAGGGGTCAAGCCTGGCGGCGAGATGCCCGTGGCGACGGTAACCGCTGATCAGTTCACCGACGGAGAACTGTTTACGCTCGTGTTCAGCATTGAAGCTGCTGGCAGAAACCGGCACAACCCGCGACTGGTTCTTGGATAGCAGTAGAAAGTGGTCGCGGATGGTCGCATGAGAAATGTCCGGCGCCGTCGTGCCTTCAACCATCGGCAGGGTTTCAAAGTAGCTGCGCCACTGATCCGGGATACTGGCAGGGTCTTCGAGATACTTCTCGTAGAGTTCTTCCACATAGGCGGCGTTACCGGCGGAAATATGGCCGGACTGCCACATCCGCTCCATTGCATTCTCTGACATCTCATCGCCTCATCAAGACATTCATACGGCTCTTTTCAAGAGCAGGTTCCTGATGTGACCTATTGCTTTTGTCGGGTTAAGGCCTTTGGGGCAAACGGAAACACAGTTCATAATCCCGCGACAACGGAACACGCTGAAAGGGTCTTCCAGAGCGGCCAGGCGTTCTTCCGTGGCGGTATCCCGGCTGTCGGCGATAAAACGATAAGCCTGCAACAGGCCGGCGGGGCCGATGAACTTGTCCGGGTTCCACCAGAAAGAGGGGCAGGCAGTCGAGCAACAGGCGCAGAGGATACATTCATAAAGGCCGTCGAGTTTTTCGCGCTCTTCCGGAGATTGCAGCCGCTCCTGAGAAGGAGGCCGCTCATCATTCATCAGATAGGGTTTGATTTTCTCGTACTGACTGTAGAACTGCGCCATATCGACCACCAGGTCGCGAATCACCGGCAGGCCGGGCAAGGGCTTGATCTCCAGCTTGTTCCTGCGGACGACATCCGACAAGGGTGTGATACAGGCGAGGCCATTCTTGCCGTTCATGTTGATGCCGTCCGAACCGCAAACCCCTTCGCGGCAAGAGCGCCTGTAGGTGACGGAAGGGTCTTGTTCCTTCAGCAATTCCAGCACATCGAGAACCATGAGGTCCTTGCCGCCGGGAACATCAAAATCAAAATCCTGCATGTAGGGTTCTTTGTCTGCATCAGGGTTGTATCTGTATACACTGACAAGCATGTTCGGGTTTCCTGCTAGTAGGTTCGTTCTTGGGGTTCAAACATGGGCACAGTCTTCGGGGCGAAGTTCACCTTGCGTTTCAGAAGCACCTTGCGGTTTGGGTCGTAAATGGAATGGCACAGCCAATTCTCGTCGTCCCTGGTTTGGTAGTCTTCCCTTGCGTGAGCGCCGCGGCTTTCTTTGCGGCCTTCGGCGCTGATGGCTGTTGCCTCGGCAATCTCCAGCAGGTTGTCCAACTCCAGGGCTTCCAGCCGCGCCGTGTTAAACGCTTTTGCAGTATCCTTGAGAGAGGCACCGGCAATTCTTTCACGTAATTCCGCGACCTTGTTTATGCCTTCCAGCATTGGCGCTTCCTTGCGGAAAACGCCGAAGTTCAACTGCATGCATTCCTGTAACTCTTTCTTCAATGCGGCCGGCGACTCGCCGCTTTCCCCGGCATTGTCCCAGCGATTGAGCCTCGTCAGTGCCGCTTCTATATCCGAGCCGGACGCTTCCGTAACATCCATGCCCTGCTTCAGCGCATCGGTAATATGCAGACCCGCCGCCCGGCCAAACACCACCAGGTCAAGCAGTGAGTTGCCGCCGAGGCGATTGGCACCATGTACGGACACATTGGCCGCCTCGCCCACAGCATAGAGACCGTCAATAATTCTATCGCTGCCGTCATCATTGAGCGTAATGGCCTGACCATGGATATTGGTTGGCAGCCCGCCCATCATATAATGGCAGGTGGGAACAACGGGAATCGCTTCTTTGACCGGGTCAACGTGCGCGAATGTTTTGGAGAGTTCAACAATACCCGGCAGCCTCGAATGCAGAACTTCTTCACCGAGATGATCCAGTTTCAACAGCACATGATCGCCATTGTCACCGACGCCGCGCCCCTCAAGAATTTCAAGCACCATGCTGCGGGCAACTACATCGCGGCCTGCGAGGTCCTTGGCGTTGGGCGCATAGCGTTCCATAAAACGCTCACCGTCCTTGTTGATGAGGTAACCACCCTCGCCCCGGCAGCCTTCCGTAACCAGCACACCGGACCCGGCGATGCCAGTTGGGTGGAACTGCCACATCTCCATGTCCTGAACCACCAAGCCAGCCCGCAGGGTCATGCCAACACCATCCCCGGTGTTCATCAACGCATTGGTGGTGGATTGATAAATACGCCCGGCGCCGCCGGTGGCGAGCACCGTTGCCTTTGACTTGATGTAATAAACCTCGCCAGTTTCCATACAGATGGCGGTACAACCAACGACCGCGCCCTTGGCATTGCAGACCAGATCAACCGCGAACCATTCGCTGAAAAATACGGACCCCGCCTTGAGATTGCCCTGATAAAGGGTATGCAAGAGCGCGTGGCCCGTGCGGTCCGCCGCTGCACAGGTGCGGGCCGCCTGGCCGCCCTTGCCGTAATCTTTGGACTGGCCGCCAAAAGGGCGCTGGTAGATGCGGCCTTCTTCGGTGCGGGAAAACGGCAGCCCCATGTGTTCGAGTTCAAACACCGCCTCCGGACCCACCGAACACATATACTCGATGGCGTCCTGATCGCCAATGTAGTCGGAGCCTTTCACCGAGTCGTACATGTGCCAGCGCCAGTCGTCGTTTGGGTCGGCGCTGGCAATGGCGCAGGTGATGCCGCCCTGAGCGGATACAGTGTGCGAGCGTGTCGGAAACACCTTGGAGATAACCGCCGTCTTGCTGCCGGATTCTGCCAGTTGTAGAGCCGCCC
Organism: Candidatus Azotimanducaceae bacterium; assembly: GCA_965208855.1. Taxonomy (GTDB): domain Bacteria; phylum Pseudomonadota; class Gammaproteobacteria; order Pseudomonadales; family Azotimanducaceae; genus UBA9659. The sequence continues at coordinate 427,872 of OZ242359.1, read as the reverse complement.
TCATGCCGGACCCGCCACCACCAATAATAATGGCGTCAAATTCAAGTACCGGGGTACTGCTCATGCACCAACTCCCCAAAGAATTTGAATACCCCATAAGAGGTAAACAAGAATCAACAGCAAACAACCCCCCTGATAGACGAAACGCAAAATCGTCGCCTTGGCCCCGAGGGTGCGTTCCCCAAGGTAATCCGAACCTATGGTCCACATCCCGACCCAGGCATGGGCGCAGAGTGAAACCAGTGTAAGCACCGTAAACACCTTCATGACCCCGTTGTTGAACCATGCTCGCCAAGCGTCATAGTCGAGGCCGGGATTCGTCAACACAAACCCCAGGATGCACAGCGTATAAACAGCCAACAGGAGCGCCGAAGCCCGTTGGATGGCCCAGTCGGAAATGCCGTTGCGGCTCATGGAAGTAACCTGGGTAACCATCGGCGGGCCCGCTTACAGAACCCAGAAAGCGGCAAGGGCCATCAGAATGCCCGAGATACAGATAGTGGCTTGCGCTGCGAACCTACCACCTGCAAGGGTTTCGCCTACGCCCATATCCATCAGCAGATGCTTGATACCGGCAACAAAATGATACGACAGGGCTGCGAGCAGCCCCCAGGTCACGAACTTGCCAAGGGGGGAAAGCATCATACCTCGCAGGGCTGCAAAACCCGACTCGCTCGACAGAGACATATCAAGCGCGAATAACAGCAGGGCGACCCCGACGAAAAGAATTGCCCCCGTAAGACGATGGGTGATGGATGTGAGGGCGGCAATCGGCCATCGAAATGCCATCAGGTCTGTGATGCCTAAGTTGATTGGGCGAGATTTTGCTTTCACTGGCATTTGCTCAATTCATATAGAGGGATTATTGACAGCAACCCACCCTGACTCCTGTGAATGTGCCGAAGCCCGCCAATCATATTGAGTTTACCCTTAAAAGACAAACCACAGGGCCGGGATGCAAGGCTTTGTCTCGCGGCAGATTGGGTTGATCTCTGCCGCTGGTGGCCGGCTCGGCACATGACCCTTTTTCAGTGGTATCGGGGGAAGCAGGCAGCATTACTGGTGGGGCTTGTGGTTGAAGAGTTGGATGGTGTTGGCATCACGCGGGCGCTTGATTACCGGCAACAAGTTCCAGCGTCGGCCTTATCGGACAGCTTTGCTCTTGGCTACCGGGGCGTCTCGCCGTGCGGCACCAAGTCAGGTGGCACAGGGCTTAGGGCTAAATCGAGGACCAGGACAGGAACCAAGCTAAGCGCCAGGACAGGGTCGGGACATAGTAGGCTCTATATTTTCTTGATAAACTCCAATTTCAACGCCTTTCCTGCAGGAGCATCATGCAAGCCTTAACTACTCCCAGATACACGGCGGCTGAAGCGGGCCGCCTAACCGGGTTCCGCCCGGAAAGGGTTCGCAGATGGTTAAGAGGGTACGCCTATCATTACCCCGTCTCAGATGGCGGCCCCAAAACTCTAGTGCATCAGCAGCCTGTTATTCAACGAGACGGCGTTGAGTATGACCGTTATGCGTCCTTTCTGGAACTGATAGACTTGATATTCGTCCGCAGCTTTCTTGACCACGGGCTCAGTCTGCAAAAAATAAGAGCGGCACTGGCCGAATCGGAGAAAATCATAGGCGGCCACCATTTTGCGCAGCAAGTGTACTTTACGGACGGGCATAAAATATATCTCAAGTTGGACGCCCGGAAGGAGGAAAACCTGCTTGAGCTTATGTCCGGCGGGCAGTGGGTAATCTCTGAAGTCATTCGGAAGGAGGCTACACAAATAGATTTTGACGACGATACCGGCTTTGCCGAAAAGTGGTATCCCGAAGGGAGAGACAAAGGTATTGTACTTGATCCCAAGATAAATTTTGGTGCACCCACAATAGTCGGCAAAGGCATTCGCACATCCAACATATACGACCTGTTTGTTGCCGAGTCAGGTAATACGGAGCAAGTTTCAAACTGGATGAACCTGGAAAAATCAGAAGTTAAGGCTGCCGTTGACTTCGAGGCGGTGCTGGTTGCTTGAGGTTTTTTGTTGACAATAATCTCAGCGTGAACTTAGCCAAAGGCATGAAAGCATTCGGGGAAGACGTAGAGCACCTTCAAGACCGCTTTGCACACGATTGCCCAGATACGGAATGGCTGAAATTCATCGGCGAAAACGACTATTTTTTGATAACCAGGGACAATGCAATCCGTTATAACCCGGCGGAATTGGCGGCATTCAAGCAGCATAGCGTTGGCTGGGATTATACTCAAATGCAATCTTTGGGTATGCTGAGGGCGGCCATGAATTTCATTACGGGAGAGCAGCATGACAGTCATAGTAGCCGGGCATTTGGATTTTGAAGACAGTGTGGATATAGCGGAAATGTTGCGAGGTGCCAGGCCCCACATCGAAGGCGCACTGGACGAAGAAGGCTGTATTGCCTATTCCTGGAGTCAGGACCACCTGACCGCTGGCAGGGTCTGGGTATACGAGGAATGGGCCTCACCGGAAACGCTCGAAACACACCTCAATGCCCACTGGTATAACGATATGCGAACCTACCTGGGCGGTTTTGCGATGAAGCCGCCGACCGACCCCATTCTCAAGTATCTTGTCAGTCAGCAGGAACCCGTCTACACCGAGGCCGGCAAGGCCACCGGCATATTTGCCGGCAGCTAGTTCGAATAGCTGATACCCATACCCGCCCGCACATCATTATTGATGCCATAGGGCGGGATTGGATAGCGCAGGCCGTTTTTCGACAGGGCGTGCAAACCGGCGATAGTTTTCGGCAGAAATTCCGGCGGTATCGCCATCAGCAGTTCATCATCCTGCACACCCCCGTAGCGGCGTTCCGCGAAGCAGGGTATCGACAGGCTGGGTTCTCGCGTCTGTAACGCCCTCCCCCAGGAATCGGCGCAGGAGGATTCGCCGACACAACCGAACGCCAGCTTTTTGTAACCGGTCCACTGCAACCCATTGATAAAAAGGATCATCTGCGCCGGCGTTGCGTAAATGAGGCAGATGTCCGGCGGGTCCAGACGGCCTGACGCCAGCGGGCTTACCGCCATGGCCTCATAACGCCCGTATTCCAGCACATCCATTGCCGCCTGATGGGCGGCGGCCTCCTGCTGGTCTGCGTACCAAACGCCCGCCATACGGTCACCGGATAACCATTCCTCACTGCGGGGGTGCAAACCAATCACCGTACCGCACTGGGCGCCCACCAGATCATCCATGGTAATGCCCACCGTCCAGCCATTGCGAGACGCCTGACCGACAATCTGATCAGTGGTGTGAATTTCTTTAGGCCGCCGGATACGCGGCACCTGCTCCATTTCTTCCCTTGTCTTGAACATTTTCATGCCAATGGGGGTGGTTCTTAGCCGGAGCAACTGGTTCAGCTCGGCAACCATGGCCGTGCCATTGAAATGCTGGTCGGATGTAATAACGGATTCACTCATGATTCGCTCGCGCACTTAGTATCAGACGCTAAAGGTATCATGTCATTCCCTGAAATTGGAGAGACGAAATTGGAGATGCAGCCGTTTGTGGCTAGGCGGCCTCCAGAAATGGCTGCATGGTTTTGAAAGCTTTGGCCTCTACCTGGCGAATCCGCTCCAGCGAAACGCCATATTTTTCCGCCAGGACCTTCAGGCTGGCCTTGTCTTCCCGCAGCCAGCGGGATTCCACTATGTCTCTTGATCGATTGTCCAAAGACTCAAGAGCACTGACGAGACCGTTATGCCGCACCTGCGCCATCTCGTCATCGGCAACGACATGTGCCGGGTCCTCAACCTCTCCATGGGTCAGGTATCCGGATGGGCTGGCGATAAAGTCATCCCCTGCGTCGGCTGCAAGCGGCTCAAAGCTTTCATCCGCATTGGCCAGCCGTGCTTCCATTTCAAGCACTTCTGCGGGCTTGACGCCAAGATCATCTGCAATCTGTTTCACCTCCGCCGCGCTGGCCCAGCCAAGACGCTTTTTCGCCTTTCGCAGATTAAAAAACAGTTTCCGTTGAGACTTGGTGGTGGCAACCTTGACGATCTTCCAGTTCTTCAGGACGTACTCGTGGATTTCCGCCTTGATCCAGTGCACGGCAAAAGACACCAGGCGCACGCCATGGCTCAGATCAAACCGTTTGACTGATTTCATCAGGCCCACATTACCCTGCTGGATCAGGTCTTCCAGCGGTAGATTGTAGCCGCTGTAACCCCTGGCAATATAGGCGACATAACGCAGATGAGACAGGATCAACCGGCGGGCGGCGTCCAGGTCATCATGGTCGTGGAATTGACGGAACAGGTCAGCCTCTTCATCTGCGGTGAGTATCGGGAGCCGCTGTATTGAATCCAGATAACTTTGCAGGGTGTTGGCACTCAGCCTGGGAAGATAGCCCGCCCGGGTCAATGCTGTCGTCATGGAAGTTCCTCCTGTGCCCCTATCCGTAATATAGTTAGAGCCGATAACAGGCCATCGGTTCCCACTATATTGTGGGCGATTTATGAGTTTTCAAGGTCTCTTTGACCTGGGTCAATGCCACTCTGGCCGGGTAGAGTAAGGCCATGCCTGAGTTGCCCAGCCTTTCCAGGCTACTGAAAAAAGACTGACCAAAAACCTGGAGGAGCTGGAACACCCGTCTCAGCCAAAGTAAAGTAGCACCATGCATCGTATAGCGTCAGTGGCGGAAATAGACTGGGAGACATGGCAGCCGGAAGAAGTCGCCACGCTGCTTTTTGTCGTCAAGGGTGATTCCGTGTTGCTGATCCGCAAGAAGCGCGGCCTGGGTGCCGGCAAGATCAACGGCCCGGGCGGTCGTCTGGAAGGAGATGAAACACCCAGAGAGTGCGCCATCCGCGAAACTCAAGAGGAATTGCTGATCAACCCCCTCCATGTTCGGGAAGCCGGGCAACTTTTCTTCCATGCCGAAGACATGCCGCGTATTCATGGCCATGTCTTTGTGGCAACCGACTATGAGGGCATGCCGACTGAAACGGACGAGGCCATTCCCATCTGGTTCAGAATCGCGGCCTTGCCCTTCGATGAGATGTGGGACGATGACCGCCTGTGGCTAACGGAAGTTCTGCAAGGCGCAAGCGTGGAGGGTTATTTCACCTTCGTCGAAGAATCCCTGATTGATCACAAGGTGGATTTTCACTGATATTTGGTGTTTCATTCAGTCTGCCCCGTCAACACAGCGTGTATCATTATGACTGATCTCATCGTTCACCAGTTTCCTTGTCTGTCAGACAATTACGGCTACCTGATCCATGACCCGGAGGCCGGGGTCACTGCGGCAATCGACACGCCGGAGGTCGCCGCCATCAACGCCGCTCTCAAGGAAAAAGGCTGGTCGCTGACGCACATCCTTAACACCCATCACCATTTCGATCATGCGGGCGGTAATCTTGAATTAAAGGAAGCATGGGGCTGCACCATTGTGGGCTGCCGGGACGACGCCGAGAGGATTCCGGGCATTGACGTGCAGGTCGGCGATGGCGATACCTACAGCTTCGGCCATCACCAGGCCCGGGTATTCGACGTATCCGGCCATACCATCGGTCATATCGCCTATTACTTTGCCGACACGGCCAATCTCTTTTGCGGCGATGCACTGTTCGCGCTTGGCTGCGGCCGATTGTTTGAAGGCTCTCCGGCGCAGATGTGGGGCAGCCTGCAGAAATTAATTGCGCTACCGAACAACACCCGAGTCTACTGCGCCCATGAATATACCCAGGCGAATGCGGCCTTTGCGCTTTCCGTCGAGCCGCAAAATGAAGCGCTGAAACAGCGCGCCAGGGAAATCGACGCCCTGCGGGCCAGCAGCAAGCCGACAGTGCCCTCCACCCTCGGCCTGGAAAAAGAAACCAACCCCTTCCTCAGGCCAATGAGCCAGGACATTCAGGCTAACCTCAATATGACCGGTGCAGAGCCGGTGGAAGTCTTTGCCGAGACACGGCGGCGGAAAGACAACTTTTAGCCGTTACTCGAAAACCTCCCCGAGGAAATTCTTAATCGAGCGGGTCGCTCGCCTGTCCGCCACGGGATTGTAAACAGTGCCAAAATCGGGATTGTCCGCGGCTGGATTGGTAAAGGCGTGCATGGTGCCGCCATAAGCATGCACCTGCCAGTCCGCGCCCGCCTCAGTCATTTCATTCTCGAGATCAAGCACCTGGTCCGGCGGAACCATCGGGTCATCCTGACCATGCAGGCAAAGCACCCTGGCGGTGATCTTCTCGTTGGGGATGCCGCCCGGAGCAAAGATGCCGTGAATGCTGATAACGCCGCGAACGTCCGCTCCCGCCCTGGCAAGCTCAAGCACACACATACCGCCAAAACAATAGCCCATTGCGCCCACCTTGCCGCCGTCAACCACATCAAGCTTACGCACCGCATCAAGGGCGGCCAACACTCTTGCCCGCAACGCCGGCCGATCACCGGCTAACGGATTCATCAGGGCGGAATTCCCCTCTACATCACCGTCAGCACCAAATACGCCCTTGCCGTACATATCGAGGGCAAAACCTACATAACCCAGTTTTGCCATCTCCTCCGCCTTGCCGGTGGCGAAATCCCGGCGACCCGTCCAGTCATGGGCAACCAATACCGCAGGCCGTGAGCCAGACATGGCATCATCCCAGACTGCATAACCTTCCAGCAGGGTATCGCCGTCTTTGTAATCGATATTTTTCCTGTGCATTTTTCTCTCCTTAGTTTAACTAAATTTCCGCCAGTTCTTTCATCGCAATATCCGTCGTGAAAAAAACCCGGCCGCTCATGTTCTTATAAAAACCCGTTTCCTTCAATTTGTCCATGACCGGGCCCTTCACCTCCGCCAGGTGCAGGGTTACATCTGTTTCCTGAAGATTCTCAGACAGTTCTTCCAACATCTCGAGGCCGCTGGTATCGATAAAATTCGTCGCCGTACAGATCAGCAACACATGTTCCACCTCGCGTTTTTCCGCAAGCTGGTTGAGTACAAAAGTTTCGATAAAACGAGTATTCACAAAGTAAAGGCTCTCGTCCACACGCAGAGCAAGCACCAACGGGGATGTCTTGACGTCATATCGTTCCACGTTTCTGAAGTGCTCCGAATCGCCCACCCGGCCAACCACGGCAATATGCGGTTTGCTGCTGCTGCGAATAAGCAGCACAAATGAAACGATGATGCCAACCAGTACGCCGGATTCCACACCGAGAACCAACACGGCGATAAAGGTGCATGAGAAAGTCATCGCATCCATAGCATTGAAGCTGAAAATCTTTTTCACGGCCTGCATATCGATCAATTGCCAGGCGGAAACCACGATGATCGCCGACAGGGCACCCTGAGGCAGGTAATAAAAGGCCGGGGCAAACAGCAGAACCGTCACCATGACAAGCAATGCAGTTACCAGAGAGGCAACCGGAGACACGGCGCCGGATGAGAAGTTGACTATCGAACGGGCAAAACTGCCCGCCACCGGGAAGCCGCCAACAAGAGACGCCCCAAGGTTTGCCGCCCCCAGGCCAACCAGTTCCTGATTGGGATTTATCCTGTCTCTTGTTTTACCGGCTATGGCCGTCCCGATGCTCGTGCTTTCCATAAATATCACCATGGCAATCAGCAATGCGGAGGGCAGCAGGTTGCGAAACTCTTCAAGGCCTGGCGCTACTAGAGCAATATCGGGCATACGGGCGGGAATATCGCCCACCACCGGCACGCCGGGGGCTTGGTCCAGGGCCAGCATCTGCACGATGAGCACGCCCAGCAGAACCACATACATGGGTGCACTCTTGACCAGGCTGTCGATGAGCGAATCACGCAACCGCATCTTCTTCAGTATGATCCCCAGGTACATTTTGCAGAACACCAAAAGCAGGATGGCGCCAAGGGACACCGCCAGCACATAAGGATTGGCTTGTTCTGCTGCATTGAACAAATAAACGTAAACATCGATAATCCGAGTGTCCGGGGAAGCCGGCAGCCCCAGTATCGAGGGTAATTGATTGGAGATCACCAGAATCGCCGCTGCGCTAATAAAGCCGGTAACCAGAGCATGACTCAGAAAAGCAACGACCGAGCCGAAATTCACCACCCGCAGGAATATCAGGACCAGCCCCGTCACCATGCAAAGCTGCACCACCACTTCGCCGTAGGCCGCTGTGCCGGGCGTGGCATACAAGGACGCCGCCGCCAGAGTCATCATGCCCACAATGGCGGTGGGGCCAACGGCAAGCGCCCTGGATGAACCAAACGCCGCATAGGCCGTCAACGCAAAGATGGCGGTATACAAACCGGCTTCCGCCGGCATGCCCGCAAGAAAGGCGTATGCAACAACCTGGGGAACAGTAACGAACAGGACCACCAGACCCGCGAGCGCATCAGCACGGAAGTGGGTGAATGAATAGCTGCGCCCCCATGTCATCACCGGGAACACCGACGCCATCAGGCTTCGGACTCTGTTCATACCGCTGTTCATGCCGCTGTTCATGCCGCTGTTCGCGCCTGGGTCATTGGCACATTGTACTATTACCCCCGTTCAATTTCGGCAGTTGTTATCGCGTGAACTATTAGTTGACCCTGACGGAGGTGTTCGATGCGATCAGCCTGGTGGGCGAGGTCGCTGGTTTAATGACTGGATTGTCCGGGCAAGCCGGACTCATTACTATACACGTGGGAGGCGTTGTTTGTAGTTGAGAATGGAACTCATTTTCCTGATAAGTAATTGGGTATGTTATATTTTTATTTGTTGATTAAAATTGGAAAAATAAGATATGACGCACAGAAAATCACCTACGAATCAGTGGAATAGTGCTTGGTTGAGTGGGTATTGGGGGCAATTTCTTACAGATGCTGCAAGGCAGCCCTAGCCTCACTGACGGCAGCGTCAACTTCTCCGACCTTGGAAACCATCCGATATTGCCACCGCCCATGCTCGCCATCTGCATTGACGGCGTTGACCCAACGCATGGCGGCACCTTTCTTTATGTCTTTCAACGGGTCGTAGCCCTTGGTTTCCAAAATTAGATAGTGCTGTTTTTCCTCATGCAGACGGATAAGAAAGTCAGGCATGTAGTCATGCGTCTCCCCGTTATGTAAATAAGGGATGCCAAAGCCCATGCCTTCATTCTTAGCGAAAGCAACAACTTGTGGATTGTTGTCCAGATGATAGGCGGTTGTCTGCTCGAGTTTTTTGGTGTCTGGCACGACCGCGTTGATATGACTTTTTAGCACCGAATAAGGCTCTCGCAGGGTGAAAAAATTCACATCTGCAGTTGAACCCTCGCCGCGCAAACGCTCGTAGCGGGGTAGTTCCGGGGTTTCGCCAGCAGATGTATCGGGACGAATGTTTTGTCGCAGCTTTTCAATTACCCATCCATAATAGGGTGACATAAAAGCATCTTTCTTCTCGGCGGGTGAAGTAGCGGAAACCTTTTCGTCGATGTAAGCGCACACGATTTTATATAACTGCGAAAAGAGAATGTTTGCTGGCAATTCACACTGGTCATCCTCAGCATACTCACGGGTCAGCGCGGTTGTCATCTTATATATTTCTTCTTGGAGTCGAAATTGCTGACGAAAATCCCGCAAAGATGCATTGGTGCTTTTTCCGGGTCCGTGCAAAGAGGGGCGTCCCTTGTTGGTTAATAATCTCGCCTTCATTATTACCTCTGGCGGAATGTTGGTGTGATCAATAGGCAAGGGTGGGATATTTTCCATGTCACAAATGATGCGCCGGCGAACAGTTTGTCGGTAGCCTTCCACACGCGGAAAATGGATTTCATACTCCGTCTTGCCAGGAAGTGCATAAATATGATGGCGGCTTTGCTGCTCCGATTTGCTACCGTCGCTTGCCTTGAGTGTAAAGGACGACAGCGGCACCCCTAAGACGGTGGCAATTTCTTCTTGCATCAATCCGTCTTTACCGACCTCATAGGACGCACGTCGCAACCCACGCCCTATTACCTGCTCGCACAGCAGTTGCGACATGAAAGGACGCAGGCCAATGATGTGCGTAACCGTACTGCAATCCCAGCCTTCGGTGAGCATCCCAACGCTGACAATGCAACGTACATCGCGCCCGGGCGGATGTTTTTCGCGCTCTAATTTTTCCGCCAAATCCTCAAAACCCTCAGGATATTGCGGTCGTTGTTGGCTGTCCCGGACCCAGTCTATTTTGCCGATGGTGTCCAGAGTGTGGCGCATCCAGCGGGTTTCGTCGCTCTTGGTGTTGCCGCTTTCTATTTCTTTTTGCACATCTGAATAAACGCAGATGGTGTTCTGCTTGCCTTCGGTGTTACGCAGCTCGGGCAGATTTACCCGCGGAATAGTGGCAATCGGTGGCTTATCATCGGCAAGCCATTCATAAACCACTTGCGCCAATTTCTTGGTCTTGCAAACCAGGATAAACACTGGTGGCCTCGGGTCATCGGATTCTGCCCACTGCTGACGCGTTTTTTCCCACATACCACCCAGCATGGCAATCGGCGTATGCGCGTATTTGACTATGGCTTCTGGCTTGGCATCGCTTTTTTTGCCGCCGCGTTCCGTTGGTGTCAGTTGCGGTAATATCCATTTCCAAATATTAAAATATCCCGGAACCGATTTGCCAGAAGAGTCCTGCGTCGCCAGTTGCGGAATTTTCACCAACCCGGATTCAATCGCATCTTGTAAACCGAAATCACTCACCGTCCAGGGGAAAATACGGTTTGTGTTGGCACCCGCCTTACCCAAGAAATAAGGTGTTGCCGAAAAATCGGCGCAGAAATTAATACCACGCAATTTATGCACCCTGTCTAACCCATCCACCCAGACTGTGGCTTCCTTGTAATAATTGGCGGTCATCTCATCGTCGCCAAGCATCTCGTTGTCACTATCATTGCGCTTGTCGTCACCGGTGGTATGCAGACGGTAAGCGTGGTGCGCTTCGTCGTTGAAGACAAGAATGTTGTGTCGTGTTCCTAGTTCTCCCTCCAGTACGCGTCGTAATATAGCGGCATCGGTTTCAATGTATTTTTCAGATTGAATTTTTGCCTTTTTCAGCGTTCCATTTTTGTCTCGAATTTCTTCATCAACTTCTATAAGCCCCAAATTATGTTGTTGACGAAGATGGGCTTCGGTCATATAACGCCGGCCTCGCGCAGTAGTATTTTTGTCACCGATAAAAATAGTTTCGTGCACAAGAGTACGTTTCCCCGTTTTGATTACCTTGTTGTTAGATTGGGAGGTACGCGGTTCAAATACATGCCAATTGACGGTGAAAAGCCGCCCTTGCGCTAAGAGGGGCATCATGGATTGTGGTACCAGATCGCGGGTGCGATAAATACTGGCTTCGCCGTTTTTTGGATCCAACTCCACCAATCGGTCGCGAATGGTCACATTGGGGCAGACAATCAAGATAGCATCGGAAAAACGCCGATCGCCCTTGTTGTTCGCCTTGTTCAGCAGACTCCAGGCCGCCAACATCGCCATGACGGTGGTCTTACCTGCGCCAGTTGCCATCTTGCAACAAAGACGACGAAAGGCAGTAAATCCATCCCGTTGCTTGTCTTCGCCCGGTTCATCCAATGGGATATCAATGCCCTGTAAAAAATCAGCGCGTGCTTCGGTGAGAAAAATAATCGTTTCGGCGGCTTCTAGCTGAGCGAAAAACAGTGGTTGCTCCCGCCCCTCCCGCCGCCAGTAATTCAACAACTCCATGGTCACACGGCTGACGCCACCTTCACCGCGCAGGGCCAGGGGCCGCCATTCTGTAAGCCGCTTGCGAATCAGCGACACCGTTTGTAACTCTATCTCATAGCCGACATCGCGCTCATTTTTGTCATCGGTTTTTGTCCCCGGTGGCAGATACAGATAAGTCGGCTTGCTACGGCTGTTAATTTTCTCCGCTGGCTCGTGCTCGTGTATTTTCCAATGCGCCGGCGGCTCCTCGTAGGGAGAGTTGATAATTGGATTCTTGACTTCTGATGCGGACATTACAAATTAAAATGGTCGGCGATGGCATCCAGTTTTTGCGTTATTTCAGGATGAACTTCATCGGGTTGCATGACGGCGGCGATTTCAAAGTATCGGTTAGCAGGAAAGCCATGCAGACCGGTATCTTCAAGAATTGCGGACAAAATAGTTTTTGCTTTTGTTTCTAATAGATATGAGTGATTATTACTCGCACCGTGCACAACTGCCCCGGGTAAGTGTTCTTTCATGATTTCTTTCATGGCCTCAATGTTTGCCTGGGGCGCATCACTACCCACAATTTTTCCGACAAATCGAGCAAGAGTAGCGGGTCGTATAAGATAACTTTCAATTTCGTAACGCGCCCAACACAGTTTGAGCAGTTTTCCATCCATCGCCATTTTATTTTCAGGGGTGCTTTCATTGCCGTCTCGGTCGGAAATTTCCACACCGCGTATATCCACTTGTGCCAACAGAAGAGATTCAAAATGATCCTGCGCTTTTATGCCCTTGGCTTGGAGTCTTGTTTCCGACACGGTTGGCTTCCAAAACGGTTTTTCCATAAATTCTGTTATCGGATGGTTCAGTATCTTTGCCCAGGCCCGTAACATATTCAAATCAGTGTGGCCTTCTACATAAAGAATTTTCCCTTGATCGGTCGCCAGCATAATGTCCATGTTGGAAAGGATGGAAAGAGATTGAATCAATGATGCTTTTTCCTCGTCATTTGCTATTTTTCTTGGCGTATCCAGCAAAGCACACAATTCTCTGGGGTCAACCGTATTGATAACCACTTCAGAATGTGTGGCAATAATCAATTGCGAGTTGCTTGCTTGCGCAGCAGATTTCAGTTCGTTGTAGATAATATCTTGCAAAATCACATGTAGATGCGCGTCTGGCTCATCCAACAACAACACCGTTCCCTGTCGGGAATGTAAAAAAGTCAACAACATCAGCACCTGCAAAAAACCACTGCCGGCACTGGCAATATCAAACTTCGCCGCTTTCTGTTTTTGCGAATGTTGGTATTCGGCGATAATATTGGGCCCTTCAGCATTTGGTGGTAGCAACTGATAGTCGAACATTTTGCCAATGGAATTGACTAACTTCTCCCATGCGTCTTGATTATGGTGTGTCTCAACCAGCAGGTTTCGTAACACATCACCGGGCTTGCCCTGCCCTAATAGTTGTTCGATTTTCGGTTGTTGATACACTGGTTCTTCAATGTTTAGTCCAGTCATGGCGGGAACAAAAACTGGCTTGAAAGAATGATCAAAATTTTCTAACCACTCTCGGTCTACATCCTTGCGTGGGCGAACATAAACTTGCTCAGTGCTATCATGGCTGACCTCAATCGGAACAGTTTCGCCATCAAGGGTTATTTCTATTTCAATGCCACTGCCCAAAGTACGCTCATTCCATAGCAAATCAAAAACACGTAACGGCACGGAATAAAATGCCTGTCGTGCGATCGGTGCTCTGGTGTAAGCACCGCCGTGTCGCTGGTAATCATTCAATTCACGCCAGCGTTCCAACGCCAACGACCAGGTGGCGATAGCCTGCAGCAATGTTGTCTTGCCAGAGTTATTTGGTCCGGCAAGAATAACATTGCCGTCAAGGTCAAAAGTTTCCTCCTTGAACCGTTTGAAGTTGCGAATGGTGGCTTTATTGATTTTCATTTATTTTCTTAAATATATTTTCAAAACGGTCGAGTGTTTTATTCACTCCTTCATTATCTTCTCTCAACACATCGCTATTTCTCATTAGCCAATCAGCAGGGGCATAGTGAGAAAAGTCATGACCTTTAGACTCAATTTCTTTTACTATTCTTTTTTCAGTGTGAATATCTTCCGAATTAATGTCTATACCACAAGATTTTTTTAAGATTTCCAAATACAATGTTGTTTCAAATATATCTTCCACATCGGCTTCTTCTTTATCGCAAAAATCAGAATAGAGCAGAAGCGATGCTATCATATCGGAATCTCGTATTTTTCGTACTTTGGCTTTGTGTCCCTTCTGGTAATCGGTAAGTGCTACGATGCTTCTTTCTTCACCGTGCGACAAATATAAATTGATAAAAGGAACAATCTTATCAATAGATCCTGCGGGACTTATCACCCATTCGTCTATATGGTTTTTGTCTTTTTCCTTAAGGATGTTCGATACTGTTCTTAAATATAAAATATCTGAAACACCTTCTACGGTAATAACTTTTTTTCCGATAAATAAAGTTTGCGATATTTCGTAACCGAGAGCGCTTTGTAGTGGGAAAATAGTATCTCGTGATGTTTTGAGGAAGTCAGAACTGACTTTAGTTCCTAATATATTTGGTCGTGCATTTGGTTTTCTCTTTACGATATCTTCCACAGTTCGAATTGATTCTAATTGTTCTGAAATAATCATAAAAGGTGAGTGAGTCGAATATATAACTTGGTGCTGGGGAGCAAGCTTTTCTTGAATGTAGCGAAGCAAATCGTTCTGCGCTTTGGCGTGTAGTGTTAACCCTGGCTCATCCAGCAGCACTATTACATTTGCATTTGCATCAGCGTAATGTTTTTTTACCTGTGAGAAATGAACCAGAAAAGAAAAGAACCAAATAAAGCCTGCGCTTCTCTCTGAAAATGGCACGGAGGCTCGATGAAGGGTATTCTTTACGCGTGCTTGCATAACGGTTCCGCTATTAAAGGGTGGCGGGTCACCTGATTTTCCTGGATCTACTTCACATTCAATTTCCAAATTTACGTTTTGTGTCCAATACTCAAGAATTTGATCGGTGATTCTGTTAGAAGCAGACTCTATTTTGGCCTTCAATTCTTCACGTTTATTAGTATCTTCGATCTCATCTATGCTTGTTCCCGCAAAACTTAAAAGGTCTGAAAATATTTGATCTCCCTCCTTAATATTATTGCTACTTTCATCCTTTTTATACTGCTCAATAGAAATTTCTCCACTCATGCGGGAGTAATGTGAAAAGTAGACGAATGAAGGCATCTTTTCGGACAGTATATCAATTGCATCATAGATTGCGCTCTTACTCCGGTATTCCCCAATACGTTCCTTTATGGCATTCAATTTCTCCGAATCGGATGGGGAATCCTCGATTTTTTTATAGATCTCCTGTGTAGTGTTGCAGTTTCCAATAACCGATTTTTCAATCGCGTCTAAATTATGCTCATTGCAAAGATGATTAACTATATTTTTTTCGTTTAATTTAATAGACCACGTCGAACGACTTCCATACTTGCTTGTAACTTCGATGGTATTTTCGGACAAGCAATTATTTCCAAATTTTTCTTTCAACGCTTCTTTATCTTCTTTATCCAATTCCCACTCAGAAACGCAAACCTCGGCCTGCTGGCCGTCATGTCTCGTATCGTATTCACTTAGATGTCGCCTCGGGTAATCCGTAATTTTGTCATATTTCATTTTTTTGTTGAACGGTTTTATTCCTTCAATGGCTTTCAAAATAGCCGTTTTTCCAGATTCATTCTTTCCCACAAGACAAGTAATGTTATCAATAGTGAATTTATCACTATCGTCAACGCTACGATAATTTTTCACTTGAATAGATTTAAGTTTCATTTTCTCGCATCCTCTTTCGTTTCCTTAACCACCATCAACTCATTGCCGCGGTCGTCTATGACTTTCACGGCGATTTGCTCGCCGGCGATAAAGGGTGCGCTGATATTCCCGCGCAGGTGTTCCCACACCGTGTCATCGAAATCCGCTTTTATCGCTGTGCGTATTTTGTCCCAGGCCTGGGTGCGGGGGAAGAATACCTGGCCGGCACGGAAGCATTGCCCGTCGTAGTCGGTGTCTAGCATCCAGCAAGGCACATCGTCACCATTACAGGATGTGATTTCCATGTTAGCAGGGTTGAAGGTGTCCATGCCGTGCAACGTGACCTGCCACAGGTCGCCGTCGTCCTCGGCTTTCTCGGTTGCTTTTTTCAGTTCTACATCAGGCAGTCCAACGACTGAAAAAATCTGGCTGGAGCGCATGTTTTTAAGCAGGTCGGACATCACCAGATCAGTGCTTGCTTGAGCGTAGATTGCGGGCAAACTGAAAGTCGTTTCGCCCTTCTCAATGGTTTGTCGTGCCGCCGGTTCAATGGCGAAGGCGATTACCAACAGGCGGGCATAATTTTTGTGGTATGCCTCTTTGCCCGCTTCAATCACCGCACGTTCTGAGATGGCACCATTTGCCGGGCCAAAAACGATGGCGATGTTTTCCTCATTATTCGCATCTTTGTCGTCAGTGTGCACTCCTTCGGCGTGGAGGTTCAGGGATTTGGCAGGCGGGCGCACATTACTTAGATTAAATGTTTCGTTGCCCGGCAAATGCAATACTGGAGACAACTGCAAAATTCGAATCATGCGCGGGATATGATCTTCTTCCTCGGTAAGCGGTTGAACTTGCCGATCGTCCGATGCGCCCACATCCGGCTCTTTTATTCCCACCGTATCCGCTTCCGGCGACAGCGGCGTTGGCAACACCGCTTCCACGCAAAAGGGTCCGCTGATGCGGGTAGTGTTCTTTTCCACTTCGGGCTTGTCCACCAGCACTTCTTCCGCCGGCGGTTCGTCGTTGGCGATGGACCTCAAAGTGATATGTGGCACGATGCCGCCGACTTCCTCGCCTTTCTTGTTTTGTTTGCGAGTATAGACAAAGCCGCCGCCGGGTCCGCGCGATTCATCTTTCAGTTGATAATAGGGATAGGTGGTGGTGAGCAATCGTTGCCGGGCAAGCGCCAAGGGCACGCGCGATACATCCGTGGTAATCCATCGCCGCCCCCATTGTTCGGCGATCACGGCGGTGGTGCCGCTACCGCAGGTGGGGTCCAGGACCAGATCGCCCGGGTCGGTGGTCATGAGCATGCAGCGTTGGATGACTTTTGGGTTGGTTTCTACGACATATTTTTTATCACTTGTGAATCCAGCAATGCTCGTATCCGACCACATATTTGTTATGCGTCTACACGGAAAATCATTCATATATCGTATGTAGCTAAGAGTATTACCTACAACTCCAATCCTATTTTTTTTAATAAGAGTATCCATGCCTGCTTTACTTGTTTTCCAGCTACCCTGTGTGATTCTATATGTATGCCCTTCATACTCAACTGGAAACTGGCCAGCGATTCCTCCGCTTTGACCTCTCAAATTATCGTAGCGAAATAATTTTATATTTCGCGGAATTTTCTCTTCATCATTTTTTTCGCTAATTGTTATAGCGCGGCGCGTTCCATTTTCAAGTTCAAAGTATTTATAAGCATTGTCCGGGTTTAGATTTTTTTCTAGCCATATAGGTTTGGATTTTATCTTATCTACATATTTCGCATACCAGATTAGATAGTCACCAGTAGTGTCTATATTTTTATTACCCAAACCAGAAGTCGTTTTATAAGCTATCAAACTAACAAAATTCTCCCGCCCAAAAACCTCATCCATTACGCTTCGCACCAGATGCACATTCTCATCCGAAATCTGCACAAAGCAAGAACCGGAATCGGTCAGCAACTCCCGCGCCAGCAACAGGCGGTCGCGCATATAAGTCAGCCATGAATGAACGCCCAACTCCCATGTGTCACGGTAGGCGCGTACCATCTCCGGCTCGCGGCTGATGCTGTCGTCATCGCCGTCCTTGACATCGCGCTTGCGCACAAAGGGCTGAAAGTTACCACCGAACTTCACCCCGTAGGGCGGGTCCATATAAACCATCTGCACCTGCCGGCCCAAACTTTCATATTCCAGCAGTGAGTTCATCACTTGTAGCGAGTCGCCGAGGATCAAACGGTTCTGCCAACCGTTCAGATGCTCATAAGCACCGCGGATTTTCTCACCGATGCTTTTGCTTCCTTCACCGAACAGATCAAGGGTTCCTTTGCGATCGAGTCGATGCCGCTTCAATGTCTCCAGCACCGCCGCGGTAGACAACCGCTCGTGCACGAACAGCGGCAGGGTCGGCACTTGAATGCGCTCGCGCTCGGCCTTGCCCGCCCAATTGAGAAAGGGTTGCGATAATCGTTTTAACTTTTCCGCCGCCGTTTTCGCCCTGGTGAGATCATCGCTGTTGATAATCTCGTCAATCAACTCTTCGCCTTCGCTTCGGGCTTCAGCCTCATCCCAGGCCAGTTCCGGCGACAGCGATGAATCGTAGCGGTAGGTGGTATGCGGCTTCCTTTTGGCAGGCGGGAACACATCCTGCGCACCGCTTTCCGGACGCAGTAACTGCTGGTCATCGTGGCGATAATCGCGTGCATCGTGGTTTTTTTTAGTTTTTCGTGCCATAGGGAGAGTTTTCGATAGTTTGCTTGATAACCTGAGCCTTAGCTTAAGGATTCGTGTGGATCAGTTTGAATGAATTGAATATAACACGACAGAGGCACCCTTCACTTTATTATGCATGGATTCTGGCTTGAACGGGGATAGGGCGAATTAGCCACGTTTCTGCACGGGTTGCCAAGTATCTTCCTGCCCCGGAGCATCTTGCCACCCGGTCGAGACAGATCCCGCCAGGGCCGCTACCCTATCCTCTATGAAATACAGAACGAGCGGCTGGTAATCGTGGCACGAATCTTATTCGTCATTGTCCAGGCAAGCGCTCAGACTGATGGCCGATTCAACCACCCGGTAAAAACATACACCAGACCGCCTGCGGCAATCATCAACAGCCCGGCGACAGCTTCTTCCGGACGATTGAGTAGAATGTATATCAAGGTCCAGGCCATCAGGCCGAGAAAGATCAAGGGCGTCACCGGGTATCCCCATGTCTTGTAGGCAACCGGCGGGCCACGCCTGTGCCGCAAAACAAACACACCAGCAACCGCAAAGAATGTATTGACGCCCATCACGAACCCGGAGAACACCAGCACTGATTCAAAGGTTGATGTCAGGATAAAGAAAAGAGTCACCGCCGATTGCACGAAAATGGCGATCATGGGAATGGCGTTGTCATTCTTGACGGACAATATCTGGAAAATACGAAAGTCTTCGCCAATCACCTGCAACACCCGCGGGCCGGAAATTACCATGGCGCTGACGGTTGAAATCAACAGGGTGGCAAGTACCACGCCCATCACCGCCCCGCCTGTTTCCCCAAGGGCGTATTGCGCCACGATAACCCCTATTTCCAACTTGCCCGTCATCTCCGTCATGGGCGCGGCATAGAGGAAGATATAATTCAGCATCAGGTAGAGGAAAAGAACCATCACCGTGCCGACGAGCAGGATGAAAGGTATGTTCTTTTGCGGGTTATCCACCTCGTTGATGATGTAAGTGGCAGCATTCCAACCGGTAAAGGCGTAGTTGACATAGATCAGCGACACGGCAAAGGCGCCACTAATCAGCAATGCGCCATCACCCTGACCCGGCAACAACCGCACCTCCTGAGGGCTTGAAACCGAGAGGGCGACGAGAATCACAAACGCCACGATCAGCAGCACCTTCATCACCGTAAATATCGTTTGTACACCGCTACTGGCGCGGCGGGAGAAAGCATGTACCAGGGTGAGCGCCACCACCAGAGACACCGCCAACAAAGTTTGCGACAGGCCGCCAATACTTGCTTCAAGATACGCGCCAAAGGTCATTGCAGCCAGAGCCGTGGGCGCGGCAAAACCCACGGTGGCTGATATCCAGCCGGAAATAAAACCCGCCGCCGGATGATAAATCTCCGACAGAAAATTGTATTCCCCCCCGGAGCGTGGCAGGCTTGAGCCAAGTTCCGCGTAGGTCAGGGCACCACACAGGGCGGTAACGCCGCCAACCAGCCAGAGCATCAGTAATACAAAGGTGGACTGGATATCAAGCAACTGAAAACCGAGGCTGGTAAAAACCCCCGTACCTACCATGTTGGCGATAACAATGGCGATTGCCGTCGTGACGGAGAACTTTTTCAAGGACATACAACCATACTCATAAAGCGATACCAGGATGCAAGGCGTGGAGTTTATCAGCGACCCGGAAAAAATAACCGCAAAATGGGTCAACACGGTACTTGAATATGCCGGTATCGAAGCGGTTGCAGACAAAATTACCGCCAACAGCATCGGCACGGGCCAGGTGGGAGAAAATGTTCGCTTCACGCTCTCCGGGTCCGGCGACCTGCCCGCTTCCATCGTCGGCAAGTTCCCCTCATCGGACCCGGTCAGCAGGCAAACCGGCATCCAGTTACTGAACTACAAACGCGAAGTTAATTTTTACAAAAACCTGCAAGCCACAGTCGCCATCCAGACGCCGCGGGTGCTGTATACGGAGATTGATCCGGCGACACACGATTTCGTCATCATCATGGAAGATCTCGCCCCCGGTATCCAGGGCGACCAGTTGACCGGTTGCGATATAGAGGTCGCACGACTTGCCCTGACCCAACTTGCCCATCTTCACGGCCCCCGCTGGGGCGATACATCATTGATAGACGGGGAACTGATAACGGGCCGCAGCAGCGACAGTGCGAACACTCTCCGGGCGTTTTACGGTGATTTGAGCAAGCGCTTTCTGAACCGCTACGATGCCAGGCTGAGCCGGGATGAAAAAGAAATGGTCTCGCTTGTCGGCGAAAACCTGGGAGCATACAACAGCCGCTACGACGGTGACCTGACGCTCATCCACATCGATTATCGCCTGGATAACATGATGTTCGGCGGGCCTTACCCGCTTGCGGTAGTGGACTGGCAATCCATCAACATGGGCTGCGCCCTGAACGACACAGCCTATTTCATGGGAACATCCGTTGATGAAAAAGCGCGCGGCGAAAACGAGGAAGCGTTGGTCAGGGTTTACTTTGAGACACTATCCACCTACAAGCCGAATCTGACATGGGAAGACTGCTGGCGCTACTATCGCCACCATGCACCCGCCGGGCTGATCATGGCGGTGATTGCCAGCATACTGGTGGGGGAAACGGAACGGGGCAATGACATGTTCATGGCAATGGCGAAACGCAGCGCCCGCATGTGTTGGGAGATGGATGCCATCGGGGTTATCGGCGGTTAACCGCCTGGGCGAACTGTCAAACCTGTACAACCGTTATCAGATTCCCCGGCGCGGAACGTCTGCCCAGAGTTCGCAGTAATCCGACGGCGGCGGTACCGGCAGCCAGGCAACCGGTAATCCAGGCAAGTGAAGCAAGCGGCTCCGCCGGCAGCCTGCCCAGTTGGTAGACACAGGTGGCGGTGATGTAGGCAAGGCCGGTGGTCCATGCAAAGGTCAGCAACATCCACCTGAAACCCGCCTCCTTGGCGACAGCACCCAGCACTGCAACACAGGGCGCATACAACAGCACAAAAACCAGATAACAAAAGGCCGCAAATCTGTCACCAAACAACAAAGCCATGTTGGTGAGGGTGGATGCGCTAACACCCTGCGCCGCCGCGACGACGTTCAGATTATCGGTCGGGGCAAGTCTTATGCCCAGCGGGTCCCCCAGATTGCTCAACAGGTCGAGGCTGTTGTCTTTTACCGTGGCAACCGCTGCGACACCCGCGGCCAGAATATCAGGCATCTGCTCCCCGGATGACTGTTCAGCGTCATCCCTGCTGTAGAGAGCGTCAAGGGTGCCGACCACCGCTTCCTTGGCAAAAATACCGGTCAGCAAGCCAACCGCCGCCGGCCAGTTGTCTTCCCGCAGGCCAATGGGCGCAAAAACCGGTGTGATGGTTTTACCCACGGCTGTCAGTACGGACTTATCGCTGTTTTCATTGCCAAAGCCACCATCCGTGCCTATAGAGTTAAGGAAGCTGAGACCAATCACCACTATCACGATTGTTTTCCCGGCTCTGAAAATAAAACCTTTCAGGCGGAACCAACTCGTCAGCAGGATATTTCTTAAGACAGGCACATGATAGGCGGGCATTTCCTGAAAGGATGGCGTTACCTGATCGTGGAATATCTGTTTGCGGAACAGCCAGCCGGTCAGCACGGCCATGCAGATACCAAGAAGATAGAGCGCAAACACCAGGTTCTGACCATTGCCGGGGAACAGGGCCGCCGCAAAAAGCGCATAGACGGTCAGCCTTGCGCCGCATGACATGAAGGGTGCCATGGCGATGGTCAGCAGCCTGTCGCTTTCCCGGCCCAGGCTGCGGGCCGCCATGACCGCCGGTACATTGCAGCCAAAACCAACAATGAGCGGAACAAAAGCCGTGCCCGGCAAACCGATTTGCGCCATCAGCCTGTCCACCACGAATGCGGCCCGAGACATGTATCCGGAAGACTCCAGCAGGGAAAGGCAAAGAAACAGGCAACCGATCACGGGAATAAAGGTTGTAACCAACCGAATACCGCCGCCCAGCCCATCCGCCAGCAACACCACCAGCCAGGCCGGCGCGCCCGCAGATTCGAGCAGCCACCTGGGCGTATCGACTAACAGGGCGGCAAACAAAATATCGAAGAAGTCGATAAACACCGCCCCCAGATTGATGGCTATCGTAAACATCAGATAAATCATGACAAGAAAGACGGGGATGCCCAGCCAGCGATTCAGCATCCAACGATCCAGCCTTTCGGTAATCGTATGCTCAACCCGCTCCATGCGGACAACGCCGTCCACTATCTTGCCGGCCTTCTGATAGCGCCTGATGATTTGCTCGCCAACAAAATCTCCGGCGGCCTGCGTCTCGACCCGCGCCGCCGCTTGCAGGCAGAACAATTTCTCAAGCAACGCTTCCAGACCACGGCCACGAGACGCAATGATCGGCGCCACCTGAACACCCAACTGTTCCGCAAGCCCCGCGGGATCAAGCGTTATACCCTGCCGTGCGGCAACGTCCAGCATGTTCGCCGCGACGACAAGCGGGCGCCCGAGTTCGAGCAGTTGCTGGGTCAGAACCAGATTGCGTTGCAGATTAGCCGCATCGACAATGTTGATGATGACATCAAACTCCCCGGCGGCAAGATAATCCTGGGCAATTTTTTCATCCAGGCCACTGTGGCCCTGTTCCAGAGAATAGATGCCCGGCAGGTCAACGATTTCGCACGCCCGTGAGCCGTGGGTAAAGACGCCGGTCTTTTTTTCCACCGTGACGCCCGGCCAGTTGCCGACCTTCTGATGAGAACCGGTAAGCGCATTGAATAGGGTTGTCTTGCCGCAGTTGGGGTTGCCAATCAGCGCGATGCGGAACTTGTTCACGGCGCCACCTCAACCATCACCAGCTTCGCTTCCCGCTTGCGGATACTCAGCAGAGTCTGCCCGACCCTGACCTGCAACGGGTCACCAAAGGGGGCTAGATGCAGCACATCCGCCACGACGCCGGGATACAGGCCAAGGGCATACAGGCGACTCTGAAAATCGCGGTCTTCTTCAGCCGTGCCGATAATTCGGCAACGGCCCGCCAGCGGCACATCTGCAAGGGTCATGCGGCAACATTTCTAAATAAAGATGAGAATTATTATCATTTACAAGCATAAAGTAAACCATTGCTTTCAATGGATTATTCGCTTGTCCGCCGGCCTCCCCGGCCAGGCTAGAGTTCCGCGCAGATATGCCCGCCATCGACGACCAGGGTCGAGCCCGTCATATAGTTGGAGGCATCCGAGGCCAGCAGCAGCAAGGGCCCGTCCAGGTCGGCAAATTCTCCGTAGCGGCGCATGGGTATCCGCTTTCTGAAGCTGTCGGAACGCTCGCTTTCCAGCAGCAACCTGCTGACATCCGTGAGGATGTAACCGGGTGCCAGCGCATTGACGCGAATGCCGTATCGCGCGGCCTCCAGCGCCATGACTTCCGTCGCCTTGACCAGCGCCGCCTTGGAGACGGCATAGGGGAATTGCCCCTTGATGGTGCGATAAGCCGTGATGGAGGCAATGTTGATGATGTTGCCACTGGCCTGTTTGCGCTTGACCACGGCATCCGTGTACATCCTGGACAGTCGCCATACCGACTTCAGATTGGTATCGAACACGTCATCCCAATCGTCCTCATCAATCATGGCGTAGGTCTTTGCCCCGGATTCCACACCCGCATTGTTGATGAGCACATCCACCTGACCAAAGGCTTCTTCCGCCTGCATCAGAAAGGCGGCGCAGGAATCCGCTTGCCGGACGTCCAGCACCAGGCCAAGGGCCTCGCCGCCCCGATCATTGATTTCCCTGACCCTGGCCTCAATCTTGTCGGTTCGCCTGGCGCCCAGCACAACTCTGGCACCGGCTGCCGACAAGACACCGGCAAAGTGATGCCCGAAACCGGAAGAAGCCCCGGTTATCACGATATTTTTACCCTGCAGAGAAAAGACGCCCATCAACTCACCTGTTTTTGTTTTTGCCGCCGCCTGGTCCGGCGATAACAGCCGCCCATGGTATCAGTCATCCGCCGGCGCGCTCCATTGCTTTTTTAAATCCGCTATAACCCGGCTGATCAATCGCAACCTGATTCACCACCGTCTGCCGCAGGTGACTCTGCAACGCCTCATTGTCAAGAGCGGTTAACCCGTCACGCAAATCCGCCACCAGGCGCCAGCGCAATGTCATTAAGTCTCCCCCGGACGATGGGTACAGTGCCTGCAACCCTGCCAGTTCACGCGCATAATGCGCCGGCCCAAGCGCGAACTCCCGCAACACGATATCCAGTGAATTGGCCGCCACCCGAGACAGGAAATTAACCCGGCCTTCCGTCTCCGCCATGATGTCATGGCGAAGAAAATCACGCACACTGGTCAGGAGTTCGTCGGGCCTGGGCATATCCGAGCCGGTAAACGCCCGGTCTCCTTCGACCAGTTCCGCCTCGCCGGGAATCAGCAGATTGACGCAATCCACCTGGCATTCGGAACTGCGTCTGCCGATGGCCGGCCTTTCAACGGTTTTGTCCGGCCCGTTCCGATAATGTTCCGCCATGCCGAGACAACCCACCGCCCACCAGAAGGACCCAAACACTTCCCAGAATTTCACATGGACAGGGTCCACCTTTCTGCCGCACTCTTCCTCGTAACCACGAAACAACTCCTCGTAACTTCCGAACCCACCCACCGGCCCGCTCCCGCTGAATCTCCAGGAGTTGGTGCATATCCACCCCAGGTCACGCATCGGGTCGCCTATGTGCGCCGCCTCCCAATCCAGCACGGCAACAATGCCATCGGTGGACAAGAGAAAGTTCCCATTGCGAAAATCATTGTGCACCAGGCGGGTTTCATGTTCTTTCGGCAGATGCTCCAGCAACCATCTGCCAGTGTAGTCAATCATCGGTTGCGGCGTTTCCAGCAGTCGGTAGCGTTCCCAGGTCTGTTCCACGAACTCTGCGGGGGGAATTTCCCACAACTTGCCTCGCAAACCCGTCTCGTCCAGATTGATGTCATGCACCCTGGCCAGCAATCTGCCACATTCATAGGCGAGCCCGGGCCGGATATCCGCAAATTCCGGCGAGCGGACGATGCGCGCACCCAAGGCTTCACCCTCTAGCCATTCCATGATGAAACCGTCCCCCAGGGCCTCTTCGCGAGTCAGCACATGATGGATTTCCGGTTCCGGCACACCCTGGGCGCGGGCGCTTTGCATCAGTAATGCTTCCACGTCCAACCCCGGGTGCTGAGGCATCGGCTCGATGAATTCACCGCCGGCGGCCCTGCGCATGGCAAGGGTTTCCTCACCCTGGGCCGTTTTGATCACCAGGCGGTATGTTTCCTGACTCGCACCACCAGAAAGTCGTTCAGCAGAAACCAGCCCTTCGCAACCGGCTATCCGCGCCCTAACGACCTGATCGAGGTTTTGCTCGAAGTTATCGGCCGGTGACACTTTTCACGCCTTTTGGCGCCTGCTGGCTCATGTAACCGAACATATAACCCGCTACGCGGCGCATCTGAATTTCCTCCGCGCCCTCGGTAATGCGATACCGGCGATGATGGCGATAAATATGTTCGAAGGGTCTGTGCCTTGAATAGCCGAGGCCGCCATGCACCTGCATGGCCCTGTCTGCGGCGTCGCAACACAAGCGGTTGGACTGGTAGTTGCACATGCTGACCTTGTCGGATACGGCGAAGGCGCCATATTTGTCCATCATCCATGCCGTCTTGTGAATCAGGGCGCGCAGCATTTCCGCCTGGCTCTGTAATTCAACCAGCGGGAACTGGATACCCTGGTTGGTGGAGAGAGGCTTGCCGAAAGGCTTTCTTTCTTGGGCGTATTGCACCGATTCATTGATGCAGTATTGCGCCGCCCCCAGGCTGGACGCCGCCTGGCGAATGCGGTTCTCGTTGAAGAAATGCTGTACAACTTGCAGGCCGCGACCTTCGCCACCGAAGATGGCGCCTGCATCAACATAGACATCTTTGAAAGAAACAGTCCCGTGGTCCGTCGGCATGTTGAATGTCCACAGGAACTCTTCGATTTTCACACCCTTCGCATTCATCGGTGTCAGGAAGGCGGTGATGCCGTCGCCTTCGCCGGGTTTGCCGCTGGTCCTCACCATCACCATGTCGTACTGCGCCTTGTGGATGCCGGTATTCCAGGTCTTTGTGCCGTTGATGCGCCAGCCGTCACCGTCACGCGCTGCGCTCGATTCCATGTGTGTCGCATCAGAGCCGTGGGCGGGTTCGGTGATGCCGAAGGCAAAACCCCGTTTGCCTTCCAGCATGAGGGGCAGCCATTCTTCTTTCTGCTTTTCCGTGCCGTATTCCGCCATCAACAATACGCCGACATTGTTGCCGACTATCGAGTGTTCGTTTTGCAGGTCGTTATGCAACCCTAGACCCTTGGCGGCAAGATGCTCGCGGATAATGGCCATGCCAAGGTTGCCGCCTTCCTGGCCGCCAAACTCTTTCGGCATGGCGTAGCGGTAATGGCCGGCTTTGTCCGCCAGCATGCGCGCTGCAAACAGCAATGCCTCCCATTCCTCGTTTGGCAGGCCGCCCCTTTCCCAATCCGTCCGCGCATCCTCGCGGCGGTGATCAAAGAAACGGATATTGTCATTTTTGTTTTCCAGCGGCTTGATTTCCTTCTCAATGAAGTCATCAAGAACCGCCAGATAATCGGTTATCTCTCCGGGAATATCAAAATCCATCGTCTACCCCTTGCTCTGAACGTGATTGTGTCTGATGCAACCGCACCAGTACCAGTACCGAACACAATGTACCAAAGGCGGCGGCGTCTATATACCGGCATCCTGCTACACGGCCGGCGCGCCCCGCTTGCCCTCAAGCATCCAGGTTATCAGCGGCAGGTGTTCCCGACCGAGGAAAATTTCACCATCCAGCACGAAAGCCGGAGCGGATAGTATCCCCGTCTCCAGCAGGCCCGCCTGCATTTCCTGCAAAGGCCCGGCATCTTCAAAGAAAGATTCGCCGAATCTGTCTGCGGGTATCCCCATCTCTTCCAGAAACACAGCCACGGCGTCAATGGATTCAACGTTCGCAGCTTCAATAAAAGTCTTGCTGAAAGCTGTCTCGAGATAATCCAGTGAACGGTCCGGCGCAGTCTTGTTCGCCCACAGCAGCCCCAACGCCAGCACAAGGGGGTCAATTTGCCTGTGGCCGGCTTGCTCACCGATACCCAGCATTTCGCACATCCTCTGCCTTTCCCGTCGGGCGGCAGCGCTGCGAGCCTTTGCCCTTCTCGCCCTGTAAGCTTCAAGCGGGTCGGACTCCCCCGGTTTGACGTTTGAACTTGCGATATTACCGAGGGAACCCAGGAGTGGTTGTAAGGTCACGACGATGGACCTTGCATCCATGAGTTTTCTCAGGGGTGGCAACGCCAGCCAGGAGGCCAGGTCTCCCGGCTTGAGATACACGGTCATCACGGGTTCAGCCTCGTATCATAGGCGATGTCCGGAAGGCCACCCTGCCTGCCACCGAGATGCCAGCGGACTCTGGGGAGATGTTGCCTGCCGAAATAGGCTTCCCCATCGGTCACGTAAGTCGGTACGCCATAGTAGCCCAGGTCGAGAATCTCCTCCTGAAGTTCGTCATGGCGACGACGACCCTCTCCATTCAGATATTCGAGAAAACCAGCGACATGGCAGCCCGCCTCTTCCAGTTGGGCGACAATCACCGCAGGGTCTTCAATATCCAACGCCCGTTTCCAGAAACGCTCATAAGTGCTGCCAATGTAACGCTTCAACGGGTCATGACCCTGCGTCTTGGCCCACAACAGGCCGATGGCGGCAAGGGAGCTGTCCCATATCTTCTGTGTGCCCTTCAGAGTAAGGCCGCGCAACTCCGCGTAACGCCGAGCGTCCTTGTAAGCATATTTAACCGCCAGCCATTGCCGTGGGGAACGGTTGCTCTGCACGACCTTGCCGCTGTCGTCCTTCCGGGCGGAGCCCAGGTAGCTGGGGATATTCAGCGTCAACGGATACCAGTCAACCTCTATCCCGAACTCCTCTTCGAGCTGGTAGGTCGGGTCTATGGCTATAAAGGCGTAAGGGCTTTTATAGTCAATGTAGACTTTCAGCGCTGAAGTTGTCATGCCTGCCGACCAACGGGCTTCATCATGTCGTTTTCCTGTTGAACCTGTCCCTTGCCTAAGCTTATGCTGCAACCATGACGCTCGCAACGGACAACTTTCAGACCCGCATTGAAGAGAAACGGGAAGACCTCGTAAATCTTACCCGCGAACTTGTGCAGATTCCCACTACCAACCCGCCGGGAGACAACTACTCGGCCTGTACCGATTACCTGGAAAAGCGGCTTGCGGAACGAGGTTTCGAGTGCAGACAGTATCGGGCGGAGGGCACGCCCGGGGATACTGACCATTATCCCCGCATGAATATCGTTGCCCGTATTGAAGGAGCCCGTCCCGGCCCCTGCGTACACTTCAATTCTCACATAGACGTGGTGGAACCCGGCCTCGGCTGGAACCATGACCCTTATGGGGCGGAAGTTGTCGGCAACAGGATATATGGCCGCGGCACCTGCGACATGAAAGGCGGCATGGCGGCGTCAATCATTGCCATTGAAGCATTGCTGGAGGCATGGCCTGACTTCAACGGCAGTATCGAGTTCTCCGGGACGGCGGATGAAGAAACTGGCGGATACGGCGGTGTGGCTTACCTGGCAGACAAAGGCATACTGACGCGGGAGCGTGTTGATCATGTCATCATTCCGGAGCCTCTCAACAAAGACAGGGTGTGTCTCGGGCATCGCGGCGTCTGGTGGGCAGAGATAGAAACCTTCGGCAAGATTGCCCACGGCTCCATGCCGTTCCTGGGGGATTGCGCCATACGTCACATGCACGCGGTCATCGACAAGTTCGAGGCACAGCTTCTGCCCGCGCTTGCAAACAAGCGAACGGAAATGCCCGTTGTACCCGACGGCGCCAAACAATCAACCCTGAATATCAACTCCATTCACGGCGGCTTGCATGAGGGGTTCGAAGGCCTGCCCTCGCCTCTGGTGCCTGATTCCTGCCGCCTGGTCATAGACCGTCGCTTCCTGATAGAAGAATCCATTGACGAGGTGAAGTCAGAGGTCCGTGACATCCTCGATGAGCTTGTCAGCCAGCGGCCTTCTTTCCGCTACAACCTGAAGGAGCTGTTCGAGGTCATCCCCGCCATGACGGCAAAAGACGCGCCGGTGGTGTGCGAGGTGGCAACCGCCATCCGCCAGGTTCTGGGCCGGGAGCCGGAATTTGTCGTGTCGCCGGGCACCTATGACCAGAAGCATTTCAGCAGGGTGGGCAAGATTCACAACTGCATCGCCTATGGCCCAGGTATCCTGGACCTGGCGCACCAGGTGGATGAGTATATTGATATAGATGACATGATCGATGCCGCCAAGGTCATGGCGCTGGCCTGTTACAGCTTGTTGAATGCCGGGCGCGAATGAATTTCTCCGGCAAACATGTCGTTGTAACCGGCGGCGCATCCGGTTTTGGCAAGGGAATAGTCGGCGCCTTTCTCGACAAGGGGGCGGATGTCACCATCCTCGACATAAATCACCGCCTGCTGGTTGAAACCACGGATGAACTCTCTTCTCTGGGCAATGTCTCCGCGCAAACCTGCGACATCACACATCCCGACCAACTGGAGGAGTTTTTCGAGAAACAAACAAGCATAGACATTTTTATTAACAACGCCGGCGTGACGCATCCGCCCGGTGCTCTCGATGAAATCAGCGAAGCAGATTTTGACAAGGTTATGGGCGTGAACGTGAAGGCCGTGTATCTCACCTCGAAGTTTGTCGTACCCATGATGAAAAAGGCGCGACGCGGCGTCATTTTGAACATTGCATCCACCGCCGGCGTCAGCCCCCGGCCTCAACTCACCTGGTACAACGCATCGAAGGGCTGGCTGATTACGGCAACCCGGTCCATGGCGGTGGAGCTTGCGCCCCATGGTATCCGCGTCAATGCCATCAACCCTGTTGCCGGGGAAACCCCTTTACTGACGGCCTTCATGGGAGAAGACACGCCGGAGATGCGTGAGAAGTTTCTGGCGACCATTCCACTGGGCCGCTTCTCCATGCCGGAAGACATAGCGGAAGCCGCCTGTTTTCTCTGCAGCGAAGAGGCCGGCATGATCACTGGCGTTGCCCTGGAAGTGGACGGGGGCAGAACGATTTAGATGGACCCGATAAGTCAGGGGGTACTCGGGGCCAGCCGACCTCGGGCGCCTCTGCCCATCAGCGCCGGGCCGCTGACGGCGGGAGCATTTCAGGCGTTCAACTTCAGCACCCGCCGCGCATTGTCCCTGAGAAATTTTGGCCAGACCTCGTCTTTCAACACCAGGCCCTGCATATCCGTCATGATGCGTTCAAGAGACAACCCCATCGGAAAGTAACCGCCATATATGACCTTGTCTGCGCCACGGGTGTTGGCGTAATCAATAATCGCCGCGGGATAATATTTGGGCGCGAAGGCGGTGGTGGAATAATAAAGGTTCGGCCATTTCAGCATCAACTTGACAGCCAGATCTTCCCAGGGTTCACAACCATGACGGGTGACGAACACCAGTTCCGGAAAGTCATACATGACCTGATCGATCAACGCCACCTTCTGAGGCCACATGGGAAACCTCGGGCCGGGTACGCCCGCACAGGAAAAAATAGGTACATCCAACTCAACACATTTGGCGTATATCGGGTACATCTTCGCATCGTTTATGCCGACCTGAGGATTGTATCCCGCGTTGAAAGCGCCAAAGGAACAGACGCCAAATTCCTCGTACTGGCGAACCATGTCGCGAATGCCTTCCATCCCCCTGTTGGGGTCAACACTTCCCTGAGCAACGAAGCGGTCCGGGTGTTGCTTGAGGGCTTTGCGAGACACTTCGCCACCGACGCCTATCAGGCCGACCTCGATGCCGTGCCTGTCCATTGCGTTCAGGGTGAGAGAGACGGGGTCTTCGGAACTACCGTACAACTCTTTGGGTACCTGCCGGAACATATACTCGACGGGAAAATCGAAGCTGGCGGAAGGGTCTTTCAGTTGTTCCCTGATGAAGTCATACATCGCGAAGTCTTCCGCCGGGAAACCTATCATCGTATCAACGATGCCAATGCCTGCAGGTATGGGCATACAAGCCGCTCCTTACAAGTCGCTGAGCGCGCCCTGAAACAGATAGCACATGGAATCGCGGGGGATGTCTTCCGGCGGCAGTGGCTGGTCAACCTGACCAGGTGTCGGGCCAAAATCCCGCGCCAGGGACATGAGTTTATCCACATCAAACCTGTAGACCTCGGCGGCATTCAGCCCCAGCAATCTGCGGCGATGTTCTTCCGGCACATCATTGAACGTCAGGCGCAGGGACTCAAGGTTATAGGGAAAGGTTCCCTCGTAGTGCGGATAGTCGTTACCCCACATTACCTTCTCGACGCCTATCTCTTCGATACCATCCAGGTCCGTCTTGCTGGGGAAGCTGGCACCATACCAGCAATTTCGTTTGGCGTAGAAACTTGGCGGCTCCGACAGTACCCATTCCTGATCGCCATAGTTAAGCTCGCCGATGGCACCGGCCTGCATTCCCATGTGGATACGGTCCATTTGTTTGAGTAACGCCGGCGCCCAGGCGCAACCTGATTCCGTAAGGACATATTTCAATCTCGGGAACTTCTCGAACACGCCCCCCATGATGAGATGCCGGTAGCCCGTCTGGCAGTAATAAGCCACTTCTGTGACCCACAGAGCCTCGCCGACCATGGATTTACCATAATCCGGCGCACCCTGCCCGGAGTGTTGGTTCATGACAAGATCATGGTCCTGGATTGCCGCGTATATCTTGTCCCATACCGGGTCGAACAGAGGTTTGAGCCATGTACAGTCCGGCGGGATAAGCGGCAGCAACACGCCGCCACGGAGCCCCGCCTCGGCGATGAACTCGATGTCCTTGATCGCCTCATCTGGATCGTTAGGAAGAATCAGGCCGATGCCGGCGCGGCGGTCGGGATCCTCCGCGCAGAAATCCTTCAACCAGCGATTGTGAGCGCGGACTCCGGCGAGGGTCAGTTCATAGTCTTCGGGTTTCGGCGGCCTTGCGGTGACGATACTCTGCTTGTAGAAAGGCGGCACAGTGTTCGGGAACACCACCTCGCCAACCACGCCCTGACTGTTTTGATCATTGGTTCTTATTGCCAGATCCCAGTTGCGCATCTTTTTGCTGCCGTAATGCGCCTGGGAGGGGTTCCGATAGCCGCCCCGCCACTCATCAAACAATGCCCGATATTGAGGGTCCAGATATTCGCGATACTGTTCATGGCTTCCGCCCGCATGAGTATCGGCGGTGATAAGCAGGTATGGGTCGTTCATGGGCTGGCCCTCATGTCAGATTCACATTCATTGACCAGGTAGGGACGCCTATAGCGCGTATCAAAAAGTCTCTCTTCATCGCCCGCCAGGTACTTTTCCCCGATCAATTTGTGCCGGGTTTCATAATACGCCCTGAAAGCCTCGACAGACATCCCCGGCTTTCTTTTCATCGGCATGACCAGTTTTATCATCACTCTGCCCTGATACGGCGCCCGCGTCCGAATAACATGACGCTAGATTACCTGAGATACGGGCATCTTTACCAACAGGAACAGACCGGTGCGGTGGCTGCCATGGCTAAGGCTGGATTTTCGGGCATGGCCGCACCTATACTGACGCCCAGGATTCAGACAGTCAGGAGCAACCCATGACACACAAAGGCCAATGTCTTTGCGGCCAGATAAAGTACGAGTTTCCCAATGATCCGGCCATAGCCGGGGTTTGTCATTGCAAGAACTGCCAGCGGCAGGCCGGCTCCGCCTTCTCTACTCTGGCAGGGGTGCCGAAAGCGGAATTCAGCATGACCGGGGAGCCAAAGCTCTACCTGGACAGTGATACCAATTCAGGTAATACCGTGGAGCGTTACTTCTGCGGCAACTGCGGCTCACCACTTTATTCCGTCATACCATCACAACCGGATGTGCTCTATTTGAAGACCGGCACCCTGGATGATACTTCTCAGTTCACGCCCATGTTCCATGTCTGGTGCTCCACCAAACAGCGATGGGTGGAATTGACCGATGGCGCACCGCAAATGGAAACACAAGCCTAAGCCTGCTGTACTGCTCTTGTGTCGGCCCCGGGTCTTGACGCAACTCGCCGAATCAAACGTAACACTCACCCCAGGACAAGCAAACCATGAGTAACAGACCCTTCAGACCATTCGACCATGAACGTGATATGAAAGCCGTGGAAAGGATCTGGATTGAGTGCGGCTGGATTGACGACGAGGCGGACGAACGCAAAGCCTGCGCAAACTTTTTCAAGCTTGGTGAAACGGAAGTCGCCACCATAGATGACGTGGCGGAGTGCGCCGTCCATTGGACCCATGGCACCATGCAATATCAAGATGAGACATTGCCATTGGGCGTGGTGACCGCCGTTACCACCAGCCATGTCTCACGTAAACTCGGGTTCGCAAAAGAGCTTACCGCCAGATCTCTTGCACGGCAGGCGGACGCAGGCATGGTGACCAGCGCGCTCGGCATCTTCGATCAGGGTTTTTACAATCAGTTGGGCTACGGCAATGGCCCTTATGAGTTGCTGGCGCAGTTCGACCCCGCGACCCTGACCGTCGATGCGCCCTTCAGGCCGCCGGCACGCCTTACAAAAGACCACTACAAGGAAATACATCGCGCCCTTTGCAACCGCAAGATGTATCACGGTGCGGCGACCCTTGAGCCACCGGAAATCATGCAGGTTGAACTCCTGATGACGGAAAAGCCTTACGGGCTGGGATACTTCGATGGCAAGGGCGGCACCCTGAGTCACTTCATCTGGGGAGAGATGAAGGGCGAACACGGCCCCTACAAGATCAGCGCCCGGGCCTACCAAACCAACGAGCAGCTCATGGAGTTACTCGCCCTGATCAAATCTCTGGGGGACCAGATCAGCAGTTTCTCGATGCTGGAATTCGGTGAATTCCAGTTACAGGACATGATCCGGCAACCCTTTCGCGGGAGGCAAAATACAGCAGGCGGCAAGCACGCTCAGAAGATAACAGCATGGGCCCAGTGGCAGATGCGTATTCTGGACCTTCAGGCCTGCATTGCGAAAACCCGCCTCCCCGGCCCAGGTATCCGGTTCAATCTGCAACTCACGGACCCGGTTGGCGACTTGCTGGGCGGCGATATGCCCTGGCGCGGTCTTGCCGGTGACTATGTGATCGATCTGGGGGAAGAAAGCAAGGCGAAACCAGGCAGCGAGACGCGCCTGCCCACCCTGAAGGCATCCGTGAACGCCTTCAGCAGAATGTGGTTCGGGGTCAGGCCCGCCAGCAATATCGCCATTACCGATGATCTGCACGGCGATGCCAATCTCATCGCCATGCTCGACCGGGCAATACGATTGCCAAAACCTCATTTCGGCTGGGACTTCTGAGGAAATAGTACGAATTAACGACGTTTCTTACACCCGATCAAAGTATGATCCTCTCGCCCCTCGTCCATCACTACTTGCCAGGGTCGTCGTTTTCCAAGAGAAGTGTGGTACTGATCATTCGTAAGCGCGATTAACTGTAAACAATCTCGCGCAATTTGTGGGCGTTGCCCGGCATGGTCGCGCCACAAACAATTGATTCGGTGCTATTCACGACAGCCATTGCAGCGCGTCTCGCTCGAAATCAATGCCGCACAAGTCGTCAGCCAATCGTGTTAGCCGCACATGTCGCACTTTCGGCGGTTTGCCGATTAATTTGTATCTCACGCGCTGCATCACAGCAAAGTCATACAACGCGCAAAGCAATCTGTCTTTGCGCGGCAGTTGCTGGCGAAGGTAGCGTTGATAATCCAGCGTGGCGAACTCGACAAACGAAATTCCTTTTTCATAACGCGGCTCAATGAATTCTTTTTTCAACCACTTCAAATGAAAATACACGATGCCCATATAACGATATTCTCGGTGCGGCGGTTTTTTATCGGGCACTTCAAAATGTTCATGACGACGGCGTTGATAAAACATTCCACCGGTGTGAATTTGGTGATAAAAAATGTCGCCGTTGCCAGAGTATAAGCGGTGCGGGTTGGGGCTAACTGTAAGGTTGTCTGCTTCATCTCGGATAAGGTTGATGCCAGAGAAGGTATAAACTTTTAGTTTGTCCGTCTCCATGTCGGCACGAATAGTTTTAATCAACAGCGCGAGTTTGCACGGAATGGCGAGGTGGTCGGCATCCAGTTTTACCGCCACGCGATAAGTGCATTTCGACAAGGCGTAGTTATAATAATTTGCCGTGCTATGCACCGATTCGGTCGGCGTTTGCGTGTGTTCTTTGGTCGCCACCGGAACCACTTTTGGCAAATAATGAAACACTTTTATTTTCTGCGGATACTTTGCCGCGAGGTCGTGCAGTATTTGCGGCGTGGCATCGGTGCAGTCGTTATAGACCGCGACAATTTCATCGTAAAACGGCAGATGCGATTCAATCGCCAGACGCACGAACCGCTCTTCATTTTTAACTCGCATATACGCGCTGATGCCCGGCGGTCGCGGTGCGGATAATGATGCCGGGTCAAATTTAAATTCGGTAAAGTCAGCGGTCATTGTTTTTTCCGTCATTCCCGCCTAGCCTAACAAGTCGCCGCCAATGACAATAAGGCCGGACAATAAGGCCGGGCAATATGAATCTTGCGCGTAGCGTGCATCATCTGCTATAGCCCATTGTCAATCCACAGCGGCTAACAGTAAAATAAAACACATCAAGCGCAACTTTGACACCAATCACGATGGACTTGGCCTCGATTCTAACAAACAAAAGCATTCATGTAGAGAGTGGTGTTGTTTTATTATCGCGCGATGCAGGCATTAGTGAATTGATACCGGAAATATCAAAGAAGATAGAAATACCTGCTGAAATACCACCTGAAGATATTGTGAAAAATGCCACGCGACGATTGGTTTTTAGAATAGCAGCAAAGGACCACGGATCATTGATTGTAAAATCTTTTCCGCTTACCAAACTCAGGCATAAAATCAAACATAAAAAGTATGCTTATAACGAAACAATAAATCTATTGACGGCAAGTGAAAGAGGATTAAAAGTGCCGAAGGTTTTTGCATATGGATTCAAAAAAAGTATTGGACTAGTTCAGTGGAATGTTGTTTGTATGGAAAATATTGATGGAATATCTCTACGCAAATTGCTAACTAGCATGAGTTCGGATCATGAAAAAATACTTATGCTTGCGAAAATATACCAGAAAGTGTTAAGGCCAATGTATGTTGCCGGATGCAATCATATTGATCTTGGTGGGGACAACATTATATTTGGGGGAGATGAAAACAATTTGCCATATATTATTGATTTTCAGTATTGCACTTTTAAAAACGCAGGAAGTTATAAAGTCATGGCGGCACAAACGGGACATTTATGTAGAGACCTGATTGCCGATGAGTGTATAACGCGAAGTATGGCGCATGAGTGGTTTAGAACAATCTTTGAACATGACAATGCAAACCAGCGCGAAATAGAAACTGTTTTTGATAAATATATCAACAACAGAATTTCCAGAAAAGAACGCATGTCAATTTAACCTTTTGAATTGAAAATTCAACTCAAGTTGTTTTTTCTAGCAAAACCAATGTTTGTGCACTGCCGGTAAGCCAGCCACAAACAATCTTTCTCTTAACAAGTCCCCCCCCCACTTCAGCCGCTTCGGCAAAAAAAGTTTTAACCGCGATAGGCTTTCCAGCCACGGGCTTGCCTCTTAGTCGTTTGCTTATGTTACGAAAGCACTCATTGCGATAAAAACTAACAGCCACCCATTTTTTGCTAACTCGCGCCAGTTCCCGCAAAATTTGTATGCGCTTTTCGGGTAAATCAAAATGGTGCAACAATCTCATGCAAAGCACTATATCTGCTGTATTGTTATCGGCAGGTATCTCAAAAACATTTCCTAATAAATATTTTAATTCTGGGTGTGTGCGTTGTGCTTCGCTCAACATATCTTCTGATAAATCAATACCCAAATAATTATGTTTCCCAAATTCCGACAACGCATTACTTAACCTTCCACTACCGCAAGGTATGTCAATGTGGAGATTATTTTTGTGTGGGATGTTCTTTACTATTTCTGAAACAAAATCGGTTTCAATTTTATTAAGTCGCCTCATTCGGTCAGACCTATTAAAACGATTTTCATTATAATTTTGCGCGGTATGCTTGGGTTCTTTTTTTGGTCGTGCGCCCTGTTTATGGTTGTCGTCACTCATTTTTTATTCCTCATAGTGAATCCACATTCCAGCAACACTTCACGCAAAGTGTTGCGTTCAATGCAGGATTCAATAAACAACTGCGTGGCTTCAACGATGTTTGCCTTGGCTTCTTTGAGTGTGTCGCCCTGGCTGTATAAATCCAACTCAGGGCAATGCGAGACATACATTTTTGCTTTTTCTTTTTTTATACGCGCCGACAATGACAAGTTGGCGCAGATAAAGGAAATACTTCCGGCGTCTTTGGTTGCTGGTTTCATTGGTGATTCTTCTCGCTTTAGAGATGGGAAGTGGGTCGGCGGCTACGTCGCCGCAGTTACGCCATCGCCGGTATGTTCGTTACCAATTCATGGGACATTGATATCAACACTTCTTTTGCTGTGGGCTTTTTTTGCAAGGTGATCAGTTTCGGCACTAACGTCTTCACTTCTTCATCGAGTTCGTCGAGGGATGCGACTTCTACCACCAGTCCGGGTAAATCAGCACTGGTTGCCGTCCAAACATGCGCTGTCTTATCCCAAACTGCATGTACGGCTATGGTAGTTTGTTTCATGGTGATTCGCCTCGGTTTAGAGATGGGGGTATTTTGCCTGAATGGTTATTTTATAACAATGCCGTCATTCTCGCCGCTCATGTTTGTCATTTCCGCCTTCGGCGGGAATGATGAACAATTGAGCGAGGCGGGAATCCAGGATAAATACGCGTCCGGCGTAGCCGGACACAACATAGAAACTGTTTTTGATAAATATCTCAACAACAGAATTCCCATAAAAGAACGCATGTCAATTTAACCTTTTGAATTGAAAATTCAACTCAAGTTGTTTTTTCTAACAAAACCAGTGTTTGTGCACTGCCGGTAAGCCAGCCACTAACAATCTTTCTCTTAACAAGTCCCACTTCAGCCGCTTCGGCAAAAAAAAGTTTTAACCGCGATAGGCTTCTGACTTTGGCCTTTAGGCGTTATACTGCACTGCAACATATCCAGGAATCATGCCATGCTGGCCACGTCAAAACCGTCTGAATTATCCCGCCTCGGGAAAGCCATGAATAACGCCGAGTCCTACAAGGAATGGAAGTCTCTGGCTCTGGAACACGACCAGATTTCAGGTCGGCAGGCATGGAAAGAAATTGAAAAATCGAACAATTATGACTATGCCAATATCAGATCACGATTAAATGCCTTGCAGGACCTGCGCAACCGCGAAGACCATGTCGGCCTGCTGTTCGCATTGAACGAGGGCATCCACGGTAATCAGGGCGGCATGGGCCGGGCTGACCTCTACGACAAGGCGAAATTCGGCACCAAACGCCTGATCGAAGAATACGTTGATGAAATAGTGGCCGCCCTGATGGACATCAGCAATCTGCCGGAGAATGTCATCTCCCGGCATGAGAAGCGTGATTTTTTCCACCGGGCCAGTCTGTGCTTCGGACGCTCCGCGCTGATGCTGAGCGGCGCCGGTTCACTGGGCCATTTCCACGGCGGCGTACTCAAGACCCTGCTGGATCATGACCTCCTGCCGGACGTCATATCCGGCTCCAGCGCAGGTTCCGTTTATGCCGCCATAGTCGGCACCCACATGGACAACGAACTGAAAAAAATACTCAAGAAAGGTGCCTCGACAGGGCTGACGCCGCCGGAGGGTGAGCCTGTACCCATTGATTCGGCCCACATGAGGATCATGCTGGACAAGATGATTCCCAACCTGACATTTCAGGAAGCCTACGAAAAAACAGGCCGCAAGATTTCCATCACCATTGCGCCTCTGGAAGAACACCAGACCTCCCGCCTGATGAACGCGATAACCTCACCGAATGTTTTCATCCACTCCGCTGTGCAGGCATCCTGCGCCGTGCCGGGCGTCTTCCCTCCCGTCATGCTGATGGCGAAAAATGTCTACGGGGAAACCCAACCCTACCTGCCGGCAAGACGTTGGGTAGACGGCGCCGTAACCGACGACTTGCCCGCCACACGCCTGACGAGACTTTACGCCGTCAACCACTACATAGTGAGCCAGGCGAACCCTGTTGTCCTCGCCATGAGCGCGGCGGAAAGCAATCCCTTCCTGCCGAAACCCGCCAAAAATGTGCTGCGGTACTCCACCCATGAATGGCTGAAGAGCAGCGAACGATTTTCCCGCAAGTATCTTCGCGCCATACCCGACATCGGCAAAGCGCTCAGTATGTTCTACTCGGTAGTGGCGCAGGACTACAAGGGGGATGTCAACATCGCGCCTTCCTTCAGCTACTTCGACCCGAGGAAATTGCTGGCGCAACTGACCCAGGACGACATCGACTTCCTGGTTCACGAAGGGGAACGTGCGACCTGGCCCAAACTGGAACAGATTCGCATCAGTTCAAAGATAGGTCAGACACTGGATGATATCCTGGACGAGCATAAGGAGCATGATGTGAAAACCACCTACAAGACCAGGAACAATCCCGGCAAGGTCGCGGCGAAAAAATCCAGGCGCGGCTAGGCCTGCCTGGCGGCGTAACGCTCCGTTGGCCGCTTGCCGTTTTCATCATAGAGGTCAAATTCCTCCACCAGATCTTCAACCCACTGGATGCTCCCGGTGCGCGACATCATGTCCTCAGACATCAACAACGCCGTGGCGGCGCGCCCCACAAGCAGGGGTGACTGCGACTGAGACAGGTCCATACCCTGAGTCTCAGCAACATCCAGGATAAATTCGGTGGAAACGGCCCCCGGGTAAAGAACACAGGCGGGTATGCCCTTCGGTTCAAGTTCAATCGCCATGTCTGCGGTCAGGCGGTCCAACCCGGCCTTGCCCGCGCCATAAGAAGATGAAAAATGGTAGCTTTGCCCGCCCGGCGAAGAAACATTCAACATACGCGCCCGGTCGCTCTTGAACATCCATTTGGCCCCATGCCAACTCGCTACGTAATGAGATCTCAGGCCTATGCCAGCCTGATCATCCCAGACCTGAATAGGATGATCCCAGTAGCCTCCGCCCCAGGCGGGCGGGTTCGGAATTTTGTAGACATTGTTAACGAGTATATCGATGCGCCCGGCTTCTTCCCCGACCCGCTTGAACAGCGCCTCTATCTGGTCGTCATCACCATGATCGCATTGAATGGCGCGACCCTCGCCGCCGGCTTCAGTAACCTGCCGGGCGCTGGTGTCGATGGTTCGCTCACCGTCGCCGGTCGTCCGCCCGGTAACGTAAACTGTACAGCCCTTTTCACCCAGAGCCAGGGCTATACCCTTGCCAATACCGCGACTGGCGCCGGTAACAACCGCAATTTGTCCTGCAAGATTATCCATGTTGTTTTCCTCTTCTCGGGTGGCCGTGATATGCGCATCAGGCACCGGGGTTATCGCCGGCGCAGGATGTTATCCAGCAGCGCCGTCACGGCAAGAACAATCAGCGCCAGCAGCAGGCGCGGGTCGGCAAGGTAGATGACATTTTCCAGAGGATAGGCAATGGTTTTATTCAGCGCCGCCTGCTTGAAATCATGCCTGCCCTGAAACGCCGGGTTGGATATAATTTCCAATATGTCCCGCCTGCTGCGGTATCGCATCAACGCGGCCCTGTCCCAGTGTTCCGCATTCTCTATACCGACTATGTCCATGGACTGAAACACGGCGCTGCCGACATAAATCGGGTGGCAGGCTCTTTTGAACAAGGCGGGATACATATACGCCATGTAACGGGCCAGCAATTCATCCGCGTTTTCCCCGGGTTCTGCGCCCTCCACGTCCGGCGGGTCTTCGGACATGTCGATGTTGTTCAGCATCAGAAACTGTCGCCCGGTATCCTCTTCCATAAAGCGGCGGAGGCTGGTTATCTGCTCCTCCGACCGGCCGGATGCGCGCATCTGGTCGGTAAAATCCGCTATCTCCTCTTGTGTCAGCGGGCCTCCCGTATTGGTATACCAGAAGGCAAACACCAGGTAGAGAGCCCAAGGCAGTATCCAAAGCATCATTCGACTATTCATACCTATTCACCGGCCAACCTCGTCGGTCGGGAAATATCTTTACGCATTTCTTCCATGATTTCCCGCATTGGGCGATGCGTGCATGGTCGTCCGGGCGCAACTTTCTCAATTAAGGATGG
The DNA here is from genome assembly GCA_965208855.1 of Candidatus Azotimanducaceae bacterium. Classification (GTDB taxonomy): domain Bacteria; phylum Pseudomonadota; class Gammaproteobacteria; order Pseudomonadales; family Azotimanducaceae; genus UBA9659. The sequence goes on along the minus strand of OZ242359.1, from coordinate 386,270 downwards.
GATGTTTTTAACAATCTATAGAGTGTTTTTTATGATTTTCATTACTTTTAAGCCACAAACTTCCATCATTTATTGTACATCTTTCTACAATGTTTATTACAGCGTATTCAAATTCAAAAGTATTTATATCTGCTTGTGTTTCTTTTATAAAAAATTTTGTGTCGTCAATTCTGGCAAATATAGATAGTGCGATTATAAGAGAGCCGATTAAGATCGAGTTTGGTATTGTTAATTTCATAGTGTTATATCCTTTGTTTAATTAGTTAGTCAATGTAGATGAATGATTGAGGGGCATAGTCTTAGTCTATATTTAATTCCTTTAATTCTTTATGTTTGCGGTATTTTCTTGGATTTTTAATTTTGATTGCGTGTCCAATTTCTAGTCCTTTGAAATACTTTTGATAGAAGTCTTTATCTATACCTGCATGGTTCTTTGTTTTATTCCATAAATCGGCTATATCTGACGTTATAGTAGCATCAATTTTAAATTCACCAATTATTTTACTTACTGGTCTTGAAGCATAAACGATTATTTTTTCAATAGAAGGGACTTGAAAAAGAACCCTTCTATATTCGTAATGCTTTTCGCCTGAAAATATCAGGTCTGCGTATTTGGGTTTGATTGATAATAAAACTTTCATTACATTTTTTGGGAATTATATCACTGCTGTCCCGTTAACTTTCACATTAAAATCATCTGACAGGGATCAAAGTTAACATCTTTAATCGGGTCGCCCCTAATCAAGGCTATCAAATCGCGTTTTTCAAATAAATTAAGCTGCAAGATACGTAACATTTGTTGCAACGTTTTGGTTAACTTCGACTGGAATTTAAGAAACACAACGAGTAAGTAAACACATAACGCAATCCAGATTTGTGTCATAACCGCATTTTTACTGGTGCCAACAAAAGACTTGATTTTAAGGTTTTGCTTAATCCATTTGAAGAATAATTCAACCTGCCAGCGCGACTTATAAATATCAGCAATGGTTTTAGCCGACAACTTGAAATTGTTGGTTAAAAACACGTAGTGCTTACCTGTTTCAGCATCCTTATATCCAATACGGCGCAGCTGAACAGGACACTTTTTTGCTGTTTGAGTGCCTGTAAACTCAATAGTTTGGTCGCTGGTCAAACCTTTTCCAGACGGTATGGCATGACGATGGACTGTGCGTATTTTGGCATTGGACTTCAGCCGAGTAACAAAGAAAATACCCTTGTTTGTCAGTGAGTTAAACCAGGAATAATCATTATAACCGCGATCTATGGCAACGATACTGCCTTTAGGGAAACTTAAGGTTCGACCCACTTCAATGTCACTGGTTTTACCTTCAGTAATCGTGACAAACTCTGGCATATATCCAGCATGATTCAAGCCTACGTGAAGTTTAACAGCGCCTTTTGTTGAACGGAAATCAGCCCACGGAAAAGTGGATAAACAGAGATCGATCGTGGGTGCATCAAGCGAATACAGTGGGTTATTAAAACGAAAACCATGTTCCGGAGTCGTCGCTTGGCAGCGATTCAATAGCTTTCCAAATAAGGCTTCATAAAGAGCGTAGGGTTTATCTTCATTAATGCGAGACAAGTTAGATCGAGAAAGCTTTGCACTGCCCAAATGGTAAAGCCTGTGAGTTTGTGCCGATATATTTTCAACGATATCACGCAAACTATTTCGTCCCGCTAATTGCCCAATGGTCATGGTAACAAACTGTGACCAGCGGGAAGCCGTTCGGAAAGATCGGCCTGAATGATGCTGTTTTGCAAGGATCTCAAATTCATGTCTTGGTATTAATTTTAGTATTTGTGAAAGAATCGTATTACAATGTGCCATGGCCAGTTTTTCCTTTTTGAAACAATGTGTTGTCGTAAACTTATTGTATCAATTAAGGGAAAGCTTGGCCTCCTTTATTAAACCGTTAGCGGGACAGCAGTGGAATTATATACTTGTTTAACCAAAACTTTCATTTGCACTCTCGCGCCCGTCATCCAGGCGATGGGGGACGGCGAACTGCATGGCGGCTACGCCGCCACTCTGGATTCCCGGGCTACGCCCGAGAATGACGGTAAAGCGGTTTCGCGCAGCGAAATTCGCAATGTAAATGACGGCAAGCAGGTTTCATCTCACAGCCGTTTTTGGCAGACTATGCATCATGTTTCCAGTGCCCGGAGCCAACCATGAACATCGCCACCCAACCTGATGTAGACAGCATCCCGCTTGACGAGATAGATGTCAGTGACCCGTTCATCTATAAAGATGATTGCTGGCAACCCTACTTTGCCCGCCTGCGTCAGGAAGCGCCGGTCCACTACCAGGCCAACAGCCCGTCCGGCCCATTCTGGTCCGTCAGCACCCACGACCTGATAAAACAGGTAGACACCAATCAGCAGGTGTTCTCCTCGGAACTGGGCGGCATCACCATTCTCGACCCCCCTGGCGATGGTGAAGCGGTCGACACTGATGTCGAGATTCAAAACTTTATTGCCATGGACCCACCGGACCACGACACACAAAGGGCAACCGTGTCGCCCTCCGTTGCGCCCAGTAACCTCACCAACTTTGAACCTCTGATTCGTGAACGTGTGATCGACATCCTGGAAAACCTGCCGGTTGGTGAGGTATTCAACTGGACCCAGGAAGTTTCCATTGAACTGACGGCCCGAATGTTGGCGGTACTGTTTGACTTCCCTTACGCAGACAGGCGCAAGCTGGTTCATTGGTCAGACATCACGACCGCTGTGCCAGAACTGACCGGCGATGAAGGGACGGACATGGTCCAGCGCAAGGCGGACCTGATGGAATGCGCCGAAATTTTTACACAACTTTGGCATGAACGGGCGGCGGCGGAACCGAAGTTTGACCTTATCTCCATGCTGGCCCACGGGAAAGAAACGAAAGACATGGTTAACGACCCCATGCTCTTGCTGGGAAATGTGCTGTTGTTGATCGTTGGCGGCAATGATACGACTCGCAACAGCATCTCCGGCGGCATCATCGCCCTCAACCAGTTCCCGGATGAGTACCGGAAACTTCAGGACAACCCCGGGATCATTCCCAATATGGTCTCTGAAATAGTGCGCTGGCAGACGCCGCTCATCCACATGCGAAGGACCGCCCAGCAGGATGTTGTACTTGGCGGAGAAAAGATCAGGGAAGGCGACAAGGTTATAATGTGGTATCTCTCCGGCAATCGGGATGAGCGTGTCTTCACCGATGCGGACAAGCTGATTGTAGACCGAAAGAATGCCAGAGCGCATGTCGCCTTTGGCTTTGGCATTCATCGTTGCATGGGCAATCGCCTTGCAGAGATGCAACTGCGTGTGCTGTGGGAAGAGATCACGCAGCGGTTCAAGAAGGTCGAACTCGCGGGAGAGGTGGTGAGGCTACCGAACAATTTTATCCGGGGGATTGCCGATACGCCGGTGAGGCTGGTCCCGAAATAAACCCGCACTCAAGCTTCACACAAGAAAAAGGGTCAGGCATTCCTTATGGTCAGGCCGCCGTCTATCGGCAGGGCCACACCGGTAATGAACCCGGCCGCCGGCAAAGCCAGGCTGAGGGTTCCGTGAGCCACCTCTTCCGGGTCCGCATAACGCCGCAACGCCGTGCGCCGCTTCGCGAAAATAATCTTGTCCTCATCCGGGATGGCCTCTGTCATGCCCGTCCTTATGGGTCCGGGGCAAATGCAGTTGACGGTAATATTTTCCGGCCCCAGTTCAACCGCCAGTGAACGGGTCAGGCCAATGACGCCCGTCTTTGCCGCCGTGTAAGGGCTGCCGTAGCGGGTTGCGCCCAGGCCTTCCGTAGAAGCAATGTTGATGATCCGCCCGTGAGGTGACTTCCTGATAAAGGGAAGGGCAGCGCGAATGGTCCGGGTATGAGCCGTCAGTAACACCAGAAAGGATTTATCCCAGGCGGCGGCATAGTTCTCACTGTCAATCGGCGCCGGAATGGAAATGCCCGCATTGTTGACCAGAATATCAATACCGCCGAAATGCTCGCCCACCTCGGTAATGACGCGGGCAATGGCGCCCTCGTCTGCCAGGTCCAGCACCCACCCTTTGGCGTCATATCCTTCGCCCGTCATTTCCCGGACAACCGCCTGCAGTGGTTCCTCGTTAATATCCATCAGCGCCACCTTCGCGCCTTCATCCCCGAACAGGCGGGCGGTCGCCCTGCCCATCCCCGAAGCTGCGCCAGTGACGATTGCCACCTCATCTTTGATTGAGCGACTCAATGCAGACAGTGTCATCAGCTTTTCCTCCATTGCCAGTCAACCGGCAGTGTGCCTGAACAGGAAACTGCAAGGCAACTGGGGTAATATGCCTTTTCCCCGTATCCAGGGTTCTGAACGTTGACCACGGCAAAACTTGGGCGCATTGAGATTGCCAGGCAGGCACTGAACTTTTCCGCGGCGCATTTCACCATCTTCTCCGCAACTGAAAGGGAAGATTTGCATGGCCACAACTTTCAAGTGGAATGTGAACTCACCGCGCCCATAGACGATAACGGGCTGATCTTCAATTATGCCCTGGTTAAAAATGTGGTGCGGGAAATATGCGATGAACTGGACGAGAAAATGATACTCCCGGAAAAATCCCCTTACCTGTCTCTGGAACAGGAGGGCAACTATGTGATCGCCGTATATGGCGGTGAACGCCTGCCATTCCTGCCCCGGGACATCGTCACCCTGCCCATCGCCAACAGCAGCGTGGAAGAGCTTGCGCATTACTTTCTGGACAGGATGTTGGGCCATCCGGGGATTGCAGATCAGGATATCCATGAAATGGTCATCAAAATATCATCCAGCCCCGGGCAGAAAGCCACGGCAAGGCGGGTGCTGGCTTGAGCACCATTGTGATAACCGGCGCAAGCAAAGGCATTGGCAAGGCTTGCGCAGCACAGTTTATTGCCGCCGGCCAAAGGGTCATCAATGTTTCCCGAACAACATCGGATTGCAAGGGTATCGAGAACGTCCTGATGGACCTGGCCGCCGACGATACTGAAGCCAGGGTCAATGATTTTGCCAAGACTCTGAAAACAGGCCAGATTCACCTGATTCATAATGCCGCACGAATGACCAGCGAAACCGTCCGCAATGCGGACCCGGATATTTTCCGATCAGTGGTGAATATCAACATTATTGCGCCGCAGCTACTCAACAAGGCGCTGCTGCCAAGCATGCGCCCGGGTTCATGCATCATTTATGTCGGCTCTACGCTATCCGACAAGGCCGTGCCCAACGCTTATAGTTATGTCGTCACCAAGCACGCACTGGTCGGCATGATGCGCGCCACCTGTCAGGACCTGGCCGGCTCCGGCATCCATACCGCCTGTGTATGCCCGGGCTTCACCGATACGGAAATGCTGCATGCGCATGTCGGCGACTCCCGTGAAATACTGGACGACATAGCCGGGAGTTCAACATTCAACCGCCTGATAGAACCTGCGGAGATAGCCGCAACCATCGTCTTTGCGGCCGGCAACCCCGTCATCAACGGTGCCGTTATCCACGCCAATCTGGGGCAAGTGGAGCGCTGACATGTCACAGACCGAGGTCATGGGCGAAAGGATTATCTCTGACGAACTGCGGGAACGCCGTGAGCGGGTGTTCATTGTGCTGGCGGGTTTGTTCCTTTGCGCCATGACCATGCTGAATATCATCGGCATCACCCGCTTCATACAGATCGGGCCAATGGCCCTGGCGGTTGGCGTACTGCCCTACCCGCTGACCTTTCTGTGCACCGACCTGATCAGCGAACTGTATGGCCGCGCCAGGGCGAATTTTATGGTCACCGTGGGCCTGGTGCTGAATATATTCATCATCGGCACCATGTGGCTCGCCAGCGCCATACCCTCCGTCAGCCCGGAAACCCAGCCACCCTGGCAACTGCTCCAGATTGCGGAAGATATCTACCTGCCAAATGGGGATGTCGTCAGCAATTCCGTGGAACTTTACACACTGCTTTATGCCACCACCGCCGGGGCGGTGACAGCTTCCATGTTCGCCTATATTGCCGCTCAATACTGTGACGTTTATATGTTCCATTTCTGGAAACGTCTGACAAAGGGCAAGCACCTGTGGCTGCGTAACAATGGCAGCACCCTGATAAGCCAGGGCGTTGACTCCTTCATGGTCATTGCCGTGACCTTTGGCGCGCAGTTCCTGGCGGGCGCCATCAGCGGCGGCGCGCTTCTGGTGCTGATGGGCAGTAACTATCTGTTCAAACTATGCGTGGCCCTTGCGGACACCTTGCCTTTCTACCTGGGTGTGCATTACCTTGCGAGGTACCTTGAACTCTCTGAAGAAGAACTTCGCGCCCATGCGTCATAATCGACGATTGCCAACCGAACCAGTCAATCACCTGCATCAACGGAGAAGCCAATGAACTACGAAGCCATCATCTATGACATGGAAGACAATGTCCTCACCATAACCTTGAACAGGCCGGACAAGTTGAACGCATTCAACGCAAAGATGTCATCGGAAATCCATGACGCTCTGGACAGGGCGGATGCCGACGACGATGTCAGGGCGATCATATTCACCGGTGCAGGCAGGGGTTTCTGCGCCGGGGCGGACCTCTCGGCAGGCAGCCGAACCTTCGACTATGATACAGACGGTCGGGGGGCCCACCCCGATGGCGGCGGCGTGCTGACCCTGCGCCTGTTTGAATGTATGAAGCCCATTATTGCCGCCTGTAACGGCCCTGCGGTGGGCGTTGGCGCGACCATGCAATGCGCCATGGATATCCGCATGGCGTCGGAGAAAGCAAGATACGGTTTTGTATTCTCGAAGCGGGGCCTGGTACCGGAAGCATGTTCCAGTTGGTTCCTGCCGCGGGTTGTCGGTATAAGCACGGCCCTCGAGTGGACCTATTCAGGCAGAGTGTTTGACGCGGAAGAGGCTCTGGCCCGGGGACTTGTCCGCAGCGTTCACAAAGAAGCGGACCTGCTGCCGGCGGCAAAGGAACTTGCCCGTGAATTTGCCGAACAAACGTCCGCCGTTTCCGTTGCCATGATCCGCAACATGATGTGGAAAATGTTGGGGGCTGATCATCCCATGGAAGCACATAAAGTTGACTCCAGAGGCATTTATCATACGGGCCGCTCGGCGGACGCCAGGGAAGGCGTGCAATCCTTCCTGGACAAAAGGCCAGCGACCTTCCCCGGCAAGGTCAGCACTGATATGCCGTCATTTTTCCCCTGGTGGGAAGAGAGGCATTTTGAATAGATACGGCCAAGGCGCAAGGGCAGCCGGCCACAATCACACCAGGTTCATCCTCATACCACACAGGTAAACCTGGTCCACCCCGCTGACCTTGCCTCTTTTTTCCGCCGACTCAAGCAGGGCGTCCTTGTCGGTTGCCGTAATGTCTATACCGCCCAGCCCTTCCGGCCTGCCGTCTGTGCAGGGAACAAAACGAACATCGGCGTTATCCAGGGGTAGATGATAAATACCGTCCGAGCAGTCCAAGTCTGCCTCCGCTATCTCGCTCCAACGGGTTGCCACCGCCTCCGGGTCATTGCACTGGATTTCCGCCGCTGTAATGCCGCTGACTCTCTCAAGCCGCCTTGCCCGCCGCCAGTCAGACCCGGCCGGACGCCAGGGACCATCCGCACGGTTCGCCCCTTTACCCAGTTGTTGGTCGATCTCAAAGAAACTGCCGCCCGTATCCTGCGGATGCAGTTGCATATTGATGAACTCGTCGGATTGATTGTCCAGCACTATGCGTATACCCAGGTCATCAACCCGGCGCCTGCGCGGTGGATGGTCGTCACACTGGGTTATCACCATGTAACCGCTATCGCCGCCGCGCCTCTTGAGGTATCTGCCGCCCGCCGTCTGCTCTTTGACGGGAGCGACAACTTCCAACAGTTGGTTGCCAATGGGGAAGAGCGCATTCTCCAGGCCAAAATGACCAACACCCGGGTCCCTGTAGCACACCGCTATGCCAAGTACGTCTGTCAGGTCATCTTCAACGGGTTGCAGCTTCTCCGCGACACCCGCTATCTGTCTGAGTCTCAGCCACATGTTTCTTCTCCTTTCCGATGTGAATCAGGCTGACCAGTGTAATACTTGATCCACCCGGCATTCAATCATCTACCAGCCCGCGGATGGCATCGCCGGCTGCATTCGTGTAATTTTCGCCTTTGCGTTGGGATATATGAGCCAATAATGGCCGATGACAAAAGCAAACGCCCTTACTCCTCACTCGTCGTAGACGGCAACGAAAAGGCTGCCGCCCGCGCCATGCTGTATGCCGTCGGGTTTACGGAAAAGGATTTCGGCAAATCCCAGGTGGGCATTGCTTCCACATGGAGCAACCTCACGCCCTGCAACATGCACATAGATGAGTTGGCAACGGCAGCGGCGAGGGGCGCGGATGAGGCGGGAGGCAAGGCCGTAACCTTCAACACGATCACCGTGTCCGACGGCATATCCATGGGGTCGCCGGGGATGCGATATTCCCTGGTTTCACGCGAGATTATCGCCGATTCGATAGAGACCGTCGTTTGCGCGGAAGGTTTCGATGGCTTGGTGGCCATTGGCGGCTGCGACAAGAATATGCCCGGCTGCGCCATGGCCATGGCCCGCATCGACAGACCGAGCGTTTTTGTTTATGGCGGCACCATACAACCCGGCAAGAAAAGACGCGACATTGTTTCGGTTTTTGAAGCCGTTGGCCAGCATGCAGCCGGCAAGATCTCTGATATTGAACTCAAAGAAATCGAATCCACCGCCATACCCGGGCCCGGCTCCTGTGGCGGCATGTACACTGCCAACAGCATGGCCTCCGCCATCGAGGCGTTGGGCCTCTCCCTGCCCAACTCTTCCGCCCAGGAAGCAGTTTCCGACAATAAACGCAAAGACAGCCAGGCAGCGGGAGAGGCGGTTGTAAAACTGATCGAGCGAGGCATCAAGCCGTCAGATATCCTTTCCATGGCATCTTTCGAAAATGCGATAACCACCGTCATAGCCCTGGAAGGTTCCACCAATGCCGTGCTGCACCTATTGGCCATCGCAAGCGCAGCGGACATCCCGCTCAGCATTGATGACTTCACCCGTATCGGCGAGAGAACGCCGGTACTGGCGGATATGCGGCCTGCCGGCCAGTATTCCATGAGTGAGTTGATCGCCATTGGCGGTATACAACCATTGATGAAAATGCTGCTGCATGGGGGTCTGCTGCATGGCGACTGCCTGACAGTCACAGGCAAAACATTGGCGGAAAACCTCGAAGACACTGCGCCCTATCCGAAGGGGCAAAATATCATTCGCCCGTTGGACAATCCGGTGAAGAAAGATTCACACCTGGTCATCCTGCGGGGCAACATTGCGCCGGAAGGCGCAGTCGCAAAGATAACCGGCCATGAAGGCTTGCAGTTCACCGGCGGTGCGCGCTGCTTTCATGGTGAGGAAGCGGCCCTTGCCGCCATTCTCGATGGGACAGTGACAGAAGGCGATGTCGTGGTTATTCGTTACGAGGGACCAAGGGGCGGGCCGGGGATGAGAGAGATGCTCTCCCCCACCAGCGCCATCAACGGTCGAGGTCTTGCAGACAGTGTCGCCCTGGTTACCGATGGGCGTTTCTCCGGCGGCTCTCACGGGTTTGTCATCGGCCATGTTACCCCGGAGGCATTTGATGGCGGCACGATTGCACTCATTGAAGACGGCGACACTATTGTTATCGACACCGAGGCCAGAACCATCGACTTGCAGGTGGATGATGCAAGTCTCGCAAGACGCAAGGCCGCCTGGCAACCACCAGCGCCTTATGCGACCCGCGGCCTGCTGGCAAAGTACGCAAAACTTGTCAGCTCCGCTTCCGAGGGCGCAGTGACCGACAAGGAATGAAAAGGACCTGAGCCATGCCGACATTGGATGAACCCATCACGATATGGGGCGTGGGTACGATTCGGACTTTTCGCGTCCATTGGATGCTGTACGAACTGGGTTTGAACTATGAAACCCGGCGAATCGAGTCGCGCACTGGCGAAACCACCACGCCGGAATACATTCGGCTGAATCCTCGGGGGAAAATACCCCTGATGACACATGGCGACCTGATACTGGCGGAAAGTTACGCCATTATGCACTACCTGAGCACCATCACCGACAACCCCGCCCGGGATGACTATCAGGATTCCATAGCAGGCCGGGCAAGATACGATGAATGGCTGTCTTTTATCCTGATGGAACTGGATGCAACATCACTTTATGTCGTCAGAAGGCACAAGGACCTGCCGGACATTTACGGTGCGGCGCCCGCCGCCGTCACATCCTCCATGGCCTATTTTGAACGCATGTTGGCTGCCATCGCCGACCGGATACACGGGAGCGGGCCCATCTGGGGGCAAACCTTCTCTGAACTGGATATTCTGATGACCGTGGCGCTGGACTGGGCCGCAGTGCTGGGCATCTCCTTACCGGGTAACCTGAGCGACTACCAACAACTGATGCGTTCGCGGGAAGCCTACAAGGCGGCGCGAATCCACAACTTCAGGGACCTGCAAATGCCAACTGTCAGCAAATGATATAGTGCGTGAACCATATCCCCGTATTGTTATTTTTCGGAAGCACCCCATGAAAAAATTTCTCTGTCTGCTGATCAGCCTGACTGCCATCTCTGTGACCTTCGGCAAGGCACTGCCGGAACGCAGCGAAATCCCGGATGAATACAAATGGAATCTTGCATCCATGTACGCCTCGCAAGCAGCCTGGCAGGCGGACGTGGAAAAGTTCAAGGCCATGTTGCCGACTCTGACGAACTACAAGGGGCGGCTGGGGGAAGGCGGGAGCACCCTGCTGGAAGCCCTGCAAAAAATTGACGAAGTGCAGCAGGTCGCTGAGAACCTGTATGTTTACGCTGGCATGAAGTCCTTCGAGGACCTGCGGGTTGGCGACAACAGCGCCAATTTTTCCCAGGCCATGGGGTTGCTTGCGCGACTCGAAGAAACCCTTGCCTATTTTACGCCGGAACTGCTCTCTCTGGACCCGGCACACCTGGATGACATGATCGCGTCAACGCCGATGCTGAAAGCATACCGGCACGCCATAGACGAAACACTGCGGCTACGGGCTTACACCCTCAGCGAACCGGAAGAGAAAATACTCGCCGCGGCAAGCGAACCTCTTGGTAAATACCAGAACATCTTTACCTCCCTGGATAATGCCGACCTGACATTCGACGACATGCTGGATGAGGAAGGCAACCCGGTGGAACTGACCAAGGGTCGGTATGGCGCTTTTCTCTATTCGCCGGACCGCCGCGTTCGCCAAGATGCCTGGACCGGGCTGTTTGAGAAATACGAGCAGCACGGCAATATGCTGGCGGCCAATTACGAAGGCCACGTCAAGGCGCGGGTATTCTTCGCCAGGGTTCGCGGTTATGAATCCGCCCTGCACTCGGCGACCTATCGCAGCGCCATTCCTCAGGCCGTATACCTCAACCTGATAGAAGCAACCCGCAAGGGCGCGCCCCTGCTGCAAAAGTATCTGCAGCTGCGGCGGAAAATACTCGACCTGGACACACTGGAAATCTGGGACATGTATGCGCCGATTGCGGAACCCACCATCCATGATGTGCCCTGGGAAGAGGCAAAGAATATAGTGGCGGATGCCCTGAAGCCTTTGGGCGAGGAGTATGTCAACGTCTACTGGCGCGGCTTTGACGAAGGCTGGGTCGATGTTTACGAAAGCAAGGGCAAGCGGGGCGGCGCTTACTCCTGGGGGACCTATGGCTCCAAGCCCTATCTCTCGATGAACTACGACGATACGCTGAACAGCATTTCAACACTGGCTCATGAGTATGGCCACTCCATTCATTCCTACCTGGCGAACCAAACGCAACCTTATATCTATGCCGACTACAGGACATTTATTGCTGAAGTAGCCTCCATGACCAATGAGGCGTTGCTTTATCAGAAATTGCTGCGCGAAGCCGGGAGCGGCAAGGCGCGTATCTTCCTGTTGCAGACTTACCTGGATAACTTCCGCGGCAGTTTCTTCCGCCAGACATCCTTCGCGGATTATGAAATGCAGGCTCACGCTCTGGTTGAATCAGGCCAGGCTCTCGCCAAGGATTCTCTGAACAAACTCTACGCGGATGTTTTTGCAACCTACTATGGCGATGCAGTGAACGCACACCCGCTGAACGCCAGCGAATGGAGCCGCATCCCGCACTTTCTCAGAAACGACAATTTCTATGTCTACCAGTACTCCACCTCATTCGCCGCAGCCACCGCCCTGGCGAAGATGATTGTAGACGAGGGCGAGCCCGCCAGAGAACGATTTCTTACCATGTTGAAGTCCGGCAACAGCGACTACCCCATCGAACTGCTGAAAAAAGCTGGCGTGGATATGACGACATCGACTCCCATTGAAGAAACCATCGCTATTTTTGGCGACCTGGTCGCGGAACTGGAACAGGAGCTGGAACGCCTCTGAACGGCGTTATTCACCCGCCGAAAGAAACGGGCCGTCGACACACAGCCGGCGGCCATCCGGTGAATGGCAAGCACCGCAGATGCCAACACCACATTTGGTCAGATAATCGATGGCGCCGAAGATGCGATCATCTGCCGCAAACTTTCGCTCAACTTCCACCGCCGCATGAACCATGGGCGCCGGGCCGCAATTATAAAAAACAAGAGCGCTTATCTCCTTCTTCGGCAAATCCGCCAGCCATGCTTCCAACATGGCGGTTACTGGCCCGCGAAACCCCTCACTGCCATCGTCAGTGGCTATGTGGGTATTGGCTATCTGCCTGGACTCATCCGTAAAATAAAGCCTGCCCGCGGTGCGTGCACCCATGAAAATTTCCGCATTACCCAGGTCCCGGGCAACCTGATAAACCGCCGCGAGACCCGTGCCGCCGGCCACCGCAACGATTCTTGAGCCTTCCGGCAGGCTCACCTTCTTGCCATAAGGCCCGCGCACATACAGAGTTTCGCCGGGTTCAAGCTGCAACAGCGCATGGGTAAATACGCCCACATCAATCACCACCAGCGAGAAAGGGTCATCCGTCAGCGCGGAAAAGGGCTTCTCCCCAAGCCCGGGCATCCAGGCATGGATAAACTCGCCGCCTTCAACGCCAACCTTGCCATCGAAAGTGAGAATGGAAATGTCATCGCAAACCTTCTCATTACTGACCAGCTTATAAGGCGTATAACGCATATCAACTTTCGGCGGACGAATCCGGCGGGCCGTGTCTTTTTCCAGGTCCTTCTGGAGCCTGCTAAAATAATTGCATACTTCCCTTGTATCCATGCCGGTCAAGGCGGAGCCGACACCGTAAATATCCGCGCCTTCGGCTGCAAAAGCCCTTACATCGTCAATATCCGTAATGCCGCCGCAGCCGATAACAGGTACGTTGACATGCTCGCGAATTTCCTTGATGCACTTGAGGGCAATCGGCAGTATGCCTCTGCCGGACATTCCCCCCAGTGTATTCGTTAGCACCGGATAGCCTTGAGATGTGTAATAAGCCGGGCCCACCGTATTGATGGCGCAAAGGGCGTCCGCACCTCCCGCAACTGCGGCAACGGCAATTTCGCCGATATTGGGCACATTAGGCGTCAGCTTGGGAATGACGGGAATATCCACAACCGCTTTGACCGCCAGGGTAACCTCCCTGACCAGGCCCGCGTCCTGCCCCATGTCCATCCCGTAACCTTTCGCATGGGGGCATGAGAGATTGAGTTCCAGGCCATCGGAAAAGGGCGCCAGTTGTCTGGCGACATCTACCATCTCCTCCACACTGCCAGCAAAGATGGACGTCAGGAGAAACCTGTCTTCAGGAACATCGAGCGCCGCAAGCTGCTTTGCGGCTTCTTCCGCCCCCGGGTTGGTCAAGCCAACGGCGTTCACGAAACACCCAGGGGCATACTCGGCCATGATGGGCTCGCGATTGCCCGCCCTCGGCGTGGGCCCAATGCTCTTGGTGGTTATGACACCCAACTGAGGCGCCTGCTCAAAAAGCAGCCGGATAATGGGCGTGGCGGTGGCGACTATCCCGGACGGGATGGTGAAGGGGCCGGCAATGGCTTTACCCAGGAATGTGTAACGCTGACTCAACTGCCGCCCCGTGAGAAACTCGCCGCCTATCATACCAGCAGCCGTGGTGCTTGCGTCATCCTCGCCGCAGGCGGGGATCCAGAGTTGCGGCTTTCGCGAAGCGGAAACGCAATGGGCCTTGAAACCACCACGCTGCTCAGTTAATGGCGGCTGGTGCGCGGCGGGCAACTCGATTCATCGTCGCCCTACTGATCGTCGTCGTCGTTATCGCTGAGAGTGATCGCCTCTGAGACTGGTATCCGTGTGGCCCTTTGCTGCGACACGCCAAACCTTACCAATTTCTGCTCTGCGCCAGGTATCCGCATTAAGAACTGCCTGATACTCCCCGCGTTTCTAACCCCTTGCAACATCTTGTCCATCTGCACGTTGTTATTTGCAATGCAGATAAATGAATTGTCCCTGTTCAGCTTAACGCCTATATGTTGAAGCGGGTATTTCAGGTCTGTACTGGCGGACTCGTCATTGTAAATCATTCCTAGCGCACTGCCGACAGAGTAGGGGTCTCTATCCTTATCCGAAACAACAATTAACTGCATGATACTGCGTAGTAAATCCTCCGCCTCGTTATCCTTTGCGCTCTCTGTAATGCTATCCCAATCAAACTTAAGGATAAACTCCTTGGCCTTCTCTTCCAATACAGGCTTCCGGCTTATCAGGCTATAGCACCCTGCCAGCAACGCCCCGTACTGGTCGCCCCGTATTTGATCGTTGAAGTGTTGGCCCGCGACTCGTCGGAATGTCTTAATGTTTTCTTGCAAGATGGGGAAATGGTTGATAGTGCGCCGAATGAGGCGTCTGCCGAAATCCGCGTCGTCGTTGATCTGGGTCAGGTTGGCGTTCACCTTGCTCCATCCTACCGTGCTGTTCTCCGCAAGCGAGAGGTCAAAGATGCCGGTGCGGTCTGCCTGTGTCCCTATCAACTTACCGGACAGGCAGAACATGGAACGCATTAGATAGTTTTCACCCCGGCCCGTATGTGTGCCTTTCAGCGTTTTGGCACCGTCCTCGGTAGACGACTCTCGGACGAGAGCAAGGATAGGTCGAACTTGTTGCTCCTCGCTATCGTCACCTTGAAACAGGACCGGCAGGGCGTTCGTGCGCAGCGTTTGGCGAATGCCAGTTGCGGTACTATTCCCCTGAACATGCAAATCCGTGTTTCCGAGCAGAGGTTTGATGAATTGTTCCAGTATCGCGGCCTTGTCAGCCCTACCAGTCAACCAGATGTGCGGTCGCCATGCCAGCGCCCCGCAAACGGGGGCCAGGACGACCCAACCACAAAGCAGTGCCGCGCTGGCGCCGATCTCCCAACTGAACGATTCTGCAAGTTTCACCAGCATCTCACTCTCGTCATCGCTCAATTCGGGCTTGATGGGGCCCGGTATGTCCTCGGTCGCCACATAGATGTACTTCTTGCTCGGGAAATCTCCTACCTGATACGAATTGCCGCCGTTGATGATCGAGTTGCCCGTATGAACCACGATTTCGTTGTCTTCCAGCCAGCAGCCGCGCCCACGGACCCTGCCCGAATCAAACACACCTTTCTGTTCGCAGGCCTCCATCATGGCCTCAGCGGCTTTGTCCCAGTCTGCCTTTTGTTGCTTTCCCGGAAAAGCTGTAGTCCAGAAGGAGATGGGTGCGATGCGTGTCAACCCCTGTTTGGAATGCTTGTCTGCGACCAGTTCGACTATCTGCCCCTGAGAGCAGTTCCAATAATAGAAAACGCTATCGTTATATCCGAGCGGGCGGAATCGATCGTTTTTATTGAAAGATGCCGGCGGCATTGGCAGAGCGGGTTCTGTCTGTAATTGCAGCGATGCAGGTTGCGACGGTGGCTGCAACTGCTCCCGTAAAAAGTTGTCCAGGTCACTCTGTGCTGGCTCGATGCCGCATTCTTTTTCCACAGCAGTGGCCAAAAGGCTACGCAATTCCGGATCCGGCGCATCCAGCAGGGTGCGCCACCCCTTCGGAATTATCGGCTTTGCTTGCCTTACCTGCTCTTCTCTGAGATTGCGACTAAGATCCTTTTGCGCATCTTTTGCCGCCTCACCGGATACCACCCGGGCTTTGTCGAGATAATGTACAAAGTACTTAGCATATTCACCGGCTTTCTCGAGTTCGGTCAATACTGTTCGATAAAAACGGCGGTCAGAAATCACCCCCTCTGCCATGGACAAATAAAAGTTCCAAGTCTTGCCATCGGTGAGAATCAGCAGAGGAACCCCCTGCTCATAGGCATAGCCAGACAACTGACTTTCGCCTTTCTTGTTGGCATTGCCCAGCCTCTTGGCTTCGACAAAAACCAATGGCTTCCCTGCTGGCCCGCATAGCGCGTAATCCACCTTCCCCGTGGCAGAGTGGAGAAGTGGATATTCCAGCCTAACTTCGTGTGGATTGGTGTCGTCCCATCCCAGCCCGCGGAGAATCGGTGTAATCACTGACTGCTTGGTTTGCGCCTCAGAATCCAACAGGCCGGAGCCGATGCGCTCAAGCGCTTTTTTCAGATTCTCTGTAGTGTTGTTGAGAGTTTCTTCGCTCATTCTTAAAAACTTATCACTCGCTCGATGTGTCGCGAGATATTCTATAGTGCTACCTTCGACCTTGCCAATGCCGGCTTGCGCCGCCATTAATTAAGCAGCGTGCCCCGCGTTACACCCATTGCGCTTTCGCTGCGCCGAACCCCCCGTCATCCTCGGGCCCCTCCGTCATTCTCACCGAAGCCAGCCGTACCGCCTTCGGCGGGACGACTGGGTTCGGGGGGAATCCAGAGTGGCGGCTAGCCGCCATTAACTAAGCAGCGTGCCCCGCGTTACACCCATTGCGCTTTCGCTGCGCGAAACCGCAACCCTGGATCCCCGCCTTCGGCCGTGGCGGTAAACACTGTCGGCGATGGGAACAACCCCCATCGCCTGGATGACGGTGTGGGGGGCCTTCGACCCCGGCGGGAAACACTGTCGGCGAAAGCGGGGGGTCAGCGCCGGATAAGCGTTAATTCTGAGCCGTATTTTACGCCGGCAACCTGGCAGGCGGTTTCGATAAATCCTTCCATTACTGCAATGCTGATATAAATCCCAAGCCACCAACCATTTTCCAAGTCGATAGTATATCCCGGCTTTAAGCTCGGCGCCGCGTACAGATCATCGCGGCTTTGTGCAACCAGCCGCTTACTTTTTGTACTAAATGTGCGATCCGTTTCCACAGCAAAACGAGCCATAAATTGTTCATCGCGCCGGGCGAATTCTTTCAGGACTGCAGCAAGGGTGCGCCTACTTGAGCCAGTCCTATAAGATCGACCGTTAAAAACATAGCCAATAGCCCGAGGACTTTTGGCAGATGGTTGCGCGGCAGTTGACCTTGCGAAGCCGGTAGCGGGTTGCCGTGATGCTGGTTGCGGCGGTGGGGATGTTTGTAAATACTGTCGCAGAAAGTCATCCATGTCGTCCTGCGCCGGTTGGGCACCGCATTCGCTTTCTACCGCAGAGGCCAACAAACTGCGCAGACCCGGCCCTTCCAGCAGCTTGCTCCAAGCTTTGGGAATTGCCTGCTTCGATTTCTCCTTGCTGCGACTGTTTTTGAGCTGCTTGCTTGCAGCATCTTCCGCCTCACCAGACAGCACGCGAGCCCTGTCGAGATACTCCACGAAACTCCGGGCCTGTTCCGCAGTTTTGTTGTTTGCGGTCAACACGGCCCGATAAAAGCAGCGTTCGGAAGTCACCCCACCTACCATGGACAAATAAAAGTTCCAGGTCTTGCCATCGGTGAGAATCAGCAGAGGAACCCCCTGCCCGTAAGCATACTGAAACAACTGCTCTTCACCTCTCTCATCGGCCTTCTCCAGCTTCTTGGCCTCGACAAAAACCAATGGCTTCCCTTCCGGCCCAAGCAGCGCGTAATCCACCCTGCCCGAGGCAGAGTGGGGAGGTGAATATTCCAGTACAACCTCATGCGGGTCATTGTCGTTCCAACCCAGCCCGCGCAGGACCGGCTCGATCACCGACTTCTTAGTCTGCGCTTCGGAATTCAACAGGCCGGAACCAATGTATTCAATCGCCTTTGTCAGGCTCGCGGTAGTGTTGTTGAGAGTTTCTTCGCTCATTCTTAAAAACTTATCGCTCGCTCAATGTATGGCGGGATATTCTATAGTGCTGCCTTCGACCTTGCCAATGCTGGCTTGCGCCGCCATTAATTAAGCAGCGTGCCCCGCGTTACACCCATTGCGCTTTCGCTGCGCCGAACCCCCCGTCATCCTCGGGCCCCTCCGTCATTCTCACCGAAGCCAGCCGTACCGCCTTCGGCGGGACGACTGGGTTCGGGGGGAATCCAGAGTGGCGGCGTAGCCGCCATTAACTAAGCAGCGTGCCCCGCGTTACACCCATTGCGCTTTCGCTGCGCGAAACCGCAACCCTGGATCCCCGCCTTCGGCCGTGGCGGTAAACACTGTCGGCGATGGGAACAACCCCCATCGCCTGGATGACGGTGTGGGGGGGCCTTCGACCCCGGCGGGAAACACTGTCGGCGAAAGCGGGGGTCAGCGCCGGATAAGCGTTAATTCTGAGCCGTATTTTACGCCGGCAACCTGGCAGGCGGCTTTAATGTAACGTTCCACATCCGCAATGCCGAGATCGCCATTAAGCCACCAGCCGTTGCTCAAGTCGATGCACTTGAACCAATAAGCCTCTCTAGCAACTAATTCTTCACGGCTTTGTGCGACTTGCGGCCTCTTGCCTCTGTGGGTTTCTGTAGCAAAGCGCAGCATAAATTGTCCGTCACGCCGGGCGAAGTCTTTCAGGACTGCAGCAAGGGTGCGCCTACTTGAACCGGGCTTATTTAATTGGCCGTTAAGTCTATAGCCGAAAATTTTTCCATCCGAGGGAGCCCCCGCGACCGCTGTATTGTTTGACCTTGCGAAGCTGGTAGCGGGTTGCCGTGATGCTGGTTGCGGCGGTGGGGATGTTTGTAAATACTGTCGCAGAAAGTCATCCATGTCGTCCTGCGCCGGTTGGGCACCGCATTCGCTTTCTACCGCAGAGGCCAACAAGCTGCGCAGACCCGGCCCTTCCAGCAGCTTGCTCCAAGCTTTGGGAATTGCCTGCTTCGATTTCTCCTTACTGCGACTGTTTTTGAGCTGCTTGCTTGCAGCATCTTCCGCCTCACCAGACAGCACGCGAGCCCTGTCGAGATACTCCACGAAACTCCGAGCCTGTTCCGCAGTTTTGTTGTTTTCGGTCAACGCGGCCCGATAAAAGCAGCGTTCGGAAGTCACCCCACCTACCATGGACAAATAAAAGTTCCAGGTCTTGCCATCGGTGAGGATCAGCAGAGGAACCCCCTGCCCGTAAGCATACTGAAACAACTGCTCTTCACCTCTCTCATCGGCCTTCTCCAGCTTCTTGGCCTCGACAAAAACCAATGGCTTCCCTTCTGGCCCGAGCAGCGCGTAATCCACCCTGCCCGAGGCAGAGTGGGGAGGTGAATATTCCAGTACAACCTCGTGCGGGTCATTGTCGTTCCAACCCAGCCCGCGCAGAACCGGCTCGATCACCGACTTCTTGGTCTGCGCCTCGGAATTCAACAGGCCGGAACCAATGTATTCAATCGCCTTTGTCAGCCTCGCGGTAGTGTTGTTGAGAGTTTCTTCGCTCATTATTGAAAAACCTATTATTCGATTTTATGCTTGGCGGGGCATTCTATAATAATGCTTCTCAAAAGTAGAACGTCTTATGCTGCCTGTGTGGCAGTGTAGAAATGAGAATGGTTGCATTCAAATATGCCAGGAGTATTTGTTAATCAGCTTGGCAAGGTTTCAGGTGCAGCAGGAAGATCATCTTTAGGACGAAAGCTGCTCCTGACAGAGACGGCTCTAAGGCGTTTCCCCAGATGTTCGTGAGACCATGAAAAATCAGGGCGGCTTTTCGGATCAAACTGGTAATGTGCCATCCTGCCGAGCAGGCCACATAGCCAGTCCGCGCACTGAAGTGTCTGAAACAGATGGCTCTCTGCTTCGATAGGAGGTTCAATCATTTTTCGGAAAGGTTTGCTTCCATACATAGCTATGCTTGCTCGGCTTACAATGTGACTTCTGAAGTCTTTGTCACCTTCTTGTTTGTCGAGGACAATGCTGAAAAAGCTATTTCGATCTTCAAATTCCTGATTCAGCCTCTTTATGGCCTCTACCAACACTTGGGAATAGCGATCAAACGTTGAAAAGTCTCTTATTTGCTCAAAAGGCAGGGCAAACCCACCCAATCCAAATGCCGGGTGAGTGTTATGCTTTTTGTCTTGGTAAGAAAGGTAAGGGCCGATGTGACCGAATTCGTCCAGATACACGACATATGAAGTCATTGGAACATTCTTTTCCCAGACTTGATTTCCCAAACCCTAAAAACGCGAAGGCCCAGCACAAGTGCCGGGCCCCGGAATTGGAGCACACCTAGGTATGCGTCCAGATAAAATATAGCTCTGCCTGCGAGGCATGTCAACTGGAATATTGCACTGTGTTAGGAACACATAATCTGTCCGGTTCATGCCAACTCTTGAGGGGGACGAGCCGGACAATGACGGGGGCACGCGGCTCAGTTAATGGCGGCTTGCGCCGCCACTCTGGATTCCCGGGCTACGCCTGGAAACACTGCCGGCGATGGATACCCCCCATCGCCTGGAATGACGGCATGGGGCGAGCCGGACAATGACGGGGGACACGCGGCTCAGTTAATGGCGGCTTGCGCCGCCACTCTGGATTCCCGGGCTACGCCTGGAAACACTGCCGGCGATGGATACCCCCCATCGCCTGGAATGACGGCATGAGGCGAGCCGGGCAATGACGGCATGGGGCAAGCCCAAGAATGACGGCTAGGGGCAGCACCCGCCTGCCGGCCTTACAACTTCAAATCATCCAGCAGGCGCGCCGCCGCAACCGCCGTGACCTTCTTCGCCAGTGCATAGGATTCCGCACCGGCATGAACTATGACGAGCTTGTCGAGTCGCAAGTCCTGCATGGCCTGGTGCATGGATTTTGATATTGACGGCGTTGTGGTGCGTTTTATCTCCACGCCAATACGTTTGCCACCTTTCATCGCCAGCAGGTCCAACTCCGCGCCGCTGTGGGTTGCCCAGAAATAAATCTCTCGAAGGTCGAGTTGTTCCCGGACAAGTTCGATCAGCAGCCCCTCCCAGGAAGCGCCCATCTTGGGGTGGGTGTCCAGCGCCTTCATATCGTTGATGTGCAACAAACAGTGCAGCAACCCCGTATCCCGAATATATATCTTCGGCGCCTTGACCTGGCGCTTGTTGATATTTTCATGCCAGGGCTGTAATTGCCTTACCACCAGCGCATCGGTGAGAATATCCAGATAGCGGCGGATGGTTGTGTCCGCCACTCCGAATGACCTGGCAAACTCCGATGAATTCCACACCTGCCCCTGCCAATGGGCCAGCATGGTCCAGAAGCGCCTCAGCGTCGTACCGGAGGTTCTGAATCCGAGTTGCGGCAAATCTCTTTCCAGAAAAGTTCTGACAAAATTCTCCAGCCAGACAAATGCGGCCTCGTGACTTCTGGAAAGATATGCATCGGGAAGGCCGCCACGCAGCCATCGTGTGGGCAGGTTCCCGGCGCCAATTTCATCGAGGGCGAAACCGGTCAACTCCTGGTAGGAGATTCTGCCGGCCAGAGACTCGGAGCCCTGCTTCAACAGGTCCGGAGAAGCACTGCCGAGCACCAGAAATCTCGCGGGCCTCGGGCGTCTGTCTGCCAGAACCCTGAGCAGGGGAAAGAGGCCCGGCATACGCTGAATTTCATCAATCACCACCAGCCCCTTCAGCCCCCGCAATACCAGGCTGGCGTCCGCCTGTAAACGGTTCAAATCCACCGGGTCTTCCAGGTCGAAATGATGGTAAGGCTTCCGGTATGCTTTGCCCACCTGCCGGGCCAGCGTTGTTTTGCCTACCTGACGCGGCCCCAGAATGGCCGTTACCTCAAACGAGGCCAGTTGCCTGAGCAGAACTTTTATGTGACGTTCACGATTGATCATGCTGTGAAATCTCTGTGATAGACGCTGATATTTCAAGGTTACTTCATTTCCGGGAAAAGTAAACATTCAGGCGATGGAGGTTGTTCCCATCGCCGACAGTTCCTCAGGCGATGATCCGGTGGCGTGCCCGGGCATGACCCGGCTTGCCTGCAACTATTCAGGGCTCTATAGTTGCGTGATGATGAAACTATATATGGTGCCACTGGCTCCCAATCCCACCAAGGTCATGCTCTATATTGAAGAACGCGCTCAACTGGGCGCCGCCATGAACATAGAACAGGTGATGGTGAACACCCTCAAGCAGCGCCATCGTGAACCGGAGCACCTGGCGCGCAATCCGTTCGGCACCCTGCCGGTACTGGAACTGGAAGATGGCTCTTACATTATTGAATCGCTTGCCATTATTGAATATCTGGAAGACAAGTTTCCGAAGGCTTCGATGCTGGGCCAGAACCCTGAGCAGCGCGGCAAGGCAAGAGAGGTCGAACGGATTGTAGAGCTCAAGGTCGCCGGCCCCATGGCGGGCTATGTACATGTAACCAAGTCGCCTCTCGGCCTGCCGCCGGACCCGGAGCAGGCGGCAAAAATAGAAGCAGGCCTGCAAACGCCCCTCGACTATCTTGAAACGCTGCTGGCAGATGGCAGACCCCTGTTACTGGGTGAGCAGGCATCCATTGCGGATTGTACGCTGCAAGCCTCCCTGCAATTTATACGGTATATCGAGGCGGACCTGTTCGGTGGCCGCCCTCTTTTGCGCGCCTGGGATGAACGCTACCGCGGACGGCCTGCGGCTCAGGCTGTGCTCAAGTGGTAAATCGGGCGTGACCCTGCCAGCATCCTGAAACAATGAATACACGCTCAGCACACTGACCCATGAATCTTGTACCCAAAGACATCACCATGAAGACACTATTGCAAGACCGAAGCAAGACCGAAGCAAGACTGAAGCCAGGCTAATGCTCATCCTCCAGCGCATCATCCTCCAGCGCATCATCTAACACCTCATCCTCCAGCGCATCATCTTCCTGCTCATCCTCCAACACTTCCCCCTCTTCCAGGCCCAACAAGCCTGACGCTTCGTCGCTCGGCAGCGCCTCCACGTTTCGCAGCTTTCGTGTCATGGCGCGTGTGCGTGTCTGGGTCTTTTCTATGGTATTGGAAGCCGTCTGTAATTGCCGCTTCACCTTGTCAAGCACGTCGCCAAACTTGCCGAACTCAACCTTCACCGCAGACAGCACCTCCCATACCTCGCTGGAGCGTTTCTCGATGGCGAGAGTTCTGAACCCCATCCGCAGGCTGTTAAGGATGGCGGAGAGGTTAGTCGGCCCGGCAACGGTAACCCGGTATTTCTGCTGCAACTCCTCAAGTATGCCCGGCTGCCGAATCACTTCCGCATAAAGCCCCTCCGTTGGCAGGAACATGATAGCGAAGTCCGTGGTATAGGGCGGCTCGATATACTTGTCGGAAATATCCCCGGCCGCCGTCCGGATTGTTCGCAGCAACGCCGCCGTCGATTTTTCTACCGCCTCGGCATCCGCCCGCTCCGCTGCATCGAGCAAACGCTGATAGTCTTCCTGCGGGAATTTGGCGTCTATCGGCAGCCAGACCTTCGTTTCATCCTCTTTACCGGGCAGGCGAACCGCGTATTCGACGATTCCCCCGGCACTCGGCCTCGGTTGTACGTTCTTTGCGTACTGATCAGGGGAAAGTATCTGCTCGAGTATGTCGCCAAGCTGGTACTCGCCCCAGGTACCACGCGCCTTGACGTTGGTGAGCACGCGCTTGAGGTCGCCGACGCCAGCGGCAAGGTTCTGCATCTCCCCCAGGCCCTTCTGCACCGCTTCCAGCCTTTCGCTGACCAGTTTGAAAGATTCCCCCAGCCGCTTTTCCAGGGTGGACTGTAGCTTTTCATCAACGGTCACCCGCATCTGCTCCAGTTTTTTTTCATTGGATTCCTGGATTTGCTTTAACTGCCGCTCGACAGCCTCGCGCACTTTATCGATTCTGTCCGCGTTCGATTCCCCCAGCGCCTTGATGCTCTTGTCAATTCGGTCAAGAAACTCCTGCTGCGCCTTGCCCAATTCGGTGACCGTATTCGTGACGGTTTTCTGGATGGATGCCATGCCCGTACTCTGGGCTTTGGTGATTTCTTCCCGCAGTCTTCTGGATTCTTCCGAAGATTCATTGCGGTTTACTCGGAACTCTTCCCTGATCTTTGGCGAGATGTCATCGCCCGCCGATTGCCTGGATTGACGAAAGAGCAAGTACAACAGGACGGCGGCGACAACCAGCAAAATGACAGTGATGACAACAAGCATCCCTTCCGTTCCCATGTCTACTCCTCTGAAGCGGGCCGCATCAGCCCGGGCAATCCCGCAAAGGCCGCATTATACACGCCATGCCCTGCAGCCTGTTGCGGCATTGTTTGCCCGAAAGGCGGCGCCCCTGCTGTTATGTCACAATAACGGCAGAGGGTATCGTCATGCCATTCAGGAAAAAACGGGTAGATCATGCGGAATAATAAAGCCCGTCTTGCGGTGGATATAGGCGGCACATTTACAGACCTGGCGCTTGAACTGGCGGACGGGCGGCGGGTAACAACCAAACGCCTGACCACCCATGCGCACCCCGGCCAGGCGGTCCTCGAGGGCATCAATCAGGTGACCGGCAAGGCGGGCATACGCCCTGCCGCCATCGGCCTCATCATTCACGGCACAACTCTCGCAACCAATGCCCTGATAGAGAGGCGCGGCGCAATAACGGCGCTGCTGACAACGGCAGGGCACAGAGATGTTCTCGCCATGGCCCATGAAGACCGCTTCGAGCAGTACGACATCAATATCGACCGCCCCACCCCTCTGGTTCCTCGTTACCTGCGATTGCCGGTTCGTGAACGCATGAGCAGGGACGGCAAGGCGTTGATACCGTTGGATGAATCGTCAGTCACCGACCAGCTTCATGTACTGGATGAATACCAGGTCGAGAGCGTCGCCATCGGTTACCTGCATGGGTTCGTCAACCCCGGCCACGAACAGCGCACGGCGGAAATTCTTCTCAGGGAGAGGCCGGGCCTTTCCATTACTCTCGCATCGGAAGTCGCGCCGGAAATACGTGAATTTGAACGCATCTCCACGGCCTGCGCAAACGCTTATGTGCGGCCCCTCATGGCGAGTTACCTGACCAGACTGGCAGGGGAGCTTACAGACAAAGGTTTCCATTGCCCTTTCCTGTTGATGACATCCGGCGGCGGGCTGACGACCCTCGATACGGCCATCAGCTTTCCTGTCCGGTTGGTGGAATCCGGCCCTGCGGGTGGCGCCATTCTCGCCCGGCAGCTCGCCAGGGAACTCTCCTCTGACCGGCTTTTATCTTTCGATATGGGCGGCACCACCGCAAAACTTTGCCTCATTGAAGACGGCCAGCCGCTCACTTCGAGAAGTTTCGAGGTAGGCAGGGTTTATCGATTCAGGAAGGGCAGCGGTCTGCCGGTGAGAATCCCCGTCATAGAAATGATTGAAATAGGCGCAGGCGGTGGGTCAATCGCCACCATAGACAAGCTCAAGCGAATTCAGGTGGGCCCGGATAGCGCTGGCTCGGAACCCGGCCCTGCCGCCTACGGACGTGGCAGCATGGCGGCAACCGTGACCGATGCCGATATCCAACTAGGCCGGATATACATTCAGGGATTTGCCGGGGGTGCTCTTGCTCTTGACCCGGCAGCGGCGACAGGTGCCATCGCAGGTTTCTGTAAACAGCTTTCACTGGATACGAATACCGCAGCCTTTGGCGTCAGCGAAGTGGTGGATGAAAATATGGCCGCAGCCGCCCGCACCCATGCCGCGGAACTTGGCATGGATATTAGCGGGCGAGACATGATTGCATTTGGCGGCGCCGCGCCGCTTCATGCCGCAAGGCTGGGGGAAAAACTGGGCGTCCGGCGAATCATCATTCCCACCCATGCGGGCGTTGGTTCAGCCATCGGCTTCCTGCTGGCGCCAGTCGCTTATGAAGTGGTGCGCAGCAGGCAACAGAAACTCTCCAACCTGGACACCAGTCTTATCAACGGCCTTTACGAAGGCATGAAGCGGGAAGCCATGGCAGTCGTTAGACAAGGAACAGATTCTAACGATTTAATTGAGTCCCGCCAGGCTTATATGCGCTACCTGGGCCAGGGACATGAGCTTGCCATTCATCTGCCGGTGGAAAACTATGGCGGGAAGCACGGGGACATTTTCCGGAAAACATTTGAGTCCGCTTACCGCCGCCTGTACGGTCACGCCCTTGTCGGTGTTGAGATAGAAGCACTCAGTTGGACCCTGATGATCTCCGAGCCGGCGGAAGAGCCAGCCCCCTGCCCGGCAACGCAAGGCAAGGGAGACCCACCGCAATCTGTCGCCATACAACCATTGTTTGACCCTGCGCTTGGGGAAAAGGTCAATGCGCCCGTGTACCTGCGCCGGATGCTGCCGCCCGGATGCCATATCAAGGGCCCGGCACTGATTACCGAAGACCAGACCACGACTGTCGTTACCAGCAGGTACGAGGCGAGCATAGACGGCCGGGGTTACATACTGCTGACAAACGGAGAGGCGGATGACTGATTCCCTGCATCGCATTCAACAACAATTGATCTGGAGTCGGCTCCTGGCGATAGTCGAAGAGCAGGCGCAAACCCTGATAAGAACGGCATTCTCCACCACTGTCCGTGAGGCGGGAGACCTGTCCAGTGGGCTGTTCGACATTTCCGGCCGCATGCTCGCCCAGGCAATCACAGGAACTCCGGGCCATGTCAACGCCATGGCGGCCAGTGTTGGTTTTTTTCTCGAAAAGTTTCCCATTGCCACCTTGAAGCCGGGGGATGTGCTGGTAACCAACGACCCCTGGCATGGCACCGGCCATCTGAACGACTTCACCGTTGTCACGCCCGTCTTCAGAAATGGCAGCGCCATTGCTCTGTTTGCGGCCACCTCGCACATAGCGGACGTGGGCGGGCTGGGTTTCGGCCCGGATGGCAGGCAGGTTTTTGAAGAAGGCGTCAACCTGCCTATCGGCTATCTGTTTCGCGAGGGCGAGATCAATGCAACGCTGATGGAAATTCTGCTGGCGAATGTGCGCGACCCGCGTGCGGCGGAAGGGGACCTCTATTCTCTGGCGGCATGTAACAAGGCCGGCAGTGATCGTCTGCTTGACACCTTGCGGGAATTTTCCATCGACAATCTAAACGCAATTGGTGACATGATCATCGAAAACTCTCGTAACGCCATGCTGGAGGAAATCCGTAAACTGCCGACGGGAAGCTGGTCAAATTCAATGCGGATAGACGGCTATGACGAACCCGTTGATCTGGTATGTTGCGTGACCATAGGCGCCGATGGCATCCATGTTCAATGGGACGGTACTTCCGGCACCAGTTCACGGGGTATCAATGTGCCGCTCACCTATGCACAGGCGTACACCTCCTTCGGCGTTCGCTGTGTCATCGGCAATGATGTGCCGAATAATGCCGGTTCCCTCGGCGTGGTCAACGTCAGCGCGCCGGCAGGCTGCATACTGAATGCGCCACGCCCGGCGGCGGTATCCGCCAGGCACGCCATAGGGCAGATGTTACCGGATGTCGTTCTGGGTGCCCTCGTCGACCCCCTTAAAGGTGAGGTTCCCACGGAAGGTGCCGCCTGCCTGTTTGGCCCTGTGTTCCTCGGTGGCCGGGGGATTATTCCCGGCAGTAACAGCGAACCCTTTGTCCTCAACGCTTTTTACACCGGGGGCACAGGCGCGAGACCCGAGAAAGATGGTCTTTCCTGCACTGCCTTCCCATCCGGCGTGCGCAGCACCTCGGTGGAAATCATCGAGCATGCTGCGCCTCTGATCATCTGGCGCAAGGAATACAGGCCTGGTTCCGCTGGTGCGGGCCAATACAGGGGCGGCGTCGGCCAGGTGCTCGAATTTGGACATGCCAGCGGCGAGTCCTTTGCGGTTTCAAAAATGTTCGACCGAATCAAGCATGCTCCCAGGGGGCGAGACGGTGGCGGCAACGGCCAGGGGGCGCGGGTCTATATCAAGGGCGGCGAGGCGTTGAAGGGAATGGGCAGGGAAATGATTCCCCCCGGGCAGATCATGGTGCTGGAGACCGCCGGGGGCGGCGGGCGCGGCCATCCCCGGGAAAGAGACAAGGCCGCAGTGGCGAGCGACAGGCTGAACGGGCTTATCGATCAGGCGGGTAACAAATGACTGTTGCATTCCCGCCCCGGTCGCGGCCGGGATTTGTTAGAGTAGCCAACAGGAACCCCGGGAGGGAAGCATGAAAATTACCCTTGTCATAGTTAGCATCATTCTGGGTCTTGTTCTTGTGCTGGGCGTTATTCAGACAGTTGCATCGGAGAGAATCGAGGTGGTCCAACTGCATACGACGGATGAACAAGGTAAAGCACACACGACCCGGCTCTGGATAGTCGATGACGATGGCCAGCAATACCTGCGTGGCGATGTAGGCGGTGGCTGGGTTACTCGTCTGCTTGCCCACCCGTCATTCGAGTTGACTCGCAGCGAACAGACAAAGCAATACGCCTATAAATTCAGGCCGGACAAGGTAGAACGCATCAACGCATTGATGCGGGAAAAATATACCTGGGGAGATGCTTTTTTCGACATGATGGGGGCCAGGGAAAAACCCCAGGCCATCGAACTGCATCCGCTTGAGGGCGATTAGCCGCCGCTCAATCCCTCACCTCTCCGGTCTTGAGGCGGGTGGCTTCACTGATGATGTACTGCTGTACTGCTTTGGTGTCTTCCTTGGTCAGGGAGCCGGCAAAGCTCACCATGCCCCTCTGCTCGAGAATGCCCCCCAGCACTATATCCTCGAATACAGTGTGTTTGCCCGGTGCCATATACCGCAAGTCAGCTATCACGCCGCCTGATCTGACGCCGGGCCCATGACAAACCCCGCAATACTTGTGGTACATGAACTTGCCGTGGGCAATCTCATCTGCGGTGGCTTCCACGGGTGGCGGGTCCGGCAAGACCGCAGCGACATCCAGAACAGGCGGCAGGGCGCTGTCGCCTCCCAGTTTATAGGTGAGAATTCTGCCACGAGGCTTGAGGTCATAACCTGCCGCCGCTGCGGCGGTCAATGCAAAGGCGCCACCCCATCCCGCGACCACGGACACATATTGTTCGCCATCGATTTCGTAAGTTACAGGCGGTGCCATAACGCCCGTCTGTGCAGGCTCAGACCATAATTCCTTGCCGGTATCCGCCCGGTAGGCCACAAACCTGCCACTGGAATTACCCTGGAAGATCAGGTTGCCGCCTGTTGACAAGATCCCGCCATTCCAGGTGCCCGCATGTTGAATCCGCCAGACTTCTTTCTGGTTCACCGGGTCCCAGGCGCTGATATGTCCGCGCAGGAGGCCGCTTATCTTGGTGTCTATCCCCTCGTCTCCCGTTGGCATATTGAGCCGCCAGTCGGTGGCGATATTCCATCTGCCCTCCTCATACTCGAAAGCCGGTTCATTGCCATAGGCCATGGGAATGTCCAGCGCGGGGATATAGACATAACCCGTATCAGGGCTGTAGGACATGGGATGCCAATTGTGGCCGCCATAGGCCGAGGGTTTATGAAATGCGGCTTCTATTTCCTCGGCGCTCATTGCCGATAGCGCATCTATCTGCTCTTCCGGGGAAAGCTCCGCAAGCGCGCTGGCTGTTTGGTAGCGGGCATTTTCCGTTTCAACCGGCCTGCCAGATTCAGGGTCAACATGGCTGGCCCAGGTAATCGGCACATATTTTTCAGCGGAAATGAACTCCCCTGTCTTACGGTCAAGCACATAGAAGAAGCCGTTTTTCGGCGCCTGCATGATGACCTTGCGGGTTTCGCCGTTGATGATGAGGTCCGCCAGGATCATGTGCTGGGTGGCAGTGTAATCCCAGGTATCCCCCGGGGTGGTCTGATAGTGCCATACATAGTCGCCGGTATCCGGGTTGAGGGCGACAATGGAAGCCAGGAACAGATTGTCACCGCCCCCCGGGCTCCTGGCCACCTGATTCCAGGGCGCCCCATTACCCACACCGATATACAACAGATTGAGTTCAGGGTCATAGGCCATGGAATCCCAAACTGTGCCGCCGCCGCCCATTGTCCACCAGCGACCCGTCCAGGTTTTGGCCGCGTCTTCCATAATCTCTAATTCAAAGGGCTGGGACGGGTCACCAGGCACCGTATAAAAACGCCAGGCCTGTTCGCCGGTATCCGTGTCGTAGGCGGTCACATAGCCTCTTACACCATACTCGGCACCGCCGTTGCCAATGATGACCTTGTCATTGATGATCCGCGGAGCCCCGGTAATCGTGTAGGGTTTGGTGCGGTCGATGGTGTTGATTTGCCAAGCAACGTCTCCCGTTGCGGCATCGAGTGCAATCAACCTGCCATCTATGGTGCCGACATAGACTCGGCCCTTCCAGACAGCAACGCCGCGATTAACCACATCGCAACAGGCGTTTGCGCCCCATGCCTTGGGCACCTCCGGGTCATACTGCCAGATCAGTTTGCCGGTGCGGGCGTCATTGGCGAACACCAGGCTCCAGGACCCACTGGTATACATAATGCCGTCAACCACGATGGGCGTTGCTTCCAGCCCCCGGTCGGTACCGGTATCAAAGTACCAGGCAAGCCCCAGATCATCGACATTATCGGCATTGATACGTTCAAGGGGGCTGAAACGCGCCTCCTCATAAGTTCGCCCGTGGGCCAGCCAGTTCTGAGGCTCATCGTCCGCATTGGTAATGCGCTCCCCGTCCATTGAACCCGTGACCTTGCTGATGTAAGCGGCGAGGTCCTGCCCCGGCTGCATCTGCGCCTGCTCCTCCCGGGTCAGCATCCATGCGCCAAGAACGACCAGGCCACCAACGACAAATGCAATCAGTATTCTCATAATTTCTCCAATCCCACGACTGACGGTTAACCGATGCTACTTCAGCCGGGTGGCGGCTGCAAATCCGACGCCGGTCAGCAAACGGGCACAATGGAGCAACTTTGGGTGGCCTGATTGAAGGTAACCCTGGCTTCCCCCCGTTCGAGTTGCCGCCGCACCTGCCGTATCTTTGCATCAAGGGAGACTTCCGAGGCGCCGTATTCCGTCCCTTCTCTCGTCACAAACTCCTCGATAACACCCCTCAGGGTGCTATCAGTCAGGGATTGCCAGGGAATAATGATATTCGTCAAGCTGACACCTTCATCTTGTCTCCGGGGCCGTGGTATATAGTATCCGGGTCAGCCAAGCTCCCGCAGGACACTGGCCGGTGGCGTATTCACCAGGCGCCGCGTCGTCAGGATTCCCGGAATGCCGACCAACAGGACGCCCGCCAGAGGGCCAAGCACCCACAGTTGCGGGTTGACTTCATGCTCCAGTTCAAAAACTTCCGTCTCCAGGATAAACACCGTGATCTCTGAACCCAGAGTCGCAAGCAAACCGGCGAAGAATCCCAGCGCGCAAAATTCAATCATCAGGCTCCCAAGCACCAGACGCCTGCCCGCCCCGAGGGTGCGGAGAATGGCGTGTTGCTTCAGCCGTTCATCCATGGACGCCTGTATGCTGGCCAGCAATACCAGCCCGCCGGCACCCAGAATCAACACCAGCACCAACTCAATCGCAAGCGTCACCTGATTGATAATACGCTGCACCTGTTCGATCAGGGCGTCAATCTCAATCACCGTCATGGTCGGATATTTGCCCAGCAGACTGTTCAGGAACAGCTTTTGGTTCTTCTCCAGATGGAAACTGGTCATGAACGTCGAGGGGAAATCTTCAAGGGCGCCGGGGGAGAAGATGATGTAGAAATTAGGTTGCATATTATCCCAGGCCACTGTTCGGATACTGGCAACCCTTGTGCTCAACACCCTGCCCTGCACCATAAACATCAACTCGTCACCCACCTTCAGGCGATTGCGGGCAGCCAGGTCTTTTTCGAGGGACACCAGCGGGTCGCCGCGGTAATCGATATCCCACCATGCGCCGGCAATGATGTGATTGTCGTCGGGCAAGGCTGCAGACCAGGTGAGGTTACGCCCTGCATCGATTCGCGGGGCTGCATTGTCGGCATTATGAATACGCTCGTCTCTTGCCGATGCAAGCTCGCCATTCACCGACTGGATGCGCCCCCTGATCATCGGGTACAAAGGTTGGGATTCTATGCCGTTGGCTACAAGCATCGCCCTGATAGGCACCACATCTTCCGCTGATATGTTAATCGCGAAATGGTTGGGCGCCTGTTCAGGAATCTGCGCCTGCCAATCCGCTACCAAGGCGGTGCGCACCAGATAGAGTATCAACAGCGGCATGATGGCCAGGCCGAATACCATGATCTGCAAGGCGTTTTCCCGCCCACGACGCTGCATACCCGCAAGCGCAAGACGCCAGGCGCTGCCCGCCTGCATGCCGAGGGCCTTGCCGCCGCGCAACAAAATAAACGCCAGCACAAAAAGCAGCGCCAGGGCGGCGGCCCCGCCGCTGAAAACCATCGCCGTCAGCTTCAAGTCCTGGGAGTACCACCACATCAAGCCAAGTGTGCCCAACACGGCAAAGGCGTATGTCATCAGACTTGCCATCCGCGGCTCCCCCAGGTCGCGCCTGAAGACGCGCACCGGCTCTATGGCCCGAAGCTTCAGGAGAGGCGGCAGCGCAAAACTCAACAGACAAACGAAACCCGTAGCGAAACCCAACAGCAGGGGACGCATCGAAGGCCCGGGTAACTCGACGGGAATATAAGGAGAGAGAATTTCGGCCACGCCCATTTGCGTCAGATAGCCGATACCCGCCCCCAGGCAGGTTGCCAGAGCTCCCAAGAGTACAAACATGCTGATAAAGACACTGTCCACGGTCCCGGGCGTTGCCCCCAAGGTTTTCATAATGGCGACATGGTCATAATGCCGCAGGCTGTATCTCTGGGCCGCAAGGGCAATGGCCACGCCGGCAAGCACCACACCGAGGAGACTGCCTAACAAAAGAAACTGCTCGCCGCGCTCGAGGGCATTGCCAATACTCTCTGCGCCTTCCCGGACGCCAAAGATACGCGCCCCTGGTTCAAGCCTGGGTTTTACCCAGCGAGTCAATGCTTCCAGTGCCTCACGCTCGCCGGCAAAAAGATAGCGGTAGCTTATGCGACTACCCGGTTGCACAACTTGTGTGGCCGGCACATCCACCCGGTTCATCAATAACCTCGGGCCGATATTGTTGAATCCGCCGCCGCGGTCAGGTTCCCTGACCAGCACCTTGGTTGCCGGCATACCCTTGACGCCAACATCCACCAGGTCTCCCGGCGCTATGCCAAGAGATGGAAACAGCCGACTCTCCAGCCACAGTTCACCCGGCAGCGGGCCCTTATCGGTAGGGTAACCGCGAATAAAAGGCGCATCACCGGCAATCAGGCGGCCTCG
Source organism: Candidatus Azotimanducaceae bacterium (assembly GCA_965208855.1). Lineage (GTDB taxonomy): Bacteria > Pseudomonadota > Gammaproteobacteria > Pseudomonadales > Azotimanducaceae > UBA9659. The sequence goes on along the minus strand of OZ242359.1, from coordinate 352,737 downwards.
CAGGGGATAGTTGTCATCCACGGCCTTGACGGAGACGAACTGGGCGCGGTCTGCCGAAAAAACCATCGACCGGAAACTGAGCGTTACAGATTTTCTCAACCCCAACTGGTCCGCTTTTTCGAGTATTGCCGGGTCGATTTCCTCTCCGGACTGAATAACCCGGTCGGCGGCCAGAAAGGTCGCCGATTCCACCAGCAATGCCTGTTGCAGGCGATCAACGAACAAGGTCACGGTGGTCACTGTCCCAACCGCAATCACCAGCGAAGCCAGCAGTAATGTCAGTTCGCCGGCGCGCCAGTCACGCCAGAGGAGTTTTACCGCCAGTTGCAGCACCATCCCCGGCTAACCCGACCCTGTTGAAACCGCCCCCGGCATTTCCCCGGGGACGATCAATTGACCGGACTCTATATGAATCGAACGTCGACACCTTTCCGCCAACCGACTGTCATGGGTAACCAGAACCAGTGTCGCGCCAAACTCTTTATTAAGCTCGAAGATGAGATCAATGATGTGCAATCCGGTCACCGTGTCCAGGTTCCCGGTGGGCTCGTCCGCGAACAGTATGTGCGCAGACGACGCAAAGGCGCGAGCAATAGCCACGCGCTGTTGCTCGCCGCCGGATAGCTGCCTGGGATAATGATTCAGGCGATGCCCCAGGCCAACCCTGCCCAGCAGTTCCCTTGCCTTCTGCTCGGCATCCGGGTTGCCCTTCAACTCCGCCGGCAGCATCACGTTTTCAATGGCCGACAGGCTGGCGAGCAACTGGAAGGACTGGAAGACAAACCCCACGAGTTCAGAGCGAACCCTCGCCCTTGCTTCCTCATTGAGGGCGGTGAGTTCATAATCACCGAGGAAAACCCGGCCACTGGTGGGCGTATCGAGGCCAGCGAGCAGGCTGAGCAGTGTCGTCTTCCCGGAACCGGACGCGCCCAGAATAGCAACTGATTCGGATTTCTTGATTTCCAAATCAATCCCTTTCAATATGGTCAGTTCACCTGCAGAAGTGCCGACGGTTTTTCCAAGGCTCAAGGCTTTGATCATTATTACCAGAAAACTCTTTTCACGAGTGCTTCTACTCCTGTTAATGCTCCCCGTTGCAAACCATGCCGCTCCGGGGGGCTCTATTCTTGTTTATGGCGACAGCATCAGCGCCGCTTACGGCATGAACCAGGACAAGGGCTGGGTGAGCCTTCTATCCACACGCATCGCCCGAAGTCACCCTCACTATGAAGTGATAAACGCCAGTGTTTCCGGAGAGACCACCGGCGGCGGGGTCACAAGGTTACCGAAAACGCTGGAAATTCACCAACCGGATATCATTATTATCGAACTCGGTGGTAATGACGGCCTGCGCGGTTATCCCATCGAGAAGATCCGCGACAACCTCGACACCATGGCCCGCGCCGCCCTGGACGCCGGGAGCCGGGTGCTGCTCATTGGCATGGTGCTGCCTCCCAACTATGGCAGGCGCTACACCCTGGCCTTTGAGGAAATTTTTACCGACCTCGCCGATGAATACACCCTGCCCCTCGTACCTTTTTTGCTTGACGGGATTGCCACGGAGAGAAGCCTGATACAAAGAGACGGCATCCACCCCACCGTGGAGGCGCAGCCCAGGATTCTTGACGACATCTGGCCGAACCTCGCGCCGCTGCTTTAACCCGCGCTTTGTTTTTCCCGTCAATTCCAGGCGATGGGGTTGTTCCCATCGCCGACAGTGTTTCCAGGCGTAGCCCGGGAATCCAGAGTGGCGGCGTAGCCGCCATTAACTAAGCAGCGTACCCCGCGTTACACCCATTGCGGCTTTCGCTTCGCGAAACCGCAACTCTGGATCCCCGCCTGCCGGCGAGGATGACGGTGTGGGAGGTTTTCGTAAGAACACAAGTAGTAGAACAGCGGGGATGACGAATAAATGGAGCGAAGCGGGAATCCAGTTTAAATATGTTGTCCGGCGTAGCCGGACTCCTTTGCTGGATTTTTTTACTATCGAACCGTTTCGAACAAACCATCAGCGGTTCTTCGCGTCAGAATACAGTTTCCTCCAAAGCCTAGTGATCCTCCGATTGCGTAACAATACACAAAAAGCAGGATATCCTCGAATCCATCTCCAGTGAAATCTGCTCGTGCGACTTCAACCAACTGCTGTCCCATGCATTCATCTTCGACAACTAGAGTATTTTGGCTAGTCCGCTTCACTATCATTGTGCCATCATCAACCTTGTCTTGGTAGCTCTGGACTGAAATCCTGTTCTCTTCTTTGTCCACTGTATTGGGAAATAGATCGTAAGGTATGAAGTTTAGGTCTACGATACCAACACGTGGATCGCCGATGAAACTTTGCTCAGGCATTGATGCAGTACGCAGTGAATTCAATAGCCCGCATTGATGCTCAAAAAAGACAGACATCTTCATGTCAAAGTTAGTACGAGCATAATATCCTGCCTTTATGGCATCGTCATACTCTTTACATGTCTGTACAAAAATTTTGGCATTCTCGTCGCTTAGATTTGTCAAGGATACGCCTTTGATGTGGCTGTTTTTGCCCAGCCGAATTGGTCTATCCCGGAGTTCTTCAATATCTGACTTGGCAATGCTCTGGATTTCAGAGATATCCACAAAATGTAGTCGTTCAATTAGTTGAAAAACATCTTCGGAGTTCCTTTTGCTCTCATTCAAAACTTTAGCCGCCTCTTCGAACGTGACATATCCACCCTCCATTCCTTGTCGCAGGATTAAAAGTGCTTTGCCTTGGTTGTTCCGTTTCTTTATGCGACTCAAGTTTTCTACGATTTTTTTCTTATTTCGCAAGGCCAAGGCAAGATAATAATGTGTTTGAGGTGGGTCAAAAACCTCTCCGCCCTTTCGGCGGTTGGCTTCCGGTTGACACGGAAGCAGATTCTCACACCCCAATATGTCAAAACTGTCATCTAGTTTAATACTAGTCGTGAGTTTTTTGAACTCATCGTGATTGGTAGCGAATCGCTCGGGGATGATGTGGTCTATGTGGAAGTTGCTCACATTGAGCAAACTGTCCGTGTATACACACTTCCTATTGTGTGCGGTCCAAATCGCTTCGCGAAACTCGGGACTAAATTTCTGTTTCGACATAGATTCTTAGGGTAACACGGTTGGTGGGCTTTAGAAACTCTCACTGACTACTTGGACAATCCAGTTATTAAATTCAAGGGCGTTAGCCGCTATCCTTGCGGCGAGAATGACACAAGTTTATCCCCCACGCATTTCGCGGATTATTTTCATGGTCTGCACGCTGACTGCGCAAACTCTGCCGAGCAGGTCGATGACCTGTTCTTTATGGTCGGCGAATCGGTAGGTGTTGAATTTTTCGCGGATGGTGGGGTCTTTGGGTTTCTTTTCTTTGTATTGATCCAGCACCCATTCCAACGCCGAGCGGCTGCCTAACTTATAGTTCCACGCTTCGGCGGGGATGCCGGTCAGTTGAGTTTTTTGGTCAAGTGTGATGATGCCTTTTTGTTTGTCGGCTTTCAGTTTTACGTCTCCGGCTTCGCACGGTTTATCTACGCGCTTTAATGGATGGGGCGGTTGCTTTTCAAAATCAATATGCAGGGTCATCAATGCCTTGCCCCATTTCACCCATTTGGCAAAGTCATCATAAAACGGCAGACGCGGAAACTCGCGCTTGAGATTGATGGCATATTTTTCCAGATAGACGGGGTTATGTAACACCGCGTAAGTGTAGTGGAAAATATCCTCGGCGGTGATTTTTTTAGTGGCGTAATGATTTTGAAATTGACGCATACCCCATTGCGTTATATTGCTCTGGCGGTTGCCGTTTTCATCGTAACGGTAAAGTGGAAGACACTGCGCGCCACCATACAAGAAATTTAAATCAACCAAACAATCTAATGCATAAACAAAAAATTCCTTATTATTTCTATTATTGAAGCAAATAACTTTGTTTTCTCCTTTCTTACCGAACGGGAAAATACTTGGCATCTGATACTGCATCTCATTGAGATTCTGTTGAAAATAAATATGTTTGGTGACAAATGGGCGGTATAACGATTGCCGAATATGGTTAGCATCAAATTTGTTTTTTTCATTTCGTGATAACTGTTTCTTCAAATCGCGTGTCCATTTTATTTCTGTGCCAAGTTTCTCCGCATCAATGTCTTGTCCGCCAAACTTATCGCGCATCGTTTCGTAATTTTTGATAAAAAACTTTATCTTTTTCCCAAGTTTCTTTTTATCAAAATCATAAGTCCAGTCGTCTCGATTGGTTACCACGCCCAGTGAAAATAATTTAAATACCGCGTTTATGTCTTTGGGGTTTTCCGTTTTGGCGAGTTTTGTCTTCTTGTTCGCAAGGCAGAGCAATTCATCAAAATCATTATCGGTTTGTTGTAGCCAGTTTTGTTTTTGGTCGGGAACGATGTGTTCAAAGTTAATATCAGAAAAAGCAGTGGTGGAAAGAAACGCAAGTTTGTCGAGAGCAATTTCTTCATCCTCTCGTTTTGTATAATAAATATCGCATGTTGATTTCCCTTTTTTGCGGACAAAGAATTCGATGGAAACTCCTGTTTGTATACCAAAAACATTATGAGTAGTGCCTGAAATTCGAGGATTTTTTCTTACATCTGATCCCAAATCAACAATGTAGATTTCATTGAATTCATCGCAAACGGTTTTGCGAAATCCATCATCCTGCTTTGAGTCCAGCCACGACCGATTGGTGACAAACGCCAGCACGCCATCGTCATCCAATCGGTCGGATGCCCAGCGGATGAAGCGTTTATACATATCGTATTGTTTGGTCTTTTGTGCGGTGCTTTGCGCAATATAAGTTTCCTTGATTCGCGCATCTATGCCAGGGTATTCGCGGTTTTTGTTGTTGTCATTTTCGTTGCGCTGGTTGGCGTTGTAGGGCGGATTGCCGATAATCACCGAAATACGTTTTTCGTTTTGTCGTTTAACTCGCTCCATGTTTTCGTCACTCATACCGCCAATTAGTTTTTGCTGTCTCCCTGCCGGGCCGCCTACGAACAAAAGATTATCCAGCGTATCTACAAAACAGATATTCGGAAATTCTTTATAAGTTCCAGTTTTTTGTTTGTAGGTGTATTCAATGTTCAAGTTGGCGATGTAATACGGCAGGATGCCGACCTCGTTGGCGTGAATTTCGTTTTCGTATTTATATGGCAGGTTGGCGGTCGGGATGAATTCTATAAGGTCGGTGATGAAGGTGCCAGTGCCGGCGGCGGGGTCGAGGATTTGCACATTGTCATCGTACAGGCGGCGGCCAAAGTGCCGGTGTACGAGTTCATCGGCGGCTTTGATCATAAAGTCTACAATTTCATTTGGTGTATAAACCACGCCGAGGCGGTCGGCGGCTTTGGGGTTATACACCCGATAAAAATCTTCATAAATCGCTTTCAGGAACTTCTGCTTTTCCTGATGACTTTCAATGCTGGCGGCGGTAGCGGTGATGGCGCTGTAATATCCTTTCAGGCGACCCACCATTGCGCGTTTGGTGTCGCCGGTGAAGAAAGTTTCTTCGAGATGATCGAGACGGCTGGCGATGTTGTTTTCTTTGTGGAATTGATCCTCGTCAAATACCTTGAGGAATATATCTTTGGTCAAGATATGTTGAATCAACATTTCGCGCACATCGGCGGCTTCCACTTCGGGGTTGATAGTTTCGCGGCACAGTTGAAGAAAGTCATCGGCGGCGGTGCGGAAGTCGGATTTTGTTTGGTAGGATTTGGTAGTCATTTCGCGCACATCGGCGGCGGTGCGGAAGTCGGGTTTTGTTTCGTAGGATTTGGTAATCATTTCGCGCAACGCGATCAATACTTGCGGCATGTCTTCCTTGAATTGCGCGACTGCTTGATGAAAGTTGGCGACTTCCGGCGGCGCGTGATTCAAAAATTTCAGAATCAGCGCGTTCAATTTTTTGGCATCTGCCATGTTCACGCGCAGCACTTGCTCGTTGTCTTGTATCAATACCGCTTCCACGGTGTTCTCAAACAGAATGTTTGAGGTGCGGTAGCCGCGTTGGTGGATTTTTTTGTCTATCTCTTTGTCCAGATCGTCCTTGTCGTCCTTCGCTTCCCAATAGCCCCAAGGCAACCGCATCGCGTCCTTGATGGTGCCGTCTGGTCTTGCCTTGCGATTATCCGCGTCCGGGTGTTCCGCTATCAGCGTCAAATCGCGGTTTGCGCAATATTTTTTCAGGCAGGTTTGAAACGCATCTCGCAATTCGCTTTCGTTGCGTGAGCCGCTGACCTTGCGCAGGTTTTCCAATTCGGCGTGATAGGCGTTGATGTATTGAATACTCATACTGGGTTTATATCAGGTGTCACTGCTGTCCCATTAACAAGCTAAAAAAATGGTCTGATCCTCACTGAATTTATATACAACTCGTTGAATTAAATAAGAGAATCAGGCCGTGACGCATCGTAACACAATTTTATCGCAACTCTTCAAATGGGTGTGGGGGGCGGCGAACTGCATGGCGGTTACACCGCCACTCTGGATTGTCCGGGCAAGCCGGACAATGACGGTGGGGGGAAGCCGGACAACGACGACCCTTATTCCTCATCCTCGCCCTCCCCGCCCGTTATCCTTCTCGCCGAGGCCGAAGGCCGAAGGCGGGAATCCAGGCGCGGTGAAACCGCGTATATAATAAGTCCGGCGTAGCCGGACACTTTGTTTATGGCGGCTAACGCCACCACTCTGGATTCCCCCCGAAGCCAGTCGTCCCGCCGAAGGCGGTACGGCTGGCTTCGGCGAGAATGACGGGAGAGGCTGCGCCCGAGGATGACGGGAAAGGGGGTGTCACCATCGCCGACAGTTCTCCCCGCCCGTTATCCTTCTCGCCGAGGCCGAAGGCCCACCTCCATCTGGGGCTATCGCAATTTTCCTGCGGAAAATGCTGTCGCCGTGGTGGCTTCAAGGCTCATTGCGTTTTCGCTTCGCGAAAGCCGCAATGTAAATGGCGGCTAACGCCACCACTCTGGATTCCCCCCGAAGCCAGTCGTCCCGCCGAAGGCGGTACGGCTGGCTTCGGCGAGAATGACGGGAGAGGCTGCGCCCGAGAATGACGGGAAAAAACACGGCACTCCTGCCCTCCTCTTATTCCGTCATCCCAGGCGATGGGGGTATCCATCGCCTGGAATTGACGGGCGGGGGGGGGCGGGATTCGGCGGGAAGGGCTACGTCTGCTGATTCAGTATATGCGTCATAAAACTTGGAATACCCGGTTCATAGAAAGCCGACCCTTGTGGTCGCCAAATGAAATCCAGGTCAATAAATATTTGCAAACGTTCAATGTCTGATTGTGTACTCAATGTATCAACCGATAAGTTTTCTGTAATGACTTCCATAATCGCATCCTTTGTCATTTCCTTTGTATCTTGAAATTCTTGTGCAATAGCAGTAGTCGTTGACTTCAACCTAAGTTCATCAAATCTATCTCTACGTTTCTCATAATAATCGTATTTTATAATTTCAATATTTGGTTTTACAATCGCAACCTGTTCATCAGTTATGCATGTCAAGTTTGTTTTATTTGCTTCCTCCCAAAGAGAACTACCCCATTCTTGTAAAAAGTAAGGATAACATTGGCTGTCTTCAACGATAATGGATAAAGCACCATCCGTTATTTGTATGCCCTGTTCCTCAAACGGTTTACTTATCGCATCCGCTGAAGATTGTTCATCCAAACGCCCAAGACCAATATTTCTGGAACGATCAACAAAGGAAGCGTCAACTTTAGATAGAAAATTGTGCAACCCGGGAGTGCCCGCCAAAACCAACATAAAAGGTGTTTTCGTACTAACCTTTTGATAGAGGTTTAATAAATTATTACACAAGCCCGCATCCATTTTATGCGCTTCATCCATTAACAATATTAATGGTTGTTTTTTACCCTTACTAATTAAAGTGTTTTGAATTGTTTGCTTGGCTAACTTATTTGACCCCCAAGTAACAGAAAAAAATAATATTGCATTAAAACCAGCACTCACCCCTTCAGGTAAGAATTTTTTTATCCAAGACGCAGGCGGCGACAAACACCTCCACAAATCCATTGATGACTTGAACTCATCAGGGGTCACCCAAACTATACGTATTGAATTATCCTTTGCCCCGCTCTGCTCAACTTCATTTTCAAACCAACTCAACAATACTGTCTTGCCCATCCCTCGGGGCCCATACAAAACTGTTGCGGCCGGAGGTGATCTACCAGCAGATATGGTGGCCAAATTATTTCTAAACACATCTTGCTCATCTGCTCGGCCAGCCAGATAAGGCGGAAGGTGTCCAAAACCCGGTCTAAATGGATTTGAATATTCGGGTGATTTCATAATAGGTATCTCAGTGTTTCCAGGCGATGGGGGGTTGTGCCCATCGCCGACAGTGTTTCCAGGCGATGGGGGGTTGTGCCCATCGCCGACAGTGTTTCCAGGCGATGGGGGGTTGTGCCCATCGCCGACAGTGTTTCCAGGCGATGGGGGGTTGTGCCCATCGCCGACAGTATTGCCAATTAATCCCCGCAGCTTTAATTTTATCAAGTTTTCTTGATGATTCCCAAATAATGGCGGTGGGGAAGGCATGGCGGCTTCGCCGCCACTCTGGATCCCCGGGCTGCGCCTGGGGGGAACTGTCGGCGATGGATACCCCCCATCGCCTGGAATGACGGTGGGGGGAAGCCGGACAACGACGGCTCTTATTCGTCATCCTCGCCCTCCCCGCCCGTCATTCTCGCCGAGGTCGAAGGCCGAAGGCGAGAATGACGGGAAAGGACATGCGCGCTTTTAACCTACATTGCCCAGTATCGCTTCCCTCTCTCGCCAATCCGGCATCACCTGGTCCAGCAGGCTGTAAAATTCTGCATTATGGGCAAAATGCCGCAGATGACAAAGTTCGTGCGCTATCACGAAGTCAATCTGCGGCAAACCTTCCCGTATCAGCAACAGGTTCAGACAGATTTCCCCTTGTGAAGAGCAACTTCCCCATCTTGCTTTCATCTTGCGATGTACAAAACCTTTTGGCCTGATGTCGTCATCAAAGTGACGATTGAGCAGTGCCATTCGACCGGGGATCAACGCTTCCGCCTGCCTGCGATACCAGTCAAGAACCAGCGCCCTCACCCTGGCTTCATTGCCGGGCTGGCTACAGCTTACCAGCAGTTTTTCATCCTGCAGGTCAACAACCCTGTGGCGGCTCCGCACCAGTTCCAGCGGATACCTGCTCCCCAGATAGCAGATATCTCCGCCCTGCCCATAAGAATCGGCCGGGGTGGTTTTACGCTGCGCCAGTTCTTCCTCGGCATCGAGTATCCAGTCGAACCGACTTTCAAGAAATTCGTGTATGTCCCGCCAGGCGCAGTTGATTGGCGCGCGCAACTCCGTCATCTTGCCCTTCTCCGCATACAGCGCCAGGGTCTTGCGGCGCCTGCGATTGATGCGGACCCGTATCTCACGGCCAGCCCGTTGTAACCTGAGTAAATACTCCGACTGCCGACCGCCAGCGAGCCTGTCAAGCCGCATTCCCGCCGGCATGCTCACAAAAAGAGGCTCATGCTGAATTGCCGGCACCACCCAGGCATGGCGGAGACATGGGCGCCTCGCCGTGCCTGCCACGCCATTCCTCTTCCGTGTAGGTATGGATTGCCAGGGCGTGTATGTCGTTGGCGAGTTCGTTTTTCAGCAGTTCGTTGACGCGCCTGTGCCTGAGAATCAGTGCCTTGCCTGTAAATTCCGCTGATACCAGCACCACCTTGAAATGTGACTCGGAGCCAGGCGGTACATTGTGACTGCCGCTCTCATTAATCACCTCAAGATGCTGCAAGTCCATTGCATCCGCCAATTTCACTTCAATGGTTGACTGAACACTCATGCTACAACACTCATGCTTCAAAGGCGGGCCGCCCGGATTTTAGTAGATTTTGCGACATCAGGCATAACTTGTCCATTCCACACTAACCATAAATCCAGTATTCTTGGATATTCTCCAACTTGTAAAAAGAACCCATGCTGACTGTTATTTCACCTGCAAAAAGACTGGACTTTGAAACCTCGCCCATGACTGCCAAGTGCTCCACCCCCGGCTTCCCGGAGCAAACCAGGCAGCTTGTTGAAGTCATGCGCACCAGAAGCGCGAAAGACCTTTCAAAACTGATGGGCATCAGCCCTGGGCTGGCGGAACTCAATGTCGAACGCTTCAAAAACTTCAAGACGAGAGCCAGAGGCGAAAAACAGGCGGTCCTCGCCTTCAAGGGCGATGTCTATATCGGCATCAATGTGGAAAGCTACGGTGAAAGGGATTTCACCTTTGCGCAGAAAAACTTACGCATCCTTTCCGGTCTCTATGGCCTGCTCAAACCCCTCGACCTGATACAACCTTACCGTCTGGAGATGGGCACCAAGCTGAAAACAAAGCATGGCGGGAGGCTCTACGACTTCTGGGGCAGCAGGATAGGCGACTCACTGGCTGCGGAGTTGGAAAATCACCGGAACAAGACACTGATCAATCTGGCGTCCAAAGAATACTTCCAGGCGGCTGCGGCTGCCAAGCTACCGGGCAGGCTTATTACCCCTGTATTCAAAGATGAAAAGAACGGCACCTACAAGGTGTTGAGCTTCTTCGCCAAGAAGGCCAGGGGCGCCATGGCGAGTTTCATTGTCAAGAATCGAATCAACAAGCCAGGTGATATCCGGCAATTCAACGAAGACGGCTACATCTATAACGAAGACCTCTCGACTGAATACACCTGGACGTTTACGCGCAAGGCAAGCCGATAGAGCCCGGCCTTGTGACAGCGCCCCTCGGTATAGTCGTTAACCCCTTCTCAGGCCGGGATGTTCGCCGCGTGGCGGCCCGCGCCAGCACCTCTGATCATCACGAGAAGCAGCAGCAGGTAACCCGGCTTGTGTTGGGCGCGCTTTCCCAGGGTGTGGAAAAGATCTATCTTGCTCACGAACCTTTTCGCATTAACGAGAGGGCGATAGCAAACCTGCCGGCGCGAGACAAGGTGGAAATTCTGAAGTTTCCTCTGACCCACACTGCACAAGACACCCGTACAATGACCGGGTTGATGTGGAACAAGGGCTGCCGGGTCTTTATCGTGCTTGGCGGGGACGGCACCTCCCGGGCTCTTGCCGGGGATTATCCTGACGCCACCATCCTGCCACTTTCAACCGGCACCAATAATGTATTTCCCTACCGACTTGAAGCGTCAGTCGCGGGCATGGCTGCCGGGCTGATGGCAACAGGCAAGATTGCCGCTGACGCCTGCCTGCGTTGCAAGCGGATTCATATCGCGAGGGGCGGCGAGATGAGTGGCGAGAGGGATATAGCCTTGATCGACGCGGTGCTGCTGCGGAATGATTTCATCGGCAGTCTCCTGCCCTTCTCCGCCCCCGACCTGGGCATGATTCTGCTGACCCGTGGTGAACCTGCGGCCATAGGCATCTCCCCGATTGGCGGTTTTTTAATGCCTACCCGTCATCAGGACGATCACGGCCTGGTCATCCAGTGCTGCGCCAACGCCGCTGAGAAAGTCAATGTGCCCATCTCGCCGGGGCTGCATGCGGATGTTGGCATTCAAGCATGCCGTAAGCTTGAACTGGGGGAATCTGTCCAGTTCACCGGGCCGGGCATTCTCGCTTTCGATGGCGACCGCACCATGAAACTGGCCGATGGTGAGCATGCAAAAGCCTGGGTGGAACGAGACGGCCCCCGTGTTATTGAAGCCGAGCGGGTTATGGCGCAGGCGGCCACTGATGGGCTGCTCGTCGTCAAAGGCATGTCAAAGCGGTAGGCTGTCCGGTACACTCACGCACAAGCAAACGACTATACATCCGCGATGAATTCAAAGAAGAAAGATGCGCCCACACCTGTCCCCGCCGCCACCATCCTCATGCTGCGTGATGGGCCTACCGGGCTTGAGACGTTCATGGTAGTTCGTCACCACCAGATTGATTTCGCATCCGGGGCTTTGGTTTTCCCCGGCGGCAAGGTTGACGATGGCGACTTTGAGGTGGGCGATCATTGCGAAGGCATTGATAACCCGGACGATGCCGGTTTGATGGCCGGCGCCATCCGTGAAGCCTTTGAAGAATGTGGCATCCTCTTGGCGCGGGAAAATGGCGCAGCGGCGCTGGTGTCCGGTAAACGTCTGTCCACCCTGGAATCCTACCGGGACCCGCTAAACAAAGGAGAGATTTCCCTTAAGGACTTTCTCGAAAAAGAACAACTGACCCTGGCCTGCGACAAATTGCAGCGCTTCGCTCACTGGATTACGCCGACAATGATGCCCAAACGGTTTGATACGCATTTTTACCTGGCGGCGGCGCCGGGCGATCATCTGGCTATCCATGACGGCCATGAGTCGGTGGATTCCGTATGGATTTCGCCGGAAGACGCTCTGCGTGGGAATAAAGACGGCGTCTACACCATCATCTTCCCGACACGCCTGAACGTCGAGATGCTTGGCGAGAGCAACTCCGTTGAGGCGGCAATGAACATGGCCGCCAGTCGCCAACTGGTCTCCGTCGAACCCTGGACTGAAAAGCGGAAAGACGGCGTCTATCTGTGCATCCCTCCGGAAGCCGGCTATGCCGTTTCGGAAGAGCGTATGGAAGGCGGCCCTCCCTGACGGGGCCGGGCGGGTTAACCGCCGAAATCGTCCAGGAGAATATTTTCCCGCTCAACCCCCAGATCTTCCAGCATACCAATGACCGCGGCATTCATCATGGGCGGCCCGCACATGTAATACTCGCAATCTTCCGGCGCCGGATGATCTCCCAGGTATTTATCGTAAAGCACATTGTGGATGAAGCCCGTGTAGCCGTTCCAGTTCTCGATATTCTGGTCCGACAGGGCCACATGCCATTCAAAATTGCCATGCTCCGCTGCCAGCCTGTCAAAATCATCCACATAGAAAAGCTCCCGCTGGTTGCGGCCGCCATACCAGAAGGTGATTTTGCGATCAGTGTGAAGCCTCAGCAGTTGATCAAGGAGGTGGGCGCGCATCGGCGCCATGCCGGCACCGCCGCCAATGAACACCATTTCCGCATCCGTATCCTTGGCGAAAAACTCACCATAGGGCCCGAAGATGGTCACCTTGTCGCCCGGCTTGAGCGTAAAGAGATACGAAGACATCTTCCCCGGCGGATAGTCAGTACCCGGTGGCGGTGACGCAACCCGGATATTGAACTTCATGATGCCTTTTTCTTCCGGGTAGTTGGCCATGGAGTAAGCGCGAATAGTCGGCTCATCAACTCTTGATTCGTAATCGAAGACGCCGAACTTCTCCCAGTCCGCCTTGTATTCTTCCTCTATGTCCATGCCCTTGTAATGGATATGGTAAGGCGGTATTTCAAATTGCACATAGCCACCGGCGCGGAAGTCCACCTCCTCGCCCGCCGGCAGTTCCAGCACCAGTTCTTTGATGAAGGTGGCAACATTGTGGTTGGAGATGACCTTGCACTCCCAGCGTTTGACGCCGAAGAACTCGGCGGGCACCTCTATCTTCAGGTTCTGCTTTACCGCCGTCTGGCAACTCAGGCGCCAACCTTCCTTCGCCTCGCCCCGCGTAAAATAGGTGGCCTCCGTGGACAACATGGAGCCGCCGCCTTCCAGCACCTTGCAGCGGCACTGGGCGCAGGTCCCGCCGCCGCCACAGGCGGATGACAGGAAAATTCCCGCATCCGCCAGGGTATTCAGCAACTTGCCGCCGGCGGCGCAGGTGATGCTTTTCTCCGGGTTGCCGTTGACCTCAATGACAACTTCGCCGGTACTGACCAACAACTGTCTTGCGTAAAGTATGACGAACACCAGCAACATGATGACGCCGGTGAACATACTGACGCCCAGAACAACTTCCATGATGTTCATGCTTCCATCCTGCTCTTAAAGAGAAATGCCGCCGAAAGACATGAAGCCAAGAGACATCAGGCCGACGATAACAAAGGTAATGCCAAGCCCTTGCAACCCTTCCGGCACATCGCTGTATTTCAACTTTTCACGTATGCCCGCCAGCACCACTATGGCCACCGCCCAACCCACGCCGGAACCCACACCATAGACCAGACTTTCCGCAAAGTTGTAATCGCGGTTCACCATGAAGAGTGACGCGCCAAGAATCGCGCAGTTCACGGTAATAAGCGGCAGGAACACCCCCAAGGCGTTGTAAAGAACCGGCACATACTTATCCAGAAACATCTCGAGTATCTGCACAATGGCTGCAATCACGCCTATATGGGAGAGAAAACCAAGGAAACTCAAATCAACATCCGGCAGCCCGGCCCAGGCAAGCGCACCTGCCGCCAGAAGATACTGGTAAATCAGGTTGTTCACCGGCACCGTGATGGCGAGCACCACCACCACCGCTATGCCGAGCCCCATGGCGGTTTCAATCTTCTTGGAGATAGCAATAAAGGTGCACATGCCAAGGAAAAAGACCAGCGCCATATTCTCAATGAAGACGGCGCGAACAAACAGGCTCAAGTAGTATTCAACCATCAGGCTTACACCTTCGAAAGAGCGGTATGCCCGCCGATTTCATAATCCGGCTCTTCCACCTGTTCCGCCTTCCAGGCTCGAAGCCCCCAGATCAGCAGACCAATGATGAAGAATGCGCTTGGCGGCAGCAGCATCAGGCCAACGGGTGAATACCAGCCGCCATTGGTCACCAACGGCCACACCGCATAACCAAACAAGCTGCCGGACCCAAAGAGTTCACGAATGGTGGCGACCACCATGAGAACCAGACTGTAGCCGAGGCCGTTACCCAGGCCGTCGATAAAACTCAGGCCGGGGGGATTTTGCATAGCGAAGGCTTCCGCCCGGCCCATCACGATGCAATTGGTGATGATCAGGCCAACGAATACGCTCAGTTGTTTGCTTATCTCATAGGCCACAGCGCCGAGTATCTGGTCCACCACTATCACCAGGGAGGCGATGATCGTCATCTGCACAATAATCCGCACACTGCCGGGGATGTGTTTACGGATCATAGAGATAAACAGGTTGGAAAAGGCCACCACGACCGTCAACGCAATGCACATGACCAGTGCCACGCTCATTTGCGTGGTCACCGCCAGCGCCGAACAGATACCAAGAATCTGCAAGCCGATGGGATTGTTATTAAATACCGGGTTGAGTAACACTTCTCCTGTTTTCATGATGAATCTCCTGTGCCGGACGCAATCGGTGAGCGCAGGCCTTCAAGTACAGGGCCGAACCCGTCATCCCCCATCCAGTAGGTCACCAGGTTTTCCACGCCCCGGCTGGTCAGGGTGGCCCCGGAGAGGCCATCAATCTGGCGACCTGCTTCCGGCGACCCTGGATTAACGCTGCCCTTGATCACTTTCAGGGCCACCTTGCCGTCCTTATAGAGGGACTTGCCTTGCCAGAGCGCCTTCCAGTTGGGATTGTCCACCTCGCCGCCAAGGCCGGCGGTTTCGCCATGCGCGTAAAAGGTAATGCCCGCAACCGTGTTCATGTCGCCTTCCAATGAAATAAAACCATAGAGTGTGGACCAGAGGCCGTAGCCGTGTACCGGCAGGACCAGCTTGCTGATGTCACCTGCCTCCCGGAGGAGGTAGATAACGCTATAACGAGCCCGCCTTGAAATGGAGGCGATGTCTTCCGCCGTTTCCAGCACCTTTGACAAGGCCGGGTCCCTGGCGGCTTTGCGCTGATCGTAAAGCGCAAGTTCAATGCCCAGATCTTCCACTTCGAGCCGGCTGAGAAGGCGCTTCTCCTGCAGGTCAACCAGACGAACTTCAAATTGCTCAAACAGGCCTGCTATTTCCGCGCTATCGGCCTGCCTTGTTTTGTCGTAAAGCCCCGCCGCCTGCAAAATGTTCCGGTTGCGGTCCAGTTCCTTGTTGGCAAGCCTTTGCGGTTTCAGGAATACCGCCGCGCTGGATACCACCACCGAGCAGGCAAAACACACCAGCAGAGAAACCAGAATGATGTTCTTCATGCTGTCTTTGGTTTTAGGCGCTTCCGACACGGGCGAGCCTCCTCTTTACATTAAGACGTACAACGACCCAGTCAATCAGGGGCGCAAACAGGTTGGCAAACAGGATGGCCAGCATCATGCCTTCCGGGAAGGCCGGGTTGACCACCCTGATCAACACACACATGACGCCCACCAGAACGCCAAACCACCACTTGCCGATATTCGTCATGGACGCGGATACCGGGTCAGTCGCCATGTAAATCATACCAAACGCAAACCCGCCAAGCACCAGATGCCAGTGCCAGGGCAGCGCGAACATGGGGTTGGTCTCGGAACCAATCAGGTTGAATGTCAGTGACATGGCAATCATGCCCAACATGACACCCGTGACTATCCGCCAGGAGGCGGCTTTGGATATGAGCAGAATAAAACCACCGATAAAAATCGCGAGGGCCGATGTCTCGCCGACAGACCCCTGCATATTGCCGAGGAAAGCATCCATCCAGGTGAGGTTCCCTATCATGCCCTCGGATATGCCTTCCGACGCCGCCACACTCAGGGGCGTTGCTCCACTGAAGCCGTCAACCGCAGTCCACACGGCATCGCCGGAAATCTCCGCTGGGTAGGCAAAGAACAGGAAGGCGCGACCCGTCAGCGCCGGGTTAAGGAAGTTTTTGCCTGTGCCGCCAAATATTTCCTTGCCGATGACCACGCCAAACGAGATGCCGAGTGCCGCCTGCCACAGGGGGATGGTTGCGGGCACTATCAGGGAGAAAAGAATACTGGTGACAAAAAAGCCTTCGTTAACCTCATGGCCGCGAACAACGGAGAACAATACCTCCCAGAGCCCCCCGACCACGAAGGCAACAATGTATATAGGCACATAAAAGACGGCCCCGTAAACCATGCAATCCCAGATACTGTTGGCATCGTATCCGGCCACCAGTTCCAGCAGGAAACCCCGCCAGCCGGCCAGCGCCTCCACGCCCATACTCTCCATGGCCAGATTCGCATGCAGGCCGGTGTAGTACATGCCTACAAACATCGGGAAGAAGGCGCACCACCAGACGGTCGTCATCACCCGCTTGAAGTCCACCGCATCTCGAACATGGGATGATGATCCTGTCACGCTGCCCGGCGAGTAGAGGATCGTATCGATCATCTCGTAAACCGGGTAGTACTTCTCCAGGCGGCCGCCTTTTTCAAAGTGCAGCGCCAGTTTATCCATTAGGTCACGCAGAGACATGGCTAACTCTCACTCTCGACTCGCGTCAGCATCTGCCGCAGGTAGGGTCCATATTCATACTTGCCGGGGCATACGAAGGTGCACAAGGCAATATCCTCTTCGTCCAGTTCGAGGCAACCGAGTTCAATGCAGGCGTCGAAATCGCCCACCACCAGTGCCCTCAGCAACTGGGTCGACAATATATCCAGCGGCATGACTTCCTCGTAGAGGCCAAGGGGTATGATGGAACGAGGGCTACCGTATGTCGAGGTGGACATGTCGAATTTCTTCCTCGGCAGGAAGGCGCTGATGAAAAGCCTGGTCAGGGAAAATTTCTCCCGGCCGGGCATGATGAAATCCAGCAGTTCACGCTCCGTGCCTTCCCGCAATGCGGCAACCTGATGATGGAAGCGACCAAGATACGCCCTTGTATCCACTGCCCGGCGACCGTCCAGCACGGAGCCGCTGATAACCCGCTGATCGCCTTCCTTCAACTCCCCGGCGGTCAACTCATCGGTACTGGCGCCAAGCCGTGTGCGAAGCAGCCGCGGATTTTTTACTGCCGGACCGCCCAGTGCAATCACTCGTTCGAAGTGCAATTTGCCCGTGGTAAACAGCCGCCCAATGGCAATCACATCCTGATAATCCACATACCAGACGGTGCGATTGGTGTGTACCGGGTATAAAAAGTGTATGTGGGTGCCTGCGTTGCCCGCCGGGTGAGGCCCCTGGAATGCTTCGTTGACCACTTGTGGATTGTCGGCCAGCGGCAGGTTAGCACCCGCATTGGAGCAGACATATACCTTGCCATCGGTCAGGCGAGACAGTGTGTCCAGGCCCGACAAATAGGCATCGGCCTGTTCGTTGATATAAAGGGCAGGGTCTGGCGCCAGAGGTCTCGTGTCCGCCGAGGTGACAAATACCGCATCGGGAACCGTATCGATGGCCGGCACCGTGCTGTACGGGCGCGTTCGGATTGCCGTCCACTGGCCACTTTCCACCAGACGCTCGACCACCTTCTCCCTGGCCAGGTTCTTCAACTCACCGGCGGGGTAGCCGGCATAAGTCATCTCCTCGCCATCATCAACCTCAATCACCAGCGACTCGAAGACGCGCCTATCTCCGCGGTTGACGGCAAGAACCCTGCCGGAAGCCGGAGCCGTGTATTTTATACTTGGGTTTTTCTTGTCCGTACAGACGACCTGACCGGCCCTGACCCTGTCACCCTCCCTGGCTTCCATGGTCGGCTTCAAGCCCGGGTAGTCATATCCGACGAGAGCAACCCGGCTTATTGCCGGCCCTTCTTCTATCGTCTGTTTCGGACTCCCACTAATGGGCAAGTCGAGTCCGCGCTTGGTCTTAATCATGACTGCCTGACAAAGCTCTGTAGAATCGTGTGTGACGAAAACCTGGAATGAATCGAAAACGTGAAAACGTGCTCGACCCTGATTCTGCATGGGGTATGTTCCACCCCTGAAAATCACCGATGATTATAGTGATGTAAGCGCTACATATCCAGCCCGCTTGCGGATTTTCAGGCAGTTTTCACACTCGCCAGGGTGGCCCGGGGCTGCTCACCAGTCACCGGCTGCGGCGGCACTATCGGATACTTGATGCCGGCCATCTTCTGGCCGACCCGAACCACCTGACAGGAATAACCAAACTCATTGTCATACCACACATACAAAATGACCTGAGCCCCCTGGACGATGGTCGCGTGGGAATCAATGATGCCGGCATGGCGGTTGCCGATGAAATCCGAGGACACCACCTCGCTGGAAACCGTGTATTCGATCTGCCGGTTCATGGCGCTGTCGAGAGACACCTCGCGCAGGTATTCGTTCACCTCATCCACCGTGGTTGCGTTTTTCACGGTCAGGTTGAGAATAGCCATGGATACATTCGGTACGGGCACACGAATGGAGTTGCCCGTCAGCTTGCCAGCCAGTTCCGGCAACAGTTTGCCAATGGATGCGGTGGCGTTTGTCTCCGTAAGCACCATGTTAAGGGGCGCACTTCGCCCTCTGCGCGCCTTGCTGTGCGTATTGTCGTGCAGGTTCTGATCGTCCGTGTATGCGTGCACCGTCTCCATGTGACCACGCATGATGCCAAAGCGATCATTGATGCACTTCAGCACGGGCACTATGGCGTTGGTGGTGCAGGATGCCGCGGCTATGATTTTGTCATCCGGCATCAACAGGTCTGAATTGGCCCCCGACACGATGTTCTTCAGGTCACCCTTGCCGGAAGTCGTCAGCAGGACCTTGTCGACGCCCTTAGAGTTGAAATGCTGCTCCAGCCCCGCCCGGTCACGCCAGGCGCCGGTCGAGTCAATCACCAGTGCATTGTCGATGCCGTACTGGGTGTAATCTATGCCTCCCGGGTCTGTGGCATAAATAAACCGGATCACGTTACCGTTACAGATCAGCACATGGTTTTCTCCATCAACCCGGATGGTGCCCTTGAACGGGCCGTGCACCGAGTCACGCCGCAGCAAGCTGGCCCGCTTGTTCAAGTCATCCGCAGGGTCTTTCGGCGGACGCAACACAACCGCCTTTTGTCGGAGGTTCTGGCCGCCAGCGGCCTTTTCCACCAACAGCCGTGTTACCAGGCGTCCGATTCTGCCGAACCCATAAACGACAACATCACGAGGCTTATGACTGACGGTGTCATGCTTGCCGAGTATCTCCGCACACTCACGCTCGATGTAAGCCAGCATGGAAAGCCCTTGGTCATCCGCCATGTAATGGGAGGTGAGCTTGCCGATGTCTATGTGTGCGGGCCCCAGGTCGAGAGATGAAAGTATCTCCAGAATAGGATGGGTCTCGAACTCGGACATCTCATTCTTCTCGATCTGGCGAACAAACCGGTGCGCTTTCATCAGGTCGATCACAGACTGGTTATACAAGGGTACGCCGTGTATATAGATAACGACATTGCGGCGGTAGAGACCGCCGATCATCGGGATCATCGCCTCCGCAAGAGCTTCCCGCTCTTTGAAATCTGCAAATACGCCGTCTAATCTGGGTCTGACCACAGTTACACCTCCGAGGATGCAAAACACTGCAAAATAAGGCAGCAGCCCTGCCGGGTTCCATTCGGCGCATTATCTTTTTTCACCCTGCAATACGCAACATCACCCGGCAACATTCTTTTGCCGTCATCCCAGGCGATGGGGGGTTGTTCCCATCGCCGACAATGTTTACAGGCGATGGGGGGTTGTTCCCATCGCCGACAATGTTTACAGGCGATGGGGGGTTGTTCCCATCGCCGACAGTGTTTACAGCCGTCCGGCCTTGTGTTCTGTATCGGAAACAGTAACCTTCCTCCCCTTCTGTCGCCCCGGCCAACTCGATGCCAATAGCTGAACTGCCCACCAGGCCCGGTGACCGCCGTACCTGGTCCAACCTGCCGGGGTCGGCGGAAACACACGCCATGGCTGAAGCCGTGAGACAGGCGGACAGGATGGTTCTCGTCATTTCCACCGATACCCGGCATGCGGAGCGGCTGGATGACGAACTCAGCTTCTTTCTTGGCAATGACAGACCGATACTGCGTCTGCCGGATTGGGAAACACTCATCTACGACAGCTTTTCACCTCACCAGGACATCATCTCCGACCGGCTGGACGTGCTGAACCGGCTACCGACCCTCGATAAAGGCGTGGTGGTGGTGCCCGCGACCACTCTGATACAGAAGATAGCGCCGGCCAAATTCATCTTTGGCGCCGGTATTGTATTGGCCAGGGGGCAGAAGTTCGACATCACACAAATGCGCCGCAGGCTCCAGGAAGCAGCCTACCGGGCCGTTGATACCGTGTATGAACACGGTGAGTTTGCAGTGCGCGGGGCCATCATGGACATCTTTCCCATGGGCTCCGATTACCCGTATCGCATTGACCTGTTTGATGACGAGATTGACACCCTGCGCATCTTCGACCCGGAAACACAGGGGTCCATCGAGCAGGTTGAGCAGGTCTCGCTGCTGCCGGCGCGGGAGTTTCCTGTACACGCAGACGCCATCAGCTATTTTCAAGACCGCTGGTTCGAGACCTTCCAGAGCGACGACGCCCGCCAGGGCACGCGAGAATGTGCCATCTATCGCGATATTTCCCAGGGCCTGCTACCGGCGGGCATCGAGTATTACCTGCCGCTTTTCTTCGACAAGCTGGCAACCCTCTTCGACTACCTGCCTGAAAATACCCTGGTTTTCTGTGCCGACATAGAATCAAAACTGCGCGAGCATTGGCAGGAAACCAATGATCGCTACGAAAACCTGCGCTACGACATTGAAAAGCCCATTCTGCCTCCGGCTGAGTTGATGCTCAAGCCGGACGAAATCTTTTCCCGCCTGAAAAATTACCCACGTATTGATTTCCGTGAAGGCGGCAACAAGGGGGAGAAATTTGCCTACACGCGCCTGCCGGATCTCTCCGTCAATCAGCGCAGTCAGGAACCCCTGGCCCTGCTGAAAGACTATGCCGACAAGGCCGGGGCCAGGCTGTTGGTGGTCGTTGAATCCAACGGTCGCCGCGAGGTTGTTGACGAAATGCTGTCGCGGTACGGGCTGGCCGCGAGGGTTGTGGCGTCCTGGCGGGAGTTTCTGGACAGTACGGACAGGCTGGCCATCACCGTTGCGCCCCTGGAGAGAAGCATCGCCATGGATGACGTGGCAATGGTCACCGAGCAACAGTTGTTTGGCGACCGGGTTCTGCAGAAGCGGCGCCGCGACCGGGAGCGCGAAAATCTTGCAGAAATCGCCATCAAGAGCCTCACCGAGCTTAGTATCGGCGCCCCGGTGGTGCATATCGAACATGGCGTCGGTCGCTATCAGGGGCTGCAAACCCTGACCGTCGACAA
This sequence comes from Candidatus Azotimanducaceae bacterium, assembly GCA_965208855.1. Taxonomy (GTDB): domain Bacteria; phylum Pseudomonadota; class Gammaproteobacteria; order Pseudomonadales; family Azotimanducaceae; genus UBA9659. The sequence goes on along the minus strand of OZ242359.1, from coordinate 330,698 downwards.
CCAGCAAACGGAATTCCTGACGCTGCTTTATCAGGACGATGCAAAACTTTACGTGCCCGTCTCCTCGCTGCACTTGATCTCACGGTACACGGGCGCGGAGGAAGAGTTTGCGCCGCTGCATCGCCTTGGCAGTGAAACCTGGCAAAAAGCCAGGCGCAAGGTTGTTGAGCAGGTGCATGATGTCGCGGCGGAGTTGCTCAACATCTATGCCCGGCGCGAAGCGAAGAAAGGGTTCGCCTACCCAATGCCGGAGGACGCCTTCAAGCGGTTCGTTCAGGCTTTCCCTTTCGAGGAGACGCCTGATCAGGAATCGGCGATTGAATCCGTGGTCGCCGATATGATGGCGGAGAAACCCATGGACCGGCTGATATGCGGTGATGTGGGTTTCGGCAAGACGGAAGTCGCCATGCGAGCGGCCTTCATTGCTGTACAGGCTGGCAAACAGGTTGCCGTATTGACGCCAACCACTCTGCTGACCCGGCAACACACGGAAACCTTCAAAGACCGCTTCGCAGAATGGGCCCTGCGCATTGACTCCATCTCACGATTCAAAACCAGAAAGGAACAGCAGGCGGTTGCCGAGGAAATACGCGCGGGCAACCTGGACATCGTTATTGGCACTCATGCGCTCATCCAGGATGGGCTGCACTTCAAGAATCTGGGCCTGTTGATTATTGACGAAGAACATCGCTTTGGTGTCCGGCAGAAAGAAAAACTGAAATCACTGCGGGCAGAAGTTGACATCCTGACGCTCACCGCAACACCCATACCGCGAACCCTCAACATGGCCATTTCCGGTATGCGAGACCTTTCCATTATTGCCACACCACCGGCAAAAAGACTGTCCATAAAGAGCTTCGTGCGACAACGCAACGATGGCCTCATCAAGGAAGCCATACAGCGAGAACTGTTGCGTGGCGGCCAGGTGTATTACCTGCATAATGAAGTTCGCACCATTGAAAATACCGCCAACAAGCTACAACAACTGATGCCCCGGGCAACCATTGCCATTGCTCACGGGCAAATGCGTGAGCGGAAACTCGAACAGGTCATGTCGGATTTCTATCACAAGCGGGCCAATGTGCTGGTTTGCACGACAATCATAGAAACCGGCATCGACATACCCAACGCCAATACCATCATCATAGAACGCGCCGACAAACTTGGCCTGGCACAGGTTCACCAACTACGGGGCCGTGTCGGCCGGTCACATCATCAGGCATACGCCTACCTGCTGACCCCGCCCCGCCAGGTCATGACGCCGGAAGCGGTGAAACGGCTGGACGCCATCTCGGCGGCGGAAGCCCTGGGCGCGGGTTTTATCCTGGCCACCCATGATCTGGAGATTCGCGGCGCGGGGGAGTTGCTTGGCGATGAGCAAACAGGCAACTTGCAGACCATCGGCTACACACTGTACATGGAGATGCTCAACCGGGCCGTTAAAGCCATACAGGATGGCAAGACACCCAACCTGGACCGCCCGCTGCAGGAAGGTGCGGAGGTCAACCTGCACCTGCCCGCGCTCATCCCGGATGATTATCTGCCGAACGTGCACATGCGCCTGGTGTTGTACAAGCGCATATCCAACTCGGTATCCGAAGAACAACTGCGGGAACTTCAGGTCGAAATGATTGACCGCTTCGGATTATTGCCGGAAGCTACCAAGGCGCTATTCAGGGTAACCGCGATAAAATTGAAAGCGGAAGAACTCGGCATCAAGAAACTCGATGTCGGTGAACAAGGAGGCAAGATTGAATTTGATCAGGAGACCACCATTGACCCGGGTTCGATTGTCGAACTGGTTCAGGCGGAACCGCATCGCTACAGTCTGGCGACGGCGAACCAGCTCTTGTTCAATGATAAGATGGAGAAGGCCGAAACCCGTTTTATCAAAGTGGAACATCTGCTGGAACACATGGAAAGGAAAAGAGTCGCCCTTGCGAGTTAGCCTCACCATTCTGTCAGCGTTGGTCGCCCTGTGGCCGTGCCTGCTGCTCTCCCAAAATCAGGGCACTCAGGCGCAGGGCATTGACAACTGGTATCAGGTTGACGTCATCCTGTTCAGGCAGACCAGCAGCGACTTGAATGAAGATGGCTGGAATGAAGAGGGCTGGAATGAAGAGGGCTGGAATGAAGATGGCTTGAATGAAAAGGGCTGGAATGAAGAGGGCTGGCCGGACTTTGAACCCATTTACCCCCGGGGTGTCATCGCGGTTACCAAACCGGAACCCTTCAGACTCTCGCTGCTTGAACAGATGGCTGTGCAGCAATCCGGCGCGGATAAAACCCGCCCACCGGGCAGCGATGAGTTCCTGTTTGCGGGCCAAAGCCGGGAACGGCAGAGCCGCCGGGCGATAGGGGCCCTGACCGGTACGCAGTACGAAGATGCAGCGAAACCATTCACCAAAGAAAGCGAAGCCCAAGAGTACAAAGCGACGCCCGCAGAACCTGCTGGCGAAGCTGACATAGATGCACTGCTGGCCGCGGTAGCATTCACTTCCCCCGGTCAATCAGCCTTCTCATTGACCGACAACACGTCTTCCCTGAGGAGCATCCTGCGCAGCCTCAACCGTTCCTCAAACTATGCGGTGCTCTCTCATCATTCCTGGATACAGCCCATAACCAATGAGCCAACGCCGGTCATGGTTCAGTCCGGCGGGCGTTACGATGATCGATATGAACTGGAAGGCACCCTGTCGCTTTCGCGGTCCCGCTACCTGCATGTAACAACAGATATCTGGTACACCCGGTTCGAGCCCAGAAATGGTGCCCGCAACCCGCGCCGGAAGGATTTCCAGACATCCTTGCCTGACGAAACACTGAAGGCTTACCCGGAACTGGTGGAAGCGGAAATGCAACGGGGCCTGTACCGGCCCGCAGGCACACATGCCATGCGGCAGTCACGCCGGATGCGAAGCGGCGAGCTGCATTATATGGACCACCCGCTGTTTGGCATCTTCATCAGAGTCAACAGATACGAGCCAGGGGGGCGATAGCCCCGGCTCAGGATTCAGGCTCCGCCAGGTGCAGGGTCTGGGTCGGGAAGGCAAACTCCGCGCCGTGTCTTTCAACGATGCCGCCGATTTCCAGCAGCACCTTCTGTTTCACCTGATGGTACTCAACCCAGTTGATTGTCCTGGTAAAGGTATAAACAAAGAATTCCAGCGCTGAATCAGCAAAAGAATTGAAGTTCACGATCAGCGTTCTATCGGTATCTATGTCGGGGTGCTGCATCAGCATGGTGCGCACATCATCCACTATGACCTTCATCTTGCCAGCATCCGCATAACGGACGCCGATAGTTTCATAGATACGGCGGTTGCGCATCCTTGACGGGTTCTCGATGGCCACGATGGTGAAAACAGCATTAGGTACATACAGGGGGCGCTGGTCAAATGTACGAATGATGGTGAGACGCCAGCCGATGTGTTCGACCGTGCCCTCCATCTCCCTGTCCGGGCTGCGTATCCAGTCACCGACCGCAAACGGCCTGTCCATGTAAATCATCAGGCCACCAAAAAGGTTGGCGAGAAGATCCTTGGCGGCAAAACCGACCGCTATCCCCCCTATGCCACCAAACGCCAGGACCCCGGTTACACTGACGCCGAATGTCTGCAACAGGGACAGCCCCGCCGTAATAATGACAGAGGCGCGCAGTAATTTGCCGAGAGCGTGAGCGGTGGTGACGTCCGTGCCTTTGGCGACAAAAGTTTTTTCCGCCTGGGATATGAAACGCACCAGAAAATAGGTCAGTAATACGACGATAGCGACGAACCTTACCGGATGGATCAATGCCTGCAGGGTCGAGGATGTACCGCTGGCAATAATCTCCGCCGCCCAACTGATGCCCAGCACCCAGATCATCCAGGCTGCGGGTTTCCTCGCTGAATAGAGCAGCGCATCATCCCAGAGGTTCTGGGTCTGCCGCGTTGTCTCTTCGAGTTTATTCAGCAAACGACGAGCCAGATAGTTGGCCGCCAGGGTTATGAATACGACGATAAAAACCCAGAAGAATTCAGGGTACGCCAGCAGCCGTTGCAGCTCTTGCAGTGATTGTTCCATAACTTGCTACGCCTAAAAGTATCGGATCAATTCTAACTTGAAAAAGTCCTCGTCCTGAAACAGGCTCAGTTCAGAATCGGGGGAGGAAAAGGCCCTGAGTATTGATTGAATATCATTGCCCGGTGCATCGGCGTTGGAGAACACCGATGCTTCCAGAACCAGCTTCCAGTTCTCGCCTATCCGGCCACCTGCCTCGAAAGTCACCAGATACTCGTCGGAATCCAGGTCGTACAGCCACACCAGCAGCGCCGTGGTATCCGCCGGGTTGTTCATTGTATAACGAAAGCCCAGCGCCAGGTCGTCTTCACCGATGACGGGCGCGGCGGCTCCCCTGTCGTCGTACAGATACTCGGCGACAATGCCCAGGTCACTGCGGCCGCCCAGCACGCCCACAAAGGTTTTTTCAAAACCGAAGGTGGCGGCGGCGAACCTGTCTTCCTGGCCGCTCCGTGTTATTGCTTCCAACTTCCAGGCCCAGTCACCAATAAAATACTGCGCATCCAGCCCCGTCTGGTCTATCACATCGTAAACAGGAATCAGTACAGGGGAACCGGACGTATCCGTCCGCAGGTTCAACTGGAACCTTGGCTCCCTGGATGTACCGGAAAAATGTGACAGGCCAATTTCCAGGTCGCCGATGTAATGAGACCATCTGGCCGCGAAATCTGTGCGGTATTCCTCCGCGCCGGATTCATAAACAGCTTCGTCTTCATCAACCAGAAAAGGCAGCCGCGGCCTGCCGTACTCGCCGGGGAAGTTTCTTTCACGGAAGCCGGTCAGCAGGTAAACGTCAATGATGCCCCAGTCCCTTGTCAGCGACAGGTTGATCATGGGTTGTCCGAGCTTCTCTTCCCCGTCGGGATTCTCGACATTGTCCGTCTGGTTGATAATGTCAACCAGATGCCGGGATTCCGTCACACCCCAGAAAACCTTGCGGATGCCCGTCCGTAACTCCCAGTCATTTCCTACGTGTACCCTGGTCAACTCCCTGATATCGAGATGAGACCTTTCCTTGTCTTCGGCATCCCAGCGCACGAAAGGGACAAACGCAAAGATGTCATTACCTTGATTCCAGGTCTTGTAATACTCCGCCTGAATACTGAGGGCGCCGTGAAAGGATTCCAGGTCATTCAGACCCGGCTCATCAAACAGGCGAAATTCACCAGCGACATCCGTACGCCAACGCCCGAGGTTATCTTTTTGCCCGGGGGACGGGAAAGCTATGGACTTTTTTTTTAAGCGCGCCAGATTAAAATCACTGTCTTCACCCGGCCAGGTCTCGGATTTCGTCCTGTCTGGCGGATGTTGCGGCAGTTGCGGCAGTTGTGAAGCCTGTGAAGGTGGTGAAAGCTGCAGCGCTTCCGAGGCCAGGTCGTCCGGTGCCAGGTCCGTCGAGAATTGATAAGTCGGGCTGGGCGGCAAAGGCTGACCGCGCAACACCCATGCGTCGTTGATGCCAATGGCTGCCAGCGCCTGCATCCTGGTGGCTACCTCCCCCGGCGTTATCGGACCCACCAGCACACGGTAACGGAAAGTGCCTGATATCTCCGCAAGCTCTACACGAACCAGGTCAGCCTGCGTATCAATGCGCTGCGCCAGTGCTGCCGCATTGGACGAGTCGCGGAAACTGCCGACCACAAGATAATCCGACTCACGCTCTACCGCCATCCGACCTGGCTCAGACTCTGATTCAAACGCCGATTCAAACGCCGATTCAAACTCTGATTCAAACTCTGATTCAAACTCTGACTCAAACTCTGATTCAAACGCCGCAACGGAGCCGATGTCAGCATCGAAATTTCCTGACAGCGCATCAATTTCCACCAGGCCCAACTCCCCCGGCGCAGGGTCCGGAAAGATGGTTTCCATGTAAGGTATATCGCCGTCAAGGTGCAGTGCCCAGGTGGCCGTGACCCCCGCCTGTTCAAGCCGGGAACTCAGCCATGTCGAGGCGGCAGCATCAGCGCCCGGGGCCGTGAGCAGTCGGTACCTGCTTGCGCCATCCACCTGGATTGATTGCAGCAGTACCTCAATGCCGGCTTCATGGCTGATGCGTTGACCTTCCTGCCGCGCCGCATCTTCCTGCGCATAACTCCCGAGAACCTGGAAGGACTCGTTTGCGCCGACGGATAGCGAGAGGGAAACAAGCAATGTGAAAAGGATGCCGCGCATGGCTTATCTGGTGCGCTGCAAGGCGTTTCTGGTGAAATCCCGGTCAGCCAACCCTGTTTGAAATTGATAATCTCTCCACACCAGATCTGTGCTTTTACCGGAAATGTGATTCACCATCAGCATTAAGTCAGCTCGCCAGAACTTGTCCAGGTATAACTTGTACCCGTGGAAGTTCAAGGTCTTGAGGTGGGCGTTCTTGCGATCATAGTAATCCACTTTGAGAGTGCGGTAATGCGCCTTGTCTATCCAGGTGACCTGACGGGTATAACCGGAATTCTTGTCCACCGGGTAACGCTCGACCACAAAACAATCCTGGCCGTCATGGGTCTCGTCCCGCAGGTACTTGTATGTAAACTTCTCCACCTCTTGAGAGCTCAAGTCCTCAAACGCAAACTCACTGCCAACGAAGGGGCCTGACTTGTTTTTGGAGGCTATGCGTTTTACCCGCTTCAGGGCCGGCAGGTTGAGCCACTGATCATCATCGCCGACCTTGTGGGCAAATGTCAGGAGACCCGTACCCTTGATGTCCGGCGGGGTGTCAAAAATGATCATGCTCTTGTCGCCGTCATCCTGTACTTCCAGCGTGCGAAAACGCATCTCCCGGCTGTTCTCATCGCCCCGGACGTTTCGCAGAATCATGTTCATTGTTGTCTTGATATCCACGAAACCCTGGTCACGCTGCTCCGCCTCCGTGGCTATGGCCAGGCCAGTTTCCTCGGGCGACTGTGCGTAAGCGACAGGCAACACGAGGGCCAGCAATATCACCATACCCTGCTTCATACGCGCACCATGGCAAAAAAGCGCAAGTATACCCAAAGACGAAGCCTCTGCCAGCATAAACAGGCCCGCCACGCCGGATTGTGAAAAAATACGTGTGAAAAATACGTGTGAAAAATACGTTGTCATGTGCGGATTCCTGTATATAATTCCAGTTACTGTATATAAATCCATGTATTCCACATATCTGGCAATGGGTCAGGCAGTGGATCTGGCAGAGGGTCAGCTAAATGAACAAGCTCACACCACGGCAAAGTCAGGTACTGGCATTCATCAGGAATTACATCGAGGAAACAGGCTACCCCCCAACCCGCGCAGATATGGCCAGCCAGCTTGGCTTCAAGAGCCCCAATGCCTCCGAAGAGCACCTCAAGGCGCTGGCCCGCAAGGGTGCCATTGAAATGATTCCCGGCACGTCACGCGGCATTAAACTGCCGGACAAAGCGGGCATCCCCATAGTTGGCCGTGTTGCCGCCGGTAATCCCATCCTGGCGGAAGAGCATATCGAGGACTATTGCGAATTGCCCTCAACCTTCTTCAGCCCCGCCGCCGACTATCTGCTGCAGGTTCGCGGTGACAGCATGATCGAAGGCGGTATCTTTGATGGCGACCTGCTGGCAGTACATAAAACCACAGATGTCAAGAACGGCGACCTGGTGGTGGCGAGAATTGAAGATGAAGTCACGGTAAAGCGGCTCAAGAAAACACGCAGCAAACACCTTTTGACATTACTGCCGGAGAACCAGGATTACGACCCCATCGAAGTGGACCTGCGGCATCAGGCTTTCGAGATAGAGGGCCTGGGCGTCGGGGTCATTCGGCACTAACCGCGCCCGTCGACTTGTTTCAAGGCGTTAACTCAAGCTGACGCAGTCTTCTTCCGGGTTTTTTTTGACTTTATGGACTTCTTGGGCTTCTTGGGCTTGCGGGGTTTGGCTTCCTTTTCAGACACAACCCATTTGCCATTGACATAGTCAGCACGCCAACCCGCGGGCTTACCCTTTTCGTTCTCAGTCATGACGTAATGTTCCCCGGTCTTTCTCCCATACTTGACAAGGCTGCGGCGACCATCCGAATCTTGCACGGGGGCTTGCATCAGGAACCCGTACTTAGGGTCAATTTCATTCTGATGGGGCAGTAACTCATCCATGTAGGGCGCACGGGTCTCCCGGTTTTTTGGAAACTGGCTGGCTGCAAGAAAGATACCGGCGGCGCCGTCACGCAACACATAAGTATCATCAACCCTCTGGCATGGCAATTCCGGCATGGGCACAGGGTCCATCTTGGGCGGAGCCGGCTCTCCGTTACGAAGGAGCTTGCGCGTGTTCTTGCAGTCCCCCGCTGTGCAACCAAAGTATTTGCCGAAGCGACCGGACTTTAATTGCATCTCCGCGCCGCACTTGTCGCAGTCAAGCACCGGGCCGTCATAACCCTTGATCTTGAATTCACCCTGCTCGACCGCAATGCCGTTGCAATCTGGATTGTTACCACAAAGGTGCAGTTTTCTTTCCGTATCGATCAGGTAGCTGTCCATGGCGGTGCCGCACTTGTCGCAGCGCCTTTTTTCACGCAGGATTCTGGACTCTGCTTCATCGTCACCGTCGACACTCACCACCTCGTCACCGGAAATAAGGTTGATGGTGTTCTTGCATCTCTCCTTCGGGGTCAGGGCATAGCCGGAGCACCCCAGGAACACGCCGGTGCTGGCGATACGCACCTGCATATTGCGGCCGCACGTCTCGCATTTGATGTCCGTCATGGTGGGTTCATTACGACGCATGCCGTCCTCACCACTTGCCTCGTCCAGGGTCTGTTCAAATTCTTCATAGAAATCATCCAGTAGTTTTTTCCAAACCACATTTCCGGCGGACACCTTGTCCAGGTTTTCTTCAAGCTGAGCGGTAAAATCATAATCCAACAGCTTCTTAAAACTTTTCTCCAGCCGTTCCGTAACCACGTCTCCCATCTTCTCCGCATAGAAGCGCTTGTTCTCCAGACACACGTAACCACGGTCCTGAATGGTGGTAATTATGGATGCGTAGGTTGAAGGGCGGCCAATGCGGCGTTTCTCCAGTTCGCGCACCAGGCTCGCCTCGCCGTAACGGGGCAGCGGCTTGGTAAAATGCTGGAGCGGTAACAACTCTTTCAGGCCAAGCACCTGATCGACCTTGTATGCCGGTAAAGACTGTTCATCCTCCTTCTTTCCGGGCCGCTGCACTTTGGTGTAACCGTCAAAAGTAAGAATCCTCCCCCTCACCCGCAGTTCAAAATCACCGGCGGAGACCAGCACCCTTGTACTCAAGTATTCCGCATTCGGCATCTGGCAGGCTACAAATTGACGCCAGATCAATTCATACAAACGAGCTGTGTCTCTTTCCATATTTTTGATCGCCGCGGTTGTTACCGTGACATCAGACGGGCGAATCGCTTCATGGGCTTCCTGTGCGCCCTCCTTGCTGGCATAGAGACGCGGTTTATCCGGCAGGTACTTGTCGCCATACTCCTTGGCAATCAACTCCCGACAGGCGGTAATCGCCCCCGCCGAAAGGTTGGTGGAGTCGGTTCGCATATAGGTGATATGACCCGCCTCGTAGAGCCGCTGAGCCAGCATCATGGTTTTCTTCACGCCAAACCCGAGACGGGTGCTCGCAGCCTGTTGCAGCGTAGAGGTTATATAGGGCGCCGTTGGCCGGGTCTCGGTGGGTTTGTCCTCACGGCTGGAGACCTTGTAGGTGGCTTCCCGCAGCAGCGCCAGCGCTGCGTTAGTTTCTTCCTCGCTGCCCGGCCGGAAGTTCTCGCCGCTCTGTTTCGCAACACTGAATTTGACGCCCTCTGCCCGCCCGTCCGCTGATTCCGTCAGCAGTGCGTTGACTTCCCAGTACTCTTCCGGCACGAATACGCGAATCTCACGTTCACGCTCCACGATGAGTTTTACCGCAACCGACTGTACGCGACCGGCGGACAGCCCCCGGGCAATCTTCGCCCACAACAGCGGCGACACCATGAAGCCAACCACACGGTCCAGAAACCGACGCGCCTGCTGCGCGTGCACCATGTCCATGTTGACCTCACCGGGTTTCTTGAAGGCTTCCTGAATGGCGCTCTTGGTTATCTCGTTGAAGACAACACGGCGGTAACGATTTTCGTCTCCTCCGATTGCCTCGCGTAGATGCCACGCTATGGCCTCCCCTTCGCGGTCGAGATCAGTCGCCAGGAATATCTCGTCGGCATTCTCCGCCAGTTTTTTCAATTCACTGACAACGGATTGTTTGCCGGGCAGAATTTCATAGCTGGCTTTCCAGCCATGGTTCGGGTCAACGCCCATCCGAACCGCAAGCTGTTTACGCGTCCTTTCCTTTTTGTAAACGGCCTTTTTCTCGGGCGACATCTTGCGGACCTTTGCCGCCTCCTTCTTGGCCTGCGAGCCAGGGCCGGTTTTCCCCGAGCCGCTCACCGGCAGATCACGGATATGCCCCACGCTCGATTTAACGATGTAGTCATCGCCGAGGTAACGATTTATCGTCTTCGCCTTGGCGGGCGATTCAACAATAACGAGAGATTTTGACATTCAATGCTTCCCTGGCTAAGTTTTCCACAACTGCTCCTGCTGCTGCTATTACCACTACTACAACTCTCCTGACAACTCTCCTGACAACTCTTCTGACAACTCTTCTTACAAATCTCCGGCAATTATGGCCCCATAACCTGCCGGTGCCTTATATACAAAAGATCAACAATCATCAAGCTCATGTAAAAACCGGGGATATGCTCCCCTGGCCCTTTTTACTTTAGCCGCAAACATCAGGGGCTTGTCAAGCCTTCAATGTGCATTTAATCCGGACAAACCGACAAAATGCGGGCCTGATGTCATGTTTGCCCGCCCTCCGCCACCGGCTTATGCAGTGGCAAGCTCGCGCCGTGCTTGAGGAATCCGATGACTTCCGCTTCGCTGCCCGGGTTTCTTTCATGCCAGTAAACTGCAAGGTTGTCGTTGGACTCTTCGACCTGTTCAACATCCTCAGGAAGGTCTTCGACGGCCCTGCGGAGCCACTCGTAAAGCGCGTCAGACATGGCGGGATTCCGTTCGTGGCTCCATTGCCAGCCCCCATCACTGGTCTTTTTCAAACACCAGTGTATTGCCGGAAGCCGCCTCCAATCGCCCGCAGGCTTGCGTTGCAACTTGTATGCGACAACTTGCAAAACAGGCTGTATCGCCCGCCCGGTTTGGGTAATGTACTTATCCTGATTCGGGTTCGGATCATCAATGGATGTCAGCTCCACCGACACCCCGCCGGCGCGGGCTGCGTCACGCATCTTCATTTGTTCCTTCTGCCGCGCCGAGGGTAATACCGCGATCAGCGGCATGATAACGACCAGCAGAACCAGGCCGATGATAACGTAAACCAAACGAAACCCCCTGAGCAAGAACAGTTGTTATCGCCATTTGTTATGTGTACATTGAGCGAAAATTACGCTGCCAAAATAGCAACAAAATGGCAACAAAAGTGGATGGATGCGATGAGCGAGTACAACCACATATTAATCGGCATCAGCTTAACCGAAAAATCACAAGGTGTACCGCAAAGGGCCTCCGCCCTGCAAACAGCCTTCAATGCGCGCCTGAGCTGTGTGCATGTTATTGAACCCCTATCCCTGGCTTACGGCGGCGATATTCCGATGGACCTCTCCACCATACAGGAACAAATCCAGGACATCGCAAAAACCCACCTTACGGAATTTTCCCGGTCACTGGGCATTGAGGAACAAGACCGCCATCTGATATTCGGCAGGCCGGAAACCGAAATTCTCACCCTTGCAAGCGACATCGACGCTGATCTGATCGTGGTTGGCAGCCACGGCCGGCACGGCTTTGCGCGGCTGCTGGGCTCACTCGCAAACGACATGGTGCAAAGTGCGCCCTGCGATGTATTGGCGGTGCGCGTAGAAACCTGAGGGCGGTTTAAGAGAAACCCGGGTAAACTTCTTTTCCCGCAAAGTGTAGAATTCATCAGTCTTGCATCCAAAAAGTCATCGAATAGTATTTGTGAAACATCTGCTGCTTGTTTGTATTACACTCATGGTCCATTCGGCCAATGCGGATTTTTCCCGTAGCGTCTCTTACGACCCCGAAGTTGAACCTGATCGATTCCGGCAGAGGCAGTTATACCAGGACGCCCTGCACCTGATCAGGAGCAGCCAGTTCACCCGTTACTACAAATTGGAACCGCAACTTCGCAGCTACGCCCTCTATCCCTACCTCGAACACGCCGAAAAGGCGTATCGCATATCACGGCAGAGCGAGGAGGATATCCTCGCCTTCGTTGAACAATACCAGGATACGCCCCTGCCGAAACGCCTGCTGCGGCATTGGCTCTCAAACCTGGCCAAGCGCGGGCAGTGGAGCACTTTCCTGAATCACTATCACCGGGTCGAGCCAACAAAAGAATTGGCCTGCCTGCATGGTTACGCACTCTACAAAGACGGGCAGCGGGAGGCCGCCATAGTGCGAGCGCAGGAACTGTGGACAGTCGGCTTTTCACAACCGGACGCCTGCAACCCCATCTTCAACACCTGGCGCGGCCAGGGCGGCATGACGCCGGAAATTGCCTGGCAGCGGCTGGCCTTGAGCCTAAAGGAAAATGAGAAAAAGCTCTCCGGCTACCTGTTGCGATTCATTGGACGGCAGGACAAGCCCTTCGCCAACAACTATCGCCTTGTACACATCAAGCCCAATACCATCAAACGCTTCGCCACATTCAAACAACCAGACCCAAGGAACCGCGAGATTATTCTGCATGGCGTGCGCAGGCTGGCCCGGCTGGACCCGGTGGCGGCTGTAACCGTTTTGCAACGATATGAATCCATGCACAGTTTTGATCCGGCAAGGCTGGAAGATGCTTACGCCGATATCGGCATTCAACTGGCTCTGGGTTCCGACGACCTGACGCTTGCCGAGTCACTGCCGGTCACCCTGCACAAATACCCGGACCTGATTGAGGCAAGGCTCAGGCAAAGCCTCAAGCATGGTGAATGGCGCAACCTGCTGACCCTGACCGGCTTGCTGCCTGCAGACCTGGAGGCATCCGCTCGCTGGCAATACTGGAAAGCCAGGACTCTGGCCAGGTCCGACGACGTCGGGGAGCGTGATCTTGCCCGGGGGATATTTACCGAACTTGCTGCCAAGCGAAACTTTTACGGCTTTGTTTCCGCCGACATACTGCAACACAAGTACAACTTTCAGGATGAACGTCGGCGTGTCAACCATGATCAGGTGCTGTCTCTGGAAGAAGCGCCGGGCATCCGCCGCGCATTGGAACTCTTCTCACTTAAAGAACGCACCCAGGCGCGCCGTGAGTGGTATTTCACCACCGCCGACTTTACCCAGGCAGAGCGAGAGGTGGCGGCGCAGGTCGCATTGCGTTGGGGCTGGTACGAGGTGGCCATAAAGTCGATGATAGATGCTGGCGCATGGAACCATCTGGACTTCCGGTTCCCCTTTGCCTACAGGGACAGCTTCATCGCCCATGCCCGTCACGCCAATATTCCGGTGCAATGGAGCCTGGCCGTTGCGCGGCAGGAAAGCGCCTTCATGCCGGACTCAAGATCCAGTACCGGCGCACTCGGCATCATGCAACTGCTGCCCGGCACCGCAAAGCTGGTGGCAAAGAAGCTGGGAGTAAAATACGGCAGCAACACCCGTCTCACAGAACCCGACCTCAACATCAAGCTTGGCACACATTACCTGGAACAGATGCTGCGCCGCTTTCAGGGTAACCGCATCCTTGCCTCCGCCGCCTACAACGCCGGGCCAGGTCATGTTGACCGGTGGGTGAACCCAGACCTGCCTTTTGACGTGTGGATAGAGGTGATTCCCTTCAAGGAAACGCGCAACTATGTGCAAAATGTATTGATGTTCTCCAGTGTCTACAGTCATCGCATGGACGAAGAACAGCCGCTGGTCTACCCTCACGAACGAGATGACTTCCTTCAGCAACAAACAGCCCATTACGACACATCCCGATGATTGATATAGGTGCCAACCTGACCCATGATGCTTTCGCTGCTGATCTGGGTCAGGTTCTGATACGGGCCCATGACAAGGGCGTGACGCAACTGGTGGTGACCGGCGCCTCTGCGGAAGGCAGTGAACAGGCGGCAAGGCTGGCGGCGAACCACGAGGCGCTTTTCGCAACCGCCGGCATCCACCCCCACCACGCCGAAGAAACCACCGAGACGGTGCTCAGCCGCCTTGGTGAACTGGCGGGTGAAGAGAAGGTAAAAGCCATTGGAGAGACTGGCCTGGATTTCTTTCGGGACTTCTCACCCCGGCCCGTTCAGATCGCATCCTTTGAACGACACATGGAACTTGCCATTGAAACAGGCTTGCCCATGTTTCTCCATGAGCGGGATTCCCACCCAACCTTCTCCCCGATGCTGAAAAATTACCGGGACGGCATTTCACGCGCCGTCGTCCATTGCTTTACCGGCGAGAAAGAAGCTTTGTTCGATTATCTGGACCTTGATTGCTACATAGGCATTACCGGCTGGATCTGCGATGAACGCCGCGGTTTGCGCCTTCTTGAACTCGTTAGAGATATACCCGAAGACCGGCTGATGATCGAAACCGACGCCCCCTACCTGATGCCGCGAAGCTTGAAGCCCATGCCGACAACCCGTAGAAACGAACCCCAGTATCTGACCGCCGTGTGCGAAACCGTGGCGGCCGGGCGTAATACGACCTATGACGACATCGCCGCTCTCACCACGGAGAACGCCAAGCGTTTTTTCGATCTGCCGGATGGCACATGAAAGTCACACTGTTTACCACCAGCGGGTGTCACTTGTGCGAGGAAGCGGAAGCCATGCTGCACCATCTCCAGCAAGCGCTAAACACTGACATAAACATAGACATAGCCACTGTCGATATCGCCGAGTCAGAAAAACTCATGGCAAAGTATGGCTTACGCATACCCGTTATCCAAGCGTCTGACGGAAGGGAGTTGGGATGGCCCTTTTCCATCGATGAACTGGTGTCGTTTCTGCAGGCGTCAAAACATCCGGGAAGCGGGCCTTAGCACACCCCCAGCCCGTCATCTCGCAACTTCGCAACTTCCGGAACCTTGCCGTTTACGCCAGATGACCCGGCTTGCCCGAATCTCTCTCTTCCACGGCGGGCGATTCGGCTATAGACTGTTTGCTCAAAGCCTTTCAGGCGGGATCATGACCAAAACACTGTTGGATGGACTCTGCTTCGGGGAAGGTCCCCGCTGGCATGAAAGCAGGCTGTGGTTTTCCGATATGCACGGTAATACTGTCTATGCGGCTGACCTGAACGGCAACCTCGAAACCATTGTCACCCTTGAAGGTGATCAGCCCTCCGGGCTTGGCTGGCTGCCGGATGGCCGGTTGCTGATTGTGTCCATGACCCGACGGCAACTGCTGGTATTCAACAAGGGCGAGCTGGACCTGTTTGCAGACCTGTCCGGGCTCGCCAGCTATCACTGCAACGACATGGTGACAGACACCAAAGGACGCTCCTACGTCGGCAATTTCGGTTACGACCTGCACAGCGGCGAGGAATCCCGCCAGGCGGAAATCCTGCTGGTCAATCCCGATGGCTCGGTACGCATGGTCGCTGACGGCCTCTCCTTCCCCAACGGCACGGTCATCACGCCGGACGGCAAGACCCTGATCGTTGGTGAAACCTTTGGCGCCTGCCTCACGGCTTTCGATATTGACGACAAAGGCGACCTGAGTAACCGCCGTGAATGGGCAAGCATGGCGGGCGCGGTTCCGGATGGCATCTGCCTGGATGAAGCAGGTGGTATCTGGGTTGCATCGCCCAGCAGCAACGAGGCATTGCGTTTACTGGAAGGCGGAGAAGTCACTGACAGAATCAAAGTTGAGAATCAGGCTTTCGCCTGTATGCTGGGCGGGCCGGACAGCCGGACTCTCTTTATCATGACAGCAAAAAACTCCCACCCGGATCAATGTCGCGCCGACCGGTCAGCGGCAGTTGAATATGTCCGGGTCAAGCATGCCGGCGCCGGGCTGCCATGACCCAAATTGCCGTAATCAATGGCGGCCTATCCGCCGAGGCGGAAGTTTCACGCAGTAGCGCCAGGGAGGTCATCACAGCTCTCAAAGAAAACTACGCAACCGTCATCAGCATTGAACTGGATGACAGGTTTGCCGAATCACTCAGTGCCTGCCATCCCGATGTGGTCTTCCCTGTTTTGCATGGCCCACCGGGGGAAGATGGCACCCTCCAGGGCTTCCTTGACATGCTTGGTTACAAATATGTCGGCAGCGGTGTTCGCAGCAGCGCCTTCGCCATGGACAAGATCATCGCCAAGCAGGTGTTTCGCGAGGCGGGTTTACCCGTCACCGGCCAGTGTGTGGTAACGCGAAGCGATGGCCCAGCCAGCGCAGTGGAAACCATTAGCGGAACCCTTGGCGAATATGTGGTGGTCAAGCCCGCCTGTCAGGGCAGCGCCATTGGCGTCACTTTGGTAGACAAAGCCGACCGGCTCCACGAGGCGGTATCGACGGCATTTGAATATGATGAACGCCTGCTGGTGGAAGCACGTATCGACGGCAGGGAAATGACCGTTGGCGTGACCGACACGGAAAGAGGCAGCGAGGCCTTCCCGGTGATTGAAATCACCACGCCGGAGGATAGCTGGTATGACTTCGATCATCGTTATACTCAGGGATGGTCCGAACATATCATGCCGGCGGACCTGCCGGACTCTCAGGCACAGGCACTACAGGCAATCGCCATCAAGGCGCACCAGGCTCTCGGTTGCCGGGACCTTTCCCGTGCGGACTTTATCGTCAGAGGCGATGAGATTTACCTGTTGGAAGTCAACACCATGCCGGGCATGACGTCAACCAGCCTCTACCCGGACGGCGCCCGGGGCTATGGGCTGGATTTCCCCGACCTGGTAAGCCACCTGATAGAAAGAGCGGTTAAACGCCCGTAGCCGGACACATTATTTACTGGATTCCCGGGCTGCGCCTGGGGGGCTGGGGCGGGATTCGGCCAGGGGCTATCGCAATTTTCCTGCGGAAAATGCTGTCGCCGTGGGGGCTTCAAGGCTCATTGCGCTTTCGCTTCGCGAAAGCCGCAATGTGGATGGGAACAACCCCATCGCCTGGCAACACTGTCGGCGATGGGAACAACCCCATCGCCTGGCATGACGGGCGTGAAGAACTGTCGTTATATTAAACGCCAGTGATGTCATAACCTCTTTCATTATGCTGATTGATATCCATGCCTTCGTTTTCTTCATCCTCGGATACTCTCAGACCGAACAGCACATCAATCAGCTTCAGCAGGATAAAGGTGATCACAAGGGTATAGGTGGCGCTGGCCAGCACGCCGATCACCTGCACGGTGACCTGATCACCTATCCCCGGCAGGCCATCCCCCTGGCCACTGAATATACCCAGGCTACTGCTGGCAAATACACCCACAAGAATAGTCCCCAGCGCACCACCTATGCCGTGCACAGGGAACACATCCAGGGAATCATCAATGTGTAGCTTCCGTTTCAGGAATAAGGTGGCATTGAAACAGACGAAGCCGGCGGCAATACCTATCAGAAGTGCGCCTGCTGGCCCCACATAACCGGAGGCTGGCGTAATGGTGCCAAGCCCGGCAACCATGCCGGTTACCACACCCAGGGCGCTCGGCTTGCCAAATCGAACCCACTCCACACACATCCAGGTAAAAGCGCCTGCGGCGGCGGAAATATGAGTCACCAGCATCGCCATACCCGCGTCGCCATTGGCAGCCAGGGCACTGCCGGCGTTAAAGCCAAACCAGCCAACCCACAACATACCGGCGCCGGTAATGGTCATTGTCATGTTATGCGGCGGCATGGGCGTGGTCGGGAAACCGCTACGTTTACCCATCACCAAGGCGGCGGTAATGGCCGCAACACCGGCGGTAATATGCACCACCGTACCCCCGGCAAAATCCAGCAGCCCCATCTCACCCAGCCAGCCGCCACCCCAGACCCAGTGCGTAATAGGCGCATAGACAAGGAGTACCCACAGGCCGGAGAAAAGCAGCATGGAAGAAAAGCGCATACGTTCCGCAAAACCGCCGACGATAAGCGCCGGAGTAATGATCGCGAAGGTGAGTTGAAACATTAAGAAGACACTTTCCGGGATGTCTCCCACCAGCGTATCTTCGCCAACGCCGGCCAACATCACCTTGGAGAAACCGCCAACAAACTGGTTGCCATCCGAGAAGGCCAGCGAGTAGCCAACAATCACCCACAGAATGGACACCAGGCAGGTAATGGCGAAGCACTGCATGAGTACACTCAATACATTCCTCGCCCTGACCAGCCCCCCATAGAAAAGGGACAGGCCCGGAATGGTCATAAACAGCACGAGGGCCGTGGAGGTGAGTACCCATGAGGTGTTGGCTGCATTGAGCTCATCCGCTAACACAGCAGGAGAAAAAAGAAACAGGGAAACTATAACAAGTGCTATCTTGAACATGGATTGCTCCTCATATTGGCGATATAAAGAACCCGCGCCAGGCCGGAATGATTAGTATGTCATCCAGTGTAGCCGATTGTGCCACAAACCCCAAGAAGGCCGCATCTTCCCGTGCTGTCGGCATGTCTCAGGCTGGCTGCCCGGCTCTGGCAGCAGACGCCCGGAGCCGGCCCCATTCTCCTGTAGTATAATGTCCGGCCGGAACCTGGGGCAGAGACCAGTGTCCAAACACCCGCCGCATTCATAGTGGATTGTCAGGAGTCATTACCGCACCATGCAAAACCGCGACCAGATCATGGAACTTGAAAAGTGGCTGACGAGCCGCATCATCGGTCAGGAAAAGCTGGTCAATCGCCTGCTGATGGCATTGCTTGCGGATGGCCATCTGCTGGTGGAAGGCGCCCCCGGCCTTGCCAAGACCAAGGCGATCAAGACGCTTGCAGAGGGTGTCGAAGGTGAATTTCATCGTATTCAGTTCACCCCGGACCTCCTGCCTTCCGACATTACAGGCACGGAAATCTACCGCGCCCAGGAAGGCGTATTTGAGTTCCAGCAAGGCCCAATCTTCCACAATCTGATCCTGGCGGATGAAATCAACAGGGCACCAGCCAAGGTACAGTCAGCCCTGCTGGAGGCCATGGCGGAGCGCCAGGTGAGTTTCGGCCGTCGGACATTTCCCCTGCCTGATCTGTTTCTGGTGATGGCGACCCAGAACCCTATTGAACAGGAGGGCACCTATCCGCTGCCGGAAGCGCAACTGGACCGGTTCCTGATGCAGGTAAACATCGACTACCCGGACGCCGTGTCAGAACGCAGCATCCTGCAACTGGTGCGGCAGGAGGCTATGAATATATCCAACAGCGCATCACCGGCAGCCCTGACCCAGGATGTCATTTTTTCGGCTCGCCAGGAGTTGCTTAATCTTCACATGGCGCCGATTGTCGAGGAGTACATCATCCAACTCACCATGGCAACACGCAAACCGGAAGCATACGGCGAAGACATCGCCAACTGGATAGACTATGGCGCTTCCCCCAGGGGCACGATAGCACTCGACTTATGTGCGCGAGCCAATGCCTTCCTGCTGGGCAAAGACTTCGTATCTCCGGACGATGTTCAGTCCGTTTTGCATGATGTGTTCCGCCACCGGATCATCGTCAGTTTTGAAGGGGAAGCCATGGGCGTGGATGCCGACAAGATTCTCGACATACTGGCGCAACGGGTCGCTGCGGCTTAGGGTCGACTGACATCATGGTCGAAGGCAGAAACCAACAAGACAACTTCAGGGCGTTGCACGAATTCCGTGGCGCTTATACGGACTTGCGTGACATGATCCGGCTGCGCTATGCGGCGCGAAAGGTTTCTGACCTGACGAATAACAAAATCTCCAACCCGCTGGCGGGGCTGCTGACATCCAAACTCCGCGGGCGGGGCATCGACTTTGCGGAAGTGAGGATTTATCAGCCAAGGGATGACGTTCGCACCATCGACTGGCGCGTTACCGCCAGGACAGGCACGACACACACCAGGATTTTTCAGGAAGAAAAGGAGCGTCCGGTACTGATCCTTACGGACCAGAGTCCCAGCATGTACTTCGGCAGCCGGGTAACCTTCAAGTCCGTACTGGCCGCAAGAGCCGCCGCACTGATTGCCTGGGCGGGGCTGGAGCGAGGCGACAGGGTCGGCGGCATCGTCTTCTCGGGGCAGGCGCATCGGGAAGTCCGACCCCGCCGCAGCAAACATTCCGTGTTGCGATACCTGAACGAGTTGCACGACTATAATCACGCCCTGAACAAGGAATCAACGAAAGCAGACGCCGTTTCGGCAAGCTCCTTTACGGATGCGCTGGCGAGGCTGCGCCGTGTCGCCAGGCAAGGCAGCGTGGTGTTCATTATCAGCGACTTTGCCGGTTACCGGGATGAATCGCGCCGACATTTGCAACTCCTTGCGCGCCATAGTGAGGTCGTTGGTATTCATATTTCAGACCCGCTGGAGAGGGAACTGCCCTCCCCCGACATTTACAGCATCACCGATGGCCTGAAGCGAAGTCGCATTAACACCGCAAGCGGCAAAAACCGCCAAGCCTATGAAAATGGTTTCCGGCGACGGCTGGCGGCAATTCAGGAAGAGTTCATGCGGGTAAGGTCGCCGCTGCTGACTCTGGAAACAAATCAGCCTCTCGTCGAGGGCCTCAACAGGCACTCGGCGGTGTCATAACGCGGAGCGGAGAGACAACTGACATGGCGAGTGCGCATCAACAGCAACCTATCCTGCCGGGGCAGGCTGCTGACCCACTGGCGGAACTTCGCGATATTCACCAGCCGGAAATGATCAGCGCCTGGCCGCCAGCGGTTGGCTGGTGGCTCCTGGCATTGCTGCTTGGCCTGGCGTTAATGGCAACCTGCGTGTGGCTCTTTCGCCGCTGGCGCGTCAATCGCTATCGCCGTGAAGCCCTCAGGGAACTGAAAATACTACAGGACGCCTGGCAGGAAGATCAGGATGATCATGCGTATCTCGAAGCCTTGCAGCGGCTGCTCAAGCGTGTCGCTTTGACGGGCTTCCCGCGGGAAAACGTCGCCAGCCTCACCGGCGAAGCCTGGTTACAGTTCCTCGACCTGTCAACCGGCAGCCACGATTACTCCATGGGCCAGGCGGAGGCTCTGATTGAAGGTAATTACCGTAAAGATGCCGCCATAGACGTCGCCGCCCTGCAACAGGCGGCGAAGCAATGGATACACAAGCACGATATGAAACACTTGACGGAGGAAGCGGCATGATTCAGTTCCTCTGGCCCTATGCCAGCCTGCTATTGCCATTACCCCTGCTGGTATATCGCCTGTTGCCCAGGGCCGAACTTCAGGAACCCGCTTTGCAGGCACCCTTCTTCGCCGCCGCCCCCTCCCACGACCCGACCGCCGGTCATCAACTGGCCAGGTCTTTGCTCCGTCGAATGTTAATGATACTGATCTGGTTGTCTCTGGTGCTGGCGGCAACACGCCCACAATGGATAGGCGAGCCCATTGAACTGCCGACAACCGGTCGCGACCTGCTGCTGTCAGTGGACATCTCCAGTTCCATGGGCACTAAGGATATGACGCTCGAAGGCGCACAAGTCACCCGGCTGGCAGTGGTCAAAGACGTGGTTGGCGATTTTGTGGCGCACCGCAAGGGTGACCGCCTGGGATTGATCCTGTTTGGCTCCCGAGCCTACCTGCAAACGCCCCTGACCTTTGACCGCAATACCGTGCGCAGCCTCCTGATGGAAACGCCTCTGGGCATAGCCGGCGGCAAAACCGCCATAGGAGACGCCATCGGCCTTGCGGTGAAACGCCTGCAAACCCGCCCCTCAGAAAACCGGGTGCTTATCCTGCTCACGGATGGCGTCAACAATGTTGGTGAGGTGACTCCGGTCCAGGCCGCCAGGCTCGCCGCCCAGGAAGGTATCCGCATCTATACCATTGGTTTCGGGGCGGAAGAAATGACGCTGCCCGGCCTGCTGTTTCAGCGCAAGGTGAACCCCTCGGCGGAACTGGACGTGGAAACCCTGACACAAATCGCCCAACTAACCGGCGGTATTTTCCAGCGGGCGCGTTCCAGCGATGAGCTGGTGGAAATCTACGCGGCGCTGGATAAACTGGAACCCATCAAACAGGGAGAAGAAACTTACCGGCCCCTGCGCGCGCTCTATTGGTGGCCTCTGGGCTTCGCGACAACAATGAGCCTGTTCTTTGCTTTCATGCACCCAGCCCTCATCACTTGGATACACGGCCTTTGGGCGGCTCGACCGTGGATGAAGGCGGCGCAAACTTCATGAATGAAGCCTTGCTGACAACGATTTACGATAACTTCCATTTTCTCAGGCCGGCATGGCTCTATGCACTGATTCCCGCCCTGCTGCTGTTCATTCTGCTGCGCCTCCGACAAAGCCACCACAGTAATTGGAGCAAGGCGGTGGACGCACACCTGCTGCAACATATCCTTGACAACCCTGGCAAGGCGGCCAGCCGCAGCCCCTTAACACTCTTGTTAGCATCCTGGGTGTTGGCCGTTATCGCCCTGGCGGGGCCGGCCTGGCAGAAGACGCCACAACCCGTACATGAGCGAGAGGATGCGCTGGTTGTGATCCTTGACCTCAGTAAAAGCATGCTGGCTACTGATGTAAAACCCGACAGGCTGGTACGCGCCAAGCGAAAACTGCATGACCTGCTGACGCTGCGTGAAGAAGGGGTAACGGGTCTGGTGGTGTTTGCCGGTGACGCACACATTGTTTCACCCCTGACAGATGACGCCAACACCATCGCCGCCATAATACCTGTGCTTACCCCGGATATTCTCCCGGCACCAGGCAGTCAGCTTGCCCCGGCCCTGCAAAAGGCCAGGGAACTCTTCCGCAACGGCGGCGTGACGAGCGGCAGAATTCTGGTTATCACCGATGAGATTCGTGACCTGGTGGCGGCGCAGCAGGTCGCCCGGCAATTCCGCCATACCTACCCGGTTTCCGTGATGTCCGTCGGCACTGCGAAGGGTGCGCCGGTGGCCAGCAATCAGCCTGCCCAGGGCTACCTCCGGGATAGCAGCGGTAATCTGGTTATACCCAGGCTTGATACCGAGAGCCTGGCGGATTTTGCCGCACTTGTCGGCGGGCGCTACTCGCCCATGACGCTGACGGAGGAAGATCTTGCCTACCTCCTGGCGGACCAGCCGATTATCGGCGATGAACGGTTTCGCGAACTGGAACGTGACTTTGACGTCTGGGTCGAGGAAGGCCCCTGGCTGTTCCTGCTGCTGCTGCCGCTGGCGGCCCTGGCATTCCGCCGGGGCTGGATTTGGAGCCTGGTATTACTGGTGATGCTGCCCCATGAACATGCTCTCGCCCTTGACTGGGAAGACCTCTGGAAAACGCCCGACCAGCAGGGTATATCAGCCCTCACCAGCGGGGATGCCGCAGGCGCAGCGGAACTGTTTGAACACCCGGTATGGAAGGCTACGGCCAACTATCGAAGCGAGAATTATGCAGAAGCCGCCAGTCTGTTTGGCGGCATCCAGACCACCGATGGCCGATATAATCTGGGTAATGTCTTCACCAGGCAGCACCGTTTCAATGAAGCCATAGAAGCCTACCAGCAGGCACTCACGCTCGACCCCGACAATGAGGACGCCTTGTTCAACAAAAATCTGATTGAAGCGCTACTGGCGCAACAACAGCAGCAGCAAAACCAGCAGGGCCAGGAAGGTGACAACCCGGAAGAAGGCCAACAGGAAAATCAGCAGGACCAGGAGAAGCAGGACCAGCAGGAGCAAAAAGAACAACAAAATCAGCAAGATCAGGAGAAGCAAGACCAGCAGGAACAACAAAGTCAGCAAGATGAGCAAGAAGAACAAAAAGAACAAGAAGAACAGGCCCCGCAACAGGTTTCCGAAGAGGAAGCCAACCCGCTGGATGAGGAAGAAAAACAAGCGCTGCAACAATGGTTAAGACGAGTGCCGGATGACCCGGGCGGCCTGCTGCGCCGCAAGTTCCAGTGGCAGTATGAAGAACGTATTCGCGAAGGTAAGGTACAGCAAGATGATGCCAAGGCTGATTGGTAAACTTTTCCCCCTTCTGCTATTGATGGCGGTCATGCCTGCTTATGGCAGCCTTGTCGCCTCCGTGGACAGGACCATCATCTCCGACCAGGACTCTATTATCCTGACGGTGCGAGCCTCCGATGAAGCCTTCAACACCAAACCGGACTTCTCGGCTATCGAGGCGGACTTCGAGATCATTTCAAACTCCAGCCGGTCCAACAGCTCGTTTACCATCATCAACGGCAAAACATCCGCCGTTTCATACAAGGACCACGAACTGATCTTAAGGCCGAAACGTATCGGCACCCTGATGATTCCGCCGATTCCCGCGGGGAATGTGTTTAGCCAACCCATAAGCATCCTGGTACAGCAGCGAACGCCTGCACAGCGGGCGCAGATGGACAGGTTTGTGTTCTTTGAAACCGACGTCGACACCACCGAAACCTATGTGCAGGAGCAGGTTCTTTACGCTGTAAAACTCTTCTACACTGGCGATGTCAGCGGCGACTTCTCGCAAGCGCTGGTACTCCCTGACGCGGTGGTGGAAACCCTTGAAACTGAAAAGCGTTACGAATCCATCCACAAAGGTAGACGTTACTATGTGCTGGAAAAACGCTACGCCATCTTCCCGCAGCGAAGCGGGGTACTAACGATTCCGCGTGCAAGGTTCCGCGGCACCCTCGGCAGGGGCGGCAACTTTTCAGCGCGCCAGACCGTGCATGCCATGTCTGATGCGCCCACTATCAACGTAAAGACCATTCCGGAAAGTTTCTCCGGCGACACCTGGATTCCCACCAGGGCACTTGATGTAACAGCATCCTGGTCGGAAGCGCCGCCAACCTTCCGTGTCGGCGAGCCGGTGAACCGAAAACTTACCATCTCTGCAACCGGCCTGCCGGCTTCCCTGCTGCCGCTCATGGAAGCAATGACAATCGAAAACGCCAAGGTCTACGCCGACCCACCGGTAACCGAGAACCGGGTCGGCACCGATGGCATAACCGCCTTGCAGGTGACCACCTTTGGCATAGTGCCGACCCGGGAGGGGCGGATTACCCTGCCGGAGATTCGCATCCTTTGGTGGAACACGCAAACCGACCGGGAAGAAGCCGCAGTCATTCCGGCGGCGTCCTATCCTGTGCTGCCGCCTCTGGTTGACTCGGTTACCACGCTGGGGGGGGCAGCACCCATTGGCTATCCGGGAGGCGAGATAATACGTGAGGCAATACCGCCCTACTGGCAGTGGGCGGCCATTGCTCTGGCGCTCTTGTGGCTGTTTTCTACCTGGCGATGGTTCTCTGCGGGTCGTCAGCTTAGCGCGCTGACATCCGCCCACAACAATCATCAGGACATGGTTGTATTCGATGACCCGGATGAGGCGCGAGAATACAAGGCGCTGAAAGATGCCTGCGCGAGCAACCAGCCGGAAGTTGCCCACCGACAATTGTTCCTCTGGGCCAGGGCGAATTCCCCCGGCATAACATCCATAGCCGACCTGGTGAAATTGCATCCCGACCTGGCGGCGGAGATCAATGATCTTGAAGCCCGCCTTTACAGCAAGGAAGCAAGCACCGACTGGCGCGGGGCTCGTCTGGTCGAGTTGCTGAACGGGCTGCGCAGCGGCGGGGAAAAACCCCACCGGCGAAGGTCTCTGCAAGCCTCACTGAACCCGGCTTGACGCGGGAATCCAGTTCACTGTCATCCTCGCCGAAGGCGGGAATCCAGAGTTGCGGTTCCGCGAAGCGGGAGCGCAATGGGTCAGAGGCTTTTCGTCGCTATTTCATATACATCCGATGAGATGCCGTCCATTCCCAGGATGCGCTCCAGAGCCGCTTTCATCAACACCTGCCGCCGATCATCAAACTTGCGCCAGCGCGTGAGTGGCGACAGGATACGCGCAGCCATTTGTGGATTGATGGCATTAAGTGCCATGACCCTGTCTGCGAGAAACTCATAGCCTCCCCCATCAAGCAGATGAAAATTGACGATGTTATTCATCGCAAACTGCGCCACCAGCGAGCGCATGCGGTTCGGCAACTTGATATCAAAGGCTTCATGGTCCATCAATGCTTTTACACGACCCAGGGCACCCGGCAGTGGGCAGAGCGCCTGTATCGAGAACCATTGGTCAACCACCAGTGCATCATCGCACCAGCGATTATAGAAATCCTTGAGGGCTTGTTCTTTCGGACCCTCAGCCGCTTCAGCCGACGAATTCACCAGGGCGCGGATGGCCGCACTGGTGTCGGTCATATTATTCGCGGACCTGAGTTGTTCCACACAGAGTTGCGTTATCTCCGTGTCCGCCGGCACCATGAGGTAAGCCAGCGCGACATTCTTCAGCGCTCGCTCGGCTATCTGCCCCGCCTCGACGGCATAGACGCCGTCTTTCCGGTTCAACTTGTAAACTGACAGCAGCAGCCCGCCCAGCCGTTTTGCAATCGTTTCGCACACCAGGTTACGGGCGGCATGAATCGCGTCCACATTGGCAACATCGGACAGCTCCACCAGATAAGATTCGGCGGGCAGCGCCAGCATCTGGGCAATCATGGCTTTATCGAGCGCCGGGTCATCGTCACCCGCGACAGCCTGGGTCAGATTGTTATCGAAGGCCTGTATCAACCGCTCATCAACCCGGGCTTCCTCGCCGGCCTCAATATGGCCGACAAGCTCCTGAATCACATCCACCGCAAGCCGCTGACCGGCTTCCCAGCGATTAAACCCATCCGTGTCATGGCTCATCAGGAACATCAGGTCATCACGGGAATAGTCATATTCGAGTTTGACCGGCGCAGAGAAACCTCGCAACAGAGAGGGCGCAGGCGCAGCTTCAATACCGCGGAATACATACTCCTGAGTGGGTTGCGTCAGGTTCAGCACCACAGAGAAACCTGCCTCCGTGGCGTCGATGTTGGCCAGGTCCAGGCCCGCCACCGGGAAGCGAAGGTCCCTGCCCTCTTCATCCAGCAGACCCATCTTGAAAGGCAGGTGATGAGGGTCCTTCTCATTCTGGCCGGGCGTCGGCTGGCAGGATTGTTCGATGCGCAGGGTGAAAGCCCGCGCTGCCTGATCATAGTGGCCGGAAACCGCCAACACCGGGGTACCCGCCTGAAGGTACCAGGCGCGGAATTGCGTCAGGTCTATACCGCTGGCATCTTCCATCGCCCGCACGAAATCCTCCGTGGTCACGGCCTGCCCATCGTGACGATCAAAGTAGAGGTCCGTGCCAGCGCGAAACTTTTCCTCGCCCATCAAAGTGCGAATCATGTGCACCACCTCCGCACCCTTTTCGTAAACCGTTGCCGTATAAAAATTGTTGATCTCGATATAAGAATCCGGACGTATGGGATGCGCCATGGGGCCCGCATCTTCCGGAAACTGTGCATTGCGCAGCATGGTGACATCCTTTACCCGGCATACGGTGGGCGAGCCCATGTCCGCCGAAAACTGCTGGTCTCGCATGACGGTAAAGCCTTCCTTCAGGCTCAACTGGAACCAGTCCCGGCAAGTCACCCGGTTACCCGACCAGTTGTGGAAATACTCGTGGGCGACAACGCTTTCCACCCGCTGATAGCCGGCATCAGTGGTGGTATCCGGATGCGCCAGCACGCAGGAGGTATTGAAGATATTCAAGCCCTTGTTTTCCATGGCCCCCATGTTGAAACTTTCCACTGCAACAATCATGAAGATATCCAGATCATATTCGCGGCCATAGACCTTCTCATCCCAACGCATGGCGTTTTTCAGGGACGCCATGGCGTAATCCACCTTGTCGATATTGTGCGCTTCAGTGAAAATCCTCAGCGTCACCTGGCGACCGCTCATGGTGACAAATTCATCCACGACCTGTTGCAGGTTGCCCGCAACCAGAGCGAACAGGTAAGCTGGTTTCATAAAAGGGTCGCGCCATGTCACCCAGTGACGGTCGCCCTCTTCCCCCCGGTCAATATCATTGCCGTTGGATAGCAGGACGGGATAGGCCGCCTTGTCCGCAACAAGCGTGGTGGTGTACTTCGACAAGACGTCCGGCCGGTCCGGATACCAGGTGATGTTGCGAAAACCTTCCGCCTCACATTGGGTGCAGAACATATCACCGGACTTATACAAACCTTCCAGGGCGGTATTGTCCTGTGGCCTGATATCAACCCGGGTGGTCAACTCAAACGAGCCGGGCGCATCGAATATCGTCAGGGTTTCTTCATCCACGCTGTATTCATTGTCAGTCAGGGTGCGGCCATCCATAACGACATCTTGCGTGACAAGGTCTTTGCCGCCGTCCAGAACAAGATCAACCGCATCCTCGGCCAAGGCTTCCGGATTGCGGGCCACTGTCAGTCTGGCGGTAACCCTGGTCACATCCTCATGGATGTCCAGGTGTAAATTGGTTTCCTCGATGAAAAAAGGCGGCGCCTTGTAATCATTCAGATAGACGGACTGCGGCTGCCCTTCTTTCATTCTCGTGTCCACAACAGGGGGGAGGAAGCGCATTGTAGCCGGAAACGGACGCCGACCCCACACAAGCTCGCGCCGCCCGCATCAGGAACCAGGGTCTGTGTCGCAAGGTTCACAAACGGTTGGTTCCGGCCTTCCTGCGAACAAACAGGCCGGCCACACCGCCGGTAATAACCCCCGCCACCATGCCCCCCAGATGTGCGCCATTGGCGATACTGCCCAGGCCCAGCAGATCAATGGCGCCGGTAAACCCAACGGCCAGGTAAATCAGCATAAAGATGTAGACGCCTTTCGGCAGACTGGTTGAGCGGTGCGGCACAAGGCGGCTCCAGACCAGGGAGTGACCCAGCAAACCAAAGACCACGCCGGACATGCCGCCAAAAAGCCCCGGCCCAGACATAAAGAATTGCGTAAAATTAGCGCCGAGGGATGAAAAAAGTACAAGACCCAGCAGCATCAGAGGGCCGTTCACCCATTCAATCCGTCGCCCCATCTCCCAGACCCACAAGAGATTAAAAGCAATATGCAACCAGCCAAAATGAATCAGCATGGGCGTAATGAAACGCCACCATTCACCGGAATAAAAGACTTCCGCCAGTGATATGAAATACAGTGAACCACCCGCCTCTTCCATGGGCAGGAACATCATGGCGGAGAAGAGCGCACCGGGCTTGTCACCACCGATACCCATACCCACGGGAAACATCAGCATATTGAGGACAATGACGGCGAGGGTTAACGGATAGCGTCTCGCCGCCTGCAACAGTCGCCGGGACAACTGGAAGCGCGGTATCCCTTCAGGCATGTCCTCAATCTGCAACTCGCCCGCCGTGTGCCGCAGGTAACTTTCCCGCACAAACCCGACTTCCGCTTCGCCGGCCACCCACACCACCTGATTCAACCCTGCCTCCGTGACACGATGGGGCAGGCCACTGTCAGTCAGGAACCGGCTGAATGTCGCCAGGTTTATATCCACGGACACTTCCAATGCGTTGATCATGACTCGTCCCTAAATGCGGAAATATACACACATAATGGTGTAAAATTTACGACATGATAGAAAATGCTGACCAACAAGTCCTTTCCCGTCTCGCAAGCTGGCTGAATGACGGCCAGAAAGCGTGGCTCGCCACGGTAGTCAAAACCTGGGGGTCATCACCCAGGCCGGTGGGGTCACTGCTTTGCTACAACGAACGCGGCCAGGTGGCGGGCTCCCTGTCCGGTGGCTGTATCGAGGAAGACCTGCTGGAAAAGCTCTCCAGGGGAGAAGTCGCCACGGATAAGCCGGAAGTGATGTTATACGGTGCAAACCAGGAAGAAAGTGAACGCTTCGGCCTGCCCTGCGGCGGCCAATTACACATAGTGGTGGAGCCGCAGATAGACCGGCGCCGCCTGCCCCTGTTTCAGACCATCTGTAATCGACTCGCGGAACGTGAATGTATCGAGCGCAGGGTGGACATCGCCACCGGCGAAACATGGGTTGAGGAAAAAGAACGCTACAGTCAGTTGAAATTTATCGGCGAGTTTGAAAACACCGACACACCTGACGAACGATTTCTGGTGCAGACTTACGGACCTCGTTACCAACTGTTCCTGATTGGCGCCGGGCAGGTTTCCATGTACCTCGCGCAAATGGCGCAAATGCTGGACTATCATGTGGTGGTGTGCGACCCCCGTGAAGCAATGATCGAACAATGGGCGGTGGAAGGCGCGCAGTTGGTCAATGACATGCCCGACGATGCGGTGCGCAAATACGCCGATGATTATTTTTCCGCCATCATCGCCCTGACTCATGACCCGCGCATAGACGACATGGGCCTGATGGAGGCGTTAACAACGGAATCCTTCTTTATCGGCGCCATGGGCTCCACCCGCACCTCCGCAAAGCGCCGCGAACGTTTGATACAACTGGACCTGAGCAACGAACAGGTTGACAGGCTGCATGCTCCGGTTGGCCTGCCCCTTGGCAGCAAGACGCCGGCAGAGATTGCCATTGCCATCCTGGCGCAACTCACGGCGCTGCGCAGCAACAAGGATCATATCATCGAGGCTGACTTCCGGCAGAAGGCAGCGGCAGGGGGTTAACCATGGTCGGCGCCATACTGCTGGCCGCTGGCAGTTCCCGCCGCTTTAACGGCGACAAGCGGCGCGCCCTTCTGCCGTCGGGCACTACCCTGCTCAGGCACTCTCTTGACATGGTGCTGAACGCCTTTGATGAGGTGCTGCTGGTGCTGCGTTATGGTGACCATCTATTCGAGCAGGAAATTCTGAAACTTACCGATGACCCCCGGCTTCGAACCTTTCGGGCACCTGAATCCGCTTTGGGCATGGGACACAGCCTCGCCAACGCCATCCATGAAACAGGTCATTGGCATGGCGCTTTCATCTTTCTTGCGGACATGCCTTATATCCAGGCGGACACGATTGCGTCTCTTAAAAAACGCCTGACCGACAAACCACAAATCATCCTGCCAACCAAGGACGGCCGCTACGGCCACCCCGTAGGTTTTCATTCAGCCTACTTTGACGAAATCGGGCGACTCAAGGGCGACAGGGGTGCAAGGGAAGTTATCAAGACGCACCCGGCGGACCTTGTCGAAGTGCCGGTGGAAGACCCGGGCATTCTGCAGGACGTGGACAGACCGCCGGAACTGTAAGGCCGGCCCTCTCGCTATTTGGTCCCGGTGGTTCGGCTCGCCCAGTCCAGCTTGCTGCGGCATACGCCATAAAAGCTGTGCCCCGACGGGTGAATCAGGATCAGTTTTTCCTTCTTCTTCCTGATGACCAGCGAACCCCCCGGCTCTATACGAAATTCCAGATGAGAATCAAAGCTGACCTTTGCCATGGCCCCGGTATCCGCGCCGATATGAACCTTGATTTCATTATCCCCCGGTATCACCAGCGGACGGTCGGTCAGGGAATGAGGGAACATGGGCACCAGCACGATGGCATCCAGACTCGGGTGCATGATCGGCCCGCCCGCCGACAAAGCGTAGGCCGTTGAACCCGTCGGCGAGGAGACAATCAACCCGTCAGAGTGCAGGGTATAGACATAACTGTCATTGGCATAGACCTTCATCTCGATCATCTTCGGCATATCGGCGGAATGGATAAGCACCTCATTCAACGCGCAGGGCACTTCCGTCTGGCCTTCAACTTCGCCCTCCAGCAAAAAGTGCCCCTCCATCGTGTAGTCACCGGAAAGCACCTCTTGCAGGCGGTCTTCAATCTCATCGGGAGATACGTCCGCCAGAAAGCCCAGCCTGCCCCGGTTGATGCCCAGTATGGGTACGCCATGGGGAGCCATGGCGCGGGCGGCGCTCAGGATATTGCCATCGCCGCCAACGGCGACCACCAGGTCGCAGGTTGAACCCATCTCATCCATGCTCGTAAGTTCACGGCCGGCGGTGCCCAACATTTCGACTGAGGTTTCCTCGAACACCAGGGCAACACCCTGCCTGACCAGGAAGGCTTCAACCCTTTGCAGGGATTCACGCACTTGTTCATTGACGACCCTTGCTACCAAGCCTACACGTTGAAATGACCTCATTTGGCAAGACACCGTAATTCCATGGTGCGGAATTATGCCCCAATACCCGCCAGCATACTCTTATTCGTCATCCTCGCCGCAGGCCCCCCCACTCCGTCATCCTCGCCGCAGGCGAAGGCCCCCCCCACTCCGTCATCCTCGCCGCAGAGGCCCCCCCACTCCGTCATCCTCGCCGAGGCCGAAGGCCGAAGGCGGGGATCCAGAGTGGCGGCGCAAGCCGCCATGTGTTTTTTTCCCGCCATTCCAGGCGATGAGGGGTATCCATCGCCGACAGTGTTTTCTCGCTTGAATTTCATATAAAACGGCGCAAACTGTCCCCCGGCCCGGAGCCAAAGCATGAATTCCAGAATCAACTCCCGTTACGCCAGGGAACTGGCGGAAGAAGCACAGATAGCGGACATAGCGGCGGCGGGTTCCTTGTGGAAAGCCATCAGACATGAAGTGCAGCTTCGCGCTGATTTCGAGCCCATCATGTCCACCTTTTTCCACGCGACCGTACTCAATCACGACACCTTTGAAGGTGCCCTGAGCTTTCTGCTGGCGGGTAAGCTGGATTCCCCGGTTGTCTCCTCCATGGCTATCCGGGAAATTATCGAGGAGGCGTATGTCCAGGAACCCGCCATCATTCGTGCGGCGGAAATAGACATCAAGGCCATCAGGGACAGGGACCCGGCCTGCAACAGCTATTCAACCCCGCTGCTGTTTTACAAAGGCTTCCATGCATTACAATCTTACCGGGTGGCGCACTGGCTATGGGGCCAGGAACGTCACAGCCTCGCCTTTTTTTTCCAGAATCAGGTGAGCGCCATGTTCGGCGTTGATATTCATCCCGCCGCCAGGATTGGTTGCGGCATTATGTTCGACCATGCAACCGGCCTTGTCGTTGGCGAAACGGCGGTCATCGAAGATGATGTTTCCATGCTGCACGGCGTAACTCTGGGGGGCACGGGCAAGGATCAGGGAGACCGCCACCCCAAGGTAAGACGCGGCGTTCTTATCGGCGCTGCCGCGTCCATTATCGGCAACATAGAAATTGGCGAGGGTGCAAAAGTTGGTGCCGGTAGCGTCGTGATGAAGAATGTTCCACCTCATGTCACTGTTGCCGGTGTACCGGCGGAAGTCATTGGTAAGCCCA
Source organism: Candidatus Azotimanducaceae bacterium (assembly GCA_965208855.1). Taxonomy (GTDB): domain Bacteria; phylum Pseudomonadota; class Gammaproteobacteria; order Pseudomonadales; family Azotimanducaceae; genus UBA9659. Next base: position 297,468 of record OZ242359.1, on the reverse strand, counting down.
AGGGGAAAAATCCCGCTGAAGACGTCGATCAGTCCTTCTGACATCAGGCTTCGCGTGACGCAAGATGGCGGATTGCGCCGCCCAGCCCGTCATTCCCCAGGCCTGGCCCCGGCAACCCTTTCGTATTGGAAAAAACAGGCGTACCTACTGTACAATGCGCTCTTTCTGGCTTGAGGGTGTTTAGCTCAGTTGGGAGAGCGACGGCCTTACAAGCCGTAGGTCGCAGGTTCGACCCCTGCAACACCCACCAGATTCATTCTATTCGGACCGGTAGTTCAGCTGGTTAGAATGCCGGCCTGTCACGCCGGAGGTCGCGGGTTCAAGTCCCGTCCGGTCCGCCACTTTTCCAGGGTCCTTGCCGGGCACATTATTTACTGGATTCCCGAGCAAGCTCGAGAATGACGGGGGAAAGGCGGCTACGGCGAGGGGGCATGGGGCGGGATTCGGCCTGGGGCTATCGCAATTTTCCTGCGGAAAATGCTGTCGCCGTGGGGGCTTCAAGGCTCATTGCGATTTCGCCTTCGGCGAAAGCCGCAATGTGGATGGATACCCCCCATCGCCTGGAATGACGGTAAAAAACACACGTCATTCTCGCCGAGGCCGAAGGCCGAAGGCGGGAATCCAGGGTTGCGGTTTCGCGCAGCGAAAGCGCAATGGGGGTGGCGGACGGCAAACTGCATGGCGGCTTCGCCGCCACTCTGGATTCCCGAGCAAGCTCGAGAATGACGGCGGGGCGATGGGAACAACCCCCCATCGCCTGGAATGACGGCAAGGCACAAGCCCGGGTTGCAGATCAAACACTGGAAAAATGGGTTGGTCGGATTGTTTCGGTACCATTATGGTGCGGAGAGTAGTATCTTCTGACGCTGACATTCACTCTTGCAAACAGAAGGCGGAAACCCTTTAATAAAATGCCCGTTCCCGCCCACATCCGCTAATCAACACATGATCTACTACGGCGCCGCGCTACTCGGGTTTCTTGTACTTTTCAAAAGTGCTGACCAATTGGTCATCGGCTCCGTGGCTACCGCCAGAAACCTCTCGGTTTCTCCCATGGTTATCGGCCTGACGGTCGTAGCGCTGGGCACATCTGCGCCTGAGATATTCATCTCGGTGATATCCTCGCTACGAGGCCAGCCTGAACTGGCGGTGGGCAACGCCATCGGCTCCAACATCGCCAACATCGGCATGGTGCTCGGCATTACCGCCCTCATTGTTCCGCTGAAGTTCGGGGCGGACATTCTGCGCAGTGACATGCCGATCATGGTGTTTGTCACCTTGTGCGCCGGCGCCACCTTGATCGATTATCGCCTGGAGGTCTGGGACGGCCTGCTGCTCCTTTTCGGCCTGGGGATATTCATGTTCCGGCTTGCGGCAGAGCAGCGCACATCCGCCAGTCTGGAACTGGCGGAGGAAATCACGGAAATGAGTAGGGTCCCGACCATGTCAAATTTCAGGGCCATTGCCACCTTCTTGCTCGCTCTGGTTTTCCTGTTACTCAGCTCGGAATTACTGGTCTGGGCCATTACGGAAATTGCCCACGAACTGGGCGTCAGCGACCTGTTCATTGGTTTGACGGTAATCGCCATCGGCACAAGCCTGCCGGAACTGGTTGTGTCGATGACCAGCGCACTAAAAGATCACATGGATATGGCCATTGGCAATATTGTCGGCTCCAACATCTTCAATATCCTCGCCGTACTCTCGATTCCCTGCGTGCTGTCTCCCACCGGCGACCTGGAGTTTGAATTGCTATGGCGAGACTATGCGCTCATGCTCACACTCACCTTGACACTGGTGGCCTTCGCGTACTTTTCAAAAACAAAACCAAGTATCGGCCGAATCAAGGCCGTCATTCTGATCACCATTTGGCTTGGTTACCTGGCCGTACTCTACAATTCAACGATGCCGGGCTAACCACCGTCATACAAGAATGACGGGGGAAAGGCGGCTACGGCGAGGGGGCATGGGGCGGGATTCGGCCTGGGGCTATCGCAATTTTCCTGCGGAAAATGCTGTCGCCGTGGGGGCTTCAAGGCTCATTGCGATTTCGCCTTCGGCGAAAGCCGCAAAGGGCATGGCGGCTACGCCGCCACTCTGGATTCCCGGGCTACGCCTGGAAACACTGTCGGCGATGGATACCCCCCATCGCCTGGAATGACGGCGGGGGGATGGATCCCCGGGCTAGGCCCGAGGATGACGGAGAGGGTTAAAAGTGCAGTTCGCCCTCAAGATAGATGCGGTGGTCAGCGGTGATGCGGTGGCCGGAGGTTCCGCTTTCTTCGCGCTCGGCGACAAGTTTCAGCTCAAACAACAGGCTGCGCTGCCACTGCAGGCCCAGGCGATAGGTGTTCCTGTCGCCGATGCTGAGTTCAGTGTAGGGCGTCAAGTGACCAGGTCCCCCGAGCGTGTTCATGCCGTAATCAAGGCGGACACCCAGGCTCGGGGTGTAGTCGTAGCTGTTGCCATCGTCACCGCCCTGAAAGTCAGCACCCAGGTCATCAATCAGGCCTTGCTGCCAGAGTTGTTGCATACTGCTGGCGGTCACGCCATAACCAGGCGTCAGGCTGAAAGACAGGCCGCTTCCGTCTGCCGAGGGGCGCAGGCTAATCACACCACTCAGCCCCCATTCCTTAGCATCACCTTTGCCAGCCACCAGTACCCGCGCCTTGCCCTGCATGGTGAGACGACCCCCCGGGCTGGTATAGCGCAGGCTGCCACCCACCTCAGCACCAGAACCCGTCTCGCCATCGCCGCCATCCTGCCGCGCACCGACTTCCAGACCGGATTCCAATCGCCCTCCACTGTTCAGGGTTTGATTGCGCGTCGCCTCCAGGGTAATGCGCAGACGGTTGGCTTGCTGAGTGATTGCCGCTATTTCCTCACTTGCATCCACTTCCAGTTCGGTACTCAAGACCTCAGTTTTGAGTCGCAGCGTGGTGATGCCGATATCTGCCAAGACACCACTGGCACCCATCCCAAAGGTCTGCATGCTCAGGTCGCTTGAGGGGATGTCCATCTGGGCCCCGTCTTCACTAATCTCCAGTTCGCCCTCGCCATAGCCAGCAGTCGCCCAGAAGTCCAAGCCGCCCGCTGTCCAGCCTAGATAGGGATGGACACTGGTCATATCCAGGTCATAGTCGCCACTGGATGCCAGGCGGGGGTCTGTGTAGTCCAGTCTCGCCTGGCTGCTGGAAACAGACACACCAAGGATGGTGTGCTCGTTCAGACGCGCATCCAGACCTATGTTCAGGCTGAACAGGTCGCCGTCCCAACGCACCCCATCAGCACCTTCCAGGTCGCGGTAGTCGCCCGCACCCCAAAGGGTCATGCCTTGGCTTTCATGACCAGAGCCAGAATCATCGTCGCCCGCGGCATTCAAAGGCAGGACAAAGTCAGTTCCCGCCAAGACCCGCTTCAAGTCAAACTGGTCATCGGCGATGGCGCGTCCCTGAGATTTGATGATATCCGCCAGGCTGCCAGCACCACCAAAACTAACACTGCTACCCGCACTGCCTGAGAGCCGTGCTTGCTCAAGGCGCTGCGTAATAGCACTGACATTCTGGTCAGCCATGGCGCGTGCGACTTCCGGCAGAATCACCTCATTAAGCGCAGCAAGGTCGCGTACTATCACTACCCGGACGATACGCGTGACCGTCTCGGCAGCATTGCCCGCATCGTCGGACACATCATAAGTGATGGTGTAGTCCCCGGCGGTGTCGGTGTCCACTGTGTCGCCGCCAACAACAATGCTGGCACTGAGGTCGTCATCCACATCATCACTTGCCGTGGCTCCCGGGTCAGTAAAGGTGGTGCCTTGATTGATCTCCAAGGGATTGGCACCCATGAGGGTAATCTCGGGGGGGATTGTGTCCGTCGGCGCGGTGGTGTCAGTCGGGTCGCCCACGGTGATGGTGAGCGTGTTGGTACCGGAGAAACCGCCATCATCGGTGACGGTCAGGGTGAAAGCCAGGACTCCGGCGGTATCCGGTGCGGTGAAGGTCGCGATGGCGGTGTTGGCGTTGGTCAAGGCGATTGCCGTGGTGGGCGTGGTCGCAACGCCATCGGTCATCGTATGCACCCAGGCATAAGTCAGGACACCATTTTCGGGGTCGCGACTGCCCGTGCCGTCCAGCGTTACGAGCGCGCCGGGCATCACACTTTGCTCGGCATCCACACCCAGCAGACCGCCACCAACATCTGCCATCGGTGCCAAGTTAGCGGTGACGGTGACGGTGGAGGTGGTGGTGTCACCGGCCTCATCGGTGACGGTCAGGGTGAAGACCAGAACTCCGCTAGCCGGTGCGGTGAAGGTCGCAGTGGCGGTGTTGGCGTTGGTCAAGGTTACATCCGTGCCGCTGGTCTGCACCCAGGCATAAGTCAGAGCATCATCGTCGCCATCGGGGTCGGTAGCGGTGCCGCTCAAGGTTACGGGCGCGCCGGGCATCACGCTTTGCTCGGCATCCAGACCCACACCGGCACCAACATCGACGATTGGCTGCGAGGTTACGGTGATGGTTACGGTAACGGAGACGGGCTGACCATGAGAATCGGTCACGGTCATGCCGAAGAACAGGACCCCGACGGTAGCCGGTGCGGTGAAGGTCGGGCGGGCGGTGTCAGCACCGGTCAACATGATTGGCACGGTGGGCGCAACGCCATCGGTCAAGGTGTGCTCCCAGGCGAAGATCAGCGAAGCGTCTTCTTGATTGGGGTCACTGGCAGAGCCTTCCAGCGTTACGATTTGGCCAACAGACACGCTGCGGTCGCCGCCAGCATCGGTAGTCGGGGGCGTGTTACGCACGGTGATGGTGACCGTGCCGGCGCCGGTGGCGGGGGGATCGAAATCATCCGAGACGGTGATGGTGAAGACCAGAATCCCGGGGGTAGTCGGTGTGGTGAAGGTCGCGGTGGCGGTGTCAGCGCCGGTCAAGGTTACCGCCGTGCCGCTGTCCTGCACCCATTCATAACTCAACGTATCGCTCACATCAAGGTCGGTGGCGCTGCCGCTCAGAGTTACGGACACGTCGTGCAACACGACCTGATCTGCGCTGGTAGTGACCAGCGGGGCCCGGTTGGCTGCCGCCGTGCCAACGGTGACGGTGCGGAGAAGCACTCTGACATTACCGGCGGCATCGGTTACGGTGTAGGTGTAGACGTAGAGTCCGGCGGTGTCGGGGTCCAGTTCAGTCGCGCCGCCGGGACCTTGAATGGTCGTTACAGTGGTGTCTCGGGAGTCCGTTGTGGTCAGATCTTCGTCATAAGTGCCACCGACCGGGATGACCACCCGTGGACCTCCTGCCCCCAGGCTTACTACCGGCGGAGAGGTATCAGCAAATATATCGGCGGTGTAGGGGTCGGCGAATGCTTCATGCACGCCGCCGGCGACATCCGTGAGAGTGTTCACATTGAAGGAGACCGTGCCAATGTCGAGCGGTCGCACCGTATAAGTTGCCTGGTATTCCCATTCCGTGCCGGTGGCAACCAAATTCTGTGCTGGCGGCTGGGTTGGCGCATACTGCACATTAAATTGGGCGGCACCCACAAGCGAAGCCGCTGTCAACGCTCGGGTGGAAGATAGCGTTATCGTATACGTATCACCGGCGTTCAGGAGGGTGGTGTCGCCGGCCCGTTCCACACCGTCGGTATGCGCGGAGTCTAGATCAAGCATCAGTGGTGGGCCCGCGGTGCCGTCCTCGTTCTCCATGATGTTGCGGTTGCCGCTGGCATCCTGCACGCTGCCGGTGGTAATGATCAGGGTAAATTCTGGCGCGGTCGGGGTGAAGTCGATGTCGTAGGTGTCGCTGGCTTGGCCGGGGCCGGGGGTAACCTTATTCACCGTGAGACCGATGGAGCCGGAGAAATCACCCCTATTCAATTGAGTTACCAGTTCGTCGAAGGTGATGGTATGCGTCTGTTCTATGCCAACCACACCAGCGGTAATGGTGCCCAAAGTCACGACCGGGCGGGTGGTGTCGTCCGACGGGTCTATGCTGACGAAGGTGGTATCGGTGTCGCTCTCACCGGTCGCATCGGTTACGGTCAGGGTGAAGGTGAACGTCCCCACTTCAGTCGCGTCGAAAGCCGGGCGGCGTACGTTTGGGTTTGACAGCACAATGGGGGTGGCGGGCGCGCCGCCATCGGTCTCGGTGTGTTCCCAGGCGTAGTCCAACGTATTGCTCGCTTGATTGGGGTCGCTACTTTCCGAGCCATCCAGCCTTACTTCCACGCCGACAAGCAAGGATTGACCGTGTCCGGCATCGGCGGTCGGTGGCTGCTCGGGTATCAGCGCGTTGCCGTGCGCGATCAACTCGCTGGCGGGTCCGGAGTTCGGGGTGGCGGCGGTGTCTTGCACCGCGTTCACGGCAAGGCGCAGGGTGAAGATCTGCGCGTTCGGGGTGAAAGTGATGTGGTAGATGATGCCGTCTGCGCTGTCTGCCACGCTAATTTCCTCAACACCAGTGGAGGCGGAAAGATCACTCGCTACCAAACCTTCGACCGCTTCGGAGAAGATGAGTCTGACGGTCTGTGCTATGCCAGTCATACCTTCGGCAAGGGGGCCGAAGTTCACGGTCGGCGCGGTGGTGTCAATCGCGCTGCCGCTCAGGCTCAGCGCGTTGGTGGGGCCCGAGTTCGGGGTGGCGGCGGTGTCGTTCACGCTACCCGCGGCAAGGGTCAGGGTAAAGGCGGCAACGGTCGGGGTGTGGGTGATGCGGTAGGTGATGCCGTCTCCGGTGTTAGCCACGCTAATTTCCGTAACACCAGCGGAGTCGGAGAAGTCGGCGTCAGTCAAACCGGTTACCACCTCATCGAAGGTGAGGATTGCCGTCTGTGCTATGCCAGTCATACCTTCGGCAAGGGTGGCGAAGGTCGCGGTCGGCGCGGTGCCATCAATCGCGCTGCCGCTCACGCTCTGCGCGGTTACGGGGCCCGCGTTCCGATTCACGTCGGTCACGCTCAAGGCGGTAAGGGTCAGGGTGAAGGAGGTCGCAGTCGGGGTGAAGGTGATGGTCCAGGTGATGCTGTCTCCGGTGTTTGCCACATCACTCACCGTGGCACCGGTGGATTCGGATAAGTCGCTTTCATCAAAACCGTCTATCACTTCGGAGAAGATGATGTTGTGCGTCTGCTCGGTGCCCGTCACACCGGCGGCAATAGTGCCTAAGTCCACGCTCGGCACGCTTGCCGGTGCCGCGCTGGCGGTCACGCTCAGCGCGCTGGCGGGGCCCGAGTTTGGGGTGGCGGCGGTGTCGCTCACGCTATCCGCGCTAAGGGTCAGGGTGAAGGATGCCGCGTTCGGGATGAAGGAGAGGACGTAGGTCGTGCCGGAGCCGCTCAACATAATTCCGATGACACCGCTGGAAGCGGAGAAGTCATCGGTAGTCAAACCGGTTACCTCCTCATCGAAGGTGAGGCTGACCGACTGTCGCGTGCCAATCACACTGTCGGTGGGGGTGGCGAGAACCGCAGTCGGCGCGGTGGTGTCAGATGCCACGACGGTGATGGTTAGCGTGTCGGTGATGGCGGCACTGGCGGCATCGGTTACGGTCAGGGTGAACTCCAGAGTCGCGGCGCTATCCGGTGCGGTGAAAGCCGCGGTGGCGGTGGCGGCATCGTTCAAGGTTACATTCGTACCGCTGCTCTGCGTCCAGAGGTATGTCAACGTATCGCTCGCTTGATCGGGGTCGGTCGCGGTGCCGCTCAAGATTACGTTCGCGCTGAAGGTTACGCTCTGATCGGGCCCGGCATTGACTGTCGGCGCGGTGTTGGGTGCATCGCGGGTTACGGTAACGGTGTAGGTTTTCTCGGTGCCGTCTTGGGCGGCAACCACGATGTCGATGGTATTTGCGCCAACCTCCAGGGCAATCGCGGCGCTGGCTGCGCCACTGGCAACCGCCGTGCCAGCCACGGTTACGCTGGCGGTGGCATCATTCACAGTCGGCGTAACTCTGATGCGGGGTACCGCATTACCCACCTCGGCGGTGTAGTCCACGGTGGCGGCGGCAAAGGCGGGCACCAAAGCACCAGCCGAGAGAGTCAAAGATGACAAGTCCGCATCCGAGGACAGGGTCTCGCTCGCGGCAAGCACGACTACGGTCGCCGCGCTGGTAACGCTCTTGTCGGGACCATGACCGTCGGTGTAGGTAACGATGACTTCAAGGGTCTCGCCCACTTCGGTTGCGGTCGGCATGTAGGTCGCCGCGTCGGTAGTGCCAGTGATGGTGCTGCCGTCCGTGTTTTGCCATAGATGGCCAGTAACCGTAACCGGACTAGACGGCGAATCCAGGTCGGTTACCGCGCCCGCGGTCAAGGTCTGCCCGGCTTGAACGGCGCCGCTGATGGCAGCGATGCGTCCGCGCTCATCCACATTGGTCACGGTTACCGTTACCGCAAGTTCGCTACGCGCATTCGTGGTGCTATCGGTGGCGAACACGGTAATCTGATAGATGTTGTCGGCGTCAGCGTCCTGCGGGTCTTCAAAGTTCGGGTCATTGGCGAAACCCAACCTACCGTCGCCACTAATAGCGAACGAGTCCGCATCCGCGCCGGAGCGTGTCCAGGTAACGCTAATGGAGTTGCCATCGGCATCTTGCGTGGCGGTGTAGTTCGCCACTGTCTCGGTGTTCTCGGCTTGGCTCACCGCTCCACTGCCAACGATAACCGGCTTGGGCGGTGCGGTTACGGTGATGGTTACCGTGTCGCTGTCGGTGTTGGTGGCGGAGTCACCGGAATCATCGGTTACGGTCAGTTCGAATATCAGCACCGCGGCGGTCGCCGGTGCGGTGAAGGTGGGAGCGGCGATAGCGGCATCGTTCAAGGTTACATTCGTGCCGCTGGTCTGCGTCCATGAATAAGTCAGAGCATCGCCATCGGGGTCGGTGGCGCTGCCGTCCAGCGTTACCACCGCGTCGGCGATCACGCTCTGCGCGTCTCCCGCCTCGGCAACTGGTGCCTGGTTAGCCGCGGTGCCGGTCACGCGCCTGGCTGCCAGCGGATTTTCCGCCGGACCATCGTTGCCGTTGAGGTCGGTTACGCTATTCGCGTTAAGGGTTATGGTGAAGGTCCTCGCGCTTGGGGTGATGGCGAGGGTGTAGGCATCGCCGCCGGAGCCGCCAATGTTGGTTATCCTGGCACCAACCACGGTGAAGTCGTTGATAGCCAGCCCGGTTACCTCTTCGGAGAAGGTGAAGTCGTGCTCCAGTTCCTCGCCAATCACACCGACCTCAGTAATGGTGGTACCGCCAAAGTCCACGCTCGGCGCGGTGGTGTCAGCGGCGCGGGTTACGGTGATGGTGTAGGCTTTTGTGGTGCCGTCCGCGGCGGTAATAACAACATTAAGGGATACCGAGTCGCCGGTGAATGTAAAAGTCTCGCTATCTTCACCAGAATCGGCAACATCTACAGAAAGCGCAGCCGAATTATCAGGCGTTGCCATAACCGTAAATTCGTTCGCATCGGTCGCCACGGTCGCGGTATAACTTGTCGTGTCCGCAGTAATCGCTTCATTCAACCCGCTAACCATGCTGTTGTTATCCGTTATGGTCACGCTACCCAAGTCCGCATTAGAGGATAAGAGCAGGGCTCGGACGATTTGGAACCGATATGTTTCAGTGAGTGCACCGACGCTGACGACAACGTCAAGTGTGTTTATCCCCGGATCCAGATCAAGCACATAACTGTCACCACTGGAAATCATCGTCCTATCCACAGTCAGGCTTGCCGAGGCATCATTCACGGTCGGCGTGGTGGTGATTTCATCCACATCGCTCGCCACATTGACGGTGTACATGTAGACGCCACTCTGAAATGCTGGGGTTATGCTGTCAGGTGTCGGCGTGAACACCACACCGCTCAAGTCGGCATTCGCAGGCGGCGGCGCGGCGCGGGTGATGGTAACGGTGTAGGTTTTCGTGCTGGCATCTTCGGCGGTAACGGTAATGCCAATGTTATTGGCGCCGACAGCCAGCGGAATCGCAGCGGAGGGGGTGCCACTGGTAACCTCGACGAAAGCAACGGTTACGCTGGCGGCGGCATGATTCACAGTCGGCGTGACCGTAACGCTTGCCACATCATGCGCCACCTCACCGGCGTTGTATGCCGTGGTGGCAGCAGCAAAGGGGGGCAAGGTGCCTTCGGAGATAGTTAAGGCGGACAAGTTCGCATCCGAGGATTCGGTTGCGAACTCGGCACGCACGGCTTGGGTCGGTGTGCTGGTAACGGTTTTGCCGGCACCGTGCCCATCGTTGTAAGTAACGATGACTTCAATGGTCTTGCCCACCTCGGTTGCGGTCGGCGTGTAGGTCGGCGTGTTAGCAATACCAGTGATGTCGCTGCCGTCCGTGTTTTGCCATAGATGGGCGGTAACCGTGACCGGCGAAGACGGATTCGGCGAATCCGGGTCGGTTATCGTGCCGGCGGTCAAGGTCTGCCCGACCTGCGCGGTGCCAGTGATGGCGCTGATGCTGCCCGCTTCCTCTGAATTTTGCACTATAACCCTAACATCACCAATGACTGACATGGGCGGCGTGCCGTCATCGGTGCCGGTCACGGTGACCTCGTAGATGGGATCATGCGCGCTTTCAAAGTCCGGCGGAGTATTGAAAGTCAAGTCGCCACTGTCGGGGTCAATCGTAAAGAACCCCGCATCCGCGCCGGTGATCGTCCAGGTAATGGTGTGGCCCTCGGCATCAGTCGCGCGGTAGGTCACTATTACTATGGTGTCGTTCTCGGCATACTCCGACTCCGCCGACGTATTGGGATCGAAGGTCGGCCTGGTGTTAGGCGGCTCGGTCGCGGTGCCGGGCACGTTTGCCGCCACGTTCGCGTTGCCGGAGGCATCGGTTACGCTAGCCGCGGCAAGGGTCAGGGTGAAGGCGGTCGCGGTCGGGGTGAAGGTAACGATATAGGTGTCGCCGCTGCCGCTCAGGCTAATATCATCGGCACCGCTAAAGTGCTCGGGAGTTAGTCCGGTTACCACTTCATCAAAGGTGAGGCCAACCGTCTGTGGCGTGCCAATCACACCGCGTACGGTCACCGCGCCGAAGGTCGCGAGCGGTGCGGTGATGTCGCCAACGCTTACGGTGCGGGTAATCTCGGCGGTGTTACCGGCGAGATCGGTTGCGGTGTAGGTGTAGGTGTAGATGCCGGCGGTGGCGGGGTCCAGTGCAGTCGCGCCGCCGGGTCCGGCAATGACGACCGCAACGATGTCGTCTGCGCTATCCGACGTGCTCGCCCCCGGGTCGGTATACGAGCCACCAATCTCGATGCCAACGACTGCCTCTCCATTCAGGCTTATTGCGGGCGGTTCGGTATCAGGAGTGAAATTAGGGATAATCTGGTCAATAGCAAGCGCCGGGACGCCCGCGCTACTGGTTACGCCGCTCAACTTGAAAGTAAGCCGCCCCGCGTCGCCATCGCGTATCGTATAGACCGCCTGGTATTCGTTGTCCGTGGCGGTGGCAACCAAATCCTGTGGCGGCGGGTTGTCCGCAAACCGCAACCCAAATTGGATCGCGCCGACCAGCGTATCTGTTGCCAACTCGATGTCGGAAGTTACGGTCACCGTGAGCGTATCACCGAGATTCAAGAAGGTGACCGAGCCGGGCGTTAGACCGCCGACATGGCTGTAGGTCAGGGTCAGAGTCGGCGCGCCAACGGCGACCTGGCGGGTAGTCGTGGCGGTGTTACCGGCGAGATCGGTTGCGGTGTAGGTGTAGGTGTAGGTGCCGACGGTGTCGGTATTCGGCCTAGCCGTGAAGCCGTTTATTCCAGTGGGTAATGTCGTGCCGTCGGGACTGGTAAGGGTCGACGTAATGGTGGCGTTGGCATCCGATGTGACCGCACCCGCATCGGTATACTCGGCACCGACCGCGACGGCTATGTATGCCTCTCCGGTCAAGGTCAAGTCCGGCACAGTGGTATCCAGAACATAATCAGGGATCGCATAGGTGAACGTATTTGCCGCGGTGCTATCGGTACCCGTAACCCCGACCACATTGACTGTAATCGTGCCATTGTCGCCATCCCGCACCGTATACGTTGTCATGTATTGGTTGTCCGTGGCGGTGGTAACAAAATCCTGTAGCGGCGGGTTGGCCGAATCCGCAAATTCAAATTGGGCGGCATCCGTCAGCGAAGATGCTGCCAACGCCTCGTCTGAATTCACCTGCACCGTGAGCGTATCACCGACGTTCAGGTAGGTGGTGCCAGCCGATTCTATACCGTCGGTGTTGGTAATGGGTCCCGCGCTCAGTGTCGCTTGCGCATGGACAACGCCAGTTGATGCCAGCAGCAGCAACGCCAGCAATAGCTTCGGCACCGCGAAAATGGATTGGGTGAGTGATTTGTTCATGAACATCGTGCCCCCATATATTAAAGGTAACTGGCGTGTGAGTTTGGTCGTGTCACTCGTAACCCGGGCGATTGTAACCCACGCTTGGGGCGATTTATACGATAAATATCAATGGAAATCAAGTTCGCTTGCCCTTATCTTTCGCGACCCCGCCGCCCCGCCCGTCATTGTCCGGCTTGCCCGGACAATCCAGAGCGGCGGCGCATGCCGCCGTTAAGGAACAAGCCGCGTGGAGGCGGCGCATGCCGCTATCCTTTCGCGGCTTCGCCGCGACCAATTACGTGATACACTGACAACATGAAACACGATATCGAATATGTCCGCCGTGGTGTGCACCAAATTGGCGTGTTGTGTGTGGCCGCCGGGATTGTCGATAGCAGCATCGGCAGTGGCGAATGGCTTCCATCTGTTATTTTGACGGTGGCCGGCGTGACACTTCTTTGGACTTCAACCTTGAGGAAATCGTAATGACCCCTACCGTTGGTGTTGCTTTATTTGTAGCCGTTGCCATGCTCATCCTGCTTTACATCGCTCATCGGCAGAATGATGATAAATCGGATGATTGACCATGAAGGGCGATAAACCTCGCCAGAAACGCTGGCAATAAATGACAAGGGCTAGCGCTGCTGAGTTTATACATTCCCGCCTTCGGCCTTCGGCCTCGGCGTGAGGAACTGTCGGCGATGGGAACAACCCCCCATCGCCTGGAATGACGGGTGTGGGGTCGCCAAATAAAATCTTGATCAATAAATGTTTGCATGCATTCAGTAACTGACTGTGTATTTAATGAATCAACCGATAAATTGTCTGTAATGACTTCCTTAATCTTATTATCTGTCATTGCTTTTGTATCTTGAAATGCTTGTGCAATAGCAACAGTCGTTGACTGCAACTCAAGTTTATCAACTTTCCCAATAAACCTAACAAGTTATCTATGCCGCTGATTTTCCATATAATTACGCAGCAGTTTATTAATCCGCGTCTGATACCCCTGCCCCTGTGATTTAAACCAGATCAACACATCCGCATCAAGGCGTAATGTCACCGGCTGCTTAGCGGGCGTAGTCAATACAGCATTCTGGAAGAAAGCATCATCCAACTCAGGTATATCGCTGGTATCAATGTCCTTATCCTCCATTGTCGCTAATCGCTTCCAATCAGTTTTTGATACTTTGCTCATAGTGGCGCACCTCATTTTTGGTCGCTTTTCGGGCAGATATAATACGGATAATATCCCCGTGTCGTTTGGTATAGATAACAACGCCCAGCAGGGATTCGAGCCAGCCAATACCGTACCAACGCTCCTCTCCATAATCTTCTCGATTATCCAGCATGCTCAACATGGGATGAGTAAACATATCCTGCACGTCCTCGAAGTCGATATCGTGTTTGCGGATATTGGCTTCATTTTTCTCATCATCCCACTCAAAGCGCATTGCTATACTTGTATTGACAATTGTACATACATTATAGTTCCGTTTATCGGTTTAGTCACACTTATTCTTCGCCTGCCTCAGCGGCTAAAGAAGTCGTAGTATTCCCCGTCAAGTGGACAACTCATAACTAGAGTTCTGGGCGTTTTCCAGTTGGTGTTGCTTTAAAGGCATTTGCGCGGCCCCGTTGTTCTCGCCGCAGACCTAAAGCAGCTTCCCGTCCGTCAAATAGCCCATGACCTGCCGCACGCAAGCGTCAATAGAGGTATCCTGGGTGTCCAGCCTGATTTCAGGTTTTTCCGGCGGCTCATAGCCGCTGTCCAGGCCGGTGAAATTGGGCAATTCACCACGACGCGCCTTGGCGTAAAGTCCTTTGGCATCTCTTTTTTCAGCTTCTTCGACGGAAATGTCAACATGTACTTCAATGAACCCGTCTTCTTCAAACAGTTGCCGCGCCATGTCTCTTTCAGCCCGGAATGGTGAAATAAAAGCCGTAATGACAACCAGACCAGCGTCCACCATCAATTTCGCCATCTCGGCAACACGACGAATATTCTCAACCCGGTCCCCGTCCGAGAAGCCCAGGTCCTGATTCAGCCCATGACGAACATTGTCACCATCCAGGACGTAGGTCCTGATACCTTTCTTATGCAGCCGTTGTTCCAGTCGGTCGGCAATCGAGGATTTACCGGACCCGCTGATACCCGTCAGCCAGATGCACCTGGCCTTGTGGTTGTTCAGCTTCTCCCTGGCGACCTTATCAACAAGAAGGGGTTGCGTGTGTACATTGCTCGCTCTGCGCAGGGCAAAACTGATCATGCCCGCGGCGACCGTTGCATTGGTGTAGCGGTCGATCAACACAAATGCGCCCAGCGCCCGGCATGCCGTGTAAGGCTCGAAAGCAATCCTCTTGTCCAGGCTCAAAGTCACAACACCAATTTCATTCAAGTCCAGATTCTTGGAAGAAAGATGCTCAAGGGTATTGATGTTGTACTGGTACTTGATATCGCTGATTGTCGCGTTGGCGATGGTGTTGCCGGTTTTCAGGTAATAGGCGCGGCCCACATGGCCCTGTTCCTGATCCATCCATACGAGATTAGCTTCAAACTGATCCGCCACCTCGCTGGGTTCCTTGGCGGCAACGATCACATCGCCACGAGAGCAATCCACCTCCCTGTCCAACGTCAGCGTCACAGCGTGGTCCATCATTGCAGACGCCAGTTTGTCCTTGAACAAAACAATGTCCTTCACCTTGGCTGTCTGCCCGGACGGGAGGATACGGACCTCATCTCCTTGATGTACGGCGCCTGAAATCACCGTGCCGGAGAAACCCCTGAAAGTAGCGTCCGGCCTGTTCACCCACTGGACCGGGAAACGGAAAGCAACCTCGGTTCCGGATGCACTGGTATCTACTGTTTCAAGATACCCCATCAATGTCGGCCCCGAGTACCAGGGCATTCTTGGCGAACGTTCAATGACATTGTCGCCTTTAAGCGCGGAAATCGGGATGTCGGTGACCTCGTCAAAGTTCAATTGCCGCGCAAAAGTATGATAATCATTGACAATCCGGTCATAGACCTGCCGATCGAAATCGACCAAATCCATTTTGTTTACCGCCAGCGCCACCCGCCTGATGCCCAGCAACGAACAGATGAATGAATGGCGACGAGTCTGGGTCAGCACACCGCTGGTGGCGTCAACCAGAATCACCGCCACATCGGCGGTGGAAGCGCCGGTCACCATGTTCCGGGTGTATTGTTCATGCCCCGGCGTATCGGCGACGATAAACTTGCGATGCGCCGTCGAAAAGAAACGATAAGCGACATCAATGGTAATGCCTTGTTCTCGCTCGGCGGCCAGGCCGTCCACCAGCAGGGCAAAATCTATATCACCGCCCTGAGTACCCGCTGTTCTCGAGTCATTTCTGAGAGCGGCCACCTGGTCTTCAAATATCAGTTGAGCCTCATAGAGCATCCGGCCTATCAGGGTGCTTTTGCCGTCGTCCACACTGCCGCAGGTGATGAAGCGCAACAGGTCAAGCCTTGATTGCGCTTCGATATACTGATCAATGGCCATCTCTGGGCTGTTCATATAAAACTTTCCGTAACTGGTGACATCAACTTTGGGGTGACGTCTTTTCGTCCGCATGGACAAAACGCCGTATCGTTCCCCTGGGCATGAGTTGCCAGGCCCGTTCATGGGCGTAGTAGATGATGAATTTAGCGACAAATTCAATGCCCCCGATCAGGACGGCGGCTTCAATCTCGCCGATAATGGCATAGGCAATGACGGCTGTTGTCGTTGTTGCAACAATGCGCCAGGAAAACGCTTTCAACAAACTGCGCAGATGAGATTCCTTGTGCTGTCCGGCTTCCGTGGTCATATCAGAAATACCCCTCCTGTTTCTTCTTTTCCATTGACCCGGCGCTATCCGTGTCAATGGCCCTGCCCTGACGTTCGCTGGTTCTCGCTTCAAGCAATTCCAGCAGTATTTTTGGCAGGGTGTCCGCATCGGACTCGATGGCACCCGTCAACGGGTAGCAGCCAAGCGTTCTGAATCGAACCCGCCTCGTTTGTATTTTTTCGCCGGGGAAGAGCTTGAGCCGTTCATCATCCACCAGCATCAACATGCCGTTCCGTTCAATCACCGGGCGCTCCGCCGCGAAGTACAGCGGCACGATGGGCATGTTCTCCCTGTATATGTATTGCCAGATATCCAGTTCAGTCCAGTTGGACAAGGGAAACACTCGAATGGATTCACCTGCCGCCTTCCTGCCGTTATACAGATTCCACAATTCCGGGCGCTGGTTCTTCGGGTCCCACCTGTGTGCGCTGTTGCGGAAAGAAAATACCCGCTCCTTGGCGCGGCTTTTTTCTTCATCCCGCCTTGCGCCGCCGAAGGCGGCATCAAAACCATACTTATCCATCGCCTGGATAAGCCCCTGGGTTTTCATCACATCCGTGTGCAGGGCGCTGCCATGGTCGAAAGGGTTGATGTTTTTTTCAACGCCTTCAGGGTTGATATGCACGATCAGCGCCATGCCCGTCTCCTCAGATATACGGTTCCTGAAGGCGTACATGGCTTGGAACTTCCATCGGGTATCCACATGCAGTAAGGGAAAAGGCGGTGCGCCGGGGTAGAAGGCCTTTTGCGCAAGCCGCAGCATCACGGAAGAATCCTTGCCCATGGAGTAAAGCATCACGGGGTTTTCAGCTTCCGCTATGACCTCCCGGATGATGTGAATGCTCTCCGCTTCGAGCCTGTCAAGGTGCGTTAGCTGCATGGACTCATCTCGCTTGATCACGGGTCGGTTTCCTGCGGCATCCACAGGCAGGCGCTTGTCCTGTGCTCCGGGGTAGGCGGTCAACGCTATGGTTGCGCTTCCTCCGGCCGCCAGCCTGACTTGCCCGCCATTGGCTTCATGGGCGATTTGTTTCAAATAAGCCACAGCCTTGTCATGCGGCCAAATAAGCAATGGCTTCCCATGGTCAATTGACAACAAATCAAGCAACCTGGACAAGGCTCCGGTCTCTTCTCCTTCTCCGGCGAACATCCACCTGCGGCCCAATCGGCCGTCGTTTGCCATCAGCACCAGGCCAGACCGCGCATCCCGCCTGATTTGCACAACCAGTGACGGCTGCCGTTTGCGCCTGGCCTCTTGTTCAAGGTTGTCTCTGACAAGGCCGTTGAGTTCCGCGCCCTCTTCACCCTGGACATCAGCCAACCTGAGGGGGTCTGGTAGCAGCCCGGATTGCGTCAACAGCCTTTCCACCGTGCGCAGTGAAACCTTTGGCTGGCCCCGTTGAACGAGGTCAAGCAAGGCGTGGCTGTCCCAGGGTGTTATCGCACCTTGTTCATCCCGGCTGTTTTGGAAAGCCTCTGGGGGTAGTTGACCTGACATTTGAGCGCCAAATGACGTAATTTGCGGAATCTACATATTTTTGGCGTTTATATCAATATCTTGTTGGTCTTTGCATATTACGACAATGGTGGTGGAGGACGGCAAACTGCATGGCGGCTACGCCGCCACTCTGGCTTCAACGGCCATAGGCATCCTCAAAACGCACGATATCGTCCTCACCAAGATAATCTCCTGACTGGACCTCGACTATCTCCAGCATCTCCGTTGTTTCATTTTGAAGTCTATGCCGGGTTTCCACCGGGATATCAGTCGATTCGTTCTTCTTCAACTGAAATACTTCATCGCCACGGGTCACCGTAGCCGTGCCACGCACAACAATCCAATGTTCCGCACGATGCCGGTGCAACTGTAAGGACAGGCTCGCACCCGGGTTTACGCTGATCCGCTTGACCTGATAACAAGCGCCAGCATCCAGGTTCTCATAATGACCCCATGGCCGGTAGACCCTGTGATGCGAAGATCTTTCACGCCTGTCATTTGCCTCGAGCCAGTCGACGACTGTCCTGACTTCCTGAACACGCTCCCGCGAGGCCGCCATCACCGCATCCGGAGTTTCGATCAGAATGATGTCTTTCAGGCCGATCACGGAAACCAATCGCTTTTCTGAACGGATATAACTATTCTCAACACCATTGACCACGACATCGCCCACCAGGGTGTTGTTGTGTTCGTCTTTCTCCGATGTTTCCCACAAGGCATCCCATGAACCTATGTCGCTCCAACCCGCATCCAAAGGAACGACAACAGCCTCATGGGTATGCTCCATGACCGCGTAATCAATGGAATCAGCGGGGCTTGATCTGAATGCGGCCTCGTCGACTCGTGTAAAATCAAAATCCTGCGTGACTTTCGCACAGGCTTCCTTCATTGCACCGGCTATATCCGGCCTGTGTTTTCCCAGTTCGCTCAGATACACACTGGCCTTGAAAACGAACATGCCACTGTTCCAGTAATAAAGGCCGGATTCGGAACATTCAATCGCTTGTTCCTCCGCTGGCTTTTCGATGAACCTGCTCACACGATAGCCACCGTCAACGCTTTCGCCCTTTTGAATATAGCCATAACAGGTCGCAGGTCTGTCCGGCACAACCCCAAATGCCACCAGCACATTGTTTTTTGCATGCTCGATGGCCCTGGTCAGCGCATCGAGAAAAATGCCGGTCTCCCGGATGACATGATCCGACGGCAAAACAACAAGAATAGCGTCATCCCATGCTTTGATAGCTTCATGTGCGGCAAGCGCCACCGCCGGCGCCGTGTTCCGCCCTTCCGGTTCCAGAATGATTTGTCGCGGCTCGGTCCGCGCCGCTCGTAACTGCTCCGCAACAAGAAACCTGTGTGCCTCATTGCAAACAAGAATGGGTGATGTGATGTCCGGATGTCCGGCGCAGCGGAGAGCAGTGTTTTGCAGCAACGAATGATCATTGCTCAGGGATAACAACTGTTTCGGGTAATTTTCTCTTGATAATGGCCAAAGGCGCGTACCGGAACCGCCGCAGAGAATGACCGGGATAACTTTCAAACAGGCACCCTATTTGTTTGGGGAATTATATACTTGTTTAACTATGTTTCTCATTTTCTTTGATCGACCCATTGCCGATTTTCGACTGTTCAATAGGTAGATTACATTCTATTAATATATGATTTCACTATTACCGACCAAGGTCTAGAATTTCATCATCTTTTCCTTTAGAAGCAACATTCCCTGTCCCTAATTCTAATTTTTTTCACTATCTAAAATATATGTCATCAGACTAGGAATACCCGGTTCGTATAAAGTTGATTTCCGTCCTTTCCAAATAAAATCATTATCAATAAATGTTTGTTGACGTTCAACTGCTGATAGTGTATTCAATAAATCAACCGATAAATTGTCTCTAATGATTTCCATAATTGCATTATCTGTCATTGCTTTTGTATCTTGAAATGCTTTTGCAATAGCAACAGTCGTTGACTGCAACTCAAGTTTCTTTAATGTATCTCTACGCTCATCATAAAATTTATTTTTTATAGTGGTAATATCTAGTTTTACAATCGCAACCTGTTCCTCAGTTATGCATGTCAAGTTTTCTTTGTTTGCTTCCATCCAAATAGATTTGCCCCATACTTGTAAAAAGTACGGATAGCATTGACTATCCTCAACAATGATGGACAAAGCGTCATTAGTTATTTCTATGCCCTCATCCTCAAACGGCTTACTTACCGCATCTGCCGCAGACTGCGCGTCCAATCGACCAAGAGAAATCATTTCTGAACGCTCAACAAAAGTAGCACCAACTGTACGTAAAAAATTATTCAATCCAGGCGTGCCAGCTAAAACCAACATAAAAGGAGATTCAGGACTAATTACTCGATGAATATTTAATAAATCATTACACATATCTACATCCATTTTATGTGCTTCATCCATTAACAATATTAATGGGTTTTTCTTACACTGATCCATTAAAATCTTTTGATTATCCGACTCAAGTAAATCGCTTGATTTCCAAGAAAAATTACCACTTACCACACCCAAATTAAAACCAGCATTTACATCATCAGGAGACAAATTACCTTCCACAACATCAGAAGGCACCAAAAGATTCCATAGCTGAGATGGCGATTTTAATTGATTAGGCGTTGTCCAAACCAAACGTATTGAATCATGCCTTTCAACACCACCTTCAACTTCATTTTTAAACCAACGTAACAATGTTGTTTTACCCATACCTCTAGGCCCATACAAAACAGTAGGGGCAGGCGGCGATACACCAACAGACAATCCGCCCATTAGAGTTTTAAATAAATTTTGCTCATCTTCACGCCCGGCAAGATAAGGCGGTAATGCCCCGGTCCCAGGTCTAAATGGATTTATATTTTGAATTGATACCATAACAGCCTCTTAAGTTTTCAAATAAAACCAGCGGTTTTATTTTGCAATCAATTCTTTACAAGGGGAACTAATAATGGCTAAACAAGTATATAATTCCCTTTGTTTGCAATTTGCAAAATGGGTCATTGTATCAGCTTTGCTCTTGAGCACTGCTCGTGAGTCCTGCCTGGTCACCCATCACCCTGTGGCCGGTGCCGCCACGGCGGGCCCGGTATCGGGCTGCCATGCCAATCAATCAGGAATCTTGTACAATGCGCAGCCTTGTCGGGGCGTAGCGCAGTCTGGTAGCGCACCACACTGGGGGTGTGGTGGTCGTAGGTTCAAATCCTGCCGCCCCGACCATATTTTCCTGCGGGAAAGATTATGTCTTGAGAGCATTGAGGACTTCCTCAAGCTCGACAACCATCTGATGAATCAATTGCCTGTACTGGGTGTTATCTTCTTTCTGATCATCACCGGACATGCGCTGGCGAGCACCGCCAATCGTAAAGCCCTGATCGTAAAGGAGGGAGCGAATCTGCCGGATCATCAGCACGTCCTGGCGCTGGTAGTAGCGACGGTTACCTCGGCGTTTGACTGGCTTCAACTGGGGAAACTCCTGTTCCCAGTAGCGCAGGACATGAGGCTTCACCGTGCACAACTCGCTGACCTCGCCAATCGTAAAATACCGTTTGCCGGGTATGGGAGGTAACTCGGCGTTATGATCCGGGTCCAGCATAGGCTTCCACTCTCGCCTTGAGTTTCTGACCCGGGCGAAATGTCACCACGCGGCGGGCGGTGATGGGAATTTCTTCGCCTGTCTTGGGGTTCCGCCCCGGTCTCTGGCTCTTGTCTCTCAGATCGAAGTTGCCAAAGCCGGAGAGTTTGACCTGGTCGTTGCTCCCCAGAGATGAGCGGACTTCCTCAAAGAAGATTTCCACAATCTCTTTCGCTTCACGTTTGTTCAAGCCCAACTCTTCAAACAGCTTTTCAGCCATGCCTGCTTTGGTTAAAGCCCCCATGTTCAATTCCTTAAACTGGCGCCAAGCGTTGCCTCCAGGGCAGCCACTACTTTGTCCAGCGAGTTGTTGACCTCGTCATCCGTAAGGGTGCGGGAAGCATGTTGGAAGGTCAAGCCCAGAGCAAGGCTTTTTCTATTGAGATCAATACCTTTGCCCTGATATACGTCAAATAACTTTAGGTTATACAAGGTGTCATCGGCGGCGGCGAGGATGCAGGCGCGCAGCGCCCCCGATGTCACTGCCCTGCCCACCATGACTGCAATGTCACGCCTGACGCCGGGAAACCGGGACAAGGGGGAACTGGCCGCAACCTTTCTGGCAATAATGGCATCTATCTCTATTTCAAAAAGGAATACCTGGCTGCGGATATCCAGTTGCTTCCGGATTTCCGGATTCAAAAGACCCAGATGACCAACCAGCTTACCATCCTTGCGAATGTCGGCGCTCTGGCCCGAGTGCAGGGCTGGGTGAGACGTGGCGGTAAATTCAAAACTTGCCGGTTCCCCGGTCAGCGCCAGAAGGCTTTCGAGGTCTCCTTTGATGTCGTAAAAATCAATGGGCTCCTGATCATTGGACCAGTTCTCATCCTGCTTTGAACCGCAAGCCACGACCGCCAGTTTTTTCACTTGGCTGATAGCATCGAAGTCAAGACTGGCGCGATTCGGCGGATGGCTGAAGCAAAGCCCGGTTTCAAACAGCCGCACACGATGCTGCTGGCGGTTCAGGTTATACATCAAAGATTTAAGCAGGCCCGACCAAAGTGTCGTACGCATCACCGCCATTTCCGGAGACAGGGGATTAGCCAGGGTGATCGGTTCCTGCGCCGGGTCCAGGCTATTCTGCAGGCCCGCATCCACGAAGCTGTAGGTGATCGCCTCAAAATAACCACGGGTCACAAGCTGGTCCCGAACGCGATTCAGAGATAGTGTCGTTTCTGGTCGCGGGGCCATACTGAGGCTCCCATAGGGCACACTGACAGGGAGGTTGTTGTACCCGTAGACACGGCTCATTTCCTCTATCAGGTCCGCCTCTATGGCTATATCAAAACGATAGGAGGGGACACTGACTTCCCAAGTCTGCTCTTTACGGCTACCCGCTGAAGGCTCTTTATTATTACTCGCTGAGGGCTCTTTATGCGCATGAAAACCGAGCCTCATCAGGATGTCGTCCACCGTGTCATGATCAATCTCGACCCCCAGCAGCAGTTTTATGCGGGCGGCACGCAACTTCACCTTGCCCAGGTCGGGCAGGCTGCTTTTGTCTACAGTATCCACCACCGGGCCGGGTTCACCGCCGGTAATCTCAAGTAATAGCCCGGTCGCCCGCTCAATTGCCCTCTCCTGCCCCCGCCAGTCAACACCGCGTTCAAAGCGGTGTGCGGCATCTGTGGTCATACCATAAGACCTTGCCCTGCCGGCAATGGCCGTGGGCGAGAAGAAGGCGCTTTCCAGATAAATATCCCTGGTTGCCGCGGTAACCGATGTCGTCAGCCCGCCCATGACGCCCGCCAACCCTATGGGGCCGGAGCCGTCCGTAATCAGCAGGGTGTCAGCCAGGGTTTCAACCGCTTTGCCATCAAGCAGGGTGACGTTTTCGCCCGCCTCGGACTGGCGAACAATGATCCCGCCATTGAGCTTTGTGTAATCGTAAGCATGCAGGGGCTGGCCCAACTCCAACATGACATAATGGGTAACATCAACCACCGGATCAATTGACCGCAGCCCGGCGCGGCGCAATTTTTCTTTCATCCACAGAGGCGACTCTGCCCCCTGATCGATGTTTTTTATCACCCGGCCGACGAACCGCGGGCAGGCTTCACCCGCGGCGAGTTCAACCGGCAAGGTATCGTCAATGGTCGGTTTGACGGGCTGTGACTCAGGCTCCATGACAGGCAGCCTGTTATTCAACCCGGTTTCTCTGGCAAGGCCGATCATGCTCAGGCAATCGCCGCGGTTGGGCGTCAGGTCAAGGTTTATGGCGGTGTCTTCAAGTTTGAGGTAAACCCTTATGTCTTCACCAACAGGTGCATCGAGGGGTAGTTCCATCAGGCCTTCATGGTTGTCGCTCAAACCCAGTTCTTTTTCCGAGCAGAGCATGCCGTCGGATGCCACGCCACGCAGCTTCGTTTTCTTGATCTTGAGTTCCGGGAAAGCGGCTCCTGCCAGGGCGAAGGGGGTCTTGATACCCGCTCGCGCATTAGCCGCCCCACAAACAACCTGACATTCTTTCGCGCCTCCGCTGACGCGACATACAACGAGTTTGTCAGCTTGCGGATGGGGATTTACTGCAAGGATTTCTCCCACTACGACCTTGTCAAATTGCGCCGCCACCGGCTCAAAGCCATTGACCTCCAGCCCCGCCATGGTGAACTGTTCCACAAGTTCCCGGGTGGAGAGACGAGGGTCTGCAAATTCACGCAGCCAACTTTCACTGAACTTCATCCGCTCCGCCTCCCGCTACCGGAACTGTCTCAGGAAACGCAGATCATTGTCGAGATAGTGCCGCAAGTCATCCACGCCGTAGCGAAGCATAGCCAATCGATCCGGGCCCATGCCAAACGCAAAGCCGGTATATTCTTCCGAGTCAATGCCTGAACATTCCAGCACGCGGGGATGCACCATGCCGGCACCCATCACTTCAAGCCAGCCCGTCTGCGCGCAAACACGGCAGCCTCCACCTTCGCAATGCACGCACTGTACGTCAACTTCCGCTGACGGTTCCGTAAAGGGGAAATAAGAAGGACGGAAACGTACTTCCAGGTTTTCCTTCTCGAAGAAGACCCGCAAGAACTCCACAACAGTGCCCTTCAGATCCGCAAAACTGACCCCCTTGTCCACAACCAGCCCCTCCACCTGATGGAACATCGGCAAGTGAGACGGGTCCGGCGGGTCAACCCGGTACACCCGGCCGGGGCAGATAATCCGGATCGGTGGTTTTGAACTTTCCATGACGCGCACCTGTACCGGCGACGTATGCGTGCGCAGCAAAATTTCCGGGTTGAAATAGAAGGTATCGTGCATGGCCCGGGCCGGATGGTGGGCAGGCAGGTTCAGGGCCTCGAAATTATGATAGTCGTCTTCAATTTCCGGACCCTCCACCACCTCGTAACCAACGCCGATGAAAAAGGCTTCCATGCGTCGCAATACCTGGGTCACGGGATGCAGGGCGCCGATATCTCCGTTGCGGCCCGGCAGGGTGACATCAATGGATTCGGCGCGCAGCCCTTCTTTGCTTGCAGCTTCTTCAAGCGCCGCTTTACGGGCTGTAATGGACGCCTGAAGCGCATCCTTGGCTTTGTTGATTTCCGCGCCAGCGGCGGGGCGCTGGTCAACGGGCAACCCGCCCAACGCTTTAAGCTGGTTCGTCAGTTCGCCTTTCCTGCCAAGATATTTGACACGCACGCCATCAAGGGAAGGGACATCTTCCGCGGCTGCAACCGCCTTCAGAGCGTCACTGAGGATGTTTTCGAGACCAGACACCCGGGGTTCTCTCCTGAGATGAAATCAGACTCCAGGCAGGCATTTTATGCTGTCGGGGCCGCTTAGTTAATGGCGGCTTGCGCCGCCACTCTGGATTGTCCGGGCAAGCCGGACAATGACGGGCTGGGGGCGGCGAAAATCAACTTAATGCTAAGACAGCTCTTTGGCTTTTTCAGCAAGAGCCACAAACGCCTCTTTTTCATTGACAGCAAGATCCGCCAATACGCGGCGATCAATCTCGATGTCTTTTTTCTTCAGGCCGTCCATCAGACGACTGTAGGACAAACCGCACTCTCTGGCGGCGGCGTTGATCCGTTGAATCCACAGAGAACGAAACACTCTCTTGCGAACCTTGCGGTCACGGTAAGCATATTGACCGGCCCTGGTTACCGCCTGACTGGCGACCCGGTACACACGGGAACGGGCACCATAATAGCCTTTGGCGGCTTTCAGTACTTTCTTGTGTCTGCGGTGGGCCGTGACACCACGTTTTACTCTGGGCATGTTTCTTCAATCCCTAACAAAATTGTTGTAACGAGGCCCGGGCCGTATCGGCTCCGGGGCTGCTAATCTCCAAGCATCCGCTTGATCGAAGGCGCATCAGCCGATGACACATCTTTCATGCCGCGCAGGTGACGCTTACGCTTGGCGCTTTTCTTTGTCAGCATGTGATTCCTGAAGGACTGGCGATGCTTATAACCTTTGGCAGTCTTCCGAAACCGTTTACTCACACCGCTGCTGATTTTCATCTTGGGCATTTCACACTCCACACTCCACATTCCACATTCATATCAAATCTTATGGTCTTACTTCGGCAAATCAAAATGCTTCTGCCGCAACCCGTTCACTGGCCCTCGGCGGATTCCTCCGCACTGGTGGGGGCTGCACCACCTTTCTTTTTGCTGTTTGGCGTCAGCACCATGGTCAGTTGCCTGCCTTCCATATTGGGAAACATTTCAACCGTGCCCAACTCTGCAAGATCATTTTC
Organism: Candidatus Azotimanducaceae bacterium; assembly: GCA_965208855.1. Lineage (GTDB taxonomy): Bacteria > Pseudomonadota > Gammaproteobacteria > Pseudomonadales > Azotimanducaceae > UBA9659. The sequence goes on along the minus strand of OZ242359.1, from coordinate 271,417 downwards.
GATCCGCTTCAACAGATCCATGCCCAACTCCTGATGCGCCATTTCACGCCCGCGAAAGCGCAATGTAACCTTGGCTTTGTCCCCGTCTTGCAGGAAGCGGGTCAAGTTCCGCAGTTTGACCTGATAATCTCCTTCGTCCGTTCCCGGGCGAAACTTCATCTCCTTTACCTGCATGCGACGCTGCTTCTTCTTCGACGCCGCCTTGCCTTTCTTGGCCTCGAATACATGCTTGCCGTAATCCAGTATCTTGCATACCACCGGGTCGGCCTGGGGCGCAATCTCCACAAGATCCAGCCGAGCCTCCTGAGCCGCCTGCAATGCCTCGGCAATCGGGACTACGCCAACCTGTTCTCCATTCGCACCAATCAAACGCACTTCCGGTACGTCGATCTCTTCATTGATCCGTGATTTTTTTGAACTTTCTTTGATAAAACAATCCTTCTCTAGCCGGGCCAGGGCCGCGGATTATAACAAAATCAAACGATTCGTCCCTTTTTTTCTATATCTTTTACCAACAGCCCGGCAAACTCATCGACGACCATGGTACCCAGATCATCACCATTGCACATACGCACCGCCACCGTGTCGCTCTCCACTTCTCGCTCACCCACAATCAGCAAGTATGGCGTCTTCTGGATCGTATGCTCCCGAATCTTGAAGCCAATCTTCTCATTCCGCAGGTCACACTGAGCCCGAAATCCCTTACGAATCAATTCGCTAGAGACATTTTGGCAATACTCGGCCTGGCTGTCGGTGATGTTCATCACCACCGCCTGAACAGGCGCGAGCCAGGGCGGGAAGCCCCCCGCATAATGCTCGATCAGTATGCCAATAAATCGTTCAAAGGAGCCCAGCATGGCGCGATGGAGCATGACCGGCGTCTGCCGACTGCCATCCTCCGCCACAAACTGTGCATTGAGACGCCCCGGAGTGGAGAAATCCACCTGCATGGTGCCACATTGCCAGACCCGGCTCAGACAGTCCTTCAATGAAAATTCAATCTTCGGGCCATAGAAAGCGCCCTCGCCCGGCTGATAATCCCAGTTCATATCTTTCGCATCCAGCGCTTGCGCCAGCGCCGCCTCGGATTTGTCCCAGAACTCATCACTACCCACCCGCTGTTCCGGCCGCGTGGAGAGTTTGATGATTATTTCATCGAACCCAAAGTCCCGGTAAACCGATGTCAATACATCGATAAAGGTTCTCACCTCCTCCTGAATCTGTGCCTCGGCACAGAAGATATGCGCATCATCCTGCACAAATCCGCGAACCCGCATGGTCCCCTGTAATGTGCCGGAGGGCTCATTACGATGGCAAGAGCCAAACTCGGCGAGACGAATCGGCAGCTCCCGGTAGCTTTTCAGACCCTGGTTGTAAACCTGCACATGGCAGGGGCAGTTCATGGGTTTGATGGCATACAGACGGTTGTCGGTATGCACCGTAAACATGTCATCAGAGAACTTGTCGACGTGCCCGGACGCCTCCCATAAGGACATATCCACCAGTTGCGGCGTATTGATTTCCTGATAACCGTTGGCGTTTTGCACCTCACGGATGTATTGCTCGATAATCTGCCAGACCTGCCAGCCTTTCGGATGCCAGAACACCATGCCCGGCGCTTCTTCCTGAGTATGGAAAAGGTCGTGTTTCTTACCCAGCTTGCGGTGGTCCCTTTTCTCCGCCTCTGCCAGCCTGCTGAGGTATTGCTTGAGGGCCTTCTTGTCCGCCCAGGCGGTGCCGTAGATTCTTTGCAGCATCTCATTACGGGAATCGCCGCGCCAATAGGCGCCAGCTACCTTCGTCAGCTTGAACGCGCCCGTCTTTGAAGTGTTCGGGATATGCGGGCCACGGCACAGGTCGATAAAGTCGCCCTGTTTGTAGAAGGACAGGTCTTCCTCACCCGGAATGCTGTCGATAATTTCGACCTTGTATTTCTCACCCATGCTTTCAAACAGGGCAATCGCATCTGGCCGTGACATGACCGAGCGGCTCACGATGAGATTTTCATTCACTATCTCTTGCATCGTTTTTTCGATGGACTGGATGTCTTCCGGCGTGAACGGGCGCTCATAGGCGAAGTCGTAATAAAAGCCGTTTTCGATAACCGGCCCAATGGTGACCTGCGCGGACGGAAACAATCGCTGCACGGCCTGGGCCATCAGGTGCGCGCAGGAGTGCCGAATGATTTCAAGGCCATCCTCATCTCTGGCGGTGACAATGGCAAGTTTGGTGTCGGCGTCTATAACATGGGAAGTATCCACCAGCACACCATCCATGCGACCGGCCAGAGCGGCTTTCGCCAGGCCGGGGCCAATGGATTCAGCAACCTGTGCAACGGATACGGGGGATTCAAACGGCTTCTCGGTGCCGTCAGGCAGGGTAATAACTGGCATATCGTCCTCGCTCTCAGTGGTGACCCATACAAGAGGCCACATGGTTTTAGCCCGGCGTCAGTGCCTGCGCGGACTGACCCTGTTTTCAGCATAAATCTTGCGGAAGCTGGTAGGAATGCTCGGATTCGAACCGAGGACCCTCGCCTTGTCGAGACGATGCTCTAACCAACTGAGCTACATTCCTACGGTTCAACTTCGCCGCCTTATTGCCCTGATCACAGGTATTCATACCAATGAACCCCCGGTGCACGGGCAGGCCGCGTAATTTACCACAAAGGCCCACACACAACCATTCTCCGGGTTGCGTTTTCGCGAGGCGAAACCGCAATGGGTGTAACGTGGGGGACGGCAGATTTATAACCCGACGAACTGTTGCCGGAGTTCCTCGATCTGGTCCCTGAGTTGAGCGGCATCCTCAAATTCCAGTTCTCTGGCATGATCAAACATCTGTTTTTCCAGGGTGATGATCCGTTTCTCCAGATCATCCTGGTTAAGCACGCCGCCGCCTCGGTACTTGTTTTTCCGCTCCGCCACCCGCTGCATTTTCCTGCCACGGACAGGCGCATTGCGGGCACCTTCAAGGATGTCGATGACCTCCCGGCGTACACTAAAGGGGATAATGTTGTTGCTTTCGTTGTATTTAAGTTGAATCTGCCTGCGGCGGTCCGTCTCGTCAATGGCGCGTTGCATCGATGCCGTAACCTTGTCTGCATACATGATCGCCTTGCCGTGCAGGTTACGGGCGGCACGACCCATGGTCTGAATCAGCGAACGATCCGACCGGAGATACCCTTCCTTGTCGGCGTCAAGAATCGCAACCAGAGAGACCTCCGGTATATCCAGGCCCTCCCGCAAGAGGTTGATCCCCACCAGCACGTCAAACTGACCGATTCGCAGGTCCCTGATAATCTCTACTCTTTCCACCGTGTCAATATCCGAATGCAGGTAGCGAACTTTTACGCCATGTTCATCCAGATATTCAGTCAGGTCTTCCGCCATCCGCTTGGTCAGAGTGGTAATTAGTACGCGCTCCTTTTTCTCGACCCGCAGCCCGATCTCGGACAATACATCGTCAACCTGGGTCTGCGCCGGGCGGACTTCCAGTTCCGGGTCAATGAGACCTGTTGGCCGAACGACCTGGTCAACGATCTGCCCGGATTTCTCCATTTCATAGGGGCCGGGCGTTGCAGATACAAATATCGCCTGAGGCGCCTGTTTCTCCCATTCATCGAAACGCAAAGGCCGGTTATCCAATGCGGAAGGCAGGCGAAAACCAAATTCAACCAGCGTTTCCTTGCGTGACCTGTCTCCTTTATACATGGCGCCGAGTTGCGGCACCCCCACGTGAGATTCATCGAGTACCAGCAGGGCGTTGTCGGGCAGATAGTCATAGAGGGTCGGCGGCGATTCACCCGGCGCACGCCCGGAGAGATACCGGGAGTAATTCTCAATACCGCTGCAATACCCCAACTCTTTGATCATCTCAAGGTCGAATCGCGTGCGCTGCTCCAGCCGCTGCGCTTCCACCAGCTTGTTGTTGTCTTTGAGATGCTTGAGCCGGACCACCAGTTCCTCACGAATCTGATCAATGGCTTGCTCGATGGTTTCCCGCGGCGTGACATAGTGTGATTTGGGGAAAACAGTGACCCGGGGCAAACGCCGAATCACTTCGCCGGTCAATGGGTCAAACAGCGACAAGGTTTCAATCTCGTCGTCGAACAGCTCAATGCGAATGGCATCCTTAGCGGATTCCGCCGGGAAGACATCGATGACATCACCACGCACCCGGTAGGTCGCCCTGCGCAACTCCATCTCGTTTCGCGTGTATTGCAATTCCGCCAGGCGTCGCAGAATCCCGCGCTGATCAACCTTGTCGCCACGGTCCAGGTGCATCACCATCTTCAGGTAGGCACCCGGCTCACCAAGGCCATAGATGGCGGAGACGGATGCAACGACGATTGCATCCCGCCTCTCCAGTAAAGCCTTGGTTGCAGACAAGCGCATCTGCTCAATGTGTTCGTTGATGGCCGCATCTTTTTCGATATAGGTATCAGATGCGGGAACATAGGCTTCCGGCTGGTAATAGTCATAGTAGGAAACAAAATACTCCACCGCGTTCTTGGGGAAGAACTCCCTGAACTCGCCATAGAGTTGTGCCGCCAGTGTCTTGTTTGGCGCCATCACCAGGGTCGGGCGTTGTAACCGCTCGATCACCTTGGCGATGGTGAAGGTTTTCCCCGAGCCGGTAACGCCCAACAGCGCCTGGTACGCCAGGCCTGACTCAACTCCTTCAATCAGCTTGGCAATGGCTTCCGGTTGGTCACCTGCGGGTTTGTAGTCGGCGTGGACTTTGAATTGCCCGGATTTCATCCTGCACCTCTGCAACCGCGCCATGATACCGCAAACTCCCGGGCTCTGCCGCCACATTACCGGCCCGCATTACCGGCTAAGGAGGGCAACCCAATGTTATATTGACGACCCCATGGCTGGTCTTTACAATTCGCACCCTTCCAGTCTGATCCCCGATAGCTCAGTTGGTAGAGCAAATGACTGTTAATCATTGGGTCGCTGGTTCGAGCCCAGCTCGGGGAGCCAAATCCTGTACGCCAAGCCCGGTACACCAAGACCGGTACACCCTTGCCAGGTTACACCAGAGGCAGGGCATGGCGGATAATAGCCGTCATTGTCCGGCTTGCCCGGACAATCCAGAGTGGCGGCGCAGCCGCCATTAACTAAGTTGCGTGCCCCGCGTCATTGCTATTTTCTGGCATTATTCCTCGGCAAGTCGTTCCACAACAATGTATGCCAGGTTTTTCTCGACGGTTGCTTCACCTATGCCATTGACAGCGGTGAGTTCTTCCGGCGAGTAAAACCGACCATGCTTTTCACGATACTCAACAATGGCCTCGGCACGAGTCAGGCCTATGCCAACCAGCATGGCGGCAATGGTTTTTGCATCCGCCTCATTGACGTTGACTGTCATCACAGCCTCGGTTGCATGGTCATCGGGGGCGGCTTCCGCAAGGGCGATATGACCGAGACCAAGCAATACCACGGCCAAAATTTTTGCTGCAAGATTCTGTACTTTCATTGGTAAATCCTCCTTATTGATTGCGCTATGATTGGTTTGCTTACGCTTCAAGCGGGCGAACAATAGCAACCTGGAGAAGACGGAAAAGCAGGCAATGTCTGTAACGGATGTAATACAACAGACATGCCGCGAGTCAGACATGTACATTTACATTGCGAATTTCGCCGAAGGCGAAAACGCAATGAGTGTGGGGCGGCAAACTGCATGGCGGCTACGCCGCCACTCTGGATCCCCGGGCTACGCCCGAGGATGACGGGGCGGGATGACAAATAAGGGGCATCGGTGAAGTTGCACTTAAGAGTTGTATTCGGGTTCCTTGACAGCCGCTGGCTATTCATCTATGAAGTCAGCTATCAAATACACCTCGCTTATTTCACTGGTATTTTTGTATTGCAAAAAACATTGCCGCAATCAGGTATATAATTGTGTGTCTAGATCACGCATTACAGTTAGTAAGCACCGCATACATGGAGCCTCCTCAATGCCACAAAAAGTAGAAATTGTCATCGACGGCAAATCGGTTGAATTGCCCGTACTGGAGGCCAGCGAGGGGTTGAATGTCGTGGATGTGCGCGATCTGATTCGGGAGGGATTATTCACCTACGACCCAGGGTTCCTCTCCACCGCCAGTTGCGATTCCAAGGTGACTTACATAGACGGTGACAAGGGAATCCTGACCTATCGCGGCTACCCCATCGAACAACTGGCGGAAAAATCGAGTCATCTTGAGGTCTGCTATCTCCTCTTCAACGGCGAATTGCCAACCCGGGCGCAACGGGATGAATTCACCCGGGAAATCCATGACCGTATGCCCATAGACGATCACTTCAAGCACATTTTTGACGGCTTCACCAAAGATTCCCATCCCATGTCGATAACCTGTGCGGCCATTGCCGGGCTCGCCTCTCTGTACCACGACGGTCTGGATATCCATGACCCGGCCTATCGTCGCGAGGCCGCCATGAACCTGATAGCCAAGATACCGACCCTTGCCGCCATGGCCTACAGAAAATCTATCGGCGCGGGATTTATCAACCCGGACCCCCGCCTGAACTACACTGAAAACTTCCTGCACATGTGCTTCGGCAACGAGGGCGAAAAACCCAATGTGAGCCCCACCCTGGCAAGCGCAATGGACAGGATACTGATTCTTCATGCGGACCATGAGCAGAATGCGTCCACCTCGACCGTGCGCATGGCCGGCTCGACGGAATCTAACCCTTACGCCGCCATCGCCGCCGGAACCGCCGCCCTCTGGGGTCCGTCACACGGCGGCGCCAATGAGGCGGTACTGGATATGCTTAATGAGATAGGCGATGAAAGCCGAATAGAAGAGTATGTCGAGCGGGCGAAAGACCCGGACGACCCCTTCAAGCTGATGGGCTTCGGCCATCGTGTCTACAAGAACTTCGACCCGCGGGCCATTGTCATGGCGAGCAGCGCCCACGCGGTGCTGGAGGAACAGGGCGTCGCCGATGATCCATTGCTCAAGATAGCTCAAAAACTGGAAAAGATAGCCCGCGAGCAGGATTATTTCATCGAGCGCAAGCTCTACCCCAACATAGACTTCTATTCCGGCATTACCCTCAAGGCGATGGGCATACCCACGCGCATGTTCACCGTCGTCTTTACACTCGGGCGCATGCCCGGTTGGCTCACTCATTGGAATGAAATGGTCCAATCACCTTTTAAGATTGCCCGCCCGAGGCAACTGTATCTGGGGGAACACAAGCGCGACCTGCCAGACATAAACAAACACTAACCAACAAAAGGAAATTACCCTTGAACATTACTGCAACCATGGAAACCAGCAAAGGTCCCATCAATCTTACTCTCTTCCCTGACAAGGCCCCGGTGACAGTCGCAAATTTCGTAAACCTTGTTTCCGGTCATTTCTATGACAACCTGAGCTTCCACAGAGTCATCGAAAACTTCATGATCCAGGGAGGCTGCCCTCTCGGAACGGGAACCGGCGGGCCGGGATACAAATTTGAAGATGAGTTTGACGCCAGTCTGAAGCACGATGCGCCGGGCAAACTTTCCATGGCCAATGCCGGGCCAGGCACCAACGGCAGCCAGTTCTTTATAACCCATGTGCCGACACCTCATCTTGACGGCGCCCACAGCGTATTTGGCGAGGTGGCATCCCCGGCGGACCAGAAGGTCGTCGACACCATAGAAAAAGGCGACAAGATCATTTCGGTCTCCATCGGCGGCGATACGGGAGAACTGCTCGCCACCCATGCAGAACGCATCAGCGAATGGAACAAGGCAACGCCGGGTTAAACGCGTGCTGGGTGTGATACTGGACGCCGATAGCCTGGGGCCGGATGTCGATCTTGCACCCGTTACCGGTCTGTTGGATGAATGGCGGATTCATCCCTACACAGAGCCGGATGAAGTAGCCCGGAGGCTGACAGATGCCAGCGTCCTACTCAGCAACAAGGTTCCCTTGACTGCCGCCAGCATCAAGGGTGCGGCACAACTGAAGTTCATCAGCGTTATGGCCACCGGCACCAACAACATAGATCTTGCCGCGGCAAAACAACAAGGCATCAGCGTCAGCAATGCCGTTGCCTATGCTACACCGTCCGTCGTTCAACACACGATTGCCCTGATCCTGGCGCTTTCCACCAGCCTGCCGGCCTATCTGGCTGATGTTCGCCGGGGGCGCTGGCAGCAATCGAAGGTCTTCTGCCTGCTGGATCATCCCATTCGGGAGGTCGCCGGGAAAACGCTCGGCATTATCGGCGGCGGGGAACTGGGCAGAGGCGTCTCCAGGGCGGCAGCCGGCCTTGGCATGCACATCATGCTGGCGGAGCGCCGCGGTCAACCAGTGCGCCGGGGCAGGACTCCATTCGAGGAAGTGATAGCCGCCGCTGATTACATCAGCCTCCATTGCCCCTTGACGGAGGACACGCAACACCTGATTGATGGCAAGGTATTGGCCCGGATGAAGCCGACCGCCTTTCTCGTCAATACCGCCAGGGGTGGTTTGATTGATTCCGCGGCTCTGCTTGACGCGCTTGCAAAAAAGCAACTTGCCGGTGCCGCCGTGGATGTGCTGGAGAGAGAACCCGCCGGCGCAGATGAACCTTTGATAAACGCGGCTGACAATCTTCTTGTGACGCCGCACAACGCATGGAGCGCGTTGGAATCAAGAGTGCGCCTTGTTGAGCAGATGCGGGAAAATATTCAAGGCTTTCTCGCAGGACATCCGCCACGCCTGGTAAGCGGCTAACGCCCCCTTAACGCAACCGTTATCGGCTGCCTTGCCGCGGTGATCGAGGGCAAGAGCCCGCCTGCCAAGCCAAGCAGGCAGGACCAGACAACACCTCGAACTACCAGATCCGGTGTAACCGCAAAGTCAAAGCTGACCTGGGAGAAGGTCCCGCCCATGGTGGATGCGGTATAACCATTGAACATGACGAAGGCGAGACTTGCGCCCAGGGCACCGCCGATCATTGCCAGTATCAGCGCCTCCACCATGACCGATACCACCACCGACAAGGGTCCAAAACCAAGCGCCCGCAGGGTGGCAATTTCGACAGACCGGGTGGAAACGGCGGAATACATGGTGTTCAGGGCGGCAAAAATTGCGCCGATGGCCATGATGCTTGCAACAAAATAGCCAAAGTTTTCAATCAACGCGGTCAGCCTCTCCGACTGCTCACTATAGTAAACGGTTTCTTTCCGTAGTTGCGTCTCCAATTGCGGGTCATCATCCATCGCCTGCTCCAGTACATCAAACTCATGGAGCGATTCCAATCTGACCACCATGGATGTGCCGCCGGCTCCCCGCTTCAGGTTTGAACCCAACACCTGTGTGTCCACCCATACCTCTGACTCATGGATGGTGCCATCGGTGGCAAAGTGGCCAACAACTTCCCAGTCGGCCCCGCGCAGTTTCAAGATGGACCCGATATCAAGGCCCTGAAACTGATCCACAGCATTGACACCCGCAATCAACTCAAATTTGCCGAACTCGAGGCTACGCCCGTCAACTATCCTGACCTCGTCCCGTATCTCGAAAGACCTGGCCTCCACACCCCGCAGCGGCAGGTTGGCGTCGGTTTTACTGCCCTTCTTCGGCACGTCGGCGATCACATATATTTCCGTAGCCGCCAGAACGCCGGGCTCGCCGGTTGCTATGCCGGGCTTGGTGCGAATCAGGTCCGCGTGTTGCGGCGATATCCAACTGCTCATCTCTGAATCGGAACCGCCACGCAGCACTATCGCCCTGTCAGCCTGCCCCGTACCTTTCAGGGTCGCTTCAAATCCGCGAGCCATGGAGAGGAGCGCAATCAAGACCAGAACCACCCCCGCTATGCCAATCACAACAACCAACGATGGGCCCAGCCTGCTCGGCAGGTTCCTGAGATTCATGCCGGTTATCGCAAAAACCTGATTCATGCGTGTTCTCTCAGGGCATCGACGATGCTGAGTTTCATGGCGTTCCATGCCGGTGGCGCACCCACGACCAGACCCAGCAGGATGGCAACCACCACACCCTCGATGGCAACGACCGCCGGCATGACGGTGCCTCCCAGGAAAGGCACTGAAGCCGGCATTTCTGCAATGACGGCTGCCGCGACCACCAGGCCCAGCACACAACCAACCATCGCCATGCAGACCGATTCAGTCAGCACCAGAAGAAGCACCGAACGATTCGTGAAACCCAATGTTTTCAGAATAGCAAGTTCGGGAATCCGCTCTCTCATGGCCTGGGACATGGTGTTTCCTGTCAGCAGCAGGATGGTGAAGAAAACTGCGGACAATATGGCCGTCATAACCAACGCGATATTACCGGCCTGGTTGGCGAACATTTGATTGTAGGCTTTCTCCGTCTGTGTCTTTGTCTCGTCCGATGAGTTCGCAAACATGGCGTCTATCCGCTTTGCAATTTCCGCGCTTTGCCCCTGATCTTCGATGGTGATCACGAACTGCCCCACCCCGCCCGTGCCAAAGGCGCGGTATTCATCAAAGAACTCATAGTTCATGTACATCTGATCTGCTGCAACCTTCTCGTCCCTGCCGTCATAGATACCCACCAGGTCGAACTCCCAGAGCCTATTGTCCTTGTTGGGCCAGATGTTGGCGATCAGTGGCATCTTGTCACCGACCTGAATGTCGTACTTGTCGGCGACCTCCCGACCGACAATGGCCGCAGTCCTGAGTGTCTTGAACTGCTGTTTCTCGCCTTCATCCAGCATGAATTCAGGGAAAATCTCAAAGAACTGCCCGGTGTCAACGGGCCAACGAGGGAAAAAATTCTCCGGGTCCTTGTAGGTTCCGCCAAACCATGACATGTGAGTGACATACTTGACTCCCGGTGTCTGGGCAATCCGCGGCCCGTAAGAAACCGGAATGTCATCGATAATGGAATACTTGGGTGCAACGACCAGCCTGTCCGCCTCGGCAAGAATAATGCCGCTGTTAAAAGAGACGGTAACGGACTGCAATATGCCGAACAGCAGGAAGGCAATGACAATGCTGGCCATGGTAAGCAGGCTGCGCACCGGCTTGCGGAAAATGCCGGCCCAGATCAAACCGACATATTTCATCCCGGCGCCGCCTCCACCAGCCGCCCCTTATCCAGGTGCAGGCAGTGGTTGGCATGGTCTGCGGCCTTCGGGTCATGGGTAACTATGACGATGGTCTTGTTGTATTCACGGTTAAGCAGCCGCAGAAGATCCAGGATTTCATCCGCCGTTGTCCGGTCAAGGTCCCCGGTGGGTTCATCACACACCAGCAAACCCGGGTCGGAAACAACGGCCCGGGCAATGGCCACCCGCTGTTCCTGCCCTCCAGAGAGTTCCGCCGGCCTGTGATTTTGCCTGTCCGCCAGGCCCACTACGGACAGGGCGGCCTGCGCCCGTTGCTTTCTTTCGCTGCTGCTGAGGCCGGTCAACAGGAGGGGCAGTTCCACATTTCGCAAGGCGGTCAATACCGGCAGTAGGTTGTAAAACTGGAAAACAAAGCCCACGTTGGTGGCGCGCCACTTTGCGAGCTGTGATGCTGACATCTGGTCAATCTGCTGACCGCCGATGGTGATACTGCCGCTGGTTGGTTTATCCAGCCCACCAATCAGGTTGAGCAGCGTGGTTTTGCCGGAGCCGGATGGTCCCATCAGCGCGAGGAAATCGCCCTGCTCTATGTTCAAGTTCAGCTTTTCAAGAACCGGCACCACCATCTTCCCGCGGGTGTACTGCTTTTCAACATCTTTTACTTCAATCAAGTTAGTCAAATTTCATCCTCGTGACGATGATTCTATTGTTACCTGAGCGCCGTTACTCAGCTTTTCCATCAGGGTAGCGTCCAATGCTACCACGACCTGCTCCCCTGCATTGAGGCCACTGGTCACATTACGTTGTGCGCCGCGTTTCGGCCCCAATTGCACCTCACGCACCGACACCTGGTTGTCAGTCACCACGAAAGCGATCTTGCCGTCATCTCTGGAGCCGATGGCGCTCGCCGGGACCATCACGCCTGTGAGCGCGCTGACTTCGCCGGGCGGCTCTTGTTCTTCGAGAAACGCAACCCGGACGCCCATGTCCGGCAATATTCTGGCATCGCGAGAGATGAACCTGATGCGGACTCTGACGGTCGCCTTGTTCCTGTCCGCCGTTGGGATGATCGTGATCACTTCCGCGGGAATCTTCCAGTCCGGGTAGGAGTTCAACATGGCATTGACCGGTTGCCCCGGTTTGACGCGATTGATGTAAGCCTCGTTGACATCCACCTCTATTTCCAGAGACTCCATATCCACAATGGTGCAGATGCCCGTTCGCGTGAAACCGCCGCCGGCGGAAACCGGGGAAATCATTTCACCCGGCTGCGCCGACTTGGCGACGACGACGCCGGAAAAGGGGGCACGAATCTGCATGTCATCCAAGAGTTGTTGTTGCACTTCGGTGACGCGGCTGGCAACCACCACTTCTTTTTCAAGCCCCACAAGCCTTGCTTCCAGAGTCTCCAGGTCGAGCCTGCTCCTGTCCAACTCCGCCGTGCTGGCAAGGTCCTTTTGCGCCAGCCCGACGATACGGTCCAGGTCCAGCCTTGCTTGCCGGCGCATCACCTCGACCTCCCTGAGCCTCGCCTGAGCAGCCTGGAATTGCGCATTCGCCAGGTTAAAATGCGCTTTCTGGGCGCTGTCGTCGAGGGTTGCCAGCAACTGACCCGCCTCCACTGCCAGGCCCTCTTCAATGAAGACTTCCTTTACCTTGCCGGTAATTTTCGACGATACGGTCGCCTGCCTGCGGGCGGCGACATAGCCGGTGGCGTCCAGCACTGCGGCAGCGCTCGATATCACGGTGCCGCCGGCCTGGGTGGCGGTGGCGACTGTTACCGGCACCGGCGATGAAGGCGGCAGTAGCCAGAACCAGGCCAGGGCGGCCAACAGTGTCGCGCCGACTGCGGTCACTATCCACCTGGCCCTGGAAGATGAGTCCTGACGCTGTGATGCGTCTATCTTCAGTTCACCAAGCAGTGCTTTCTTGTCGTTCACCTGTGGCCTCCGGCGTCAGGGGTAAAAACCCGCAAACTCACGATTATGTATCCAATAAACAGTTCAGTCTTGTAGCACATTGCCGGTAACACTTAAACTAACCGCCATGCTCACCTTGTACCAGTCGAATCAGATGTCGAAACTTGCCGACGCCTTCTGTTCGCGAAATGCCGAAGCCACTGACCCCTTTGAGCCCCTGACCCTGGTGGTGCAGAATCTGGGCATGGGGCATTGGTTGAAGCTGCAACTGGCGGAACGTCATGGCATCAGCAGTAATGTGAATTGCGTGCTGCCGGCCGCTTTCCTGTGGCGGCTCTACCGGTCGCTGATTCCGGAAACAGAGCGTCTCACCGAATCGCCTTTTGAAGCTGCCCGGTTGACTTGGCGGATTATGCGCCTTTTACGGGCCAACCCCGGCTTGTCCGATTCCGCAACACATTATCTGGCGGCGCCCGGTGATGAGGATTTGCGCCTCTACCAGTTATCCCACGAGCTTGCGCTGCTGTTCGATGAATACCTGATGTATCGTCCGGGCTGGTTGCTCAAGTGGCCGGAAAACTTCGGCAAAAAATCCGCCGAGGCAAGATGGCAAGGGGAACTGTGGCGCTCGATACTGGATGATGCCGGCGACTTTCGAGACCTGCACAGGGCCGCCCTCCACCAGAGAGCGCTGGAGGAACTTGCCAAGCCTCAACCCGGCTCCCGGCGTCAATTGAGTATATTCGGGCTTTCCTCCATGCCGCCTTTGCAACTGGAAACCTATGCGGCCCTGGCTGCCAGCATCGATATCGACATCTACTTTCTCAACCCCTGCCGACATTATTGGGGGGATATCGTCTCCACCGGAGACAAGGCAAGGCGCTCCATCCGCTCAATCACAAACACCGATGGCCCACTCAGCGATGAGGATTACCTTGAAATCGGCAACCCCCTGCTGGGTTCCCTGGGGAAACAGGGCCGGGAGTATTTTGAGTTGCTGCTTGAAACGGACCTGGTGCAGCCCGAGGAGATGTTTGTTGAATTTCCGCCGGACACGGCGCTCAACCTGGTCAAGAACGACATCCTTGATCTGACTTTCAGCGGCCAGGCGGAACCCGACGAGCCACCAAAGCAATTCACTCTGCAAGACAACAGCATTCAGATACACGCCTGCCACAGCCGCATGCGTGAGGTGGAAGTGCTCCATGACCGGATACTGCACGCCCTTGGCGACAACCCTGACCTGCAACTCAAAGACATCATCGTCATGGCGCCGAACATAGCCGACTATGCACCCTTTGTGCAGTCTGTGTTCACCGGCGGCATGTTTGCCCGGATTGCCGACCGGAGCACTCTGGATGACAGCCTCCTGCCGGAGAGTGTCCTGACCTTGTTGACCCTGAATCAATCACGACTCACCGGGCCGGAAGTCATGGACCTGCTGGAAGTCCCGGCGATCATGCGCCGGTTCATGCTGACTCTGGATGATCTGGAGACCATCGCCCAATGGGTGGATGAATCCCACATACGCTGGGAAGTCAGCGGCAAACACAAGAAAAACTGGAATCTGCCGACGGAAAATCAGAACACCTGGATGTTTGGTCTGGACCGGCTGCTCCTGGGATTTGCCATGACGGAAGAAGACATCTGGGAAGATACCCTGGCGATAGAGATCAACCCGGCGGAGGCTGATTTGCTTGGCAGGCTCTGCGACATGATTCATCTGCTGGACGAGTACCGGCGGGAACTTTCCTCACCGAGAAGCATGGATGAATGGCTGCTGCTCATTACCCGACTTGCCGGGGACTTCTATGAACCCAGGGAAGCGGAAATTCTGCAACTCAGCCAGTTGCTGCAAAAAGTGGAGCAGGTTGTGAACGAAGCGGCGGCTGGCGGCTGGGGGGAAGAAGTTTCGAGCCAGCTTGTGGCTCACGCCATCCGGGAGGCTTTGTCTGCGGTCGGCTCCCGCCCCGGATTTATTACCGGCGGCATTACCTTTGCAACTCTGACACCCATGCGCAGCATCCCCTTCCGCATGGTCTGTCTGCTTGGCATGAACGATGGTGAGTATCCCCGCATTGTTAAGCCCCGCTCCTTTAATCTGATCGCCAACGGCAAGGCAGCGCGTGGCGACAGGTCGAAGAGACTGGATGACCGTTATCTTTTTCTCGAAGCATTGTTATCCGCGCAGGACATTTTTTATGTCAGCTATATCGGCAAGGGCATCAGGGACAACAAGGACAAACCCCGCTCCGTCGTGGTCAATGAATGGTGGCGCTACCTGACTGATGCCTTCGAAAAGGTGGCAATCACTGCTCATTTTCTGCAACCCTTCAACAGGCGTTACTACCTCGGCGATAACCTGCAATCCCATGATCGAACCTGGTACGAGGCGCTCACTGCCACCTCCAGGCCGCCGGGCTTCGTGCAAACACCACTGGCGATGAAAGAATCCCTCGCCTGTACTTCTGTTGCGCAACTCACCAGATTTCTTGTACATCCCGGCATGTTCTTCATGCAGCAACGCCTCGGCGTGTATCTGCAAGACCAAGCGCTTGAATTGCAGGACACCGAACCCTTTGAACCCGATGCCCTTGACAGATACTGGATGGGAACCAACGCCGTCACCGCCTTGACAAAAAGCCAGGACATGGATGAATTTCGACAACGGCAGATGGGTTCCGGCATTCTTCTGCCAGGCACAATGGGCAGGCAGCATCTGGACCAGGAGATCAGGCTGGCGGAAAACATCTTCAATGCATTGAACCAGGAGATTACCGGCCATGCGGAAACGCTGAAGGAAGTGATACAGGTCGGTGAAACAAACCTGCACCTGCAAGTTGATAATCTCTATGCAGACAAGCTGGTCAACTGGCGCACGGGTGTATTACGCCCGAAGCAACTGCTTGAGATGTGGCTCCTGCACCTGGCGGTCAATCTGAGCGGGCGGGCCGTATCGAGCATCCACATCTACCCCCAACAGAACAACAAGTATGAAAAAGTGGCCCATCTGAGCCTGCCCCCGGTCACCGCTGAGATGGCCTCCACCTGGCTGGAACAGGCCCTGAGCCTCTACGAAGAAGGCATCAGTGCGCCGCTTTTTTTGCCCGTGGGGGCCGGTTATACCTTCGCCGAAGGTACTATCCGCAAACGGGGGGGCCTGGCCAAAGCCATGGCCGACTGGGGAAAAGACGATGCCTGGGCGGAAGGGAAGGACCGCTACTGGGCAAGGCTGTTCAGCCCCGGGCAGGCCTTCCCCGACAGGTTCAGTGAAGACGCCCTGACTATCTGGCAACCGTTTCTGGAGGTAACGGCAGATGCCTGACTTCGACCCTGCAACCCTGCCTTTGCATGACGCTCAATTGATAGAAGCCAGTGCAGGCACGGGTAAGACACATGCTATTACCGACCTTTGCCTGAGGTTGCTGCTTGATTTTGACAATCACCTGCAGAGACCTCTGGCCATCAATGAGATCCTTATTCTGACCTTTACACGCGCCGCCACCGATGAATTGAGACATCGCGTCAGCACCAGAATCGAGGAGGCAAGGCGGGCATTTCGCACAGGCTCAACAGGCGAGGAAGATACATTCCTGCGTCAACTGGTCGAGAACAGTGCCGATAAACAGCGGGACCTCAAGCTGTTGACCGCCGCCGTACAACTTATGGATGAGGCGAGCATCTTCACCATTCACAGCTTCTGCGCCAAGATTCTGGGGGAACAGGCTTTTGAATCCGGCGTCCTCTTTAATCAGGAGATGAATGCGGCGCGGGATACGCTGTTGAAGCAGGCGGCGGAAGATTGCTTCCGCACACAGATCATGAGTATTGACCCGGAAATGCGCCAGCTCGCGCTCTACCTCTGGCGCAGCCCGGAAGCACTCGCAAATAAGCTGCAACCCATGCTGTTTCGCGGGAAACTGCATTATTACTCGCCATCGGTCAGCCTCTCGACTGAAGAACTTTTGCAGAAGGCCAGGCGCGCCAAGACCCTCTGGCGAGAAAATAACCTGGAAGCCCTCATCAAGGACCGTCTGAACGCTCGTTATAAGCCCGGCAAGCGCCTGGCGAAGATGGCGGCGTTTTGCCGCAGTGATCAGGTGGACCTGGCCAATGAACTCTGGGACATCTATAACCAGACCAGTCTGACAAGCGCACTGAAAAAGAATGCCGTCAGGCCCACGCATGAAGCGTTGGACCTGATCGATGAAGTCAGCCGGGCGCTGCCCGGCCAGAAAGCAGCGCTCTGGCGCCGGATGCTGGATGAAGTGACACGCCTGATGCAAGAACACAAGGCGCAATGGCACAAGCTCACCATTGATGACCTGCTCACCCAGACCGCCACCGCCGTAGCCCGGGAAGGTTCCGCCCTGCCGGAAATCATCGCTAATCGCTGGCCGGCGGCGATGATTGATGAATTTCAGGACACAGATTCAATACAAAACACCATTTTTTCGACCGTCTATCAGAGACCGTTCAAAGGCTGCCTGCTGATGATCGGCGACCCTAAACAGGCCATCTATAACTTTCGCGGGGCCGATATCTTCAGTTATATCAACGCCCGGAGGCAAGCCGAGGGCCATTACACGCTCAAGACTAACTGGCGTTCCTCACCGGCGATGATCGCGGCCACCAACCTGTTGTTCGACAAACCGGAAATCTTTGGCAACGATAAAGATATTCCGTTTCAGCCCGTCGACCCGACGCCGCAACATACCGACATGAAGATGATGTTGGACGGCCATGAGTGTACGCCCTACCAACTATTTGCAGTGGGGGATGCAAGCAGATTCCTCCCACTTGAAGAGATGCGCCGCGGGGTCATGGCCTATGCGGCAGAACAAACCGCCGGGTTGATCGGCGACCCGAGTTTGGCCAGCCTGAAGGGCGAACCGATAAAGGCCGGGCAGATTGCCTTCCTCGTTCGTAGCCGGAAAGACGCCCAGGTGGCCCAGAAGGCGCTGACGGAAAGAAACATACAAAGCGTCTACCTGACCCAGGAAAGCGTCTTCCTGCAGGACACGGCGGATGATCTGAAGCTGATTCTCAGAGCCGTAGCAAAGCCTGCCCATGACAGCGCCATTCGCGCCGCCCTCGGCACCGGGTTGATGCAGGTCAGCGCAGAAGAGATAGATGCGTTGGACCAGGACCTGGCATTGCAACAAAAGGTCATGTCGGAATTCCAGGATTATCACCGGCTTTGGATGGAACAGGACCTTGCCCCCATGTTGAATGAACTGGCCCGGCGACGACAACTCGCGAAGAAGTGGCTTCATCAACCCGGCGGCGAAAGGCAACTGACCAACCTGCGACACCTGACCGGCATCCTCCAGCAAAGGTCCGCCGAATTTCCCGGCATGTATCAGCTCATTCGATGGTTCAGCCAACAACAGCATCAGGAACAATATCGAACGGACGGCATATCCGGCGAAGAGCGCCAACTCCGGCTGGAAAGCGATGAAAACCTGGTCAAGATCATCACCATGCATGGCTCCAAGGGGCTCGAATATGACATTGTGATGATTCCCATGCCCTCCTTCTCAAGCCCATCCGGGGATGGCCCGGCCCTGTTCCATGAAGAAAGACAGGGTCAATTCACGGCATGCCTGGAACTTGGCGACAACGAACAACACCGACGACACAGCATGCAGGAACAACTCGACGAAGATATGCGTTTGCTCTATGTCGCCCTGACCAGGGCAAGATACCGTTGCTACCTGGGTTTGCCGAAAACAAGCGGGTTCAATGGTTCCGCCTTTGCCCGCCTGCTTGGCATTGAAAAAATTCACAAAGACGAATCTCTGTCAAAGCGGGCCAGGGATACATTACCGGCGTCTCTGTTCGAACTGGTGGATGGCAATGACCCAGACAAAACGACCTATGAGCCCCGGCAGGCGAAGCAAACCCTCACCCAACCACCGGCGCCGCCACCCTTGCCGGATGCCTGGCGTATTCACAGCTATTCCGGGATGGTCGCCGGGCGCAGCAGGCAGGATCAGGTTCCGGTAGCGGGATTCAACGATGACGACAGAGACGAAGCAGGGCCAGCCGCTACCAGTGAACGCAACAAATTCAGTTTCCCCCGGGGCATGCACGTGGGTCATGCCCTGCACGCCCTCATGGAGAACCTGGACTTCAAGGATAGCAGCGACCATCAGGTCAGGTGCGAAAACACGCTGCAGCGACTTGGCCTTGACAAAGACTGGTTGCCGGTTATGCAGAGATGGCTCTCGGACATACTGAACACCCCCTTTAACGACGGAGATTTTTCCCTGGGGAGCCTGAGCAGGGAAGACAGGCTGGATGAAATGGAATTCCATTTCCCCGTGTCATCTTCCGCCGATGTGCTGCAGTACCTGGCCGGTGAAAATTACATCGCTGGCGACGAAATTTCCACCACCCGTCTTCAGGGCATGATGACCGGCTTCATCGATCTGGTTTTCCGCCGGGACGGGCGATATTTCCTGGCGGATTACAAGTCCAATCATCTCGGTCGGCGGCCTGAAGACTACACCGACGATAAGCTGAATGCCGCCATGACATCCCATCAATACCACCTGCAATATGTGGTCTACACGCTTGCGGTACACAAGATGCTGCAACATAAGCTGCCCGGCTATCAGTATGAACAACACTTCGGCGGGGCCTATTACTTCTTTTTGCGGGGCATGGATGGAGGGAACCAATCCGGTGTTTTCTTTGCCAGGCCGGCGGTGCAGTTCATCGACAGGCTGGATAAACTCTTGTCCGGCGATGGGCAAGGCGATGGGCAATAGGCGATGGGCAATAAATGAGCGATAGTTTCAAACATCATTTCATGAGCATGCTGTCCGCCAGAGTCGGCGCACTGGACGCGGACGTCAGTGAAATGATCGCCGCGCTGATAGACAACACCATCATCCAACATTCCTGCCTTGACCTGCGAGACAAGCCTGCGGAGTTTCTGGGCAGGCTGGCCGAACAGAAAATGATTGGCGCACCGGGGGAAGAGACACCACTGACGTTAAGCGGCCATAAGTTATATCTGTCCCGTCTCTATCGTTACGAACAAAAAGTCGCCGACCTGCTCATTGCCCGCAATGTTGCGCTGGAAGTTGATCAGACTGACCTGAAAGAAAAACTGAACATGCCATTCGGCGAGGCGCCGGGAGACAGACAGAAGCTCGCGGCTCTGCTCGCCATCACGCGCCGCCTGGCGATTATCACCGGCGGCCCGGGCACCGGCAAGACAAGCACTGTGATCAAGATACTGAACATACTCCTGGAAAAAGATCCAGGGCTGGAGGTCCGGCTGGTGGCGCCGACGGGCAAGGCGGCTATGCGCCTCGAGGAATCAACGTCAATGCCCGCCTTGACCCTGCATCGCCTGCTGGGCATGAGACCGGATAGAAGAAGCTGGCGGCATGGGCAGGACAACCCCATAATCGCGGATTTGCTGGTGGTGGATGAAGCGTCCATGATTGACCTCATGCTGATGCATCGTTTGTTGGTGTCATTACCGGAGCATACGCGGCTGGTTCTGCTTGGGGACCCGCAGCAACTTCCTTCGGTGGACACGGGCAATGTACTGGCGGATATATGCGCCGGTGACACCGGCTTCTCGACAGAGTTTGCCGCTTTTGCAAATCCCATCCTCGGCGAAGTTCCTCTGGCAGTTGAGCAGCACCGGCTTACGGACGCCATCTGCCAACTGCAAAAAAACTACAGATTCACGACCGAAAGCGGTGTCGGACAAATTGCCATTGCCATCCAACAGGAAATCGAAACCATCAACGACCTCCCGGACGGCAGCGTGAAGCAACTGCCGGCCTGGCAGGAAGGTGATGAAGAACAACTGTTGAACCATTGGCCCGCTTACATCCAACTGCTGACCGATCATCAATACGATGCAGACGAGTTACTGAGCGCTTTTGAACAGGCGCGTATCCTGTGCACCCGGCGTGGCGGGGCAACAGGCGTTGAGCAGATCAATGAACGGATTGAAGCGGCGCTAAGGTCCCGCGGACTCAAAGCCCCGAGAGAAGAGTTTTATCCGGGACGCCCCATTATCATCAAGGAGAACAATTACAACCTGGGCCTCTTCAACGGCGATGTCGGCGTCTGCGTACCCTTCGCGGACGGGGATCAGTACAAGGTGGTCTTCCCCGGCGGGGAAGAAAAACAATACCCGGCTTCCCGCCTGCCCGCTCACGAAACCTGTTTTGCAATGACGGTTCACAAGTCGCAGGGCTCGGAATTTGAGCATGTCGTCCTGATCCTTGCGAATGAAACCGGTCAGGGAGCGCAAAGCCTCATGACCCGAGAACTGCTTTACACAGCCGTCACCCGGGCAAAACAACGCCTCACGGTTCATACCGACCCGGAAACCTGGCGGGACGCCATCCATCGATCATCCGCCAGGGTCAGCGGCATGGCGGAATTTCTCGGCATATCCCCGGATGGCGACGAATGAGCATGTTCAAGCACCTGCTCAGCACCATCTCCGTATTCTGGTGTGCCCTGAATCTGGGCTTCTGGATGTTCCCCCTGTTTCCCGTCGCCCTGATCAAGCTCCTGATCGGCAATCACGGGTCTGTCCGGCGTTTCTGCGATCTGACCCTGGAATGGATCTACAAATGTGCGGTCCGGATCAACAGCTTCTGGCTGATCCGGATGATGGGGATCAAGGTGGAAACAGAAGGCAGGCTCCCGGACCACCCGGCACCCATCATCCTGGTCAATCATCAATCCTGGTTTGACATACCCCTCCTTCATCATGTGGTCACCGGCCAGGGGCCCATCCTTAAATTCCTGATCAAGCGGGAGCTGTTGTGGTTGCCGATAGTCGGCTGGCTCTGCTATGCGTTGAACTTCCCCGCCCTGCATCGCGGCCAGGGTAAAAGGGCAAGGAAAAAAGATTATGAATCCATTCAGGCCTTTTCCTCGACCCTGAACAATGAGCGTGGCGGCCTGCTCATTTACGCAGAAGGCACAAGATTCACGCCGTTGAAAAAAGCACAACAGAAATCGCCCTATGAACACCTGCTGACGCCGAAGGCCGGTGGGCTGAAGATTGCGCTGGCTGCTGTCACTGATGACACGCCTGTGGTTGACCTGACCCTTGTCTACGTGGGCGGGGAAACCAATTTCTGGCGATGCATGCACGGTGCCACCAGACATATCCGGGTGCACATCAAACACTTCAGGGCGGGGGACATAAAAGACCCGAACGCCTGGCTTGCGGAGAGATGGACGGAAAAGGACCTGCTGTTCTGAAAGCGGGCGACTCGTTTCAGGAAACCAGAGCCGTACAACCCAGATCTTCTATCGCCGCCAGATTTCTCGACAGCATGGATTCCCCAAGCGCCCTGCCCCCTCTCATTGGCCGTGTTCAGGGTTCCGCAAACGGTTACCGGGTATATCAGGCAACCCAGGATGATTCGACGATAATCCTCCCAGCACTGCTCAAAACCATAGTCAGCACGACCCAGGCTTTTAAGGTAGTGCACCAGCACCGGCTTTTCTATCTCAACCCGGAGGCCGGAGGCCAGACTCTGGCACATAAAGTAGGCGACATCGAAAATCCCCTTGCCTCTGCCGCTGATTTGCCAGTCCACCACCATGGCATCAGGCAGGGCTTCTTCTCCAGCATAGCGAAGATGCAGGCGAGCGAGTTCGCCCATCAGCCCCACGCCTTCACCAAAGGGCTCCAGCGTCAGGTCCGTGACCTCGGTATTGAGCTTACCCCGGCCCCGGAGAACATCCGTCAGCCATTCTTTGGTGATGTCGGAGGTTGAAGCCGGAACGGAAGCGCGCATAAGCGAAGCTTAACAAACATCAGCGGCCAATCAACAAGCAAGTGGCGCGGCCTGGATTCCCGCCTGCGGCTGGAAACACTGTCGGCGATGGATACCCCCCATCGCCTGGAATGACGGCAAAAAAACAAGCCCCTAACTAAACCGCCTGGAACAAGCTGTCGAAGGACCTCGCCGCATTGCTGGTTCTTGATTCTTTTATGCACCTCGCCAGCACCTGCACACCGTCCGGGATGATGTCGTCCGGAACATGTCCAAAGGCCAGGCGAATATAGGGGCATTCCTTGCCGTCCACATGAAAGTTTGAACCCGCGGCGAAGAAAAATCCGCGCCCGTTAGCAAGCTCCGTCAGCTTGCGCATATCTACGTCTTCCGGCACACGGAGCCACAGAAAAAGGCCGCCCACCGGGTGCGACCATACGCAAATATCAGCAAGCTGCCCGGCCAACCCCGCAACCAGCAGGTCACGCTTCCGGATCAGAGCCGGCGTGGTCTTCTCCGCATGAGCGGCTATGCCATCCTTGTAGAATTCCGCCAGGACGGACGCCGCAAAGTAATTTGACCCGGCGTCGAACCGTTTGCTAACGATTTCATTGAAACGCGGTTGCCTTGCATAGAGATATCCGAGACGAACTCCGGGCGCGAATATTTTCGAGAGAGAGCCGATATAAATCATGTCCGAGCTATCGTCCATCGCAAACATGCTGGGAGCCGGCTCACCTTCAAAATGCACATCGCCGTAACAGTTATCTTCCACCACCGGGACATCGAAACGCCGCGCCAGTTCAATGAGTTGGCGCTTCCTCTCGGCGGGCATGCAGGCCCCGGTGGGATTCTGGTAGGTCGTCAGGGTATAGATAAATCTTGGCCGCAGCCTGGCCTGGTCGAGTTCTTTCAGCTTGTCTTCAAGCAGGTCCATCCGCATCCCCGATTCATCCATGCCGACCCCCGCTATCCGCAGGCCAATACCCTTGTAGGCGGCGATGGTCCCCGGATAGGTAAATTCCTCGGTAATCACCAGGTCCCCCGGGGCCTGCATCAACGCCTGACCCACCAGCGTCACCGCCTGCATACTACCGTTGGTCAGTGCCAGGCACTCCGGGTCCACTGTCACACCTTCACGCTGGCTTTCACGTTCCGCCATCAGCCTGCGCAACCCTTCATGCCCTCTCCCGCTGGGGTAACGGTTGTAAGCATGGTGTTCATTGGCAATGGCGCGAACAGCCGCCGATTGAAAAGCTTCCGTGGGAAATGTTTCAGGGTTTGTCTGGCCGACCGCAAAATCGTAGATGGTCACGGCTTACATTCGCATCCTGGTGCTAGCCGGCGACTTTCGGCGTGTTCCAGATATCTCTGGCGATCTTCCAGCATCCGTCGGCCTGTTTTTTCAATATCCAGATATGCCTGCTAACGGATCTCAAGGGGGGAGAACCGTCATTGACCTTGGGCCTGAGGTAACCGTCAAAGCTGACCCTGACATAAGCCCAATTACCGGAAACAACCACCTCGTCAACGGCGGTTTCCTGATCGAATCTGAACTTGCGGGTAAAACCATAGAAAGAACGCGCCTCGTCCAGATGCACGTCCTTGAAGCTCGATGGCATCATCCATACTGCATCATCTGTAAACAGGTCGAAATAACGGTCAAAATCATCAGAGCGGACCACGTTCAGTGCTTCAAGGATCAGGCTTCTGACGGCCTCATCCGCTTCGCGGATTCTTGCAAGGGCTGGTGCCACGTCACTCGTTTCCTCAATGATGGGAGATGCATCTTAACCCGCAAAAACCCATCTACAAAGCACCAATGGATTGGTATGCTGGTAGCTGGCCATCTGGATAACATAACACCATGAAAACACTGAAAATTCTTTCCTTGACCATCGTCCTGCTGCTGGTATTGGCGGCAGCCTTCTTTTACCAGGGAGATATGCCAAAGGGCGTGGTTGACGCCCGTTACACCAGCCCCGCCTCGCAATTCCTTGACCTTGGCGACGCCGGACGCATCCATTACCGGGACGAAGGCAACAGAAACGGCCCGGCGGTGATCTTGCTGCACGGTTCCAACTCATCCCTGCACGCCTTTGAGCCCTGGGTTGAAAAGCTCGGCAATCAATATCGCGCCGTCAGTATCGACCTGCCGGGGCACGGGCTGACAGGGGAGACGCCCTCGGGTATCTACAATAATGCGAGCTACGTGGACGTGGTGCGCGCAATAGCGGATAACCTGGATATTGAAGAATTTGTGCTGGCCGGGAACTCCATGGGCGGCGCCGTGGCCTGGCAGTTCGCCCTGGCCTATCCCGAACGATTACCGGGTCTGGTGCTGATTGATGCGCCCGGGCCGCCTCAGTGGTATCGAGACGTGGAGCCGGGTAGTTCCGTCATGATATTCAACTTGCTTCGCCAGGACTGGTTCAGATTTATCTCCACGAAGCTGGACCCCTACTACCTGACAAAGCAAGGCGTGCAGGCCGCATACAACAACTCACCTGTCGTCAATGATGCGTTAATCCGGCGCTACTACGAACTGAATCTGCGGGCCGGTACAAGGCACGCCACCCTGGCAAGGTTTTCCCAGTTCTCCATTGACCCAGTGGACGTCTCCATCATCACAACGCCCACCCTTATCATGTGGGGCAGGGAAGATTCACTTATCGGCATGGACCAGGCCGAACGGCTGGCGGAGACACTGCCCAACACGCAAACCGCTTACTACGACCAGGTCGGGCACATGCCCATGGAAGAAATACCGGATAAATCAGCGGCGGACCTGATGGCGTTTATCGAGAGTCTGTAGCCCGCGCACCTTGAGTTGCCGCCATGAGAATTTCACGCCAACCGGTCAGACGGGTGACACTCACCACCGAGAAAGACCTGCGCCTGTACTTCGTGGGTTGCGGCTCCGCCTTTGCAAAGACCCTGAACCAGAACAACCTGCTGATCAGCAAGGGCGAGGATCATCTGCTGGTCGACTGCGGCAACAGGTGTCCACAGGCGCTCCATGATGCCGGCGTGCCGATAACCCGGATCAGGAACTACCTGATTACCCACAGCCATGCAGACCATATCGGCGGGCTTGAAGAAGCCCAGCTTACCGGGCGTTATGTGGCCAGGCAGAAACCCAACATGGTCATTACGGCGGCTTATGAGAAAATCCTTTGGCAGCAGAGCCTGCGGGGCGGCAGTGAGTTGTCGGAAGGAAAGCCTCTGCGCTTCAGGGACCTGTGGAACATCATTCGTCCCGTCAGGCTCAAGGGCTACCCGAGGGAAACCTTTGCGGCGAATGTGGGCGGCATCAGTGTGAAGATGCCGCGCACCCTGCACTTCCCCGACAGCGCAACATCCTGGCGGGATTGTGCCTGGAGTTGCGCGGTCATCATTGACGACCGGGTTCTGTTCACGTCCGATACACGCTTTGATCCCGACCTTATCGAATCCTTTGATGCGCGGTTTGATTTCGAGGTCATCTTCCATGACTGCCAACTGTTCACCGCTGGCGTACACGCTTCCATCGACGAACTTTGCACACTGCCTGAACGCCTGCGCAGGAAAATCATACTCATGCATTACGGCGACAACTGGCAGGACTACCGCCAGCAGGCAAAACGCGCTGGCTTCCGTGGCTGGGCGAAAGAAGGCCACATCTATACATTTGCAACAACCGGCGGGTAAACGACGGGATGCATGTTGATGACCGGGCCCCTGTCACACTGGTTTTAGACAGGCCGATATGATTTACTGCCAACTCATATTTTTTCACCTTATTTGTAATCCGGAGGAACGAACATGGGCATGTTGGACGGTAAAGTAGCGCTGGTTACCGGCGCAGGCGGCGGGCTTGGGGAAACTCACGCACTGCTGCTGGCAAAGGAAGGCGCATCCGTAGTCGTCAATGATCTGGGCGGCGCCAGGGACGGTTCCGGTGCCGGCACCGCCATGGCGGATCAGGTCGTGGACAAGATCAAGGCCGCGGGCGGGAAGGCAGCCCCCGATTACGGCAACGTTGCCAAGGAAAAAGACGCCAATGCCATGGTAAAAACCGCTGTCGATAATTTCGGCAAGCTGGATTTTCTGATCGCCAACGCGGGAATCCTGCGGGATAAATCTTTCAAGAACATGGACAACGCCATGTGGGACCTGGTGCTGGAAGTTCACCTCCGGGGCACCTACCTGACCGTTAAAGCCGCCTATCAGCAGATGCTGGAACAGGGCACCGGCGGCAGTATCGTGGTTACCTCTTCCACCTCCGGTTTACTGGGAAACTTCGGCCAGACCAACTACGGCGCCGCCAAGGCGGGTATCGCCGGTTTCGCCCGCTGCCTGTTTCAGGAGGGCATGAAGTACAACATTCGCGTCAATACACTTGCACCCGCCGCCTGGTCTCGCCTGACTTCTGACATCTTTCCTGAGGGGAAGAACATGGAAGACTTACTCTCGCCGGACAAGGTCAGCCCGCTGGTTGTATGGCTGGGTTCCGATGACGCCAAGGATGTAACCGGCCGCCAGTTTCTGGTTTCCGGTAATTCCGTGCAGTTGCTTTCCTGGCAGGCGCAGGAAATCTGTGCAAAGGACAATACCGACACACCCTGGACAGTTGCCGATATAGGCGAAAAAGTGTCGGCGAGTTTCGACCAGTGGCCAAAAGGCATCCAGCCCACCAGACGACCCTTTGACTAAGCCCGGGAGAGCAACCCTATGAAAGAACAATACGGGGATATTGGCGTCAGCCTGCTCGATGGTCATGTCGTGCAATGCGAAATCCAGCGGCCGCCGAACAACTTCTTCGACCACAAGCTAATCACGGACATGGCGGACTGTTTCGAAGATATAGATGCGGAAAAAGACCTGCGGGCCATTCTGCTCTGCGCCGACGGCAAGCATTTTTGCGCCGGCGCCAACTTTGGCTCCGATGAACGTGCCTCAGAGCTGGAGCAGCGCACCAAAAACGACCGCAACCCTCTTTACGATGAGGCCGTGCGTCTGTTTCGCTGCAAAAAAACCGTGGTTGCCGCGGTACAGGGTGCCGCCGTCGGCGGCGGTTTCGGCCTGGCCCTGATGGCGGATTTTCGCGTTGTCTGCCCGGCAACCCGAATGACGGCCAACTTTGTCAAACTCGGATTCACGCCCGGGTTCGGCCTTACCCATACGCTGGAAAGGATAGTGGGCGCACAGAGAGCAAACCTCCTGTTCCTGACCGGCAGGCGTATCAACGGTGAGACCGCTTATGAATGGGGGCTTGGGGATATCTACACGGACAATGACAATGTGCGCAACGCCGCCACGGAACTGGCCAGAGAAATAGCAGAAAACGCACCCCTTGCGCTTATCTCACTGCGCGAGCAGATGCGCCCCGGCCTGGCGGATACGGTAAATGCTGTGACCACCATCGAGAGCCGTGAACAGAAGTGGCTGCAACAGACCCAGGATCACAAAGAAGGCGTCAAGGCGGTTGCGGAAAAACGCACCGGGAACTTTAGCGGCGCCTAGCCCGGCTACGCCCTTTGCCGTCATTCCAGGCGATGGAGGGTTGTTCCCATCGCCGACAGTTCTCCCAGGGCTTGCCCCTTGCCGTCATTCCAGGCGATGGAGGGTTGTTCCCATCGCCGACAGTTCTCCTCGGGCGTAGCCCGGGAATCCAGAGTGGCGGCGCAAGCCGCCATTAACTAAGCGCGCGCCCCGCGTCACACCCCCCGTCATTGTCCGGCTTGCCCCTTGCCGTCATTCCAGGCGATGGAGGGTTGTTCCCATCGCCGACAGTTCTCCTCGGGCGTAGCCCGGGAATCCAGAATGGCGGCGCAGCCGCCATTAACCAAGTGCGTGCCTCGAGTTACACCCATTGCGCTCCCGCTTCGCGGAACCGCAACTCTGGATTCCCGCCTGCGGCGAGAATGACGGACGGGGGAGCAGCTTACCCCGCCATCTGGATTGCGCGTATTGTGATCTAACTCAAGATAACGAGAATCATCAAATTCTTTGTCACAACCTTGGCATTTAGTGCCGTTCTGTCAAGCACTATTTCGGCACTTTGCTACATAATCCCCTTTATTTGTCTATGGGTAGAGCGTTAGGTGTGCTAAGTGCAGATTAAATCAAGCTTATTTGAGCCTCCCTTTTCCGTTCTTTTGGTTTTTCATTTTTATGAATGGGATCTAGTGTTTGCCCCTTCACATCTGGATATAGCTTCGAAAGGGAAGATATATTCTTTTCTAGTTCTGAAAAATATAAGTCATCGATTTCAATGCCAATTGATTCATATCCAATAGCTGAGCAAGCAGCTATTGTTGAACCAGACCCACAGAAAGGATCAAGAATTTTTCCTTTCCCTGTCGGTAGCAATGATCTTGTTAGAACTCTTAGCAGTTGCTGAGGTTTCAAAGTGGGGTGTGAAGAAATAGATTCTTCGACTTTTGGAGTTTTTCCGCTCTGTATAGTGTCTGGTAGTGGCTGGTCGATATTTATTCTTCTAAGCGCGCCCGTACCCCACTTTCTTAAATTCATTGCCACAGTACGCTCTGAAATAGGCTTCCTAAATAACATCCATGGCTCATAAGTGCCCCTCGGTGTCACGCAGACTTCTGGAAATTCTTTTTCTGCAAGCTTTGGGCGGTCCCCTCCTCTGAACCCTCGATACATGCGCATCATTGCACCTCGTACTTCGAATCCGGCTTCAGCCATTCCTCTTTGAACCAAATGCTGTAGCATAGGAGTACCTGCTAAAAATACATGCCCCCCCGGCGCAAGCACCGGAATTAATGCCTCGCCGAACTCATGGAAATAACTTTGGATATGCTCAAGATCTTTATCGCTAAGCGTAGTAAAGCGCGGTAGAGGTGCTCGCTGGCTACCACCAATATTAGGCGGTAATCGCCAAATGCCACCTTTTCCTTTCCTCATTTTTTCCATTTCATGTGGAAGAAATTCCACAATTCCAAAAGGAGGGTCTGAACATACCCCCTGAATAGAATGTATAGGTTGCTCTCGCAACCAGTCAAAACAGCTTTGATTGTATAGAGTATAGGTAGCCATGAAGCGATTTTTGCCTATAGTTGAAAGACTGTCAACTTATCCATACGTACACTGCGTACTTATGGACAATATACAAAAAATACTTGGCGCGTGCGTCCGATCTCTCAGAGAGCAACAAAAAATATCACTTGAAACTCTAGCTGCTAGTACTGGTATTAGCTATCAATATCTATCCGGAGTCGAAACAGGGAAGGAGAACTTTACTGTTCAGGTGCTCGAATCACTTGCTAAGGCGCTTTCAATACCTATTCGAGCACTCGTTGTTGCCGCTTATGACGGGGCGTCTGGTGTAGCCGCTCCAAAAGTTGAATCAAAATATTTTCGGCCCCAAGTCCCACTTCCAAATGATCTGGATGTATCACATATTGAAGCAGCCGCAAATTTAACTCAGTCCATAATTCATCGAATTAACCATAACATGTCAATCGAAGTGGGTCAGAATCTCCAGTCTCTCATTCAGGGCAACAATTTTTCAGGGTTAGTGTCAAATATTTTCAGTAATGCAATGGATGAATGTTCTCCGTATAAACACAATCATGACCAAAAGTATCCCGATTTAATTAATCAGAATTGTGGTAAGGGCCTAGAAGTAAAAACGACAATTAATATTGGCAAGGGCGGTGAAAGCCACAATGGGCATAGTGGTTGGCATGTAATTGCTTGTTATAATTTTCTGGAAACTGGGGATATTAAATTTGTTCATATAATGTTTTCGAATATCGATGGCCACCAGCACAAAAACTCCGACTGGAATTATCTAGGAAGTAAAGTTAATTCTTCGACTGGTAGCCGTCGAACCGAAACCTACAATACTAATCTCAAAGGAACAACCAAGCTGAGGGACGGATCAATTTATTTGGATAGCAGCAAAGTAAATTATAGCCGTTGGCGACAAAAGAGAGATGGTTCAATACCTCCTTGGTCAATATTTGTAAAAAAGCCTCACTCCCTAGATCGCGCCTAATAAGGCGTTGTTGTCAGACAATAAACCTCTCCCGTTTTAGTGGGCAACTTATGATCATTCAGGAAGTGACGAATACCAAGATATACCCGATCCAGAAAAACTTGGAATAACACAAGAGGATAGTACGAATTAACCACCTTTCTTCAAGTGCTCAAAAGTAGCGTCCATCAGCCTTCACCTCGCCACCGCACTCTTCATTCTCGGGCGTAGCCCGGGAATCCAGAGTGGCGGCGCAAGCCGCCATTAACCAAGTGCGTGCCTCGAGTTACACCCATTGCGCTCCCGCTTCGCGGAACCGCAACTCTGGATTCCCGCCTGCGGCGAGAATGACGGGGGCGGGGGCGGGGGTTCCCGGCCTGGGGTTCTCGCAATTTTCCTTCGGAAAACGCTGCCGATGTGGTAGTTTCAGCGTTCATTGCGTTTCCGCTTCGCGAAAGCCGCAATGGGGATGATAGCGATGTCAATTATTACAAAATCGATCAATCGGACGGCACTATTCAGGTTTTTTACGGGCGAGCCAGCAACTATTGAGTGCTCCGATGATTCCCTTGTACTGAAACTGCATAAGGGCGATAAAGTACTGATCGATTATGAAAAATTAGTTACGGAATTGTCTTCCACGCGTTATTGGTTCTTTGCCACGCTTGCAGTGCCGACCGAGAAGGGAACGAAGCGGTTATTCGGCATTATTCCGTCCCAAGCCGAGGAGGTAATTCTATGGCTCAAGAGGACATACTATGAGCGTATGTACCCGGACATCGGTCAGGCGTCAAAACATATCGCCGGTACTTTAGCCAAAGGCTACTTGCGTACATCGTGCTTGGAAATTATCCGGCAGCAAGCCATGACTGCTTTTGATCGATACAAAAAATCTCCGGAAGCCGGTTTGTTGTCAGATGAAATGACTAACGCATATTCATTCATTGAAAAAATCGCTCACTGGAGTGACACCGATGCGGACGAATATCGCACGCACTATGTTCAACAGACGAAACTGGAACAGCAACAGTATTTCAATACGATAGAAGCATATCCGCTCACGGAAAAACAGCGGGAAGCCTGCATTGTGGATGATGATAACAACATGGTGCTGGCTGGTGCGGGCACTGGTAAAACCAGCGTTATGATTGGACGAGCAGGTTTTTTGCTAAAAACGCAACAAGCCTTGTCCAGTGAAATTTTAATGTTGGCTTTTGCCAAAAAAGCCGCTGATGAAATGCAACAACGCATTGACCAGCAACTCGAGTACAAGAGTGTCGCAGTCAGTACCTTCCACAAATTAGGCAAAGAGATTATTGCGCAAGTGGAAGGCGGTCAGCCTCGCATTCACCCGATTGCTGAAGATGAAAAATTGTTACAAAAAAAAGTAAATGAATGGTTTGAGGATAGGATCGAATCCAAACCATACCGTGAGTTAGTGTTGAAGTATTTCGAGAATTATTTGTATCCTGATGCGAATCCATTCGACTTCAAAACAAAAGGCGAGTATTACGAATACATCAAAGCAAATGAAATGCGGTCACTTAAAGGCGATTTGGTAAAAAGTTATGGAGAGTGCCTTATTGCCAACTGTTTATTCAACCTGGGAGTTGAATACCGGTATGAAGAAAAATACAAAATTCCTACAATAACCACAGATTATAGACAGTATTGTCCGGACTTCTATCTCCCTGGCTATGATTTATATATTGAATATTTTGGGATAGACCGGGAAGGAAACACTGCTGGTTATGTCAATAAAGAAGAATATCATAAAGGCATGGAATGGAAACGACAAACCCATCTTCAATACGAAACAAAATTGATTGAACTGTTTCACTATAACAACACAGAGGGTCAGTTGTTGAATTTGCTCAAACAGGAAATCGCAGATGCTGGTGCAGAGTTCAAACCATTGTCCGAAGAAGAAAAACTTGCAGCACTAAGGAAGTTTGGTGCGGTTAGTCTGTTTGCCAAGTTGATGCGTCAGATGTTGCAACAGTATCGGTCAGGTGGATTTGACCGGGTGAAAATTGAAGAAAGAATTGAAAAGTCCATCAGTCCCGGGTGGTTATCAGCCTCGTTAGATCTATTAATTCCGATTGCCGACGATTACGTGGCGTATTTAGAGCAGGATGAATGTATTGATTTTAACGACATGATCAACCGTGCTTTGAGTTATGTAGAGGCAGGTAAATTTATTCCGCCATGGAAATATATTTTAGTTGATGAATTTCAGGATATATCTGAGCCCAGGGCAAAATTGCTGAAGGCACTTAAGTCGAGTGCGAAGAAGTGTTCCTTATTTTGTGTTGGTGATGATTGGCAGGCAATCTATCACTTTACTGGAAGCGATATTAATTTTACGAAAAATTTCGAGTTACATTTTGGGGCTACAAAATTTACAGTGCTGGACAAGACGTTCCGCTTTAATAACAGCATTTGTGATATTGGCACCAGGTTTGTTCAAAAAAACACTTCCCAAATAGAAAAGAATATTTCAACACACAAGGTTGTGAAATCGCCTGCGGTTTCAATGCTTCGGGAAACGAAGCGCAAGCAGATTGGGGCAACCAATATCGATAAGCGTTTGGATGATGTATTGTCTGCCATTAGTGCGCGTGCAAAAGATGGAGACACCGTTTACTTGCTGGGTCGATACGGGTTTATCCTCCCCGAAAAAAAGAAACTGGAAGAATTAAGACGTCGTCATCCGCGACTGACAATCGAAAGGCATACTATCCATGCCACCAAAGGCAAAGAATCCGACTATGTCGTGTTGTTGGGTTTGACCAATGGTGCGCATGGATTTCCTTCCATGAAAACTACGCATCCCTTGCTTGAGTATTTGCTTCCCCCCGCAGAAGACTTTCTCTTTGCCGAGGAAAGACGCTTGTTTTATGTTGCGATTACGCGTGCCAGGGAGCGCGTTTACCTAATAGTGGATATGGTAGAACCGTCCGAGTTTATTGTTGAGTTAATCAAAGAAGACTATCCGTTGGAAGAAAAGGAATTTAAAGTTAGCCTGGTGCAAGAGTTATTCCAGAAGATAAACTGTATTAAGTGCGTAACCGGATCTATGCTCTTTCGTACAAGTAGCCGCCGCACTGATTTTTTTCTGGGTTGCTCAAATTATCCCTTGTGCAAGAATACGGAAGAGGTATGTCAGAAATGTGGGCAGGCAATGGAGCATGTAGAACAATTCAGAGTATGCATCGATCGAAAATGCCGTAACTGGGCACCCAAGTGCGATTCATGTGGCGCTGATTTGGTGAAGCGAAACGGTCAGAATGGCGAGTTCTGGGGGTGTGCGAACTACCGGGGGAACGAAAAGGTGAGTTGTAAAAGAACGAAGGGCGATATTTATTTTGACTCTGGCATATTACCGGAAAACAACAAAGAACCGGTTGGCGTATCGTAAAAGATGTTCGCTTCTTTACTCGTGCAAATCAATTACACATCACCGGACTATGACATCCCGTCTCGTCATTCTGATTGATAAGGATAGCGGCTGCGCCGCAATGGGGGCTATCGCAATTTTCCTGCGGAAAATGCTGTCGCCGTGATGGCTTCAAGGTTCATTGCGCTCCCGCTTCGCGGAACCGCAACTCTGGATTCCCGCCTTCGGCCTTCGGCCTCGGCGAGAATGACGGGGGTGGTGTGCTTCGGCTTCGGCGAGGATGATGGAGTGGTAGCTTCAGCACCCATTGCGTTTTCGCTTCGCGAAAAACGCAACTCTGGATTCCCGCCTTCGGCCTTCGGCCTCGGCGAGAATGACGGGGGTGGTGTGCTTCGGCTTCGGCGAGGATGATGGAGTGGTAGCTTCAGCACCCATTGCGCTCCCGCTTCGCGAAAAACGCAACTCTGGATTCCCGCCTTCGGCCTTCGGCCTTCGGCCTCGGCGAGAATGACGGGGGTGGTGTGCTTCGGCTTCGGCGAGAATGACGGTGTGGGTGGGCCTTCGGCCTTCGGCCTCGGCGAGAATGACGGTGTGGGTGGGCCTTCGGCCTCGGCGAGAATGACGGTGTGGGTGGGCCTTCGGCCTCGGCGAGAATGACGGGAGCGGCCTACGGCGCCCCGCGCCGTCATTCCTGCGATGGGGGGTTGTTCCCATCGCCGACAGTTCTCCTCGAGCTTGCTCGGGAATCCAGAGGACGAGCAGTGCCGTCTTGATGACCTGGCATTAACAGGAAGGGTGCTCACCGATTACTCCGTCGCCTCAACGATGAGTACTGACCCCTCGGCGTCAATGACTTTCACCTCAGTGTCTTTTTCCAACGCGGGTCCTGATACCCGCCAATAAGTATCATCCACTTTAATTTTTCCTTCGCCTTGTTTGATGCTCTCACTCAGGGTAAAGACCCTGCCGATGTATTGCTCTGCCCGCCGATTCAGTTTGGGTACTTCAGACTGGTTTTGTTTATTAACCAGGTAATGCCTTGACAGAATGACCGCGATAACCGAAAGGACCGAAAAGATGACAAATTGCATCTGCCAAGAAATTTCCGGGAACACATATAACACCAGAGCGGTGACCAGTGCGGCAACACCGAGCCACAAGAAATAGGTAATAGACGCTACTAACTCAAGTGCGAACAACACCAAGCCGATGCACAACCAGATCCAAAATGATAATTCAGGCAACATAATTATTTACTCTCTTTATTCTCTGGTTTGTCGGATGTTAATGAGTTTTTGACCAGTTCCGAAATGCCACCAATTGAGCTGACCAGGCTACTCAACTCCATAGGCAAGAAGAGCACCTTCTGATTTTCTGCCGCGCCAATAGTCTGCAAGGCTTCAACATATTTGGTAGCGACAAAATAGTTCACGGCTTGCATATCACCTGCGGCAATGGCTTCAGACACCATACGGGTTGCTTCGGCTTCCGCCTGGGCTAATCTTTCTCTGGCTTCTGCCTGCCGGAAGGCAGCTTCTTTTTCTCCCTCGGCATCAAGAATCAATGCGCGTTTTTGTCCTTCTGCTTTGAGAATATCGGCCTGTCTTGAACCTTCCGCATCCAGGATGGCAGCGCGTTTATCCCGTTCCGCTTTCATTTGCCGTGCCATAGAATCAACCAGATCTTGCGGCGGGCTAATATCTTTGATTTCTATGCGGGTCACCTTGATACCCCAGGGTGTGGTAGCGGCATCGACGACATGCAGCAGGGAGGCGTTGATTGAATCGCGCTTTGACAAGGACTCATCCAGGTCCATGGAACCCAAGACGGTACGGATATTGGTCATGGTTAAGTTAATGGAAGCATGTTCCAGAGCATTGACTTCATAACTGGCTTTGGCCGCATCAATAACCTGAAAAAACAACACACCGTCAACTCTCACCACCGCATTGTCTTTGGTAATCACTTCTTGAGAGGGCACATCCAGCACCCGCTCCATCATGTTGACCCTGGCGCCAATAGCATCAATAAATGGAACGAGTATATGGAACCCGGGACCAAAGGTTCTGGTGAATCTGCCCAGTCTTTCTATAGTGTATTCGTAGCCCTGCTGGACGATAACAATACCCTTGAAGACGATAAGAATGGCAACGATGACGATGATGATTGCGACTACTGAGGCTTCGATCATTTTGTTTCCTTATACCTTTATGTTGTGTAACGCCAATGATATGCGACTAGTGGGCAGGCCGCCAATAGTTGTACTGGTTCAATACATATGAGACTCATCAGGCAGCCAGGTGAGTGGCTGATAGTACGCCATCGGCGTCATTAAACCCCTCCCGTCATTGTCCGGCTTGCCCGGACAATCCAGAGTGGCGGCGGAAGCCGCCATTAACTAAGTGCGTACCTCGCGTCACTCCCATTGCGTTTTCGCTTCGCGGAACCGCAACTCTGGATGACGAACTTTAGTGGCGCCTAGCCCGGCTCGCTTTCAATCCGAACTCCTCGCAGCCCGGAGCCCGGGGCCCTCGAAGATCATTGGCAACCCAGTGATGCGTATGTCGCCTGATCGAAGTTGTCTCCGAAGAAAATCGAGCGATAACTGAGACACAACTCCACTTCGGAAGCATGGCTCGAATCAACCATGAATGCGGCCTCCACCTCTGCCCGCCTGATGACACCCTGATCCATTCGTATCCCGCCATCAAGGTCGGTATCGAGTATATTGAAATGGCCCATGCCGGATTCATTGCGCCAGGGTAACCACTCAGGTTGCTTGCCTTGCCGACCGCTGCCGGGTCTCCCTGTGTATGCAAATTCCGCCCAGTAAGACATCATGGAATCAGACAGCGCCTGGAGAGAAGCAAAAGAAGATTCCGGAAAAACAATCTTCATGGGCTCGGGAAAGTAACCGAACACGAAAAAAAGCTCCATCGCATGAGCGGCGCCCAACATGTCCTGCAAGTTGACAAGGCCCAGGTGCCGCCAGTCATCCGCATCAAACCTGTATGAAAACACATCGCCCGGCCAATGCATGCTGATCGGTTCCGCATAAGCATCCACGCCGTCGGCGCGCCAGAGGTCCGAGCCGTATTTCACGTCCCGACGGTAGGCTTCAAGATCCCGAATGCCGACAGGCAGGCTCCATTTGTAATTCATATAGTCCGGCGAAAAACCGAGAAAGAGGGCTGTTTCCTCCCGGTTGGAACCCAGTATGATCGGCACCTGTGCATAATGGCGAGGGTTGGTAAAAACCTCTGCCGCCGTCATCTTCGGCATGACATGGCCATCGCCATATATCATCGGCATGAAAATCATGCCCGCAAAGGAAGAGTCAAAAATGGCGTAGAGATCATCCGCAGGCTGGCTTCTCAACCAGCCAGCAAGTTCCGCTGGCGGCATTTCATCCTGCATTGCTATGGCGGCTTCCCGGTTTTCCGACGCGCCTGCTTGCACATGCCAGCGCGCCACCAACTCTCTTGAAGAGAGCCGATCATTGCCCGTCTCGTCCTTGCGTATCTGCTGTGCAACATCCATTGAATTGATGCGGAGCAAACCACTTTGTACTATCCCGCCATGGAACAATCCCCTGGCGAGGGGTGAGGCAAGCAGGCTGAGAACGTTGGTTCCACCGGCGCTTTCACCATAGATGGTGACATTGGACGGGTCACCGCCAAAGACTGCAATATTTTCCCCGACCCACTTCAGCGCCATGATCAGGTCGAGCGTACCGAAGTTCCCGGATGCGTCTTCAGGGGTTGTCGCCGCGGCCATCAAGGCATCATGGGCAAACCAGCCGAGAGCGCCCAGCCGATAGTTGACCGTCACCAGAATCACCTTGTGCCTGGTGGCCATGAGCGCCCCGTCATAGAGCTGGATGGCGTCACTGCCACCGCTGCCGATACTGTTCCCGCCACCATGAATCCAGAACATGACCGGCAGCCTGCCCTCGCTACCGGGTACGGCGGCCGGGTCGTAAGCCGGCGCCCAGACATTCAATGTCAGGCAGTCTTCATCACCGACAACACCCCTGCCTTCATCACTACCCGGAATGGCGGGCAACTGGATGCACCTGGCGCCATAGTTCAGCGTCTGCCGCTGGCTCTCCCAGGGCTGTGGCGGCTGTGGCGATTGCCAGCGCAGTTCCCCTACAGGCGGGCGGGCGTAAGGGATGCCCAGCCAGGCATGAGCACCATCCTCCCCCTCGAAGCCGACTATTTCGCCGCTGGAGATGCTCCGCACTGTGGACGATGACGCAAGCCTGGGCGGCTCGTCTTCGGCGCCCAAGTAAAAGTAAACACCGGCCGCCGCCCCAAGGAGGACGACAACCATGACAAGCAGGGTCAGAAAGACAATACCGAGAAATCTCAACATGATGGACCCCATTTCAGTATTCATGGATTATGACTGAACTTATATCACTGCGGCTTTTTACTTGCCACGCTCATTTGGTTTAGTATGCCACCCGATCATCTCAGGGTGCGCCGTAAGAACAGGCAGGAGTAGCAGTATGAGTCACGCGTGGAGCTACGGCAATATATTTGAAGCCGTGGAAACCATTACACCCCCCGGGCAACCGGCCCTGATCCATGGCAACCGGACCATCAACTGGATGAACTGGAACTGCGCGAATTTACCCGTCAGCATCTGGCAGCCTACAAGATGCCCAAGAGAATACTCGCCAGGGAAGATCTGCAGCGGGCTCCTAATGGCAAAGCCGATTACAAGGCAATCCGCGAGTTCGCCGAGGCCAGCCTGGGGCTCGCCTGATTGCCGCTAATCCCGGCCGAACAAGGGTTTCATCCGCCGGTTGAGCCACTCGATAAGTATGTCGTTGGTTTCCACCGGCTTCTCCTGTTGTATCCAATGGCCGCATTCCAGATGATGCACTTCAAGGTCGTCCACATGAGCAGACATATCCATTTGCGGCACCATGTCGTGGCGACCATAAATCATCAGGGCCGGGTGAGTAACCCGTTGCGCCACCCCGGCGGTCGTCTCCCAGTTACGGGTAAAGTTTCTGTACCAGTTGCAGGGAGCGTGAAATCCGCTTGAACGAAAGGCTTCGAGGAATACTGCCAACTCCTCCTCGCTCATCATCAGTTCACCGCGATTGATCTCTTCCTCCGCCATGTGAATGATGGAGCGCCCCGCCGGCTGGTTCTCTGATGTATCCAGCCATTGCCCGGTTCGGTAGAGGTTGGTCAGGAATCTGCGCGGGTTGGCTGCAAATGCCTTGGCGGCCACGCCGGGCTGGCGGTTGAAATGCACGATGTAGAAGTCCTGGCCAAGCATTTCTTCCCAGAAAGCCACAGGGTCGGATTTTTCCCTGGGGCGAAAGGGAACGGACAGGTTGGCGACCCCATGTATGCGCTCCGGGTTCAGTAACGCATGATGCCAGACCAGAATGGCCCCCCAGTCATGGCCGACGAAGGCCGCCTTGTCTATACTAAGCGCATCCAGCAATCCATTGAAGTCGCCGGTCAGGTGGTGGCAATCATAGGCTGCAACTTCTTCCGGCCGCCCTGACCCACCATATCCCCGCTGGTTCGGCACTATCACATGGTAGCCCTGCTCCACCAGCAACGGTACCTGATAGCGCCAACTGAATGCGTGTTCCGGCCAGCCATGAGCCAATACAACAGGCATACCACCCTCCCCGGCCTGGTACACCTCCAGTTCAACTTCCCCGCAGTCGATCATTTGCGGCTTGGGAAAATCCATCATCTTCCGCACCCCTGTGCTGTCCCGCGTTTACAAGAGCGGGCAGAATATCACACGCCCGCAGCTCATATCAGACGCGTCGTCTTTCCATTCGCTGTGTTTTCCCTGACAATGCTTTCTTTTCGCATAGCGGGATACATCATGACGATTGGCATAGTGGCGACACTGAATGTTCAGGAAGGTAAAAACGAGGAATTTGAAGCCAACTTCAAGGAACTAATGGCTATCGTGGCCGATAAGGAACCCGGCAATAACTTTTATATTCTGCACCGTTCCAGGAAAGACGGTAATACCTACGCGGTGCTGGAATCCTACGCAGACCAGGCGGCCCTGGACGTCCACGGCAAGTCTGACGAGTTCAAGGCGGTGAGCGCCAAGCTCGGCGGTTGCCTGGCGGGCCGGCCCTCCGTGGAAATATATGATGCCGTCTAGTGAATCCGCCGATGGGTTAAGCTCATATAAGCGCGGTTAATGAACATCGTGCTGGAGCCCATCTTTTCATCATAGTCGGCGGTTGGTTTTGCGGCATAGACTTCTTCCAGGGTCTTGCCTTCGTCAATGAGCATGACGATGCGCTCCCTGATGGTGCTGAGCATGCCCACGTAATCTTGCAGCGCCCGGTAATCGGCGACTGGCCCGTGGCCCGGAATGACGATGGTGTCCTCGTCTATCTGCTTCAATGTCTCGCGGCAAAATTTGATTATGCCGTCCAGATGGCCGCCGTTCCCCGCATCGATGAAAGGATAGCCGGTATTGTTGTAAACATCCCCCAGGTGAGTTGCATTGGTGCCGCGAAAAATAACCGCGGTATCACCGGTGGTATGCGCGGGGCCAAAATGCATCAGGTCAATCTGCTGGCCATTGAGGTGGAACTGCATGACATCATCAAAGGTAATATCCGGCCAGGCGCTTTCCGGGTAAGCCTTTTGCTCATAGGCGAGTTCCACCAGATTGATGATATTGTCTTGCTTCATCATGTCGCGCGAATTGCGTTGCGCGACCAGCCAGGTTCCGGCCGGCCCGAGAGCCAGGTTCCCTTCCGCATGGTCAAAGTGCCAATGGGTCGTAACGGCGAAATCAATATCATCGCCGCCGATATCACCAATGGCCCGTCTGATCTTGGGCATGAGTTGCGGAAACTGATCATCGACGATAAGCACGCCATCCTCGCCGACACTGACGGCGATATTACCTCCGGCACCAAACAGTACATAAAGCCCCTCCGCCACTTTTTCCGTGCGGATATCCGTCTCTTCAAAGCGCCAGCCAAACGTCTCCATAAGCGCGCCAAGATTCATTGGCGGCGGTACCGGCGGGCCACTGTGGGCGTAACCCATCAGCGGGCCGATGAGCAGCAGGGTTGCAAGCAATATTCTTTTCATCTTTCTCTCCTCAGGATGTTATCGCATGAAACAGATACGGCAGGGAAATGTCCAGACGATAGTCGACGCTTGAATGATTGTCTGGAAATTCTTCGTAGCGGTGATCGATATTCTGCGCCAGTAACTTCCTGTTGAGCCGCCGTGCGCCGTAAACAAGGTTGTACTGGTCATTGGCACCACAGTCAATAAAAACACCTTTCAGCGACTTCAGATTGCGCTGCGCCTCAGCGTCATCAATCATCAGCACAGGGTCCCAGGCAAGCCAGTTGCGCCAGCGGCCCTCGATCAATTCACAGGTATCTTCTCTTACCGGCAAGCGCACGCCGTAGGGCGCCTGTGGGTCCGGGTCGTAACTCGCCGCCATGGCCAGGATCATGAGATAGTGCATATCCCCGCCGGAAACCTTTCGGCCTTCATGTATTCTCTCGATAAATGACCGGATACTCATGTCGTGCGTGGCAAGCGCCCTGAGCAGCCCGGCCATATCACCGCGGTAACAGAGGTTAAAATCCATATCCCCTGAATGACAGGCTATCGCCCCCCATGTATCCGCACGGCGCATGCCATGGACTATGGCGCCGTATCCGCCGGAGGACTTGCCAAAAATGGCGCGGTGGTCTCTGCCTTGCAGCAGTCGAAACTTTTTCTCGAGGGCCGGGACCATTTCATCACAAAGAAAATCTTCCCAATTGCCCATGGCAATGGAATTGATGTACTGGTTACCGCCTAATGACGTAAAACAATCGGGAAAAGCAAAAATCGCAGGCCCCATGACACCCTCTTTAATCAGGCGTTCCACCCGTTGCGGGACATTCTCCTGGAACGCTTTCCAACCGAGGTGGGCCAAGCCACTGCCGGTAAAACCGGCGAAATCGACCATCAGGGGGTAGGATGCCGCCGATTCGTCATATCCGGCGGGAAGATAGACCGCGACGTTGCGCCTGGCTGGGTCGCCAAGCATATTGCCCGCAAGGGCTGGAGACTCGATTTCAATCGTCTCCATGCGGCCCGCGGGAAGTCTGAACGGATGTTTTGGCAAGCGTTAGCCCCTTAATCAAATCGTTGGCGAAGCAAGGCATGTATTCTGTCCGCTGCGGCAAGAACCCTCTCCTTGTCCGCATAAAACCCCTTGCCTGCATCGTCCCTTGGCGGACTATCCAGCATCATCTGGACCTCAACGATAACTGACCGACGGAAATTCAACACGCATCCATATACTTCAGGAGGAGCCGCAAGCATACCAAAAAGCTCCTTTCAGAGTGCGCCCTCTCATTCCAGGCGATGGGGGGTTGTTCCCATCGCCGACAGTATTCCAGGCGATGGGGGGGGTTGTTCCCATCGCCGACAGTGTTTCCAGGCGATGGGGGGGTTGTTCCCATCGCCGACAGTGTTTCCCGGCGTAGCCCGGGAATCCAGAGTGGCGGCGTAGCCGCCATGCAGTTCGCCGTCCCACACACCCATTGCGCTCCCGCTTCGCGGAACCGCAACCCTGGATTCCCGCCTTCGGCCTTCGGCCTCGGCGAGAATGACGAATAAGGGTTGTCATTGCCCGGCTTGTTTTTTTCCCGTCATTCCAGGCGATGGGGGGTTGTTCCCATCGCCGACAGTGTTTCCAGGCGTAGCCCGGGAATCCAGAGTGGCGGCGTAGCCGCCATGCAGTTCGCCGTCCCACACACCCATTGCGCTCCCGCTTCGCGGAACCGCAACCCTGGATTCCCGCCTACCGGCGAGGATGACGAATCGGGGGGGGGTTCTTTTGCGGCGTTAGCCGCTACAACATTCCCTTGCCATTTCCGTGGCATTTTCCTATACAATACCCCGCACAAGTTACCCAGCCGCATCGTGCGGGCAAACCAAAACTAACCTCATTCACATAAAAGGAACCAAGCCATGAACAAAACGTCCCCAAATTTGTGGTCGCATCCGCCACTGCCAGCAATAGTCCCCCCCCCCCCCCGCCCGCCAAAACAGGGGGCTGGTCCTGTGAGCAAACATCTCAAAAGGATAGTCACGAAATTCGTTTTCGCCTCGGCGTTACTGCTGGCAATCGGCGCGGTCTCGCTGTCTGGAATAAACACGGCACACGCTCAAGAACCAACTGTAACAGACCTGTCCTTTCGATATGCTACTGATGGACGCACAAATGTATCATTTACTACATCAGTAGCTGGTAGATATCAAGTCACCTATACCCTTGCAAATGATGAAGAGTTTGTCCCCACAAAAGCAGTAACTGTCTCTGCTGAGCAAGTAGGTTCCCCAGTAACTGCTGTACTATTTACTCCTCCTGGTTATGTTGGTACAGTTGGAATCACATTTAATGATATAACCTATGCAAGTAGTACCATAGCTACTCCACCATCTCCCCCCACACTTGTTGCAGGAGAAATCACTGACACCAGTATTGCTTTTTCATGGACTGCCCCACGCAGTGCAACAGAGTATTTGATATATCGAGATGCTACACTCTTGACTACAACTAGTGATTTATCGTATATCCATACCGGTCTAACTCCAGATACTGAATACACCTATTCTGCTGAATCACGTTACGGTACTGCCACAAGTCCACCATCTGTTCCATTGACAGTATCTACAATTGCCGCGCCGG
Organism: Candidatus Azotimanducaceae bacterium; assembly: GCA_965208855.1. Classification (GTDB taxonomy): domain Bacteria; phylum Pseudomonadota; class Gammaproteobacteria; order Pseudomonadales; family Azotimanducaceae; genus UBA9659. The sequence goes on along the minus strand of OZ242359.1, from coordinate 227,564 downwards.
CCGACAACACCGCGCCGAGCATCACCACTAGTGCGGCGTTGCGTCATGCCGAGAACGATGTCGCGGCAGTAACGACCTTGAGCGCGACCGATGCCGAGGGCGACACCATTACCTGGTCACTGACTGGCACGGATGCGGGCTTGTTTGAGGTTGACGCCACAAGCGGCCTATTGACTTTCAACACGCCGCCGAACTTTGAAGACGCGCAGGACGAAGACGGCGACAACTCATATCAAGTTACCGTGACCGCCACCGATGACGGCACGCCGAGTGAGAGCAGCACACTTGAAGTCACGGTAAGGGTGACCAATAAGAATGAGCCGGGACGCATCGGCCCCATCACCGGCACCGCGCAGGTCGGGCAGACCTTGACCGCCGGCGAAGTAACCGACCCGGATGGCATAATTACTAGCATAGAATATGAATGGGGCCGCGCGCTCCCGGGCGAACGACACCTGGGAATCAGAGGTGCCCAGCAACGCACCTACACGCTGGTAGAGGATGATATTGGCAACACCATTGAAGTGTTTGCCTCTTATCAGGACGGTTTTGGTTTCGACGCCGACGAGAGGGATGTTACCAGCGCGCCGACCGCCGTGGTGATTGCCGCGCCGGTCATCCTGTCTACGAATGTAGACTTGGTATCTTTGACTATTATTGATAACAACAATGTTGCGGTTGCTCTGACTCCGATTTTCGATGCCGATGCCGACACCGTGGACTACACCGCCAGCGTGGATAATGAGGTAACCAGCGTTACGGTTACGGCGGACTACGCCACCGGCACCAGCAGCGGCACCCAAACGGTGACTGTGAATATGATTTCGGTTGACGATAACGTAGCCTCCGAAGCGATCAACCTGAATGTCGGCGCAAACGACATCGCCATTGTCGTGACCGCCGAGGACGGCACCACCACAAAAACCTACACCGTTACCATTACCCGCGCCGTGGCGGACACCACCCCGCCGCTCATCGTCCTGACTGGACCCGATACGGTCATCCTGACCGAGGATGGCACCTACACAGAGCAGGGCGCGACTGCCGAGGATGATGTGGATGGCACTGTGGATGTCACCATAGGTGGCAACGTAATAATCGAGACCCACGGCACCTACACCGTTACCTATAACGCAATGGATGCCGCCGGTAATCCCGCCACGCAGGTAACCCGCACTGTGATCGTGCAAGGGCGGCTTGCCTTTAGTAATCCACTCCGTGCACTCACCAGCAATGGCGCGACGGTAGATGGCGTAACCTACGCCAAAGACGGCGACATTCTGACGCTGAACTTCGTCGTCAATCAAGCACTGGAAAACGCCCCGACCGTGACCATCGCCGGGCAGAGCGCCGTGGTAACCAAAGGCAGCGGCAATGATTACACCGCGACCTATACGGTGGTCGCGGCAGAGGTTTCGGATGGCGCGGCGGTTTATGACATCGGCGCAATGGCTGCCGCCGGTAATCCCGACAATGGGTTTGACCTTCGCGAGGCGACCAGCGCAGTTCAAATTGATGTAACCGCACCGACTGTGAACTTCGGCACTATTGCCGAAGGTGAGGTTGAGGTCGCGCAGGAGCACGACATCACTTTCTCCGAAGCGGTAACCGGTTTGGCGAGGGGTGATTTCTCCAGCACCGGTGTCGCCGTAACTGTCGTGAGTGGCGTCGACAATGCCTACACCCTCACCCTCATCCCAAGCGCAATAGCCTTCACCCTGACCCTTGACGCGGATAGCGTGACAGACGCCGCCGGCAACCCGAACGCGGCGGCAAGCGTGAGCGGCACCGCGCTGCCGGGCAACCAGTTTCCGATTGCCAATGCCGGCGCCGCGCAGGATGTAACCACCGGCGCGCTCGTAACGCTGGACGGCTCTGGCAGTAGCGACCCCGATGGCGATGCCCTGACCTACTCCTGGACGCATACTTCAACCGATGGCGGTGCGCCCAGCCCGCTCATTACCTTGACTAATCCCACCACCGCCAGTCCGACCTTCACCGCGGACACCGCCGCGGTGCTGGTGTTCACCCTGAGCGTAACCGATGGCACCGATGGCAGCACCGGCACGGTAACCATCACTGTAACCGCACCGGTCCTGTCCGCGGATGCCGACTTGTCCGCTTTGACTATTGACCCAGGTACCTTGTCGCCCGCCTTCAATGCCGACAACGACCCCCAGAACTACATCGCCGACGTGGGCAATGATGTGACCAGCACCACGCTTACGCTGACCGGCACCCAAACGGTGACTGTGAATATGATGCCGGTTACCACTGACGCAGATGACACAGCCTCCGTTCCGATTACGCTGGCTGTCGGCGAAAACACCATCACCATTCTCGTTACCGCCGAGGACACGACTACCACGGAAACCTACACCATCATCGTGACTCGCGCCGCCAACACCGCGCCGAGCATCACTGGCGGCCAGTTGGTCGGTCGTGACGAGAATGGTGCCACGACAGTGGCGACCTACACCGCGACTGATACCGAGGGCGACACCATTACCTGGAGCGTGACTGGCGCGGATGCGGGGTTCTTTACGATTGCCGCTGACCCTGGCAACGCAAACCTCGGCGTATTGACTTTCAATACTGTGCCGGACTTTGAAACCCAGTCCGCCTACTCGGTCACCATTGTCGCCGACGACGACGGCGAGCCGAGCATGTTCAGTGAACGTGCGGTAACGGTAACGCTTGAGAATGTGGATGAGATCGGAACCATCGGCACCATCGACGGCGTCGCGCAGGTCGGCGAGACCTTGACCGCGCCCGTAGCAGCCGACATAACCGACCCGGATGGCGGGGTTGTGGTCACCGGACATTCTTGGAACGGCACGGGCACCACCACCAACGCGGCGACCTACGCCGTGGTCGCAGGTGATCTCAACAACACCATTACTGTGACCGTCACCTACACCGACGGGCAAGGCGCTGGCAAGATGCTCCCCACCGCGGCAACTAGCGCCGTGGTTGCCGCTGACGTAATCCTGTCCGCGGATGCCGACTTGTCCGCCTTGACTATCTCCGAAGGCACCTTGCCCGCCTTTGCTGCCGCCACGACAAGTTACGCCGTTGACGTAGACAATGATGTGGCAAGCGTCACGCTCACACCGACCACGTCGGACACCACCGCCCACGTAACCGTGGCGGGCACGGCGGTTACCAGTGCCACCGCCTCCGGCGCGATTACGCTGAATGTCGGCGCAAATGCTATCGCCATCGTGGTTACCGCCCAGAACGGCACCGAGAAAACCTACACCGTCACCATTGATCGCGGCGCCAACACCGCGCCACGCATCACTACTGCTGCAACGCAGAGTGTCGCCGAGAACACGCCTACAACCACGCCAGTGGTGACCTTCGCCGCGGATGACGATGAGAGCAACACCATTACCTGGGCACTCACCGGCGCGGATGCGGGCGACTTTACGCTTAACGCCGCAAGCGGCGTATTGACTTTCAACACTGCGCCGAACTATGAAACCAAGCGATCCTACGCGGTCACCGTTACCGCCACCGATAACGGCACGCCGAATATGCCCAGCGCACCACGTGCGGTCACGATTGCGGTGACCAATGTGGATGAGGAAGGCAGTGTCGTCATCGGCGGCGACCTGCTGGTCGGCGCGACCTTGACCGCCACAGTAACCGAAGAGGATGGCGCAGCCAGCCTCACCTATCAATGGCAGAGTGCGGCAAGCGGCGGCACATACACCGACATCACTAGTGCCACCAGCGCGACCTACATCCTGGCGGCAACCGATGAGGGCAAGACCCTTCAAGTGGTCGCCATGTATAACGACGGATTCGGCGATAAGACCGTCACCAGCACCATGACCGGGGCCGTGCCAGCCGCACCGGTCCCCAACCAGCCGCCAGTGGCTAATGCGGGCGACCTGCAAACCGTTGCCATCGGCGCGACCGTAACGCTGGACGGCTCCGGCAGCACCGACTCCGATGGCACTATCGCGACTTATGCCTGGGTGCATACAACAACCGATGGCGTTGCGCCCACCACGCCAATCACCGTGGCTAATGGCGAGACCTCGACCTTCACCGCGCCAGACACCGCCGCGGACTTGGACCTGGTGTTCACCCTGACCGTAACCGATGATGACGGTGCCACCAACATCAACACCGACACCAACACGGTAACCATCACCGTGACCGCGCCAGCGGTCACCACCAACCAGCCGCCAGTGGCTAATGCGGGTGCCGACCAAAGCGTGACCGCCAGCACGACCGGCGTGACGCTGGACGGCACCGATAGCACCGACTCCGATGGCACTATCGCGACTTATGCCTGGGTGCATACAACAACCGATGATGCGCCGCCCGCCACGCCAATCACCGTGGCTAATGGCGTGACCTCGACCTTCACCGCGCCGGATGCCGCCGCGGAACTGGTCTTCACCCTGACCGTAACCGATGATGACGCTGCTACCAACATCAACACCGACACCAACACGGTAACCATCACCGTGACCGCGCCGGTTGTCACCACGTCGTTTGCGGTAACCATCCCGGCCCTGGGCAACTCCACGGTCGGTAATTCGGCAAGCGTGGGGATTGACTTCGCCAGAGCGGTGACTGGTTTGGAAACGGGTGATTTCTCTGTTTCCAATGGCGCCGTGAATAGCATTGCCCCCGCCACCGGTAGCGGCACCACGTTTGTCGTTACCTACATCCCGAGCACGGCGGGCGCGGTAACCCTGACTCTCGCCGCGAACGCGGTGACCGATGGCGATGGCAACCCCAACCTCGCGGCAAGCGCGACCGGCACCGCGGCGGTAGCGGCAGCGCAAGACACCAGCAAACCGAGATTCACTGCCACCACGACCATTGCCGGTCTCACCACCGCCGAGTTTGATGAAGACATGTTCGTAATGGGCATTGCGGAGTTGTTGACGATTCCTGCCACCGATGTGCGCGTGCTCGGCATTGCCGCCGGTAGCGTGGTGGTGGATTATGAAGTAGTAGCGGACACGGTCGCCGCGCGCGATACACGGGCAACGGCATTATCTGCCGCCACCCAGTCGGAGTTACGCGATGCCATCGACCAAAACATCCCCAGTAATGCCGCCGTTACTACCACTTCGCCCGTGACCGCGACTCCCGACACCACCGAGCCAGAAATTACCCTCCTGGGTGCCAGTCCCCTGGAGGTCAATCAAGGCACCACCTTCACTGACCCGGGAGCCACGGCAACTGATGATCTGGATGGTGATCTCAGTGCCAGCATCGTCTTTGGTGGCGACACAGTGGACACCGACACCGCCGGGGACTACACCATCACTTATGATGTGTCCGACGATGCGGGCAATGCTGCCGAGACGGTTACGCGCATCGTCCGCGTAGTCATCGCACGCGACCTTGCCAGGCTTAATGAAGTGATCCTGCCGGAAGTCGCACGCGCCATGGCTGAGCAAAACGTCAGTGCTATTACGCAGCGCCTTGAGCAAGCACGGCTCTCAACAACAATGGCGGGCAGTGCCAGCTTTGGTGGCGCCAGCAGCCTGGCGGACATCATCAAAACTCAGGGACGCACCGTTGCCGACGACCAGTTTGACTTGAAGCGAGTCCTGGCCGGGTCTGACTTTGTTATGCCTTTGAACGCCAATGGCGCTCGTGGTGGTTCTGGTGGTGACGGTGGCTACCAGGGCATGACCTTCTGGGGTGCGGGCGACTACCGCGACCTGAAGGGTGCTGATGAGGTGCGTTGGGGCGGCGACTTCTTCAGCCTGCACCTGGGCCTGGATGCGCAGTTGAGCGCACGCACCATCCTTGGTGTGTCTGTTTCCAGCAGCCAGGTGAGACTGGACTACACAGACCCCAGCCTGGAAGCCAGTGGCGACTATGACCTGGATATGACCAGTGTGCATCCCTATCTGGGCTGGACAACGGGCGGCCTGGACTTCTGGGCGACCCTTGGCTATGGCGAAGGCGAACTGGAGATCAGCGAAAACGGCGGCCAGACGGACATCCCCGCAAGCGACCTGAGCATGCAGACCTTTGGTGTGGGTGCCAGTGGTATCTTGGCAGGGACTGGCCTCAGCATGCTGCGACTCAAAACTGAGATATTGAGCACCGAACTGGAAGTGGATGCCAGTGAAGAGATAGCGGCAATCACTCAGAGAGCCAGCCGCCTGCGACTGGCTCTGGAAGCAACGCGCAATCAAACCCTGAACAGTGGCGCCCGACTGGAATCCAGCCTGGAAGTCGGAGCGCGGCAGGATAGCGGCGATGGCGAAACGGGTGCTGGTGCCGAGTTGGGCGGCAGCCTGTTCTACACCAGCCCGGGTGGTAGCCTCACCATGCAGGGCAAGGCACGGGTCCTGGTGGCTGGCAAAGGTGATGCTAAAGAATGGGGGCTGAGTGGTGTGATTAGCCTGCGCCCCTCGGCAGACGGAAGCGGCCTGTCGTTTAGTTTGACGCCCGGCTATGGCGTGACCGCCAGCAGTATGCAACAACTCTGGCAGCAAGGGCTGATTGATGACCTGAGTGCTAACGGCCAGGGCAGCGGTAATGGTGGCGCGAACAGCTACGACTACAGCCCGACCCTGGATGTCCGCCTTGATTACGGCATGAACACGCTCAGGGGACCTGGTCTGATAACGCCCTACACTGAAATGAGCTTCGGCGACAGGAACACCTATCGCCTGGGCTTGCAGTGGCAGCGCAGCCTGTTGTTTGAGCTGAAACTTGTCGCCGAGCGTGAAGAAAGCGCCATCTCCGGCGGCGACACCACCGGCCGCAGCACCACCGCTGACCACCGCATCTATCTTGAGGGCGAACTACACTTTTAATTGTCATTCCAGGCGATGGGGGGTATCCATCCACATTGCGGCTTTCGCCGAAGGCGAAATCGCAATGAGCCTTGAAGCCCCCACGGCGACAGCATTTTCCGCAGGAAAATTGCGATAGCCCCAGGCCGAATCCCGCCCCATGCCCCCTCGCCGTAGCCGCCTTTCCCCCGTCATTCTCGAGCTTGCTCGGGAATCCAGAGTGGCGGCGTAGCCGCGTATCCCGTCATTCTCGAGCTTGCTCGGGAATCCAGAGTGGCGGCGTAGCCGCGTATCCCGTCATTCTCGAGCTTGCTCGGGAATCCAGAGTGGCGGCGTAGCCGCGTATCCCGTCATTCTCGAGCTTGCCCGGGAATCCAGAGTGGCGGCGTAGCCGCCATGCAGTTCGCCGTCCCACACACCCATTGCGCTCCCGCTTCGCGGAACCGCAACCCTGGGGAACTGTCGGCGATGGATACCCCCCCATCGCCTGGATCCCCGCCTTCGGCCTTCGGCCTCGGCGGCAAACACTGTCGGCGATGGGAAGAACCCCCATCGCCTGGAATGACGGAATAAGGGTTGTCATTGCCCGGCTTGTTTTTTTCCCGTCATTCTCGAGCTTGCTCGGGAATCCAGAGTGGCGGCGTAGCCGCCATGCAGTTTGCCGTCCCACACACCCATTGCGCTCCCGCTTCGCGGAACCGCAACCCTGGATTCCCGCCTTCGGCCTTCGGCCTCGGCGGCAAACACTGTCGGCGATGGGCACAATCCCCCATCGCCTGGAATGACGGAATAAGGGGAGGGCAGGAGTGCCGTGTGTTTTTTTGCCGCCACGCCCCCTAATTGTCATTCTCGAGCTTGCTCGGGAATCCAGAGTGGCGGCGTAGCCGCCATGCAGTTCGCCGTCCCACACACCCATTGCGCTCCCGCTTCGCGGAACCGCAACCCTGGGGAACTGTCGGCGATGGATACCCCACCATCGCCTGGATCCCCGCCTTCGGCCTTCGGCCTCGGCGGCAAACACTGTCGGCGATGGGAAGAACCCCCATCGCCTGGAATGACGGATATTTTTTTCCCGTCATTCTCGGGCGTAGCCCGGGAATCCAGAGTGGCGGCGTAGCCGCCATGCAGTTCGCCGTCCCACACACCCATTGCGCTCCCGCTTCGCGGAACCGCAACCCTGGATTCCCCCCGAACCCAGGCGTCCCGCCGAAGGCGGTACGACTGGCCTCGGCGAGAATGACGAATAAGGGTTGTCATTGCCCGGCTTGTTTTTTTCCCGTCATCCTCGGCGAGGATGACGGCACGGGGCTTTCGCTTCGCGAAGGCTGGCGATGTGTCCGCAAATCGGCTAGTGTCATGCAGGTTACCGATGCGAACCTGAAATCCGCCTTGATCAATCGTCTCGTCACGCTCTGCATACTCGTATTGGCCTTCGCCCTCTCCATCAACTGGGTGACGGAACAAAACGAGCAACCGGAAGACTCGTCACCGCGCAACGACCCGGACTTCTACATGCTGAATGCTTCAATCAGACAATTTGGCGGCAATGGTCAATTGCGGCATACACTGAAGGCGGGACGATTCACTCATTTCCCTTTGACGGACCTCACTGCCATGCAAATGCCGGGCATGACCATCACTGTGGCGGGCTCTGCCCCCTGGAAGATCACCGCCAGAGAGGGCCGCATAATCAACGAGTCAAAGTACAGGGAAGAGGCCGTGGAACTCTGGGACACGGTGATTGCGGAAAAGCCCGGCCGCAACAACAAATTCATCAGCATCCGCACCGACAGCCTGACGGTGTATCCTGAACGGGAATATGCGGAAACCAACGAGAAGGTCCGCATCGACAGCGAAACCGGAAGCACGACGGCGGCGGGTATGAAGGCTTTTTTGGACAGGGGGAACTATCTGCTTCATTCAACGGACAAAGATCGTGTCAGGACGACCTTCCGGTCAAATTGGCCCTCATCCGGGGAATAAGATAGGATCATTTTTGTCATGCTGCTTGCGCGCCAACACACTGCCCTCTTCCTTGCCCTGCTGCTGGGCCCGGCTATTTCAATGGCAACCGAGTCGGACCGCCAAATGCCCATTGAAGTGCAGGCGGACACAGCCATGGTTGACGAAGCAAAAGGCTCATCTGTTTACCGGGGAAATGTCATTATTGTTCAGGGTACATTGCAGGTACGCGCCGACGAGGTGGAGATATACAGCGAAGGCTGGGAGGTGACCCGGATCATTGCGAGGTCGAATGAAAACTCGAAGCGGCTCGCCCATTATGAACAACAGACAAACGAAGCGAAGGATATGGTCGTTGCGGATGCTCGCAGCATTACGTATCTGGTACAGGAAGAACGTGTGCAACTGGCTGGCCGCGCCAGGTTGCAACAGCTTGACGATGTGTTCACCGGCGAACTGCTTCACTATGACATGGCCAAAGGCATTGTGGACCTTAGTTCCGGAGGCTCCTCCGGCCGCGTCAACATGACACTCTCGCCAAAGAAGCGTCCTCAGTAATTGTCAGTTCTAAGTGCCGATAATCTCGCAAAAAGCTATCGCGGCAGGGAAGTGGTGAAAGCGGTTTCCCTGCAGGTATCGAGCGGCCAGGTGGTCGGCCTGCTTGGGCCCAATGGCGCAGGCAAGACAACCTGCTTTTACATGATGGTGGGCTCTATCAGCCATGACGGCGGCACAGTACGCATCGATGACGAAAACATTACACATCTTGCGGTTCATCGGCGGGCGCGAAAGGGCATTGGCTACCTCCCGCAGGAAGCGTCAGTTTTCCGCAGGCTCACAGTCAGAGAAAACCTGCTGGCAATTCTGGAGACCAGGAACGATCTGAATCGACAGAGCCGGCAGGAAACTGCGGACAGGCTGATGGATGAGTTCCGCATCAGCCACATCAGAGACAACATGGGGCTCTCGCTCTCCGGTGGAGAAAGGCGGCGGGTGGAAATCGCCCGCGCCCTGGCCACGGAACCCCGGTTCATGTTGCTGGATGAACCCTTTGCCGGCGTTGACCCGATATCCGTCAACGACATCAAGAACATCATTGTGCAGTTGTCGGACAAGGGAATTGGCGTCCTGATCACCGATCACAATGTTCGTGAAACTCTGGATATCAGCGATAAGGCGTATATTGTCAACAATGGGCAAATCATCGCCGAGGGCGACACGCAAACCATCCTGGCAAATGATCAGGTGAAACAGGTCTACCTCGGGGAAAACTTTAGAATGTAGCCTGGGCAGACGAAGGGAATGATACCTGCATGACATTGAAACCGTCCTTATCTCTCAAGATGGGCCAGCAACTTCGCATGACCCCGCAGTTGCAGCAGGCTATCAGGCTGTTGCAGTTATCCAGCATCGAGTTGCAACTGGAAATCCGCCAGGCTCTGGATTCAAATTTCATGCTGGAAGAGGCGGAAGCGGAGAATGAAGAAGACCATGACTCACCGGAAGAACCCACGGAAGAGACCGCCGAAACCGATGTTGACGGCGGCCCGATATCCGAGCCGGAGACAGACGACGAAGTGATGCCGGATACCACCATCGAAGTCGCAACGGAATCAATCGCGGAAGATCTGCCGGTGGATACAGACTGGAATGATGTTTATGACGACACCTACACGCCGGCGGCACCGGCGGCGGATGTCTCGAATGAGAACTTTCTTGAAACGCAGAATGCTGAAGATGTCACTGTCCGCAGCCATCTACTGGAGCAAATCAACCTGCTCCACCTGACCGAAGCCGACGAGTTTATAGCCGCCGCCGTCATTGACGGCCTGGACGAAAACGGCGTACTGCAAGTTTCCATTGAAGATGTTCTGGAAATCACACCCCCCGAATGGGAAACGACACTTGAAGATGTGGAAGCAGTGCTGCACATGATCCAACACCTGGACCCGGTTGGCATTGCAGCCCGGTCTCTTCAGGAATGTCTCAGCATACAGCTAAAACAACTGCCGCCGGACACGCCCTGCAAAGATACGGCCCTCAAACTTGTCGAGAATTATCTGGGCCAGCTTGCAAGCCACGATTACACACTGCTGGGCCGTAAACTCAAAGTAAGAGAAAATTACCTGAAGCGGACGATTGAACTGATCCAGACCCTGAACCCCAGGCCCGGGAACGCCATAAGCTCCAGCAGGGTGGATTACATTGAGCCGGATGTCATCGTTTCCAGGCAGCAGGACAGATGGATGGTTTCACTGAGCCCGGGATCAACCCCGCGCATCCGGGTCAACCCGGAATATGCCGCCCTCGTCAAGCGGGGCGACAAGGATGATGGCGCCGGTCACCTGCGAGACCATCTGCAGGAAGCCAGGTGGTTCATAAAAAGCCTGCAACAGAGAAATGACACCCTGCTGAAGGTCTCGAAAAAAATTGTCGAGCACCAGCGTGGATTTCTGGAATACGGCGAACAGGCCATGAAACCTCTTGTGCTCCATGACATTGCGGAAGCGGTAGGCCTGCATGAATCAACCATCAGCAGAGTGACGACGCAGAAATACATGCTGACCCCGTCGGGGGTTTTTGAGCTCAAGTACTTTTTCTCGAGTCACGTCTCGACATCCACGGGCGGCGAGGTGTCTTCCACGGCCATTCGGGCGCTTATCAAAAAGCTGGTTGGCGAGGAAAATCCCCGTAAGCCATTGAGCGACAATAAGATAGCCGAAATCCTACAAGAACAGAATATCAAGGTCGCTCGACGGACCGTGGCCAAGTACCGGGAACTGCTGCTCATCCCGCCCTCAAACGAGCGTAAGCAGTTGATATAATTGCCTATTTTAGGTGGATCAAGGCCCGCCGGGCCCGCTCAGATACGCCACCGATGGCGTGTTATAGTTATTGATACAACCCTCAGACATGGAGCAGGATATGCAACTTAATGTGAGTGGCCATCATGTAGAAGTAACCGACTCCCTCAGGAACTATGTAGCAGCAAAGCTGGAAAGACTGGAACGCCATTTTGACCGAATCACCAACATGAATGTCATATTGTCCGTCGAGAAACAAAGGCAAAAAGCCGAATCGACGATTCATGTATCAGGTGGAGAAATCTACGCCGAGGCGGAACATGACGATCTTTATGCAGCCATTGACATGCTGGCGGACAAACTGGACCGCCAACTGATCAAAAAGAAAGAAAAAATCACCGATCACAAGCATCGCTCCAGCATAAGATAAACAACCTGACCATCCGTTGTTATACTACGGCTGTCTCTCAAGATAGCTGCAACGGATGGATATTGAATCAATACTGGCCCCCGAAAGAACAGTCTGTTCTTTGGATGCCAGCAGTAAAAAACGCACCATCGAATACGCCGCCGGGCACATCGTCCGTGCATTACCCGGCCTTGATATCAATGACGTTTATCGGAGCCTGATCGAAAGGGAAAGGCTCGGCACCACCGCCATAGGCAAGGGCGTTGCCCTGCCTCATTGCCGCATAAAGAGCAGCAAGACGATAGTTGGCGGGCTCTTTACTCTTGCCCGGCCGATAGACTTTCTCGCCCCTGACGATGAACCCGTCGACATCATGTTTGTCCTGCTGGTGCCGGAATCGGAAACCACGGCACATCTCGAGACTTTGGCGATGCTCGCAGAGCGTTTTGAACAGGAGGCATATCGCCGGGCGCTGACCACCGCCACCAGCGATGCAGAACTTTTCGCAAGGGCGATTGCGCCCATCGACGATGCGGATACTGTCAGGTCGCCGGAAGGATGATCTCTCTCGTCGTCATTAGTGGCCGCTCCGGTTCCGGTAAGAGCACCGCACTAAACGTACTTGAGGACATGGATTACTACTGCATTGACAACCTGCCGGTTACGCTACTGCCGCCCCTGATAGAAAGGCTCTCAAGTGAGTCGCGATACAACCGAACCGCCGTCAGCATTGACGTGCGCAACATCGCCGAGGACCTGGCCCTCTTCCCTGACGCCATAGCAGGTTTCAACAAGGATAATGTTTCCTCGACGATTATTTATCTGGATGCCGCAGGCCCCGAGCTGGTAAAGCGATTCAGTGAAAGCAGGCGAAAGCACCCCCTCAGTGACCGGCGACGCAATCTTCGGGAGGCCCTGGAATTGGAAAGCAAACTGCTGGACCCGATTTCAGACATGGCCGCCCTGACCATCGATACCACAAACCTGACCATCCACGAGTTACGGGACGAGATCAGGAGCCGGGTGGCCAGGGAAGCCCATGAATTTGCCCTGTTATTCCAGTCTTTTGCCTACAAGAAAGGCGTCCCGGTGGACGCTGACCTGGTGTTTGACGTCAGGTGCCTGCCCAACCCGCACTGGGAACCGGGGCTGCGCGCATTGACGGGTATGGATACACTGGTCCAGAATTTCCTTGACGAGCAGGATGAATTTATCGAAATGTACCGGGACCTTTCCCATTTTCTGGATACATGGCTCCCCAAGTTTGAAGCCAACAACCGCAGTTACCTGACCGTAGCAATAGGATGCACTGGCGGCCAGCATCGCAGCGTTTTTATGTGTGAGAAGCTGCACGGCCTTTACCGAGACAGCTTCTCGAATGTACAGGTCAGGCATCGCGAGTTGCACGCATCCGAGGATGCCTGAGGCGGGCCATGAATCGTGATTAAGAAAACATTGAAAATAAACAACAAACTGGGGCTCCACGCTCGCGCCGCATCCCTGTTTGTGAAAACAGCCGGCGCTTTCGTGTCGAAGGTGACCGTGGTTAACCCTGAAAAAAGCGCCGACGGGAAAAGCATCATGTCAATGATGCTGCTACAGGCGGCATACGGCACGGAAATAGAAATATGCGCTTGCGGAGCAGATGAAGCGGAGGCAATGAAAGCCATGGAACAAATCGTCATCGACCGATTTGGTGAGCCCGAGTAAAATGAAAACTGGAGACCAGACCAAGCCATCATCCGTATCGGCGCTTCGAGACCTTATAAAGGAGGGAGCCGCCCAGGATATCCAGAAGCTCGCCGATGGACTCAAGCCGGCGGACCTGGCGGATGTTCTGGAGTCCTCTCCCCCGGCACAGAGACGAACCTTGTGGAATCTCCTGGACGATGATCAGCAGGGCGGGATCATTCAGCATATCAATGGAGATGTTGTCCCTTCGATACTGGACGACAAGTCCGGCCCTGAGATTGCCAATGTACTAGACGGCGCGGATGACGATGATATAACGGACATTCTGCAACAGTTGCCTGCAACCCAAACCCGCCAGGTGCTGCAGGCCATGGACGCCCAGGACCGAAGCCGCGTGGAGAGCCTGCTCTCTTACCCGGAAGACACAGCCGGCGGCTTGATGGATACGAACACCATATCGGTTCGCGCCGAGGTGACCATTGACGCGGTTCTCAGATACCTGCGACGACATAGTGAAATTCCGTCCATGACGGACAGTATATTTGTCGTCGATATAAACGACGAACTGGCGGGTCTGTTGCCCATTTCAACAATCCTGGTGTCCGACTTGACGCTTACCGTTCGCGAGGTAATGGTTACGGAAGCGGAAAACATCACCGCTGAAATGTCCGCCCATGATGTCGCGGCAATCTTTGAAAAATATGACCTTGTTTCCGCGCCGGTGCTCGACAATGACAACAAGCTGCTGGGCCGAATCACCATTGACGACGTGGTTGATGTCATTATCGGGGAAGCCGGACATTCGATTCTCGGCATGGCGGGCCTGCGGGAAAACGCCGACTCCTTTGCGCCCATCATGAGAACCGCCAAGAACCGCGCAATATGGCTGGGCGCGAATCTCATTACCGCCTTTCTGGCCGCTGGCGTTATAGACATCTTCAAAGACACCATCGAGAAGGTGGTGGCGCTGGCGGTCCTCATGCCGATTGTCGCCAGCATGGGCGGTGTTGCCGGCAGCCAGACGCTGACACTGGTAATCCGCAACATGGCTCAGGACAAACTGTTTGGAAAAAACCTCGCCTGGTTTACGCGGCGGGAAGTCGCTGTTGGCATCATTAACGGTTGTCTGTGGGCTCTTGTGGTCGCCATTGCAACATCGTTGTTTTTCCAGGACTACTACCTGGGCCTCATCATCGCTTCGGCGCTGATCATCAATCTGATAACGGCGGCACTGACCGGCGCCCTTATGCCCGGCATACTGAAATCATTCGGGATTGATCCGGCGATAGCCGGGACGGTGGTCCTGACCACCATCACCGATGTTGTCGGTTTCCTGTCTTTTCTTGGGCTCGCCACTCTGTTTTACGCATGAACCAACAAAAACAAGAGAGTCACCTCAGCAAAACTCAGCGCAAGCGGGAAATGCAACAATTCAAAGAAATGGCGGCGAAGCTTACCATCATGCCCGAAGAGATGATCGCCAGAATAGAAGACCCGCAGATTCGCGAGGTGGTCTTTGAAGCCCGCAAAATCACTAAAGGCAACGCAAAAAAACGCCAGCACCAGTACATCGCAAAACTCCTGTCAAAAACCGATATCACCCCCATCATAGCGCTGGTCGCCACCCTGGACGCGGGGAGCGTAGCCTACATTGAAAAGTTCCGGCGGCTTGAACGGTGGCGAGAGCAACTTCTCGATGAAAATCCCGAGACCATGACGGCGATTCTCAAAAACCACTCTCATGTGGACCGACAGCAACTACGCCAGCTTGTCCGAAATGCCGTGGACGAAAGGCGGGATGGTGCACAGCAGATCCACTTTCGAAAATTGTTCCGGTTCCTGAAAGACATGACGGAAGAAGGTCAGAATTCTTCTTGAAACAGGCTGAATTTACTGGATTGTCCGGGCAAGCCGGGAAACACTGTCGGCGATGGGAACAACCCCCCCATCGCCTGGAAACACTGTCGGCGATGGGAACAACCCCCCCATCGCCTGGAAACACTGTCGGCGATGGGAACAACCCCCCATCGCCTGGAAACACTGTCGGCGATGGGAACAACCCCCCCATCGCCTGGAAACACGGAGGTGGAGCTGTCATCCTCGCCGATCTTATTCGGCATAAACCCCCCGGTTGCACTTCGGGGTTGAATCCAGGGTATCTCACTCAACCTTGACTTTATCGTTAAAGATGGTGACAAACTCGATACGGGGTTGTTCGATGGTACCACTGACCTTGTATTTAGCACTGCTCATCTGGTCTATCTGTTTCTTAAACACTTTCTTGGCAATCATCACCCAGGCGCCGGCCAATGGGTTGGTGACAATTGCGCTATAAGCCGCATACCAGGGCAGGCTTTTCTCCACCGGCAAGGTCACGATCATGTCGTTGTCCAGTGCCCCGGTGTTCAGGTCCACCGAGCCACCCACCTTCAATCTGCCGGTGCTGCCATCAATAATAATGGGCTCTTTCACGTCTATCACACCTCCCTTGAAGGCGGTGACGCCGCTGATGTCATTAAATTCGAACCCTTTGCTGAGGATGT
Organism: Candidatus Azotimanducaceae bacterium; assembly: GCA_965208855.1. Classification (GTDB taxonomy): domain Bacteria; phylum Pseudomonadota; class Gammaproteobacteria; order Pseudomonadales; family Azotimanducaceae; genus UBA9659. The sequence goes on along the minus strand of OZ242359.1, from coordinate 211,366 downwards.
CCGAAAAATCCAGGCGAAATCTTCTCGCCAGGGAGGCAAAATCAAATATGCCGAGCAGCTTTAAAGCGCCGCCGGTTTCAGCCTGTACAAACTTGCCCTTGCCCTCCTTGATACTGACGATGCCTTCCAACTTGTTGACACCCACCCTGGCCGGAGAACCCTGCCAGCCAACTTCTGTGCTGATTTTTAGGCCTTCGGCCTCGATACTGGACGCAAAACTAAATCGTTCAAGCATCTGCGCCAGGTCATCTATAAGAAGCTCACCTGCAAAGAGGCTGCTCTGCTCTTCGCCATGATAGTTCCATTGCAGGTGTGAGCCAGGCAGGATATTCAGCCCGAAGTTTGTCGTCGCCACAAGATTTTCAAATCGAGCCTCATTCTCGCCCACGCGGTATTCGAAAGACCAATCACCATAGTCTTCTCCGCCTAACTGCAACTGGTTCGCCCTGAAGTCCACATCAAAAAGCGCCAGTGGGTTGATGTCATCGAGCATATCTCCCATACCAGCATCTTCGCCTTCACCCTCACCCTCACCTTCATCCTCGATCGTATCCAGGTTGAGCCGCGTCAGAGTTATTACCGCGGGCCGGCTGTCGTCATAGACATGCAGGTCCCCGTCGAGCAGGTCACTGCTGATGTGGGTTTTCCAGGTATCTTCTTCCCTGATTACCAGCGCATCAACCTGTTGCAGCGACAGGTCGAACAGGGTCAGATCATCAATCTTCATCGACACCCTCTTAACGTGCCCGGCGATGGCATCTTCAATGAGCGCTTCGGATAACTGGCTCAAATCCTCTGTTGTCCGCAACCATTCGGTAAAATCGAGGCGGTCCAGTTCACCTGTCACTTTTATACCGTCGTAGGTCACATCCTCCATCGCTGCATCGGTGCCAACATGAATTCTCCCGCCCACTGCGATTCCTTCCTCAAGCTTCAGCGAGGCATGGATATGATCATCAAGACGCATATCGACCAGGTGACCCGACTCTTTGAACACCTGGCGATAGTTAAATTCCCGAGCCGCCCCACCATTCGTCTTATCCAGGGGGTAGGGAAGATTCATGGTGGCGCCGACAAGGTTGGACCATGCCTTCACATAAGGCTCGCCAGCGGGCCGACGGTAGGGAATATGCACCGATGTCCGATAATCGAACTGACCATGAGCGCGGCTTAAAAGAGTCTGGCCGGTCCAGCCGTAAAGGTCTTCGGCGGCAAGGGCACCATTCATCGAGAGTATTATTTCCCCGCTACCGTTATGGGTCTCCGTTTTGATCACAGCCTGCACGAGCTGATCAAAGACAATCCCGGTCAACCCGTCACTGGTCAACCCGTCACCTGTGTCATAAGTCATTATTCCATTCAGTTCATCCGCCCTCAGGTTGAATTTGGGCATGGTCAGCCGGGCCGCATTGATATCAAGATTGACCAGGACGTCTACTTCCTCGCCGATGCGAGCGCCTATCGGCACATCCAGCCGGACATCCGCCATCATGGAACCTTCCGCGCTCCATTCGGTGGCCACACCCTTGGTGCTTACCGCGAGAGGCGTCTCGTTCAACGTCCGCAGAACGTCAGCAACTGGCCCTTGTACATCAGCTTCCACCTTTATCGTATCCGCCCTACCCTCGAGTGACAGGGGCGCCAGCATATTCGCGGAGATGATACGGCTGTCATAAACTCTGCCGATCATGTCTTCCGAACCAACAAAGTAATTGTTGACGTGTATGGTGCCCGCCAGTCCGGACAGCTCCGGCCACTCTGGATGGTACCTGAGCCTGGCGTCTTCAGCTTTGAAATAAAGATCGTGTGATTTCTGTATTTTCGGCGTATGGCGGACCAGAGAGCCATGAAATGTCAGGCCGCTTTCAAGACTTTTACCTTCCTGTATCCCTTCCTCCAGCCAGTCAACCAGTTTTTTCGACAGGATTTTGGGGATAAATTGCCTGGCATCCAAAAATTCCACTTCGGTAATGCCGATTGTCAATCCCCAGGTGTGTGATTCTCTTACAGCGGGCAGCTTGAGGGTAAACTTCCCGTAAGCGGCGAGGTCCCCCCGTATCAGTTCAATCAGACCACTGGAAACATGGATACCTTCCTCTGCGACTTCATAAGAGATTCTTCCCCGACCGGAATCCAGGGACCAGGCTTCCGCAAATATGCTGGCGAAATTCAACTCGAACTGCTCATTGGCAAAACTGAGATACCCGCGTTCAGGCCCGAGTGACACCAGGCCATTCAACCGATCAACCGCCGGTACGCCCAGGTAAGCGTCCAGGGAAAGATCAGAAATTGCGCCGATCAACCTCGGGTCGCCGCCATCAAGATTGGCGACGAAAACCACATCCTTCAACAAACCCCTGACATTAAACGCCGACAAGACTCTGCCAGGACCCTCTGCAAGGAGGGATTTGCTCTCTGCAAACTCGACCAGACCGACCAGCTTCCCGATATCCAGGTCGCGCACCCGCCCTGCAACGACCTTGCCAGCACCTGCGGTTATCGCCAGAGTGAGATCAGGCAACTCAAATTCAAAATCACCGTCTTTAAGGTGCAGAGTCGGGATACTCAGTTGACCCTCTGTAAAATGCTCGCCTTGAAATCGGAATCGGGACTCAAGGCTCTCAAGCAGCCGCTGCTCTCCCCCAAGACGCGCATCGGATACCGTCAACTCGCCGGTCAGGTCAACTTTACCCGAGGTAAGTTTCAACCAGGCCCTGGTTGCAAGGATGGCACTCAGGGGTCGGCCCGCAAAGGTCATTTCCGGCAGAAAACTCTCCACGCCTATGTGTGCCGCATTCAGGTAGAGGTCAGCGGTAAAATCTTCTCTTCTGACGTCACCCTGATAGGTGCCGGCAAAGTTCAAGGAACCTTCCTGTGCTGCCTGTGCTTCCTGTGCTTCCTCCCCGGACCCTTCTCTGACATAAACCGGGATGGACAGGCGCTTGGCATCTCCGTCGGCGATTATCAGCCAGGGCTCCTCCGGTTTTGACACCATCTTGAGGCTCTGGCCAGGCCAGGCAAGATCAACATCAACACCGGTCAGCTTCATAGCTTGCAGGTGGGGTATGGAATCCAGTATGTATTCCCAATTGAACAGACCGCTGCCCGGCGGAAGGCCCCGAATCCAGAATTTGTCCTTATCCCGCGCCAGAGTAAATCTCAACCCTGCAACTTCAATCTCCCTGATGATCGGCATGCCTGCAATCAGGCTTCTGATCGAATCAATACGAAGCCCGAGATAATCCATTTCGAGAGCGGCCTCTTCTCCCGACCTGAGTACAAGGTTGTGAATGCCCAGCTTGGGGTCATGGACATGCCAGCCGCCTTCTATCGTTCCGATATCAACGAACTCCAGGCCATTGTTTCTCAGTAGCCGCTCCACCTGCTGCTGGTTGGACGCAATGGAATAGACGGCAAGACGCCCCAGCGACAGATACAGCGCAATCACAATAAAGACGATGATCAACAGCCACCAGCCGCTCCTGATAACGACCCTTGATATTTGCCAAAGCACTAGTGGGCCTGAGCCTGCTCAACCGCGGAAACAACAAGATCATACTGTTCCTGGGTATAGCCAGGCTCGACCTGACAGGAGATGGATGTATTCAGCAGATTCGCAAGTTCCCTGAACCCATCCGCCTGTTCATCAATCAACCGATCAACCACCGCCTGCGATGCCATAATGAGACATTCCCTGCCCGCCAGCGCCGTGGATTTCCTTTGCAGGTTTTTGAATATTTCCAGGCACACTGACTCGGCGGACTTGATGAAACCTCTGCTGTCGCACACAGGGCAGGGTTCACAGATGGTTTTGAGCAGGCTGCCGGATGCTCTCTTGCGCGTCATCTCCACAAGGCCCAGTTCCGAAATCCGGGTGATGTTACATTTCACACGGTCAGCCCGCCGACCCTTCTCCAGCATCCGCAGTACCTGACGTTTATGCTCCTCATCAACCATGTCGATGAAGTCAATAATGACAATGCCACCTATATTCCGCAGCTTCAGTTGCCGCGGGATGGCGGCAGCCGCCTCAAGGTTGGTGCGATATATCGTCTCCTCGAGATTATTCCTGCCCACAAAAGCGCCAGTGTTCACGTCGATGGTGGCCATCGCCTCCGTCTGATCAATAACGAGATAGCCGCCGGATTTCAGGGGCACTTCTCTATTAAGGGCCGCGTCAATCTGGTCATCCAACTGATACCTATCAAACAGCACCAGGCCGGGCTCGGCCATGGCGAGGCAATCCAGCTTCTCCGGAATATAGTCATGCAGGAAGCGCCTCACGGCGGAGCAGGTTTGCTCGTGGTCAACAAAAATTCGGGCGGTGGTCTTGTTAATGATGTCACGCATGGCCCGGAGAGGCAGGGGCAGGTCTTCATATATAAGCCGAGGGGCGGACGCCTCCCGGGCCTCTTCCTGCACCAACCGCCAGCGGGCCCGCAGATATTCGGCGTCACCGGCAATCTCATCATGGCTGGCGTTTTCCGCCGCTGTGCGAACGACAAAACCCTCGCCATCATTGCTGATATCTTTGAGCAACGCTTCGAGCCTCTCCCGCTCCGCTGCTTCTTCTATTCGCTGTGAAATACCGATATGGGAACTTCCCGGCAGGTACACAAGATAGCGGGAGGCCATCGAAAGATTGGTCGTTATGCGCGCACCTTTCGCGCCTATCGGCTCCTTGGTGACCTGCACCAGTAGTTTTTCCCCCTCATGAATCAACCCGGTGATTGGGGGATGTTCAGAACCCTGCTCGCCGGCCAAAACCCTGTGACCGTCCATCAAGTCGGTAACATGTATGAATGCCGAGCGAGCCTGCCCTATTTCCACGAAAGCGCTCTGCATACCCGGCAGGATGCGCACAACTTTCCCCTTGTAGATGTTGCCAACGGTACTGTGCGCCCCTACCCTGTCGATAAATATTTCCTGCAACAACCCCTGTTCAACAACGCCAACTCGCGTTTCCCCGGTGGATACGCTGATCAAAATTTCTTCAGCCATGCCGACTACCCCGAAACGATTCAAATTCTTTCACCGGTGATGAACTTGCGCCCGGGTACCTGACTCCGTGCTTCCTCAATGCCGCCAGGGTTTCAGCCAGGGGGAGGCCAATAACATTGCTGTAGCTGCCCTCGATCTTACTGACAAAGGCCGCTCCAATACCTTGCAGACCATAACCACCCGCTTTATCGAGGGGCTCACCCGTATCCCAGTAGTATTCAATTTCATCCTGCTCAAGCCTGCGAAACCACACCGCCGTTTCAGTGACAAAGGTTGTCATGTCATCAACCCCGGCGATTGCAACGCCGGTGATAACTTGGTGAGTCTCGCCGGACAATGCCTGCAACATTTGCAACCCATGTTGTTTGGATTCGGGTTTGCCGAGGATGTTCCCGCCCAGCACCACGGCCGTATCCGCACCGAGGACCACCGCAGCGGCGTCTTCGCAGCGTAACTTGACTGCCGTCGCTTTCTCACGGGCCAACCTGATCACATATTCGTGAGGCGTTTCCGCCGGTTGAACGAATTCGTCCACTCCCGGGGCAAGCACACTGAACGCCAGCCCCATTTGCTTCAGCATCGCCCGGCGCCTCGGCGAACCACTTGCCAGAACCAACCTTGGTTCGTTCATGTCATATTCGCCCTGCGACGGAGGTATCTCAATGTCATAAAGACCCACGGCCACAAGAGTGCGCCGGAAACCGCCGGCAGAAGACGCCACATACTCCAATCCGCCGAGTCAACGATACTCTCAATCCAGAAATAAATGAGCTTGTTTACACCCAGGATTGCAAACAAAACCAACGCCTGTTGCCAGATGGTAAACATTCTCAGCCGTTGGTAAAGACTGGTGACCAGATAGGCGACTATGACAAACGCCAGGGCTTGCTGACCAAACAGGCTGCCCAGCAGCACATCCATGACAATGCCGACAAACCACGCGGTCGCTATCCCTATTCTGTGCGGTAATGCGAGGACCCAGTAAATCAGCACCATGGCCACCCAGTCGGGTCTCAGGTAGCCAATCTCCGGTGGTATGAAGGACGGCAATGGCATTATGGTCAATACCATGCCGACCAGAAAGGTCAGCCCGATGACCAGCACCTCACTGAAACGATTGTCAGCCACTGCTTCCATCACTTTTCTCTTCTGATCCTTGCGTTTTTGCCGCCGGCCTGGATTCCGCAAAAACCAACAGCAGATGTCGAGCTCTGCCCAGTTGTGCATTCGGCCTGGCCGTCACTTCCACAAAGGACTCTCCCGGTTCGTAACTGATCTTGTCGACAACACCAACCGGGTAGCCCACTGGGAACCGATTGCCCAGGCCGGAAGACAACAACTGGTCGCCCATGCGAATATCCGCTGTAGTATTAACATAGAGCAGTTCAAGCTGCCGGTCGATCCCCGTACCCTGAGCAATCAGTCTGAGATTACTTCTCATCACATGTACCGGGACTGAATGGGACCGGTCACTGATCAACAATACCCGGGAAGTAAACCTGCTCACCCTGACCACCTGGCCCATCAACCCCTGGGAATCCAGAACAGGCTGACCGACGAAGACACCGTCCACCCCGCCCTTGTCGATATCAACCTCCTGCTCCTCGGGGTCGGGACTAACGCCGATCAATTCCGCAACCAGTACATTGTCCTGTAGCTTGGCCGCCGACCCGAGCAGGTTCCGCAGACGATCATTCTCCGCCGTCACTGCCGCCATTTTTTCCGTCTTGACTTTGAGCAGCATCAGTTCATTTTCAAGTTCTGCAACGCGTCTTCGCATGTTATCCCGGGAATCGAACATGTCCTCAAATTCGTGAGCGCTTTTGTATGGAAAATCGGCAATCATAATCACCGGAACAACGGCAACGGTCATTGCCGACCTCGGGACATCCAGCCAATCGGTCACCTGGTCCACCAACATCAGGGCGGCGGAAAAAATTACCAGACCCAACATCCGGTATCCAAGGGTTGTATTGTCAAGGAACAGTGATTTGATCTGGTTTACCTCAGGGAGTGTTCCCGCAGTCAAACATCAAATCGACAAGACCAGTTCATGGTCAGATGCAGGCGGTAAGCGAGTTACCGGGTGGACAAGAAGGCGGAATCAAGCTTGTCATCCATGATATCCAGTGCCCGGCCTCCGCCCCTGGCGACACAAGTCAGCGGGTCTTCCGCAACTATGACCGGCAAACCCGTCTCATGGGACAACAAACTATCCATTTCACGCAGCAGAGAGCCGCCGCCTGTTAAAACCAACCCGCTCTCAGCAATATCCGATGCCAACTCTGGCGGAGTCTGTTCCAGTACGCTTTTCACCGCCTGGACGATGCTCGAAAGAGGCTCCTGCAAAGCATCCATAATCTCATTGCTGTTCAACGTGAATCTTTTGGGAACGCCTTCCACCAGGTTTCGACCCCTGACATCTATCTCCCGAACATCATCAGACGGGAACGCCATGCCAACTTCCTGTTTGATTCTTTCCGCGCTCGCATCGCCAATCAGGCTGCCTTGCGTGCGTCTGACATAGGCCACGATTGCGTCATCAAGCCGGTCTCCACCAACGCGAACAGACTGAGAATGCACGACACCGTTCAATGAAATAACCGCGATCTCCGTCGTACCGCCGCCGATGTCCACGACCATGGTACCGATCGCTTCGTGAATCGGCAGACCGGCGCCTAACGCCGCCGCCATGGGTTCTTCAATCAACCTGACATCTCGCGCACCCGCGCTGATAACCGATTCCCTGATGGCGCGACGCTCCACCTCGGTGGATTGGCAGGGTACGCAGACGAGCACTCTTGGGCTGGGCCTGAAAAAACTGTTCTCATGAACCTTTTTGATAAAATGTTGAAGCATCCTTTCAGTCACCTGAAAATCCGCAATCACTCCGTCTTTCAGCGGGCGAATCACAATGATGTCGCCCGGAGTTCTGCCGAGCATCCGTTTGGCGTCGACACCAACCGCCGCAATATTTTTTTGGTTGTTATTGTTGCGAATAGCCACCACTGACGGCTCATTGAGCACTATCCCCTGCTCCCGAACATATATCAGGGTATTGGCGGTTCCGAGATCTATGGACAGGTCATTCGAGAAGATGCCTTTAATCTGTTTAAACATCCGTCCGACCTCGATTCGACAAGGGCAAGAGATTCATGGCAACCTTATTTTTTGGATTGATAAACTTGCGTAACTCTATCATTTAGTGAAGGTTGTATGCATCATGCAAGGCCTTATTTTTGCCACATATACGACAAAAAATGGATAAGCGTCCATTTTATTGCCAGAAACTCCCGCCCGACCCGCTGGTTCTTCCAATCAGGCCGCCAAGGCCGGAAAAATTTGCGTATTCCACGAAACCTCATTAGCATTCCCTGCCTTGTCTGTCGCCGGGAAAGCCTCGTGAATGTCACAGATGACATGGTAAAAAAAGTCGCGGAGCTCTGCCAGCTAAAGGTGGAGCGACAGGATGTGGCGTCTCTCGCCGGGGGGATGCAAAACATTCTGGATCTTGCCGGGCAAATGCAGTCCGTGGACACCACTGGCGTGGAGCCCCTCGCCCACCCCCTTGATGCAACTCAAGAACTGAGAACCGATGAGGTGACGGAGAAGGATCAGCGGAGCCTGTTTCAATCAGTCGCGCCCGCCGTCGAAGGTGGCCTCTATCTGGTCCCCCGCGTCGTCGAATAATGCTCAATCGCACCCTGACAGAACAGTTAGCCGACCTGGAAACCGGCGCATATTCATCGGAAGAATTGACCACCGCATATCTCGACAGGATCAATGAGAAGAACGATTTGAACTGTTACATCACCGTGTATGACGACGCACTTGAACAGGCAAGAAAAGCGGATAAAAGACGCGCCTCAGGCGATACGTCAGCACTGCTTGGCATACCGATGGCGCACAAGGATGTTTTTTGTCAGGTGGGCTACAGAACCACCGCCGGCTCAAGAATGCTCGATAATTTCACGGCGCCCTACGATTCGGCGGTGACGGAAAAACTGACCCGGGCGGGCGTGGTTACTCTCGGCAAAACCAACATGGATGAATTTGCCATGGGTTCATCCAACGAATCCAGCTTTTATGGCGCGGTCAAAAACCCCTGGCGGGAAACCCATGTACCTGGCGGCTCTAGCGGGGGCTCCGCCGCGGCGACCGCAGCGCAGCTCTGTTCCGCCGCCACGGGTACGGATACCGGCGGCAGCATCCGCCAGCCCGCATCTTTTTGCGGCGTGACGGGCATCAAGCCCACCTATGGCCGGGTGTCCCGATGGGGGATGATCGCCTATGCCTCCAGCCTCGATCAGGCGGGCGTTCTTGCGAGAAGCGCCGAAGACTGCGCGCTCCTTCTCTCTCATATTGCGGGCCAGGACCCAAGGGATTCAACCTGTTCGACGAGAGTGCCAGACGACTATGTCGGGACCCTGGCAAAGCCGGTAGCCGGGTTGAAGATCGGTGTCTGCACCGAGTACACCCGGGCCTTGGGGACTGAAATGTCCGCCCTGCTTGACGATGTTCGGGTGCAGCTTGAATCACTGGGCGCGGTGTTCAGTGACATCCACCTGCCCAATGCTTCTCTTGCAATCCCCGCCTACTACATTATCGCTCCCGCAGAATGTTCAACAAACCTCTCCAGGTATGACGGCGTGAGATTCGGTTACCGCTGCGATGACCCGATTGATCTGGAGGATCTTTACAAGCGGTCGCGCAGCGAGGCTTTTGGTGCCGAAGTAAAAAATCGCATCATGACCGGAACCTTTGCACTCTCGACGGGTTACTATGAAGCCTACTATCGCAAAGCGCAGCAGATTCGCCGGCTGGTCAGGAACGATTTTATTTCCGCTTTTGAAAACGTTGACATGATACTTGGCCCAACGACGCCCGGCACCGCCTTCCCACTCGGCGAAAAAACAGAAGACCAGCTCGCCATGTACCTGCAAGACACCTACACCATTTCTGCGAACCTTGCGGGCCTGCCCGCCATGTCTTTCCCCGCAGGCTTTATCAATGGCCTTCCCGTGGGTGCGCAACTGATCGGGCGCCACTTTGATGAGGCTGGTCTTCTCAATGTTGCCCACCAACATCAGTCCTGCACCGATTGGCATCTGCAAACCCCGAGCGCAACATCATGAAACAGGGCTGGGAAAGCGTGATTGGCCTGGAAATACACGTCCAGTTATCCACCAGCTCGAAAATTTTTTCCGGCGCCAGCACGGCTTTCGGCGCAATGCCCAATACACAAGCCAGCACTGTTGACCTGGGGCTGCCCGGCGTACTGCCGAAGGTCAACAAAGAGGTGTTCCCGAAGGCAATCGCCTTTGGCCTTGCGGTTGGCGCACAAATCGGCGCCCGTTCCGCTTTTGACCGCAAGAACTATTTCTACCCGGACCTGCCCAAGGGCTACCAGATCACGCAGATGAACGAGCCCATCGTCCTGGGGGGAGAGCTTGAAATCACATTGAAAGACGCCTCCACCAGGACAATCAAGATTACCCGCGCCCATCTGGAAGAAGACGCCGGGAAGTCCCTGCATGAAGACTTTCACGGCATGACGGGTATCGATCTGAACCGGGCGGGCATACCCCTTCTGGAAATCGTCTCGGAGCCGGATATGCGGAGCGCAGAAGAGGCGTCCGCCTATGCCCGGACAATTCATCAACTTGTAACCTACCTGTCCGTTTCCGACGGCAACATGGCGGAAGGCTCCCTGCGCTGCGATGCAAATGTTTCCGTCCGCCGGGTCGGCGATGACACTCTCGGCGTCCGCACCGAAACCAAGAACGTCAATTCTTTTCGTTTTCTGGAACGAGCCATCGAATATGAGATTGATCGCCAGATTGCGGCCATTGAATCCGGCGACAGAGTGAAACAGGAAACAAGACTCTACGATCCGGACAAGGACGAAACACGGCCAATGCGCAGCAAAGAATCGGATACGGATTATCGATACTTCCCGGAGCCGGATCTGTTGCCCGTCATTATGGATGAAGCTTTTATCAATGCGGTACGGGACGCCATGCCGGAGCTGCCGGCGCAAAAACGGGCGCGCTATCAACATGAACTTGGCCTGGCTGCCGATGACGCCAGACTTATCTCGAACAATTTGGGCCTGGCAACCTACTTTGAATCCTGCGCGGCAATTTGCGGAGATGCCTCCGCCGCAGCCAACTGGATCAAAGTGGACCTCCTGGCCGGTCTCAACAAGGACAATCTCGATATTACCGATTCCCCGGTTTCCGCGGAAGACCTGGGGCAGGTTATCCTGCGCATTAAAGATGAAACAATTTCCGGCAAGATCGCCAAAACGGTATTCAACGCATTATGGCAAGGGTCGGCGCAGTCCGTGGATAGTTACATTGAGTCCGAAGGGCTTGTGCAGGTGTCCGATTCCACCGAGTTGGAACCCATCGTTGATCGGATCATCGCCGAAAACCCCAGGCAGGCCGCGCAGTACCGCAACGGAAAAACGAAAGTCCTGGGGTTCTTCATCGGCCAGGTGATGAAGGAAACCGGAGGGAAAGCCAACCCCCAGCAGGTTAACCGCCTGGTGGTTGAACGTCTCGGTTAGAAGCGCTCAATAAACGCTTTGATGCGCATTGCATTGACCCCCAGATCACTCTGCCCGACCCGGGACATGGAGCGCAGGTCGACCCGCGACCCATCACCCTCGGCAGCGACCCTTACCACCACATCATCCTTGAAGCCAAACCAGGCAGTGGTTGCGGTTGCTTCCACCCGGCCAACCGCCTGATCGACGTCAATGATTTCCAGGCCCATGGCAGACAGAGTTGTCACGGTTCTGTCCATGGCGTCCGCAACCGACAAGTCTGAAATCAACGGACGTACGCCCGGGTAGGCTTCTCTTGTTACCTCGGCGAGCTTGCTCTTGGGCCAAGCCGCGGACTTGCCATATTCAAATCCGTTGGGGGCGTTGCTGCGCACCTGCCTTAACGCCACAAAAACCGGAGGAGTTTCTGTATCGGTGCTGATGTCATGAATCGGGGGAACCGAGCGCGCCTTTGCCATCTGCGGCAGGATAACCGCGGCGGGAACCAACGAGATCAGTATCGACAACAGCAGTATATTCCTGTTTCTCGCCTGCTTGTTACGAATCGCTATCAGCAGATAAAACGCGCCCACCAGAACAACCAATGCGCCACCTGCAACGGCGACCAGCAGGCTGGCCAAAGATGGTTGCAATGGCGTCAGCTCAAACCTGTACCCCAGCGGGCCTGTCAACAGGATAATCAGCGCAATCACCGCGCTCATAAACAACATGCGAGTAGACAATTTAATCTCTTCCAAGGTGATTCTCCTTCCGTCAGGGTTCAATTCAGCATGAGCGGCTCAATACCCGCTGAGCAAAAGGGCATCTTCGCTGATTCGCCGCAACGAGACAACTGAGGCGGCAGCGGTCTCCGCTGCTAACGACCGCCATCAACAACAACCGTCTGCCCCGTCATAAAACTGCCGGCCTTAGATGCCAGGAACACCGCTAAGCCGCCTATTTCCTCGGGTTCACCGATTCGACGCAGAGAGGCATTTGCAGTTGCAGCCTTCAGGGTGTCCGGGTTTTCCCACAGCGCCCTGGCGAAATCGGTCCGGATCAGCCCCGGCGCAATGGCATTGGCCCTGATGTTGTGAGGGCCAAATTCCGTGGCAATGTTTCGCACCAATGCCATGTCCGCCGCTTTTGAGACAGCATAGGAACCCAATACCGCGCTGCCACGCAAACCACCGACGGAGGAAACAATCAATACAACGCCATCCTTGCGCTCCACCATTTCCGGGAGGACAAGCTGACACAACCAATGATTTGATTTCACGTTGGCGTCCATGATTTTCTCGAATGCGGAATCGGGAACCTCCAGCATGGAGCCATAAAAGGGATTTACCGCGGCGTTACAGACCAGAATATCTGTGCGGCCAAGCTGATTTTTCGTTTCATTGACAAGGTTCTCCAACTGCTCCTTGTAGCTTATATGGCAGGGAATGGAGACGGCCCTACCTCCCTTGCCATTCAGTGCAGCATTGATTTCACCCGTCACTTTTTCGCAGGCGTCTTCTTTCCGGCTGGAAATAACGACATCAGCACCATGGAGGGCCAACTGCTCGGCAATGGCCCGGCCAATGCCCTTGGTGGACCCCGTAATGACGGCCACTTTACCCGACAGATCAAACAAGTTTTCCATACTGAGTTCCTTCTGTTCACTGGCAATCTAATGGACGCGCGGCCATCATGTCAATAATTTGTACTGGTTCTTGGATTCAACTCTTAAGTGCAACTTCACCGATGACTCTTATCCGTCATCCACACTGCGGCTTTCGCGAAGCGAAACCGCAATGGGTGCTGAAGCTACCACTGCGTCACCCCTATGGCGGCTACGCCGTCACTCTGGATTCCCGGGCTACGCCGGGAAACACTGTCGGCGATGGGAACAGCCCCCATCGCCTGGAAACACTGTCGGCGATGGGAACAGCCCCCATCGCCTGGGATGACGGGGGGGGGGTGTGGGGGCGCGGCGAACTGCAAACTTAAGGTTGAACCTCCCCAAACACTCGCAAGAAATTACCCCCCCATATTTTCTTCACCTCTTCTTCTGTGTAGTCCCTCTCCAGTAGCGCCGCGGTCACATTCATGGCTTCACTGGCATCAGCAAAGCCTGTGATGCCACTGCCGTGATTAAAATCTGTGCCTATGCCGACGTGGTCAACGCCGATGCGATCTTTGATGTAATCAATGTGGCGAACAACATCATACATGGTGCTCGGCCCTAAAAGATCACTCACAGCGGTTAGGAAGGTTTGCTGCACTGTCTCATCATCAATCTCCCAATAAAGCTCGAACGGGTATAGATAGTCCTCTTCAACGCCAGCCTGGCGACGGATTTCGCGAAGTTTTGTGTCCAGTGTCTTGTCGGTAGAGTCAAACAGATAGCCGCGAAATGGCGCCACATGTATCACTCCACCGGTTTCACCAATGCGATCTATTTCCTCATCGGAAAGATTTCTGCTGACATCCGTCAACGCCCGAACATTTGAATGGCTCGCAATCACGGGTGATGTTGAAAGTTCAATCACTTCCAGGGTTGCAGCCTTTGAGAGCTGGGAGACGTCCACGATGCCGCCTAACTCGTTGATGCGCTTGATGGCAGCGCGACCCAGGTCTGACAAGCCGCCATGTTCTTCCGTTGGCTCATGGGCGCCAATTTCACTGATATAAATGGGCCGGGAAGAGTCAGCAAAGTTGTTGTGGCCCATATGAGTGAGAGCAAAGACCCGGACACCGGCGGCGTAGAACCCATCGAGTGCTGAAACATCACCACCGAGAATCCTGGCGTTCTGGAACCCAAGAATCAGCGCTGTCTTTCCCTCAGCATGCGCATCAACAAGCTCGTTAGCTGAACGAGCAAGGACTAGGTCGTTTGCCTCGACAATCCCAACCACAGCAGCAAGTTCTTCATCGGCCTTCGCCCGAGCCGCCGCGTACCCTTCCGCATCCCTTGGACCCGGCCCAACAGCAATAGACATAACAACCGCATCTACACCGCCCGCACGCATTTTTTCAGGCGCGACCTGGGACTCACCGTCATCGCCCGCATAGCGAGATTCTTTGCCAGGAATTTCAATGTCAGCATGGGCATCAAGAACCAATGCCGCCTTGTGAATCGAGGCAACATCCGGAGATGAACTCACCTCGGCTTCCGCGGGTTCCGGTGCACCTTGCGAGCAACCCAGTAAACCTGTGGTTAACAGCAAGGTAAAAAGAGAAGTTGTGATGCGGTACATATTGGTATTCCTGATGTCGAGTGCACCCACCGTAGCGGGCCAGCGGCCATAGTGCAAAAAAACCGAAACTGGCCAGACCAGCCCCGCCGGTGTCACGCTTCTTGAGGCCAACAGTCGCGTTGCGAAGTTCAGCTACGATGGCAAAAAATTTGAACTTGCCACCAGCCAGCGGCATCAATCGGGCTGGATTTCCCGACCACGGGCCACAACCAGGCAGGGTTTTTTGAGCAGAGCCGGGTCATCCAGAGGATTGGCTTCATATATGACCAGGTCGGCGGACAAGCCTTCGGCTATTCTGCCGGTGACCCGCTCCAGGCCGATTGCCCTGGCTGCATCAGACGTTGCGCTCCTTAGCATCTCCACGAACGTAAGACCGGCAAACTTCGCAAACACGGGCAAAGCCCCCGGCAGGTCATGATGATAGACATTTGGAATGCCCGCATCCGTTGACGCGATGAGACGGACACCGGACTCCTTCATGCACTTGTAGTTTTCCTGCACCCTGCGGATAAACTTCTCATCCCGAAAGCGTTGCCAGCCCAGATTGATGGTCGGCGAAACCCACACGTTATTGTCTGCAAGGGCCCGAACGATTGCTATATCCAAAGACTTGCCCCAGCCCGCCTCGCCCACCCAGGAACAGTGCTCAACTGTTCTGACTCCGGCGCGGGCGGCCCGGCCTATGCCTTCTGTACCATGGCAATGAGCAGCCACGTGATAACCCAGCTCAGCGGCAACCCTGACAATTTCTGCCAGGGTTTCTTCCTCGAACTGACTTTCCGCCGGACTCGACCCGGGTGTGATATTGCCGCCGGTGGCCATGACTTTTATCAGGTCAACAGCATGTTCATGCTGCCTGAGAAGTACATTGACAGCCTCCGCAGTATCTTTCGCCTCACCGCCCCAGAAATGACAATGCCCTCCGGGTGAGGTAATGGGCTGCCCCGCGCAAATGAACCGGGGGCCAGGATGCTCATTGCGGTTTATCTCGTCACGCACCTGAAGCTCAAGGTGGGCGCCACCGCCCAGGTCACGGGCGGTTGTGATACCCGCCTTGACCATGGCGGCGGCTCGCTCACGCATTTCAGATAGCAGCAGGTCATCTGCCGCCACCGCCTGCTGCAACGGGTCCCTGATTTCCGGATTCAGGCAAAGATGAATATGAGCGTCGATCAACCCAGGGATGGCGTAGAGGCCACTCATATCTCTGGCGTCTCCTTTCCCCGCCGCCACGAACCTGCCGCCTTCCATGGCCAGGTCGCCGAACTTGAGTTCCGGCGAAACGCCATCCAGATATTGAATATTCTTGTAAATAAGCAAGGTACCTCCCGTCTTTCGGAACCATAAAAATATTCGCCAAGGCCACAACCGCCGCCAGTGGGCGTCGTTCAGGTATTAAGGCGAGTGATTTCCCTGAGACCTTCGAGTATCAGATCGGACACGACACGATCAAAAATTTTTTCCCGGTTGAACAATTGTGCAAAACCGCCGGTACCAATGACCAACGGATGTTCCTCGGCAAATTCTTCTTCAGTGATGCGATGGACCAACTCCCGCACCATGCCGACGTTTGACCAATACAGCCCTGACTGAATGCTTTCAACCGTACTCCGGCCCAGAGCCCGGCTGGGCGGAAGAATCTCGACTGCAGGCAGTTGAGCAGTTCTCTCTTCCAGCGCCTCCATGGACAACCTGACGCCGGGAATAATATTACCGCCAAGAAACGTCCTGTCTTTTGTTATCGCGCAAAGCGTTGTGGCGGTTCCAAAATCTGCAACTATCAGGTTGCGCCCGGGGAACATGGTGATGGCACCAACCGCGTCTGCAATCCTGTCCGCGCCCACCTCTTTCGGGTCCCGGTAGCGGATCTTTAATCCCGTCTTGATACCGGGACGCAGGATGAGCGGCTCCAGGCCAAAATACTTCTGGCAACAGGCGCGCAGTGAATAAAGCAGGTCGGGGACGACGCAACAAATCGCCACCTGACTGATGGCATTAGGGTCAACATCATTTTCCCGGAGTACGGACCTAAAAAAAACACCCAGTTCATCGGAAGAACTATTCAGTTGTGAGGTCCTGCGGAACTGCACCTGGAGATCTTCATTATCGAACAGCCCGCCGAAAACCTGGCTGTTGCCTATATCCAGACAAAGCAGCATCAGTCAATCACCGCTGGCAGATCATGGTGCGACATGCGAGCGATGCCTCTGCACGGCGTTCCGGCCAACTTCCAGGTGTTTGCATGAGGGCGCAAAAAAAGATTTGTCATAAGTACCTGTCCTCTTTGATGGATCAAGTCCGACATTAAACTGGTTTGAACATCTACTCGCCCTGTCTCCATTCACAATGAGTTAAAGCAGGGCAATGGCGAATATAGGAAAAACCGCGGCCCCTGTCCATCGGTACCTACCATGTAAATGGCGATGTATAATCCCGCCGGCCAATGATACGGGCAAGATCGCCCATGCTGATAACCCTCACCAAACTGAACCAGCACCGCGTTTGACTCATTACAGAAATCATGGTTTGCTCAACGGATGCGTTTTTTCGCTCTATGTATGCTCCCGATGTTCGCGCTGGCATCCCTCGCGGATGTCCATGTAGAACAGGCGGTTCCGCGCCTTCAAGGCTACCTGCAAATTGATACCATCAATCCGCCGGGCAATGAATCCCGTGGCGTTGCATATCTTGCCGGTTTGCTGGATGAGGCCGGCATTGCTTATGAAACGGTGGAATCGGCACCCGGGCGGGGGAACATCTGGGCAAGGCTGGAAGGCGGAGATGAACCTGCGCTTGTGCTGCTGCATCACATAGACGTTGTGCCCGCCGATGCCGCTTACTGGCGCTCGCCGCCCTTGTCCGGCGAGGTCAGCGATGGTTATGTCCACGGACGCGGTGCCCTGGATACCAAGGGCCTGGGTATCGCGCAATTGCAGGCATTCCTCGCCCTGCATGAGAGCGGCAGAAGGCTCAACCGGGATGTCATCTACATGGCAACGGCGGATGAAGAGGCCGGTGGCCTGTTCGGCGCGGGCTGGCTGCTGGAAAATCGACCGGAGATATTTGCAGGGGTTGGTTACCTGGTCAATGAAGGCGGCTCCGGCCAGTTATTTGACGATACCCCCGCGTTCAGCATAGAAGTCACCCAGAAGGTTCCGCTATGGTTGCGACTCACGGCGACTGACGTTCCCGGCCACGGGTCTTCACCCAGGGTCACAAGCGCCGTAAAGCGAATCCTGCGGGCGGGGAGCCGGGTCGCGGACACTCGTTTCGAACGAAGAGTCATACCCGCTGTCCAGAACTACTTTGCCGCCCTGGCACCCTTCCAGAAAGGCGAACGACAACAACTCATGGCCAACATGGCTGAATCAGCAAAAGACGACGCCTTTATGCTGGCCTTGCAGATTGAAGAACCCTGGCGAGCGGCTTTACTCAGCAACACCTGTTCCCTGACAACGCTGCAAGGCAGCAACAAAATTAACGTCGTGCCTCCCACCGCTGTGCTGGAACTGGATTGTCGATTGCTCCCTGACGAGGATCCGGAGAGGTTTATCGAGGACCTGAAAACCATCATCAACGACTCCAACATCAATATCACGCGGATCATAGGGTTTTCGCCCGCCGTCAGCCCGCAAGATACGCCCTTGTACGCAGCCATCGCAGCGTCTGTGTCATTGACGTTTGAAAATGCGGTGCTGATACCCAGTGTTTCGACCGGATTTACCGACAGTCACTTCTTTCGTGATGCGGGTATTGTAAGCTACGGCTTTGCGCCGTTTTTATACCTGCCCGGAGAGGCCATCGGCATCCATGGCAATAATGAACGTATCTCAATCGAGAACCTGCACCGGGGAATCGGAATTCTGAGGAATTTCCTGTTCGAGTTCACGGCGGTACGCTAGCCGCCGTATCATCTGATAGACTAGGCGCCTTTCTTCACCGCCCTGCGTTGGATGCATATACCGGTAAAGCGCGCTGGGACTGCTTCATGTGAACAGGGTCGTGAGTGAAGGATGTACGGGCCTATAGCTCAGTTGGTTAGAGCAATGGACTCATAATCCATTGGTCCCAGGTTCGAGTCCTGGTGGGCCCACCAAATCGGCATTCCAGAACATTCCACAAAGTTTTAGAGTGCCTGAACAGTTAATCTGCCCACTAGAGACAGATTTAAATAGCCACCATCGCCGACAGTGTTTCCCGCCGAGGCCGAAGGCCGAAGGCGGGGATCCAGAGTGCGGTTTTGTTCGGCCGGGGGCTATCGCAATTTTCCTGCGGAAAATGCTGTCGCCGTGGTGGCTTCAAGGCTCATTGCGTTTTCGCTTCGCGAAATTCGCAATGTACATGGCGGCTACGCCGCCACTCTGGATTCCCGGGCTACGCCCGAGAATGACGGGGAAGGGGTTGTTCCCATCGCCGACAGTGTTTCCCGCCGAGGCCGAAGGCCCCCGCACGCCGCCGAGACTGGCAGCGCCTAGTCCAGGAAGCCTCGCAGATGATCGGACCTGGAGGGGTGTCTCAGCTTTCTCAATGCCTTGGCTTCTATCTGCCTGATGCGTTCACGGGTGACATCAAACTGCTTACCCACCTCTTCAAGAGTGTGGTCGGTGTTCATATCAATACCGAATCGCATGCGAAGCACCTTGGACTCCCGGGCGGTCAGGCCGGAAAGTATGCCCCGCGTTGCTTCACGAAGCCCTTCTTCCGTCGCCGTATCCACCGGCGAGCCAACCGAAGCACCTTCCCCCAGGTTGGAATCAGAGTCGAGGAAGTCTCCGAGATGTGAATCATCATCGTCGCCAATCGGCGTTTCCATCGAAATGGGTTCTTTGGAAATCTTGAGGACGCGGCGAATCTTTTCTTCGGGCATTTCCATGCGCTCGCCCAGTTCTTCGGGGGTGGGTTCCCGACCTTTCTCCTGAAGCATCTGGCGGCTGATTCGAGACAGCTTGTTGATTGTTTCAATCATGTGAACAGGAATACGAATGGTACGCGCCTGGTCCGCAATGGACCGCGTGATCGCCTGACGAATCCACCAGGTCGCATAGGTTGAGAATTTGTAGCCGCGCCTGTATTCGAACTTGTCGACGGCCTTCATTAAACCTATGTTGCCTTCCTGAATCAGGTCCAGGAACTGCAAGCCGCGATTGGTGTATTTTTTTGCTATGGAAATGACAAGGCGCAGGTTGGCTTCAACCATGTCTCTTTTCGCGCGGCGTGCCTTGGCCTCGCCAATGGACATGCGGCGGTAAATGTCCTTGATTTCGCCGACTTCCAGGCCGGCTGCCGTGGACGCCTGCAAGATGCGTTTCTGGGCGCGGACAATATCATCCTCGAACTTCCTGAGCTTCTCATGGCCGGCCTTGATCTGTTTCTTCACCCACTTCTGATCAGCCTCGTGACCGACAAATTTCTCAAGGAAGATCTTGCGGGGCATTTTTGCACGGCGAATGCAGGTGTTCCTGATATGCTGCTCCTGGCGCTTGATCTCTTTGTGAGACTCACGCGCCAGGGTGACAAGAATGTTGTAATGAGCGGGTATAAATTTGAAAAACTGAAAGGCTTCGCTCAGCGCTTCCAGTGATTTTTTGCCCTGTGGGCTGCCACGGCCATGCTTCTTGATGGCCCGCTGGGTTTTTTTGAACTGCTTTTCCAGCGTCTTGAATCGCTCTGCTGCAAGTTGCGGGTCCGCGCCCTTCTTCTCCTCCGTATCGTCGTCATTCTTCTGACCAGGGCCCACCTGCGCCGCTGGCTGCACATGCTCTGCTGGGTCCAGAAAGCCAATCAGAAGATCTTCCAACTTGCCCTCTTCTCCCTGAGTTTCCTCATACGCATTCAGAGTAAAGGCGACGGAACCTGGAAATTGGGCCACCGCAGAGAGCACATCACGGATACCCTCTTCAATGCGCTTGGCAATGGCGATCTCACCCTCCCGAGTCAACAGGTCAACCGTGCCCATTTCCCGCATGTACATCCGCACGGGGTCAGTGGTGCGGCCGGCCTCATTTTCCACCGCGACCAGCACAGCCGCGGCTTCTTCAGCCGCCAATTCATCGGTGGAATCACCTTCAACCAGAAGGTCGTCGGGTTCGGGCGCGCTTTCATGGACAGCAATGCCCACGTCATTGATCATCCCTATAATGTCGTCTATCTGTTCCGGGTCGGTAATGTCATCCGGCAAATGATCGTTGACTTCCCCATAGGTCAGGTAACCTTGCTCCCTGCCGCGAGCGATCAGTTCCTTCAAGCGAGATTGCTGTTGTGCCAGACCACTGCTAGGCATAGGACCTCTTGGAGTTGATGGAGAGAAAAGGTTGAACATTATACACCTATTCAAATCGAATGATGCCTAATAGTCCTCTCCATAGGCCAGAGTAATGGAAAAACCCGGCTCCAGGCCCCTGCCCTATGGTCTATGGCCGGCGATGGCTTCTCAGCATCTCCCGCTCCGCCTGACTCAGCTCGGTGATCGGTTTTCTGGACAATTCGTCTATAACTCTTTGTTTTTTCTTGTAATCTTCCTCCTTGAGCATCTTCCGCACCGTGTCCAGGAATTCTTCCGCCAACGAGTCCGGCGAGAGCATGGGCTCCCGCTCCGCCAGGCTCAGCAGGAAATTAAAATAGGGGCTCTCCTGATAGTGGCTCAGCAGCAGCGTGGGCGAGGGCTTACCCGCCTGCTGCACCCAGCGAATGACATCCAGCAGCAGTTGCCAGCCCACCTCGCCATCAAGCCGCGTCATATCGTCTTCATCCAGCAAATTGGCCACCTCAGGCTGCCGGAGCAGGATGGTCAGCGCACGCTCTGCAAGCCTCGATTGCCTCAAGTGCTTCTGTCGCACCGCCGATGATTGTGGCGGCTCTTTATCCAGTTCAGTGGCGGCCAGCAGACTTTCCCTGTCCAAACCGGTCTTAGCGGCCAGTTCATTGATGATCAATTCCTTTAACACGCCCTTGGGAACAGGCCTGACCAGGGGGGCAGCCTGTTTACTGAGCGCGGCCCTACCCTCAAGCGAATCGAGGTCCAGGCCCTGTTCCAGGGTCTGGAAGAAAAAGTCTGTCAGGCCGGACGATGAGTTCAGCCTTGCCTCAAAGCTTTCCCGCCCTTCCCTGCGAACCAGGGAATCCGGGTCTTCACCATCGGGAATAAACAGGAATCTCGCATCACGTCCATCCTGCATCGCCGGCAGGGTAACCACGAGCGCCTTCCAGGCGGCGTTTCGTCCGGCTTCATCGCCGTCAAAACAGAATATGATCTGCTGGACAATCTTGAACATTCGCTCGACATGTGCCGTGCTGGTGGCTGTCCCCAGAGTGGCGACACTGTACCCCAGGTCGTGCTGGGCCAGGGCAATCACATCCATGTACCCCTCGACCACCACCAGCCTTTCCAGCTTGCGGACCTTTTTCCTTGCCTCGAACAGGCCATAGAGCTCTCTGCCCTTGTGAAATACCGCCGTTTCCGGGGAATTCAGGTACTTGGGCATGGCATCATCGTCCAGCACACGGCCACCAAAGGCTATCGTCCTGCCACGCAGGTCGCGAATGGGAAAGACAATTCTGTCCCGAAACCTGTCGTAGGTTTTTCCTGTTTCCGGTTTCTCCGTCACCATGCCCGCGTCAATCAATAACTGCCGGTCGGCGTTGCTCACGGCAAGCTTGCCAAGCAGGTTGTCCCAACCGGGCGGTGCATAGCCAAGGGCAAATTCCTTCGCAATCTCACCACTGATGCCGCGGCCTTTCAGGTAGTCAACAGCCCTGCTCCGGCTTTCGCCACTGCGGAGTTGCTCCCGGTAGAAGGCGGATGACTGGTCGAGGATATTATAAAGGGATTTTTGCTTTTCCGATTTGCGGGGGTCCCTGGCGTTACCCCGGGGAACTTCCATGCCGACCCGGCCCGCCAGATATTCCACAGCGGAGGGGAAGTCCATCCGATCAAACTCCAGCAGAAACTTCAATGCCGAGCCGCCTGCCTGGCAGCCAAAGCAGAAATAAAACTGTTTATCCTGGCTGACGGAAAAGGAAGGCGTTTTTTCATTGTGGAACGGACAAAGCCCGCTGTAGTTCTGGCCGGTTTTCTTCAGCGTGACACGCGCTTCGATAATTTCAACGATGTCAGTGCGAGCCAGAAGCTCATCTATAAAGTCCGGCGGGATCACCTGAAATTAAAACCTGCAAGCTCAGGAAAAAACAGGATGGCATTCCACCCTGACAAGTGCAAGCTAGTTGGCGAGCCGGGTTTTCACCAGCGCAGACACTTCGCCCATTTCCGCCCGCCCCTGGACCTGTGGTTTGAGGACACCCATCACCTTGCCCATGTCCTGCATACCCGCTGCGCCAGTTTCCGCTATGGCGGAATTGATGAGTTCTTCGAGTTCGACCCTGCCCATCTTCTCCGGCAGGAACTCTTCAATGATGGCTATCTCCATGGCCTCTCTGCCCGCAAGGTCCTGACGACCCGCGTCCCGATATTGCCTGAAGGAGTCTTTACGTTGCTTGGTCATCTTGTCGAGGATGGCAAGAACCCGGGTATCGTCAAGCGTGATTCTTTCATCAACCTCGACGCTCTTGAATTCGGCCATAACGAGCCGAAGGGCCGCGAGGCGGTCCTTCTTTCTAGCTTTCATGGCGGTTTTGACTTCAGCGGATACCCGCTGATAGATGGATTCAGACATCTGTACGGCGTCTTGTGGCTAGTAGAGCCGCTCCATGCGACGGGATTCTCTTTGCTGTTTTTTGGCGTGGCGTTTTACGGCTGCCGCAGCTTTCCTCTTGCGGACCGAGGTGGGCTTCTCGTAATACTCCCGGCGGCGCACTTCAGACAGGATGCCTGCTTTTTCGCAGGATCGTTTGAAGCGGCGCAGAGCCACATCGAAAGGCTCGTTCTCTTTGACTTTGACGTATGGCATGCGGTTCTGTTCCTGCGAGGCGTTAAAAGGCGCGAAGTCTAGCCACAAACCAGGGCAATTGCAAAGCCCAGCCCGGGGCGTCATCCCAGGCGATGCCCACCACCCCGTCATCCTCGCCGAGGCCGAAGGCCGAAGGCGGGGATCCAGGCGATGGGGGGGTATCCATCGCCGACAGTTCTCCAGAGTTGCGGTTTTGTTCGGCCGGGGGCTATCGCAATTTTCCTGCGGAAAATGCTGTCGCCGTGGTGGCTTCAAGGCTCATTGCGTTTTCGCTTCGCGAAATTCGCAATGTACATGGCGGCTACGCCGCCACTCTGGATCCCCGGGCTACGCCCGAGGATGACGGGAAAGCAGGCGGGCCGATAAAGAGATTTTTTCCATGGGGATCAGTAGTATACGGATATCGTGAACATCCTCGGCATAGAAACATCCTGCGATGAGACTGGCATCGCCATCTACAACGACCAGGATGGCCTTGTCGCCAATGATCTGTTCAGCCAGGTTGATCTGCACAGAGCGTTTGGCGGTGTCGTGCCTGAACTCGCCTCCCGGGACCACGTCCGCAGGACCCTGCCAATGATCCATGAGCTGCTCGGCAAGACGGGTCGCACCCTTGACGCCATTGCCTATACCAGAGGGCCGGGGCTTGTCGGCGCCCTGCTGGTTGGCGCTTCCATTGCCAAGTCGCTTGCCCTTGCCTGGCGGATACCCGCCATAGGGATACATCATCTGGAGGGTCACCTGCTTGCCGCTAAACTTGCCGATGAATCACCTGATTACCCTTTCGTCGCCCTGCTCGTATCCGGCGGCCATACACAACTGATGGCATGTGAAAAACCTCACCAGTATGAATTGCTGGGTGAATCTCAGGATGATGCGGCGGGCGAGGCTTTCGACAAGGTGGCCAAGATGCTCGGCCTCTCCTACCCGGGGGGCCCGGCCATTGCGGCACTGGCCGCCGGGGGCAGGCCTGGCGCATATACCTTCCCCAGGCCAATGACAGGCAAACCCGGCCTTGATTTCAGTTTCAGCGGGCTCAAGACATTTACCCTGAACACCATCAATGCCCTGGGCCCCATTTCACCTCGGGATATACCGCCTCAGGAGAAGGCAAACATAGCGGCGGCCTTTCAGGAAGCCGTGGTGGACACCATCAGGATAAAATGCGAGCGGGCGCTGGAAGCAACCGGCCTGAAAAGCCTGGTTATCGCCGGTGGCGTCAGCGCGAACACCGAGTTGAGGCATCGCCTCGACCTCCTGGCGGAACGTAAACGCCTGGCCGTTTACTATCCGCCGCCGCACCTCTGCACCGACAATGGCGCCATGATCGCCTATGCCGGATACATCAGGCTCAAGTCCGGCCACGAGGAAACACTTTCAATAGATGTCCGGCCAAGATGGCCGATGACGGAACTGAACAAAGCGTGATGACCCTTGGATATTGTTTACATCAAAGGGCTCTCCGTCTTGACCACCATCGGCGTTTATGAGCGTGAGAGAAACATCAGACAGACGTTGCGTTTTGACCTGGAACTGGGGTGCGATATCAGCGCCGCCGGGCAATCGGACGCCGTTGAAACCGCACTGGACTATGACGCAATTTCGCAGCGGATGATTTCTTTTGTCGAAGCAAGCCAATACGCCCTGATAGAGGCGGTTGCGGAAAACCTTGCCGCCGTGCTCCTGTCGGAGTTTCCGATCAAGCAACTGAAATTGCAGGTCAGCAAACCTGGCGCCATATCCGCAGCGGCAGACGTCGGGGTGATTATCGAGCGCCGCCGAAACCTGTGACCCGCTATGACAACCATCAACCCTTGTCTATAATTCGCTCTTTCCCGAAATTCGGCGAGCATCAACTAAAGGGGTTCAAGGCAGTTGGAAGCTGAAGACAAGGCGATGATAAAAAATCTGGTTCCCTTCAATCGAATGAATGACGGAGACCTGAGCACTGTGCTGGAAAAAACCAGGGTCGAGGTCATGCCCAGATCAAAAATGATTTTCAAACGAAGCCAGCAAGACGACAAGGTTTACTGGCTGCTGGCCGGTGCGGTGGATCTGCTGGACGAAAATTTCGAAGTAAAAAACAGCAGGGCCGGCGACAGTATCGCCCGGAATCCCATCGACAACAATTCACCCCACCGTGTAACGGCGGTGACCACCGAGGACGCCAGGGTGTTGATCTGTGACCGGCGCGCCATACCCATAATGGAGGAGCCGGCGAGGCCCGTGCAAGACACGGGAGAAACCATCGATTGGATGACGAACCTGCTTGATTCGCCGCTTTTTGAATTCATCCCACCGGCTAACATTCAGGCCCTTTTCAACAGGTTCAGTGAGGTCAGGTACAAAAGCGGCAGCGTGGTCATTGCCGAAGGGGAAAAAGGCGATTGCTTTTACGTTATCCGCACAGGCGAGGTGAAGGTTGAGCGTTCGGCGGCGGGCGGGAATACCCTGCTGGCGATGCTGACAGTCGGCGACTGCTTCGGCCAGGACGCGATGGTCAGTGACGCGCCGAGGAACGCAACCGTCACCATGACCAGCGATGGGACCCTGATGAAGTTGTCAGCGCCGGACTTTCAGGAACTCCTGGCAACGCCGGTGATCGAAATGGTGACCACGGCGGAGGCCAGCGCAATGATCGAAAAAGCAGACCCCGAAACATGCATCATCGACGTCCGGAGCCAGCAGGAAGCCGGCGCAGACATGATCCCGGGCAGTCGCAACCTGCCATTGCCGCTGTTGCGGAAAAACCTTTGCAAGCTGAAGAAAAACGCCGTATATATTACCGCCTGTGACGGTGGCAAGCGTTCCCAACTGGGAGCCTACCAGCTTAATGAAGAAGGCTTCACCGCCTACGTTCTGAAAAGGTAATCCGCCATGAAACCCGCCAACATTGATGCATTGATTTCACATTTCGACACCGCCCTGCGAACACTCGGCGGCGTACATTCTCACAAGCGAGACAACCCCGCGAAGGACATCCCGGAAAACAAATTACGGGCAGATGAAAGAACCGCCAGTGGCAGACTCATGCGCATCAATCACTGCGGGGAAATTTGCGCCCAGGCTCTTTACCTGGGCCAGGGGCTCACCGGCGATACAGAGGAAACGCGCGCGGCCATGCGGCAGGCGGCGGAGGAAGAAGTGGACCACCTCGCCTGGTGCGAGGAGCGGCTGGTGGAATTGGATACCCGACCCAGCCTGTTAAACCCGGCCTTTTATGTATTGAGCTTCGCTGGCGGTGCTCTGGCCGGCTTCCTCGGCCGGCGGTTTAATCTGGGTTTCGTGGCGGCAACGGAGGAACAGGTCGTCCGACATCTGCAGACGCATATTGACCGGCTGCCGGAAGCGGACACCCGTTCCCGGGTTCTGCTGGCGCAAATGAAAGAAGACGAAGAACATCATCGAACAACCGCCCTGAAGCGCGGCGGAATGAATTTCCCCGCACCGGTAAAGGCTTGCATGACAGCTCTCAGCCGGGTAATGACAAGGACAACCTACTGGATTTAGCCCCCGGCCTCCGCGGTAGCAATGGGGGGATGGTAAATAATCTGCACCCGCACACCAGCCGGGTCAAGACAATAGAAACTCCTGGCACCGTCACGATGGGTTCTGGGCGCCGTCAACATCTCGATGCCTTCGGATTGCAGGAACCGATACCACTCATCCACTTTCTCCCGGTCATTGATGAAAAAACCAATGTGGTCTAACTGGCCCCTGGGCGGCTCCTCGGCTGTACGATGGAGGGCCAGGTTGTCATTCCCGTTTGTGAGATAGACATTGTCTTCGTCCGGGCGCCACTCGACCTTCATACCCAACAGTTCGGTATAGAACCTTTCACACTCTGCGAAAGTCTTGACGAAAATCGCCGCGTGACGCATGCCATTGGTCAACCCCGGTCTCTTCATTCAACCAGTTCGTAATCATGGGTGATGTTTACCCCGCCCCGTTCCAGCATGATGGAAGCCGAACAGTACTTTTCCGCGGAGAGTTTAATGGCGCGTTTCACCTGCGATTCCTTCAGGCCATCGCCTTTGACAACAAAATGAATATGGATATCAGTGAACACGGCGGGAACGCCATCGGCCCGTTTCGCTTCAATCCGGGCGATGCAATCTTCCACCGGCTGCCGCGCTTTCTTCAGAATCATCATCACATCGAAGCTGGCACAACCGCCAAGCCCCATCAGCATCAACTCCATCGGGCGAACACCGATATTGCGGCCGCCTTCCGACTCGGGGCCATCCAGAGTCAAGGTATGGCCGCTCCCTGACTCGGCGAGAAACATGGCATCATCCAGCCACCTGATATTTGCTTTCATGCATGCTCACCCTGATGAAGAAGGCACCAAAGCATACCACAGGGCTTCTCGGGCTTTAGCCGGGCTTGGAACCGAACAGGGACGCCAGAGCCAAGCCCGGGTCCGGCTCCCGCATGAAAGCCTCCCCGACGAGAAAGCCACGGACGCCATTTGCCAGCATACGGGCGACATCCGCCTTTTGATGGATGCCGCTCTCCGTCACAACCGCCACCCCATCGGGAATATGTTGCAGCAGGTCAAGGGTCGTATTCAGGTCCACGTCGAAGGTATGCAGGTCACGGTTGTTGATGCCCACCAGACGCGGAGAAACCGTCAGCGCCTTGTCCAACTCCTGCTTGTCATGCACCTCCACCAGCACATCCAGACCAAGACCGGTCGCCGTGTCATAAAGGGTGTGGAGTTCGTCGATATCGAGGATGGAAGCAATCAACAGGATGCAGTCGGCGCCCAGAGCACATGTTTCGTATACCTGGTAAGTATCTATAACAAAATCCTTGCGCAGTACCGGCAGGGCCGTGTTTGCCCTTGCCGCTTGTAAATATTCGTCGGCGCCCTGGAAGAAGCTCACATCCGTCAAGACGGAAAGGCAGGCCGCGCCCGCCCGCTCGTAGCGGCGAGCGATGTCCACCGGGTCAAACTCTTCCCTGATCACGCCCGCGGAGGGCGACGCTTTCTTTATCTCTGCAATAACGGCGACCTGATGGCGCTCAGCCAATCCACTGATCGTATTGACGAAACCCCGGGGCTCATAGCCAGGCTCGATGCCGGCCATGAGGTTCGCAATGGGCGTCTGTTTTTGTCGCGCAGCAACCTCTTGCTTTTTTTTCGCGACGATTGTCGTCAGTATGTCCGGGTCACGCATCCTGCTCATCAGCCAGTACACGAGTGAAATCAACAAACTCTTTCATTTTCTCCATCGCCAACCCACCACCAATGGCATCCCTCGCCATTTCTATCCCGCTGGCCAGGTCAAGGGCCTGCCCGGACACATAAACAGCGGCACCGGCATTGAGCGCAACCAGGTCGCAAGCGGATTCCACACTGCCATCGAGGGCCGCCCTGACAAGGGCGAGGCTCTCTTCGGGATTCTCCACCTTCAAGGGTTCAAGGGAAGCCACAGGCAACCCAAAGTCCTCGGGAGACAGGTCGTATTCGGTTATCTCACCGTTTTTCAGTTCCGCCACATGGGTGATGTCGGCAATACTGATCTCATCGAGGCCGTCAGCGGAATGCACCACCATGACATGCTCGCTGCCCAGGTCACGCAGCACTTCGGCGATGGGCCTGACGAGCCCGGCATCATATACACCCAACAGTTGCCTTCTGGCCCCGGCGGGATTGGTCAGCGGGCCCAGCATGTTGAATAGTGTTCTCACGACCATTTCTTTCCTGGGCCCAATGGCATATTTCATCGCCGAGTGATGAGCAACTGCAAAGAGAAAACCCACACCCACCGTATCGATGCACCTGGCCACCTGCTCTGGGTCAAGCATGATTGCCGCACCCGCCGCCTCCAACAAGTCCGCGCTGCCGCTCTTGCCGGATGCGGCCCTGTTCCCATGCTTGGCAACCCTGGCGCCCGCAGCGGCGGCGACAAATGCGCCGGCAGTGGAAACATTGAATTTGCCGGAGCCGGAGCCGCCGGTACCGCAGGTGTCAACAAGCCCGGCCTGGCTGACTTTCACAGGGCTTGCCAGTTCACGCATGACCTCCGCGGCACCGACCAGTTCTTCAATCGTCTCACCCTTCACTCGCAGACCCACGAGGAAGCCGCCGATTTGAGCGTCTGTCGCCTTGCCGGTCATGATCGTATGCATGACGTTCTTCATTTCCGCTTTCGACAAGTCAGCGCCATCTGCAACTCGCGCTATTGCGGCGGGCATATCCATTGACCGTTACCCCGCTCTCTTCAGTGATAGGAAATTCTTCAGCAGTGCATGGCCATGCTCGGACAGGATGGATTCCGGATGGAACTGCACACCGGCAACCGGTAGATTTTCATGCTCAACACCCATGATTTCATCAACCTCGCCGTCTTCTGTTTCGGTCCAGGCGGTTACCTTGAGACATTCAGGCAGTGCGCCCTCCTCGACAACCAGCGAATGATAACGGGTGGCGGTAAATGGATTAGCCAGCCCATCGAAAATGCCCTCTGCCGTGTGATGGATGAGGGAGGTTTTACCGTGCATGACCCGCCTGGCTTTCACAATCTTGCCCCCGTATGCCTGGCCGATACTCTGATGACCAAGGCAGACACCAAGAATAGGCATGACGCCGGCAAAAGACCGCACGACATCCAGGGAAATACCCGCCTCGTTGGGTGTGCAGGGGCCGGGAGAGATGACAATCGCCTCCGGTTGCATGGCCTGTATATCTGCCACGGATACTTCATCATTTCGGTGGACACAAACATCCTCCCCCAGTTCACCCAGATACTGAACCAGATTGAAGGTAAAGGAATCATAGTTATCGATCATCAACAGCATGGCTTACTCTCCCCCGCTGATGTTCCCGGGCTACGCCCATCAGGTCCAGCCCGGCTTCCGCCATGACCGCCGCCTGGAAAATAGACCTCGCCTTGTTGATAGTTTCCCGCCATTCCGACTCGGGTATCGAATCCGCCACTATGCCCGCGCCTGCCTGTATATAAAGACGATGATCCCGAACGATGGCCGTGCGAATCGCGATGGCGGTATCCATGTTGCCGTTCCAGGAAAGATAACCCACGGCACCGCCGAAGATGCCGCGCTTTTCAGGCTCCAGTTCGTCGATGATTTCCATGGCACGAACCTTGGGGGCCCCGCTCAAAGTACCCACGGGCAGGGTGGCCCGCAGCAGGTCAACGGGGCCCAATCCATCCTTGATCCACCCACGAACATTCGAGGCAATATGCATGACATGGGCGTATCGCTCAACGACCATCATCTCGGTCACTTCCACGCTACCCGTGCGGCATACCCGGCCAATATCATTGCGGCCAAGGTCAATCAACATCAGGTGTTCGGCAATTTCCTTGGGGTCCGCCAGCAGTTCTTCCTCGAGACGCAGGTCCTCCGCTCCGTCAACCCCTCTGTGCCGGGTGCCCGCCAGGGGTCTGATGGTGACCTCCCCATGATCCAGACGCGCAAGAATCTCTGGAGACGAACTGACTATCTGAAATTCATCCAGATCAAGAAAATACATATAGGGGGATGGATTGAGCGAACGTAACGCCCGGTAGAGATTCAGCGGGTCCGACTCGAATGACACTGACATTCGTTGCGCCAGCACAACCTGCATCACGTCGCCCTCTACAATATAATCCTTGATCTTGTTCACGTCCGCCTTGAAAGTTTCTTCTCCATAGTCGGACACGAAATCCGCCTCGTGCAGGACCGGGCCTTCAACCGGCTGCCGCAGGTCTCTCGGCACGTCACCGTGGAGTTTGCTCACCATCTCATCAAGCCTCGCCTGGGCCGCCTCAAAACTGCCCTGCCCGGCCGGGTCCGCATGAGTGATCAGATGAATACGGCCAAGCACATTGTCGAATATGATGAGGTCGTTGGACGCCATCAGCAGAATATCCGGCGTCCCCAGTGTGTCCGGCGGCGTCGATTGACTGATTCTGGATTCCACATACCGAACGGCGTCATAGCCGAAGTAGCCGACCAGCCCGCCCGTATAAGCCGGCAGATCATCCAGTTTCGGATAGGCAAACTCCTGTTGCAGTTGCTCAATAAAAGCCAGGGGGTCATCGGCGTGAAACTGTTTGCTGGCTGTGCCGTTTTCTTCGATGGTGATGTCGTGGCCCCGCACCTTCACGATGTAGTTGGAAGGCAGCCCCACCACCGAGTAACGCGCCCATTTTTCCCCACCCTGGGCGGCGGATTCCAGCAGGTAGCTGTATGGGCCGCGGGCGACCTTCACATAGCAGGAAAGAGGCGTATCCAGGTCCGCGAATAACTGACGGACAACCGGCACATGGTTGTATCCGTCCTTGCCAAGCTGCGTAAATTGTTCAGGCGTCATTTTCTCTCTCCACGAGATTTGCCAGGTTTTGATGAGACAGGGGGAAGCCCCCTGGGGCGGCAGGCGTTAGCCCCGCCAAGAGAGAGCCGGCCGGATAAGGCCGGATTGAAACCTGGTCAACGTGAACATTTGAAGCCCCTTGTATGGCGGGCGAAGCTTAATGCAACTGGCTTGGCCTTGACAACTACGTGTACTGGTTCCTGAATTCAACCCCGAAGTGCAACCGGGGGTCTATGCCGAATAGTGCCTGATTCGGTGTTTTCATGCCAAGGCATTTGCGCGGCTGGTTATTGATCTGGTCGACCACATGCGCCAGTTGCGGCTTTCGCGCAGCGAAAACGCAATGGGAGTTGGGGACGGCAAACTGCATGGCGGCTACGCCGCCACTCTGGATTCCCGAGCAAGCTCGAGAATGACGGAAAAAAAACAAGCCGGGCAATGACAACCCTTATTCCGTCATTCCAGGCGATGGGGGTTCTTCCCATCGCCGACAGTGCTTCTCGCCGAGGCCGAAGGCCGAAGGCGGGGATCCAGGCGATGGGGGGGGTATCCATCGCCGACAGTTCCCTAGGGTTGCGGTTCCGCGAAGCGGGAGCGCAATGGGTGTTGGGGGCGGCAAACTGCATGGCGGCTACGCCGCCACTCTGGATTCCCGAGCAAGCTCGAGAATGACGGGAAAAAAACAAGCCGGGCAATGACAACCCTTATTCGTCATTCTCGCCGAGGCCGAAGGCCGAAGGCGGGAATCCAGAGTTGCGGTTCCGCGAAGCGGGAGCGCAATGGGTGTTGGGGACGGCGAACTGCATGGCGGCTACGCCGCCACTCTGGATTCCCGAGCAAGCTCGAGAATGACGAGGGGGCCTGGAATTGACGGTGGGGGGGTTCGCTGCGCGAAAGCCGCAATGTAATTAAAAGTGTAGTTCGCCCTCAAGATAGATGCGGTGGTCAGCGGTGGTGCTGCGGCCGGTGGTGTCGCCGCCGGAGATGGCGCTTTCTTCGCGCTCGGTGACAAGTTTCAGCTCAAACAACAGGCTGCGCTGCCACTGCAAGCCCAGGCGATAGGTGTTCCTGTCGCCGATGCTGAGTTCAGTGTAGGGCGTCAAGAGACCAGGTCCCCTGGGCGCGTTCATGCCGTAATCAAGGCGGACATCCAAGGTCGGGCTGTAGTCGTAGCTGTTCGCGCCACCATTACCGCTGCCCTGGCCGTTAGCGCTCAGGTCATCAATCAGCCCTTGCTGCCAGAGTTGTTGCATACTGCTGGCGGTCACGCCATAGCCGGGCGTCAAACTAAACGACAGGCCGCTTCCGTCTGCCGAGGGGCGCAGGCTAATCACACCACTCAGCCCCCATTCTTTAGCATCACCTTTGCCAGCTACCAGGACCCGTGCCTTGCCCTGCATGGTGAGGCTACCACCCGGGCTGGTGTAGAGCAGGCTGCCGCCCAACTCGGCACCAGCACCCGTTTCGCCATCGCCGCTATCCTGCCGCGCTCCGACTTCCAGGCTGGATTCCAGTCGCCCTCCACTGTTCAGGGTTTGATTGCGCGTTGCTTCCAGAGCCAGTCGCAGGCGGCTGGCTCTCTGAGTGATTGCCGCTATCTCTTCACTGGCATCCACTTCCAGTTCGGTGCTCAATATCTCAGTTTTGAGTCGCAGCATGCTGAGGCCGGTCTCTGCCAAGATACCACTGGCACCCACACCAAAGGTCTGCATGCTCAGGTCGCTTGCGGGGATGTCCGTCTGGCCGCCGTTTTCACTGATCTCCAGTTCGCCTTCGCCATAGCCGGCAGTCGCCCAGAAGTCCAGGCCGCCCGTTGTCCAGCCCAGATAGGGATGCACACTGGTCATATCCAGGTCATAGTCGCCACTGGCTTCCAGGCTGGGGTCTGTGTAGTCCAGTCTCACCTGGCTGCTGGAAACAGACACACCAAGGATGGTGCGTGCGCTCAACTGCGCATCCAGGCCCAGGTGCAGGCTGAAGAAGTCGCCGCCCCAACGCACCTCATCGGCACCCTTCAGGTCGCGGTAATCGCCCGCACCCCAGAAGGTCATGCCCTGGTAGCCACCGTCACCACCAGAACCACCACGAGCGCCATTGGCGTTCAAAGGCATAACAAAGTCAGACCCGGCCAGGATTCGCTTCAAGTCAAACTGGTCGTCGGCAACGGTGCGTCCCTGAGTTTTGATGATGTCCGCCAGGCTGCTGGCGCCACCAAAGCTGGCACTGCCCGCCATTGTTGTTGAGAGCCGTGCTTGCTCAAGGCGCTGCGTAATAGCACTGACGTTTTGCTCAGCCATGGCGCGTGCGACTTCCGGCAGGATCACTTCATTAAGCCTGGCAAGGTCGCGTGCGATGACTACGCGGACGATGCGCGTAACCGTCTCGGCAGCATTGTCGGCGGCATCGGATACATTGTATGTCAGGGTGTAGTCCCCAAGCGTGTCGGTATCCACTGTGTCGCCGCCAACGACGATGTCAGCACTGAGATCGCCATCTACATTATCATTCGCCGTGGCTCCTGGGTCAGTGAAGGTGGTGCCTTGATGGATCTCCAAGGGACTGGCACCCAGGAGGGTAATCTCTGGGGCGGTGTCGTCTACCGCGGTGCCGCTCACGCTCACCGCGCTGGCGGGACCCGCGTTCGGGGTGCTAGCGGTATCCTCAACGCTGTCCGCGGCAAGGGTCAGAGTGAAGGCTGCCGCGTTCGGGGTGAAGATGATCATGTAGGTGTCACCAGAGCCGGAGACGCTAGTTCCTGTGACACCGGTGGAAGTGGAGAAGTCGGTGGTAGATAGTCCGGTTACCGCTTCGGAAAAGGTGAGGCCGACCGACTGTTGCGTGCCAATCACACCGACGTCAATGGTGCCGAAGTCCACCGTCGGCGCGATGGCAGGTGTCGCGGTGCCGGTCACGCTCGCCGCGGTTTCGGGTCCCGTGTTTGGGGTGGCGGCGAGGTCTTCCACGCTATCGGCGGCAAGGGTCAGAGTGAAACTTGTCTCGCTTGGCGTGAAGGTGATGGTCCAGGTGTCGCCGGAGCCGGTAACACTATCTACGGTGACACCAGTGGAGCCGGAGAAGGCGGCGGCAGTCAAACCGGTCACCGCTTCGGAGAAGGTGATGTCGTGCGTCTGCGCGGTGCCAACCACCCCGGCGATAATGGTGCCGAAGGTCGCGCTCGGCGCGGTGGTGTCCACGCTCACCGCACGCGTGATGGTGAGGCGGTAGAGTTTCCTGGTCGTGCCGTCTGCGGCGGTAATCTCAATAGCAAAAGATTGCATTGCGTCTCTGAATCCAAAATTCTCGGTATTGGTGCCGAGAGAGTCAAGATCCACTTCTGCATTGGAATCAGCAGCCGTCACCGTGATGGTAACCGAGGTCGTATCGCTCGGCGCAGTCGCGGTATAGGTTAGTGTGTCGGGCGCGATGGCTTCATTCGGCGTGACCGGGTTGCCGTTATTATCCGTTATGGACAAGGTAGCCAGGTCCGCATCCGCAGATAGCACCGCGCTGCCGCTCACGCTCCTCGCTGCCGCGGGCTCTGTTGCGGGGCCGGTGTTCGGGGTGGCGGCGGTGTCGCTCACGCTGTCCGCGGCAAGGGTCAGGGTGAAGGAGGTCAAGGTCGGCGTGAAGGTGATGGTATAGGTGCTGCCGGAGCCGCTCAGGCTATTCACCGTGGCGCCAGTAGCGGTGATGTCGCTGGCAGCAAAGCCAGTCACTATCTGGTTGAATCTGATGGTGTGCGTCTGCCGCGTGCCAATCACCCCGACGTCAATGGTGCCGAAGTCCACCGTCGGCGCGGTGGTGTCTGCTGCAACAACGGTATTGCTTCCACCGCCGGTATTAAGGGCGGAGACATCTGCCCTATCACTGGGACCCATGTTGCCAGCGAGGTCGGTCACTGCATTCCTGGAAAGTAATAGGTTTCCTCCTATGGTGGCGGCGCGGCTGCTCGGGGTGAAGTAGAGGGTATAGGTGATATGGTCACCAGAGTCGATAACTCTATTCACCGTGACACTGGCGCCTGTAAAGTCTCCCACTTCCAAACCAGTCACCGGCTCGGAGAAGATGAAGGTGTGCGTCTGCTCGGTGTTAATCTCACCGTCGGCAAACATATCGTTATGGCGTACCAACTCCGGACCGGTGGTGTCCACGGTAACCGCACCAAGAAGCGCGGGGGCGGAGTCAGTGCCGGATACGGTCTGCACGACTTGCACATCGTTAGCGTCATACACCTTCTCGGGCAAGGTGAAACTGCTGCCGGAACCGGCGGTGAAGGTGCTACCGCCATCGGTGACATATTTCCAAGTGGCACCGTCTGCCAGACCAGACACATTCACCACACCATTGTTGGTGATGCCGTCGCTTGGCGAGGAACCGGTGTCTGCAGCCAGGGCGATGGTCGGTGCGGTGTTAGTCTGCGCGTGTGCCGTGTTTATCCAAGAAATGAGGGGGGGGGGGGGGGGGGGGGGAGACACTTATCGCTACCAGCAGCGCGGAGGCAAACACGAATTGGCGGGCTGTTTTGTTCATGGTATTGGCTCCTTATCTGTGAATGAAGTTGGTTTTGGTTTGCCCGCACTTGATGCGGTTGGGTAACTTGTGCGGGGTATTGTATCGGAAAAATTATGCGACCGCTAAACATCAACCTAGCAAACATCAACCTAGCAAACATCAACTTAGCCAAACATTCACACAGGCATGACGGTGGGGTGACGCATGGCCGTCATTCCAGGCGATGGGGGTTCTTCCCATCGCCTGGAATGACAGACGGGGGGCCAGCTTCGCCGCAATGGGGTTAAAAGTGCAGTTCGCCCTCAAGATAGATGCGGTGGTCAGCGGTGGTGCTGCGGCCGGTGGTGTCGCCGCCAGAGATGGCGCTTTCTTCACGCTCGGCGACAAGTTTCAGCTCAAACAACAGGCTGCGCTGCCACTGCAAGCCCAGGCGATAGGTGTTCTTGTTATCGCCGAAGCTGAGTTCAGTGTAGGGCGTTATCAGACCTGGTCCCCTGAGCGTGTTCATGCCGTAATCAAGGCGCACATCCAGGGTCGGGCTGTAGTCGTAGCTGTTCGCGCCACCATTACCGCTGCCCTGGCCGTTAGCACTCAGGTCATCAATCAGCCCTTGCTGCCAGAGTTGTTGCATACTGCTGGCGGTCACGCCATAACCAGGCGTCAGACTGAAAGACAGGCCGCTTCCGTCTGCCGAGGGGCGCAGGCTAATCACACCACTCAGCCCCCATTCCTTAGCATCACCTTTGCCAGCTACCAGAACCCGTGCCTTGCCCATCATGGTGAGGCTACCACCCGGGCTGGTGTAGAGCAGGCTGCCGCCCAACTCGGCACCAGCACCCGTTTCGCCATCGCCGCTATCCTGCCGCGCTCCGACTTCCAGGCTGGATTCCAATCGCCCTCCCCCGCTCAGGGTTTGATTGCGCGTTGCTTCCAGAGCCAGCCGTAGGCGGCTGGCTCTCTGAGTGATTGCCGCTATCTCTTCACTGGCATCCACTTCCAGTTCGGTGCTCAATATCTCAGTTTTGAGTCGCAGCATGCTGAGGCCAGTCTCTGCCAAGATACCACTGGCACCCACACCAAAGGTCTGCATGCTCAGGTCGCTTGCGGGGATGTCCGTCTGGCCGCCGTTTTCACTGATCTCCAGCTCGCCTTCGCCATAGCCGGCAGTCGCCCAGAAGTCCAGGCCGCCCGTTGTCCAGCCCAGATAGGGATGCACACTGGTCATATCCAGGTCATAGTCGCCACTGGCTTCCAGGCTGGGGTCTGTGTAGTCCAGTCTCACCTGGCTGCTGGAAACAGACACACCAAGGATGGTGCGTGCGCTCAACTGCGCATCCAGGCCCAGGTGCAGGCTGAAGAAGTCGCCGCCCCAACGCACCTCATCGGTACCCTTCAGGTCGCGGTAGTCGCCCGCACCCCAGAAGGTCATGCCCTGGTAGCCACCGTCACCACCAGAACCACCACGAGCGCCATTGGCGTTCAAAGGCATAACAAAGTCAGACCCGGACAGGATTCGCTTCAAGTCAAACTGGTCGTCGGCAACGGTGCGTCCCTGAGTTTTGATGATGTCCGCCAGGCTGCTGGCGCCACCAAAGCTGGCACTGCCCGCCATTGTTGTTGAGAGCCGTGCTTGCTCAAGGCGCTGCGTAATAGCACTGACGTTTTGCTCAGCCATGGCGCGTGCGACTTCCGGCAGGATCACTTTATTAAGCCTGGCAAGGTCGCGTGCGATGACTACGCGGACGATGCGCGTGACCGTCTCGGCAGCATTGCCGGCGGCATCGGATACATTGTATGTCAGGGTGTAGTCCCCGGCGGTGTCGGTGTCCACTGTGTCGCCGCCAACGACGATGTCAGCACTGAGATCGCCATCTACATTATCATTCGCCGTGGCCCCCGGGTCAGTGAAGGTGGTGCCTTGATGGATCTCCAAGGGACTGGCACCCAAGAGGGTAATCTCTGGGGCAGTGTCGTCTACCGCAGTGCCGGCCACGCTCTGCGCTGTTGCCGGACCGGTGTTGCTGGACGCATCCATCACGCTATTGGCGGCAAGGGTCAGAGTGAAACTTGTCTCGCTTGGCGTGAAGGTGATGGTGTAGGTACTGCCAGAGCCACTCACGCTAGTTCCGGTGACACCGGTGGAAGCGGAGAAGTCGTCGGCAGCCAATCCGGTCACCGCTTCGGAGAAGGTGATGTCGTGCGTCTGCGCGGTGCCAACCACCCCGGCGGCAATGGTGCCCAAGTCCACCGTCGGCGCGATGGCAGGTGTCGCGCTGCCGGTCACGCTCGCCGCGCTGGCGGGACCCGCGTTCGGGGTGCTAGCGGTATCCTCAACGCTGTCCGCGGCAAGGGTCAGAGTGAAACTTGTCTCGCTTGGCGTGAAGGTGATGCTGTAGGTACTGCCAGAGCCACTCACGCTAGTTCCGGTGACACCGGTGGAAGCGGAGAAGTCGTCGGCAGCCAAGCCGGTCACCGCTTCGGAGAAGGTGAGGTCGTGCGTCTGCGCGGTGCCAACCACCCCGGCGGCAATGATGCCCAAGTCCACCGTCGGCGCGGTGGTGTCTACTGCGGTGCCGGTCGCGGTCGCCGCCGCGGCGGGACCCGCGTTCGGGGTGGCAGCGGTATCCTCAACGCTGTCCGCGGCAAGGGTCAGGGTGAAGGTTGTCTCGCTTGGCGTGAAGGTGATGCTGTAGGTACTGCCGGAGCCACTCACGCTAGTTCCGGTGACACCGGTGGAAGCGGAGAAGTCGTCGGCAGCCAAGCCAGTCACCGCTTCGGAGAAGGTGAGGTCGTGCGTCTGCGCGGTGCCAACCACCCCGGCGGCAATGGTGCCCAAGTCCACCGTCGGCGCGATGGTGTCCGCTGGCACGGCGGTGCCGGTCACGCTCGCCGCGCTGACGGGTCCCGTGTTCGGGATGCTGGCGCTGTCCTCAACGCTGTTCGCGGCAAGGGTCAGAGTGAAGGTTGCCGCGTTCGGGGTGAATGTGATGGTCCAGGTGTCGCCGGAGCCGGTAACACTATCTACGGTGACATCGGTGGAGCCGGAGAAATCACCCACTTCCAAATCGGTCACCGTTTCGGAGAAGGTGAGGTTGACCGACTGTTGCGTGCCAATCTCACCTTCCGCGGGGTCGACAAAGGTCGTCACCGTCGGCGCGATGGCAGGTGTCGCGGTGCCGTCCACGCTCGCCGCGCTGACGGGTCCCGCGTTCGGGGTCGCGGTGGTGTCCATCACGCTGTTTGCGGCAAGGGTCAGGGTGAAGGTTGCCGCAGTCGGGGTGAAGGTAATGGTATAGGTGCTGCCGGAGCCACTCACGCTAGTTCCGGTGACACCGGTGGAAGCGGAGAAGTCGTCGGCAGCCAAGCCGGTCACCGTTTCGGAGAAGGTGAGGTTGACCGACTGTTGCGTGCCAATCTCACCTTCCGCGGGGTCGACAAAGGTCGTCACCGTCGGCGCGATGGCAGGTGTCGCGGTGCCGTCCACGCTCGCCGCGCTGGCGGGTCCCGCGTTCGGGGTCGCGGTGGTGTCCATCACGCTGTTTGCGGCAAGGGTCAGGGTGAAGGTTGCCGCAGTCGGGGTGAAGGTAATGGTATAGGTGCTGCCGGAGCCACTCACGCTAGTTCCGGTGACACCGGTGGAAGCGGAGAAGTCGTCGGCAGCCAGGCCGGTCACCGTTTCGGAGAAGTTGAGGTTGACCGACTGTTGTGTGCCAATCTCACCTTCCGCGGGGTCGACAAAGGTCGTCACCGTCGGCGCGCTGGTGTCTGCTACTGCACTGCCGCCCCCGCTACTTGCAGCGACGGGACCTTGGTTGCCAGCGAGGTCGGCAACGATGTTGGATTGAATGTTCAGTACTATAACTGTCCCGGTTGGGGTGAAGGTAATGACGTAGGTGGTTTGGTCACCAGAGTCGATAACACTATTCACTTTGAGACCGACAACGAATGGAGCTCGGAGGGCACTCGCATCAAAACCTGTTACCGGCTCGGAGAAGGTGACGGTCTGCTCCTGCGGGGTGTTAATCTCACCGGTGGCAATGGCCGATCTGCTCGCCACCGTCGGCGCGGTGGTGTCCACGGTAACCGCACCAAGAAGCGCGGGGGCGGAGTCAGCGCCGGATACGGTCTGCACGACTTGCACATCGTCAGCGTCATATACGTTCTCGGGCAGGGTGAAACTGCTGCCAGTGCCGGTGGTGAAGGTGCTACCGCCATCGGTAACATATTTCCAGGTGGCACCGGGCGCCAGACCAGACACATTCACCACGCCATTGTTGGTGATGCGATCGCTAGGACTGATACCGGTGTCTGCAGCCAGAGCGATGGCAGGTGTCGTGGTGCCGCTCACGCTCGCCTCCGGGTTCGGGTTGCTGACGACGTCGATTACGCTACCCGCGGCAAGGGTCAGGGTGAAGGCTGCCAAGGTCGGCGTGAAGGCGACCATGTAGGCGGTGCCGTTGCCGCTCACACCATCCACTGTGGCGCCAACGGCGGTGATGTCGTCGGCACTCAAGCCGGTCACCGTTTCGGAGAAGGTGAGGCCGACCGACTGTTGCGTGCCAATCACACCGGCGTCAAGGGTGCCGAAGGTCGCGGTCGGCACGGTGGTGTCCACGGTCGCCGTACCGCTCACGGTTACTGAACCGGTGGGTCCCTCGTTGCCGCCGCGATCCATCACGGTATTCCTGTTAAGGGTCAGGTTGAGGGTTGCCGCAGTCGGGGTGAAGGTGATGGTGTAGG
The DNA here is from genome assembly GCA_965208855.1 of Candidatus Azotimanducaceae bacterium. Classification (GTDB taxonomy): domain Bacteria; phylum Pseudomonadota; class Gammaproteobacteria; order Pseudomonadales; family Azotimanducaceae; genus UBA9659. Next base: position 170,089 of record OZ242359.1, on the reverse strand, counting down.
CGGCGGCGGGGCCAACGGCGGGGTCAATGCTATTCACCGTGGCACCGCTGGCGTTGAAATCACCCACTTCCAAGCCGGTAACCGCTTCGGTGAAGGTGATGTTGTGCTCCTGCGCGACGCCAACCACACCGGTGCGGGGGGCGACAAACCTCACCCCCGGCGGGGTGGTGTCAGTCTGCGCGTGTGCCGTGCTTATCCCAGAAATGAGGGGGGGGGGGGCGACACCAATTGCTACCAAAAACGCGGAGGCAAACACAAATTGGCGGACTATTTTGTGCATGAGTATTGGCTCCTTTTATGTGAATGAAGTTGGTTTTGGTTTACCCGCACTTGATGCGATATATAACCCGTGCCGAGCATTGTATATGAAAAATCATGCAACCGCTAAACGGGAAAAAAATACACACACTACGCATCGATTTCAGACCGCATGGCCGCTATTGTCCCGGGATAATCAGCGGTCCCGAAGATGGCTGAACCGGCAACAAAGGTATCGGCGCCTGCGAGCGCCGTCTCGCCGATATTCTCGACCTTGATGCCGCCATCTATCTCCAGCCGGATGTCTCTGCCGGCAGCATCGATACGCGCCCGCGCCTCCCGGAGCTTGTCCAGCGCCGAAGGTATGAACGTCTGCCCGCCAAAACCCGGGTTAACGGACATGATCAGCACCATGTCCACCTTGTCCAGCAGATGATCCAGATATTCCAGGGACGTTTCAGGATTGAACACCAGCCCGCCCTTGCAACCCCTGGCGTGGATCAATTGCAAAGATCGGTCAATATCGTCCGACGCCTCGGGATGGAAGGTGATATAACTGGCGCCGGCATCACTGAAGGCTTCGATCAGGCCGTCAACCGGCTGCACCATAAGATGCACGTCTATGGGCGCATCAATACCGAACTTGCGGAGGTCTTCACAGATTTTCGGCCCGAACGTCAGTACCGGCACATAATGATTATCCATCACATCGAAATGAATCATATCGGCGCCGGCTTCCAGTACGGCGTTCACTTCCTCACCCAGGCGGGCAAAATCCGCTGACAACAGGCTGGGGGCAATCAGGTTATCCACGTTCGGAATCTCGTGCGCGAAGGCGCGGGCATTCTATCGGCTCAGCAGATGGAATACTAACGTGTATCCCTCAATAACTGTTCGTATCTTTCCGGCGTGCCTGCATCGATCCAGTAACCCTTGTATATCTCGCCTTGCAGCCGACCCGCCGCCACCGCCTTGCCCCAGACCTTGCGCAAGCTGAATACCCGCCCGGGTTCATCGCGGAAGAGCCCTGGCGAGAGAACGCTGACCCCGCTATAAGTCAGACCCTCCCCGTGCAACCGCAGCGCCCCGTCAGGGTCAAGAGCAAAATCTCCGCCCGGGTTATGGGGCGGGTTGGGCGCCATGACAAGCCGCCCCCGGCTATCCGGAGGGAGTTCGCCGAATAGCGGACTCAGATCATAGTCCGTATAGATATCCGCGCTGATCACCAGGAAGGGTTCATCTCCAAGCATCGGCAGCGCCCGCCGAATGCCGCCGCCTGTTTCCAGCAGTTCATCTTCCACCGAATATCGGATGCGCAACCCGTAATCGCCGCCGTCTCCCAGCGCCTCCCGTATCATGTGAGCGAGATGATGAACATTGATGACAACATCACGGCAGCCGGCAGTGGCCAGCCGGTGCAGATGGCGCCCGATGAGTGTCTCGCCACCCACGTTCAACAGGGGTTTCGGAACCCTGTCTGTCAAGGGGCGCAGCCGCTCTCCCCTGCCGGCGGCAAGCAGCATGGCCTTCACTCAAACGCCTCCCTGGCTGGCAACCCGCCCCAACCGAGGCACCACCTCCAACCTCAGCCAGGCACCGAATGTGGCCAGTTCGTCATACTGGTCACTGACCTCCAGCAGGTATTCGATGACAAGCGGAATATCACCGAGATAGCCGGCTTTGCCGTCACGGATATTCAAGCGGCTGAAAATGCCCGCGCACTTCAGATGCCGCTGGGCACCCATCAGGTCAAACCAGCGAAGCACAGGGTCACTGCCTGCAATCAGCCCGCTGGCGATCAAATCACGCCGGAAGGCATCAACTCTTTTTTCCACCAGAGCGCGGTCAAACCGGTAATAACAATCCTTCAGCAGGGAAACCAGGTCATAGGTTATCGGGCCGACGAGGGCATCCTGAAAATCAAGAATCCCCGGCGTGTGCGCCCTGGTGACCATCAGATTCCGACAATGGTAGTCGCGATGCACGAACCTGACTGGCTGCGCCAGGGCGTTTGCCACGAGTAAAGCATAGACGTTTTCCAGCATCGCCCGACACGCTTGGCCAACATGCATACCCAGTTGCCTGTACAGGAACCATTCCTCAAAGAGCGACATTTCAGCACGCAGCGTCTGCTCATCGTAATCCGGCAGGTCACAGCGAACATCCAGCATCCGCAGCAATGCGGCAACAGCCTCATCGTACAAAACGAGGATGCTTGCCGGCCGCCGCTGCATCTCCGTCAGGTACACCCTGTCGCCGAGATCCGTTATGGCCAGATAACCGTCTTGCAGATTTGCATCCAATACCCGGGGGCAATTCAAACCCGCTTCATGCAGAGCAGTGGAAACCTTGATATAGCTTTCATTATCCTCATGCCCGGGCGGCGCATCCACCAAGATCATACCGGCAGCGCCTTCACTGAAACGGAAATAACGCCTGAAACTGGCGTCATCTGAAACCGGCAGCAACTTGACGCCCTGAGATACCGCATCAAAGAGTCCGGTACTTCTCGCCCATGCTGCGAGACCTTCTACTCTTATATCTTTCATTGAAACAGACTGACCAGCCCCTGAGAATAATTTATTATCATCACAATGCTTCCATCAGGGCAATCATTTAAGCGGTATGCATCCACCCTACCGACCCAAAAATAACAGCCCTTACCTTCTTATCTCCCTGCTGCCGATGCTTTTAGCACTACCGGGAGGTGCCAGTGCGACGGCGGCGCTTGACGACTGGGCCAGCGCCGGCTTCACCGGCCAGTGCCGCGGCCAATACATTCAGCCTGACCCCGGGCCAATACAGGATAACCGGACCAGGGCCACTGCCGACAGGCTGACGCACAATACTGATCAATCCAGCTCTCTGGAGGGCGATGTTCGCATCAGCCGGGGCGACCAGCACCTGATGGCCGACCTCGCCAGTTTTGACTCGACAACGGAAACCTACAATGCGGAGGGCAATGTCCGACTAAGGCAACCGGGTTTGCTGGTAAAAGGGGAAAGTATCTCCGGCAATCTTGCCGCCGGCACTGTCTCCGTTGATGACGCCAGCTTCCTGCTTCACCGGAACCGGGTCAGGGGAACCGCAACAAGGATACACCGGGATAACACGAACAACCTGCACCTTGATGCCGGCCAGTTCACCACCTGCGAGCCGGGCGATAATACCTGGGTCGTCAGGAGCGAGACCGTGAATTTCAAACCCGACGAAGGATACGGTGTGGCGAGGAATATAACCCTGCGGATAAAAGACGTGCCCGTAGCCTGGTCGCCCTATCTGCGCTTCCCGATAGATGATACCAGGCAATCCGGCTTCCTGATGCCCGGTATCGGGCAAGATAAGGACGGTGGGCTGGAGATTGCCCTCCCTTATTATTTCAATCTAAGGGAAGATTACGATGCCGTTTATACCCTCCGCAGCATCTGGCAACGGGGTTTCATGCATGAAGGAGAATTGAGATACCTGAGCGACTATGGCATGAATACGCTTGCCGTTGCCTGGCTGCCCTCTGACGATGAATACGACGCCCATCGGCAGGTTCTCTCCGGCAACCCAGCGAGCCTTGACGAACAGGACAGGTGGCTTGCCAACATCAATCATCGCGGCAGACGCGGCGGCTGGTCATCAGGAATCAACTATACCGCCGTATCGGACGTGGATTACTTCGATGATTTCGGCGGATTCATTGGCGCGGCTCCCGGCTCTGACCTCCGCAGGTCCCCGGCCCTGCTTCGCACCGGTTTCCTGACCTATGCCACAGAGAGTTGGCGCTCCAGCCTTGAACTGAGAAGTTTTCAGGCGCTGACCCGGGCCAGGCAGCCGGAATACGAGGTCTTACCCAGGTTTTCCCTTGCCGGCAACCATGCCCTTGGCCAGGTGGATACCGCCGGTCTCGTACAGTTCACCCGGTTCGACAACTCATCAACCACTGACCCCACCGGCAGCCGGCTTGTGGTTGACGCCCAGGCCGCCTTGCCTTTGCGCCAACCCTGGGGGTTTTTCACACCCACCATCGGCGTACTACACAGGGACTACAGTCTTGACAATGTGCCCGCCGGGAGCGGCGATAATCCGGACATTACAACCATCACCGCAGCCATGGATACCGGCCTGACTTTTGCACGGCGGACGGATTTTGCGGGGGCTGATTTACTACAGACCCTCGAACCACGTCTGCACTACCTGTACGTCGAATACAAATCCCAGAGCCATCTGCCAGTGTTTGATTCGACGCGCCTGACCCCTTCTTATGACAATATCCATCGCGAGAATCGTTACACGGGTTACGACAGGGTCGGCGACGCCAACAGATTCGCCTTCAGATTATCAACATCTGTTTCTTCAATGGCGACGGGCCAACACTTTTTGACAGCGGGCATCGGGCGGATTTTCCATCTCGATAATCGCAAGGTTAACTTTCAACTGCCTGCAGGGGTAAATCCCAGGGACGACACCTCCCCGCTGTTCATGGACCTGAGCGCGAGCATCGGCAACCTGTATTTCAATACCTTCTATGCATTCGACACAGGGGATAATCGCTCCAGCCGCGGGTTTGCCGGTATCCGCTACCGGGGGGAGCAGGGCCATGTCCTGAACTTCAACTACGCTATGACCGAGCGGTCCGTGCAGCGTGCTTCGTCCACCAGAAATGAAGAAGAAACCGATGTGTCTTTCCTGGTCCCTGTCAACGACAGATGGCGAATACTTGGCCGATGGAGGTTCGGCTGGGACAATCGCCAAACAATAGAGTCTTTGGTGGGAGTCGAATACAATAGCTGCTGCTGGCAGGCGCGTATCGTTTTCCGCCGGAATCTGGAAGAATCCAGACTGGTGGTCTTCACGACGCCGGGGCAGGCGCCGCAACTGATGTCGGACAGACGAGCAGACAGCGGGATTTATTTCGAGTTCCAGTTGAAGGGGCTCGGGGCACTGGGCGGCAGGCTGGATTCGCTGCTGCAGAATTCCATTCCAGGTTATTGGACTAACAGGTAGTTTGATATATGAAATTTTCGATAACCATCGCAATGTCTATTTTTGCCGCTCTCTCGATTCAGTGCCATGCGGCCATGGTGCTCATCGACCGTATCGCCATTGTTGTTGACGAAGACGTCATCATGCTGACAGAGATAGCGGAGCGGTTGCGTATCATCAAGGCGCAGATTGCAGCCAATCCGTCTGCGAAAGCGCCAGCGGATGACATTCTGCAGCAGCAGGTTATAGAGCGGCTGATTGTGGAAAGCCTTCAGTTGCAGATGTCTGACCGGGCGGGCGTTCGTATCAGCGACGATGAACTCAACCAGGCTATGATTGGCATTGCCACCCAGAACAGCATGACTCTGGACCAGTTTCGGGCGGCGCTGACGCAGGACGGCATGTCATGGGCGCAAATGCGTGAACAGGTGAGACGGGAGTTTTCCATCACCCGGGTACAACAAGGTGTCATGCGCAGACGCATACAGGTAACCGATCAGGAGGTAGACAACTTTCTTTCCTCTGATGTTGGCGCCACAGTAACTGCCGACGAATTTCGGCTGGGGCATATCCTGCTGGCCTTGCCCGACACGCCGGACGCCGATGATATTCGCACCACACGGACGCAGGCTGAAGACCTTTACCAACAAATACAAGAAGGCGCCGATTTCGGCAGCCTGGCCATTGAATGGTCAGCGGGTCAGAACGCCTTGAACGGCGGGGACCTGGGCTGGCGCAAGCCTGTTCAACTGCCGAGCATGTTTGCAGACACTGTGGAGGGCATGACAATCGGCGAGATCAGGGGGCCCATCAAAAGTGGCCGTGGCTATCACCTGCTCAAGCTGCTCGAAAAACGTGGTGCGGCGGCGGAAGGTCAAGTGGCCCAGACTCAGGTTCGCCATGTGCTGCTTAAATCAACCGAGATCAGAACCGATGAGGAAGCGAGAGACCTGGCAACAAGCCTGCGTGAAGAGGTGGTAAACGGTCGGAGCTTTGAAGAGGTCGCACAACTCTATTCGGATGACCCCGGGTCCGCCTTGAGCGGCGGAGAACTCGGATGGAGCCGCGCAGGGCTCTTTGTAGCCCAATTTGAAGCCATTATGCAGGCGGCGGAGTTGAATGAAGTGAGCGAGGTTTTCAGGACTGAACACGGCCATCACTTCCTTGAGGTGACCGGCCGCCGGATTGAAGACTTCACCGAAAGATTTCGCATGGGCCAGGCGGAAAACTATCTAAGGAGCCGAAAGTTCGACGAAGAACTTGATAGCTGGATTCGCGAGATTCGGGAAGAAGCCTTTGTCGAGATCAAGCTCTAGACTGGGTGTAACCCCGGGTGAGCCCGCCGGGATAGGCCCTGATATCTGCCTGCAATCATTTGCAGCAGCGTCCGGCATGGCAGAAATCATCTACTATGCGGACCCGGACATGCTGGCGGAAAGAGCGGCCAGACTGCGCGTCCCCATAAAGCTGAATAATTCGGATGAAAATGGTTTTTGTCAGGGTTGCTTCAACGTCAGCCCTGTGAAACTTGCCACTGCGGTCACGCCGGGCAAACTGGAACCGGGGAATGCAGCCTATGTACTCAATACTCTCGAGCGGGCTCTGGCGGACTGCCAAAACGGCAAGACAGCCGCCCTGGTCACCGGCCCCGTCAACAAGGCGGTTATCAATCAGGCCGGGATGGATTTCTCAGGCCACACCGAGTGGCTGGCTGAAAAGACCGGCTGCAAAAGAGCTGTGATGATGCTGGTGGCCGATGACCTGCGGGTTGCGCTAACCACGACGCACCTGCCTCTGACGGATGTGCCCGGTGCGATTACGCGGGAACTGCTGAGTGATACCATCCGGATTGTTGCCAAAGACCTTCATGCCAGGTTCCGTATTGATAAGCCCCGCCTGGCAGTTTGCGGCCTGAATCCTCATGCTGGCGAACAGGGCTACCTTGGCCGCGAGGAAATTGACATTATCGCGCCGGTGATTGCCGCACTGAAAACAGAAGGCATGAACCTGACAGGCCCCCTGCCCGCCGATACCGCTTTTACTCCCCGCATCCTTGAAAAGGTGGACGCGGTTGTCGCCATGTATCACGATCAGGGCCTGCCGGTCTTGAAATACGCTGGCTTCGGCAGGGCTGTGAATATCACCCTCGGGTTGCCCGTTACACGCACCTCCGTGGACCATGGCACCGCCCTTGATCTGGCTGCGACCGGAGAGGCGGATGCCGCCAGCCTGCTGGCCGCCATCCGCTGCGCGGCAAACATGAGTCGGCCCGCCTCGTGATCAGGAAACGCTTCGGCCAGAACTTTCTGTCAGACCCGGGTATTACCGACAAGATCATCCGGGACCTGAACCCGAAGCCGGACGAAAGGATTCTGGAGATTGGCCCCGGGCGGGGTGCGCTGACCAGGCCACTCAGCCTGTCCGGTTGTGATCTGAAGCTGGTCGAAATCGACAGGGACCTGGCGGCCCTGATGCAACGGGAATTTCCGGACGTGGAACTTGTCTGCGCCGATGTACTCAAGGTGGACCTGGCCGGCCTGTTCACGGCAACACCCATAAGGGTCGTCGGCAACCTGCCCTATAACATCTCCACACCGTTGATGTTCAAACTTCTTGCCTGTGACGGCCTGGTCTCCGACATGCATTTGATGTTGCAACTGGAAGTCGCGGAACGAATAACCGCCGACGTCGGCACGAGCGCTTACGGCAGGCTGACGGTAATGACACAGGCCTATTGTTATCCGCAGATACGCTTTGAAGTTTCGCCTGAAGCCTTCTCCCCCAGGCCAAAAGTTCGCAGCGCTCTCGTCAGGCTGACGCCGCATCAGGATCATGCGGACATGGACAGGGCGCACCTCAAAAAAGTGTTGACCCATGCCTTCAATGCACGCCGGAAAACTCTCCGCAATGCATTGAAACTTCTGCTGAAGGCGGAAGAGCTTGAATCCATCGGCATAGACCCGGGCCTGCGCCCGGAGCAACTCACCATTGGCGATTTTGCCGCCTGCGCCGTCCTGATCGGTGGCAAGCGCCAATGAGCACCTATGTGATAGGCGACGTGCAGGGCTGCCTGCGAGAACTCGAAGCCTTGCTGCGGGCAGTCAACTTTGATGCCGGGCAAGACAGCCTCTGGTTCGTCGGCGACCTCATCAACCGCGGCCCGGACAACCGGGGCGTTCTCGACATGATCATGGGTCTGCCGAATGTAACCTGCGTACTCGGCAACCATGATCTGCACTTTCTCGCCATAGCCTGTGGCAGGCAGCGCGCCAGGCGGGGCGATACCTTCGACGACCTTCTGCAAAGCCCTCGCTTGCCGGAATATATTCAATTTTTTCGCTCTCTGCCGTTGATACACCATGACGAATCTAACAATCTTGTCGTGGTGCACGCCGGGCTGCCGCCGCAATTCTCCTTGGGGAAGTGCCTCGACCTGGCAAAAGAGGTGACGGATGTATTGATGTCCGATGAATATGAAACTTTTCTTGGCGCCATGTACGGCAATTTACCCGCCCGCTGGGATGACACCTTGCATGGCTGGGACAGACTCAGGCTCATCACCAACTACTTTACGAGGATGCGTTATTGCAAGGCCGATGGTGAACTGGAGCTGATTCACAAGGCGGATATACAGCCGGAGGGATATGCGCCCTGGTTCAGTTTTGAGCGCCAGGACGATACAAGGGTGTTATTCGGTCACTGGGCTGCGCTTGAAGGCAGGGTCGAGACGGAGTTTGTCACCGCTCTGGATACGGGTTGCGTCTGGGGGCGGGCGTTGACGGCTCTGCGCCTGGAAGACGAAAAGCTGTATGCCGTGAATGCAATCAAAGACGGCCAGGTGACATGAAAACCTTTCTGGTGGGCGGTGCGGTACGCGATCAACTACTCGGCATCCCCGTTGTAGAGCGGGATTATGTCGTCGTCGGCGCCACCAGGGAAGCAATGCTGGCCCGGGGATACCGGGAAGTTGGCCGGGACTTCCCGGTATTCCTGCATCCGGAGACCCGGGAAGAATTTGCGCTGGCGAGAACCGAGCGGAAGACGGGCCCGGGGCACAGGGGCTTTGAATGTCGCTTCGGCCCTGATGTCACTCTGGAAGAAGACCTGCTGCGAAGAGACCTCACCATCAACGCCATGGCCATGGATGAGGCAGGCAATATCATAGACCCACACGGTGGCCAGGCGGATATTCGAGCGAAGCGAATCCGCCATGTTTCCGCCGCCTTTGCGGAAGACCCTCTCAGGATTCTGCGGATTGCGCGTTTCAAGGCGGCTTTTCATCATCTGGCGTTCGAGGTGAATTCAGTAACCATCCGCCTGTTAAAGCAGATGATAGCCGAGGGTCAGCTCGATGAACTCACGCCGGAAAGAGTCCTGGGCGAACTGGACAAGGCTCTGGCCACGCCCAATCCTGCGGAGTTTTTCTACTTTGTGGACGCCATAGGCGGCAGCGAGGCGCTCTGGCCGGAGATATCCCGTAACGACATGAACAGGCTCAGGCAAGCCGATGTCACCGAACCGGAAAGCCGCTTTGCTCTCTTGTTCCTCGATCAACAAGCCGATGCGGTGGATTTATTCTGCAAGCGGTTGAAATGCTCCAGCCAGCGGCAGGCTGTCACCCGGCTCATCGTCCGGCATATATCCGACTGGCAGCGGCTGTGGACGCTGAACCCGGAAGACATAGCGAAACTGGTCCTGGCGATTGACGGTGTCAGAATGCTGGAAAGGTTCCGCCTGTTTAACGGGGCCTGTGAAGAGATAACAGCGGCTGGGCTGGCAGCATCCTGGCTGGAAGTTCAGTCCATCCTCACGGGTGTCAAGGCAAGAGACCTGGCAGATACCACCCCTGGCCCGGCGCTCGGTGCTCGCGTCAAAAGTGAGCAGGTGTCTCGCCTTCGGCAATGGCGGCAGCGCCAGGCGCCTGACTCTCCCGCGCAATAGCGCGATAGCCAATATCCCGGCGGTAGCTCGCGCCCTCGAAGCCGATTTTCGTAACCGCCTCATATGCCCTGGCCTGGGCCTCGGAGGCAGTGGCGCCAGAGGCTGTCACGCCAAGCACCCGGCCGCCGGCGGTAACCACCCTGCCCTTGTCAAATCTGTCCTTGTCAAACCTGTCCTTGTCAAATCTGTCCTTGTCAAACCTGGTGCCGGCATGGAAAACTTTTGTATCTCCGGCATTATCGAGACCTGTAATCACTTTGCCCTTTTCATAACTGCCGGGATAACCCTCGGAGGCAAGAACCACTGTCAGCGCCCAGCCATCGTCAAATTCAATCTCCATTTCATCGAGCCGGCCTTCGAGTGCCGCCCGCGCAAGACCCACCAGATCCGTTTGCAACCGCAACATGATGGGCTGCGCTTCAGGGTCGCCAAACCGGCAATTGAATTCGATAACTTTCGGATTACCCCGACCATCGATCATCAACCCGGCGTAGAGAAACCCCTTGTAGGGATGCCCTTCCTCAATCATGCCAGCGAGGGTCGGTTCTATGATGTCTTCCATCACACGCCGATAGACCCGGGGCGTCACCACCGGCGCCGGGGAATATGCGCCCATGCCGCCGGTATTGGGACCCGTGTCACCATCATAAGCAGCCTTGTGATCTTGGGCGGTTGCAAAAGGCAGGGCCTGCCGCCCATCCGCCAACACAATGAAACTGGCCTCTTCCCCCGCCAGAAATTCCTCGATCACTATCCTGCGTCCCACACCGCCAAGCAGTTCTCTTATCGTCTCTTCCGCCTCACCATGATCGGCGGCAAGCACCACACCCTTGCCCGCCGCCAGCCCATCCGCCTTGATGACAATCGGCGGGGTCTTGTTCGCCGTATACGCCACTGCTTCTTCAGGGTCTTCAAACACCCGATAGGCGGCGGTCGGTATGCCATATTTTTCAAGAAAGTTTTTGGCAAAACTCTTCGAGCCTTCCAGTTGTGCTGCGCCCCGAGTAGGGCCAAGACAAGCCAGGCCGGCAGCGTTGAAATGATCAACCACGCCACCGACCAACGGGTCTTCCGGCCCGATGATGGTCAGGTCAATCTCTTCCCGCTTCGCAAACGCAATGAGCCCGGTAAAATCCATCGGGTCCAACGCCACGTTTTCAAGCCCCGGTTCAAGAGCCGTTCCCGCATTACCGGGCGCCACGAAAACCTTACTGACTCCGGGGGAAAGCGACGCCCGCCAGGCCAGGGCATGCTCCCGCCCGCCGCCGCCTGTTACCAGTACTTTCATGCTCTACCTCTCAGTGTCTGAAATGCCGCATACCCGTCAGGATCATTGCCATACCCGCCTCATCGGCGGCATCAATGACTTCCTTATCCCGCATGGAACCCCCTGGCTGGATGACCGCAGTAATGCCCGCGGCGGCGGCGGCGTCTATGGAATCCCTGAATGGGAAAAATGCGTCTGATGCCATGACGGACCCGGGGACCTGCAAGCCTTCATCTTCCGCTTTCAACAAGGCAATCCTGGCGCTGATAACCCGGCTCATCTGCCCCGCACCTATGCCGATTGTCTGCCCCCCCCGGGCGTAGACGATGGCGTTCGACTTCACATACTTGGCAACCTTCCAGGCAAACATCAGGTCTCGCCTTTCCTCCGTCGTCGGCTCACGCCTGGTTGCCACACGCAACGCCTGCTCGTCCAGCAGGTCATTATCAGCGCCCTGAACAAGCAGGCCGCCGGCGACCGCTTTGTAATCGAACCGGGTTCTTGCCTGGCCCTGGCCGACTTCGAGTACCCGGACGTTCTTCTTCCCGGAAAAGGCTTCAATGGCGCCTGCGGCAAAGGTGGGGGCTATGACCACCTCAACGAATTGCCGGCTGATTATTTCAGCGGCAAGTGCTGCATCAACTGTCCGGTTAAACGCAATAATACCGCCAAAAGCGGAAGTCGGGTCAGTCCTGAAGGCACGGTCATAGGCTTCGGATACATCAGCGCCTTCAGCCACCCCGCAGGGGTTGGCATGTTTCACGATGACACAGGCAGGTTCACTGAAAGACGCGACACACTTGAGGGCCGCATCCGCGTCCGCGATATTGTTGTAGGACGGGTCTTTACCCTGACGTTGAATCGCCGCAGCGATATTACCCGGTGATGGCTCCTGGTCAACGTAGAAAGCCGCTGACTGGTGAGGATTCTCACCGTAACGCAGGCTGCCCTGCCGCGAAAACTGCAAGGTGAGAGAAGCCGGATATTCCTCCAGCTCCCCTCCTTCCGGCCGACTGGCCGCCAGGTAATTGGAGATGGCCGCATCGTATTCGGCAACCCGTTCAAAAGCCTTGGCCGCAAGTCGATAGCGACTTTCCCTGCTGATCATGCCGCCTGTTTGCTGCAGTTCCCGCGCAACCGTTTCATAGTCTGCAATGTCCACGATGACAACCACGGACTCAAAGTTCTTGGCGGCAGAACGCAACATTGCCGGGCCGCCAATGTCGATGTTCTCGATAGCATTGGCGAGGTTGGCCGGGTCATTGGCGACGGCCTCTGCAAACGGATAGAGGTTGCATACCAGCAGGTCTATAGCCTCGATACCATGTTGCGCCATGACTGCATCGTCCACAGGCCGCCTGCCAAGCAGCCCGCCGTGTATCTTCGGGTGCAGCGTTTTGACCCTGCCGCCCATCATCTCAGGGAAGCCGGTATATCGGGCAACCTCCCTGACCGGGTGGCCCGCCTCTTTGATCAGCTTGAAGGTGCCACCGGTGGACAGCAGTGAAACTTTCTGTTCATGGAGCGTTTTGACGAACGGCAACAGGTCTGTTTTATCGGCAACAGAAAGCAGCGCAACGCCAATGCGTACATTGGTCATGCCTTCTCCTCGAGTGTTAGCACATCTGCCTGACTGGCGGGCGGCATGATACCAACATCACCCACCCTCATAAATGCACGGTGGTCATTTCATACCCGCTGGCTTCCTCGCCCGGGTCAAACAGTTCAAGGGAAATCCTGACCTCTGTCCTGGCCGGGATAAAACGCAGACCGCGCAACTCGCCGCCAAGATATTCATGCACCTTGAAGGTACGACCCGCAACGAGCCGCCCACCCATGCCAAAGAACCGGAGCCGCAGCCCGGGGAAAACCTGGCGAAAGTCGGTGTCATTCAACAGCAGCGCATCCACCATCAGCGCATCGGGCTGGCCTGGGTGGCTGCGTATGCTCAACTCGCGTGTCTTCAACGCCTCGATATCGTCATACTCAGGCACATCACAGGCTGCGTATCGGCAAAATTCAAGATAGTAACGACGATACTCCGGGCGCTGGGCATACACCGGCATATTGAAAAAAACATATTGTCCATAACCGATAAACAACATCAACAGCACAGGGGGCAACCATTTCAGCGACCGGGCGGAAACCATTCTGCGATGATCCCGCACAAGCAGCGCAGGGTCTTCGTGTGGCAGGCTGATTCCCTCAAGGTTCACCGGCGTCCCTTCGGCCTCGTACCGCCGACCAACCGGGGATACTGGCAACACATCTTCAGACTCATCTACCCGGTGGCCAGCGGCGGCGGCATCAGAGCCCGTCACCCAGCTTTCAAAGTCGGCGAGATAGGCCTCCCTGATGGCAAGCATCTCCGTCTTGTCGAGCAGCGGCGCAGCCAGATAATCCTCCGCCTGAAACACATGCCCGCATGCCCCGCAGCATACGGACCCTTCCGCCTCCAGTAATTGAGCTTCCGTAATGCGAAAACCGGTATCGCATGCCGGGCAATGGGTAATGGTCCTTGTCACCTGACTCTCCATACCTGGCGCACCCAGTCGCCCAGGCCAGCCTGGTCAATACATTCAGCACCGTCTCTGTAGACGGCGGCAACCTGTTCCGCCTGATCGCTCATCATGCCCGACAAGACAAGCAACCCCCCTGGCTTCACGGCGTCTTTCAACAGGGGAAACAGGTCTATCAAGGGGCGGGCAAGAATATTGGCAAGCAGAAGTTCGGCGGGGGCCAGGGGTTGACCCGGCAGGGTCACTTCCAGCGCGACATCGTTGCGTGCGGCATTTTCCTCACTGGCTGTCAGAGCCTGAGGGTCGTTATCCACGCCCACTGCCTGCTCCGCCCCCAGCAACAAGGCGGCAATGGCCAGTATGCCGGAGCCACAACCGTAATCTATGACCCGCCAGCCGTGCAGATCAATGGCATCCAGATATTCCAGGCACAGGCGAGTGGTTTCATGCACACCTGTACCGAATGCAAGCCCCGGGTCCAGGTTGACAACCACCTTGCCCTCGGGGTCCAGCGCATGACCAGAGGGACACACCCAGAGCCGCCTGCCAAACCGCATGGGTCGGAACCTTTTCAGCCACTCCCGCTGCCAGGGACGATCATTCAGCCTCGATACTTCTCTGACACCATATCCGGCCCGACCCAGCGCTTCCTGCAACGGGATTATCTGCGTGCGACCTGCAAACATCCCCGTGACCAGGATTTCTTCCCAGACGGGTTGTTCACCCGGCGGCGGTTCATAGATGGGGCTGCCCTTGCCGTCTTCTACCGTCACTGCAAGGGCGCCATGGTCCCAGAACCAGGTTTCCAACTCTTCCAGCACCGTTCCGGGGACGGCGGCAGTGATATTGACCCAATGCATCGGCTACCCGGCCTCGTCATGAACAATGGAGATGCCCCTGCCGCCGCCTCCGTGACTTGCTTTCAGCATCACCGGGTAGCCTATCTGACCCGCCTGACCCAGCGCATCTTCAATGCCGGCAAGCGCTTCCAGGCTTCCGGGCAGCACGGGCACTCCGGCTTCGGACATCACCCGCCTGGCCCCGGCCTTGTTGCCCATCAGACCAATATGCTCCGCCGTTGGGCCGACAAACACCAACCCTTCCGCCTCGACTCTGGCAGCAAAGTCAGCGTCTTCCGCAAGAAACCCGTAACCGGGATGGATGCCATCGCAATGTCGGGAACTGGCCGCGGCCAGTATTTGCTGCGCATCCAGATAAGATCGCTTGCCAATGCACACGGCATCATCCGCCTGGGACAGGTAGGCGCTATCCTTGTCTGCCTGGGTATAGGCGACCACCACTTCAATGCCCAGTTCGCGACAGGCGCGAAGTATCCGTAGTGCTATTTCACCCCGGTTCGCGATAAGCAATCGATTCATGGGAAAGGAATCAGACCAGAGTGAACAGTGGCTGATCAAACTCAACCGCTTCCTCGTTTGCCACAAGAATGGCCTCAACCTTGCCAGCGCGGTCTGCCTTGATGTGATTCATCATCTTCATGGACTCGATGATGCAGAGAGTATCGCCCTTGTTTACCCTGTCTCCGGTTTCAACAAAGGGAGGCGACGAAGGTGATGGTGCCCGATAAAAAGTGCCTACCATTGGCGCTGCGACGATATGACCTTTGGGCACCGCCGTGTCGGTTGCACCGAGGGGAGCGGCTGCCGTGGTTGCTCTGGCCGCCGGGGTAAAGGCCGGGCCGCCCCGGCTTATGCGCACCGATGCATCCCCCTCCTTGACTTCCATTTCGGAGATGTCAGCTTCCTCCATCATCTCAATGAGCTTCTTGATTTTTCGGGTATCCATCAGACCTCCCTGATGCGGCTGACCGCATACTCCGCCGCAAAACAATAACCCTGAGCGCCCAGCCCGGTGATACATCCCTCCGCTATGTCGGAAAGATAGGAATGTCGGCGGAAGTCTTCACGACTGAATATGTTCGACAGGTGCACTTCGACAAAGGGAATGGCCACACTGAGCAAGGCATCCCGCAAGGCAATGCTGGTGTGTGTAAAAGCCCCCGGGTTGAAAATGATAAACCGGGACTCGCCCTTCGCCTGATGGACCCAATGAATGAGTTCATGCTCGGCGTTGCTCTGGTGGGCCGCCAGAGAAAAACCCTGCCCCTCGACCAGTTGCCTGACTCGCCCATGAATATCGTCCAGCGTGTCATGCCCGTATATCTCCGGTTCCCGGCTTCCCAGCAGGTTAAGGTTCGGACCATTGAGCAGAAGAATATCCGTCATATTAACTCCATGGGTTAATTTTGGTCAGTTATGATCATTTTCAGCGAAGTTCAATGCTATTTTCCCGAAAATAAGCAAAATTTCCACTCTGTAATGACCGGGTTTCGAGATTTGTATGACTTTTGATGGTCGAGCATCGCAGAATGGTCATTTCTCCGAAGATGGCTGCATGATTGATGTATTTAGCACCATCTTCTGTGGAGGATAGCAGTATCCTGCCGCTGCGCAGCCCTGATATCCGATCTCGATGATCTCCCCTGCAGGCAGGCTCGCTTCCACCAGGCCATCCAGAACATGCACCGCCCCGAAAACCTCATCCTGGCGCAGTTCACCCATCGGCAGGGCAACCGATACCTGTTTGCCATCAACGATAAAATTGAATTTTTCACGATAGAGGAAATAACCCGACATTATCCGCCAGAAAACCCTGCTCCCCCCCGCCTCTTCAACCAGACTGAAGCGAAAGGCCTCATCGACCGGTAAAATGTTCGGGCTGGCGCCAAATACCGGTGGCCTTTTCAACAGATTTTGCTTCTCCTGCGCCTGGGCGGCAAACGCCAACGCTACCAAGGCCAGCAGAAGAACTGACATGAATCGGCCAGTGTGCAAGTTCAGACACATGTGAGACCTTTCAGAGATTAAAGAGCCCAGTGGGCCACCCTGCTGAGCCCAAACTTCAGGCGGTCTTTTGTTCACCAAAACGAAGACGTATCGGAGATGCTGATCAAAAGCCTACATATTAAATCTTACCGCAGTTAAACCATTGATGATACAACGCCACCGGCGGCTACGCCGAACGACATATTTAAACTGGATTTGATGCTTCCCAGCGACGCGGCGAATCCGGGCGGTGAATATCTGATAAGGTGCGCGGATGAAACTCTCAAATTTTGATGTGAATATGCTTCGCACCACGATGAACCAAGTCGGTTTGTACTGTATCGGCGGCCAATCATCACCGGGATTTTTGGAGATGGCAGTTGGCTTATAACAACTGGCATGGGGTTGGTCGGGTTTATGATATGCTTGGCTACCACTTACAAACGAGATCGCCTCTAATGGACCCAGCCTTGACGACCGTTTTGTTCATCGGCGCTGGTGCGTTTGCGATGCTAATGTTCGCGTATTACGTCGAGTCGCATAACGACAAGAAAGACCACCCGGACGACTAATTCCTCGCCGAGGCCGAAGGCCGCCCACCCCAGGCGATGGGCACAACCCCCCATCGCCTGGGGTGGCTTCGAGGCTCATTGCGTTTTCGCTTCGCGAAAGCCGCAATGGGAATGACGACTCTTATTCGGCATACCCCCCCTGTTGCACTTCGAGGTTGAATCCAGGAACCCATGCAGCCGGTTTCATATATCGGAATCTCGTGGTTAAATCCCGGCATGCGTGATGACTTTACCATCCGGTTCCCGCTTTTTGCTTTATGTTTTACACTGGCAACGCTGTTGGCCGGATGTACAACGCCCCGGCAAACATCGGCACCGCAAACCGACAAACCCGTCATAAACCGGTTGCTGGATTCCGCCAGGGCCGCTTTCGACACAGACAGGCTGACGACCCCTGAAGGCAACAATGCCCATCAGTATTACCGTCAAGTGCTGGCCCTTGACGCGGGCAACCCGACCGCCATGGAGGGCATCAGCGCCATAGTTGAAACATATCTGACCTGGGCCATGGCTCGGGCCGAGCGGGGCCAATACTCGCGAGCCCGCCTGTACCTGGACAGGGCCAGGGCCGTTGACGACAGTCATCCGAATATCGGGCCATTTCTCAATATGATCAGGGAAAGTGAAGCAAAGGTAACCGTCGACTTTGCTCTGGACCCTCGCGCCGTGAGAGGGAAACGCCCGGAGGGAATCGGCTTCGACCGGATTGCCAGCCACATCGAGCAGGAAAGCGCCTTCGTCACCATACGGGCCCCCGATGACGCGAGCGGCAGGTGGCTGTATCAGGAACTCAACCGGCGGGTCAGCTTTCGCATAGAGGCCAGATTCGAGCGGGCGTCAAGGCCATCCATTTCATTGGCCCACCAACCATTACTTTAGATTCGCTTGCCAATCAATAGCCAGAGGAAAAACATGAAAAACATGGAAGATATAAAAGATCAGGTATCCGATACCCTGGAGGTATCCACGTTGCCGCGGCGTTTCCTGCGGGGCTCTCTCGTTATTGCCAGTGCGCTTGTTATCATCCTGGCCGCTCTGGGATTCTACTGGGATTCGGAGCCGGACCTGTTCGACGTGAATGCCGTAACGGAAGCGCAGGTAACCCTGCACAAGACCCGCAAGGTTATCGGCAGCACCACCGTTGCCACCATGATCAACATGACGGACCTGCTGCTTGATAAACCCGGTGGCTATCTCCACAACGACATCATGCCGCCCAGCCTTGTTATGGACAACATACCCAACTGGGAATTTGGCGCCCTCGTACAAATCAGGGATATGTCCCGGACCTTGAGAAACAATCTCTCGCGCTCCCAGTCCCAATCCATCGAAGACGTCGACCTTGTCAAGGCGGAAGGCCAGTTTTATTTCGACAATGATTCCTGGATATTGCCGGCAACGGAATCTGAATACAAACGCGGCATTACCGCCCTCGAGCGCTATCTGGTCCGCCTGGGAGACCAGCAACAGTCCGCGCAGTTTTATGCCCGCGCAGACAACCTGCGCACCTGGCTATCGGAAGTTGAAACAAGGCTGGGCAGCCTCTCGCAACGGCTTTCCGCCAGTGTCGGCAAACGACAGTTGGATATTTCCCTCGCTGGCGACTCAGCCGCCACTCAGTCAACGCAGGCTGCGCCGGAACAAAGGCTAAAGACGCCCTGGATGTCGCTTGATGATGTGTTCTATGAAGCAAGAGGCACAACCTGGGCCTTGATTCATCTGCTGCGCGCCATCGAGGTAGACTTCCATGACGTGCTTGAAAAAAAGAACGCCTTGATCAGCTTGCAGCAGATTATCAGAGAGTTGGAGCCGACTCAGGAAACACTGTGGAGCCCGGTGATTCTCAATGGCAGCGGGTTTGGCACCCTGGCCAATCATTCCCTGGTCATGGGCTCCCATATTTCCAGAGCCAATGCCGCCATCATAGACTTGAGGCGGCTGCTGGAGGACGGTTAGGCTCATTGCGTTTTCGCTTCGCGGATGCGGCCGGTTTACCGCTGACTCCCCGGCATATACCGGGTGGGGTCGGCCAGCCCGGCCTCCTGAAACCCCGCCCTGCGCAGCACACAACTGTCACATTCACCGCATGCCTCGCCTTTGTCGTTCAGGCGGTAACAGGAAACCGTGCGTGCATGGTCAACTCCCAGGGAAACGCCCAATCTGATGATCTCTCCTTTTGACAGATCGATGAGCGGCGCATGCAGGGTCAGCCTGCCGCCCTCGACGCCCGCCCTGGTGGCGAGATTCGCAAGTTTCTCAAAGGCCCGCAGATATTCCGGACGGCAGTCGGGATATCCGGAGTAATCCACGGCATTGACCCCAAGGAAGATGTCGGATGCCTCAAGAACCTCGGCCCAGCCAAGAGCATGGGACAAAAAGATCGTATTCCTCGCCGGCACATAGGTAACCGGTATCCCGTTACCCGCATCCTTTGCATCCGGCACGGCTATGGCCTCATCCGTCAGGGCGGAGCCGCCGAAGGCGCCGATATCGATGTGCGTCAGGCGATGCTCGGTGGCACCCAGGCGATTCGCAATTTCTTTTGCAAAATCAAGTTCCGCACTGTGTTTCTGCCCGTAGGAAAAGCTCAAGCAATGGCAGTCATAACCTTCGGACTTCGCAATCGCCAGTACGGTGGCGGAATCCAGGCCACCGGAAAGCAGGATGACCGCTTTTTCAGACACCAGGCCTGTTCCCCCAGAGCACCTTATGCAGTTGCATCTGCAAGCGCACCGGCAATTCGTCTTGCAGTATCCAGGCCGCCAACTGCGAAGACTCAAGTTCTTCATAGCTGGCGGAAAAGAGAACCTCCTCCACCTTGTCCACAAGACGCAATTCGTCCATTTTTATGCGCGCCCATTCGTAATCCCCTCGATTGCAGATGACGAATTTCACTTGATCGATTGGTTTCAGCCTGTCGATATTGGCGTATAAATTAGAAGAGACTTCCCCTGAGCCCGGCGACTTCAGGTCGAGTACGATACAAACACGGGGATCAACGCCGTCGATGTCCATGGCGCCGCCGGTCTCCAGAGAGACCAGGTAGCCCTCATCACAAAGCAGCGTCAGTAACGCCAGGCACTCCGGCTGTGCAAGAGGCTCGCCGCCGGTCACGGTTACATATTCAACCTTTCTTGACCCGACCTTCTCCCGGATGACGGCCAGGGTCATCAACTCTCCGCCTGTAAACGCATAGGCCGTGTCACAGTACCGGCACCGCAGCGGGCAACCGGTCAGGCGGACAAAAGCCGTTGGCAGCCCGACCCTGCTTGTTTCACCCTGCAACGAGTGAAATATCTCGGTAATTCGCAGCCTCGGCACACTAGGCGTCGCAAGGAGCCAGATTGCCGAGGTCTTTATTCGCCAGTATGGCTACGGACCTGCCCTTGTATTGCCGGGCGACCTGCGTCAGGAGTTCAGTGGCACGAGCGCAGTCGCCCAGTGCATGATAAACACGGCCCAGAGCATAGGTCGCATCCGGCGCTCTGGTGTGGCCCGGGAAGTAACTGATGACCTGAGCCAACGCCTGCCTGGCTTTTTCATAATCAGGGGTTGCCTTGTTGGCGTACATCTGGCCCAGCCAGTAATAGGCGTCCGGGGTGT
Organism: Candidatus Azotimanducaceae bacterium; assembly: GCA_965208855.1. GTDB lineage: Bacteria > Pseudomonadota > Gammaproteobacteria > Pseudomonadales > Azotimanducaceae > UBA9659. The sequence goes on along the minus strand of OZ242359.1, from coordinate 149,109 downwards.
GTTCGCCATCCGGGAAGCGTTCAATTATGGATTGCAGCCGGGTAATCGCAAGGTCATGTTTACGACTCCGGATCAACGACTGGATTACACTGTAGCTATCCTTCTCGCTCAGCGTGCCGTCTGTTTCGATTGTTTCGGTAGGCGCACCTTCTTCAGGTCCATCGGCGGGCTCAATGGCCACGGGCTTCAGCGCCTGCTGCAATCTCGAATCCAGTTCGAGATAACGGTCGTCCTGAACCGACTTCAGTTGATCAATCCTGTAACTCAATTCTTCGACTATTCCCCGCAAATTCATCACCTCCTGCTGCAGGAGTTGCAACAGGTATTGATCCTCCATGCTTGATGCATCTTCCTCTTCAACGGGCGGCTGGTAGGTGGGTTCGCCCGCCCCTCGGCTTTCGACCAGCACGGGAGATTCGGCGGCCCAAACGAAAAGTGGCATGCTGATAACCGCCACTATGACAGCTATCAACACACCACCAGACGGAGGATATATTGCGTTCATCACGCTTTTATCAATAGACGATCTCAACACGGCGATTCTGCGCCCAGGCGGACTCATTATTTCCGGAGTCCACAGGCTTCTCCTCACCGTAGCTGATAACTTCAACCTGGGACCTGGTAGCGCCCTGGGCCACAAGGTAGGAGCGAACCGCGTTCGCCCTCCGCTCGGCCAATGCCAGGTTGTACTCTCGTGTTCCACGCTCATCGGCATGGCCTTCGAGGCGGATACGCACGGCACTCTCCGCACGCAAGCGCCTGGCGTGCCGGTTGAGTTCAGCATGGCCTGTTCTCTTTACGATCGCCTGATCGAAATCAAAATAGAAGATGCTGTTCAACATATCCCTTGCGCCATCGCCGGAGTCCGCGGCCTGCTTCTGGGCAGATGAGGAACGGCGAGCATCGGCACCAGCTTTCTCATCCGTGCCCGGATCAGATGCTTGCCCTCCCGGGGAGCCGGAATTTCCGGGCTTGTTACCTGCGCAGCCACCAAGCAACAAGCCAGCAAGGCAGAGTACTAATAGACCGCGTAACTTCATTATTCCCATGACTAGCTCCTTTGGCCAGTTTCAACTTAACGTGTTGGAAACAGATTAAACCACAAAAACGCCAAAATATTCACTGCCGCCGCCGTCTAATCCGCAAATAAATTCGGCGAGACAGCCGCCATTCCAGACGTTCAACCTACTTGACGCCCAAAACCAGCAAACTTATTCCACTGGCACAAATATCTTGTTTTTCTTTGGAGACCATGCCGGTTCACGAACATCACCTCCAGATGACGGCAAATTGAATTTGACGCCGCCATCAATCGAGACCGCCGCAAGTATGCCTTCACCTTTTTCCTGGGTGGCGTAGATCAACATGGCGCCATTCGGCGCAATGCTGGGCGACTCATCGAGGGATGTCTCCGTCAACACGGTCAATCTGCCCCGTTGCAAATCCAACAAGGCAATGTGGAATATGCCATCACGACGATGCACCATGATCAGACCGCTGCCATCCTGCAGCAGACTCGCCTTGGCGTTGTAATCCCCTTCGAAAGTTAAACGCTGAATCTGAAAATCTTCCAGGCGAATCTGATAAATCTGCGGCTTGCCGCCCCTGTCAGAAGTGAAAATCAGAGACGAGCCATCCGGCGTCCAGGACGGCTCGGTATCAATGCCGTAGTGCCGCGTAATGCGTCTCAGCCTTCTCGTTTGCAGATCAAGAAGGTAGATGTCGGGATTCCCATCCTTGGATAGCACCAGCGCAATCTGCCTGCCATCCGGCGAGAAGCTGGGGGCCCCGTTCAACCCGGCAAAGCTGGTTAGTATCTGCCGGTTACCCGTACTGACTTCGTGCAGGTAAATCGCCGGACGCCCGTCCCTCTCAAAAGACACATAGGCAAGCATCTCCCCGTCCGGGGACCAGGATGCGGAAAGGAGCGGCTCGTCGGATTCGAGCAGCGTTCTGACCCTGTGCCCGTCGGCGTCAGCCAGGTTCAACGAAAACCGCCTGCCCGCATCTGTATCGAAGGCGGTGATATACAGGATTCGAGTGGAGAAGGCGCCCTCTATGCCCGTCAGTTTTTCGAAGACAACGTCACTGACATGGTGCGCCATATCCCGGAGGTCGCCGGGCAATCCCTCAATGGTCTGGCGGACCTCCACCGTGCCCTTCAATACATCGAAAAGCTCAAAATGCAGCCGCACACCGACGTCGTTTGGTTCAAAGTTGCCAATCACCAGATATTCAACGCCGAGCATGCGCCAATCCCTTGGCAGCACCTCGGCGGCATCGACGGGGAAACTGAGCATCTGTGCAGTCGGCAAGGAGTCAAATCGACCCGACAGCCCAAGGTCGGCGGATATAACCTGATCGACTTCCAATGGCAGCCTCCTTTTACCGCGCCATGCGAAAGGAACCACCGCTATGCGCACTGCATTGTCCACACCCTTGGTTATCTCGATGCGCAGTTCCGCCATGACGGAACCGGACCATCCTGCAAGCAGCAGCGCACCCAGGCAGCATGTCAATAACCTCACTGGTTACAATCTCAAATCGTCGGGTCGAAACAGAACCGTAAACTCACGGAAATCGCGTTCAAATCTCCGGGTGTCAGAGGGAACCATGAAGCGTCGGACTTTCCTGACCGCGAGCATCGCTGAGCGGTCAAAAGCCTCGTTGCCGCTGGGTTTTTCAAGCTGTACATCAACCACTTCACCGGTTGGCACAAGTATCACCCTGAGCAGAGCCTCCATCCCGTTTCGGGCGCTCGGTGGGCGCGACCAGTTCTGTATGATTTCACGCTGTATCTGGGCAACATAGGCCATGGCCTTTTCGTCATCGGTGACGGCCTTTTTCATGTTCTGCTCATTGATCAGCGCAAGAGACAGGCCTTGCTCGAACGCCTGGCGGAGCTTTTCCTGATCGACGGGTGTCTTTTCCTCCAGGGGTTCGAGTTCCGGCAGGGGGATATTCTCGACCGGTGCCGCGGCCTTTTCCTCCTGCCTGCGCTTTTGTTGCGCTTCCCACTCGGCCTGCTGCCGGCGAAGGTCGTCTTCCGCTTGTCTTCGCTGCAGGAGTTTGTTTGCCCGTGTGGATTTTGCACGCGCCGCCTCGCGTTTCTTTTTCGCCTTGTAAGGATTCTCCGAGACTATCAACGCCTCTATGTAATAGGGCTGAATATCCGGACTACGGAGGGTTGTTGTATCCGCCCAATTGACGCCAATCAGCACAACCACGACGGCATGTACCAGCAGGGCGAACAACAGTGGAATACTGTAGGACTCAATAAAATTCATCTAGCTTCCCGGCGGCTCCGTGATCAACCCAACACTTTTGGCGCCGGCACCTTGCAGCAGGTCCATCAGATTGACGATCACCCCGTATGCGAGTTGTGTATCGCCCTCCACAAGCACTTTTATATCCGGGTTCGCCGCCAACACCTTCCCCGCCCTTTCCCGGACATCCTCCAGGGCCACCGGTTCTTCCTCCTCGCCCAGATTCATGTAGTAGGTTCCATCGGCTTTGACAGACACTACCAGCATTGGTTCTTCATCGGTGACATCCAGAGGGCCGGAATCCGCCTCCGGCAGGTCTACCTTGATACCCTGTGTCATCAGGGGCGCAGTGATCATAAATATCACCAACAGCACCAGCATGACGTCTATATATGGGACGACATTGATTTCCGATATGGGTTTGCGACGGGCTGCTTTCGCCATGGGCTAACCGCTCCGGTGACTGGCTCGGTACAGGATGCTGCTGAGTTCATCCGTAAATGCCTCGAAGCGATTCAGCACCACTTCCACCTGGGCGGAGTAGCGGTTGTAGGCAATCACGGCGGGAATTGCCGCCCACAGACCCATGGCGGTTGCTACTAGAGCTTCTGAAATGCCCGGCGCAACTGCCGCGAGGCTGGCCTGATTGACCGCGGCAAGACCACGGAAGGAGTTCATGATGCCCCAGACGGTGCCGAAGAGCCCGATGTAAGGGCTGGTGGAACCAACGGTCGCGAGGAAGGGCAAATGGGTTTCGAGCCGTTCCTCTTCCCGACTCAGGGCGACACGCATCACCCGTTGAACATTCTGCATGACCCCATCCGGGTCTATTTCTTCCTGCTGGCTGGACCGGGAAAATTCCTTGAAGCCGGAGTAGAAAATATTCTCCAGGCCGGTGGTTTCCGCTTCCTCCTCCGTTATCTCCAGGTAAAGCTGGCCTAAATCCTTGCCGGACCAGAATTCATTTTCAAACATGGTTGATTGTTTGCGGATGGCGGCAAGCGCGAAGCCCCGTTGAAATATCATCACCCAGGAAACCAGTGATGCAAGAACAAGCAGGCCCATGACAAACTGTACCAGGATGCTGGCATTCAGCACCAGATCAGCGATGGAGAGAGGTTCATTCACATTGCGTTCCTTGATTTGGTCACTCGGATGCGTCCTTGTTAGAAATGTCAGCGTTAGAAAGGTTTGAGTTAAAAAGGTCCGGGCGGGGTTCTTCTTGCTGCACCATCTTCAGGCCAAAGTGATCATAAGCGAGCCTGGTGGCCACTCGGCCGCGAGCGGTACGCATGATAAAACCCTGCTGGATAAGATAGGGTTCGTATACATCCTCGATGGTGTTGCCTTCCTCGCCCACCGCCGCCGCGAGGCTGTCTATGCCCACCGGGCCGCCATCGTACTTTTCAATCATCGCCAACAACAGCCTTCTGTCCATGTGATCAAATCCGTTGGCGTCAACTTTCAACATATTGAGCGCCTCGCCTGCAATGGCGTTTGTTACCACGCCCTCACCTTCGACTTCCGCATAGTCACGCACCCTGCGTAGCAGCCGGTTGGCAATTCTCGGTGTACCTCTGGCCCTGATAGCGATTTCTCTTGCGCCCTCGGATTCACAGGAGACGCCCAGCATGCGGGCGGAACGCTCGACAATGTGCATGAGATCATCAACCTCATAAAACTCCAACCGCTGCACAATGCCAAAGCGGTCTCGCAAAGGGGACGTCAGCAGACCCGTCCTCGTCGTGGCGCCGACAAGCGTGAATGGCGGCAGGTCCAGCTTGATGGACCTGGCGGCTGGCCCCTCGCCGATGATGATGTCCACCTGATAGTCTTCCATTGCCGGATAGAGCACCTCTTCGACCGCAGGGGCGAGCCGGTGAATTTCATCAATGAACAACACGTCTCCTTGTTCAAGGTTGGTGAGCGCCGCAACCAGGTCGCCTTTCTTCTCCACCACCGGCCCCGACGTGGCGCGAATATCCACGCCCATTTCATGGGCGATGATATTTGCCAGGGTCGTCTTGCCCAGGCCCGGCGGCCCGAAAATCAGCGTATGATCCAACGCCTCCTTGCGCTGCCGCGCAGCGGTGATAAACAAACGCATCTGCTTGCTGACATCCGCCTGACCGCAATACTCATCGAATGTCCGCGGGCGAATCGCCCAGTCCTGCGTCTGTTCCACCTCCGTGGCCGCCGCCGTCACTATGCGGTCAGATTCAATCATCTATTTTCCTCGCATCAGTTGTTTGAGCGCCAACCGGATCAGCGTTTCCACATCCTCGCCGGGTGATTCAACCAGTGAAATCGCCTGTGCCGCTTCCTGATGCTTGTAACCAAGACCCATCAGCGCGGATACGGCATCACCCTCGACACTCACGGGTATTTTACCGGTAATGTCGCCTCCGGCCAGTGCAAAGGATTCCACTTTGTCGCGCATTTCCATGATCAGCCGCTCCGCCGTCTTCTTGCCCACACCCGGTAATCCCGTCAATGTTTTGACATCATTCTTCAGCACCGAGGCCACAAATGCTGCCGCATCCAGCCCGGAGAGGATTGTGAGGGCCATGCGCGGGCCGACCCCGTTGACCTTGATGAGTGCACGAAACAATTCACGTTCGTCTCTCGACATAAAACCATACAGCAGGCGCGCATCGTCCCGGGCTACCAGGTGCGTGTAGATGGTAACAGTGCCTTCCGCGTCTCCCAGCAGGTAAAAAGCCGACAGGGGTATCTCCACCTCGTAACCGACGCCGCCAACATCCAGCAACAATAGCTGCGGATGCAATTCAATGACATTACCCGCCAGACGACCAATCATGAATCACCCTGATCAGCCCATCGGCCCCGCCTGAACCGCTTGATACCGACGGCGTTGGCGTTGTTATTCGCCATGCGGGCGAGATTATATTGCGTGTTGATATGGCAGATTGCTATGGCCAGCGCGTCCGCCGCGTCCGCCTGGGGTTTTGCCGGCAGTCTCAACAATGTCATCACCATGTGCTGAACCTGATTTTTAGTGGCGGAACCGCTGCCGACAACTGCCTGCTTGACCTTCCGCGCCTCATATTCATGGACCGGGATGTCACGATTGACCGCCGCCAGTAATGCAACGCCTCGCGCATGGCCGAGTTTCAGCGCCGACTCGGGGCTTTTGGCCATAAAAATGCGCTCAATGGCGGCTTCCGCGGGAACAAATTCATCAATGATAGTGGAGAGGCCCTGATAGATGACTGCCAGCCTTTCCGGGAGGGTCGTTTTTTCAGTGGTTTTGATGCAACCACTGGTAATGTATTCCTGTCGATTACCAACAGCGCTGACAACGCCATAGCCGGTAATCCTTGAACCAGGATCTATGCCTAGAATCAGCGCCATCTGAACCGAGGGGTGTAGTAGATGGCACCAAGTTTAGCATACCGCTAACCCAGGCGATGGGGGGTATCCATCGCCGACAGTGTTTCAGGCGATGGGGGGTATCCATCGCCGACAGTGTTTCCCGCCGAGGCCGAACCCGGTCAGGCCTCCATCAGCTCGTCGGGGAAATTCGCGTTTGTGAAAACACCAGTAACATCATCCAGGTCTTCCAGAGCCTCAACCAGTGCCATGATTTTTTTGCCGGTATCCGCGTCCAGATCAATGTAGCTGCCGGGAATCATGGCCACTTCAGACGCCGATGGCTCCATCCCCCCGGCAATCAGCGCTTCCTTGACGTTCATGTAGTCCGCCGGCGCCGTGACCACGTCAACAGCGCCATTCTCTTCCGTAACCACGTCTTCGGCGCCAACCTCAATCGCAATTTCCAGCACGTCTTCTTCGCTGACACCCGGCTCAAACAGGATCTGCCCCTTCTTGTCGAAAAGATACGCCACCGAGCCGTCCGTGCCGAGATTGCCCCCGGCTTTTGAGAAGGCGTGCCTGACCTCGGCAACGGTCCGATTGCGATTGCCCGTCATGGTTTCAACCAGCACCGCCACACCCCCAGGCCCGTAACCCTCGTAGGTCAGCGGGATAAGCTCCGCGCCATCCTCGCCACCAGCGCCCCGGGAGATTGCCCTGTCCATGGTGTCTTTTGGCATCTGGGTCGCCTTGGCTTTATCAACCACGGTTCGCAGGGCAGGATTGTCCTCCACGTTGCCCCCGCCGTCCCGGGCGGCAACCGTCAGTTCACGGATAATCTTGGTAAATATCTTCGCCCGCCTGGCGTCCTGGCCGGCTTTGCGGTGCTTGATATTACTCCACTTGCTATGGCCGGCCATAACAGCTCAGCCCTTCGTCTTGATGACGGCGATACCCCGTTCTCTGAGTTGCTCCGGGTCAACTTCTCCGGGGGCGGAAGTCAGCAGACAGGTCGCAGTTTGTGTCTTGGGGAATGCGATAACTTCGCGGATTGCATTAGCGCCGGACAACAGCATCACCAGCCTATCCATGCCCAGGGCCAGGCCGCCATGAGGCGGGGCGCCGTATTTCAGCGCATCAAGCAGGAACCCGAACTTGGCATTGGCTTCCTTATCGGGCAGCTTCAACACCCTGAATATAGCCTGCTGCATTGCCGAGTCATGCACACGAATGGAACCGCCCCCGATCTCGTAGCCGTTGATCACGAAATCATAGGAATAAGACAGGGTTTCCAGTGGGGTTTCTTCCATGGCGCCCGCATCACCCAACGGATGTGTAAAGGGGTGATGGACCGCCGATATGGTTCCATCGTCATTTTTTTCAAACATCGGAAATTCTGTCACCCAGCATGAAGCCCAGGGGCGCTCGTACAGATCAAGGTCTTCCGCCAACTTGTTGCGAAGGGCGCCGAGCGCATCATTGACAATGCCCGCCTTGTCCGCGCCAAAAAAGATAATGTCGTTCGCCTCCGCGTCACACCGGTCGAGAATGCCTTTGACCACGTCTTCGGACAAGAATTTCAGTATGGGAGACTGTAACCCTTCCATCCCGGCATCCGGGTTGTTGACCCTGATATAGGCAAGCCCTTTCGCGCCGTAGATGCCGGCGAACTTTGTCAGATCATCCAGATTTTTACGGGTCAGCCGGTCACCCCGCGGCAACTTGAGCACCGCAACACGAGACTCCGGGTCCTTGGCGCATCCGCTGAACACCTTGAACTCCACGTCCCTGACCAGGTCCGCAACGTCAATAAGTTCCATGCCAAAACGCAGGTCCGGCTTGTCAGTGCCGTACTGCCGCATCGCTTCCGCGTAAGACAGCAGGGGTATGGCGCCCAGGCCCACGTCGAGGGTCTGCGTGAACAAACAGCGAATGAGTTCCTCCGTGAGCGCCATAACGTCCCGCTGTTCCACAAAACTCATCTCGATGTCTATTTGCGTGAATTCCGGCTGACGGTCCGCCCGCAGGTCTTCATCACGGAAGCAACGGGCTATCTGGTAGTAACGATCAAAGCCGGACATCATCAGTAACTGCTTGAAAAGCTGCGGCGACTGGGGGAGCGCAAAAAAACTGCCGGGGTGTGTGCGGCTGGGCACAAGATAGTCGCGGGCGCCCTCGGGCGTTGCCTTGGTCAGAATCGGGGTCTCGATATCAACAAAGCCCTTCTCATCCAGGAAGCGACGGACAAGGTGGGTCACCGCCGAGCGAAGTCTTAACTTTTCCTGCATTTCAGGGCGGCGAAGGTCAAGCACCCTGTGCTTGAGGCGGACGTCTTCGCCTGCGCTTGAATATTCATCCAGTTGGAGTGGCGGGGTTTCGGCCTGATTGAGAATCGTCAGCGCCTTACCCAGCACTTCCACCCTTCCCGTTTTCATTTTCGGGTTGACGGATTCAGGGCCACGCGCTCTCACGCGGCCTTCGACACGAATAACAAATTCATTTCGCACCTGGTCCGCAAGTGCAAAACTTTCTTCCGTGTCCGGGTCAAACACCACCTGGACAATGCCGGTGTAATCTCTGACATCCAGAAAAATAACACCGCCGTGGTCGCGGCGGCGATGAACCCACCCACACAGAGAGACATCTTCACCAATGTGAGTATCCCTCGCCTGGCCACACAAGTGGCTACGCATGCTTTGTACCTCTATGATTGAGAGTTTGAATTTTCGGCTTGGCCCGCGGCGGCTGGCGTGGAAGAATTGCCGGGGGACGCATCTCCTCCCGACGACACGTCGGAACTGGCGGAATCGGCGGAACCTGAATCCCGGTCGGCGTCAGAGGAGGATTTGTCGGCACCGGATACGTTCCTTCCGCCCCCGGTCTTGAAATCAGTTTCGTACCAACCACCGCCTTTCAGCCTGAAGGCGGCGGCGGATACCAGCTTGGTCAAGCTTGATCCGTTGCATGCGGGGCAAACCTTGAGACGTTCGTCGGAAAATTTCTGAAGTTTTTCCAATTTGTGCTCGCAGACTTCACATTGGTATTCGTAAATAGGCATGATGATGATCCTCGTCCGGTTAATCGCCAACTGGCGCTTGGCCTCCAGCGGCGGCGCATTATATAAATAAAAATCGCCAAGAGCGACAGGGCGATGATGATAAGATGCAGGAAATCAATGCGTTCGCAAATGGAACAATTACGACATCTACATTTACGACATCGACATCCCCTGTTAGAGGATACAGATCAACCATAAGTTATGAGAGCATCGAAGTACACAATATCAACTCTGAAAGAGACGCCTGCAGACGCCGAAATAATCAGCCACAGGCTCATGATAAGAGCTGGCCTGATCCGCAAGCTGGCTTCGGGCATTTACACCTGGATGCCGATGGGCCTGCGGGTTCTTCAGAAGGTCGGAAACATCATCCGCGAAGAAATGAACGCTTCCGGCGCGCAGGAAGTCATGCTGCCGATGGTTCAGCCGGCGGAACTCTGGCGCGAATCCGGCCGTTGGGACGAGTATGACGAGGGCTTGCTGCTGCGCTTTCAGGACAGACATGAACGGGATTTCTGCTTCGGCCCGACCCACGAGGAAGTTATTACCGACCTTGCCCGCAATGAATTGAAAAGCCACAAGCAGCTCCCGGTGAACTACTACCAGATACAAACCAAATTCAGAGACGAGACAAGACCACGATTTGGTGTTCTGCGGGCAAGGGAATTTCTGATGAAAGACGCCTACTCCTTCCACATGGATCAGGCCTCTCTGGAAAAAACCTACATGGATATGCACGCGACCTACACCCGCATCCTCAACCGTATGGCGCTGGACTTTCGCGCAGTGCTGGCCGATTCCGGCAGCATCGGCGGCAACGCTTCCATGGAATTTCATGTACTGGCGGAATCCGGCGAAGACCTGATCGCATTTTCTTCAGCCAGCGACTATGCCGCCAATGTCGAGATGGCGGAAGCCGTGGCCCCGCCTGAAGAGACGGATGAACCCCTTGAGGCCGAAGAGGTGGAGACACCCGGCGTGGCAAGCATTGGGCAACTCTGCGATTTTCTGACGGTTTCGCCGGCAAAAACGGTAAAGACACTCATCGTCAGGGGTGCGGATGCGGGGCTGGTCGCCCTTGTTCTTCGCGGCGACCACCAACTAAACCCACTGAAGGCGGAAAAGTTGCCGGAAGTGCAAGTGCCTCTGGAATTTGCCGGGGATGCGGAAATACAGGACGCTCTCGGCTGCGCCCCCGGCTCAATCGGCCCTGGGGGCCTGCCCATACCGGTACTGGCGGACCGCGCCACCGCCGCCCTGAAAAACTTTATCGCTGGTGCAAACCGTAATGGCATCCATCTGACAAACCTGAACTGGGGACGGGACGCAGCGGCAACCGGGGTTTATGACCTGAGAAACGTGGTGGAAGGCAACCCCAGCCCTGATGGCGAGGGGGAAATCCGGTTCAAGCGCGGTATTGAGGTTGGGCATATCTTTCAGTTGGGAGAAAAGTATTCCAGGGCCATGAACGCCACTGTTCTTGACGACTCCGGCCGGGCCATTGCCATGTCAATGGGCTGTTACGGTATGGGCGTCAGCAGGCTGGTGGGCGCAATCATTGAACAGCACCACGACGACAAGGGCATCATCTGGCCGGACGCGGTTGCCCCCTTCAAGGTCATCATTATCCCCATCAACGCGCACCAGTCCGAACGGGTCAGCACCGCAGCGGAATCTCTCTATGATGAACTTGTCTCCCGGCGCGTGGAGGTATTGCTGGATGATCGTGCGGAACTCAGGCCCGGGGCCAAGTTTGCCGACGCCGAGTTGATGGGCATACCGCACAGGATAGTGATTGGCGACCGCGGCATGGACAAGGGTCTGGTTGAATATCTGAACAGGCGAGAAGGTAAATCGAAGGATATTCCGCTCGAAGAAATTGCGGCGCTGGTCTGCCAGTTGCACTAACCGGGCTTGCCCATGACGGCGAGCAGGCTCGCCTCGGTTTGCGGCCCCTCCAGCACCTTCACCAGGTTACCGTCAGGGGATACGATAAAAGTGGTTGGCAATACCATCGGCCTGCGTGACCCGAATCTCAGGTAAGGGTCCCGTTGATACACAGGAAAAGTTATGCCCATCTCGGCAATCTGTTTCTCCATCTCAACCTGACCCGGTTGATCATAATTTACCCCAAGGACGACTATGCCCGGCTGGTGCCGATTAAGCGCAATCAGTTCCGGAATTTCCGTCTTGCAGGGCGCGCACCAGGTCGCCCAATAGTTAATCACCAGCCACTTTCCGTCATAGTCGGCGTAGCGATGCCCAACGCCCCTGGTATCGTAGAAATCCGGCTGGCTACAACTCGCCAGCAGCAGTAGTAGTAGACACCCGCCCATCCTCCATGGGAAAAAGAAAGCGGGCAGCGAGAACTGTCGGCGATGGTGGCACCCCCCCCTTCCCGTCATTCCAGGCGATGGGGGGTTGTTCCCATCGCCGACAGTGTTTCCAGGCGTAGCCCGGGAATCCAGAGTGGCGGCGAAAGCCGCCATAAGGGATGTCGCCGTGGTAGCTTCAAGGCTCATTGCGTTTTCGCTTCGCGAAATTCGCTCGGCATGGGGCTATCGCAATTTTCCTGCGGAAAATGCTGTCGCCGTGGTAGCTTCAAGGCTCATTGCGTTTTCGCTTCGCGAAAGACGCAATGTGGATGACGGAATAAAAGAGCCTAATGAATGATCTTTTCCCGTTCCTCATGCCGCACAACAGCTTCATGCTCAAGCTCCTGGGTCTGAACACTGTCGTTACTGAGCTTCACCTCATAGCGGCGGGTGGCCACATCGCCATCGAGAACCTCCGGCAGTACCCGCAGGAATTTTTCCATGTGATCGGTTTCAAAATGCCCCTGTAAGGCATCCACAGATTCCCATTCCTGAAACAGCAACAGTGTATTCGGGTCTGAAAGGCCGACATAAAACTCGTAACTGATGCACCCATCTTCGGCCCGGCTGGCCAGCGCCATCTGGCGCATCAACTCCAGGGCATTCTCGCGCACCTCGGCTTTTACAGGAAATGTGCCGTGAACAATAATCATGGGCAACAGGGTTTAAATACTTGCCGTGAGTATAACGCCAATCCCCGGCAGATTCACACCCGGCCCGGCAAGTCAGCGGCTATCATGCCAATGCCGTTTTCCCTGAAGGCATCGGCAATTTCATCGAGGATGGCCGGATCATCAATGGTGGCAGGCGTTTCATAAGGCTTGGCATCGACAATCTTGCGCATCACCTGGCGCAAAATTTTGCCGGACCGGGTTTTAGGTAGCCGAACCACCTGAATGACCTGCCTGAAATTGGCAAAGGCGCCAATGTCAGACCTCACCATGGCCACAAGCTCCCGCCGGAGGCTGTCGAGCTGAATATTGACACCATCTTTGACGATGACCATGCCGACCGGCACCTGCCCTTTCTCCCGGTCTTCAATACCAACCACGGCGCACTCCGCAACGGCAGGGTGAGCCGCTATGACTTCTTCCATCCGGCCGGTGGACAAGCGGTGACCCGCCACGTTGATCACGTCATCTGTCCTGCCCATGATGTAGAGATAGCCTTCCTCATCCTTGTAGCCGCCGTCGCCGGTGTGATAGTAACCCTCGTGTTCGCTCAGGTAAGAATCGATGTACCGCCGATGATCCCCCCATACTGTGGGAAGGCAACCCGGCGGCAATGGCAAACCTATCACCACGTCCCCCTCTTCATTGGCACCAAGGCGTTTGCCCTCTGCTGAAACTATCTGCACATCAAAGCCGGGCACGGGAAGGCATACGGAACCGGCCTTGGGCTCAAATGCCTCCAGGCCCAGGGGAGCGGCGGCAACAGGCCAACCTGTTTCCGTCTGCCACCAATGATCTATGACAGGAATGCCGAGAATTTCACGAAGCCATTCGTAAGTGGCTGGGTCAGTTCTTTCCCCGGCGACGAATAACGTCCGCAGAGAACCCAGATCATATTGCCGCAGTAATTTTGCCTCCGGGTCTTCCTTGCGTATGGCGCGGAATGCGGTCGGGGCGGTAAAAAATACATTGACCCCATGATCAGCGATAACCCGCCAGAAGCTACCCGCATCGGGAGTCCTGACCGGTTTGCCCTCGAACAGGATGGTCGTGCATCCCTGAAAGAGCGGGCCATAGACGATATAAGAATGCCCGACGACCCAGCCCACATCGGAAGCGGCCCAGAAAACCTCACCGACTTCAACGTTATACAGGTTTCGCAAACTATAGATGAGCGCCACCGCATGCCCGCCATTGTCCCGCACCACGCCCTTGGGTGTGCCGGTGGTCCCGGACGTGTAAAGGATGTAGAGAGGATGGTCTGACGCAAGTGGAACCGGCGCCACCGGCGCCGCGTCTTCAAGCAATGCCCGCCAATCCCTGTCCCGGGAGGCGCTCATATCCGCCCTGGCCTCTTCTCTCTGCAAAACCAGGCAATACTCAACGGGATGACCCGCAATTTTCAGCGCCTCGTCGATCAGCGGCTTGTACTCGATGACATTACTGAACTCTATGCCGCAGGAGGCGCACAGGATAACCTTTGGTGTTGCGTCGTCGATTCTCGCCGCCAATTCCCTGGCGGCAAAACCGCCAAAGACTACCGAGTGAATTGCGCCTATGCGCGCACAGGCCAACATGGCAATAGCGGCTTCCGGAATCATGGGCATATAAATAATGACGCGGTCACCAGCTTCGACCCCGAGTTTGACCAGCACACCGGCAAACCTGGCCACAGCATCACGCAACTCGTTAAAGGTATACCTTGCACTTGAGCCGGTTACCGGCGAATCGTAGATGAGCGCATCCTGCTCGCCCCGCCCTTGTTCAATATGGTAGTCCAGGGCCAGGTAAGACGAATTCAACTTTCCATCGACAAACCAGGCGTCGTTGCCATGCTTGTCTTTGCTGAGGATGTTTGTGGGTTTTCGATACCAGGCGACATATTCCGCCTGGCGACCCCAATAGTCAGCTGGCGACGCCAGAGACTCGTCAAATTCAGACCGGTAGTCGGCCATGGGCTTCCCCTGGAAAAATCAAAAGAGGCGTTAACATATCACTGGTTCGCAGGCATAAAAAAGCGGGATGGGGAGTACCTTGGCTATCGCCGACCTTTCCGTTTCGTATTCATGGCGGCGAGTTGCGCCTTGGTCGGATGCGCCTTGAGCAGTTGTTTATAGAGAAGCGAGCGCCTGGACACCTTCTTGTGCTCGCAGTGAAAGTCCACAGCTTTCTGCCAGGCCCCCTTCAACCCGTGTTGATTGATTGAGACTGTCGTGTTGACGATTTTATTGAGTTTCGCAGACATGATGCCAATCTGGAATACGGGTGTGTGGGCACCGCTCTTTTCCGTCTTCATACGAAACAGGATTCCCCTGACCTTGCCCTTCTTGCCAACCAGCGTCTGCCGGGCGACTTCCGCTTTTGCTCTTGTCTGCTGCCTGGCCAGTATCGCGTCTCTGGCTTCGGCTCTCGCTTTCACTTTTGCGCGCGCCACCCCGCGTAATTTCTTGCCGTTTTCCTTTAACGAAAAATATTCCTGAAAGGTTTCCCCCGCTATCTGACGCCTGACTCTGTATCCATGGAAGCGGGATGTGTCCAGTAGTTCTACGCTCATGTGTTGTTCCTGTATTTAGCCATCTTTACGGCGGGCCATGCTTATCATCTTCTGCATCAGCTTGTCAGGCGACCGACTAGCCGTTACAACGGGAGGGCAATACTACCGCATATTCATCCGCACCGGACAATTAAATCCGGACTCAACCTTGCCGTTCTCCCCGCCGCTCCTATTCCGTCATCCCCGCTGAAGGCTCTTTACTAGGAAAAGCTGAAGGCTCTTTACCCGAACAAGCTGAAGGCTCCTTATTGAAACCCGCTGAAGGCTCCTTATTAGAGCAAGCTGAAGGCTCTTTACTAGGAAAAGCTGAAGGCTCTCACGCTTCGGCTTTGGTTACCGCCCCGCTTGCAATCAATCCGTCAATGTCCGCATCCCCGTAGCCAGCCCCCTGAAGCACTGTAATCGTGTCCTCACCGGGCAACCTGGAGCCGTGTCTGACCGACACTTCAGACCGGGAAAACCTGGGCGCCGGCGCCGGCTGAATAAAACCGTCCACTTCAATAAAGGCGTTACGGGCATGGTTGTGGGGATGATTCTGAACCTCGTCCAGCGCCAGAACAGGGGAAAAACAAACGTCACTGCCCTCCATGATTGCGCACCATTCATCCCTGGTTTTGGTCTTGAACACCTGCGTAAGTTCACCCTTGTACTCTTCCCAGCGAGACTTATCCATCTGCGCCGAAAACCTCTTCGGGTCAACGCCGGTTTTTTCGAGCAGCAAGACGTAAAACTGAGGCTCGATGGAGCCTATGGAAATATATTTACCGTCCTTCGTTTCATAGGCACCATAAAAGTGCGCGCCGCCATCAAGCATGTTTGTGCCTCTGTCCATGCTGAATACGCCACCCGCCTGCATACTGAAAAACATGGCCATCAGCGCCGCCGCCCCATCAACCATGGCGGCGTCCACCACCTGACCCTTGCCGGACTTTTGCGCATTGAGCAGCGCACATACCAGACCAAACGCAAGCACCATGCCGCCGCCGCCAAAATCCCCCACCAGATTCAGGGGCGGCACCGGCTTGCCCCCCGCCTCGCCTATTGCATGCAGAGCGCCGACCAGCGAGATGTAATTTATGTCGTGACCCGCCGACTGCGCCATGGGGCCTTCCTGACCCCACCCCGTCATCCTGCCGTACACCAGCTTTTCATTTCTTGCCATACATTCAGCGGGGCCAATACCCAGCCTTTCCGTGACCCCCGGCCGGAAGCCTTCAAACAACGCATCTGACGACTCGCACAGCCTGAGGATGATTTCTTTTCCTGCATCGCTTTTCAGGTCCACGGCGATGGACTTGCGGCCACGAGTGAGCACATCCCGCGCTCGCCCGGGCTTGCCGCCTGGCCGGTCAACGCGAATCACCTCCGCCCCCATATCCGACAAGAGCATGCCGCAAAAAGGCCCCGGCCCGATGCCGGCAAGTTCAATGATTTTCACACCGCTCAATGGTCCCACTATGATGACTCCGCTAATGACAGGAAGCCTGTATTTAGTCACATCCAAAAATCCAGGGCAAATGACCCTCAGACCCTGTATCGGCTATGATTCCAGTTACCGTTCACAGTGCATGCAATATGGAACTACTCGACCACATAGAAAAAGAACCTTCGGTGCCGGCCAGGTCCACCGTCATCTGGCTGCACGGCCTTGGGGCGGACGGCCACGATTTCGAGGCCATTATTCCCGAGTTGAAGCTGCCGGAAGATTCCAGCATACGTTTTATCTTCCCCCATGCGCCCTTGCGCCCCATGACCGTCAGCGGCGGTGAGGAAATGCGCGCCTGGTACGATTTTATTCCACATTCCGAGACGGCTGGTGCTGATGACATCAATGAATCGGCGAGTCATGTCAGCGCCTTCATTCAAAGGGAAACGGAGCGGGAGATACCACCCGAGAGAATACTGCTTGCCGGCTTTTCCCAGGGCGGCGTCATCGCCCTGCATACCGGCACCCGTCACCATCAAAGGCTTGCCGGCATGGTCGCCCTCTCCACTTACCTCTACGACTTCAGCCGCACAGAGGCGGAGATGCACGACGCCAACCTCGCCGCACCCATTCTGATGGCCCACGGTACGCACGATCAGATGATACCGGTGATGCGCGCCGCAACATCACGGGAGAACCTGATACGGCTTGGTTACGACGTCAGATGGTTCGACTACCCGATGGCTCATCAGGTATGCCGCGAGGAAATTGAAGCTATAGCCTCCTTCCTGGCGGAAGTCCTCCCGCCATGAGCCGCCTCGAATTGTCCGGGCGGAGCCCGGATGCCTGGCTGGAATGTGTACTCAACAACTTCGATGAGTTCCTGATAGACCATGCGGCCAATGAGAGAAAGGCTTCCGCCATGGCTATGTCTCTCGTCGCGCATTACCCGGACAAGGCGCAACTTGTCACCGGGATGATTGAACTGGCGCTGGAGGAACTGAACCATTTCCGCCAGGTCATCAGGTTGATGCAGGCCAGGGGGCTGGTTATGACAGCGGACGAAAAAGACCCTTACGTGAACCGGCTCCGCACTCATATACGCCGGGGGCAGGAAGAATATTTTCTTGATCGACTGTTATCCGCCGCGGTCATCGAGGCCAGGGGGGAAGAGAGGTTTCGCCGCCTTGCCGGCGCACTCAATGATGACTCTCTGCGGACTTTTTACACCACCCTCGCCAATGTCGAACAAGGCCACCATGAGATATTCCTTGGCTTGGCAACCACCTACTTTGATCACAAGCGGGTTGCAGAGAGACTCGCAGACTGGCTCGCCATCGAAAACACGGTCATGCAAAGCCTGCCCGTTCGAAGCCGACTTCACTAGGCGTGAATGCGCACATCGAAAAATACCTCGCCCGATATGCCGAGGCGGAATCTCTGACGGTACCTGATTCCGGACCTTACAAATACAGCCTTGTTATCCCCGCCAGCCGGGAGCGGGTGGCGGACGTGCGTAGCGTCTGGTCGAACCTGGACGCCAGAGATACATTCATCGTCATTCTGGTGGTGAACAATGATCCGTCTGCAATGAAGCTGGTGTCCGAACTGACGGCAGGCAGGCGGTTGAACAAGATCAGCGACAGGCTGCTTCTCATCCGCGGTGGCCAGGAGCCGGACCTGCTCCTCGTGGACCGTTACAGCAACGGCCATACCATCGACCAGCGGCAGGGCGTTGGCCTTGCGCGCAAGATTGGCGCAGACATTGCGCTGAGATTACACCATGATGGGGTCGTTAGCTCAGGCTGGCTCTACACAACGGATGCGGACGCCACGCTGCCTGCCGGATATTTCTCCCAGGAGCCGTCGCCCACTGACGTGGCCATGCTTTACCCCTTTCATCATCTGCCGCCGACGGTCCCGACTCTGCTTTATGAAATCAGCATGCTGTACTATGCGGCCGGGCTTGCCTGGGCAGGTTCTCCCTATGCCTACCCCACCCTGGGCTCCACCATCGCATGCAGGCCCGGCAGCTATGCAGCGGTAAGAGGGTTCCCTCGCAGAAACACCGGGGAAGACTTCTACCTGCTCAACAAGCTGCGCAAGCTGGGGAATATCACAACAATCAACACGGATGAAATCCTGCTTCAAAGCCGCTTCTCGGACAGGGTTCCCGTAGGCACGGGCCCCGCTATCAGACGTATTGCCAATCTTGCCGAGCCTCTCAGCGATTACCGGTTTGAGCATCCCGGCTGCTTTACCCTGTTGAGAGACTTCTTGTCGCTACTGCACAACCTGGCAACCACAAGACCCGGGGAGCCGGATCATCCGGACCCGAGAATCCGCGCCTACTGCGAGTTGATAGGCCTGCATGACCGTTACGCACGGGCAAAAAACAGAAAGCCGGCGGACATTGAAAAACATTTCATGGACTGGTTCGACGGCCTGCGCACCCGGCAATTTATCCATCACATGCGAGACAGGCACTTCGGCGTCGTGCCGGTCCGCGACCTTTCCCTTGCGCCTTTTACGCATACCCGGTGGCTGGGGGAAGAGAGCCTGGTGCAAATCAGACGGGAACTCGCCAAGCGCATTTATGTTTAACCACAAACGCGCGGGTTAAGTGGTAGAATATCGCCAAATTTACCGCCATCCAAAGTAAGCCTCATGCACAGGGTATTCATAGACGGCCAGTCGGGGACCACCGGGCTGCAAATCCGTGAGCGATTAACGGCTCGAGCGGACCTTGAAATTCTGGAGATTGCGCCGAAACACAGGAAAGACAAGCATGCCAGACGCACAATCATCGAGGCGGCGGATGTCGTCCTGCTATGCCTGCCTGATGATGCGGCGCGTGAGGCTGTTGCTCTGGGCGGCAACGCCAATGCTCGATTTATCGACGCCAGCACCGCTCATCGCATAGACCCTGACTGGGTCTATGGTCTGCCGGAGATGTCCCCTGACCAGCGTAATGCCATTGCCTCGGCGAAATATGTATCCAACCCCGGCTGTTTCCCCACCGGGTTCCTGACCATGATTCGCCCATTGATTGACGAGGGAATACTGAAAACCGAATCCCTGCTCAGCATACACGCCATTTCTGGTTATAGCGGCGGCGGCAGACAACTGATCGAAAAATACGAGGCCAGGGCCAGGGCCCACCCCGATGATCTCTGGCACGCAAGACCCTATGCCCTGAAACTGCAACACAAACACTTGCCGGAAATGCAGCGGTTTTCCGGCTTGAACCACATCCCTGCCTTCCTGCCGGTGGTGGGGCACTTCCATCAGGGTATGCTGGTCTCCACGCCAATCTTCCAGGACCAGTTGACAACCCCCGCCGGGCCTTCTGAAATCCGACAACTGCTGGCCGACAGATACGCGGGTGAACCTTGCGTCCATGTCTTCCCCGCCAACAGTGAAGCGGTACTCGATGATGGCTACCTGGACCCGCAAGGCGCCAATGGCTCCAACAGGACAGACCTGATGGTGCACGGCAACGAAGAGCGCATGGTCCTGACAGCGCGCCTCGACAACCTGGGCAAGGGCGCCGCCGGTGCCGCCGTACAAAACCTGAACCTGATGTTGCAGGTACCGGAGATGGAAGGGCTGGTAATATGAACGAGCGGCAACAGCATCTACAGACCAAGTACGACGAATTCGTCAAAGAGAGGTTCAAGCTGGACCTGACCCGTGGAAAACCCTCCGCTGAACAGCTTGATCTGTCCAATGAACTGGATGGCATTCTTGACGGATTCTATCTGTTGCAGGACGGTACCGATGTTCGTAACTACGGCGGCATCCTGGGCATTCCGGAGGCGCGGCAACTTGGCGCGGAGCTGCTGGACGTCAATGCAGAGCAGGTGATGGTCGGCGGCAACAGCAGCCTGACCCTGATGTATCACTTCCTGATGCACAAGCGAACATCCTGGGGGGACGATGGCATAAAATTCCTTTGCCCGGTGCCCGGCTACGACAGGCACTTCACCATTTGCGAGCATCTTGATATTGAGATGATATCAATACCCATGCTTGCGGGCGGGCCAGACATGGACCTTATCGAACAAATGGTAAAAGAAGATAAAGCCCTGCGCGGTATCTGGTGTGTGCCCAAACATTCCAACCCGACGGGCCATACTTACAGTGACGAAACAGTGCAACGGTTCGCCAGGCTGGCGAGTTCCGACTTCCAGATATTCTGGGACAACGCCTACGCCATGCACGACTTGAGAGAGAACGGCCATCAACTGAAGGACATCCTTACCGAAGCGAAGAAGCATGGCGGCGGCGCGGGTATTTCGATGTTTGCGTCCACATCAAAGATCACCTTTGCCGGTGCCGGGATTTCATTCCTCGCAACCACGCCGGAGGAACTCTCTGCTTTTGCAAAATACCTGTCTGCGCAGATGATCGGCTTTGATAAGGTCAATCAACTGCGTCATGTTCGATTCCTGAAGGATAAAAAAGGCATCGCCGACCAGATGGCGAAACATCGCGCGATCATCGAGCCGAAGTTTGACCTGGTGCTGGCCAAGCTCAAGGACAATCTCGGCGGCAAGGGGATTGCCGATTGGACCAACCCAAAGGGCGGCTACTTTGTCTCTCTGGACACGAGGCCGGGGCTTGCCACTGAAATAGTGGCGATGGCCGATGCCGCAGGCGTAAAGCTGACGCCGGCCGGCGCCACCTTTCCCTACCGCAAGGACCCGGAAAACAGGAACATACGCATAGCGCCAACCTACCCTCCCCTTGATGAACTCAACAAGGCGATGAACGTCTTCGTCACCTGCGTCGAACTGGCCACATTGAACGCAGAGCCCGGCCAAGCCGAATGAAACCTCTTCAATCAGTGAACACATGAACAGCGAAACCAACAAACTGCCGCCTGATTTCTCCCGGTTTGAGTTACCGGACCCGCTGGCCCGGGCCATTCTGGAACTGGGATTCACATCATGTACGCCGGTGCAAGATGAAGTACTGCCTCACTCGCTTGATGGTAAAGACATCATTGCCCAGGCGCAAACAGGCACGGGCAAGACCGCCGCTTTTCTGATCTCGATTATTACCTATGACCTTGAAAACCCCACGCTGGAAAAGCGAAAGCCGGGCACACCCTATGCCCTGATCATCGCGCCGACCCGTGAACTGGTTATGCAAATCACCAGAGACGCCGATGACCTGGCGAAACATACCGACCTTGGCATTGCGACACTGGTCGGGGGCATCGACTATGAAAAACAGAAAAACCGACTGAAAAAACCGGTTGATGTCATCGTTGCAACACCCGGCAGGCTACTGGATTTTGCCCGCTCGCGGGACCTTGACCTGTCCGAGATCGAAATTCTGATCATCGACGAAGCGGACCGCATGCTAAGCATGGGTTTTATCCCGGATGTAAAGGCCATAGTTTCCCGCACACCAAAGAAACAACAACGCCAGACACAGCTTTTCAGCGCCACCTACAGCGAGGACATCAAGCGACTTGCAGCATCCTGGACGCTGGACGCCGTCAAGATAGAGATTGAACCTCAACAGGTGGCCGTTGACACCGTGGACCAGCGGGTTTTCCTCACATCCGAGAAAGAGAAATACAGCGTCCTCTACAACCTGATTAAACAGTATCAACTTAACCGCGTCCTGATCTTCGCTAACAGGCGCGATGAGTCGCGGGAGCTTGAGTCCCGGCTGAGCCGCCATGGCTTTCGAACCGGCCTGCTTGCCGGGGACGTGCCGCAAAGGCAACGCATCCGAACCCTGGAGAAATTCCGTTCAGGTGAAATCGCCATCCTGGTGGCAACAGACGTTGCCGGGCGGGGCCTACACATAGACGACATCAGCCATGTCATTAACTACAAACTACCGGAAGACCCGGAAGACTATGTGCACCGTATTGGCCGGACAGGGCGCGCCGGGTCCAAGGGTATTTCAATATCCCTGGCCTGTGAAAGTGATTCCTTTATGCTGCCCGCCATTGAAGAACTGTTGGGGGAAACCCTCGATTGCGAGCATCCGCCGGAGGCTCTGACCGCGGAAATACCCGCCTTGCCTGCAGCCACCTGGCAACGGGAGAAAACCAGGCCGCGGGAGAAGTCCAGGCCGAGGGGCCGGCGGGGTAGGTAGGCGGGTGGCTCTTTATTGAGGCCCGCTGGGGGCTCTTTACTGGGGTAACCCGCCGAAACTGCTCGTACCACGTGAATTCAACTCTTATTCGTCATCCTCGCCGAAGGCGGGGATCCAGGCGCGGCCTAGCCGCGTATAATAACGAGTCCGGCGTAGCCGGACAATGACAACCCTTATTCGGCATAAACCACCCTGTTGCACTTCGGGGTTGAATCCAGGCTCTCTGTCCGAACAAGCTAAGGGCTTTTCGCGGGGGCTGGGTTGCCCCAGCGGTTCCAGTAGGTGACTTCGCCTGCGGGCAAACGATCCGCCGGTTTCAGCTTTGCACCCAGCGTATAGGCCGCAGGCAACATCACCGTCTGGGTAACGCCTTCCGGCACACCGAGTATTTCCGCTATCTCTTCTGCCCGGGCGGAAAGCAGCGTCGTCCAGGTGGAGCCGATACCCCTTGCTCGCATGGCCAGCATCAATGACCAGGCCGTGGGCAGGATGGAACCGTAAAACGCCACCTGCCCGGGCACTTCCACCCCCGCATCGCCGACGGCAAAGACGAAAACCATGCAAGGTATTTTATGCAGGCTCGCCATCTGAGCGCGATGGGCGGATTTCAATTCCACGCCACGGGTTTCACCTATCTGCTGCAGAACTTCAACGTAGATATCCGCGATGGCTTTCTTGAGATCTGTTTCCGTCACGACAACAAAACGCCAATTCTCTCCGGCTAGGCCGGTCGGAGCCTGCACGGCAATATCGATACAAGCCTCCAGGTCTTCTCGGCTAACCGGCCTGTCAAAATCCAGCCTGCGTCTTACCGACCTTGCGGTACTCAGGATATGTTCGATGTTTTCCCTACTCATGGCATTCTCGCACTGGTGGCACTCCCAATGTGTCGCTAAAAGGCCTAATGTATCCCCCATGCATTCCAGAGGCAAAGTTACTATCATGACCGCACCTTGTATGGCGGGATGAGAAGGATCAACGGATGAGCGACAGGCTTCACAGAGCTCGACTTGAGTTTGTGTCCAGCAAAAAGGCGACCCGGAGGTCGCCTTCGAATGTTGTAAATACTTACTTGTTAATCCAAGCAATATCTACCTATTCCGAAAATGATGCTTACATAGAAACAAGCAAAAATCAATACCTTCATCCACTTTATTGCAGGAAAAAATCATGCGAAAAAACTACCGACTTGGCCTTGATGTAGGCACAAATTCACTGGGCTGGAGCGTCCTCTTACTGGATAAAGACGGTGCTCCGAATAAAATCGAAGTCGCCGGTGTACGAATTTTCGCCGATGGACGCGATGAAAAGTCCAAAGCGACGTTGGCGGCAACGCGCCGCACCGCCCGCTCGGCGCGCCGCCGGCGTGACCGATTTAAACAACGGCAGAAATTTTTGCTGGATGTGCTGGCCAAGTCTGGATTATTTCCCGATGATGAGCAGGCACGCAAAGACTTGCAGAAAAAGAATCCTCTGGAATTGCGCGCGCGGGCTTTGAGTGAAAAACTCTCGTTACACGAGGTTGGCCGTGCTCTGTTTCACCTTAACCAGCGGCGCGGATTTCAGAGCAACCGTAAGGACCGAAGCGAAGAGACTACCAGCGGCAAAGTTTCAAAGTCCATTCGTATGCTTTTGCAGGAAATGGACCTCATTGCACCACCGACCGATAAAACGCCAACAGAAGACGACAAAAACCCGTCCAGAGAAGCAAAGAAGGCGGCAAGGGAAAAGTCCGCACAAGTGCGCAGACAAGAAGCCATAAACCGGAAAGATGCTTTTAGACAGCTGGGCGACATGCCCAATATTTCGTTTGGTGCATTTCTATGGCAACGCCAACAGCAAGGAAAACCGACACGCGCCCGCCCCGGGGCAGGTGAAGACGGGAAATTATATGATGTGTATCCCAGCCGCGAAATGCTGAAAGACGAATTTGGTAAGATTTGGCAAGCACAGACAAAGTTTCACCCCGCAATAATGACAGATGCGGTGAAAGACAGGATATGTACCGCCATTTTCACCCAACGGCCATTGAGACCCCCAACCGTAGGAAAATGCACATACATACAGGGCGAGGACCGCACGTTTCGCGTAATGCCGAGTTTCCAGCGGTACCGAATTTTTCAGGAGGTCAATAATCTGGATTGGACGACCAGTAGCGGGAAGAATTTTCTAACTGATTATCCCGAAGCGCGTGACGCAATTATTGATTTGCTGGAAAAGCCGAGCACAAAAAGTGGGGAAGTTGTGTTTGGGAAAATGAAAAATATTCTGAAAAAATTAGATATCGCCGAAGGCAATTTTGCATTTAATCTTGAAACGCCCAAGCGCAAGGGTTTGGACGGCAATAAGACATCTCTCCTCATGCGCAGTGAAGACTGTGTTGGGGAACAATGGGACCACTGGTCTGTGGAAAAACAGGATGCGTTTGTCGGCGTTATCCTGGAAAAAGTGCCCGATGAAAAAATATCGGGGAAAATGCGCGAACAGACCGACGAGGAAGTCAAGATTCGGTTGATAGGCAAGTACGATCTATCCGAGTATGCCGCTGAAAATTGCCTGAACGCAAATTTTGAGGACGGCACGGCTTCCTTGTCGCTAAAGGCCGCCAAATTACTGCTGGAGAAAATGGACACAGGTTTGATGATTCAATCCGATGCGGTGCAATCCGTGGCGAAAGAAAATCAGAACTTTGCCAACCCATTCACCCGAGCGCGAGAGGGAGAATTGCAGGGTTGCCTGCCCTATTACGGCGAAGCGTTTCAAGACGGGCGGCATATTATCCCCGGAGACCATCTGGAGGAAGATCGGCACGACGAACGGAAATTCTTTGGCGGCGTTACTAATCCAACGGTGCACATAGCACTAAATCAGATACGCCAGGTTGTGAATGAATTAATCAGTCGATTCGGACATCCGGCCTCTATTGCCATTGAGTTGGGGCGGGATTTGCCGGCGGGAGAAGAAGGGCGAAGAGAAATTGAAAAAGAGCAAAAGAACAATCAGGACAGGAATGACCGATTCGATGCAACACTCCATGAACATGGGCAACAAACCAATCGAGATAACCGTCTTCGCTTGATGCTATGGGAAGATCTAGACAAGGACGATCCGAGTGGCAGGGCATGTCCATTTTCCGGCGACAAAATTAACATCGCCGATTTATTTAACGGCAATGCAGAAATCGAACACCTTATTCCCTTTAGCCGTTCACTGGACGACAGTCGTGCCAACAAAGTAATTTGCACCAGAAGAGCCAATCGAGACAAAGGTAACCAGACACCGTTTGAAGCATTTGGCACCAGCCCGAACGGATATGGTTGGGATGAAATTTTTGAGCGAATGAAAAATCTTCCCAAGTCAAAACAGTGGCGCTTCCAAGAAGATGCAATAAAAATATGGGAGCGTGACAACGACTTTACCGAACGCCATTTGAATGACACTCGCTATATTGGTCGGTTGACACGCGAGTACCTGGAATGTATTTGTCACATTGACAAGATCAATGTACTAACCGGTAGACTAACCGCTTTGTTGCGTGGGCATTGGGGATTGAACAGCGTTCTGCATGACGATGAAAAATTACAAGGTGGTGAATTGCCAAAAAAGAAAAACCGCGAAGACCACCGCCACCATGCCGTGGATGCCCTTGTAATCGGGATGACTTCACGCTCCATGCTACAAAAGGTATCAACCGCTGCCAATCGTGCGGAAGAACTTTCTCTTAACCGACTGTTTGATAAAGGTGCGAACGGAAAAAGCGCGATAGATCCATGGGACGGGTTTCGCGATGATGTGCGGGAAGCGATTCAAAGTATTATTGTTTCACACAAGCCGAGGCGGAAAAAGACACAGTACAAAGAAACAAAAGATGGCAGGTATATTCCCGTATCAACCGACGGTCAGTTACACAACGACACTGCCTATGGAATTATTGCAAGCCCCGATGATAAAGGGTTGTCTGAAGTAGTCGTGCGCAAACCAGTAAGTTGGTTTGAAAAGAAGGATCGCATAGAGGCGATTCGTGACCCAGCCCTACGCAATAAATTTAATCAAGCATTTACAGCAGGCGGAAAAGAAAGGGTTGCTACGCTCGCCAGTGAAATGCGCATTAGAAGTTTGCGTTGCACTGATAAATTAAAGGTAATTCCGATCAAAGATAAAGAGGGCAAAGCATACAAAGCCTATAAGGGAGACAGCAATTGGGGAATGGAGATTTACGAATACCCACAAGGACACAAAAAAGCGGGGAAATGGGAAGGCGTAGTGATTTCTCGATTTGATGCCAACCAGAATAACTTCAAGCCCGGGCAAACCCATAAACCGCACCCCGCCGCACGGTTGGTCATGCGACTGCAAATTAATGATTGTATCGAAATCGAAGAGAAAAACAAAAAACGAATCATGCGTTTGCAAAAGATATCTAGCAGTTTGATGTTTGTAGAACACCATGAAGCGAATGTCGATGCTCGTAATCGAGATAAGGAAAATTTGTTTAAATATTATTCAAAGACCGCAAGTAAATTAAAGTCAGTGGACGCCCGCAAGGTACACATCAGCCCATCTGGCAAGATTAACTACGAAATCCGTCGCAAACCTCATCGCAAGATTGACTCTCCGTGACCGGACAAATCGTTGAGATTACGCAGCCGGGATATTTTCTGAATAAGTCACGCGGCTTTTTAGATGTGTCGGAAAAAGGCAAGAAGGTCGGACGGGTTCCGTTGGACGACATCGCTGCGGTGATTGTTTCAACGCCCGGTTGCTCGGTATCCACTGTGCTTATTGATCAACTGTGTCAACGAAACATCCCATTGGTAATTTGTGGTAAGAACTATTTGCCAAGCAGTTTTACCTTGCCGCTGCAGGGCAATGGCAGGCAGTTTCGTGTAATGCGGGCGCAAATCGCCCTGTCCGAGCCACGCCGCAAGCGCCTGTGGCAAAAAATTGTCCGTGCAAAAATTAAAAACCAAGCGGAAGTGCTGGATCGAGTTGGGCAAAGCCCCAAGCCATTGCTTCGCCTCGCCGGCAAAGTGCGTTCCGGCGACCCGGACAACTGCGAAGCGCAGGCGGCACGGATATATTGGCAACATCTTTTTGGCACTGATTTTCGCCGCGACCGCACCGCACCCGGTATCAATGCGGCATTGAATTACACATACGCCATCGTTCGAGCTTGCGTTGCACGCGGTGTAAGCGGTGCCGGATTGCATCCAAGTTTCAGTTTGCATCACAAAAACCCGCAAAATCCGCTCAACCTGGTGGATGACTTGATGGAGCCTTTTCGCCCGATAGCCGATTGCCTCATATACCAATATCGCGAAATGGCAAAAGGCGAAATCAATCCTGAAACCAAGAGCCAGTTGGCGGCGGTCACCGCGTTGGCGATACCGTTGGCGGATGAGAGCCCGCCGTTATCGCTGGCGACGACGAAAATGTGTCGCTCCTTTGCCGCCTATTACCTGGGCGAGCGGGACGATGTGATATTGCCCACGCTGCCATCGCCATTGGAGATGTCGGCGTTATAACCCGCCGCTTCTATCTAAGCCCCTACCGCATAATGTGGCTTTTTGTGATGTTCGATTTACCGGTGGGCACCCGAAAGGAGCGCAAGGAGGCAACCGGTTTTCGCAATGATTTGCTCGACCTGGGCTTTGAAATGTCCCAGTTTTCGGTGTATCTGAAATACTGTGCGTCCGGGGAAAAGGCCGAGTCCGTGGGGGGTAAAATCCAGCGAAAATTGCCACCCGGCGGAAAAGTGGACATTCTTACAATCACCGACAAGCAATTTGCCAATATGAAGCGGTTTTACGCCAAAGGCCGACTTAAAAATGAAGGCAAGCCAAAGCAGTTACGGTTGTTTTAGCAGGGTTTTCTTCGTTCATTTTTAAGAAAACCCTGCTGGAAACAATAGGTTACACAACCGCCAATTATACAGGGGGGAATAGGTAGTGCAAAGACAACCGCCATGCCTTGCTGGTCGACATTCCATCCAATTATACAGGGGGGAATAGGTAGTGCAAAGACAACTGACAGCATGGACGCTGACGAGCGAGCGGAAATTATACAGGGGGGAATAGGTAGTGCAAAGACAACCGATCGAGAATAATTTAGCTCGCATCGTGGAATTATACAGGGGGGAATAGGTAGTGCAAAGACAACAGAAGGTGCAGGTAAT
Organism: Candidatus Azotimanducaceae bacterium; assembly: GCA_965208855.1. GTDB lineage: Bacteria > Pseudomonadota > Gammaproteobacteria > Pseudomonadales > Azotimanducaceae > UBA9659. Next base: position 120,128 of record OZ242359.1, on the reverse strand, counting down.
ATTTCTAGTAGTTTAATTATACAGGGGGGAATAGGTAGTGCAAAGACAACGGTACATATCATGCCATGTATCTGTTCCGTAATTATACAGGGGGGAATAGGTAGTGCAAAGACAACGCGATTGTGCAATGCCAGCCCGTCGAATACAATTATACAGGGGGGAATAGGTAGTGCAAAGACAACTAAATGCCTTAGTTGACACACTTTCAAATCAATTATACAGGGGGGAATAGGTAGTGCAAAGACAACTTTGAAGTCGTTATCCCTTTTGATAGGTTTAATTATACAGGGGGGAATAGGTAGTGCAAAGACAACTGAAGGGTGTTCTAGGCGGTGGTAAGGCCTAATTATACAGGGGGGAATAGGTAGTGCAAAGACAACGAGCAGATCAGGGTCGATGAGCGGCACCTAATTATACAGGGGGGAATAGGTAGTGCAAAGACAACTGGCATGGCCGGGGATTTCTTTTTTATAAAAATTATACAGGGGGGAATAGGTAGTGCAAAGACAACGTGGCAAGGATTCGCTCGCCACGGCACTGGAATTATACAGGGGGGAATAGGTAGTGCAAAGACAACTACGAAGAACTATTCTTTGGAACGATAGACAATTATACAGGGGGGAATAGGTAGTGCAAAGACAACGGCAACGATGACAGACATAAAAGACCTTGCAATTATACAGGGGGGAATAGGTAGTGCAAAGACAACGCAAACATCGTTGCAATGAATCTAAAACACAATTATACAGGGGGGAATAGGTAGTGCAAAGACAACTGCTCGGTCATTGTGTGTTTGCTGGCCGATAATTATACAGGGGGGAATAGGTAGTGCAAAGACAACTAGACAGCGCTTCCGTCCATCCGCGGGAAGAATTATACAGGGGGGAATAGGTAGTGCAAAGACAACTTGCTACCTCGTCGGGTCGAATACCAGTAGAATTATACAGGGGGGAATAGGTAGTGCAAAGACAACCCAGGGCATGGGCAGGGCCTACCGACGAAAAATTATACAGGGGGGAATAGGTAGTGCAAAGACAACTCACGCAACGCGATACACCGGCGACCGGTGAATTATACAGGGGGGAATAGGTAGTGCAAAGACAACGAGCACAGGGAAGACCCGATAACGACATTTAATTATACAGGGGGGAATAGGTAGTGCAAAGACAACAGGCAACGCCCGCGAACACAGTGCCGAGCAAATTATACAGGGGGGAATAGGTAGTGCAAAGACAACTTATACGGACATAACGAACCGACATTGCCCAATTATACAGGGGGGAATAGGTAGTGCAAAGACAACCTTTGTGACAGGTTTACTGATTCGTCCACTAATTATACAGGGGGGAATAGGTAGTGCAAAGACAACCCGCCGGAGTCTCTGGATGAACACGTTACGAATTATACAGGGGGGAATAGGTAGTGCAAAGACAACTCTCTGGGCCCAGTATGAGCTCTTGAAACCAATTATACAGGGGGGAATAGGTAGTGCAAAGACAACATCCTAAGACTAGGATATTCAACTTTAAGTAATTATACAGGGGGGAATAGGTAGTGCAAAGACAACGTATAACCACTACTAGCAGCAACCACTCGGAATTATACAGGGGGGAATAGGTAGTGCAAAGACAACTGCTATTCGCTGCTGTTACTCCGCCTGTAAAATTATACAGGGGGGAATAGGTAGTGCAAAGACAACTACTTTCGTCTCGCACTTTTCCGCGTACTAATTATACAGGGGGGAATAGGTAGTGCAAAGACAACTATATGGAAAGTTTGCTACAAACCCAGATAAATTATACAGGGGGGAATAGGTAGTGCAAAGACAACTGTTTTTGTGGTAATGAATGTTATGGCAGCAATTATACAGGGGGGAATAGGTAGTGCAAAGACAACATGATTGGCGATGTGGTCTCGGTCGTTGATAATTATACAGGGGGGAATAGGTAGTGCAAAGACAACCTCTATCATTCAGTCACCTACGGCACGAAGAATTATACAGGGGGGAATAGGTAGTGCAAAGACAACTCGCGTTATGTCGGTATAATGGACAGCCCCAATTATACAGGGGGGAATAGGTAGTGCAAAGACAACACCGGCGCCGCCATGGTGCTTTTGCCGTTTAATTATACAGGGGGGAATAGGTAGTGCAAAGACAACCGGGGACAATGAAAACAGGCGAAAGATTAGAATTATACAGGGGGGAATAGGTAGTGCAAAGACAACTGCCCAATGCTACCATATTTCTACGCGCTAAATTATACAGGGGGGAATAGGTAGTGCAAAGACAACCTCCCTGTCGACGGGGTCAAACCCGGTCACAATTATACAGGGGGGAATAGGTAGTGCAAAGACAACCCTGCCGCGGAGTTCATTTCTTTGATGTATAATTATACAGGGGGGAATAGGTAGTGCAAAGACAACAGTAAGCGCGGAGCACATGGCAGCGGCAATAATTATACAGGGGGGAATAGGTAGTGCAAAGACAACTACAAGACTCGCCGCCGTCTTACTCACAATAATTATACAGGGGGGAATAGGTAGTGCAAAGACAACAGATATGCTCCAGTCTCCAGCCTCTGGTAAAATTATACAGGGGGGAATAGGTAGTGCAAAGACAACTAAGGTAGATATATAGACTCTGTTGATTGGAATTATACAGGGGGGAATAGGTAGTGCAAAGACAACTGAAAGTTGATGTGGATGTTCGGCGAATGGAATTATACAGGGGGGAATAGGTAGTGCAAAGACAACCTGCATCAATGTATTGTTGTATCAGGTTATAATTATACAGGGGGGAATAGGTAGTGCAAAGACAACCGCTTACTCCCAGCCCCGCGCGCATCGTCGAATTATACAGGGGGGAATAGGTAGTGCAAAGACAACCTTGCCGATGAGTGTGACAAGCGCGAGAGTAATTATACAGGGGGAATAGGTAGTGCAAAGACAACTTGAATGGTCTGGTCAATCTCATCTGCCGTAATTATACAGGGGGGAATAGGTAGTGCAAAGACAACTAATCTAGTATCAATCAACGCGGAGCATGGAATTATACAGGGGGAATAGGTAGTGCAAAGACAACTTGGTAGACGGACTATGCAAAAAGTTGCGCGGGAAATATCAAATCGCAGTGGTGACCAACGACATTTACACGCGCGAAGACGCCGAGTTCCTGACCAAATCGAAAGCCCTGACCGAAGACCGCATCATTGGCGTGGAAACCGGTGGCTGCCCGCATACCGCGATTCGTGAAGACGCTTCCATGAACCTGGCCGCGTTGGACGACTTCACACGACGCTTTCCCGATTTGCAAATCGCCTTCATCGAAAGTGGCGGCGATAATCTCAGCGCAACCTTCAGCCCTGAACTCGCCGACCTCGCGTTGTATGTCATTGATGTTTCGGCTGGCGATAAAATTCCACGCAAGGGCGGACCCGGCATTACCAAATCGGACTTGCTGGTCATCAACAAAATCGACCTGGCGCCCCATGTCGGCGCATCCCTTGAAGTTATGGAGCGCGATGCGCGAAAAATGCGCGGCGACAAACCATTCGTGTTCGCCAACATGAAAACCGGCGAGTCACTGGATGCCATCTGCGACTTTGTCGTTACCCAAGGAATGTTGGACGCGCACAAATAAAACTAAACCAGGGATAGTTTCAGCACCCATTGCGCTTTCGCTGCGCGATAGCCGCGATATCATTTCGCCACAGACGCTGGATTAAGGAAGTCTTATTTTTCTTTATTAATCCGTTGGTAAATTGTTTGTGCAAGGGATTGAAAATCCCTGTAGCAATTTCTGACAGCACTTTGCTGTCCGCCAATAACGCCATCAGCAGGTTTAAGCATAAACATGGGCTTGTTTGCTTCTTGCGCCATCGGCATAAGCGAGCGGTAGTCTTTTAAGTGCGCCAATATATTCTCGTCATTCTCAATGGTAAGCGAATTACGATTATCAGTTTCACCCAGAACGGACTCCCTATATTCTGCGGGTATTTTGTTAATCCAGTTTAAATGTGCCTTCACTGGACGGCTCAATATGGCAGAGTGTCCCAACACCACCTTTGTTATTGAAAAATGCGATGGTTTTCATTGTTGCTTCTTTATCGTTGTACATATCATGGTGTCTTGAACATCAAATTCTGGTGGTGAATTACCGTTTTTCGCTAATGCCTTGCGCGCCGTAGCGATACCGATTCCAAACTGTTGCATAAACCCCATGTTTTTCATTGCTTCGGCGATAGTCGGATTGCGATAGGCGGTAGCATTTGGTTGCCCGAAATTACCAGGGGTTACTGCACCATAAACTGATCCTGGATTAGTGATTTCCACCTTGTCATCAAACCAATACAATCGAACCGGTGTGTTGGAGTTTTCATAATTCCTATGAATGATTGCATTACGGGCAAGTTCACGTAATGCCTCAAATGGATAATCTGGCTTTTCTATATGCGTTTCTCCACTCGTATCCAGTGCATTGCGGATATTCGCTTTGAATATGAAATCCAATTCACGCAGTTGCTCTGGTAAGGTTCCGTTTATTTCTTTCTGGTCCAGGATAGAGTCCGTGAGGTCATTGCCCGAAAAACGGACAAACTGAATGTATGCACCAGGAAACCAATAGCGAGGATCTGTGCCTAAGATAAGAATTGCGGTAACAGTTGGCGTGCCGTCTCGTGTTGTGAATCGTAGTGCTTGTAATTGCGCGTCAACATCACGGTCATTCTCTTCTAATACTTCCGGCGATACCGCAGTCGGTAAGTATTCATCCTTAAATCGCCGCAAATCCAGATCTTTTTGTACAGACGCACCTCCTACTCCCTGCATGTCATAAGGCACATTTGCCCAGACCCGCTTCTCTATCAGGCGTCGCTCCTCTTCGGCAGAGGCTTGAGCACGTCTTGGGCCCACTCTAATCCAACACCTGCCATCAACCCTTACTGGCGGATTATCCGAAGGCTCCACTTGTATCACTGCAACTTCACCAAGGCTCAAAACTCTTTTGTCAACTTCCATCATTGGAAAAGGATGAATCTTACCATCACTCCGTAGCCCACCTAGTGTTTGCAATAAGTCATCATCTATAGACAATTCAGCACAGGTGCCGTCATCTTTAATTCCGATGAAAATAAAACCCGGAAACTTATGATCAGGCAGATTATTAGCAAAGGCGCATACGGCCTTCCGGATTTTATCTAAATCTTTGAGGGATTCGGTAAATTCCACATGGTCGCTTTCCCCGTGGCTTATGACTTCATCCAGTTCTTGGTTGCTTAGCATGATTTCACTCGGTAGGTGCAAATTCGAGCTTCAGTACTTTCAGGCGGCAAATCAACATTACAGCATTCACAATTTGGTCTGAGTTCTAACATATGAAATTTCCAAAAATTATATTTAAGCCAAACATAGATCAATCAAACTGAACTTTACCGCGATTTTTCTTAATGTCACTGCGTTTATTTTTATCTTCAAGCCTGCGGGCCTTTGAGGCTTTCGTGGGCTTTGTTGTTCGCCTGTGTTTAGGGGCAATGGCCGCCTCTGCAATCAACTTCACCAATCGGTCTTGCGCATCTTTGCGATTAGCCTCTTGCGTGCGGTGTGTGTTCGCAGTGATCACAATGACGCCCTCCCCGCTCATCCGCCTCCCTGCTAAGGTTTTGAGGCGCAAAAATACCGCATTGGACAAGGCCTTGCTGTGGCGCGCGTCATAACGCAACTGAACGGCGGACGCGACCTTATTAACGTTCTGCCCCCCGGGGCCAGAACTGCGGATGAAGCGCTCTTCGAATTCTGCGTCTTCCAGCTTGATATGTTCATTGACGATAATCATGTTCTCAACATAACGATATTCACGGCCTTGTACTTAATGATAATTCAACTGTTTGGAAAATTTCTTTACATTAAATAAGCTGAATGTGAATTCATGGGAAGGTTATCATGATGAAAACCATACTTCAGGCATTTGTTTTATGCATTTTGATCAGCATGCCAGCCCATGCAGGGGACTTCACCGTCATCCCTGCCCGCCGAACCAGGTAGGTCCTCAGCACGCGAAATTTACCGGTATCGACTCCGATGTTAATGTTTTGATTTGTTTCTGTATTCATAATAAGCTAACTCCTGCAGTGCGTAATGCGGGTTCGAGACCCAGTAGGCTATCCGAGTATTGTGCTTGGAGTATTGTGTTTGGAGTCACATGCCGGTATGCGATGACTTATTAACCCCAATTGTTTACAACATTCCTCTACAAATACTTTCTTACGAAGTTGCCCTTCTAAGAGGAACAGATATTGACCAACCTGGAAACTTGGCTTTACATACCTTGGAACTGGTCAAATTTTAAATTTTAAAGATGGTGTTCAAACCAAAAAGGGCAATACCATTGAGTTAAAATTAATATGCCAAGACGCTATAGACATTATTCAGTATGCAGCATCTTCAGATGAAAACATTATTCTCCCCAATAGGGAGATGCTAATACCTCCATCATCATTTGTTCTTGAAAAGCATCTAGAAGACTATATTTGTAGAAATTGGGAATCAACCGTTTTCGGAAAAAATTTCAACATATATAACAATGGTAGACAATACCAAACCAATACAGGTCCTTTAGATATTCTTGCACAAAGTAAAGATAAGAAAGAATATTTAGTGCTAGAACTTAAAAGAGACATGGCAAGCGATAAGGTCATTGGCCAAACATTAAATTATATGGGGTATGTTGAGAAAAATATTGCTACCAAGAACGAGAATGTAAGGGGAGGCATAATTGCAACACATGCAGATCAGCGCCTTAAGAATGCATTATCTGCTGCTGACAATATTGATTTTTATGAATATAAAATTAATTTTGAAATGAATCAAATCAGTCACTGATGAATAAGAATATTTATAAAGTCTTATCACCACATGAGTGGGAACAAGCTTCTAAAAGCGGCTTGATTGAATGCGATGTTGATAAGGAGGATGGCTTTGTTCATTTATCTACCTCGGCTCAGCTTAACGGAACCCTGTCTTTATATTTTAAAAGTTACGAGCAAGTAGTTTTGCTTAAAATTAATTCTAAGAAATTAATAAAAGATATTGTTTTTGAATTACCTTCAGAAGGAAGCAAGCGCAAAACACCATTCCCTCATTATTATGCAGACTTGACGCTAGAGTGCATAGAGCAAATCTGGCATCTAGAAAGAGGCGCATTTATTTTGCCTGACGAAACTTTATTAGAAGCAGAGAATTCGTATTAGTTAAAATTTGTCTTATGGAAATTTTTTATAGCTCCGTCTACTAGCACGTCCCTCACAGTTAATTCTTGATAAAGGTTTAAAGAATCTAAAGTTTTACATCGACTTAGAGCAACGTAGGTTTGCCCTGTAGCTTGCCTTGCACCAACGATGACAATAAACTAGCCGGAAGTCATGGCGCTACTGACAACCTTGTTCGGCATCGTCGCCGTAACCGGCGCTCGGCATGTCGCTGATACTCGACACCCCCATCGGGCCGTCCATCGTAGTGGTCGGCACGGCAGTGTTTGGGGTTATTGCAGTTGCTACATCTATCAAACTGGCTAAAACGAAAAACCGGGGCAACGCTTAACACATTGCCCCGGTCGTTAACACATAGGCTACCAACTATGGGAAAGTCGAGGCAGTTACCTTATCGTTGATGAATTATTACAAGCATTATGACAACGATTCTCGCAATCATGCCAGCAATCGCTTCCATCAACACTTCCGCGAACCATCGATTCTCCAAAAGTTTTTTCATACAACACTTTTGTATCCTCAAACGACGCCTTCAATTGTTTTTCATCTTCATTTCCACGCAATCCAAAATAAGGAAAATGGTGGAAGTAGCCAGCGAACAATTTGTCGCAATCAAAACAATATGCACGTGTATCAAGAATGTGGTAATGCCACGTCGTATCCATCACTTTGTTCGGAACAATTGCGTAATCCGGGTGGGGAAACTTTCGACACAGCACCAAATAACGCTTGTACTCAATTTCAGCGTCTTCACACTGTTCGGTAGTCCAACCGATACCCTCTTTTGGCTCACCAAGTTTAATCTTGACCATTTCCAAATCAGTTTCAGCAATATCTTTGTCAATGCCTTTGCTGATGAGAAAAGCAACTCTCTCATCGCTAATCGGAGCCGGCATCTCCATCACATACTGCGGGATTGGACATGGTTTGGAAGAGACAACTGATGCATCATTACTCGTTACAGTTTGCGTTTGCATGGTATTTTCCTCTCAGGTAAGTTAGTGGAAATTGAACGAATCCAAAACCGTTTTAACCTACGGCGTGGATCCTTAATAGCACGTCTTCCGTGCAAGATATAAGAATTATTTACGATCAAAACATCATCACGACGTAATTTAAACTCACAACATGGAACTTCTGATACGGCACGACGAAAGGAATCAAAAGCTTGGCGTTGTTTACTGGACAGTTTTTTATCGACGAGCCAAAACGAATAATAAAATTTTAAAAATCCATTCGTGCTCCGAACCAGCGGACATTGGAGCGGATCGTTTTCAAACATAGCATGTTCTTTCAACATTACAGTTTTAAGAGCTTTTTGATCAACAGTATCCAAAAGAGAGAACGCATCTCTGGCATCTGCCAAAATGGTTTCTCCTCCTTTATCAGCCGGGCGTATGCACAGCCAAGCAATATAATTAACCAGTGAATGATCGGTATGAAAATCGAGGGGTTTAGCAGAAGTGACCAGTCCGCGGCTCTCTGGTTTGACAACAACATCCGTTTCATGAACCACAGAACCCAAAGACGTAGTCAGCGCGTGGAATTTTTCCGCACCCGCGGACCGCAAGTGAAGCCAACCACGCTCACGTAAATTTGTATGCACATCCTTACATTGACTCATTAGGAATGCCGTAGAAACATACTATTTATGACCCTAACATTCCTCAATTTCAATAGCAAACACCTGTATGATGCCCTGGATTCAACCTCAAAGTGCAATTTTGCCGTCATTCACATTGCGGCTTTCGCGAAGCGGAAACGCAATGAACCTTGAAGCCACCACGGCGACAGCATTTTCCGCAGGAAAATTGCGATAGCCCCAGGCCGGGAACCCCCACACCGTCATCCTCGCCGAAGGCGGGGATCCAGAGTTGCGCTTTCGCGAAGCGAAAGACGCAATGGGAGTGGGGGAATAGCGGGGTGGGGGACGGCAAACTGCATGGCGGCTACGCCGCCACTCTGGATTCCCGGGCTACGCCCGAGAATGACGGTGAGGGCGATGGGAACAACCCCATCGCCTGGAAACACTGTCGGCGATGGGAACAACCCCATCGCCTGGAATGACGGGGAAAGCGGAGTGACTGCTGGGAGAGCAATCACCCCGCAATGGTTAAGCGTTCTAAATCATTTAAAACCTCAGCTTGAACCCGGCATACCAATATCGGCGAATGACATCATAGACATCAGCCGCAGTATTTGTGCCGGTCACATCTCCGGGAATACCCTGCCCAAGTTCTGGCGGTTCCTCGTCAAGAATATTGTCAATACCCACATAGAGTTCATATTTCTCTTCCAGGGTGTACCGAACTTGTAGGTCGTGGTACATAAAAGAACTGATACCGCCGAAGTTAGCCCGATCATTGTCTACATTCACGCTCTGGATGTAGCGCGTGGACCAGCCAAAGCGGAAATCAGCCCAGTCATAGACAAAGTTGATATTCGCTTTCCAATCAGGAGCACCAATCTCGCCCTGACCATCAACAGGAGCATCGCCCGCAAAGGCTGTGAAATCATTCTTGAGGGAACGGGTAGCATTCATGTTGATGCGCAGGTCGCCAGGACCGGCTTGCATCGAGTAGTCAACGGCGAGATCAACACCTGTAGCCCGATATTCGGCAACATTAATTTGCCGGTTGTCAATTCTCAGCACTAGCCCCGTTACCGGGTCGCGGCTGATGAGGTTGCAAAATGCATTGTTCGGGAAGCTACCCTGCAGTACGCATTGATCCACCGCTGTCTGGGCACTAAAACCGTTAATGGCGTCCGTTATTTCTATATCAAAATAGTCCACAGTGATATTGAGACCGATCACCTGAGTGGGTGAATAGACAACACCATAAGAATAGGTTCCAGAACTTTCTTCTTTAAGCTCGGGGTTGCCTCCCGAATATCCACCAGCACTACGGATGTTTCCGAGAAATGGATCTAAGGTAGCGGCCCCGGAAATCATTGCGCAACGTGCCTGAACTTCTGGTGTTTGCGCATCATAGGTATCACCTGATTCACCGGTCCCACTCGCGCCACCTACACCCCCCAGGGCGCAGGGGTCAACAAAACTGCGGAAGGTTTCACTACCTGGATCAAAAAGTTCATCAATATTGGGTGCCCGCACCGCGCTGGAATAGCCACCACGAAATCGCAACCCTTCCATCAGGCGCCAGTCCACCGATGCCTTATAGGCCTCAGTGTTACCTACAGTGCTGTAGTCAGCGCAACGTGCGGCGACTTCAAGCCCCAGGTATTCAATGCCAGGCATATCAGCAAGAAGTGGAATAACGGCTTCAACAAAGAATTCCGTAACATCATACTTACCCACTGTATTAGGGGTTGTATTACCCGAGGTTAGCCCTGACTGCGCCAGGCTGTCGGAATTAAAACGGCTTTTTTCTTCGCGCCATTCCATACCTAAGGCAAGGCCGAGGGGGCCAGCGGGCAATTCCATAGCGGTACCAAAAACGGCGGCAGACGCTACTCGTTGCTTCATGCGTGATGTTAATTGGCTATCAACATTCACCCAATCAAGGGCAGCACCAGCAATTGAGCCAGTACCAAAAACATTGAGCGGGACGCAACCCGCCGAGTGGGCAAAGTCATCTCGGCAGCGTTGTTCCCCATCATCATCTACTGTTGTTCGTAGCGCGTTATAAAAATTCAACGTATTGAAGACACCGCCGTTGGTTTGATCCTGGGAAAAGTTCCCATATTGATAATAGACCTCATAATCAAAGTTATCGTTAAGCGCACCATTTAATCCCAAGGCGGTGCGGAAAATACGCCGTTGTACATCGCTGGTACGAGGACCCAGTTCCACAAACCGTCGGTACATTCGTATCTCTTCCGCATCAGCATTATCTGCCAGTACAGCAGCTTTGAGTTCTGGCGGGATAAAACTATTGTCAATGGGAATACGAAGGTTAGGAATGTCTCCCACGGAAACAAACTCACCAACGATGGTGGGCTCAAGCCGACTCAATGCAGTCAGGTCGTTGTATCCTGTTTCACTGAAAAAGTTAAAGTGCTCATTGACCTCATAAGTGAGATTGGCATTGAACTGAGTACGTTTTGTGGGCACCCGAATGATGCGCACCTGATTACGATTGAAGCCATCCTCGGCGGCCACAAAATTCTTATCATATAGCCCGGTGCCTTCATCCAGCGTTGTCAGTTGACTACCTACGAAAAAGTTGCCCTTGGGACCAAATGAACTGTTTCTTGCATCGTTGGCAGACAGGTCTCTATCCTTAGATTCAAGGATGCCCTGGTTACTGTAGCCGAGATAGATGGTTGCATTACCACGACCATCAGCAAAGTTACTGCCTGCCAAGAGAGACAGGTCTTCCTCTTCGGCACCACCGAGGTCGGAGTCGCCATAACGACCATGTAGTTCAACGCCTTCAAAGTTATCCTTCATAATGAAGTTGATAACCCCAGAGATGGCTTCCGAACCATAGACCGCGGATGCGCCGCCAGTCACAATTTCCACCCGGTCAACCAGTTGCGATGGGATCATGGAAATGTCAACGGTAGGGCTACCCGCCGAACCACCCACATGGCGCCGACCATTGACGAGAATGAGGGTTCTTGCCGCCCCAAGATTGCGTAAATCAACGGTATTCAAACCGGTGGTGGTGGTTCTGAAATTGGTCGCCGTATCAACTGACCCAGGCACACCTGCTGATGGCAATTCATTCACCAGGGTTGCCATGTCATTGACACCGCTTAATTCAATGGATTCGGTGGAGACGACATTTACGGGGGATACAGCGTACAGGTCTTTGCGAGGAATACGAGAACCGGTGACGACAACTTCTTCCAGGGCCTGCTCATCTTCCTGAGCGAATGTTGGCGTGTTGGGTAGGCAAACAGCGATAATCAGGGTGAGGTAATACTTCCCTTCCCCTAAAAAGGACAGTGGGTTGCTAATAAACAGGCGTGATGCGTTCTTCATGGCACAACTCATGAGTTGATTATTTGTCATTGCAAAAAAGCAACGGGCATTCGTGCCCCACTCACTATTTGAGAGATTCAACAATCTGCCCGGATACCATCACCAGGCAAATTGTAGCTTGAGCATACTCCTACCAAACGTACTGCGTACGTAATGAAACTGCTTGACCATCATCGTTATCACCATGCAAGGCATCATCGGCTTCGGTATCTAAGTAGTTCAACATGAACTTGACGTTGTTATTGGCATACCAGTTCACACCCAGTATCAATTTCTCAGCGCCATAAGTCCCACTGTTGCCGACAACTCCGCCGACATTGCCGTTATCTACTTTAACGTCCTCGTAACGGGCAACGAGCTCCCAAGCACCGAACTGGCCTTTGGGTTTAATCTTATCAAAGTAAGCCCCCTTGGCCTTGTAGCCGCGAACTTCACCAGTTAACGTATAGGCTGCCTGAACATAATAACCATCAAAGTCACTGTCGCCACATTTGGCATCTGTATCACCCGGAGTCACCATGCCGCTGTTACCCACATCGTTATAACAAGCACCGCCAACACGATTTGATGTGCCTGTATTCGTTGCTATGGTATCGGCACCGGCGGAACCGCCGTCAGCAGACACGTTTATGTATTCTGCCTGTAGCGAAAACGGGCCCCTAACGTATGCCATTTCCAAGCCTAACTGTTCAATGTCATCCACATACGCATCGGCAAAAGTTTTTCTTCCGGCATCCGCCGTATGTGCCCCGAAGCGGGTGCGGTAACGAACGCGGTCCTTAATTTCGCGCGTTGAGTAGGCAAGACCTAAGTGCAGGAAGTGACCGTCAGCAAAATGTGGTGCCACGGTCAAGCGCCCGGTTACACTATAATTATCTTCGCCGTCTTCATCTTCGGAACCGTCATCAAACACACCCAATGCCCAGTTAAAGTGACTCATGGCTTTAAAATAACCACTTAACATTAGCCCGCCAGTATCTGGCTGACCTGCCCCTAAATTGCCATCTAAGAAATCAATCAACATATTGCGCTCAATCGCAGTAATCCACTTAGAACTGGTTAGATGCTCCAATGAAAATGGCTCTTTGAATTTACCAATTGTGATATCGGCAGGATCAAACCCGATATATTTAATATACGCAGTATTGATATTAGCCGTTTCGTCACTGTCATCAATATTAACAATGAAGCCATATTGCCAATCGTCTTTGACCTTACCTTTGGCGCTTAAACGAGTACGACGCCATTCACCTTCGGAGCCGTCTTGGTCGTTGTTATACAGACCGTCATAGAAATCATAGTCGTACATTAAGCGTCCGTGGAAACTGAATTCAGTTCCACTCTTTTTGTCTTTTACTTTAATGCCATCTTCAGTAGAAATTTCAATATTGCTTGCGGCATCTTCTTGATTCGCTTTTAATTCGCTGATTTCACTTTGTGCTTCTATCAAGGCAGATTGTAGTTCTTGAATCACTTGCTCCAACTGATTAAGTCGGTGAGCGGTGCTTTGAGAGAATGCAGGGAATGAAATTACCAATGCCAAACCAACACCGATAATAGATTTTTTTAGATAAATCATTACAGTTCCCTTGATTAGATTAAGTAATAAATGAATGCTTAAACGTATATTAGGATGTAACAATGACACCTTTATTGAGGATAGTACGAATTAACCACATTTCTTCAAGTGCTCAAAACGGCAAAAAAATACTCGTCATCCTCGCCGAGGCCGAAGGCCGAAGGCGGGGATCCAGGGTTGCGGTTTCGCGAAGCGGGAGCGCAATGGATGCTGAAGTTACCACTGCGTCACCCCTATGGCGGCTGCGCCGCCACTCTGGATTCCCGGGCTACGCCGGGGAACACTGTCGGCGATGGATACCCTCCATCGCCTAGAATGACGGCGGGAGCCTACCATAGCGGGGTTTTTCCGTTACACTATAACAGCACAGCTTGTAGCCTGCCCGGTGAAGCCTCCCGGGTAGTGCTGGCAACAACTAGCAGTCAATAAGTGAATTGATAGGACCCAAATGTCAACACAAAAGAAATCAGGCAAGAATCCAGCCAAGCCCATTGAACAATACGACCACGCTGACAAAGCGCGGGCGAATAATCCGCCGGTCGGGTTGGTCACGCCGCGTAGCGACCCCGACAAGGGCGAGAAGCGGCGTTATGAATACGACCCGCATCTTGACCCGCAACTGCAATGGGCCGGCAAAGCCGAGCACACTTCTTTTGAGGTGCCGACCCAGTCCTTGCATGTGCACGAGCGTATCGACCCGCGCACCATCGTGGAGGCGGTCAGGAAGCACAGTGGCGATGCAGGTCGTCAAGGGAGTTTGTTTGACCAGGAACGCAAAATTCCGCTACGCAACGAGATCGAGTTTTATAAACATTCCCACAACTGGAGCAACCGTCTCATCGCCGGCGATAGCCTGTTGGTGATGAACTCGCTGTTGGAAAAGGAAGGCATGGCGCGCCGTGTTCAGTGTGTCTATATGGACCCGCCCTACGGCATCAAATACGGCAGCAACTTCCAACCCTTTGTTAATCGGCGTGATGTCAAGGACGGCAAGGACGACGACTTGACCTCTGAACCAGAACAGATTCGCGCCTTCCGCGACACCTGGGAGTTGGGTATTCATTCCTATCTGAGTTATTTGCGCGATCGTTTGCTATTGGCGCGTGAGTTGTTGACTGATTCGGGTTCCTGTTTTGTGCAGATTGGCGATGAAAATGTGCACCGGGTCGGGCTGATAATGGATGATATTTTTGGTGCGGAAAATCGTGTTTCCACTATATCTTTTGCCACCACTAGCGGCAGTTCTACTGCGCAACTACCGCAAGTCGCTGATTATTTACTGTGGTATGCGAAGGATAAAAACCAGATGAAATATCGACAGATATATGAGCCGCTCACGCGTGCCGAAATAATCAGTTACTTTAACTGGGATGTCATGGTGGAATTATCCAACGGCACTTGCCGCAAACTCACAGCAGAGGAACGCTTTGACCCGGATAAATTTTTGCCCGATGGCTCACGCATTTATCAGCGCACCGGACTGGACTCTCAAGGCGTATCCACCACCGGGCGCTCCGAGCCGTATCAATGGAACGGCAGGACATTTCGTTGTTCTGAAAATAGACAATGGTCTATTTCCGAAGAAGGTATGGATCGTTTGGCCGAGATGGATAGATTGGAAGCGTTGGAGGGACAAGATTCTCTGAGGTGGAAGAAGTATGAAGATGAAGTGCCGGGACGACGAATTAATAATTTGTGGCCCGCGCAAATGTATCCCAGCGAAAAAAAGTATGTGGTGGAAACTTCCGTCAAAGCCATCCAACGTTGCATTCTTATGACCACCGACCCGGGTGACCTGGTCTTTGATCCGACTTGTGGTAGCGGCACCAGCTCATTCGTTGCCGAACAATGGGGGCGCCGTTGGATTACCTGCGACACCTCGCGCGTGGCATTGACTCTGGCGAAACAACGATTGATGACCGCCAGTTATGATTACTACCAACTCGCGCATCCGGCCGAGGGTGTTGGTAGTGGGTTTGAGTATAAAATGGTAAGCAAGGTGTCGCCTCTTAGTTTAGCAAGTGGCGAAAAACTTTCCGAGGCAGTTTACGACCAGCCGATCAAAGACACCAAAAAGACACGCATCACCGGACCCTTCACGGTGGAAGCGGTGCCGGCACCAACAGTGCAACCGCTGGATGACATTACTACACCAGAGTCAGCTACACCAGAGCCAGCAACCGCGGATGAAACCATTGCCCGCAGTGGTGAAACCCTGCGCCAAAGCGAATGGCGTGATGAGTTGTTGAAGTCCGGCATCCGCGGCAAGGGTGGACAGCACATTTCCTTCTCCCGCATTGAAACCCTGCCCTGCCGCTACCTGCACGCGGACGCCGAAACCAAACCGGACGACAGCGGTGTCGGCGGTGTCAAGGATGTGGACACGGCAAGCACTTCGCGCCGGGCGGTCATCTCATTTGGTCCCGAACATGCGCCCCTGGAGCAACGGCAGGTAGAAAATGCCGTGCAAGAAGCGCAAACCCTAGTGCCAAAACCAGAGCTTGTCGTGTTCGTGGCTTTTCAATTTGACCCGGAAGCGGCGAAGGACATAGACGAAACCGATTGGCCCGGTGTAAAGATGTTAAAAGTGCAAATGAACGCCGACCTGCAAACCGATGACCTGAAAAAGAAACGCGCCAGTAATGAAAGTTTCTGGCTGGTTGGGCAGCCGGATGTCAGCCTGCACCGAATCCGCCGAGGCGAGAACACAGATAGGTGGCAAGTGGAAGTGCGCGGCTATGATTATTTCAACACCAAGAGCGGCGATGTGGAATCCGGCAATACGGAAAAAATCGCGGTCTGGATGCTGGACACCGACTACGACGGCAGAAGTCTATATCCCTCCCAGGTGTTCTTCCCCATGGCCGGCGACAAAGAAGGCTGGACTAAACTGGCAAGAAACCTCAAATCCGAGATAGATGAAGAATTGATTGAAGCCTATCGCGGCATTCTTTCCCTGCCGTTTGACCTCGGCGAAAACCAACGCATCGCGGTCAAAATAGTGGATGATAGAGGAATCGAAAGCTTGCGGGTTCTGGCGCGATACAAATAGTTGGGGTAGCTATGTTTAAACAATTAAAAATTTCTAATTTCAGAATATTTGACGGTGAAGTCACTATTCGATTTCGTCCGATTACCGTATTGATCGGGAAGAACAATGCGGGGAAGTCATCAATTATCAAATTTTTATTGATGTTGCAGCAGTCGTTGAATTTGAACAGTAATGCATTTTTAGAAGCTAATGGCGAACATGTGAAGTTTGGTAAGTTTTATAATTTGAAAAACGAAGGCTCTGACAAAACAAATTTGAAGTTTTCCTTACAAATAAATAAGGATGCTAGTCCCGGAGAAGCATTAAGGAGTTATATTGAAAACAAACACCCAATGGACTCAAAGAAAAAGAAATTCAATCCGTATGATGAAAATGGCCATTATGAAATAAGCGTAGATGTTTTATATCTCGGCAGTAACTATGCTCAGGGAAAATCTTCTGAGCTGCGTCTTCTGATGCCGATTGAAGGAAGCAAAGAATATAAAGAAATTTTGCATCGATCCATGACTCTCTATGATGGTAATCGGTTTTTAAATTTCACAGATGCAGAAAAATTAGATATGGACGATATTGAAAAAATCAGACAGCGACTTGCAGAGAAATGCTGCGTAGATGCTTTAGCACAACACATTAATGCAATTAGACATATTTCACCAGTAAAACAAGATTTGGCTAGAACTATTGATGTTAGTGCCAATATACCCACCGATTATGTGGGGAAAAATGGGGAGTATACTTTGCATCATTTGTGGAAATTCAATTCTGAAGAAAATCAAGAAAAATATAAATTTATACGTCCACACATGAAAAATATTGTAGATATTGACGACATTGTTTTTAACACACTTGAGGATTTGGCACAGTACAACGCGAGAAATAAAAAAACAGGTGAACATGCAAATATCAGTGATTTTGGATTTGGGGTAAGCCAATGCCTGCCCATTTTAGTGCAAGGCGCCATCATGAATCAAAATACCACCCTGATAGTCGAGCAACCAGAAGCCCAGGTTCATCCTACCGCTCAACTGGAGATGAGTAGTTTTTTTGCTGACCTATGGAAAAAACGAAAAGTGAGATCCATTATTGAAACACACAGCAGCAATATTATTTTACGGTTACGAAAGTTAGTTGCCGATGGAAAATTAAAACATGAGGATATATCAGTCGCTTTTTTTGACATTGAAAATGGCAAAGTCACCATCAACAATCTTGATATTAACGAAAATGGCACAATGGAGGATGGCTTGCCAATGGAATTCTTTGGTGCAGATATTAAAGAGGGATTAGAACTAGGGAAAGCAAAGTTCAAGCATTTAAGGGGCAATGATGAATAACCTAACTAATGATTACGTAGTCATTGATACAAATATATTTATAGACTTGTTTAATCCACAAGAAAACACGAATAATCATATAGAAGTATTGCTACACACGCTTATAGAAGATTGCATCTGTCTAATCGTTGATGAAGGCGGAAAAATTTGGGGTGAATATACAACTTCTATAATCAATCAAACGGACAATAAGAAAACAAGTTCAGAATATAACGAACTAATAAAAGCCTGGCTACATCCAGACCGTTGTAAAAAAATAGTACCTATTAATACCAACGTAATAAATGGTATCAAAAGTATTATTGGAAGGAACAAAACCAAGGATGCCACATTTGTGTGCGTCGCGATGGTTTCAGATAAAACTCTCATCACAAACGACAGGGCAGATATGATAGACAGAGGCAAACGCGGCAAGCTATTGAAATTAGCTAAAAAGAGGCCACATAGGTATGTGTCCTTTGAAATTTGGGATTCTAAAGAAGCACATGGCAAACTGTAGGAGGCACTAACATGAAAACCATAAAAATCATTCTATGCGATAAAGAGGTTGAAGTCACAAGTGGCTTTTCCCAAGTCAGCCTGTTCTACGAAAAATCCGGTGTTGATTCGAAGAATCAATGGCTTTATTTAAACAAAGATACGGACATTGACGTTCCGCTTTTGCCAAATGATTACATCATCATACACGGCGGAGAGAAAATTCTTGTCGGTGATATCAACACTGCTATTGGCGAAAACCCCAATGTTAGAAATTCTGTTTGCTTTAATTTCAATGGCAAACGCTTGGAAACCGATATCAAACAAGCCAAATTGACGGGGAATGAACTACGGAAATTAGATACGGAATTGGATGCCAGCAAATTGTTTGCAGATTTAAGTGGTCAAGTTGATGTTTTCATTCAGGATGATTGGGTGTTGGTTGTGCAGGACAAAGATTGTTATATCACCATTCCCGTTGGCGATGATGATGCCATTGATTTGGAAGAATGTGCACGAAACAATCGCAAACCACCCAAGGGCCAAGAACACTATAAGATAAAAATTGATGGCGAGAAACATCTGGTAGATAAACCCATGCTGACTGGATTGGCAATTCTCGCGCTGATTGGGAAAACTTTTGATGGCTGGTCGTTAAATCAAAAATTCCATGGTGGTCTGCGCAAACCCATTGAAGCAGAGCAAGAAATAGATTTCACTCAGATTGGCGTTGAACGTTTTGAGACCACACCCAAACAGGCGCAACAAGGTTTATGTTAGATATTTCCCCAGATGATGTAGGGTTTCTTAACATTGAATATGCGGGTCAGTGGGAAGAATTACCTGGAAACCCTATAACTGGGTTGTTAATTCGCAACTACGCTTTGGTTGATGGTTATACGCCTGAACAATCTGATTTGCTATTGTTGATTCCAGACTCCTATCCTGCCGGGGGCATTGATATGTTTTATTTTTCCCCTCATGTGCAACGTACTGATGGCGTGTCAATTGCAACCCTTGCGGTTGAAAATTATTTTGACAGACCGTGGCAAAGATGGTCTCGCCATTACGAATGGAAGCCCGGTGTTCACGATATTGCAACCCACATGGCTTATATTAAAAATGCGCTTATTGATGAATTTCGGAAAAAATAAATTAAAGCAACCCGGTAATTATTTTGTACTGAGTGAAAGTCAGCACAAAAAACTTTATCAACACTTACATTCTGGTGATGGGTTTGAATCCGCCGCTATTATTCTATGCCATCACGGCAAGATACAATCCAACATTCGCTTCATTGCTAATGAGATTATTTTAATCCCAAACGACACTTGCATCAAAAGAACCGCATCTCAATTAGTCTGGCCCTTTGCCGATTTTTTACCGCCTGACAAAATTACCAAAATAGATGCAAGCGGTTTGTCTATTGTGACGATTCACAGCCATCCTAATGGCGCTGATGAGTTTTCATCTACGGATGATGATAACGACAAGCTGTTGTTTCATTCGGTATGCAATTGGTTTGATGATGGTCGGCCCAATGGTTCAGCAATTATGATGCCCGATGGGAAAATCGTATCCCGTTTGGTGAATGCTCGTGGAAAATTTACCCCGATAGAAACCACAAGCCTAGTGGGTGAAAACATTCGAATCTGGAAACGACACAAAAACCAAGCCCAGCCATTGAAATCCGGCTTAAAGATTTCACAAACTTTCGGCAAGGGAACGTTTAACTTACTCCGAAATTTGCGCGTAGGTGTGGTTGGCTGCTCTGGCACTGGTAGCGTTGTGATTGAACTTTTAGCACGTAATTGTATTGGCGAATTAGTGCTTGTAGACCCGGATGTTGTAGAAGAGAAAAACCTCAACCGTATTATCAATGCAACTCATACTGATGCCCGCAAGGGCGTCGCTAAAGTAGCAGTGCTAAAACGAGCCATTAAAAAAATGGGGACGGGCGTATGTGTTGAAGAACATCAAGCGGATACCACGGACCTGAAGGTTATAGATGCATTAACTGGTTGTGATGTGATATTTGGCTGTGTTGATTCCGCCGAAGGCAGGTATCATCTGGAATGTATGGCATCGGCTTATTGGTTGCCGTATTTTGATGTAGGTGTAAATCTTCAATCAGACTCCAACGGCAAAATTTCACAAGCCGATGCCGTAGCCCACTATATGCATCCGGAGAATGCCAGTTTAATGTCCAGAGGCGGCTATACAAGTGAGCAGGTTACCGCAGAAACCTGGTATCGCACTAATCCTGAATACTATGAGAAGCAACGAATTGCTGGTTATCTGGCGGCAGTGGGTGAAGATCAACCAGCGGTCATGTCTATCAATATGCAAGCCGCGTGTTTAGCATTCAATGATTTCCTGGCGCGTCTACATGGTTTTCGTTTGGACAGGAATGATGATTTTGCAGTGCAACGATTTAGATTGACACATGGTCACTATGAAAATAAACAGGAAAGCGACAAATCAGTTTCTGTTTTTAGCAAATATGCTGGCATGGGCGAAAGAAGTTTCCTTATGAAAAAATTGAAAAATCATGCTGATTAAAATTCTAAATTTTTTTGGAAGAAATAGACGATACCAAACTATGTGGGTTGAGGATTTACCCCATAACCCCAAGCGTAATTGTTTGTATATTATTGGCGGGCGGGAATATCCATACTATGCGGCGGTCGTTTGTCCTCGTAAAAAATGTAAGCATGTAGTCCATTTGGAAATTTCATCCGATTTTAAGCGCAGATGGAAATTCACAGAGCATGATGATGGTAGTATTACCTTATCCCCATCAATCTATGTGACCAAATTGCCCTGTAAGTGTCATTACTGGATTAAACGCGGCCGTGTTGTTTGGGCCGAATGGCCGCCAATTTTTGTACCGAAAATCAATCGCAAATTGCACTGAATCTACTCTATCAAGACTTGTATTCATGAGTAAAAAAACCACCAGCCTCATCATCAACTCCCCCTACATCTGCCCTGAAAAACACTGGGAATTTATTGATGAAGAGACGCCTCCCAATCTAATTGAAGGCCGCCGTCAAGCGGGATACATGATTGCCGACCCGAGGGCAAAGCCGCATCGGGACAGAGGGAAATTTGTCCCCCTGCCGCTGGTGAATCAAATCCGCGAACGCGTTGATGCCTGGCGCGATGCGGGTTATCCCGGAATTACTGGCACTACCAAAAACCTACTGGAACACTGGAAGGATAACGAACAGCGGGGTTTCCCATTTTTCTTCTGCCAGATTGAAGCTATTGAAACACTGATATGGTTGATTGAAGCGCATGATTCCGAAAAGATCGGAATCAATACGCAAAAAGATGTCGGCGCTTTCCCCCGTTTGTGTTCCAAACTCGCCACCGGCACTGGCAAGACGGTGGTGATGGCGATGCTGATTGCATGGCAGGTAATCAACCGCGCAACCTATCCTCAAGACCGGCGATTTTCCCAACATATTTTCATCGTCGCTCCCAATCTTACGGTCAGGGAACGTCTTGCTGTTCTTGACCCCTCAGCCGAGAATAATTATTACAATGAGTTTAGTGTTGTTCCACGAGACTTGAACCAAAAACTGCAGCAAGCCAAAGTTTTGATACGCAACTGGCACGCGCTCAACTGGGAGACGGAAGAGAAAATAAAAAACAAAAAAGGCGTGGACAAACGCGGCGCAAAGAGTGATGAAGCCTATACTCGCGAAGTGCTTGAAGACATAGCTAGCGCTCGTAATCTGATAGTGATTAACGATGAAGCGCATCATGCCTGGCGTGTCTCTGCAGGGTCAAAGGTGCGGGGTGTCAAAAAAGAAGAGATAGAAGAAGCGACCAAATGGGTTGGCGGACTTGACCGCATTCATAAAACACGTGGAATTTTGCAATGCTTTGATTTTTCTGCCACGCCCTTTACACCCTCGGGACATCAGAACGCCGAGGAAGCATTGTTCAGTTGGATTGTCAGCGACTTTGGGCTGAATGACGCCATAGAATCCGGGCTGGTGAAAACACCGCGCGTGGTTGTGCGTGACGATTCTTTGCCCGATGCGAAAACATATAAATCTCGCCTCTATCACATTTACACGGACTCTGAAGTCAAGGACGATCTGAATCGCAAAGCCGAGCCACACGAACCATTGCCCGATTTGGTTACTAATGCTTACGCCTTGTTGGGAGGGGACTGGGATAAAACAAAAGAACAGTGGGATAAGTCCGAGGCGCGAGCAACACCGCCAGTGATGATTACCGTTACCAACCGCACCGAGACAGCGGCAAGAATCAAATACGCCTTTGACAAAAAAGCCATCCTTAGTGAAGGGCTATGCAAGCCAGAAGGCATGTTGCATATTGATTCAAAGGTATTGAAGCAGGCCGAAGAAAAAGAAATTGAAACACAACTGGTTGAAGTGGACGATGAGAACCTAGAAGGCGGCAAGCAGAAGATGACGCAAAAAGAACAAGCGGCTTTGCTCCGTAAGCAGGTCAATACGGTGGGGCAGGTCGGCAAGCCAGGGGAAAATATCCAAAATGTCATCTCGGTGGGTATGTTGTCCGAAGGCTGGGACGCACGCACCGTGACCCAGATCATGGGCTTGCGGGCATTCACCAGCCAGTTACTCTGCGAGCAGGTCATCGGGCGCGGGCTGAGACGCGCCTCTTATGAAATCAACAAGGAAACCGGGCTCTTTAACGCTGAGTATGTCAATGTTTTTGGTGTGCCTTTTAGTTTCCTACCACACGAACAAGACAGTGATGCTCCGCTACCCGCCACCAATACCATCACAATTAAACCGGTTGAAGAAAAACAAGACTTTGCTATCAGTTGGCCCAATGTCATCCGCATAGACAGGACCCTCTGCCCCGAACTTGCAGTTGACTGGGAGAAGGTTGAGCCCTTGCAACTTGACACTTCTACAACTGTGGAGATAGCGGCACTCGCGCCCACGGTGAACAACAAGCCGGATATTTCACAAATTGAGGACATAGACCTTGAAAATTTAATGCGGAAACAACGCCGACAAACGATTATTTTCAAAACGGCGCAATCGGTATGGCAGGAAATACAACCAGATTGGCAGGCATCACCAGCATTGCTGATGGCGAAACTGGTCAGTCTTGCAGAGCGGTTTATAGATTCTGGACGCATACAGATAACCCCCGCCTTGTTTAATCAAGATGAAAAAAGAAAGCAGTTAGTCATCACGCTCAATATGTCAAAAGTTATCCGTCATTTCTGGCAGACGATAGTATTTAGTAACACTGATAAAACTGATCTTGTTCTTGATAGCGGCCACCCTATTGCCTCTACCGAAGACATGCGTCCCTGGCGAACTAGCAAGCCATGCAAGGGCGCGAAAAAAAGCCACATCAATTACTGTGTCTTTGACAGCACTTGGGAAGCATCTGAAGCATTTGAACTAGATCGAAACAAAGCAGTTGGTGCCTGGGTCAAAAATGATCATTTGGGATTTGATGTGCTTTATGTGTACAAGGGTGTGGTCAAAAAATATCGCCCGGATTTTATTGTCCGATTGAAATCCGGACGCTTTTTTATCATTGAAACAAAAGGTCAACAAACAGATCAGGATGATGTTAAACATCGATACATGCGGGACTGGGTTGACGCCGTCAATCAACACGGCGGCTTCGGGCAGTGGGGGTTCGGCGTTTCAAAAACCCCAGCCGACATCAAAGACCTCATAGCAGCCCAGAGCAAAAAACCCTAACAAACAACTCCAATCAAGATGGTGCGGGTGCGGCTACCGAAGCGGCGTAGCCGCCATAGGGGTGACGCAGTGGTAGCTTCAACACCCATTGCGTTTTCGCTTCGCGAAAGCCGCAACTCTGGATCCCCGCCTTCGGCCTTCGGCCTCGGCGAGGATGACGGGGGTGTGGGGTCGGCCTCGGCGAGGATGACGGATAAGAGGGGGAGAGCCGGGCGGGGGGAACTGTCGGCGATGGATACTCCCCATCGCCTGGGCTATCGCAATTTTCCTGCGGAAAATGCTGTCGCCGTGGTGGCTTCAAGGTTCATTGCGTTTCCGCTTCGCGGAAGCCGCAATGTGGATGGGTTACACCACCTGACAGGCAATAAAAAAGGCTGGCCCCTCGGAAGAGGCCAGCCAGGGCACAGCAGAGGCTAGGATTTGACAAATTCCGGGTAGGCCTCGACCCCGCATTCAGATATATCGATTCCCTGCTGTTCTTCTTCTTCACTGACCCTGATGCCAAGAACCAGTTTGAGCAGAAACCAAACCGCAAAGCTGGCACCGAACACCCAGGCAAAGATGGTGATGGCGCCTACGAGTTGGCCCACAAAAGTCACATCAGGGTTGGTCAGTGGCACCAGCAGCAAACCCAGGAGCCCACAGGTGCCATGTACGGAGATGGCGCCCACAGGATCATCAATCCGGATCTTGTCCATGAACAATATCGACAAGACAACCAGCAGGCCGCCCAGTGCACCGAAGAGGGTTGCCTCGAGTGCGGTGGGCGTGGACGGTTCCGCCGTAATGGCAACCAGCCCCGCCAGGGCGCCATTGAGCAACATGGTGAGGTCAGCGCGGCCAAACATCAGCCTTGATGTCACCAGAGCAGCCAGCGCGCCTCCAGCGGCGGCGGCATTGGTGTTGAGAAATACCATGGCAACGGCGTTGGCACTGGTCGCGTCCCCCAGCTTCAGCACAGAACCGCCATTGAAACCAAACCAGCCCATCCACAGGATGAATGTACCCAGTGTCGCCAGTGGCAAGTTGGCTCCGGGCAGTGCATGTACCTGGCCCTCTTTGCCATATTTACCCTTGCGCGCACCCAGCAGAACCACCCCCGCCAGTGCCGCAGTCGCACCCGCCAAGTGAACGACGCCGGACCCGGCAAAGTCAGAGAAGCCAAGATCTCCAAGATTATAGAGGCCAAACACATCCTTCCCGTTCCAGGTCCAGGCACCTTCCATCGGATAGATGACCCCGGTCATGACAACTGCGAATGCCAGGAAAGCCCACAATCTCATTCTTTCCGCAACGGCGCCGGAAACGATGGACATGGCGGTCGCCACAAAGACCACCTGAAAGAAAAAGTCGGCGGCATCTGCATAAACGGCATCGCCGCTGAATCCGTTCTCTCCCGATTCCGCCAGCACCGTTTGCGTGAGAGCGCCCGCTGATTCGGCACCATCCAGTTCAATGCCGCTCAGGAAAAGCTCCCCGCCATACATCAATGAATATCCGCAGACGAGGTACATGATGCAGGAGATAGCGAACAGCGCCATATTCTTGGTCAGGATTTCCGCCGTGTTTCTGGCGCGAACGAGGCCCGCTTCCAGCATGGAAAAACCGGCCGCCATCCACATGACCAGCGCCCCGCACACAAGAAAGTAAAACGTATCCAGTGCATATTGAAGTTCTAGAATTTGATCCACAATGACCCCTCCGGGTATGAAGCGTTACAACATTGGGATCATTAAGAGCAAGGTTGATGCCAGGAATGGGGAAATCTCTGAATTTAGCGGTTTATGGTGAGGTCAGGCGAAAAACCACCCTTGTATCCGCACTGAATTAACCCATTCACCATCCGCGTTGCACCTTTTTGATGCATGTTTTATGCGCACCTTGTCTTTGTGGCACGGCCTCGCAAGCTGGCCCATTATGACGCGATCGGCCAACTCATCAAGACTTGCCGTTGGCTGCCTGATGTCCGCTGCGCCATCAATAACGGGTGCCTCAACAAGGCTTCCCGACACCGCCTAAAGCGGACAACTCACGTGTTCTAAAACCGGACATTTCTATTTGTTGCTAACACTGAAGCTAGTCAACGCCATCCAATTGGTTTACCAGCTTTTTGGCTTTCTCTTCCAGCGCCGCAAGCAACTCTCTGGTAACGTGAACTGATAACGCAACCGTCCTGTCAGGCCCCAGTCTGCCCAAGCCATCCGCCAGTTCCCGCGCTGTTTCCCTGATCTCATTCATCTGACTCATGTATTGTCTCCCTGGAACCGGCGCATCATATCCTACTTCGAGACGGGCCTTCATACCCGACCCGGCAGGTAAGGGGTAAAATACTCGCCGGGGGTTCAAACAGGCATGGCCGAGGGCCATACTGATAAGCAAGGGTCTACAAACCATGCAAGCACTACAAATCGAATACAAGAACGCCAAGCTCCGGATAGAAGTTGACGGGTCGCCCTCCGCACGTCTCTTTATCAACAACATTCAGCGAGAGGCACAAACCGGGGACAAGGCGCCCTGCACTCTCAGGTTGGGCAGCAGCCTGCAAACGGATTACGAGTGGCATGAATTCATCGAGGCCAGGGTTACCTTTGATGCGAACAGCGTTACCATCTCCCTGGCCGCAAACAATCAACAACTCGCCTCGGAGACCTTCCATGCAGCACTTTGAATACCTCGCCATCGCCCGGGCCCGGGCCCGCACCGATCATTGTTTATTCGCCGGCGAATTTCCGCCAGGCGGGAGAAGAAGATGACTCAAGAGCAGGAAACTCCGACGCACCCCTTGCCAAAGATCTCAGGACCGGACTGGCGCATCTGGCTCGGTCTGATCATTACTATCGTCTGGCTGTTGGTCTTGTCCTTGTATGTGGGCAACACCATCGGCTGGCTCAACATTGCTTCCGCGCCGATTGCAATGGTCGGCAACTTTCTGGAAGGCGCCTTTGCGCCCCTGGCCTTTCTTTGGCTTGTCATTGGTTACTTCCTGCAAAAAAAGGAGCTGACGCATAACACCGAAGCGATCAGGATGCAGCATACCGAGATACAGAAGTCGGCGGAGCAGGCGGCCATACAGTCACAGTCACTCAAGGCATCGGTATTCCTGCAGATTGCCGAAAGTGTCAAACAGCAGCTAGGCGCTATTGCCGCCTTTCTTTTCGTTTCAAGCCAGGGCGCTTCCACCGGGGGCGTGGTGTCTGAAGACAGGATTGGCGAACTCTGGGGAAATCTGAACAATACGGACCCGGAAGGTTTCAGCAGATCATTGCTGCAACTTCGCTTCATTCACGGCCAGCGTTATGCCTACAAGCTGCTTTATGGCACGGAGCTTCGAACACATCATTGCGAATCTTTTATTTTCAACTTTGAGCGTCTGCTGGCGTCTGCCGGGGAAAGCGATGAGCAGGGTATCATCAGAGATGCCCTTCTGGGCAGCGCCCATGGCCGGCTTTACCAATGGATGATTGACTATCGGGACGACCCCCCTGCCGGCTTTCGTTACGAGGTGTATGACTTTGACCCTGACAGCATAGACTGAATGAATCCAATCGCTGGCATTATCAAAGACCAACAGACAGCGCGCAGCCTGGATGACCAAAATGCGAATATTTGCTTTCTCGCCTTGTCCGGGGAAGGCGCGCCCAGCGTAAGAACCCTGGTGCTGCGTGACATCAGCGAAGCGGGCTTTACCCTGTTTATCAACAAAACGAGCCCCAAGTGGCGCATCATCACCGGCAACAACAGGGCGGAACTGTTGCTCTGGTATGCCAGCATCCGCAGGCAATATCGGGTCGGTGGCCTCATCGATGCACTGGATCAAAACATTATCGAGGAACACTGGCCCCGCAGACCGGCAGGCAGCAAGTATCTTGACCATGCCTATGAAACGCTTGGGCCCCAAAGCAGCGAGATAGCATCCAGAGATCTGCTGCTTGGGCATATCGATGCACTGGCAAAAGAAACCGATGACGGGTCTCTCGCCGTTCCCGCCGCCGCAGGCGGCATTATTCTCAGGCCCGCAGTTATAGAATGTCTCGATCTGAATCAAGGGGACTCGGCCCATGATCGACGCCACTACGAAAAGGCTGACAACAAATGGATTGAAACTGTCCTGATTCCCTAGGATGGAAAGCGCCGGCAAAGCTGGTGAAAAAGTGAACTGTGATGAAAAATACCCGGATGGTTTTGACAGTGACGCATCATTGGGCTATAAATTGATTCGATTGTTCTGGAAGCTGATGCAAACGTGCGGGTTGTTCTAACCAGAGGCCGTTATGGAATCACCTAAATTTGAAGATCCATTTAATCCAGGTTCTGGACACTTTCCGCCTTATTTAGCTGGTAGAGAAGATGAGCAATTTGTATTTCGGAAGAATTTAGGAAAAATGTCTGTTGGGAAATCACCACCCGCAGCAACGGTTTTGTATGGGCCGCGTGGTATGGGTAAAACAACGTTGTTGAGTTGGTTTAATAATGAAGTTGAGGCTGGTGTTAAAAAGAATGATTCAATACGTGTGGTTTGGCTAACTCCTGATGAAATAGGATCGCCATCTGGTCTATGGGATAAATTGATGCCTGCTGAGTCTTTACCACGTAAATTTATTCCTGAAGATGTGACTGCTGGAGTTAATGCCGAAGGTGTGGCTGCTAGTGCTACTTGGAAAGCAAAGGACATATTTAAACGAGATAATCAAAAGATTTTAATTGATGGGTGTAAGAAAAAGCCATTAATATTGTTAATAGATGAGGCGCATAAAATGGATGTAAATTTGTGTCAGAATTTATTAAATTTACATCAAAAGATTAGTATTAAATCTCCTTTCATGTTGGTTTTGGCTGGCACTCCTGGGTTGCGTAATTTTTTATCTACAGTTGATGCTACTTTTATTGAGCGTTCAAAAATGATTGGTCTCGGACGTTTGGATGAACAATCTGCGGCAGATGCTATAAGTAAACCTTTTGAGGAACAAGGCATAGAAATAATTAATGATGCTTTGTCTATTATTGTTGAGGACAGCCAATGCTATCCATATTTTCTACAAGAATGGGGAAGTTATTTGTGGGAAGAAGCAAACAAAGAAAATGTGGCGTTTATAACTGACGAACAGGTTGAGGTTGTAAAACCAAATATTGGTATTAAAAAAAATAAATTTTACGATGAGCGCAGAAGTAAATTGAACTCGCTTGGGTTGCGACCAGCGTTCGTTGCTATAGCAAATAAATTTCAAGATATAAAAGAAATACCAGAAGATAATATGTTGGATATTATTTCAGAGAATTTATCGGTTGATTCATTGAACATAGAGTCAAGTTTTAAGTGTTTACAAACATTTATTGATAATGATTTTATTTGGAAATCAGAGGAATCAACTTTATATGAACCGGGTATCCCTAGTTTTATGACTTATATTTTGAATACCGAAAAAGAACTGATGTCAGGTATAGCGGATACTATTGCTAAAGAAAAAGATGATGAAATTCCAGATCGTGGTCGGTAATAGTGAAAAGATACATTGGTCGAATTCAATCGACCCACTGAACAGTCGAAAATTGGGAAGAGGTCTCTCAAAGAAAATGAGAGACTTGGTTAAACAAGTATATAATTCTCATTTATAGGTCTTCTGACCCCATTTATTTGTCACCGGGTTTTGACAATGTCGACTCATTGGGCTATAAATTGATTCGATTGTTCTGGAAGCTGATGCAAACGTGCGGGTTGTTCTAACCAGGGAGGACCTCCCGGCACGCCTGATGACACCCTGCTTAAAAAAGGAGGTGATCTCATTAACAGTCAGTCTGACGGGGGAGCCTCCGGCCGGAGTTGATCCGGAGCCTGCTCCCCGTAAAAAGACCAGGCCCCACGGAGTGTATCTTCGTGGGGCCTTTCTTTTCTTATTCGTTATCTCCATTGCGTTTTCGCTTCGCGAAATTCGCAATGTAAATGGCGGCAAAAGAAAACTCAATCCTGAACTATCTTGATGCCGTTCAGTGTAGAGAAGCAGGTTTCGATGGCGGTGTTGAGAAAATCCTGCATGAACGCCATGCCTCGCTGGTCATCCCTTATGGCCGCATAGAGCTTGCACCAGAGCCCTGACTCGCCCAGTTTTTTCACCCGGATGGTATCCCCTGCCAGATACTCATGCAGCGCCCAGTTGGGCAGGCAGGCAACGCCCCGCCCTGAAGCCACAAGCTGAATGATCATCTGCGTCAGTTCCGCGGTTCTGACGGATGCGGGTTCAACACCAAGGGGATCAAGAAAGCGGGTAAATACATCCAGGCGGCCTCTTTCGACGGGATATGTGATCAGCGTTTCATTTTCAAAATCGTCCGGCAGGATCATGTCACGCGCGACGAACGGGTGGTCCTTCGCCACGGCCAGCATCGCCTCGTAAGCAAAAAGAGGTATGTAGTCAATGCCGGGAAGTTCAACCGGGTCCGAGGTAATCACCAGGTCAAGGTCACCGCGAACCAGAGCCGGCAAGGGCGCGAAACTGAAACCGCCGGAAAGATCCAGTTCGACTTCGGGCCAGTTGACGCGGTATTTGTCAAGGCAGGGCATCAGCCAATGGAAACAACTATGACACTCGATGCAGATATGCAGCCTGCCCGCCTCTCCTTCCGCCAGCCGCGCAATATCCCGTTCCACATTCTTCACCATCGGCAGGACTTCATCCGCCAGGGCCAGCAGTCTTCTCCCGGCGGAGGTAAAGCGAGGCGGCCTTGTTTTGCGCACGAACAGGGTGCACTCCAGCCGGTCTTCCAGGCCCTTCAATTGGTGCGAGAGAGCCGACTGGGTCAGGAACAGGCTCTCTGCCGCGCCCACCAGGCTCCCTTTATCGCGCAAGGCAACGAGTGTTTTCAGGTGCCGCAATTCAATCAAAACCGGAAACCTTCGTATGAAGAATTTTCAATGTATACCCAAATTTCAAAAAAATCACTCACCTTGTCTCCCAGTATCGTGGCATTTATCCCGCATAGCGCGTACAATGCCGCGCTTTTCACCGTAATCAATGCGGTCTTCCCTCTTCATGCAAGCTGCCGAACAGCAACGCCTCGTCACAGAAGCCGATCAAGGGCGCAAACTGAAAATTTGCCTGCTGGGCTATCGAAGCAATCCCTACAGTGGCGGCCAGGGCATCTATATCAAGTTTCTCAGCAAGGCGCTGGTGGACGCGGGCCACACTGTCGATGTCATTTCCGGCGAACCCTACCCGCAACTGGATGATCGCGTCCGTCTGATCAAGCTGCCCGGGTTAAACCTGTTTGCGGCGGAAAATCATGTCACGGCGCTCAGGCTCAGGCATCTGTTGTCCTTCACCGATTTCTTTGAGTGGTTCAGTATGCTGACCGGCGGCTTTGCGGAACCCTATACCTTTGGCAGAAGGCTGGTGCAATACTTCCGGCGCCATCAGCCGGGCTACGACATAGTTCACGACAATCAGAGTCTTTGCTACGGGACCCTGCAACTACAGAAGATGGGCGTTCCCGTTGTCACCACCATCCACCACCCCATTACGAATGACCTTCGCATCGCCCTTGCAAGCGAGGAATCCTGGAAACTGAGGCTGCTGATCAGGCGATGGCATTCTTTCCTGCGGATGCAGAAGAAGGTTGTAAAGCAACTGGATCATCTGGTCACCGTATCCGAGGCGTCCTGCCGGGACATCACCAGGGATTTTGACGTGCTGCGGGGAAAGCTGACGATTGTGCCCAACGGCATAGACATGGACAGGTTCCGACCCATGCCCGGGATTATCAGGGATAGCCATACTGTCATGGCGACCGCCAGCGCCGCCGATGCGCCGCTCAAAGGTCTTGTCTATCTTCTTCGCGCCATTGCAAAACTGTCTGTGGACATACCCGGGCTTAAACTGATGGTTCTGGGAAAGTTGAAGAAGGACGGCCCAACGGAAAAGCTGATAAAAGAACTGGGCATTGCTGATCGCATCACGTTTTATTCCGGGTTGAGTTCAGACGAGGTCGCCGGCCTTTACGCCAAAGCCACCTGCGCCGTGACGCCGTCCGTCTATGAAGGCTTTGGCCTGCCCGCCGGTGAAGCCATGGCCTGCGGCGTCCCGGTGATATCAACAGACGGCGGCGCATTGCCGGAAGTGGTCGGAGACGCCGGTATAATCGTGCCCACGAGAGATCACAAAGCCCTTGCAGATGCCATACAACAAGTCCTCGCTGACGAACAACTACGCTCGTCTCTCGCCAGGATGGGGCGCAAAAGAATACACAGGCTTTTCAGTTGGGGAACCGCCGCCGCCGACATGGTGAAGCTTTACTGCAACATTCTTGAATCCAGAGAGGCGGCGTAAGTGTCCCTGCAAACCGTCGATTTTGAGCGCATAAATCTGCGCGCCGGAGAACGCCTGCTTGACCTTGGTTGCGGCGAGGGCCGCCATGCCATTGCCGCTTATATGGTTCAGGAACTTGACGCGGTGGGCGTCGACCTCTCCATTGGAGACCTGAAAACCACCCGCGACAGATTTGCACAGTTTGTCAAACCTGAAAATATGAACAAGAGCCTGGTCATCTCCGTTGCCAACGCGGCAAGGCTTCCTTTTACGGATGAATCATTTGACAAGGTCATCTGCTCAGAAGTGCTTGAGCATATTCACGAATATCAATCCGTGATCAGTGAGATCCGCCGCGTACTGAAAACCGGCGGCAGGGCGGCCATAAGCGTACCGCGTTACTTCCCCGAATGGGTCTGCTGGAAACTGAGTGCCGCCTATCATCAGGTTGAAGGCGGGCACATCAGGATATTCAACGCAAGACGGCTGCGGCAAACCATGGAAAGCACCGGGTTTGTTTGCTACGACAAGCATCATGCCCACGCCCTTCATGTACCCTACTGGTGGTTGAAATGCCTCTTCTGGAGGGACAAGGCAGAAGCCGATGCGCCTGTCGTCAACTGGTATCACCGATTTCTCACCTGGGACCTGATGCAACAACCATGGGTCACCCGATGGCTCGATCATCTGCTCAACCCGATCATGGGGAAGAGCGTCGTCATGTATTTCGTGAAAACGGCGGAGGCCGCCCCATGACCCAGGTTTACGTTTCCATGGGACGTTTCCCGGACGAATACTTCGCCGGGACCATTGACTATATCGCCCGCGTACAACAGAACGATGGCGCCATTCCCTGGTTTGAGGGCGGCCCCATGGACCCCTGGGACCATATCGAAAGCGCAATGGGGCTGACCATAGGCGGCAGGTTCGACGAAGCAAGGCAGGCTTACTATTGGCTGAAGAACAACCAGCTTCCCAACGGCAGTTGGCTCGCCGCCTACAAGGACGGCAAGGTGGAAGATGGCACCCGCGCGGAATCCAATTTTGTCGCCTATGTTGCCACCGGAGTCTGGCATTACTTCCTGGTGACCGGTGACATGGATTTCCTGCACGTCATGTGGCCAACAATCAGTACGGCCATGGCGTTTGTACTCCGCCTGCAAGGCGACAAGGGCCAGATTCACTGGTGCGAGGACACGACGCTGGGCATTCGTGAAGACTCCCTTGTAACCGGATGCAGCAGTATCTATAAATCCCTGGAATGTGCGCTCAATATCGCCACCGCACTGGAAGAAGAAGTTCCGGCATGGGCATTTGCCCGTACTCGGCTTGGCCACGCCATCATCAATCATCCGGAATGTTTTGATCAAACCTGGGATTCAAAAAGCCGGTTCGCAATGGATTGGTTTTACCCGGTACTCACCAGTGTCATCAAGGGGGCGGCGGCAAGGAATCACCTCAAGCGCCGCTGGAATGAATTTGTCGTCAATGATCTGGGTTGTGTCTGCGTCAACGATGAGCCCTGGGTCACGGTGGCGGAATCCTGTGAACTGGTCATGGCCTTGCTATCCGCCGGCGAATATCAGCGGGCTGTGCAACTGTTCAGTTGGCTGCACCAGTTTCGGGATAACGACGGTTCCTACTGGACGGGTTATGTGCATCGAGACGAGGCGTTCTGGCCGCTTGAGCGCCCGACCTGGACCGCCGGCGCGGTGCTGTTGGCTGCAGACGCACTTGCCAACAAAACCGGCGCTGCGCACCTGTTCCGCAACGACATGGCGGTAACGCCCACCAGAGACCTATCCATAGCCAACCTGACCGCCGACTAGACCCGCTTCAGCAGACCCAGAGTCTTTACGCGCCCAACCTCCGCAAACAGGCCGGATGCCAACGCGAGCTTGAATATCTCATGCGGAGCCTGGCCGCCATCCGCGGGGTCAGGAAAAATATCATGAATCGCCAGGGTGCCTCCCGGGACTATATGCGGAGCCCAGCAACGATAATCGGTCATGGCAGCTTCAAGGGAGTGCCCGCCGTCGATAAAAACCATGGCCAGGGGCGTATGCCAATTCCTGGCGGCAGCGGCGGATGAAGCCACCAGCGGCACCACTATATCCTCAAGCCTCGCCCGTTTTATGGTCTGTCTGAACTCGCGAAAGGAATCCATCATGCCGGCCTGCTCATCAAACAGGGCTGCATCGTGATATTCCTCGCCCGGCTGATGTTCTTCGGACCCGCGATGATGATCTATGGCATAGAGTGAAACATTCCCGGCACGGCAGGCCTCGCCCAGATACACAGTCGACTTGCCGCAATAACTGCCGACTTCCAGCACCGGCCCCAGAGCCGCAGCCGCCAAGGCCTGGTGATACAGTGCCTCGCCCTCATCCAGATCAAGGAATCCCCGGACCGACTCAATGTCCATGGGCAAACGCACAATCAGAACAGGAAAAAGATCAGCAGGTAAACAGGCACAAGGAACAGGGCGGCATAGATGCAAATATTCTGGGTCGCCGACCATTTGCTTGCCTGGCCGATGGGAAATTGATTACCCATCGCCAGCCAGGCGCAACTACCAAGAATAATAGCGAGAAGGGCGCTGAGCGCGATCAATCCCATTGACCCGGTCCTCCAAAGGCGGGAAAGTTTAGCACGAGTTCTTCAATGGAAATATCCTGAGCCTGTCACCGGGCATGACATGTCGGCCCGCTTCCACTTCCGCCAGGGCATCCGCCCATACCAGTGAGGTCATCATGCCGGAGCCCTGGTTTGGAAATTTCTCAAGCCTTGTTTCGCCCCGGTCATCTTCAACTGTTCTGACCCGCAGGTATTCACGCCTGCCGCCCGCCTTGAACTCAAATCCGGATTCGACGACATGGGTCACGGGCCTGACATCCTTCACACCCTGCATGGCCATAAGGTAGGGCCGCGCAATGATACAGAAGGTCACAAAGGTCGAAACAGGGTTGCCGGGCAAACCGAAAAAAGGAACCCCTGCAACCTCGCCATAAGCCAGCGGCTTGCCGGGTTTGATGGCCAGTTTCCACAAATCGATGCGGCCAAGCCGCGCCACCGCCACTTTAACATGGTCTTCTTCACCAACGGAAACGCCGCCGGTCGTGAGAATACAATCCGCCTTGGCAGCCGCTTCACGCAGCGCTTCTTCCGTTGCTTCAGGTGTGTCCGCCACGATACCCAGGTCAACAACCTGCATGCCCATGGAAGAAATCAACGCCGCCAGCGTATATCGGTTTGAATTGTATATTTGCCCGGGTGCCGCCGCCTTGCCGGGCGGCACCAATTCATCGCCAGTGGACATGACCGCTATTCTGAGCGGCGAGTAAACCGCCACACGGGAGAAGCCGACTGAGGCAATCAGCCCGATGCTTGCGGATGTCAGCCTTTCGCCTCTGGCAAGAATGACGCGACCTTTTTCAATATCCTGACCGCGCTTGCGTACATTCTCGCCGGGCTGCGGCATCTGCATGATGCTTACCCTGCCGTCCCGGGTCTCTGTGTCTTCTTGAATCACGACAGTGTCAGCACCCGGGGGCAGGAGTGCGCCGGTAAATATGCGCACAATGCCGCCGAGTTCAAGTGGCTGGCCAACACTGCCCGCCGCTATCCGGCCACTCACTTCAAGCCAGACGCCATCACTGACGTCTCCGTGTTTCAATGCGTAACCGTCCATGGCGCTGTTATCGGCGGGAGGCACATCCACCGGGGAAGTAATATCAGCCGCAAGGCAACAATTCAACGCATCGTCCAGGGCCCTTTGTTCCGTGGCTTCAGTTGTCTTGACTTGCCGCAGGAGCGTTGCGATTGTCTCATCGACGGAACGCAACACTAATGACCACCCTTGCGTATCAGTTCAGCGAAGTTGCAGGGGCGATGATCAATGTCAAGCTGGCTCATCAGTATCCCCGACCAGGCGGTCTTGCAGGCCCCGGTTGACCCAGGCATACAGAAGACCGGCGTATTGTTGGCAATGCCGGCGAATGCCCGGGACTGAACCGTGGATGAACCTATCTCTTCATAAGAGAGTTGCCGGAAGAGTTCGCCAAAACCGGTTATATGAACATCAAACAGGGGCGTCAGCGCCTCCGGTGTCGAATCCCGGGTGGTAAACCCGGTGCCGCCGGTGACCAGTATCACCTCTATGGTGTCGTCCGCTATCCAGGCGGATACCAGCGCGCGCAGCTTATAGATATCATCTATTTCAATCTGCCTGGCGGCAAGACTATGGCCCGCCTGTGTCAGTGCATCACACAAAAACTGACCGGAAGTGTCATTCTCCTGGGTTCGTGTGTCGGAAACCGTCAATACGGCAATATCAAGACCCTTGGTCATCATGTCTCCCGGCCGGTTCCCGTGAACTCCGGCCTTACCGGCGATTATTACCCATTTACCAGGTAGTGCGTATAGATACTGGCCGCATATCCCAAGGCGATGGCCCAACTCCATCGAAGATGGCCGAAGAAAGTATAAATCCCGCGCGCCTGACCCATCAGCGCCACGCCTGCGGCGGAGCCGATTGACAAAAGGCTGCCCCCCACCCCTGTCGTCAGGGTGATCAGCAACCATTGATATAGACCCATGTCAGGCTCCATGGTCAGCACCGCAAACATGACCGGGATATTGTCAATAATTGCAGACACTACGCCCAGTACAATATTTGCATTAGTCGCCCCCCAGCCTTCGTACAAAAGGTTCGACATGATTTCCAGATAGCCGATATACCCGAGCCCTCCTACACAGAAGATAACGCCGAAGAAGAAGAACAGGGTGTCCCATTCCGCCTGGGACACCTTGTTGAAGATATTGAAATGGCCAAAATCCGGATGACTCGACTGTGAGGACATCTTCAGGTAGTAACCATAGAAAAAC
The DNA here is from genome assembly GCA_965208855.1 of Candidatus Azotimanducaceae bacterium. GTDB lineage: Bacteria > Pseudomonadota > Gammaproteobacteria > Pseudomonadales > Azotimanducaceae > UBA9659. Next base: position 82,557 of record OZ242359.1, on the reverse strand, counting down.
AGATAAGAGAAGCCCGTCATCATGCCCATGAAGGGCGGCAGGTGCAGAAACTGCTCAAACGAAACAGCCGTGGCAACCGTGCAGATAAACAGGAAACAAATCACGAAAGCGCCGCGTTTCAAAGTTACGGCGTACGAGGCGGCTTGGGGATGCTCGTCGGGTATCGCAAAGCTCATAATGACCGCCGGGATAATATAATTAACCACTGAGGGCACGAACAACACAAAAAACTGAATAAAGGTGACATGTCCGGTCTGCCAGACCATGAGGGTCGTAATATCGCCAAAGGGGCTGAAAGCCCCGCCGGCATTGGCGGCCACCACTATGTTGATGCAGGCTATGCTCGCAAATCTGGCGTTGCCACCGCCAACAGACAATACCACTGCACCCATCAGCAATGCCGTCGTCAGGTTGTCTGCTATGGGAGACAGGAAAAAGGCAATACAACCCGTGATCCAATACAATTTCTTGTAACCAAAACCGCGATTGACAAGCCAGGCTCGCAGGGCCTCAAAAACATTCCGCTCTGTCATGGCGTTTATGTAGGTCATCGCAACCAGCAGGAACAAAAACAGCGATGCATATTCGACCAGGTTGTGATGCAGCACTTCTTCCAGCGCATGTTCGCCAAGTGGAGACTCGCGGGTAAGGAAGGCAACTATCAGCCAGATCAAACCCGCGGCAAGAATGACGGGTTTACTCTTCCTGAGATGAATAAACTCCTCAAGCATGACCAGCGAGTAAGCAACAACAAAAATGCCCAGCGCCAGAAAAGCCAGGGCATGGTCGGTCATGTCCAAGTTGACCCCGCCGGATGAACTGGCGAGAACCGTATTCGAAGCGACGGTCAAAACCGCAAACAAGATACTGCGCATGAGCTTACCTCTTATGCCTGATTAGGTAGTAGCGTTATTCGCCCTTCCAGTTCGGCGATCTTTTTTCCGCAAAAGCAAGAGGCCCTTCAACGAAATCCGCGCTGTTATACATGGCCTGTATCTGCTTGTACTTGCCCTTGATGGCGGCTTCAAGGCTGGCCGCGCTCATGCCTTCCATTGCAGCCTGCTTACTGCCACGAACCGACAGAGGGGCACATTCCAGTATCTGACTCGCCCATGCTTTGGCGCCTTCGAGGGCTTGCCCGGCAGGTACGACATCATTCACGAAACCGAGTTGCCTGCCCTCCTCCGCGGGCACCCGACGGCCCGTAAGCAACATTCCCATTGCCTGCTTCATGCCTATTACTCTCGGCAAACGGTGAATACCGCCCGCCAGCGCAGCAAGGCCCACGCGTGGCTCCGGCAACGCAAAAATGGCGTTCTCGGCGGCTATGATGAGGTCGCAGGCGAGGGCAATTTCAAAGCCACCACCCATGGCGACACCGTTTACCGCGGCAATAACCGGCTTGGGATTGTCAAAACGGGATGTCAACCCGGCAAAACCGGATTTGGGCTGACCACTCATGTCACCACCGGACGCCTGGTACTTCAGGTCATTCCCGGCACAAAAGGCGCGGTCACCCGCGCCGGTGATGATGGCAACCCACTGCGTTGAGTCTGCAACGAAATCATCGAACACCTTGCCAAGTTCAGCGTTCCCCGGCGGATGAAGTGCATTCATAACATCCGGCCTGTTGATAGTCACTATCGTCAAAGACCCTTCCCTTGCGACGCTACAGAACTCACCCATGACTACTCCTGAATTTGCAGAAAGCCCGAGTCTACCAGAGTGCTACCGTGACAACACGGTACTCATGCGAGATACGGCTTCCTCCAGCCTGCTTTTCGGGCTCGCAAAGTTCAAGCGAAGAAAACCCTTCATGCCAAACTTCTCCCCATCGCTCAATTCAACGCCTGCATCGAGCAGAGTTTGAAAAGGATCATTCAGCCCGGTTTCCCGCATATCGAGCCAGAGGAAGTAAGTCGCTTCCGGTTTGACAACCCGCACACCTTGCATCTGCGCCAGAGCGGTCACAAGGTAATCCCTGCTTGCGGTCAGGTAATCCAATTGTTGTTCCAGCCAGTCATCACATTCGGCATAAGCCGCCATCATGGCAACCTGGGAGTAGGAATTCATGTTGGGAATCAGCCCTGCAGAAACAGCCTGGAACTTCTCTCGCAGACGCTGACTGGAAATAATGGCAAATGCTCCCCCAAGGCCGCTGAGGGCGAACGCCTTGGATGGAGACATCAGCGTTACAGTCTGCTCGGCGACTTCCGGTGAGATGGCCGCAAACGGGATATGCCGATGGTCGTCATATATCAGATCACAATGAATCTCGTCGGAGCAGACCACCAGGTCGTTCGCCATGCAGATCTCCGCCACCCGCGCCAGTTCCGTCGCTGACAGTACCCTGCCAAGGGGATTCTGCGGGTTACAGAGCAAAAACAGGTCGGCTCGCCCGGCCGCTTGTTCCAGGGCGTCAAAATCAAGTTCCCAGCGCCCCCGGTTCAACTTCGCGGCAAGGGTGACGAGTTGCCGGGACGAATTCCCCGGCGCCTGCAGAAAGGGATAATAAACGGGTGCTTCCGACAGCACCGTCTGCCCTGGCTCGGTCAGACCGCGACAGGCGAAATTCAACCCCTGCACCAGGTTCGGCATATATACCAGCCATTCGCGTTTGATTCGCCAGCCGTAGCGTTGTTGCAGCCTGGCCGCGATCAGTTCGGAAAGGGCTCCGGGCAGCGTATCGTAACCTAGGACCCCCTGTTCCGTTCGCGTCAGGATGGCCTGCCGAACAGGTTCCGGTATCGGAAAATCGGCATCGCCGATGGTCAACGCAAGCGTCGCACCACGCCCCCTCCAGCGGCTGCTATCGGTCATAGAACGGTCTATAAGTTTATCGAATGACATATTGGATGACATGTTGGATGACATAGCCTGAATTCAACCTCGAAGTGCAACCGGGGGGGTTATGCCGAATAGTGCCTGATTCGGTGTTTTCATGCCAAGGCATTTAGGAGTTGTCATTCTCGGGCTTGCCCGGGAATCCAGAGTGGCGGCGAAGCCGTCATGTACATTGCGAATTTCGCGAAGCGAAAACGCAATGAGCCCTGAAACTACCACCCATGTATAATCCCGGCCCGATAATCCTTTTGAAGGAAGGCGCCATGAGCAACTTCTCAGGCAAGCTCGCCAGGCCCACGGCGGAGACCGCCCTCCCCGGCCGAGAGGAAGCCATACCTGTACCGGACAAGCACTTCGTCAACGGCAATCCTCTCCGTGGCCCCTTCCCTGGAAACATGCCAATAGCCATGTTCGGCCTGGGTTGCTTCTGGGGCGCCGAACGTCACTTCTGGGAAAGGGAAGGCGTGTATGTCACAGCCGTGGGATATGCCGGCGGGTTTACGCCCAACCCGACCTACGGGGAAGTCTGCTCCGGCCTGACGGGCCACAATGAAGTGGTGCTGGTGGCCTTCGACCCGAATATTACCGATTACCAGAGTCTGCTGGCACTCTTCTGGGAAAGCCATGACCCCACCCAGGGCATGCGCCAGGGGAATGACGTTGGCACCCAGTATCGTTCCGGTATCTATACTTTCAGCGATGAGCAACAACAACAGGCGCTGGCATCGCAACATGTCTTCCAGCAAAAATTGACTCCCAAGGGCTACCCGGCCATTACCACTGAGATTATCCTGGCCCCGACATTTTACTATGCGGAGCACTATCACCAGCAGTACCTGGCAAAGGAGCCTGGTGGTTATTGCGGCCTGGGCAGCACAGGAGTATGTTACAACGATTGACCCTGGCGACAGGCGGCTTTCAATCACAAGTGCCTATCATTGATAAAGAGCCTGAACAACGAAACATACTCATACTGAGCTACACACTGAGCTACACACTCAATATAAATAAAGGAAACCAGCCATGCGATTAGTTTTCCCTTTGATATTTTCCCTCTTCCTGTTGCAGGCTTGCCAGGAAGACCAGCCCGCCAACGGAACCGGAGGCGCGGCAGATATGCCTCCACCTGTCCCGGACAGGCAGGCGCTGTTCGGTGATTTGCACGTCCACACCGTCTATTCCTTCGACGCTTTTATCATGAACACCAGGGCCACACCGGATGACGCCTATGAGTTCGCCAAGGGCGGCGTACTGCGCCACCCGGGTGGGTTTGATATGCAAATGGAAGAGCCTCTGGATTTCTATGCCGTCACGGATCACGGGTTTTTCCTCGGCTCCCTCAGGGCAATGACCCAGGAAGGTTCCCCGCTTTATGATCATGCTTACGCCGACAAGGCCCGTGACCTCGCCACTGAAGAAGACAGTGTGGCGCTTTTCCAGACGATGATTCAGTTGGTCAGCGACGATGAAGAGGCCTTGACACTTGTCAACGAAGACATACAAAGAGACGCCTGGGGTTCCATTGTCGATGCTGCAAACCGCCATAATGATCCGGGCAGGTTCACCGCTTTTATCGGCTACGAGTACACGTCTTCCGGCCCCGAATTCGAGAACCTGCACAGGAATGTGATTTTCAGGGGAGACGAGGCGCCTCTCCTGCCTTACACACGCGTCGATTCAACCAACCCGGAGGATCTCTGGGCATGGATGGACACACAGAGAGCCGCAGGTTATGAATCCCTGGCCATGCCGCATAACTCAAACGGCTCCAATGGCTGGATGTTCAGTCTGCTGGATTTTGACGGCAAACCTCTGGATTCCGCCTATGCCGACCTGCGTATGCGTAACGAACCCCTGGTCGAGAACTCACAGATCAAGGGGACTTCAGATACTCATCCCGCCCTGTCTCCCAACGATGAATGGGCGGACTTTGAAATCATGAAGGTGCGAATAGCCTCAACCCTGCCAAGCCAGCCGGAAGGCAGCTATGTTCGTGAGGCGCTGATGAATGGCCTGGAATTTCAGGCCAAAAAAGGATTCAACCCCTTCAAGTTTGGTGTTGTGGGCTCCAGCGACACGCACAATGCTTCCTACGCCGGTGATGAAGAAAACTACTGGAGCAAGACCGGCATCCTTGACGACACACCAATGGAGCGTGGTTCCATTCCACTCTCGGAGCCGGCGGCAGACAGCTCAAAGTATCTTGACACCTACAGGTCCACCTGGAGCGCTGGCAGCCTGGCGGCGGTATGGGCGGAAGAGAACACCCGCGATTCAATCTATGATGCGTTTCGTCGCAAGGAAACATATTCAACCTCCGGTAGCAAAATCAAGGTTCGCTTTTTCGCAGGTTATGACCTGCCGTCTCTTGACGACGACAACCTGGTCTCTGCGGCCTACCAGGGCGGCGTACCCATGGGTGGCGACCTGATTGCGGAGGCGGGGCAGGTGCCAACGTTTCTCATCTGGGCCGCCCGGGACCCGAACAAAGCGCCATTACAGCGGTTGCAGGTTATCAAGGCTTCCGTGCGCGATGGCAAGGCCATGGAAACCGTCTACGATGTGGCCTGTGCCGATGGCGGCGCTGTGGACCCTGATACACACCGGTGCCCTGACAATGGCGCGCGAGTCAACCTTGCGGACTGTGCTATCACGCCCGATGTCGGCGATGCGGAACTCAGCGCATCGTGGCAAGACCCGGGCTATGACGCTGCGGAATATGCCACCTACTATGCCCGCGTGCTCGAAAACCCTGTATGCAGATGGTCCACATGGGACGCCATCCGCAATGGCGTGGAACCCAGCCCGGACCTGAATGCCACCATTCAGGAGCGCGCCTGGTCCTCCCCCATCTGGGTCAGCCCGGCGTCGAACTAGGCTTTATGTCGGTTCTGCTGAAGGCGCCAATCTTCTGGTTTCTACTGATTGGCGCCCTGCTTTTTGGCGTGGACCAACTGCGCCGTACAGATGTCATTACGCTTGATGACGCCCTCAGAAACCGTATCGCCGGCCTCTGGCAAACCCAGATGGGCCGGGCGCCGAGCGGCAACGAACTGCGGTCTCTCATGGACGCATGGCTCAGGGAAGAGGTGTTATACCGTGAAGCGGTGCGGCTTGGTCTTGCGGAAGAAGACATTATCATCCGCAGGAGGCTGGTGCAGAAGCTGAGCTTCCTCGTTCAGGATGTCTCCGCGGAGACCTTCAGCCAAGAGGAAATCCAGGATTACTACCGGGACCATGCGGCCGACTACACCCTCCCGGTCAGATTCACCTTCTCGCAGATTTTCCTGCGAGACCCGGACAGGGCGAATGAGGTGCGCGAAAAGCTGGCGGCAGGGGCGGAATGGCGGCATCTTGGGGATCAAACTCTATTGTCGAAAAGCTATGTCTCGAAAACGGAAAGACAAGTTTCCTCTTCCCTCGGTAAAGTATTTACCTCGCAACTCGATCAGCTTGTTGCAAGGCAATGGGTGGGACCCGTCTCCAGCAGCTTTGGTCATCATCTCGTTCGGCTCGAAAGATTGACGCCACAGGAAGTCACGCCGCTCGCTTTCATCGAAGGCAAGGTGCGCGAGGATATGCGAACCGCGCGGGCTGAAGCCGCACTCGATGATTATCTGGAGGAGCTGCTTTCGCAGCATCAGGTTGTTTACCAGTAGCCTCCGTATATTTGTGTTGTTTGTTTTACTGGCACCGCTGCAAACTGCGGCCCATGAGGTGCGCCCCGCCCTTTTGAAACTGTCGCAGGTCAGTGAGCAAGGCTGGATGGCCGCTTTTATGCAGCCTCAATCATCCGGGCGGTTTCTGAACCTGGGGGTCAAGACAAATTGCACGGCATCGGCGGGCACGCCTGTTGTCGGCTCGACGGCCATGCAGGTTTCTTTTCGACTGGACTGTTCCGGCGGGCCGCTTGCCAGAGTCCGGATAGAGGGCATAGAGAGAACTCTGACCGATGCAATGGTCACGGTGGAAACACTGGACGGCAAGACACGCAACTACCTGATTACTCCCGGGCGACCCGAAGTCACCCTGTCCACCGACGAGAAGCTGCCCGTGTATCTTGTGCTCGGTGTGGAACACCTGATCTACGGGTTTGACCATGTGCTGTTTGTCCTCACCCTGATGTATCTGGTGCACGGCTGGAAAAACCTGGTCAAGGTGGTTACCAGTTTTACCCTGGCACATTCCATTACGCTTGGCCTTTCCGCCTTCGATATCATCAGCGTTTCACAGCCGCCGGTGGAGGCGCTCATCGCTTTCAGCATCCTGCTGCTGGCGATGGAAGCCCTGCGCACTCATGCATCGGCTCTGGGGCGCAGACCCTGGCTGGTTGCGTTTGCTTTCGGCCTGCTGCACGGCCTGGGGTTTGCCGCCGCCCTGGCGGAAATCGGGCTGCCTGATGCCAGCGCCATCACCGCTCTGTTCCTGTTCAATGTTGGTATTGAGCTGGGGCAACTTACTATTATCGCAGCGGCACTCCTGCTGGTCGCCGCTCTCAACAGAGCCGGGCTGCCTGCCTGGCCTCAACTGAAGCTGGCGCCGATGTATCTCATCGGCGGGCTATCCTGCTATTGGTTCATGGACCGCTCGCTGCAAATACTGTTTTAACCGGTCAACCTGCGCAGTGCTTCCTCGTAACGGGCAATGGTGTTATCTATCACGTATTCAGGCAGCGATGGCCCGGGGGATGCTTTGTTCCACTCCCCTCGCGCCACCAGAGTCTCGGTATAATTACGCACATACTGCTTGTCGAAACTGTCTTGTTCACGACCCGGCTCCCAGCCATCAGTGGGCCAGAATCGACTGCTGTCTGGCGTCAGGACTTCATCAATGAGAACCATTTCAAGGTCAGAATCCCAGCCGAACTCGAACTTGGTATCGGCTATGATGATGCCACGGTCGAGAGCATAGTCACGACCCTTGTTGTAGATGCCCATGGACATATCGCGAATGTCGATCATAACATCATGCCCGACAATGCCGCATGCATCTCCAAAGCTGATGTTCTCGTCATGGCCTTCTCTGACCTTGGTGGATGGTGTGAAAATAGGAGGCTCTATCCTGTCACTGTTGGTCATGCCCGGCGGCAGTGAAATATCGCACACCTCGCCGGTTTTCAGGTAATCCTTGTAACCGCTGCCGGTCAGGTAACCGCGGACGATACATTCGATGGGCACAACCTCGAGCTTGCGACAGATCATGATTCGGCCTTCCAGGCCGCGGCGCTGCTCATCGGTAAGCCCGTCGATATCAGCAGGGTTGGTGGATACCAGATGATGCCGGTAGTCGTTGGCAAAGAAATCAAACCAGAACTTTGAAATCTGCGTCAGCAGCACGCCCTTGCCGGGAACGCCATTGGCCAGCACCACGTCGAATACACTAACCCGATCAGTCGCCACTATCAGTATGCCCTCTCTGCCATCATGGAGGGTCAGGTCATAAAGGTCGCGAACCTTGCCGGTTCGTTTGTTTGCCAGTGGCAGGTCTGTTTTTGTCAGCGCATCAGCCATTACTCACTCCTTACATATCTCTCGTTATCCTTCTCTTTACTGAAGGGCCAGCGCAAAATCCGCAAGCAGATCATCAATCTCTTCAATGCCCACGGAAAACCGAACCAGGGAATCGTCGATGCCCATGGAGGCGCGGCGTTCCGGGCCCATCTCGAAATAGATGGAGTGAGCCACAGGAATCGCGAGGGATCTGGTGTCCCCCAGGTTGCTGCTACAGATGACAAGCTCAAGCCTGTTGATAAAGTCAAAGCAGTCAACCTCGTCCACCAGTTCAATGCTCAATATCCCACCATGATAACGGAACAACTCCCTGGAGCGCAGATGTTGCGGATGATGCTCAAGCCCCGGGTAATACACCTTTTTTACTTTGGGATGCGCGTCAAGATATTCCGCCAGCGCCTGGGCATTGCTGCAGATCCTGTCCATCCGCAATGCCAGGGTGTCCGAGCCTACGGAAATATGATGAGCCGCCTCGGGGCCGAGCGATGCGCCGAAATCCCGCAGGCCTTTCTTCCTGATCTGGGTAATGGCCCAGTTGACCGCGTCTCCCTTCCTGTAGTCTTCATAGATATTGTCAAAGCTGGACCAGTCATAGAGACCCGTCTCCGTTACCGCGCCGCCAAGGGCATTGGCATGCCCGCCTATGTACTTCGTCAGGGAATTGATGATCAGGCTGGCGCCGACTTCCCGCGGCAGAAAAAGGTAGGGCGTCGTCATGGTGTTATCCACGACGTAAACAAGGTTGTGCGCCTTGCAAAGCCTGCCTATACCTTCAATATCCGCCACCTGGGTCCGCGGGTTTGCTATGGTCTCCACGAAAACCATCCTCGTGTTGGGGCGAACCGCCTGCGCCACCGCCGCCGCATCCGTGGCATCCACAAAGGACACCTCTACACCATGAGCCGCGAAGGAGTTAAACAGGCTGTTGGTATTGCCGAAAAGAAAAGACGAGGAAATAAAGTGATCGCCCTTGTGAAGCAACGCAAACAGGGTGGTGCCAATCGCCGCCATGCCCGTCCCGAATAATACCGAGGCGATACCTTCCTCCATCAGGGAAATCTTGTCCTGCAGGGCGGTAACAGTCGGGTTCACCTGCCTGCCGTAAGAATAACCGCTCTGCTTTCCCTGAAAAACAGCCGCAAGGTCTCGGGCGTCTTCATAGGCATAGGTGACGGCGGTGTGAACCGGCTTATGGATGGAGCCGTGCTCAATCGGGTGGCGACGGTCCGCATGAACGATTTTTGAAGTGAAACCCATTTGCATACACTCCTAAACGAAAAAACCTACTGAGCAAGCCGCTGCAGTAGGTTTTATTTCCTCTTTAGCGGCATTTCTAAAGCGCCCGCAAGCTGACATCAAATCGGCGCGAACGGTATTTTACATCAAGGGCTTCCGGGGATGCAATAAATCTGTGAATTCGATACTTATGAGGCCATGCAGGCAGTCATCCGTTGCCAACAATGAACCCGGCGGGGTTACTTGCTAGAATGCGGCTTCTTTTTGCCCGTTACCCGACACAATGGATACCCGCGCTTTCAATGCTCGCCTGATCAGTTTCCTGGCAGGCTCCCCCACCCCTTTCCATGCCGTAGAAAGCATGGCAGCCATCCTGATGGCAGCGGGTTTTACCGAACTCAAGGAGCAAGACCCCTGGTCGCCAGGACCCGGCGGGTACTTCGTCACCCGCAATCAGTCTTCCATTATTGCGTTTATCCTGGGAACCGGCCCCATGGAAGAGACCGGCATCAGAATGGTCGGCGCCCACACAGACAGCCCCTGCCTCAAGGTCAAACCAAAACCGGAAAAAACCAACTACGGGTATAGTCAGTTCGGCGTTGAAGTTTATGGCGGGGTGCTGCTCAACCCCTGGTTTGACCGGGACCTGAGTCTTGCGGGCCGGGTGACCCACCGGGATAAATCCGGCAAGGTTGTCAACAGCCTGATTGACCTTGAGAAAGCCGTTGCGGTTATCCCGAGCCTGGCGATACATCTTGACCGGGAGGCGAACAAGAAGCGGAGCATCAATCCCGAAACGGACATACTGCCTGTCCTCCTGCAAGAACGGGCAGACTTTACGCTCAACGACCTGCTGAAAGACCTGATTGATGGCGAGGATATTCTGGCAACGGAGCTTTCCTTTTATGACACCAATCCGGCCCGGGTGACGGGGGCGGCGGATGAGTTTATTGCCGGGGCCAGGCTGGATAACCTGTTGAGTTGCTTCACCGGGTTAATTGCCCTGACAGAAGCCGATAACAATGTTACAAGTCTGTTGGTATGCAATGATCACGAAGAAGTTGGCAGCGCTTCGGCGGCTGGCGCAGAGGGCACATTTCTTCAGGATGTGCTGGCTCGCATGACTCCCGGGGGTGAAAGCATGTACCGCACGCTCGCCAACTCACTGTTGATATCCACCGATAATGCTCATGGCATTCACCCCAATTATCCCGGCAAGCACGACAACAACCACGGTCTCATCCTCAATAAAGGCCCCGCCATCAAGTACAACGCCAACCAGCGTTACGCCACCAACAGTGAAACTGCCGGGTATTTCAAGTCGCTCTGTGCGGCAACCGGGGTGGCCTGCCAGGAATTTGTCAACCGGGCGGACATGGCCTGCGGCAGCACGATAGGCCCCATTACCGCCAAAAAAGTCGGCGTGAAAACCCTGGACGTTGGCGTACCCACCTTTGCCATGCACTCCATCAGGGAACTGGCGGGGGCGGAAGACGCAAAGGCCCTGGGTACCCTGCTGACAGCTTTTTACCGAGACCAGGACCCGCCGGGCGCATCAGGCCGCTGACTTACGGGCTTTATTATCGCCGGGGCAAACGGTTGTCCGCAGGGGCGCACCAGTTTATCAAGATATGCGAGCGGTTCTCCTTTAACTAATCGGGCAGTTCGCCTTTCAGCATGTGAGGCTTGACCATCAGCTTCTCCAGCAATTCAAACAGCAGTTCCACAAGAATGGCGATGCCCGCCGCCGGGATGGCACCTTGCAGGATAAGACGTGTGTCATTGAGGGCAAGGCCGGTCACGATGGGCTCGCCCAACCCGCCTGCACCGATAAAAGCGGCAAGCGTGGCGGTCCCTATGCTGATGATGGCGGCGGTTTTAATGCCGGCAAGAATGTTGGGCAGCGCCATGGGGATCAACACATGTCGTAATTGCTGCAGGGACGTCAACCCTATGGCTTCGGCGACACGTTTCAACAAGGGGTCAATCGTGATCAGCGCCGTGATGGTATTACGCAGTATTGGCAGGATTGAATAAAGAAAAAGGGCGATAATCGCCGGAAGTTCTCCTATACCAAACAAGGGGATCATCAATGCTAACAAGGCGATAGAGGGGACGGTTTGAAGCAGCCCGGCGAAATAGACAACAACCCTCGCCAGGCGGCGATGGCGGAATGCCAGAACCCCCAGAGGCAAACCCGCCAGACATCCCAGCGCCAGAGCGATGCCCGTGAGCTTCAGATGAACCAGGGCATTTTTGAGAATATCCGTCGCCGGGCTATCCGTGTATTCACCGGTCGCAACCAGACCCTCCTGTTCAAGAAATCCGGCCGCGACTTCCGCAAATGATTTGCCTTCGATAACCACCTGCCCGTTCAGCGCCCGCATTTCCTCATCGTTGATTCGGCCGGACATCTCCCGGATAGCCATGACCGCGCCTTCCGGCAGGTTCTTCCGCACAAGGGGTACGGCATGGTAGTCAGGAAAGTAACGCAGATCATCCCGAAGATACGCCAGTCGGTAGCGTTCAAGATCACCATCCGTTGAATAGGCGTCGGTGATATCAATTTTCCCATCATTGATCGCCTGATAGGCGAGCCCATGCTCGATGCCCGTTGGTTGGTGAGTCAACCCGTAAGTTTGTGCAAGACCCGGCCAGCCGTCTCCACGGTTCAAAAATTCCAGGCTGAAAGCGATGGTCAAATCGGTGTGTGCCGCAAGTTGGGATATATTGCGCAGGCCAAGTTCATCCGCCAGGGACTCTTTCAGCGCAATCGCGTAGGTATTATTAAAGCCGATGGGGTCAAGAATCTGTAACGAGGGGTCTATGCGCTGGCTCAGATAGTCCAGGTCGGGACGCAGTTCGTTGCCCTTCAGGATTGCCTGCTCGATTGTGCCGGTGTATTCGATGTACAGGTCTATCTCACCGTTCACCAGCGCCTGATAGCAAACCAGGGTGCCGACCAAGCCGAATTCCCTCTCTACCACGAAGCCCCTGCTTTCCAGAAGCTGAGACGTCATTTCCGCCAGCAAGTAGTTCTCGCTGAAGTTTTTACTGCCAATGACTATCGGCTGCTCGGCAACAGCAAGATGTGCAATTGAAGCAAGCCAGGCGAGGAGTATGAATTTTTTCAACTTAACAACCGGGTGACATAATCATTTACCGGGTATCGGGAAATATCATCAACGCCGCCTTCCTGAACAACCTTGCCCTCCTTCAGGATGATCAGATGTTGTGCAAGGCGCATTGCCTCCTGCATATCGTGAGTGACAAGCAGAATGGTTCTGACGGTAAGGTCGCGAACCCGCAGAAATTCTTCATAGATAGCCTGGCGAGTCAGTGGGTCCAGTGCGGAAAAGGGTTCATCCAGAAGCAGCAGGGTAGGGTCGAGCATCATGGCCCGACACAAGCTGGCGCGTTGCTGCTGCCCGCCGGATAAACTGTGGGGGTACCTTTCGCTCAGGTCGGGGTCAAGATTCAGCATCTCGAACAACGATTCCTGGCGGGTGCGGCAATCCTTTTCAGACCAACCGAGCAGGCGAGCCATCAGGGTAACATTAGCGTAGATGCTCAGGTGAGGGAAAAGGCCGCCACCCTGAACCGCATAGCCTGTCCGGCGTCGCAGAGAAACTGCCGTATCTCGATTAACTGCCTCCCCCAACACCGTCACCGAGCCGGCATCCGGCATGACCAGGCCGTTACTCATCATCATCAGGGTCGATTTGCCACTGCCGCTCTCGCCGACCAGCGCCGTCGTTATATTTTCCGGGATGACAAGGGAGAAATTGTCCAGCACCCTGACGTCACCATAGGATTTGCAGACGCCGATGAATTCAACACTAGCCGCCACTGCTTTCCCCCGCCGCCATATCCTGAGTAATGCGGGCGGTATAAGCGGAAAGGTCCTGCAAAACGGCAAGAGACCGCTCATCCGCGCGCTCGCTCTTTACCTTGATCTCGCTTTCGAGCTGGCGCAACACTTCACCTTCCCGCCACTTCCGCCAACGATACTCGTCCCAGCGTGACCGCTCCTCCGGCGTGAGGGTGTCGGGGTGATTCCGCGCACGAAATCTGAACAGCATCTCATCCAGCCGGTCATCCTGAAACCGACCGGTATAGGCGGCAAGCTGTTCCGGCGGCGATTCAAGCAACTTCTGCATAACATTGCGATCAGTATCGCTGAAAAAATCACTGCCATAAAGCTGGAAATCAGGATCATCCGGCGTCTCATATTCATTCATTGTGAAGGCGTCCTGGATTTTTTCGACTATACCGCTTGCGTGCACAATCTCTTCGAGATGCTCAGCGCACAGTTTCATATCTATGCCAAGACGCCTGGCCCCCGGCTCATCCAACGTACTCAGGGGCGCGAGTATGGGGCATTTGTTGATATGGATGGTCTTCAGGGCGACATGGCTCTCTCCTTCCTCCAGCGACCCGATGGGCGAGAACAGCAGCCTCGCCAGTTCCCGGGGATTGGACGACATGAGCAGTTGCGGAGATTGAGACAGGTCGACACAAATGACCCCGTTGTTGTTGACCGGGTGCTGACAAAGCGGCAATACCACCGCAGTACAGCCCCCGGCGGCGGGATACATGGACGACACATGGACCAGGGCCTGCTTCCCCAGGGGATAAAGCTGCTCCAACACCCCTTGCTTGCCCCGGAGGGCAAAGAGGTAATCATAAAGTTTGGGCTGGGCCGCACGGAGCAAACGGGTAATCTCGATGGTCGCCCGCACGTCTGCAAGCGCATCATGGGCGTCTTCATGTTCAATGCCATTGGCTTTCGCCAGACCTTCCAGCCTGAAACCCGGTACGCCCGGCTCCCTTTCGTACCAGTTAAACCCCTCGGGTCGCAGCGCGTAAGCGGCCCGGAACATATCGATCACATCCCACCGGGAATTGCCATTGCGCCATTCACGCGCATAGGGATCATGGAAGTTTCTGTAAGCCATCTGGCGGGTAAACTCATCGTCAAAGCGCAGATTGTTGAACCCGGCAACGCAGGTTTTCGGAACACTGAACGCCTGCATCACCCTGGCGATGAATTCACGCTCGCTCATACCGCGTTCAACAACATCGCTCATTAGAATGCCCGTGACCAGCATCGCCTCCGGATGCGGGATGACATCGGCACCGGGCAGGCAGAGAAAATTCTGCGGCTCGGCAAGCTCCTGCAAATCCAGATCCGTCCTGACGCCAGCAAACTGCAAAGGACGATCAACGACCGGGTCGACGCCAGTCGTTTCATAGTCATACCAATAAAGTGATTCAACCATAATGTGTATAATCGCCGCTTTTCCCGAAAAGGCCAAACGGTGAAGGCAGAAAAAAGCATCATTGTACTGATAATTGGCCCTCTTGTTGCCTGCCTTGCGTTTTTTATGTTGCAGGGGCTTGGCTGGCAGGCACCCGCCTGTTGGACAGCGGCAATAACAATTGTTTGCGCAATCTGGTGGATATTTGAACCCATCCCGATACCGGTCACCTCCCTCATACCCTTGGCCAGCCTGCCGATGGTTGGTGTGTTGACGCCGGCTCAGGTGGGTGAGTCATACGGTTCTCCGCTGGTGCTGTTACTGATGGGCGGTTTCATCCTCTCCACCGCCATGGCAAAAAGCGGCGCTCATCGCCGTGTCGCCCTGACGATGATCAATCTGTTCGGCGGCACCAGCAGTAAACGGCTGGTATTCGGCTTCATGGCGGCGGCGGCACTCCTCAGCATGTGGATATCCAATACCGCAACCACGTTGATGTTATTGCCCGTTGCCCTCGCCGTCATCGAACGCTCCGACGACAATGCACTGGCAATCCCGCTACTCCTTGGCGTTGCCTACGCGGCGAGCGTAGGCGGCATTGGTACACCCATCGGAACACCGCCCAACCTGATGTTTCGGGAAATATATGAGCAAAACACGGGCATGGAGATCGGGTTTATTACCTGGATGAGTTGGGGCATCCCCATTGTTATCTTGCTGGTGCCGTTTATTGGTTTCTGGTTAACGCGCTCTCTCAACTATCGCGGCCATACCGTGATGCCGCACATAGGCGCATGGCAAACGGAAGAAAGAAGAGTGCTGATACTGTTCGCGCTGACGGCGCTGGCATGGGTCACGAGAAGCCAGCCCTTTGGCGGATGGAAGACATGGCTGGACCTGCCTGCGGCCAATGACGCCAGCGTTGCGCTGATTGCCGTGGTTGTGATGTTCCTGATACCCAATGGCAAGGGGGGGCGACTACTGGATTGGGACAGTGCTGCAAAAATTCCCTGGGGAATGTTAATTCTGTTCGGTGGGGGTATCGCCATAGCCAGGGCGTTTGTTACCTCCGGCCTGAGCCAGGCGCTTGGCGATGCCCTGGCCGGCATTGCAGGTTGGCCGTTACTGGCGATGATTGCCGTAATCTGTCTGTGCATTACCTTCCTGACGGAGATGACCAGTAATACCGCGACAACGGCTCTGATGATGCCAATTCTCGCCGGGGCGGCTATCGCGGCGGATATCGAACCGGCCTTGCTGATGGTTCCCGCGGCAATGAGCGCAAGTTGCGCCTTTATGCTGCCGGTTGCCACCGCGCCCAATACGATAGTTTTTTCCACCGGCAAATTTCCCACTAGCCTGATGGCGCGAGAAGGCGTTGTGCTCAATTTTATTGGCGTGGGTGTGATCAGCCTGATGTGCTACTTATTGCTGTAAGTTGGTTGGTTTTTTTGTCATAAGGCGCCTACTGAACGAGTCTGTCCCTTGTCTGCAATTCCTGAATCTTCTGAGAGAGTATCTGCCGGTGTTTATCGATGGCGCCGATGGCTTCCTCGGTCTCCTGCAATCTTTGGGTCGAGGCATTCAGGCTCCGCTTGAGGGCTTCCTGCTCAACCACCTGATCCTGTACCTGGCCTCTCAGCAGTGCGAATTCAGTCACCAGTTCTTCACGATTCTGCATGCCGGTACGAAAAGCGGCCAGGGCGTCGAGAATTGACTGGGAACGGGCTGCAAGCTGCTCCACGGAAGCATCCACCTTGTCGATTCTCCCCGCCAGCTCATCCTTGGTTGACGCTATGTCCCTGACGTTCTTCTGAATATCCGGCTTGTTTTGTCGTAGTGACACCCCCCAGAGTTTGTCGATTTCCGCGAAGTTGGTATTGACCTGCTCCTTGATATTCTGCAACGTCTTGGAGACATCCGTACCCGTCGCAGCAAGGCGGGATTCAAGCTGACTGATATTTTCCTGACCCTCGGCAAGCAATTTATTGGAACGCTCGAGTTTCCCCTGCACCTCGTAAAGGGTGTAGCCGCCAAACCCCATCACAATAACCATCAGCACAATCACAAACACCAACAGGCCGTTAAAGTTACTTTGCCTGGGCGCCTCCAAACGGCCACTGCGGCGGTAGGAAGCAACTTCATCCTGAGCGGGCGTTATAGAGGGTATGGTTTCTTTCTTGACAGCCATCAATCAAACGTCTCAATACAAAAAGGGCCCCGAAGAGGAGCCCCTTTTGATACAAAGCCTAGGTCCCTTCTTATAGCAGGACCATCAAGCCATACAGCACCACCGTCAAACCGATGCTGCAACCAATCACCCCTGCAACACTGCTCATCGGCCCCTGCTTGCCAAATATTGCATTACCCTCGAGCAGGAGAATCAGCAACATAATCAGCCAGAGCCCCACTGGGCTGGCGGTGGTGACGAGCCCATTGCTCAGATGGAAGGAGGAGCCCATAAGGAACAACATCGGGGCGGAAAACAGGGTGTTGGTTCTGGACGCCAGTGCCGCCTTGGGCCCGGCGGCGGCTGCTTCCGGCAAGGCTGCGCCGCCTTGGGCAACCTGTGTGGCGGAGGCAATCACTATCTTCTGCTTAGGCCATATAATCAGCCAGACATTCAGGAACATCAATATACCCAAGACTGCACCCACGGTAATGTCATAGGTGATGCCGGTGTGACGATAGGCCAACATGGCCACCCCTGTCAGGAAGGTGAACATGGCGGCCCAGCGAAACCACCACAAGGCTCTGGGCACCAGTTTCTGGATGGCGGCGGCGCGATGCGCGCCCTCAGCTTCTTTGAAGTATTCCGTTTGCACGAAATTGAAGTAGTACAGCAAACCAATCCAGGTAATACCAGCCATGAAGTGAGCCCAGCGAAACAGAAAGTCCAGACCGGAACTTGTAAACAATGCAATGTCGTTCATAGGAATTCCCTCTCTTGTTGGAACCGGGTCAGTACCCGACCCTGATAGGTTATTATGCCTATGATAGCACTGAATATTTCAAAAAAAACCCCGCATATGCGGGGTTTTTCAGGTGAAGCAACAGTGGCGCTTACATCATGCCGCCCATGCCACCCATGCCGCCCATATCGGGCATTGCAGGCGTGGGGGTATCGTCCTCGGCTTCCGTGACCATACATTCGGTGGTGATCATCAGACCTGCAACGGAGGCGGCGGCCTGCAAGGCGGTACGGGTCACTTTTGCAGGGTCGGGGATGCCGAAAGCAATCATGTCGCCATACTCGCCAGTCGCAGCGTTGTAGCCCTCTGCGCCGGACATGGTCTTGACCTTGTCCACGACAACTGACGCCTCGTCACCGGCGTTGTCCACTATCTGACGCATGGGCGATTCCATTGCCCGGCGACAGAGATTGATGCCGACGTTCTGATCCTCGTTGTCTCCGGTGAGACTTTCCAACTTAGCCATTGCGCGAATCAAAGCCACACCGCCGCCGGGGACGATGCCTTCCTCAACCGCAGCGCGAGTAGAGTGCAGCGCATCTTCGACACGCGCCTTCTTCTCTTTCATTTCAACTTCGGTCGCGGCACCAACCTTGATCACGGCAACACCGCCCGCCAGCTTGGCAACACGCTCTTGCAGTTTTTCGCGGTCATAATCGGATGAAGTATCTTCGATCTGGGCGCGGATCTGATTGACGCGGGCTTCAATGTCTTCCGACTTGCCGGCGCCATCCACAAGGGTGGTATTGTCCTTGGTGAGGCTGATGCGCTTGGCCTGGCCAAGATCATCAAGGGTTGCGCCCTCCAGCGACAGGCCAACCTCTTCCGAGATCACCGTGCCTCCGGTCAGGATGGCAATATCCTGCAGCATTTCCTTGCGGCGGTCACCAAAACCCGGCGCCTTGGCTGCGGCGACCTTGACGATGCCGCGCATGTTGTTGACAACCAGGGTGGCCAGAGCTTCGCCTTCAACGTCTTCGGCGATGACCATCAGCGGCTTGCCCGCCTTGGCGACGGATTCCAGAACCGGCAGCATGTCTCTGATGTTGGCGATCTTCTTGTCGAAAAGCAGAACATAAGGTTCTTCCAATTCCGCGCTCATGCTGTCCTGATTGTTGATGAAGTAAGGGGAGAGGTAACCACGGTCAAACTGCATACCCTCCACAACATCCAGTTCATTTTCAAGACCACTGCCTTCTTCAACAGTGATGACGCCTTCCTTGCCGACCTGGTCCATGGCTTCAGCAATAATGTCGCCCACCTGGGTGTCACTGTTGGCGGAAATACTGCCAACCTGCGCAATGGACTTGGAATCGGTACAAGGCTGGGCCAGGGCTTCAATTTCCTTGACAGCGGCGATGACAGCCTTGTCGATACCACGTTTCAGGTCCATCGGGTTCATGCCGGCGGCGACCGACTTGAGGCCCTCGTTGAGAATCGACTGAGCAAGCACCGTTGCAGTTGTCGTACCGTCGCCGGCAACGTCGGATGTTTGGGAAGCAACTTCCTTGACCATCTGTGCGCCCATATTCTCGAACCTGTTCTTCAGTTCAATTTCCTTGGCAACGGACACACCGTCTTTTGTCACGGTCGGGGCGCCAAAGGACTTGTCGAGTACCACATTTCGCCCCTTGGGGCCCAATGTGACTTTCACCGCGTCAGCGAGAATGTTTACGCCTTTCAACATGCTTCGGCGCGCGGAATCACCAAATTTAATGTCTTTAGATGTCATAGTATTTCAATCCTATTTTCTGTGTCTGATGGGATGGGTTATTCAATTGGGTTACTGGGCTAAAGTTATCGGACAACGTTATTGGACAACGTTATTGGACAACGTTATAGGACAACGTTATCGGACAACGCCGAACACTTCGCTTTCGCTCATGATAAGCAGTTCCTCACCATCGAGCTTTACGGTGCTACCGGCGTACTGGCCAAAAAGAATCTTGTCGCCGGCCTTCAAATCGACGGCTTGCACACTGCCATTATCCAGCTTCTTACCGGGGCCAACGGCAATGACTTCTCCCTGGGACGGCTTTTCCGCGGCAGAATCGGGAATCACGATGCCCCCCGCTGATGTGGTTTCTTCCTCCGTGCGACGCACAACCACACGGTCTTGTAATGGACGGATCTTCATTCGTGTCTCCTTGTGTTGTTCAGGCAAGCAGGCCAATATCCCCCGCCAACCCGACTGACGAAACATCGCCGACCTTCGCCTGACCCTTTAAGAATAAAGGACTTCAGCCAAGGATTGGCACTCTCCTTAAAGGAGCGCTAATAATAGGGGCAGTTTTGGCAGAGTCAAGGGCAGAGTGCTAAAAAGTACTAAAATAGTGCGGAAAATAGTACTAAAATTTTGTCCCTGCTCTCATATCAAGGTCCCGGATAACGCCAGACAGGTACACAAGGCTCAGAAATGAATCGGTAAAATGATGGAAACCCGGAAGAAATCACAGGGCCGAGTCTGGCAGATCGTCCACGGCATACCGCAAGGGAAGGTAAGCACCTACGGGCAGGTTGCCCGGCTGGCGGGTATGCCGGGCCACTCTCGCCTGGTTGGGCGCATCCTGTCGCAATTGCCCGCTGACACAAGCCTGCCCTGGCACCGGGTAGTTAACAGCCAGGGCAGGATTACCAACCCGGGTCACAAGCGCCAGCAGAAAAGGCTCGAGGACGAAGGCATCACCCTGATCAATGGCCGGGTCAACCTGAAGGTCTACGGCTGGGATGCTTCCTGAAGCGATTTGTATCTGCTGAGCCAGAGCACCAGTAAAATCGCCGGTAGCCCCAATATGGCCGCGCCGACAAACAATTCCAGATACCCGAAACTCTCCACCACCCTGCCGGAGAAACCGCTGATGAATTTGCCCGGCAGCGTCATCAGCGAACTGAACAGGGCATATTGCGTGGCGGTATAGGCGCGATTGGTCAGGCTGGACAGGTAGGCGATGAAAGCGGTGGCGGCAAATCCGCCGGAAACATTGTCCGCCGAAATGACAATGGCCAGATATTCAATCTCCGCATCGAGCGTCGAGAGACCGGCGAACAACAGATTGGTCACCGCAACCGCAATCGCGCCAATCAGCAAAGGCCGCATCAGCCCCCATTTCACTACCAGCAGGCCGCAAACCAAGGAACCGGCAATGCTCATGAAGAAGCCAAATACTTTCGCCACATTGGCAATCTCGGTCTTGGTGTAGCCCATGTCGAGGTAAAAAGGGTTCGCCATGATGCCCATAACTATATCGCTCAAACGGAACACGGCGATAAACAGGAGTATCACCAGCGCAGTGCGTCCGTTGCGCTGGAAGAAATCAAAGAAAGGGCCGAGAACCGCGCTGCTGAAATCCCGGGGCCTGTCCCGTCTTTCCGGCTCCCCGACCAGCAGCACCGTCGCCATGCCAACCAGAACCAGCGCCGCCATGACCAGATATGCAAAGCGCCAGTTGACATAGTCGGCCAGATAGAGAGCGCCGGCGCCGGCAACCAGCAAGGCAACCCGGTAACCGAAAACATAAGCCGCAGACATGGCACCCTGGTACTCGGGGATGGCCGACTCAATCCGGAAGGCGTCAATCGCGACATCCTGAGTGGCGGAGGAGAAGGCAACCAGCAGAGCCGCGCAGGACAATACCAACAGGTTTGCCGGCCCGGTCATCGCCATCAGTATGAGGCCGGCGCCAATGCCGGCCTGGCCGAGCAGCATCCAGCCGCGTCTTTGCCCGAGGATGCCGGACAGCACCGGAACAGGTATTGCATCAATGACCGGTGCCCACAAGATCTTGATCGAATAAGTAATGCCAACCCAGGCGAAAAAGCCAATCGTGCCCCGGCTTATATCGCCGTCAGTCAGCCAGGCGGTGAGTGTGGAAAATACCAGTAGATACGGCAGGCCCCCGGAAAACCCGAGAAAGACCATGGCGATGACTTTCGGGTTGGCATAGATTCGGAAAGTTTCTATCCAGCCGGGTTCAGTCACGGAAGTTGTCGTATTGGAGCGGCGTCTCAAAGTCGGCTTCTTTCAACATGCTGATAACCTGCTGCAGGTCGTCGCGCTTCTTGCCCGTTACCCGGACCTTGTCACCCTGAATTGCGACCTGCACCTTGAGCTTCTTGTCTTTGATCATTTTGACGATCGTTTTTGACAGTGCGCTTTCAATACCCTGCTTGACCTTGATGTTCCTGTGCAGCAACTTCCCGACATGCTCCTGCTCGCCTGTCTCCAGGGCTCTGGGGTCTATGGAGCGCTTGACTATCTTGGCCCGCAGAATATCCAGCATCTGGTCAAGCTGAATTACCGCCTCCGCAGTCAGGCGAATCACATCGTCATTGCGTGCAAACCTTGCATCCACGCCGCGAAAATCAAACCGAGTCGAAAGCTCCCGGTTGGCCTGGTCAACCGCGTTGGTCACTTCATGGAAATCAACTTCAGACACCACGTCGAATGAAGGCATACTTATTTACCTCTTTTCTTTAAACTAACGGCTCGAATGACGCAAAGCATATCAACCACGCAAGAGAAGGACTATTGCCGCCTGCCGCGACGGGCGACATCTTCGCGTCTCGTTCTGCAACAATACCACTGGCACAGGATCAAAACACATGGGCAAGCGACTCTCAAAAATCTACACCCGAACCGGTGACAGGGGCGAGACGGGCCTTGGCGATGGAAGCCGCATCAGTAAAACCCACCCCCGCGTGGAAGCCATGGGCAGTGTTGATGAACTTAACAGCATGGTCGGCCTGGTGGTGGAAGACCTGATCGCGGAAAACCGCCCGGAGCTGACATCTATCGCAAACTTTATTCGACTCCTGCAACACAGGATTTTCGACCTGGGCGGAGAGATCTCAATTCCCGACTTCAAGATAGTGACCACCGACCATGTCGCCGCCATCGAACAAAACCTGGACGCACTCAACGATAAATTGGCGCCATTGGAAAATTTCATCCTGCCGGGCGGCTCAAAGTTGATTGCCAATTGCCATCTGGCGAGGGCCATCTGCCGCCGGGCGGAACGAAATCTCGTCGCCCTGGCGGCAGATGAAAGCATCAACGAGGCGGCACTGGAATTCCTCAACCGGCTCTCTGACTATCTGTTCGTGGTGGCCCGCAGTTGCGCCCGCATTACCGGTGTCGATGAGGTGCTCTGGGAAAAGGGCTAACAGCCCGGTGCCGCCCGACTATAGCTTGCGAAAGGCCAACACGGCATTGGTGCCGCCAAATCCGAAGCTGTTGGACATGATTGTCTTGATACCGGCATTGTCGATGCGACTGGTGACAATCGGGGCCTCTCCGATTTCCGGGTCCAGATTCTCAATGTTGGCGCTGGCGCAAATGAAATCATTGTCCAGCATCAACAGGGAGTAAATGGATTCATGGGCTCCCGCCGCCCCGAGCGAATGTCCCGAAAGAGACTTGGTGGAACTGATCTTCGGCATCTTGTCGCCAAAGGTCCGCCTGATGGCGGTTATCTCCGAGGGGTCGCCGGCCGGCGTGCTGGTGCCGTGAGTGTTGATATAGTCAACAGGTTCGTCAAAGGTAGCCAACGCCAGCCGCATGGCTCTTTCGCCGCCTTCCCCGGACGGTGCCACCATATCGTAGCCATCCGAAGTAGCCCCGTAGCCGACTATCTCCGCATAAATCCTGGCGCCTCTGGCCCTGGCGTGTTCAAGTTCCTCGACAACGACAAACCCCGCGCCACCGGCTATGACAAAACCGTCACGGTCCCTGTCATAGGCGCGAGATGCGGTTTCGGGCGAACTATTGCGGGTAGACAAGGCACCCATGGCGTCAAACAGGGATGTCATGGACCAGTGTTCTTCTTCACCGCCGCCAGCAAACACCAGATCCTGTTTGCCCAACTGGATCAACTCAAGTGCATTGCCGATGCAGTGGGCACTGGTAGAACAGGCAGAGGTGATGGAATAGTTGACACCTTTGATTTTGAAAGGCGTGGCCAGGCAGGCGGAGACGGTGGAACCCATGGTGCGGGTGACGCGGTAAGGCCCGATGCGTTTCAGGCCCTTCGCCCGCAAAATATCGGCGGCTTCCGTCAGGTTTGAAGAAGATGCGCCGCCGGAGCCTGCGATTATGCCGCTTCGTTCATTGGAAACATCGGATTCTTCCAGGCCGGCATCCTCTATGGCCTCCTTCATGGCGATATACGAATAGGCGGCCGCATCGCCCATAAAGCGACGCAGTTTGCGGTCGATCATTGGTTCCGTATCCAGATCAATGCTGCCGGCGATGTGACAGCGGAGCCCCATTTCTTCATAGGACTCCTGATAGGTGATGCCGGACCGCGTCTCCCGCAGGGATTCCAGTGTTGCAGCGATATTGTTTCCCAGGGGAGAGACAATACCCATGCCGGTGATGACTGCTCTATTCATTTTACCTCCCTGTTGCCGGCCACAGCCCGGCCATAATGGTACTAGTCACCAAATTCGTCCAGTGATGTGAACAAACCGACTTTCACATCTTCCGCAGTGTATATCTGTATGCCGTCAACCAGTACCTTGCAATCCGCAATCCCCAGGACGGACTTCCCCTCCCGGATACGCTTTGGTTCTATCTCGTACTGGAGGAGTTTTGCATCCGGCAATACCTGACCCCTGAAATTGACCTTACCGCAACCCAACGCACGGCCCGAACCCTGGTTACCCTTCCAGGCGAGAAAAAACCCCAACAGTTGCCAGAGGGCATCAAGCCCCAGGCATCCGGGCATGACGGGGTCACCCACAAAGTGACACTTGAAAAACCAGAGGTCCGGATGAATGTCCATCTCCGCAAGAATCCTCCCCTTGCCGTTGGCACCGCCATCTTCACGGATGTCGGTGATACGATCAACCATCAGCATCTCTTCAACAGGCAGTTGCGCCCTGCCCGGCCCGAATAAGGTGCCCATGCCGCAGGCAATGAGTTCCCTTCTGATAAAACTGTGCTGATTTATCAGTGATCTATCCTGTGGTGGGCTTGCAGTATTTGGCATATAAAGATTGTATGGTAATCGGAGCAAACGCGGTTGCATTGGAGAACGGGATTATATCACCGGCCATCGAAAAGTCACAAAGCCGAATGGCCTCTTTGGATGTTGACTTTATCGAAGCCATAGGTGTAATGGCGTTTCCATAGGCTAACTGAACTGATTCGGGGTACACATGTCCAAACTGCAAGCCAGGCGCGCCCAGGGAGCCGACCATGATTGAAGTGGACAAGCTTGCTGTCGTACATCCAGACGCTGAGATAGGCGATCATTGCATTATCGGCCCATTCTGCACCATCGCCGCCAACACAAAAATTGGCGGCGGCACCAAGCTGAGGTCACATGTCGTTGTGGAACCCCACACCACCATCGGCGAACACTGCGATATTTTCCCTTTTGTCACCCTTGGCATGCAATCCCAGGACCTCAAGCATCGCCCTGACACCATCACCTATACAGAGATAGGCGACAAGAACATCATCCGCGAATTTGTCAGTATTCACAGCGGGACGGAAGCAGGCTCCGGCACGTCCATCGGCGACAATTGCGCCCTGCTTTCCCATTCACACGTCGCTCATAATTGCCAGGTTGGGAACCGCGTGGTCATGAGTCATGGCGCAACTCTTGGCGGGCATGTAATTATTGGAGATCATGCCAACATCGGCGGGCTTGCCGCCATCCACCAGTTCTGTCACGTCGGCAAGGCCGCCATGATTGCCGGCATGGCGAGGACCATACAAGATGTTCTGCCATTCACCATTGCCGACGGCCAACCGGCGCACATGAGAGTCATCAACAAGGTCGGCATGGAGCGAGCCGGCTATTCAACTGATGATATCTCCGAGGTACGAAAGGCGTTTCGCATGCTCTTCATGCAGGAGATGCGGCTGGAGGTGGCCGTTCACGAGGTGCAGGAAGCCTTCCCCGATTCCGGGAACATCCAACTGATGATAGAAGCGATCAACTCGTCACAACGCGGATTGGCGCGACCGGAATCCGCCACCTTCGAGATCAATGTCGCCGACGACTAGCGTATAGTCGGCACCTTAACTTCTCCGGGAAGCCTGATGTTCAAAGCAGTACTCTGGGATTTTGGCGGTGTCATCACATCCAGCCCCTTTGAAGCCTTCAATCGTTTTGAAGCAGCAAACAACCTCCCGGTTGATATCATTCGTTCCATCAATGCCACCAACCCGGATGCAAACGCCTGGGCGCAACTTGAGAGCAGCAGCATAGATGTTGACAAGTTTGACATCCTCTTCGCGCAGGAAGCCGCCGAAAAAGGCCATGAAATTCGCGGCAGGCAGGTACTCGAACTCCTCTCGGGGGAGATTCGCCCCGAGATGGTCAAAGCGCTTTCCATCATCAAGCTCTCTCATGACATCGGCTGTATAACCAATAATGTCAGGTCCGGCGAGGGGCCGGGCATGGCCCGCACCGAGCAGAAGGCAAAGGCCGTGGAGGCAATCATGGGCATGTTTGACGTGGTTATTGAATCCAGCAAGGTCGGCATTCGCAAACCTGACCCCGCGATCTACGAAATGGCCTGTGAGCAAATGGGCATCACGCCGTCTGAGGCGGTTTACCTCGATGATCTGGGCATCAACCTCAAGCCTGCAAGAGCGCTTGGGATGACCACCATCAAAGTATTGAATGCAAACCAGGCGATTGATGAACTGGAAGGTCACCTGGGCAGGCCGCTCAGATGAGAACTCTGTTGACCGGCGGCGCCGGTTATATTGGCAGCCATACTGCGGTGGAACTGATCGCGGCGGGCCATGAAGTCGTCATCATCGACAATCTGGCAAACAGCAGGCAAAGCGTTATCGACAGAATCAAGGAAGTCAGTGGCAGGCCCGTCACCTTCCATGAAGCGGACGTCGCCAATCGCCCCCTGATTGAAGCCATCTGCGTGGAAGAAAAGATCGACGCGGTTATCCACTTTGCCGGGCTGAAAGCCGTGGGGGAATCAGTGGAAAATCCCCTGCTCTACTACGAAACGAATCTTATGACTGCCATCAGCCTTTGCCAGGCCATGACCGCCGCCAACGTCAATTTGTTGGTGTTCAGTTCTTCATGCACGGTTTACGGGGAACCGGAATCTGTGCCGCTGAACGAAAACTGCCGAGCAACGGAGGCCGCGAACCCCTACGGCAGAACCAAGGTTTTTATTGAGCAGATACTGCGAGACCTGTACGCCGCCAGGCCGGCTTTCAATATTGCTTTACTGCGTTACTTCAATCCCGCTGGCGCACATCCCGGCGCACGCATGGGAGAAGACCCGGCGGGCATACCCAACAATCTGCTGCCCGCCCTGACACAAGTCGCCATTGGTATGCGGGATGAACTGCTTATCCACGGAGACGACTACCCCACGCCGGACGGCACCTGCATCAGGGACTACATACATATCCAGGACCTGGCCCGCGGGCATGTGGCCGCGCTGGACAGGCTGACCGGCGATTGCGGCCTGGTCACCTACAACCTTGGCACTGGCCGAGGTTACTCTGTCAAGGAAGTGGTAGCGGCATTCGAGCAGGCCACGGGCCAGCCGCTGAAAAAACGAACAGGGCCACGCAGGCCAGGTGACGTGCCCCGAACCTACTGCGACCCTGCACTGGCCCGCAAGGAACTGAACTGGCGCACGGAATTTACCATTGAAGATATTTGCCGCCATGCCTGGCGCTGGCAACAGGAAAACCCCGAAGGATACGGCTAGCTGCGCAGGGGTAACGCGCTTGTAATAGGTTGATTGTATGCGCCAACGCTATAGCGCCACTCTGAAAAGCCCCATCCTGCCAACGCCCTTCTTACGCTCGCCGAGTACATAAAACACGTCCCCATCGGCGGAAAAGGCACCGGATTCAAGCGCATAGATATCCGGCAGCGGAATACGCACGGGATTGTTGACGAAAGCCCCCGCCCAGTTACCCCATATAGATCTTGTAAACAGGTAGGCGTCTTTGTAGGTCACCACCAGAGCCCTGCGCCCGTTGATATCCATCGCTGTGGGGGAAGATCGATACTTTCCGTTCCATCGGTCCTCGCGCAGGTCTCTCTCATCAGGGCGCGGTATACCCGGTAAGGATGCAAGCCGGCCGGCGACGAGCGTTTTTTTATCAGGCTTGAGCGGCAGGCTGAACACTTCCGGCGGAATCCTGCGTTTGCTGACCAGGTATATCCGCTCTTCTTTTTCATCCACCGCAACCGCCTCTACATCACGGTAGCCCGACGGATACTGCATTTGAAAGGACCAGGCGGGCTCAAGGAGGCTGGCTGCCGATAATTGTGTTATGTCCGGCTCCGCCAGAATGAGCAGCGTCACTCTGGGCCGCCAATACAAATTATCCCCGGTATCCGCAATCAGCAAGTAAGGAACGCCGGCCAACTCGAAACTTGCCATATCCTCAAAGTCGTGCAGCGAAGGGTAATTAATAGCCCAGGCGCCAAGATGTTGGCCGTTGACGCCAAGAGCAAACAACCTCGGTTCATTGCCGCTGTCGTTAATGGCAAAGAGAACGTCATCATTCAGACGAGAGGCGGCAAGGCCGCTGGCTTCTTTCAATTGTTCGCTTTCCAGTTCCCCCGCCCAGGTAACCACACCCGGCTCTGTTGCTATGGCGTTGGCTGCAACAGAGTTTCCATGATAGTAAAGGTCATCCCGTAACAGCGCCTTGCTTGCGGATTCCATTCCGCTTCTGACATCAAGGCCATGGTAGAAACCGAACCCCGCCAGGATGGCCGGCGGAAGAACAAGCGCAAGAAAAACCGCAAGAAAAACAGTGACCAGGAGGAAGCGAATCATGGCGACCCTGGCCGGTCTGCCAGGCAATCAGCCACCGGATATGCGATACAGGAAATGAAGTTCACTGGTGTCGCCAACTTTTTCCAGAAACGGGTTGTGAATGATTTCACCGTCGATGGCCACCGCCATCTCCAGCAGTTGTCCTTCTTCAAGGGCATCGTACATCAATACCAGTTGCGCCACTATGTCTTTGAAGACAGTGGCCTCCACATGGGTTCGCGCTTCCCCGGTGAGCTTCTGCAGCTCACTGGAAAAGACAACGATTGCCATATGCGCCCTAGCCTTGCTGTATAAGGGAAAGCACCCTGGGGGGAGAACAAGGCAGTTCGGTGACCTTTCGGTCTATCGCCTTGCCAACGGCGTAACCCACGGCCGCCAATGGCGGAATGATCCCGGATTCACCGACCCCGCGCACGCCATAGGGATGGAAGGCGTTCGGCACTTCGATGACGATGGTTTCAATCATCGGCAGGTCAGAGGCCAGTGGAATGCGATAATCCAGAAAGCCGGGGTTCTCCATCACACCATCCTTGTTGAAGATGTACTCTTCGTTCAGCGCCCAACCTATACCCTGCACCGCACCGCCCTGATACTGACCTTCCACATAGCCGGGATGAATAGCCTTACCGGCGTCCTGAATTGCCGTATAGCGAACCACATCAACCTTGCCTGTTTCCTTGTCCACTGCCACATCGCAGATATGTACCGCGAAACTTGGCCCGGCGCCCCGCGCATTGACATTGCCTGCGCCTGATATCTGCCCGCCGGTCTTCTCGGCATCTGCACAAACTTCCGCCAGGGTCAGTTGACCTTCACCGGCGGTATTGGTTGCAACGCCATCCGCATAGTCCACCTGGTCGGGCGTGACATTCCAGACCGCGGCGGCCCGCTCCTTGACCTGCTGCACGACACTCTGCGCCGCCTCGATGACCGCCATACCCGTGGAGAAAGTAGTCCGGCTGCCGCCGGTGGTGGCGCTGTAGGGCAGTTTGTCTGTATCGACGACAATGGGCTTGAGATTCTCTGGCGCAATGCCAAGTTCCTCTGCGGCCATCAACTGCATGGAAGCCCGTGAACCGCCAATATCCGGCGAGCCTTCAATAATGGTGCCGGTGCCGTCGGGATTCATATTGACGGTCACGCTGGACAGACCGCCGATATTGAACCAGAAACCGGCGGCCAGGGCGCGACCATGGCCTTTCTTCAGCGCCGACTTGTAATGGGCCGAATCTCGCGCCGCCTCAAGACATTCAACAAGGCCCACCTGCTTCAACTTGGGCCCGTAAATTGTCTGAGTACCCTCTTTCGCCGCATTCTTGAGACGCAGTTCAATCGGGTCCATACCCAGTTCGTCCGCCAGTTCGTTGATCACCATCTCTGCGGCAAATTCCGCCTGGGGCGCACCCGGCGCCCGGTAGGCCGCAACCTTCGACTTGTTGACCACCACATCGTAGCCTTCAACCAGCACGTTGGCGCAATCATAGGGCGTGAACATGGTCATGACGCCGGGCATCATGGGAGAACCTTTGAACGCTCCTGCCTCATAGGCCAACCAACCCTGCATGGCCGTAATAACACCATCCTTCTTTATGCCAATCTTGGCTTTTACCTTGGCGGCGGAAGTCGGCCCGGTGGCAATGAATACCTCATCCCGGTCCATGACCATCTTGACCGGCCTGCCTGATTTTTTGGAGAGTGCCAGCGCAACGGGTTCCAGATACACAACTGTTTTGCCGCCAAATCCCCCGCCTATCTCACTGGCGATGACATTCAGCTTACTGAGTTCCAGGCCAAGGATTTTCGCCGTACTTGCGCGCACATCGAAATGGCCCTGAGTACAACACCAGATCATGGACTGGCCGTCCTCGTCATAGCGCACGGTACACGCATGGGGTTCTATATAACCCTGATGCGCCGTTGGCGTGCGGAACTCGCGTTCCACAATGATGTCGGCTGCCGCAAAACCCGCTTCCATGTCACCCATCTTCATTTCCGCCCGGGTGGCGATATTGGAAGGCTTGTCCGGCGTTTCCGCCAGGCCTTGAGTGAACATATCCTCATGCAATACGGGTGCGCCTTCCTGCATGGCGTCTTCCACATCAAGAACCGGCGGCAGTTTTTCATACTTTACCTTGATCAGCGCCAACGCATCTTTGGCAATGCGCGCACTCCTTGCAGCTACGGCGGCGACCGCATGACCGTGATACAGCACCTTGTCATCCGCAAGACAGTTACGGGCCATGTCCAGAACGCTGGTGGCGATTTCACCGGCGGCCATCATGTCCGCAGAAACAGCGGGAAAATCTTTGAAGGTAGCGACAGCCAGAACACCCGGATGAGCTTCTGCCTTGCTGGTGTCAATGGAAAGAATTTTTGCGTGAGCATGCGGGCTGCGCAATATCTTGCCCCAGATCATGCCCGGCAGTGACAAATCGGCGCCGTAATTTGCGCGGCCTGTTACCTTGTCATAACCATCCGGCCTGATTGAGCGTTGGCCAATGTATTTGAATTCCCGTGCTTCGCTCATGCCTGTGCGCCTCCTTTCATGGTTTCAGCGGCATCCATCACCGCCCTGATAATCTTGTCGTAACCCGTGCAGCGGCACAGATTGCCCGCCAGATAATACCTGGCCTCTGCTTCAGTGGGGCTGGGATTCTCCTCCAGGAGCGCCTTGGTGCTGACAATCAGCCCGGGTGTGCAAATACCACACTGAAGCGCAGCGTGTTCCAGAAATTTCTCCTGGATGACGTGAAGCTTGTCGTTGCTCCCGACACCTTCAATGGTGCCTATTTCCTGGCCTTCGGCTTCCACGCCAAGCACCAGGCAGGAACATACCAGACGGCCATTGAATGTCACGGAACAGGCGCCACAGTCACCGGAGCCACACCCTTCCTTGGTGCCGGTCAGTTGTAATTCATTGCGGAGTGCGTCCAGCAGAGTGTCGCCAGGCTCGCAGAGAAACTCCACCGGCTCCCCGTTAACGTTTGCAGATACATGGGTCTTGCTCATTGCTTATTTCCCTTTTGCGCGGTCAGCCGCGATGGTTGCGGCGCGTTTTACCAATACACCGACGATATGCTTTCGATATTCGACAGTACCCCTTCTATCCGTAATCGGTTTTGAAGCCGCACTTGCGGCGGCGGCGGCAGCCTGCAATGCCGCTTTGTCCAGCTTCGTGCCGACCAGCGCATCTACCGCAGCCGGCACCAGCAGCGCAGTCGTCGCCACGGCGCCAATACTAACCCTGGCGGCGGTACAAACGCCTTTACCATCCAGGGTAATGCTCACACCGGCCCCGGCAACGGCGATATCCATCTCCGTTCTCGGGATAAAACGCAGGTAAGCATCAGATGTATTTGCCGCAGGCCTCGGAATCCGGATGAGCTTCAATAGCTCGCCTTTTTTCATGCAATTCGTACCGACACCCGTCACAAAGTCTTCCACGGCCAGAGACCTTTCGCCGCCGGGCCCGGCAATAACACACTCGGCCGCATTGGCCATCAACGCGGGAATCGTATCTGCGGCGGGAGACGCATTGCACAGGTTACCGCCGACACTCGCCCGACCTTGTACCTGAGTCGAACCTATCAGATATGCAGATTCAACCAGACCGGGATAGACGGACTTGATGTCATCTCTGGCGGTAAACTCGGCGCAGTTCATGGATGGCCCCAAGGCCAGGCCGTCATCCGTCAGGGTGGCATCGCACATGCCGGCAATTTTCTTGATATCCACAACAAGGAGTGACGCATCGCTACTGCCGCCAGTTTGTATAATCAGATCGGTTCCACCTGCCAGAACCTTGGCGGGTATGTCCGCATTCGACAAAAGGTTTATTGCACTCTCTATCGAATCGGGCGCCTCATAGGCCACTGCTACCATCCGTCCTCCTGAACCGGGGCTAACCGGGAAAATCAAAGGCGCCATATATAACATGCCATCAGGTTCAACGCCATGCTCTACGTCCACATTGCGTTTTCGCCTGCGGCGAAAGCCGCAATGGGAATGACGGCAAAACCATTTTGCTATAAGATCGAACATTCAATTTATTGAGTTGCATTTGTTCCCTCTTCCACTCAGCTTGAATAACCATTCAGCCGATACACGCAGACTGGCATATTCAAGTGTTTCACCACCAGAGCGTGAACCTCGCTATAATGACATCCATGAATAAACTCGCAATCTGTCGCCGGGTCATGTGAAACTGCTTTCAGGCTATGAATCTCAGAAACTACAAGGTGCCGCCCAACACTTACGATGAAGTGTTCACCGCGAATCGGCGCGCCAGGCCGGGGCTGGGCGGAATCGGAAGCTTCCTGAAAAAAAACAGCCTGCGGGACATGAATCGCCGCAGGCATGACGCCGAACTGGCGATTCGTTCCATGGGTATTACCTTTACCGTCTACACTGGCGGCGCCAATATCGACCGTGAATGGCCCTTCGATATCATCCCCAGGGTTATCCTCTACAAGGAATGGCAAGCCATCGAAAAAGGCCTGGAACAACGCCTGCATGCCCTCAACCTTTTTATCGCTGACGTCTACAACGAAAAGAAAATAATCCGCGACAAGGTGATACCTCGGGAGCTGCTGACCTCCTCAAAAAACTACCGCAAAATTTGTGAAGGCGTAAAACCCGCTTTCAACACCTGGGCGCATATCTGTGGCACCGACCTGGTGCGTGGCGGCGACGGAACCATTTATGTACTGGAGGACAATCTGCGCGTACCTTCCGGCGTTTCTTACATGCTGGAGAATCGCAACATCAGCAAACGGATTCTGCCCGAGATGTTCGAGAACCATAACGTCCTGCCAATGGACAACTACCCTTCCCAACTGTTGGATACCCTGAGTGCGCTTTCACCGAGGCCAAAGGACTTCCCTGAAGTGGTGGTGCTGACGCCCGGCATATACAATTCCTCCTACTTCGAACATGCCTTCCTGGCGCAACGGATGGGTGCGGAACTGGTGGAAGGCTCCGACCTGGTCGTCGGCGACGATGACTGTGTTTACATGCGAACAATCGAGGGTCTGAGCCGGGTTGACGTCATCTACCGCCGCATCGATGACCTGTTTCTTGATCCGGAAGTATTCGACAAGAAATCGGTGCTGGGCGTAAAGGGGCTGATGCGCGCCTGGAAGAAGGGCAAGGTCGCCCTTGCGAACGCACCCGGGGCCGGCGTCGCCGACGACAAGGTGGTCTACACCTATGTGCCGCAAATGATCAAATACTACCTCGGAGAGGACCCCATTATCCCCAATGTCCCAAGCTATGCGTGCTGGGACAAGACCCAACTGCAACATGTGTTGCAGAACATCACCGACCTGGTGGTAAAACCCGCCAACGAGTCCGGTGGTTACGGCATGTACATCGGACGGCAGGCGAGCAAGCGGCGCACCACAGAGATCAAACGCCTGATCAAGGCCAACCCCAGAAACTACGTGGCGCAGCCCATCCTTAACCTCTCGACAGCGCCAACCCTGTGCGGAAACTCAATTGAGCCGCGCCATATTGATCTTCGCCCTTTTGTCCTTCAAGGGCCCCGGACTTTCGTCACAGCGGGGGGCCTGACACGCGTCGCCCTGGTCAAGGGCTCTCTTGTCGTCAATTCATCCCAGGGTGGCGGCAGCAAGGATACCTGGATCATCGAGCCCACCAGTCAAAGGAAACGCCAGTAATGTTATCCAGAGTGGCGGAACGCATGTACTGGTTTGGTCGATACATGGAACGTGTCGAGAACACCGCCCGGCTCGTCAGTGTCAACACCAGCCTGATGCTGGACCTGCCGCGGGTAAAACATATCTGGGGGAGCCTGGTCAGTATTACCGGGTACGAGAAGGATTTTTCCGCCCGTTTCACCATTCAGAACGAGGACAACGTGGTGAAGTTCCTGCTGTCGAATGCTAGCTGCTCGGTCATGACCTCCGTGCGCATGGCAAGGGAAAGTGCGCGCACCACCAGGGAGATTATGCCCAACGAGACATGGGAGAAGATCAACAAACTCTACCTTTATCTGGAGCAAAACCTGTCCCAAGGGATGAAGCGAGATGGCCGGCACGAGTTGCTCAGTGAAACTTTACGCATGTGTCAGGAATTAACCGGCTACATCTCCGGTTGTATGAGCATAGATGACACTTACAATTTTATGAAGATCGGCGCCGACCTGGAACGCGCCGATATGGCCACGCGAATTCTCGACGTGGGTTGTCTTAATCTGCTCAATTCCGACTACCCGGAAATCCGTGAATATGACACCCTTCTCTGGATGAGCGTACTCAAGTCCCTCACCGCCTACCAGATGTACCGCCAGCACGTCGATGACCGTATAAACGGCGAAGATGTTGCGGATTTCCTGCTCAAAAATGATAAGTTTCCCAGGGCCGTCGCCCATTGTCTCTCGGACCTCGGCACATCATTCAGGCTCCTGCCCAATCACGACAAACCCTTGCGCAGCGTTATCCGTACGCAACGGCTGGTGAACAGGTGCAACGTCGAAAAGCTGCTCGCCGGTGAGGGTCTGCATGTGTTCATGGACAAGATTCAGGCTGAACTGGGCCTGATTCACAACGGAATCATCGACACCTGGCTCGAATACCACTGAGCATAACCCCCGCCGTTGGGCCGGCGGTTGTCAAAAGGCGTCTCCCGGCACCCTTACCCAACCTTCCATCAGTACGCGGGCGCTGCGATTCATGCTGACTTTGGTGATCGACCATGCGTCACCTTCCCGGCGGGCCTCGGCGCCGACCCTGAGTGTGCCGGAAGGGTGCCCGAAGCAAACCGAGCCGCGTTCTTCCCCACCTGCAGCCAGGTTGACCAGGGTGCCGGGAATGGCGGCCGCAGCGCCAATGGCCACAGCCGCCGTGCCCATCATGGCGTGATGCAACTTCCCCATGGAAAGCGCCCGAACCAGCAGGTCAACATCATTCGCCCTGACTGTTTTGCCGCTGGACGCCGTATAGTCCGCCGGGCTCGCGACGAAGGCTATCTTGGGCGTATGCTGAAGCGCGGCGGCCGCCGCTGCATTATCAATCAGACCCATGCGGATTGCGCCCTGAATGCGGATCTTTTCAAACATCCCGAGAGCCTTGGGGTCATTGTTAATGTCCTCTTGCAACTCGATGCCCCTGTATCCGATGGCATCGGCATTGACAAAGATGGTGGGTATGCCGGCATTGATCATGGTGGCATCAAAGACACCCACCCCGGGTACATGGATTTCATCAACCGGCTTGCCGGTCGGAAACAAGGGCAGATTCCCGTCATCCGCTGGGTCCAGAAAGTCCAGTTGTATTGCCGCCGCCGGGAAGGTCACGCCATCCAGTTCAAAATCGCCGGTTTCCTGAGGTCTGCCGCCCGTAACCGGCACATGGGCAATGATGGTCTTGCCGATATTCGCCTGCCAGATCCGGATGATGGCAATGCCGTTATCCGGGACCCTGCCCGTATCCACCAACCCGCCGGCAATGGCAAAGGGGCCAACCGCGGCGGAAAGATTGCCACAATTACCGCTCCAATCGATGAAATCCTGATCGATGGACACCTGACCGAACAGGTAATCAATATCATGGTTTGCTCTGCCGCTACTGGACAGGATCACCGCCTTGCTGGTGCTGGAAGTCGCGCCCCCCATACCGTCTGTATGCTTGGCGTAAGGGTCCGGGCTACCAATCACTCGCTGCAGAAACCTGTCTCTGGCCAGCCCTGGTCCCCGAGCAGCGGCGGGTAAATCATCCTCACGGAAGAAAACACCCTTACTGGTGCCGCCGCGCATATAGGTTGCCGGGACCCTGACCTGAGGCGTTTTGGCCTGACTTGATGCGGTCATGGCTGAGTCGCCGTCGCTGATGCCAGAAAGTCCTCGGCGAAGCGTTGCAATACACCGCCAGCGGCGTAAATGGATGCTTCTTCCGCCGTGTCCAGGCGGCAGGTAACAGGCGCCTCCAGAGTTGTGCCATCAGGGCGCTGAATAATCAGCGTCAGGCCCGCCTGGGGCCCGGGTTCGCCCACCACATCAAATATCTCGGCGCCCTCTATGGCATAGCTTTTGCGCGTGTCGCCGGCCTTGAATTCCAGCGGCAGTACACCCATTCCGATCAGGTTGGTGCGGTGTATACGCTCAAAGCTTTCGGCCACTATGGCCTCGACGCCAGCGAGCCGCACACCCTTGGCGGCCCAGTCTCTCGATGAACCCTGACCATAATCTGCGCCAGCTATGATGATGAGCGACTGGCGTCGTTCCATGTAGGTTTCTATGGCTTCCCACATGCGCGTGACCCTGCCATCCGGCTCAATCCTGGCCAATGAGCCCTGCTTGATCTCACCCTTCTCCGTCACCATTTCATTGAGCAGTTTGGGATTGGCAAAGGTGGCCCGCTGTGCCGTCAGGTGATCGCCCCGGTGCGTGGCGTAGGAATTGAAATCCTCTTCCGGCAGACCCATGGCCGCAAGATATTCCCCTGCGGCGCTGTCCCGCTGAATGGCATTGGATGGCGATAGGTGATCCGTCGTGATGTTGTCCCCGAGCACCGCCAGCGGACGCATCTTCTTGAGGCTGCGTTCCCCTGCAAGGGCCCCTTCCCAATAGGGCGGGCGACGAATATAGGTGCTTTGCGGATGCCAGTCATATAAGGGGTTGGGCGCCTGGGTCATGTCCTTGACCTTGATGAACATCGGGTCATAAACGGCACGATACTGTTCCGGTTTTACGCAGCGGCGAACGACGTCATTGATTTCCTCGTCTGTTGGCCAGATATCCTTCAGGGTCACAGGGTTACCATCCCGGTCGACACCCAGGGCGTCTCTTTCTATATCCACGCGAATCGTGCCGGCAATGGCATAGGCGATAACCAGCGGCGGCGAAGCCAGGAACGCTTGTTTCGCATAAGGATGTATCCGCCCATCGAAGTTTCGATTACCCGAGAGCACCGCCGTAACATAGAGGTCGCGGTCTACCAGCTCCCGCTGGATGGCCGGGTCAAGGGCGCCGCTCATGCCATTGCAGGTGGTGCAGGCAAAGCCGACAATGCCGAAGCCGAGCTTTTCCAGCTCCGACAACAGGTTTGCTTCCTGCAGATAGAGTTGCACGGTTTTTGAACCCGGCGCCAGTGATGTCTTGACCCAGGGTTTGCGCACCAGACCTTTCTCGTTAGCATTGCGCGCCAATAATCCCGCGGCTATGACGTTGTGCGGATTGCTGGTGTTGGTGCAACTGGTGATGGCGGCAATAATGACCGCCCCGTCCGGCATGAGCCCATCTTCTTCTTCCACCGCCCCGGCAATGCCCTGAGCCGCAAGGTCCGTAGTTGCCACCCGCCGATGGGGGCTGGAAGGTCCGGCGATGTTTCGCGCCACGGAAGACAGGTCAAACTCCAGCACACGTTCATACTCGGCGGTCTTCAGGCTGCTTGCCCAGAGCCCGGTGTGTTTTGCATAGGATTCAACCAACGCCACCTGTGCCTCGTCCCGGCCGGTAAGTTGCAGGTAGTCGATGGTTTTCCGGTCGATATAGAAGATGGCGGCGGTGGCCCCGAATTCCGGTGTCATATTGGAGATGGTCGCCCTGTCGCCCAGGGTCAGGTCTGCCGCTCCCTCGCCGTAAAACTCCAGGTATGCGGAGACAACCCGGCGGCTGCGGAGGAATTCCGTCAGGGCCAGAACAATGTCCGTTGCAGTGACACCCGGCTGCCGTTTGCCTTTCAATTCAACGCCAACAATATCAGGCAGGCGCATATAGGATGCACGGCCCAGCATCACGCTTTCAGCTTCGAGCCCGCCGACGCCGATGGCCATAACGCCCAGTGCGTCCACATGGGGCGTATGACTGTCCGTGCCGACAAGTGTATCCGGGAACGCCAGGCCGTCACGGGCATGCACCACCGGGGACATCTTCTCCAGGTTGATCTGGTGCATGATGCCGTTACCCGGCGGAATGACGTCAATGTTCTCGAAAGCGGTTTTTGTCCAGTTGATGAAATGAAAACGGTCTTCGTTGCGCCTGTCTTCAATGGCGCGGTTCTTTTCAAATGCATCCGCCTCGAAACCGGAATGCTCCACCGCCAGGGAATGATCGACAATAAGTTGTGTGGGCACAACCGGGTTCACCCGGGACGGGTCCCCGCCTTTTTCGGCGATGGCATCACGCAGCCCGGCCAGGTCAACCAGGGCGGTTTGCCCGAGGATGTCATGGCAGACGACGCGAGTGGGATACCAGGGGAAGTCCAGGTCCTGCCTGCGTTCAATGATCTGCGTCAGGGATTCCGTCAGGGCCGCCGGGTCGCATCGCCGCACCAGATTTTCCGCCAGCACTCGTGAGGTATAAGGCAGGCTGTCATAAGCGCCGGGCAGGATGTCGTCTATGGCTTGCCGGGTGTCGTAGTAGTCGAGTGCTGTACCCGGGAGCTTTTTGCGGTACTTTTTGTTCATCGTCGGTTGTTCATCGTCGGTTGTTCATCGTCGGTTATTCATCACGGGTTGTTCCTCACGGGTTGTTCCTCACGGGTTGCTCATCATTGAGAAGTTCTGTCCTCGATGGCGACAAAGGGGCGTGCCTCCGGGCCTGTGTAGTCCGCGCTCGGGCGAATCAGCCGGTTGTTGGAACGCTGCTCCATCACATGAGCGGCCCAGCCTGTCAGGCGCGACATAACGAATATCGGTGTGAATATACCGGTGGGTATGCCGATGTAGTTGTAGGCGGAAGCATGGAAGAAGTCAGCATTCGGGAAGAGTTGTTTTGCATCCCACAGGGTGTCGGCAATCTCGCAGGAGATGTCGTACCGAGTAGTGTCGCCATCAAGGTCAGCCAGTTTCCCGGCCCACGCCTTGATAATCGCGTTGCGCGGGTCGGATGTCCGGTAAATGGCATGACCAAAGCCCATGATGGTTTCCTTTCGCTCCAGCATACCAAGAACCGCCTCCCGTACGCCTGCCACCGAATCAAACTTCTCAATCAGCGCCATTGCCGCCTCGTTGGCGCCGCCATGCAGCGGCCCTCGCAGCGAGCCGATGGCACCGGTGACGCAGGAATACATGTCAGACAGGGTGGCGGCGCAAACACGAGCGGTAAAGGTGCTGGCGTTAAATTCATGTTCCGCATAGAGGATGAGGGAAGAATTCATGACGTCTCGATGCATCTGCGAAGGCTCTTTGCCAAGCAACATCTTCAGGAAATGGCCGCCGGTGGAATCTTCCCCGGTATCCGTATCTATCCGCACGCCATCATGCGCATGGCGATACCAGTAGCAGATGATGGCGGGCAGGGTTGCCAGCAGACGGTCGGCGGCATCATGCTGATCAGCGAATGATTTCTCCGGCTCCAGATTACCCAGCATGGAGCAGCCGGTGCGCATCACGTCCATCGGGTGAGCATCCCCGGGAATCAGTTCCAGCACCTTCTTGAGGTCGTCAGGCAGGGCGCGCATCGACACCAACCTTGCCTTGTAATCATCCAACTGGCGCAGGGTTGGCAATTCTCCGTAGAGCAGCATATAGGCCACATCCTCGAAAGTGGCATTCTCCGCCAGGTCTTCAATAGTGTAGCCCCGATAGGTCAGGCCCGCGCCCTCTTGGCCGACGGTACATAACGCCGTTTCACCCGCAGACTGCCCGCGCAACCCGGCTCCGCCCAGTTTCTTCTCAACCATTATTCAACCCTCAATCAGTTAACGGTTCGTGCCATCCCTGGCAAATAATTCATCCAGTTTATCCTCATACTCGTGATAACCCAGAAACTCATACAACTCGGCCCGGGTTTGCATGGTGTCTATGACGCCCGCCTGAGTACCTTCTTCACGCAGGGTCTTGTATACGTTGAGTGCGGCCTTGTTCATCGCCCGGAAGGCGGACAAGGGGTAAAGCGCCATGGCAACACCCGCCTCCGCCAGTTGTTCTCTGTTATAGCAGGGCGTCTCGCCAAATTCCGTGATATTGGCGAGTACCGGCACATTCACCGCCTCGACAATCCGCCTGTACATATCCAGGCTCGTCATGGCCTCGGCAAAGATGGCGTCCGCCCCTGCATCTTCAAAAGCCCGTGCGCGTTCCAGCACCTCGTCAAAGCCGACCGTCGCCAGGGCGTCAGTGCGCGCCATGACGATAAAATCCTGGTCTGTCCTGGCATCCACCGCCGCCTTGATGCGATCCTGCATTTCTTCGCGGCTGACGATTTCCTTGTTGGGTCTGTGGCCGCATCGCTTCTGGGCCACCTGATCTTCGATATGAACGGCAGCTGCGCCGGCCCTGATCATTTCCTTTATCGTCCGATTGATGTTGAAGGCCCCGCCCCAACCCGTATCTATGTCCACCAGAAGAGGCAGGTCACTGGCGGCGGTGAGCCTGCGCACGTCTTCCAGGACATCATGCAGGGAAGTCATGCCCAGGTCCGGTAGACCGTGGGAAGCGTTCGCAACACCGCCACCGGAGAGATAGATAGCCCGGTAACCAACCGCTTCCGCCATGACGGCGCTGTAAGCGTTGATGGTCCCGATCACTTGCAGCGGCGATTCCGCCTCGAGTGCCGCTTTGAATTTTGCGCCTGCCGACATTGATTTCTCCAACTGATGACAGCTTCCGAACCAGGGCTGCCAGTATACAAAATTCCTGCCCTGATTGGCTTAACCTGTGCTTATGAGTGCTTTAGCGCCGCCTTATCAAAAAATTCCGCAAGGATTTGGTAACGGGTTGTAACCGGATACTGCGGAAACTCATCAATGACGTTTTGCGGGGCGCGGAACAGAAAGCCCGCGTCCGCTTCTTTCAGCATGGTCGTATCGTTGTAGGAATCCCCCGCCGCAAAGACCTTGTAATTCAGTTGCCGCAGCGCCCTGACGGCCTGACGTTTGGGGTCCTTCTGGCGCAACCTGTAACCCGTTATCCGCCCCTGCGCCGACACTTCGAGGCGATGACAGAAGAGCGTTGGCCAGGCCAACCGGGCCATGAGAGGTTTTGCAAACTCGTAAAAAGTATCAGAGAGAATAATAATCTGGAATTTTTCCCGGAGGTCATCCAGAAACTGTTTCGCGCCGGGCAGGGGCGCCATCGTCTCAATCACCTCCCGGATGCCGGCCAGGTCGAGGCTATGCTCTTCAAGCAGACGCAGGCGTTGCCGCATCAAATCATCATAATCAGGAATATCCCGGGTCGTTGCCTTTAACGCCTCTATCCCGGTTTTTTCAGCGAATTCAATCCAGATTTCCGGGACCAGAACACCTTCCAGATCA
The DNA here is from genome assembly GCA_965208855.1 of Candidatus Azotimanducaceae bacterium. Taxonomy (GTDB): domain Bacteria; phylum Pseudomonadota; class Gammaproteobacteria; order Pseudomonadales; family Azotimanducaceae; genus UBA9659. The sequence continues at coordinate 40,729 of OZ242359.1, read as the reverse complement.
AGACAGACAACTTGCATAGGGTTTCAACTCTGTGGGACGGCGGCATTGTTCCAGCGGACGCCGCTGGAATCAACCGGCGATATATCGGGCCCGGCAGGCTTGATGACGCCTTGGCCTAACGCCGGGGCAACTCAATGTCGGCGAAGATTTCCGCCACCTGACGCCGGGGCTTTTTCTCAAAGGCCCGGTCCACCAGGTCTCTGGTCAGATGCGGCGCGAACAATTCGATAAAGTCATACATGTAACCCCGCAGAAAAGCGCCGCGCCAACAACCTATCATGGTGGTGCTGGGCGCAAACAGATGGCCGGCGTCCAGAGCTACCAGATCCTGATCCTGTTCAGCGTCATAGGCCATGGTGGCAATAATGCCTATGCCAAGACCCAGGCGGACATAAGTCTTGATGACGTCCGCATCGGTCGCGGTAAACACCACTTTGGGCTCAAGCTGCTCCCGCTGGAATGCCTCATCCAGCTTCGAGCGCCCGGTAAACCCGAACACATAGGTGACAATGGGATGATCCGCCACATCCTGCAGGGTCAGCGATTTCTTTTGCGTCAGAGCGTGGTCACGCGGCACGACGATGGATCTGTTCCAGTTGTAACAGGGCAGCATCATCAGGTCACCAAACAGTTCAAGCCCTTCCGTTGCTATGGCGAAATCCACCTCGCCGTCTGCAGCCATCTCGGCAATCTGCACCGGGCTGCCCTGGTGCATGTGCAAAGAGACATTCGGATACTTGCGGATAAATGACGCTATGACGCCCGGCAAGGCATAACGCGCCTGGGTGTGTGTTGTCGCTATGCTCAAGCTGCCGGTTTTCTCATCGCGAAATTCATGGGCCGCCTGTTTGATGCCCTCAGCCCTGCGAAGTATCTCCCCCGCCTGCGCAAGAATCGTCTCCCCCGCCGGTGTTACATGTGTCAAGTGTTTGCCGCTGCGGGCAAAAATTTCGATACCAAGTTCATCTTCCAGTTGCCTGATCTGCTTGCTGACCCCCGGTTGAGAGGTATACAGGCTTTGCGCGGTGGCGGACACATTCAGATTGTGACGGGAGACTTCCCAGATATATCGGAGTTGTTGCAGTTTCATGGGGCCCAGGGATTCAAATGCTCTGACCTCTTCGGCTTATACACTTATCGTATAAGAATTGCGAGAAAAATACCCTTGTAGCATATCGGCGATCATTGATTGGCGATGCCGTGAGGCACATGCCCGGTCGTCACCAGATGACTGGCAAGCTGGCAATGTTCCGCTTGATCGTCAAAAAAGACATCCGCGCCGAAGGCCGCCAGAAATTCCGCCTTCTCCATGCCGCCAAGAAAAAGACTCTCATTCAGACGGATGCCCCAGGACCTCAGTGTTTTAACCACCCGCTCATGCGCCGGCGCCGAACGGGCGGTGACCAGGGCCGTCCTGATGGGGCAGTCATCGCCGCTAAACTCCTGCTGAAGAGTATGCAACGCCGCCAGAAAGGGTTTGAAGGGGCCGCCGGCCAGGGGCTCATTGGCTGCCGCCTTTTCATTGGCGACAAACTGCTCCAGCCCTTCTTGCCGGTAGACGAGTTCGGATTCGTCGGAGAAGAGCACAGCGTCACCATCAAAGGCGAATCGCAGTTCTTCGCCCACGACCTTTGAGCCGGGCCCACTGACAATGCTGGCCGCCGCCATGCCTTCCGTCAGGGCATCGATCACATCTTGCCGATGCGTTGACAGGAATAACTGACAGCCAAAGGGGCGCATGTATTTATAAGGCGCGCCTCCCCCGGTAAAAGCCGCACGACGAATCGGCAGCTTATGATGCTCTATGGACTTGAATACCCGTAGCCCTGTGTCGGCGGTGTTGCGAGAGAGAAGTATGACCTCGACACGTTCAAACTGATCAAGCAGTTGATTGATTCGCAGCAGCTTGCGCACCAGGTGGAAGGCGTCCCCCGGTGCCAGGGGTTCGTCTTCCCTGGCAATCTGGTAACGGGAATAGGCATTCACGCCCTCCTCCCTGTATACCCGGTCACTCTCTTGCAGGTCGAAGAGGGCGCTGCTGGATATTGCGACGATAAGTTTATTCATGGGTTAAACTGAGCGTTCATGGTGGCATTATAAGATGACCGAAAAGAGAAAACCTACTGTATCGAAGCGCTCCGATGTCGGCCAGTTCCTGGACAAGGTCGCAAGAACGCCGGCAAGAATGGATACAAGCCGGCTGCTTTTTGCCATGGATGCCACCGCCAGCAGGGAATTGGCCTGGGACCGCGCCTGCCATCTTCAGGGTCGAATGTTCGAGGCAACCACGGACCTGGGCAATCTGGCGGTACAGCTCTGCTATTACCGGGGGTTCAATGAATTTCACCGGAGTCATTGGTGTCAGTCTGCGGATTCCCTGCTCCAGGAAATGACGGGCGTAAAATGCCTGGGGGGTTACACACAGATCAACCGGGTGCTGGAACACGCCCTGGCGGAAAACAGCAAGAACCGGCTGAAGGCCGTTGTGTTTGTCGGCGATGCGATGGAAGAAGACGCCGACCGGCTTTGCCATCTGGCGGGGCAGATGGGTGTGCTGAACCTGCCCCTGTTCATGTTTCAGGAAGCTCAGGACCCGGGAGTCCGCTCGGTTTTCAGGCAGATGGCCAGCTTGTCCGGCGGTGCCTATGCACCCTTTGACCTGAACAGTGCATCCGGGTTGAAGGACCTCTTGTCCGCCGTTGCAGTGTTCGCCACAGGCGGTCGGCGGGCCTTGCAGGATTTCAACCCCGATCAGCGTCTGCATGGCCTCTTGACACAAATTAAAGACAGGGAGTAGGTAAACTGGCGCGCTTCATCATCATATTTGTCATTGCCTGCCTGGTTTATGCCTTGCTGCGAATCCTGCTGGCTAAAAAAAACCTATCGGTAAAACAGTTCTTTACCCTCTATATTGCCACCCTGGCGGGCCTTACCCTTCTGTACCTCGGCGTTACGGGCCGGCTTCACCCATTGTTTGTGCTGCTGGGGGCCGTGCTGCCTTTCCTGGCCCGTCTCATGAGCATCATTTCTCTGGGCAGCAGATTTGCGAATATCCTGGGCGGCCTGGGTCACATGAGGCCGGGGGCAGCAGGCGGCAAGGCGCCACTGTCGAGTGAAATCACCACCCGGTTCATTCACATGGTGCTCTTCCATGACACAGGCATCATGGATGGCGACATACTTGAAGGCACCGCCAAGGGCGCCAAGTTGTCACAACTGACATTGGCACAGTTGCTGTCACTACTGGCGGAGATACAGCATGACGCGGATTCCTGTAATCTGCTGGCAGCGTATCTGGACAGGGAGCATGAAGGCTGGCGGGAAAACGACGCAGAGCCCGCCTCCCAACCTTCCGAGGGCGCAATGACCGAAGCCCAGGCCTTGGATATCCTGGGTCTCGATGAGCAAGCGGCCAGGGAGGATATCATCCTCGCCCACAGGCGCATGATGCAGAAAGTTCACCCGGACAGGGGCGGGTCCACTTACCTGGCGACGAAAATCAATGCGGCAAAAGAATTATTGCTGGAAACCAGAGGCTGATAGCAGGGATGGGCACTGAGCGTCATCTCGACTGGCTGCCGAAGCTAATCCAGCAATACTGGGCAGGCAATGAAAGCCTCTGGCTGGAGAAACTCGCCGCCCGGGGTGGTGTGGGCATTGACTGGCCAAGGTCGCTGGGAGGCCCGGGCTGGTCAAGGCAACAACAACTCAGGTTTATTGATACCCTCAGCGAACACGGCTGCCCGCTGTACCCGGCGGCAATTACCGACATTGCTCCCCTGTTGATCAGCCTCGGCTCCCCGGCGCAACAGCAAGCCTTGTTGCCATCCATCAAGGAAAAACCTGGTGACTGGCGCTTCGTTATCGGCGATGAAGATGAGCCAGGGCAAATCTGCCGACTGGACGAAGGGGATGCCCCCGGCCTTTATATCTGCGGTGAAACCCTCGGCTTGCCGGGCCATGGCCATCGCCATCTGGCCCTCTGCGCTTCTCCTCTCCTGATGCTCCATGAACTGAAAACAAGCCTGCATCACATCAAGACCATGGCAGTACATTGGCAGGATGCACCGGATACCGGGACAAGCGAACTTGAAATCCGGACCCGCTCACTCGAGGGGCTCTACCTCAGGCACAATGAATCTGCGGACCGGCAGATTGTTCTGCTCGCGCATCAGCTACGCTTACCCTGCTTCTCCCGATTGTTTGCAAGTCTCGGCTACCAGGCCCTGCTTGACCCGGAGCCGAACCTTACCGGCAATGAACCTCTGCCTTTTGCGGCAGAACGCAGACACCTGGCTAACCTTCTGGCCCAGACGGACCGTGACGAAATGTTCCTGCAGGACCAGCTTTACAGTGAGTACCTGGCTCAGAACCCGTAAGTTCTTACCTCCCCCGCCACACCGTCATCCCTGCTCTTTCATCCTTTCATCCCAGGCGATGGGACTTGTTCCCATCGCCTGATAATGCTGACGCTATCCTCTTTTCCCTCATGCGTGCCCTCTCCCCATTCAAATTTCAAAAGTACTGGTCCATTGTCAGTTCGGAGACCACAGGCAGGAGATCGGAGCGGCAGCAAGACGATCTCCAAAGGGTACGAAATCGGCGTTGTCGTAGAGCACAACACCGTAAGCAAAGCGATCTCCGCACGCCTTGGCCAATGTCCGCAAGCCACTAAAATCGTTTGACCGGATCCTCGCCGAACCCTTTACTTCAATACCCACAATCATCCCGTCATCACGTTCCAGAACCACATCCACCTCGCGCATTTGCTGGTCACGGAAGTGATAGGGGTTCAACCGCATTTCCGATGCGGTCATGAGTTTGAGGACTTCGGAAAAAACAAAGGTCTCAAGAAGAGTTCCGATCAGGCCGCGATCTGCTCTGACCTTGTCGAAGCTCAATCCACGCGTCGCTGCAAGCAGGCCTGTATCCAAGAAATGCAGCTTCTCTGTCTTCGTAATCCGCTTTAGTGCGTTCGTGTACCAGGGTTGCAGCGTTGAGACGAGGAATACTTGCTCCAGAAGCGCAACATAGCGTTGCCCTGTTTTGTAACTGACGTTGATGCTGGAGCCGAATTGTGAGTAATTGACTAATTGCCCGGAATGTTCTGCCAGGAGCCGAACGAACTTCGGTAGTTCGGTCAGCTTTTCGACATCGGCGATATCCCTCAGATCACGTGTCAGGACCGATGTCAGATAAGATCTTGCCCAATCCTGTTGCCGTCGCTCGCTTTCGCGGGCAATTGCCTCTGGGAATCCGCCAGGCAAGATGAGCCTGACAAGGTCGTCTCCGACAATCGCTTCCGGTTCTGTTTGTAGCCTTCCTTCGAAGAGTTGCTCGAGAAATACAGGTTTCAAGCCTTCAATTTCTGCACGTGCCAGCGGAAGCATCTGGATCGTTTCCATCCTGCCCGCCAGGCTGTCGGCAACCCGCGGTAAGGTTAGCACGTTGGCCGAGCCGGTCAGGAGGAAGCGCCCGGGTCGATAATCCTCGTCTACTGCTTTCTTGATTGCGAGCAGAAGCTCCGGGACACGCTGGATTTCGTCGATTGTGGCACGGTCCAGGCCGCGAATGAAACCGACTGGATTCGCCTGGGCCGCATCAAGAACGGTCTGATCATCGAGAGTGATGTAGGTTCGGTCCGGTTCTTCCATATGCCGCACAAGCGTGGTCTTGCCGGCCCTTCTCGGTCCAATAATCAAGACTACCGGGGTGTCCTTCAAGGCTTCGTTCGCCCGACTTTCTGCAAATCGCGTGTACATGTCTTATCTCTGACCGTAAAAATTGAAGCTACACGACATGATAATTAGAAGTCAAGAGCATGATAATTAGAAGTCAGCGGCATGATAATTAGAAGTCAAGAGCATGATAATTAGAAGTCAGCGGCATGATAATTGTGTGCATTCAACCCATAAGTACAACTTCACTCATGTACAATAATGTTGTCCGGTTCTGTTTTGCGCCATCACATACCGGACGAATCGGGCAGTTGTTTGGCGATGGGCTGGCAGGTGTCAGTCCCGCCAGGAGCCGGCGCAAGGAGATTCCCAATGGTATCTATCGACCACAACATCATCCCCAATGATCTGGACAGCTACTGGATGCCATTCACGGCAACCAGAAAGTTCAAGTCGGCACCCAGATTTATCGTCAGCGCCAATGGCATGTACTATCAGGATTCTCAGGGTAATCAAGTGCTGGATGTCAGCGCTGGGCTATGGTGCGTCAATGCCGGCCACTATCGTGAAACCATCAACCAGGCCATTGCCGAGCAACTGGCCTCCCTTGATTTTGCCCACAGCTTCAACAGTGGCCATCCGCATGCCTTCAACCTTGCCAGCCGCCTGGTCAAGCATTTCCCGGACCCGCTGAATCATGTGTTCTTTACCAATTCCGGGTCGGAATCCGTCGATACGGCCCTGAAGATTGCCCTGGCCTATCACCACATCAAGGGTGAAGGCTCACGACAGCGGCTGGTGGGCCGTGAGAAGGCGTATCACGGCATGGGCTTTGGCGGGATATCCGTGGGCGGGCTGGTCAAGAACCGGGAAAGCTTCGGCCCGCTGTTACCCGGCGTGGGTCATCTCCGGCACACGCTGGATATCGAGCGCAACGCCTTCTCAAAAGGCCTGCCACCTCATGGCGCGGAACTGGCGGACGACCTGCTGCGCCAGGTACAACTGCATGGTGCGGAAAACATTGCCGCAGTTATCGTTGAACCCATTGCCGGCGCCGGCGGCGTTATATTACCCCCGGAAGGCTACCTGCAAAGACTCAGGGACATCTGCTCCGGCCACGGCATCCTGTTAATCTTTGATGAGGTGATAACCGGATTTGGTCGTATCGGTGCGGCAAGCGCCGCCGAAAAGTTCGCGGTGACACCGGACATCATCACCACCGCCAAGGGCATTACCAACGCCACCTTACCCATGGGCGGCGTTTTCGTCACGGATGAAATCTACGACGCCTTCATGGACATGGAAGAACCCGGTGTGGAACTGAACCATGGGTACACCTATTCCGGCCATCCGGTTGCCTGCGCCGCCGCCACCGCCACGCTGGATATTTACGAGGAAGAGAAACTGTTCTCCCGCGCGGAGACACTGGCGGACCCATGGATGGATACAGCCTTGTCGCTGCGTGACGAACCCCATGTCATCGACATCCGTTGTTACCCGCTGATTGGCGCGATTGAACTGGCGCCCCGGGAAGGTGAGCCCATGCAAAGAGGTATTGAAGTGGGCAGACGATGCTATGAAAAAGGCGCCTGGGTTAGAAATGTCGGCGACATCATTGTGCTGTCGCCGCCCCTCATCATCACCGAAGAGCAGATCAACGAGATTTTCGAGATTATCCGCGCATCGATCCGGGAAACGCGCTGACTTATGTCATCCCCATTGCGGCTTTCACCGAAGGTGAAAACGCAATGTACGACAAAAAACACACGTCATCCTCGCCGAAGGCGGGGATCCAGAGTTGCGACTTTCGCGAAGCGAAAGCGCAATGGGTGTGGGGAACGGCAAACTGCATGACGGCGCAAGCGCCGCCACTTCTGGATCCCCGGGCTACGCCCGAGGATGACGGGGGAGTTTTCGCTTCGCGAAAGACGCAATGGGAATGACCGGGGTGGACTGGGCAACCCGGCAACAATATGTCACCCTTGCCGGCATCAGCGTGAGAAGTCGAGACGGGAATGGAAATAAAAGACAAGGTTATTGTCATCACCGGCGGGGCAAGCGGCATTGGCCGGGCAATGGCAAGACGATTTGCGGCGGAGGGGGCAAAACAACTGGTGCTTGCCGACCTGAATGCCGCGGGAGTGCAGGCCGTTGCAGATGAAATCGGGGCCAGGGCAATCCCCGGCAATGTCTCTGCGGAGGCGGATATCATCAACCTGGTCAGAACAACGGAGTCGGACTACGGCCAGATAGACCTGCTATGCAACAACGCGGGCATCGGCACGGGCGGCGGCCCGGAAACATCCGATGAGAACTGGCAGGCCATCTGGGGCATCAATGTCATGGCCCATGTCTATGCCGCACGGGCGGCGCTGCCGGCGATGATTGCGCGGGGCGATGGCTATATCCTGAATACCGCTTCCGCCGCCGGCCTGCTGACTCAGATTGGCTCCGCGCCCTACGCCGTGACCAAGCATGCGGCGGTCAGCTTTGCCGAATGGCTGTCCATCACCTACGGCAACAGGGGCATCAAGGTTTCCTGTCTGTGCCCCCAGGCGGTTCGCACCGCCATGACCGCCGACAACCCGGACGGCGTCGCCAGTATCGACGGCATGATGGAACCGGAAGAGTTGTGCGATGCTGTTGTCAATACACTCAGGGAAGAGAAGTTCCTGGTGCTGCCTCATGCGGAAGTGCTCACCTACCTGCAACGCAAGGCCGGCGATTACGACAGGTGGCTGAAGGGTATGCGGAGACTTCAGGATGCATATGGCAATAGCGACTGGCCCTAGTGTAAAATGCCCGGTTCAGCGCCGATTTGAAATCAGCTTGCGGGCGCTTTAGAAGTACAGCTAAAGAGCAGGCCTACTTTAGCTTCAGCAAGCCGGGTAGGTTTTTTTATGTCTTGAGGAAATGCAATGCCGCTGAACATTCCAGACGGACTTCCCGCTTTCGACGCGCTACAGCGCGAGAACATCTTCTGCATAACCGACAGCGCGGCGCAACATCAGGATATCAGGCCCATCCGCGTCCTGTTGCTGAACCTCATGCCCAGGAAAATTGAAACCGAGATACATATCCTGCGGATGCTTTCCAACTCCCCACTACAGGTGGACGTGGACCTGCTTCGCATCTCGGACAAGCCATCGAAGCACACGCCCATTGATCACATGGATACTTTCTACAAGGACTTCAGCCAGGTCAGGGGTAACAAGTATGACGGCATGATCATTACCGGCGCGCCACTGGGTCAGATGGCGTTCAGCGATGTCAGCTTCTGGGGCCAGATGACGGATATCATGGACTGGACGGTGACCCATGTAACATCCGTCATGTTTCTTTGCTGGGCGGTCCAGGCAGCCATGTATCACCTGTATGGCGTCATGAAAGTGTTATTGCCAAAAAAAATCAACGGCGTCTATCCGCATCGGCTCGTCAATAAACTCTCGCCCATTGCGCGCGGATTCGATGACGTGTTTGAAGTGCCCCACTCGCGCTATGCGGAAGTGCCCGCCGCCGAACTCGCCAGGCTGGAAGAGATTGACATGATTGCCGACTCGGAGACTGCCGGCCCCTATATCTGGGCCCACCGGGACGGCAGGCATCTGTTTGTTACCGGCCACTCCGAATATGAGCCGGACTGCCTGAAAAACGAATACGAGCGCGACCTTGAAGCAGGCATCAAGCCGGACATTCCGGAGAATTATTTCCCGCACGATGACCCAGACCAAAGCCCCATCGTCACCTGGAAAAGCCACGGTAACCTGTTGTTCAGCAACTGGCTCAACTACTATGTTTACCAGCTAACGCCATTCAATGCCGAGGATATTGGCCGGGTCCGGCGAGGCTTCAATCTCAGCGCCACAGGATGAGCGAACCGCAATCGGCGAACCGGCGGCCCGGCGAGGCAAGGCTGGTTCAGGGGCCTGTCAGTCAGAGCCTGTTGCGGCTGACAATGCCGATGATACTCGGCATCACCGCCAGTCTCGGGGCTGGCCTGGTGGAGGCTTTCTTCCTTGCACAGGTCGGCACGCCGGAACTCGCCGCATATAGTTTTACCTTCCCCGTAACCGGCGCACTGATGTCACTGTCCCTGGGTATTTCCATCGGGCTATCGTCGGTGCTGGCCCGCGCCGTCGGTGGCGGCGACCATGCGCAGATTCAACGGCTGGCCAGCGACGGTATTTCTCTGGTTGCGCTGGTGATGATAGTGATGTCTATTCTGGGCTGGCTCACCATCGAACCCCTTTTCAAGGCATTGGGCGCCAACGACACGACCCTGCCGCTGATTACCGACTATATGTCGGTGTATTACTTTTCCGTGGTGTTTATGGCTGTGCCGTCCCTGGGCGCCGGCGCCTTGCGGGCGACAGGTGACGCCAGTATTTCCGGGATCATCATGGTGTCCGGTGCCCTCTTGCATGTCAGCATCTGCCCTTTCCTGATCTTTGGTTTGCTCGGCCTGCCCGCCCTGGGGCTCGAAGGCGCCGCCTATGCAAACCTGATTGCCCGCTCCCTGCTTTTTGTTGTCACTCTGAGCGTACTCCACTATCGAGAGCACCTGCTCAATTACACTCGCCTTTCTGTACCCGCGATGCTCGAAAGCTGGCGGCGCATTCTCGTCGTTAGCATTCCCGCCACGGCGACCAACATGATTGGCCCGGTCTCCACCGCCATTATTGTCAGCCTCTTGGCCGGCTTCAGCCAGGAGACGGTCGCCGGGTATGGCATAGCATCACGGATAGAGGGTCTGTTCGTGATTCCCCTCTTTGCCCTTTCCGCCAGTATTGGCCCCTTTGTTGGCCAGAACTGGGGGGCGGAAAGGTTCGACCGGGCCAACAGCGCCATGTTGATCTCCTACAAGTATTCCCTCGCCTGGGGCGCACTGGTTGCCGTCATCCTGTATATCTTCCGCCTCGATATAGCCGGCATGTTCGACGACAATCCGGAGGTTATCAAGGTTGCCGCCGTCTACCTGATGCTGGTGCCGATAAGTTACGGCGGTTGGGGAATGTTGATGATGTCGAGCGCCATTTTCAATTCCCTGGGCAAGCCGGTCTCATCAACCATCATGTCCGTCATTCGCATGTTCGTGATCTATATCCCCCTGGCATTTATCGGCAAGGCGCTTTACGGCATGACAGGCATATTCATGGCGGCAGCCATCTCCAACCTGTCCATGGGTTTTATCTCCTATGGCTGGAATCGAATGACCTACCGTTTTACGGGCCATCGCTGAACGACACTGACCATAAGCATTATCCGTGCGACTCAGGCTACGCCTCGCCCCACCATACTGTCTCCGGGTTTTATCGCCCACATCGAATCAGCTAACCCCTCGGTGGCTATGGCCCACCACTTTATGCACCTGGAGTACACTCCACACATATTTCGAAGTTTCCAATGACTTTTATCATTATGGGGAGCGTAACAACCATGCAAATTTATTCAAAAACAAGCAGGCGGCAAATCTGGCGCCATCTGCTGCTTGTTGCAAGCGCTTGTGCCATGCTGGCCAGCCCGGCTTATGGGGCGGCTGGCAAGGTGCTGGAACTGGCTAGTGCGCGCCAGAAAGCCCTATCTGACAACCCGGGGCTGGCCGAAGTGCAAGCCAGATACGAGGCGCTTAACCACATTGCGCCTCAGCAGGGCTCGTTACCGGACCCTACAGTGAGCTTTAATGCCGTAAATTTCCCTTGGGATGATTTCGACAGGAACCAGGAAAATACGACGCAACTGCAGCTTGGCGTCAGCCAGATGATCCTGTATCCCGGCAAGTTGGGATTGCGTGAAGACATTGCGTTGTTCGAGGCAGAAGCTGCTATGTACTCGGTGGAGGAAATGCGCCTCAATCTCGACATGAACGTGTCGGTCACCTGGTGGGAACTGTATTTTCTGGATCGCTCCCTGGAAACCATAACGCGCAACCAATCCTTGTTGCGTCAGTTTGTTGAAGTTGCCAAGACCAAATATGAAGTCGGCAAGGGACTACAACAGGATGTGCTGTTGGCACAATTGGAACTGTCAAAGCTGCTGGATCAGGAAATTCGTATTAATGCATTGCGCGAGCAGCGCGAAATTCGTTTGAACCTGCTTATGGACATCTCGCCAGACCTGCCGATAGTCCTGCCCATCATGACCGTGCAAAACATTGCTGCCATCGCAGCTGAGCCTGTCTTGTATCAACGGGCCGCTTCAAGCCGGCCGATACTCGATCAACAGCGCGCTGCAATCAAAGCATCGGTATCTCGGCTGGCGTTGGCAAAGAAAGATTACTATCCTGATTTTAAAGTGGGAGTTACCTATAGCAATCGCGACGAGAATGATTTTGGGCAGTCCAGACAGAACTTTCTCTCGGTCATGCTCAGCGTGAACGTGCCGCTTTATGCGGGCACCAAGCAGGACAAGGCGGTGCAACAACGCGCCCGCGAAGTGGCGAAGTCTCAGTATGCCCTGGCGGATGAGCGCAACTTGGTATTGTCGTCCATAGCCATGGCAGCCACTGATCATAAACGCGCCTCTGACCAGGTTAGCCTCTACTACCAGGGCATTATTCCGCAGGCGCGCCAGACGGTGGAATCGATGTTGGCCGGTTACCAGGTCGACGAGGTTGGTTTTCTCAACCTGGTCCGGGCACAGGTGACCCTGCTCAATTATGAATTGCAATATTGGAAATCATATACCGAAGTCAATCAGTCGATAGCCCGGCTCAAAGCCGCCGTAGGCGAGGAGAATATTTATGAATAAGGCAGCCGCCCTGTGGGCTACGGTCGGATTGGCAGCCGGATTATTCGCCGGTTACCTGTTGTTTCACAACGATGCGATGCAGGCCCCAGCCGTACAGGAAGCCAGCCGGGAGCCGTTATTTTACCGCAACCCCATGAACCCGGAAGTCACATCGCCGGTGCCAGCAACAGACTCTATGGGTATGGATTATGTGCCAGTCTATGCGGACAACGACACGGCAAGTATCCTCGGCACCGTGAAAATTAATTCGGTGGTACAGAACAACATTGCCCTGCGCACGGCTATCGCCGAACAAAAGCCCATGAGCCGCACCATTCGCAGTGTGGGCCGCGTGGATTACGACGAGCAGAAGCTGGTTCGTCTGCATCCAAAAGTTGACGGTTGGATCAGGGATATTCGTGTCGATAAAACCGGTCAGCCGGTGGCTGAAGATGACATTCTGTTAAGCATTTACGCACCCAAACTGGTTGCTACACAACAGGAGTATTTGCTCGCGCTGAGCAACTTTGAAGCGCTTAAAAACAGCCCTTTTGAAGATATTAGTGAAGGCGCCAAATCGCTGGTAGAAAGCTCCCGGGGGCGCCTCCAATTGCTGGATGTGCCGGAGCACCAGATTCTGGAACTTGAGCAATTTCGAACCATCATGGAAGGTTTGCACATTCATGCCCCTGCGTCGGGCACCGTGTTACAGATAGGTGCGCGCCAGGGGCAGTATGTTACCCCGAGTACGGAACTCTATCTTATCGCGGACTTGAGCACTGTATGGGTCTATGTTGACATCTATGAATATGAACTACCCTGGATAGCAGAGGGCGATCAGGTTGAGATGACACTGGCCAGCGTACCCGGACGAACTTTCCGGGGCGAGCTCGATTATATTTTCCCCTATGCTGAGGCCAAAACCCGCACCACAAAAGTTCGCATGATCTTCGACAACCCCGATGGCGTGTTGCGTCCGGATATGTTTGCCGAAGTGTCCATTCACGCAGCCGAGCAGCAGGCGCAGATCGTGGTGCCCGCTGAAGCGGTAGTGCGGTCGGGTGACTACAACCAGATTTTTGTGATGACATCTGAGGGGTCGCTTGAGCCCAGAAAAATAACGCTGGGCATAGAGTCAAAAGGGGAAGTTTCGGTGCAGTCGGGTGTCACAGCCGGTGAGCGGGTAGTTGTATCTGCCCAATTCCTCATCGATTCCGAATCAAAGCTACGCGAGGCCGCCGCGAAAATGCTTAATCCTGATGAGGGTATGCAACATGATTGAGTGGATTATTGATGCCTCGCTCAAAGACCGACTTATGGTCATTTTGGCGACTGTGATCATAGCCCTGGTCGGGTATTTCTCCTACGCAAATGCGCCGCTGGATGCCATCCCGGATCTGTCGGATGTGCAGGTTATCGTGCTGACGGAGTACCCGGGCCAATCACCCCAGGTGGTCGAGGACCAGGTGACCTACCCACTGACCACATCGATGTTGGCTGTCCCAAAGACACAGGTTGTACGCGGCTATTCCTTTTTCGGATTGTCCTTTGTCTATATCGTTTTTGAAGACAACACGGATATGTATTGGGCGCGTTCCCGAGTGCTGGAATCGCTCAACTACGTCAGTGCTCGACTGCCAGATGGGGTTACACCGACACTGGGGCCGGACGCAACCGGCGTGGGCTGGGTCTACGAATACGCGCTGGTCGACCGCAGTGGCAAGCACGATCTGTCAGATCTCAGGTCAATCCAGGATTGGTACCTGCGTTACCCGCTGCAGACCGTAGCCGGAGTTTCTGAAGTAGCCTCTGTGGGCGGTTTCGTGAAGCAGTACCAGATTGAAGTTGATCCCAATGCGCTGATGCGCTACGGCATTTCGCTGGCCAAGGTAAAGCGCGCCATCAAGAACTCCAACAATGATGTCGGCGGTCGATTGATAGAAATGGCAGAAACCGAGTACATGGTGCGCGGTCGCGGTTATATCACCTCTATTGAAGATATTAACGAAATACCGGTATTTGTGGATGCCTCGGGCACGCCTGTGCGTATCCGTGATATTGCCCATGTGCAGATTGGCCCGGAGTTGCGTCGGGGCCTGGTAGATCTTAACGGCGAAGGCGAAGTAGCCGGCGGTGTGGTGATCATGCGCTTCGGGGAGAACGCCCTGGCGACTATTACCGGCGTGCGTGAGAAGCTTAAAGAACTCAAGGGCGGATTGCCGGCAGGTGTTGAAATCGTCACCGTGTATGATCGCGGCGACCTCATCGAGCGAGCCGTTGACAGCCTCAACACATCGCTCATGCAGGAGTTGGCTATTGTCAGCCTGGTGGTATTACTCTTCCTGTTGCACGTGCGCAGCGCTTTTGTGGCGATTATTACCTTGCCACTGGGCATTCTCATGGCCTTCATAGTCATGCGCTTGCAGGGGCTCAATGCCAATATCATGTCTTTGGGCGGCATCGCTATCACCATTGGGACCATGGTGGATGGTGCCATCGTGATGGTGGAAAACGGCCATAAACACCTGGCCGATGCGGCTGATGAAAAAGGTGGCATGCTGGACGATAATGAACGCTGGGCCGCTATCGGCCGCTCCTGTAGGGAGGTAGGGCCGGCATTGTTCTTCTCGCTGCTGGTTATCACAGTTTCCTTTCTCCCCATTTTTACCATGCAGGCGCAAGAAGGGCGATTGTTTAGCCCACTGGCATTCACTGCAACATACGCCATGGCCGCTGCCGCCATCCTGTCTGTGACACTGGTGCCGGTAATGATGGGGTACTTTTTGCGTGGCAATATTATCCCCGAGCACAAAAACCCTTTGAACCGCTTGATGCATGCCATGCACACCCCCAGCCTGCGCTTTGCCATGCAGCATCGCTCGATTACCATCTTGTTCGCACTGAGTTTGTTGGGCGCGACGGCCTATCCCTACAGCCAATTGGGCAGCGAGTTTATGCCGCCTCTGGACGAGGGCGATATATTGTATATGCCTACCACGTTTCCGGGCATTTCAATTACCAAGGCCAGGGAACTTCTGCAACAGACAGACCGGATTTTGGCGACGTTTCCGGAAGCGCACCATGTTTTTGGCAAGGTCGGGCGCGCAGAAACGGCTACAGACTCAGCGCCCTTATCAATGATTGAGACTACTGTTCGCCTGAAACCCAAGTCGGAATGGCCCGACCCCGACAAGACCACCAAGCAGTTGATGAGCGAGATGGATAAGGCGATTCAGTTCCCCGGTCTCGCCAATGTCTGGACTATGCCCATTAAAACCCGCATTGATATGCTCTCCACCGGTATCAAGACGCCCGTTGGTATTAAGGTATCCGGGCCAGATCTTGCGACACTGCAGGCTGTCTCAGAGCAAATCGAGTTGGCCATGAAAACCATGCCCGACACCTTGTCTGCGTTCGGTGACCGGGCCGTTGGTGGCTACTACCTGGATTTCGACATTAACCGGGAGAGTGCCGCCCGTTATGGACTGACCGTTGGGGATGTGCAAGATGTCATCCAGAGTGCCATTGGCGGCATGAATGTCACACAAACTGTTGAAGGGCTGGAACGCTATCCTGTCAACATTCGCTACCCGCGAGCGCTGAGACAAGACCTGGAAACCCTGGAGCGGGTCTTGCTAGCCACTCCCCTGGGGCAACAAATACCGCTCGCGCTAGTTGCCGATATCGTTTATCGACGCGGGCCACCGGTCATCAAGAGTGAGGATGCCCGCCCCAATGCATGGATCTATGTCGATATTTCTACCTCGGATATCGGCGGATTTGTTAAGCAAGCCAAGCAGGTCATCGCAGACCGAGTGACCATCCCCGTCGGTTACACACTGGCCTGGTCCGGCCAGTTCGAGTATATGGAGCGTGCGGCCAAGCGGTTACGTATTGTTGTCCCCGCCACCTTGTTGATTATTTTTCTGCTGTTGTACCTCAATTTCCGCAACATTATTGAACCGCTGGTGGTCATGGTGTCCATTCCCTTCGGTTTAATCGGCGGCTTGTGGCTGATCTATCTCAACGATTACAACATGTCGGTCGCTGTAGCCGTGGGATTTATAGCGCTGGCGGGCATAGCGGCGGAAATTGGCGTGCTGGTGCTGAGTTTTATTGATGTGGAAATTAAAAAACTCAGGGCCGACAACAGCGGACCCTTGTCGTTGGCGGTGATTAAGGACGGCGTGGTTTCCGCCACTGGCAGGCGCGTGCGGCCAGTTGTTATGACTGCTGTTTCCACCATGGCCGGCCTGGTCCCGATCATGTTGAGCACGGGCACTGGCTCTGACGTCACACACAGGATTGCAGCGCCAATGCTGGGCGGCATGCTAACTGTACTGGTATTGAACCTACTAATGCTGCCGGTTTTATACAGCCTGGTCCTGCAGTGGCAGGAACGAGCAGCCGGGCCCTCCTCCCGTCATTCCTGTATGTGTTCACTAATTCACTGCCGCAGTTTGTTCATTTCCAGCGGTGTTTTAGCGCCGATCCCCTGGTGCGGCCGGTGTTCATTGTAGTACAACATGTAGAGTTCCAGTTCTTTCTTGAAGTCAGCTACGCTCTCGAACACCGTGTCGTCTATCAGGTCATCATTCAGCGTCCGCCAGAAGCGCTCCACCTTGCCATTGGTCTGAGGTCGGTAGGGACGAGTGTAGCGATGCCGGATGCCCAACTCCTGCAGCATCCGCTCAAACGGATGCCCGTCCAGGTTCTTCCTGGAAGCAAACTCCGCACCGTTGTCACTCAGCAGCTCCTCAAACCGGATCTGGTAACGACTGTTGAGCAGGTTGATCATCCGCAGGGTGGTGAACATCACCGTCAGGCTCTTGATGTCCGACACCACCTCCGCCCAAGCCAGGCGCGTGCAATCGTCCAGCAGACACACCAGATAGTGGCGGGGCTGCCCGGGAAACAGGTCCCGGCTCAGGTGATGGCAGTCTATATGCCCCATTTCACCTGCCTTTTGCTTGATTATCTTGCGTTTGTTGGCTTGCATCTTTGGCTTCAAATGATTCAGATTATAGCGGCGCGTGATCCGGTAGATGGTACTCGGTGATGGACAGTCATCATGCAGTTGAGGCAATAGTATCGCATAGATCTCGTAGCGGTTATTACCCAGCCGGCGCTGCTCCAGCACTAGTTCTTCCACCTTAGTCATACCACGCCGCGCTTGCCACTTTGGACCGCGGCGCTGCGGCAGCAGGTCCTGTCCATCACCGCTGGCCTTATAGCGGTGGTAATACTTCAAGAACACCTGCCGATGAGTGTTGTAGTGCTTGTAGAAGTCCGATACAAAACGAAACTTAGGATGTTTGCCGGCCTTGACCTGTTCGTATTCCTGGCACCTATGTTGCCAGTCGCGGATCAAATTCCTCTCGATCGTGCTGTCTTTGCTGTTGTCTCTCATGCTGCCCTCCTGGGTGTGTCACTTAGTCAATGATACTATTCAAATCTGTCATCGAATTAGTGAACACATACAATTCCAGGCGATGAGGTTGTTCCCATCGCCGACAGTGTTTCCAGGCGATGGGGGGTTGTTCCCATCGCCGACAATGTTTCCAGGCGATGGGGGGTATCCATCGCCGACAGTTCCCCCCAGGCGTAGCCCGGGAATCCAGAGTGGCGGCGTAGCCGCCATGGGGTTTGCGAATTTCAAACTGTGATAGGATTCGCCCATCGTGCCTGAGCAGCAACTGCCCCTTGGCCCGCGGTAACATTTCCGACAAGATACACTTCATCGAGATATACACAGGGAGAATCCGCAATGTCTGAACTCCACATCATAGAATCCTGGCCTGACCAGGAAACAAGAGGACATTCGATACCCGGCCACAGGTACACGTCCGGAGAATTCTTTGCGAAAGAATGGGAAGGCATGTGGACCAAGGTCTGGTTGTTACTGGGGCGGGCACCCGAGATTCCCGAGCCAGGCGACTGGCAGATGGAAACGTTGGGGCCGGAAGAAATCCTCATGGTGCGCCAGAAGGACGGCGGCATCAAGGCCTTCTACAATGTCTGCCAGCATCGCGGTAACCCGCTGGTGGAGGGCGACAAGGGTCATGTCCTCCGGCGTTTTGTATGCAAGTACCACAGTTGGGCCTACGCCCTGGAGGGGGTGCTTGATTTCGCGCCGGACAAGGAAGATTTCCCTCAGGGTAATCCCTGCGGCAAGGTCAGGCTTGAAGAATTGCGCTGTGAAACCTTTGCCGGTTTCATCTGGGTCAACATGGACCCGGGTTGTGTCAGCCTGAAGGAATTCCTGGGCCCCATCTGGGAAGAGTGGGAAAGCCGCGACCTGCATACCTGGAAACGCACCATGGCAAACAGTATGTGGCTGCCGTGCAACTGGAAGGTGGTGCTCGACAACTTTAATGAGTCCTATCATGTGCCGACAGTGCATCAGGGCGCCACACCGGACACAGACCGCAAAGCCATCCGCGGGCACATAGACACCTATTTCAAGGAAACCCGGTTCGACCTGTCCGACGAAGGTCATAACCGGATGATAATGAAAGGCGGGTTCGGCGTTGGCAATACGGACAAGGCGGGCAATATCCTTGATCCTCTGGCAAGCCAGCTACGCTACTGGGAACTGGACCCGGAAGATTTCAAGGGCAACCCGAAAGCAACAAGAGAAGCATTGCAGCAGGCGCAACGTCGCCTTGGGCCGCAACGGGGCTACACCCATTACGACAAGATTCCCGATGAGCAGTTTACGGACGCCTTCCATTACACCTTGTTCCCCAACTTTGCGGTATCCGCCTGGTCAGATGGCTTCCACTTCTTGAGAGCCAGGCCACATCGTTCAGACCCTGAACAATGCCTGTTTGACAACTGGTGGTACGCAAGCCCCGCATCCATTGAAGCCGAAGAACTCCCGCATCGCCCGACGAACACGGGCACAACAGCCGGCGTGGAACACAAGATGCTCAGTTACCCCGAGGATGCCATCGGCCCGGGAATTGACGAAGATGTCGCGGTGTTTGTCACGCAACAAAGGGGGTTTCGGTCTCGCGGGTTCAAGGGCGTTTATCTGTCTGGCCAGGAAAAGCGCGTCCGCCGATATCATGAAATGATAGACGACTATATCGAGGGGCGGCGGCCCGCCGGCATGTGATATTATCGGGCCACGCCCGTCAATTATTCAGGCACCAGTATGCAACCACTTATTCTTTACGGCGTTCCATTTTCCCAACCCGTGCGTGCGGTAATGTGGTTGCTCCTGATGAAACGGATGCCATTCAAGATGGTGCTGACCAACCCGGGTTCCAGCGGCGACAATGGCAGCCGAAACCCGACATTCCTGGCAAAAAATCCCGGCGGCACCATTCCCTGCATAGAAGAACCCGATAGCGGATTCACTCTGGGTGAGGCGCACGCCATCATGACCTATCTGGCGCGCACTCATGGGTGGGCTGATGTCTACCCGGAGGATGCGCAATCAAGGGCCAGAGTCGATTGGTATCTGCACTATCATCATCGCAATATTCGGGAAGCGTCCGGTTTGATTGCGCCGAAAATACGCAAGGACTTGAATATTCCCGCGGCGGCCCAGGAATCCGCGCAGCGCAACCTGACGCGCGCATTGGCAGCGCTCGACAGTGGCTGGCTTGCGGGCAGCAGGTTTCTCGTCGGGGATGGGCCTACCCTGGCTGACCTGGCGGCGTATGTGGAAATAGGCCAGTTACAACCGCAGTTCACCAATGTATTTGACTTGTCCGCCTTCCCCAACGTGCAGCGCTGGCTCAAAGACATGACGCAAATTGAAGGTCACGACGATGTGCACGTAGTATTGACGGAGTTGGGTGATATATCCAAAGAAGCGCCGTCCATGGACACCATCAAAGCAGCCAACAAAAAGGCGCTACGAGCTCTCAAGGAAAAACTGGGAACATTTTCATAGTTGCCCGCTGCCCAGGGTTCAACTGCCGGCTGCCTGAGCCGGATCATGGTAGGGCCTGTCTCCGCTGACCGTGACTCTTCTTAACACACGCCTGTGCGGGTAGTAGTCGCTGGTCGCATAATGCTGTACGGCCCGGTTGTCCCAGAAGGCAATGGAACCGGGTTCCCACTTGAAGCGGCAGACGTATTCCGGCCGATTGTGTTGCACCAGAAGCTGGCGGACGATGGACTCTGACGCCGCCTTACCGAGGGGTTCTTGCGTGCGCACATCGTACAAAGAATCATGTCTCAGGAACCCGCCGTTAAGGTATAGCGCGGGTTTGCCCGTCTCCGGGTGGGTTCGAACCAGCGGGTGACTTACCCCGAAAGGAATCTCCCCCTTGATGTCATTGACCAGTTCTTCAGGCAGGGCGCCAGCGCCACGCCCTGCAAGGAAGACTCGATAGTCATTGATGCCGTGCAGATATTCAATCCGCTCCCGCAGGCCAGCCGGCAGCCCGAGATAACAGGCGTGGCTGTCGGAAAAGAGCGTATCCCCGCCGATTGGAGGGACTTCCGTACACTGTGCGATTGAGCCGAGAGAAGGTTGTTCCATCCAGGTCACGTCTGTGTGAAAGCCGTTTTCGGAGCCAGGCGCATTGGCGTCGTGGACGATCTCCAGAATGTAAGGATTGTCACCGGGCTTGCCAAACGGGAAAGCATCCAGCCCGCCAAACTCGCGCCCAAAGGCCACATGTTCATCTTCAGTCAGGTGTTGACCCCTGAAAAAGATGACTTTACGTTCAAGCAGTGTGTTGCGAAGGAAGCGAATAAAATCTTTTGTCGGCACCTGTTTGAGATTCACATCATGGACCAGGGTGCCCACTGTGATGCCCAGGTGTTCGAACGTCGCCCCGAATTGCTGCGCCTGCGCCTCCAGAGATTCAGAAACGGGTCTGTTACCCATGCGTTCATACTCGAGGACAACGCCGAGCCCCGGCCGGTTGGATGTCGGAAACAGATCCTCCCTGTCAGGTTTTTCCGCCTTCTGCCGCCGGCGGAACTTGGAATTTGCCGCATGAACCTTGCGGGCGGTACTGATGGCAATGTCGTTGTAAGGCACCTGCATGGTGATTGCCTTCCGGGGGTTGGTTACCGTCAGGGCAGATTACTACAAAATGCCACCGGAATCTCCGGGCGTTTCAGCAGGCCGAGCCGCCCGTCACGCCGGTTGCGGATGAAGGATCACCGGCAGTTCGCTGTATCCGCGGACAAAGTTCGAGCGGACCCGCACCGGCTCGCCGACAACTTCGATGAACCTGAACCGCTGCATGATTTCTTCCCAGAGTACGCGCAATTGCATTTCCGCCAGGCGGTTGCCCATGCAGCGGTGCAAACCAAACCCAAATGAAACGTGTTGTCGCGCATTATGCCTGTCGATCAACAGGTCGTTGGGATTCTCGAACTGGGTCTCATCACGGTTACCGGAGACATACCACATGACCACCTTGTCGCCCTGCTTGATTTTCTTGCCGCCAACCACGACGTCTTCAAGGGCGGTTCGCCGCATGTAAGCGAGGGGCGTCTGCCAGCGGATGATTTCGGCCACCATGTTGGGGATCAGGGAATGATCCCTGCGCAACTTCTCATATTCCTGCGGGAACTGATTGAGCGCCAGCACGCCACCGGAGATTGAATTACGAGTTGTGTCGTTACCGCCAACGATCAGCAGGATGATATTACCCAGGTATTCCATCGGCCGGTCCAGCAGGCCCTGGGTCTCTTCGTTGTGAGCCAGCATGGAAATCAGGTCAAAACCCTCCTCCTGCCCCCGGCGCTGACGCCAAAGCTCGGTGAAGTAATCAAGGCACTCCAGCAGCTCCCGCCTTCTCACGTCATTGGGCACATCCGTCCTGGTGGACATATCAGACCAGTGTGTCAGCTTGCTTCTCTCTTCAAACGGAAAAGCAAACAAGGTCGCCAGCATCTGCGTGGTCAGTTCGATGGAAACTTGATCAACCCAGTTAAAGGTTTCACCGACGGGCAGGCTGTCCAGGATGTTCCCGACACGTTCGCGAATCAATGCTTCCATGGCTGCAAGGTTGCGCGGGCCCACCACCGGGCTGACGACCTTGCGCTGTACATCATGCTTCGGTTGGTCCATGGCAATAAACATCGGAGTCCGAAAGTCATCGGCCGGGTCAACAAGCGAAATAGTCCCTTCGGAGGAAAACACCCGGTGGTTGATGTCAACATCCTTGATATCCTGAAAGCGCGTTACCGACCAGTAGGGGCCATAACGGGAATCCGAGTGATAATGCACCGGGTCTTCTTTCCGAAGGCGTTCAAAATATGGCCAGATGGCGTCGTTTTCCATCAGGAACCAATTACTGATATCAATCTCATCAAGGGGCAGAGCATCGGCCCGCTGAAGCATTTTCTCTCGAGACGCAGTTTTTAAGTCCATCTGAAATCTCCGGTGTAATCCGCTCAATAGAATGCCTGATACTGTCGATGGATGCCATTGGTGTATAGGCTCCCAATATATGGCATTCCGGCTGGTCATCCTCGGGCTTGCCCCTTGCCCTCCGTCATCCTCGCCGAAGGCGGGGATCCAGAGTGGCGGCGTAGCCGCCATAGGGTTTGCCGTCACTCCCATTGCGTTTTCGCTCCGCGAAAGCCGCTCCCCATTCCCCGTCATCCTCGCCGAGGCCGAAGGCCGAAGGCGGGGATCCAGAGTGGCGGCGTAGCCGCCATAGGGTTTGCCGTCACCCCCATTGCGTTTTCGCTCCGCGAAAGCCGCCATGTGAATGAAGTCTTTCCATAAGCCCTGACAGAGAAATAATTTTCACATCATTACCCACAGGAAACTCATCGTCACCACCGTAAAGGATGTATTTATGCGTTGCGCCAACATCATCACAGGTTTGGCTATAGTGCTTGCCGAGTTTAGGGGCAACGCCATACTTGATCTCTATGGCCCAGATTTCAGACGATGGCATCTTGATAACCAGATCGACCTCTGCGCCGGCGGCTGTTCGGTAAAAATAACTTTCTGCGCGACTCGGCAGCATCGAAAGAAGATTTTCAATGGCAAAGCCTTCCCAACTTTTACCCAAAACCGGATTAGACAACAACGCATCGTAACGGTTGATCCCTAGCAAGCGATGCAGAATGCCACTGTCACGGACGTAAAAACGGGGTGATTTCACCAACCTCTTCTTGACGTTGACATGCCAGGGCTCAAGCCGCCTGACCAGCAAAAGGTCCGTCAGAATATCAATATAGTGACTCACCGTCTTGGCAGTGACTTCCAGGTTCGAAGCCAGCTTGGCATAGTTAACGGTTTCACCTTGCAAATGAGCCAGCATCGTCCAGAGTCGGCGCAACCTTCTTGCGGGAACACGGAAACCCATTTGCGGGACATCACGCTCAAGATAAGTACGCAGCAGATTTTCAAGCCAGTCCATCGCCGAGTTATCATCTGCTGCCAGATAACTGTCCGGAAAACCTCCCCGTAGCCAGAGGGTCTGCCGACCCTGTGGGTTACCCTCAATCTCTGCCAGGTTCAGCCCGCTCATTTCAATATAACTAAGCCTACCTGCCAGGCTTTCCGAAGACTGACGCATCAAAGCCATTGATGCCGACCCAAGCAGTAAAAACTGACCTGCTGTGCGACCCTGGCCCCGGTTTTTATCGATCAGCCCCCGTAGCACCGGGAACAATTCCGGGCTTCGCTGTATTTCATCCAGAATAACCAGTTTATCGGCATGCGTGCTCAAAAAATTGGTGGGGTCGCTAAGTTTCAGTAAATCCTCGGGAGATTCCAAATCGAGGTAAATTGAATCGATGCTTTTAGCAATGGTCTTTGCCAGCGTCGTCTTACCGACCTGGCGTGCGCCAAGCAATACGACCGCCGGCACCTGTGCGATGGTAGATTGAAGTTTCTCGGTAATTTGACGTATCAGCATACCTTGTATTTTAGGAAATATATTCCTGATTTACAATGTATTAGCGGGACCAACTCCACTCCCGTCATCCCCGCCGCAGGCGGGAGGGGGTGGCGGTGGGTGGTTTCAAGGCTCTGGTTTCCCAGGCTCTGGTTTTCTAGTGAGTGGAAACACGAGTGCCAACCAGAGCAGCGCCATGACAAAGCCAATCGCCAGATAGTAGTTGTTCATCGCCACACCCAGCTTCTGCAACAGGGCGATAACCATGCTGGAGCCGCCCTTGCCTGTTCGATATCCAAACACATCGATAACCTCCTTGGCCCGGTAACGCGCATCAAACCCCAGAGGGACATAGAGCAGCTCCTTGGCCGCCCGAAAGATGGAGTAATCGAAAGCCTTGAACAGGAAAAACGCTATTCCCACGGTCACCAGGCTCGGCTCAATAATGGCCAGGGTGATGGCGACCAGATGGATCAACGGCATCATGACGTGCACCCATCGCAATGCCAGAAATGACAACAGCAGGGGTGCAATGACAAACTGCAAAACAAGCACCGATGTATTCAGCGTCCCCCAGAACCATCCCTGATACGCGGTTTCCGCATCAGGCCGGCCCGCAAACTGTATCGAAAGAAGCGACTGAAAGCGGAAGTCCAGCACCGCCGCCACAACCTGGGCCGAAAGAACAATAGCCAGCAAACTGCCCAGTACGGGGGTTTCGCGAAACAGGGGCAATGCCAGATGGCCATGAAATTCGCGCTTCGGCGGGGCCTCCGGTTCGCCATGTAATGAATAGGTCAGGTTGGATACAAAAGCCGCCGGCAGCAAGGCGATGGCGGCGTACAGCACCATGGCTTCCGTGCCCAGAGGTTCCGCCAGCACCGCTACCAATAACGCGCCAATGGCGGCGCCAATGCCGGCAATGCCGGTAATGGGGCCGTTCAGTTTTTTTGCCGTGGGCGCCTTAAGGGAGGAATTGATGTAACTCCAATACTGCTCTATGAGCAGCACAATATAGAACTCCTTGAACAGGAACATCACCGGCGTGATGGCCTTGCTGCCGGTCAGCAGAAACAGATAACACATCACGATAAAGAGCGAAGAGCCGAGGGTGGTAACCAGCAATGTCCGCCTCGGGCCCAGACGACTCAATATCCAACCATAGAGGGCTACCCCGCCGAACGCCACGAAAGGCATCAGCGCCATAACCAGCGGCAGCTTGTCTGCACCATAAGCGGTTTTAAACAATACCGTCGAGGATGATCGAATGAACTCGTAGCCTGCCAGCGTGAACAGGGCTGATGTTGCCATCATGGCGGCAACGCGATACTCGGTGATAAACTTCATTGGCCTGAGACCCGGGATACTGCGGCAAACTTTACATAATGAGACTAAATCCGCAAACCGCGTTCTTTCTCTGGTTCACGGCGGGCGCGGGCGGCACTGTCGGCGATGGGGACAACCCCATCGCCTGGAAACACTGTCGGCGATGGGGACAACCCCATCGCCTGGAATTGACGGGCGGGGAAGGCGATGGTGGCACCCCCATCGCCTGGGATGACGACATTATACGCAGCTTGCGCCACAAACTTGATCCCACATCCGCTAAAGTATCGCTAAACACACAGGGGCGCCCCGCCATGTCCACCACCTACGATGTCGTCAAATCCATCTGCCTCGGCCTTCCGGAAACGGAGGAGTTCATTTCTCACGGCTCCCCCAGCTACAAGGTGGCGGGCAAGATGTTCGCCACCTATTCCGTTAATCATCACGGCGACGGCAAGGTGGCCTTGTTGCTCAACATATCGAGAGACATGCAGAAGATGCTGGTGGAAAGCGCACCGAAGCACTTTTATGTACCGCCTTACAGCGGCTCGCAGGGCTGGGTTGGCGTGGAATTGAACAAGGGCGTCGGCTGGAACCGGGTTGCACAACTGACTTGCGATGCCTACCGGCGGGTTGCGCCGGCGCAACTGGCGCGGCAGGCGGTGCCGGCCCAAGCCAAGCCGCCAACGGAGAAAATGAAACCGGAAGATATCGACCCGTATCTCTCGAAGGAGAACCAACGCATCCTGAAAAAACTGGCCGGTATATGCCTCGAACTACCGGAAACCACCCAGGCCACGCAGTTCGGTTCGCCCTGTTTCAAGGCGGGCAAAAAGACTTTCTGCAACCTGCACAGATGGGAAGGCCACACAGAGTTGCAGGTCTGGGTGGGCGCCGACAGGCAGGTGGCGCTGACATCTTTCGATGACCGTTATCGCATGCCCGCCTATATCGGCCATAACGGCTGGATCAGTTTCAGCCTCGCGGGGCAACCCAACTGGCGGGAGGTTGAATCCATGGTGCGCGCAAGCTACCGGCACTTTGCATTGAAGCGGATGCTGAAGGCTCTTCTCCCAAACCCGCTGAAGGCTCTTGATAGCTGAAGGCTCACTAATTTGCCAAGTATGCCCTGATGGCATCAACAGCCGCACCCATGTGCTCGTGATACTCGCTGTCAACCGCTGTCGGCGCATTACTGTGTACGACAATCACCAGGTTGTGCTCAGGGTCAATGCGAATCATCTGCCCGAAAATGCCACGGGCGGCATACCCCTCGTCATATAACCACCACAGATACCCATAACCCTGGTATCCGGCGGAAGGCGCCGTCGATGCCTTCATCCAGTCGGGCGGCAACACCTGGGCACCATCTTTCAGCGTGCCATTTTGCATGGCGAATATCCCCACGCGGGCGTAATCTCTCAGGGTGGCGTTGATGCAGCAGCCGCCAAGTTCGCCACCCCCTGCCTCTCCCAACGCCCAATAGGCGTCACTTTCCATCCCGAAAGGCTGCCATATCCGATGGGTCAAATAGGTGGCGGCATTGTTGCCAATGGCCGCCCTGAGTATCTCGCCTATCAGGTTGGTCTCGGCAGTGCTGTAGTTAAACTTCTCCCCGGGCGTTGCATCTGTCGGCAGTTGGGAAAGATAGCGCACCAGCGGCAAGCCATTGATGCCTCCCGCTTTGGAGACATCCGATTCCGGGTCTGCATAGTCCTCATTCCAGCGGACGCCGGACGCCATATTAAGGACGTTCCTGATGGTTGTGTTTTCGTACCCTGTGCCGCGTAATCGCGGCAGATAGTTGACCACCGGCTCATCGACGCTTTGTATGTAGCCATCCTTGATGGCGGCGCCAACCAACATGGAAGTCACGGATTTCGTTACCGAGAAGGACATCCATTGGCTGTCTCGGTCATTGCCGGGGGCATAATGTTCATAAAGCACATCGTCATCCTTGACGACGATCAGGCCAACCTGGGATGCCATAGCGGTAAAGTCGCTGATGGAAAATGACTCCCCCGCCACTGCATAAGCCACCCTGCCCAGGTCCATGGGTTGGCTGCCCAGTTCATAAGGCGTTTCGCTGGCTTCAATGGTTCTCGTGGGGAAGATGTGTCTGATGTTTTTGAATGCCACCCGCCGGTGGTCGACCGGCCAGAACAGCAGGTTTTCACGACTCCCGGTTTCCTGGAACTGTTGGGTTAATTTCTCCAGAATGACCCGGCTTTCGTCCGGCTCCGCATACAAAGGCGACGCGAAGACACAAGCAAGCAGCGACACATATAAACCCAGCACCCGGACCAATCGCACAGGCTGATTCATGCTTAAACCCTCAACTTGATTAACCCAGGCAGAATAGCACAACAAAAGACAGGCCAAAAAGTTCGGCTGCCCTCGACTGCCCGGCTACCCGACTGCCGGGGCAGCATCCACCATTTCAATGCACTCTTGCACCAGATCAGGACGGTCGGCGGCATCCTGACTGACCATGACGAATATCGCTTTGCCGGTTGCCGGGACTTCCGGCGGCGGGTTGGTAATCATTCTGGCGTCATTATCCAGATAACCAAGGGGCGTTCCCAGCCCTTTTTGCAACAAGAGGCTTGCCAGATTCCCCCAGGGCTTTTCATGGAATGGCAAGTCATAACGTCGTGGGTGATTGCCTGCATACACAAGCAGATCTTCAAGAATCGCCTCGGTGCCCGGCGCGGACATGGCCTGAACCAACAACTCCGGATAGGCGCGGATGGGTCGAATCACCGCATCGGCGCCGAGGCGTTTGAACCGCTCACGGTTGCTTTCAAGCACACACTCTACAATGACATGGCCCTTGAGTTTGCATGTGGCCAGTTGATCCAGCATGTCAAGATTAATGGAATCGGACCTGGGGTCATTGGTATTCACGGCAAGCAGCAGCACATGCCTGGCACGTTCAACATTCACCTCATTCAAATCAAACGTGCGCTCCTCGGGTACGCCCGCCCTTAGCACAACGCCCTGGTCTTCAATATCCGACGGCAGCCCGTCAGGAAAGTGGGGGGTAAACACCTGTATGGGAATATCCCCCAGCAACGGGGTGACCCGCACCTGCTCCACCAGCAGACGCAGGTAACGGTCGCCGTGAATGTCCGGGGTGTTCAGTATCAAGATATGATCTCTCATTTTCCAACTCCATAGACCGCGGTGCATCCGGTTCCGCCGATCAAGTCTGTAATCAATCCATTCACCAACAATCCGTGCAAGCAGGAAGATGCCGAAGATGTAGAGAAGCACCACTGTCGCAATGCGTCCGGCGGCAGTGACTGCAACCTGGTCGCCATAGCCCACTGTCGTCACGGTTGTCAGGGTAAGCCAGGTGGCGTCACCCAGCGGCAAACCCTCAAACCACATCATCGCGAGGATATTAAGAGCGATCAGCAACAGCAACAAAGCAAAAAGCTCGGCGATATAACGACGACGCCCCCCGCCCGCCCGAGACGCCATCACGCGCCGACGACGACGACGCAAAATCTCAGACCTGATTCTCAACATTCATCCGGCTGGCAACGCAATTGCATTATAGCCACTCCTCGTTCATAACAAGCCCGTCGATCTTTACCTTCACAACCCGCTTACCCTGTAGAGCACTCTGTCCCGATAACCTGTCATGACTGACTTGAAGCCCGCAAGAGATTGATCGAGTTCACTGTCTCCGGTATCCACCAGCAAGGGTCTTTGACCCAGCCCCGCCAGCTTTGACCTTGTTGCCAGCAAGTCAATATTGCCCGTACCGACACGACGAATCACCCCCGGGCTGAGTTGCTGGTTTCCCCTGCCGAAGATATGACCCTGACCGCCGACCGCGGTGACAAGGATTCTCGCCGGGCGGCCCTCCCCGAGCAGTTCAAGCAATTTCTTTTCGCTGGCATCAACGGCCACCAGTTCCCCGCCACAAATCACATCAATACCCAGCAGGGTCGCGGGGAATCCAAGATTATCCATCAGAGCCGCGATAGTGGAGCCGGAACCCAGGATATACAGGGTATCCTGATCAAGGTCCTCCGCAAATTCAGCGGCCATGTCCTGTATCACCAGAGCTTCCACCTCACGCCCGCCCATCTTTGTCTGTTGCACATAGCGCAAGTCATCAGGCACCGGCATCTCTCCATAAAATGCCGTCTTGACAAGACCCCGGCGAAAAGCGTCTTCGTCTATATCCCGAACTTCTGCCTGTACAACTGACAGTATCTCTCCCTGGGCCAGCTTGTTGACCAGCCGCGCCGCCGCCGCTGGCGTCGTTGCAAAGACGCCGGAATGCATCTTGACCCCGCAGGGAATACCGAGGGCCGCAGGCATATCAACGCGGGCGTCCAGCAAGTCTCTCGCCGTACCATCGCCACCGGCAAACAGCAGCAAATCAACACCGGCATCCACCAGAGCCGCCACGCCCTGCCTGGTATCCGCGGCAGTGGTGGGGTCAGCCGGCTCGTCGCCAACCACCTGATGCGGCAGGCCAAGCCCCTCCAGCAGATGAGCGCCCATGGGCGCCGCCAGGGTATACCAGGCAAGCTGTTCCCGGGTGATTGCAGCTAAACAAATAGCGACGCGATCATCCACCCTGCTGACACTCCCCCGGCGAATCGCTTCCTCTGCCATGCCATCACTGCCCTTGAGCCCGGCGGGGCCGCCTATGCCTGCGAGGGGGTTGATCAACAGGCCGATCTTCAGCCGGATCATCCGCCCGCCGCCACCCTGGATTCCCGGGCTACGCCCGGGGGGAGCTGTCGGCGATGGATACCCCCATCGCCTGGAATGACGGTGGTGAGGTCATCCTCGCCGCCTCCCTCGTCATCCCAGGCGATGGGGGTTGTTCCCATCGCCGACAGTTCCCAGGCGATGGGGGTTGTTCCCATCGCCGACAGTGTTTCCTCGCAGCTCTGCCTGATCGGCCATATACTCTGTTCCCTGCAACCGTTCGTAGTAATCCTGTGACAGGTAATCCTTGCCCGCCAGCAAGTGTTCAAGATACCAGCGGGCCGGTTTCAATCCCTCGCTAATGAAGTCTGCATTGGCTATGTATACCCACGCATCCAGGAGGCCGTCGGTCGTCTCTACTTGCACCACCAGGCGATCATAGTGTTCTGGATACACTTCGTGCGGGTCCAACTTTGTAATCTGTTCAGGCGCCGATAATCGATAGACGACCCCCTCGGTGACCGCCCCCCGCCTGTATATCACGTTGGCATAAGCGGTGCCTGAGTGTTTCCCCGTGGCTCGCTTATTGAATCTGAGCAGGTAATCCCTGAGGGTGCCCGACGCGGCGGTACAAGGTTCCGAGACCCTGTCTCTCATCCGCGCCGGATTCATGTTGCTGCCATAAGCAAAATAATGATCGGAGATCATCATGTACCGTCTTAGCCCTTCCTTATCCAGTAACGATAAAAGTCCCCTTCCATTTCTTGATGAACCAACTCATGATTCAGAAATCTGCAAAAGTTGAAGAAGTCCCAGGTGGTGGATGGGTCAGTGGCGGTGACCTTGACAATCTGCCCCGACGACATATCCATTAACTTGTTACGCACCATCATCAGTGGCTCCGGACATCGCAATCCTGTCGCATCCACGTCCACATCGGTCCTGGGTGTATTGATTCCGGGCATCATAATGCTGATTATAGAGTTTGTTGGATGCTTTTGTCAGGGAGGCGGTATTGGATTGCTTTTTCTCCTGATCGGAGCCGGTACCCTGGGTTCCGCCCTTTTCTTGTCATTCCTGCATCGCCCCCATCATTCCCGTGCAGGCGAGAATCCAGCGCGGTCCATGTCTTCGGAACAAAGTGTAAACCATGTGTCGGGAAGCACACGCCTTTTTAATCTCTAAAATGTCTCACTTGTGTCTGAATCTACATTATTGACAAAACTCACGTAATATCACATTATGTCACATGTCATTGTGAGGGCACTATGGATTGGCAAAATTTTAGATTAAGTACACGTTTGCAGCTTTCTGGGGATGTAATAGAAGCCTTGTATTCCAGAATAGCTGAAATCGATGCGGTTAAAAATACCTTTCGTTTGACGCATACATTGTTGCCGCAAACGATTGAGCGTTTGACTCAATCCGTGATTGTGACTTCAACGGGAGCATCTAACCGGATTGAGGGCAATAAGCTCAGCGATGATGAGGTTGAAGCGCTATACAAGTCAATGCGCATCAAGTCATTTAAGACCCGTGATGAGCAGGAAGTGACAGGATATTTGGAAACCCTGCAAACGGTGTTTGACAACTATGCGGGTATACCAGTCAGTGAGTCCAGCATCTTGCATTTGCACCAAACCATGCTGGAATTCAGTGATAAAGACCAGCGGCATATGGGACAGTATAAATTCGGCTCCAACCGTGTAGAGGCCAAAGATCAGAGTGGTAAGCTCGTCAGGGTTATTTTTGATCCGACACCACCCCATTTGACACAAAAAGAAATGCAGGAATTGATCGGTTGGTACGATTGGGCTATGACAGAGAAGTTTAAGCACCCCCTTATCCTGGTCGCCAACTTTATCTTTGAGTATCTGGCGATCCATCCGTTTCAGGATGGTAACGGGCGAACAAGCCGTCTCCTTACCAATTTAATGTTGTTACAGCAGGGTTATAGTTTTACCTCATTGATTTCACATGAGAGGCTGGTGGAGCAGAGCAAGGCAGATTATTATCTGGCTTTGAATAAGGCACAGAAAACGTGGAAGAGTGATAAAGAAAACATCTCGCCTTGGTTGTTGTTTATTTTTGATATTTTTCATCAGCAAGCGGTAGAAGCACAAATATTGCTAGAGAGTGATCAGTTCGAATATCTACTTTCTGAAAAGCAGCTACAGTTCTGGGAATGGGTAAAGCAGCAGGGAGAATTTTCACGCAAAACCGCTATAGATGCGCTGGGGTTTGCACCGAGAACTGTAGAAGATATAACTAAAAAACTTTTAGCTATGAGGAAATTAAAGCGGCTTGGCCAAGGCAGTGCAACGCGCTATAGAGTAATTGATTAATGCTTTACCCGGCCATGCCGATGTTGATACGATGACGGTTCTACATTACCAATCCGGCTTGTGTCTTCTTATGACCATCATCAGAAATCTACTCATTTCCATCGTTACAGGTTCCATTGCATACGCAATCGTCGGGCTCGGTCTCCGGGGTTATAGCGGCTTGTCGGTCTCAGCCGATCAACTCACCCTGCTGCTTGTGCTGATAACCACGGCATTTGTCACCGCCTGCATTGCAAGCATCTTCCCGATACGGCTGGCAACAGCCATCAGCAACAAGGAAACCGGCACAGTCAAATGGTTCGACGTGCGCAAAGGTTACGGGTTTATTACCCGGGATCAGGGCGATGACATCTTCGTTCACTTCAGGAATATCGAAGGCAGTCGCCAGGATATTGTCGAGGGCCAACGCGTTGCGTTCGTGGTTACCACCGGTGGCAAAGGGCCTCAAGCGGACCAGGTCACGCCCGCCTGATGAACCGGCGCATTGCTCCATGACCGAGAGGCAAACCCTTGCCCCGGAAATGTGACAGTTGGCCAGGGTTTATTCGACAGACAAGGGCCGGCAACACAGTCTGCGAACAGTAACCCCGGCGACGATGAACACATCATACCTGCTGGAACATGCCGATATCCGATGGGCCGATAATGCTCCCGTCTCAAACACCTATGATGATATTTACTGGCAGCAAGGCGCGGCGATTGAAGAGAAACAAAACGTATTCATCTCTCCCCTTAATGAAATGGTTGGCAATCTTGCTGGCCATACACAATTCACGGTTTGCGAGTTGGGCTTCGGGTTTGGCATCAATTGCCTGCTGGCGGCGGAAGCATGGTTGAGCCAACCTGCTGAAGCGCAACTGAATTTTGTTTCCATTGAAAGGCATCCCCAGAACAGGGCCACCCTGGAGAAATACCTGCGGCAGCACAACTTTACCCATACCAAGGCGCTGTTGGCACACTACCCGCACCCTTACAGGGGTCAGCATGTCATCTGGCTGGCGCCGAATGTTCGCTTGCTGCTGATACTGAATGACGTCGAGCGGGCACTTGCAAACCTGAGCGCCGATGCGGACATCTGGTTCCTGGACGGCTTTGCGCCCGCAAAAAATGCGGACATGTGGCGCGAGGCAATTTTCCGCAAGATGTTTGCCCGCAGCAGACCGGGTGCGCGTGTTGCCACCTACACTGCGGCGGGTGATGTGCGGCGCGGCCTGGGGCGAAGCGGCTTCCAGGTCACCCTCGCCCCCGGGTTCGGTCGCAAGCAAGAGATGCTCGCCGCAGTTCGCCCTGGCGACTGGCAACCGGCGCCGCACAGTAGTGAAACTGTCACCATCCTTGGCGGCGGCATTGCCGGGCTTTACTGCGCCGAAGCGTTGACGCGGCGCGGTGTTAACCACCGGATTATCGATAGCGGCATTGGCGGTGCTTCAAGCATCCCGCAACTGGCCTCTTTCCCTCAGTTGGCGGTTGCCCCGGAAGCCCGCTACCGCTTTTCCCTGCTTGCCAGCCGCTTCATGCAGGATTCTCCCGGCTACCACCCAACAGGGCTGATCTGGCGCGGCAGGAATCCCAATGAACGTGAACGGCTGAAACAGATTGCCGCCGACTTCCCGGATGAGTTGATCCGTGAACAAGCGGACGGCGACATTCATTTCACGGAAGCCGGCTGGCTTGGCGTCGATGAACTGCGAGCAGCAATTCATACGCCCTGCATCAGCAAACGGGTTACCGATATTCTGTACAAGGACGGCGTCTGGCAATGCAAGGCCGGGCGAGAAACCCTCGCCTCTGCAAACCACCTGGTCCTTGCCACCGGGTTCAGCCGGGCACTGCTGGACAAAAGGCTTCAGGTTCGGGCAGTGCGAGGCCAGGCGGTTTCCGTCGAAACTCAACAGATACACGCCGTCATCAACGATCAGGTCACAATTTTCCCGACATCCGGGGGCCGCTCGATTATCAGCGGCACTTATGCCCGCACCGATGGGTCAACAGTGAACCCAAACGAAACCGCCGACCTGCTGAAACAAGCCCGGAAACTCATCGAGTTCGATGAACAGACGGCAATTCCCCATGTGGGTATTCGTGCGGTCTCCCGGGACAGGTTGCCAATCATCGGCCAGGTGCCGGGCTGGGACTCTCTCGATGGCGTCAATCGCGTCTCCGGGGTGACGGCTTTCCAGCCGGGGCTTCACTTGTGTACGGCCTTTGGTTCCCGGGGAGCGACCCATGCAAGGTTGTGTGCGGAAGACCTGGTCAGCAGGCTATTGATGGAGCCGGCAGCCCTTGACCTTGAACACAGGCTGATCTTGTCCCCGGCGCGTTTCGTCATACGCGACAGACACGCCAATCCGTAGGCCGCGTATAAGTCCGTCATCCTCGCCGAGGCCGAAGGCCGAAGGCGGGGATCCAGAGTTGCGGTTTCGCGAAGCGAAAACGCAATGAGAGTGACGGGGGCACGCAACTTAGTTATGGCGGCTTGCGCCGCCACCCTGGATTCCCGGGCTACGCCCCTGGAAACACTGTCGGCGATGGGAACAACCCCCATCGCCTGGAATGACGGCAAAAAAACACACACGTTGTTCTCGCCATCCTCCCAGCCCGTCATCCTCGCCGCAGGCGGGAATCCAGGCGCGGCCTAGCCGCGGCTCTTAAACTTTTACCCGGAGGCTTCGGTGACCACACGAACGTTCAGCACACCCTCGATAGCCAAAATATCCGTCACCAGACCCTCGGAGGGGACCACATCCATATCAATCAGGTTATAAGCCACATCGTCGCGGCTCTTGTTGAGCATATCGACAATATTGATGTTCCTGTCCGCCAGGATGGACAACACACTGCCGAGTATCCTCGGTACATTCCTGTTGGCAAGCGCAATCCGGTAGCAATTTTCCGTGCGCTCAAGAAGAATGTTCGGGAAGTTGACCGAGTTCCTGATGTTGCCGTTTTCCAGAAAGTCGCACACCTGGTCCACCACCATCACGGCGCAGTTCTCTTCCGCCTCTTCGGTGCTTGCGCCCAGGTGCGGCGTCGATACCACGCCGGGCTTGCCAATCAGCCCGGGAGCGGGGAAATCGGAAATGTACTGAGAGACCCGGCCAGCATCCAGCGCCCTGAGGACGGCTGCATTGTCTACAATTTCCTCCCGGGCGAAGTTCAACAAGACCGCGCCGTCACTGAAGGTGGCAAGCGTCTCATCGTTAATCATGCCGCGGGTGGTGTCCAACGCCGGCACATGCAGGGTGATGATATCCGCGCGGCTGAACAGCATCTGCATAGTGTCCATCTTCTCCACACGGCTGGAAAGTCGCCAGGCAGCATCCACGGACAGGGCCGGGTCATAACCGAGCACATTCATGTCCATCTGCAAAGCCATGTCGGCAACCATTGAACCGATGGCGCCGAGGCCCAGTATTCCCAGCGTCTTACCCTTCAGTTCCCTGCCCTTGTAGTTCTTCTTGCCGGATTCAACCAGGCGGTTGAGTTCAGCCCTGTCTGCATGGCCGGCCAAAGTATTGACATACTCGATACCGGGAAGAATCCCACGGCAGGAAAGCAACAACCCCGCCATGACCAGTTCCTTCACGGCATTGGCATTGGCGCCGGGGGTGTTGAAAACCACTACGCCCCTGTCCGTATATTCCGCCACAGGTACGTTATTGACGCCGGCGCCCGCCCGGCCAACCGCACACAAAGACGGCGTGACATCCTCAGCGGTCAGTTTCTGGCTCCTGACGAGGATGGCATTCGGGTCAGCGACCTCATTACCCACTTCATAGCGGCTCGCCGGAAATCCGGCCAGGCCCCTGAGCGAGATATTGTTGATGGTGCGAATCTTGTACATGGCCGCAAAGAAAAAGGACGCAGTGTACACTGCCCGGCGCTTTTAGGTTAACAATATTACAGAACCCAGGGCAATCAGGGAGACGGATTAGCGACAGACTGCGACCACCGCCAAAAAAGGGTTAATATCTAGCTACGCCTCCATCATAATAAGGCTATGAGCCTCACCCAAGCAGAATTCAAAAAAGCACTAGTCTCACTCGAGACAGCATTGTCGCTGCCTGAAGACGATGTGACCAGAGACGCATCTATTCAGAGGTTCGAGTTTTGTGTTGAGTTGGCATGGAGGTCTGCCAAGAAAATGATGGGAACAACTTCTACTGCGCCGAAACAGGTTATCCGAGAAATGGCGCAAGCAGGTCTTGTTGCTGACGTTGATTTCTGGCTCAAAGCTATAGATCAGAGGAATCTCTCCTCGCATACCTACAATGAGAGATTGGCTAAAGAAGTTTATCAATTCGCCCGGCTGTTCCTGCCGTCTGCTCAGAGTTTAAGTGAGAGGTTGGAGGAATCTGAGTGATTAACCTCTCGAATGAACAACTTGAGTACATCGTGGTAACGGTAGTTGAGCCATTAGCAGAGCACGGGGCGGAGGTGTATTGCTTCGGATCTCGAGCCAGAGGAGAGGGCGGCTCCTTCGCTGACCTGGATTTAATGGTGGTATCAGACA
This sequence comes from Candidatus Azotimanducaceae bacterium, assembly GCA_965208855.1. GTDB lineage: Bacteria > Pseudomonadota > Gammaproteobacteria > Pseudomonadales > Azotimanducaceae > UBA9659. Next base: position 3,630 of record OZ242359.1, on the reverse strand, counting down.
GTCCTCTAGATTCAGAGCTTGGCGAAATACGTGAGACTCTTGAGGAAAGTAACTTTCCGTTTCTGGTTGATATTGTCGAAGAAAGAAATTTCGCAGATGCGTATCGTTCGAACTACCTCGCTGAGCGCGTGTTCATTCCTCCCGGCAGTGGCCTGCCGAATCGTACCGAAAGTTTTAATCGTCTTTGATCCGCCAATTTGCATTGGGTCTATACCGATTACATAGGTAACACTTTATACCAGAGACATGGCTTACACTTCCCGTCCCATGGTTACAGCGCTAGTACCGAGCGGCAACTGACTAGCCTACATTACGTCTGGCAGCGTTACCCGGCCACTTGTTTGTGAATCGCATGCCTAATACAATTCATCAGGCAACTTAGAAGAATAACCTCCCTTTCTCCTGCTTCAGAAAAGTATCCCCAACCCTACGGATTGCCTACCGTCCCTTTCGACTGATCCATACCTATGTTGGGTGGTCGAAAACTTGGCTAAGTCGGTTACGGTGGAATAGAAAGTTAAGGAACAGTTTCTACACCACAACCACAATCCATATTTAACTCTTATAATAAATTTTTATTATTATTATTCACCAAACAATCGCCATTGATTCACGCGATTACTTGCACTTACTGCTAGCAGGCCAGCAAAAATACCTAAGTTTTTTACAAAATTTTGGATCTCGTGTGCAGAATCAGTATTGGGATAGTCATTCCAAAAGTCATGCATCCCAAAGTTGATTAGCAGGGTAAGACCAGCAAAAATCAAAGCAGTTTCTTTAATTCGATAACCTGTGATGAGCATCAATCCGCAAACTACTTCCAACAAGATTGTTACTGGCAGGAGAACATTTACAAAAGGAATGTTGTGTAACGTCATATAATCGACCATGAATTCATAGCGAGGTATTTTTGTAATACCAGGATATAAGAAATAAAAACCAAGCAATACTCGTCCAATAGTTAAGTATATTTTTTCCATCATATTTCCCCGTGTCTATTGTAGAAAACAACATTATTCGAAAGATCAATCTTTCATCGCCAATGCGTGGCGAAGCCCTCTCCAAATACAAACTCCGTGAATTTATTTTCGGTAATCGGGCTGTGCCATACCTCATGGTCGCCCTTGCCTTTCCGATGAAAAGCGCAACCGTTGTCCTTGAGTATGCGTTTTATATCGGGAGTGAAAGAAGCCGGGGGCAAGACTGACTAACCGGCCAAACTCAGACTTTGACGTCCGCTGATAACCAACTCGGCAGGAAGGGTTTGTTCCAGGCTTGCATGATTTAGTTCAAGCAATTCGGGGACAACGGCCTCGAGCCGTTTTATCAAAGCCTCTGTGGTCGGCGCTTCTATGGCAAGCCCTGCAACGTCATTGCTGGACGCGCTCCACACGCCAGCTTCATCATCCCAAAGTGCTTCTATGATCAAAACCCCGGCACGCTTTTCGTTTGTTCCACCAATCATGGCTTTGCCCTCCGAGCCTTCTGTTTCGTCAAAGAAAATCAATACCTGACACCGCGCATTATAACGTTTGAAAAGAGTTTTTCATGCCCTTTTCGCTCTTTGACCCACCGCTACTTCTTCCTCGCAATCTCCTCCAGTTTTTTCGTGCGTATCGGCAGGCCGATTGGACCTTACGATATGATGATAGCGGGGCAGGCGTAGAATTAATCAACTTTATTCAACCGTTCGGTAATTTCAGTTAGCCGTGAAAGATTTTGCAGCATCATCGGCAAAATTAAAATCGATTCAATAAATTCCCATGTATAGCTTAAAATCGCAAATATTTTACCCGCCGTCATATCGGGTAGCCCCGCACTTATCCATAAATTACAGGCTAGAAACAGCATCAGCAACAACAATACCAGCGCAAACAGCCATGCCTCATGGTCGGAAAGGCGGATTTCTAAAATCCGCAAAATATGCAAATGCCGTGAAAGCATTCTGCGTTCTAACCTTACAATTTGCTGTTCTTTTTGGGTATTTAGTTTTTTATTTAAACGGTAAAAGCTTTTATGAAATAAGCGATAAATTATCAAAATCAGCATCGCGGCAATTAGTGCCGAAAGTGAAAGATAAACATAAAACCCGAATAAAATAATCACCGCAATCACAATTTGAATCATGGCGGTAAAAAATTCGGGCAAATCTTTTTCCAGAAAATCAATTAACTCACGCGACATTTCTAAGCGTGCATTGCGTGTTGAAACATGTTGCTTGCTGTGGGCAATATCGACCAGCTTCCCAAATTCTAGCCGTAATTTGGTGTAGACCCTCGTATCATAAATACGCCGTATGGTGGCAAGCACGATGATGCTTGAAAACACGCCAAGCATCATCAATAATTCTATAAACCGCCCTGCCAGCAAGCCATCAATCGCGAAGCCGATAAGCAGTGGCAAAATTGCGATTAAAGCATTTTCAAGCGCAACGCCAAACCATGTGATGCTGATGCGCCATGGGGCTAATGTGAAGATTGAACGAAAATTAAAATTATTCATTGATTTGTCAGTTATTTTTTTAGCTATTTCGTTAATTCTACGCCCACTTATGGTTAAGAAGAATAACCACCCCTCTCTCCTGCTTCAGAAAAGTATTCCCAACCCTACGGATTGCCTACCGTCCCTTTCGACTGATCCATACCTATTTCGAATTTCTTTGTGGTTTAGCACTGGCACCGTTATGGTGCTATTGGGTGTGCTTTTTTGCATAATTATATGGCTACCTCGTCGCCTGACATCAACAAATCTATGCTTGGATAAGACCACGCAAACATCGTTGGCGGACAGCCTTCGTAACTTAGATATATGCTATTTCAATCGGCGTAATATATATTTCCCCGCTTAATCGCTCTGTGATTTCCTCGTCAGATGCACATTCAAAAAACAACTGCAATGCCTCAGTTAAGTTTTTGCGCGCATCATCAACGGTTTCGCCCTGGCTCGCCACATCCACTTCGGGACAAAGCGCGACATAGCCGTCTTTTTCTTTCTCGATGATTCCGGTTAAGGTGATTTTCATTTTCAATACATCAGTGGATAAAAATGTAGTAGCGAATCTGTCGAAATATATTAAAAGTTCTTGCCACCTGGGCAAGTCGAATAACATATTTATCAGTCTACCACCGCCAGCATCCTGCCACCGCACTCACTCGGCTCCATTTCCGCCAATTTTTGATTGCGTTACAATTACCCGACTGAAACCGTTACAATTACCTGACTGAAACCGTTACAACTACCCGATTGAAACCGTTACAATTACCCGATTGAAACCGTTACAATTACCCGATTGAAAGCCCCGGCCCCTTAAAAAATGTATCAACCTCGAATAGCAGACCAGGAACTCGCCCGTAAACTGCAATCAGCCGGTGCCGTTCTCGTGGAAGGTCCCAAGGCATGCGGCAAAACCGCCCTCGCGCGGCAGTTTGCGAAAAGCGAAGTGTTGCTTGACGTGGACAAATCCGCCCGACGAACCCTGGCGGTGGAGCCCGCGTTGGTGCTGGCCGGGGAGACTCCGCGGCTGATTGATGAATGGCAGATTGAGCCGGACATCTGGGATTATCTCCGGCGCGAGGTGGACCGACGCCAAAGTGCCGGCCAGTTCATCCTGACCGGTTCGGCGGTTCCGGC